>JACKJH010000006.1 GCA_020638055.1 Hyphomicrobiaceae bacterium | reverse complement strand
CGTTTTGCGTGGTTTGACCGGTTTGGCCTTTTTTGATCGCGCAGGCCTTTTCGCAGTTTTCTGGGCCTCGGCCATGTCGGCTATTGTCGCCTGGTTAAGCACCGTCAGGAATGCCTCGAACGCAGCGTCGAACAGTCGTTCCTGCGACTGGGGTAGCGTTACGCCTTCCGCGCTTTCGCTCGCTTCCAACTCTATCACCCTGACTACATCGCCGACCTTGATCGCATCTGCTGGCCGTGCGAGGCGCACACCGCCATACCTTCCCCGCTCCCCTGCCATAAACCCGCCGCGTGAGAGCAGATGAACCATCTTGAATGTGTTTTGCTGGGTCAGGCCCAGTTCGCTCGCCAACTCGGCGACCTTCTGGAGATCCTGGTCAGAACGCGCGCAGGCCACAAGAACACGTAAGGCATGCGATGTCGCCTTGTTGAGCTTCATGACACAGACCGCCTCTTACCTAAATTTGCGAATCGCCTTTTCAAGGAATTCCGCAACCTCGTCAACCTTGTAGCTTTTACCGGTCGTTCTGTCTTGGGGCCACCGGGATCTTTCGCCCGACGGATGCCGCTTCCATTTCGCTGAAGACTATCGACAAGCTGCAAAGCGATGCGCTGCCTGAACCGACCCATGATTGTAGTCCTGCTCGTGAAAATTTATTGCCGCCTGGGGCGCACGTAGCTCAACGAGGCAAATTTTGCACTCTATGGAATGCATCATAAAATCTATACGAAATTTGTCATCATTATTTCTTGACGGAATCCGTATGTAGTGTAAACCAGTTTAGGCGTTGCAGGCTTAACCAATCCTATCAACCTGCATGGCTTTAGTTGCCGCACCGAACCCAGGGCTTTGAACCCTGTGCTTGTCGGAGAACATGAAGATGATAAAGCCTGTCGTGCGTGCGGCATTTGTCGCACCGTTTCTGCTATCTGCGTTGCCAGTTTCGGCGCAGGACGTTCCTTCAATTGGCGCGGTGTTGTCGAACTATGCCGATGTCGCTGAGGCCGGTTACGCTGATTCCTTGGCTACTGCGAAGATCCTTCAGGGTGCGATCGACAAGCTCATCGCAAAACCAACCGATACCAATCTGGCCGCAGCCCGGGCTGCCTGGATCGCTGCCCGCGTGCCTTACCAGCAGACGGAAGCCTTCCGCTTCGGCAATAAGATTGTCGACGACTGGGAGGGCAAGGTAAACGCTTGGCCGCTGGACGAAGGACTTATCGACTATGTCGATTCCTCGTATGGCTTGGACAATCCGGAAAACCCGCTCTTCACCGCCAACGTGATCGCTTCAAAATCGATAATGATCGGCGGCGAGGCTGTTGACCTGTCAACGATCACCAAGGCCGTCCTGGCGGAAAAACTTCAGGAAGCTGGTGGTGTAGAGGCCAATGTCGCGACCGGTTATCACGCCATCGAATTCCTTTTGTGGGGACAGGACCTCAACGGCACAGATGCAGGCGCAGGCATCCGTCGGGCAACCGACTTCGACACCAAAAACTGCACCGGCGGCAATTGCGACCGCCGCGCCGCCTATGTCAAGGCGGTGACTGATCTACTCGTTGACGATCTGGTCTGGATGGCGGGTCAGTGGGGTAAGGACGGTGACGCCCGCAAGGCCGTAACGGTGGCTAAAGGAAACGCGGGTCTCAAAACAATCTTCACTGGTCTGGGATCGCTCTCCTATGGAGAGTTGGCGGGTGAGCGCATGAAGCTTGGGTTGCTTTTGCATGATCCTGAAGAAGAGCAGGATTGCTTTTCTGACAATACGCACAACTCGCACTACTTTGATGTCATTGGCATCCGCAATGTCTACTTGGGAACCTACAAGCGCATCGACGGCAACGAAGTTAAAGGGCCGTCTGTCTCCGATCTCGTCAAGGCGAAATCGCCACGGACCGACGCCGCCGTCCGCAAGGCGCTTGATGCCACGGTCGAGAAGATGGCTGCATTAAGAGCCCGCGCCGAAAAGGTGGAGCGCTACGACCAGATGATCGGACAAGGCAACGACGAGGGTAATGCCATCGTTCAAGCTTCTACCGATTCACTCATTGCGCAAGCCAAGGAATTCGAGCGTGCAATGGCCGTGTTCGAGCTGGGACCGGCCCAATTTGAAGGCTCTGACAGCCTTGATGATCCAAGCAAGGTAACGACCACGAAACAGTAACCATACCCGGGGCTCGTCCCGGCTCTGCAACGACAACGAAAACAACTAATCTGAAGAGAGGTCTTTATGACCCAGTTTCTTCGGCTGAGCCTCTGTGCGCCGATTTTTCTCGCTTGTCTGAACACAGCCGCACCACTCTACGCTGCCGATCTTGGCGGAGACTGCTGCGCTGATCTGGAAGAACGCATTGCCGAACTGGAGGCAACAACTGCGCTAAAGGGTAACCGTAAGGTAGCGCTGACTGTTTCGGGTCACGTCAATTCTGCGGTCATGTTCTGGGATGATGGGCGCGAGAGCAATGCTTTTGTCGTGGGCAACAAGAATGACCAGTCCAACTTCTCGTTTACAGGCGATGCGAAAATCACCGATAGCGTTCGCGCGGGTTATGTGGTCACGATCCGCTTGAAGGATACACTTTCCGACGAGGTGGACCAGTATCAGGACGACGGCGATGCAGGCTTCGTCGTTTGGGAATCCTACTGGTTTGTGGAAAGCGAGAAAATAGGCCGCCTGTCGATGGGCCAAGTCTCGCGTGTTTCCGACACCGCTCCAGAAAACGACCTATCCGAAACCGGATCTGCTGGCTATACAGGCGTGCAGGACATGGGTGGCGGGTTCTTCTTGCGCCGCAAAGACGGCACGCTGTCGGACGTTGCACTCGGCGACCTTTATAGCCATTTGAACGGCGACACCGCCAACGTCGTGCGCTATGACACCCCGGTCATCGCGGGCTTCGTTCTTTCAGCCAGTTGGGGCGAGGACGACATGTGGGATGTCGGTGCACAATACGAGGGCGACTTCAATTCCATCAAGATTTCCGCATCTATCGCCTACAGCCAGGACACAGATGAGAATGGCCTTGACGGCAGCGGCGGTGATCCATCGAAGGTTCTCGTTGGTTCGATAGCAATCTTGCATGAACCTTCGGGCTTCAATGTCCTGATCTCAGCAGGTGAGCAAGACTTTGATGATCGCGGCCTTGCCACAGCAAATTTCATTTACACAAAACTTGGCTGGATCGCGAAGTTGAGTGCCCTGGGGCCTACGGCTTTCTATGGAGAATTTGGCCGTTTCAATGATTTCCTGTCGAATGCGGATGCATTTGGCGCCGGCATTTCGAGTGTTGCGGGCGACACCATCACGGGAAGCCAAGCAGAAGTCTGGGGCTTTGGCGTCGTGCAACATATCGAGGCGGCGGCCATGGAGATTTACATCGGTTACCGCCATCATGAGCTTGATCTCGATCTTGCGAACGGCGCCAACACTCCGGTAGCAACACCCGTTATCGAGGATTTCCAGACAATCGTGGTTGGTTCAAAGATTTCATTCTGAGCGGATCCTTCCCTACGCTCGGTGCCTGGAACCGGAAGCCTACTCCCGACTTCCGGTTCCATTTTTTAAAATTATAACAAGCCTTCGTAATATGGCGCGAACTACCAGCAACATGCGGGGGCGCAACACGCCGTGATAACATATCCAATTGCAGCAATTTCCGCGACCGCGATCACAAGTGCATGCCTTGCAGGTTACCTTGTCACGGCTCATGCCGAACAATTTGCGGCAGCACATGAGCCGGGAGAATTGCTGCCCGGCGGCACAGCAACCACGCCAGGTTCGACCAACCATCGCGATGCTTTCTCGCGATTCTCCAACGACATTGGATTTGAGGGTGAACTTCGCTTCAGGCTCGGCAACGCAATCTTCCGCAAGCAGTGGGTGTCATCGCCTTCGTCGACGCAATCCTCCGATGGACTGGGTCCGCTTTACAATGCGCGTGCGTGCCAGAACTGCCATTTGAAGGACGGACGCGGCCATCCCCCGGCCGAGGGTGAAGCCGCGGTTTCGATGTTCTTGAGGCTTTCGATCCGGCCGCAGACCGAAGATCAAGTGCGAACGTTGGCCGAGCACCGTATGAACGTCATCCCGGAGCCGACTTACGGCGGGCAGTTGCAGAACTTCGCCATCCAGGGACATGCACCGGAAGGCCAAATGGCAATCCGCTACGAGGACTATCCTGTGACGTTGGGCGATGGTTTGAATGTGACGTTGCGGAAGCCTGTATATTCGATTGCCACACCGGGCTACGGGCGGCTCCATGCTGATACGATGCTTTCGCCACGCGTTGCCCCGCAGATGATTGGGTTGGGGCTGCTGGAAGCTGTACCCGAGGCCACCATCCGAGCGCTTGCTGATCCAAATGACAAGGATGCTAACGGCATTTCAGGACGGGCAAACGAAGTCTGGTCGCATGAAACAGGGCGCGTGAAGCTTGGTCGGTTTGGATGGAAAGGCGGCAATCCAAGTATCAGGCAGCAAAGTGCCGATGCCTTCAACGGCGACATGGGCCTGTCGACGTCGCTGTTTCCATCTTCTTCGGGGGATTGTAGGGCGGCGCAAAGTGCCTGCCTGGCCGCGCCCAATGGCAATTCGCCTAAACCCCATGACCCCGAAGTGTCCGACCAATTGCTCGATCTCGTTACGTTCTACGCGCAAAATCTCGCGGTGCCGTTGCGACGCAGTGCAGGTTCTGAGGATGTGCTTCAAGGCAAGACGATTTTCAATGCCATTGGCTGTTCGTCGTGTCATCACCCATCGATGACGACCGGCGAGAGCCCTAGCCAGCCGCACCTATCAAACCAGAAGATCTGGCCCTACACGGATTTGCTGTTGCATGACATGGGGGATGGCCTTGCCGATAATCGACCGGAAGGCCTAGCCACCGGTCGTGAATGGCGCACCGCCCCGTTGTGGGGCATTGGTCTGACCGAGACAGTGAGCGGCCATACATTCCTTTTGCACGATGGACGTGCCCGAAATGTCGAGGAGGCGATCCTCTGGCATGGTGGAGAGGGACAAGGCGCGTGTGATGCTTACGCGGCACTGACCAATGCGGAGCGTGGCGCGCTGATCGCCTTCATAAACTCACTCTAGAGCGCCGATCCGATTCTATCGGATTGGCGCTCCAGCTTTTTGTTTGGTTGCATTTTCTTCGACAAACCGGTGTCCACTTCGTCGAAACATGCACTAGCCCGGCTTTCTCACGAGGGCACGGCCGTCATCGCGCTGGCGCGAGATCGACCCGCAAGGAGGGAGGCGAAAAGCGTAGCGGTGGTCTACGGTTGAGCCGCCCGACGCAGCGGTCGGCCGCGCCAGCACGACCCGCAGGGCGGGGTGAAAATGATGACAGTCTGTGTCGCGCCGCTTGCCCGATGTCCCACATCGAACTACACGGCTCTCCTGGCCTGTCATCATTTACACCTCCGTGCCGGCCATGCCATCGTGAGAAAGGCGGGCTAGCCACTGTTTCTCAGACCAGCAGCGATGCCGTTTATGGTGAGATGTATGCCCTTTACAACATCTTCGGAGGCGTCGCCGCCGCGATAGCGTTTGAGGAGTTCAAGCTGCATGTGGTTCAAGGGGTCGACGTAGGGAAAGCGATGCTGGATGGAGCGCGCGAGAAGCGGGTTCTTTTGCAGCAATTGGGAATGTCCCATAATCGTCAAGACAGCTTCGATGGTTTCTAGCAACTCGGTGCGAAGCCGCGGGAATATAGCGGAGCGCAAGGACTCGTCGGACACGAGGGTGGCGTAACGGGAGGCGATCGCAATGTCGGTTTTTGCAAGCACCATGTCGATGTTTGACAATAGCGCCTCAAAGAACGGCCAGTTGACGTACATTTCCTTCAAGGTTTGCAGGCCATCGTTTGGGTGGTTCTTCAGGAAGGACTTTACCGCCGAGCCGAAGCCGAACCAGCCGGGCAACATGAGGCGGCACTGAGCCCAACTGAAGACCCAGGGTATGGCGCGCAGATCTTCAATACGGGTCGACGTTTTACGCGATGCCGGGCGGCTGCCGATGTTGAGCTTTGAAATCTCGCCAATGACGGTTGATTCACGGAAATACTGTTCGAAACCGTCCGTTTCGTAGACCAGGTCGCGATACTTGCTGAATGCAGTGGCGGAGAGTTCCTCCATAACATCGACGTAGCGCAAGTCTGGCGCGGTGCGTGGCTGGGGAAGCAGTGTTGCTTCAAGGGTGGCTGCGGCAAGAATTTCCAGATTGCGTTGGCCAAGTTCGGCGTTTGAGTATTTGCTCGAAATGACCTCTCCTTGTTCGGTGATGCGGATGGCGCCTTGAACGGCACCGCCCGGCTGCGCCAGGATGGCCTGATAGCTTGGGCCGCCGCCGCGCCCAACAGAACCGCCGCGGCCATGGAAGAGCCGAAGTTTGATGTTGTGGCGGCGGAAAACTTCGACGAGCTTTGTCTCGGCTTTATAGAGTTCCCAGCCGGATGTGAGGTAGCCGCCGTCCTTGTTGCTATCGGAATATCCGAGCATCACTTCCTGCCATCCATCCCGGCTGCCCAGAACAGTTGAATAGAGTGGCAGGCTGAACAGCTCGTCCATGACCCGTGCGCAATTGCGCAGGTCGGTGATGGTTTCGAACAAGGGCACAATGTTTACATGCAACTTGCTCTTGTGCGGTAGAAATAACCCGGCTTCCTTGAGCAGCAGGGCAACTTCCAGCACATCGGACGCGCTATCGGTTTTCGAGATCACATAGTTAGGGACGGACTTGTGACCGTATTGCTCGTGTGCGGAGGCTGCGGCATGCAAGATAGCCAGCTCTGATGAGGTTTCGGCTGAATAGTTCACGAATGGCGAGGTGAGCAGCCTTGGTGTGGAGAGTTCTTCAAGCAGGATCTTGATCCGTTGCTGCTCGCTGAGTGCCGAATATTGCTGGCCTGGCCGGCTTGTGTCGATGAGTTCTGAGACAACGCGTTCGTGGACGTCGGAGTTCTGGCGCATATCAAGGCCGGCCAGGTGGAAGCCGAATACATCGACAGCACGCCGGAGGTTGCGGAGGCGTCCGTTAGCCAGCAATGCGGAACCATTCGCGCACAACGACCTGTGCAAGATTTCCAGGTCAGCGGCAAATTCTTCATATGTGGAATAGGCAGGAGCGACGCCGACGGCATGGAGCGGAGCTTGCAGATCATCAAGCGCCATTGCTGTTGTGGACAGACGCGCATAAAGGCCTGCGATTGCGCGCCGATATGGTTCGTCCTGCCGGTGTGGTGATGTGTCGGGAGAGCGCTTGGCTAGCTGTGCAAGGTCCTCGGATACACCAACGAGGCGGCCGTCTACAGATAACTCACTGCCCAACGTATGAAGCTCAGAAAGATAGAATTCGAGGGCTTTGCTGGACTGAGTGCGCAATGCATCGCGCAGGACCTCGGCGGTAACGAAGGGGTTTCCATCGCGATCCCCGCCGATCCAGCTTCCCAACCGCAGGAAAGATGGGAGCCGGATTTGCTTCCAGGACCGGTCCGATTCGGCCAGGGCATCTTCAAGTTTGGCATAAAGACGCGGCAGTTCGCGCAAAAACACGTAGTCGTAGTATGACGTGCCGTTCTTAACCTCATCGAGTACGGCCAGGCGGTTTGAGCGCAGTACGGAGGTTTGCCACAGGATAAGTATGGCGCGACGCAATGCTTGTTCGGATGCCTCCAATTCGTGCCGGGTGAGGGAGGTTCGATCCTTCTCTTCGAGCAAATGCGCAATTTCCATTTCCCGATCCAGTGTGCTCTTTCTGCGAACCTCCGTTGGATGGGCGGTCAAAACCGGTATCACGTGGGCTTGGGAAAAGAAGTCCGCCAGCATGGAATCGGAAACGCCGGCCTGCCTTGCGCGCGACAGCGCCATCGCCATCGTTCCTTCCCGTGGCGCTGCGTTGGCGAGGTCGTGCGCGCGCGTGCGCCGAATATGGTGCTGGTCCTCGGCGATGTTGGCGAGATGGGAAAAGAAGCTGTAGGCGCGAATAATGTGCGATGCCTGTGTGGGAGAGAGAGAATTCAATATCGACTCAAGCTCGCGCTGGGCGGCGGCATCTTCACCGCGATGAAAGCGGATCGAGAGCTGGCGCACGCTTTCAACGACATCGAACGTGGCAGCGCCTTGCTGTTCTCTCACTGTGTCGCCGAGGATGCGGCCGAGCAGGCGAATTTCGTCGCGCAGAGGCAGGTCCTTTTCAGCGAGTTCGCCCGCGGCCGGGCTTGCATCGCTTCTGTCGATGAAATTCTGCATTGGTCTTCACCTGAAGTTTGGGCGTCGAGCTGCCAAGCCGACACAGACGTGGCGCGTTTGCAATCCGTTCAAGGCAAGATGATTATACCGCTTGAAACAGAGTATATAGAGACATTGGAACATTCTCAGTGTCGTCGTTGCATTGTTCCATAATTCCACCGGAGCCGCTTTCCGTCGAGCGGATACTGTTCAGCCATTGGTTCCGGGCGAAGGTGTCGCAGTGGCGGGCAATCCGTTGGCATACGTCTTTTGGCGTGTTCACCTGTGGGGCGTGTCGCGTATCGTAGCGCTGAGGTTTGAAAGCTCTATTGCTGGGCAGCATCGCTGTGCAAATGCTTTTAAATTGGGCATTTTTGAACGGCTCAGACAGAGCTCTAGAGCGCTTTTCGATCCGATGGTATCGGATCAGCGCTCCAACTTTTTGGTTTGGTCGCATTTTCTGCGACGAACCGGTATCCACTTCGTCGGAAAATGCTCTAAATGGGGGTGAAGTGCAGCGCGACAATGGCAACCCACACGGATAATGCCACTGCGCAAACTAAAGAATATGCGCCGTTCCATTTCAACCCTACACGCCATGCGCTGACGCCTGCCACGTTTCCCACAAGCATTGTCGTTGCTGTGAACGGTGAACTTGCGCCGCTCAGTGCCCAGCCAGCCGTAATTGCGGTTACAATTCCGGCCGGTGAAACTCCCAATTGCGCCGAGGTCGGCAAGAGTGGTGCCAAGAGCGAAACCGACAATATCGGGTTCATTCCCAACTGGCCGGCTATCGGGATGATCCAGACCAGTGAGACAAGCAAGAGCCAACCTGGTATTACGCCCATATCCAGGTGTGATCCTGCAACCATCGGGCCAAGCAACTGTGCGCCAATCGTGCCTATGAAGCCAGCCATGGCGAGGAGCACGAGTTCAGATGTGTAGCCGGGAAGATCGCTTGAAATGTAGTGATGAATTTGTTGGCTGGCTTGTTTGAAAGGTGCTTCATCCAAGTTTTGTATCGCAATCCAGGCGACGGAAACGAGCGGGACGACGAGCATCACGACACCTACGGCCCGGATACCCGTGATCAGGTGAATCGTGCCGATGACGAACGCGAGCAGAGCCAGAAGGACAAGAAGAGGGAGGAGACTTGTCCAACTTTCCTGCGGCTTCTGGCGCTGCGGAACTGGAACAGTGAGGCGAGGCTTGAAGATGGCATCCATTGCCCATCCGATTCCGGCGAGAATGAGTGCGCTGCCGAGGCAATAAGCGAGCGCGCCGGCCCAAGTTGCTCCAGGCACAAGTGATGTCGAAATTGCGATGGCGAAGGTCAAGGGCGACCAGGGCAATGTGGAGATGAAACCACGCTGGATGGCCAGCAACATTCGGCGAAGGCGGTGATTGCGGATTTCTTCGTTTGGTTCGCGGCGTGCGCTGACCTCCGCTAGGTTTCCCAACAATGAAATTGCGCCATAGTTGAGGACCAGTGCGAACAAATGTCCGCCGGTTGTCAACGCGAGGTAACGTCGACCGGGCGGTTGTTCAGCCAGGAAGTGACCGCATTTTTCAATGGATGGAGAGGTTGCCGATGCGCTGCGCAGGCTTGTAAGTGCAGTGAAGAATGCAGCAATGAAAGCGGCGCTATTCATCGCGCTATTTGTGATCTGCCACCAATTCGGGTTGGTAAAATAGGCGCTGAGTGTCAGGGCAATTGCGACGATTATGAAAATGCGCCGCGACCACCTGACGTAGGGAATCGAAACCGCAATAAACAGCGCGACGCCAATCGCTGCTGGATACCTGAGTGATGTGGACCCCGTCCATTCGGATAAGAGGACGAACAACGTGGTCGCTAAAAGGATCAGGCCCGTCACGCTTCCCGTGCCGCTTGCTTGTTGTGTCTCGGGCGGGTTCGGTGACATGGCACTCCATATGGCTGGTTTGCGGGTTTGGATAAAGTTTCAGGCGGTGCAGTGGCCAGCGCAGCTTGGCAACTTCGTGTTTGCGGTTTGTTATCGCGCCTTTCCGCTGGCCCTGACAATGGCGTTTCTCAGCCAGGCGTGTCCGGCGTCGTCATCATATGATGCGTGCCATAGCATCGACATTCTGACCTCGGGTAGATCGACAGGAACGCGGCTGAGCGCGAGATTTAGTTCCTTGGCAAAAATGCGCGCCAGTCTCGCATGCATTGTGGTGACTACGGGAGCACCGGCGACAAGAAACGGCACACCGACGAAGCGCGGCGTGACCAACGCAACAGTGCGGGACTGACCGATTTTTTCAAGTGCATCGTCAACGACACCGCGTTCTCCTTTGCGCAGGCTCGTCAGTACATGCGGCAGGCGCACGTAGTTTTTCAGCGAGATGGGCGGTTTGAAGCCAACTTGTTGGGCGTTGAACATGCATAGATAACTGTCGGTGGAAAGCAACCTGCGTTTATGGTGAACCTGGCCGCCGGGAAACGTTCCAATGCCTATGCCGATATCTATATTGTCAGCGTCGATTTCTTCGAGCAGTTGACGTTCGTCCGTCGAGTAGAGACGGAATCGTAATCCAGGTGCTTCAGCGCAGCCGATGGCCAGGAGCTTGGGTCCGATCAGCATTTCCACGCTGTCGGGAAGAGCGATGCGAAAGGTGCGATTTGCCTTGGTGGGGTCGAATTGTTCTTCGCGCGACACAAGGCCCTGTATGCCTGACAGCGTGATCCGCACGCGATCGGCCAATGCGGCAGCCTTGGGTGTGGGGCGCATACCGTGCGGCGTGCGTACAAAAAGTTCATCGTCGAACAGTTGGCGAAGTCTTGCCAGGTTGTGACTCATCGCGGATTGACCAAGCCCGACACGTTCAGCCGCCTTCGTCACGCTGCGTTCGGTGATCAAGGCATCAAAGGCAACGAGCAGGTTGAGGTCGATACGAGACAAATTATTATAATCGATAGCCAATATGAATCCAATCGGTTGGACTAATAATGCGCTTTGTACCATTCTCCCGGTCAGAGAGGAAGGCGGTTGTGGCCTTTCACCAGATCAGGAGCAAAGAACCATGAAGAATTTGAAGAAAACATTGGTAGCGATCGTTGCCTTGGCAGGTGTTGCCACCGCAGCTCAGGCTGGCGATCTGGCTGCCTACCGCGGGCAACCCATCGATCTTGGCGTGGCTAAAGGCGTGGCGTATTACACCGTGGACAAAGCTGGATTTAGGGTCGTTGCTACGCTTGCAGATGCCGAAAGCAAGGCTGTTCGGTTCGAGGCTGTGCTGTCTCCGGGACAAAGCGTGGTGTTGTCGGCACCCGCGCCGCAGGGTCAAGCGCCGGTCAGAATCGAGATCAGCCGTCACGGCGACCGCGTTGAGGTGCTACAGGGTGCCATCACGAATTAGGCGGGCGATTGCAAATCGCTCACCATTGATTGGCGGATTAACCGTGGGCATGGTTCCGGCTAGAGCGCATTCCGATCCGATAGAATCGGATCGGCGCTCTAGCTTCTTGTTCGGTCGCATTTTCTTCGACGAACCGGTGTCCACTTCGTCGGAACATGCTCTAGAACGGACTGTGCCTGCAGTTTGTTGTTGGCCCGATGAAGATGGCCGTCGAACCTATATACCCATGCGAAGCGATGATGGCTGGCCACCCACTGTCTCGGCGGGGTTGCGATAAGTGCGGTCTCTTGCAACACTAAGCATTCCAGCCGATGGCACTTATTCAAGTGCTGTGAACGACAAACGGGTTCTGGTTTTCTGCTTTGGGCAAATTTTGTGCGCTGAACTGCTCAAAATTTTGGCCCTGCATGCTTTGTGGCAATTCTGGATCTGGCTAATTGGTCCAGTATTCGCGCCGAACGAACCAGGGAATGCATGGCGTTGACTACGCACACCACGAACAAGCTTTATCTTCTCCATCTCAGCGTGCACGGGCTTGTTCGCGGACAAAACCTTGAGCTTGGCCGGGACGCAGATACCGGCGGCCAGATTAAGTATGTGGTCGAACTCGCGACGGCGCTGGGGCGGCGTGATGAGGTGGAGCGTGTCGATCTTTTGACACGCCTGATCGCCGATCCAAGCGTATCAACCGATTACAGTGAGCCGATCGAAACCGTTTCCGACAAAGTAAGGATCGTGCGCATCGAAGCAGGACCGAAGGAGGTCTATTTTCCCAAGGAACGCCTTTGGGACCATCTCGACGGCTTTATCGACAACGCCCTTGTCCTTCTGCGCTCGCAGCCGCGCTTGCCGGATTTGTTGCATGCCCATTATGCGGACGCAGGCTACGTGGGCACCAGATTATCGCAACTGCTCGGCATTCCGCTGATATTCACGGGGCATTCACTTGGGCGGGTCAAGCGCCGCCGTTTGATCGCAACCGGGTTAACGAAGGAGGCGGTCGACAACCGCTACAACATGCGTCGGCGTATCGAGGCGGAAGAGATGACGCTGGCCAATGCCGAGCGCGTTGTCACCAGCACACGCCAGGAGATCGACGAGCAATACGAACTCTACGATCATTACCAGCCCGATCAGATGAGGGTTATTCCGCCGGGGATAGACCTTAAAATTTTCCGTCCTCCTTTTGTCGCGCGAGCGACCGGAGAGCGGCCGGCAATCCTTGATGAAATCGATCGCTTTTTGCGCGATCCAGACAAACCCTCGATTTTGGCTCTTTCCAGACCGGATGCGCGCAAGAATATCTCTACACTTGTGAGCGCCTACGGGAGTTCTAACGAACTACAAGAACTTGCCAATCTGGTTGTGGTTGCGGGCAACCGCGATGACATTGCCGCGATGGACGAGGGTGCGCAACAAGTGCTTTCCGAACTGCTGATGCTGGTGGACAAATACGATCTTTATGGCCGGGTAGCGTATCCAAAACACCACAAGAGCGTAGACGTTCCAGAGATCTACCGGCACGGTGCACGGTTGAAGGGCGTGTTCGTCAATCCGGCGCTGACTGAACCTTTTGGATTGACGTTGATCGAAGCTGCCGCGAGTGGCTTGCCGATTGCGGCTACAGATGATGGTGGTCCAACCGAGATTATAGGCAACTGCAACAACGGGCTTTTGATCGATCCACTCGACGTTGACGACATAACGACTGCTTTGCTTGCAATTCTGAAAGATGGCGCATTCTGGGAGCGCTGCTCACTTAACGGGCTCAAGGGCGTGTCCACGCACTATTCCTGGGATGCGCATTCAAAATCCTATCTTGCAGAAGTTCGACCGGTGTTGGACGAAACGGGCCGGCTATTTCGTCCTGCCAAACGCCAACGCGGCAAGCTTCATCACGACCGTGCTCTTTTTTCAGACCTGGACCAGAACCTTCTGGGTGATCCCGATTCTCTTCCCACGTTTGTCGAGATGATGCGAGCCAATCGGACGTGTGCGCATTTCGGCATTGCCACCGGTCGTCGCCTCGACAGCGCCTTGCGAATGCTTCGCCGTTACAATATTCCCGAACCCGACGTGCTCATTACAAGTGCTGGAACACAAATCCATTACGCGCCTGAGTTGACCAAGGATGATGCGTGGGTGCGCCATATAGACCATCACTGGACTCCGCCGCGTAAAATTCGACCGTTTCTTGCAGATCTGCCGGGGCTCAAATTGCAGCCTGACACCGAGCAGAGCTTTTTCAAGCTCAGCTACTATTATGATGATGCGACGGCGCCGCCTATCGAGGAAATCGTGAGCCTGCTGCACAAGGAGGAACTCTCCGTAAACGTGACGCTGTCTTTTGGCCAGTACATGGACATTCTGCCGGTGCGAGCGTCGAAGGGGCTGGCGCTGCGCTATGTGATGGCGGGTTGGGGCGTGCCGCTTGAACATACATTGGTTGCGGGTGGTTCGGGCGCGGATGAAGACATGATGCGGGGAAACACGCTTGCCGTGGTGGTTGCCAACCGACACGATGAGGAATTGTCTCGGCTAACCGATATCGAACGCATCTACTTTGCAAAGCGTTCGCATGCGCGCGGTATACTTGAGGCGATCGAGCATTATGATTTCTTTGGCTCGTGCCAGGTTCCGGCGGAGGGCGAAGGCGATCCGTCTCAGGGGCGCTCGACGTGAAAGAGCAGTTGTCTTGTTCGATGATGAGGTGGTGACGCTTGTGGATGCAGAACGCAGCTATTGTCGACATTCCATGGTGAATTGGATGTGGACGTTGATGGCGATCAACGGTCTCGACTGCATCGGAAGAACGATCGCTCGCAGGTGTTGCTCTATGCAGGTTTAACGCCGCACAGCGCTCCAGCTTTTTTGTTTGGTCGCATTTTCTTCGGCGAACCGGCGTCCACTTCGTTGGAAAATGCTCTATAGCGCTTTTCGATCCGATGGAATCGGATCAGCGCTCTAGCTTTTTTGTTTGGTCGCATTTTCTGCGACGAACCGGTGTCCACTTCGTCGGAAAATGCTCTAGCCTACGTCGAAACCCCGCCCGGCCCGGATCGGAAATCCAAGGTGCGAACATGAAAATTCTAGCCACTGACCTGGACCGCACACTGTTGCCAAACGGTGAGTGGCCGGCCGACCCAGGTGCCATTGACTTGTTCAACAGTCTGACGCGAAGCAACGATGTGCTCTTGGTCTATGTTACCGGGCGGAGCCTGGCGCTGACCGAAAAGGCAATTGCCGAATTCGGCGTGCGCTATCCCGACGTTCTATGCGGTGACGTTGGTACAACCATTCGGAAATATAAGGATGGGGCGTGGGTGCCAGACGACGGCTGGAACGCACACGTTAGGCGTTCCAGCCCGCGATGGGACGCAAGCGCGGTGCGCGATGCCGTGGCAGATGTCGATGGATTGCGTGAACAGGAACGGGAGCATCTCAATCCATTCAAGCAAAGCTATTATGCAGATCATGCGCGTCGCGATGACATCCTGACTGCGGTCGATGAGCGCGTGAAGGGCCAGTTCGATGAAGTTGCAATTTACAGTTTCGATCCACAGGACGGCAAAGGTCTTCTCGATTTTCTTCCCAACAGCGCGACAAAACAAACTGCATTGGAATATGTGGCTGATGAGTATGGTCAGGAGCGGGGCGATGTTGTCTTCTGCGGGGATAGTGGCAACGATATCTTCCCGCTGACCGCAGGCTTTTGCGGTGTGCTGGTGCGGAACGCTGATGAACAACTTGTCGAGAACATAAAGAAGGCACGCCGACTGGCGCCTGAGCTGAAAATCTATCACGCCAAAGGGCAAAGCGATGGGTTGAGTGGTTACTATACGAGCGGGGTTATCGAGGGCGCCTTTCACTACGGCGTGTTCAAGGCCCAGGAAACGGCGGTGTAGGGACTTTGGCTCATTCGAACACCCGACTGGAGCACACTCAATGACAAAAATGAGCGGCCGACCCTTGGTTTTCGGCGAGGTATTGTATGACCGCTTTCCCGACGGCAGCTCGGTTCTTGGTGGTGCTCCATTCAATGTCGCGTGGCACTTGCAGGCGTTGGGCAAGAGGCCGTTGTTCGTTTCCCGTGTTGGGCACGATGAAGCGGGTCGGTCAATCCTGGCCAGAATGGAAGGCTGGGGTATGGACACCGATGGCTTGCAAACAGACGTTGCCCGACCAACCGGCAGCGTCGATGTGCGCTTTGTGAACGGCGACCCGCGTTTTGACATCGTGGCAAACGCTGCCTACGACTATATTGACGACGTGGGTGACAAGCTGCCGGAGAATACGTGTCTGATTTATCATGGCACCCTTGCGATGCGCAGTGAAACGACGCGCAATAATTTCAGTCAGCTACTTGATCGCTGCAAGGCGCCAATTTTTCTCGACGTTAATCTGCGCGCACCTTGGTGGACGATAGCGGAAGCCGAGCGGATGATCGGTCAGGCGACTTGGGTCAAGCTTAATGACGAAGAGCTTGATCATGTTGCGAAGGGGCCGGAAGATCAAAAGACCCGGGTTCATAAGCTGATAGTGAAACATGATCTTGAATTTGTTGTTTTGACGCGTGGTGCCAAAGGTGCCGTGGCTGTTTCGAAGTCAGGTCAAACTTTCGAGGTTCTTCCGGACGCGAAAGCCGACGTGGTCGACACAGTGGGAGCAGGCGATGCTTTTGCATCAATCATAGTGCTTGGGTTGATGGAGGGCTGGAGCCTGTCGATTGCGCTGCAACGGGCGCAGGACCTTGCCGGGCGCGTCGTCGGACAACGTGGTGCCACGCCTTCAGACGCTGGTTTTTATAACCCAATACGAAACACATGGGACATGACATGAGCCAACACCTGATCGATATAGGTTCGCTGAAAAGCTACATCACCGACCACCGCGCGACCGCGCACGGCATCCTGCATCGTATCGCTTCTGCGGGGCAACCGTTTTTGCTTCGCAGCCAAGTGATGGACGTTCTGGATCGTCTGGGCGAGTCGGACGGGGGCATTGACGCAACCGAGCTTGATACACCTCTCACCAACATGCTGCGCATGGTACAGGATGCAGCCCACGACGGTGCAACCTTATGCCTTGCGTTGAGGCCTCGCATCGGGCGTTGGAGCTATCTGCGTATTCTACTCGATCAGCTCGACGTACAGGATATTCCCGTGCGCGAATACCTGGCTTTCAAGGAACATCTCGTCGACCCCAACCGATCAAGCGATGATTGGACACTCGAAATCGATTTCGAACCCTTTTTGCGCGACGTATTAAAGATGCGCGAATCGCGTTCCATCGGCAGCGGTGTTGAATTTTTGAACCGGCGGTTGTCGAGCCAGATTTTCGATACATCGAGTGTCCGAAATGGATCGGCGGGTGACAAGAAGCTTTTGGAATTTCTGCGTCTGCATAAGTGGCGCGGGCAACAACTCATGCTGAATGGCCTGATCGGTGATGTGCCTGGCCTGCGCGAAGCGCTGCGCAACGCGCTGGAGCGCCTTTCGACGTTTCCAGATGAAACGCCGTGGGCGAGCTTCGTATCTGTGATGCAGACGTTGGGCTTCGAGGTTGGCTGGGGGCGAACCGCAGTTGAAGTGTCGGATATGATGCGCTGCCTGCAGGATATACTCGAAGCGCCAACTCCGGTTACCATCGAAAATTTCCTGAAGCGCGTGCCGATGATCTTTTCGGTCGTTATCCTGTCGCCGCATGGATGGTTCGGCCAAACCAACGTGCTTGGGCGGCCCGATACGGGCGGGCAGGTCGTCTATATTCTTGACCAGGTGCGGGCGCTGGAGCGTGAAATGCGCGAGCGCCTCGCTTGCCAGGGCCTCGACATCGAGCCGCAGATCATTGTGGTCACGCGACTGATCCCGGAAGCCGAGGGCACAAGTGCAAACGAACGCAAGGAAATGATCGCGGGTACGCGCAACGCGTACATCCTGCGTGTTCCGTTCCGCCATGCCGACGGTTCAGTTCATAAGCATTGGCTGTCACGGTTCGAGATCTGGCCTTACCTTGAGCGTTTCTCCCACGATTGCGAACGAGAACTACTGGCGGAGCTTTCAGCACGTCCTGATCTCATCGTTGGCAACTATTCAGACGGCAACCTCGTTGCGACCCTTTTGTCAAACCGGCTCAAGGTCACGCAATGCAATGTCGCGCACGCATTGGAAAAGACCAAATATCTCTATTCCGATCTCTATTGGAAGGACAACGATTCACATTACCATTTCAGTTGCCAGTTCACTGCGGACCTGATTGCAATGAATGCGGCGGACTTCATCATCACATCGACCTACCAGGAAATTGCCGGCACGCGGAACACGGTTGGGCAGTATGAGAGCCACATGGCCTACACGATGCCTGGGCTTTATCGTGTTGTTTCAGGAATCGATGCCTTCGATCCCAAATTCAACATCGTTTCGCCGGGCGCCGACACGGATATTTTCTTTCCCGCAACCGACAAGGCGCGCCGGTTGCCGCATCTGATCGAACAGATTGATGAGCTTGTTTTCGGAGAGGGGCCAGAGGGGGCCTATCGCGGTAATTTCACCGCGCCGGAAAAGCCGCTGCTGCTCACCATGGCGCGAATGGACCGGATTAAAAACATCACTGGTCTTGCGCGCTGGTTTGGCGAAAGCCCGGAATTGCGCAAACACTGCAACTTGCTGATCGTCTCTGGCCATGTGGATGCGGCGCGCTCCAGCGATAACGAAGAACGCGACCAGATCGCAACTATGCACCAGATGATGGACGACTTGCAGCTTGACGGGCAGGTGCGTTGGCTGGGAATGCATCTGGAGAAGGCCTTGTCGGGGGAGCTTTATCGGTTTGTTGCAGAGCGCCGCGGCGCCTTCGTGCAGCCAGCGTTGTTTGAGGCATTCGGTTTGACTGTCATCGAGGCAATGGCGACTGGGCTCCCGGTTTTTGCGACATGCTTTGGCGGTCCTCTTGAGATTATCGAAGACGGCAAGTCGGGCTACCATATCGATCCCAACCACGGCGATGCAGCGGCCGAAAAGATCGGTGCGTTCATGGCGGGAAGTGGCGAAGACCCTGGACTTTGGGACCGCATTTCTGATGGGGCAATAGCGCGGGTGGAGGCGCGTTATACGTGGGCTCGGTATGCTGAGCGTTTGATGACGCTATCGCGCATTTATGGTTTCTGGCGACATATAACCGATCTTGAACGCACCGAAACCTGGCGCTATCTGGAAATGTTCTATGGCCTGCAATATCGTCCACTGGTGGAGAAAAAGTGGCCGGCAGCAGAATAGTTGGCGGCCCCCTTTGTCGCGAGGCGGGCGGTGTCCTACGGTTGAGCTGCCCGACGCAGCGGTCGGGCGCGCCAGCGCGACCCGCAGGGCGGGGTGAAAATGATGACAGTCTGTGTCGTGCCGTTTGCCCGATATCCCACATCGAACTACACGGCTCTCCTGGCCTGTCATCATTTTCACCTCCGTGCCGGACTACCATCGTGAGAAAGGCGGGCGAGGTGGTGGGTTTTGCATTCGGCACTCACCCAAAACCGACGGTTGACGGGGTGGAGCGCCAAGTATGCCTTCTGCATCTGGGTTTTTCTGGAAAATCAGTGCTGCGCATGGTTTGCGAGCAGAGCTGGGACACGGCTGTGTTTGGGGTATCGCTTGTGGCAGAAGTCACGCCGAAGACTGGCTGGCCATGGGCATTGCATCTGGGCTAAAGTCGCGCCTGCCATGGCAGGTGCCGCTCATGATCAACGTGGCAACTTCCAAATAACGTCCCAAGCGCCAAGGGGCGGATAACAACAAAATTAAAGTAAGCTCAATGGATGCTTTTAATCATGTGGTCGCGGGGCGTTTACGATGGTCTGGCGCCTGCCAAGGCGCAGCGCGGGCTGTGCGTGAGCCCAGTTCGCCGCAAGCACTGGCCTGGTGCCGTGCCATCTTGATGATAGCGCCATTGCATTTGGTGGATTTTCGATGACCAAGGCGCGTGAGGCAAATGGCGGCACATCTGCGACCCGGCCGTCTATTATCATCGCTGACCGGAATCCTGTCGTGCGTGCCGGGTTGCAGGATTTCATCTGCAAGGATGGCCGTTTCGATGTCGCGCCTGCGGTGGAAACCGGTGCCGCTTTGCTGGAGCTATGTCTGGCCAAGAACGTTTGCGTCGGGGTAATCGGGTGGACTTTGCCTGACATGACAGCGGTTGATCTTTTGGACGTCATCAAGCGGCGCCAACTGGCTGCACGATTGATCATTTATTCAGGCGAAGATGGCGCCGACAACTTGCGCCGCGCGGTGCGCGCAGGCGTGTGGGGCTTCATTTCCAAGAATGAAGACCCGAACGCACTCCTCGACACGATCGCGACGGTGGCCCGTGGGCGACTTTGCCTACCGTATTTGGATATCGAAAGGTTGACGAGTGATCCGCTCGATCTGCTGACGAAGCGAGAGAGGGAACTGCTTGGAGCGTTAGCTCAGGGCTGGACCAATTTACAGATTGGTGCGCGGTTCGGTATTTCGGGGAATACGGTTAAATATCACCTCAAGAATCTCTATGACAAACTGGGTGTCAAGAACCGTGCGATGGCCGTGGCGCTTTATATGTCATCATCGTCCGCTGTCCAAGTGCAGCAAGGCAGCGCAACAGACGAGGAATGGTAATAGCTTTTGGGCGTCCGGGGGCGGGAGGCCAATTCAATGAGCAGGTTTTTAGTTCGAAGACGTTTCGCCTGCTGCTGCCACCTGCTGCGCAGAGTTTGCTTTTGACGTGCATGCATCGATTTTGGTGTTGTTCGCACGTGCGAGCAGGCCTGCTGCATTGCCAAACTGTTTTGGATGTTCCGTATTAATAGACGAGAACAGTATGTAATTGGATTTGTTTTATAACTGATACACGCTGCAATGCGGTGGGGTTGGCGAGTGGCTTGGTCGGTGTTGTGTGCGGACGATGACGAAACGCTGCATTTATTGCTATTGCCTGGGCTATCGAGTGCGAAATTCACTAATGCGTCAATCTCTAAAACCCACCACATCGGGTGGGGTGTAGGCTACTCCAATGCGCTGGCCTATCCATTCAGGTGTGCGCTTCCTACCCGCATTTGCAGCGAATTTGCCCATTGGGGTGTTGCCCCCGAGCGTGATCCGGTGGATTGTGCGTTCCGGTTGCTGACGCGTCCTTGTTAATATGGATGACTGTTCCATACGCTGCCGCGCTAGGAAAAGGCTGCGGCGTGCAGGCAACGTCATGAGTGTATGACGGGGCGGCGTTGAAACAACCACGCTAGGTTTGCCAAAAAAAGCATCGAATGACCTCTGGAGGAGACAATATGCTGGTTCAGCCCCATCTGTTCATTCCCGGCCCGACGAATATTCCCGAAGCCGTCCGAATGGCAATGAACGTTCCGATGGAGGACATGCGTTCTCCCGAATTCCCTAAGTTCACACTGCCGATTTTTGAAGACCTGAAGAAGGTGTTCAAAATGAAGGATGGACGGGTGTTCATCTTTCCGTCTTCGGGTACGGGTGCTTGGGAAGCAACGATCGAGAACACGCTGGCGGTCGGTGACAAGGTGTTGATGAGCCGGTTCGGCCAGTTCTCACTGCTTTGGGTGGATATGGCTCAGCGGCTTGGGCTCGACGTGGTTCTGTGTGACGAAGAATGGGGCACGGGCGTTCCGCTGGAGAAGTATGCAGATATCCTGGCCAAGGATACGGCGCACGAGATCAAGGCGGTTTTCGCCACACACAATGAGACGGCAACTGGTGTTACCAGTGACGTTGCCGGCGTGCGCAAGGCGCTTGACGATGCCAAGCATCCCGCACTCCTGATGGTGGATGGCGTATCCTCGGTTGGTTCGCTCGACATGCGCATGGGAGAATGGGGCGTTGATTGCTGCGTTTCGGGATCGCAGAAGGGATTCATGCTGCCAACCGGCCTTGGTATTCTCGCTGTCAGCCAGAAAGCGCTTGATGCCAACAAGCAGAAGAACAACGGTATGAACCGCACGTTCTTCTCGTTTGAGGACATGATCAAGACCAACGACCTTGGTTATTTCCCCTACACGCCTGCAACCCAGCTTATTCGCGGCTTGAGGGCGTCTCTCGATCTTATCGAGATGGAAGGACTTGAGAACATCTTTGCGCGTCATCATCGCCTGGCGGAAGGTGTTCGCAAGGCGGTTGATGCCTGGGGCCTGAAACTTTGCGCCAAGGAGCCCAAGTGGCACTCCGATACGGTCAGCGCCATCCTGGTGCCCGAAGGGATCGATGCGGTGGACGTGATCAAGACGGCCTACTACCGCTATAACACGTCGCTTGGGACGGGCCTGACCAAGGTCGCTGGCAAGGTGTTCCGCATCGGTCACCTGGGTGCTCTCGATGAGGGCATGATCGGCACGGCGTTGTTCAACGTTGAAATGGCGCTTCTCGACTGCGGCGTAAAAATCAAGGCTGGATCAGGTACTGGCGCTGCGGCGGAATACTTCCGCTCGACTGCGACCAAGTCGGCGACCAGTGCCGAGCCTGCGAAGAAAGCAGCTTGATGCGACAAGGGCGGCAGTAAATGCCGCCCTTTTTTCTAACTTTGAGGGCGCGACGGCGTGGCCTTTGCCGCGCACAAGCGAATTGCGTCCGATGGCAACTGCGCCGAAAGCCAAAACAAAAATCAGGAATAGAACGCCATGAGTTTCACACTCCACCCCCTACGCAAGCAACGTTTGCAGCGCTCAGAACTTGCCTGTCCGGGCTCCAACGCGACGATGATCGACCGCGCTTTCAAAAGCGCTGCTGATTTCGTGTTTCTCGATTGCGAGGACGCGGTGGCACCGCCTGAAAAGGAGCAAGCCAGGAAGAACATCATCCAGGCCCTGAACGATCTGGATTGGCGTGGTGCCGGCAAGACCGTGTCAGTGCGCATCAATGGCCTCGACACGCATTACATGTATCGCGACGTGGTCGACATCATGGAGCAGGCGGGCGATAAACTCGACACCATCCTCATACCCAAGGTAGGCGTGCCGGCCGATGTCTATATGGTCGAATGCTTGATGAGCCAGATCGAGGAAGCGAAGGGCTTTACCAACAAAGTCGGCACGGAAGCGTTGATCGAGACGCCGTTGGGCATGGCCAACGTTGAGGCAATTGCAGCGGCGCCGAGCCGGCTTGAAGCAATGCACTTCGGTGTTGCCGATTATGCAGCCTTCAACAAGGCGCGGACGGTGGTCATTGGCGGGTTGAATCCGGATTACCCTGGCGACCAGTGGCACTTTGCAATCTCGCGCATGACCGTTGCATGCCGCGCTTATGGTCTGCGGCCAATCGATGGGCCGTTCGGCGACTTTTCCGATCCCGACGGTTACAAGGCCGGCGCCAAGCGCGCAGCCGCGCTCGGGGTTGAAGGCAAGTGGGCCATTCACCCTTCGCAGATCGAACTTGCCAACGAGGTGTTCTCGCCCCTTCCAGCCGAGGTCGAGCGCGCACATCGCATCATCGAGGCATTGAAAGAAGCCGAAGCGCAGGGCAAGGGTGCGGCCTCACTTGATGGCAAGATGATTGATGCAGCATCAGAGAAGATGGCGCGCAACATCATCGTCGTTTCAGAGCAGATCGAAGCGGCGAAAGCCAAGCAGGGGAGCTAACCTGTAACGGACGAAGCGGAGCCTGCCAACGATGATGCCAGGCATCGTTGCGTGAAACGGAAGCGGGCTCCCTCGTCTTGTTTCAAGCCAAGTTTTTAGGCGCCCATTGGACAAAAACGACAACCGTACACGCTGATGCGCGCAGCGACGGCAAGAACAAAAGCGCAAAGGAACGCACGCTTTCCACGGAGGTCCTTGATGGATATTCACGAGTACCAGGCCAAAGAACTTCTATCGAAGTTTGGTGTCCCCATACCACGCGGCGGACTTGCCTACAGCCCGGAACAGGCCACCTACCGCGCTAACGAGATTGGTGGTTCCAAGTGGGCGGTGAAGGCACAAATACACTCGGGCGCAAGGGGCAAAGCGGGTGGCATCAAGCTTTGCCGAAACGACAGCGAGTTGTGGGAGGCGGCCGATGCGCTTCTTGGCAAGCGTCTGGCAACGGTGCAAACGGGACCGGCCGGCAAGATTGTCTCTCGTCTTTATATCGAGGAAGCGACCGATATCGACCGCGAGTTCTATCTCTCCTACATCATGGATCGCGCGGCGGAACGTATCGTTGTGGTGGCGTCGGCTGCCGGTGGCATGGATATTGAGGAAATCTCACAGAAAGAACCCGACTCGATTTTGAAAGTTGCCGTTGATCCGGCTGTTGGGATGCAGGCATTTCAGGCGCGCGAAATTGCGTTCGGGTTGGGCGTGGAACCCGATGTCGTGCAGCGGCTGGAGCGGGTTTTGCTCGGGGCCTACAGGGCGTTTCGCGATCTTGACGCCACACTCGTGGAGATCAATCCGCTGGTGGTCACCAAAGACCGTAACGTCGTGGCGCTCGATGCCAAGATGAGTTTCGATGAAAACGCACTGTTTCGCAGGCCGCAGGTTTCGGAGCTGCGCGACAAGAGCCAGGAAGATCCGCGCGAAACCTACGCTTCGGATCGCGGACTGTCCTATGTGGGCCTGGATGGGAACATCGGCTGCGTTGTCAATGGTGCGGGCCTGGCGATGGCAACACTCGACATTATCAAGAGTTCGGGTGGTGAGCCTGCGAACTTCCTCGACATTGGCGGTGGCGCAAGTCCCGAACGCGTGCAGAAGGCTTTCCGCGCTGTTTTGAAAGACAAGAACGTCAAGGCGCTGATGGTCAACGTGTTCGCGGGTATCAACCGTTGTGACTGGGTTGCAAAGGGCGTTGTGGAGGCGATCAAGGATCTCGATCTCAAGTTGCCCGTGGTTGTCCGGCTGGCGGGCACCAACGTCGAGGAAGGACGAAAAATCCTCGAACAATCGGGCTTGCAAATCATTCCCGCGGACTCGCTGGGTGACGCAGCCAAAAAGGCTGTCGAAGCGGCGAAGGGCAACGAACAAGCTGCGGCGTGACCGGGAGGAAATGACAAATGGCCATATATGTCGATGAGAATACGCCAATCCTGATACAGGGTTTTACCGGCCGGATCGGAACGTTTCACGCGCAGGAAATGATCGACTACGGCTCCAACGTGGTTGGCGGCATTACGCCTGGCAAGGGTGGTACGACGCACCTGGGCCGGCCTGTGTTCAACACCGTGAAAGGTGCTGTCGACGAAACGGGTGCGGAGGCGACAATCGTGTTCGTGCCGCCGCCGTTTGCTGCCGATGCGATCATGGAAGCGGCAGATGCCGGCATCAGATACTGCGTGTGCATTACCGATGGTATCCCCGCTCAGGATATGATCCGCGTCAAGCGCTACATGCGCCGCTACCGCAAGGATGCGCGCATGCGCCTGACTGGCCCGAATTGCGCAGGCACGATCAGTCCAGGCAAGGCTATGCTCGGGATCATGCCCGGACACATATACATGCCCGGACGGGTTGGCGTGATCGGGCGTTCCGGCACGCTTGGCTATGAAGCCGCCGAGCAGTTGAAAACGCTTGGGATTGGCATCTCCACCAGCGTTGGTATTGGCGGCGATCCGATCAATGGTTCGTCATTCCGCGACATCCTTGAGGACTTTGAAAAAGATTCAGAGACCGATGCCGTATTGATGATCGGCGAAATCGGTGGTCCGCAGGAGGCTGAGGCCGCTCAATTCGCCAAGGAGCACATGAGCAAACCCGTCATCGCCTACATCGCAGGGCTTAGTGCGCCAAAGGGCAGACGCATGGGACATGCAGGTGCAATCGTGTCTGCGTTCGGTGAAAGCGCGGCGGAAAAAGTCGAGATCCTTAAGGCCGCGGGCGTGAAAATCTGCCCCACCCCGGCCGATATGGGCGCCACGGTTGCTGAGGTGGTCGCATCTTTGAAGAAGGTCGCTTGAACGACCCGTGTGCCCGGCTTATGCCTGTGGCACTCATCCGGGGCTGGCTTTCAGCCGCCTCAACTCGAGCTCCGGGACTAAAAGTCCCGGAGCACTGTCCAATTTCAAATACCGGCCTTCCTGAAAAGCCAGAGGCAGCAAAATTTCTCGCGCTGTGAGGAAGCCCGCCCCGCACCTGGGCCGAGTATTATCCATGGCATACCTCGCCACACGCAAATAAGGACACGCCGATGCAGTCTGACGCTATCAACGAGTTCGCATTACGTGATGAGTTGCGCCGATTGCGTACACAAGTTCCTGATTCGCCGCAGCTCAACCCAATCGTATCGCTTGCGTTCGACCTGTCGCGGCAACTTGAATCTGGCAAAATATCTCTCGATCATCTGCGTGGTCTATCGGGGCGCTTGATGGATAGGGCGTGCATCCATCGGGCTCGCCGGCTGCGCGATCGCATCGGCTACACCGAGCATGCCGATACGATCAAGGAATTCACAGAATTCGTGGAAAGCCGCATCCCCGATGGTGAGGGGGATAGTGATAGGTTCGAGGCGTTTGCCGAGCGCTGGTCGCGGGTGCGTAATGGGATTGTTCTGACAGCGCATCCGACGTTCGGGCTTTCGGAAGCATTGACGCGGCGCATGGTGGAAATCGCCATGGGGGGCGATGACGATGACGATGAGATCAATGACAGGATCGGCGTTCCACACCGGCCGGACGAAAACATCGACCTATCGTATGAACACGCCAGAGCAATGGACGCAATTCGCAATATGCGTAGCGGCTATTACGAATTGCTCAACGCGTTTTTCAGCATAACGGCGCAGCATTTCGGTGATCGGGCTTACACGTTAAGGCCAAAGCTGGCGACGATGGCGTCGTGGGTCGGATACGATCTGGATGGGCGCACCGACATTCAGTGGAATCGTTCATTCCTCATCAAGCTGCAGGAGAAGTTCGCGGCTTTGAGCGAGGTTCGAGAGCGTTTTCTGACAATTCGTCACCGCATCACGAATGAAGAGGGGATCATGCGGGTGGCGCGGCAGATCACAGGCAAGCTGGATCTCGCAATCGCCGCTGTAGACGAACAAATAAAGTCGCTGTCCAATGCACAGCAGGAAAGCGGCGGTTTGGCACGTGCGGCGAACGTTATCACCCGCGGTGACAGCTACAACCTGACGTCAATCAGTCCACTTACCGGGCTCATCGATGACATGATTGCATCTGTCGATGCGCCCCAGATCAAAAGGCAACTGGCGTCTCTCAATGGGCTGATCGAGGCGACGGGGCTGGGAATGGCGCATATCCATGTGCGGATCAATGCCTCGCAGCTTAACAACGCCTTTCGCGCCTATGTGCACGAGCCCTGGACGCATGACCTATCCGAGCGTCAGGCGTTGCAGCGCATTGTCGAAATGATCCGCGATGTCGACGAGGAAAGCGTCAATTTCCAGACACTGGAGTTGGAGACGGCAACGGCCATCCGGCAATTCGCGCTGATTTCGCAAATCCGCAAGCATGTGGATTCCGACACGCCGATCCGCTTCCTGATCGCGGAGTGCGAGTCGCCGGCCACCGTGCTTATTGCGGTGTTCTTCGCCAAGCTGTTCGGCGTTTCCGACATCGTTGATATTTCACCGCTGTTTGAGACGCCTGAGGGATTGGAGACGGGCGCAAGGCTGCTTGACCGTCTGCTGGAAGAGCCTGCCTACCGTGACTACATAAAAGGTCGTGGGCGCATGAGCATCCAAACGGGATTTTCGGATGCGGGGCGCTTCATCGGTCAAATTTCAGCGACATTGGCAATCGAGCGGCTGCACTTTGCTCTGGCGGCGATGCTGGGCAAGTCAGGCCTTCAAGATGTCGAGGCCTTAATATTCTCCACGCATGGCGAGTCGATGGGACGTGGCGCGCACCCCGACGACTTGAAGACCCGGCTGAAGTATGTGTTTTCGGATGAAGCGAGACGGCGGTTTGTCGGATACGGTGTTCCGGTAAAGCATGAGACGAGTTTCCAAGGTGGTGATGGTTATTTGTGGTTTGCCAACCGGGGGCTTTCTACACGGGCGCTGGCAACGATCATCATGGATGGTGCGCAGGCGGCTGAAAGCGAGGATGCGCTCTATCATCGTTCAAGCCTTACTCTCGATTTCATGCTGCGGCTGAAAGCCTATCAACAAAACCTGTTTGCGCATCCGGGTTATCGTGCGGTTCTTGGTGCGTTTGGTACCAACCTGCTGTTCAAGACGGGCAGCCGCGCGGTCAAACGTCAGAGCGACCAAGCGACTGTGGCGGACCGTGGTGATCCTTCCCGCATGCGCGCCATTCCCAACAACGCAATCCTGCAACAGTTCGGCTATGTCGCGAACGTGGTTGCAGGTCTGGGTATAGCAGTCGGCACAGATCGCGACCGGTTTTTGACTTTGGCGGAACAATCAGCACGCTTGCAAACGCTTCTGGAAATGATTGCGCACGGTAAGCGCTTATCGAGTCTTAACGCGTTGTCGGCTAACGCATCGGTGTTTGACGCAGGATTTTGGGCGTTGCGTGCATCATGGGGGCGGGAACCGGAGATCGAGCCGGCGCTTCGCAATTTGGCCAGCTACCTTTTGAGCGATACGCGTGCTGCGGCGATCAACGGATTTGCCCACCATCTGCGGCTCGACGCCATCGACCTGCACCAGATTCTGGAGACACTGGGTATCGAGGGAGGCAAGGTGCCGGACGATCATCGCCTCGAACTTGATCTGCTCCATGCGGTTCGACTGGCGGTCATCATGCGCGTGTTCATTCTGGCGGCGCAGTTACCGCGTTTCGCGCAACAGAACGACACCTCGCACAGCCAGATCCTCAATCTTGCGCTCGGTCTGGATGTTCCTGAGGTGGTTGCGTTCATGCGTCAGGTTTTTCCGCACAAGGTCACAGGCGGACCGGCAGCCGCCGCTTTCGACGAGGCTGCGAGTTATCGGCCGCACGGAATAGACGACTATGCGCGCCTTGAAACTGAAATCTTAGAGCCGATGGAGCAGGCGTATGAACTTATCCGCGAGATCGGCACGGGCATTACGCATCATTTCGGTGCGTTTGGCTGATTTCGGCCAGCAATAATTCGTGGCGTTGATGCCTTACATTTTGGCCGGTCCAAGACAGGAAAACGGGGCGCAAGATTGCGCCCCGTTTTCTCGTTGCAGCAATTTCTTCTGCCTGAGCGGAATTTACCTGCGTCGCGACGGGCGCTCGTCGTCTTGCAAGCCCTGGATTTCGATGACACCTGAACCTCGAAGACTGATCTTGGAGCGGTACTTGAACGTTACAGTGTCAATGAAGCGGTCACGACCCTTAAGATCGATTTTCTGAGAGTACTCGCCTGGGCGGATCATGCCTTCCAGGGCGACGTACTCGGTGCTGCCGTTGCCGTATTTGATGGTCATTCCGTAAAAGTGCACCGCCTGCCGTTCTACGGTGGCGCGGATTGCACTGAACTTGCCCTTGTCCTGGCCAACGTGGAAGGTGTCCGTGTCGATCTGGAAGAGAGCGGCGTTCTCGCGACCGAGTGTGACCCACTCTTGGCGCTGTTCACGGCCTCCACGACGATCGCCGCGGTCGTCGCCGCGTTCACCACGGTGTCCACGCCGGCCGCGGTGATCCCGATCTTCCAGGGCCAACAGCACAAGACGTGCATTTTGCTCGCCCCTGGCAAGACGAGCGCGCACGGTGACCTTGCGGATGAAGCGACTTTCGCCGGCGAGGTCTATGATTTCCGACAACGTGTCTTCATCGATGCGGTCGCGAATGCGTACGTTTTGTGTTTCGCCATTGCCAAACTCAATTGTCGCCCGGCGAATGAAGATATCTCCGCCTTCAGCCAGAAGCCGAAGCTTGGCAATTCTGCCGTCGTCGCGTCCCAGATCGAATTCAACCGTTCCGTCATCGTTGCGGCGCGTAATGCGTTGTTGTTCGACGCGGGTAAAGCGGCCGAGGTCCGGGCCAGCTGGATCTCCAAGCAGCACCAGTTCGGAAGACCGCTCACCGCGCTCGGCCCTTGCGACGACGCGGACGGCGCGAATGTAGCGCGCTTCGCCTTGCAGGTCGATTGGTCGGCTCAGTTCATTGTCATCCAGGCGTTCGCCAAGCATGATGCGCTGCTGGTCGTTGTTTCCGAAAATGATAGTGACGCTGCGGATATTGACGCCGCCATCGCGCGCGAGAAAACGAATTTGCTTGTAGCGTGTACGGCCGTCTTCGTCTTGGCGCAGGTTGAAAACCGTGTCGTCGCGCTGACGCCGCCGAACCGTTTCTTTCATCAGCACCTTGAAGTCGCGATCGCGGGCATCGTCGCGGCGACTTTTTAGCTCTCCATAGACGCTAACGAGGGCGCGGCGGCGTGTGTCACGGTCAGACCGATAGACCAATTCGATTTGCTTCAAGTAGCTGCGCTCGCCCTTGAGGTCGATTGGAAGTGCTTCGCTGCCGGCCTTTATATTGCGATCAACGCGGAACCTTTCTGCGTAGCCATTCTGGTAGACGAGCTGCACTGAAATGATGTGAATGTCATTGCGCTCTGACTGAATGCGAAGTTGAGAGAAGCGGGCGTTCTGACGGTCGACCCGGATTGTGTCTCGATCAACGCGGAAGCCAACTTCGTGCTCCCCCAGCAAGACCCAATCGCTAGGCGCGCGGCGGGCCGACGCCGGCAATGAAATAGCCAGTAGCGTCAGGGCAATGATTGTTGTTTTCAAGAAACCCAGCACGGGGGCACCCTCCCGAAGATTGTTGCCCGCCAGCAGTTGGTGACCACTGAGTGGACAAATCAGTGTTTTGAGCCTGACTGGTTGTGTTGACGCCAGTGCACGCCGTTACAACAGCCGTTTGAAACAGGCAGTTCAAGGCACGCTTTTTGAAGGATTTTCCACCGCTTTGGGCGGCTGGCTTCTGAAGCGAACTCAAATACCACGGCAGACCTTAGTCGGCCTCGGCGACTGAAAAAAGACGCAGTTGGGACGAGAAGATGTTGGTTTTTGTATAAAGTCGGTGTTGGAGAGGAATTCACGCGGCATCAAGCGCAACGGGATCGTGCGCAGGTTCGGTAGCGATAAGGAGAACGACCAAACTGTCTGTTTGGCGCCAGGTTTTTCACGCTCAACTGCTTTACACATCAGCTAAAAATGCGCTGAGAGCAGTCTTTGCATTATCGCGCGGAAGCGCTTGCGGCGGACTGAAGATCCGGCCTGGAAATTTTCACCGGCAGTGGCGGAATGGGGATATCGACGACCTGCAGGCCGTACAGCGAAATGAGTGCGTTGCGGCGGTGCCGCCGAGGTATCGATGAAACCACCTCTACATTGCGCACGTAGCGCTCACTACCCTTGAATGAGATACGGTGTTCGCTGCTGTCAGACTTGAGGATAGCGAAGCGGTTGTCGACCAGCGGTCTGTCCTGTTTGAATGTTGCCGTTACGCGGGCAATTTCAACCGTGCCATGTCCGGCAAGGAGGCGAAATGCCTTGAAGCGCCCAGGTAATTTGGCGAGGTTGAACTTCGCCTTCAGCAATTGGGGTTCAACAATACGGCTGCCGACCTTAATCCATTCTGGTTCGCCTCGCACGACCCTCTTTTGCGTGTCGTTGAGAGCAGGACCGACAAAGGATTTTTCAGCACTTGCGGCTGTTGTGCCACCAAGGAGCGCAACCATTGCGATCATCAGCGCTGTGCCTGGTTTGATCTGCTGGAGCGTCATCGTCGTGCACCTTCCGCGTTTCAATACAGAAATACCGGCTTGTCGCGGGATCGCTTTTGCAGCCGCCTGAACGCCTTGCGCGGACGTGGCGAACAAAAGCCCATGCGCTTTGCCATCATTTGATTGAAATGCTGTTTTTGCACACTTGCCGTTTGGATGTAGTTAACGGGCAAGCGGTATGGGCAACTCTTGTTTAACCCGCCTCCCTCCTTGCGGGTCGCCTCGCGCCAGCGCGATGACGGCCGTGCCCTCGTGAGAAAGGCGGGTTAAGCGCGCGTCACGAAGACGTGGCGTTTCTCAAAGATCAATTCGATTGGAATGTGATGCGCTTCAAGCGTTTTACGTTAGACATTTCATTTCGCCAAATTTGCGAATTCTAATTCAGTGATCCTGGTGGTGGGCAAACAATGGAAAGCCCGCGGCCGGGGGGGCGGACCGCGGGCATAAGCCGTGTGCTTCCGGGGGGAAGGACAGCGCCACGACGTGAAAATAGAATATCGCGAATGACGCTGTTTTTGCAAGGTTTGCGAGGCAAAACCGTTTTTGTACGTGAATGAATTCTAAAGAGTGAGGCCGTGGGTTTAGGGGTATTGGGAGTTTTTGTTTTGGTGTGCTCCAAAACAATCGGTCGTTGCTACTCACTTCCAGCCATATTCGATGGGTGTGATCCACAACTGTGCGCCGCCGACGGGGATTTCCGCCGCTTTCCCGGTGAAGCCAATCGTGTTGTCGACGCCGTCAAGTCCAACGGAATCATCTTCGCGCAGTTTCAAATCTTTTGCGTCGACTTCTTGTTGGCCGTCGATCCAGACGCGTACTGCACCGTTGTCAGTTCCTGGGGTATTGAGGACCACTTCTTGTTCGATGGTCATCCACTGTCCAGGTTGCAGCTTTACAGGCTTAAGGCGATTGAGGGCCATGGTGCCTTGATCAGAAACTGTTTTGGCAAGTGCCACGATGATTGCGTCGCCGTTCATGCTCCACATGGGGCGAACCGCAACGCCTTTGTCACTGGTTAACCCGTCGCGGTTCGGAGTGGGGCCGCCAAAAACTCCTGGAAGCACGCCATTGCCTGTGAAATTGAAGTCCTCTGCCAATTTTACGGAATATCTGATACACGCCGATTGCGCGCCTTGGCCATTGTCAGGTCGCCAGTCGAAATGCACACCAACTGCGGAATCTGAATCGCTGTCCGCCCGGCCGAGGCTGACCTGCAACACGCGGTGGGCTGGTCCACTGTCGGTATTTACGATGCGGGTATTCTGCATGACGCCTTGTTCCTGAGAGCCGGCTAGTGCCTGGAGCTCGATCATCGACAAGGGTAGTCCGTCGGAATTCTCCAAAGCGAAGCGTAGTGCCTGCGGGTAGTTGGCCATGCATCCTGTGGGGACTTCGGTGAAATAGCGATATGATATGAACAGATAGGCAATGAGAACCGTTGCAGCAGCGCCTGCGCCGTAGTTGACGATTTTTTCGGCCGAAGTCTTTTTCTTCATTTGTTCCTCGCTCGCAAAGGTTCGCGTGCATGCGCGCGCGGTGAGGGCGGATTAGCGCCCTCTTTGCATATTTGTTACCAATTCGAGCTGAACGAACCGCTAACAGCAGTCGAAGAGTGGTGTCGCGTTTGACAAAACAAAGGGCGGCATTGCTGCCGCCCCGGATATTGTGGATGCAACATGTCGATGCTTGCTGCGCGTTAGAGCGCCGTGCGCTCTAGCAAGACGCAGTGATGGCACTCAGCGCTTGGCCCAAATTTCGACGATGGCGCGCTCGGTGTTTTTGGCCTCCCTGTCAAAAAAGCGCGAGCGAAAGCGGCCTTCCACTTCCGTCACAATCTTAGAGCCTCCTGCTATATCGACAGGCCCCCAGCCGACGTTTGGTTCGACCTTGACGCGTTCGGCATCGAATTTCTGGGAGGTCCCGTCGGCGAAATACAAGGTCACGTAGTCGAGCGTGATGTCGCGTCCGCGCGTGGTCACGCGAAATTTTGAAAACCCGCGCTTGTGTTCGCGAACGGGAGCGCGGTCGGTATCAAAGCCGACAAATCCGGCTGTGGCGCCGGTTGTCAGGCGGACCCACCCGTCATTGAAGAGTTCGGATTCTTCATCGATCCATTTTTCAGAGACTTCACCCCAGACTTCGACATTGGCAAAAGCCGTAATGCCTTCGCGCTTCTTGTAGGTGATGTCGATGGTGTCGATGAAACGATCTCCTTCAAGGCTGATGGCCTGTGTGCGATATCCTGCGGGTATCGGGCCGGCATAAGGCAGTTCAATCGAGCCGCCTTTAGCGAAATTTACCTTGAGGTCGACCAGATCAATTTCGTGTCCGAAAACGCAAAGCCGGATTTTGTCAAACTTGCCGGCTGTCGAGCCAATAGCGAGCCGGTCATGATCGTTTCCAAAACCGACGTTGGCACGTCGTAGCAGCAGGTTGCCTTCTCCCACGCAACGGGTTTCAGACAGTGCTTTTGTTGATTTGATTTCAATCTTGGGTGGCTGTTCAGGAACTCTTGCATCAGATGTTTCAGTCTTTTTGTTTTCCCTGACAGGCCGGGATGGAGAGGTGACATTCAGGTTTCGGGGGCGTTCGGCGCGCGCTGCCTGTGGGCTTTGTAGGCCGTAGACGGCAAGTTCGGCGGGCTGGCTTGTGGTTTTGACCTTGTAAGTCACCACCAGCTTGTCGACGAATTTGTTGGAGCGTGAGGCATCAATCGGGCGTGTGCGTTCGCCGCGGTTCAATTCGATTTTGCGGTTCTCTTCATGGACCGTGCCGTCGGCATAGTGCACCTTGACGTTGGTTATCGTGATGTTGGCGCCGCGGTTATAAATCCGAAGCGCCCCGAATGAGCCCGGCACACGTTCGGTATTGATGGTCACCAGGCCATTTGCAAGGTCGACCTCGGTATACGCCATCTGGACAAGGGTTCCGCCTCGTCCCTGAGCAGATGCACCTAACGGAAGAACTGTTGCGGCGGATAAAATAACCAATGCCGTAAATGCGGTTGCCGGCCATCGCGGGTACATGACGAAACTCCACAAAAACTGCGCTAAGATTGTGTCGCTATTTCTAGAGCAACTCCAGCGAAGGAAGAATGCGGATCGATCGCAGTTGTGCAGAAGGCTGGCGCTATAGATGCAATTAGGCAACAGGATTGCTTCTTGAATTCAGTAGGTTGCGGGTGCGCGCTCACTGCAATTGCGTGCCATCTATAAGGTTCTCGTTATGACACACGCGAAATCAGCACTACGTGGGAATGACGACAAGCGCTCAGTGCCTGAGGCGGTCGTCAATATATTAAGGCAGCGTTTTTCTGGCCGGGTTGAAACCGGTGCTGAGCATTGCCGTCAACACGCAAACACGGTGACATGGCTCGGTAACGAGGCGCCTGACGTGGTGGTGTTTGCGGACGCTCTTGGCGACGTTTGCGACCTCATGCAGATCGCAGCGGAGCATCGCGTACCCGTGATTGCGTTTGGCGGTGGTACCTCGCTGGAGGGACAGGTGAATGCACCGCACGGTGGCATATCGCTTGATCTGTCGCGCATGAACCGGATCGTCGCGGTACATGAGGGCGATCTTGATGCCACCGTCGAAGCTGGCGTCACGCGGGTTCAGCTCAACACATATCTGCGTGATACCGGGCTCTTTTTTCCAGTGGATCCGGGAGCGGACACTGCAACGCTGGGTGGTATGGCGGCGACGCGAGCATCGGGCACCAATGCCATGCGGTATGGCACCATTCGCGACAATGTCGTTTCGCTAACAGCGGTGCTGGCCGATGGGCGTATCGTCAAGACCGGGGGGCGGGCGCGAAAATCGGCTGCGGGATACGACCTGACACATCTCATGATCGGTACCGAAGGTACGCTTGGTATCATCACCGAAATGACCGTGCGGCTGTATGGTATTCCCGAACAGAGCGTCGTGGCCACCTACGCATTTAGCTCGGTGGCAGGCGCTGCAGAAGCAACGATGCTGGCCATGCAGATGGGCGGACTTGGATTGGCTCGCATCGAACTGCTAGATTCCCTGCAAATGGAAGCGATCAACAGCTACAGCAAGATGGATTTTGAACTTGCGCCAACTCTCTTCGTTGAATTCCATGGCACTACGGCGGCGGTAAAGGAACAGGTCGCGGTCTTTCATGATATCGCTTGCGAAGCGGGTGGCTACAACTTCAAGCAGGCGGAACGCGAGGAAGAACGGCGAAAATTATGGAAGGCGCGGCACGATGCTTTCTGGGCGACCAAAGCTGCGTGGCCCGGACGGCTTTCATTGGCAACGGATGTCTGTGTGCCAATTTCGCGACTGGCAGAATGCATTGCGGAGACCGAAGCCGACATCAAGAGGTTGGGGCTTGTTTCACCCATTGTTGGGCATGTCGGAGACGGAAATTTTCACGCGACGCCGGTAATTGATCCTGATAACCGGCAGGAGCGCGCGGCGCTTGAAGAAATGTTGGACAGGCTGGCCGCGCGGGCGATCGCCATGGAGGGGACTTGTACCGGTGAACACGGTATCGGCCAGGGCAAAATTCGCTATCTTGAAAAGGAGTTTGGTGCTGAAGGCGTGGCGATGATGAGGTCTATAAAGCAGGCCTTGGACCCTGACGGCATCTTGAATCCCGGCAAGGTGTTTGCCTGACGCGGCGTTTGTGCAACTTCAAGAGGCGCCGGAAAGCCGCCAACCCGATTCGCGAGCTTCAGCTTCGCTGCAGAACCATCGCTCGCCGCGAGACGTGCGTATACGAACCCTTTCATAGCCGCGCATCCATGGCATGACGTAGAGTTTTTTGCTTGAGTGGATGCGCCCCTTGATCGGGCAGGCGCCTGGTGCGTTTTCCTTGGCTGCTTCCCACGCTGCGGCTCGGAACGATTCGGGTCGTTCGGCTTTGCCGTCCCAGAGCCCGCGGCGATTGTCGCGCGCTTCATCCTCAACATCAGATAACCGGGCAAAAAAGCCCGCTTCGGCGAAGACGTTTCCGGCGCGGACCAATTCTCTGGCGATGTCGCGATCGCCAATTGTGCAGTTACCGCTGGCAATGCCGTTGGCTTCAATATTGTCGATTGTGCACGTTATCGCGCTGCGTCCAATAAGCCGGTTAAGCGCGCTACGGGCAGCTTCGCCACAACGCCAGCTTCGGCCATTGGCATGTTCGCAGGTCTGATCGCGCTCGGGAGCCTCGATGTCTGCAAGCTGGAAAATACGGTTGGCGATGCGTAGCGTATCTCCAGTAAGTGCGTGAGCCCTGCCACGTAGAACGTTAGGGGACTGCCTCTGTGGCGGAGGTGGCAGGCGATGGCCGGATCGTGTCTGCTTGGACGAATTGCTTGGTGCGGAAAGACCGGTTACAGCCGCTGTTAGCGGCATGTCGTTTGATTTGAGCAGGCTGCCGACACCCAGAACCAGAACGGCGGCAAACCCACCCCAAGCCAAAACCGGCAGGACCAATCTGGGCGAAAGCGAAGCGTTGGTCGCCCCTTGGCGCCTTGTTGCGTCGCTGCGATGGCGTTCGGCGAGGAAGGCAGGGATCAGCGTGAACAGGGCGATCAGCCCTGCGAATGCCGCGCGCGTATCCAAGCCGAATGAAAAGGTTCGGTATGCGAAGGCTATCGTTGCGGCTATTCCCACTGCACCGACAATAATGCGTGTGCGCCGGTCAGCGAGGTGGGAAAGAAGCGGCATTGCAAGCGTTGCAGCCAAGTCAACGCCGTCAGTGGAGATCTTCAGCCAGCCGACCTTCAAGGCTTGGGCGAAGCGTCGGGAGAGCCGTTTCAGGTTAATCAATGCAAGGAGCGCAAGACCAACCAGACCAGATGCACCGCTTGCGCCAAGTTCCTGGCCTTTGCGGCCAGCCCGGCGCAGTCCGTCAGCGGCGGCACCCTTGGCATTGTGCAGGCCCTGGGCCGCCGCAGCGCCAGCGTCTTTCAGTCCGTCAACGGCTGCCTGGCGAGCGTCATCGACCTTTTCGCGCCGCTTGGCGCGTCGCACCAGAATTGTGGTGCGCACATAGTCGTGCCACTCGAACCCGTCTTGCTTCTTGCGCCACCCGAACATGGCCCCCCCATGCTGCTGTCGCCGCGTGCCCGGCCGAATCTGCCGTTTCACGCCCGGCATCTTGTGCTAGGTTTGCGTTGGTTGCCAGTCGCAACCTTGGTATTTCAAGGTGCGATGAATGAGTTGCCCACAGCCTATCGGTAGTCGGTCAGAGCATAACGATGGGATCTGTAGCAAGAACAATAAGGAGCGATGGCCATGCGAGCGGTTGAAAAGATTTTCCACGATGCTTCAGGTGTTCGAGCGAGCTCCATCAGACGAATAACATGTTCAGGTGTACTGGCCCTTTTTGTGACGTGCGGTTTGGCGATTCTGGGAACCAGTTCTTCCATGGCAGGCAAAGACCTGGGCCCTGTGGGTGCCTGTGACAGCCTGTCAAAGGGGACGCCCGCCTGGACCAAATGCGTCGGTCCTGTCGCGCAAAAGCTTTCCGATTCGGAATTGTTTTATGCCGGTTACTGGATGGCGCGGCTCGGGAGATATGACCAAGCTCTCGTCTATCTCAATGCGGTGAAGTCGCCTGACACACGGACGTTCACATATATCGGTTTTGCAACGCGAAAGGCCGGCAATGTAGCTGGCGCTTTTCCTTCTTATCGTAAGGCTCTGGCGCTTGATCCAAACAATGTGGTGGCGCGCGCTTATCTTGGTGAGGCCTTTTTATCGGTGGGTGACAAAGTCGCAGCGCGTAAACAGCTTGGCGAAATTGCAAGTCGCTGCGGCACCACCTGCGCTGCTTATGACGACCTCGCGCGGCACATTGCACGGGCTGCTGGTTAGAGCATTTTGCGAGGATGCGGATACCGGTTCGCTGCAGAAAATGCGACCAAACAAAAAGCTAGAGCGCTGATCCCGTTCCATCGGGTCGGAATGCGTTCTAGAGCGTCGTGCGACGTGTGGACTGTTTATTGCGCACGACGTGAAGCGGGCGCAGTGGCGGGCTTCGTTCAGCGTTGATTGAGCAGACAAAGGCAAAGGCTCAACTGCCGGCGCTGAAGGATGTGGGCACTCGCCATAATCGCAATGTGCCATCAGAGCCAACGCTGGCCAAATGTTTGCCGTCGGGTGAGAAGCGTGCTGCCTTCACTTCTCCGGTATGTCCCGTGTAGGCACGGATTGCGCGGCGTTTGCCAATATCCCACAGACGAACGGTGCCGTCGCGGCCAGCGGAGACAAGGTGCTTGCTGTCAGGTGCAAAAGCGACCTGGTTGACGGCGCCTTGATGGCCGGTAAAGCGGCGGTTCTGGCGCCTGGAATTGGTGCTCCAAAGCCTGATGGAGCCGTCAAGGCTGGAGGCTGCCAGGTGTTTGCCATCAGGTGAAATAGCAACCGAGGTGATGAAATCCCTAGGTCCCCGATACGTGCGCACAAGATCAAGAGACTTCAGGTTCCACAGCTTTACGGTTCTGTCGGCTCCACCGGATGCCGCAAGTGAAAGTTCCGGGGATGTGGCAAGTGCCTGCACAGCGTTTTCGTGGCCATTGAAAACATGTATCGGGTCAGTGTTATTTGCGGTGTCCCAAAGCGTGACCTTCCAATCGTGGGTGGCGGCCAGGAACTGATCGGCGACGCCGGTGAATGCGAGCGACCAGACGTCTGCTTCGTTGCGGTGAAAGGTTGTCCGTTTTCGTGCGGTTGCCGTGTCCCAAAGCGAAATGCGGCCATCGGTGTGGCCGGTCAATGCCATGTCGCCCTTGACGGTGAGTGCGGTGGCTGCGCCGCCATCGAGCGGTATAGAGCGTATGAGTGTCAGACTGGCAGCGCGCCAGACTTTCAAAGTGGCATCTGTGCCAGCGGTGTAAATGCGGGTACCATCAGCGCTGTAGCGGATGAGGCTGGCACCGCCTGCGTGGGCAGTTACCGACTTGACCTGCGGATTTGCGGGTGCTGCTTCGTTTCTGGAGATTGAACCTGTGGGAAACTGATGTGCACCGGTTGCCAGTTCGGGCAGCCGGTTCTGTATCATGACGGCTGCAGTTGCTACGCATGCGCCAATGGCGAACTTTGCGAACAGTGGCGGAAGGTGTCGCGACTTTCTCGGCTTGACCGGCTTGGGCTTGGTTTGGCGCGTGAATAATTTTGGTGCGCGGCGTGGGGCGACCGGTACGATTTCCGCCTTGGCTGCTCTGGCCGCCTGCTGTGCGCTGTTTTTGGCTTTTTCGGGAGTGGCCTGTTGCGCCTTTTCCTGTGCCTTATCTGGCTCTTTCTTAACGACTGGCTTATCAGCCTTCCTGCCAGTTCTGGCCGGCTTCTCCTTGCTGGATGCGGGCTTTTTGAATTTCAGGCCACGAGGGCGTTCGGCCGGGTCTAATGCAACCGTTGCGCCTGCTGAAGTGGCGGCAGCGGCTTTGGGTTCGCTCGGAGGGGATTTTGGCTCTTGTTTTTGAGGCGCGCTCGCCTGATCTGCGGCGGGGCGGTTCTTTGCATTAGCGGCTTCTTCTGCAACCGTCGGGGTTGCGTCCTGACCGGCCGGCTTTTCAGCCGCAGGCGTTGGTTTGGCATCGGAAACCGGCTTGACGTTGGCGGCGTCTTTCGCTTCGCGGGCGGCTTCCTTGGGCGACTTCATCCGGTCAAGGAAGTCGAGCAGGCCGCCCTTCGGACCCGGTATGTCAGGTGGTGGTGGTGTGGTTTGTTGCGCAACCGCGGCGGCATGCGCCTTGTCCAGCCGCTGGCGCTCGTCAGCTTCTTCTTGTTCGCGTTTCTGATCGAGAGCCTTGGAAAGCCAGCCCTGTCGTGGAGGCTCGGGTGCCAGCAAGTCGCCACGCCACAAAGCAATGGATTGCGGACGATCCTTGATTTCCAGAGCCAGGGCGCGATCAATCGCAGCGAGAAAGCTTGGGCGGTATGCGCTGATAGCAGCCTCGCGGGCGGGGACGATCTCGTCGTGCACCATGCGCGAGGGGGCATCTGGCGGTCGCTTGCCGGTGACTGCGTGATAAAGCGTGGCGCCAAGCGCGTAGATGTCGGACCATGGGCCCTGTTGGCGGCTTGTTTCTGCGTATTGCTCGTAAGGGCTGTAGCCGGGCTTGACCAGTGCAGAGACCGTTTTGGAATGCGCCGCGATCTCGCCGCGCGCTGAGCCAAAGTCAATCAGGACCGGTGCGCCTGACTTGCGAACGATGATGTTGTCGGGAGCGATGTCGCGGTGGAGAAAATCGGCTTTGTGTATGATGGCCAGCGCTTCGAGCAGCGGTGCGATGATCTCGTCGAGTTCATTCTGGCGCGGGGCGCGCTTCAATTCCTTGAGCCAGGTCTTGAGGCTCTTACCCTCTTCCCAATGCAACACCATGTAGCCGGTGTTGTTGGCGCGGAAATAGCGGTAAACGCGGACGATGTTGGGATGATCAAACCGTGCGAGCGTCTGTGCTTCCTCGATGAAGCGATCCAAACCCCAGCGATAATCTTTCGAGCAATCCCGCGAACGAGGCACGGCTTCATGGCTGCCACTTCGGGTGGCAAAGTCGGAGGGGAAATATTCCTTGATGGTAACGGGGCGGTCGAGTGCCAGTTCGTCAGCAAGGTAGGTGATACCAAAGCCACCTGCACCGAGAACGCGCTCAATGCGGTAATCGCCAACAAGTTCGGTTCCTGTCGGTAACGCGATCAGATTGGTCATTGCTCTCGTCGTTAGCGCTGCGCACCGCGCGCACTCGCCGCCCCCACCTTATGACGAGACACCCATCTTCGTCGATTCGTGCCTCCCTAGCCCGTCATGCCCCAAAATTGTGGCGCCGTCGCGGGCGATGAACCCATAATGAACAAATCTTCCCTTTGCCCAAAGTTGGCCACGGTATTGCCGCCAACGCGCCTCACGGTGGCAAGAAGGAAGGCGAATCGGGGAACTGCTGTGAGCAATCGCTGCGCGGGAAACGGCGGTAATGGCGCCGCCGGAAATTTTGCCTTTGCCGTTGCAGGCATTGATGGGGCTTTGAATTTCATTTCATATCAATGTGATGCTCAACTGTCTTCGGTATCCGCTTCAAGAAAGTTTCCGAAACGTGTCAACCGACATGAATTCTACCCGTGTGATGCGGGTCAAACCAAGGCGTTTACATTTTGGTTCGGCGACAGCACGAGGACGTTTGCGCGGCGCTGGAGGGTCAAGACGAAGGAACTTGGCGCAAAGCGTTTAATGTGTGCTTGCCTATCAGCATTTTGTGGCGTGTTTGGCAGAATTGAACGGCTGGTTCAGCGCTGTCATCAAATGATCGGGAATGAATAAGGATCGGGAGTGGAGGGCTTTGAGCATGCCAGAGAAGGCGAAATCTGATCACATTGCATCGCGCGCGCACGGGTTACTGGGTTCCTTGAAGGATGCGCTTGCAGCGGCGAGCCGTGAGGATACCGGAGCGGCGGGACACGCAGGTGCGGGTGGGGGTGCTACGCGCATCACCGCTTTACCTGCGGTCGCGGGGGTGTTGCCACCACCGGTGCCGGTTGAGCCGGCCGGTGGTGTTAAAAGTATACGTGAAGCGGAGGCAGGTATGGCGTCAGGTGCAACAGAAAAAAGCGCGGACAAGAATTTATCAGCGGGGGCGGATCGGGCGCCTAACGTACCAAGTGCGGAGGATGCTGCGCGTGAGGTGCGCGGTAGCGTGACGCTGAGGCCGCAGGAGCGGCATGTTGAATTCAACGAGCCGCCAACGACGCGGGTGGTGCGCAAATCCTCCGACGCCAAGGGCAAAGAGCGCCTCAACGCAAAGGATGGACCGTCGGCGGATGAGGCGACGGAGGCGGCGAGAACCCAGCTTGTACGCGGCCGCCAGAAGCTGGAGCGGAGCGACTTTACGCAGGACCCCGTTGTTGGATGGCTTGTCGTTGTCGGTGGCCCAGGCCTGGGCGCCTTCAGGCCTATTTTTGAGGGTAACAACACTCTCGGACGCGCATCCAGTCAGCGGATTTCCATCAATTTCGGTGACGATGCCATTTCTTCGGAAGAGCAAGCCTATATCCGCTATGATTCGGCGGACCGCAGCTTTCTGTTCGTGCCGAACCTCGCCAAGACAAATGTCGTGTCGGTCAATGACAAGAGACCTACCGGCGCAGTCGAACTGGCGCACATGGATGTGATAACTGTTGGGCGGACGCAGTTGGTGTTCGTACCTTTCTGTGGTCCAGATTTCGATTGGGCGGAGTTGGCAGAAGTCAAGGATTGATGTCGGACTACGAATTTGCGCGCTGCCAAACGCAAGGTGCGCGCCATTATCAGGAAGATTCCTCGGCGGTCTGGCCGGGCGGCCACGGCGTGTCCGTTGCGCCCGCTGCACCTGCCGCCGATGCTGGTGGAGGTCGCCTCATTGCTGTCCTTGCTGATGGCATGGGAGGGCACACGGGTGGTGCGTTGGCGAGCCGCATGGTTTGCGAGAATTTCCTTGAGGCCTGTGCCACCCTGAACGGTCCAATTCCCGATCGGCTCATTGCGGCGTTGAAGAAAGCAAACGCGGCGGTGGCGAAAAAGGTGGCAGAGAACCCGATGTTGTCGGGCATGGGTTCGACCGTCATTGGAACCAACTTCGGACCTGATGGTGTGGAATGGGTCAGTGTGGGAGACAGTCCGCTACTGCTTTATCGCGCTGGCGAGATCGCGTTGCTCAATGAGGATCATTCTTTGGCGCCGGAACTCGACAGGCTGGTTGCTGCCGGCCACATGTCTGAGGAGGAGGCACGCCACGACCCGCGGCGCCATATGCTTCGTTCTGCGGTGACGGGTGATGAACTTGATCTGGTGGACATTTCGCGGCGACCGTTGAAGCTCGCTGCGGGTGATTATGTCATCCTGGCGAGCGATGGTTTGCATACTCTTGAAAAATCAGAGATTGCGCGGATCGTTATGGCGTTCGCCAGTGAAGGTGCAGACGCGGTTGCTGCCGCGCTTATCCGCGAGGTCGAGCAGATGCGTGAGCCGCATCAGGACAACGCGACCGTGGTTGCGGTGCGTCCGCGGTGACGTTGTGTTCCCTATCGCTTCATGCGCGATGCTTCAGCGTGGTGTGCTAGTGTGGCGTCGCGCCTTAGTTGATCGATGTTGCGGCATATGCTGGGTATCAACTAAGGCGCGATAAACACCACACTAGGCCAATGATTTTGCTAGTGGCCTTCATGTCGCGCCAAAATCGCAGCGGCGGCGGCTATGTTTCAATTTTGGCGCGACAGGCCACTAGGCGCGTTGCGCGCACCCTGAAGGAAGATGAGGCCCATCGCAAAGTCGACAAGGCTCATCAGGAAGCCTGGCAATGCCACGTCGCCGCCAATCCAGGATACCAGCATCAGCCCGCAAAATGTGATCTTGCTTATTCCAAAGATCACGAGCACCGGAGCGTTCATGACCGTTTGGCGCGCCTGCCACAAACCGACAATCCCGAACAACAATATATTGAAGGCGATGAAGCCGTTATATAAAAACGGTACGTCATATGGCAGGCCCGCCACTCCGCCAAAGCGCTGTGGCGCGATGAAGGTGACGAAGCCCATCAGGTTATAGAAAAAGGTGAAATAGAGTGTGTTGCGTAGCACTCGATCAGACATTCATTTCACCGTTGCGAACGCCATTTCAGGACAACGCGTGCGCATTTCCTGCCCACTGTTGGCCGCCGTAAAATGCTCGCCGTCAAGGTTAGAATTTTAATATGCGGACTTTCGCGCTTCACATGCATCAAAGCTTGTCATTCAATGGGGTGCAAGGAGGCTGTTAGAGCGCGTTGACGTAGCATGGAATCGATAATGTCCTCAATGCTTTCAATTCGAGCATGTTTCTCACGCTGAACCGGCGCGCACTTCAGCTAAACATCTTCTAAAAACGGTAGCGTATTCCCATGGTCGCCATCTTGAGTGTGTGATCGTAGTCGTATGTCCACCGGGTTGGGTAGGATTGCTCGCCATAATCGAACGTTGACGTGTCGTCATTAAACCGCATGTACTGGAATTCAGCGAAGATGGTCCAGTTGTTGGCAAGCAGCATTTCGCTTCCAACACCCAACGTGTAGCCAACGCGTGTCTCGTCGACATCGTCGGCGACCAAATTCCACCGCTCATCCACGCTGGTGTAACGCATGCGGGCCAAAGCCAGACCACCGCGTGCATAAACAAGCATCGCGGGGGAGAGTAGATAGCCGACCCGTCCAGTGAAGGTGGAAAGAAATCTGGTTTGCGTGGCGATCACCTCATCAACTTTCAAAAAGCTATCCTTGCCGGATGAGACAAAGCCGAGATCGAGGCCGACACCGAGCAGCAGGTTGCCAAATTGAAGATCGTATCCAGCCTGAAGGCCGCCGAGAAAATGATCCCCACCGTAGGTGCCGGCACTGTAGCCACCGAAGGTCAGTTGGGCGGGGGAATACTGGTCGGTATCAATGTACATGCCGCCTGCATATGCACCGATATACAGCCCGCTCCATCGCAGTTGGTTTGAGGCGGATGCCGTTGGACCTGGTTCTTGCGCATCACTTGGAGGCGTGGCGCAGGTCAGAATTGCCAAACCCAGGCAGACCCTCATTGCGCAAAGCTCAATCTTTTTTGTTGTTGAAGACTTTGCCATGCCACGTTCCCCTGATGGTCAGTTCTCATTCTTTCCTTTTTTCATAACTGATTCGCTTATGCTTCACTGTTGCAATAGAAGGCCTGATTGCCATGAATTTGCAGCTTTTGGGACCGGTCGAGAGCGCGAAAAGTTCGCGGTCTCAGTTTAGTGCGCACGCGTTGCCTGTGCTTTGAATGGGTTGTGATGAGGAGCGTTTGCCAGGGCTGCGGGGAAGGATTGCTACGAGGGCGCGGTACTACTATTGATAGTGCGAGGGGTTAAAGTCTCCGCCCTTTTGAACATATGCAGTTTCAGGGTCGGCCGGTTCGGCTCAGAGAATGCAGCAATTTACGAACGGGTCTGCAGGATACTCGTCAAGGATAATAAGCGATGCCAATTTATGGTTTTCACTGCAACGCATGCGGTAAGGAGTTTGAGACGCTGGTGCGCTCATTCGATACGCCTGAGTGTCCGTCATGCGCGAGCACCGACCTGACGCAGCAGCTTGCCCGCATTGCTTCGCCGGGCAAGGGTGACGACGACTTTGGATCGTTTTCCGGTGGTGGAGGGGGCGGACACACCTGCGGTGGTGGTGCGTGTGGTTGCGGCTGACAGCGCCAGTTTCAAAATAAGCACATGCGAGAACGGCACGAACCCAACGTGCCGTTTTTTGTTTCAGATTTTCCAGCCAGAATGCATGGCTGCGACGCCGCCGGTCAGGTTGCGGTAGGTGACGCGCTCAAAGCCTGCGGCGCGGATCATTTCGGCGAAGGCTTCCTGCTTGGGGAACTTGCGGATCGATTCCACGAGATATTGGTAGGGTTGGTCGTCTCCTGCGGCGATCTTTCCCAGGAGGGGAATGACCTGGAAGGAATGGAACTCATACAGTCTGTCGAGCACAGGCACCGTTACTTCGGAGAACTCCAGACACATGAAGCGTCCACCGGTTTTGAGAACGCGGTAGGCTTCGCTTAATGCCTTGTCGATGTTAGTTACGTTGCGGATGCCGAACGCAATCGTATAGGCGTTGAACGATTTGTCGTCGAACGGCAGCGCTTCGGCATTACCTTCCACGCACTCAATGCGGTGGGCCATCCCAGCATCATTGACGCGACGTTGACCAACGTCGAGCATTTGAGGATTGATGTCGCATATGACGGCGGTGGCTTGTTCACTGGTCATGCCGGCAAAACGCAGGGCGATGTCGCCGGTTCCGCCGGCCACGTCCAGCAGCCGGTAGGCGTGGTCGCCTTTGGGCGGGGCGAGCCAGTTGAGGAAATCGCGTTTCCAGAGCCGATGGAGCCCGCCCGACATCAAGTCGTTCATCAGGTCATAGCGTTCCGCCACGCGGGAGAAGACGTCGTTGACGAGACCTTGGCGCTCGTTTTTTGGTACCTCGCGGTAGCCGAATGACGTTGTTTCAGATTGCGGTTGTTCGGACATGCAGATCTAATTCCGGTTCAGATGGGATTCGATTTGGCGGCAGCTTAGCGTACCGGTGCCATCGCGGCCATAGCGCCAAGACTATCAGGCCAGATGGGTGCTGTTGGATGTCAAGCCTGGCTGTATAGTAGCACAGGGTAACACTGGAAATATTGACGGTACGGGGGGCTAAAGATGATGAATTTGGAGCTGGCAGAGGCAATTCTGGCAGGGGCTCGTAAACATGCGCGGGCTCAAAACCTGAAGCCTCTGACCATTGCAGTCCTGGACGCGCGTGGCGCGGTTCGATGCCTTATCAACGAGGACGGAACCAGCCTGCATCGGGCAGATGTCGCCATCGGCAAGGCCTATGGGGCGATTTCGTTTGGCCAATCCTCGCGCAAATTGGGTGAGCGCGCGGAAACGCAGGCCTACTTCATTGCGGCGGTGACGCATGCTGCCGGTGGCAAGCTTGTTCCGGTGCCGGGCGGTGTCCTGGTTCGCGATGGTGAAGGCGAATTACTCGGCGCGATCGGCATCTCGGGTGATACGTCCGATAATGATGAAGCGGCCGCAGTTGCAGGGATTGAAGCGGCTGGGCTGGTGGCCCAGACCTGAACGTGGCGTTGTTGCAATTGAACCGGGGCAAATTTGGAGTTGCCCCGGTGGAAGTGCAACCGTCTTACTTGAGAGCGGCCACTACTTCATGTGTTGCAGCGAGAACAGATGCTGGGTGTCTGTCAAAGGTGCGTGGCAGGCCCGGCATTGGTTGAGGTCCTTGCCTGCTGATGATCCGTCCGGTTTGAACGCGGCAAAGTCCCAGCCATCGTTCTGCAATTCCTGCGGCAGGTCTTTGCCAAAGCCGTCTCGGCGTTCCATAACTGCGATTACGGCTAGTTTGTCGCGGATCTTGCGTCCCAACGTGCTGACGACTGGTTTGCCATCCTTATCAAGACGCGCCTTATAAATTTCGCCGACGATGACAGAGCCGTCGGGCAGTTTCTCGCCGGCTTTGGCGGCTGCCAGCGCCTTATCGTTGGCGAAAAGACGAATGATCTGGTCATTGTTCTGGGTTCGGTCGAGACTCAGATAGTTGGTGAATTTGGTTTTATAGTCAGCCGGAAATGCTGTGGCGTCTTGTGCGCTGGCTGGTGCCTGTGCGTTTGCCGATATGGCGAGCACGACTGCGGTCAAAAACATCACTCGAAGTGCTTTCATGTCGATTTCTCTACCCATTTATTGATTGTGGTTGCCGGTGACGGCTGGCACCCGTCACCGCTGTTTTTAATGTTTTGATACGCAGACAGCGTCTCCCATGTATACAATAATAACAATACAAATTGTTGTTATTAAGTTGCGGTGGGCCATTTGGTGTCCCAAGTTATTGAAGCTGTTGGGTTTGAACGTTCCTGGTCTTGCATGTGAAGCCGCTTGCGGACTACGGGAGGCGGAAGACCTGGAAAAAAGACAAGATGAGGAACCTGGGTTGAGCGATACGACGCGCCAACGAATTCTCGATCTCGTCAGCCAGAAGCCACGCACGGTTTCTGCGTTGAGCGAAGCGTTGTCCGTGACGCGCAATGCGGTGGTGGTTCAGCTTCGATTGCTGATTGCTGACCGGTTGGTGCAGCACGGCGCCTTGCAGCGAACTGGAGGTGCGGGCAAGCCAGGCATCGTCTACGAAATTGTTCCAGGTACAGAGGATGCCGCGTCCAAAGCCTATCGCCCGCTGCTTGAGCAGGTGATTTCGGTTTTGTCCTATCGCATGCCGGCCAACGCCTTGGTTGAAATTCTGGAAGAGGCGGGCAGGCGGTTGGCACAGGAGGCGGGGCTCGCAGGTGAAGGCGATGCGGCCAAGCGGCTGATACGAGCTGTGGAGACAGTCAACGGCCTTGGAGCTTGCGCAGAAATCGTCGATGCGGGGGATGGGCAATTTGTAGTCGAGAACCGGCGCTGCGCATTTGCAAGCGCGGTGCGGCGTGATGCGTGCGTCTGCCATGCGGCTGCGGCGTTCTTTCGTGAGGCCACAGGTCTTCCATTCGAGCAGCACTGTGATCGGGAAAAAACTTTGACTTGCCGGTATGTTGCGTTGAAATCGGCTGCATGATGCGTGACAATTCTGACCATGCCTGAATTGCCTGAAGTTGAGACGGTCCGGTGCGGGCTCGAACCGGCAATGGTGGGGCGTGTTTTTCGCCGTGTCGAGGCGCGACGTCCTGACTTGCGTTTCGCGTTACCTGAACGCATGGCCGAGCGTTTGAAGGGGCGTACACTGGAGCACCTTGGACGGCGCTCAAAGTATCTCATCGCGAACGTTTCGGGTGGTGATGTTTTAATCATGCACCTGGGCATGAGTGGCCGCTTCACGATTTCTGCAACAGGACAAGGTTCTTCTGCTCTAGCGGGGCAGTTCGTGCATGCAACCGGGACTGAACCAAAGCACGATCATGTGGTGTTTGAAATGTCTGGTGGGGCGCGCATTGTCTACAATGATCCGCGGCGTTTCGGGTTCATGATCTTGGTGCCTCAGTGCGAGTTCGAGGCGCATCCGCTGATCCGGCAGCTTGGGCCAGAGCCGCTAGGGAACGGGTTTACGGCTTCATATCTGGCGGAGCGGGCAGCGGGACGCAAAGCCGATCTCAAAGCCTTCCTCATGGATCAGCGCACGGTTGCCGGGCTGGGAAATATCTACGTTGCGGAGGCTTTGTTCCGAGCCGGCATTTCGCCGAACCGGTCGGCTTCGTGTCTGGCTGACAGCCGTGGCCGCCCAACCGCGAGAGCAGATAGGCTGGTGCCCGCGATCAGACAGGTTCTTGCCGACGCTATCGCTGCGGGCGGCTCGACGTTGAAGGACTACCGGGCGGCTGACGGTGCGCTGGGCTACTTCCAGCATCAGTTTTTGGTCTATGGCCGGGCTGGAAAGGCTTGCGCCAGACCGGGTTGTCAGGGCATTGTGCGCCGCAGCATTCATGCTGGACGGTCGACATTCCATTGCAGTACCTGCCAGCGCTAGAGCGCATTGCGACCCGATGGAACCGGATGAGCGCTCCAGCATCTTGTTTGGTCGCATTTTCTTCGACGAACCGGCGTCCACTTCGTCGGAAAGTGCTTTAGGCGGCTAGGTCAGGCAATTTTCAGCGGCGGAATTTCGTCATCGTCGCGAAAGCAGGACCAGCAGCACGAGCGTCAGCACGAGAAAGAGGAGGGCCAGCCCACCCCATGCAATTCCCGATTGCTCGAAATAAACGACTTGTGTGTTGGGGTCGAAGCATCGGCCCTGGTCGCTGAAGCAATCGCGCCAGCGCCAGTATTGGCTCCAGAACAGGTACGTTGAAGCGGAGGCTGCCGCTGCTGTGGCTATCGCAAGAACAAAGAGCAGTCGTGCCATGGGGACCGTGGCGTCGCGTTAAGGGTCAACAAGGTGTTGCACCTTCAGGTGTAACGGCGCCGAGCCGGGCGCACGACGCCCCATAACGACCACAGGCTGAGCAGGCCCAGTACGAGTGTGATGGCGGCATAGGCGACAGGAATGCCCATGGGAGCGATGCGGGCGATCAGAGTTGGGCCCTCGGTAAAGCAAAGTCCCGTTGCATCCTTGCAGGCCAGCCAGGTCATGTAGTGCTGGTAGAAGAAATACGCACTGAACGATGCCGCTAATGCAAACACGGCCAGCAGTACGAAATAGAAAAGGCGGCGAAACATTAGCATAGGCTCCAGGTGTGCAAACGGGGTGAACCATAACTTTCGTGCGCGGGATATGAATTGGACGCGCGGGAACAATCAACGGAGAGATGAGCATGGACTTTGAAAACATCATTGTCGAGACGAAGGATCGGGTAGGTGTAATCACACTTAACAGGCCGAACGCGTTGAATGCCTTGAACAGCGCGCTAGTTGGCGAGCTCAATGAGGCGCTTGATAGATTTGAGGCGGATGCCGCAATTGGCGCCATCGTTATTACGGGTTCAGAAAAGGCGTTCGCCGCTGGAGCTGACATCAAGGAGATGGCATCGAAGAGTTATACGGACGTTTACGGCGAAGATTTCATTTCAAGTTGGGAACGGCTGACGCGGGTACGCAAGCCGGTCATTGCCGCTGTCGCGGGGTTTGCTCTGGGTGGCGGGTGCGAGCTGGCCATGATGTGCGATTTCATCATCGCTGCGGACACTGCAAAGTTTGGTCAGCCGGAGATCACGCTGGGCATCATGCCGGGTGCTGGGGGCACGCAGCGGCTAACGCGGTTCGTCGGCAAATCCAAGGCAATGGAGATGTGCTTGACGGGACGGATGATGGACGCTGAAGAGGCTGAACGGGCTGGGCTCGTGTCGCGCGTTGTGCCGTCTGGTGAACTTATTAGTGAGGCGATGAAGGCTGCGGGCAAGATTGCTGCAATGTCGCTACCGGCCGTTATGATGACCAAGGAGACGGTCAACCGGGCTTATGAGACGACGCTGTCTGAAGGTATTCGGTTTGAGCGGCGGGTGTTTCACGCCATGTTCGCCACTAAGGATCAAAAAGAGGGCATGGGCGCGTTTGTCGAGAAGCGCAAGCCCAACTTCAAGCACAGGTAGGCAGCTTCCTGTTCGGCGCGACCGGGATTTTACTGCTGCTCTCGCGGTGAAGTCATGATCGCCAAGAGGGAAATGAAAACGATGGCCAGGCCGCCCGCCATGAAGATGTGGTTGGCGGCCCAGTCGTTTTTGGCGGTGGCAAGTTTGCCTGACGTAATCAGCCATAACAGAGCGGTGAACGCCGCGCCAGCCTGGGCAACCGTGAGCGCTTTGGCGATCTTCAACATTCGGGCTGATGCAAATGGCGAATTGGGTTTTTGTACGTTGGCGGCATAGAAAATCAGCGCTGCAGCAATCAAAAGCATGCCCGACCCATACTGCCAGCCGTGTTGCCACTTGAGCGTGGTGCCCAGGTATATGGCGAGCATGGCAAGTCCACCCCAACCGTATGTAGAGGCCATGAATGCGGCGTGCGTGCCGGCAATTCTGCCTGGTTCAGCAGCGGGCATTGCGCTGGATCGAAAGCTGCGGTGGACCTTTAGTGTTGTGAGAATTAATACCAATGCGGCCAGTGCTGCGGCGGCTATCGAAGCTGGTTTGTTCGACTGACTTGCTGCCCACCACATTGCGATGATGATGGCGCCGAGAGCCAGGAGCAGTTGTTTGAAGATCGCTTCAATCGACATTGCATGGGCTCCTTGAGCGGGCCTTGAAATTGCGGTCGGCCCGGGCTCTGACCCAGGCGCTAGTGTGGCGTCGCGCCTTCGTTGATCGATGTTGCGGCACGCTGGGTATCAACTAAGGCGCGATAAACGCCACACTGAGCCAATGATTTTGCTAGTGGCCTTCATGTCGCGCCAAAATTGTAAGCGGTTGCGGCTATGTTTCAATTTTGGCGCGACAGGCCACTAGAGCATTTTCCGACGGAGTGGATACCGGTTCGTCGCAGAAAATGCGACCAAACCAAAAAGCTAGAGCGCTGATCAGGTTCCATCGGATCGAAAAGCGCTCTAGCCGGAAAGCAGGAAACACATCGGCTTTTTATGCGACGGTGACGCTGCCCGTTTTATCATTTCGGCTTGCCCACAAAGCGTAAGCGGAAAGCACGGCTAATCCCAATGCGCCAGTGAAAAAGGTGTTCTGAGCAGCCCAATCCATAGCGTTGGGTATGAGATAGCGACTGAGCTTGCCGTCAACGAGCATACCGATCATGGCGATCAACATGCCGACGAGTTGCACCCAAGTGAGTTTGTTGCCAATCGACAGAAGCGTTTCGTCATCGCGTCCTTCAATATGGTCGCGTGCCACCGTATTGGAGAAAAAAATGCACGCAGTACCGATGACGGCAAAACCCAAAAACCAATGCCACCACTCATGCCACGAGAGGAGAGTGGTGTAGGTAAGGGCGATTGTTGCTGCACCCCAAATATAGATAAAGCCCATGTTGCGTGCGTTTGCCGAGGCAAGCTCGGCTTTGCTGGCACCTTCGGCACGAAGTTTTTGCCCTTCCAATATGCCGACGAAGGCTATGCCGACGCAAATCAATGCACTAAGGGCCAGATGAGTAAGCGGTTGCGGCGCGGCCGCTGTCAGGGCCATACCGGCAAGGCCGATGGTGAATACTGCTGCCCAAATAAAGAATGATGGCATTTCGTGGTTCTCCCCAATTGCCGCTGGCTCACCTGATGTCAGCTCTGGAGCGATGGCCCGGCAATAATGCCGTTCGGCAGCTCTCTTACGTGATTCATGCTTAACCTGCATGATCCAAGAAATCACCGGTTCGATGACAGTTCGTTTGCAAAGCCGCTTGTCAGCCTGGTTAGTGGCGTCAGGTGGGCGTCAAGCCAGGCCCGTTAAACATGAACGATTGCCGACAATCCCAGAAATTTCGGCATTTGTCGGCATAGGCGTTGACCGAAATTGCGGCGACAAGTATACGACTGGCACCTTGCCGCTCGGGATGCACGTTCCGAGCGGCAGCCGTGTTTGTGCCCGGCCCTGGCGTATCGCGAGAGTTCAACCTGCTGATATGGCTGGCTAAAGAGGCAAGGATTAGTTCAATAAGGAGCCACGAGATGGCAAACACCAAATCGGCCAAGAAGGCCGTTCGCAAGATCACAAGGCGCACGGAAATCAACCGCTCGCGCCGTAGTGAGATGCGCACAGAAGTCCGCAAGGTCGAAGAAGCGATCAGTTCGGGAGATAAATCGGCGGCAGCAGCGGCGCTGAAGTCCGTCGAACCGTTCCTGGCCCGTACGGCGCAGAAGGGCATCCTGCACAAGCGGACAGCGAGCCGGAAGATCTCAAGACTGACCGCGCGCGTTTCTGCGATGGGCGAATAGGATAATATGTTTTCCCTCCGGAGCCTGCAGACAGGACTCGCGTGTGATCTGTTCGCCACATGGAAGAGTCGACGTTTAATGTGTTCGGAGACTTTTTGAACGGTCTTAAGTGACTGAATCCCGGCTTTGATGCTGGATGGATCGTGAATTTGAAACGGGCAGTTGCGTCCGGCACGATCGCTGGAAGATCAAAAAATGTTACGGGCGGTGTCTGCTTCAAGCGGGCGCCGCCCGATGCGTTTTGGAAGGCTCGGGAGATGAGTTTTCCCAAGGACCTCAATGGGATTCTCCACAGAGCTGTGGATTCTTTTTCGAAGATTGGGGCGGCCGAAAATCCCGTAAATACGGGCTTTTTGAAGGGGGAGGGATGTGCTTGCACGATTGGGTGTTAAGGTTTAATTAATCTCCCCAGCACGGACCTGCGGGGATAAGTCGAGTACCTCGGCGTTGGTAGGGTTCAGTGCCGCGTGTGTCGCGTAAAGTGTGTGGGCGTTTCCAAGTAAAACCAAAGTTCAAAGCCGCATTATCCCGGCGTGGGTCCGGGAGTTGCTTCTTTGACGATGATCGTCTTGACTGAGCTCGTGCGGATGCTTGGTTGACGTAGGTTTCGCTTGGTTTTCCATAAATGTTTGGGAAGTGGAGCGAGCGTGACTTGGAGGAGTTTGAGTGTGAGCTCCAGCAGTGCTGTCCACATCGAAAACGTGTCGGTCCTTGATGTATGGGCACGTCTTCGACGCGATCCTAAATCGATTATGATCGATTGCAGGACCAGAGCGGAGTGGGCGTTCGTCGGGTTGCCCGATCTCAGCGGGATCGGAAAACAACTTCTGACGATCGAGTGGCAGTCGTTCCCGGAGAACCGGATAAATCCAAGGTTCGTCGAGGAATTGTCTGCACATCTCGAAATGACGCAGGTGGAGAAAGATGCGGAGATCTTCTTCATCTGCCGGTCAGGCGGACGCAGCCGCATGGCGGCGCAAGTGATGGCAGAAGCGGGGTATACGCGCTGCCGCAACGTGACGGAAGGGTTTGAGGGTCCTCTCGATACCAACCGTCACAGGGGAGGTGCATGCGGCTGGAAGGTCGCCGGGCTTCCCTGGGTGCAAGGCTAAAGCACCCATAACGCTACGCTGGATTGTTTAGGCAACGCTGCCCGAGGCGTCGGGCGCGAACGGGGTTGCTTTTGCCAAGCGCAGTTTAAGTGCGGGCATTTGAGAGTAGGGGGCAAGTCATCATGGAAAGCATCGAGAAATTCGGGGCGGAAGTCGTCGAAAAGGCAGCGGGCCGTACATCTAACCGGACATCCAATGCGGGAACGGGTGTTTCTGGAAATGGTAAGACATCTTCGAGCGGTGTCGATGGGCGTGGACATAAAGTCAGGGCGATGTTGCGTGCACAGCTTGGCGAAGACATCTTCACAAGTTGGTTCAACGCGCTCGAATTTGAGAGCTTTGACGGCGTTACCGTGCAGGTATCTGTGCCGGTCAAGTTCTTGAAAAACTGGATACAATCACATTACGAAGACGCGTTGCTGGGCTGCTGCAAGGTTGAGTTCAAGGGGGCGGAGCGCGTGGAAGTGCTGTTGCGCCAACCAGGAGGTGGCCAAGCCAAACCGCAGCCTGCTCCCATCGACATTGCGCGTCGAGAGCAGGAAGCCAATGCCGCAGGGCTGCAATCTGGTGGGGATGGACCAAGGGTACTTTCGGCTGCGGCCTTGCAGGCGATCATGCCGCCGGCCCATGGTCGCACGCAGGTTGGCGGTTTTGAAGGGTCGCCGCTAGATACGCGTTATACGTTCGATACCTTTGTGGTCGGCGCTTCCAACCGTCTGGCGCATGCCGGCGCGACACAAGTGGCCGAGACGATCATGTCATCGACACCGGCCTTCAACCCTTTGTACATCCATTCATCGGTCGGGCTTGGCAAGACGCATCTGCTGCATGCGATCGCCTGGGAGGTGAAGCAGCGCAATCCGGATGCGCAGGTGCTGTACCTGACGGCGGAGCGCTTCCGCTATCAATTCGTCGAGGCGTTGCGCAGCTCCGATCCGTTATCGTTCAAGGAGAAGTTCCGCTCGATCAATCTGTTGCTGATCGATGACCTGGAATTCATGCACGGTGAGAAGACCGAGCAGGAGTTCGACCACATCATCAATGCCCTGCTTGACGGTGGCCGGCAGGTGGTGGTCGCCTCGGCGCGTGCACCAAATCACATTGACCGCCTGAATGAGCGTATGCGCTCACGTTTGCAGCGGGGTCTGGTTACCGAGCTTGGTTCGCTCGATTACGATTTGCGTGCAAAAGTGCTGGAGAAGCGGATTGCGGAAAAGGCGGCACTTGATCGTTCGTTCCAGCTTTCTGCCGAGGTCGTCAATTTGCTGGCGGAGCGCCTTACCGAGAACGGACGCGAGCTTGAAGGGGCCATTACGCGCTTGTTTGCCAACTGGCAGTACATGCGCACGCCGATCTCACTGGATATCGCAGAAACGGTTGTGCGTGACCTGGTGCAGGGCATAGAACCCCGGCGCATCAAGATCGAGGATATCCTGCGGATCATCTCACGGCATTTCGGTGTGTCGAAGGGCGACCTGCTTTCGCAGCGCCGGCATCGCTCGGTCGTTTGGCCACGTCAGATCGGCATGTATCTGGCCAAGCAGTTGACGGCGCGTTCGCTGCCCGAGATCGGCCGCAGGTTCGGCAACCGTGATCACACGACCGTGTTGCACGCGATCCGCAAGATCGAAAACGAGATCACGGGCAATCCCCGGCTGCGCGACGAAATTGATGAACTCAAGAAGCTGTTGAGTCACTGAGGGTTAATCTATCAGGGGGCAGAGCCCTGCGCGGCTAATGCCGTCCTATGCAACGGCCCGGTTGGGGTTGGTTGAGCAGTTATTTGCCTGCGGCAGAGAGGGAGTTGTTGCTGCTGGCAAACGGCGGGGAGGAGCGGCGTCCGGCAACGGATGCCGCTTCGTTGCGTTTTTGGCACCGTGGGTATTTCATACGGTTGTTCATGGACGCGCAGGCATCGCGAAAGACCCCTTGAAAAACAGGTGCGTATAGGGTGAAGTGCGGACCCCGATTCCGGTTTGCTCAGCATATCAATATAGTGTTGTGTAATGAGTTATTCCGGTAAATCCGAATATCAGATGCGCCTGCCCTTGGCTTTCTAACGGGGGGTGGTCTGTCTGAGGTTCATCCAATTCATTAAACCACTTCAAGGAGTGCTCATGCGGCTAGTCATCGAACGAGGTGAGCTTCTACGGGCGCTCAGTCACGTGACGAGCGTTGTGGAGCGACGCACGACCATTCCGATCCTTTCGAACGTGCTGCTCAAGGCGAAGGACAACCAGCTTTCCTTCAAGGCGACGGATCTTGAGCGCGAGGTCATCGAATCTGTGAACGCGGACGTCGGGGCATCGGGTGCCGTCACCGTTCCAGCGCATATCCTGCATGATATCGTTCGCAAGTTGCCGGACGGTGCGGAAATCGAGATCAAGACAGATGCCGAAAAGGAGCGCCTGACGATTGCCGCTGGCCAGGCGCGGTTTGCATTGCAGACTTTGCCGCCGGAAGATTTTCCCGACGTGGCTGTTGGCGAGATGACGCATTCGTTCGAGCTACCAGCGTCTGATTTGAAGCGGCTTATTGAAAAGACCCGGTTTGCGATTTCAACGGAAGAGACGCGCTATTATCTGAACGGCATCTACCTGCATACGGCACAGAGTGGTGATGGCGAGGTTTTGCGCGCCGTTGCGACGGACGGACATCGTCTGGCGCAAGTGGAGCTGTCGTTGCCGGATGGTGCCGCGGGTATGCCGGGTGTGATCGTTCCGCGCAAAACCGTGCTCGAACTGCATCGCTTGATCGAGGCTTCCGGTGGCAGCGTGAATGTTGGTGTCAGTGACGCCAAGATCAGGTTTGAAATCGGCACGGTCACGCTGACGTCAAAGCTCATCGACGGGACATTTCCTGATTACGAGCGGGTTATTCCGCAGGGCAACGACAAAGTTCTGAAAGTGCCCAACGCAGAGTTCATGAATGCGGTTGATCGCGTCTCAACCATTGCGAGCGAACGCGGGCGGGCGGTGAAGCTCAACATTGCGCCGGACAAGCTGGTGTTGTCGGTGAACAATCCCGATGGCGGCAGCGCGACTGAGGAGATCGGTGTCGAATATTCCAACGACGCGCTCGATATCGGTTTCAACGCGCGGTATCTGCTCGACATCGCCGGTCAGCTCGAAGGTGACGAGGCGAGCTTCATGCTGGCCGATCCCGCTTCACCCACCATGGTGCGCGACACCGGCGATGCTACCGCGCTATACGTGCTGATGCCGATGCGGGTGTGATGTGTGGGTGTGCGGCAGGGGATGCTTGCGCGGTGTGAAAGTCAGGTCTGATAAGGAGCAGGAGCTGCCGTGACGAGGTCGCGTGCACCGCCGTCCGGTTGCCATTCGACACCTGACCTTACCCAAACTAATCCCCGCGCCACCTGAAGCGGCGATCATTACTCGCAGGTTCGCCAGCGAGTGATGTGCTGATGCGCGTTTCCCTTTCATCAACAAAGACAGGTTGCGCGTCGCCCCTCGCGCTGGAATGCGAAGCGGCATGGGCGCGCGTGGTATTGGCGTTCAAGGCCTTCGTCCAACTCGCGATCAAGGCGGGTTTCAATCCTGGTCAGCCGCGTGTGCCGGCTGGCAATCGCGATGGCGGGCAGTGGACCAGTTCGGGCGGAAGTGCTGGCGGCGGGCTGGTTCATCTCGTTTCGAGCCGCCGGCAAACGGTTCAGGTTCGTGTCGGCCGTTACTATCAACCGGCAACGCCTGCACAATCGATGCGGTTGGCCAATGCCGCTGCCTGGGCGCGAAACGCACGAGACCGAGTTCGCGAGATCGAACCAAACTGGAAACCAAGACCGAGTTTGATGGAAACCGTTGAAGGGCCGATCCGTGCGCTGGAGGCGGCAGCTCGCGAAGCGGATGCGCGCTATCATGACCTGACCAGATCCGATCCACGCTTTGGCATTGGCGGCAATCAGGGCCCTGCCCTCGGCGAACCTCCTGCAGGTCCGAGCAGACCCGCCCCGTCTAGAGTCATCGAGACCTACCGCTATGTCACGGGAATGCCGCCAGTTCCGCCCGGCAGACACGCACCAAGCGCTTCAGGAACGGTGGCCTATATCAACCTGGACGGGACGCCCATAATTGGTGTGAATTCGGGCGCTCCAGGATATACCTCAGGTGACGACGCGCTGGCGAACGTGTTGCGGTCGGAGTTGATCGACCGTTATCCAGACCTGATGTCGACAACGCATTTGGGCCGATTTCCAAACAACGCCGCCTTTCACGCTGAAGCCAATGCGCTGTTGCGGGCGGCGTAGGTGTATGGTGGTACGCTCACGGGGCGTGAGATAGAAATGCGCACGGACCGTGAATTGTGCCCTAGCTGTCGAGCGATACTTCCAAGTATCGGGCTGCAAGTTGGTAATCCTCGGGTTCGCATCGTTGACGGCGCGGGACAGGTTTGGGTTTTGCAGAATGGCGTTTGGATTCAGAGAGGACGCCCATGATCAAGGATGCTTATTTCCATACCTTCCTGGGGCCTGGATGGCCCACCCTGGAATTCCTGGAGCCTTATTTCACGCATCCTGCGAAAGACTTTGGCTGGTTCCCCAATTCCAGCAATGACGGCGCCAGCATTAACCTTCAAGGGTTGGACGGAACGGAGCATTTGCCATGGGGGCGGGGACGAAAGGACATCGATCTTGCGATGTGGGGCAATCGCGATCTCGGCGTGTTGCTGCAATATTCACGCATTGGCGGCGGCGTCCCGCGCCAGGATTGGTTCTCAAGAGGCGATCTGACCAAGATCAAAAAATGGGTTCGCACACTTCACAACGACCCCATGCCTGTCGGGCTTTACATCCCCTTCGCTGAAGCCTGGAAAGCGGTCAAGGAATTCATTGAAGCCGAGGGGCAGCTTCCCACCAGCATCGAATGGATCAAGGGCGAGGACCTGCCCGAAGGAACGTTCCCCGATCCATGAAGGCGCCGCGACTGCTTTGCACCCGCACAAGAGACGCCATTGCGTCCTCATTGCCTTCAGCGCTGACTTCCCCTTCGGGTCAATGGCCGACGCTTCTTGGAGCTGTTTTCCGGCAGTGGGCTGGATGGGGCGATGACCTGAGGTGCTAGGGTCCGGACCCTAAGCTTCGGGTCTAAGACGCGGCCCCTCACGTCGGCTCTTTTCAGTCGTGTGGGAAGGGGCTTCTTCGTGGTGGTTTTGGCGCGCGTGTCAGGCCATATTGCGGGGCATGAATCACTTCGATCAAAGTGCGCTGGTGTTGCATGCGGTTGCCCCTCGCCCCGACCCTCTCCCCGTGAGGACGGGGAGAGGGGGAATGCAGCGTGGTTCTGGTGACGTGCGTCAGCCAATATCGCCGGGCAAAAGGCTCTGGATCGAGCGGGTGCAGCTCACCAATTTTCGCAGCTATTCGTCAGCGATTGTGGAGGCTGCGGCGGAACCTGTCGTGCTGGTGGGTCCCAATGGCGCTGGCAAGACCAATTTCCTTGAGGCGATCTCGTTGCTGGCTCCTGGACAGGGGCTGCGGCGTGCAGCGTTTTCTGATCTGGTAATGGCGAGTGGTGACGGCAGTTGGTCGGTTGCCGGGCGCGTGCACACGGCGCTGGGCGTGATTGACATCGGCACGGGGTTGACGCGCACGGGCAATGCAGAGAATGGCAGGTCGGGGCGCATCGTCAGGATCGATGGCGAACAACATTCTGGTTCTGGTGCGCTTGCCGACTATGTCGAAATGGTGTGGCTGACGCCGGCGATGGATGGTTTGTTCACAGGCCCTGCAGGGGAGCGGCGGCGATTTCTCGATCGGCTCATCTTGTGTTTCGATGCCGGCTATCGCACGCGCGTCGGCCGGTTTGAGCGGGCCATGCAATCGCGCAATAAGTTGTTGTCGGAAGGCGTGCGCGAGAATGCCCTGCTCGAAGGCTTCGAGATGGGCATGGCAGAAAACGGTGTTGCCGTCGCGGCGCAGCGGGCCGAAGCCGTGGCCAGCCTGGCGCAGGTGATCGAGCGGCGGCGCGAATGTGATCCAGATTCGCTCTTTCCCTGGGCGGAGCTGGCGCTTGAGGGAACGTTGGAGACGTTGCTGGCAGACCATCCCGCTGTTGAAGTGGAAGATCTCTACATGCGGGAGTTGCGCTCGGTGCGTGAGCGGGACAGGGCGGCAGGGCGTGCATTGTCAGGTCCGCACCGATCGGATCTGGTGGTGGGGCACGGACCCAAGGCAATGCCGGCGCGGCTGTCGTCAACGGGTGAACAAAAGGCGCTGCTGTTCGGCATCGTACTGGCGCATGCGGAGCTTGTTGCCGAACGCCAGGGCGGGCTCGCGCCTATCTTGCTGCTGGATGAAGTGACGGCGCATTTCGACGTTGATCGGCGGGCTGCGCTGTTTGCGGAAATCGTCCGTCTGGGGGCGCAGGCGTGGATGACGGGGACCGATCCGGCAGCGTTCGAAGCGCTTCGCGGACGTGCGCAATTCCGGCTTGTTTGCGACGGCGGCGTTGCCCGACTTTGAAAGGCGGCGCGCGGATTTGTTGCCGCGCCTGCAAGCCATTGAGAACGATGATCAATTTTGACCATTTCATGGTGTGTCATAATGCTATTTTTGATGCGGTTTGGCGGGCTTCGTGGTATAGAAAACGCGTAAGATTTGGGATCGCACTGGGCGATCTATCCGGGCAGCTTTCAGAACATGACTGTCGAGACGAACGACCTGATGCGTTGTGTGCTGCCCGGTCCATTCGAATTCTCGTGTTTCAAGGTTTGACAGACCGTCATCGCAGGCGCGTTGAAGCGCTCTTCGAGACAGGACAAGCGTGGAGTGTCGTGACCTTTGCAGCATGCTCCGCGCGTCGCCTGAAGCGCATGCATCCAACACGTCGAGCGACAGACGAACGACAAGACTAAGGACATCTCAATGAGCAAGAACAAGGGCGCGGATGACTACGGCGCCAAGAACATCAAAGTGCTCAAGGGACTTGATGCAGTGCGCAAGCGGCCGGGCATGTACATCGGCGACACCGATGACGGATCGGGCCTGCATCACATGGTTTACGAAGTTGTCGATAACGGCATCGACGAGATCATGGCGGGTTTTGCGAGCACTGTGGTGGTCACGCTCAATGCAAACGGCTCGTGCACGGTGATTGATGATGGCCGCGGCATTCCTACCGACATGCACGAGGAGGAAGGCAAATCGGCTGCCGAAGTCATCATGACCCAGCTTCATGCCGGCGGTAAGTTCAACGAAGGCGGTGACGATGACAATCCCTACAAGGTTTCAGGCGGCCTGCACGGTGTTGGCGTCACGGTCGTCAATGCGCTTTCGACGTGGCTGGAACTGAGGATCTGGCGCGGCGGCAAGGAGCATTTCGTCCGCTTCCGTCACGGTGAAGCAGAAAAGCCATTGGAAGTCGTGGGCGATGCGCCGGAAGGCAAGCGGGGAACGCAGGTTTCGTTCCTGCCCAGTCCTGACACGTTTTCGATGACGGATTTCGACTACGATACGCTTGAGCACCGCTTGCGCGAATTGGCGTTCCTGAACTCGGGGGCGGAAATCGTTCTTGTTGACAAGCGCCACGCAGATGAAAAGCGCGAAGTGATGCACTACGACGGTGGCCTTGCCGCCTACGTGCGCTATCTCGATCGTTCGCGAACCGGCTTGATTGCGGAACCGATCATGGTAATGGGCGAGCGTGATGGCATTTCGTGCGAGGTGGCGCTGTGGTGGAACGACAGCTACCACGAGCAGATGCTCTGCTTCACCAACAACATTCCGCAGCGCGATGGTGGCACGCATCTGGCCGGCTTTCGTGCCGCGCTCACACGTGTCATCAACAAATATGCCGATGAGAGCGGGATCGCGAAGAAGGAAAAGGTTTCGTTTACAGGCGATGACGCGCGAGAAGGTTTGTGCTGCGTGCTTTCGGTAAAAGTTCCAGATCCGAAGTTTTCTTCGCAAACCAAGGACAAGCTGGTTTCCTCGGAAGTCAAACCGGTGGTCGAAAACGTGACGGGCGAGGCGCTGTCGCAGTGGTTCGAGGAGCATCCCAAGGAAGCCAAGACGATTGTTGGGAAGATCGTCGAAGCGGCATCGGCGCGCGAGGCGGCTCGCAAGGCGCGCGAGTTGACGCGTCGCAAAGGTGTGCTCGACATGGCGAACCTGCCGGGCAAGCTTGCGGAGTGTCAGGATCGCAATCCTGAAAACACGGAGATGTTCATTGTCGAGGGTGACTCGGCTGGCGGCTCGGCAAAGCAGGCGCGCAATCGCGAGTTCCAGGCGGTGCTGCCGATCCGCGGCAAGATCCTCAACGTGGAGCGCGCGCGCATGGACAAGATGCTGTCGAGCCAGGAAATCGGCACGCTCATTACGGCGCTTGGCACGGGGATCGGCCGTGGCGAGGATGGCGGTTTCAATCTTGAGAAGCTGCGCTATCACAAGATCATCATTATGACGGACGCAGACGTCGACGGTGCGCACATCAGAACTTTGTTGCTGACGTTTTTCTACCGGCAGATGCCTGAACTGGTCGAGCGGGGGCACCTTTATATTGCGCAGCCACCGCTCTACAAAGTGATGCGTGGCAAGTCTGAGACCTACCTCAAGGACCAGAAGGCGCTGGAAGATTTCCTTGTCGATAGCGGCATTGAGGATGCCGTGCTCGTTACCGGGGACGGCTCGGAGCGCGCTGGGCGAGACCTGCGTGACATTGTCGATTCGGCACGTGGCATCGTCCGGGTGATAGACGAGATGCATTCGCGCTATCCGCGCGCAATCATCGAGCAGGCGGCGATTGCCGGTGCGTTTGATGCAACGCTTCTGGACGATGTGACCGCGGCAGGATCTGTTGCAGAGGATGTGGCGCGGCGACTTGATGCCATTTCCGAGGAGACGGAGAAGGGGTGGACTGGTGCGTTCGGCGACCAAGGGTATCTCTTCAAGCGCGAGGTGCGTGGCGTGACGGAAGCGCATGCGCTTGATGCCGGTCTCATAGCGTCGCTGGAGGCGCGCCGCCTTAACGAACGGCGTGAAGTGATGGGTGAGGTCTACGATCAGCCGGCAACGCTGAAGCGCAAGGACCAGTCCTTGCAGATCAGTGGGCCGCGCGACCTGGTGGATGCGATTTACGAGGCCGGACGCAAGGGGTTGTCGTTGCAGCGCTACAAAGGTCTGGGCGAGATGAACCCCGACCAGCTCTGGGAGACCACGCTCGACAAAGAGAGCCGCACGATGCTGCAGGTGAAGATCGGCGATCTTGGTGAGGCGGACGAGATTTTCTCCAAGCTGATGGGCGATGTCGTCGAACCACGCCGCGAGTTCATCCAGGACAACGCGCTGAATGTCGTGAATTTGGATGTATGATGGGTCATGTCATCGTCCGTCCAACGACCAATCGAGATCTTGAAACCTCTTTGGACGAGGTTAGGGGATGATCGCTGGGCAATCCACGCCGCGAAATCAATTCAATTGCACGGTCCTCGCGCTGTCGGTCAAAAATACTTTGTGGTTGATGGAGATTTCGATCTTATGTCCACAGCTCCCAGCAAAAATGTCCACGAGGTATTGGCATCATTCGGAAGCGCTTCATTTCTGATGAAGCAGAGTATTGTGCCTGTGGTCGCCTGGATCGAAGGCGGGATGTCTATGACGTGTGTTGGTACAGCTACGGTTATAAGCTGCACGGGATACGTTCTCACTGCCGCGCATGTTCTAATGGACCCAGTTGAAAGTGGCTATGGTGGATCGAGGTCGGGTGGTGGAGTCCAACTCGATGACAATCTTGAGTTTGGCGTATTTATGCCAGTAAGTCCGGCGTATGGTGGAAAAAGGTTCCGAATATTTCCTATCGAGAAGTTTTGGGTTTGGGGTCGTTGGCGAGATACACCACTTTTCCATGAGCCTGATCGATTCGATTACTCGACTGACATTGCAATATGTAAGATTCCAGAAATGCCATATGGGGCTGCACATCAACCATTCAGCATGTCGGTTAATCCCTTTGCGGTTGGCGAAACGGCCTATTCGGTTGGGTACGCTAAAATGCCGGATATCCCAATTGAATATCTGGATGGGGAGCTAAGACTACCCCAATTTGATTGGGATCTTTTCGTTTCGATCGGGTCGGTAAAGGCAGTGTACGACCAGAATCATGTTTGCCGTGAGGTGCCAACACCGGGACCTTGCTTTAATTTCGACGCAAGTATTCCAGGAAAGATGAGTGGTGGACCAATTTTTGGGGCGAATGGTTCGATTGTCAGGGGCGTAGTGAGCACTAGTGGCTCAGATGAAGGTTACGCGCACGGCGCGATGCTAGGCCCATCTCTTGATCTTCCAATGGATGAGCCAGGGATCGAAGGTCGCACATTGCGGACCATGATGGACTCTGGAAAAGAGGGAATGGCTAAGGTTTTGGGAGTTGGTTTGTGATTTTTCCGGATTGAAGGCTTGGCATGACCACCATCTACATCGATGCTGATGCGTGTCCGGTGAAGGACGAGGCGGCGAAGGTGGCGGGGCGGCATCGGCTTGCGATCCACTTTGTCTCGAATGCGTTCATGCGACTTCCCGAGGGCGAGAACGTGCATCGCGTCGTCGTGCCGGACGGGCCGGACGTGGCTGACGACTGGATCGCGGAGCGAGCTGTGGCGGGGGACATCGTTGTCACGGCGGACATCCCGCTTGCCTCGCGGTGCTTGAAGGCGGGTGCGAAGGTTATCGGCTCGACAGGCAAGCCGTTCACCGACGCCAACATCGGTTCAGCGCTGGCGATGCGCGACCTGCAACAACATTTGCGCGAGACAGGTGAGAGCAAAGGCTACAACGCCAGCTTCACCAAGCAGGATCGTTCGCGTTTTCTGCAAGCGCTCGAACAAGCCGTGCAGGATGTTAAGCGCGGACGCTGATCGCCCCTACGCCCAGGTTAGAGCATCGGGCGTTAAATCTGCATCATTCTGCCGAGGCGAATTTGGTCCAAGATCGAGTTG
>JACKJH010000005.1 GCA_020638055.1 Hyphomicrobiaceae bacterium | reverse complement strand
AAGCTGAGGAACGATGGTGAACCGAAAAGTTCACCGATTCCCAACAGAATCGCCCCGCAAACGAGCAACGCCATCCCACGCGCCGCGCATCCCGCAATGCCCCATCTGGCCACAAAGGACTTCGCGAAACGGGTTGTCACAATCATGGCGAGTGCGACAGTGGCGAAAGCCAAACTGAACCCGATTTCGGAATAATCGGCTTGGCCTATGAGCACTCGGGGGGCTGTCGAGAAGAAGACGAAGAAGGTGCCCATGCCAGCGCTAAAGCCGACCGTATAAACCCAAAAGTTTGGACTCACGAAGATAGGCAAAACGGAACGGCGTGTGTTTACTTCATCCGAGGGGCGGGTTTCGTGCCATCTGAAACCGGCGTTCAAGAGTGCAGGCAACGCAAGTGCAGCCAGCGTGACGAATATCGCCCGCCATCCGAAAAACTCGCCGATCAGTGCTCCGGCGATGGGGCCAAGGGCGGGCACGAAGGCCAGCATCGAACTGAAAAGACCGTAGATGACGACACCCTCCGGGCGGCTGGCATAAACGTCGCGAACCGTCGCGAACGTCGCTACCAACGCCGCCGACGCGCCGACCGCTTGTAGCAGGCGAAAAGCGACGAAGGCTGCGGCCGTTGACGACCATGCCGCTCCGAGAGAAGCGACGATGAAAAGCGCCCCACCCGCAAGCAAGATCGGCCGTCGCCCGATGCGATCCGATATTGGGCCAAAGATCACCTGCCCCACGCCGAGCATAACCATGTAGAGGCTCAACGTGAGCTGGATCATGGATGGCGTCGTGTTCAGGATGCCGGGCATCGCTGGGACGACGGGGAGATAAATATCCATCGCCAGTGACGCGAGGATGTCGAAGGGAGCCATCAGCAGCAGGGCTGCCGGCAACGTATAAGCCCACGCGGGGCGTGTGATAGTCATGACGAATCAACCGCTCGATTAAGGATTCCGGGCGGCGTCTGCTCGTCAACAATCAGATTGGGATTGATCTTACAGAACGCCGCAACAACAGTGCTTGTTGTTGCGGCTTACTTGTCGGCTGACTTGGCGTTTCCCATGCTGATAGCCCCACATTTGGCAATACGAATATCTATCTCCTATCCGAATAGCGCCGGTGTCGCAACGCCGTTTCAGGTGCTCTAAAGTCCCAACCCCCTTTGCCGCCCCAACCGCCACAACACCGATCCGCCCTGCACGACGCCCATGACCTCGCGGCCGAACTGGCGGTCGATGACCGGCCGCCACGGGACTAAGGTAAATTCATGGGATTGCTCGACCACGGCGAACTTGCCACTCGATAGCTGCACGGTGCCGGTGAACTTGCCGCTGACGTTCTCGCCGTCCGTGGCGGCGCGGAACGGCAGCCCCTTGCTCTCGGCCATCTCCGCGCCGACGCGGGCAACCTCGCGCTCGCGCAAGGTGGCGAGAAGGCTGCGCCGATAGAAGATGCGGCCGTTCCGCGCTCGGGTGGCGTCGCCCTGTTCGATGTGATGCTCGCGGCGCTGGTCCATGGCCTCGCGCACCTGCTGGCCGAAGCCGGTCGGCGCAAGGTCGGCCGTTTCGCCATGGACCAATCGCCGGTCCAGCCATGTCGCGCCGTCCGATCCGATCTGCTTGCCTAGATCGACCGACGACACGACGCGCACGCTAGCCTGCCCGTCGCGGCCGGCGTCATGAGCGGCGGCGCGGCTGACCAGATCGTCGGGGATGCGCCATTGGTCTGCGTCGATCCGCTCGACGATCCCGGCCCGGCGTAGCGCCTCCAGCCGGCGCACGTGAGCATCAACATAACCCTCATAGTCGCCGCCCGGAACGCGGCCCTCGAATTTCGCCTGCTCCAGATGGCGGCTCGGCCGATAGATGCCATCCTCGGCGATGGCCATGATGGTGCGGTCGGACGGCCGGGCCGTCGCCTCTGCCGGGCTGATCTCGACAACGCTGCCGATGCGGGCATCCTCCAGTCGCTCGGGCGCGATGCCGGCGATGTGGTGCGTGCGGCCGTCGATCCCGTCCACCACGATTGTCAGGTTCTCCCCCAGCTCGTCGGACAGATGCTTGTCCACGACGCGGCCGACGATGGGCGTCTCGGGCGCTCCGTCATGGATTTGGAAACTCATGGGATCGCGTTCGCCACCCTGCGAGCCGAGCGCCTTCTGCATGGTGCGGATAATGTCGCCACGCTCGCCTAGCTCGCGCAGGGCAGGCTCCATGTCCTTGCTCAATTCCCAAACGGCGGGCGCGTGCTCGGTCGCCAGCCCCATCTTCTCCAGCTTGCCGAGCCTGCGCAAACGCAGCGTCCGCTCGAACTGCCGCTTCGGCTCCGCCGGTTCATGGCGCAGGTCGAGGAAACGGGCATCGGCTTCCTCGACCATGGCGTGGTCGATGCGGGTGAAACGATCCTGGTCGATTTCGGCGGACAGCTTGCGGGTCTGCTCGATCTCGGTGACGGGGCCGAGTTCCAGACTGGCAAGCTCGCTGGCGCGCTCGCGCAGGCCAGCGGAAAGGTAGTCGCCGTTGATGACTAGATCCCCGCCGGCATCGTCGCGGCCGTTGACGACGATATGCACATGGGGATGGCCGGTGTTGTAGTGATTGACGGCAACCCAATCGAGTTTCGTGCCGAGGTCGGCTTCCACCTGTTGCATGAAATCGCGGGTGTAGGCCGTGAGGTCCGACAGCTCCGCGCCGTCCTCGGGCGAGATGATGAATCTGAATTGGTGGCGGTCGTCCTTGCCGCGATCAAGGAAGGCGTCGCCATCGGCGCGGTCCTCGGTCGCCGAATAGAGCCGGCCGCGCTCGCCATCGCGTGACGTGCCGTCGCGCTGGACATAGCGCAGATGCGCGCGGGCGCGTCCGCCCTTCCACGCTGCCCGGACGCTGCGCTGCTTGACGATCACGCGGCGGCTGCCGGGCTGGCGATGATGCCATTCGCCGGAGATGTTACGGGCTCGCACGAAGCTCGCGCCCCGGCCGCGCTTCACGCCCTTGCCGCTGGCGACCACGGCACGGGACCGCCCCGGCGATGACGGGCGAGCGGATGACGGCATGGAAGGATCGCGGGAGGCTGCCGCCTGATGCTGGCGGGTGATCTTCTTGACCTGCGTGAAAAAGCTCTTGGTCTTGCCGGTCTTCGGCGTGTCGGATCGGATGCGGCCGGGCTTCGGACGGAAGCGGTTTTCGTCGTCGGCGCTCAAAGGCGCGACTCCAGCCAAAACCGCCGAAAACAGGCCGATATGGGCCTATGGTGCCGCTCGAAACCCTGCAAAGCCAAGGCTTTGCTCGAAATCGCGGCACGCGGCCCCTCAAAACCATGGTGCCGGAACCGGCAACCTAACCAGTGTGCAGACAACAACAATTTCCAGAAGCGGCCCGATATGGTGCCGTCTTCTTTAATCTTGCCCTCCGCCCTTTCTGCCTTTTCTGCCCTTCCTGCCGGGAATCCAGCCGGGCAAAAACCTGCCTGACTGGACACCGGAATGAGCGCCGCCGAGCGCGGGAACGCCGCCCTCATGGCGTTCCCGATCCGCTCGCGTCGGCGACGAAAATGCTGTCGCCCCTTGACTCCGCATCGACGGGATCGCGCGCCGGAACGGTCGCGCGGCCGTCGCCGGATCGTGTGTCGGACGGCGGCGCGGCGACAGCCCGCGCGTCGCCCGGACGCATGACGAACAGCGGTGCCTCGCGCCAATCTGGCGGCGGTGGCGGTGCCGATGACGGCGGTTCGGTTGCAGTCGCGCCGCCGAGAATCGGCGCGAGCGCGGCAACATAGGCCCGCGTTTCGGCCGGCAGGGTGCGGCCGGTCGCAAGGTATTCGTCATAGCGGCCGGGACCGGCATTGTAGGCCGCCAGCATCGCCGCGACATTGCCGTAGCGGTCGAACATTTCGCGCAGGTAGGCCGTGCCTGCGAGGATGTTGTTGCGCGGGTCGTAGGGATCGCGGCCGAGGCCGTAGCGGACGCGCAGGCCCGCCCATGTGTCGGGCATTACCTGCATCAATCCCATCGCGCCGGCCGACGAAACCGCGCGCACATCGCCCGCGCTCTCGGCGCGTAGCACCGCGACGATCCAATGCTCCGGTATGCCGAAACGCTGCGACGCCTCGGCGATATGGGCTGCATAGGGATGGGCGGCAGCCGGGCGCTCGACGGGCGCGGATTGCGCGACCGCGACGCTCGATCCGGCGCAGACGGAAAGCGCGCCGGCCAGTATCAGGGCGGCATAATGCCATGCAGTCCTGTCTCCGCTTCGACGCCAGCCTGCCAGCGTGCTCGCTGCGGTCAAGGGCAAGGCGCAAGCGCCGGCCGATGGCCGCCCCTGACCTTCGCTGCGCGCGCCGGCCGTCCGGTGGCCGAGCGGGACGAAGGGATGAGACGGCTTTTCCGCGAACAAAGGGATGACGATCTTGGACCGTATGGCGGGCCGGACGCGCGCGGCCGTCATTCCTCGTCCTCAACTTTTCGGGGGTGCTTCCAACGCAGCGTCCAGACCGAAGGATCGTCGTTGGACTGGAACAGCTTGGCGCGGATCGGGAACGGGAAGATCAGTCCCTCCAGCCTCATCGACACGAAGTCGCCGGCATTTTCGCTGGCGTCCTTCCATGCCGGGCCGGCGTCCGGGCCGTCCTCGCTATCGAGGCGCACGCGATAGTCGGGCGCGTTTTTCACGTCGCTTGGCTTGGCCGGGACTATGAACAGCTTTTCATGCAGGCCGAACGAATGAAGTTCCCCGGCATAGCCGGTTTCGGTGCGGGTGAAGGTGCCTATTTCTGCCATGGGAAATCTCCTGTGATTGGCTTTCGGGGATTGTTTCAGTGCGTCGGCGCGCGCCACTCGTAGCGCCCGACGCCTTCCTCATCGGTCCAGAGCGGGACCGCTCGACCGATGACGGAAGCTGCGGGGGTGAGTCCGAAGTAGCGGCCGTCGAGGCTGTCGCGGACGTCCCAATTCATGAGGAAAAGCTGGCCGTCGCCGATCACGCGGCAGCCCTGCCAGACGGGCAGATCGCGGCCGAGGCTGTCACGCTCCAGCGCCTCGCCCATCTCGATGCCGTCCACCGTGATCGCGGATCGCAAGCGGCAAACCTGTTGCCCCGGCAGGCCGACGACGCGCTTCAACAGCGGGACGCCGCGCGCGATATAGCCGCGCTCGGCCATGAAGGCGGCGAGCGGTTCGGGCGGCATGACGGCGACCAGCTCGGGCACGTCGAGCGCGTCGGCCGGCTCGACGGTGTAGAAGCCGATGGGCGCGCTGGCTGTGGCGTTCCAGATGAGTTTCATGGGCCAATCGACGGCGCTGGCGGCGGCGATGCCGATGGCGGCGAGCGCCGTCACCGTGAGGGTGCGGCGGCGTGTCATGGCTCGATCCTTCTGCGGTGAAGCCACGCGGCATGTCGCTCGGGCGTGTAGGCGTGCGGCTCCAGATTGGCAGTCAAACGGTTGTGGACGTGCCGCCAATGCTCCGGCGCGGCGTCGGCGGGATCGAGGCCGAGCGATTCCACGGCGTCGATGGCGGCAAGCCCGCGCTGCACCTTCGGCCAGCTATCGAGCCGCAACAGGATTTCTCCGCCGGGCCGGACGAAGGGTAATGTCTGGAACGGCTCGCCGCGCCCGATGGCCCGCACAATGTCGATGCGGGAAACAACCGTGCCATGGTCGCCGTTCGCCCATCGGACGAAGGCGAAGATGCTGCCCGGTGCGAAGCCGACGACGCTGCGGCGGCGGTCGATGATCTGTTCATAGCTCTTGTGGCCGAACCTGATCCAATGCTCGATGCGGCGTTTCTCGAAAGTCAGCTCGACCAATGTGGTGAAGGGCGCAGGCCCGTCCGGCAGCGGACGGCCGTGCGCGCTGCGATGGGCGCGACGGGTCATTGTGCGTCTCCGGCGATGTGCTGGTAGGGATTGCGCGCGTGCGCTGCGTCAACGGCGGGCGTCATGGCTCGCCGTTCCCGGCAGAACCGGCACCACGCTTCGCCTGCGCGCGCGTCAAAGAAAAAGAGTTAGATTCTCTGTTAGATAAGTTAGCGGTCGGATTCCGCGTTTCAGGCCAAAGCGTTAGCTGCGGTTCGTGCGCCTGATCTGCCGATAGTCGTGCGCCTGATGTGCCGATACCCCGTGCGCCTGATCTGCCGATGGCATTAACAGGGTTATCAACAGTGCCTGTTGATGAGTTTTCGGGGCGGATGCGCAGCAGCTCGCGGCCGTCTTCTCGCTCGATCTGGAGGCGGTAGCCGGGGAGTTGCTGGCGGGCCGCGATCCGGCGTAGGTCGAGCGCGAAGTCGGACGGCCGGGCGAGGCTGCCGGATTTCTGATGAAGGTGCGCGACCTCGAAATTCCAGCCGTGGCGCTGGTGCCCGGCGTGCTTTCTGGCGACGCGGTAAAGCCATCGCTCGATGCCGCCAGTCAGGCGGAAATAGGCCGGGTCGATGGTCAGGACCAGCGAACGGTCGATGACGCTGTTGTAGAACCATTCGGGCAGGACGAACTCCATGCCCTCGACGCGGCCGGCGCGCGTCGTCATTTCCTCCCATTCGTTGATCCAAGAAAACTGGCGGCGACGCCAATGCGGGCCGTTGCGGATCGTGGTGGCTATGACGGTCGATTGCAGCCGCGCGAGCGCGGCTTTCAGAAGCCGGTATTGGTGATTGCCGGTCGGGCGTCCGATGGCGCGCAACAGGTGGTAGGGCGTGAAGCGGACGAAGCGCGACGTGGCGAGGCCGTCATTCTCGGCCGCGACGATCTGCGAGGCTGCCCATATCAGCACATCGGCGTCCCAAATGGTCGCCATCCCATGCTCGGGCATCCCGAACACCTGCACCTCTATGTCGGCGGCCTTGTAGAGAATCGGCTTGGTGCGCGGGGTCTTCGCCAGCGAGAAAAACGGCCGTTCCATCAAGTCGCGCTGGTCGCGCGGCGGCGCATCGCCCGTTGCGACCACGAAGGGGTCCAGGCGGCTGCGCTCGCTGTCCTCGGTCGGCGGCGCGGGGGCGTGATCGTCCTCGCGCAGCATCTAGCACTCGTCCCGTTCTTTGGGTGTGAGCGGACGCGCGGGAAAGACCGTGCCGGCGGTCTTGTCGCGGGTGGATTTGCGTTCACCGACCGCGCTCCAGTCTTCCAGATCGCGGACGGTGTAGAGGACGCGACCGCCGACCTTGCGATAAGTCGGCCCGGTGCCATAGGTGCGATGCTTCTCAAGGGTGCGGATGGATATGCCGAGGAAGCGCGCGGCTTCCTGCGTGCGCAACAGGCGCGGCGGCAGGCCCGCAAGCGGGTTGGGCATGGATCACCTCCAGTCGGGATTGGGCTGCCGGGGGGCGGCAGCGGACTGTGGCGAACCATGGCGAGGGATCGGCGGCGCGTAGCGTGCCGCATTTGCGCCTATGCGTTGGCGGCACCCCCCCTTTGGAGGAATAGATGAGGAAATTCAGCGGCTCATTGCCTACCTCGCCGAATAGGCAAAGACATTCGGACGCGGCTCGGCTAAGAATGTCAGCGGAGCAGACGCGCTGCTCCGGGGCGTCGAAACCCCTCTGTTACCGTTTGGTGCCGGCCGTTACGGCACCGCACTCCTTGACCTATGGTCGGGGAGCCTGTGGCGTATACAACAGGCTTTCCGAGCTAAAGGCCATGGGGCCGTGTAACAGCGGTTTCGAACTCCCCGATCACCAAGAGTCAGAGAGAATCGTTTGCGGGGGCGCACCGCAGACAAGCTCTCTCCGAATACGGGGAATGACCATGCAAACTCCCGTCGAACTCGATCCCGATGTGGACGACGAAGCGCCGACCGGCGACACCATAACCACCTATGACGAACGCCACTACGTCACCTATCTGCGCCTTCTCGATGCGAAGGCCGAAGGCGCGGACTGGAAGGAAGTCGCGCGGATCGTGCTGCACCGCGATGCGGCTGCCGAGGAATTTCGGACCTATCGTTGCTGGCAAAGCCATCTCGAACGCGCGCAATGGCTTTCGCGTGAGGGCTATCGCAAGATTCTGGAGCAGGCGGCAGCCAACAAGGCGTGAGGACCACGCTCGCATGATCAACGCTTGCCGGGCTTGATCGGATAGTGAAGCAGCAGGCGATAGCCGCCGCGCATCATCTTGATACCGTGCGCGACCAGGCGGCGGGCCTTGTTCTTGTGCGGATCGTTCTCAAAGTCTTCCTTGGTGCCGCGAAAGCCGAGCAAGACTTCGGCGATGGTGCGATAGCTTTCGCCGCGTAACCGCGCGTCGAGCGCGCGCAGGGACAGAATATGCCATTGCCGGAGCTGGGCGGGGATCGCCCGGAAATCTGGACCGGGGGCGCGGCCGTTGAGTGACCGCCAAAGACGGCGCGCAGCGTGGGCGCGCAGCTCCAGAAAGGAATCCATCGGCAGGGTGAAGGCGTAGAAGGCGGCGGCGTCTGGCACCGCCTCGGGCAGCCAGAATTGATGCGCGACGCCATCCACCTGCCAGATAGCGTGCCAGCCATCGGCGGCGCGGCGCAGGTCGAGGCCGTCGAGATGCGCCAGCGTCAATATCGGTTCGGTGTCGCCGTCCTTGTGATCGACCGGCGACAGCATCACGGCTTGCGGTTGAAGGCTTGGCGTCCAGATGGGGGATTGCTGGTCATGCGGCGCGTCGGGATCGCACGGGAAATCGCAAGCCCCAACGATGCGCGAACGCTTCAAGGTCGCGCCCGGTCGGCTGTCCGGTCGATGCGATGGTCTGGAAGTCCTGACGATATTCGTCGTTGCGGCGCAGGTATTCCCAAGCGAAACCGGCGGCCGGAATGTGCTTCGCGTGTCTGTATGCCGCCGGCAAACGCCAGTCGATGCTAAGCATGGCGTGACCTCCCAAAGCCGGGGCGCGCGAGGCCGCGCCCGGACCAGAGAGATTCAAGTATTGTTTAAAATATTAGAAGCCGCTCAAAGTAGATATGTTGAGCGGCTAACCCGATCAATATTGGTTATTTTCTTCTTAACACTATCGTCACGCTCTGGCTATTTACCTGCCCGCAAGTGCGGATAGGCGACCATGTTTTCATCTGTTGGAAAACACATGCACCTCGCCGTGCACCGTCTCGATGGTGAACAGATCGCCGCCCATCTCGGCGTCGCGCGCCATCGCGTCCCAATCGACATAGTAGCGCAGCGCCTCGGGGATCGTGACGCTTTCGGTGGTCAGCTCCTCCATGTAGTCGGCAAGGCTGGCGAACTGACCATGATAGCAGTCCTCAAAGGTGGATTCGGCTTGGTCCAGGTCGCCGCCGAACTGCTCCAGCAGGCCCGCGCCGAGTGCGCCATGCTCCGCAATGAAAGCGGCCATCCGCGCCACGCTGTCGATGCCGGCATATTCGGAGATGCTGACGCCCTCGAAGCCCTCATAGTCGTGAATGGCGTATTCCTCCGCGTCCTCGACAGGGGAACGGGCAAGCATCGCGGCAATCTCGTCCCTGATCTCGTCGGCATCCTGATCCGCGTCGATCCAAGCTCCATGCAGAAAGCCGTTATTGTAAGCTGCAAGGCAAGCAACATAGATGTGGGGGGTGCTGTCGGATACGTTGGTCATGTCTCTGATCCTCTGGTCTGAAGGTCAGCGAAGCGGAACGCCGCGCCTGACCTTCTGGCCGTCGCCGAGACTAGGGTAGCAACGAGCAAGGGCGGCCGGGGTGGAGGGGGATCACCCGGCCTGCACAAGCCAGTTGGGGCGCGGAAGGCTGGGGATACCGCCCCGGACGGTTCCACTTACCTTGCTGGCGCGAGGGCAAGGCCCTTAGCAAACCTGCTGAGGATCGAAGATCGCTGCTAGGACAGATCATAGCTCGTCTCAATGAGGGCAGATACCTTCTCGATATCCTTCTTCGACTTAAGGGTGATTTCCAAATCGCCCGTGCCGAAATGGCCAATCTGGCGCACGTCGCGCATTACTGCTGGGTCTAGCTCAACGGCGTCGGGATCGAGATTCAGGTAGACGCGTACAACACGTTTTTGGTTGTAGATTTGGACGGATGCGAAATTCCGGTTCCGGCGAAACGCCATATAGTGCTTCTGTGGGTGAACGGTCACGTCATCGCCCAGCGCCCGAAGCTTTCCGGCCAGTTCGTCGTAGATCGCGCGCAAATCCTTTGGTGCAGCGTCGATCTTGTCCTTCACGGTGACGACTGGCTTCCCAGCTTTGGCCTTCCCGCCGCCCCCACGGCTTGGCACAGCCTCTTCCAACTCTTCAGCCAGTTTCGGCAATACAAGAAGTCTGTGTATCAGCCCTTCAACGGTGTCGAGTATGACGGCGATTTGCTCTTTCGTCGGTGCCCAGCCGCGATGGGCTGCGGCGTTCCCGGCATCGACAACGGGGGTCAAGATATCCCGCTCATGTTGGGACAGCATGCCGCCGTCCTGCAAGGCTTGCAGCCCCTTTGGAAAGTTGCCCTTGTCACCGACAGTCAGAACAATCAAACGGTCTATCAGCGTCCGCGAACCGAACGTTGCCAGATAATTGGAGCCGGTCTGCAAGGAGTTGTAGATTTCGTCGGAAATCGCCCGCAGCGTTGGGTCCGGCAAGTCTTCGAACCAAGTTGGTGGGTTGCGGTAGGTGACAGGCGGATAAATGACTTCATCCCATTTGCCTTCGCTGTCCGCTTCCCCGGCATGCGGATTGTCGAAATACTCAACATCTTCCGAAAACGACGTCATTTTGACAAGTTCAAGATTCTCGCATCCGCAGCACTCAATAATTAGCATGCGGTGCTTGTACCAGTAGGCGGCGTCGCCATCGTGTTTGTTGTATTCACCACGAATGAAGTGCTTGGTCTTCTGCTTGCATGCATTGCAGAAAAACCGCTCGATCCGCTCTTCCGTCATTCGTCACCCAGCCAATCGTCGTCTACGTCTTCTTCTTCCTCGAAATCATTCAACGGCACTCTGTCATAAAGGCTCATTGCGTAGTCGCGCTTCTTGAGATCGCCCAAATTCGAGCAAATTCCAAGAATTGTTCCCCTAATGACAAGACGACCATCTTCACGCGATAAGTCCTTCACATGCACAAGGCTACCTTGGTTCCTTGTGCCCACGAGCCAGCAGTTTTTCGCGGAACTTGACGTAGCTTCCCACCTGTCAAATACGAAACGAACCTCGACCTCATTTGCCCGACGGACTCCTTCGCAAATTTGCCCGCGACCTCGCCCGCTTTTCTTGTTCGTAGTTGGAGAAAACGTGTGGGCACCCTGAACGAATATAAAATCACCCACTGCGAGTGCGATTCCCAAAACACCTTTGTCGAGAAAATCAGATACGTTGACTATTGGTATCCTTTTGACAATTTCATTGAATACGCCCGCGACGTAAAAATAGCGCTCCAAGATTGTCGCGCCTTCGTACATATAAAATAGGCGCTCACCCTCGACAGGAACGGGAAGTCCGTCCAGCGAGACTACACCTGCCGCCACCGCATTTCCAAAGTACTTGATATTCGAGAAATTGAGTTTCAGCGCCCGCGCGATCTCAAAAACGCGTAGCTCATTGATGTAATTCCAACTGCTGTAGTCGAGGCGCATTGCTGCGTATATAGATTGGGCGTCGCGCTTCTTGACTTCAGTTTCCCACTCCGCCTTCAAACCGCGTAGCGTAGTTGGGTCCAAATTCTGTGACAACGTGCCCTTGGTGTGTGCCTTGTCATGATGTTGAAGGCACAGTACCGCCAAGTTTTCCAACTCATGGCTTCGACTATGTGCCCATTCGTCTATGTGGTGGACGATAATCGACTGCTTGGGGTCTCTGCACACGCAACACTGAAAGCGATTGTCAAACAGCACCTTCATGAGATTGTCGGTTGGGATCGGGGGACGCTGTTCCTTGAAAAGCGCGTTGATAAAGCTTTCACCCAACCCGATGGTTTTCAGTTCGGTTTCACTGGCCAGCTTCAACTTGTTCAGCGTCCAACCATCTTGTGCGAGCTTTGCCGCGCCGTCGGAATCCAATCCCCGTGCCATCAGCGCTTTTTGCGTTGCGCGCATCAGACGCCACCTCCCACATCCGCAAACAAGCTCTCAAGCTCGACTATGACGTTCTGGATCGACGCTTCGGTGAGACGTAGCTTTTCGATCTTGGGACGCCATTCGTCGTCGGTTTCGATGTAGGACAGGATCGCCATCGGGGTTGGGCTGGTGCCCGCGTGGTCAAGTGCCAGCATTGCGTAGTCGATGGTTGCGAGCGTTTCCCACAGGTCGTTGGATTTGTATTTGAAACGGTCGCGCACCCACGCTGCGGCGGGGGCGAATTGGTAGCGTTCAACCCATTCGTCCATTTCTGCGGCGGCATCGCCCAGCGCGTTGCCTTCGCCATATTTGCCGGTCGCGCGCTTGATCCAGTTCCTATCCGTGGCGATCTTGATGCCGCCGGAATACCGCATTTTGGGATTGTAAGGGCCAGCGGCTTTGCGAAGATAATCCTTGTCGAGCGCGCTTTCGCCCATTTGGCGACGCGCGAAGTAAACCGCCTTTTGCAGACGGAAGTTACCTATCGGCTGGCCATTGTCTTCGTGGAACGCTTTGACGATGGCTCCGACAAGAACGGCCTCCTTGAACGGCGTATCGATTTCAGGCTTTTGTTTGGCCGGAAGCTGGACGACGTTTGCCTTCGGTTTCTCAGTAAACGCTTCAGGCTTGTTCGCTTGTCGTTCGAAAATCTCGTGCAACATCGCAGGGATAACGGCTTCAAGTGCCGCTTTGTTCTGCTCCTGAAATTCGTCAATATTGCTACAGGCAACTTCTCTAATAAGATTCTGAGTGGGGCGCGGAGGAATCGGAATTTGGTGTTCTTGGATCGCCCTTGGATGTAATCGCCTCCTCCTCAAATTTGTGCCCTTGCTTGAACCGCTGAGCTTCGGCCAAGTTGAAGGATGCTTAAAATAAGCGTCGATGATTTCCGGGTATACTACTTCGCTGTCGATCGAAAAAACGGGGAACTCAGGAGAAACATAAAGCCCATCGCAGCATTGAGGAACGACGCCTAATGCTCCTTCCCATGCCATTAGCTTGGGGTAGATAAAATCACCCTGACGAATGCGCGAAAGAGCTTTGTAGCTGAATTCAGAACCGAGTTTAATAGTGCCTTCAAACACACCTTTTCCGAAGCTGTATACACCAGCAAAACCATACTCTACATCCGGTTCAACAACCACATTTGGCCTCTTCAAATCCGCGATTTGGCCAAATGGAATTCTTGGATGGGGTGCGTTTTTTGGGCCATTCACCAGCGCAAACAAAAGCGCTTTCTTCTCCTCGGATACTTGTTGCTGCAATTCGAAAGCTTCGCTGACATTCGCTTTGGTAGCTTCAAGCCGCTCAACAATTTCATTTTGCAGTTCAACTGGTGGCAAAGGAATATCGAAATTAAGCACGGCGTCAGGCCGTATCGCAGCATAGTTCGTTGAGCCACGCGCCTTAACTTGCTCGAAGAAAAGCGGAGTTTTCGAGAACCAATTCAGGAAATTTCGAAGGAGCTTTGTTTCGTCCACCTGATATAGAAAATAGTGGCTTGAGACTATTGCACCTTCCAGCTCGGGTGGAACTACGCCGTAGCCACCCATTTTAGCGTCGATTTCCGCGACAAGGAACTCGCCTGCACGGCAAACCTGTTGTTTCTTTGTCTTGATTGTTGAGCCTTCAACGCGATCTCTCAGCACTACGCCACGTGCTGATGTCTGAACGCGGCAACGCATGTAAGTTTCATCGGGTCTGATTTCGATGAATTCTTTTCTTTGCGATATTACTTCTCCAAGAGGAACGTTTTTCCAAACCACTATGCCATCTCCGACAGAGTGCGCTTGATGTCGCTCATTATGGCAAGAATGCGCTTTTCTTTAGCTTCAATGCTCTCGATGATTTCGAGCGGCGTGCGATGATCGACCACACCGCTTGCGTTCGGGTTTTTCAGGTCAAGATTGCAGGCGCTAATCCGGCCCGTATCGTCGGTTTCGATAAGGTCGGGACCATGGACTTTCCAAGCCCGTTCGTTTTCTTCGCGCGCACCCCACCAATCAAGACAGGGCTTGAGTTCGTCGAATGTCAAAGGAGCGGTTTTGGAATATTTCTTCCGCCCTTCCGGCTTAGGTTGTTCGTAGAACCAGATATCGCCGGTTGCCTTGGTCGTGTCGAAGAAGATGATGTTTGTGGGAATATCCGTGTACGGCGCAAAGACGCCTTCGGGCAGACGCATGACAGTGTGTAAATTGAATTCCTTCAACAGGTCCGCTTTGATGCGTGCTGCAATGCCATCGCCAAACAGGACACCGTGCGGCACGACGACAGCGGCGCGACCTTTGCCACCACGTTTCACCCGCCGCATGATGAGTTGCAGGAACAGCAGCGCGGTTTCTGCGGTGCGCCGATCTTCCGGGAAACTATTCAGAATGCCGGTTTCTTCCTCTCCGCCGAAGGGCGGATTTGTCAGAATAACGTCCACTCGGTCGGCTTCACCGATCTCAGATAGACGAACCTTCAACGAATTGTCCGGTGTGATTTTCGGGGCTTCCAACCCGTGCAGTAAAAGATTCATTTGAACGAGAAGGAAGGGGAGTGGCTTCGCTTCGCCGCCGTAGATGCTCGACGATTGGAGGACTTCGCGTTTTTCGACCGTATCGGCCTGTTTGGCCATGTGGGCATAGGCTTCGGTCAAGAAACCGCCTGTACCGCAAGCCGGATCAAGAACCGCTTCGCCAAGCTGCGGGTCCGTGACTTCGACCATGAAGCGCACAATGGAACGCGGAGTATAGAACTCGCCGGAATCGCCTGCGGCATCGCGCATTTCGCGCAGCAAGGTTTCATATAGCCGACCGAGGGTATGAATTTCGTCTGAGGAATCGAAGTGAATGCCGTCAATAAGATTGATGACATCGCGCAACAGATAGCCGCTTTCCATCCGGTTCGACAGGCCACGGAATACAGTCGCGATCACGTCCTTGCGCCCGCGCGTACCATTGTTCCCGCGAAGGTTTCGCAGATAGGTGAATAAGCCCGGCCCTTTGGTTCCGTCCGAGCGTTCGGCTACGTCCAACGTCAAGAAGTCAATCAGGTCGGGGCCGGTGATCCCGCCTTCTTCCGCAGCCCAATCACGCCAACGGTACGGTGCTTCAATCGCGCCGCGATACGCCTTGCCCGCTATCTCCGCGCGTTCTTCCTCAATATGCTCCATGTCATCCAAGAACTTCAGGAACATAATCCATGTGAGCATCGGAAGACGGTCAAGATCGCCGCTCAGTCCCTTGTCCTTACGCATAATCTTGCGCGCCGACTTGATGATGCTGTCAAGGCGTTGGGCAGTTGTCTGTGGCTGCTTCTTCTTCGGTTGCCGGGCCAAGGGTACTTCTCTTTCTTATACGCCGTAGAGGCGTTTTTGCAGTTCGTTGACGGCTTGGCGCATGGCCTTGCCGCCGCCGAAGCGGGCGGCGATTTCCACGACGTTTCCCCAATCGTTGAAAGGCGGGATTTCGAGCACGTCCGGCATTTTGAATTGGGCGGTTCCGTGCTCCGCATATTTCTCAATGAGCGCGTCGAGCACTTCACGGGCCTTGTCCCCGTGCTGTTCGAAGAATGCAGATTCTTCTCGCTTCAGACGTTCGGCGCGCTCACGGCGCGTGCGAAGTGGTGCGTTGTAGGCAAGATGGCAAAGCAAGTCGAACGGATCGGCATCGGGCTTGCCCACAGCCTCACCAAGCGTTTGCGTGTCGATGCCCTTGTCTTCAAGCTGTTCGATAATGTCGGCACGACGTGCAGGGTCGAGCCAATCCTTCCTGAGTTCGGAAGCGTTGGGATAGAGCGTGCGAACCTTTTCGCCGGTGTAGTCGGTCAGTTGGCGGACTGCGAGTTGCTTGCCTTCGGAATCGAGTTCGTAGACCAGTTGGCGGATAATCTCGACGCTGCCACCGTCATAGTAGAATTTTCGCGGCAAACCGGGTTCGGCGTCGTCGGGTAGGCCACCGTTCGTATAGTCTATTTCCGTCGTGTCGATATCGCTGGGGGTATCGGATTCTTCGGTGATTTCAGTTTCGTCTACAACATCGCCGTCTTCGTCGATTACCTGTTCACGCTCTCTGACCGGATCACCGTCAAAAGCGGGATCGGCGAATTTTTCGGTGGCGGTGCCTGTGTAATCAATGATGTTGAAAGCAAGCTTGCCGTAGTCGGGCCGCAGCCGTGTTCCGCGCCCGATGATCTGCTTGAATTCTGACATTGAGCCGACGACACGCGCCAGCACCACGTTCTTGCACGTCGGTGCATCAACACCTGTTGTCAGCAATTGTGACGTTGTGAGGATAACCGGCGTTGCCTTGTCGATGTCCTGAAATTTGGCGCGGTGCGCGGAGCCAATGTCGCCTTCGTCGGAAGTCACGCGGCACACATAGTCGGGGTACTGTTTCACAAGATCGGCGTTAAAACGCGCAAGCGCATTACGCATCTCAAGGGCGTGCTCTTGGTTGACGCAAAAGACGATGGTCTTAGCGAAACGGTCTGTTTGTTTGAGGAAGCTTGTCAGGTGCGTTGCAAAAGCTTCGGTTCGCGCGCGCAAAGCAACGACGCGTTCGAAATCGCGGGTTCCATACTGTGCATCGGGGATTTCACGTCCGTATCGGTCGAGTTCGCCTTGAGACGGTCGCCAGCCCGCCGCATCGAAATCGGAAATCACACGGTGAACGCGGTAGGGTGCCAAGAAACCGTCGGCGATGCCTTGGGCAAGGCTGTATTCGTAGACTGGATCGCCGAAGTAGTTATAGGTGTCGGCGTTATCTTCCCGCTTTGGCGTCGCGGTCATTCCGATCTGATAGGCGGGTTCAAACCATTCCAGAATTTCACGCCAATTGCTATCGTCGCGGGCGCTGCCACGATGGCACTCATCAACAATGATGAGGTCGAAGAAATCCTTCGCATATTCCTTGAACAGGCCGTCGCGGGAATCGTCCCCCGCAATCGCCTGATAGATTGCGAAATAGATGTCGCGCCCCTTGCTGATTTCTCCGCCGCTGATTTTGAAGCGCGCATCCCCGAAGGCGCTAAAGTCCTTGTCTTTGGGGTCGTCTACCAGAACGTTTCGGTCGGCCAAGAACAGGATTTTCGGTTTCCTGTTCTTCCCCTTTGGGTTCCAGCCGCCATTCCAGAGCTTCCAACAGATTTGAAAGGCAACAGCGGTTTTTCCAGCGCCCGTGCAAAGGGTGAGCAGAACGCGCTTGCGCTGCTGAAGTATGGACTGCACGGACCGATTGACCGCGATCTCTTGATAATAGCGAAGCGGCTTGTCTTTGTCTGGAAAGGTCGGCGAGAGCAGGTGTCCCTTGATATCGTCATTAAGCTCTTCAGATTGGGAAAGACGCTCCCACAGCTCTTCAGGCGACGGAAACGCGGTCAGGTTGCGTTCAATGCCTGTAGTGTAGTCTACCTCAACGATTTCCCTGCCGTTGGTTGCGTATGCGAACCTCAGACCAAGAATTTCTGCGTACTCCTTGGCCTGTTGGAGGCCATCGGCAGCGTGTTTATACTTGGATTTCGCCTCGACCACGGCAATGGGAAAATCCGGCCGATAGCGCAGGATGAAGTCGGCGCGTTTTTGTCGCCCCCGACGCGCTTTTCCGCCGACAAACACAATTCGCCCGTCGGTGAAGGAGCGCTGCTCATTGATAGCATAAGGTGGGTTATCCCAGCCGGCCTCAAAAAGCTTGGGTATCACTTCTTTCCGGCACGTATCTGCCTCAGTATCCAATAAAAATCCCCCCAAGCCTTCGCGCTGGATTCTGCCTATTTCATCTTCTGGAAACCGCTATTGCTTCAGCTTGTATGATGAATGTTTCCAACTGTTCCTCCGTCATAGCGCGCGCTGCATTCTTAAAGCGCTCGACTAACTCTGCCTTGGCTGCATCCTTCTCATCACTGCTAACTACTCCCATCAACCAGTTAGGTGTGGTCTCAAGTGAGTGCGATATTGTCAGCAGGGTCTCTAGGTTGGGTTCCCGTCTTCCAGACGCGTAGTGGGCATATCTTCGTTCATCCAGCCCTGCTCGCCGAGCCGCCTCTGCATTCGAGATGCCAAGTTGCTTCGCACGCTCGCGTAGGCGTTCTACGAGGATACCCATAAGCACGACCCATTCCACACGCATTTATCGCCGTTTTATCTGTAGTGCATTGCGAACAATGTGTAGTCAAGCAATAGCATCGATGTGCTCTTCGCAGGCGTGCAGTCGGTCATCACCATCGGATGTTTCGCAGCAACCTTCCGGGGGCCTCCTGGCACGCTGTGTCATAGTGAGGAGACATAGGCTCGCCGGTGGCAAGGCTTGGGAGCAAACGTGCCAGAGATCTTCTTTATTCTCTTGGGAGGGCTATAGCGTAGGTGTAGTTCTCGGTTTCGTCGGCTTCGGCCCATCAGGTAGGCGCAGCCCGCAGGTAGGAATCGCTATCGGGCTCCGGTGACCATGCTTGTGGAGGATCGGAGGGGGATTCGAACTCCGCTCAGAAGGGGTTGTCGCGTAGATGTCATTGTCATCGCCTGCGGCAGCGTGCTGGTCCGAAAGCGAGCGCGCTCCACATTGCGCTGTAGGGAGCCGGATGGCCGCCAGTGAGAAAACGCAGGGACAGGATTTCTAAGTGGCGACAGCTATACGTTGGGGATTGAAGCCCGGTGGCGGAACGCGCAATAGCGTTGGTTCGAGCGTAGCCGAAAGCGGCCCGAAGGCAATCCTTCCTGTATTGACAGTGTGGATACAAACATCCATATTCCGATCATGGCAAAAACACGTCCCGCCCCGCCCGAATCTTCCCGTTCTGCGACTGCTGCCGTCGCGGCGCGCGCCTCTGTGGCCGACGCCAAGGGCAGCATCAACCTGCGGATCGAGTCTACCACTCGCCAGCTCATCGACGATGCGGCGGCGGTCCTTGGTAAGACGCGCACCGAGTTCATGGTGGAAAGCGCACGGCGGCAAGCGGTGGATGTGCTGCTCGATCAGCGTTTGTTCACGCTGGACTCCGAACGCTACGACGCCTTCATGCAGGCGCTCGACAATCCGCCCGCGCCGGGACCGAAGCTCAAGGCGCTGCTGCGCCGGACCCCGGCATGGCAGAAATAGACGACTTGCCGGATCATCCCGACCCGCGACTGTCTGCCCCCGTTCCGTTGACGGCGGAGCATGATCTTTCCGCGTTCGACTGCGGCGAGCCTGCACTGAACGACTGGCTGCGGCACCGGGCCTTGAAGAACGAAAGCCGGTTCTCGCGCACCTACGTCGTGTGCGCGGGAAATCGGGTTGTCGGCTATTTCTGCATCTCGGCGGGATCGGTTGAGCGGGGCGCAGCTCCCGGCAAGGTGCGGCGCAACGCACCCGACATGATTCCGGTTTCGATCATCGGGCGGCTCGCCGTTAGCCTCGACCATGCGGGCAAGGGCCTCGGCGCGGACTTGTTGTCGGACGCGCTGCGGCGGATCGCGCTGGCCTCGCAAAGCATCGGCATCGGGGCGGTGATGGTGCAAGCGAAGGATGGGGCGGCCAAACGCTTCTATCTGCGCTGCGCGGAGTTCATAGAATATCCCGAGGACAGCCGGACGCTGTTCCTGCCCATCGAAACCGTTGCCGCGGGTTTTGGTTAGATTGGAGAGGATGGCCAACCAAGGACCGTGACGGTATAATCCTGTTTCATCGAGCACATTTACCGAGTCGATGCCAAACTGCCGGCAGTTCCCGCCTCCAGCGATAGATGGCGAAATGTCGAACTTCATTGCTAGCCCAAAAAGTTCAATAATTTCAAGATCGAACTTTTCTGACGGTAGCCTAGACGGTATCTCGATATGCGAAAAAATATTTTCTCATTATTTTTCAATGCACTAGGTTGACCCAAAATTATCGAGTGGGAATAAGATGTGCTGATTATGCCGCCAAGGCGTGGGCACCGCTCCACAGCGTCGCTTGAGAAACAGAATGATCCCGATATGACGCACGACGCTCTGGCTTTTTGGTCTGGTCGCATTTTCTTCGATAAACCGGTATCCACTTCCTCGGAAAATGCTCTAGATCGCGTTCACTTTTCATGGAATCGCTAACGCGCTCTATTTTCTTTTATTTTGAGCATGTTCTTCACGCCGAACCGCGTACACTTCGGCTGAACATGCTCTAGCCGTCGGCATCGCATGGCGATCATAATTCAAGTTTTGCCAGCCCGAAGAGTGCCACGTCGTGACGGACGATAAGTCCAGTGGGCACGTTCTGCATGCGCAATCGCATCGCATCCTTGTTTTCAAAAACCAGTCTGAAGGCACTCTGATCGGCCAGACGTGCCCAACCAGTGGCGACACTACCGCAAAAGAAGACGCCGCCCCACGCGCCGGTGGCAAGCACAAGGTCGCCGGTGACGCGCGCTAAGACGCTTGTAGTGATTTGCACGACCTTATCAGCCTGTGGGTCGCCAGCACGGGCAAAGATTTCCGCAGCGGTGATTGCATTGGTGTTTCCCGACAAGTGCTGATACAGGCGGCAAACGCCAGAGCCTGATAGGAAACTTTCCAATGAGTTTGCCGATTGTGAAACCCCAAGCAGGTCCATTTCCTCAAGGGTAGCGGCTGCCAGCGTCATATGCCCAGCTTCACTGGCATGCGTTGTCCAGGTTCCGGTGTGTTTGTCGACGCTAATGACGGCTGCGCCAAAGCCTGTGCCGACGTTGATCGCAATCATTGGTGCTTGCGGAGGGCTCAAAAGCTCCGGGCCGCGAAGGCAGGTCACCTCGTTTTTGTGCAAGTGCGGCAGGGCGGCGGCCACCGCTTCCAGATCATTGACAATGGTGACGGGCGCACCTGCCAGGGTGGTGCTCACCTCGTCAGCGCTGATGCTCCAGGATGCCCGGTTTGTCAGCGTAACCTTAGACCCATCTACGGGGCCGGCGGCGCCAATCGCGCATGCGTTCCAGTTGGGGGGCGCGCCAGCCTGCTCTAAATATGATCGCAGCGCGTGTGTAAAACTTGTGTAGGCATTGCTGGGCAGGGATAAGACGTTTTCAAGGCAGCCGAATTTATCGGCGCGTGCAAAGCGCACATTTGTTCCACCGACATCGGCAACCAGACGCCATCCAGTCATGCGGCTATCTTTGTGGCGGCTTCAGAAGCATGAGGTGCGCGTCTTTGACGTGTCATTCAGAAAACTGGCTGCGGCGGCGCTCGACTTCTTCCAGAAGCCGGCTGGTATGTGTTGGAATCGGTGTGGCCCGTAGGAACTCGTCGTCGAAGGCCGATGCTTCGGTGAGTCCTTCAATGTCGGCTATGCGCAGCAACCTCACACCGTCTTTGCGCTCGCAGATCACGAAACCGTCTTCTTCCAGGGCGCGCAAGGTGCGATTGACGTGAATGGAACTGAGACCGAGGCAGTCTGCAATAAGTTGTTGGGTGAGTGGCAGATGGAATGAGCCCGAGCTGCCATTTCCATGTTTTTCGACCTGACCGATCATTTCGAGGCGGCGCCACAACTCTAGGATCAGGTGAGAGACACGGCTATATGCGGTGCGACGGCCAACACTGGCGAGATGTTCGATAATGATAGATTCCTCGCGGGCGTTGGACCAGAACATGGCCGCGCACATGAGGGGGTGTTTTTCGGTGAGCTGGACCACCTCGCAGGTTGGAAACTGCGACACGCGCACCGGCGTTATCGTTGTGATGTTGAAATCCGCCTCTGTGAAAATGCAGGCGTTCAGGCACATGAAGTCGCCGGGAAGAATGAAATTGGCGATCTGCCGGCTGCCATCAGGCAGAATGCGGTAACGGACAGCCCAACCCTCGTTCAAAACATAAACGTCAGTGTATTTCTCGCCCGCGCTGATGATGTCAGTTCCAGCAGGCATGGCCACGTGGCGGCTTTCCATGGCCTGGATATGTGAAATCTGCTTTTCCGACAGGTCGTGGAAAAGGCTCAATTTGCGAAAGAAATGTGGTGTGACGTTACCTTTGCCGCTGCCGTTAAGCTTTTGCGGCATGCTGTTAATTTTCTTGCGGAGTTTTTTCAGCTTTTTGTCTTTTTTGTCGGATTTTGCCATTTCGGCGATCCACCGTTTACATTCGCAACCGAGACTTTTGCCTCAGAACACAGCATTAAGCGGAGCCGCAACGGCAGGTTTGCGGCGGTGAATTACCGATTGCAGTCACAAAAAGGACTAAAAACCAGCCGGTGCGCAACCAGCCTGCAAAAGTTTAGAGCTTTCCGTTCAATTTCACCAGCCCTTAGCCCGCCTTTCTCACGAGAGCACGGCCGTCATCGCGCTGGCGCGAGATCGATCCGCAAGGAGGGCGGCGAAAAGCGTAGCGGTGGTCTACGGTTGAGCCGCCCGACGCAGCGGTCGGCCGCGCCAGCGCGACCCGCAGGGCGGGGTGAAAATGATGACAGTCTGCGTCGTGCCGCTTGCCCGATGCACCACATCGAGCTACACGGCTCTCCTAGCCTGTCATCATTTTCACCTCCGTGCCGGCCATACCATCGTGAGAATGGCGGGCTAGCCCGCCTTTCTCACGAGGGCACGGCCGTCATCGCGCTGGGGCGAGATCGACCCGCAAGGAGGGAGGCGAAAAGCGTAGCGGTGGTCTACGGTTGAGCCGCCCGACGCAGCGGTCGGCCGCGCGCCGCTTGGAAAGCGTAAGGGCCGGACGAATTTGGCCCAATTCCTTCGCCGTCCGTCTTGATCGTAACGCCGCTACGTCCGGCGCCGGCCGGCTTGATCTTGGACCAAATTCGCCGCGGCAGAATGATCCCGATATCGCGCACGACGCTCTATAGCGCCGTGCGCGATATCGGAACCATTCGGCTAGCGCTCAATTGCCGGGAGAGGTTATTTGTCCAGCTAGAATAAGCGCTGTCTGTTTGAGCCGGCGGTGGAGATCCTCCGGCGTCAAGTTGCGTGGCAGGCGCTGGCGCCAATTGGGATACTGATCGACGGTGCCTGGCAGGTTCGCTTGGTGCTCTACGCCGGCCAGGTCCTCTATATTGACCATTATTAACGCCGACGGGGTCCGGCCAAGAAACCGGTGCACGCCATCAGTCAGGGCTTCCATGTCCTGGTCTGAAAGCAATTTGTCGGTAGAGAAGTCAGCGGCCAGACTGTGCTGGTCAACAAGCGCTGCAACAAGCTGAACGCGTTCGCGAGCGCGGTTCGATTGCAGGTTTGCAGCTTCGGCGTCACAGATCAGTCCCGCGCGCTCCATTGCCTCGATATCGCGTCCCAACCAAAAGCCGCGTAGCGTGGCCAAATCGTGCGAGGCGGGTGTGGCAAGTGCGACGCGAGGGTAGGTCTCAGGACGCTGGAAGAGGCCGTCGGGGAAGCGCTCAAAGCGCAAAAACCGGTAGGAGAGAACGCATTCGGGCTCCATGCGTTCGCGGAAACCGACTGGCACGGTGCCGAGATCCTCTCCCACGACCAGGCACTTATTTCGCTGGCTTTGCAATGCGAGTACACCAAGCAGGTCGTCGCGAGGATAGCGCACGTAAGCACCGTCTTTTGCCGTACCACCATGGGGAATCCAGAACATGCGCTCAAGCCACATGACGTGATCGAGCCGCAGTGCTCCGGTGTGGCGCATGTTGGCGTGGAGGAGTGCGGCAAAGCCCTGGTAGCCTGTCTCAGACATGTGGTGCGGGTTTAATGGTGGCATGCCCCAGTCCTGCCCCTCATCGGAGAAAGGATCGGGCGGAGCGCCGAACACGCAGGCGCGCGCGAAGGACTTAGGATTGGACCAGACCTCGGCGCCGTCTGGTGCAGCGCCCACGGCAAAGTCGCCATAAAGGCCGATGGCCAGGCCGCTGGTGCGCGCTTGTTGGGCTGCCAGTGCCAATTGGCGGTCGGCTTCAAATTGCAGGTATTGGTAGAACCGGCACAGGTCAGTGTGCTGGTCTTGAAACTCTCGAACGGTGGGCATGTCGCATTGGCGAAAACCATCCGGCCAGGTTGCTGGTGGTCCCTGATGCTCTTCAAGAGCCTGGAAGGTGGCAAGGTCGTGCAGTGGCTTGCCGCGGTCTTTGATAAATGCATCAAAGTCCGTCAGCCGGGCACTGTGCGAACCGTTGCCTTGTGCCTTGTTGAATTGAGCAAAGAGCGCCTTGAGCGCCACTAGTTTGGTGGCGGCAACGGAGGGATAGTCCACCAGGTCGGACGGGGCCGCATGGCCTTGCGTTGCAGCCATTAGAGTTGCTGGGTTCTCGCAATTGGAAAATTCCGGTATGGCCGTGATGTCAAGATAAAGCGGGTTGAGGAACAGGCGGCTTGAAGGCGAATACGGGCTTGCGCGCTGCGGCTCGGACATGAACAGCGCATGCAATGGATTGATGCCCACTGCCGCGCCGCCATTCGCGCCAACGTTGGAAGCAAGCTGCGAAAGGTTTGTGAGATTACCGATGCCAGCGTTGAAGTACGACGTTTGCGAGGTTGCTTCTTGTAGCCCGTATAACTGGCAGGCTAGTCCCCATTTGCGTTCACCAGCCTTCAACCAATCGGGCCTGAAGGCGTGTGGCGGTGCCACTATGAGCATGCTGCGGCTGCGTTGTGCGCCGATTTCAACCTGCAATTCATGCATGCCCCAGGGCAGGCTGGGGGGCAACGGCCAAGAGAGCCGGAACGTATCGGTGCCATTCACACGGCGAGCGGCAAGAGTTGCAAGGTTGCGAGGTTGGAGTTTGCCGCAGCGCACGTCTCCATCATCAAGCGCGATACGCCATGTAAGCGGTTTTCCAGCCAGGTGTGCGGGTAGATTTAGCGAAACGACGCCGGGTTCACCATTTTCCAGCGTGCGCAAAACGGTCGCCGGTTGAAGCAGACGTGTCCAGTCTCGGTTTTCAAGCTGGCGCAATTCATCGCGTGCTTCACCTTCGGTTCCGGTTGCAAAACCCATGGCGCCGAGAAGCGCACGTTTGGTGTGGTAAGACGCCTTGCATTCGCGTCCCTTGAGATCCCAATAGGACAGGTCAAGGCCCGCCAGAGTGCTTAAACGATCAAGTGTCGCGTCCTCAACACTTCGGGTGCGGTGGCGTGAGATGCGTTGTGATGCATTGTCGGGCACTTGCGCATTGGGTTCAACAGGCGGGTTGCTTGTCGAAAGAAGAACCAGGCTTTGGCCCGGCAGCACATAAACACAACCGGCAGGATACTGCGTTTCAGCCCGTGCCGACGTGTCGTGCGTGTCAAGCATGACATACCAACGCTCGCCCCATGCGGTGGGAGGCAATTGGAAGGGCACTTCATCGGCATGTGCGTTGATCAGAATGAGCTGATGGCCAGGATCATCGGCGGCGGTTGTCACTGGCAGATGCGCATGCAAATCGCCTTCGCTGTCTTGCAGTCCATCAAGGCCGGCAATGTGAAGGCCAATGGTGCGTGCGAAATCAAGCTGCCAATCGGCAGCCGTCATCTCACGTCCCTCAGGCGACCACCATGACGCATCCTTCAATTCGTGATCGGGAAGAGCTGTGCCGGTTAGAAAACTTTGCTGGCGTAGATTCGGCAACCGGTGCCGCAGGTGAATGGCTTTGGCGGTGAACTTGAATAATGCCTGCGCGGTCGGGTCTTCCCCAAGTCTAGACCAATCGATCCATGACAGTTCGTTATCCTGGCAATAGGCATTGTTGTTGCCTATTTGCGTGTGTCCGATTTCGTCGCCTGCGAGCAGCATCGGCACGCCTTGCGAGAACAGCACGGTGGCAAGCATGTTGCGCATCTGGCGCGCACGCCGGTGATGAATTTGCGGATCAACCGACGGTCCCTCAACACCATAATTGGCGCTCAGGTTGTGATCGGTGCCGTCGCGATTATCCTCGCAATTTCGCTCGTTGTGTTTTTCAGAGTAACTGACAACGTCGCAGAGCGTGAAGCCATCGTGTGCGGTAACGTAGTTGAGGCTGGCCTGGGGGCCGAGGGGATGTTGCGAGAAAAGATCGGCCGAGCCGGTCAAGCGGGCACCGAGTTCACCCAGATGTCCACTGTCACCGCGCCAGAATGCGCGCACGGTGCTGCGATACCTGTCGTTCCATTCGCTGAAAGTGCCAGTTTTAAAGCCGCCCAATTGATAGCCACCAGGCCCGATATCCCATGGTTCGGCAATCAGCTTGACGCCTGCAAGCACCGGGTCATTTGCCAGTGCTTCAAGAAATGGGGCGTTTTGGTCAAAACCGTTTTCTCGTCGTGCCAGTGTGGCAGCAAGATCGAATCGAAAGCCATCGACGCCCATGTCCTCCACCCAGTGGCGAAGGGAGGCGGTGGCAAGATCAAGTACAGGTTTGCGGTCGAGGGCGAGGGTGTTCCCGCAGCCGGTGTCGTTAATGTAGTAGCGTGGTGCTTCGGGTTGCAGGCGGTAGTAAGTGGAATTGTCTATGCCGCGCAGTGACAGCGTTGGGCCCAGGTGCCAGCCTTCGCCGGTGTGATTGTAAACGACGTCAAGGATAACTTCGATACCGGCGTCGTGAAATTTTCTCACCATCGCGCGCAGCTCTGCCCGAGCTGAGGCCGTTGCGTAACGAGGTTCGGGGGCGAAGAACGAGTAGGGGTTGTAGCCCCAGTAGTTGGTAAGTCCTTTTTCAACCAGATGCGGTTCGTTCGCGAAGGGAAAGACGGGAAGAAGTTCGATCGCAGTGATGCCGAGCGCGCTGATGTGGTCGATCACCGGCTGGCTCGCCAGGCCCGCGAACGTGCCGCGCAGCGCTTCTGGTACATCGGGATGGCGCCGCGTCATGCCGGCGACGTGCAATTCGTAGATAATCGTTTCAGCCCACGGGGTCAGCGGCCGTGTGCCTGTTTCAATTTCTTGCTCCATGCCGATGACCACGCACTTGGGCATGAAGGCTGCGTTGTCGCGCGTGTCGAAGCTCAAGTCTTGATCGGCTGCACCACGCACATAGGCGAAATTCGCATCATGGTCGACGATTTGGCCATGCAGTTCGCGTGCGTAAGGGTCGACCAGCAACTTATGTGGGTTGAAACGTTGGCCGGCCGCAGGATCGTAAGGGCCGTGCACGCGGTAGCCGTATAGCTGGCCAAGCGGGAGGTTGGGAACAAACCCGTGCCAGACATCTCCGGTTTTGTTGGCTAGTTCGATGCGCGCAGTTTCGATATGACCTGTCGGCCCGAAAAGGCAAACCTCGACGCGGGTGGCATTGGCTGAAAAAAGTGCGAAGTTGACGCCATCACCATCAAACGTGGCGCCTAGGGGAGCGGGCCTGCCGGTCAAAGCGTTCTTGGAAACCAAGGCATCCATAATAAGTTCCACCTGCACAAATTATTCAGGCACCAGAACCAGCGTGGCCAGCGGTGGAATGGTCAACGAAAGCGAGTGGTCTAGACCGTGGACAGACTTGGCGTGCGCGAATACATGTCCGGTGTTGCCAATATTTGTGCCGCCATAAAAAGATGAATCGGAATTGAAAGCCTCGCGCCAGTGGCCGCCCAGTGGCACGCCCACGTCATAGTTGTAGCGCGGCACCGGTGTAAAATTGCAAACGACCACGGCACAGTCGCGTTCTTTGCACCCGTGGCGGCGAAAGCTCAGCACCCCCTTCTCAAAGTCGGTGCAGTCAATCCATGCAAAACCACCGTTCTCGCTGTCGCGTTCGTGGAGCGCGGGAAGGGAGCTGTAAAGTCCGTTAAGATCCCTCACGAGCGACTTGATGCCCTGGTTGGTTTCGTTCTCCAGCAGATGCCAGTCCAGTTCTGTGTCGTGATTCCACTCATGTTCCTGCGCGAACTCGCCGCCCATAAACAGGAGCTTTTTTCCCGGGTGGGTGAACAGGTATGCAAGATAAAGGCGCAAGTTGGCAAAGCGTTGCCATTGGTCACCGGGCATGCGGCCGATCAAGGACCGTTTGCCGTGCACGACTTCATCGTGGGAAAGCGGTAGCACAAAGTTCTCGGAGAACGCGTACATCAAGGAGAATGTCAGGTCGTTGTGGTGATGCTTGCGGTGCACTGGGTCACGCGCGATGTAACGCAGCGTGTCGTTCATCCAACCCATGTTCCATTTGTAGCCGAAGCCTAATCCGCCTGTGGATGTGGGGCGTGACACCATCGGCCAGGATGTTGATTCCTCGGCGACTGTAAACGCGCCAGGGTGGTTTGCATAAACCTTCTCGTTGAGCCGCCGCAAGAACGCGATTGCCTCCAGATTTTCGTTGCCACCGTATTTGTTTGCCAGCCACTCTCCGGGTTTGCGCGAATAATCCAGATAAAGCATGGACGCGACCGCGTCGACGCGCAGGCCATCGACATGAAACTGCTCCAACCAATAGAGCGCATTGCCGATAAGATAGTTGACGACTTCGGTACGACCAAAATTGTAGATCAGTGTGCCCCAATCCACATGGCGTCCAAGGCGCGGATCGGCGTGTTCGTAAAGGTGCGTGCCATCGAAACGGGCAAGGCCGTGTTCGTCTGCGGGAAAGTGCCCGACAACCCAATCAAGAATGACGCCGATGCCGGCGTTGTGGCAGCAGTCAATGAAGTGGCGCAGGTCATTTGGTGAACCAAAACGGCTGGTCGGCGCAAAAAGCCCGATTGGTTGATAGCCCCAGGAGCCATCAAATGGAAACTCGCTGACCGGCATCAATTCAATGTGCGTAAAGCCCATTTCCTTGACGTAGGGCACAAGCTGTTGGGCAAGCTCGCGGTAGCTCAAGAACGTGCCGTCTGGCTTGCGTCGCCATGATCCAAGGTGGACTTCGTAAATTGAAATTGGAGCAGACGTCGCATTGCGCTGTGCGCGCTCACGCATCCAGTTTTGATCGGACCATTCAAATCCGTTGAGTTTCGTAACGCGTGACGCGGTGCGCGGGGGAGGCTCCATGGCGAAGGCATAAGGGTCTGCCTTCAGCGGGAGGGCAGTGCCGTCCTGAGACTTGATTTCGTATTTATAAAGCGTTCCTTCTGCGAGGCCGGGGATGAAGATCTCCCAAAGGCCGACGCCTGGATGCAGGCGCATGACGTGGTAACGTCCGTCCCAGGCATTGAAATCACCTACAACACTGACGCGGCGCGCATTGGGAGCCCATACCGCAAAGTGGACGCCTGAAACGCCTTCATGCTCGACAATGTGGGCGCCTAGCTTTTCAAAGTTCCGGTCGTGGGTGCCTTCTCCAAATAGGTGAAGATCAATGTTGCCGAGGACGGGGCCGAAACGGTAGGGGTCGTCGATATCCCGTTTCTCGCCGTTGGCCGTAATGCGCAACTTATAGGTCGTATGTGGGGCGAACGTATTTGCGCGTGTTTCCGCTTCAAACAGCCCGGCTGAATCGATGCGACGCATTGGCGTCGCTGTTCCTGTTGCAGGCACGACTTCAACGGCTTCAGCGCCCGGCTGGAATGTACGGACAAGCACACTATCGCCAGCGCCGTCAGCGTGTGGGCCGAGATAGCCAAACGGGTCGGCGTGGTCGCCGGCTACGATGGCTGCGGCGGCCTTGTTGTCGCTCGTGCGATCACTCATGAGGTTTTTTGCGCCTGTCAGATGTTTGTGGAACGCCAGCCACCAAGCTGCTTGAACCGTCGAACCGGCGTGGCTTCCATATCCGCACCCAAGCACACAGGGCGCCCAGGTGCAATGCACACCGTTGCAACCCATCATTGCGCTTGGCTGCCAGCTCCAACCGTTATCGCGGGGCGGTCGGCCAATGCCGTGTTTTTGATACAATTTAAAATGTGCCTGGGACCGGTGTCGTGCGTGGACGTGCTCGTATCATTTGTTGCGCGATTAACTCTGTGGTGCGGTGGCAGATATGTGCCAAACGCGCATTCACGATGGTGGCGCGCACGTCGTGCTTTTCGCGTAGGCAGATCTTTCCGCCGGCATGGCCAAGCGTTTCACTTTCATAAAACTTCAATCCGGGTTGGGCACATGACCAAGTACGTGTTTGCCTTGGAGGAAGGCAATGGAATGAACAAGAAGCTCTTGGGCGTTGCCCATATGGCGCTTGACGAGGCACCGGCTCAATCATCCAGCCTTTAACGACCAGAATTTCGTCGCAGATAGGCAAAAAGGGCCGGAAGAAAAATCTCCCGGCCCTTTTCAATGTCGCTGTTTAGTGTCGCTGTTCAGTGTCGTTGTGTGTGAGAGGCGGCAGCGCCGCCTCACGCTCGGGTTTTCGGTTATCTGACCTGAGGCCGCGGCTTGCAGTTGGGGAACCTGCCATAGGTTCCGTTCGGACACTTCTTGGGCAGCTTTATAACCGGCAGCTTCTTGCAGTTTGGATACCGTCCAATCGTCCCTCTTGGGCAGCGTTGGGGCGGTTTGACGATCTTTTTGCAGTTGGGCTGATACTTGCCAACCGTCCCACGCGGGCAAGGGATGCGACGTGGTGGGCACAGTCGCGGGCTCTTGACCATTTTGCCATTCCAGCACCGATGCAGGCGCGGTGGGCAAAGTCGTGGGTTTGGCACCATCTTTCCATTCCAGCACTTGTGCAGGCGCGGTGGGCAGGATTTACCGATCGGCAGAACCTGGCCGTTCCAGCACTTGTGCGTTCTTGGCGGGCAAAGCCGTGGATTGCTCACTGTTTTGCCGTTCCAGCACACATGGCCGGTCTGGCATTGGCCGTGGCTCCAGCGACCGCCTTTCTTCTTGCACTGGCATTGCGCGTCACAGATGGGTTCTGTCCGGCCCGGCTTGCCGCACCACTGACCGGTTCTAATTCTGATCAGTGTCCAGCCTTTGCCCTTGAGATAAGCGATGCGCGATGATGGCACCGGATCCATGCCACGCGGGCAATCGATCCTGACCGGCGGCTTGGCGCACCAAGTGCGGCGGCCAAACCGTTCGACCAACCAGCCACGGCTGCGAAGAATGCGGGCGCGCTGTGCACTCACTTCCTTCATGTCACGCGGGCAGTCGACACGCGGTGGAGGCGGCGGCGGGATCGGATCGATGATGCCCGGAGGCTCGATACCGCCACACTTGCCAAGACGGCGGTTCCACGGCTCGTCCGGCGGGCAGCATTTTCCCCGGATCGGAGTCTTGGTCCAGCCACGCGGGCACTGGCCACCCTTGGGCACGCAATCGCCATCGTCATACTCGTAGCCAGGTGGGCATCGCGCAGGTGGTGGGTAGCCACGGCAGGCTATTGGATCGACAGATGCTGTCGCCTGAGCCGTGTCATCCGAAGCGTCGGTGTTCTTCGGCGAGCCGCCTACGGGTTTTGCAATTTCCACCAGGTTGGTGAGTTGGCACTGGTTGGCTTTGGCCACGGCAAGTGGGAACAACGTCGTAAGATTGAGTGTGACCGAGCCGTTCATGGGCAATGCGACATTGGGATGCGTGCAGATTGCACCTCCTCCGCCGCCACCGCCACCGACGCAGTTCCACGGTGCATTCCAGGAAGCATTGCTGGGCTCGCCCGGCAATGTTTCGTTCAGAACGATCTGGCCGTTGAACGGACCTGGACCGGTGTTCCTGACAACAATTGTCCAATCGCACTTGAAGCCTTCAGATGTGCGCGGGCATACCTGCGGGCCACGCTTCAAGATCTTCAGGTTCGACTTGGTCTCGGGGCCCTTGCAGGCTTCTTCAGGGATCATGGCGACCGCATCGTCCTGGTCATCGGCCGGGTTGGTATTTTTCGCCGTGCCGCCTGGTGCTTCCATGATCTTGGCGACATTGCGAATGCGGCATTCGTGCTGAGCAGCCACCGCTTGCGGCACCTTCAGCCAAATCGGGAATGATCTGGCTGTGTTCTTTGGCATCACGACGCCATTGAGCCTGCACAAGCGAGAGTTGCCGGCTGGCGGCGAGCACGTCCATGGTCCTGGTCCAAGCAGCAATTCGGTGCCGGCAGGGAACGTGTCCTTGACGTGCAAGTCGCCATTGTAGACGCCTGGACCTTCGTTGATCACCCGGATCATATACTTGCAGAAGTAAGTCCCAGCGATGTTCGGGTTCTGCTGACACAGTTCCGGAGACGCCGTCTTCGTCAGCCGAAGGTTGGTCTTTAATTCCTCGCACAAAGCAGGCGGCATCTGCGCCGTGGCGTTGTCGGAGTCATCAGCCGGGTTGGAGTTCAATGGCGCACCAAGCGGACTGACAATCCAGGCGCGGTTGGGCAGCTTGCAGCCGAAATCCTTCACTTTCGCAATGGGAACGCGACCGTAAACCCACAATTGCACCTTGTCGGTCGGCAGCAGGAAGACGTTCGCCGGGTTCTTGGTCGTGCACTCGAAGGTTGTGCCTGGGCCTGCAACTGCGCCGCAGTTCCACTTGGCCGCAGGGCCCGCTTGGAACAGCACACCGGGCGGCATCTGATCGCGCACCGTGATCGGCCCGAAGAACTCGCTTGCACCAACGTTCTCAACCGTGATGTGGAAGCCGCAATCGACGTCATTGCCGACGATCCAGCACTGCATTGCGCGCTTTTTCAGCTCAAGATTGGTGCGCTTGGGTTGACCGGGCTCGCACTCGGGATCGGGGATGATCGCAGTAGCGGCGTCGATGTCGTCAGTGGGATCAGTGTTCCACTGCGTACCACCTGGTGCCCACTCGATCTCGGCGACGTTGGTCAAGCGGCAACGGCGCGGCTCCTTGGGTACCTTGGCCCAAACAGTCATGAACGTGGACTGGCCGGAAGCCAGGAACACGTTGGGGCGCCAGCAGCGCGTATCAGCAGGGTTGCCACCGGGCTGCCAGCAGAACCAGGGCGGCTGGGGCGCAAAGAACGTGTCCAGTCCTGCCGGGTTTGCCGGGAAGTGGTCGCGGATTTGCAAGTCGCCAAAGTAGTCGTCAGGGCCGGTGTTGCGGATGCGGATTGAATAACGGCACATCCAGTCGCCGCCCCATGACCAGCAGGCTTTCGGGTCGGACCACTTGGTCAGTTCAAGATTTGTTTCATAGGGGAATTCAGGCGGAATCCATTCCGGCGGCAGTTCGCCTGGCGGATCTTCGGGGATCTCACCCCACCATGGCGGAAGCCCGCCGAACTGAGGCGCTTCCACGCCATCGCATGGCTGCCAGATCTCGACATCACCCATGTGGCCTGCCTTTTCGGCATCACCGAAGAAGCTGTCGTAGTCGGTGAAATATGAGGTCATGGGCGGCACGTTTTCAGGACGCACCATTGAAATCGCATTGCCTTGCAGGCCGTGCACATCGGCATTGGCGGCAGGGTCGCCTTCGCCGTCGCCCTGGGCAAATTCGCCCGCACGCAGACGCTCGCCGGTGGTCCACAAGAATTCACCACACGAGCCGGTCTTGATCATGCCGGTATCGTCGTAGGGAAAGCCAAGCGAGATACCGCCGTTGGAATGGCGATGTTCGACCGGCAGGCCGATGGCATAGGTATCAGGATCTGCCACCCAGCGGCTTTCAGTATCTGGATTGTCGGGATCTTCAAGACGGTAGCGCTTGATTTCGGCTTTCTCGGGCTCGGTGAAATGCGAATAATCGTAGCTACCGCGTTGGGCGGCACGCTCGGCCACATACATGCGGCCCTCACCATCAAACAGCATGTCGGAAAGCTGCGTGTCCTCGGCCGTTGTCTCGACGTCGAGTTCCCAACGCGCATCGCCGGCAAAGGCACCGTCCTCTGCGATGCCGATCGACCAAACCATGTGATCGGCGGTGTAGTAGAGGCGACCTTCATGCATGGCCATGCCATGCACCCGGCGTTCAGTTTGCGTGTAGCCCCACGTCTCGGGCTTCTCGATGTCGAACGCAGCCTGTGTGATGTCGGTGGTCTTGCCGTCATCGGGAACGGCACCTAGTCCCTTGGCAGGGCGACCATCAACGCCATGATCGAAGGTGTCGATCTCCTGGCCATTTTTATCAAGCCGGTGAATGAGACCGGTGTCGAGGTCGGAAACGAAAACCTGGCGCGTCTTCTTGTCGAAGACTATGTCGCCGAGACCTGGTCCTGAGTTGCCTGCAATGGTGGCGAAAAGCGTAACCTCGCCGGTCTGGCCATTGACGCTCCAGATCGCGCCGGGTGAGCCACCCTTGTCGTCGGCAAACATACCGGGCATCCAGATGGCGCCGGGTTTGCCCGTCTTCAGGCGCAGGGGAAACTCGCCGCCGGCAGGGTCAGGTTCGACGATGTGAATGCCGAACGCCGACGTTGCACCTAACAGAATGTTGGGCGTTGTCGCGCGGTCCTGTCCTTCCATGATGGCGACTGGAAACACCTGACCAATCTCATTGGCAGGGATCAGCTTTTTGATACCAGGGGCGACCAGTTGGCCGGCGGGCGGTTCACCCATCATGCCCAGCGACTGGATCTGTGCGGAGGCGCCATCCATGTTGATGAAGAACTGGTCGAGCGGGTTCATGCCTGGCACGAGAGGTGCGCCTGAGGGCTGAATGCCCGAAAACCCGGTAACGACGGCATCACCGGTAGCAAAGACGGGCTGTTCTCCAGCCTGGTCCTGGGCGTGAAGGCTGGAGACGGGAAGCATTCCGGCAAGCGCGAACGCGGCAACCGCCAGTCCGACAGTGCCGCGCGTAACAATTTTTCTAGGGCTATACCAACGCGTTAGCCTGGAGTTCTTGGCCTCGTCGGTCGCCCACCGGCGCCGTTTTGGCCGTGCGCATCTATGCACCGCGGCGGGAAAATTCATCTGTTATACTCCTTCCAAGCAAATAATATTCAAAGGCTTGATGCCTCTGAGGCTTGGTCGCACTGGAAATAGGGACGGTTCGAAGCGATGTGTCCCGCGGCGAAAAACAGTTAATCTTTATTGAAAGGTACCCCAGGGGTGCGACAAAACATACCCCAAAGGTGCGGGTAGGTTATCAGGTGGTCAGCAGATCCGCGGCGTATTGTGCGAGCGCAAGGCTTGCGGTGAGACCTGGGCTCTCTATGCCGTATAGGGCTAGCAGGTCCTGGACCCCGTGCGTTTCGGGTCCATGGATTGCGAAATCGGCGGGTGGCGAGCCTTGAGGCGCGAGCTTGGGCCTGATGCCTGTATAGCCCGGAGCTAGGAGATGTTCGGGCAGGTCCGGCCACCATCGGCGGATCGCCTGGGCAAACGAGTGGTGCCGCGCGCCATCGGGATCCTCGAAGGCGTAGTCTATCGCGTCGATCCAGCTTACATCCGGCCCGAACCTCGCTGCCCCGGCCGTATCGAGCGTGAGATGAATGCCTAGTCCGCCGGCTCCTGGCATTGGATAAATCAAGCGGGAGAACGGTGCGTGACCAGCCAACGAGAAATAATGTCCCTTTGCATAATAGGTTTCGGGCGGGCTGTATCCGACCAGCTTTGGCGCTGGCGATTTTGCTTCTGATTGAAAAAACTGAGTGGCAAGTTTGGAGGTGTGCAAGCCGGCAGCGAGAACCAATCGCCGGCAGGTAATTGCAGCCGCACTATCCTCTGGTGCGTTTTCACCATTTTTGCTGGCCGGTGCCAATTCAAGGCGGAAGCCGGATGCGGAGCGCGTGATGCCAACAACCCGGCTGGCCAACACCACGCTGCCACCTGCAGCTTGCAAATGACCTTCCAACGCAAGCAACAGTGCGTGTACATCGATGATCCCTGTCGATGGTGAGAGATAAGCCGCCACGCAGTTGAGTGCAGGTTCCATGCGCTGGGCCTCAACGCCACTCAGATAGACAAGATCGTCAACACCATTCGCCAAGGCGTTCGATGCAATATCTTCGAGTTTGGAGACCTCGTCAGAATCGCAGGCAACCAGCAATTTGCCAATACGTTTGACAGTAATTCCGTTTTCGGCAGCGAACCGGTACAGCAGCGACTTGCCTTCAATGCAAAGACGCGCCTTCAAACTGCCGGGCGCGTAGTAAAGGCCGGCATGTATCACTTCAGAATTGCGAGAAGAGGTTTCTGTGCCGATGCTGTTGTGCTGCTCAAGAACAACAACGTCGTGGCCGGCATTGGCCAGCTTGTGCGCAATAGCAAGTCCGATGACCCCGGCACCGACGACCATCGTGTCAATATCGGGCGTCATGTCATTGCCATTGCAGCATCAGGCTGCAAGCCCAATGCACTTGCAGCCGGCGAAAGGCAGGTTGGGCTTGCGACGTCGTTTCGTGTCTTGCACACAAAGAGATGACTGCTGCCTCAGCCCGTTGTCGATTGGTCTGCGCCAGGCGGTAGGGCTGGCGCATTATCCTGTCTGGAGTTTGCTGGCTGATGACCGGGGGAACTTCCAGGCGCCGCAAAACCAGCGAGTGGATCTTCTGTGCGTCGTGACTTGCCTTCGAAGTATGCGCCCTGCTCGATTGCCAGCGAGGTGTGGTAAACATCGCCCTCGACGTGGCTGGACGACTGCATCATCACCCGCTTGGACCGGATCGAACCCATCACCTGGCCGCGAATAATGGCTTCTTCGGAAACTATGGTGCCAGTAATCCGCGCGCGTTCGCCAACAATAAGGTTGGTGGCGCGTATATCACCTTGCACTTCGCCATCGATCTGCATTTCGCCTTTCGAGGTCAAATTGCCGGTGATGATAAGGTCAGGGCCGATGACCGAGGGAGCGCTGCGGTCTGCGCCGGCGCGCATGGATGGCGCAGACGGGCGGGGAGGTGTTGGAGAACCAGCCGGTGTTGCCGATCCGGTGGGTGCGGGCTTTCCAGGCTCAGAATCGGTTCTTTTGAAATTCGGCAACATAACTCGATCAACCTCCGCATTACTCGCGTAAAATACTGGCCGTCGGGTGTCTGCCCGTTGGCGGTAAAAATGCGCCGGTGCAACCAACGACAAAGGCCACTGCCGTTTGATAACACCGCTTACCTCACCGCCTAGCACGGCGCGGGTCATTCGTCACGGTTTGAGCGTGTTACTGCCCCACTTTCCGGGGCGACGTGACTTTCCAGCCGTGAGGTGCGTGCAACCGCTGGTGCTAATGGCGGTTGTGCGAAACGACCGTTTTTTTGCGACTCTGCACTGCAGGACAATCCGGGTAGCGCAATTGGGTCAACGTAATCGGGACCACGCGGTTCGAATTACTTATTGTTGGCGAGCGCCTTGACAGCATCAAGTACCTTTTCAGCGTGTCCGGGCACTTTGACCTTGCGCCAAATGTCAGAGATACGGCCTTTTGCATCAATTAGAAAAGTGGATCGCTCGACGCCCATGTACTTGCGGCCATACATGGATTTTTCGACCCAAACGCCATAGGTTTCAACGACAGTCTTGTCTTCGTCCGCCAGCAACGTCACGCCAAGATCGTGCTTGGTCTTGAATTTGGCATGGGAGGCAACGCCGTCGGGTGATATGCCCAAGACATGCGCACCAGCGGCATCAAAGTCGGCAGCCAACCTAGTGAAATCCTTGGCCTCCGCAGTGCACCCCGAAGTGTCGTCCTTGGGATAGAAGAATAGCACGACCGGAGCGCCTTTCAGTTTGCTGAGTTTCAAGGCTTCGCCGGTGTCCGTTGAGAGCTTAAAATCGGGAGCTTTTGCACCAATATCGGGCATTGAGAGCGTGCCTTTCTTTCGACGTTTTTTGGCGACCACATCTGCACGTGCGAAGCCGATTTTCTGTAGGACGATCCGACGCTGAGGGGAGGCCGGCGTCAGGGGCGTCTGGGTATGAGCCCCGGCTTCGGGGGTATCCCGTATGAGAACATGCTGCAACCCACTATGGCGGTCGTCCGTGACGGCTTGATGCCAATGGTTCGGGGTCGCGCTTGAAAACGGGGCACTTTATACCTTCGGGTTGCATTTCTTTGCAGCGGGAATAGCTAGAGCAGGGGCCTGACGAGGCTGTGCTCGCAAAGGGTAGATGGTCGGTTGGGGCAACTGAGCGACAATGCACACCAGACAAGGCAGGGGCGGGCGCCTAAGCGGCCGCGCCGGCCTGTACCTGCTCGCCCGGTCGAACCATTACCATTCGAGGTGTCTCATTGGGATGAAGAGGTGCCTGCAACGCGCGGCCGCAGGGCGCTTAAGCACGCCGGACGCGGTGCCCGGTTTTTCCTGTTTGCGGCGGTGCCATTCATTGTGCTGTTTGCACTGGGCGTTGCGCTCACAATTGTGAGGTTGCAGCACGGTCCAATTTCATTGTCATTTTTGGTGCCGCCGATCGAGCGCAGCATCAACGCGTCTCTAGATGGATATGTTGCTGACATCGGAGACGCCATCGTCATGTTCACCGACAGCCATCGGTTAGAATTCCGGCTTCAAAACGTACGTTTCTCCGAGCCTGACGGCGATGTGGTCGCATCTGCGCCCCTGGCATCGCTTGAAATCAGCCGCCAGGCGCTTTTGAAGGCGCAACTGGCGCCGTCGCGTGTCGAATTGATCCGGCCGGAATTGTATCTGACCTATGCACCGCAGGACGGACTGGCGCTTAGTTTTTCGGCGTTGCCAGAAGAAACCGACGAGGGCCTTGCCGGCGGCGAGCCTGGCAATCGCACAAAGACGGCTTCGGGGGAGCCGCGCGGGTTAAGCCAGGCTGAGCCGGCAAGTGGTCAAGTACCTGGTGCCGCCGAGGCTGCGGGCGCGCAGAATGCCGAGCAACTCAAAACCATTGATTTTGGCAAGTTGCTAAAGCGTGCCGCGCTAAACGTGCATGGGACGGCAGGGGCGGGGTTCTTGAGGGAATTCGGTGTTCGCGACGCAACCTTGCATGTCGTCAACCAGGGCCACCGAACTACGTGGCAGTTGCCTGAGGTCAGCATCGACGTCGATCATCGCGACGGCCGCTCGGTCGTTTCGGGTCGGGCCAGCGTTGCTTCGGCTGGGGGCTCATGGCGGGTCGCTTTTTACACCGAAGACGTTCGCGGCCAGACAACTCTGCGCGCGTCGGTGCGCGACCTCGTGCCAGCCGCCCTGTTCGATCCTGGCAGTGGCGGAACATTGTTGAGTTTTGTCGACGTACCCGTTGGAGCAGATGTCACACTTGCGATGACTTCAGATGGAAGCATCGAGGCGGTGCATATGGACGTGGGTCTTGGGAATGGCAACATACTCATTCGCGATGATGCAGGCCGGCTGGAGCCCATTCCGGTGCGCGCCGGCCGTGTGAAACTTACCTACGATCCGATCAAGCACGCCATAGCTGTCCTACCTTCCACGCTGCAGGCAGCAGGTGCTTCTGTGACGTTTGAAGGGCAAGCGCAAGCGAACGTGTTGGACGGCAAGGAAGGGTGGGCGTTCAATCTTGCATCCTCCGAGGGGATTTTGGGAACGGGGGATTTCTCGGTTGCGCCGATCGCATTGGAAAGACTTACACTGCAAGGTCGCTACATAACCAAGCAAGGGCTTATCCAAATTGCAAAAGCAGAGATGTCAGCAGGCGGTGCGACGTTTGCCGCGAACGGAGAAGTAAGCGTCGACGCCAATCGCCCCGGGGTTCGCTTGCACGGCGCGTCCACACCACTTTCAGCGCAGACACTAAAGGCCGTCTGGCCGGCCGGTTTGGCAAAGAAATCTCGTATCTGGGTGGGCGAAAATGTCATCTCCGCGGAAATCAAGCGCTTTGAATTCAAGCGAGAAACCGGTGTCTTTTCTGCGCCTTCCGACGTTGCAACGAATGGACGCGCATCGCTGGTCGTGGAGGTAGGGCAAAGCGCGTTCAAGCCAACGCTATCTTTGCCAACCGTGGAATCCCCGCGCGCACTGCTCGGTGTCGAAAACGACCATTTCGAGCTGACAATGCCTGAAGGCAAAATGAAGTTGCCTTCCGGAGAGACCATCGCGCTCAGCGCCGGACAACTCACTTCGGACAACATCAACGCAGAAATTTCCGACGCGAAGCTTTCGTTCAAGGCCTCCTCTGAAGTGATGGCATTCGCTGAAATAATGCAAGCCGAACCGCTACGGCTTATCGACGCCAATTCACTCCCCTTTTCGAACGCTTCCGGCAAAGTGACGCTTGAGACATCACTTGAATTTCCGATGAAAGACGAGTTGGATATCGCGGCGATCAAGAAGACCGGCTCGGCTCATCTGAAAGACGGCCGGATCAAGAACCTCATGGATGCCTATGATGTTCAAGGCGCCAGCATGGCGTTTGCCTTCAGCGATGGCGCCATCGACGCCAAGGGTGAAGCCGTCGTCAAGGGTGTGCTGGCGAAAATTTCATGGCAACACATCTTCGGCGCTCCAGAGGACCGTCAGCCACCGTTGCGGATCACGGCAACGCTAGACAACACGGACCGCCGCCAGTTGGGTTTCGATCTGGATCATCTTTTGGACGGTGTCGTGCCGGTTGATTTGCAGGTTGTGCCGGGTCCCGTGCCCGGTCAGCGCAAACTGCATGTGCGTGCCGATCTTTCGGGGGCCGAGCTCAGGGTTCCGGCCATAGGTTGGCGTAAAGCTCCTGGCAGGTCTGCGTTTGCGGAGTTTGATGTTGCCGCGGCACCGCACGAAAAACATGAGCTGCAGAACCTGCGTATCGGCGGCGATAACATTGCAGTCGAGGGCTGGGCGGCGCTGGCTGCCGATCGGAGCCTGTCGGAATTCTATTTTCCCGATTTTTCGGTCAATGTCGTGACTCGGCTCGACGTGCAGGGGCGACGTGGCGCCAAGGGTATTTGGGACATCAAGGTTCGAGGTTCGACGCTTGATGGTCGCGACTATTTCAGATCCTTGTTCACACTTGGACGCGGTGATGGAGGTCGTGCTGAGAGTGACGAGGGTGGCGTCAATGTTGATGTGCAGATCGACAACGTCCTGGGGTTCTCGGAAACGTCGTTGCGAGGGTTGAAAGCGAAAATAGAAACGCGCAATGGCAAGCTGACAACGCTTGATGCTCGCGGTACTTTCAATGACGGGGGTGCCCCGTTGGCGGTGGTTCTTGATCGCGACAGCAGAGGCCGGCGGCGTATCCGCGCCGATTCGACAGATGCTGGCCGTGCGCTGAAATTGATCGGCTTCTACCCCAACATGCAAAACGGCCGGGTTCGGCTGGAACTCAACGTCGACGCAAGTGGAGATACTGAAAAGTCTGGAACGTTATGGGTTGAGGACTTTCGCGTTCTTGGCGACCCGATTGTGTCGGAGGTTGTCTCCAGCGGTGTGAATGATAGCCGGCCGTCGATCGGCGGAAAAACAAGAGTTGTGCGCGAAGTTTTCCAGTTCGACACGATGCGCGTTCCCTTTTCGACTGGGCACGGTCAATTCGTCATGAACGATGCCTACATGAAAGGCCCTCTGCTTGGCGGTACGCTCAGGGGCAAGGTCGATTTCAACACATCGAAGGTCAATCTTGGCGGCACCTACATTCCGTTGCAGGGTCTCAACAACGCTTTTGGCCAGATACCGTTGCTAGGTCAAATTCTGTCAGGGCCGCGCGGTGAAGGCATTTTCGGTATTACGTTCGCAATTACCGGGGCGATGTCTGATCCGCAGGTGATCGTCAATCCGCTTTCACTGGTGGCGCCGGGCATCTTCCGGGAAATTTTCCAAATGACGAACCCCACACCTAAAGTGCAAGCGGTTTCGCCGGCGAATACGAAAAGACGCAGGCGGCGGAACGATGATGATGCGCCATCTGCACCAGGGACGACGATCGACGGCTGGTCTTCCGATACCAAGCGGAAATGAGGCCAGCGTAGCGGTGTTGATGAAGGGGCGATCGAAGTCCGATTTCGATCATCACGCATCACCCGCAGCACAATACCGGGTTTTTCCCGCTCGGCCCCTATACAGGCTTCAACAACACATGCTTTTTCTTGCCAAGTGAAAGCTTGATGACGCCCTCGCCGGTGAGGTTGGTGTCCGAGAGGGTGAGTTTTTCATCTGCAATTACGGTGTCATTGACTTTGGCGCCACCGCCTTTGATCTGGCGGCGTGCCTCGCTGTTTGATGCGACAAGTCCGGCGGTGACGAACGCGCCCAATACACCCATGCCAACGGCAAGATCGCTTTTGGAAATTTCAACCGTGGGCAGGTCTGCAGAAAGCTGTCCGGCTTCAAAAGTCTTGCGCGCGGTTTCGGCAGCGCCTTCGGCCTTTTTCCGTCCATGCATCATGGCCGTGGCTTCGGTTGCCAGCACCTTTTTTGCTTCGTTGATCTCGTTTCCGCCGAGATTATTCAAACGCTCGATTTCAGACATCGGCAAGGTGGTGAACCGCTTGAGCAGGTTGGAAACCGCTGCGTCCTCGACATTGCGCCAGAACTGCCAATAGTCATAAGCGGAAAGTTGATCCTCGTTGAGCCAGACGGCGCCAGCCGCTGTTTTACCCATTTTTACTCCGGCGGAGGTCAGCAGCAGCGGGCATGTCAAACCGAACAGTTGCTGGGTTCCCATGCGCCGGCCCAAATCAATCCCCATGACGATGTTGCCCCACTGATCGGAGCCACCAAGCTGCATGTTGCAGCCATAGCGCCGGTTGAGTTCGACAAAGTCATAGGACTGCAGGAGCATGTAATTGAACTCAATGAATGACAGCTCCTGCTCACGCTCCAGGCGCAGGCGAACCGAATCCATCGTTAGCATGCGATTGATCGAGAAGTGGCGGCCGACATCGCGCAGGAAGGAAATATAGTTGAGCTTTGCCAGCCATTCCGCGTTGTCGACCATGACGGCGTCGGTCGCTCCATTGCCGAACTTGAGCAACCGTTCGATACCGGACTTCATGGAAAGGGCGTTGGCTTCGATTTCCTCGATCGAGCGCATCTGACGCGTCTCGTCCTTGCCGGAGGGGTCGCCGACGCGGGTCGTGCCGCCGCCGGTCAGGGCGATGGGCTTGCCAGCTCCCGTCTCCTGCAGCCAGTGCAGCATCATGATTGTCGTCAAATGGCCAATGTGCAGAGATGGCGCTGTGGCATCGTAACCGGCATATGCGACCAGTTCCCCCTTTACGGCGAGCTGGTCGATGCCGGACTCGTCCGAGCACTGGTGTATAAAGCCGCGTTGATTAAGAACGTTGAGGAAATCGGACTTGAATTTGTTCATGTGTCTCGTCGTCGGTCGGTAGTCCTGGCCAGGATTTTCGCAAATCGTTCGGGCGTGGGAGCAAGGTTTGGTATAGGGTCGCGGGAATCGAGGGCACCATGCACGAGGTTGGATGATTTGGGCAAGCTCAAGCGGGCAATCGGATTGATGAGTGGCACGTCGATGGATGGAATCGACGTGGCATTGATAGAGTCGGATGGCGAAAACGAACTACGGCGCGGGCCCTCTTTTACGTTTCCTTATTCTGATGCCTTCAGGCGGCGTCTTGCAGAGGCCGTCGCATTGGCCAAAGATTTGCGGGACCGGAACGCCAGACCAGGTGTTTTGAAGATTGCCGAACAATACCTGACGGACCTCCATGCAGAGGCTGTATCCCAGTTTCTTGAGGACATTCAGCTTGATCGCGCGGAAATCGACGTCATCGGCTTCCACGGTCACACCGTCTACCACGCGCCGCAAACACGGCTGACGGTGCAGTTGGGCGATGGCGCGCGTCTTGCGCGGCTGACCGGAATAGCAGTTGTTTATGATATGCGCGCCGCTGACGTTAGCGCAGGTGGGGAGGGTGCGCCCATGGCACCCGTTTATCATAAGGCGCTGGCGCTCAAACTGGGTAAACGCCCGGTGGCATTCGTCAACATTGGCGGCGTTGCAAATGTCACCTATGTCGGACTTGAGGGCGACCTTGTCGCCTTTGACACCGGGCCGGGTAATGCGCTTCTCGATGATTGGATGCTCCTGCATTCAGGGGCCGCTTATGACGCTGATGGCGAAACCGCGCTCAACGGTACCGTTGACGAGGCGCTATTGCACGATGCGCTGCTGGCGCCGTTTTTTGCCGCGCCCCCGCCCAAGTCGCTTGACCGGGATGCGTTCTCGCTGGCTCCTTATTCGGCGCTTTCGCTCACCGAGGGTGCAGCAACACTGGCGGCGCTGACAGTCGAGGGCGTCGCCCGTGCCCGCGAGCATTTTCCCGCCGAGCCTGAGGTGTGGGTGGTCTCGGGCGGTGGACGCAAGAACAGGGCGATCATGACCCGCTTGGCCGAGCGCGTCGAAAATGCGGTGGTGCCGATTGAGGCTCTGGGGCTCAACGGCGACAGCGTCGAGGCGGAGGCGTGGGCCTACCTTGCCGTGCGAGCGCTGAACGGATTGCCGCTCAGCTATCCCAGCACAACAGGTGTCACCATGCCGATCACTGGAGGCGTGATCGCCCACCCCTGAAAAAACGCATAACTCAAGACACAGCAGCCTATCTTAGCCCGCCTTTCTCACGAGGGCACTGCCGTCATCGTGCTGGCACGACCCGCAGGGCGGGGTGAAAATGATGACAGTCTGTGTCGTGCCGTTTGCCCGATGCACCACATCGAACTGCACGGCTCTCCTGGCCGGTCATCATTTTCACCTCCGTGCCGGCCATACCATCGTGAGAAAGGCGGGCTAGAGCGTCGTGCGCTCTGGACTTGAACTCATGCGTCATCGTCGTCTTCAGATGCCTCGTCGTCTCCTGCTGGTTCGGCGACATCCTTGGAGCGTTCGATTGCGCGTTGGGGTTCGCGGTCCTTGTCCTTGAGACGTTTGGTTTCGCGATCCTCTGCATCCTTGACAAGGCGCATGTCGAGGTAGCCGCCCACGATCTCGGTCAAGTCGTCGATCTTGTCCTGGAAGAAATGGTTGGCACCTGGAACGATTTCATGATCGATTTTTATGCCGCGCTGGGTCTTGAGCTTGGTGGTCAGTTCAGCGACCGATTGGGACGGCACAACCCTGTCCTTGTCGCCGTTGATCATCAGGCCCGACGACGGGCACGGCGCCAGGAAGGAGAAATCGTAAAGGTTTGATGGTGGGGCGACGCAGATGAAACCGTCAATTTCGGGCCGGCGCATCAAAAGCTGCATCGCAATCCAGGTGCCGAAGGAAACGCCCGCGATCCAGCAATATTTTGCATCCGGTTTTACCAGTTGCAGCCAGTCCAGTGCGCAGGCGGCATCGGCAAGTTCGCCCGGGCCGCCGTCCCAGTAGCCCTGCGAGCGGCCTACGCCGCGGAAATTGAACCTCAGAACCGAAAACCCGCGCGCGGCAAACGTATGGTAAAGCGCGTAGACAACCTGATTGTTCATGGTGCCGCCGAACTGCGGGTGCGGGTGCAGCACGAGTGCGATGGGGCTGTCGGAACGGCTCTCGTGGTGATAGCGAGCCTCGATGCGCCGGCCTTCGGGGCCGTTAATGATCAACTCAGGCATAGGTTTCCATGGTTTGAGCTGGTTCCATCGCTTGCGACGATTGCCAATGTGAACCAGTGCGTTGCTGCGATTTCAGTGGATGCGCCATCTGGCGCGGCGTTTTGCGGTTTACACGTGTCTGTTCTCCGCTGCGGGCACTAACGCGGTTGAACGCTGTATTTTTCATGCCGCTGCCAGCCGACTAAGCCGTGCAAGACCGGCATCGCTTCATGTTTCGCGGCGCGGCGTCGGCTGGTCTGAAACCATAGGCCGGGCCGAGCCGCATGTGCGTGTTGCGACAAATACAACAATGGCCGCGCTAAATACTTGACTACACCAATCGGAATTTCATAGTCTCCCGCACGTTTTTAGAATGGTTCGAAACTACCGGTACGTGCGTCGGACAACCCTTCAAGTCGCGCTTTCTAGCACATCCGGCAGTGTCGAATGCAAGTCCGATCACGCGAAACGCTGTTTCGCAGGTCGAAGGCCTCATTTCTTGTTGGGCCGGATATGTCAACGAAGGGCAGGTGTTGTCGTGGAGTTGAATACCAAAGGCCGGTACGCGGTGATGGCAATGGCAGATCTTGCCAAGCATCAAAGCGATGCAGCGGTTCCGCTTTCGCAGATCGCCGAGCGCCAGCAACTTTCTTTGTCCTATCTGGAACAGATTTTTCTCAGGCTGCGGCGTGCGGGCCTGGTGGAAAGCCTGCGCGGGCGAACAGGCGGCTACCGCCTCGGACGTTCTCCCCGGGAAATTGCGGTCGGTGAGATCATGGCAGCGGTGGAAGAAGAAACGCGCATGACCCGCTGCATGGACGGTGGCCTTGGTTGTCTGGGAGAGGAGCGGTGCCTGACTCATAAGCTCTGGTCCGGACTGGGCGGCCATATCGCGGCGTTCTTGTGGAGCGTCAGTCTCGATGAAGTTTTGGACGGCATACCGCCAGAGAAACTGGCTTCGCGCCAGGCGCTCAAGCGCGCCGGTCAGAAAGTGGAATTGGCGGCGGAATGAGCGTTTCGCGCACATATCTCGATTACAACGCGACAGCGCCTTTGCGGCCTGGAGCGCGCGAGGCAATGCTGCGTGCGCTGGATTCGTTCGGTAACCCGTCCTCTGTGCATGCCGAGGGCCGACGTGCGCGCAGTGTGATCGAGTGTGCGCGAGCCGAGATCGCAGGCCTTGTCGGCGCGCAAGCACGCGATGTCGCATTTACCAGCGGCGCCACCGAATCCGCCAACTGGGTGTTGTCGGCACCATGGCGCAAGATCTTGGTCTCGGCGGTGGAGCATCCAGCCGTGACGGCGCCAGCGACCCGTGCGGGCGCTCAAACAATGACAATTCCGGTTGATGCCAACGGGCTCATTGATGTTGAACTGTTTGCAAACCTGCTGCGCAACGATATCGGCGATGACCCTGAACAGGGCGATGTGCTTGTCGCCGTACAATTCGCCAACAACGAAACCGGCGTGGTGCAGCCGATTGCAGAAATCGCCGGCTTCGTTCACGAGCATGGTGCGCAGCTCTTGGTTGATGCCGTGCAGGCGGCAGGCCGCATTGAAATCGATATGGCGACACTGGGTGTCGATTATCTGATGATTTCCTCACACAAGATTGGTGGGCCACAGGGCGTAGGCGCGCTGGTTTTTGGCACTGCCGAAAGCAACAACTTGAAGCCGCTGATCGTTGGTGGTGGGCAGGAGCGCAACAAGCGCGCTGGGACAGAAAACGTGCCGGCTCTGGCGGGTTTTGGTGCGGCAGCGGTGGCAGCAAAAGATGACCTGTTGCGGGTTGGCGAATCTGCCCTGCTCAGGGATGAACTGGAAGCACGCCTCAAGGCAGCCACGCCTGGGCTCACGATCTTTGCGAAGAACGCCCCGCGGCTTTGCAACACAACTCTTGTCGCACTTCCAGGAGCGAGTGCTGAGACAACTGTTATCGGGCTTGATCTCAACGGTGTTGCAGCAAGCGCGGGCTCAGCCTGCAGTTCGGGCAAGACGGCACGGTCGCCAGTGCTTGCAGCCATGGACGTCAGTGCCGATATGGCAAAGTGTGCCGTTCGGTTCAGTCTTGGCTGGGCGACGAATGAAAAGGATATAGCCGCGTGCGAGGGTGCGTGGCAGCGGGTGATGAAAACACGAGGTGGCGAACGCCAGGTGGCCTGAAAGGGGCGGCCGGTTCGCGCGCAGACTTCGAAATTGCAAGGAGACGACGATGGCAGCGGTCCAAGAGACCATCGATCAAGTCAAGAAGATCGACGTCGACCAGTACAAGTATGGTTTTGAGACCAAGATCGAAACGGTCAAAGCACCCAAGGGATTAAACGAGGATATCGTTCGCTTCATTTCCGAGAAGAAGGGTGAGCCTGCCTGGATGCTGGAATGGCGCCTTGACGCTTTCGAGCGCTGGCAGACGATGAACGAGCCGGACTGGGCAAAGGTGTCTTATCCCAAGATCGACTTCCAGGACCTCTATTACTATGCGGCGCCGAAATCGACCGAAGGCCCCAAAAGTCTGGACGAAGTCGATCCTGAGCTGCTGGCAACCTATCAGAAGCTCGGCATTCCACTCAAAGAGCAGGAAATCCTGGCCGGTGTGCGCAAGCAGGGCGAGCCCAGCCAGATCGACGAAGACGCCGACGGCTACACCAACATGGCCGGCAAGGTTGCCGTGGATGCCGTGTTCGACAGCGTCTCGGTTGTGACGACGTTCAAGCATGAACTGGCCAAGGCCGGCGTCATCTTCTGCTCGATTTCCGAGGCGATGCGCGAGCATCCCGAACTGGTCAAAAAGTATCTCGGTTCGGTTGTGCCGAAGTCCGACAACTTCTATGCCGCGCTCAACTCGGCCGTCTTTTCCGATGGGTCGTTCGTTTACGTGCCTGAAGGCGTGCGGTGCCCGATGGAGTTGTCGACGTACTTCCGCATCAACGAAAAGGATACCGGACAGTTCGAGCGCACGCTCATCATTGCCGACAAAGGTGCATACGTCAGCTATCTTGAAGGCTGCACGGCGCCAACGCGCGACGAAAACCAGCTCCACGCCGCAGTCGTTGAGCTGATCGCGCTCGATGACGCTGAAATCAAGTATTCGACTGTCCAGAACTGGTATCCGGGCGATAAGAACGGCAAGGGCGGCGTCTACAACTTCGTCACCAAGCGGGGCGATTGCCGCGGCAGAAATTCCAAGATCTCATGGACGCAGGTGGAGACCGGTTCGGCGATCACGTGGAAATATCCAAGCTGCATTCTGCGTGGCGACAACTCGCGCGGTGAGTTCTACTCGATCGCCATTTCCAATGGCCGCCAGCAGATTGACAGCGGCACCAAGATGATCCACCTGGGCAAGAATACGACCAGCCACATCATCTCCAAGGGCATTGCAGCCGGGCGTTCCGAAAACACCTATCGCGGGCTCGTCTCCGCACACCGCAAGGCGACGAACGCGCGTAACTTTACGGCCTGCGACAGCTTGCTGATTGGTGACAAGTGCGGCGCACATACGGTGCCCTACATCGAAGCGAAGAACGCAAGCGCGCACTTCGAGCACGAGGCGACAACGTCGAAGATTTCGGAAGACATCCTGTTTTACTGCATGCAGCGCGGTCTATCTGAGGAAGAAGCCGTGGCGCTGGTCGTCAACGGGTTCGTGCGTGACGTGCTGCAGCATCTGCCGATGGAGTTCATGGCGGAGACGCAAAAGCTGATCGGTATCTCGCTTGAAGGCAGCGTGGGCTGAGGCGTAATGGCTGAGGGTGAAAGCGCATATTGGTTCAAACCAAAGCACCACGGTTACGGCGCAACACCGACGACGTGGCAGGGCTGGTTGGTGACAACTGTCTTTGCCATCGCGCTGGGCCTTGGATCAGTGGTGGCCATGCTGGCGCTTCGCGACAGCGGTTCAACCCTGGGATATGCGGCTTGGTTTATCGCTGTAGTGGCGGCCGTCTATGCGTTCACACGGTTTGCGCGCAGACATACCGATGGCGAATGGGCGTGGCGCTGGAAGGGGCAAAAGTATGCTGATGTGTACGACCCCGAAAAGCAGCAGCGCTGTGAGTGACGCCAACTGGTCGCGGCACGTGGCGAAGGAAAAGGAGAAGGATTTGAGCTGATGGTGCAGCAGGAGGCCAAGCGAAGAGTTTATTGGAAGCTTGCGCTGCTCTTGTTGGCGGCAATCAGCGTGCTGCTGGTTCTGCTTGGTTCAGTCGGTGCGATATCGGATTGCAACGATGTGACGACGCCCGGCAGCGGGCTATTGCCATTGTGGTCACCAGCCTGCCGCGCGGGAACCGGGCCGGTGCCAACCTCAGTGTTTTTCCTGCCGCCGCTCATCGTCCTCCTGGTCGTTGTGGCCTGGCGAAAACTGAAACGCGGCTCGGGCTGATTGCCTGGCCATACACGATATCAGAAACATTCAAGACTTAAGACGAACGGACAAAACGACATGCTCGAGATCAAGAACCTTCATGTGAAAATTGCTGATGAGGACGCGGAGATTCTGAAGGGTATAGACCTCGTCGTGCCCCAGGGTGAAGTGCACGCGATCATGGGGCCGAATGGATCGGGCAAATCGACGCTTGCTTATGTCATTGCAGGCCGCGAGGACTATGAAGTGACCGACGGCGACATCTTGTGGAATGGCAACTCCATTCTCGACATGGATCCAGACGAGCGTGCCGCTAAAGGTGTGTTCCTTGCCTTCCAGTACCCCATGGAGATTCCGGGCGTGGCCGGTCTCACCTTCTTGCGTACGGCAACCAATGCGGTGCGAAAGAAGCGCGGCCAGGACGAATTGACGACGCCGCAGTTCATGAAACTCGTCAAGGAAAAGGCGGCCAGTCTCAATATCGATGTCGATATGCTGAAGCGGCCCGTGAACGTCGGGTTTTCTGGCGGCGAGAAAAAACGCTCAGAGATATTGCAGATGGCGATGCTGGATCCGTCGCTGTGCGTGCTGGACGAGACCGACTCTGGTCTGGATATCGACGCTCTTCGTATCGTTTCCGACGGTGTCAATGCGCTCAGAGGCCCCGATCGCGCCATGCTCGTCATCACGCACTACCAGCGGCTGTTGAACCACATTGTTCCAGACAAGGTGCATGTGCTTGCGCACGGCAAGATTCGCAAGTCAGGTGGCAAGGAATTGGCGCTGGAGCTGGAGAAGTCCGGCTACGCCGAGTTCCAGAAGGATGCTGCCTGAAGCGCAGGCATTGGGACTTAGATGTCGGCCCAGGCGCCAAGGCATGCGCGGGCTGACAATAAACCGTTTCAAGCGCTGAGGAGGCGCTACATGAGCGTGGCAGTGATGAAGACAAAGACCGAAACGGCGTTGGTGGATGGGTTTGGCGAAATTGCCGATACCCTGCCAGGTGGTGGCAGCGTGAAATCGGCGCGAGCCGCGGCTCTTGCACGGTTTGCAGGCAATGGTCTGCCCCACCGGCGGATTGAAGAGTGGAAATACACCGACCTTAAGGGCCTCATGAAAGAGGCGTTGCCGGTTGTTGTCGATGGCGAGTCCAAGACGACGATCGCCGATGTTATTGTTGCAATGGGTGCGATCGGCCGGCTTGAAGTTCCGCGCTTCGTTCTCGTAAACGGCCACTACCGCAAGGAGCTATCAAACCTTGATGGCCTGAACGGTGTGAGTGTGGCGCCATTCGCGCAGGCGCTGTCAAGCGACGATGCGGCTGCGGCTTTAGAGTTGAGGGAAGAAGATCGCGGATCGGATGCGGTGCTTGCACTCAATTCCGCTTACGCCACGGATGGCGCCGTCATTGATGTGGCTTCTGGTTCAAATGTCGATGCGCCCCTGCTGGTCGTGCACGTTCGTGCCGGGCCGACGCCACGACGCTCGGTCGGGCGCAACCAGATTCGTGTCGGCGAAGGCGCTGCGATCACAATCGTCGAGATGTTTGTAGCGGTACCAGGCTCAGCGGCTGACGGCCAGATGAACACGGCAACAGAAGTGCAGGTCGGAGCTGGCGCGACAGTGGATCACGTCAAGGTTACGACAGACCTGGGTCAGGTTACGCATCTTGCCAACTGGCTGGTGGACATGCACGGCAACGCAACCTACCGCGCCTTCCAATACACCGCCGGTGTCGGCCTGGCTCGCAACCAGGTTCGCGCGACGTTCAAGGGCGAGGGGGTCAAGCTCGACATATCGGGTGCGTTCCTTGCGCGAAATTCCGAACACATCGACACGACACTGTTCGTCGATCACGCTGTGCCTGAGGGCGAGAGCCGTGAGCTTTTCAAGGGCGTACTCGACGACAACGCACGCGGCATTTTCCAGGGCAAGGTCGTGGTGCGGCCGGACGCGCAGAAAACTGACGGAAAGCAGATGGCGCAGGCCTTGATGCTTTCTGAAACATGCGAATTCGATTCCAAGCCGGAGTTGGAGATCTATGCCGATGACGTGGTGTGCGGGCATGGCTCGACATCTGCTGCGATAGACGAGGATCTACTGTTCTACCTGCGCGCACGTGGCATCCCGCTGGACGAAGCTCGCGCCTTGTTGATCCAGTCCTTCATTGGCGAGGCAATCGAGAAGGTCCAACATGAAGGCGTGCGTGAGGCCTTGATGATCGAGGCGGAAGCCTGGCTTGCGGCGCGCAGTAAAACGAACAAGTAGCCCTGCAAAAAGGTGGTCTGGTTTGCAGTATGACTTTTTGCAGGAATAAGTGATGCGGGGTCGAGCGGCATGCGAACTGCTCGACGTGTCAAAGGCTCGAAAAATACACTGGATTTAACGCATGACCATTGAGATGCGCGAGAGAACCACAGCCGAGACGTTGCAGGCTTCGGGTGACTACGATGTGGAGCGCATCCGCTCTGATTTCCCGATTCTTTATCGGGAGGTTCATGGCAAGCCGCTTGTCTACCTTGACAACGGTGCCTCCGCGCAAAAGCCAACGAGCGTCATTGAGGCGATGGATCATGCCTATCGTTTCGAGTATGCGAATGTTCACCGCGGCCTGCATTATCTGTCGAACACCGCAACACAGAATTTCGAGGATGCGCGCGAGGCCGCACGTCGCTTTCTCAACGCGCCATCGACCGACGAAGTCATCATTACGCGCAATGCGACAGGAGCAATCAACCTGGTGGCGCAATCGTTTGGTGGCATGGTGATTGGAGAGGATGACGAGATCATTCTCTCGATTATGGAGCATCACTCCAACATCGTGCCCTGGCACTATCACCGCGAGCGCAACGGTGCGGTCATCAAATGGGTACCAATTTCTGACGACGGTGAGTTTCTGCTGGAGGAGTTCGCCCGTCTTATCACGCCGCGCACCAAGATGGTCGCAATCACCCACATGTCGAATGTGCTGGGTACGGTTGTGCCGGTGAAGGACGTGATTCGCATTGCCCACGAGCATGGCGTGCCGGTCCTGGTGGACGGCAGCCAGGCCGCCGTCCACATGCCAGTAGACGTGCAGGACCTGGACTGTGACTTCTATGTGTTTACGGGTCACAAGACCTACGGTCCCTCGGGCATTGGCGTGCTTTACGCCAAAAGAAAACATCTCGATGCGATGCCGCCTTACGAGGGCGGCGGCGAAATGATTGAGAGCGTGACGGTAGACAATGTCACCTATGGCGTAACACCGCACAAATTCGAGGCGGGAACGCCACCGATCGTGGAGGCGGTAGGCTTGGGTGTCGCGCTCAACTACATGATGCAGGTTGGGCGTGAGAGAATTCATGCCCACGAAAATTCGCTGCGGGACTATGCACACCAGCGCCTTAGTGAATTCAACTGGCTGAAAATACATGGGCGCGCGCCTGGCAAGGGTGCCATCGTGTCTTTTACCGTGGATGGGCTCCACCCCCACGACGTTTCGACGTTGATCGATCGTTCCGGCGTGGCCGTGAGGGCGGGACACCATTGCGCGCAGCCCTTGATGGAGCGGATCGGACAAACCGCAACCTGTCGGGCCTCGTTTGCAATGTATAACACGAAACAAGAAGTGGATGCGCTCGCGGATGCCCTCATTCGCGCGCACGAATTGTTCGCATGACCATGATAAACAAGGAGTGCGAGATGAGTAACGCCCCTATTCATCACACCATTGCGTCACCGCAAGTCGGCAAATCAGGTGCGAGCGATCCTGATTTTGGCGCGCCGCATGACAGCTCGCCAGAGCATGCAGAAAAGATCGATGGCTCCGAGGCTGCTGGTGGAAAGGCTCGGGCAAACCCCAACCCGGGCTTCGACATGAACCAACCGCAGGAACTTGCGCCGCGCGACAGGCTGCCAGTGGCTAAAGAACCTGCCGTCGCGCCGCCAGCAGTTGGCGAGGGTGGTACGCCGGTCGAAGGATCCGCGCTGTCACGTGAACAGCTTGCCCAGATGACCGACGATATCATTGCCGCGTTAAAGACCGTCTATGATCCCGAAATCCCATCAGACATCTACGAACTCGGCTTGATCTACAAGATAGACGTCAACGACAGCCGCGACGTGGAAATCGACATGACGCTGACGGCGCCCGCCTGTCCTGTTGCTGGTGAAATGCCGCAGTGGGTGGAAAATGCTGTCCGCTCGGTGGCAGGCGTGGGCGAGGTTACGGTCAACCTCGTATTCAGTCCGCCGTGGGATCCAAGCCGCATGTCCGACGAAGCCCGGTTGGCTTTGAATATGTTTTGATCCCTGGACTGTAAGACGACGAAACACGAACTATGCGGTAGGGGCTGAAATCCTGACCCGCTGCCACCATATCCCTGCAGAGACGAAGCAATCCGTGTCGTTGTAGAATATCAGCACCGCGATGGCGCGAACGAGAGCGACAAGCCATGACGACGAAAACAGAACGCCCCAAAGTGATGACATTGACGGATGCTGCCGCCGAGCGGATCAAACGCATCATGGCGCAGAAGGGCGATAGCGTCGCCGGTCTGAAGATCGGAATCAAAAAGGGTGGCTGCGCGGGTATGGAATACACGATGGACTGGGCTCAATCCGTCGACAAATTCGATGAAGTGGTCGAGCAGGATGGTGCACGTATCATTATTGATCCTGCAGCGATCATGTATCTTTTGGGAACGCAAATGGATTACAAAGTAGACAAGTTGTCGTCTGGGTTTGTGTTCAATAATCCCAATCAGCAAAGTGCCTGCGGTTGCGGCGAGAGCGTTAATCTTTTGCCGGCCTCGCAGGACAGGCTTGGTTCGCTCAAGGGCTGAGCGTCCCCACCGCTAAAGTAGAATTTCAACTTGCCGCTGCTCCGTCCATCCCATCACGGCAGGCTTGCCCAATCCAACAGCTATCGTAGTCACGATCCCCCATGCCACGCGGGCCGCCCAGGTGCGTCATGAGCGCGGGTTGACCTCACACGTGCATCGCCGCAGATACCTGAGGTGCCAGACGAGACATCGCTGGCTGGACGAGCCCGCAAACCGGGCTGGACCAGACTGGTGGCATCGGGGCGATGGAGGCGATAGGCTTGATTTTCAATACGCTTTATTATTGGGGTACTCCGGCCAAGCTGTTGCACTGGATCGGTGCGGCGATGATTTTGTTTCTCTATATCCACGGGCTTTGGATCGGTGACGAACGGCCGCCGCTGCCGGGTGAGACAGCGGGCAACTCCGGGCAGATTTTACTACACGCTGCGGTCGGCATAACGCTGGGACTGCTAATGGCTGGCCGGTATCTCTGGCGGCTCATCAACAAGATACCGATGCTTCCCGCAAAGACACCGACCTGGGAGAAAAAGCTCGCCAGTCTTGCCCACCTTGGCCTGTATGTCGCTACCGCCATCGCCATTCTTGCTGGTTGGTTGCTGGCAGGCGCACGCAACCCAGCCGTTGCCGTAGACCTGTTTGGCTTCATTCCTGTTCCAACGATCGCAATCAGCGCGGATCAAGCAAGCATCGAAACGCTTGACCTGGTGCACGAGGTGGCGGCCCATCTATTGATCGCGATGGTTGTGCTGCACGTCTTCGCCGCCCTTTGGCATCACTATGTTCAACACGACGGCGTACTGAAGCGAATGTTGCTGAGAGGGCAAAACCGGCAGCGGCGCAGGTGACGCAACAGGGATTTCCGTTACTGGGGCAGCTTGGACTGGCTAGAGCGCCGTGCGATATATCGGTACCAATTCTGTTTCTAGAGCGCATTCCGATCCGATATAACGCACGGCGCTCTTATGCGCGTGTATTACATCGGACAGACTTTGGAAGGCCCGGCGAATTGGTTCATCGGGATCCTGAGATAGGAAACTTCGTTGTCTTCAGCATCGGGCAGGCGGCCGCCGCGTATGTTGACCTGCAGTGCGTATAGCATCAGGTGCGGAAGCTCCAACTCGTCATCGCGCGATTCGCGGATGCGGACATACTCAGCCTCCGACACGTTGCCGCGCAGATGAATGTTGGTTTCACGCTCTTCACGCACCGTCGATTCCCATCGCGGCTTGCGACCACCTCGTCCGTAATCATGGCCAACGTAAATGCGCGTGTCGTCAGGAAGCGCAAGGATGCGTTCCAGTGACCTGTAGAGGTCCTTGGCGCTGCCGCCGGGAAAATCCGCTCTTGATGTGCCAGAATCCGGCATCATGAGTGTGTCGTGAACGAAGGCTGCATCGCCGATCACATAGGTGATCGATGCCAGCGTGTGACCAGGAGAGAACATCACCTTTGCCTCAAGATCACCGATCTTGAAGGTGTCTCCATCTGCGAAAAGCCGGTCCCACTGGGAGCCGTCCGCTGGAAAGTCGTCGCCAAGATTGTAGATTGTTTTCCAGAGTTTTTGAACCTTGACCACGTGCTCACCTATTGCGGTGGGAGCACCGAGTTTATCCTTCAGATATGGCGCTGCGGAGAAGTGGTCGGCGTGAGGGTGGGTGTCGAGAATCCACTCAACGTCCAGACTGTTGTCTTTGACATACTGCAGAAGCTCATCGGCGTTGACCGTACACGTGCGGGCGGCCTTTTCATCGAAGTCCCAGACCGGATCGATGATGGCAGCCTTCTTCGTGTTGGGGCACGCAACGACGTATTGGATCGAACCGGTCTTATCGTCGTGAAACCCTTTAACGAGAGGTTGCGGTGATGTGGTCATTTCAATTTTACCCGTGCTTGCACTCGCACAAATTGCATTGTGCCTTCCGAATTTATTGTCGTTTAGATGGGGCCTGGTGTTTGAAACGCAAGCAGGCCAAAGAGCACGGCTGGAGCCGGAGCGCGGTGCCGCGCGGATCGCGATAGCCTGCGTTCCAGGCGAACAAGTGCTGAACATCAGGTATGAAACGCCCGCACCGATTGCATATAGACCACTTTAAGTTGATATCTTAACGCGTTAAAAAACATTGGTAAAATTCACTTTTTTAACATAGATATGATGTAATCTTTCTATCTGTTGTGGGATGACCTTTCGCCGTTTGCAAAGCATGATGCTTGACCCTCATCATACCCTGGGTGTGCGACCAACTGCCGGACCCAAAGAAATTCGGGAGGCGTATTGCCGTCTGGTCAAACGCCTTCATCCCGATTTGTCGGCGCAAGATTCCCACAAGCGAGAACTGCTTCAGCAGGTCATTGCTGCATACATGCAATTGAAAGGCAGGCCTGCAAGCGCGCAGCGGGTAGAAGACAAAAAAACAAAAGCGTCACGGCCGGCGTGGTGGGCTGGGGTTGCGTTCGTCACCGGCTTGGCCCTTGCGTTGTTTGCGGTGATGGATCTTTACGACCGCCTCGCCCCTTCCGCCACAGCACGGCTCAGCGCCGATAACCCCATGCCTCGAAAAGTCGATGCAACCGATCGGGAAACGAGTTCAGCCGAGCACAGGATGCGGGAGAAAAGCGTCGGAGCAGCTTCATTCAGCGAGATGAAAAGCTCAATTGGAAGCTCGCAGCGCCGCGGCTACTTGATGGGCGCCGGGCTCGTGGCGCATTCACCTGCTTTGGCACAGGCGAAATCCTTGCCCCATCTCAGTGAAGCTGGAGCGGTGCATCCACGAATGGGATACGTGCCAATTGGGCCGAGCGAAATTCTGCCCTTCACCTCCGCGACACGCATAAATCCTACAGCCGTGGTCCAAAGTACGTTCGGCAATACAGAACTGGCAGCCGTGCGAGGGATAGCAGCGAAGGAATTGCCCTTCATCGACGAGGGTTTGGCAAACACCACGTCAGTTGCAGCGAGCGATGCCCGAATTCAAAAGCATTCCTTTGATCCGCCTGTGACGCTGGCCCGCACGATACCGTTTCCAAGCCGCAAGGCAATGCCTCCGGTACTCCTGCGCTGGAAGGTTTATCGCGACAGCAAGTTCGGTATTTCAATTTCGTATCCCAAGAACCTTTTGCCCGACGCGAAAAGTTCATTGGATTCACGCGATCGCTTGTTCACCACGCCTGATGGAGACGCTTTGTTGCGTGTCAGCACAGAGCGATCTGCAAGAAACCAACAACTGGCCCAGGCCATGCGTTACCGGATCGCCAATCGGTTCAGCGGCATTCCAGTTGAAACCGAGCTGCACGACACCTGGTATTTGTTGCGCGGCACCTACGGCGGTGAACACTTCATAGAGCGGCTTGACCAATCATGCTCTGCGAAGTTGGCGCACAGAACGCTTCTTGTTTATCCCGCAGCCAGGAAACTGGAATTTGCAGCGGTGGCAGATAGGCTCGCAAGCAGTCGACTTGTTACGCAAAATTCAAGTGTATCGTGCGCCTCAGTAGCGACTAGCACCAGCCCGTGACAACTGTTGGTCGGCAAAAATTTGCGACAATCATTTACGGATTTTCAACCTTCGATCCGAGCCACGTTTACGCGACAGTAAGCGGGATGAACGATAATGGGCTCACGCATGAAGTGTGGGAGTCCGTTTGTTATGCGGAAGATCAGGGGAGTTCGCGGATCGGCCGGCGCTGGTAAGGCTGGCGAAAGCGGGATGCGCGCTTTTCAAGCGCTGGTGCTGAGCGGCATTGCACTTGCGGGTTGCTCGCATTTCCAGGGATCTCCACCCCAGCAGTCATCAAAGCCTGAGCCCAGGTATAAAAAAGCCTATCAACAACATGCGAACGAGTTGGCGAAAAAGAGGTTTCGCAAACGCGTTCGTAACATTCCAACACCGGGCAAAGTGATGTTGAACGCGCCAGCCGAACCGGATTGTGCTGCAGGAAAAAGCAACATCGGGACACAGCATCCAAACGATGCGTCACCGACCGCCCAGGCGAAAACAGAGCAAACAACTGACCAGCAGGGGATGCTGGCTGCAAGAACCATCGTCGAATTCGAGCGCGACTGCTATCGCACAGCAGAACAAGAAACCCGCGAAAAGCTCGAAGAGCTTCAGAATGCCGTTCGTTTGACTAAGCGGGCGATCAAGGAACTTGAAGTGAAGTAGGCTTCGGGTCCAATGCCTGCAACTCACAACAATTGAGCGTAGAGCCAGGATGCGAAAAAACCCCGCCGATCTTCAGCGGGGTTCAAGAATTTCGTGGTTTGAACCGCCAGATGGTTCGCACGAACGCACGCCGGGTTATAGGGGGCCGCAAAATAAATGCTGAGGCCACCTATTCACTTGCGACCTTCTGGTGACGCTTGGGAAGCGGGCGTCTCAGGAACGCTGGAACATTGTCGGCAAACCCCTTCGCAGCACCCGTTGTAACTGGAGCAGCTTCATGATCGCGTGTTTCGCCTGTGTTTCGCTGACGCATGGGCATCTTGCGGCGTGCGTTACTATTTGACGAAGCGCGGGCGTGGCTCTCCTGAGCGGATTGGCTGCTGTTGGGGTTCTGTCGTGAACTGCGCCGCCTTACTGGTTGTGTGCTTGCCTCGTCTGTCTCGCCATGATCGGCGGCTCGGGCAGATTGCGGATTTGGCGTTTGGGAATGCGCCTCATCGGCCGCTTCCTTGCCTTTGTTCGAAAAGCTTTCGACATCTTGTTCGGTGCGCCCGTGGCTGCGACCACCGCGGCGGCGGCGTTTCGGACGCTCATCTTTTGAGTTGGCTACTTCGCTGGCATCTTTCCCACCGCTTAGAGATTGTGCTGCCGGGTTGGGTTCGAAATTCACATCGGGCTGTTCACCCATGCCAGGTGGAGGGGGTGCATCTTCAGTGCGTCGCGGCGGTAAAGCCGGGGAGGCTTTACGGACCCCTTCCGTTTTGGTGTCGGTGGTCTCACGCGTTGACCGGCGAGCACGTTCACTCCGTTCCCCACCTCGAGCTTTGCGATCGCTGCTACGGGCAGTCCGACCACCACGTCCACGGCGGCGCTTGCCAGCGCTGGCGATTTCTTCCTCGCTTGGCGGTTCACCGATCCATTCGGTTGCGTCGCCGGTAATCTTGGCGATGTCGCTGAGGAGCTTCAGGTCGTCGATGGTGACAAGCGAGTATGCGATACCGGATTTGCCGGCGCGGCCAGTGCGGCCAATGCGATGCACGTAGTCATCGGACTGCCAGGGCAGATCAAAATTGAACACGTGCGACACGTCAGGAATGTCGAGACCTCGCGCGGCAACGTCGCTGGCTGCAAGGATCAGAATTTCGCCGGAGCGGAACTTGTCGAGCGTCTCCATACGGCTCTTCTGGTCCATGTCGCCGTGCAAGGCTCCGGCGTTGAAGCCATGCTTGGTGAGTGACTTCAGCAGAATTGCCACGTCACGTTTGCGATTGCAGAAGACGATGGCGTTTTTGAAATTTTCCTCGTTGCGGATCAGGTCGCGCAGCTCCTCGCGCTTGGCCCAGTCCTCGCCTTCGGCACAATATCGAAAGCGCTGTGTGATGGTCTTGGCAGTTGTTGCAGGCTTGGCCACTTCAATGCGCGTTGGCTCTTTCAGGAACTGATCGGCAAGACGCGTGATTTCCGGCGGCATGGTGGCGGAGAAAAACAGCGTCTGGCGCCGTGGCGGGAGCAGACGACAGATCTTCTCGATGTCGGGAATGAAGCCCATATCGAGCATCCGGTCGGCCTCGTCAATGACAAGGATCTCAACGCCCATCAGCATTACGCGGCCACGGTTGAAGTGGTCGAGCAGACGGCCGGGTGTGGCAATGAGAACGTCAACGCCGCGGTCCAGCTTCTTGACCTGATCGTCCATCGATACACCGCCAATGAGCAGCGCGACGGTGAGTTTGTGGTTGGTGCCGTATTTTTCAAAACTCTGCGCAACTTGGGCGGCAAGTTCGCGTGTCGGCGCTAGTATGAGCGAGCGCGGCATGCGAGCACGTGCTCGTCCGGTTTCCAGACGGGAGATCATTGGCATTGTGAATGCCGCAGTCTTGCCAGTGCCAGTTTGAGCTATGCCAAGTATATCGCGGCCGGTGAGCGCAACTGGGATCGCGTCGGCCTGAATCGGTGTGGGAGTGACGTAACCGGCAGCCTCGATAGCTGCCAGAACCTTTGGGCTGAGACCTAGCTCAGCAAACGTCGTGGTGGTCAAAAGAGATCCTCTCAGTCTTCGTCTGGTTGGTCCTTCGCCACAGCACATCAACACCATTCCGGCCGGATGCCGGAGATGAGAGGGTGCGAGAACCAAGACAAAGCGCAGGGGAGAGCAGTGCCTGAAAAGCGGCAAAACAGGGTATAAAGGCGTCAAAAAGGGACTAAGTTGTGCGTCTGAGTGGACTACAGCTCTCAAGCCCCTGCGCTCGCGTCAGCGACGTGCTGACACAACCAAGCCGTAAAAGCAAGTGGAACGCCCGTAAATTGCGGGGAGTTGTGTCACAAGGCCGCGACCGGATTTAGGCATGGTTACTAATGGCTGATAGATGCTGTAAATAATGTCCACGGAGGAAAAAATGGTGGAGCGCGATCTGGTTCTCATTCCCGGTCTGTTGTGCACCGATGCGCTATTTGCTGCGCAGATCTCCGGTTTGGCAGACGTTGCGCGTGTCACTGTCGCAGAACACGCAAATGCCGATACAATGACGGGTCTGGCCAGCTCTATATTGGCGGCTGCGCCTGAGCGGTTTTCCCTCGCCGGGCTTTCCATGGGTGGCTATATCGCGTTTGAGATCCTGCGGCTGGCTCCAGAACGCGTAGAGCGGTTAGCCCTTCTGGATACGAGTGCACGCCCTGACACCCCTGAGCAAAGTGAAAACCGGAAGCGGCTTGTTTTCCTTGCCGGCGCGAAGGGCGTATCGGCTGCGGCGCGCGAAATGTTTCCCGCACTGGTGGCGCCGTCCCGGCACAACGATACAGCTCTTCGACAGACATTTCTGGTGATGGCGGAGTCTATAGGTACGCAGGGATTTTCAAACCAGCAGCATGCCATAATGGGTAGGCCAGATAGCCGACCCATGCTCAAATCCATTTCCTGCCCAACGCTGGTGCTGGTGGGCGAAGAGGACAAACTAACACCGGTTTCAATGGCGCAGGAAATGTGTGATGGGATTTCCGGTAGCGCGCTTACCGTCCTGCCCGGGTCTGGCCACCTGTCGACGCTAGAAGCACCCGATGTCGTCACCCGCGCCCTGCGCACCTGGCTCATGGCGTGAACAAGCCATTAAGCCAATCAGACGGAGACGGCGACAATGGCCGGACAGGATTTAATCTACCGCACTTCGCGCAAAAGTGGGGGCAAGTCGTGCGGGGATTGGTGGACTTGTCGTCCCGATGCTCTAGTGTTCACAGCCTTCACTTCTGCATTTCACCATTCGGCCCTCTGACGTTACGCTTCTCCACATATTGGACGGGGCCCTCACAAGCAGGGGCATCGTCGTAGACAAACATCGATTCCTCTTCAAATTTAGGGCTCGCACCAGTGGCGCACATAGCAATGTTATAGGTATCTTCTGCTACGTGTTTAAAGACATCATCGGGCGTCATATCGTTGCACAATAGACAAACCTCTGCCCCAGGAAATACCTTTTTCGGGTCTGGATTGGGCCCGACATCTACTTCAATTTTATGCGCTTGAGGTGGGGTTGCTAAGGGGTAACGTGTGCCGCCAATACTGACTTCTCCCCACTTGCCCTGTCGTCGGAACAGGCGGGGATACCCATCGTTGATTCCCACATTGATAACCGCAATATTGGTATTTCCGCTGGAATGTAATGCAGCGATTTTTGCTTTCCACCAAATAATAGATTTCAGCTCAGGGAATTCAAATTCGCGTCCCCCAAAGGTAATGGCGCCCAGGCGCAAAGCGAACTTGATTTTTGGATTGGATAGGCAAGCATCCGCCAGTGAGCGCAGTTCAGGATCTTCGGGAAGAACGATGCTTCCCGTGCTTGTGTTCCAAAGCCGGCTTACTTCGCTGCTGGCGCCCCAGTGGACGGAGATAGGTGGGTCGTCGGGTCCCAGACTTGCAGCCAATTTTACGGCAACTGGGCCGGCAACTTTTAAAAATAGCTTAATCCGCTCGTTGATTTGCACATTGGGGGCGGCTTGCAAGTAGCCTAGATGCGTGAAGATGCCTTGTACTTTCACACGCTTTGGGTCAATTGAATCCACGAGGTCTTGTAACTCGGCGGATGACTTGAATTCAAATCCCCAGGGATCACCGTAGTGGTCGAAAAGATATATTGAGGCATTGATCGTGGTGTTTTCTTCCTGCGCCACGCGAGTCACGGCCTCTAAATCTGCCAGTGTTCCAATCAATTCTGTTACATTTAGTTTCTTGACCACCGCCTCTTTAGCTAACTCGTAAGTGGTGGGGGAAATGCGAATAATTGATTTGGGGTGAAATTGCGCCAGTATTTCCGCGTCCTGATTGGTGCGTATTGCGACACCAGCGGCGACTTTGGCTGCAACGGGGCCTAGCACGTGGATGTCATTGCCGTAGGCGGACCATTTAAGTACGGCGATCAAATCCCAGCGATTTGGAAAGTAATCGGCAAAAGCTCGAAGCAAATCCCAAGTGTTGTGTACGGTTATTGGAAGGTAATCGGCAAGGGCACGAAGATTGTTTTCATACCTTTCCGTTAGGATTTGGACTTTGGAATTCGCATTAGATTTCTTCGCAAGGATGAATTTGCCGGGGCCGTCATCCGAGCAAGCACTGAGCGAGCAAGCGCTGAGGATGCTGGCGGCTGCGCCTTGCAGTATACTTCGGCGACTAGCCTGCATTGCGAACAAGCGATTATAGACATCAATTCTCATGGCTATTCATTCCAGGTGAATATTTTCGTTTTTTCGCGAGCGCATGGTGCCCGCAACTCACAATGTGCAACTGAAGTATGCAAGTGACTCACACCAAGTCAACGAATGGACGAAGACAAGTTTCTGCTATTCATACTTGGCTTTTCTCCGGGCAACGATTTGAACCCCATAGCCTTCCTGCTTTGCCACCAGGGCGATCGGGTGAGTCTGGCGGGCAAGCCAGGAGAATATTGCGTGTATGAGTGTCCTGTTGATTCGCGTGGTGGATCACCACGATGGCAGGCAATCGGTCGACGCAGAAGGTGGCCGAGGCGTTCGACACTATGATCGATTTTCTCGAGTCGTTGAAGGGCGTTGATGTCCCGTGTCAGCGGGCCAAGGTACTCTATACGCTCGGCGAGGCCTCGGGCATGGGGTGCGTGGCAGCCAGCACATCGGTTTTCATAAATGGCATGTGGGTCTGCCGCTTGTGCCGTCACCAGCCAGTGGCCGGTGACGACGATCAACGCGATGAGAGTGCTGGTGCATTTCAACCGTTCGTACATCAATGAGAATTCTTTTTTTAAGTGATTGATAAAAATCTACTTCCTGTATGGTTGCATGGCTGGATTTGCCTGCTCAGTTCTATTTGAATAGATCAGCATTCAAATGCATGGTTAGTTCCAAGCGCCACGCTGTCCATCCGCGTGCAATGTAGAAAATTATTCGGAGGAAAAACATGTCCAAGAGGCATCAGACAAAACCCGCTGGAACAGGACGCAGTGATCGGCTGCCTGCATCGCGGCGAGAGGTGCTTTTGGGCGGGGCTGCAGTGGCGTCGACAGCGCTGATTGGCTTTGGTGGCGGAGCGACGTTGCCTCGGCCGGCACTTGCAAAAGCGCCGACGGCACAAACTCTCAAGCTGGGTAACTTTGAAATAACCGTGGTCTCGGACGGTCACTTGATGATGCCGGCACGATTGGCAGCACCTGACGTTCCCGACGCAGAGCGCAACGCTGCGCTTGCCCAGGGCGGGCAAAGCGGCGGCGAAATGGCAAAGCCGCCGACTAATGTCACGCTTATCAAGACGGGTGATGACGTGATTCTGATCGATGCGGGTTCCGGCCCGAACTTCATGCCCACTGCGGGCAAGTTGTCCGCCAACCTTGATGCCGCGGGCATTGACCCCGACTCGATCACCAAGGTCGTTTTCACACACGGCCATCCGGACCACCTTTGGGGGGTGCTGGATGATTTCGAGGAAGAGGCGCGCTTTGCCAATGCGACCCACCTGATCGGTGCCAACGAATGGGATTACTGGTTCTCGGAAGATGCCGAGAAGGGACTGCCCGCAGACCGCGCCACGTTCGTTCCCGCTGCCCGCCGCCGGATCACAGCTATTGAAGGCAAGGCGCAGCGCATCAAGGCTGGTGATGAAATCATACCGGGCCTTAGTGTTTTCGATACGCCAGGCCACACACAGGGGCATTTGTCGCTACAACTGACCGCGGGTGGTGACAATCTGGTGGTGCTTGGAGACGCACTCATTCACCCCATCATTTCGTTTGAGCACCCTGATTGGCGGCCGGCGGCTGACCATGTGCCCGAGCAGGCCGTGGAAACGCGCAAAAAGCTTCTGGAAAAACTCGTTGCCGAGAAGTCCCGCGTGATCGGCTATCACCTACCATTCCCTGGAATTGGTCGTGTTGAGAAAAAGGACGGCGCCTATGCCTACGTAGCGGCGGGTTAACCCGCCTTTCTCACGAGAGCACGGCCGTCATCGCGCTGGCGCGAGGCGACCCGCAAGGAGGGAGGCGAAAAGCGTAGCGGTGGTCTACGGTTGAGCCGCCCGACGCAGCGGTCGGCCGCGCCAGCACGACCCGCAGGGCGGGGTGGAAATGATGACAGTCTGTGTCGTGCCGTTTGCCCGATGTACCACATCGAACTACACGGCTCTCCTGGCCTGTCATCATTTGCACCTCCGTGCCGGCCATACCATCGTGAGAAAGGCGGGTTAAGCACACGCTGACACCTCAGACCTTATTCGCCGCGAGCGATACCATCCCAAAGATGGGTTCGCGGCGAAACATCGCTAATCCGATTACCTAATTGAGATTATCTAATTGAGACCATTTGAAAGCCGCGCATCCAGCCGAATGAATGAATTGCCGGGTCCGGTTATTACGCCTGCATAACCTTGTGGTTTTCACAACGTCGTGAAATCACTCTCATTGGATGCGATATTTTGGCTTAATTGATTGTTCTCAATGTTTTAACGTTGCAATAGTAATCCAATTTGCGAACCATGCTGCCCATGCCATTACGAGGCCGGCCGTGCTTTATTCGGAATGTAGCGTTGTCGCAAGATCGCGTTGAAAGGCGTGTTTTGATAACGTTACTCTTATGGCGCGCCAGCATTTTGAAGTGAAATGAGCCCATGGCCTGGCAATTCAGACCATCTCTCGCATTGGGTAAATGATTGACTGAAGGATTTGGGAACGTGCGCACGCTTGTTCGCTATGGTTTTGTGCCATTCATGATCCTGGGCCTCAACGGCGCGGCCTTCTGGCTCGTTGTCAATGGCTATTCCTACGGCTGGCTGGCACCGCTCTTGGGCGTGGCGCTCTTGACTGTCTTCATAGCGGAACGGGTTTCACCGGCTTACGGTGCCTGGAATGACGATCATGGCGACAACACCGCCTCCATCCTTCACGCCATCGTTTATGAAATCTCCAACATCAACGGCGTTCTGTTGATCCCGGTGATTGTCTGGCTGTTCCCCTTCCAGGGGATTTGGCCGACGGAATGGCCGCTCCTGGCGCAGCTTCTGCTGGCGGTGGTTGTTGCCGACCTGGCGTTCATGCTGGTGCACTATTGGAGCCATCGTGTGCCGCTGCTTTGGCGTTTGCACGCGGTTCATCACGGCGTGCCGCGTCTTTATGGTTTGAACGGGCTAGTCCGGCACCCCTTGCACCAGACGCTCGACATGGTCGTTGGCACCGCGCCGCTGGTTATCATGGGCATGCCGGTTGATGTGGCTGTGCTCCTGGGCTTCGTGGTTTCGATCCAGTTGCTCATTCAGCATGCAAATATCGATTATGTACTTGGGCCGTTCCGCAACCACTTGGCCATCGGCAGCCTCCACCATTTGCACCATGTAAATTGGGGCAAGGAAGGCGATTGCAATTTCGGTCTGTTTCTCACGCTATGGGACCGCATGCTGGGGACTTTCCAGCCAGAGCCCTCACATCCGATCCAGGCGCATGACATGGGTGTCGATGAGGTGCCGGATTTCCCCAAAGGCTACATTCAGCAGTTGATATTCCCGTTCGTTTACACGCCGGGTGCTGGCAAACAGTCAGGACTTCGGCTGAGCAAACGCGTGACAACAACCAATCATGGCGAAAAAAGTGCGTCTGACGACGTCCATACATCGCCTGCTGAGTAGAGGCACAAGCATTTGAGCGTGCCTCAAAGCCATCTGGACTTAGTTTTGTTTGCAAGCTGATAATCGATTTAAGTCCGGACTCACTGCTATTGGGTCCGGAGCTTAGCATGCGGGCGGCGCAGGTAACGGGGCCGACGATGATGCGGTCCCGATTTGCTCGTCTGGTCCGCTGCGCAACACGAGGCTTGTAAACGCATGTTCTACGAGTGGAAGCCCCATCAACCTAGTCCGGATGAAATTGCACAGTTTCAGGCTGCGGTTGAAGAGAAGGGGTGGCGCGGCCCGGCCTATTGGGTGGCGTGCGTTCTCTATTATGGCACCTTCACAATCGTAAGCTTGCCGCTTTATCAAGGATTCGGGTTTTCGCGCTCTGATAGCCCTGGCTTCCTGGTCTTGTGGCTCGCTGCATTCATCATGCTTGATGTGCTTACCTATAGGCGCAAGGCGGAGCGGTTGGATGCAAAAAACTGGATTCCGGATTTGGCTGCGGGAAAGCAATTTTTTGTTGGGACCGGAATGGAGGCAAAATGGAAATTGTGGCTGTTCGGTTTGAACGTTCTGGTGGCTGTGCTGGTGGCAATGATTGCGGGCATATACGGTGAAACAAAAACCCGTGAAGCGCTACTTGCGTTGGGCTTAGGGCCGTTATTTGCAGTTCTGTTTTTGGTCTTGATAAGCGTTGCTGCCTTTTGGCCGCCGACCCTTCCTTCCCGAAATACGCGGTTTATGAATCCATGGCATCTTTACGAGCATAGTGGTCACATCATAATCGTTTGTGGATGCTACGTAAGAGGCGTTTTTCTCTTGGTTTATCTGCCTATCTATCTGTTTTGTTTAATACTAATGGCACATTTGAATTTGCACGACGACATGTTGATGACTGCCCGAGTTGGGGTCCTTCAGATTGGATGCGTTTTGGTTGTCACCGGCGGGGCCGCTCTTCCACATATGTATAAGGCCTACGCGATTGCTCGATCTATTCATCGGTCGCGGGGCAATACATAGACCCTTCGAGGCAGGTTCTATATATCCAGGTCCTTGGCGAAAGCGGCGTGCTCCTGGATGAAGCGAAAGCGGGCTTCTGGCTTTGATCCCATCAGGGCGTTGACTGCATCAGCAAGATCATCGTTCTCACCATCGCCAAGCTCAACCCTCAGAAGGGTGCGCTTCTTGGGATCCATCGTCGTTTCCTTCAACTCCGACGCATTCATTTCGCCAAGACCTTTGAAGCGCCCGATCTTTGGCTGCGGCGCGGCTTTGAATTCCTTGCGCAGAAGTTGCTCGCGATGCTTTTCATCACGCGCGTAAAGCGATTTTGAGCCTTGCGTTATTTTGTAGAGCGGAGGCACCGCCAGATATAGGTGTCCGTTCTCGATCAGCTCCCGCATTTGCTGATAAAAGAACGTGATTAGCAGCGAGGCGATATGTGCGCCATCAACGTCGGCGTCGGTCATGATGATGACCCGCTCATAACGCAGATCCTCGTCGCGATACTTGTTACCAAGGCCAACGCCGAGCGCGGTAATGAGATCGGAAAGAAGCTGGTTTTGCGCCAGCTTTGCCGAGGATGCGTTGGCAACGTTGAGGATCTTGCCACGTAGCGGCAGAATGGCCTGCGTTTCACGCTGCCGTGCACTTTTGGCGCTGCCACCAGCAGAATCGCCCTCAACGATGAATATCTCGGTTCCAACCTTGCCGCGCATGGTGCAATCGGCAAGCTTGCCGGGCAGGCGCAAGCGACGGGTCGCGGACTGGCGGCTCACCTCTTTTTCACGCCGCCGCCGCATGCGCTCTTCAGAACGTTCAAGCACCCAGTCGAGCAGTTTGCCTGCTTGTTGCGGATTGTCGGCCAGCCAATGGTCAAAAGCGTCACGCAATGCGGTTTCGGTGATGCGCGCGGCTTCCTGTGTCGCCAGCTTGTCCTTGGTCTGCCCCTGGAACTCTGGCTCGCGGATGAACACCGAAAGCATGGACGCAGCCGTGCCCATGACGTCATCTGCGGTTATCTGGGACGCCTTGCGGTTGCCGACGAGATCGCCGTAGGCACGCAGCCCTTTTGTAAGAGCTTGTCTCAGGCCGTTTTCATGGGTGCCGCCCTCGGGTGTCGGGATCGTATTGCAATACGAACTGGAAAAGCCGTCGCGATCGGCGATCCAGGCGATGGCCCATTCAACGGACCCATGGCCTTCCGCCTTGTCGACGCGACCGGCAAACAAATCGCCTGCTATACGTGTTGAGCCCTCGATCGTGCTGGCCAGATAGTCCTTGAGGCCGCCAGGGAAATGGAGTTCGGCCTCCACCGGCGTCTTGTCCTTGTCGCCGATCAGGCTTGGATCGCAGCTCCAGCGAATCTTTACACCACCAAAAAGATAGGCTTTCGACCGGGCCATGGTGTAAAGGCGGTTGGGCTTGAACTCGCATCCTTTGCCAAAGATCTTGTCGTCGGGTTTGAAGCGCACGCGCGTGCCGCGGCGGTTCATGATCGAGCCAAGTTTTTCCAGCTTGGTCTGCGCATGTCCGCGCGAGAAGACCATGCGGTAAAGCTGCTTTCCGCGGGCGACTTCGACTTCAAGCGTTTCAGCCAGCGCGTTGACGACCGACACACCGACACCGTGCAGGCCGCCTGACGTGTTGTAGGCTTTGCCATCAAATTTGCCGCCCGAGTGCAGCGTCGTCATGATGACTTCGAGAGCGGACTTGTTTTTGTATTTGGGGTGCGGATCGACCGGGATGCCGCGGCCATTGTCGGTCACGGACAAAAACCCTTCGGCGTCGAGATGGACGGTGATGGCGTCGGCGTGACCGGCTACAGCTTCGTCCATCGCGTTATCAATCACCTCTGCGAAGAGGTGGTGCATCGCCTTTTCATCCTTGCCACCAATATACATGCCAGGACGGCGCCGCACCGGTTCGAGGCCTTCCAAAACCTCGATGTCGGCGGCCGTATAATCGTCGGATGCATCACCGGTGGTGCGCGATGTGGCGTTTGACTTCTTGCTCATGGCCCCTTGGACGGTGGAGAAGAGGTCGCGTGTCGGTTGGCCCATGGCTTGCGGTCCATTCCAGGTCGGTTTGGCCAGCCGCGATTTGCCGCGCTGGCGAGGCCCGGACCTGACGCATGACAGGGCGTCCGGCGAATCTCTTTAGGATTGCGATCACTTTCAGATGGCACGGCCTGCGCGGGGTGGCAAGGTGGCGTGGCGCGTTTACATCTTGTAAATAAATCTTGACGATACTACGTAAGTTACGTACGTAATATGCATGCATACAGTTGCAGAAACCCAATCTTTCCGGCGCGCTGCGAAGGCGGCCGACATGAGCGACGATGAAATTGCTGCTCTGGTTTCGTTTATCGCAGAAAACCCAATGGCAGGTGATGAAATCGTCGGAACGGGTGGGTGCCGGAAAATCAGGTTTGCGGGGCGTGGCAAGGGCTAAAGCGGAGGATATAGGACGATTACGTTTTATTCCGGTAAGGGCATGCCCGTGTTCCTGCTCACGGTATTTGCAAAAGGAGAAAAGGTTAATTTGACCAAGTCTGAGCGTAACAGCCTTCGTGAGCTTACGAAGGCGATCGTATCTGCGTATGAAGCGCGGGTGACACCCGTTGCCAAGATAAGGTGCATAGGATGAGCAAGAAGGCTTTCTACAAGATTGCAGAAGGGCTTGGTGAAGCTCTTGCATTCGCGAAGGGTGACGCGCGTCCTGTAAAGCTGTACGTGCCTGCCGAGATAAACGTGAAGGGGATCCGCCAGAAACTGGAGTTGTCGCAAGATGATTTTGCGGCCCAGTTCGGCTTTTCGGTTAACCAGATCAAGGATTGGGAGCAAGGACGCTCTCGTCCGATAGGTGGGGTGCGTGCCTATCTTATGCTTATCGAACGCGATCCTGCAGTTGTTCTCAAGTTGCTCAAGTCCATCGCTGATGAGGCGGTGGCAGAGAAGGTCGCTTGATGAGCGTTTGATTTGCGTTAAACAAAACTGACAAACCGGTCACCCCGTACGTCCACGGATGAAAAAAGCAAGTGCCCCGGCCGCTGCCCCAACCACGGCGGCCAGTGGCAGGTTGTGATCGAAGGCGGTGGTGATGTCGCCGGCCCACAAAGCCTTGCCGAGCCAATAGCTGATGCCGACAACCGCACCAATGATCGCGCCATAGGTAATTTCGGCTTGGCGTCGTGACATGGCGTGATCTCCGTTTGTTCTTGAGCGCATTCCGATCCGATGGAATCGGAACGGCGCTCTAGCTTCCTGTCTGGTCGCATTTTCTTCGACGAACCGGTGTCTACTTCATCGGAAAATGCTCTTGGGCGGTTGAGGATCGGCAAATTCAGATTTGGCAAATCGAGGGTCGTCAGTCCTGCTGTCAGGGAGCGCGGGCGTCAAGGTTTGTGATTTTTCGCCCATCATGTCGTGGTGGGAATTGGCACGTTGTCGATCAGGCGGGTGGTGCCCAGTTTGGCGGCGGCCAATACCCGTCCGGGACGCCCGGTACCGTGGCGCCAGGGCCCCAGCGTTTCTGCATCGGCAACGGCTATGTAGTCGATGGGGCCGAAACCGGCTTTTTCCAGGGCCTTGGTAGCGGTGTTGATTGCCGCATGCTGACGGCTGCCAGAAGCGACCATCTCGGCGACCTTGCGAATTGTCGCGTTCAATACGGGCGCCCGCGCGCGTTCCTCTTCCGACAAATAGGCATTACGCGATGAAAGCGCCAAACCGTCCTTTTCGCGTACCGTCGCCATGCCATGAATTTTCAACGGCAAATTGAGATCACGCACCATCTGCTGGATGACACAGAGCTGCTGGTAGTCCTTCTCGCCAAAGATCGCGATGTCTGGCGTCACTTGCGAAAACAGCTTGCAGCACACGGTTGCCACGCCGCCGAAATGATGCGGGCGAAATTCGCCTTCCAGGACTTTGGCGGCACCTTCAACTTCAATGCGGGTGGCAAAGTTCTCTCCATACATTTCGTCGGGCGACGGCGCCCAGATGAGGTCTGTGCATACAACCGCCAGTTTTGCGCGGTCGCCCGCCTCGTCGCGCGGGTATCGGGCGAGGTCCTCGCCTGGCGCAAACTGCGTTGGATTGACGAAGATCGAAACTACGGCGCGCTGGGCCTTCTTTTTTGCAGTTTCAACGAGTTTGAGGTGCCCGTCATGCAGGGCGCCCATGGTCGGGACCAAAGCGACCGTTTCTCCGGCTTTGCGGAATATCGTGATGTGGCGGCGCAGGTCCTTCACCGTGCGCACGATTTTGGGTAGTGGGGCGTTGGGCGCCATATTGGCCTCTGATGATTGCTCGGCGATGGGGAGGGCAGGCTGTCTCCTGGCGGAGCCGTCGTCAAGGCCGTGATATGACCGATGGCGGGTGTTGCGATCCCAGGTGTGCCCCGGCCGCTGCGGGGAAGGCGCACTATGATGTGCCACGATTTGCTAAAGTGGCGGTGTATCCGAATCGGTGGGCGATTCGGCTCGCGCTATCGGGACAGCCAGCGCCATGCCGGCGCTGCAATCTTGCAATCCCCTTAGCTGCGCGCGAGGGCCGGGACAGATGGCATTGTTCAAAACCAAAGAGCAACCGGCACAGGCTGCCGTGACTGTGCGTGCTGATGGCGAATTGCCAACGCGCGACGAGATTGCTGCGTATCATTTGTACGATGAACCCCGCCTGGTTGGCGCGCTCATCGAGCGGGCGGCTTGGAGCGATGGCGAGGTGGCCCGCACGGTCGAACTTGCGCGACGGTTGGTGACAGCAGCGCGCGGCGCAAAGGTGCGCGCCAAGGGCTTCGATGCGTTCATGGGGGAATACGGCCTTTCCAGCGAGGAGGGCGTCATACTCTTGTGCCTTGCAGAAGCGCTGTTGCGGATCCCGGATACGGAAACCGCCGACAGGCTTATCGCCGACAAGATTGGCGATGGGCAATGGGCGCGGCATATGGGCGCTTCGTCGAGCTTTTTCGTCAACGCTTCGACGTTCGGCCTGATGCTGACCGGGGGCGTCGTGCGTCTTGGTGATGTAGACGGCCGGTCGCCTGTCGATGCAGTCAAGCGGATGGTGGCGCGGACGGGAGAAGGCGTTATCCGCCAGGCGCTTCGGCGCGCGGTAAAACTGCTCGGCGACCAGTTCGTGATTGGCCCCGACATCAACACCGCGCTCAAACGCGCCCGCGCACTGGAAGCTAAAGGTTATCGCTTGTCTTATGACATGCTGGGAGAGGCGGCCCGGTCGGATCAGGAAGCCAAACGCTACATGGAGCGTTATCTGGGCGCCATAGAAGCGATCGGCAAAGCGGCTGGACCAATGGCTTCGGATCATGCCGATGCATTGATGAAGCGGCCCAACATTTCCGTGAAATTGTCGGCCATCCATCCTAGTTTTCTTCCTGGCAAGGAGGAGCGGCTCAAAGCGGAACTGGTGCCCAGGTTGATGACACTTCTGCGTGCTGCCAGGGAGAACGGCATCGCAGTTATCATCGATGCCGAAGAACAAGACAGGCTCGATGTGGAACTGGACCTGTTTGCTCACATGCTCGTGCATCCGGCATTTGTTGGTTGGCAGGGCATGGGGCTTGCGGTGCAGGCTTATTCAAAACGGGCCCTTGCCGTATTGCGCTGGTTGCGGCAACTTTCGCAGAAGGCGGGCAAGCGTATCCCGGTGCGTCTGGTGAAGGGGGCCTATTGGGATAGCGAAATCAAATGGGCGCAGCAGCGTGGCCTTGCCGACTATCCGGTTTTGACGCGCAAGCCGCATACCGACCTGTCGTTCATGGCAGCAGTGCGCTACATGCTGTCTGATCCGGACGCGTTCTACCCTGCGTTTGCAACCCATAACGCCCAGACGTTGGCGGCAGTGCATGTTGCAGGAGGCGGCGGCAAATTCGAGTTTCAACGCCTGTTCGGAATGGGAGATGCGCTTTACGACGAGGTGATGGAAGGTGCTGAACTCGACCGTCCCACGCGCATCTATGCACCTGTCGGCGACCATGCAGACCTGCTCGCGTATCTGGTGCGGAGGTTGCTGGAAAACGGCGCCAATTCCTCTTTTGTGCATCAATTGGCGGACGAGAGCATACCCGTTGCAACAATCGCAAAAGATCCTGTGGCAGAACTTGCGGCGGCGTGGAACGAGACTGGCAACGCTGGCGTCAGTGCAAACCTGCATCTACCCAAACCGCGCAACATCCTGCTGCCTGGGCGGATTGTTTCAGAGGGCCTGGCGCTTGCCATACCCAAGGTGCGCGGCGACCTTCTGGATGGGATACGAGAAGCGCTACAAACGCCGTTTGCGGCCAAGCCCATCGTCGGCGGCGTCGAAATTTCCGAAGCACGCGAGCCGCAATTTGCGCTTTGTCCGCACGATCGGCGCGAGCGCATAGGTACGGTTGAGTTTTCGTCGCGCGCAACCATCCAGCAGGCCATCACAACGGCGCAGGGTGCTGCGCACGGGTTCGACAGCACGCCGGTTGAGACAAGGGCCCGGATGCTTGAGGCGGCGGCAGATATGTTCGTGCGTGATCGCGCAAGACTGATGGCGGTGATCATTCGCGAAACCGGCAAGAGCGTTGAGAATGCACAAGGCGAAGTGCGCGAAGCAATCGATTTCCTGCGCTACTACGCTTGGCAGGCGCGTGAGACATTGACAGGACCGCGCGTGCTGAAAGGCCCCACTGGGGAGCGCAATACGATTGATCTGCGTGCGCGTGGACCGATTGCTGCAATTAGTCCGTGGAATTTTCCGTTGGCGATTTTTGTCGGCCAGATCGCAGCCGCACTTGCCGCAGGCAATACGGTGTTGGCCAAGCCTGCTGAGCAAAGCCCCATCACGGGTTGGCTTGCCGTGAAGATATTGCATGAAGCGGGCGTTCCAGTTGACTGCCTTCAGTTTCTTCCCGGCAATGGCGAAACAGGGGCCGAACTGGTTCGTGATTCTAGAATCAATGGCGTGGTTTTTACCGGCTCCAACGATACGGCCTGGGCTATACAGCGCGGACTTGCGGAACGGCGCGGCGCCATCGTTCCCTTCATCGCTGAAACCGGCGGTGTCAACGCGATGATCGCCGATTCGACCGCGTTGCCGGAACAGGTGGTGAGCGATGCGGTGCGTTCAGCATTCGACAGTGCGGGCCAGCGCTGTTCGGCTGCGCGGGTTCTTTTTGTGCAAGAAGAAATTGCCCCGCGCGTTTTTGACCTGCTGGCCGGGGCTACCCAAGCACTCGATATGGGCGATCCGCTTGATTACGCAACCGACATAGGCCCCGTGATCGACGAGGCGTCGCAGGATCGGTTGGATGCGGCCAAGCTCAGGCTTTCGCGCCAGTACCGCACCCTTGTCGACACAACCATTCCGGATTCGTGCCGCGCTGGGACTTATGTCAGTCCTGCGATCTTTGAAATTGACAGATTGGCGGACATCGGTGGCGAATTGTTCGGACCTATTCTGACCGTTCTAAAATACCAGCGTGGTCATATGGACAGGGTGCTCAAGGCAGTTAACGATATGGGATACGGGCTGACGCTTTCGGTGCACAGCCGCATCGAAGGCGTTGCGGAGTTCGTCGCGGAGCACGCGCGCATCGGCAACATTTATGTCAATCGCAACCAGATTGGTGCGGTGCCCGGTGTGCAGCCATTCGGCGGTGAAGGGTTGTCAGGGACGGGTCCCAAAGCAGGTGGGCCGTGGATGTTGCCCCAACTATCGGTCGAGCGAGTCGTGTCCATCGATACAACGGCGGCCGGAGGCAACGCGGCCTTGTTAGCACAAGGCAGCGCAGATACCGCTGATCTGCCATAAGGCGAGAAAGTGAATAGATCTTGAGCGTTGTATGGTGAAAGGTGCAGCGCCATGTTTAAGACGTAGAATTGCGGAAGCAAGACCTGGCAGAGTTGGTTTGGCTGCCGCCGTGCGATCGCAGTGGGAAAAGCGTCTGGCGGACAGCAGGCAAGAGTGGTTTGTAGAAATGGCCAAGCCGTCGAAACCCGGCGAAAAAAAATCATTCTGGAAGGTGGCGCGGCCTGAACGGCCGGGTCAATCTCCCGCGCCCATTTCCGAACGACCAACCGACATAGCCCAGCCGCAAGGATCAAGCGCGGATGAGGTTGCGGCGTTTTTAAAGAAGATGAAATCGGTCGGTCCCTTGACGACCGGCGAGCGCGGCCGCCTCATCTTTGCGATGGATGCCACAATGAGCCGGGCACCAACCTGGGACATGGCCCTGGCACATCAAGCAGACATGTTTGCCGCGGTTAAGTCTGTCGGCGGGCTTGACGTGCAGCTCGTCTATTTTCGAGGGTTTGGCGAATGCCGTGCATCAAAGTGGGTCTCTGATCCCGATGCATTGGCGCGATTGATGTCGACGGTATCCTGCCAGGGCGGCCAGACGCAGATCGGCAAGGTTTTGTCGCACGCACGTTCAGAAGCCGAGCGGCATTGTGTCGGGGCCATGGTCTACGTCGGCGATTGCGTGGAGGAAGATATTGATAGGCTGGCGACCAAGGCGGGGGAATTGAAACTTGTGGGGATCCCGGTGTTCCTGTTTCAAGAGGGACAGGACCGCAATGCCGCGATGGCTTTTGCAGAGATTGGAAGAATTACGGGCGGCGCCCATTGCCGCTTCGATCAGGGCTCAGCGGCGCAACTGCGCGAGCTTTTGACGGCGGTTGCCATCTATGCTGCAGGTGGGCGCTGCGCGCTTGCTGCCCTCGTAGATGGGCGCGGTTCTGAAGGTGCGCGGCGTATTCTTGCAGCTTTACCGCCTCCGCCAGAAAGCCGCGGATAATGCGTATTTTACTGCTCGCGGTTGTCGGGGTCATTGCCGTCGCGCTGTTACTGCGATGGTTTTTGCGCTCCAGTCCGGCGGCGATGGCGCGGCGCGTGCGCCAGATCGGCGGTTTGGTTGCGCTGGGCGCTGCTGCGGTGTTGACAGCTCGTGGTGCTATTCAACTGTCCGGCCCGCTGGCGGCCCTTGGGCTTTGGCTGCTTGCACAATCAGGGGGGCGAGGTGGGTTTGGACCGGTTGGCCCGCGTGAGGATCAAACCTCCCACATCGTTACCGATCATCTCGAAATGCGGCTCGATTTGGAAACGGGGCGGGTTTCGGGTCGCGTGCTCAAGGGTCTTTTTAAAGGCCGCGAAATCGAACGGCTGAAGCCGGAAGAGCTGGCATTGCTTTGGCAGGATTGCAGGATTGCGGATCCCCAGTCGGCACAGATTCTGGAAGCGTATCTCGATCAGACCCATCCCAACTGGCGCGAGGACGTAAAGCGCGGCGAAGAGCGGTTTTCAGGCGGCGCGGATGGCCGGATGCGCGTCGAGGAAGCCTATGAGATCCTGGGGCTTGAACTGGGCGCCACCGCCGAACAGGTGCGCAAGGCGCACCGGGAACTGATGCTGAGGCTGCATCCCGACCGTGGCGGTTCAACATACCTGTCGGCAAAGATCAACGAAGCCAAGGACGTCTTGCTGGCGTCGTTGGAAGGATGAGGCGGGCGAGCTGCGCACGTCAGCCCATCGCGCGATGCCCCGCCGCTGCCCCTTAGGGTCCGGACCCTAAAATTGACCGTCAGGTCAGCGGTTTGACGTGCCAGATCTGGTCGGCATATTCCTGCACAGCCCGGTCCGATGAGAAATATCCCATTCCTGCAACATTGAGCACCGCCTTACGCGCCCATGCGTCCTTATCGAGATAGAGTTTGCACACCTTCTGGTGGGCGGCCATGTAGGAATCGTAATCAGCAAGCAGCATGTAGTGATCGCCACCGTCGAACAGCGAATGGAAGATGGCCGCGTAGCGCCCCGGTTCGGATGGCGAGAAGAAGCCCGTGCCGATCATATCGAGTGCCCGATGCAGGTCGGGATTGGAACGATAATGCACGCGCGGATCGTAGCCGCGCGCGCGCGCGTCCACCACCTCGTCGGCCTTGAGCCCGAAAATGAAGATGTTGTCTTCACCGACCGATTTGGCGATCTCGATATTGGCTCCATCCCAGGTGCCGATGGTCAAAGCACCGTTCATGGCAAATTTCATGTTGCTTGTGCCCGATGCCTCGGTGCCCGCGGTTGATATTTGTTCTGACAGGTCCGTGCCTGGAATTATGGCTTCGGCGACTGTTCCTGAGTAATCGGGAAGGAAGACGACTTTCAACAATTCGCCGATTTTCGGATCGTTGTTGATGACCTTCGCCACGTCATGGATCAGTCGTATTATGAGCTTGGCCATGTAGTAGCCGGGCGCAGCTTTACCTGCCATCACGACAACGCGCGGGGTTTCAGGGGTATGTCCATCGCGAATGCGGTTGTAGCGCGTGATGACGTGCAAGACGTTGAGTAGCTGTCGCTTGTATTCATGAATGCGCTTGATCTGTGTGTCGAACAAGGCGTGCTGGGGAACGTCAATGCCAACCTTTGCCTTGATGAATTTGGCAAGCCGCTCCTTGTTGGCATCCTTGACTGCACTGAAGCGAGCGCGGAACTCCGCATTATCTGCAAGCGGCGCGAGTTCGGCCAGCTTGGAGAGATGTTTTGGCCAGTCGTCACCGATGTGCTCGGTAATGAGTACGGACAGGCCGGGGTTGCACTGTTTGAGCCAACGTCGCGGTGTCACGCCATTCGTGATGTTGATGAATTTTCCCGGGTACATGCGGTCGAAATCGGGAAACATGTTGGTGCGCAGGAGGTCTGTGTGCAGTTTGGCGACACCATTGACGTTGGTGCTGGCAACGATGGCAAGGTGGGCCATGCGCACGGATTGGTCCGCGTCTTCAACCAGGCTCATCGCGTAGGTCTTACCGGGATTGCCAGGCGCGTATGCCCGGACCGTGTCAAGCACCCGAACGTTGAGGTCGAAGATGATCTCAAGATGGCGCGGCAACAAGGCACGCAGCATGCTGATTGGCCAGCGTTCGAGTGCCTCGGGAAGCAGCGTGTGGTTGGTGTAGGCAAAAGTGCGCGAGGTGATGTCGAAGGCGGTATCGAAATCGAGGCCGTGAACATCGACAAGCAACCGCATCAATTCAGCGATGCCAAGAGCCGGATGCGTGTCGTTAAGCTGGATAACGACTTTGTCGGGCAATGTGGCCAGGTCCGTATTGGTGCGGAAGAAGCGTGCCAGGATGTCCTGTATGGAGGCGCTGACAAAGAAGTACTCCTGCCTGAGGCGCAATTCGCGACCTTCGTGGGTGGAGTCGTCGGGATAAAGGATTTTGGACAGCACCTCAGAGGTGATCTTATCTTCCGTCGCTTTGATGTAGTCGCCGCGATTGAAATAGCTCAAATCGAAATCACCGGTGGCGCGGGCAGTCCACAGTCGCAGGTTTGTGACCTGGCCGTTGCGGTAGCCTGCAATCGGGAAATCATAGGAACTGGCAATCACGCTATGCCCCGGCTTCCATGTGCAAACGCGGGTGCCGTCGTCCTGGGTTTGGCAATGACAGGTGCCGCCGAAATGAACCTCATAGGTGAGATCAGGACGGCGGAACTCCCACGGGTTGCCTTCCTTCAGCCAGTTGTCGGGATGTTCGACCTGGGCGCCGTTTTCGATGCCCTGGCTGAACAGACCAAACTCGTAGCGCAGTCCGTAACCTCCGCCTGGCAGACCCAGTGTCGCCATGGATTCAAGATAACACGCTGCCAGCCGTCCCAAGCCGCCGTTGCCCAAACCCGGATCATGTTCTATGGCGGCGATCTTGTCATAATCCTGGTCAACCTCGGCAAGCGCTTGGCGGGTGAACTCAAGCAGATTGAGGTCGATGAGATTCTTGGTCAGGCTGCGGCCAAGCAGATACTCCATCGACAGGTAGTAGACCCGCTTGACGTTCTTTCCGTAGCGCTCGCGCGTTGTGTTGATGTAGCGCTCCGACAATACGCCGCGGACCATGAAGGCAAGCGCATAGAACCAGTCGTTGGAGGTGGCATAGGCGGGATCCTTGCCGACCGAGTGGACCAGATAATTGATGATTGCGCGTTTGACACTTGCTGAATCCTGCAACTCGATCAGGTAATCGGCTTGTGTTTTAGGGTCCAGCAAAGCTGGCAGCGGCTTGTTCAGCATCATGTTGTTTCCGTAGTCAGGTGCATCCATCGCGGCGGGTGCACTATTGCCCCCTGCCTTGTTGCGCTCCGGCTCGCTCTTGCCTTTGGTTCCCTTTGACAACGTGCGTAGGGCCTTGCGCCAAGACGTTTCGTTCAAGCTGCTTCTCCGCTGAGTTTGGCGCTGCCGGTAAGAGCGTGCGGTGCCAGGGTGCGGTATATCCAGCCATAGTCGTCAGCCGCGCCCGCCCAGCTAAAATCGCGTTGCATTGCTTCAAGCTGGACATCGCGCCATGCGGGTTGGTTCTTGTATAGGGCATTGCCGTCTTGCAGCGCTCCAACCAGAGCGCCGGGTTTTGTCATGTCGAATACAAATCCGGTTCCGCTGGCGCCATTGCCGCCCGGTGAAATTTGAACCTGCGTCACGGTATCAGCCAATCCGCCTGTCCGGTTTGCCACCGGCAAAGTCCCATAACGCATCGCATACATTTGCGTCAGGCCGCAGGGCTCAAAGCGTGAAGGCATCAAAAACATATCCGCACCTGCAATCAGGCGATGGGCCAATGCCTCATCATACCCGATACGCGCGGCTGTTCGGCCTGGCGGCGCTTGCAAGGTGCGCAGCGCGTGCTCCCAGTGCGGCTCACCGGCTCCGAGCACTGCAATCTGTGCGCCCATGTCAATGATGTCGGGGATCGCGGAAACGATGAGATCAATGCCCTTTTGCTCAGTCAGTCGGGTGACCATCGTCAGTAGTGGCGCGTCAGGGTCTTGCGTCAATCCCAACTCCTGCTGCAGCGCCGCTTTGCAAATTGCCTTGCCGGATAAGTCTCCGGCGTCATAGTGCGCAGGCAGATGGCGGTCGGTGCGCGGGTTCCAGGCGGTTTCATCGATGCCATTGAGGATGCCTGTCAAATCACGGCGGCGGGCGTTCAACAAACCCTCCATGCCATAACCGAATTGGGGTAACAGGATTTCATCGGCGTAGGTTGGGCTGACGGTGACTATCCTGTCAGCAAAAGCGAGGCCCGCCTTGAGCATCGAAACCTGACCATGAAACTCAATACCCTCCATGGTGAAGGTAAACCGGGGCAGTTCCAGTTCTGTCATTACGGTTGACGGATATAACCCCTGATAACGCATATTGTGGATTGTAAAGACCGAACGGGTATTGGGGGCACCGATGAAACGCAGGTAGGTTGGGGCGAGCCCGGTTTGCCAGTCGTTGGCGTGCAGTATGTCAGCGCGCCAGGCTTCGCCAGCGGCACCCGCGGCAACCCAGGCGGCTGCCAATGAGAAAACACCGAAACGCAAATGGTTGTCGGGCCAGTCCACGCCGTGGTCGTCGGTGTAGGGTCCTCCGGCGCGGTCGAATAGTGTGGGGCTGTCGACCAGCAGCAGTGGCAGATCGTTATCAGGGGTGCGTGCGGACAGCAGGCGTACGTCATGTCCTGCCAGTAGCCCGGGCAATTCGGCAACGGTGGCGATGTCGGTTGCCCTGCCCAGGACCTCAGGGTATGCGGGCAGAATAAGGCGGACACGTGTGCCGGACTCTGCCAGGGCAACGGGCAGAGCCCCAGCGACGTCAGCCAGTCCCCCGGTTTTCACAAGTGGGTAGGCTTCAGATGCTGCGAAGAGAACTTTCAATCCAACATGCTCCCCGGCGTGGAACGGCCGCTTGGTCCAAACTTTTTCATGCGATGCGCCAATGCCGGTGTCATGTCAATGCGATCTCGCGCGATGGGTGCGCGCATTTGTGAAAGTCCCAAAGGCAATTGCTTTGCAGGCAATATGCCATGACCGGCACGCGTCGGGCGAGATTAACCAGGCTCTACTGCGGCAATCAACACAATCGGTCCGGTTTGATTGAGAAAGCTACTGATTAAACTTCGAAACTTCCGTGGATTTGAACGTCCCAATTTCTTTTACAAGCGTTAAAAGGCCCGTTTGGCAAAAACTATCTCGTGGCGTGGCCGACATGACGTGCTCAAAGCATAGCGGCACTGCACGTTTTTCGGGCAGGGCGCGCCGAAGAGCCGCGCCTCGCGCGCTTTTCAGTACCCTGTGGTGATGCTATCGAACTTTCAATCGGCATTGCGTGCGCGTCTGCGCTGGCGTCGAGCCATTCTAGACACTTCGATGCTGGTTTTTATTTCACGAAGGATCACGCCTTCGGGCCCTTGGGAGGATTTCTGACTATGGCGAAGAATGCTTTTTACGCGCAATCTGGTGGCGTCACCGCGGTCATAAACGCATCGGCCTGCGGTGTCATCGAGACGGCGCGTAAGCATGCCGACAAGATCGGCAAGGTCTTCGCTGGCCGTAACGGCATCATTGGCGCACTCACCGAGGACTTGATCGATACTACCGCGGAAAGTGACGATGCGATCGCCGCACTTCGTTATACGCCGTCAGGGGCTTTTGGCTCCTGCCGCTTCAAGCTCAAGGATCTCGAAGCCAACAAGCGTGAATATGACCGGCTCATTGAGGTCTTCAAGGCGCACGACATCGGCTACTTTTTCTACAACGGCGGCGGCGATTCCGCCGACACATGCTACAAGGTTTCGCAGCTTTCCGAGAAGATGGGCTATCCGGTTCAGGCCATCCACGTGCCCAAGACCGTCGATAATGACCTGCCAATCACCGATACTTGTCCCGGGTTCGGTTCCGTTGCCAAGTACATTGCCGTTTCGACGCGCGAAGCGTCCTTCGATGTCCGCTCAATGGCGTTGACCTCAACCAAGGTATTCGTGATCGAGGTTATGGGACGTCACGCCGGCTGGATTGCTGCTGCAGGCGGTCTTGCTGCCGACAAGGACAACGACATTCCAATCGTCATACTGTTCCCTGAGATCGACTTCGACCAGGACAAGTTCATGGCCAAGGTCAAGGCAATGGTCGACAAACATGGATATTGCTCCATTGTCGTGTCGGAAGGTGCCAAACATGCCGACGGTCGTTTCCTTGCCGAACAGGGAACACGCGACGCATTTGGCCACGCACAGCTTGGTGGTGCAGCTCCCGTTGTAGCAAACATGGTGAAGGATGCATTGGGCTACAAATTCCACTGGGCCGTTGCTGATTATCTGCAGCGCGCTGCCCGGCACATCGCTTCGGGAACCGACGTGGAGCAGGCTTATGCGGTTGGCAAATCGGCGGTCGAATTCGCAATTGAAGGGCACAACTCGATCATGCCGACGATCGTGCGCAAGTCCTCCAATCCCTACAAGTGGGAGATTGGCGAGGCTCCGCTTTCAAAAGTGGCCAACGTAGAAAAGATGATGCCGCGCGACTTTATCAGTGAAGACGGGTTCGGCATTACAGAGGCATGCCGCGAATATCTCGTTCCACTCATTCAAGGCGAAAACTACCCGCCCTACGAGAACGGCATGCCGAGCTATGTGACGTTGAAAAACCAGGCAGCGCCCAAGGTTCTGCCAGCGTTTGAACTATAACATCTCAACTATAACATCGTGATGCGGGACCCGCCGCTGCCTTGCTTGAAAACTCGGCAGCGGCGCAAGCGGTATTTTTCGTTCCTACCGTTTGTCATGCATTCTTCGGATCAGATGATCCAAAGAAACTGCGCCGGCTCCAAATTTCATTATCAGCAATAAGCCGATCGCCCATAGGCCATGAGTAATATAGGCATCGGGGTAGACGAACGTCTGGATGACGGCGGTCATGCAGAACAGGCCAAGTGCTGCAAACCGTGCACCAAGGCCGAGCCACAAAAGCCATGGCAGCGACAGCTCAGCCGCTGTTGACAGGTAAGCTGCCAAGGCAGGTGGCAGTAGCGGCACTTTGTATTCCTGCGCGAACAGAAAGAAAGTCGCATCCTTGAGCGCAAAGCCGTCAACTTTTGTGAGGCCCGACTTGAAGAAGACGAGCCCGATAATAAATCGCGCCAACAGGGCAATGAGCGCGTAGGGTATACGTTCAAATAATCCGATAAATTTCGATAGAAGTGTTGTCATTCGTCGTGTCCTTGCGCTGATGAATATTATCGTGGCCCGCCTTCAGTGATGGCCGTAATGGCACCCATGTTGATCAAGACTGCGGTGGCGATCTGAAGGTTGAATTCATCAGCGACGGTGAATGCACGCTGCGCCGCAGATGCCAGGTTCTCCCCCTTTTCGAGCGCGATGATGAAGGCATGTGTGCCTGGCTCGATCGATAGCGTTCGAACGCTCATGCCAACCCGCGAGATGAGCACTGCCTGGCCTGGCGCGGTGGCTGGAATTGTCCTGATGTGTTTGTCGAACGTGTTGGTGCGCCAGATGTCAAAAACCGGAAACTTCGAGCGGAGCAAACCGACCGATGGGTGAAACCGGAAGCACAATCGTGGCACGTTGCTTGGGGCGACGTTTTTGAAATCGGCTGCACCCAATGCATCACCATCAGCGGCGTGATAGGCGCGCTGTCGCAACCATTCCAGGCGTGTCACATCGGCCAGGTAGGGCAGATCGGTGATAGGCGGGAAACTCGAAATAAAACCTGCAAACCGGGCACCATACTGTGTGAGAACTGGCGTTGCTGGCGGATGTGCAAGAACAAATTCACGCGCCAGGGCGTAGAAATATTCCTCCCCAAGAAGGCGAACAACGACAGGAAAATAGGCTGTGAGAACGTCGGTGAGGCTCATCACGACGTTGTTGCGGTAAATGGAAAAGCGCTTTTCCGCGGAACTGCCGTTCGGCGCCCCTATCCCGGGTGGAACCGGCTGTTGGTGGTCGAGAAGGCAGTTGGCAAAATCCCGCTGCGTTTCATTGAGCGATGGCGAGGTCATGCTGGCACCTGAGGTCTTGCATGATGGCGTCGGCGCGCATTGCCTGGCTGTGCAGTTTGTTCCATCGAGGTACGTCGTTGTCCCATTCAATGAGCACGGGTAAAGGTCCGGTTCTGCGCAAGGTCTGGCCGATTAGTTCCCATACCGCGTCAGCTATTTCGCAGCCGTGTGTATCGATAAGCAGTGGGGCGCCACAGTCTTCGTCGTTGGTATCGACGGCATGTCCGCCCAAGTGAATCTCACCTACGCTTTGCAGCGGGAATTTATCGATATAGTCGAGGGGGTCGTAACCCTGGTTGGTTGCGGAAACGAAGACGTTGTTGACGTCGAGCAGCAGTCCACACCCGCTTGTCTTGGCCAGCTCGTAAAGGAACGAGACTTCACTCATTTCAGAGTCTGTGAAGGCGATATAGGTTGATGGGTTCTCAATTAGGATCTGTCGCTTAAGTGTAGATTGAATGTGATCGACGTGGTCACAAACGCGTTGCAGCGTCTTTTGCGTGTATGGCAAAGGTAGCAGGTCGTTGAAAAACACGCCGTCGTGTGTCGACCAGGCCAGGTGCTCTGAAACGAGCGCGGGTTGATAACGCTCGCAAACCCTTTTCAGGCGTTCCAGATGCATTTCATCGAGCGGCATTTCCGCACCAATCGACATGCCGACGCCATGAACTGAGAGTGGATACGAAGCGCGCAACTGGCTCAAGAACTTGTGCGGCGGTCCACCAGCTTCCATGTAGTTTTCCGCATGAACCTCGAACCAGCCGATATCGGGGTGCTCTGCGCATATGTTTGCGAAGTGCTGTGGCTTGAAACCGATCCCAGCTCTTGCAGGGATCGGGTCGTTATGGCGAAACTTGCAATCGATACTCACGGCGGGCCTCATGCGTCGTCACAGGTAAAAGAACCACCACGATCAGCGACGCACTTGAGGCTGCCTTTGCCCAGGGGAGTTTCGATTTTTTCGCAGGTTCCCTTTTTCACAAGGGTCCAGGCATTGCCCTGGTAGTCGACGGTGGAGGTTCCGGCACACGACGTACCCTTGCCTGCAGCGCAGTCATTCTTGCCAGCAAGCGCAACACCGAAGCACTTTTCCATGTCTTCGGCGCGCACTGCATCTGAAGTGACACCGAGTGCTGCTACAAATGCGCCTGCGATCGCAATGGTGGAGAGCTTTGAAGATTTATGGTTCATGCCTGAATTCCCTATGAAGATGCCATGAGGCGTCAGCGCCTCATGCAGGGAGTTCGCGGGAAAGGCATCAAATGTTACGTAAGGCTTTCATGCAAACCGGTGCCGGATGCCGTTTTTGCGCTATAACCGTTCTCATTTTCGATCGCGTCGGCTTGAATGGTTAAGCGCGTAGCGCTGATCAACGATGGTTCTGCGTGGATTGATTTTTCTCGGTAGCGGCAGCGTGCCCCCTTGGTTTGAGTGTTTCGATATGGCAAAGCCGCGGGATTGACAGGGGACAGACCCCGAGGACGAACAATGGCTGAACATAAAAAGCGATCCCGCCGTGCGACCACCGACACCAAGCCAAATGACAGTATGAAGACGGACGCCGCAGCCGGGGACGTGCATGCGCCACCTGACCAGGATGCCGTGTGGCTCAGGTCAATTTTGACGGCACCGGTCTATGATGTCGCGCGCCGGACGCCGCTGGAACACGCGCCGGTTCTTTCAAAGAAATTCGGCAATACGATTTGGCTGAAGCGGGAGGATCTGCAACCCGTGTTCAGCTTCAAGCTTCGTGGCGCATACAACCGTATGAAGCTGCTTACTCGGGAAGAGCGTGCGCGAGGGGTGATTGCGGTATCGGCTGGTAATCACGCGCAAGGCGTAGCGTTCAGTGCAAAGGAACTTGGGCTCAAGGCAACCATCGTCATGCCGGTGACAACGCCGCGCATCAAAATCTCTGCTGTTGAGGCTTATGGCGCGCGTATTGTGCTTCACGGCGATTCTTATAACGATGCCGCTGCCCGCGGAATGCAAATTGCGCAAGAGGAAGCGCTGACACTTATTCATCCCTTCGATGACGCAGCCGTCATTGCGGGCCAGGGCACCATTGCCATGGAATTGATCGCGCAGCATCGCGGGCATATTGATGCGGTGTTTGTTCCTGTCGGCGGTGGTGGTTTGTGTGCAGGCATGGCGGTGTTTCTCAAGGCGCTTGATCCAAGCATTCGTGTGATTGCCGTCGAGCCCGATGACGCAGCCTGCCTCGATGCTGCTTTGAAAGCGGGTCATCCAACGGCCCTTGATCACGTTGGACTGTTCGTCGACGGTTGCGCAGTCAGGCAGATTGGAAACCTTACATTCGAGCTCCTGCAGGGGCGCGTTGACGGCCTTGTCAAGGTTGGCGTCGACGAGGTGTGTGCGGCTATTCGCGATGTGTTCGAGGACACGCGCAGCATCGTCGAGCCCGCAGGCGCGTTGGCCCTTGCGGGCATGAAGCGCTGGGTCAAGGATACGGGTACAAAGAATGCTGACCTTGTGACGATCTTGTCAGGTGCAAACATGAACTTCGACCGCCTCGGTCATGTCACCGAGCGAGCCGAAATAGGCCAGCAGCTTGAGGCTTTATTCGGGGTAACGCTGGCGGAGCGACCGGGAAGCTTTCTGGAATTCTGCCGCATGATTGGCCGCCGCTCGGTTACAGAGTTCAACTATCGTTATCGTGTCGGTGAGGCGGCGGAAATCTTCGTTGGCGTGCAATTGACTGGTGGCGATAGGGAATATGCGGAAATTCTAGAGTCATTCCGCGAGGCGGGTTACCAGGTCGCCGATTACACGCACAACGACGTTGCCCGTTCGCACGTAAGGCATATGGTGGGTGGAGCGCTCCCCTCAGGCACGCGGGAAAGACGGTTTCGCTTTGAGTTTCCCGAACGACCTGGGGCGTTGTTACACTTCCTGGAAACGCTTGGCGCACGTTGGAACATCACGCTGTTTCATTACCGCAACCGTGCCGCAGCCTATGGCCGGGTCCTGGCGGGGTTTGCTGTTGCCGCTGACAAAGACCGCGAGCTCGATGCAGACCTTGTACAACTTGGTTTCTGGTTTGCCGAAGAGACCGATAACGATGCCGTGAAACGGTTTTTAGGTTGAAAAGGCGCCGAAGTTGGCTGGTGCAGGGTCCTCACAGACCGTATGCGAGCAGGCCGGGTGCATTCTTTCACCTAGAGCGCATTGCGATCCGATGGAATCGGATTGGCGCTCCAGCTTTTTGGTTTGGTCGCATTTCTGCGACGAACCGGTGTCCACTTCGTCGGAAAATGCTCTAGGTCTTGGGTACGTTCTGTTACCCATGTCTCCGGGCCGGACAAATCCTGAGCAACAGGAGACAGTGGTGGGTGGTGGTAGCGGAGGAGGGACTTGAACCCCCGACACGCGGATTATGATTCCGCTGCTCTAACCAACTGAGCTACTCCGCCGCTGAACCCGTGTCCTATACGGACGGCGACCGCGGGATGTCAAGGCTCGGTGCTGTCCAGGGATAATGTTTCCAGCGCCGCATTTACGTCCTTAGAGATTGGGCTTGGAGATTGGGCCTGGAGATCGGGCAAGGCCTGCAATCCCAATTTGGGTATTCAGAAAAAATTCGGGCGCGTGACCGGCAAAGATCTGCGCCCGAGAATGAGGGGATGAAGTGTCAACCCCTCAAGGGGTAAATCCTCAGCAGTGCCATTTCATTGTTTGCCGAATAGCCTCTCACTCGGCTGCGACGGGTTGCTCCACGACCTCGATGCTCTTTTCAAAACGCATCATCGTAAACAGCCCGAACGGCCTTACGGAAAGACGCTCGGCCAGCGATAGCTCGTCGCAAACCATGACGCGATCGACATCGAAAACGGAACGCCAGCCGATCTTGTCGGCAAATGGAGCCATGCGCCGTTCGACCCAGCCACGAAAACCTTCTACCTGGCTAAAGTGGTTGACCAGGATGACCTGACCGCCAGGACGGGTTACACGCGAAAGTTCTCGCATGACCTTTTCGGGATCGGGAACCACGGTCATAACGAACATGGCCACGACAATGTCGAAGGAGGCATTGTCGAAATCCAGTTCCCCAGCGTCCATCTCATACAGGCCGGTGACGTGATCAAGCCGTTCTTCGATGACGCGCTCACGCGCTTTTTCCAACATCTCTGGCGATAGGTCGACGCCTACGATTTCGTGGTGCGCGTTATAATCCGGCAGAGACAAACCAGTTCCCACGCCAACTTCGAGAACGCGTCCGGGGTTCATGCCGTTGATGACTTCGACGACGTGGCGGCGACCTTGCGCTGCAACCATACCGAACGTGTGGTCATAGACGGGCGCCCAGCGGCGGTAGGCATCCCTGACGTCGCTTTCATCAATGTGGCCGATACCGACGATCCGGCCGCCGTCGCGTTGCAGGATAGGTCCGCGGCGACGCGCGATTGTCTGGTCCATCGTCCTCATGCTCTTCGTGCTCCTCACTGATACTTACCCCATGCCCCCCGCGGAGGCGCGGCCGGCTATGTTGCCATTGTTACCGCTGCTGAAATTCGTGACCGGTTGTGATTTGGTGGTTGTTGGTGCCGCGGATTTGCCCAGCGTTCGGGCAATGAAGCCACCGCCCAACACGCGTGCATCGTCATCACCACTGCTGTAGAACACGCAGGCCTGCCCAGCCGCAACGCCCTCAATTCCATCGCCCAACAGGACATGGACGGAGCCATCGCGGTTTGCAACGAGTGTTGCCGGCGAGGGCGCCTGAGTCGAGCGAACACGCGCATGAATTTCCAGGCCCTGACTAGCGGCGTCTGCGAGCGGCTCATCCCCCAGCCAATTCACGCCGCGCAGGATCACGGCTTCGGTGAGAAGGCAGGCGCGCGGACCGACCACCACTTCGTTTCGTTCCGCATCGAGCTTTATGACGTAATACGGTTCAGGCGCAGGAATGCCGAGACCTCGCCGTTGGCCAATCGTGTAATTGATGATGCCGGTGTGCTGCCCGAGGCGCTGCCCGTCGATGTGTACGATGTCACCTGGCTGCAGTGCACCCGGCTTCAATCGTTCAATAACGTCGGTGTAACGCCCCGTGGGTACAAAGCAAATGTCCTGGCTGTCTGGCTTGCTTGCGACCGGTAGGGAAAGGTCCGCCGCGATCTGACGCACCGAGGACTTAGGCATCACACCGAGCGGGAACCACAGGCGGTCGAGTTGCGCGCGGGTGGTCGAAAACAGGAAATAACTCTGGTCGCGATCGGCGTCGACCGCCCGGCGCAGTTCAGCCCCATGCGGCCCATCCTCGCGGCGGATATAGTGGCCAGTGGCCAATACGTCCGCGCCCAGTTCAGAGGCGGTGGCCAACAGATCGCCGAACTTGATGTCGCTGTTACAGGTCACACAAGGGATCGGCGTTTCGCCCGATACGTAGCTATCGGCAAACTCTTCGATCACACGTTCGGCAAAGCGGCTCTCGTAATCAAGAACGTAGTGGGGGATTTCAAGCTGTTCAGCGACCCGCCGGGCATCATGAATGTCCTGGCCGGCGCAGCAACTGCCCGGCTTGGCGCTCGCTTCTCCGTGGTCATATAGCTGTAGTGTAATGCCTATAACGTCGTGCCCGGCTGACTTCATGAGCGCGGCGACGACAGATGAGTCGACGCCGCCAGACATGGCAACCACCACACGCCGCCGGGTAGGCGTAGAAGCCCCCTTGGCGTCCTCTGCGATGTGGTTGTTGGCAGGCTTCATGGCGACCGCGCCGTTGTTGAGTTATTCAGATGGCGTTTTCAATCGTCGCCAACTGCTTTGGTATACCACACCATGCCGCCTCACGGACGACGGGCTCCCGTACCACAATCCGTACACCCGATCAGTGGCCGGTTTGCGGCGCAACATAACGGGATGTCCAGTTGGTTTGAACACAAAAACGAACTTTGGAGCCTTCAGCGTTCCCAAAGTCCGTTGCATGCCATTTACTCGTGACCATTCCAGGGCAAATTGACCTGGGTCTTACCCTAACATGCCTATTTATGGTGATTAGCCGCTGGCCGCAAGGGGCTCCGGCGCCGCATAGCGCGGCAAGCTTTTTGTCGCAGGTTGCAAGCTCTGGATTGCGCAACTTTCGCTTGAAATCTGCCGGGTGGCGTCTCCCTTTGTAGATCTGCGTATCGAGCTGCGGGCAAAGCATCTGGTTTTGGCCCAACGCCGCTGGCTGCGCCATGTCGCGGGCGAATGCCCGGCGTCTCACCCCTCCAAATCCGATACCCGAAGGCAGATCCGATCACCGCCGCCGGGCGAAATGTCCTGAGGCGCGCGGTGTGTCGTGGTTAGAGCGCTTTTCGGTCCGATGGAATCGGATCGGGGCTCTAGTTTCTTTTTGGTCGCATTTTCTACGACGAACCGGCGTCCACTTCGTCGGAGAATGCTCTAATGGTTTATTGCCCGCATCTTGCCACGCCAGAGCAACGGCGCCAGGGCCGATACATCCAGCTACGAAGTCTGGCCAAAGGTGTCGTGCGCTGGGGCCAATTCAAGTGCATTTCTGTTCAAGATGAAACGAAACGTATTTTATTGACGCATTTCACTTTTGGTTGTCTCCAAATGGCATCGCATTAAACATTCTCATAAACTATATCAACCCAAAATAGGTGAACAGATACAGTTGTTTATTGTAATTTTATTGTGCCCTTTAGCCATAACTTAATGGCGGTGCGTTATGAATGTTATCTGGTCCATGAGCAAGTGATGAGTAAAATGACAGAACATCAAATGAGAGCGCGCGTGCGCTATGTTATCGGGCCCGACGGAAGCCCGCTGACGGTTGCCGATCTTCCTCCCAGCGACACCAAGCGCTGGGTAATTCGTCGCAAGGCTGAAGTCGTCGCAGCCGTGCGGGGTGGACTGTTGTCAATTGAGGAAGCCTGCGAGCGCTACAAACTCACCGTTGATGAGTTCATGTCCTGGCAGCGGTCTATCGACAAACATGGTCTTCCGGGATTGCGGGCGACACGCATCCAGAAATATCGCGGCTGATTCGCGTTCAGTTTCCTGTCAACGAACTTGGATTCAGCCACTTTCACGACGTCACGCTCGCGCGTGACAGCTCCTCATGGTCTACTTGTCACCCGTGCGGCTATAGCGCCGATCCGATTCCATCGGATCGGCGCTATAGCTTTTTGGTTTGGTCGCATTTTCTACGACGAACCGGCGTCCACTTCGTCGGAAAATGCTCTACTGCCGGATGGCTTTTTCCTTTTTATCGGCGCTTTTGCCCGCCTGTGCGGCAGGGGCTGGTTGCCAAGCCCCAGTGAATGCTTTGGGATCGCAGCCTTGATTGCCATGGGCCCAGGCCATGACACTTTGTGACATTTGATCGCCTTCGTCCTTGGGCAATTTCAAATTTGAACTTGTCACGCTGGTCTGTTCATCGCCACTTGGTGCGATGACGATGACGAAGGCTTTGACGCCACGAATACCTTGCGGGCCGTCATTGCGCTGTCTGATGTTGATTTCGGCCCGGCCGCCCTGGCTCGCGGGCTGTGCCTCGGCGTCGTAAATATGTGTCGATTTCAAAGTGCCGTTGGCGCCGAACCAACAGGCCATCGCGCCACGGCCAATGCGCTCGTAGACCTCGGTGGGGGTGCCCACTACAGGTGGGGGCGCTTCAGGAAGCGAAATTTTCGGAAGATCTGGAATTTTTGGCAGAGCGGCGGTCGACAGACTTCCACTGTTGGTGCAGCCCGATAGCAATAAGCAAAATACGCTGGCCGCGAAAATAGAGCTGGTTTGCGCTGTCAGCCCATTGCGCATGCAATTGATGTGACATGCCTGGCTTTGCCAGTGTTTCGGGTTCCGGCTTTCTGCACGACTCATGTGCGCCAATCCCCCCAATCGTCATTCCAAAATATCTATATAACTGCTGCAGCAGAAAACCTGCTGCGCCGAGCCGATGAGCCCCCCCGGACTCAAGACCTGCTCGTTGTTGCATAGGCGCTCTCATGCGGCGGAGCAAGTGCGCGCCGGCGTGGAAAAACACCAACGGTCCGCTTCCCTGGGGTGGGAAGCAGACTTGAGCACCGTTCAGTGTAGAATCGCAACACTTGTCTGGGTCGCCTGGACGGTTATTCGCAATCAATAACCGATCAGACCTAAAATATTAGAGCGCTTTTCGATCCGATGGAATCGGATCGGCGCCCTAGCATATTGTTTGGTCGCATTTTCTTCGACGAACCGGCGTCCACTTCGTCGGATACTCTAGCGCAGGACGGTCGGGGCCGCGCCACGCGAACGCCGTACCGACATGTTCGTGCGTGGTTCGACAGCCGACACCCGGTCGACCTGTTCGAGGAACTCGTCGCGTTCGCGGACGGCATTGTCCAATCGCTCTTTCAGTCCCGCTGCCGATGCCAGCAGGTTTTCGCGCCTCTGCGCGGCTGAACGGGCGAATGTCGAGTAGTTGTAATGTGCCTGATCGCGAACGCCTGTGCGCTCTTCCTCGGCTTTGATCTGTCGTTCAAGGTCGGATGCGACCTGCTCGAACTCATGGATCATATGTTCAAGGTCTTCGACCTTGCGTGATTTCTCTTGAGCTTCAAAGCGCATTGCGCGCGATGCAAATTCTGGTGACTTCATCGTTCGATACCCCAAACAAATTCGAACACGTAACATGAATTAATCAAAATCCATGCCAAACCCTGTGTCAGGAACGACAAAGCGCGCCCCCGCTATTTCTTTTTATGGGAAATGTTTGCGCTGCACCCGCAACATTTGCCAAAGCTGACTATGCCACAGGACTTTTAAGTTGCGGTAAAGCAACTTCTCGCAGACTTGACATCAATTAGAGCCAATCATGGCAGAAAAAAGAAGTAACAAAGCTGTGGATGAGCGGCGAATTCTGTTACCTCTAGATTCGTGTCGTGGTCGTGCTGGGCAAACGCGAAGCAAAAAGCCGAATTTGGACAATTGCTGAGAGTTGTGCGACGCGGTGCATTTGTAGGCGCAAGTTAAAATTCCCAAAAGTTGTCATGTCTCCGGTGTCATCCGGTGGGCGGATAGTCTTGGCTGGTTTCGGCTGCAACCGACGTTTCGCTTGGCACGCGAAATGGCGGACGGGCGAGGTGTATGAAGATTGTCCTTAACCCGCAGATGGTTTTTAGAGCGATGGTGCAAGACAAAATTAGGGTTTGTTAACCTCTGGCGCGTAATTTCCTAACGATGGCTTATCGAGAACTGTTGCGTTCTCTTCATGTCGGGGCAGCGGGCCCGGTTCAAGGAAACCGGGGAAGAGAGGAACGAGCATGCGGGTTCTATTGATTGAGGACGACGGCGCGACGGCTCAAAGTATTGAGCTGATGCTGCAGTCGGAAGGTTTTAACATCTACACGACGGATCTTGGCGAGGAAGGTGTCGATCTCGGCAAGCTTTATGATTACGACATTATTCTTCTGGACCTCGGGCTGCCGGATATGAGCGGCTATGACGTTTTGAAGATGCTTCGCGTTTCCAAGGTTCAAACACCTATTTTGATCCTGTCTGGACATGCGGGGATTGAGGACAAGGTGCGTGGTCTGGGCTTTGGTGCCGACGACTATCTTACCAAGCCGTTCCACAAGGACGAGCTGGTGGCGCGCATCCACGCAATTGTGCGGCGTTCGAAAGGGCACGCACAGTCGGTTATCGAGACGGGTGATCTCAAGGTCAATCTTGATACCAAGACGGTCGAGGTCAACGGCCAGCGCGTGCATCTGACCGGCAAGGAATATCAGATGCTCGAGTTGCTTTCGCTGCGCAAGGGAACGACACTGACCAAGGAGATGTTCCTGAACCATCTCTATGGCGGCATGGATGAGCCCGAACTGAAGATCATCGACGTCTTCATCTGCAAGCTTCGCAAGAAGTTGCAGACGGCAACAGGCGGTCAGCACTATATCGAAACGGTGTGGGGGCGTGGTTACGTGCTGCGTGATCCTAACGACGACACGGTTGCTGCCTGACAAAGACAGGCTTTTGTCGGCCTATTCATTTGTTGTTTCCAAAACGTCTCAAAAAAAACGGGGGGATTTTTCTTCCCGTTTTTTGTTTTGTCCGGATTTTTCGGGTTTGGGCGAAAAGGAAAACGCGAATTTTCGTCTCATATTGGCAAATTGGCGTCGATTTTGTCGCAGCGTGTATTCTGAAATTTGTTATTTGGTGTGCAGCCGTGGATCGAGTGCAAAACGCTCCTGGCGAATATCTTCATATTGGCCTTCACCCCGGTCTGCATCGAAAATCAGATTCCAACTGTATCGCGACACCGTCGATGGAACCAAACAAAACACGTGCTCCTTCAATAGCTGATCGCCGAATGCTTGCTGGCCTGGACCGTGACTTCCGGGAACAAGCCAGTTGGGGTTGGGTAGGTCATCTGGGTTGACGACGTGGACTTGGGACAAGTCGATCAAGCGTGCTGACGTCAAAATATGGGTGGCGGTGTCCAGGGCCTTGAACCCCTTGTGGGCGGCAACCTCCATGATCGCTGTCGATGGATCTATTGAGGCATAGACGGCCCGGATGCCCTTGGAGTTCCAGCGGCCGCCCACGAGGTATGATCCTTCACCCTTATTCCAGCTTGCAGAATGCCGCTCCAGATCGATTCGCCAACACCGCATGCCGCCGGGCCCCAGAGGTGGGGGAAGCGGTGTCACGTATAGACCCCATATTCCAGGCGGGTCAGGTAGGTCTCGACAGCTTCAGCCCCGGCAGCCGAGGCCAGAAGATCAATCGGCCTGCGGTTGTCGAGCCCGATTGCGGGTTCGATAATCCACGCTTCGGCAGCGTCCTGGCTTCCCATCACGTCGGTTGCCTGCGCAATGATCTCGGCAAAACGCCAGGCCCTGCTGCTTTGTTCTATCGACAACACCTTTTGTTTCGCGTCGGACTTGCGTCGTTGCAGCGTGCGGATGCTGATGCCGATTGCCTTGTTGAGTACATCACCGGTTGAAAGAACACGCACGCCCTCGACGAGGTGGAGCAGGGATTGCGCGGGAAGTCCTTCAACAATCACGTCATGTGCATCAAGGGAGTCGTGCACGATCTGTTTCATGATCTTACGGCCGCCCAGCAGACGGTAAGCGCGCGTGGCTTCGTTCTCATGCATGGATGTTGGCTTATGGCGAGCCGCTCTCTTGGTCTCGCTGGTCAGCGTCATGGAAGGCGCCCTCCTGTCATATGTCGTATTAAATATGACATCTGTCGCGATCATATTCAAGGCATGGCGTTCCACACAACGGATTTGCGATCGAGCAAGGCATCAGGCGTGCGCCTTCGCCAATCGAACAGTCAGCTAGGCGCTCTAACATCTTGTTTAGTCGCATTTTCTTCGACGAACCGGCGTCCACCTCGTCGGAAAATGCTGTAGCGACACTGTTGGGATCAAAGCGCGGGCTTGGTCAGCATTAGCCAGATTATAGCCAATACGGCCGCGAACGCAGGAAAGCCGAGTGACAGCCAGATCCGGTAAAGGCGCCAGAAATGCTGAGGCAACTCGGTGCCGCTATCACGGGCCGTGCGCGCCAAATTCCGTATGTTGATCTGTATTGCCACGACTGGAAGCCAGCACGCACCCACAACCACATACAACACAAGTGAAAGCGCCACCCAGCCCGAGGTAATCGGCCAGCCTGCGTGCCAGGCCAGTGCCAAACCCGTTACGGGCTGCAGGACCGCCGCCGTTGCCGTGAATAGCGTGTCGGCCTGCACCACGATATTGCCAACATGCGCGATCAATCCCGGGTCGCGGCTACGGATGGACATAACCATGAAGAAGGCGATGCCGGCACCCGTTCCCAGCAGCACGGTGGCGCCGACCACATGCAGGAATTTCAAGATTTCATAGGTCATCGCTCGTCCAGTAGCGCTACGGCAACAAGCGCCAGGACGATGCCCGGCACGACCTTGAGCAGTGGGCCCAGCGGATCTGCCCAAAGGTCGGCGGTGAACAGCGTGGCCGCAGCAAGATAGCCAAGCGACACAGCGACCATGCCAAGCGCCGCACGCCGCGCGAAGCGGCGAACCAGGATGACGAGGCCCAAGGCAATGTCGGTTGCCGCACCCAAGAGCACGCTCAGGTCTGCGGCTTGTTCGGAAAAACCACGTGCCGTCAACACGCTGGCTGCTGCTTGTTGGTGCACGAGGCCTATCACGCCCGAAAAAATCCAGAAAGCCGCCAGTGAACCAACGATCACGGGCAGTAAAACGTAGAGCCGCGAAAACCAACGCTCCTGAAGGCCCGCAGGTAGGCCGGCAAGTGTTTCCTCAAGCGTGCGACACGGAGCGCCACCCTCGGCATACCACATCGCGGGATCACCTCGTATTCCTTCCGCCAGCACCGTTATTGCCGTTGTGCGCAATGGTGGGCGCCATCCCAGAAAGCCGAATGCATCTGCGATGCGCGCCGTCAGCCGCACCATAAAGGTCGGAACAACTACGCGAAAACGCCACGGTGGAAACCCGAGCCATGCGCGTACGGCACGAACGAGATCAGAAAAGCTGTGGCTCTGGTATTCCGTCAACTCAGCCACGGTGCCCCAGGCTATCTCGCGTTTTGCAGCAGCCACAACGGCACCTGCGACGTCATCAATCGAAACTGTCTGCACGCGGGAATTGGGCAGGACAGCAAATTCAACAAGCGGCATTGCAGCACTTGCCCGCAGCAGCGCTGTACCACCATAGGCTTGCGGTGCGATCACAAGTGTTGGACGAAGTACGACCCAATCAAGGGCCGATGTCGTCAGAATGCGATCACCGCGGGCTTTCGATCTGAAAAACTCCGTCGATGCATCTTCGCTCACACCCGCGGCGGAAATCTGAATGATGCGCGTTGTGGAACCTTCAAGCGCTTGAACAAGACGCTGCATCATCGCTTCATGGATGGCTGCAACGTCGTCCTTGAGACCATCCTGTAACGCACCGGCGGCGTTGACCACAACGTCGGCGCCGACCACGATCTTTCTGAGATCGTCAACGTCGGCTGCTGCCAGGTCGATGATGTGCCATTCTATTCCAGGAAATAAGCGTTGCGCCGCAGTTCGTGATCTGCCAACACCGGCGACGTAAAACCCAGCCTGCGTTAGCGCGCGTGCGCAAGCGGACCCAATGAGACCATAGGCGCCGAGCACCACGGCTATTTTTTTCGTTGTCACGCTCAAGCTCCGTGGGGTGGACAGGTGTTAGCCTAGTGGCCTGAATCACCTAAAGTGCGGGGTACAGGCGCTTTAGGTGATTCAGGCCACTAGGGCGTTGGTGCAGAATAAAATTTCATACGTGAAAAGGCGTCTCATGTCCGATACGCAAAAGCCGCCCGTGGGTCTCAAGGCCGCAATCGTCCAAGTGACGCCGTTCCAGCAGAACTGCTCGCTCATTTGGGATGATGTAACCAAGAAAGGCGCCATAATTGATCCGGGCGGTGATCTCGATCACATCGAACATGCGCTGCAGCAGGTGAAGTTCACGGTTGAAAAAATCATTCTCACCCATGGACACATCGATCATGCAGGCGGTGCCAAGGAACTGAAGGAAAAGCTTGGCGTCACGATTGAAGGCCCGCATTTCGCCGACAAGTTCCTGCTCGAAAATCTGGAAAAGCAAGGCGCTTCCTATGGCATTCCAGCGCAGAATGTCACTCCAGACCGTTGGCTGGCTGAAGGCGATCAAGTCACCATTGGCCGCTTCATATTCGATATCCGGCACTGCCCGGGGCACTCGCCCGGGTCAGTGGTGCTGCTCAATGATGCGCAGAAATTTGCGATCGTCGGTGATGTGCTGTTTCGCGGCTCCATCGGCCGCACCGATTTTCCTTACGGTGATCACGACGCACTGATTTCGGCGATCAAGACTAAGCTTTTGCCTTTGGGTGACGCATGGTCATTCATTTGCGGTCATGGTCCCGGCAGCACATTTGCCATGGAGCAACGCACTAACCCATACCTACAAGGCTGAGCTTTCAGGCTAGATCCGTGAACGCCACACTAAGCCAATGATTTTGCTAGTGGCCTTCATGTCGCGCCAAGATCGCAGCGGCGGCGGCTATGTTTCAATTTTGGCGCGACAGGCCACCAGCCGGCGTGGGTTCGTTCGATGGAAACAGGGCTGAAAGTTACCAGCCCAGGCTAAGGCAGCCGAATATGCCGCATTCCTGCATCAACCCGCCGCGACCATCGCTGCGACCTTCCCAGTAATCCACCGTTTCAACGCGCAATGTCTCTGAGCACGAACGACGGCAATATTCCCACGTCCCACCCGGCAGCCGAACCTGCGGCCCCAGCCGGGTCATGCGCACCGGTCCCGAAACCGACCCGTTCCCATGCCGGGACTGCGCCACAACGTAGCCTTCATCGATGCCGTTGTAGCCGTAATCGCGTTGAATGAACCGGCCTGCATGCGAATGCGATACGAGCGACAAGTTTGCTGCCGCAGCGACGAGAATAGCGGTGGTGAACGTGCGCAGGTTCATATCTGGCTCCCGAATTCCGGTGGACCGAGTTCTAAAGGCGACTTTGTTTCGGAATGCGTTTACGCCCCACCATCGCCCAGTCCGGTCTACCGCATTGCCTGACTTTACGTCGGCGGGCCGGACTTATATCAGCATCATTCCGCCTAAAGGTATCACAAATCGTGAAAATGCTGGGGCGGTGAGGGCATTGCGCGTCTATTCCCAAAAGCTGTGGCCAGAGCGCATCGAACAAAAGCCATTGCACGCCCAACCTCCCCGGGATTGGCGGGCTCCGCAACCAAAAGCATCAAATGCTCGTAATTGAAAAAATGATCAACCTCGCGATAACGACAGATCCAACCCACGGAATGTCGATCCCGTTGTCGAAATCGTTACCGACTGGGATCTATCGCCAAGCCTGACAGACATGCGGCCGTTGAGCCCGCCACCTTGGATCGTAAGTGACATGCGTGAGGATGACGCGCTGCCGGAAACGGCACCCGCAGCGTTATAGGTCCGCTCTTCCCAGTTGCCCGATACGTTGCCGCCTGAATAAGAAAGGCTTGCACGCATTTCGATCTTGCTGGCCGGACTAGCGCACCTGATTGCCATACCCAAATCCGACCCGCCGGACTTCAAGGTGTAGTAGGCGCGGCACTTGATTGTTTCCGATTTTCCGCCCTCCAGACGCACCTTTCCCTGGCCTGACCAGGTTCCAGCGAGATTGGAAAATGGACTGTCAGCTCTAGCGCTATGCGAGGAAAAAATTGCCGCAAACATCGCCGCGATGAGCGCAAACGCTCCGCTGCGGCCATAAGATACCTTCATTTCGCCTCCTGTCAGGTCGGCCCCTTTCATCGCACCTGATAACGGAGCGATATGCCTGCCGTCGATATTCATTATTTAATCACTTAGCCCAAATAGCGAGGCGCGCACAGTCGCCCAGCCAAACTGTCGAACATGCTGGTGCAAAAAAGCACAACCTGCCAATTGGTTCCACCGGTGCGCAATAAGCAGAGTTCGCTGTTTGATCCCGGCTCCCCGCACTTGCGGATGCCTGGAGAAGGCCGAAGTATTGGCACGGCAACTCAGGATAAAGACGGGCGGCGTTTTGTTTGCCGGCGTTTTATTCGCCGGCAAGCGGCGTGCTGCCCACTTGCTGGCGGGCCATCACCGGTGGGCTTTGCATATAGACAGCGATAAGATTGGCAACCGCTTCCAGACTGTCCAGATGAACGCGCTCATATCCGTGCGATGCATCCAGACCAAAGCAGATCAAGGCTGTACGGATGTCGTTGCCCGCTTCCAGCGCTGACGCACTGTCGCTGCGGTAGTATTTGAATACATCACGCGAATGCCGGATCGAAAATTCCCGCGCTAACTCACAAAGACCATTGGACAGGTGCCAATCGAACGGCCCGGACTCGTCCTTCATGCAAATTGTCGCACCGTATTCGGATGTGTTCTGTCCCGGTGCAAGGGTGCCGTTGTCGATTGAAACCATTTCGGCAACGTCGCCATGCAGAACGTGGCTCGCACCAGTACCGGTTTCTTCGGAGATGGTGAAAAGCAAGTGGCAGTCGACGGGCAGACGCGCACCGGTTTCCATCACGGCCTTGGCTGCTGCCAGCAGGCAAGCAACGCCAGCTTTATCGTCGAGGTGGCGTGAATTGATGAAACCGTTCTCAGAGAACTCCGTCCCGGTATCGATGGCGATCATGTCGCCGACGTAGATCGGCAGGCGCATCAGGTCATGGCGGTTTGCGACCCGTTCATCCAGGCGCACTTCAACATGCTCCCAGGTGACAGGCATCGTATCAACGCCCTCGTTGTAGACATGGCCAGAGGCCTTAAGTGGCAATACCGTGCCGCGATAGCGTCCACCGCTTGCCGAATAGACGACGCATCTGGCACCCTCGGCAAATCGCGATGACCACGTGCCGATTGGTACTATTTCAAGTCTGCCATTGTCTTTCAGGCCTTTTACCATGGCACCGAGCGTATCGACGTGGGTAACGATCGCACGATCGGGACTGGACTGGACCCCGGCGATATTGGCTCTGATGGCACCGCGCCGCGTCAATTCAAGTGGCAGGTCAAGGGCCCGCAGTTCTTCGCAAACAAGCGCAACGACGGCATCCGTAAAGCCTGTTGGGCTGGGTGTCCTGAGTAGGCGGGCGAGAACACGCGAGAGGTACGCGATGTCGATCTCAAGCCGCTGCAAAACTCATTCTCCTGCGAATCATGGTTGTCATACGGGGTAGTCTACACATTAGCCCTGTTCTGTCGCGGGCGTTGGTCGCTCGTCTACAGACTGTGTGTGACGTAACGCAGAACACGACACAGGTCCAGTGAGGCAAATTCGAAAAAATGCTTCTCTACCAGATGTTACAGAATTTTGTTTTGTGACGATGTGATGCAGGTTTTTGACTTGATTAAACCCAACAAGACGGAGGTTGCGCGCCTCGTAGGCCGCAGTGAGAGCAGCGTGCGTCAACCGCGTCGCCGGCAAATGTAGGAGCGAAAAAGCATCACGAGGATTAGCGGCGCAAGCCCGATTATGGCGTGAACGACTGCATGCCGCGTTATGACGGATTGGAACGCTGCCTGCGTCGCGGGGTCGCTTGCTGAAATATCCATGGGTATGTGGGGCCACGTGGTGTAGCCGTGAATGGCCGTTATAATAGTCCAGACCAATGCCGCGGTTATCGATCCAAGCATGCACACGGTTGATAGTTTCCGAGGCTGGTTAGTGCCGGCCGGCCCATTGTCCTGCGCCATGTACAGCGTCTCCTTGATGATGCTTGCGCCAAAAGACGATGTCGAAAGCCACTTTGGCTGATTCGAGTTGTCTGAAAGCACCGAGACCTTGGTGAAAGCATGTCGACTGGTCAATGCCCGAGCTTTTCAGATGGGGATGAGGCGAACCTTGAATGGGTTAGGGGCCGCACCCATTGCTATAAAAAACCCCCGGTCGTGCCAAATAGCCGGCTTTGGCTTATGCTGGGCTGAAGCGACTTGCATGACAATCCGTTGCGTACGGGACGCGATCCTGACGACCGATAGTGGACACCATTCACGTAGTCGTGAAGCCAATTCATGTAATGTCAGAGATTAAAAAAGCGAATGGCCGATCAGATTGTTCAATGAGGATGGAATGAAAATGTTCACCCGTCGCACGTTCACAGTCTCGGCTCTTAGCGCGCTCACCGGCGGCGCGCTGCTCAGCCAGACGTTATATCGCCCTGGGCAGGCCGCCGAACCAGCCTCCAAGGAGACCTATCCTGTGACCAAGACCCCCGAAGAGTGGAAGCAAAGCCTGACGCCCGAGCAATATCGGGTACTGCGCGGACATGGCACCGAACGCGCGCACTCCAGTCCGCTCGACAAAACGTATGATCCAGGCGTCTACAACTGCGCTGGCTGCGGTCAGCCGCTTTATTCCTCGCGGCACAAATTCAACAGCGGTACGGGCTGGCCAAGTTTCTACCAGCCCATCGAAGATGATGCGGTCGGTACGTCGGTTGACAAAAGCTTCTTCATGACGCGCACCGAAGTGCATTGCGCCAATTGTGGCGGACATCTGGGACATATTTTTGATGATGGACCCAAGCCGACGGGGCTGAGGCATTGCATAAACGGTGTGGCACTCAAGTTCGATCCAAAGACGGGAGCGTGATGCGCGAAGGGGTATCGGCCCTTTTGCAGCGCTTAGGATTTGAATCGGCACTGACGTTAACGGGAATTTCTCCACCATGCGCAAGAGCCACCGGCTTCGGTTTGTGATTGCCGCCATCGGCCTGACTGCGGCTGCCGGGCTTGCATATGCGTTTTCAAGCAATACGCCGCTCATCGGTGAACGACCGAAGTTGCAGCTTGCCGAATTGGAAAAGAAGTCTGCACCCATTCCTGCCGGCGTGAAGACCGAGGTGGCAACGTTCGCGGCAGGTTGTTTCTGGTGCGTGGAGCAGGATTTCGACAAGGAGCCTGGAGTTCTCAAAACAACGCCGGGTTATACCGGCGGTTTTTTCAAGAACCCGACCTATGAACTGGTGGCCACCGGCCTCACCGGACACACCGAGGCTCTCCAAGTTATCTATGATCCCAAAAAGGTCAGCTATGAGCAGCTTTTGACGCGCTATTGGCGCAATGTCGATCCAACCGATGCACGCGGCCAGTTCTGCGATCGTGGCAATGAATACCGGCCAGCGATTTTCGTTCACTCGCAAGAGCAGCGCAAACTGGCTGAAGCGAGCAAGGAAGCGCTGGAGAAAAGCGGTATTTTCAAAAGCCCGATCGTCGTCAAGATCGTGGACGCAACGACCTTTAATGTCGCTGAAACTGAGCACCACGATTATTACCTGAAGCATCCGTGGCGGTACATGTTCTACCGGCATGGATGCGGACGCGATGCACGCCTCAGTCAGATTTGGAGTCACGCCGGCTGGTAGAGGCGTGACTGGTAGAAGCGTGAAGCGCGTTGGCAACGGCCTCGAACCCTATGCAGAAGTCGAACGGATAAAGTTGGCAAGGCGCCTTCGATGCAGCGCCTTGCGTATCGTTTGGAAAATTCGTTGCTCGCCGACGTGGCGTTCACAGCAGTCATGCGGCCTTGGATTTGTGTTCGGCCAGAACTTGGTCGGCTAATTTGCCCGTTAGTTCGGCCAAGTGATCGAACTGGGCCCTGAAGGTGCCAACGCCAGCCGTTGCCGATCGCAATTCAACAATCAAGTCCTCCATCTCAGCCTGCGGGATATAGGCCTGAACGCTGTCCCAGCCCGGCCAGCCTTCGCGCGCATCAAATCCGAGTATCTGCCCACGTCGCTGCGGAATGAGGCCGTTGATACGCGCGGTGGCCTCTGACGGCACGTTAATCTCCACGGCCATGATCGGCTCAAGCAATACTGGCTGGCATTTTTGCAGACCCTCGCTCATCGCCAGACGGCCAGCCTGGCGGAACGCCATGTCGGATGAATCGACAGAGTGAAACGAACCGTCTTTGAGCGTCACTGCAACGTCTACGACAGGAAATCCCAACGGGCCTTGCCTCATGAAGTCTTTCACGCCGATCTCGACGGATGGAATGAACTGTTTGGGAATGGCGCCGCCGGTGATCGTTTCAGAAAACGCAAAGCCAGATCCTCGCGGCAGAGGCGCAATATCGATAAGCACATCACCGAACTGGCCATGCCCGCCCGATTGCTTTTTGTGCCGCCCCCTGATTTCGGTGCTCTTGCGGATTGTCTCCTTGTAGGGCACCTGCCTGCGCTCGCGCATGACCGCAACAGCAAACTTCCGTTCAAGCCGTTCCAGGGCGACACGCATGTGCATTTCTCCCTGACCCAGCAACAGCAATTGATGGGTATCCTCAGACTGCTCCACACGCAGTGAAGGGTCTTCCTCCACCAGCTTGGCAACAGCCGCCGTGAGCTTGACTTCGTCCTTGCGGTCCTTCAGGCCCAGCCCAACACCAAACACCGGATAGGGTGCCTCTGGCACCGGAATTTGCGCAATTGCGTTCTTGTCTGTCGTGATGGTTTCGCCAGACTGTATTTGATCGAGCCGCCCCAGTGCGACGGTATCACCGGCGTTGGCAGCGCCTCGCTTCTTTGGTTCCTCACCCATCATCGAAAATATGCCTGACGCGCGTTCCTCGCGGCCCTCAGCACCGACAATGGTGGCGCCATCAGGGATCTGGCCGGTTAGCACCCTGGCAAGCGATAGTTTGCCGCCGTGCGTGGTGTGCAGCGTTTTGAAGATGAACGCTGATTGTGCAGCGTTGTCGAGCTTCAACCGCTGTGCTGTCGTTTCCACGAACGGTGCTTCATGGCGTAATGCCTTCATCAAGCGCGATATGCCGTGGCCATGTGATGCTGAACCCAGCAGCACGGGGCAGATAAGGCCTTCTGAAAGTTCACGCGCCAGATCGTCGAACACGTTGTCGCGCGGCGGTTCGATATCCGACAACAACTGTTCCATCAATTCATCATCATAGTCGGCAAGCTGCTCCAGCATATGGAAGCGTGCTTCCTGCTCCCGATCACCATCCTTATCTGGAATTTTGGCGACCTCAGACATCGTATGCTCGCGGTAGACGTAGGCCCGTTCAGATGCCAGGTCGATGAAACCCGTTGCGACCCCATTTTCCCAAATCGGGATTTGGCGCAAAACGAGCGGCTTGGCACTGGCGGGCTGTAGCATCGGGATGATGTCGCGAACCGGTGTGTTGAAGGAATCGATTTTGTTGAGAAACAGGAAGTGGGGAATGTCGCGGTCCTCGAGTTGCTTCAGAATCAACTGCAAGGACGGCACGCGCTTTGGGTCAGGTTCGCAAACGACAACGGCAGCGTCACATGCTGTGAGCGCTAGTGCGCTTTCATGCTGGAACTCAATCGAGCCGGGACAATCAATGAATGTGAAATTGTCACCCAGGAATTCCACATCGGCGATATTTGGAGAAACGCTCATTCCGTGAGCGCGTGCTTCAGGGCTCGCGTCTCCCACGGTATTGCCGTCGGTGACAGCGCCAGCACGTGAGACAGCACCGCATCGTTCAAGTATCGCTTCGAGCAGTGTAGTTTTTCCCGAAAGGTAGGGGCCGATGATAGCGATGGCGCGGGCCGGGCGACCCGCGCCTTGTGGGGTGCTTTGGCCACCCTTGGTGGTCCCACCGTTCTTGGACATTGTCTGGCTCCCTTCGTTCCTGCCTGCGTTTTTGTTTTATTTCGCTGGCATCCGGACGGGCAGGCGCCGGTTACGCCGAGCAAGCCGCAGCGGCTGGCATCCACATGCAGCCATCCAATATCGCGGTCTTGTCGCTGGCCTGGCACCTTATGCAGCGCCGTTTGCCGGACACAAATGGATCCGGCATCGTCCCTGAAATCTAGTCACACGGCAAAACCACTTGTCACCATGCGGGAAAACGCATGGCGGGCCATGTTCGCGCCGACATCGTGAAGAGGCAAGGGGTTTACGATTGCGGTATCCAATCAGCGGCCCAGCATCTTGTTGGCCGGCATCTTGTCAGCACCTTGTTGGAATGGGGAACGGGCAAAACTCCACCCACGGCATCGGCGCAGCCCTCAGGTTTCCGCCTGCAAGCCAAGCACGGGATGATCCACTGCGAGATGAATAGGCACACGGTTTGGCGTGCGCGCGTCTGCATTATGCCCGGTTGCAATACTTCCGCGGCGCCGAAAAACCGGAGCTCTGCGTGTGCCCGCGTGAGTGCAACCAGAAAATTGCGCACCGCCCAAAAAATGTTGTGCGCTGCAAAAGGTTGTTTCCATTCTTCTTTTGCGACGCGAAAATGACAATTCTGGCGCAAAAGCAATAAAAAAATAACTTGACCTGCGACATGCTTGCATCATCATAAACAAGGCGTTCCTTTTGGGTCAGGTCCCAACATGGACACCTTTCCAAGCTAGCGTTTTACGGGCTTGGACGAATTGTAGAGAGGGTGCTTTGCCCCGTATCGAAAGGCGTTGATGATGAAGATGAAATCTTTGCTGTCGGCAGCCCATGCAGCGGGATTTGTCATGGCACCATCCGAAGAACAATTCCACGCGCAAGATGGTATGCAGAGTTCGGCTTTTGCGTCGTCAGAGGTTGGACATCATGCCTTTGGCCCACGCGCCCATACCCTCGCATTGCCGCCGCCACGCTCGTCGGAATTGACGGATTCGTGGTTGAAATCAATGGTCAGCAGTGTTTGGACGAAACGCGCGACTGCCTGATTTGATTGCTTCCAGACAATGGCTCTTTCAGGTTGAATGGATTGATACCGTTCAACCCGTCAGCTTCCGTAAGCCGGGTTCATGAGCGCTCTATGAATCACCATCAAATCTGGCCATAGTGTTTGGCTATCGGGAATGTGTTGCTGGCAGTGCGTTGAATGACGTTGCCTTGCCAACCTTTCCTTTGAATGGGTAATCTTCCATCTTTTCCAGTGTTTATTTGCCATTGGTCGCAACGCCGTTGCCTTGTTTTCGCCGCGCCTGCAAGCTCGACTTGATCGGTGCCGCAAGACAAAAGCAATCGATCGTCGCTTGGCGCTCCAACTTTTGGGTTTGGTCGCATTTTCGTCGACGAACCGGTATCCACTTCGTCGGAAAATGCTCTGGAGCGCATTCCGATCCGATGGAATCGGATCGGCGCTCTAACTTCTTGTTTGGTCGCATTTTCTTCGACGAACTGGTGTCCACTTCGTCGGAAAATGCTCCAGGAACAGGCATCAGCAACGGGATCGGCTTTCTGCCAATTTCCGATATCGGTTGTACTGGCGTTAATGGTCCCCATCTTGTTGAGGGGAGCCGGTGAGTCTGCTCCCACCATCATGCACCACCACGGTATTAGCCCCATCAAGGAGCCTTAAATGCGAACATTTACAGTTGCCGCCCTTTTTGCCGCCAGCATCCTCGCGCTTGCCCCCGTTGCGAGCGCGCAGAATCTTGAAGTCATCAAGGAACGCAAGAGCCTATTGAAGGAGATGGGCAAAGCCACAAAGGCGCCTGGCGACATGCTGAAGGGGGCCACGCCTTTTGACTTGGCGGCCGTGAAGGCTGCTTTGGCGAAATATCAGGAGAACGCTCCCAAGATTGCCAAGCTGTTTCCAGACGACTCCAAGACTGGCGGCGAAACCGAGGCCCTGCCGGCGCTATGGGAAAACAAGGATGATGTGACGAAGCGGTTCGAGAAGCTAGCCGCCGACGCGAAAGCCGCTGAAGCGTCAATCACCGACGAGTTCACGTTTATGGACGAGTTCCCAAAGGTCGTCGGCAACTGTGGCGCATGCCATAAAAAGTATCGCAAAGACGATAAGTAATGGCGTCCAACACCTTCGTTCAACCGATAGCGCCGTCACATAAGAATGGGCGCGTATTGAACACCATGGATCACAATGTTTCGGCCTCGCATTGCGGGGCCGAACATCGTTATATGCATTGGTGTGGCCTGCCGTAACGTCTACACCGTTACTGAGTAAAAACGATGCCGTGCATGAACGAGCTGCCTTCGAACATATCAATGCCCATCAATGACTTGAGCGCATAAAGACCCAGGATCAACGCCGTAAGCCCCACCGACGCCAGCAGGGTCACAATGACAAAGTACGCAGCCGTCAGACGCCACGGCGCGTTCTGTCCATCACGCTCAATACGAAGAATGCTGCGCCGTTCCGCACCGCCCAGAAGCACGAAATAATACCGCTTTCCAAAAAATGGCAGGCTGACCCGGAAATCAAGCTTGTGTTTCCTTGGCACCGGACGCGACTTGACCAGTGCCACTTCCAAAGCTGCAAGATGGTTATAGGTAAATTCGCTTCTGACCGCAGGCGGGATGCCGTCCAGCAATTCGGCCAGGCCGGAGGTTGGTTGAAACGGTGCTACCGTGCCATCGCTACCAGTGAAATGAGGCGTGTAGGCGGGGCAAGATGGAGCCCGCACCTGCTCCCGTGACGCCGTGGCTTCTTGCAAGGGGGAAGCTGTCGGGCTGAAATTAGCCCCAACCGGCTGCGCGCCCGAGGGAGCGAACGGCTGCATGCCCGAAGGCGAGGACGTGTAAAATCTCGTCGAACCTGAACACCCAGTCATGCTCACGGCAACTCCCACGGTGCGAAACACAACGCAAATCACAGTCATTGTGTCGCCCCGCGAGCAACGCGGAGAAATTGGGCTGTACCGCTTTTCCAGGCGCTTCGGCCGTGTTCATGTTTGCGTCAACACAACACGCACACGCAATTGCTTAATGGTTCAAGCCTGTTTTCGCTGCAATGCTGCAACTGCAGCCCAACAAGCTCAATGCCCCTGGAATAGGGCTCATGTCAGCTTCCCGCCAGTATCGCTTCGAAAGCTGGACAATAGGTGAATAAAAAGCAGAAGTTTGCGCAAAACTTCAACGTTGATCCGACAGCTGCTTACCCGTAAAGCTATTGCCGGCGCGAAATGCGCCGACAACTGATGTATGCTCCGCGCAGACTACAGTTGATCTGCCGTTGAGCGCTACTTGAGCCCGCCGCAGAAACGTTGAATGCGCTTGCAGGCCTCTTCGAGTGCTTGTGTGGAAGTGGCGTAGGAAATTCTAAAGGAGGGTGACCCCTCGAACGCCGCACCGTGGACGCAGGCAACGCCTTCCTCTTCCAGCAAGGTCGTAACGAAGTCTTCGTCAGTGCTTATCTTCTTGCCCTTGGCCGACGTCTTGCCGATGGCGCCGGCGCATGAGGGATACACGTAGAATGCACCTTCGGGTTTCGAACAGGTAATACCTGTGGCCTGGTTAAGCATCGAGACGACCAGATCGCGCCGCTCCACGAACACCTTGTTGTTTTCGGCAATGAAATCCTGCGGCCCGTTGAGTGCTTCCACCCCGGCCCATTGGGTTATCGACGTCGGGTTGGACGTCGACTGAGACTGCAACTTGCGCATGGCAGTGATGAGCTTTTCAGGCCCACCTGCAAACCCCAGCCGCCATCCCGTCATGCAATAGGCTTTCGACAGACCGTTAACAGTCAGGGTCCGGTCAAAAAGGCCCGGCTCCACCTGAGCCGGGGTATAAAACCTCAACCCGTCGTAGATCAGGTGTTCGTACATATCGTCGGACATCACCCAAACGTTTGGGTGCCGCAATAACACGTCAGTCAGCTTCTTGATGTCGGAATCCGAATAGGCAGCGCCCGTTGGATTGGACGGCGAGTTGAACAAGAACCACTTGGTGTTCGACGTAATTGCCTTCTCCAGGTCTTCAGGCTGCAGGCGAAATCCGTTTTCCATGGTGGTTGGAACAAAGATGGGTTTGCCGCCACCCAGCAACACGATGTCGGCATAAGACACCCAGCAGGGTGCGGGAATAATCACCTCATCGCCCGGATTAAGGGTTGCCAAAAGCGCGTTGTAGAGAACCTGCTTGCCGCCGGTGCCAACCGAAATCTGGCTCGGCTTGTAATCGAGGTCGTTGTCGCGCTTGAACTTGGCTGAAATCGCCGCCTTCAGTTCCGGCATACCGTCAACGTCCGTGTACTTGGTCATGCCCTTGTCGATGGCTGCCTTCGCTGCGTCTTTGATGTTTTGCGGTGTATCGAAATCGGGTTCACCGGCCGATAGCGAGATGACATCACGCCCCTCGGCCTTGAGCTGGCGCGCTTTGGTGGCGACGGCGATGGTGGCAGACGGTTGTATGCGATTGAGGCTTTCGGAGAAGAAGCCCATGACGTGAACCTTTCAAAAGTCAGCGAGAACTAAATCGCGGCGTGCGGGAATTGCAGTTCAAGGAGGACGGGCGAACAGTGCCTCCAACCGGACGATCGAACGCGGCAGGAAGCCCATGAAGCGCCCGGCCACCAGCACCATTTACATCTGAAGCCGGCAGGGGCGCGGCGCGGAAACTACGCTTTTGGGTTCATTTTCGCAAGCCAACACCATGGCCTAATCATACGGCTAATTTTCAATCTCGTATCCGGCATAAGCGCATTGTGCCAATCAGCGCATTGTCGCGAGGACACAATAAAACTCCAGTTGTGAATACCTGCCCAGAGAACGGTCCTCAATCGCCTTATTTGCGGCGCAACGCGGCCACAACGGCACGATTAGAATACGCCTGATTTGCAGCCACATGACATGGGGAGGGACCATTCCATGTTGCAAGCAACACCCAAGAAGGGCGTTTGCGTTCAACGCCGCCATCGCGCTCTTCTGGGCGATGCACGATACGCGGTTCGCGACATCCTCGTTGCATTGATCGCTTTTGCGGCATTGCTCGCGGCAGTGGGCTGGACAGCTTTACCGGTGAAATCGCCAAACCAACCAGTGTCGCCAGCGATATCTGACATGTCGGTATCTGACATATCGAGTGTTTACACCGAGTACAGCCAACACCTGTTTGGCGCAGCCCCATCCGTCATGGCCGCGATAAGTCTGGAGCATGCCGGTAGCCAGGCTTGGTACGTTCCACAAGAACGGATGGCCACAGTGGCAATGCTGGCCGTGGTCTTTGCCACAATCATAGCCTTCAGCCTTTGGTTCCTGAGGCACCTGGGCCATGTGTACGCCTCCCCATGGCCGGGGCATCGGAGGAGGGAGCCGGGCGGCCGTTTCACCTGAATGTGGCCAGCCCTCCCTTCTCCTGATGCGGCCGTATGCAACCGTCGGTACGGCTTGAAAAACATAAACAAATCATGATTACATATTGTTTCCACTTGAATTTTCTTGGTTTTTCATCCGCAACGCGTTGGAGGGTTTGCGGCTGGGGCTCCCACCACTTATATTCTTGCCAAGTGTGTTTACGCGCGTAACCGGTTGAAACGTCCACAAAGGCTTATGTCATGTCGAGACGCCCGCCACCCGCCACCGCGATCACCGCCGCAACATTTCGTTGGTGGAATGTGTTGCGCAGGTACCCCCTTGCGGCATTTGCGTTAATTGGCGTGGGGCTGGGCACCTTGGCGTTTGGCGCATTGACCAGCGACCAGCAGTTCGAACGTGGCCTTGAATCGGCATTGGCCCACACGCCTGCTGCCAGTGTTGGCAGCAGGATGCAGGCATCGTTGGCAAATGCACCTGTCTCAGGCAGCGAGGCCTATTGGCTTGCTGCACCGGCGGGGGGCTTACCAGTCCAACCGGCAACATGGCAGGGACGGGGGCTGACAAATGGTGATCAATTCCTGTTTGGCGGCGGCCAATCTCAGCGTGTTCTGGAAGTGATCGATGTCCGGCGGCTTCCAGCGCCGTTAGGGGCTTCCACCGGCGACAAGACGCCGGCGGCGTTATTGCTGGTATCGCTGCGCGATGTGGCTAATCCGGAAACCACGCCGGTGAGGATGCTGGTCGACGCCGACGCCCCGCTGGCAGGACTTACCCCGTTGGCACGACCCAACCAACGCGACCTTTGACCATTGCTTTGCAGTCACGCCCGAATTTACTTTCATGCCTGAAGTGCCAAGCAGTTGTGGCTTGGAGTGAAGGTCGTGCTAACGTACGCCAAACCGATATTGTGTGCTTCAAGCGCAGCACACGCCCCGTTATTTGCCACGGGGTATTTTTCAGGGGCGTACCAGCCTGATTGTGGAGACGAGGTACATGCGGCTCAACCCACCGACGGTCGTCATTTTTCTTATATCCCTCGTCTTTGCCTTGCTGGCAGTAGTCAGCAAGTATGGTTTTGTGCCGGTTCCCCGATACATTCCACATCAGGATTACTGGCTCGCCCTCATTGCCTACGTGATCTTGATGACCGGCACTGTGGTGCGCGGACTTTAGATCGCGTTCACGTTTCACGGAATCGCGAACGCGATCTATTTTCTTTTGCTTTGAGCATGTTCTTCACGCCGAACCGCGTACACTTCGGCTGAACATGCTCTAGAGCATGTTTATCGCCGGGCGCTCTTGAGCATTTTCCGACGAAGTGGACACCGGTTCGTCGAAGAAAATGCGACCAAACCGAAAAGTTGGAGCGCTGATCCGATTCCATCGGATCGAAACGCGCTCTAGGCTCTGTGGGGAATTGGGATTCCCATCGCTACGCCTACCAGTCTATTGGGGTTCGATCGCGGAAGAACCCGCCTGAGGGCCCATCATCGGGCAGCGTTGCCAACCACACCGCGGTATCTGCGCCTTCCGGGATGGAGCGCGCAGCGTCATCACCACCCATATCGGTTCTTACCCAACCCGGACACATTGAATTGATCTTTATCGGGCCCTCACCCAATTCAGCGGCAAACGTCCTCGTCATCGCATTCAACGCGGCTTTAGACATGCGATAGCCAACGAACTGGCCACCCATGTCAGCAAGCTGGCCCATGCCTGACGACATATTGACGATTCGACCGTAGCCCTGCTGGAGCATGAGCGGGATTGCAGCCTGCGTCAGCACCATTGGACCAATGGTGTTGGTTGTGAGTGTCGCCTCTACGGTTTCCGGACTGACGTCGATTGCGCTTGATTCGCCAGTGGGTGTTTTTTCCAGAAACACGCCAGCATTATTCACCAGCACATCTAAGCTCGAAAACATGGCGGCGGTATCGGCAACCGCTTTGCGGCAACTCTCCGGATCGGTCGTATCAACGACAATGACGGGAAGTTCCAGTCCTTCCGAACGAAGCAGTTCGGCGGCCGCAGCCTCCCCCTTGGATTGATCGCGAGCCCCCAGTGCTACCAGCATGCCGGCCCGGGCCAATTGTCGTGCAACCTCAAGTCCAATGCCGCGATTTGCACCGGTGACCAAGGCTGCTCGTGTCTGTGACATATTCTGTCCTTCCCATTGCATGCATCACCTATCAATTTAACTCACTCGGTGAAAGGAGCAATGGGAACGCGTCATCGGAGATGAATCTGCTCGCTAGTGTGGCGTCGCGCCTTAGTTGACCGACGTTGCGGCACGCTGGGTATCAACTAAGGCGCGTTGAACGCCACACAAAGCCAATGTTTTGCTAGTGGCCTTCATGTCGCGCCAAAATTGTATGCGGTTGCGGCTATGTTTCAATTTTGGCGCGACAGGCCACTAGACTGTTTTGACAATTATGAGCAAGCAAAGAAATACGTGCGCGTGCAGCTTTGATGATTGAGCGAAGGCATCACTTACAAGCCAACGCCTGCCCAACACCCCGCGGGCGTGATCGGCGGGGACGATCTAGGGGGCTGGGCAGGCATTTTCCGGCGGCCGGAACTCGGATGTCATGCAGCACGAGCTGCGATCATGACTTTGCCATTACGTTTTTCAGCGGAAGCGGCTGCGGCTTCACCTGCGCGATCGAGCGAGAACGCCCTACTGACAGGTAGCTTCAATTTGCCTGCAACCGCATGACGAACGAGTTCGTGGATCAATTTAAGCCTGCGCTCTGTAGTAATAGAATTCTGCCGCTGGGCATTCCAGAAGCCCTTCACGCAGATCTGTTTAAAGATGAGGTGGGAAGGGTCGATCTGCATGGGCAGTCCGGATATGGCTCCAAATGACAATAAAGTGCCAGCCTGGCTGATAAGATTCACCGGTTGCCCAGCCATTGGGCCGCTCACCATGTCAATTCCGCCAGCGACCCGGCCACCATCTACGATTCTGCGAACCTGATCCAGCCAAGCCCCATCCGCATCGGCCACAAACACATATCCAATGCCTTCAGCTTCGAGGTCTGCTTTGGCCTGCGGGCGGTTGACGATACTGGCGACATGGATGTCACGGGCTTCCGCGATCTGCGCAATCGTGCGCCCGACTGCGCCATTAGCAGCATTGACCACGATCCAGTCGCGCGGGCGAGCATCCAATTCATCCAGGGCCGTTACCGCACTCAACGGCATGCCTAACAACTGCGCAGCCAGGTCATCTGGTACTTCATCAGGAATGGTTATAATTTTCTTCTGATCGGCCAGAAAGTACTCCGCCCAAACGCCGGGTACATCGCTGACTGCGACACGCTGCCCGACTTTCAAACCCTCAACATGCGCGCCGAGTTTGTCGATAGTTCCAACGCCTTCGGATCCTGCCACCATGGGAAGTTCTGGCCTGTAGCCGTATTCACCACGGATCAACAACAGATCGTGATTATGTACCGGACTCATGATCAGCTTGATCCGCACCTCACCGGGTTTGGGTTCGGGAAGCTGCAGTTCCATGTTCTGGAGTTCATCGGTGGGGTTTCCATATTCCTTGAACACGGCCGCACGCATCAGTTTGAGAGACATTGTATGCCTCCTTTCGTTGTTCCAACAGTTTATGATTGGCCACGGACGATCTAACGACTTTACAACCCGCATCATCCTTTCGTTGTTCCAACAGTTTATGATTCGTCACGGAATTCGCTTCGTCAGCCGGGGCATCCCGGTCAAAAAGCGATCAAATTCCGTGTTGAACGGAATATGGTGCGGACGGAAAAAAGCACCAATCAAATGAAGATATGGCAGCCATAAACTCAGTTTTTGGCACCAGATCATCCAGGTATATATGCAGCTCCACCTTGCCGCCGTGCGTTGCGCGGGCCATATTTCGCCTCGATGGTGAAGACCCCAAAATCACGTGCAAACCCGCCCTCCAAAAAGCAGGCAGGCACGAAACGACCCGCACCCGAACCACGGGCCAAGGCGACAGCGCCCAAACCACGTGCATCGCGCGGCAAGTCCGGCAAACCGGTAGCACCGCCGCAAGAAACAGCAGCCGGCACGCCAGCGCCAAGAGGATTTGCGGAAGCGCCGCAGGCGGCATTCAACGACACCGACGCAACTGCCGCAGCGCAGAAACGCCCGGGAGATCCCTTGGAAAGAGCTTTGCAAACGGCCAAAGCGACCCTGCCAGCGCTACGTCAGTCAGGTCCTCGCCCGGTTGCAACGCCTGAGTCAACATCCGCATTCCTCAACGTGCTGCTCGCAAAGCCGCAAGAGCGCTCCGCGGCGGCCCAGCAGATTCTGGCGACACAGCCAACAATGGCAACTCACCCGATTGTTGCTGGCACAGCCACGGATTACACGCCCCACCGGCCGCCACGTCCGGAAAAATCCGAAGGCGGGATCCGCTTTGACCTTGTTTCCGAGTACGAACCCAAGGGCGACCAGCCAACGGCAATTGCCGACCTGGTTGAAGGTATTCGCGCGCTGGAACGCAACCAGGTACTGCTGGGCGTGACGGGATCAGGCAAGACCTTCACCATGGCCAATATCATTGCGGCGACGCAACGCCCGGCGTTGATCCTGGCACCCAACAAGACCCTTGCCGCGCAGCTCTATGGCGAGTTCAAGAGCTTCTTTCCCAACAACGCGGTGGAGTATTTCGTCTCGTATTACGACTACTATCAGCCTGAAGCCTACGTTCCCCGCACCGACACCTATATCGAGAAGGAATCCTCGATCAACGAACAGATCGACCGGCTGCGGCACGCCGCAACCCGCGCCCTTCTCGAACGCGATGACGTGATCATCGTTGCGTCGGTGTCGTGCATCTATGGTATCGGCTCGGTAGAAACCTATACGGCCATGACGTTCGCGGTGAAGGTTGGCGAGCGGTTGTCGCGCGACCAGTTGCTGGCAGACCTCGTGGCGCTGCATTACAGGCGCAACGACCACGGTTTCCAGCGCGGCACATTCCGCGTGCGCGGCGATACGGTTGAACTGTTTCCAGCACACCTTGAAGACCGTGCATGGCGCTTTTCGATGTTCGGCGACGAAATCGAATCGATCACCGAGTTCGACCCGCTGACGGGACAGAAGTCCGACGATTTGGAACTGGTGAAAATTTATGCCAACTCACACTACGTCACGCCCAAACCGACACTTCAGCAGGCGATCAAGTCGATCAAATCTGAGTTAAAGACGCGCCTCAATGAACTCTACGATGCTGGCAAACTTCTCGAAGCGCAGCGCCTCGATCAGCGCACCACATTCGACATGGAGATGATGGAGGCGACGGGTTCCTGCGCCGGCATCGAGAACTATTCGCGTTATCTGACAGGACGCGCTCCAGGCGAGCCGCCGCCGACGTTGTTTGAATATCTGCCAGATAACGCGCTCGTCTTCGCAGACGAAAGTCACGTCACTGTGCCGCAGATCGGCGGCATGTTCCGCGGCGACTACCGGCGCAAGGCGACACTTGCCGAATTCGGCTTCCGGCTACCTTCATGCATGGATAACCGCCCGCTCCGCTTCGAGGAATGGGACGCAATGCGACCGTCGAGCGTGTTCGTTTCGGCGACGCCGGGCGGCTGGGAGCTGGAACAGACCGACGGTGTTTTTGCCGAGCAAGTCATCCGGCCGACAGGTCTCACCGATCCAGAAGTTATAATTCGGCCGGCCAAGACCCAGGTTGACGATTTGCTCGACGAGGTTCGACAGGTGGCCAAGCGCGGCTACCGCACGCTGGTCACAACGCTGACCAAGCGCATGGCCGAGGACTTGACCGAATATATGCATGAGTCCGGCATCCGCGTGCGCTACATGCATTCCGACATTGAAACGCTGGAGCGCATTGAGATCATCCGCGATTTGCGGCTCGGCGCGTTTGACGTGCTGATCGGCATCAACCTGTTGCGCGAGGGGTTGGATATCCCCGAGTGCGCACTGGTGGCCATTCTCGACGCCGACAAGGAAGGCTTTTTGCGCTCGGAAACTTCACTGGTCCAGACCATTGGGCGCGCGGCGCGTAATGTCGATGGACGGGTCATCCTATACGCAGATCAGATGACCGGGTCCATGGAGCGCGCCATCGCCGAAACCAACAGGCGCCGCGAGAAGCAACTTGCCTATAACGCCGAGCATGGCATCACGCCCGCGAGCATCAAGCGCAACATCCACGATGTTCTGCAATCGGTCTACGAGCAGGATCATGTCACCGTAGACGTCGGTCTGGCCGCCGAGGATGCCGGCATGGGGCACAACCTTGCTGCCATCATCGCCGATATGGAAGAGCGCATGAAGACGGCGGCAGCCGACCTGGAATTTGAAGAAGCGGCACGGCTGAGAGACGAGATCAAGCGACTGCGTGAAACCGAACTGGCGATTGCCGACGACCCGCTTGCGCGCCAGGGCGATATCGAGGATCGCGCGGGCAGCTTCAAGGGTCAGCGCAAGTACGGCGCTCGCGCAAACCTGCCACCTAAGGGCAGGCAGCGCACCATTGGCGCCCCAAAGGACGCGGAGATGGAACAAGCAGGCTCGCGCATCTCCAAAGAGTATGAGCCCGTGCAGCCCACAAATGCACAACAGACTGCCATCCCGGCCAGCCGTGCAAAGAAGCCCTCGTTGAATGATATGGGCCCCGGTACCGACCGTGCCGTGCCACGACGCGATGCAAGCGTTGACCCAAGGACCAAGGCCGGGGCTTACGGTGAAGGGATACGCGGTCCGCACAAGCCGACGCTTGACGAGATGGGCCCGCATGCGATGACACCGCCCAAGTCGACAAAGGACACCGCTAAGCCACTGCCCAAAAAACCTGTCCTGACCCGTGAATTCGAGGACGGTTCGGAAAAGAAAAAACGCCGCGGGCGACCGAAGAAAACCGGCCGGCCCGGGGCGTGATTAGAGCGTCGTGCGTTATATCGGAATCATTCTGCCGCGGCCGACCGTTGCGTCGGGTGGCGCAACCGTAGACCACCGCTACGCTTTTCGCCTCGCTCCTTACGGGGCGATCTCGCGCCAGCGCGATGACGGCCGTGCCCTCGTGAGAAAGGCGCTCTAGCTTTTTGTTTGGTCGCATTATCTTCGACGAACCGGTGTCCACTTCGTCGGAACATACTCTAAATGCCGTTGCGCCATTTACCGGTCGCTGGTTTCCACCGTGCGGCTTGCAATTGCATCGCTGGGGTTAGCCCGGTCGTGGTTGAGCAGTTCAGACAGATCAACCGCGCGCCCCTTGAACTGCTGTGCCCACATCATGGCAACTACCTGCGGCCCTGGACGCATGCGCAACGGAAGCCGATCGTCATCCTGGCCCAGCATTGCAAGCGTTTCGCCAACATCAGGATGCTTCAACGTAATCAAAACAGGATCATCGGGCGATGGGCTATCGGTCAACATCGGTGCGACCGGGAACGGCCGGTAGGAGATTTCGTCTGGGTGCTCTTCATCGAATGCGGGTGCCGTCACCCAGCCAGAAGACCAACCTGCGCGTTCGATATCTGAAATGGTGCGTGGCGGGCGGTTTGCACTATCAAGTGTCCGTCGATCAATCGCAGCCAACCGTTGCTGCGGCGGCAAAGCTGGCTGGCGTCTGGCGACGTTTGGAGCGGGCATGGCTCCTCCGGTCAAACTTCCTGTCGGAGCTGGAAGGCTCGCCCGTTGTGCAGGCCTGGGTGGGCTGATAAGCCGGGATACAGGTGCAAACGATGCCAGGCTGAACAAGGATGCAAGTTGCGAACGGTCGTTAGGAGAAATTGCCTTTCCTGGCTTTTGCGCCGGCGCGGCATTTGCCACTTTTGATGCGGGTTGGGCAGGCCGTAAAGCCGGGCGCGGGGCTTGCAGTAAGGAAGGCCCTGCGGGCGGTGCATAAAGCGAAGCGACCTGCTGGCGCGCGGCAGGGTTCATCGTTCTGGCAGGGCGCGAGGCTGGTGGAGGTGCGGAATTGGGCGCTGCTGCCCCGGCATCCGCAACCAGCGTAGTTCTGGTCGTCTTGCCACTGCGGATATTGAAGAATGCGGCGACCTGCTGGGCAAGATCCCTGTGCTGTGTGCGAGCAATGCGATAGTCAGCACTGGTGAGGGGACGCCCGTCGGAAGGGACGTGCTTGGTGTGGCCGTTGGGGAAGAGCAGCGCAAGTTCGTAACGCGGCATGCGCGGCCAGTGGCGGACGCGGCCGGTGTCCAGATGTACGAATGGGATTCCAGAGGTGGGATAGTAGCCAACGCCCCCGCGTTCGCGCACGAGGCCCGAATAGCGGAGCTGTTTTATAGGTACATCGGGGAAGTGGACGTCGGCAGCCTTTCCCAGGATATGGCGCGACTGTTTGGCCTGACCGCCGCCTTTGCTACGCAACTTTTCATTGGTCTTGGAGGAACGGAACCCTGAAATGAGGTGTATCGGCTCGCGCGAACCCAGTTCCTCGTGAACCTGCCACAACAGATCGATCAGCTCCGGGTCCATTGTCGTGGCTTCGTTACGCCGCCAGTCACGCATCATCCAGTTGATTTTTTTCATGGCCTCCGGGTCGCGCTGGCCGTGGCGCATGTAGGTGACGGTGAGCGTTTCCTTGTTGTGAATGTTGTAGAAGGAGATGGTGCGATTGCCCTTGGAATTGGCAACGAGATTACTTGAGCTGATGCCTGCTGTGGCAACAGCCGCGACAATGGCCGCGAGCCCTATCCGAGCGTTGAACCTCACGCTTATTTCCCCGTCCCGTGCGTAGCGCCGTCATTCGATTTCAGACATCCAGCCTGACACCGGGCCCTGTTCTCCCGGCGGGGATGCAATCTCCCCTGATCGATCTGCAGCGAGCAATTCCCCAGGGTTATCCCCTAACCCCTTAATTTTTGAGTAAGCCTAATAATAGGGGCCAAAATTGGGAGCGTGCCGGTTTTTTTCTTCAGATGGCAGTATATCTCGGGATGTATGACACGGCTTGGTGCCGTCGAGAGCGATCCCAACCTGGATCAAACCAATTTGCCGAGGCGCGCGTAGCCGCCCCAAGCGTGCCACATCGTTGGCTTCGCGCGCATTTCGAACGCCATAATCGAGAAACCATACAGGTGTCAAAAGCCGCCGAACACGCTTTCAAAGAGGCTGGAGAACCCGTTGTTATTGCTGCTGTATGTCTGGATCTGAGGTTTCACGTAAGGAACAGGCAGCAGGTGATCGCGGTGGCGTGGAATGCGGTCCCACTCGCCAGCCAAAGCAAGACGAATGCGCTTTTCGTGCAGGTACACGTCGGGCATTGTCTGCAATTCGCCGGTTTCGTCCACGACCGCGGTGAAATAGGTAACGTGAACAGGAATTTTGGATTCCAGCCGGATTTCCTGGTTGTCGGGGCCGTTTCGCAGCATCGATTGCACTTTCGCAGCCGACCAGCCCTTATCTTCGGCCAACACAATCTCAGCCAGCCGCATCGGGTTCCTGACGCGCATACAACCATGACTGAAGGTCCGTTTGGTTTCGTTGAACAGACCTTTGCTCGGTGTGTCGTGCATGTAAACCTGGTGCTTGTTTGGGAACATGAATTTCACTTCGCCCAGCACGTTGCCCCCGCCCGGCGGCTGATAGACGTGGAAATTCCTGATGTCGCTGCGGCTCCAGTCAACTGAGAGCGGGTCAACGTCGCGGCCGTTGTACTGCAGGCGCAACCCTCGTCGCTGGAGCGAAGAACCGCGGGCCAGGCTTGGCAGCAGTTCATTGACCTTTATCGAATTGGGAACCGCCCAAAACGGATGCAGCACGACGGTTTCCAACTCATGGGAAAAGACCGGCGTCTGCTTATCGGTCTGGCCGATGATGATGCGCTCCTGGTGGATAACCTGGCCGTCCTTCACAACGCGAAACTTGTATTCGGGCAGGTTGACCCAGACATACATGTGGCCGAGGTCCTCCGGCATCCAACGCCACTCTTCCATGTTGGCGATGAGCAAACCCTCGTCGACGCGGCGCTTGCCGCCATTGAGAGCCGCGCGTGTGCGACTGCCGATGATGCCGTCGGCCATCATGCCGTTCTCGCGCTGGTATTCCTTCACCGTATCTGCGACAGCAGCATCGAACAATTCGGGATCCGCCGGTGACCCATCACCAGCCTCCGGGGCCGGCATATCCAAGCGCTTTCGCAAGATCGCGACGTCGGGATGGCGCGTCCCCTCTTTCAGAAGTGGGCCGCTGGCAGGCATCTGAACGGGCGTGTCCTGTGCCTTGGAATTGCGCAGATCCAGGAGCTTCTGGCGCAATTTCTGAAAACCTGCATGTTTTGGATGGAGGCTTGCCAGATACCCCCCGGGGTCGGACGTTGCGGTAATCTGTTCCAGAACCTTGACCGGCGAGATGAGTTGCGGATCGCGATCGAGATAAGAACTCATTTCACGCGGTTTAGGGATACGGCCACCGCGGGCAAAGCGCGCATACTTCAGCGCGGCAAGCGATATTTTGGCTTCCGCATCGACCACAGCACTCCGCTCTGAAATATTTTCAATGCCAGCACTAGGAAGATCGAAATCGGCTGCGTCCAATCCCCAGTCAGCGGCACGCCGAATTTCCTCGATCACCGCCTTGGCCTTTGCCGTCAGGCCGTCACCTTCAATCCAAATGGGCTTGTTGGCGCGCGTCACGTAGTATTCGGCCAACGCCTCGCGATCGCTACGATCTCCATCGCTCAGGTTTTTTGCAGGAGCCCGCAACCGTTCTCGCACATTGAAGGCCACGCCTTCTTCGAGCGTCAGCAAGGATTGCGGTGGATCTGGCTCGACAGCATTGGCAGGACCGCAAAGGCTCAATATTGCGCAGGTTGCCGTTGCGGCAGCAATCCGAGTTCGACGCATTTTTTTGCTCCATGATTCGCGTCAACGCTACTGGGAGTTGCGCTCATTTTCCAGTAATACGCCGTTTCAAGCACTGTCGAGGACGAACATGGAGAAATAGTGTTGCATAAGGGGCAGCAAAAAAGCGCACTGTTTTTTTAGAAGGTGGGAAAACCTAGAGCGCTTTTTTCAATCCGTTGGAATCGGATCGTCACTCTAGCTTTTTGGTTTGGTCGCATTTTCTGCGACGAACCGGTGTCCACTTCGTTGGAAAATGCTCCAGTATTCTGCACGCCGTTCGAAAATGATCCGCACTGGGATTGCGTCTAATCCAACAAGGGGTGTGTTATTTTCCCTGTAACGCAGTATTCTACATATCCAAATTTAACTTGTTTTTCAGCCTGCGGTCGCAAGTCATTTCATTCTCACAGTGTTCACCCCTAAGTGTCTTTTAGAGCGCTTTTCCATCCGATGGAACCGGATCAGCGCTCTAGCTTTTTGATTTGGTCGCATTTTCTGCGACGAACCGGTATCCACTTCGTCGGAAAATGCTCTAGTTCTGGTGCCGTTGGATGTCGGAATTGAGAGCGATTGCTGTTTGAGCTTGCGGAACATTGTGTGCCTGTTCGGACGGCGGCGTGCTGCTGGATGCGGTGAGAGCAATCGCACCGGCAACTGTCGCAGTCGCAAGGACGGGAAAGACGAACGGGCGGAACGAAATTCCGGACATCGTTGGGCTCCTATCGGGTTGGGACGCCGTTTGTGATCGTTACCTTTAGAACGCGATGACGGGTGAAACGGTTCGATAGAAAATCGAAAAATTTTTCGACGGCTTCGGGGAACGGAATTGGATGTCGTCGCCCGCGCAGAAAGCCATAACGCGCCCCCCAAACAAGTTCGGGGGACGCGCTACTGATCGCAGGGTGTAGCTGCGGATCGATTAGGCCAGCCGCGCAAGAAGGTACGTGGCGCTTGGCTTGCGGAGCTAGAGCGCATTCCGATCCGATGGAATCGGATCGGCGCTCTAGCTTTTTTGTTTGGTCGCATTTTCTGCGACGAACCGGCGTCCACTTCGTCGGAAAATGCTCTAGTTTGGACGCGGTTCCAGACCGTATTCCTGCATTTTGCGGTAAAGTGTCGAGCGCCCGATCTTGAGACGGCGGGCTACCTCGGTCATGTGACCACGGTAGCGGCCAAGTGCCAGCCGGATCATGTCGGCCTCTATCTCGTCCAGTGGGCGAATATCGCCTTCTGACGTGATGGCGGGGATACCCAGTGCGCCTGAACCCTCTCCAGGACGGACTTCGATCGTATTTGGAATGCGATCCTCCGCGCCGAGAAGCGCGGGGCCTTTGAAGGCCGGTGTGTGGGGCCGCGGGGCTGGTGCTTCCGGTACGGAGGCTTCAAACCCTTCCACATGCGCAGCGATCTGTGGGAATTCGTTGATCGTCAGCTCTGAACCGTCAGCAAGGACGACGGCACGGAACACCGCGTTCTCCAATTGGCGCACGTTGCCGGGCCATGCATAGGTTTGAAGAAGTCGCCGGGCATCTGCATCGATGCCGGTTACGCGCTTGCCTTCCTCAGCGGCAAACCGTGTCAGGAAATACTGGGCAAGGTCTACGACATCACCGAGCCGGTCCTTCAAAGGGGGCACCCAGATGGGGAAAACGTTCAAGCGATAGTAAAGGTCTTCGCGGAACTTGCCGTCCTTCACCAACTGAATCATGTCCCGGTTGGTTGCTGAGATAAGGCGGAAGTTGACCTTCACCGGCTTTTTGGAGCCAACAGGATCGATTTCACCTTCCTGCAAGGCGCGCAGCAGTTTGACCTGTGCATCAAGCGGCAGTTCGCCGACCTCATCAAGAAAAAGCGTACCGCCATCTGCTTCCTGGAATTTGCCGATGCGTTTGTCGCTGGCGCCGGTGAACGAGCCCTTTTCGTGACCGAAAAGAATTGATTCAACGAGATTCTCAGGGATCGCGCCGCAGTTGACGGTGATAAAGGGTTTGCCCGCGCGCTCGCTTTCGCCCTGGATGGCGCGCGCAATCAGTTCCTTGCCAACGCCGGATTCGCCTTCGACCAAAACTGGAATGTTGGAAGAGGCAGCGCGGCGGCCAAGTTCGATGACCCGCTTCATCGCATCTTCGCGAATAATCAGGTCTGAAAATGTGAGTGTGCCTTCCTGGCGCTTCTTGATACGGGTGATTTCACCAGCGAGCGCCTCGATCTTCATGGCAGAGCGGATCGATACTTCAAGACGCTCCGGGCTCACCGGCTTGACGACAAAGTCCACTGCACCAGCGCGCATTGCGTTGATTGCGGCGTCGATGGAGCCATGTGCCGTCTGCACGATGAAAGGTGGTAAACCTGCTTTTCCGTTCAACCGGTCCAGCACTTCCATGCCGTCGATGCCGGACATGACGAGATCTAGCAATACCAGGGAAATGTTTGCGCGTTCCGGACCTTCGAGCATGTCGATGGCACTTTCACCGGAACCTAGGGTTTTCGTCTCAAAGCCCATCCTCTTGATGGTCTCTTCGAGAATGCGGCGCTGGGCCGGATCGTCATCGACAATAAGTACACGCTTGGCCATTTGGCACTCAACTCTTCAAACGCTACAGATTACTTTCCGCTGGCCGCAAAAACATGTTCCCGATCAGGACACACGGGTCAGCAGCGAAAAACTCAACAGGTCAGAGCGTGCCCGAGTTAGGTAAACAACTGGTTTCCATCTCGCCCATCCCGGCGCGTTTTTGTCGCGAGTGTGTATTTTTGGGATGATTTTCAGACAAAAGTGCTACGTCTTGGCTATCTTTATCCTGGCCGGATGAACGCTGATGTCACGAGTGTACCGTGTCCATTGCCTTGAAAATATCGGCCGGGGCGGTCACATTGCCCTCAACCTGCAAATTTTCTCTTTCCCATTCACAATCGGAGCTATGGCATGACGCTGGTTCAGCGCGCACTCATCAATTCCTGCGGCGATTTTCCGGCTGCCGTCGAGACGGCCTCGGGCAGTGCGATGCCCAATCTGGGTGCCATGCCCGAGTGGGATCTTTCTGATCTTTACGCGTCGCCCGAAGCAGCGGAAGTGGCTGCTGACCTTGAAAAAGGCGCCGCGGACGCCAAGGCGCTGAAAGCGAACTATCAGGGCAAGCTGTTGGACATGGGCGGCGATGGCGCGAAGCTGGCGGCAGCGGTGAAGGCCTACGAAGCGCTATCTGACTTGCTGGGCAAGCTCGGGTCCTATGCCGGCCTTCTTTATGCGGGCGACCAAAGCGATCCCAAGCGGGCCAAGTTCTATGGCGACATTTCCGAAAAGCTGACGCAGATCTCAACGGATCTTTTGTTCTTCGAACTGGAACTCAACCAGATCCCGAATGATGTGCTTGCATCCGCGCTGACCCATCCCGATCTCGCGCGTTACAAGCCGTGGTTTGACGATCTGCGGAAGGAAAAGCCGCATCAACTCGACGAACAGTTGGAAAAGCTCTTTCATGAAAAGGGCCAGACGGCGCGCGGGGCATGGAACCGGTTGTTCAATGAGACCATGAGCGGCTTGCGTTTTGACGTTTCGGGCTTTGACGAGCCGTTGACGTTGGAGCCGACGCTGAACTTGATGTCGGACCCATCGGCTGAAAAGCGCAAAGCTGGCGGTGAGGCCATAGCCAAGGTCCTGGGCGACAACGTGCGTCTGTTTACGCTCATCACCAACACGCTGGCCAAGGACAAAGAGATTTCAGACCGCTGGCGCGGCTTCAAGGACGTTGCAGATAGCCGTCACCTGATGAACCGCGTGGAAGCACCCGTTGTCGATGCGCTCGTGTCATCGGTGCGCGCGGCTTACCCGCGTTTGTCGCACCGCTATTACGCCATGAAAGCAAAGTGGCTCGGCATGGATAAGCTGGCGCATTGGGATCGCAACGCACCGCTTCCGGAGAAGCCGGACCGCACCATCACATGGCCTGAAGCACAGGAAATGGTGCTTAATGCTTACGCGGGTTTTGCGCCGGAGATGGCCTCGATTGCCAAACCGTTCTTCGACAAGAACTGGATTGATGCGCCCGTGCGTCCGGGCAAGGCACCGGGTGCGTTTTCGGCCTCTACCGTGCCCTCCGTCCACCCCTATGTGATGATGAACTATCTGGGCAAGCCGCGCGATGTCATGACCTTGGCACATGAGTTGGGCCATGGCGTGCATCAGGTGCTTGCTGCCGACCAAGGTCCGTTGCTGGCGCCGACGCCTTTGACGCTTGCAGAGACGGCGAGCGTGTTCGGTGAGATGCTAACCTTCCAGGCGCTTTTGAAGGACACAAAAGAAGCGCGTGAAAAGAAGGCCATGATCGCCGGCAAGGTCGAGGACATGATCAACACGGTTGTGCGCCAGGTCGCGTTTTACACCTTCGAGCGTCACGTTCACGAGGAGCGCCGTAATGGCGAGCTGACAAGTGAGCGGCTGAATGAAATCTGGATCGACGTGCAGCGCGAAAGCCTTGGGCCCGCATTCGACTTCAAGCCGGGCTATGAAGTGTTCTGGACCTACATTCCGCACTTCATCCATTCGCCGTTCTACGTCTACGCTTATGCCTTCGGTGATTGTCTGGTGAACTCGCTATATGGCCTCTACCAGGAAGCTCATCCCGGTTTCGTCGAGAAATATTTCGAGATGCTGAAGGCTGGTGGTTCCAAGCACCATTCCGAGCTGTTGGCACCGTTTGGTTTGGACGCGCGTGATCCGGAGTTCTGGAACAAGGGCCTTAAGGTGCTCGAAGGCATGATCGACGAACTGGAGCGGATGGAAGCGGTTTCTTAGATCGCGTTCACTTTTCATGGGATCGCGAACGCGCTCTATTTTCTTCTATTCTGAGCATGTTCTTCACGCCGAACCGCGTACACTTCGGCTGAACATGCTCTAGAGCGTCGTGCGATACGAGTTGCGCCAAGCTATGCTACCGCTAACGCCGCACACGTCGGATATGCGCCGATTTCGTGTTGAGTGTTTCGTTATGCCTGGGCCATCGTGGCTTCGTATTTCAGCGGTGATTGGTAGCCAAGCGAGCAATGGCGCCAGCATGGATTATAACGGCCGTCGATGTATCGGGGTTCTCCAAGAATGATGGGAGCAATACCGATTGGCTCGCCTGCCTTGCGCCACAACCTATTCAAAGCGCCGCTCGCTGTGTTATACATTCTGTATAACGTGCCAGCGAAAGCCATAAAAATGAAGCTACAACTCAAGAAGATCGGTAACTCGACCGGATTGATCCTGCCGAAGGAGCTTCTGGCGCGCCTGGGGCTTCAGGAAGGTGACGAACTGGTGGTGAGCGAAACCCCAGGCGGCCTCAACATCACCAAAGGTGATGAAACCTTCCAAAAAGGGCTGGAGGTCGCGCGTAAGGCGATGAAGACCTATCACAATGCGCTCAAGGAACTGGCGAAGTGAGGGAGCCGGTCTGGCTATCGGTTGAACTCATAAAGGCGGTCCACGAAGAGCAATTGCGAGGCTATGGTGGGCCTGCGGGTATCCGCGATCAAGGCATGCTGGTGAGCGCTTTAGTTTGTGCGCCCAACAAGTGGGCTTATGGCGAACAAGACTTGGCCGAACTGGCGGCAGCCTACGCTTACGGGGTTGCGAAGAACCCCCCGTTCATCGATGGCAACAAGCGGACAGCACTTCTGTCGCTCGTTACATTTCTCGGTCTCAACGACATTGATTTTGTAGCACCGGAGGCAGAGGCCGTCGTTGTGATCCTCGGCATTGCGTCTGGTGAAATTGCAGAAGAAGGATTGATACGCTGGATCAGGGACAACTGGCCCGACGGTTTGTCCTGATGAGCAGGGGTTAGAGCATTTTCCGACGAAGTGGACGCCGGTCCATCGCAGAAAATGCGACCAAACCAAAAAGTTTGAGCGCTGATCCGATTCCATCGGATCGAAAGCCGGCTCTAGGTCTGAACCGCTCTAAAGCCCAAGCAGCGACAGGAGGCTTGGTGTCTCGGCGGGTGCCTTGAATTGCGACATGGCGCTGGCGACATCGGTATAAAGCTTCGGCACCCAAGCCGGCTTTCCTTCGCTTGCCTCTTTGATATCACCGCCGTTACGAAAGTCGGTTGGCGCAATGATCAACTGGGCGTTACTTGTGCCGACTTCTGCGGAGAGCACGAATAGTTCCTCGGCGGCTTCGTCACCCATCGCGAGGCAACCCGCCGAAGACCTCTTGCCGTGGATCATGATGTCGCCGCCAAGGTCTTTCCGGTCGTCCTCGCGCGCCATCTTGCGATCAAACTCGTTGGGATAGTTCACCCGCATTGAGACGTGATAGCGGCTGTTCGGATTGAGATAAGAGATGCGGTAGACGCCTTCGGGCACCTGCTTGTCGCCGCGTTTGAGCTTGGGTCCGGCGCCACCGCTTGCCGCCAGCACACGATAACGGTGAATGAACTTCCACGGTGCGTTGGCATCGTTGCGGGCATGCAGTTCAAGGGACTTCTTGTCCTTGATCGCAACGAAAGCAATTTCAGCAGGTGGCCAAGCAACGTTTGCAGCCTTGAACTTCGCTTCAAGCCGCCGCGTGGCCGCTGGAGAAATCTGTGCAAGACGTTTCTTCAGGGCTTTGGACCAAAAGCGCTTGTGAACTGCTGTTCTTGGAGACGTCGTCCGGCTTTCTGTAGATTGGTTTGGTGTTGGCTGTTCTGCGTCTGGAGTTTTCTTGGCCGTTACTGCCGCAAGCCCGTGCGTCTCGGTTGCCCAGGCCGCAACGTCACCTTCGTCAGGGGCGATGGTGAGCCAACCTGCTTCGGCGTTGGCGATGTCAGGGGGAATGAACGTAAAGCGCGACACGCTTCCATTGGCAGTCACGGTTGGCAGGCCGTTGTTGTCCTGTACGCTTGGCCGCAGTGGGGGCAAGGCACCGGTTACAAGTACATCACCTGTCGGCGTGATTGCGATGGTCGTAACGGTCTTGGTCTTGAAGGGCAGTCCTGGCTTCTCGGCATGTTCCGGAGCGGCATTGGTTACGACCGGTTCAACCTCAGAAACAGATTCAGCATCAGGCATATGACTGTAAAGAAACACGCCACCGCCGCTCACCGCCATTGCAGTCAGCCCGACGGCAATAAGTGCTGCGCGTTGTCCTAATGCCATGCTTACCCCTGCCAAGCCTTACGCCATTTTCTTGATGCGTGCGGTTTGTTTCCCCGCAACATGACTGATTCTCGTTGGCGATAGGACCAACCGAAGCGCAAGTGACACGATTCGACGGGCCGAAATGAGGCTTTTCGACAGCAAAATCATTGTTCTCGGGATGTAGATTGCGTGATCTGGCAGAATGCGAGTGAAATTCCGCTATGCGGCATCACGCTTGTTTGCGGCGATTTGCGCCAGTTCCGCAACGAAACCGCGAACGCCCTTGAGACGCTTTTCAGGCAGATCCCAGTTTGCCTTGAAAACGATGCGGTGATCCGGTTGCAGCTTCAACATTCCGCGCGATGTCTGCATAAGCTGCACAAGCCCTTCAGGGTTGGCGAAGGTATTTTTCCGAAAGGCGATCACAGCCCCTTTGGGACCGGCATCTACTTTTGCGACGCCTGCTGTGCGGCACAGGCCTTTGATTTCCATCACATCGAGCAAATGATTGACCTCTTCGGGCATAGGCCCGAAGCGATCGACGAGTTCGGCTGCGAAAGAATTGATATCCTCGCGATCTTCCAAGCCCGACAAGCGACGGTAAAGCCCCAGGCGTAGTTGAAGATCGGTGACGTATGTTTCGGGAATGAGGATGGAGGTTCCAAGCGAGATTTCAGGTGTCCAGTGCTCGTGCGCGTCTCCCATCTCGCCGCCTTTCATGGCGGCAACCGCGTCTTCCAGCATCGATTGATAAAGCTCAAAGCCGACCTCGCGGATATGGCCCGACTGCTCTTCGCCCAGCAGGTTTCCAGCACCGCGAATGTCAAGGTCGTGGCTGGCCAGCGAGAAGCCAGCGCCAAGTGTGTCGAGTGAGTGCAGCACCTTCAGACGTTTTTCCGCGCCCTCGGTCAGCGCTTTGCTGGCTGGTGTCGTAAAGTATGCATAGGCTCGCGTCTTGGAGCGGCCGACGCGGCCTCTCAATTGATAGAGCTGAGCCAGCCCGAACATATCGGCGCGATGCACAATGAGGGTGTTGGCGTTGGGAACGTCCAGGCCCGATTCGACAATGGCGGTGGACAAGAGCACGTCGTAGTTGCCCTCATAGAATGCCGTCATGATGTCTTCAAGTTCGGTCGGTGTCAGTTGGCCATGTGCGCGCGCAACTTTCAATTCGGGCACGGCTTCTGAGAGAAATTCCGAGACCTCGTCGAGATCTGCAATACGAGGGACGACGTAGAAAGACTGGCCACCGCGGTAGCGTTCCCGACGCAGTGCTTCGCGAATGATAACCGGATCAAACGGCGAGATGTATGTGCGAACCGCAAGGCGATCGACAGGGGGCGTTGTAATCAACGACAATTCGCGCACGCCCGTCAGCGCCAACTGCAAGGTCCGCGGAATGGGTGTTGCAGACAGCGTCAGCACGTGAACGTCTTCGCGTAGTTTCTTCAGCCGTTCCTTGTGGGTTACGCCGAAGTGCTGTTCTTCATCGATGATGATGAGGCCAAGGCGGGCGAACTCGATCTGCTTTCCCAACAGTGCGTGCGTTCCAACAACGATATCTATATCTCCCGCCTTCAAGCCGGCTTTCACGTCTACGAGTTCCTTGGACCCAACAAGCCGCGACGCCTGCGCGATTCTGACAGGCAGGCCGCGAAAGCGTTCTGAAAACGTTTTGTAGTGCTGGCGCGCCAACAAGGTTGTTGGCACGACGACGGCCACCTGCAAACCGTTCAACGCGGCAACGAACGCAGCACGCAAGGCAACTTCCGTCTTGCCAAACCCGACATCGCCGCACACCAGCCGGTCCATTGGCCGGCCGGCGTTGAGGTCTTCCAGCACCGCATCAATGCTGGCTGCCTGGTCTTCTGTTTCGTCATAGGGAAAGCGCGCGACAAACTCATCGAATGCGCCTGATGGAGGCGCGATTGAAGGAGCTTCGCGTAGCTGGCGCATGGCCGCAATCTTGATCAATTCGGATGCAATCTCGCGCAGGCGCTTTTTCATGCGCGCCTTGCGCGATTGCCAGGCGACGCCGCCGAGTTTGTCGAGTTGCGCACTGCCATCGTCGGAGCCGTAGCGCGATAACAGTTCAATATTCTCGACCGGCAGGAACAGCTTGTCTCCACCGTGGTAGGTGATCTCAAGGCAATCGTGCAGCGCGCCTAGCGCCGTGATCGTTTCAAGTCCTGCAAAGCGTCCGATGCCATGATCAGCATGAACGACTAGGTCGCCAACAGACAGGCTGGTTGCTTCCGTGAGCACGTCAGCGGCGCGCTTTGCCTTTCGGCGCGGGCGGATAAGTCGATCGCCAAGGATGTCCTGCTCGGCGACAAGTGCGACCTCGGGTGTTTCAAAGCCCTGTTCGACGCCGACGATTGCGAGCGCTGTGATATCGGCGGGAAGATCCTTGACCTGCGTCATACCATCGACCTTGCGCATTTCCTTGAGGCCATGGTCGCCAAGCAGCGTCATCAATCGCTCGCGTGCACCCGCCGTCCAGGCAGCGACCATCACGCGACGATGTTGTGACTGCAGCTTCAGGATATGCGCTACGACAGCATCGAATACGTTGATTTCGCCGGACTGGCGCTCAGGTGCAAAAGAACGCCCCTTTCGGCCTGACCATGAACGCACATTTGGCGCATCGGGTTCATCAAACGGCGTGATGCGATAGATCGGATGTCCTGCAAGAGCCGCGTGCCAGGTAGCACCGTCAAGGTACATCATTTCTGGTGGCACAGGCTTGTAGGGTGCGGCACCAAAGGTTTCGGTTTCGCGTGCCTCGATGCGCGCCTGGTGATGCTCGGCTATGAGTTCGAAACGTTGGCGGATGGCGTCCTCTGCCAGATGATCGAAACTGACCGTTACGTCGGGCAAATAATCGAGCACTGTTTCCAGGTGTTCATGAAACAACGGCAACCAGTGTTCCTGGCCAGTGTAGCGCTGCCCCGCGCTGATCGCTTCATAAAGCGGGTCATCACCGGTGTTGCCACCAAACAGCTCCACGTAGCGCCGGCGGAACAAGGCGATTGCCTCTTCTCCGAAGGCAGCTTCCGACATCGGCAACAGCACGAGCTTTTGCACGATCTTCAAGGTGCGCTGTGTTTCGGCATCGAACGTTTTGATGCTTTCCAGGGTGTCGCCGAAGAAATCGAGACGAACGGGGTTTGCGCGAGCTGGAGGATAAAGGTCCAGAATACCGCCACGAACTGCGTATTCGCCCGGTTCCATGACCGTGCCGACACGGGTATAGCCGAACAGGTGCAGGCGTTCGGTCAGCCGGTTCATGTCAATTCGTTGGCCAGGTGCCATCTGGCGCAGTGATTTGCGGATGAACGCGCGCGGTGGCACACGTTGCAAAATGGCGTTGACGGTGGTCAGAACGATCGTTGGTTGTTTGCCCGCCGCAACCGTCAGCTTGGCAAGTGCGGCCATCCGATCGGCAACGATATCGGCATTGGGTCCGATGCGGTCGTATGGCACGGTATCCCAGGCTGGCAGCGAGATGACGCGCACGCCCGAGGCAAAGAACGAAAGCTGCTGGCTCAGCGCTTCAATGCGGCGGTCGTCTCGGGCAATATGCAGGAGCGTGCAGGTGCCATTGTCCTCACGCGGCGCTGCAACCAGTTCGGCAAGAACCAGTGCATCCAGCCCCTCAGGTACGTTTGAGAGCAGGGTATCACGAGATTCGATAACGGGTTTGGCACTCGACACGTGTCGCGGTGTCCTCATTTTAAAAGTCAACTTTTCACACGCCACCTGGAAGTTCCTGTGGCCTGCTTGATTGGCGCCTGTGGCTGCCGCGAAGGTTTGATCCCAACTCTACCTTTGGCTCATCCCTGGTCGGCCAGACCGTGGAACACGCGGATTTGTCTGATTAGCTCGGCAAATTCAGGCGTTTGCGGCGCATTCGCGTCAAGGATCCACTTTTGAAGTTCAGGGTCGGGCAAGGCCAAAAACCGCTCAAACGTTGCCAGTCTTTCGCCATCAATTGCGTCTAGATGCGCGTCAGCAAACCGCCCCACAAGCCAGTCCATCTCCTTTGTGCCGCGATGGTGCGCCCGATAGGATGCGCGCCGGCGACGGGTATCGATGTCGGCGTCGAAGCTGGCGGCGGAATTGTGGTCGCTGGTCACTTTTGCTGGGACCTGATCTGGGTTGACGGGCGAAAGCCCGCTTCTCGGGATAACGGCAGGACTGTGCTTGACGCCTAGTTGGCGAGCGGGTTTGCTCCATGCCGGCTCTGCGGGGCTCATATACCGCTTGGAGCGCCATCCGCAAAGCCGGCAGGGCATTATCGGCCCCGCATCATGCGAATTTCTTCGTGTGCGGCGAAACCGCCCAGCAATTTAAGAGCAACGTGAAGCCACAAGATGCGTCCGGTCGAACTTACACCGCTATTTGCTTCCGCCCAGTCTTTGACCGGGATCGGGCCGCGGCTCGTCATCTTGATGAAAAAGGCGTTGGCTTTGCCGCCGGGCGTTTCAGAACCCCGGGTTATCGATGTGCTGTGGCATCTGCCAACGGGTGTGGTCGACCGGCGTGCGGAACCCGCGGTTGCCGAGGCAATTCCAGGCACGATCGTCACCCTCAAAGTGCGTGTGCTGAAGCACCGTGCTCCCCCGCGTGGCAATCGCAAGGCACCCTACAAGGTGGCGGTCGAGGATGACACGGGCAAACTCGACCTTGTTTTTTTTCACGCCGAACCAAAATTCATAGAACGCCAACTCCCCGTTGGCGAAGAGCGGTTTGTGTCAGGGCGCCTGGAACAATACGGCGAGACGCTGCAAATGGCGCATCCGGACTATATCGTCGCGCCGGACCAGCGCGAGGATCTGCCGCTGCTCGAACCCGTCTATCCGTTGACGGCGGGGCTTTCAGGCAAGGTGTTGAACAAGGCGACGCGGCAGGCGGCACAGCGTGTTCCAGTGTTCACGGAGTGGCAGGAGCCGCAATGGATCAAGCAGCACGGCTGGGCATCATTTGATGAAGCGCTGCGACGCCTGCACCTGCCCGATGATGCAGCCGACCTTTCGCCAGGATCAAAGCCGTGGCAGCGGTTGGCCTATGACGAGTTGCTGGCAGGCCAGATCGCGCTTGGCCTTGTCCGCCAGCGGTCCAAGGCGCAGAAGGGGCGCGCAGTTTCGGGCAACGGGCAGATACGCCGGAAAATCATCGCGGCGTTGCCGTTTTCGCTTACCGGCTCGCAGGAGGCCGCGCTGGGCGAGATTGCCGCTGACATGGCAGCGCCCAATCGCATGTTGCGGTTGCTGCAAGGCGATGTCGGTTCGGGCAAGACGGTCGTTGCCTTGATGGCTATGGCAATCGCCGTGGAGGCAGGAGCGCAGGCTGCGCTTATGGCGCCGACGGAAGTGCTGGCGCGGCAACATCTCGAAACGATTGAGCCGCTGGCACTCCAGGCAGGTCTGCGCGTTGCGGTTCTGACGGCGCGAGAGAAGGGCAAGGCTCGTGCGTTGCTTCTGGAACGGCTTGCCGCCGGTGAAATTGACATTCTGATCGGAACGCACGCGCTGTTCCAGGACGACGTTGTCTTCCACGATCTCGCCTTCGCCGTGATCGACGAACAGCACCGGTTTGGTGTGCACCAGCGGCTCGCCTTGCAGGCCAAGGGCAAGGACGGCGGCGCCAACGTTCTGGTGATGACGGCAACTCCCATTCCGCGCACGCTGTTGATGACGCATTACGGAGACCTTGACGTCTCGTGCCTCACCGAAAAGCCGGCTGGGCGCAAACCGGTCGTAACGAAGGCGGTTCCCGTCGATGCGATTGAAAAACTGGTCGCTCGTATCAAGGCGCAACTTACCGAAGGCGCGCAGGTCTATTGGGTTTGTCCGTTGATCGAAGGTTCGGAGAAGTCTGAACTGGCCGCAGCCGAGGAGAGACATGCTTACTTGATCCAGCAACTGGGCGATTGTGTCGGCCTGCTGCATGGCGCGATGTCGTCTCAGGCCAAGGACAAGACCATGGCGGCCTTCGCTGCCAACCAATTGAAGGTGCTGGTTGCAACCACCGTGATCGAGGTCGGCGTCAACGTGCCCAATGCCAACATCATGGTCATTGAACACGCCGAACGGTTCGGACTAGCGCAGCTTCACCAGCTTCGTGGGCGCGTTGGCCGTGGTGTGCGCGAAAGCTTTTGCATGCTGCTTTATAAGCCGCCGATGGGTGAGACGGCCGAGCAGCGCTTGAACATGATGGAAGAGACCGAGGATGGGTTCCTGATCGCCGAAAAGGACCTGGAGTTGCGCGGTGGAGGCGAAGTTTTGGGCGCGCGACAATCGGGTCTGCCGGAGTTTCGCGTGGCTGATGTGCCCGGCTTTGAAAATCTGCTTTCGGCGGCACGCGATGACGCGCGGTTGATTCTTGAGACTGATCCCGAACTGACCGGTCCGCGTGGGCAGGCGCTTCGACCGCTGCTGTATTTGTTTGAATGTGACGAAGCCGTGCGGTTGTTCAGGGCGGCGTGACAGGCTCTTGGTCTACGGTGCACGTGCGTCTTGTTAAAATTGAGCGCTTTTCGTTTGGGCGCATTTTCTTCGACGAACCGGTGTCCACTTCGTCGGAAACTCTAGCTTTGTTGATGTCGGAACCGCACACGCTTCAGCCAAATTCGCTCTAATGAAAATCCCGCGAATTGGGAATGATGCGGACGGTGCGGGGATGCCGCCGTGGTGTGTTTTCGCTCATGCTTCGGTCCGCCCGGTCGCATGTCTCGTCGCGTTTGCTGTCGTCCTCGCCATCCGCCAGCATAAGCAACATACCGGTTTGGTCTTCAAGGTGGTTTGCGACGACGTGAACGACGCCATCTTGCGACTGGATGCGGCCCTTGATGAGAACCAGCCGGGCGCCCATAACCACCTTGCGAAAGGTCTCGAATGTCTTCGGCCAGATGACGGCATTGGCGACGCCCGTTTCATCCTCGATCGTCATGAAGATCACGCCTTTCGCCGTGCCCGGACGCTGGCGCACGATGACGACACCGGCAAGGCAGACATATCGGCCATCTTTGAGATCGCGCGAGACACGCGTCGTCACGCATTTCAAAGACGCAAAATGCGCGCGCAACAGCGCCATTGGATGCGCCTTCAAGGATAGCCGCAGCGTCTGGTAATCAGCGACGACGTGTTCTGAAAGCGCCATTGGTGGAAGTGCAACTTCAAGATCGGGACCGGTGGAGCGTGTCTGCGCGGCGGAAAAGAGCGGCAGGGGTTGGGAACGGTCAAGGCCGCGCACGGCCCAAAGCGCCTGGCGCCGGTCAAGCCCGATCGAGCGGAACGCATCGGCGTGCGCCAATCTTTCAAGCGCTGCAATAGGCACGCCTGACTTGAGTTGAATTTGATCCAGGTTCGAATAGCGCTCGTCACGGCTGTCTATGATCTGTTCGGCGTGCGCCTGATGAAGGCCATCAATCTGCCGCAACCCCAACCGCAACGCATGCCCGCGCCGTGGGATGTTGCAGGCCGGTTCCAGCGTGTTGTCCCATGCACTCATGTTGACGTCGACAGGACGGATCTCGACGCCATGCTCCTTGGCATCGCGAACAATCTGTGCCGGTGCGTAAAACCCCATCGGCTGGGCGTTGAGCAGACCGCAGGCGAACACATCCGGCCGGTGGCATTTGAGCCAGGACGAAACATAGGCGAGCAGGGCGAAGCTTGCCGAGTGGCTTTCTGGAAAGCCGTATTCGGCAAAGCCCTTGATCTGGTCGAAGCACTGCCGCGCGAAACTTTCCTGATAGCCGCGGGCAACCATGCGCGAGACCATCTTGTCTTCAAAAGTGTGAATTGTGCCAGCGCGGCGGAACGTGGCCATCGCCTGGCGCAGGCCATTGAGTTCGGCGGAGGTGAACTGGGCAGCCTTCATGGCCAGGCTCATCGCCTGTTCCTGAAACAGCGGCACGCCAAGGGTCTTGCCGAGCACGTTCTTTAATTCATCACGATCGCCGTGTTCGGGGGCGGGAGACGGGATGTCGGATTTTTCCAGCCCCTTTCTTCGCCTTAGATAGGGATGCACCATGCCGCCTTGAATGGGACCCGGCCGCACGATGGCAATCTCGATCACCAGGTCATAGAACTTGTCGGGCAAAAGGCGCGGCAACATACTCATCTGCGCCCGGCTTTCGATCTGGAATACGCCGAGCGTGTCGGCACGCTGTATCATGTCGAATGTGGGACGGTCATTGGCGGGAAAGAAACTTGCCAGGTCGCGAACTTCGCCATAGTGCGCCTTGAGCAGGTCCAGGCAGTTATGGATGCACGTCAGCATGCCAAGCGCCAGCACGTCGATCTTCAAGATACCGAGTGCGTCGAGATCATCTTTGTCCCACTCCACGAACGTGCGATCCTCCATCGCCGCATTGCCGATGGGCACGACTTCCGACAAGGGATCCTCGGTCAGGACGAATCCGCCGACATGCTGGGAGAGGTGGCGGGGAAAGCCGATCAGTTCGTGTGCCAGGTTCAGCGTTGCGCGCAAAAGCGGGTCAGCCGGATCAAGGCCGGATTCACGCACGCGGTTGTCAGCAATGGCCCGTCCCGATGTGCCCCACACTGTGCCGGCAAGGGCTCCGGTAACATCCTCCGACAAACCCATCGCCTTGCCGACATCGCGGACGGCGCTGCGTGAGCGATAACTGATGACAGTGGCGGCAATGCCCGCCCGCTCGCGGCCATAGCGACGGTAGATATACTGGATCACCTCTTCGCGCCGCTCATGCTCGAAATCGACATCGATATCGGGCGGCTCGCCGCGCTCGCGTGAGATGAAGCGTTCAAACAGCAGGTCGATTTCGGTGGGATCGACAGAAGTAATATGCAGTGAAAAGCAGACCGCCGAATTGGCGGCAGATCCACGCCCCTGGCACAGAATATTGTTCTCGCGTGCCCAATGAACGATGTCATGGACGGTCAGGAAGTAGAGCGCGAAATTCAACTCATCGATCAGCGCCAGCTCTTTTTCGAGCGTGGCATGAACGTTGGCTGGAATGCCACCTGGAAAGCGCTTTTTTGCGCCCTGCCATGTCAGCTCTTCCAGATGCTGCTGTGGTGTCTTGCCGGTGGGGACAGGTTCGCGCGGATAATTATAGCGCAACTCATCAAGTGAGAAGCGGCAGCTTTGCACGATCTCCAGGCTACGCGCCAGCGCACCGTCATAACCATCAAACAGACGTGCCATTTCAGCCGGTGGCTTGAGGTGACGTTCGGCGTTTGCTTCAAGGCGCAAACCGGCGTCATGCATGGTGCAGTGCTCGCGAATGCAGGTCAGCACATCCTGCAGCGGTCGCCGCCGTGGGCTGTGGTAGAGTACGTCACCAGTTGCAACGAGCGGCACACCGGCCTTGCCGGCGATGAGGGAAAGCTCGGCAATGCGCCGCCGGTCATCCCCGCGATAGCTGTGATGCGCGCCAAGAAAGCATGGTGCGCCGAGCTGATCTGACATGCGCTTGACATCTGTCAAGAGCGCATCGTGCTGCCAGTGTTGCGGCGGCAGAAAAATGAAGATCTGGCCTGCGGCATGGGTTGCGACATCATCAAAAGTGAGATGGCATTCGCCTTTGGGTGCAAAACGTTTGCCGCGTGTCAGCAGGCGCGACAATCGTCCATAGGCGGCACGGTCGGTGGGATAGCTGAGCAGGCTCGTGCCGCAGGTGAGATCCAGCCGGCAGCCGACGACGTAACGAATGCCCGCAGTTTTGGCTGCAACATGACCACGCACGACACCGGCCAGTGTGTTCCGGTCCGTGATGGCAATGGCGTTGAGCCCAAGCCGTCTTGCCATTTCCACCAGTTCTTGCGGATGCGATGCTCCGCGCAGGAAAGAAAAATTGCTCGCGGCCTGGAGTTCGGCATAGCGCGCGGCATTCGCGGCGTTGGGTATGGATGGCATGGCGCTGCTGCTGTTCATGCAAAAAGCCCGTGCATGTGCCAGGTGGGCCGCCGTGCATCGTTTCCGTTCTGGTCATTTTCTTTGCTGCTCGCAGTGCCACGGCCGACGCCGTTGGCCGCGGCGTGATCGCCACCCTGATTGCGATAAAGGCCTTCGCGAAACATCCAGAAGCGCCGCCCCTCATCGTCCTCCACGCGGTAATAATCGCGCGTGCGCTCGGGTGGCGCGGCTAGTCCGGTCCACCATTCCGGTGCGATTCGCTCAGGCCCTTCGGCGCGGATGACACGATGGGCAACGCGCCGCCAGGTGAAGTGCAGCGGTGGCCCATCGGGAACTTCCGCCATGACTGAGATCGGCTCGGGGCGTTCCAGCAGGCGGAACGGTCGAGGTGGTTTGCAGAGCAGGTGCTGTGGTGCTTCATGGCCTGGTCTTTCAGTGCGTTGAGGTTCGCCTGTGCTGGCAGCGCGTGGGGCCTGAATAACCGTCACGCAGGCCTCGGCTCGTTCGGGAATGTGGCTTGCGCCTGGAATGATCCGCTGCACGCTCTGGCGACCAAGCCGGTTGGACAGGCGGTCCACCAGTGCTGCTACATCCTGCCGGGCCCCTGCGCTGAAGCTACGGCTGAGCCCCAGTTGCGCGGCGGAAAGTGCACCGATTGCATCGGCCGAGAGCACCAAGACATCAATGCCGAAGCCAGGGTTGAGTGTTTCGATCCGCTCGCGAAAGAGCAGCATAAGATGGGCGACATCGCGCGATGGCCGCGCCGTTGCAATGCCAATGCGCGAAACGCCGCCGTCCACGTGGTAGGCGGAAAAGGTGAGACGCGTGGCGCCCTTGTGGTCATGTTCCATACGTGTACACAGACGCTGGAGCAGATCTTCAAGACCCAAATGGAAACTGGTGGTTGCCAGGATCGGCTCGGCAAACGAGAGCCGTTCGAAATAAGGTGGGATCTTTTCGAGTGGGAAGAAGGGCTCGCGCCTGTTGCCCAGAGCCTGATCGAGACGGTCGAGGACGGCTTGGCGTGCCTCAGTCGCCGGAAACCGTCGCTTGAGACTTGAACGGGGAACGGCGCATAGCGCGCCAATACTTTTGAGACCGAAACGGCCCAGCAGATGCAGGGTTGTTTCATCAAGCCGCAGCGCGGCGAGCGGCAGTGGTGCCAGCGCCTTCAAGACGCCGCCAGGAAGAATGTTGCAGGGCCGGGGTTGCTGGCTGACTCTGTCTGTGCGTGAACTTGCGCGCGCGTTACTGCTTGTATGTCTGCTGCCCGCTGTAGTTTCCAGGCTCCCTTTCTTCTCAACGTCCCCCGTCTTCTCCACGCCCCCTTTTTTGATCGCGCTAGAGCGCTTTTCGATCCGATGGAACCCGATCAACGCTCTAGCTTTTTGGTTTGGTCGCATTTTCTGCGCCGAACCGGTACCCACTTCGTCGGAAAATGCTCTAGCGCTCGTGTGCTTTATGTCGGCCCCTAAAAAACGGGCCACGGCCCAGGCCGCGCCGGGCGTTTCAGCAAGCCCCAGCCGGTTGGTGAAGCCCATCGCGTGCAGTCTCCATCCAAGATCGGCGAGCAGTTCGTCTTCACCGCCCAACAGATGCGCCGCACCGGTGATGTCGAGCCAGATGCCGCTTGTTCCATCGATGCCGACTATTGGCGTGTAGCGGCGGCACCAGTCAGTGAGGTTTCTCAAGGCTTGCGCATCGGCTGCGGGCTCGGCAATTTGCGTTGCAAGCGCAGGCATGAGCGCGCGCGCATCGGCAAGACGCATGCCCGCGTACACGCCGGCGTTGCGTGCAGCACTGTTGGGCGTGGCGATCTTCACACCGTTGGCGTCCTTCGTCACCAGTGCGAAAGCGCCTGTCTCAACCGGATGCCTGTCGTAATCGCTGATACCCGCCCGGCGCATGCGCCATCTCAGACAGTTGATTGGGAAGTTGCTCAAAAAGACCGAAACGATACGCTTCATAATTCCACTCCACCGTCCACGCGCCCGTGCGCCCGCCGCGGCAACGGCTGAGTTCGATCCGCCAACGGGGGGTATGGGGCGCCTTCGGCAAGAGAGGGTCGCCGTTGCCCGGTTGCGCGCTCACCTGCCAGCGCGTTTCAGCAGCGCTCGTTGTGCTCCCCCGCTGCGGCCGCAACAATAAAATGGGCGTTTCGCCAGCCGCAGCAGCCAGCGTCAGGCGCCGCGTCTGTGTGAACGAGGCGGTATCGAGTTCACCGATGACAGCCCGCAGACATCCCGCGCGTGCGCCTTCCTCCAGCGCCCAGAGCACCTCGTCGTTTTTCGCTCTCACCAGGATGATATCTGCCGGGTTGAGCCCGAAAGCGCGCAGTCCATTGCCGTAAAGAGTTCCGAACTCCTGGCGCTCCAGGGCCGTCTGACAGAACAGGACGAAGCGGCGTGCGCCGGCATCAGGGAAAGCCGGTAGGCGGTTGAGAAGTGCAAGCATGTAAGCCGATGCGGCTGCGGTGTCGCTGTGTCCACCGCCCATGACTTCATGTACGCCATGCCGGTTGAGCCCGTACGCGGGCAGTGCCGCATCGATGTTGGCCACTCCGGTTGTCCACGGTTGCGGCACTGAAGAAGGCGCATCGGCTCTCGTGCTAAGCGGTCCGGTTTTCTGGTGCCCGGCTGTCAAGATCAACCGGCGCAAGGCTGCAATCTTGTCGTCATGCCCGATGCACCGAGCAGCGACTTGGAGACCATCAACAGCTCGATCTCCAGTGCCCCTGATTCCAAAGACGCCATCTCCACCACCAGCATGAGGACCCTCAGCAGTATCCCGCTCGGGGGCTTCGACAGGCTGTAACAGGCGCTGGCGCGAAAGCTCAGAAACAATCACCGAAGTCCTCCCGCCGTCATGAATTCATGCAGCGCACGCATGGCGGGCCGAACGGCCGCAAGGCTCTCAGATCAGCCGCCAGAGCGCTTCACGCCAAAAAACGTGACAGAGGACACATAAGAACAAAACAGGAACTTCGTCAAGTCATACAGAGTACAAGTTGCATTCCAGGACCGGCAGGGGCGGTTCCTCAGCGCACTTGTTGATTGTAAACCATCGCCCCAGAGGGGCTCTGCACCATCCCGGGACAGGTGGGGCAGTCCTTTAACCCTTGATGATTTGACGCAGGCGGACCACTAGAACTCCGATCCGATGGAATCGGATCGGCGCTCTAGCTTTTTGTTTTATCGCATTTTCTGCGACGAACCGGTGTCCACTTCGTCGGAAAATGCTCTAAGCGTACTGGGCTGCGGTGGACGGAAGAATGATTTCAGCCAATGCTGCAAAGACCGTCCAGTGCCAGACATCATTATGGAAAAATTGCTTGGATACGCGATAGCCTTTTCCTCGGCCTTCAGTACGGCTGGGTCTTCACCGGCCGCAGCGCGCTGCACCAGAGCCTGGCGTTCAACCAATCGCTCGCGCGCACGCAGACTGCTTACCTGCTCTACGCGAAAGAGAAACAAGTCAGCCGCCAGGATCGCAATGATCGCCAGAAAGGCGGCAAGTCGAGAGGTGTTGACGCGTAGGTCGAGTTCATTATTCCGGCTGAACTGGGCAAAAGCCAGCAATCCAATCGTGATGAGCACAAGGGCAAGAGAAGCCTTTTCAGCACCAGACATCCATATCGTCCACAAATTGGGTGTTGATCATTGCAGCGATGATGTGCAGGGCGGATGCCACAGGAGCCGTTTGCGGCGGTGTTAAGGGCCGTTTGCGGAATATACCGATTGTTTAGGTTAACGCGTGCGAAAGCCACCACGACGGCAAAAGCAAATCGCGATCGGGCCGCTGCATTGAGATGGACCAGGTAGACAGGTTTGGCTGTTCGCCAATCACCCGCACTCTATGCTGCCGGCAAGGATAGCCTTCCGCGCAAGTTTCAACACCATGCGTTTGGATGGCTTATTCGCCGTAGAGCTGGCGCGTGCCGAGGTTGCGGAACAGTTGCTTGAGAATGCCATCGTCCCGCCCGCCAGGTGCCGGTGTCGTGCGGCTGATATAATCAAACACCTTGCCGTCTTTCATTCCGTAGTGGGCGACTTGTTCCACCGTGCCAAGCGGATTGAAATAAACCGCAAGGATTTTCCGGTCGACTTCCTTTTCCTTGAGGAAGGCGGCCTGCGTCATGGTCGACGAAATGTAATAATAGGCCTGGCCGTTGTTGACGGTGGCTGTGGTCGCGGGTGAACCGAGCTGCAATTTCACCTGTTCCTGCGACATACCAGGTTGAATTTGCTGAATGTCGGATTGGCGGAACTGGTGGCCGTGTTTTATGATTTGTGGGCTGCAGCCTGACAGCATCGGTGCGAACACCAAAGCACAGACCCAAACCATGAGCGATGCAAAGGTGCTGCGATGTGCCGTCATTGCGGCTCCTCCCCCATGGTCCTCGCCAGAGGCTAGTCAAAAACGAGGCCCAGCCCGATACCCGCTTACGTGATTGAAAGCGGGCTGCAGTTGCTATGACATACAGCGAATCGCATGCCGTATGCCCCATGCGCGCCGATTAGCCCGAGACAGAGGCGTATGCAACGCGCTAGACCGGATCTTCCCCGCGATTTACATGCATCCGGACCAATCCGCTGCATAAAACAACGAGGACAAACCGCCCAATGCTGGATTGGCTCATAACGCGCGGCGCCAGCGCGCGTAAAGCAAAGGAGCTTTATGGCGCCGTCGTGGCCAACGCGCGCAGCCCGGTTTTCTATCGCGACTATGGCGTGCCAGACACGCTTAATGGTCGTTACGAGATGATCGTTCTTGTTTTGTTTCAACTGCTTGAGCGCCTGAAGAAGGATGAAAGCGGAGAGGTCGCGGAATTAAGCCGGCTCACGCTTGAGGCGTTCGTGACGGACATGGACGACAGTATGCGCGAAATCGGCATTGGCGATATGGCAGTGCCAAAGAAAGTGAAGAAGGCAGCGGCAGGATTTTATGAGCGTTCAAAAACCTACCGGAGTGCCCTTGATGCCGCAGATAAGGAGGCGCTGGCCACGGCGTTTGGAAAATACCTGAGTGCGTCACAAATTGAGCCTGAAAACGGGAGCATCGGCGATCGACAGGCCGGAGCTAATGCCGATACTGCCGGCCAGTTTTCGCGTCTGGCCGCGCATGCATTGCGGCAGCACCAGGCACTGTCGGGCGCTGAAATAAAAACAGTGTGCTCTGGCCAGGCTCTCCTTGATCCTGAGCCGTAAAGCCGCTGAATGGGCTTGTCATTTCAGGTGTGCGAGAAGACAGGCCATTGGGTAGCATGGCAGATAGACGGAGCATTTTTTATGTCTGCAAAAAGCCAGCCAAATGATACTTCGTCACCGCTTTCAGCTTGGACCCAGCGTGTTACGGAAATACCTGAGCGTGGTCTTGAGGCCAGTTACCTGGCGTCCGCTGAGCAACGCGCAGAAGTTTCAAAGGCGCTGGGTTTGCTGGGGTGCGAAAAACTTGCGGTTAAGTATCGAATTCAGGCCATAAGCGGCGGGCGGTATCGGCTTATCGGCAACTTTACGGCGATTGTTTCACAGGCGTGTGTGATCACACTTGCTCCAGTCGTTTCAGAGGTCGCCGAGACGTTTGATGAGGAATTCTGGCCGCCGGAGTTGGTGCCCATGCCCAAGGGCGGGGTGGCCGATGAGCAGGAGGTTTTCGCTGCGGGCGCGGCGCCGGAAGTGATCCACCAGGGGCATATTGAGGTTGGCCGAATCGTGTTTGAGCAACTGGCCACCGCCCTAGATCCCTATCCGCGTGCTGAGGGTGCAACTTTTGCGGGCTCTAATGCTGGCGTAAAAAGGGACCTTGCCGATAACCCTTTCGCTGCCCTGCAAAGGCTGAAGGATAAGCCTTGAACCCACTCAAAGTGTTTCAAACGTCGGTACCGAACTATTGATGCAAACGCTCTATCGGCTTGGCCACTGACCTTCCGCTCAGCCAAATGTCGATAAAGAAAGCGGTTGTGCAGGTCTGCTAAACGGGTATCTTCCGGCCGTTTCGCCCGGGAGGGCGGCATAAGCTCACGTGCTTGTTCGCGCGAGTAAATTAATCCCGAGGCGCATATATTTGATGCAACAGCCGAATACCATAGCCCTGGACGGAATGGGGGGTGACCATGGACCGTCCGTAGTGGTCGCCGGTGCAGCCATCTCCTTGGAGCGCCATCCGGGACTTAGCTTTCTGATTGCCGGCCGTCCCTCCGAAATCGAAGCCGAACTTGAAAAGCACCCCGTACTGAAGGCCAAAAGCCGTATTTTGCCGACAGACATTGCCGTTGCGATGGAAGACAAACCGAGCCAGGCACTGCGCCGCGGTAAGGGGTCGAGCATGTGGCTGGCGCTCGAAGCGGTAAAGAAGGGTGAGGCGGATGTGGCCGTTTCCGCCGGTAACACCGGCGCGCTCATGGCAATGGCCAAACTCATCCTGCGGCCTATGGCGGATATTGAGCGACCCGGCATTGCGGCGCTCTGGCCGACAATCGAATCTGAGTGCATTGTTTTGGATGTCGGGGCCAACATCGGTGCCACAGCTCGCCAACTGGGTGATTTTGCGATGATGGGAGCGGCCATGGCGCGCGCGCTGTTCCATATCGAGAACCCTACGGTGGGCCTTTTGAATGTCGGCGTTGAAGACATAAAAGGTGCCGACGAGGTCAAACAGGCACATGCCTGGCTGAAGGACGCCAAGCTCCCGCTTGAGTACAAGGGGTTTGTAGAGGGTGACCAGATTGGTCAGGGCGTGGTCGATGTTGTCGTGGTTGAAGGCTTTGCAGGCAACATCGCGCTGAAAACCGCTGAAGGCACGGCACGTCAGGTTGGCCAGTATCTCAAGGACGCGATGAGACGGACCTTCTTTTCGCGGCTGGGTGCATTTTTCGCCAGTGGCGGATTCAAGGTTCTCAAGCACAAGATGGATCCGCGCCGGGTGAACGGCGGCACGTTTCTTGGTCTCAATGGCATTGCGATCAAAAGCCACGGCGGCACAGACGCCTATGGTTTCGCCAGTGCCGTCGATCTGGGCTACGAGATGGCGCAAAGCGGTCTGATCGAGAGGCTGGAGGAGGATCTTTCCACCTTCCACGCAGCACTTGGGGCAGAGATCGAAGAAGATAAGAGTTAAAGTGGAGGTGCGGCCAGTGGCAAGCGATATCAAAAGGGCAATGTGCTGGTTGCCCAGGGTCGCGGCGCCACTCAACCAAGTATGGGGCATGACCTGCCAGCGCGCTGGAACGCGGGGCTCGCGCAACGACAACCCGAAAGTGAGACGACAGTGGTAGCAGTCAATCGTACGGTAATCCGGGGGGTGGGAGCGTGCCTGCCCAAGCGCGTTATGACCAACGCCGATATGGCAGAATTGGTCGATACCACCGACGAGTGGATCGTTGAACGAACCGGCATCAGATCCCGGCACATCGCAGCCGATGACGAAATGACCTCCGACCTGGGCATCGCGGCGTGCAAGCAGGCTTTGGTCCGCGCCGGCATAGATCCAGTCGACGTCGATCTTGTAATTTGCGCCACCGCGACACCTGACCGGACATTTCCGGCCACTGCAACACGCATCCAAGCCGGTCTTGGGATCATCAGGGGGGCAGCCTTCGATGTGCAAGCGGTGTGCTCGGGTTTTGTCTATGCATTGACGATTGCCGACAGCCTGCTGCGCACGGGGCAATTCCGGCGCGCGTTGGTGGTTGGTGCAGAAACGTTTTCGCGCATTCTGGACTGGTCCGACCGGGGTACGTGCGTGCTTTTTGGTGACGGTGCCGGTGCCATTGTGCTGGAATCGCAACCCACCCATGGCAGTCGTGACGACCGTGGCATTCTGTTTTCGCGCATCAGGGCCGACGGCCGCTACGAGGATTTGCTTTACGTTGATGGCGGGGCTGGCTCAACCAAGACGACTGGGCACCTTCGCATGAACGGACGTGAGGTTTTCCGCCACGCCGTTCAGAAAATTTCAGGTGTTATCGAAGAGACCCTCGTGGCCACGGGCTATGCTGCCGATGAGATCGATTTGTTCGTGCCGCATCAGGCCAACAAGCGCATCCTTGACGGTATTGCCCGCAAACTCAGCGTCAGCCCTGATAAAATCGTCGTAACCCTCGATAAACATGGAAATACATCTGCTGCGTCGATCCCATTGGCACTCAATCAGGCTTTTGAGGACCATAGGTTGAAGGAAGGCAGCCTGGTGTTGATGGAGGCAATGGGTGGCGGTTTTACCTGGGGGGCGGTTCTGGCCCGCTGGTGAGGCGGCTTCAGATGGTCCGCAATCAAACCGGTTCATAATGGCTTAGCGGCCGGACTCAACACCAATGGGGCCAGGCCCTAACACGGGCTTTTTAGGTGCCTAAGATTAATCTATAGATTTCAGACGGTTGTGTGTTTCAGTGATTGACCGCTGCCGCGTCCGCCGGTAGCATGTGTCAAAATGACGGCAAATTGATTTTGGGAGCGAGCGGACAATTATGAGTGGCAAGACTTTAACGCGCGCAGATTTGGCGGAAGCGCTGGTCCGCAAGGTGGGGTTGCCCCGCAATGAATCGCAAGACCTGGTTGAACTCATTTTGAGTGAAATTTCCGGGACTTTGTCCCGCGGCGAGCATGTCAAGTTGTCATCGTTTGGTTCATTCGGCATCCGGCAAAAAGGCGAGCGTGTCGGCCGCAATCCCAAGACGGGTAAAGAGGTTCCGATCACGCCACGTCGCGTTTTGGTTTTTCGCGCCTCCAACATCATGAAGGATCGTATCAACGAAGGCATGGCCAAGCTGGAACCAAACGGGGCCTGACAACCGCGCCTGAGTTCGCCGACTTTGTGGGTTGCCTAGAGGGCATTCCGATCCGATGGAATTGGATAGGGGCTCTAGCTTTTTGTTTGGTCGCATTTTCTTCGACGAACCGGTGTCCACTTCGTCGTAAAATGCTCTAGAGCATGTTCAGCCGAAGTGGACACCGGTTCGGCGTGAAGAACATGCTCAAAATAAAAGAAAATAGATCGCGTTCGCGATTCCATGAAAAGTGAACGCGATCTAGACACAGTCTGGATTGCGTAAATTGGGCTTTATTGGAACTGAAACAGCAGCAGCCGAGTTGGCGCGGTATGGTGCTTGAGCAACGGTCGCGGAAGATTTGTTGTGCTTGGTTTCTTTTAAATATTGGTTCTGATGTAAGTTTGAGCGAGGGGGCGAATAAAGTGTTGCGAGCTGGTGGCCGGGAAATACCGGAGCCCCGATCAGGCATCGCAAAAATGCTGAGCAGCGGTCAAGGAAATTGGGCTGGAGCGTGCTGCGCTTTCAGCAACCGAAGTTTGCTCGCGCGTGAACTCGCGCGTTGAGACGCAAATGGCAAAAAGGGAATTCGAAAGCGTTGCTATTTGACCGGAACGGGATGGTTGTTTGCGGAAAGTATGAGAACCAATACAAGCTCCGCATCAAGGAGAATTCGGGAGACGACGAGGTTCGAAAAGTCATAGCGCGAGAGGGCGGCGATGGCGAAAGCGGCTGAGGCATTCAGGACAATATCGGAGGTGGCCGAGGAACTCGACCTGCACAAGCATGTGTTGAGGTTCTGGGAGGTGAAGTTTCCGCAGATCAAACCTATGAAACGGGGGGGAGGGCGGCGTTATTACAGGCCTGCTGATCTTGAATTGTTACGCGGTATCCGGCGGCTGCTGCACGATGAAGGCTACACAATCAAAGGCGTGCAGCGCATTCTGCGAGAGCGCGGTGTCGAGAGCGTAAAGGGGGTTGGTGCGGATGCGCTTGCAGATGATGGGGAAGGCGCCGCAGATCGCCTGCCAGAAGCTGGCAAGTACGGTCCTGTTGGCGAATCCAAAAGTGTTGCTTCCAGCAAACAACGCGGCTCGGGAAAACGCAAAGCTACTTCTGCTAGCGGCGAACGAGCCAGGGCAGAGGCAACTGGTGCGGAAAGTTCCGCAGGAACAACAACCTCACGTGGTCACAGACTTGCTGCGGCTATTGCCGAACTACAAGCTTGCCGGGCAATCCTGACTGGTTCAAGTGCTGCCGCCGCGGCAGAAACATCAGCGGCAATAGTCAAGCGTTCGGCCAGTGTCGCCTGAAGCTTGCAGCAGCTTTGGTTGTTTATCGCCCGACGCTCTAGTGTGGCGTCGCGCCCTAGTTGATCGATCTTGCGGCACGCTGGGTATCAACTAAGGCGCGATAAAACGCCACTAGTGCCGGGGTTATAGGGCTGTGAGGCACGGGAGCTGCATGTGGTGCAGGTCTGGCTGGTTGATCTTGAGAGGTCTGCGGCGCTGCTGGAAGCCGTCGAGACGGCAACGCCGAGGTTGTCGGACGACGATCAGGTCCGCATAGACGCGCTTAATGACGCTGATCTCAAGCGCCAGCGACGACTGACGACAATCGCTCTCAGGGTTTTGATTTCCGCATACTCCGGTGGGCCGGAGTTTGATCGCCTGCCGTTTGAAAGGTTGGGAAACGGCAAGCCGGTGCTCCCAGGCGCTAAACTGCAATTTTCCATTACCCATGCCGGTGAACGCGCATTGGTAGCGCTGGGCAGCGTCGTGCCGCTTGGCGTTGATGTGGAAGTGCTGCGCGCGGTAAACATGCCAAATGACCGCCAACAGGCTATCGTTCGTGCTGCTCGCACGTTGGGACCATTCCCGCAATCTGAGTATACATTCGAAGCCAGTGACCACAGATATCGTGTCCTGCGGGCCTGGGTGCGCCTGGAAGCGCTCGCCAAGGCTCATGGCTGCGGAATTGCTCGTGTGCTGGCCGCCTGCGGTGTTCTGGCGCGTAGTGCTTCGGTTGTGCGCGATGCGCCTGCGTTTCCTGCAAATCTGGATGGTGGCTTATCCAACGGCAACCCAATCATAAAAGACCTCGTTCTGCCGCCAGGCGCCGATGGCCAACCCTGGTTCGCAGCACTGGCCACTTTTGGGTCTCTAGATGAATTGGGGTCTCAAGATGAAGGTGATGGAGCCACCGCAGATCCGTCAGCCGGCGTTCCTGAGGTGCGTCATCTGCCAACCACCCAGGCAGGAATGGCGGAACTTCTGGCAGGCATATGAAGCCCGGTTTTCCAGGTAGTTGCAGGTGCAGAGGCAGAATCCTGGATTGGTCATTGACCCCTTGGGCCGGCGCATGCGAAAGAAGCCTCCAAATCGGAGCGTAGCGCAGCCTGGTTAGCGCACTTGTCTGGGGGACAAGGGGTCGGGAGTTCAAATCTCCCCGCTCCGACCAATAAAATCTTGTACTGCTCGGAGGCATGGGTAACAGGCTGCAACCGCAGCCTAGTGTGGCGTCGCGCCTTAGTTGACCGACGTTGCGGCCCACGCGGAGTCAACTAGGGCGCGTTGAACGCCACACTAAGTCCATGATTTTGCTAGTGGCCTTCATGTCGCGCCAAAATCGTATGAGGTCGCGGCTATGTGTCGATTTTGGCGCGACAGGCCACTAGAGCGCTTTTCGACGAAGTGGGCGCCGGGTCGTCGCAGAAAATGCGACCAAACAAGAAGCGAGAGCGCCGATCCGATTCCATGGGATCGGAATGCGCTCTAGAGTACCGGGTGTGGGTTTGAGGCATTCTCGGCGAGCCAATCGTGCAGGTTCAAAATCAATTTTGACAATTCAGCCTCATCCACGCGTTTGGCCGCTTTCTTTGGTGAAACCCAGTCGATGCGGCGCTGGCCCTTCTCTCGCCATTTGAGCTTTTGGATCTCGACGTTCATCGGAAAAACCGTGACACGGCAGTTGACGGTGGCGAACCGATGAAGCTGTTTGCGATAGACGTAGCTGCCGATTGGTACCATTGACGTTGAGCCGACCAGACCGGCTTCCTCGCAGGCCTCGGTTGCGGCCATGGTGACTGGCGACAGGTCTGCTTTGGGCCAACCCTTCGGCACGATCCAACGGCCAGTTCCACGCGAGGTGATGAGGCAAACAAGCAGGCCGCTCGGTGTAACCACGTAGGGTAGCGCGGCGTATTGGTTGAGTTCACTCAAGAATGACGTCTCCGCATCAGCAAATGAGCTTGTCCGGTTCATTCATGCCAGCTCGGCCAGGAGGCATTTCAACGTACCGTAGTCATAACGGCCCTCAAGTGCAGCGTGCGCTGGGCCGAGCCTGCCGCTTTCGAGCGTGCCGCATTGTTCAAACGCCGCCATGATCTCATCGATCTCAGGCTCATCAAGGCCGACAGCGTCGCCTGCAGGCACTAACCCGGCCTGGATTGCGTCGGCAAGATGACCGAGAACAGTTGATCTCTCAAGACCCCGTTTGTTCGCAATTTCGTCAACGTTGTTACCAGATAGAAACAAAGCGAGGGTTTCATTGACCGTGGCTGTCAGCCGGTTGTCGAGCCTGGGGTCACGTGGCTCTGCGCGTGCGATGACCTTCAGCAACTCCTCGCCAAACCGCGCGATTTTTGCCGCACCAAGACCGGTTATATCGTGAAGGTCGGCAATGGCTTGGGGACGCCTTGACGCAAGTTCGGCAAGCGTGCGGTCGTGACAGATGACGTAGGGCGGCACCTTGGCAGCGGATGCAAGCTCCAGGCGAAGCTGGCGTAGTGTCTCGTAGAGTTGGCGGTCGTGCGGATTTACACCGGAGAGTTCGGCTTTTGCGCCGCTGCGACGTGATTTTTTTTCGCTTGCCGGCTGCTGCGGGGCAAGGCGCATGGCAAAGGTTTCTTCGCCCCTGAGAAGGGGCCGTGCGGCTTCAGTGAGCTGCAGCGTGCCGTAGCCTTCTTCATCCCCAGCCAGAAACCCCGCCGCAGTGAGCTGGCGGAAAAGTCCGCGCCATTCGGTTGCAGTCATATCAGCGCCGATGCCATGGACGGAGAGTTTGTCGTGGCCGTTTCTGGCGATCCGCTCGTTGGTTTTGCCAGTCAACACTTCAACGACATAACCGACGCCAAAGGATTGGCCGGTGCGGTAGACGGCCGACAGCGCCTTGCGTGCCGCCTGAGTGCCGTCGCTGGTGGCCGGCGGGCTAAGGCAATTGTCGCAGTTGCCGCACGGCTCGCTGCGTTTCTCTCCGAAATAAGCAAGCAAGGCCTGCCGGCGGCATCCGGCCATTTCGGCCAGGCCGATGAGAGCGTCGAGCTTTTGGCGCTGCACCTGGCGAAAGCCTTCCGTGCCTTCGGATTTCGCTATCCACTGCCGTTGCTGGATGATGTCCTGCAGGCCGTAGGCCATCCAGGCGTTGGCATTCTCGCCATCTCGCCCCGCGCGCCCCGTCTCCTGGTAATAGGACTCGATTGATTTGGGCAGGTTGAGGTGCGCGACAAAGCGAACGTCAGGCTTGTCGATGCCCATGCCGAAAGCGATCGTTGCAACGACGATTAGACCTTCGGCTTCAAGAAACTCTTTTTGCACGTTACGGCGTACATCTGCGTCGAGTCCCGCGTGATAGGCCAATGCACGGCGACCTTTCCTGGTCAGCCACTGGGCGGTATCTTCGACGCCGCGCCGCGATAGGCAATAGACGATACCCGCATCGTTTGGGTGTTCGGATTGGATAAACTGCCATAGCCGCTCGCGCGCACTCACGGAGCCCATTTCAGCAATGGTGTAGCGAATATTCGGGCGGTCGAAGCTGGCCACGAAACATTCGGCACGTTGCAGGCTCAGTTCTGCGATAATCTCTTCGCGCGTGCGTTCGTCCGCCGTTGCCGTAAGAGCAATGCGCGGTACGTGGGCGAAGCGTTCTGCCAGCACCTTGAGCTGCCGGTATTCGGGGCGGAAGTCGTGTCCCCACTGCGAGACGCAATGGGCTTCATCAATGGCGAACAGTGCGATGTCGACGCGTGCGAGCCGTTCCAGTGTACGGTCCTGCACGAGCCGCTCGGGTGCAACATAGAGCAGTTCCAGTTCGCCGCGAGAAAGTCTCTGTTCCACATCCTGCATTTCGGCAAAAGTCTGGGACGAGTTGAGGAACGCCGCCGCGACACCTGCTGCCTCCAGTGCGGCCACTTGGTCCTGCATCAAGGCGATGAGAGGGGAGACGACGACCCCCACCCCAGAACGAACGAGTGCGGGGATTTGGTAGCATAGCGACTTGCCACCTCCGGTCGGCATCAAGACAAGCGCGTCACCACCACCAACAACGCGCTCGACGATGCGTGCTTGTTCAAATCGGAAGTTTTTATAGCCGAACGTTTCTTCCAGAACGTGCTGGGCTGCGGCCATATCGGAGGTGGTGCAGGCGGGCGCTAAGTCTGGTTGGTTGTTGGGAAGCGGGTTCGCCATAACCGTTTGCTGTCCAGTGCTGCGGATGTGGTGGGGCGTAATCAGTGCACCGCAACCTAGTGGCCTGTCGCGCCCAAATTGAAACATAGCCGCAACCGCATACAATTTTGGCGCGACATGAAGGCCACTAGCAAAACCATTGGCTTAGTGTGGCGTTTATCGCGTCTTAGTTGATACCCAGCGTGCCGCAACATCGATCAACTAAGGCGCGACGCCACACTAGCCGATTCGCCGTTTGTGATCGGCGTGGCCAGCCCCCAATCCCCAGGCGGCGCATAAGACGGCATTACGCAGGGGCAGGATGCTCCCACGGTGATCCCGCCGATCCCTGCCAATGCCCCGCCGATGCGACTGAATGCTTGCCAACGCCACATTCAGAACGGGTTCATGTTACCACATGTAGTGTTGCAAACATGGTCGCCGGCAGCACTTGGTGATCAGAGCGACGGTTTGCCCGAATTGAGCCCCGGAGTTGGGCCTATGCAACCTTGATTGTGTTCTGGCAGACAAGCTGTCGAAAAAAGGATTTGGAACGATGACCGCACTGGCTGGAAAGCGAAAAACCGAAATGCTGGCACTGGTTGGGGCGGTGTTGGGTGCGGTCGTGGTGGCGACCCCGGTATCGGCGCAATCCAACTGCAAGTGGTATGGGGCAACGGCGCTAAAACAACAGCAGCAGAACGAGAAGCTGGGATGCAACCTTACAGGGCCCGAATGGCATACGGACCTTTCCCGCCACATGTCGTGGTGCCGCCGGATGCCGCCCGATGTCTGGAGAGCCTCATCGCAACAAAGAGATCAGCAGTTGGCGGCTTGTGCTTCGAAAAAGTGATACCCATATAACGTTCAGAAGTGTCGGCAACCCCTTCCCCCCGGTGCGTTGTCCGGCAAGAGCGGCCCCCGGTTCCCCCCACCGGCGTGGCCGCTCATTTTTTGGGTATGCGACCAATCAACACGCGCAGTGGTATGCGGTGGATTTATGCGGTGCCTTGCTGGTCACGACGCTTCTTGCGGCGTCGCCACAAGGCATAAAGCCCGCCCACGCCGGCCGCTTGTCCGAGCAGCGTTGCACCCAGTGCTGGCAGAGGTGCACCGCCGCCGTTGCCACCTTGCCCCCAGCCGTAGTGGTTGCCATTACCTTTGTAATCCTTGGGCGCAGCTTGAACGCTGGTGTAGGAAACACCAAGCAGAACAAAACCGCTCGCAATCACGATGGATGCGAAATGGGTTACTCGAACTATCTGGCTCACGGAACTTTTCCTTCAAACAAGATTTTTCCCGAAGGTAATGCGCACTTCCTAAAATTCCATAAAAGGGGCGAGTGCAATTTGTTGTTAACTAGAGCGCATTCCGATGGAATCGGTTCAGCGCTCTAACTTTTTGTTTGGTCGCATTTTCTTCGACGGACCGGCGTCCACTTCGTTGGAAAATGTTCCCGCCCCCCCAAAAAAAAATGGGAGCGCGGGGTTTAAAAAATCAGGTGCGCCAGGCACTTGCAGGAGGCCCGCTACATGTGTTTTCCGGCCGTGGTCGAGGTGCGATCGCCAGTACCGGAAGGCGAGGGTTTCCTGTTCCGCCAAACACACGCCCTATGTCGCGCATGAACCCACTCAGTTGCCGGCTGAGGCCGCTGGGGTGTTGCTCGACGTCTCGGTCCTGGATGAAGGCCACGTCGCCAGCGTGTTGCTGGCGAAAGAATTCCGCACCCTCGGCGTTGCCGCCCATGATTGCCACGACGACCGGCTTGGGGCAGCCGTTGCGGGAAAACAGCCGCCACTTGTAAAGGCTGCTTTGGCTGCCTTTTTCATGATCGCTTTCGGTCCAGCCATGATCCGACATGACGTTGGAAATGTGCGCGTTGGCGGCGGTCGCTGCAGCATCCGAGGTGTCATTGTAGCGGACCACCTTCAATGCGATGGCAAACGCGATGACCGAAACGATGAGCGCGGTTTTCAGAATTGGCGTGTTCATGGCTGGCTGGCCCAATTTCCAAGGAGCAGCACTGTTGCGGCCTGAAACACGTCGAAAATGTTTGCGCCTATTGGGCCATGTGCGAGAGCGTAAGCATCTGACGACCATGCCATGATCGCCAGCCGAACAAGATTTGCCACGGCATAGATCAGGCCAAGCGCCAGCGCCGCACGCCATAACCTGCCCGGTTTCACATCGCCGAGAAGGAAGGCGACAGCGACCAGCGCTACGGCGGCGTGCGGCAGCGCATCTGTCGTCGTGCACTTCGTCATGACGATGAGGTTGTGGGTCTCAGGATTGCCGACGACGTTGCCGAATTGCGTGATGTCGGGGCGGATCACTGACAAAACCTGCGCCAGCACGGTTGCTTCTGCTGTCGTGACCGGTAGCGCAATCCATTTCAAAATCACCGACGACCAGATCGAAGCAAGAGCCAGGCCGAGAAAAACGAGCGCACCGATACGGCGTTCCGACGTTGTGTAAATGGCCTGGAACGCAGCATAAAGTGCAAGTGCTGCCCATGAGACCGCGCTACTGGGAACCAGGACGAGCGCAAGGACTATTGCATCAAACCAGACAGGCGTGGCCCTTTGCTGCGTTCCCTCTCCTAACGAAAGCTTAACCGCAACCAGCAGAGCGACAAGTTGGAAAGGGCTGATCCCGAAGGTCAAGGATGCGCTGCCGCCCGCGTTCAAAGTCGCAACGATTGTAACCAGTAACGCATTCAACGCGGCCCCGGCCATGATGAGAACCGGCACGTCGAATGCGCGTTGGGTGAATGGTAGCGGTATTGATCGGGCAGACAATTGCGTGCTCCGGGCAGCAAATTCAGGTTCGAGAGATTGAAGCCGTTCGCGGTGAACGAAGACTTAATGTCCGCTCTGATAATTCGTTGGATGAGCACTGAGTTTTTCTGTTGTGAACATGATTTCTCCCGAATCAGATGCACATACTTGTCGCAGCCCGTTTGAAACGGGATGTGCAGCGCGTTGGGAGCGCAGCCATATTTTGCTTTCGGGGGTAGCCATGAAAATTGCAGCAACTATGCGCGCCATGTGCCTTGCGTTGATCGCGGTGATGGCGTCATCAACGCCTAGTTCAGCAGACAGCGGATATATACATTTGACCATATACAAGGCGGGCTGGATCATCGGTGGTTCAGGTGGTGGCGGCACGCTCGATTTCCACGGCCGCGTGTATGACCTGACGACGGGTGGTATCGATTACGGTCTTGTTTTCGGTGGTTCCAAGACGGAGCTTTCAGGGCGCGTGCGCAATATCTCACGCCCATCGGATGTGGAAGGCGTGTATGTTGCCGGCGGTGCAGGTCTGGCGTTGGGCCGTGGTGCCAGAGCGATCATCCTGACCAATCAAAACGGGGCGGTGCTCGAACTTACCGGACGTCAGGTCGGACTCATGGCAAACCTGGATCTGTCCGGGCTGGCGATTTCGATCGATTAACCTTCTCGCAGGCTCTTCGACAAAACGCAGGTATTGACTGCGCATGACGGCAGGTCGCTTGCCTATTGTTGCGATCGCGCCTGCGCATACCTTTTGCGGGCGGTCAGAACGCCGATCCGATGGGATCGGATCGGCGCTCCGGCTTTTTGGTTTGGTCGCATTTTCCGCGACGAACCGGCGTCCACTTCGTCGGAAACTCTAGCCCGCCTTTCTCACGATGACGGCCGTGCCCTCGTGAGAAAGGCGGGCTAGGAATTGGATTCCCAATTTTTAACGCTGCGGTTGGCTTTGCAGTTTTGCGCTTTGTCTTTGTAGCCGAACCCATGCTTTATGGATGTTAAGCCGCCCACGAAATATGGAAATGAATTGATGAAAAAGATTTTTGTCGCCGCTCTCACCCTGGCTTTTTGTGTGCCTGCCGCCGCTGAAACGTGTCACGAGAAATTCGTGCGCGTCTATACGGATCGCAACGATAAGGGGCCAAGGAAGATTCTTTTGATCCAGGAAATAAAAGGCGCCAAACCGACCAAGAACTACAACTACAGTGACGGGAGCGGTGACTGGATGACTGAGATGATCGAGCCGCCGAATGCGCCCTGGTCGATGGTGCGTGGCAACATATTGTACACGTCTTCCGACAAGGGTAAGACGTGGAAAAAGATCCGCACAATGGATAGCGGATCGAGCGCTGAGGCCGTTGCCAAGCAACTGGCTGCGGCAGCAGCCACGGTGAAGAACGCCGTCTGCGCTGAGGAAGAACTTGACGGCGCAATGCATGAGACTGTCGAGGCCGATTACGAGCAGCCCGCCTTCAATACATCCCATCACGACAAGTTTTGGATCGATCCTCAGTCGGGATGGATTACGAAATCAGTAGGCCGCACCAGTCAGGCTGGTTTTGAAAGTCTGGTGACGCAGACGATCGAAAAAACACCTGATTTGAAACTGCCAACGCCTGACTGATATCGCACGGCGATCTAGATCGCGTTCACTTTTGATGCAATCGCGAACGCGCTCTATTTTCTTTTATTTTGAGCATGTTCTTCACGCCGAACCGCGTACACTTCGGCTGAACATGCTCTAAGGAACGGCCCCTGTCCGCCTTCCAGTTCAAACCGTGATGGTCTTGATGTCCTTGAAGGCGATGTCGGGGTTGCGCTCAACGACAGTTTGCAGATTGTAGACGGAGGGTGCGAGATAGACGTATTCGCCTTCGCGATCCTTGGCGATGAGAGAGCGGTGCTTTTTCACGAAGTCGTCAATGGCACCGTCCTTGTCGCTGGAGATCCAACGCACCGTATCGCAGGGCGCGGTGTCGAACGCAGTATCAAGGCTATATTCATGCGTGAGGCGGTCTGCGAGCACGTCAAGCTGAAGTGCGCCAATCACGCCTACGACTGGTTGCGTACCGTCAATGGGGGAAAATAGCTGGACTATCCCTTCCTCCGCCATCTCCTCCAGCGCGTCCTTGAGTTTCTTGGACTTGATGGCGTCGGTCGCCCTGACACGGCGAAGGATTTCAGGTGCAAAGTTGGGGATGCCAAGAAACGTGATGTCTTCGCCTTCGGTAAGAGCATCGCCGATGCGCAGCAGACCCTTGCCTGGAATGCCCACGACATCGCCAGCGTAGGCCTCTTCAGCCAGGGAGCGATCTTGCGCGAAAAAGAATTGCGGTGCCTGCAATGCAATCATGCGTCCGGTGCGCACCAGCTTTGCCTTCATGCCGCGTCTCAGTTTTCCAGAGCACACGCGCATGAAAGCGATGCGGTCTCGGTGGTTCTTGTCCATGTTCGCCTGGATCTTGAAGATCACGCCGGTCATGGCGGGTTCGCTTGCATGGATTGTACGCGTGGCAGCTTTCTGGTCGCGTGGTGAAGGCGCGTGCGCAATCAACGCTTCCAACAGACTTTTTACGCCAAAGTTTTTCAAGGCGGAACCGAAGAACACGGGTGTCAGGGTGCCATGGCGGAAAGCTTCCACATCGAAGGCTTGTGCGGTCTCGCGCACCAGTTCGACTTCTTCACGCCACGTCGCCACTGCCTCATTAGACATCAAATCATCGAAAACCGGGTCGTGGGGACCTGAGACCTCCTGGCCCGCGCCCTCCTGGTCGAGACGGCGCAGTCGTCCCGAAACCAGATCGTAAACGCCTTTGAAATCCCGCCCTGATCCGATTGGCCAAACCATCGGGCAGGTGTCTAGCGCCAGGGTTTTTTCAATTTCATCGAGCGCTTCGAGTGGCTCGCGCGCCTCGCGGTCCATCTTGTTGACGAAAGTTATGATGGGGATGTCGCGCAGCCTACAGATTTCGAACAGCTTCAATGTGCGCGCTTCGATGCCGCGTGCAGCGTCAATCACCATGATGGCGCTGTCGACGGCGGTGAGCGTGCGAAATGTGTGGTCGGAAAAATCCTCGTGGCCTGGTGTGTCGAGCAGATTGAAAACGTGCCCGCCGTATTCGAACGTCATCACCGACGTTGCAACCGAAATTCCGCGTTCCTTCTCGATCGCCATCCAGTCGGAGCGGGTGTTCTGTTTGTCTTTTTTCGCTTTCACCTGACCGGCGAGCTGGATCGCGCCGCCAAACAGCAGGAGTTTTTCAGTCAGCGTGGTCTTGCCGGCGTCGGGGTGCGAGATGATCGCGAAGGTGCGCCGACGGTCGATCTCCGCGGCCATGCGGGGGTCGCAGTCTGCACTCCTTGATGCAGGTGCTGTGGCGGTCGTCTGGTCGGTCATTTGGGTCTTCTTTGGAAGCGCGTATCTGTTTGGGGTTCTCAAATCGATCGGGTATTTGCCCGTCAGACTGCAATGCGAAGGAAGGTTCCTACCACATCAGCCTGGTCATGGCAGCGGCCGGGCGCTTGGAGGCTTGGGCAAAGAGCCTGTCGAGACCGCGGGCGTCGAGTTCGCCGTCGACATGCACGCCACTCGCTATGAAAACGGAACGAATTCCTGCCCGCCCGGCGCCGGCGATGTCGGTGTTGATGCCATCGCCGATTGCCAGGATGCGGTCGATCCCAACCCTCTCTCCGCGCAGTCTGGAAAGCTCTTCCAAAGCCAGGTTGTAAATCGGGGGGTAGGGCTTTCCTGCATACGCGACTGCGCCTCCACATGCCTCATACGCCGCGGCGATGCCACCAGCGCACCATACCTTTTTACCACCACGCTCGACCATGAGGTCAGGGTTGGCGCAGATCATGGGCAGGCCGAGCTTATATGCCGATGTCAGCAAGTCGGCATAGTCATCGGGTGTTTCGGTGTTATCGTCGAATAATCCGGTGCAAACGATGGCTGCGGCGGCACCAAGTTCACTCAGATTGACACCGGTGCCTTCGTAAAGCGCCAGGTCGCGATCCGGTCCGAGATGAAAAACGGCCTTGCCCGCGTATTCAGCGATGAGTGCGCGCGCTGCGTCTCCCGACGTCAAGATCACGTCGTAGGCGATGTCAGGCACGCCTATGCGCTGCAATTGTTCCACAACGCTTGCCGCTGGCCGCGGCGCGTTTGAAAGCAGCATGATCGTGCCGCCGATTTTGCGAAACGTCGCGCAAGCGCGTGCGGCGTCTGGAAATGGGCTTACGCCGTTATGCATCACGCCCCAGATATCGACGAGCCAGGCGTCGGTTCCAGAAGCCAGTGATGAAATTGACGAAACAATCGGGACTTGGGGCACGCGGGAGCCTTTGGGAGCGGAAATCATGTTCATGCGCTCCCTCGTGATGCAGATGCTGCAAAAAATCAAGCCGCAGCCGACGTATGCGCGGAACCGGACGTTTTCACGACGCGCGGACCACCGAAAAGCGGCCCCTGTCCGAAGCGCACACCATAGGCGTACACCTTTTCGCGTTTGGTTTCGTCATCAAGCGCCTCGACCACAGTGGTGAGACCAAGCTGTGAGAAATGCTTGCACAAGTCAGCCGCCGGAACAGGACCTTCAGGTGCTGGAAGGCCGGACAGAAACACTTCTGCATCCAGTTTGACATACTCGAAGCCGGCGTTGGCGAGGATTTCGAAGTCCATGTCAAGGTCGGTCACGGCGCGCAATGCGAACCCAAAACCCAGGCCGCGCATTTCGTTAATCATCGTCCAATGCGGGTTGGTAAAGCGGCGCGCATCGTCCTGAGAAAACGTCAGCACAAGTTGCCCTGCAAGCTGGGACTGGGCGTCATAAGCGTCAGCGAAGGTAGAAAGGAAGCTGTCAGATGTAAGCGACTGACCTGAGAAGTTCGAAAATACGTTGCCGGATTTCTTGCGTTCATCAAGCCGCCGCGCGACCTGGGCGGTGCGCTTCAGGCGCAGGCTGTCGAGCAGGGGCAACGCGCCACTCGGCCGATCGGCTTCCTCGGGATCGTCGGGCGCGATTTCCAGGCCGTCCTGGTCCCGCAGGCGCACGCCTACTTCGTAGTGGCGCGCCTGCTGCTGCTCAAGATCGAGGATCGGTTCAAGCAGGATATCGATGCGACCTTCCTCGATGGCGCTTGCAATACGAGCCAAACGGCGTTGCGTCGTGTCCTGGGGTGGCGGCGCTTCGAACGAGGCATCGGGATAGTCCCAAAAATCATCGAGTGCTGAGGCCTCCATCGCCGCATCATTTTGATCAGGTAGAGGTAAAGCAGATTGCTGATGCCTATCTGTGTTTATGCTAGGCGCGGCCGTCTGATCTTTTGGTTTATTGGGTGCCATGGCGTTTGGAGCCTGCGGCAATGGCGGAGGCATGGACGTCATCGTCGCGATTGGTTTGGCGCGGGCCATGACGGCTTCAATGTCAAACGCGTCGCCGCCTGGTCCGCTGTCGGCCTTGCCTCCCGGCAAGGAGATGCCAGGTTCGCGCCCCGTGGCAGTGATACCGGGAGCATCGGTGAACGAAGCCGGCGGTGTCGTTCTCGATGCTGCCGCATGTTCTGCGGTCATCCGGTTGGTTGCATCTGGCTTGGTCTTCTTGCGCGCGAAAGCGTCTCCAGAGGCCGTATCCGGACCGGTAAATGGCGGCTCCTGCATGTTGCGGGCTGCCTGGCGCAACGCGCCGACGGAGCGGTCCAGCGCCTCATCATGGAGGGCGTCGGAGCTTCGGTTTGCCGATAGCTTGTTGGCGTCGGCGGAGTTGACTTCGTCGGCGAGCTTCTTGATCAGGCTTTGAATCATCTCAACGTCGGATTCGCTTGGTGAAACGGTGGCTTCGCGCGCGTCTCCGGGACGAAAGGCAAAATCGGCCGAAGCCTCATCTTCTGGGTGGGGTTTGCTCTGTTCTGCCTGGCCCGGACGGCGTGGCGGCATGGCCGGTTGATTTTGGTTTGGTGCGTTTTCACCCCGCGCCCGTCCTGTCGCAAAACTTCTGGGAGCGCGGCCTTGATCTGGAGTTTGAACAGCAGCCGTCTTGGTTGGTGGCGGCTGGATCGCGGGGCTGCCAGCGGGCGAAGCATGGTCAACCGTTGCGGCCGGCGCATTGGGTTGGCTCAATTCGGGGTTTGCGCCCGCCTGTGGCGTGGCGTTGTCATGCGTTGTCTGCTCTTCGGGTTCTTCAGCCGATGCCTTGCCGCGAAGGCGTTTCAGGCCATTCCCGAAGATGCTGCCTTTGCGTTTGGGTTGTTCTTCCGCCTTACCTGCACGCTGCGTTGTTGTCGCTTGCGATGCGTTGAGATTGCCCGGCGCACCGTCTGGCTTTCCTCCAACCGAAACACTTGAACCAGAACTGCTCGGTGGCGTCTGCGGCGATGGTGCCTTTGTGTTCGGCGCGCGCACTACAGGCGCATTGGGCGGCGTAGCTGCCCTGGCGACAGGAGAAGACGCAGGAGGTGCAGCAGTGCGGGCAGGATCAGGCTGTTTCGGGCCTGGAGCGCTTGCCGCGCGAGGTGGCTGATGCGGCGGCTGGTATTGAGGTGTACCAGTGACGCCTGCAGTTTCACGACCAGGTCGTGCGCTGCCAGGCGCCGCAGATTGTGCAAGGGCGCGAGGCGGTATAGCGGATTGGTCTTCTGGTGCGGAAAATGCGTTGGGGGCAGGGCTAGGGGCTGGCCGTGGCGACGGGGCGCTGTTCTGCAACCGCGCAACCTCCTTGGTCAGGCGATCGATCTCGGACTTCATGTCGTCCAACTGGTCGTGCCGCCGAACCAGTGTGTGCAGTGTTAAAAGCCCCATGTAGAACGCTGCTGATACGGTAACAGCAAGCCAGAAGCTCATTCCCACTTGAGTCACCAAGCCGATGCATAGCGCCAGCGTGACGACTGCCATCGCCATCATGATGAATCCATCAGCGGCGCGCTTCGTGGCTGGTTTGGCAGGCTTGGTTGCGGTTTTTCGTGCCATGCCTGACTTGCTGGTGTCGGTTGCCATTCCAAAACCTATCTCGAAATAACTGGCTCAAGTGACGCGTGATGCGCTCCGCCCGTTTCAGTTTCACGCCGCTAGCTTTTTCATGCGCTAGCGTGGTGCTACCCGAATGCCCGCACATACACTGACTGGAGGCGCGTGAGCGAAGCAGCAGAATCGATTCGCATTTCACAACTGTCCTGGAGGTCACGGGTCGCGAGCAATGCAAGGCACGGAGCTTTCACCAGTTTTCAGCACTGGTGGCGTGCTTGCGTACGAGTTGTTGCTGAAACGCACCGCTGTTGAGAAGTCCGCATTTATGCTCATATGCGACTGCAACGCCTTGCGGCATGCACCGTCTAGAGCGCCGATCTGATGGAATCGGATTGGCGCTCTAGTTTCTTTTTTGGTCGCATTTTCTTCGACGAACCGGCGTCCACTTCGTCGGAAAATGCTCCAGCGCGCATTTCGATCCGATGGAACCGGATCAGCGCTCTAGCTTTTTGGTTTGGTCGCATTTTCTTCGAGGAACCGGTATCCACTTCGTCGGAAAATGCTCCAGAGCGCATTTCGATCCGATGGAATCGGATTGGCGCTCTAGTTTCTTGTTTGGTCGCATTTTCTTCGACGAACCGGCGTCCACTTCGTCGGAAAATGCTCTAGATCCCGCTTCAGGATGCTGCTGTCCGGTGGATCAGTTCTGCCAATTTGTCGCGAATTTGTGCGATATGGCAAGGTGTTGCGATCAAAGGCGGTGCAACGATCAGGGTATCGCCGCCGACGCGGATGTAGAGGTCATGATCGTGGAAGGCGCGTTCCATGATCTCAAATCCGCGTACCCCCACGCCTTCTTTCGAGGGTGCCAGATCAATACCGCACATCATGCCGATCGGTCGGATGTCCAGGACGCCTGGCGCCTCCTTCAACGTCATCAGCGTTTCCGCCAGCAACGGTTCGTTCTCTCGTGCGCGTTGAAAAAGGCCTTCATCCTCGTAGACTTGGATTGCGGCCAGAGCTGCGGCGGTTGCCAGCGGATGACCTGAGTAGGTGAAACCGTGGAAAAGCTCAGGCAGATGTTCAGGCCCCTCCATATGCGTTTCGTAGATTGCGGCGCTGACCATTACACCCGAGAGTGGAACAGCCCCATTGGTGACGCCCTTGGCAAAGGCGATCATGTCAGGAACGATGCCCCACTTGTCACTGGCAAAGGCATGGCCAAGCCGCCCGAATGCGGTGATCACTTCGTCGAAAATCAGTAAAAGGTCATGACGATGAGTAATCTCGCGCAACTTTTCCAAATATCCCTTTGGTGGTGGCAGGCAGCCTGTTGAGCCCGCGACCGGCTCAACGACAATGCCAGCGATATTGGAGGGGTCGTGCAAGTTTAGGATGCGTTCAAGTTCATCGGCCAGGTGTTCACCCCACTCGGGCTGACCGATCGAAAATGCCTGTTCGTCTCGCACATATGTAGTGGGCAGGTGATCGACGCCGCCGAGCATCGACCCGAAAACCTTGCGGTTTGGCCCCATGCCGCCAACCGAGATGCCACCGAAGCCGACACCGTGGTAGCCGCGCTCGCGGCCGATGAAACGTGTGCGCTGCCCTTCGCCGCGACGACGATGGTAGGAAAGGGCAATCTTCAGCGCCGTGTCGATCGCCTCGCTGCCCGAGGATGCGTAAAATACGTGATCGAGGTTGCCCGGTGCCATAATTGCCAGCCGACTTGAAAGTGCGAAGGCGTCTGGATGGCCGAATTGAAAAGCCGGTGCGTAATCGAGGGTGCCCGCCGCTTTACGAATAGCGGCGACGATGCGCGGGTGACCGTGACCGGCGTTGACGCAATAAAGCCCTGACGTTGCATCGATTACCCGCCGTCCGTCTGCGGTGAGGTAATGCATACCTTCTGCGCCCACGATCATGCGGGGCCGTTTCTTGAATGCACGGTTGGCTGTGAATGGCATCCAGTATGGCGCAAGTGAATTGGGATGCGCTGCTTGGTTTTTGTTCATTGCAGATGAAACTCCCTGTCACGTCGCGCGTTGCTGGAGATACCGATCCCATGGACCGGTAGGTGCGCGCCGGCATGCAACGGCTTGCTTGTGGATAATGACAACTATCAGTGGATGAGTGCCGTTTTTCGAACGCCGCCGCGGTTTGGTCGCAACACTGCCAAGTCCCTACCCCTATCTACCGGTTGTTTAGGTCTCGTTAGGCGAATCGGCATGTTATTATGTCGGCCGGGCCGCCATCCTTCAGTCCTGGCGTATGTATATAGGAGAGAGCCCCCATGTTCATGAGCGTCGTAACCCACGCCCCCAATGTCCCGGTATATGCTGAATTGGCGGGCAAACGCGTATTGATAACTGGGCTTGCACCCGATGCCGGGGTCGATCTGGCTCGCGGCTTTGCCGACCATAAATGCCGTCTTGTTCTGCAGACGCGTGAAGATGGGCCGCAGACCGACGCTCTGGTGACGCTGCTCGCTCAAGCGGCTTCGGAAACCGAAATCTTTAACAGTGACTTAACGAGTGCCAACGCCGCTGTAGCCTTTGCGCAAGGTTCGGCACAGATCCTCGGTGGCCTGGATGTGGCCATCAACCTCATCTCTGTCGCCCGTGAGGACTTGGCTGGTCGCACCTCGCTTGATGAAATCGAGGCGCTTGTATCCGACAAGCTCCTGGGCGCGACCTTGATGTCGCGCGTGATCGCAAACCGCATGCGTCTGACGCTGACCGAGGGATTGATACTCAACGTTGTTCTGATGGCTTCCCCACGGTCCGAAGCCGAACGCGCATTTGCGGGTATTTTGCGCACGGCGCTCGCCGGGATCACGCGCAACGAATCGCGCGAGTGGGCCGACAAGGCGATCCGCATCAATGCAGTAGGCCCGAAAGGCGAAATGGATGCGGCTGAAAATGGTGCGTGTCTGGGCTCTGGGCCTGATCTGGCAGCATTGGCGCTGTATCTGGCCAGCCGCAAGGGCAGCCAACTGACGGGCCATATCTTCGACGCGGAGGGCGTGGCCGGCGCCGGCTGCTGAAACGTTTGCGCGATATATCGCACGGTGCCCCAGGCCCGGTGTCAACAGCCACCGGGCCTGTTTCATGTCCAGGCTTGCAAGCTTGATGCGCCTTATGACTTGCCGTTGCGCCGGCGTTTGTCGGGAGGAACGGTCTTTCCAAGAATGTTCTCGTCGCGCCCGATGACGTGTTGGCTGGAGCCAACGATCAACGAGTCAGGTCCGTGGACAACGTCACGGTCCTTGCCGGTGTATTCGATCGTCGAGAGGAAATGCTGCATGCAGTTGAGGCGTGCGCGCTTCTTGTCGTCAGATTTGACGATGGTCCAGGGGGCGTCGGCGGTGTCTGTGTAAAAGAACATGGACTCCTTGGCTTCGGTGTAGGAATCCCACTTGCCCAATGATGCCTTGTCGACCGGCGATAATTTCCACTGCTTCAAGGGATCGTGTTCGCGCGACTCGAAGCGACGCAACTGTTCATCCTGGGTGACGGAGAACCAGTACTTGTAAAGGCGGATGCCAGAGCGCACCAACATGCGCTCGATGTCAGGGCATTCGCGCATGAACTCCAGGTATTCGTTGGGCGAGCAAAAGCCCATCACCCGTTCAACGCCCGCGCGGTTGTACCAGGAGCGGTCAAAGAAAAGGATTTCACCCGCGGCAGGCAGATGCTCAATGTAGCGTTGGAAATACCATTGCGTTTTTTCACGATCAGTCGGCTTTTCCAATGCCACGACACGGGCGCCGCGCGGATTGAGGTGCTCGGTAAAGCGCTTGATCGTGCCACCCTTACCGGCCGCATCGCGCCCCTCGAAAATCATGACGACTTTTTGGCCGGTTTCCTTGACCCACGCCTGCACTTTTAGAAGTTCAGTTTGCAATTCGGCGAGGTGCCGCTCGTATTCCCTCTTTCTCATCTTGGTCTTGTAGGGGTATTCGCCGGATTCGAAGGCGTGCCGAATGGCTTCAGGGCTATGGTGCATTTCGGCCTGTTGGTGACGCGGGGCGCCGTCGCGCAGCTCTTCGTGGTCTTGCTCGCCTGCGCCGGTCGCTTTGGCGGCCTTGTCAATTCCCTCAGCGGCGGAATTGGCCTTCGCTGATGCTGATTTGGGTTGTTCAGACTGCGACATTAGGGTGGGACTCCTCAATTCCAAGCGGGTCGGGTGGCGTTGGCGGGAACGCGAAGGTGGGGACAGTATAATTCGTGCACCAACGACGATGCTACCGGCCTTAAAGCTGTAAATCCAGACCGCTGATTAATTCAGGTTTTGCAGTGCGCATAAATGCTTGGCCAATTGCGTAACGGAACTGTGACAGATCCTGCAAGGCACATGATTTGATTTGTATCAAAATCAAGAACGAACGCCGTTCAATGCGAACCGCGCCTGGGTCGCCAGCGCCTGCTCACGTCGGCGGCGAAATTTCTAGGCTTGCGACGCCTTGACATGATTTCAGTGGGCGCCTATCTGTCCGGGCAACCGGTTAGCACTCATGTTTTGATAGTGCTAACGGGCTTCCATTTAACACTCTCGTACAAGCCATGGCTGGTTAACCAAACTTATTTGCCGGCCCCAAATGGAGCAGATTTCGCATGAAGTTCCGCCCCCTCCACGATCGCGTGGTTGTTAAGCGCGCCGATGCTGAAACCAAATCAGCCGGCGGCATCATCATTCCCGATACCGCGGGTGAAAAGCCCCAGCAGGGTGAAGTCGTCGCCGTTGGCCCCGGTGCCCGCGACGAAGCCGGTAAAATCCAGGCACTCGACGTGAAAAAAGGTGACCGGATTCTTTTCGGCAAGTGGTCAGGCACCGAGGTCAAGATAGATGGACAAGATCTCCTCATCATGAAGGAGAGCGACATCATGGGCATCCTCGACTGATTGCCGCCTAAACCTTCCCCCTAATTCTCATCCAAATTCCAGGAGTTTAGCCAAATGGCTGCCAAAGACGTCCGCTTTTCCGCCGACGCCCGCGAGAAGATGCTGCGCGGTGTCGACATTCTTGCCAACGCGGTGAAAGTCACGCTGGGTCCCAAGGGGCGCAACGTCATCATCGAAAAATCGTTTGGTGCGCCGCGCACGACCAAGGACGGCGTTACCGTCGCCAAGGAAATCGAGCTTGACGACAAGTTCGAAAACATGGGCGCGCAGATGGTCCGTGAGGTTGCCTCAAAGACCAACGACGTTGCCGGTGACGGCACCACCACAGCAACAGTGCTGGCTCAGGCCATCGTCCGCGAAGGTCTCAAGTCGGTTGCCGCTGGCATGAACCCGATGGATCTGAAGCGCGGCATCGACAAGGCCGTAGCACAGGTTATCGAGGCCATCGGCAAGAAGGCCAAGAAGGTGAAGGACTCTGCTGAAATCGCGCAAGTCGGCACAATTTCTGCCAATGGTGAACGCGACATCGGCGAGATGATCGCCAAGGCTATGCAGAAGGTCGGCAACGAGGGTGTCATCACGGTTGAAGAGGCCAAGAGCCTGGAGACCGAACTCGACGTGGTCGAGGGTATGCAGTTCGATCGTGGCTACCTGTCGCCCTACTTCATCACCAACGCCGAGAAGATGATCACGGAGCTTGAGGATCCATACATCCTGATCCACGAGAAAAAGCTCTCTGGCCTGCAGCCGCTGCTTCCGGTTCTGGAATCGGTCGTGCAGACGGGCAAGCCGCTGCTGATCATTGCTGAGGACATCGAGGGTGAAGCCCTGGCGACGCTGGTCGTCAACAAGCTGCGTGGCGGCCTCAAGGTTGCTGCCGTCAAGGCGCCAGGCTTCGGTGATCGCCGCAAGGCCATGCTGGAGGACATCGCTGTCCTGACTGGCGGACAGACGATTTCGGAAGACCTCGGCATCAAGCTCGAGAACGTCGAGATCGGCATGCTGGGCCGCGCCAAGCGCGTCACCATCACCAAGGATGACACCACGATCGTCGATGGTTCCGGCAAGAAAAAGGACATCGAAGCTCGCGTCGGCCAGATCAAGGCGCAGATCGAGGAAACGTCGTCCGATTATGACCGCGAGAAGCTGCAGGAGCGTCTGGCCAAGCTCGCAGGTGGCGTTGCCGTTATCAAAGTGGGCGGCGCGACCGAAGTGGAGGTCAAGGAGCGCAAGGACCGCGTCGATGACGCGCTCAACGCGACCCGCGCAGCCGTCGAGGAAGGCGTTGTTGCAGGTGGCGGCGTCATGCTCTTGAAGGCAACCACTTCCATCGACGTCAAGGGTGACAACGACGACCAGGAAGCCGGCATCCAGATCGTGCGCAAGGCGCTGCAGGCTCCGATCCGCCAGATCGCAGAGAACGCGGGCGTCGAGGGATCGATCGTGGTCGGCAAGGTGCTTGAAGCAAAGGGTGCCAGCTTCGGCTACGACGCTCAGAACGATGAGTATGGCGACATGCTTGAAAAGGGCATCATCGATCCGGCCAAGGTTGTGCGCACCGCACTGCAGGACGCCGCTTCGATTGCCGGTCTGATGATCACCACCGAGGCCGCAGTTGCCGAAATGCCCAAGAAGGAAGCCGGTGGCGCACCTGACATGGGTGGCATGGGCGGCATGGGCGGCATGGGTATGATGTAATGATGCCCGGCTGAGCCAACGCTCAATCGTAAAAGACAAAGCATGGGTGGTTTTGCCACCCATGCTTTTTTTGTTTCAGACCTCAGTCTTCGCTGTGACCGTGCTGAGGAACCCGGGTTCTAGAGCGCGTTCACTTTTCATGGAATCGCGAACGCGCTCTATTTTCTTTTATTTTGAGCATGTTCTTCACGCCGAACCGCGTACACTTCGGCTGAACATGCTAGGTTTCTTGGCGAGGCGGCGCCCGCGTGGTCTGCCGCTTATGCGGCTGCGGCCGTATCAACCACGGTTACGTCTACGGTGCGCGGCTTACCCGAGGACGCGCCTTCGCTGTCATGAACAACGACATTGAATCGTGCTTTTCTCTCAGCCCCGCCGCGATGAACGAATGCGACGCGTTTCTGGTTGAGATCGGCTTGGGTAAAGTTCTCCACGGCCATTTCGGGCTGCTCTATCAACGCGACATGGCCTCCGCGGGCATTCGAAACCGTGTAGGTCAGCTCATCTGGTGAATTGTCTGGATCGATCGCGTCAATATCTTCTGTGGTGAGCAATACGTGCTGACCGCGCCGCACCGTAACCTCGAAATCGCCGGTCAATTCGGGCGGAACATTCTTCACGCTTGCGCTCAGTTCACCACCCGATTCCAAGGCCATCCGGCCATAACGCACGTCGCCCTGGACGACACCGCTTGAGCGGATCGCAATCAGGTTTCGCACCACCACATCGCCTTCCAGCCTGCCTTTGACTTCAGCGGTGTCGGTGCGCAGCCGTCCGAGAAGATGACCGCCTTCATGCACGACAACCTCGTTGGCCATCACGTCACCTTCGACGGTGCCGAACACGTCCAGCCGTTTACAGTTGCGGATCTCGCCGGTGAGCGTGGTGTCGGCTGAGATTCTCAGCATTCCTGTGGAACCGACCAAATGAGCGCTCCTTCTGGCTGGGACGTCTTCGCCTCATAACATCAGGTTCCGCCCAAAGCTGCAAAACCTGAACACGATTTCCGGCCATTATGAATGAAAATGCGACCGGATCTGGACTATGTGTTGCTTGAGTGCCTGCTGGACAACCTGCTGAAAGTTCACATCTAGAGCGCCGATCCGATGGAACCGGATCAGCGCTCTAGCTTCTTGTTTGGCCGCATTTTCTGCGACGAACCGGTGTCCACTTCGTCGGAAAATGCTCTAGACGGTCAGCACGATCTTGCCGATGTGGCCACCCTCGTCGAGCCGGGTGTGCGCTTTTGCGGCGTCTTCGAGCGGGAATGTTGAATCCAGCACTACTTTCAGCTTCTTTTCGCTGAACAAGGGCATCACTTTTTCAGATAGAGCACTGGCGATGCGCCCTTTTACCTCTGTCGGGCGGATTCTGAGTGTCGAACCGGTGATCGTGAGGCGTTTCAACATCACCCGCATCAGGTCGACTTCGACTTTCGAACCCTTGAGGAAGGCGATGTAGACAAGGCGGCCGTCATCCCCCAGCGAGCGGATATTGCGTTCGACGTAATCGCCGCCGACCATGTCGAGGATGACATTGACACCGCGTTTGCCGGTCACCTCTTTGGTGACTTCGACGAAATCCTGCTGCCGGTAGTCAACGGTGTGGTCTGCGCCCAGTTGCTTGCAGGCGTCGCACTTCTCAGGCGAACCGGCGGTGGCGATCACATGGGCACCGAAAGCTTTTGCAAGCTGTATGGCGGTGACGCCGATGCCCGAGGTTCCGCCGTGGATCATGAACCATTCACCGGGTTGCAGAGCGGCGCGTTCAAAAACGTTGTGCCAGACGGTGAAGAAAGTCTCCGGCACAGCGGCCGCCTCAATCATCGACAGTCCGTTGGGGATGGGTAGCGTTGCCGGTGCGTCGGCGATGCAATATTGCGCATAGCCGCCACCGTTGACCAAAGCCATGACCTTGTCGCCCGGATTGAAGCCTGTCTCGGCATCACCTGTTGCTGCAACCTCTCCAGCCACTTCAAGGCCAAGAATGGCTGAGTGACTTTTGGGGGCAGGATACAGTCCCTGCCGTTGCAAGACGTCGGGCCGGTTGACACCGGCTGCATGAACTTTGATGAGCACCTGCCCGGGGCCCGGTTTTGGAACCGGCATCTGCCGCGGAACCAGAATTTCCGGCCCGCCCTTGCCGTCGCAATCAATGGCAGTCATGGTATCGGGCAATGTTGACATGGCGGTATTCTCTCGTCTTGGCGGTCTGATTGAAGAATTCGAAAGGCTTGGTGGTCGTCGGCTTTTGAACGCGCAGGCCGGTTCACGGCTGCAGGATTTCGATAGGTGTGCCAATATCAAACTGCAATGACAAGCCCGACCTGGGATGCAGGTGTTGCAGCCACATACTCCGATGTCGGCGTGCTGTATGGCGCGGCCAACAGCAGGGCCCAGGAGGTTTGTTTCTACGCGAGGTGTGCGATAGCGGAGACGTATAACGATGGATTTCGATGACGTGCGATCAAACGCATCAGGTGACGTCGCGATTGGCAGTGATCTGTCTGGTCTATCGATCAGTGAGCTGGAGCAACGGATAAAAGTCCTGCAGGCGGAGATTGAGCGCACCGAGGCTGAGCGTCAGGCAAAACAGCGTCACGAGGCTGCCGCAAGCGCGCTATTCAAATCGTAGAGATTGGCGTGGGCATGGGTATGGGCGTGGGCGTGGAGAGGCACATGGCAACACCACAGGCCAAGTGTTTGGCGTGTGTGCCAAAACAAGGCTTTGCAGGGCTCGACAACCTGAATGGTGTTTTTCAGAGCGTCCTTTAACGCTTCCGCAACCATAGGGGATTAGGCTTCAAGTCATCCAGAATTCTGGATCCCGAGCGGCACGTGCCGCTCTGTTTGACGCCTCCCTGTTGACTTCCGAGCCGCCGAAACCCCGGCGGCTCTTTTTTGTTTGCACGCAAATGTGCTGCGGCAGAAAACTTGCATTCCCCCCGCATGTCCGACGCGTTGTCCACAGCAGCGACGGCGGATGTCACGAAACGACCCGAATTGACCATCTTGTTAACTATGGCCAGCTAGGTTGGTTCGTGTGTATGGTTAGCTCTTGGTTTCAGTGTGTTTCACGGCGTAACATGACAAACAAGTCGCGTAATTTTGAAGACTTCTCAGGCGAAGCCGTTACCGTTTCATTCGGTCAACGATTTCAGGCGTCCTCACAGTTCGATCTGGTCTTCAAGGAAGGCATGCAACTCGTCGAAACGACGGCTGCCTATCTCGATGGGCCAGGGCGACGCGAAGCAAAGCTGCTTAAGCCCCCCACTAACGTTCTTTATGCAACTGAAAGCATGCGCCTGACCACGCGTCTGCTGGATCTGGCAACATGGCTGCTTGTTCGGCGAGGCCTGCGTGATGGTGAGATCACCCTTGAGGAGGCGCGGCGCAAACGCCAGCGGCTTAAACTCAAATCTGTGGGCCGGCCCTCGCATATTTCCGGGTTTGCAAATCTACCTGAGGGGCTGCGTAGCTTGATCGAACAAAGCTTCAAGCTACATGACCGCGTTGTGCAGCTTGATCGGGCCATGCATGAAACATCAGGTGGCGATAACGTGGTGCCGCTGATAGCCAATCCGGTGGCAGATCAGATGAGCCTGCTGGCGCAAGCATTCGGCGCCAAGGCTGTTTGAGAAAATGCGGCCGATGGCGGCAAGCTTCACACCGTGAATGAGTTTGAAAACAAGCAAAGGCCCGGAAAAATCCGGGCCTTTGCTTGTTTCATTTAAATGCAGACCGCGGTAGGCGCACGTCAGGCTCGGTTGGAACCGCGGAGGCCTTGGAAGAGGTTTTAGAAAAGTCCTTCGAACTTTTTCTTGAACTTGGAAACGCGGCCTGCACGGTCCATCAGTTTCGTGTCGCCTCCGGTCCAGGCCGGATGCGAGGACGGGTCGATGTCGAGCTGGAGGGTGTCGCCCTCCTTGCCGTAGGTCGAATAGGTCATGAATTCGGTTCCATCCGTCATCACCACCTTGATCTGGTGATAATCCGGATGCAGATCAGCGTCTTTCTTCATTGTTCGGTCTCCGCACCGCAAAACCAGGGCTGGCCTGCGCTGGTGGCGGCCGTGCCCTGGGATATCTGTCGAGAAGTCAATTCGAGGCCTCTCATAGTCGCTTTTGGGGGCTCTTTCAAGCGTAGGTCGCCTCAGCGCTAGAGCGCATTGCGACCCGATGGAATCGGATCGGCACTCTAGCTTCTTGTTTGGTCGCATTTTCTTCGACGAACCGGCGTCCACTTCGTCAGAAAATGCTCTAATGTTCCGCTGAATGGGCCGGTGCCGCAAACCGTCGCAGCCTGCTGACATGTCCTAGTGGCCTGTCGCGCCAAAATTGAAACATAGCCGCAACCGCATACAATTTTGGCGCGACATGAAGGCCACTAGCAAAATCATTGGCTTAGTGTGGCGTTTATCGCGCCTTAGTTGATACCCAGCGTGCCGCAACATCGATCAACTAAGGCGCGACGCCACACTAGGCATTGGCAATTGGCATCAAGGCCTTGAGAACGCGGCGCCGGTCGGGCATGTTCCCGCCAGTTGTCCACCTCGCATACCTTAAACGTCCAGCGGATCGATTTTTGACTGCGCCATCGATGGGCTCGATACCCGCAGGAATGCGGATTGCCTGGACTGCGAATTTTGGCTCTCAGCCGCGCCCGATTACTGGCGAAACCATCGAGAGATAAAGCTTTGAAATCCAGATCCAAGAGAGCCGCGCCAACTGAGGACAAGTCAAACGGCGACGACGTTGCAGAAAATAGCCGCCGTTCGCTGCGTCCTTTGTTGGCATTCAAGCCTTACATCATGAAACATCCGCTCATGGTGGCGGCCGCCTTTGTGGCGTTGGTGGTATCGGCTGGCGCCATGCTTTTGGTGCCGATGGCCGTGCGCCGGATGATTGATTATGGATTTGGCTCGGATGATGGGCTTTTGATCAATCAGTATTTCGGCATGCTGATCGTTATCGGCTCGATCCTGGCGATTGCCAGTGCCTCGCGCTTCTATTTCGTCAACTGGCTTGGCGAGCGAGTGGTGGCGGATGTGCGCAGCGACGTCTTTGGGCATATGACGGAACTGGGGCCGACATTTTTCGAGCGTACGCATTCAGGCGAGGTGATGAGCCGCCTGACCGCCGACACGACGCAGATCAAGGCGGCTGCCGGCACCGCTCTCAGTCAGGCGCTGCGCAACTCGATCATGTTGATTGGCGCGCTTATCATGATGTTTGTAACGAGCCCGCAGCTTTCCACGATGGTTTTGCTGGCGATACCGGCAATTGTATTGCCGCTGATGGCTTACGGTCGCGTTGTTCGACGGCTGTCGCGCCAGGCCCAGGACAGTCTGGCAGAGGCGTCTGCCTACGCCAGCGAGAACCTCGTTGCCGTGCGCACGATGCAAGCATTTGCCAACGAGAAAAATGTCTCCAACCGGTTTGGATCGGCGGTTGAAGACGCGTTTGAAAGCGCGCGGCGGCGGCTAAAAGCGCGCGCTGGGCTGACGGCAATGGCGATCTTTCTGGTGGTGGCGTCAGTCACCGGCGTTTTGTGGTTTGGTGCCTCGTCTGTCGTCTCAGGCGAGATGACCGGCGGTCGTCTGGGACAGTTCGTGCTGTATGCCTTGTTCGCAGCCGGGGCAATGGCAGAACTTTCCGAAGTGTGGGGCGAAATCAGTCAGGCGGCGGGCGCAGCCGAACGGCTGTCTGAACTGCTTGGCGAGGTGCCAGAAATCCGGTCTCCCGAAAACCCGCACCCTTTGCCAGAACCAGCAAAGGGTGAAATTGCTCTTGATAATGTAACGTTCGCTTATCCATCACGCCCTGATGCGGCGGCCCTGTCCGACTTTTCGCTGCAAGTGAAGCCTGGCGAAACCGTCGCACTGGTCGGCCCGTCAGGGGCAGGCAAATCGACGCTATTCACTCTATTGTTGCGTTTCTTCGATCCGTCTTCGGGGCGCGTGCTTGTTGATGGCGTCGATGTTCGTGACGCTGACCTTGCGGCTTTGCGCGCGCGCATCGCACTGGTGCCGCAGGATGTGGCGCTTTTCGCAGATACGATTGCGGCAAACATTTCCTACGGTGCCAAAACCGCCAGTCGGGCGGAGATCGAAGCGGCTGCGGTCGCCGCGCAGGCCGATGGCTTCATTCGCAATCTTCCAGATGGTTATGATACGCGGCTGGGTGAGCGTGGCGTGACACTGTCGGGCGGACAGCGTCAACGGCTGGCGATCGCGCGTGCGGTTTTGAAAGATGCACCGATATTGTTGCTTGACGAGGCGACCAGTGCGCTCGATGCGGAAAACGAAGTACTGGTGCAGCGCGCTTTGGAACGCGTGATGGAAAACCGCACGACCATCGTCATCGCCCATCGTCTGGCGACGGTCCAGAAAGCCGATCGCATTGTTGTCATGGATGATGGACGCATCGTGGAAGAGGGTCGTCACGCAGACCTGGCGAGGGGTAGCGGACTTTACAGCCGGTTAGCAGAACTGCAGTTCGGCGGCGAAGCAGCCGAATAATTCCAAGCCGCTTTGTGGGCACTGCGCCGTTTAATGGCACTAGCCTGCCATATTCACGATGGCGGGGAGAAATGGGTGATGGGTGGCGACCTTCGCCCGGGAATCAAACGTTCGATCCAGAACACTAGCATGTGTCGTTGCTGCATCTCAGCACGAGCAACTGGCCCGGAACGCGACATTCCTGCCACTATTGAGTTAGTCCCTGATGCGTGTTTGCGGTTCTTGCAAACGCCAACCTTGCCCGTGCGTTTAATGTGGAGCACGGGTAATACGCTGGAACGCGCATGTCTTCAGCGGGGTATGATGACGTGGGGTTCGCCTCGCGCATCTCAGGCAACGGGGAGATAGCGTAATGTCTGACAGCCGTTCGACGGGTATCTCCGTTTGGGGGCGTATCGCTGACTATCTGTTCGGCCGCAACTCGCTGATCGGCATCGCGTCACTCATGCTGCTGGTGATATCGGGTTATGCCACCTGGAGCGGCATGGCGGACTTCATCATCGGCGTTTCGACATCGCCAGCCACCAGCCATGGCCGCGAGATCGTGCATGGCTTATCGGTTTCAAACGACATTCTGGTGATTGCCGTTGTCGTCGCCCTGACGTTCTTGATGTGGCTCGCACTCAGGGAAACGTTTGGCTACAAACGCTCCATTGGCGAGCGTTTGATTACCTTTCCGCTCTACATTTTCCTTGCGCTCTGGTCGATCGGGTTTGGCTACGGCTTCTGGTGGAGCCTCATTGCAGGTGAGGAAGCCACCCGCACCAGTCTTGCGGCTTTGCAGGAAGATGCGCGCGATGCAGGCAATGCGGTTGCGGCACGTCTTGACGCGGTGAAATCGCAGCTCGACAACGTTGTGTCCTGGTCGGAAAGCCAGATGAGCCGCGAGGAAACAAGCGGTGGAAGTTGCGGTCGCTCATCGGGTGCAGGCCGTGGCCCGCTCTACAATGCACGCTTGTCGGTGCGCAATGGGGTCGCGTCGCTGCGCGATGGCATTCAAAGGGCGTGGCTTGAGCCGGTCCAGGCTGACATCCAGCTTCTGCAGCAGTCGGCGGCCAATCTTTCGGGTGACACCATCGAAGCGCGGCAACGGGAATTTGAGACCCGCGCCAGTCAGGTAAGATCACGAGCGAAAAATATTGCTGCACGCTCCAACGAACTGGGGCAGTCAACGGCTGCAGAGATGCGAGCCCTGGCCAACGTCGTTGACACGGCGCCAGGCAAAGCCGGTTTTTCTTGTTATGATCCAACGCTTGCGCAGCGGTTGCGCCAGGCGGCGGACCAGGCCGCAGAGCCTGCGGAATTAAAATTGCGCGCAGCGATTTTCACCGAGGGACCAGCCGGTGTCGCCAACGCCATCAAGAACCTGTGGGCCAATATCGGTGCCTATGGCGGCAGTCTTGCATCCTATGTAACGAGCGGTGGTGCGGTCACGCCGAGCCGCACGACCGGCGGCGAGCCGATCACCGGCCGCGATCTAATCGCGCTCATGGCGACGCTGGGTATCGACTTCGGTCTGTTTGCGCTGACCGCACTCAACCCGCCTTCGACACCGCCTGCGCGCCACATGCCGACGGCGGCCGTCGTCCGCCAGATCCGGCAGGCTATGAGCACAGCGATTGCGCGCATTCCAGGTGGCGATGCCGAAAAGAACCTTGAGTGGGTGCGCCGCCACTTCATTCATCACAATAAGGCGTCCTATTTCATCATCCCCAACCTCTATAGCTGCGACCCAGCGAATGAAGACGAATCTGCGCGTGCATTGGCCATGAACCAGTTGGCTGGCGTGTATGATGACCTCGACCTGATCAGGTGGCCGCGCAAGCGCAGTTGGCGTCACCCGTTTCAAAAGAACGAGTTGGCCATGCTGAAGGCGGAAGAGGACGAGTTGAGCGATACCGATCTTACGCAAATCCGCAAAAAGCACCTGGAAAGGCTGGAAAAGCAAGGTATCGACGTTTCCGATGCACAATCCAAGGCGTTTCAAGAGGCGCGGCCGTTGCGCAACCACGGTTTGTTTTCCAAGGCTGAACGCGCGCTGACAATTGCCGGTTGGAGCGAAGGTGCCCGCCGCGATATCGAAATTTTCCGCGTGGTGGACAAGGAAGGGCTGACACCCTTGCTGATGGTATTGAATGAACCATTTGGAGACGTGACCGAGGCATCGGGCGGAACAGGGCCCGAAGGCGCCGCAGATGTTGCTGGAGCGTAAGCGCCGCTGTGGTCTCGTTGCTATGGTGCCAATTCCACGCTCACTCCCACTCCCACGTCCAATTCGTATTGGCGACTGTCCGCATGTTTGCCATCTCTCGATATTTGCGAGTGGGATGAGCAATGCAGATATATCGCACGGCGCTTTGAAGAAAAAAATACAATCAGTGGTCAGATGTTAAGCATGGGCTATCGCATGGGCATTGCAGGCGGGATCGCGCGCAAGCACTGCGAGGGCCCACGCGACTTTCGGAGTAAGTTCTTCCTATATCGGTGTTTTTTGATCCTTGGCCGGACCTTGCCTGGACGGTAGTCCGCACCGTGAAAAGCAATTCAGGGAACGCTTTGGATCGTTTCGAATGTGAATCATCGCTAATGGAATGCCAGCAATTTATCGCCCGCATTGAACAAATGATAGGCTGTTTGCAGCTAATTTCCCTTTGTCGGTCGGAAACAAAAGCTTCGCGTTGGCGGATTCGTATTCAAAAGTCATACGCAACATTTCATTTCACGTAGGGAGGTGAGCGACATGAAGTCTGCATCGCTTGATTGGTCAGCCATGTCGTCTGCGCTTAGACGGGCTCAACGGCTGGAGGAAACGGAGGCCGAGGCCAATGCCAAAGCTCTTATGGTTTTGGAGCGGCAACGACGTATAAGCGAGCGGTTGGCGGCATTCGCGTGCGGACCCGCCGCTGCAATTTTGCGCCGGACTGAGCGTTAAGGCGACCGGCTTTGAAGTAGACGGGTGTTCGCCTGGTGTGGCGTCGCGCCTTAGTTGATCGATGTTGCGGCACGCTGGGTATCAACTAAGGCGCGATAAACGCCACACTAAGCCAATGATTTTGCTGGTGGCCTTCATGTCGCGCCAAAATTGCAGCGGCGGCGGCTATGTTTCAATTTTGGCGCGACAGGCCACTAGTGCCAATGTAGTTTTGTAAAAACCAAAACGACAGACGTCGTCCAGCCCGCCCCGTGCTATCTCTTTTTCATGCAAAGAGATTCGATTCGTATCATCGGCATTGATCCGGGTTTAAGGCGCACCGGCTGGGGCATCATCGAATCTGATGGTGTGCGCCTGACATATGTCGCCAGCGGCCATGTTTCGTCGCCTTCTGGAGATGCGCTCGCGTATCGGCTACGCGAAATCTTTGAAGGCATTTCCGGGGTAATTACAACTTATAGTCCGCGCGAGGCGGCGGTTGAGGAAACCTTCGTCAACGACAATGCGCGCGCGACGCTGAAGCTTGGACAGGCGCGTGGCATGGCGTTGCTGGCGCCGGCTCTTAGAGGATTGAAGGTTGCAGAATATCCGCCAAACCTTGTGAAAAAATCTGTCGTTGGTGCGGGACATGCCGAAAAGCATCAGATCAAGGCTATGATTGGATTTTTGCTGCCGCGCGCCAGGGTCGAAAGTGCTGATGAGGCGGATGCATTGGCGATAGCGATCTGCCATGCGAACCATCGCGGTGCCCAGGTGCTTGCAGCAAAGGCTCTTGCAGCAAATGCTCTGGCAAAGGTCGGTCGATGATCGGGAAGTTGCGAGGGCTCGTCGATGCGATCGGTGAGGGACACCTGATCGTCGATGTCAACGGCGTTGGCTACGAGGTGCAAGCCTCCGCCCGCACACTTCGCAACCTAACGCTCGGTGCAGAAGTATCGTTGACCATCGACACGCACGTGCGTGAAGATGCCATTCGTCTTTATGGCTTTTCAAGCGAGGTTGAACGGACCTGGTTCCGCACGTTGCAGAACGTGCAAGGTGTTGGCGCAAAGGTCGCTTTAGCTGTGTTGGGTGTGCTGTCAACGCAGGAACTTGCCAATGCGGTATCGCTGGGCAACTGGGCTGCGGTGGAGCAGGCGCATGGCGTGGGCAAGAAGCTGGCGCAGCGCATCGTTGCAGAATTGAAGGACAAGGCGCCGGCGCTATCGGTTGCAGGTCTTGGCGCAAAAGGGGCGGACGGCAAAAAGCCAGAAGCTGGTGCATCCGCGGCCGATGAAGCGTCGGGCGACGGTCTTGCTGCCGCAGAGGCGATTTCCGCTCTCACCAATCTCGGTTACAACCCGGCCCAGGCCAGCCAGGCGGTTGCTTTAGCGATGCAGGACCTGGGGCATGCGGCTGACACGCCAACCCTGATCCGGCGCGGGTTGAAGGAACTTGCGCGATGAAAAAAGGCCAAAGCGGAAACCAAAGCAGCGGGGCAAGCGCAACGTCAGGCAGTGCTGGTCAGCGGGCACTGTATACCTTCCTGGGCTATGCCTTGCTTGGGCCATTTCTGAGCGGGTTCGTCACGCTTGCAGCGCTCGTGCTAGCTGGGCCGCTGCAGCTTGAGGGGCTCATTCCGGCAGGACTGTCAAACGCGGGACAAGCCGCATTGTCTGTTTTCGTTTGGGCGGCGATCCCGGCTGCGCTTACCGGTCTTGTTTTGGCATTGGTCGTTTGGATGCGTGGTTCATTTCCCTGGATCGCTGCCGCCGCTGCTGGTGGTATCGCGTTCATGATGGCCGCAATAGCGTTGCGCCTGCCCAACGAGCTTGCTCTTACGCCGCTCACCGGGCTGGCAGCCTTCATTTCCATGGGGGTTCGGCAGATGCTCATCGGGGGTCGGATCATCGAGAGTGAATAGGCGCCTTAATGGCGTTCGCTCTGCAGTGAGACTATTCGAAGACAGATTTGTGGCCTGCTTTTGCTCAATATCTGAATTGTGGCTGGTTCGCCGCAAGTGTCGCACTTCCATCTCAAGTTGGCGAATATCATCTTTTCCAGATTGCGGCTTTGTCTGCCTGGCCAATTGCTGCATCATTGCGTTAACCATAAGGGACGGCAGCGCTTGGTGTTCATGTGCGGCAGACCAAGGACGGTAAGAGCCCGGAATAAAAAGGAAAATTATAAATGGGACAAGGTCTGGAGGCGTTTGGGTGCGGCGAGGTTTATTGCATAGGGCCATAGCCGGTTTGAGGCTTGCAACGCCGGTAGAAGCATCCACGATCACCGTCTTTAAGCGGTTTTTTCTTCCTCACTGAAAGCGATATCGAAGGCGAAATCCAGGGCCGTCTTCCCGCGGACCACTTGGCTTGGCTTCATTATCGCCGATGATCCAGAGAGATTTCCAAGCAGTGTTAACTCCGCATAGATGAGGGTTTTGTGCGGTCGTTGCGCAGCTAGGAGGGGCAGCTCAACAGGTTGCCCAACGGGGGCGGTGTGTCGCGGGGACGCACCGCTCCCTTTTCGTTTTGCCCCAGTTTGCATGAGTTGCACCGGGCTGCCTGCAAATCATGCTAGAAGCGGAACGACTCGGAAACACGTGCCTGGGTCCGCACTGAACAACGGGAACTGATTGAATTCCCGCGGCCCTTTCGACGCTACAGGATCTTGCCTGATATGGCCGACCCGACCACGCCAGACGACCGCATTATCACCTCCGCCAAGCGCGAGACGGATGCCTATGAAGCGCAGATCCGTCCCCAGTCGCTTGACGAGTTCATCGGCCAGGAACAGGCGCGGGCCAATCTGAAAGTTTTCATACAGGCGGCCAAGAACCGCGGCGATGCTTTGGATCATGTTCTCTTTGCTGGTCCGCCGGGGCTTGGCAAAACGACGCTTGCACAAATCATGGCGAAGGAGCTTGGTGTCGGGTTTCGCGCAACGTCAGGTCCGGTCATCTCCAAAGCCGGCGACCTGGCGGCGCTGCTGACCAACCTGGAAGAGCGTGACGTTCTGTTCATCGATGAAATTCATCGGCTCAATCCGGCTGTCGAAGAAATTCTCTATCCGGCGATGGAGGACTTCCAGCTTGATCTCATTATTGGAGAAGGACCTGCTGCGCGTTCTGTCCGCATTGACCTTGCACGGTTCACGCTTGTGGGAGCGACGACGCGCGCTGGGCTTTTGACAACGCCGCTTCGCGATCGCTTCGGTATACCCGTGCGTCTCAACTTCTATACGGTCGATGAGCTGCAGCATGTGGTGGCAAGAGGCGCGCGTGTGCTTGGCGCGGCCATGAATGAAGCTGGCGCCTTGGAGATTGCGCGGCGGGCGCGCGGCACACCTCGCATTGCAGGCCGGTTATTGCGCCGCGTGCGCGATTTCGCTGCGGTTGCGGGCGTGCCAACAATTGATGCAGGTATCGCCGACACTGCGTTGCGGGCTTTGGAAGTCGACAATGCAGGTCTCGACGGGTTGGACCATCGCTATCTGACCTGCATCGCCAAGACCTATGACGGTGGGCCGGTCGGCATAGAGACGCTGGCTGCGGCGTTATCGGAGCCACGCGATGCGCTTGAAGAAATCGTCGAGCCCTATCTTTTGCAGCAGGGGTTCATCGGCCGGACGCCGCGCGGGCGCGTGTTGACGTTGAAAGCCTACCGGCATCTGGGCATGTCAGGTCCCTCGCGACAGGCAACGCCGGAATTTGCGCTGTTTGGTTCGCTGGGCGGTGATGAAGGCGATGAGGATGCAGATGGCGGCGCGGCTGGCAGTCGTCAATAACGTTCATAAATAAACGCGTCTTTGCAAACGTTATTGTGCGAAAACGGGAGGGTAACATCGAGCCTTACGCCTCCTGCCCGCCTTTCACCATTTCGATGGCGGGATTTATGATGGCATGCACAATCGGCATGAGCAGCAATCCCAATGCGAGGCCGAACAAGCCGTCTAGCGTCGCCGTTGTCAGCCATGCGGCAATGTCGCCTACGGTGGGCAGTTGCGAAGCGACTTGCGCAGCCGACTTGATGGCGTCACCGATGCCGTGAAAACCAAAATGCTCGATGCCGTGCAGAATGATCGAGCCACCGACCCACAACATGGCCGCGGTGCCGATGGTGGAGATCGCAGTCATGACGGCTGGCATCCATTTAACGATGGCGCCACCGAGGGAGCGCGTCACAGCGAAACGACCTTCCTGACATAGCTTCAGACCGAAATCATCGGCTTTGACCAGCAGAGCAACGGACCCATACACCACCGCGGTGATGAACACGGCCACGAGCGCCAGGATGATGGCCGTCTTCCAGGTGGAATCGGTGTGCGTCGAGGCCAACGCGATCGTCATGATCTCCGCTGACAAGATAAAGTCGGTCTTGATGGCTCCAGCGACGCGCTGTTGTTCAAGGTGCGCTGCATCGATGTTTTCAGGTTCGATTGCGTGGTTTTTTTCGGGATGTAGCGTGTGCCATATTTTTTCTGCACCTTCGAAACACAGGTAGGCTCCACCGAGCATCAGCAATGGTGTGATGAGCCAGGGCGCGAACGCGTCGAGCAGGAGCGCTGCAGGTAGCAGCAGCACCAGCTTATTGAAGATCGATCCGCGTGCAATCTTCGCGACGATTGGCAACTCGCGCGCGGCTGGCAGTCCGACCACGTATTTTGGTGTGACCGCACTGTCATCGATCACCACGCCGGCGGCTTTGGAGCCCGCCTTGGCGGCCTGAGCCGCGATATCGTCGAGTTGGGCGGAGGCAAGCCGTGCCAGTGCTGCAACGTCGTCAAGAAGGGCAAGAAGTCCGCTCATGGTTTATATTTTCCCGAAATCCGCCATGCTCTGCGCAGTTTTGTCGTCGACCAGAACATGGAAACTAGAGCGCATTCCGATCCGGTGGAATCGGATCGGCACTCTAGTTTATTGTTTGGTCGCATTTTCTACGACGAACCGGCGTCCGCTTCGTCGGAAAATGCACTGGAGATTTATGTCTTGTGCTGCCCAGCGATACAACCCCGGCCTTACGAACATCAGCCTCAAACTGAATGCCATAGTAGAAGGTGCAAGGCTTGCACCGATGCGCAGCAAATGCGACATCGACGGCGCGCGGGTTTGTACCGCGTCCATCGTTGTCCCAAAACTTTTGTAACGCCGAAACTGACAGAGCGTTCCCATGACCAATAAAGATCGCTGGCCTGATCTTGCCGGACGGCTGGAAAATGACGAATGCGGCCAGGTCCATGTGCTGCCGGTGCGGGTCTATTTCGAGGATACGGATGCGGGCGGGGTCGCGTATCACGCCAGCTACATTCGTTGGTGCGAGCGTGGCCGTTCCGATTTTCTCCGGCTGCTGGGCACGGATGCCCGGCGCATGATTGATGGTTCAGATAGCTTGGAGCCGGCCGCGTTTGTCGTCAGGCGCATGACGTGTGATTTTAAGCGTCCGGCGCGAATGGACGATGTGCTGGAAGTTGCAACGCGCGTGAAAGACATGGGCGGTGCGTCCGTCACTTTGAACCAGGTCGTCACACTCGATGGCCGCGAGATTTTCGAAGCCGATGTAACCGTTGTGCTTGTTGCTGTATCTGGCAAGCCGCTGCGGCTGTCGGATGCGTTGCGTAAGGCGTTTGCTGCGTCTGGGTGATGAAGGTCGTTGCCTGCGTTTGATGTTGGGTGACTAGAGACTGCGGCAGACGACTTTTTCGGGATTCCGCCTTCGCCTAACACCGACTTGCCGCGCGTTGGTTAAGGCAACGCAGGGGCGGGATGGATAGTGTGGCGAGCGCCGCGTGCTTGTTGCACCCAATATCAACGGTCGTGCCATTAATGCCGCTTCCAACGAGAACGCCGGTGCGTTCCAGATGCGCGTGGCGCAGGCGGGAGGGGCGTGATGGGGGCCTTGCAGCGGCAGGTTTGCACGTCCCGACCCCGCAGACGGGCACAGTTTTGGACTTGCCGTTTTCCGCTCATGGGCAGCCCTCCCACGTTCATGCTTTACATTTCAATAATTCTTGTAGTATTGAAATTTTATGGACAACGATGATGCAATTCGTGCGTTGGCGGCGCTGGCGCAGGAGCACCGGCTGGCGATTTTTCGCAGGCTGGTGGTGGCGGGAGGAGCAGGTGAGACGGCCGGGCAATTGGCTGACGCCGTCGGCATCGCGCCGCAAGGCCTGTCGTTTCATGTGAAAGAGCTGGAGCGCGCAGGTCTTGTTACAGCCGTGCGCGAGGGGCGCTTCATCCGCTACGCGTTGGTGGTCGATGAGATGCGCGCGCTGCTCGCGTTCCTGTCGGAAGACTGTTGCGGAGGGCGGCCAGAGCTTTGTGGCGCACTGACGCAGGTGCCCGCACAACGCGGCGGCGCGAGCAAATCAAAGATCGTTTGTGCGCAGCCACGATCGGGGAGGAAGGCCCATGTCAAAGGTCGATGAGAATCGCGTCTTTAATGTTTTATTTCTCTGTACCCACAATTCGGCGCGTAGCGTTCTTGCCGAGGCGATTATGAATCGGCTGGGGCAAGGCCGCTTTCGCGGCTTTTCGGCTGGTTCGTATCCGCGCGGTGAGGTTAATCCGTTTGCCATTCGGTTGCTCGATAAGCTGAACTACGACACGCGTGATGTCCGTTCCAAATCCTGGGATGAATTTGCGTCAACTGATGCGCCGCGCATGGATTTTGTTTTCACCGTTTGCGACGACGCGGCCAACGAAGTTTGTCCAGTGTGGCCTGACCAACCCATGAGCGCGCATTGGGGTGTAGCCGATCCCTCGCAGGTGCAGGGGTCTGAGGCGGAGATCGCAGCGGCGTTCGCCGACACGCACCGCATGCTTTATCAGCGCATCTCGATCTTTACGAACTTGTCGATCGATGCCCTCGACAGCCTGTCGCTGCAAAGCGAACTCGACCGCATTGGGCGCGTCACGAACCCATTGCCAGAGAAGTTGTAAATCTCAAGCAAAGAGACTTCATCATGAGCACTTTTGAACGCTACCTGACCTTGTGGGTTGCGCTTTGCATTGGCGTTGGGATAGCTCTCGGCCATGCTTTTCCGCACGTATTTCAGGCGATAGGCCGGGCGGAAGTGGCGCAGGTCAATATCCCGGTGGCGGTGTTGATATGGCTGATGATCATTCCGATGCTTATCAGAATCGATTTCGCAGCGCTTGGTGAGGTGCGCAGGCACTGGCGCGGTATTGGCGTTACGTTGTTTATCAATTGGGCGGTAAAGCCATTCTCGATGGCCCTGTTGGGATGGTTCTTCATCGGCTACCTGTTCCGCGAGATGCTGCCCGCGGATCAGATCAACAGCTATATCGCCGGGCTCATTCTGCTGGCGGCGGCACCATGCACGGCAATGGTGTTCGTGTGGAGCAATCTTTCAGATGGCGAGCCGCATTTCACGCTCAGTCAGGTTGCGCTCAATGATGTGATCATGGTGTTTGCATTTGCGCCGATTGTTGCGCTGCTGCTGGGTTTGTCGGCAATCACCGTGCCGTGGGAAACGTTGCTGCTTTCAGTGGTGCTTTACATCGTCGTGCCGGTGATCATAGCGCAGGTGGTTCGCCGGAGCGTTCTGGCAAGCGGCGGCCAGGCAGGGTTGGAGGACGTGTTGACCTACCTTCAGCCGTTATCGCTCGTCGCACTTTTAACCACGCTTGTTTTGCTGTTTGGTTTTCAAGGTGAGCAGATCCTGCGGCAACCTATGGTGATCGCGCTGTTGGCAGTTCCGATCCTGATTCAGGTCTACTTCAATTCCGGTCTGGCTTATCTTCTCAACCGCGCGACAGGTGAGGCGCATTGCGTGGCTGCCCCATCAGCGTTGATTGGAGCGTCGAATTTCTTTGAGTTGGCGGTGGCAGCGGCAATCAGTCTTTTTGGATTTGAGTCAGGCGCCGCGTTAGCGACGGTGGTTGGCGTTCTGATTGAGGTGCCGGTCATGTTGTCGGTCGTGGGAATCGTCAATAAAACGAAGGCGTGGTACGAAAAAGGAACTGCGGTGCGTCGACATGAGGCGGCCGTGCAACGAGTTAGGTGAGGCGACTGGATAGCAATGAGCGTCACGATCTATCACAACCCCAAATGCGGCACGTCGCGCAACACGCTTGCCATGATCCGCGAGACTGGCGTTGAGCCGATGATCATCGAGTATTTAAAGGACCCGCCCAGTCGGGAGACGCTGGTGAAACTGTTGAAGCGCATGAAGGCGGGGCCACGCGACATACTTCGCGACAAGGGCACGCCTTATCATGAACTGGGGCTTGATGACGAAAGCCTCACCGACGATCAGTTGATCGACGCGATGATGGAGCATCCCATTTTAATCAACAGACCAATTGTTGTGACCAAGAAGGGTGTCAGGCTGTGCCGCCCCTCGGAAAAAGTGCTCGATATCCTGGAGAACGCCGATATTGGCCGCTTCACAAAAGAGGACGGCGAGGTTGTGCAGGGCAGGGGCAAATCCGGGAAATAGGTTGCTCACCTGTGGGGTGTGGGGCGGCCAACTGCTATGCGGCTGCAACCAGTCCGGTGAACTCAGCCAGTGCACCTTCGGCGAGTTCGCGTGCCAAAATGCGGCGCGGATCAACCGGGCCAGGCATCCAAATCCGGCCAGGCTGGATTGGTGTGAAACCGAACCGGCCGTAGTAGGGCTCGTCGCCCACCAGTATGGCTATGCGAAAGCCATCAGCGTCGGCATCCTCAAGTGCACGCGCGATGAGGCGCTGCCCATATTTTTTGCCCTTCTCGGCAGGCTCCACTGCAACAGGGCCGATCAGAAGTGCACCGGGTGTGCCACCAATCCTGACCGGTGTCGCATGCAACGCGGCAACAAGTGCGTTTTCAAATATCGCGACGCGGCTGTTTGGCGTCACATCTGTTGTGCCTTCACGAATGCGGTATGCCGTTCGCGCGAAACGGCCAGGGCCAAAGGCCCGTGCGTGCAAGGCGGCGATCGCCGGCAGGTCGCGTTCGGTCACGGGTCTGATTTCAATGTCAGAGTGCATAGAGGCAGATCAGCCTTCACTGGCGCGGTGTTGTCGTATCATAGCCCTGGAAGGAGAGCTGAAACTGCAGTCGATATTTGAAGGGGCTGTCGTAAGTTGAAACATGCAGGATTGGCCCCGGTGTGGTTACATCTTCGCTATGCCCCGCTGTAGTGTGGCCAACGAGGCATTTGCGGTTGGCGCCATAGCATGAGCAAAATTGCTGGTCCAGGGCGCGTTACGTTCCCGTGGCGCGCGGCCGCATGACAAATGCAGTTTGGTTTTTCACCAGTCTGCGGAAATTTCTTTTTGGCCGAGTATTTCTATAATCCGCCTGGAGGTCGGCGGATTCAGGTTTTCGGGCATCGCGTCATGGGCAAAAAAGCGCTGTTCGGCAATCTCAGCGTTTCGTGGCGGAATTCGCGGCTGGGTCCACGAGCGCACAACAAACAAGGCAACATGGTCTCCCGGAAAAGCCTTGAAATTGGAATAGACGCCAAAAAGTTCGGGTTTGCCGGTTACGATCACCCCAGCCTCTTCCAACATTTCACGCCGCATCGTCTGTTCGATCGTTTCACCTTTTTCGACGCCGCCGCCGGGAAAATGCCAGCCTGGCTGGTAGGTGTGCCGAACGAGAAGGAACTGCCCATGCTGATCGATGACAGCACCTTGCGCGCCAAGCGTCATTGCGCGCGACATCCGCCAATAGCGCTGCAAGGAACGAACTACAATCCTATTCATCGTCACGTTTGCTGCACTCCAGGCTTTGAGATCGTAGGTGTAGCGTTCGAGCCCAGATGCCACTTGGCATTGTTCTGCGGTTTTCAACGAAGCAAAGCAGTACTTGGGAATCTCTTGCGGTCATACTGGCGAGTTCTTGTTGTGTTGGCTAGATCGCGTTCACTTTTCACGGAATCACGAACGCGATCTATTTTCTTTTATTTTGAGCATGTTCTTCACGCCGAACCGCGTACACTTCGGCTGAACATGCTTTAGTGTTCCGACTCTGACGCTTGGTTCCCTGTCGGACCCCGACGCGTCACCCCGGAACCCTAGCATTCTCATTGTTTGTGTTCTGGATTCACGATCGTTTGACGACCTTCGCCCGGGAATCAAACGTTCGATTCAGAACACTAGGAATTCGACGTGAAAACCCGAAAAGGGGATGGAATGCACCAAACAACTACGATTGCCCACATTTCAGACGTGCACGTGACGCCGCCAAGAGGGCTGACGCCGAAGCTGCTCAATGTCAAACGGACGCTTGGTCTCATGAATTGGCATCGCGGGCGTAAGCGCGTTCACAAGGCGGCGGTGGTGGACCTGTTGGTGGGCGACATGCAGGAGTGCAATCCTGACCATTTCGCGGTTACAGGCGACCTGTGCAACATCGGCCTACCGAGTGAATACACAGCAGCTTTGGCATGGTTAAAGCGCATCGGGCCGGCCAGTGACGTAACCGTCGTGCCAGGCAATCACGACATCTACACCAATACGGGAAAGCATCCAGGTGTCGAACTTTGGCGCGAGTTCATGAGTCCAGATGAATTCGGATCGCAACTGGCTGGTGTAGCTGCGACCCAACGCGGGTTTCCGTTCGTGCGGCGGGTGCGCAACGTAGCGCTGGTGGCGGTGAATTCGGCAGTTGAAACGCCCCCATTCGTTGCGGCGGGCCGCATCGGCAAAGAGCAACTCGCGGCGCTTGAAACGGTGTTGCAGAATGAAGCGCTGGAAGGAATGGCGCGTGTTGTCTTGATCCATCATCCGCCGCTGCCGGGCCTGGCGCCAAAGGCAAGAGCTCTTGCCGATGCCGAAGATTTTGCTGCGGTCCTGGCTCGCACGGGCGCTGAACTAGTTCTTCACGGGCATAATCATCGCGATATGTTGAACTGGGCTCATGGCCCGCAGGGGCGTATTCCAGTTGTTGGCATTGCTTCGGGTTCTGCTGCCGCGCGCCACAAGGACGAGCCACTCGGGCGCTACAACATCGTTCGCGTTACACCGGCTGAAAAGGGATGGGCCATCGAAGTCCTTGGTCGTGGCTTGCTTGCCGTGGATGGCGGAGTGGTCGAAATAGAACGGGAAATGCTGGCATGCTGCGATGCTTGAGTAGCGCGAGGGTTAGCCGCTTGGTTTGCAATTGGGTGGTGAGACCTGTCGTGTTGGCGACTTCGGGCCGCAAAAATGCCAATCTTTAAGTCGGGCTAGCGCGCATTCCGATCCGATGGAATCGGATCGGTACTCTAGCTTCTTGTTTGGTCGCATTTTCGTCGACGAACCGGCGTCCACTTCGTCGGAAAATGCTCTAGCCATACCGGAAGAGGCACCACTTTATCTGATCAGGGTTATCTGATCGGGGATGTGGCCCGACCTCCAAGCATGACATCATCATTTACGACACCGGGATTTGCATGACATCTGCCACGACAAACGGGCTTCAGCCAAAAACCGGTTCGGGTGGGATGGTGGGGGCCAGGCCACCGGCCTGGGTCATCATACTCGCTGCTGCAACGATCACGGCGATCGGCATGGGAATCCGGCAGGTCATGGGCCTGTATCTCAAGCCGGTCAGCGAAACGTTGCATTTGGGGCGGGAGGTTTTTGCGCTCGCCATCGCAATCGCCAACCTTGTCTGGGGAATTGCAGCTCCCATAACCGGCGCGGTGTCGGACAGTTTTGGCAGTGGACGTGTTGCCGCGTTTGGTTCGCTCATGACGCTGGGCGGCCTGCTGACGATGTACTTTGCGCAAACCGAAATGCATTTGTTCGCTTCAGGTGTTTTGCTGGGACTTGGTGTTGCCGGTTGCGGTGTCAATGCGATGGTCGGTGCGGTTGCGCGCTCCGTCGCGCCGGCCCTGAGAACGCGGGCCATTGCCATGGTAGGCATGGGATCAGGTGTCGGCATACTCGTCGCAATGCCTTACACGCATGTGCTGATGTCTTCACTCGGCTGGCAGACAAGTCTGCTCGTTCTGGCCGCCAGCGCGGCTTTCATACTCATACTTGCCGTGCTGGTTCGCGGCCAGCCTGCAGCAGAGCCCGACGCTCTACCGCAGTCCTTGTTCGCTGCGGTTGGCGAGGCGGCGCGGTATCCGAGTTTCTGGCTGCTCAATGCGGGCTTTTTCGTTTGCGGTTTTCATGTCGTTTTCTATGGCACGCATGTGCCGGCTTATGTAGCCGATAAGGGGCTTGAACCCTGGGTTGGGGTTGCGGCGCTGACAATGGTGGGCATCGGCAATTTGGTTGGGACGTATCTGGCGGGCGAATGGGGGCGGCGCTGGCCGCAACGATACGGACTGGCACTGATCTATTTCGCGCGCGTATTTGTTTTTCTAGGCTTCCTGGTCTTGCCGATCAATCCGACGACAATACTTGTCTTGAGCTTCATACTTGGTGTGCTGTGGCTGTCGACTGTTCCGCTGACCAGCGGTCTCGTTGCAACGTTCTTCGGTGCACGTTGGATGACGATGCTCTACGGCTTTGTGTTTTTCTCTCATCAAGTCGGAGCCTTTCTGGGGGCCTGGCTAGGCGGCTATCTTTTCGACCGATTGGGGAGTTATAATGCCATGTGGTGGATTTCGGTCGGGCTGGGTTTGGCGGCAGCAGCTTTGAGCTGGCCGATCCGCGAACAGCCAGTTGTGCGCACGGCCACACCATCGTGAGAAACGCGGGCTAGTGTGTCGGCGGCCGGATCCGTGACGGAGCCAGGGCAAAAAATTGCACAGTGCGCAGGATGGAATTTGTCGATTGCAAACTTGACTAGGTGATGTGAGGCAGATGCCGCAGAGTTCTGCAGAACCGCTCCAGCGTCAGGCGGATGACACCGGCGACGTTATCCGCGCACCGCGCGGCGTGGGTGTTGCGCTGCTGTTATTCGTCGGGCTGATAGCACTCGGCGGTTTTTATTTGCTCATTGTCAGGGGCGACGCGCTTTTTCTTGATCTCGCCGCTTTGTCGGGACTGCTTTTCTGTTTTTGACGTTTTTTGTTTTTTGGTTTTGTTCCTCAGGCGGAAAAGTGATGCGTGACAAGACCCATCTGCACGGGCTAAGCTTCCGAAAACAACCAAAAAAATGTCAACCATAATGACCCTGGAGGAAATGCCTTATGAACGAATCTACACGCAGTTTCCGTTTTTCGAGCCAGCGATCCGGCAAAGGTGGAATCTTCGTTGCCTGGCTTATGGCCATTGTTTTATTTGGCGCTTGCAACGTTGTGGCGGGGCCCGCATTTGCTGCTGATGATCCCTTGACGATCAAAACGGTGAAACGCGCTTATGACGATGTGCGGTTTGATTTGCAAAACGCGATTATCAACCAGGGACTGAAGGTAGATCTGAACGGCCATGTCGGCGATATGTTGAAGCGTACCGGCGCCGATATTGGAGCCAAGGGTGACGTTTTTACAAAAGCGGAGTATTTCACCTTCTGCTCGTCGCAACTGACGCGAGCCATGGTGGAGGCCGATCCTTCCAACCTCGGCTTGTGCCCTTACACAATGTTTGTCTACCAGGGCGTCGATAGCGAAGAGGTTTCGGTGGGCTATAAGTCGATGATCATGCGCGGAAACGAAGCGTCGCAAAAAGCGCTGGGCGAGATCAACGCGCTTATGCAGAAAATTCTGGACGAAGTTGTAGAGTAAATGTCTGGTGTCGGAGCAGCGTGCGGCCGAATCCGCACACGCTCCGACATTGTCTCTTTTTCACGACATTCCATTTGCCAGACCCGATTAGCACGGTTGACACCTGGCATGTTCTCGGGTGAAGTCCCGTCTGTGCTGGTTTCCGTGCCGTTCATCTTTCGGCCGGATGAAAAGGGAACCCGGGTGGGAATGCGCTACGATAAATCGTTTCGCGCTCCTGAGCCGGGGCTGCCCCCGCAACTGTAGGCGGCAAGCTCGCTTCACCAATGCCACTGTCGGGCCCCAAGCGCGGGACTGATGGGAAGGCTGAAGAGAGCGCATGAGCCGCAAGCCAGGAGACCTGCCGGTACACGTCGCCCATTCATCGCGCGGGGCGCGCAATGAAGCGGAAACCCGTAGTGGCGATCGATGTGCAACCGGTGGGGAGCATCGTCTGGTCGGCCGCTGTCGGAAGCCTCGTCTCCTGACACATGGTTGAAGTCTCAGCCGGGAACACGTGCTGCGAAAAGCGGCCCGCGTTTGTGGATGTGACTGGGGGCAGCGCATGTCCCCCAAGACCGGCTTTTCCACCCTCTTGATCGCTTGCGGAGGGGTGAAATGAATTTCGGATATTGGCGCATTGCAATTTGGACCGTTTGTGGCGCAGGGACTGCGTTCTGCCTTGGGGCTTCAGCCAGTCCATTGCTTGCGCAGACAGTGGCGGGTGAAGCCGTCACGCTGCCGCCGGTTATCGTTGAAGGCGCGACGCTTGCCAAGCCGAAGGTGGCGCCCAAGAAGAACAAGCACGTGACCACAGTCAACGCGCCAGCCGCGGTAGTCATGCCGGCCAAAAAACTGAAAAAAACGTCTGCATCTTCTACAGGCTCCGATGATGGCGGCGTTGCCAGCAATTCAATTTCAAGCTCTTCGGATGGCGAAATTTCATACGACATCGACGGTGAGGGCGCTGATGCGAACCAATCCTACGATGCCGTCGAAGGTGGCATATCAGCTCTGCAGATCGGCACCGCCGTTTCTGTCGTGACGGGTGATTCAATCAAGGCATCTCAAGCGCGTACAGCCGTCGATGTTTTGAGAAGCATGCCCGGCGTGTCCGTCAATCAGCAAGGCGGCACGGGAAGCGTTGCCGTCGTGCGAATGCGAGGTGCGGAGAGTAATCATACACTTGTTTTGATTGATGGGGTCGAGGTGAACTCGACCGTCAGCGGGCTTTACGATTTTTCCACCCTTGCGACTGACGATATCGCCCAGATCGAAGTTCTACGTGGTCCGCAAAGTGGGCTCTATGGCTCGGGTGCGCTTGGTGGTGTGATAAATATCATCACCAATTCGGGAAAGGGACCGGCACGCGTTTCCGTCGAAGGCGAGGCCGGGTCATTCAATTCGCGTGGTGGCCGTGCGTCGGTATCGGGTGGTACGGACACGGCCTGGGGTTCATTCATGGTGTCCTCGCGGCAGACGGACGGCACTGATATCTCTCCGATCGGACATGAGCGTGATGGAAGCTCGTTGAAGACGCTGTCGTTCAAGGGCGGGGTGCGGCCGTTCGAGAACCTCACACTTCGCGGGTCATTCCGGGCCAACCAGCTTTATTCTGAATACGATGACTTCAGTTACTCCCTGCCGGGCTACCAGATGGCCGTCGATGCGCCCAATGTGACCGATACCGAATCGTGGAGTGGGCGTCTTGAAGGTGAACTTTCGTTGTTCGACCAGGCCTGGGTGCAGACGGTTTATGCAACCCGTGCAAACCGCGATCTCGACGACGTCAGTTTTCCATCGTGGCTTAACGGCCCCTCGCAAAGTCGCTTGAACGATCAGGCGACGACGTACGGCTACAAATCGACGGTCAGGATTGGCCCGAAGTCTGGCGGACCTGTGCGTCACTTCGTAACCGGTCTCATCGAGCACCGCGAAGAAACGTTCGACCAACCTACGGCTGCCAATTTTCATGCCGCGCGCGACCGCATGAGCTATGTGGGCGAGGTGCGAGGCGAGTACTTCGGCCTGCTTGATCTTGGCGCAACCATTCGCCGTGACGACAACGAAACCTTCGATGATACGACGGACTGGCGTGTTGATGGTTCGCTGAAGTTGCCAGCAACGCCATTCCGTCTGCATGCCAGTTATGGCACCGGCACCAAGCTGCCGAGCTTTGCTGAACTTTATGGAACCTTCAGTCGCTACACACCAAATCCCGACCTCAAGCCCGAACGCTCAAAAGGTTGGGATGTCGGCGTCGAAACCACGCTGCTTAAAGGGCGCGCGGTTGTCGATGTGACCTATTTCAAGACCAGTTTGACAGATGAGATTACCGAGGACTATTCAGGCTTTCCGTTAATTACGTCCGTCAATATGGATGGCAAAAGCCGGCGCCAGGGTGTCGAGGTGGCCGGGCGTTTCCAGGTGTCTGGCGGTTTGAGCGTTGGTGCGGCCTACACGTGGCTCGATGCGCGCGATGATCAAGATGAAAGGGAAATGCGGCGACCTGAACATCAGGCGCGGTTTGATGTTGACTGGAAATCGTTGGACGGGCGCGCTCGTCTTAATCTTTCTGCCATCTACAATGGTGAGATGCCGGATGCAGGCTTTTTCGTGTACGCCTTCGATCCCGTTTGGGGGCCGCTGTCGCGCCAGGAAACGGTTACGCTTGATGACTACTGGCTCGTTCGCATCGCCGGCTCCTATGAACTCAAGCCGGGACTGGAGCTTTTTGGACGCGTCGAGAATCTGCTCGATCAGAACTATCAAGAGGTGTTCGGCTACGATACTGCAGGTGTTGCAGCCTATGCAGGTGTACGCCTCAAGCTGGAACAGCCGATGTTGCCATAGGTGGATGCTTCACATCGGCCGGTAAGTCGCGGCGGCGACAAGCGCGAAATGGACTGAAACGAAAACCGCAATGCGAACGTTGATTGAAGCGCTGAAGTGGAGAAGGGCGGCAGGTGCTGCCGCCCTTTCAATTTTGCTTGCGCTTGGCTTAGTCCAGCTTCCTGTCGTTCACGCTGTTGAGAAAGGAAGTACGTCCGCGCCACAACGCATCGTTTCCATCAACTTGTGCACCGACCAACTCGTTGCCGAACTTGTGCCCGAGGATAGGATCGCGGCGCTAAGTCGCCTGGCTGCCGATCCTGTGTTGTCAGCGGTGGCTGGACGCATCAGTGGCATTCGTTTGGTGCGCGGCACGGCGGAGGAGGTTTTATCCCTGCAGCCCGATCTCGTTTTGACGACGCGCTATTCAACGCCTGAAGTTGTTGCGTTGTTACGGCGCTTGGGCGTGCGCGTTGTGTTCATCGATATGGCGTCTGATCTTGACGGTATCCGGAAGGCTATTCGCAAAGTGAGCGAGGTTACAGGCTCGCAAGACAAGGGTGAAAGTCTGATCGCGGATTTTGATCGGCGCATCGCGGCGGCCGCGCCGCGCTCGCCATACCGGCCGACGGCGCTCGCGTATCACATCAATAGTCTCACGTCCGGCCCCGGTGGACTTATGGATGCTGCGCTCATCGCTGCTGGGTTTCGCAACGCTGCTGCTTCGCGCAATCTTGGCCCCGCGGGTCGTTTGCCGCTTGAAACATTTGTCGCTCATCCGCCTGATCTCGTCGTGCTGGCGCATGATCCCGCTGCGTTCAGGACTGTCACGGCAGACAATCTGCGGCACAGTGCATTCCGCGATCTTCTGAATCGTCGGCGGCATGTGCATGTGCCAATGCCGTTGTGGTTGTGCGGAACACCGGAACTGGCCACGGCAATTGAGCAGCTTGGTCGCGAGCGTGCCGCTCTGGTGCGGGCAGCGGTTCAACGGCGCGGGCTTGAAGGCCCCGGTCATGCCGACTTCAGCATGACCAGCGGTTCTGGTTCGCCGCAATGAGACGTGACGATGACGCTCGCATAATCGACAGTGCAGGCGCAGCCGTCGACGGTGCCAGCTCTGCGTTGGCGCAATATGGTACTGTGGGCGTGTTGGCCATCGTGACGCTCGTGGCCTTTGTCATGTCATTGATGCTTGGGCCTGAGGGGTTTGGCCTGCCTGCTTTCAAAGGCGCCGCGCGACTTGTGCTGATCGAGATTCGTCTGCCCCGCGCACTGCTCGGTCTTCTGGTGGGAGGCGCGCTTGGCATCACCGGTGCAGCGTTGCAGGGATACTTGCGTAACCCGCTGGCCGAGCCGGGGTTGCTCGGTATGACCGGTGGGGCCTCGCTGGGCGCTGTGATTGCCATTCATACCGGAATCGCCGCAGCATTTTCCCTGGCGCTTCCGTTAGGGGGATTGATTGGCGCAGGGGTAACGACGCTGGCCGTTGTGCTGCTGGCAGGTCAGGCAAGCGCACCGGTGACACTGATCCTTGCCGGCGTTGCCATGTCGAGCGTTGCCGGTGCGCTGACATCGCTGGTTCTCAACCTTGCACCCAACCCGTTTGCGTCCGTCGAAATGCTGTACTGGATGATGGGTTCCCTCTCCGATCGTAGCCTTGACCATGTTTGGATGGCCGCGCCGCTTATTGTTGCCGGGGCGGCGTTGCTGTTGACGACGCACCGGGCGCTGGATGCACTCACCCTTGGTGAGACGGCGGCTCAAAACCTCGGTGTCAATCCAGCGCGGCTGCGAAACACGATTGTACTCGGCTCAGCGCTTGCGGTCGGCGCTGCAACGTCGGTGACAGGAGCGATCGGTTTTGTCGGCTTGGTGGTGCCGCATCTGCTGCGTCCATTCGTTGCGCATGAGCCAGGGCGTCTTCTGGTGCCGAGCTTCCTGGGTGGCGCCCTTCTGGTGTTGGCTGCCGATGTTGGGCTTCGGCTACTTTCACCGGCTGGAGATCTGAAACTCGGCGTGGTGACGGCTCTGCTCGGCGCGCCATTCTTCCTGTGGCTGGTGCTGGCGTCTCGCAGGGAGTTCGGCGCATGAAGCTGCGGGCAGAAAATTTGTCGGTGCGGCTTGGGCAGCGCCTCGTACTTGATCGCGTGAGGTTTGATCTATCTGCTGGTGAGATGGTCGCGGTGATCGGTCCCAACGGCGCTGGCAAATCCACGCTACTGCGCGCGTTGTCCGGCCTCGTGCCGCTGTCGTCGGGACGGGTGCTGCTTGATGATCGAGACGTCGCTGGAATGTGCAAGACGGAACTCGGGCGGCAGATCGCGTTCATTCCGCAAGATCGCGCAGTTCACTGGCCGCTACCTGTTGAACGTGTCGTTGGCCTGGGCCGTTTGCCACATGCCCCTTCCACGCATGACAGGGTTGCAATTGCCGCTGCCTTGAAAGCGATGGATCTTGAAGGTTTGGCTAAGCGGCGTGTTTCAGAACTTTCAGGTGGCGAATTAGCGCGGGTGCTGCAGGCGCGGGCATTGGCGCAGGAAGCCGATATCCTGATTGCCGACGAACCGACGGCTGGCCTCGACATGGGCCATGTGTTGCAGCTTCTTGGGCTTTTAAAAGGGCTTGTGGCAGCAGGCCGTTCGGTGATTGTTGCGGTTCACGATGTCTCGCTGGCGCTGAGGTTTTGTCACAGAACGATTTTGCTGTGTGAAGGCAAGGTGTTGGCGCAAGGTGCGTCAGATGAGGTTGTAACTTCCCAACACCTTGCTCATGCTTTTGGTGTTGCGGTTCGCATTGAGACCCTAGACAACGTTCCGATTGTACTTGCGACCTCCACCCTGACATGATGCTGCCAAACCGGGGTGCGAGCGGGATCGCACTCAGTCGCCGCGCGGCGCGGCGAGGGACAGGGGGCGCAGTGGTTCTTTTTCAAAAGACACTTCGATTGAACCTTGCGCTTCAGGGCGGCGGCGCGCATGGCGCGTTCACCTGGGGCGTTCTCGACCGTCTGCTTGAAGAAGAACGTCTTGAACTTGGATGGGTTTCTGGCACCAGCGCAGGCGCGGTCAATGCTGTTGCGTTGGCGGCGGGGCTTGCAGAGGGCGGTCGTCAGCGCGCGCGCGAAAAGCTGCGGCAAGTTTGGCAAGCCGTCTATCAGGCAGGCGTTCCAGATCTGCTACGCCTCAATCCGTTTCTATACAGTTTGACGCGGTCATCACTTGACCAAATGGCGGGACTGATGTCGCCGTATGAATTCAATCCCCTCGGGTTTGATCCATTGCGTCGTCTGCTGGAGCGGACAATCGATTTTGAATTAATTCAATCGGCGTCACCAATAGGGCTTGTCATTTCGGCAACGGAGGTTTCGTCAGGCAACGCTCGCCATTTCCGCGACAACGAGGTCACCGTTGAAAGTGTTCTGGCGTCGGCGTGTCTTCCCACGTTGCACCGGGCTGTCGAGATCGATGGCAAAGCCTATTGGGACGGTGGGTTCTCGGCCAATCCAGACATCGTAACGTTGGCGCGGGAGAGTGCTGTTGAGGACACGGTGCTCATCATGATCAATCCGCGCGAGCGTTCAGAACTTCCAACAGGCGTGCGGGAGATCAATGGGCACGTCAATCATATAACCTTCAATGCGCCTTTGCGGCGGGACGTGGAACTAATTGATGCCCTCAGACATGAAACTGGTCGGGGCTGGTTTGGCTTGTTCAAAGGGAAAACGCTTGCTGCACGTATGCAGCGGCACCGGTTTCACATGATTGATGCCGGCCGTTATACGGCGACGCTACGGCCGGAAACGAAGATGAAGCCCGATTGGGGGCTTTTTACATACCTGCATGGTGCAGGCCGCACTGAAACCCATAAGTGGTTGGACAGGCATCGCGGCGACATTGGCCGGCGCGAAACGGCGCGGCTTGGCGAACGGATACTTGGGCAAGCGCCAGGCGCCCCGACCGCAATGACGCCGGGTGAGCGTGCGCGAACACAGGCTGGCGGCTCGGCGCTTGTTGCAGATGTGGCCGATGCGGTTGTGCGGCGGGCGTGAGATCGCTTTTTCAATACGACCGAAAGCCATAAACGTAGGTCATCGACCGCACAGTCTCACGCACCAACGACCCGGGCATAGCCGTCGACAATCGTCTCTTTCAACAGGTCACGGTAACGCGAATATTCCGAATTCTGAGGTGTGATCTGGCCAAGTGCTTCTGCATCGAACGTGTCTTGTCGCCGGTAGACGATAGGTGAGGAGACAGGCATCAACATTGCGCCCTGTTTGTTGAGGGTCGTGATCAGCCCTCGCATTGCTCCTGTACGGTCCACCTGAGAAACAAGAACCATGCGCATGGCGCCTTTGGTCAGTGAAACAAGATGGATGAACATTGACGAGGCGGGGATGTAGAGCCGTCCGCGATGCGAATAGGTGGCGTCAGGCCTGCTGCTTTCTTCAAACAACAAGGAGGGCCACTCGGGATCCCAGACGATGTCGGTGCGATAGGCGATGATCACATCAGGCAGCGAGAACGCCGGACGTAACGTCAGGTAGGAGCCGATGTAGTGGTCAACCGCCGCGCGGGTGTAGGCACCCATATAGATCGGTGCGACGAGACCGCCTTCGCCTTTCAAATCCATCGGTTCATTAGCGCCATTCAGGGCGGTATTGTCCCAGCCACACTGAATGCGCTCGAAATCAAGCCCCAGGACCATACAAACATCGAATAGCGTCTGTGCGCGTACAGATCGGCAACCCAGCAGATTTTGCACGGTTTTTTCGTGGCAATCGGCAGCGTCGGCTAATTCGGCCTGAGTGAGCTTTTTCTCAATCATCGCCTTGCGTATTTCGGCGATGGCGGCGTCACGGTCGCGCGGGCTAGAGGGGTGTTGCATGGATTAAGGGCATCATTGGTGCTTTGGCCATTTTGCAGGACGCGCACGTCGCTGCTGTCGAGACCGTCACCCTAACCCAAATTTTCCGGAAGTTGCCGGTTTTTTCCAACATTTAGGAAGATTGTCGTCCAGTGTGGCGTGTCGTTGCCGGTGCTGGCTTTGGCACTGTTTTTTCAGTGCTTTACTTGCCAGAAAACAAAACCCCTGGTCCTTGTGGGACCAGGGGCAGTCACTGATTGATGGGATCTGGCTGTTTAGCGGCCAACGACGGCGATCGAAACCGGAACAACGCCCGATCCCTTCATGCCAATCACGCCAGCCGCACGGCTCGACAGATCGATAACCCGGCCGCGCACATACGGGCCACGGTCGTTGATTTTCACGACAACGGAACGACCATTGTGACGGTTGGTGACGCGAACGCGCGTGCCAAATGGAAGCGTCTTGTGCGCCGCGGTAAGTGCGTTCGGATTGAACCAGCCGCCGGAAGCAACGCGCTGTGGCTGCCAGTAGTAAGACGCCAAGCCGCTGTAGCTGCCGCCGCCGGAGTGACCCGAATGACGCTTCCTCGATGTGCGGGCGACTTTCGAAGTCCTGACCCGCTTTTTGACGGTTTTGCGAGACGCTGATCTTGTTGTTTCAGATTTTCTGGAAACTTTTGACCTTACCGCGCGTTGTGGCTGGTAATTCCGCGATGGCTTGGCTTTCGCAGAGCTACCGCATGCAACATGCCCGCCCTTGCAGGCCCAATACGTAGCATTCGCGGGCGCTGCAGAAGTGAGCCCAACAGCGGCTACGGCGGCTGCAGCGATCATGAAATTGCGCATGAATTACTCCATTGCTCCGGTGGCATTGCATTGCACAACGAGAGGTCCCTGCGCTGGCTTCACGCCCACCTTGGCAAGGGCCTTTTCCCTCCAGTTCCCGGCATCGGTGCAGCCGCCCTGGCGCATCGCTGCGAGGCTGGAAACTTTCGCTGAGCCGAACACCAGAACGCGTTCAGCCACCATCTATATTTTGAAGACTTGTTCTGGCGGCGGGACCCAACAACACAGCCGCGACGGGGTCAACGCACGAAAAGGACGAATTTGTTAACAGGAAAGATAAGAACTCTGAAATATTTAGCAAAATCCGGATTGGCCGTGACCGGCACGCGACCGCACGCCGCAGACGCGGACGCAAGTTCGACTGCGTCCGTGTTGCGCTGCGGTAAAAATGTGTTCCAGGTGATAGAGCGTCGGTTGCTTTGCGGGGCAGGGAGTCAGGGGAATGCCGAGCCTGGCTTCAAACCTATTGCGCGTAGAATTTTGGCCAATGGGCAAAAGCCGGAAAAAGAAGCCTGCAGCAAATTAAGGCCGACAAAAGCCGGGATTGCGAGCCAGTAGGGATGAACGAGGAAGCCCAGGGCTGTTCCGACCAGAATAACGATACCAGCAAAGGCCATAACCATACGATCAACGTTCATGAGATGTCCGCCTCTCTCTTGGTTGAACTACGAAAGAGTGCATCATATCCGCGAACATTGGATTTGTCGCGGCGCCGTGCGCTTATGTTCTCGACTGGCAGGATAAAAGTTCCACATGGGCTAAACCCACAAGGGCGGATCGCCATTGCTGGTGCGCTGCGCCTGGTCAGGCATGTTTCAAAGCCAGCCCTTGCGCCTGAAATAAAGGTAGGGGATGAGGGCAGCGACGAGCATCAGGATGAGTGCCATGGGGTAACCCAGAGGCCAATCGAGTTCGGGCATAATCTTGAAATTCATGCCGTAGATTGAGGCCACGAGCGTGGGCGGCATGAGCATGACGGCCATCACCGAAAACAGCTTGATGATCTGGTTCTGTTCGTTGGCAATCATGCCGAGCACTGCATCCAGGAGGAAGGTGATCCGGTCGGAAAGGAAATGCAAATGCTCAGACAGCGAGCGGATGTCGCGGTGCACGGTTTTTACACGTTGCACGTTGCGTTTGCCTTCCTTGCGCTCACCCATTGCGTGGATGAAAAACAGGAGGAGCCGGTCCAGCGAAGAAATGCTTTCTTCCGCACGTGATGTCGTATCGCCGAGCTTGCCGATTGATTGCAGGGCGAGGTCCATCCTGCGTGTTCGGGTCTGCTGGCCACCTTTGAACGAAAAGATTGAAGGGCCAATGCGGTTAACTGCGTCCTGTATGTGTTCGATACTGTCAGCCATGCGCTGAACCAGGCTTTCGAGCAAGCCGACGAGGACGGAAACGGCGGTTTCAATGTCAGCATCGCCTGCTTCAACGCGCTGGAGAAACAAGGGAAACGCGCGCGGCTCAAAATAGCGGATCGTGACGAGCAACTGGCCGGAAAGTATGAACGTCAGCGCTGAGAACTCTGGCGTCTCGCGATCAATCAAATGAGCCATAATGCCGGTCATGACCAGCGCGCCATGTTCGATGTACAGGCGATTGGAGGTTTCAATCTCACGCATTTCCGCACGCGTTGGTATGGATATGCCGATCATGCGTTCAACCTGCCCGATCTCTTCGGGCAATGGCTCAATCATGTCGATCCAGGCATCAAGGCCTGTTAATGCCTCCAAGCTGTCACGCTTAACGAGGTTGGAATTCTCAATCTCATAGACTTTCAACATTGTGATAGGCTCAACACTTGATGTTTCAAACGTCCGGCTCAATGTGATCACAAGGCTGATTGCCGACGTGCAGTCAAGCGTGCCGGTCTGAAAGAGGAGGTCGAAATGGCAAACGAAATAACCGGGCTGATGCGCCGTGCGGCACGTGTGGCAACGCTCTCATGTGTCAGTTTGGCGGCGATTGCTTCGCTCGCCCCGCAGGCACAGGCCATAGAATGCCGGGGCCGCTACCAGATTATTAGTGGAAACCCATTGTCCACGCCCTATTGCGAGGACAATTATCTAGCGCAGGTGGCGCGAAGCTACGGTTCGCGCGTTTCAGCACGCCAGATTCGCAACAATCCCAACAAGAAGGCGGAAGTCTGTCGGTTCATGGGCTTCGACAATCGCGTGAGCGATATTTGCGCTGGCTATCGTGATGATGGGGTTCGTGGTTTTCGCTAGCCCGCCTTTCTCACGAGGGCACGGCCGTCATCGCGCTGGCGCGAGATCGACCCGCAAGGAGAGAGGCGAAAAGCGTAGCGTTACGCTAATTTACACGTGTTGAGAGCGTTATTAACTAACAGCAAAAGCAGCACAGGTTGAGTTGGCGCTGCTTTTGCTGGTTATGAGATTTTTAGGGTGGTTACGAGCCTGTCACAAGTTCTGGGACGATCAGCTCTTTGGCAGTTCGAGCACGGGCTGAACTTCACCGGGCTCTTTGGCTCGCCTGACGCGCCCGTCGAAATGCGCGCCCTCGGCGATGGTGAGCAGTTCGTGGACGATGTCGCCGTCGACTTGTGCTGACGGCTTCAGCGCTACTTTGATACCCCTGATGGCACCATTGACCTTGCCGAAAACTTCGACGTTTTCCGCCGCCACTGAGCCAGTAACACTTGCGGTCTCACCGATTATCACTTCACGACCGGCAAGATCGCCAACAATTTCGCCGTCTACCTGAAGGCGGCTTTCGCAAACAATAATGATCTTGTCACCGCCAATGTGGAGGTCCTTGCCGATGACCGACGTCGGCACGTTGTTCATGGTGGTATTGCCAGACATCATGCCGGGAGGTTTGGGCGCCGGTGGCGTCTCCTTGGGTGCAACGAAGCCGGCCGGGCTGGGAGCCGGAGAGGGCGTTTCTGTTGGACGGGCAGGTTCGGGCTGAGGGGAACGGCCAAACACGCTTAGTACCTCCTGGACGCAATACGATGCCTTGTCTTAATGGCCTGGTTTCAGGCCGACCGAATGCGAAGTGACGTCATCGCTAACGCGATCATTGCCGCATCGCCAAGGCGGGAACTGTTCTACAACACGGTCAAAATAGACCATGCATTTTCGGCAACAGATTGTCGAGTACACGTATTGGCTGTGGAAAGTTGGCGCCCCACAACGAGTCATGGTGGTTGCCGCTTTGTCACAAGATGCGGGGATGAAAATAGCAGATTGCGCTGCAAACCTGCCTTGAAGCAGGAATTTCATGTCAGGGTGAGACTGACGTCCATCGCGGGCGAAGTTTTCAACGTTTGGAACACAACGCAATAACGCTCAGTGAGCTTGAGCAATGTTGCTTTCTCCTCCTCATTCAAGTCGCCCTCGACCTCGAACCTGAGCCGTATGGCGACAAAGCCGACGGGCGTGGCTTTGTCGATGCCGAGTGTGCCGCGAAAGTCCAGATCGCCTTCGGCTTTGACACGCGCACGTTTGACGTCGAGTTGGAGTGCTGTTGCCACGGCGTTTAAGGTGACGCCGGCACAGGCAACGAGCGCATCGAGCAGCATGTCGCCGGAGCATGCGTGCAGGCCCGTTCCACCCGTTGCCGGATGCAGGCCAGCCTCGACCATTGCGCGAGCTGTCGATACCGAACAGGTGACGTTTTCTCCAATCGTACCTTGTGAGCGTAGTGTAACAATCGCTGTGGTGGCGTCCTCTCGATACTTTTCCTTTAGTGGTGCTTGCAGTGCCTTAAGTGCTTCGGCGTCCATGCCTTTAAACCCTACTCTTTATTGGCTGGGCAGAATATTCAGTGCAGCGTGCGCTTTCACGTAGTTCAACTAGAGCGCATTCCGCTCCGATGGAATAGGATCGGCGCTCCAGCTTTTTGTTTGGTCGCATTTTCTTCGACGAACCGGTGCCCACTTCGTCGGAAAATGCTCTGGAACCATTACGTTGAGGCTTCAGCGACGCGGTACCCACAGGTCTACGAACGGTGCTCGCACGCGAACGCCGCGGCGTGAACGCTCCACCCGAGTGAAGGGGGCGTCAACGTCAACCTTGTCACGGCGGGAGCGGACGTAGGTGGTGGGGGCATCGACTTCGACATCGTCCCGACCACGGCGCTTAACCACGCGGCGATCGCGCCTGTAATCCACGTCTACTGTAATCGTATCCAGGTGTGCGGCCTGTGAATTCATCCAAGCCGGAGCAGCGCTTGCCGCAGTGCTGGTGAGGGATGCCGTCAGGATGGCGGCAAGAGCCGTAAGTTTGCTGCGCGGTGTTGCTACAATAGATGTCATGATTTCTCTTTCACTCGTTACACTTCGAAGGTGGTGCGTAAACTGTAATTCAAGGTTTTTTATTGAGGCCGATAAGACCACGCGAGCATTAGTGGCGTCAAACAAACAGCGCTTGCCAAGAGCATGCCGGGCAGCCAAACAACAAAGGGGAGGCGCTGAGCCTCCCCCTGTCGCATTCAATTCAAGGCCGGTGAATTTCAGACCTTGGAGAGCAGCACCTCGGCAGTCTTGGGGCCAAAGTTGCCATCTGCACTAAGGCCGTTCTTTTCCTGGAAATCGCGGACAGCCGACTTTGTACCGCGTCCATAGTCACCGTCGACGGTCAGTTCGTAGCCAAGATCGTTCAACAATTCCTGCAGCTTCTTTACATCGTCACCGTTGTCGCCGCGGCGAAGGATGCGATCGAATGACGGCTTGTCGCCACCTAGGCCGGGCACACCACCAGCGAGAACGTTCTTACAGGGGCGGGCCGTTCGCGTGCAGACCCAACGCTTCTTGCCGTTTTCGAGTTGGACCTGCTCGCAGTCGATCTTGCGATCTTCGGCAACGCGCCAGGATTGAAAACCGGGACCGGCCTGCGCTTCGGCGGCTTTGCGCCAGGCGAACAGGGAGCTGGGATAAGCGCCGAGCGATCTTGAAATAAACGGGCTGCCTTCGGCGATGACAGGTTGGTCCTTACAATCCTTGGCAGATGCGCCGGTGATGGACGTCACGATCATGGCCAGCGCAGCCGCAAACACGCTGAGAAAACGAAACATTGGGAACCCCTTTTTTGAAAACGTACCGGGGGCCTAATCTTCCAGAACCAATGACCGGCTGCCACAACGTGAACGCGGCATTCGAAAAATCGTCGGGTTGGTGTTGCACTTCGGCATCCATAAGGGTGCGATGTGCCGCACTTTTTTCCACATATTCAGTGGTATGGTTCGTTTTCTTGATGAAAGGGCTTGTTCCTTGTGAATACCCCGTGATGGGCCGGTCGCATGGAGGTGACAGACGGTTTGAGGGCAAATCGGCCGCTCAGCTTTCAGGCCGCCATGGCGCCAGCTTGAACCGCCGGGATGGCTGCAACGTGCGCGCGGGACGCAACAAAAAGCGATGTTCCGCCAGGGAACGCACCAGCCAGTCGGGCCCAGGGGGCACGTAGAGCGTTATCCTTTATGCAGCGGACAGAACTACGCACCATTTGAGATTTTGCATTTGACATGCGTGGCGCGCAAATGATGCACCTGAACTTTTTCACTGGTAAAACGGGCAAGTTCGGAGATACTTCAATGCTTTCGCATCCTCGATTGAACCGATACTCTAAGATTATTTTCCGACGAAGTTGACACCGGTTCGTCGAAGAAAATGCGACAAAACAAAAAGCTAGAGCGCCAATCCGGTTCCATCGGATCGGAATGCGCTCTGGAAAATTGGGGGGAATAATACCTTGAATAATCAACTGATGATGCGCCTCAAGGTTCCGGCTTTGGCGGCATTGGTATTTGCATCAAGTTCGGTCGTTGTTGGTGCCCGTGATCTTGGCCCCTTCCAGCCTCACGTTGGCGCTGAGGTCACTTATGCGTTTTCCAACAAATACGGGCCCGATGCAGAGGGTACGCTGCGGTTCGATACGGTCCAGCGGGATGGTAACAGGGTTAGTTACTGGAGTTCGCGCGGGCTGAATACGACGCGCTACCTGCGTAGTGCTGACCGCCTTGACGCGGCGACTTTCGTGCTGGGCTATGGTGAAAGGATGCCGAATGTCATTCCAGGCTCCACGACACTGGGCATGTCCATTGCAACGCTGGAAAAGCTGCGCGCAACAGGACGCGCGCCCTGGACGATGATTTATGACCAGAAAATGCGGTCTATCCCAGGCACGCTGTATCTGAAGGGTAAAACACGCTTGCCCCTCATTATTGAAAACGACTTGCGTGATGTGCCTGCAATTCATGTGGTTGGTGAGTTTCGTGAAGGCGACAGAACCGCAACTGCGGACTTCTATTTCCATGATGATCGCAAGAGCCCGGCGCTGATCCAACGCTTCATCAAGATGAGTTGGGAAAAGGAGCCGCGTGAAGAACGCATCGTGCGTATCACTGCTGGCCGGGAACTGCGCAGCGAGATGGAACAAGCGCTTTCAACCCTGAACAGATACGACCTTTATGGCCTGCATTTTGCGTTCGACAAGGCACGGCTGCTGCCGCAGTCAAAGCAGCTTTTGGACGACATTGCCGTGACGCTGAAAAACAACCCGCTTTGGAGCCTGCGAATTGTGGGACATACAGATTCCATTGGAGATCCGGCCTATAACCTGAAGCTCAGCAAGCAGCGGGCACATTCTGTGGCGAAAGCGTTGGAGCAGCGTGGGATCAAGGCGTCGCGACTGACAACGGCAGGCGCCGGCGAGACTGAACCAAAAGCATCAAACCAGACGCTGGAAGGTCGTGCGCAAAACCGCCGCGTGCAGTTGATCCGGACGGATCGATGAACCAGGCAGATCAGGTTGATTGAAAATGGGGGCGCTACGAAAGTTGGCGCCCCTTTTGTTTTAGGGCGGTTCAGACCCAGCTTGAATCAATTCTGTTACTCAAGCAGTGATCGCCCAGTGCGTTGGGCGGCTTGGCTGTAGCGCCGCTGCGCCCTGCGTCGAACTGCTTGACCTTGGCGCAAGTCCGCCTCGGCAGAATGGTTCCATCTAGGTCTGAACCGCTCTTATGGTCTGTTGCATCTGAATGTGACCTATCGCGGTGGTTTGCGATGTGTCTTGGCAGGCGTTGCCGGGGCCGGCATGTCAGGCATGTTGTTAGGCCATGTGGTGTCGCCAATTTGGTGTTCAAAATGCGACTCGGGTATCTACGTTGCAGATTGAACCAACGAAGGCGGTCTGTCGTGCGCGCTAATCTTATTGCGACCATGAGCTTAGGTTTGGCCTTAGTGGCTGCGGTGTTGCCGACGCAGACCAATGCCGACGAGGGCGGCCAACGGATAGACCTGGAAAGCTTGTCAGGATGGTGGAGCGGCACGGGTTACATTGGCTTTCACGGCGGCCAGCGGGAAACTGTGCAATGCCGTGCAACCTACAGGCAGGGCGAGGAGGCAGGTTCTTCCACGCAGTCCGTCCGGTGTGCGACGGCAAGTGGCCGGGTCGAGATCGAAAGCCACATCATTCCAGATGGCGAAGAAATTCGCGGCACGTGGCGGGAACGAAAATATAATGTCGCGGGTGACTTGGAGGGGAAGTTTGTTCCGCGCGGATTTCGTGTTGTCGTGAAGGGTGAAGACATCAGCGCCAACATGACCGTTTTACTTCATAAGCAACAACAGGTCGTGGAAGTGCAGTTCTTCAACAGTAAGCTCATTGGAATGACGCTTATTCTGAAGCGCGGCTCGTCGCAGCGCTCTTGAAGCATTGTCCCTCAGTGTCGGCATCGTCCCGCAGCATCAGCGGTGCAAGTCGTATGCAGTTCGCTTTGAAACAGTGCAGTGTGATGCACACGCTATGTAGGATCACCAAATCTACCTGTCATGGAAATGCAAAAAAGGCCCTGCAATTCAATCGGGCTAAGACGCACAAAGGGCCGCTCTTGCGAGCGGCCCTCCGTGGAATAAAGGTCGCGATGGGCTCGTTGCGCCCTGTAGCGCCAGCCTTCACGATCTTCTGAATACGCCTAGTCAGCTACCGTGAGGTGAGCCGTCAGCAAATCCAGCGACCACGACATCGCAGCCTCAAAAATCCCACTCGACATCGGATCACCTCCTTTCGGTTGTTGACGATGGCATACATGTTGCCACTGTTCGCGGCGGATTCAAGGGGGAATGTTTCGGGGATGTCTTGCGATTCGTCATAGTTCAACTCTCTCAAGAGTTGAAGCCTCCGACAAAACCGGGGCGGTTCAATGAATTGGGATAGTATGGCGGAGTGCTCGCGAACTCAGGACCTGCCAAACATTTGCATGAAACGTTCTCGTGACGTTACTTCTTACCAACCGACTCTGAATTGCGATCGGTTTTTTCTTGTGTTTGGATCGCCGTGAAGCGCCCTGACTTTGCATCGCGTTGCCCACTCACAGCGGCAGCCGCGGCCCGTTTTAGGGCTGCGCTGACTTTCTCCACATCGAGAGTTCGCTTTTTCGACATTAGTCGTCCCATGCTTCAGCTAACTGGAAGTCACCTTCCAAGCTATTCCAAATGTACCACTCGTCAACGATTGGCTTATACAATTCATTCAAGTAATTAAGGCTTTTTGAGAAGCGTTCTCGGATCGTGGCGTCCGGAATGTCATGGCCGCCAGCGGCGACGCGGCGCCGCACGCGATCTATCGCAGCTTCAATGGTAGGCAGCCTCAAATAGATCAGACAAACAGTATAGCCATCACTGCGCCAACGTGGAATTTTGCGCGCGTAGGTAAGACTTGCCAACGTTGTTTCGAACATGAATTCCCGGCCAGCGGACGTAAGACTTGATATCTGTTCAAGCATCAATCGTCCTGCGCGCAAATTCAGGGACGTCATCGTTTCTCCAGCCTGAGCGATTGTTCTTGCGATTTCGTCGGCATTTACAAATTCCAGCCCCTCCTGGTCTGCGGGGAAGTAGTGGTTGGCAAAGCTTGTTTTGCCTGCGCCATTGGGCCCAGCAATGATGATGATTTCTTTCAACGGGGAACTCCCCCATCACCCCAACGCATCGTTGGCGCGTTTCATCTTGTCGGCGTCGACGTAGACTTCCGATCCCATCTGGCGGAATTTTTCGCTCATTTCGGCCATGCCCTGTTCGGCTTCGACCATGGCCGACTTGCCGGCATTGGTCTTGGCGGCGTAATCGCGCACGTCCTGGGTGATTTTCATCGAGCAGAACTTAGGCCCGCACATGGAACAGAAGTGCGCGACCTTGTGCGCTTCCTTGGGCATGGTTTCATCGTGCATGGCGCGGGCGGTGTCCGGGTCGAGACCGAGATTGAATTGGTCCTCCCAGCGGAATTCGAAACGCGCTTTGGACATGGCATCATCGCGCAGTTGCGCGGCGGGGTGGCCCTTGGCGAGATCGGCAGCATGTGCGGCCAAGCGATAGGTTATGACGCCGGTCTTCACGTCGTCGCGGTTGGGCAGGCCTAGGTGTTCCTTAGGTGTGACGTAGCAAAGCATGGCGGTGCCGAACCAGCCAATCATGGCCGCGCCGATGCCCGACGTGATGTGGTCGTAACCGGGTGCGATGTCGGTGGTGAGGGGCCCGAGCGTATAGAACGGAGCCTCGCCACACGACTTCAACTGTTTGTCCATGTTGATCTTGATCTTGTGCATCGGCACGTGGCCGGGGCCTTCGATCATGACCTGACAGCCTTTGTCCCAGGCGATTTTCGTCAACTCACCAAGTGTCTCCAGCTCTGCGAACTGGGCGGCATCGTTGGCGTCGGCGATGGAGCCGGGACGCAGACCATCGCCCAGAGAGAACGAGACGTCATAGCGGCGCATGATGTCGCAAATGTCCGCGAAATGCTCGTAAAGGAAGCTCTCCTTGTGATGCGCAAGGCACCACTTGGCCATGATGGAGCCGCCGCGTGAGACGATGCCGGTGACGCGGTTGGCGGTGAGCGGCACATAGGCGAGGCGGACGCCGGCGTGAATGGTGAAATAATCAACGCCTTGTTCGCATTGTTCGATGAGCGTGTCGCGATAAAGCTCCCAGGTGAGTTTTACAGGATCGCCGCCGCACTTTTCCAACGCCTGATAGATTGGCACCGTGCCAATGGGTACGGGCGAATTGCGCAGGATCCACTCGCGCGTGTTGTGGATATTGCGGCCCGTCGAAAGATCCATGACCGTGTCGGCACCCCAGCGGATCGCCCACACCATTTTCTCGACTTCTTCCTCGACAGACGACGTGACGGCGGAATTGCCGATATTGGCGTTGACCTTCACCAGGAAGTTGCGGCCGATGATCATCGGTTCAAGTTCGGGGTGATTGATGTTGGCGGGGATGATGGCGCGACCACGGGCAATCTCGTCGCGCACGAATTCCGGCGTGATGTGTTCAGGGATGGCAGCACCGAAGCTTTCCCCATCGGCGACGGCCTGGCCAGCGCGCTCAAGTGCGGCTGCGCGGCCGAGGTTCTCGCGGTGGGCGACGTAGATCATTTCCTTGGTGACAATTCCGGCCTTGGCGAATTCGTACTGCGTGACCGGTGCGTTGCCGACACCGCGGAAGGGCGCTGCCTTGTTGGGGAAATCGCGGGCGAGAGCTTTGCCCGAAACATTGCCGTTATCTTCCGGCTTGATATCGCGGCCTTCATAGGTTTCGACGCCGCCGCGCTCCTTGATCCACGCTTCGCGAATGCGGGGCATGCCTTGCTCAACGTCGATGGCGGCGTTGTCGTCAGTGTAGGGTCCGGAAGGGTCATAGACGCGGAACGTTGGTTCATCGGGATCGGTGAGTGAAATCTGACGAAACGGCACTTTGACGTCGGGATGCGCTTCAGGTGACGAATAGATCTTGGTCGAGCCGGTGATTGGGCCGGTGGTGACTTCGGGAACCATCATGTCTTCCGGGCGGGTGATCTTGTTCATGCCTTTGCTCCCTTGCCTGTGGACGCACGTGTCGGCGCGGCCTTTGTCTTGGTTGATGTGATCGATGTGCTTTTTCTGCCGGCATTTCCCGCGCGTTCGGTTGCTGCGCGTCCGGCCTTGGAGTTGGTCTTCGCCTTGGTTTTGGCCTTGGCCTTGTTTTTTGCGTTCGCGGTTGCCGGGGCGGGATTGATGCTCGGCTCTGCGCCGTCGCGAAGCCCCAAGTCTTGCCGGGCTCGGCGTGTCAATCCGTCAACGACCTGCTCATAGCTGGCGCGCAGGTAGTCTTTGAGGCCTGGATCATCAAGGTGGGCTGCCGACGTGCGCTGGATCCATTTCATACCGCGCGATGCAAGGTAGGGCGCGGGGCGGCAGCCGGGCATGTCCTGCAGCATGTCGTAGCTCATCGGCGAACATTTGAAGGTGACGTAGAGCTCCTGGTCATCTGCGTTCTGGCGGCCAATAGCGAAGACCTTGCCGCCGACTTTCCAGACGTGCGCGCCGCCCCACTGAACAACCGTGGTTGTGTGTGGCAATGCCTTGCAGAAGCTGTTGTAGCCGTCGAGCGTCACGCTATTGCGCTCCCGATGTAGCCATAAGCAGCGAATGAGAAAAATATTCCGATCGCAAGCATGATAACGGCGCCAGCAACGAGAATGATCGGATGGGCTGCGAATTCATCACGGATGACGCGCACCCTATCTGCGAATGCCATGCGGAAAATACCGCCGAAGACGGCCAGCCAGCCGAATATCGTGATGCTGACCCGCCAGTCGGTGACCCAAAGGTTGTGCACGCGCAAGATCGCAAGGCCGGCGATGAATGAGAGCAGACCAGCGAGAAAAATTGCCGTGCGGTCCTCTGACATGCGCGCCGTCAGGTCAACAAAGTAGGCGCGGCGCAGCAGCATCAATGCGCCAATGACAATCATTGACGGGCCAATCAATCCGGCAATGAACTGGGCATTGTCCATGGCGCGCCAACTCCTCGGGGCACAAGCGCAATGATGCGCGCAACCGGGCTTGGAACGGACAGGAGGTAGGATTTTATGCGTCCGTCCCTTCGCCGGCATGACCCGGATCAGGTTCTAAGGGTGCTCCGCCCGCAGTGGCCTTGTCGGCCGGGGTCAGACGGATCTCAGCTACGTGCGCGCAGCGCCCCTCGGTTTGCGGCTAATGTGGCCCGCGCAATCGCAGATTGCAAGGGCCGATGGCCCAGGTGTGCCTGCCAGACGGATGAATCTGGTATCCACTTCCTGGGAAAATGCTCTGGGGTCCGGACCCTAGAGCGCATTGCGACCCGATGGAATCGGATCTGCGCTCTAGTTTCTTGTTTGGTCGCATTTTCTTCGACGAGCCGGTGTCCACTTCGTCGGAAAATGCCCTAGGTCGTCGTGCAATATATCGGGATCATTCATGAAATCTGGGAGAGCACTTTTTCCAGTCGCTGCCGCACGTCTGACGCGATCTTGTCGAGTTCGCTATTGCCAATGGCCTGCATCGCAGCGGCAGGGTCCATGGCAGACACTTCAACGCGTCCATCGGCATGCTCCTGGACGACGACGTTGCAGGGCAACAAAACGCCAATCTGATTTTCAGCATTGAGCGCTTTGTGGGCAAGATCTGGGTTGCAGGCACCAAGGATCTTGTACTTTGGGAAATCGACATCGAGCTTTTTTTTCAGTGTCTGCGCAACGTCGATCTCTGTCAGCACACCGAAACCTTCGCCCTTCAAGGCTTCGGTCACGGCGGTGATTGCGTCGTCGTAGGATTGGGAAACGTTCTTGGCGAGAAAGTACTTCATCGGGAGCCTCCGGCGGACTGTTGGTTTTCAAAACTCAAGCTACGCCGGAGTTGGCATTTCGGCAGCGAAACTTCAAGGCTACTGCAGACCCCGACCGTCCTGGTGTCACAACGGGTTTGCCTATTATCTGCTGGCGGCCAGAAGCCGGTCGAAGGCTTTTATGGTGCGCGCCTCGGCTGCTTTGTCCTTCATGTTCCAATGGAAGAAATGATGGCTAAGATAAAGGCCGTAAAGTTCGAACACAACTTGGTCAATGTCCAGGTCTGAGCGAAATTGGCTTGCAGCCTTGGCTTCGCCAATGGCGGCACTCAACACGTCAGACCAACCATCGAGTACTTCCTTCAAGCGAAAGCGCACGGGTTCGGCGAGATCGTCGGATTGGCGGCTTGCATGCACGAAGGGGCAACCGCCTTTCAGCATTGGCGCACGAGACCAGGCAATCCAGCGGCCGAACATGGCCTTCAAATGCGCATCTCCTGGGCTGGCATTGACAGATGCGTTCACGACATCTCGCTGGAAGAGCGCGATCGCCTGTTCGAGGACACCAAGCTGAAGGCTTTCGCGGTTGGCGAAATGGATGGTGAGACCACTTCTGGGCATATCCAATTCGCGCGCCAGAGTTCCCATCGTAAGGGCATTCAATCCCTGCTGGCTTGCTATGCCTAGACCGTGAGACAGAATACGTTCTCGCGCTGCGCTTGTTGCACCTGATGCGACCATTCTCAAATTCCCTCCGTGCCGCTTTACTGGCGTAGCCTGCGGGTAGGCCACCAAGGCTGACAGATGAGTAACGGATTTGGGAGATTGTGGGGCGGGGCAGTGGCTTTGACGTGGTCGTGATAATCGACCTGTCGAAATGTGGCCCAACCGCTTCAGTTGTCGCTGTTCTAATCCATGTCGATGTCTGTAACGCCGGCCAATTCGATATCGCATTGTGAACAATCCACGGTTGCCCCAATGCGCGAATCGCGGCCTTCCTGGGTCAACACCCAGGGGCGTTCCACCAGCGGCGGCTTGTGGCGAACGTGCTGCTCGTGACCGCACTCAAGCATGGCGACGAAATATCCTTCAACATCCTCATAAAAGCCGGTAATCCGTCGCTTCATGGTCGTTATGGCCTGAAAAGTGTGAGATTTCTTGAATTTAAGCTGCGCGTACACTGGCGGCATTGTCTATCCAGCCCTTGATCTTTTCGATATCGGGTGGCTCACCGTCACGCAACACACGCTGGCCTTGTGCCGTGGTCGCATACTTCAAAATGTCAGCAGAGAGCTTAGCTGGTTCTGCATCTGCGATCGAGGCGACCGAGAAATACCCCGCGCCCACCAAAAGTTGTGCGTGCCCGCCCCTCAGGCCGGGGACGGATATGACCAGGTGAGCCTGGTCCTGCCAGTCGGTGATGGCCTCCGGCGAGATGTGACGGACATCGAGAAGTTCGGCCATTTCAAAGGCGTCGGCGTCCAGAAACTGTGCAACGGTCTTGATGCCGATGGCTTGAAACCGCGCGGCTGTCTTGGGTCCGATGGACGGCGCTGCTTCGATATCGTCGTCTAGTGCCAGGTAGGTCTTATCGCCGGAGGCTTGCGGCGCGGCTGCAACGACGCGTTTGGTTTGTGTCCGGCGATCCGATGGCGACTGGGCCGGGTCGTCTGCGTGTAAGGCGACTGCGGGGTGGAGGTAGATGGTGGCGTTTCGGTTTGATGTTTCCGAGGTCGCCGCAGGAGGCACAACCGGTGTAGCAATAGAGCGCAATTTCACGGGTTCTGTTTTTTGGACAGGGCGCTTGGCGCGTGCCACTGCAAGGTCCTCGGCGCGCTTTGCCACGACTTCCTGTTGATAGATGTCGCGCACCCGCCGGTCGTCTTCGGGCAGGTTTCGTTCAACCCGGCCAGTCGCCATAAGTTCATCGTACATGGCCTGCACGACGCGCCTGTCCTCTGCGTTGGCGAGCTTTTTCTGCACCCACTTCACCGGTATCTTGAGTGTTGCAAGAACGGTTTCAAGGCTGAGGTTCACGTTGGGTGGCGCAACGTCAGCTTCAGCTATCGCGCGTTCCAGAACACGCGCAAATCCATCGGCTGCATAAAGAATAAGCGCTCCAGTCACCTCGCGCGCTATCGGGTCCAGTCCTTCTTCGGGTTCAACAACGCCAACGTTGATGTCGTAGTGCGCAATGAGCTTTTCATATTCGGCATTGGCCTTTTCGGCGCCCGAGCAGATGAACAACTTGAGCCAGTTGCTGCCAAGGGGTGCCGTGACGAACGTGTCGGGGTGGCGTGCTTGCGCTTCCCGTTTCAAGCTATCGTAGGCGCGCGAGATGCTCCATTCCACAGCGCGATGAATATTGTTCTCGGCTTCGGACTGTGCCGTGTGGAAGGGGTGAACGGGGTCGGTGTAGTAATGGCTCAGAACGCCTGCACACCAAACGGCCTGCGGCCAATTCTTTTGCTTCAGCTCATCGACCAGATGATTGTACCAGCTCTGTGCTTTTTCCGGTGCGCCACCCCAATAGCTGTCGCGAACGTGCAGCACATGGTTGCGGAAGTCCTTGAATTCCTTGTCAGGGGCCTTTGAGCCATCCAGGTAAAGTTCAGCATTTTTCAAAAACAAGCGCTGCCACGCCTTGCCATCATGCCGTGTAAGGCGCTCCAGAGCGTCGAGCGCCAGCTTATGATGTGTTCCATTGGCATGCGTTGCATAAATAACACGATAAAGAAGGCTCATGGCGGTCTCCGCTCTAGCGCATGTCTCCCACGCCGAACAGCATCAAACAGCAGTTCAGCATGCATGGGTGCAAACGACGATGAAACGAGGAGCCGATCCGTTCCCCGGGGCCAACGTCCGCTTTCGCCACAGACGGTTCCGCGAGTCGGGCGCCATAGGCAAACCCCGTGCGGTGCGAGCCCACACTTTCAACAGGTATTGCTCGTTGCGGTTTTTTGTGAAGGTTGATTCGGTGACATCGGTGCGCGTGTTGTGTTCCCGTTAATCACGACGCTCTAACGCCTTGAGCCAGGTAACCTAAATTCGCAGACCGCAAACGGAGAATATCGTGCTCAGGTGTCGGCGGCCGCAATTGCCGTGAAATGGCGCAGCAGCGTGCTTTCGTCACCGTTGGAGGCGCCGCCGAATGCATCTGACAGCATGTCCCGCGCGAATGCGACGCATTCACCCGAAACGCCTATGCGTTCAGAAAACGCAACCGCGTCGTTGAGTGCCCGGCAGGTGGAAGCCAGGTCGTGATCGCGCATGAGCTTTTCCACACCACCGGTCAAAGAGCTGCACGCGGGCCCGGCAGCGATCGGGCCGTCAAAGACGCGTGAAAGCGTGTCGGTGTCGATACCGGCATGGCGACCTATCAACATCGCTTCGCTCAAGGCAATCAAACGGGCGGCGCGAACATAGCCGCGCAGAGCTGCAAGGCCGGTTGCAGCTCCGGTTGCACCGACGCGCGTCACCGTACCCAACAACTCCAATGACGGTTGCGCACGCTCTACAAGCTCGTCAAATCCACCGACGATCATTTCGAGCCGTTCGTCACCTTCGATTGCCACATCAGCGCAAGTCAGGGCGTCAATGAGGCCGATGCCGGCGTTGCCCAACTGAGCCGTCAAGCGCACGGTCTCCTTGAAAGGTCCGCCTCCGAAATGGACAATGAGTGAACCGGGCTGCAAGGCCAAAGCGAACCCAGGCCGGTCTTCGTCGCCAATTGCAGCGCTTTGCAATGCAGCGATGTCGGGAACAGTAGAAATGACGATGTCGCAGTCATGCCCAAGGTCGGTGAGGCTGGGTGCGAGTTGGGCGCCAGCCTGGCTTTGAAATTTGCCGCGTCGGTCACCGCTCAGATCATAAACTTCAACACCGCGGCCAGCGCGAACAAAGCGCCCGGCAAGGGCGATTCCCAGGCTATTGAGCCCTATAATTCCGATCGGCCGATCAGGTTTCATGGCCGGTTTTCCGCAGCTCGTTTGTGAAAGTTGCGCTCAATTGAGCACGTGCGCGGGTCCGCGCGGCGATTACTGGAATACTTTCTACCGTGTCAACGCGCTGGGCAAGTAGGATTGTAGTCTTGAAAGATATAGATCAATGCCGCGGGTGGCCTTGGTTAAGGACGTCACCTTTATATCGAGATATCACAAGACACCTATGCTGCGCTGCGTAGTCGTGCGGCGAGGCTATGTCGGCGGAGCTTGTCCGAAGTCTGAAGGGCGCATGCAGGATGTTCAGGTTACTTGTGCCGTACCACACCACGCCACGCCACGCACCTGCCAGGTATCGATTGCCCCTAACGGCCTTCGCGCCACCACGCCAGCGCCATGAACGCAAGCAGAGCCGCTAGTGCTGCAAATCCGGTGAACATTGGTGTCAGCTTAACGCCGCGGGTGACATAGGCTGCGCGGTCTTTCAGGCCCAGCCAACCATTGCCGGCCATCACGCGCGCCGCCGGCATCATTGCAATGCGTGGAACGGTGACATCGGTTGGGGCACCTGAACCAAATAACGAATTGGAGCGCGTCCAGAAAACGCCGCCTCCGCTTTCTTCAAGCAGTGGCTCCAATTTCTTTTCTGTCGCAGTCACCTCGCTCATTTCGCGGACGTCCTCTACGCCGGCATGAGCGATCGCGGAAAGTTCGCCTTGCGTGACCTTGTAGAGCCCGGGGCGTTCGACTTCTTCAGTGCTGCGGAAAAGGCCAGGTGCAACCTTTTCGAGGGTGATTTCATGTGTCTTGCCGTGTGGGTTGCGCACGGTTACCGGCGGTACGCTGTCATCCATCGTGCGGCGCTCAACGGTGAGCTTGAGGCCGCGCGCGGATGCAAACAAGCGTTCTTCCTCCAGATCAGGCTCCTTCATCAGCCAATGTGACAGCCGGCGCAAAAGGTCAGTGTGTGGGCCGCCGCCATCGTAACCGCGCGCCCATAGCCAGGCCTGATCCGATGTGAGCAGTGCCACGCGACCCTTTCCTTTGCGGTCGAGTATCAGCAGCGGTGCATCCTCCGCCCCCTTCATGACGATGGTGCCACGTTCGGGTGTGACTTCGACCTGGCGGAACCAGCGGCCCCAGGAGGGACCTTTGTCTGCCGACGAAGAGATGCCGTCGTTCGTTGTGCCGGTCGATGCTGCCGCGACCCGGTTTGCAGCTCCGGGCAGTCCTCGCGTCACGGGATGTTTCTCACCATCGGCGGTCGTGTCGGCTTTGAAGGGCTGTTCGATCACGCGTCCGGTTGGTGTGGCGGGAAGAACGGCTGCCAATGGCGTGCGGTGTACGCTGTAGCGCCCCGCATAATCATCGCCCGCGGCAATCAAAAGTGCACCGCCATGGTCTTCCACGTAGCGCGCAATATTGTCGTAATACATCATCTGGAGGATGCCGCGATGCTGGTAACGGTCAAAGATGATGAGGTCGAAATCCTTGATCTTCTCAGAGAACAGTTCGCGTGTCGGAAAGGCGATCAGTGATAACTGGTTGATCGGCGTGCCGTCCTGCTTCTCTGGCGGACGCAGAATTGTGAAGTGTACCAGGTCGACGGCAGCATCGGATTTGAGCAGATTGCGCCAGGTGCGCTCGCCGGCATGTGGTTCGCCTGAGACCAGAAGCACACGCAGGTTCTCGCGCACGCCCTCTGCCGCGACCACGACGCGGTTGTTGGCCGGGGTCAGCTCGCCGTCCGCAGTCTCAAGTTCCATCTCAAGTATGTTCTGGCCGGCGTGCGGGAAGGGCATGTCGATGCTTGTCTTGCGGCCAATTGTGGTGCGGATCTTCTCGTCGGGTTGTCCTTCGCGGCGGATCGTCAGGGAAACTTCTGTGCCAGCCTGACCGGTCTTGCCCGTTTCGCGAACGATGAACGTGATGTCGCGCGATTGTCCAACGATGCCGTAGCGTGGCGCTTGGACAAGTTCAATGCGCCGGTCGAATTCGTCGGGCTCGCCGGTCAGCAGGGCATGGACGGGAGCGTTGAAGCCCAACGCCGATATGTTGGCGGGCACATCGTGAACCTGGCCGTCAGTTACCATGACAACGCCGGCGAGGCGGTCGGGCGGGGTGTTGGCCAATGCGCGGTTGAGTTCGGCGAACAGTTGCGTTCCTGAGGCAACGCCATCGACAGGCCGTGCCGCCGACACCCACTTTACTTCGAGATTTTTTATCGCGCCGAGCTTCTTGTCCAGTTCGGTCCGGATCGCCTGTGCCTGCTCTGGCCGGTTCGCGAGCGTCTGGGACGTGCTTTCGTCAATCACCACCAGAGCAATATTGGCGAGGCTATCGCGTTCCTCCTGGCGCAATGTCGGGTTGGCGAGAGCAGCCAGCATGGCGACAATGGCGAGGGCACGCAGCATGGCGCCGCGCGCGCGCCGCCACAGCAAAAGACCAACAAGCAAAAGCCCGACGATTGCAGCGGCCACGAAGAACGGTACCGGCAGCAAAGGTGCAAAGTCGATCGACCAGTTGTTCATTGCCGCCTCTTATTGCCCGAGCCGTTCGAGAAGTGCTGGCACGTGGACCTGGTCCGCCTTGTAGTTCCCGGTCAGCGCATGCATGACCAGGTTGACACCTGTGCGGAATGCCATCTCGCGCTGTATTTCTCCTCCAGGCACGGTCGGGTAAAGCGGGCGTCCGCGCTCGTCCAGGGCCCAGGCTGCGGCAAGGTCGTTGGAGGTGACGACTATAGACGTGACGCCATCGGCGCGGCGGGCTTCACGACCTGCTCCTGAGGGTTCGTTAGCGGCAGCTTCCACCCATAATGTCCCACCATCCCAGCGGCCTGGGAAGGATCGCAACAGGTAGAATGATTTTGTCAGAACATGCCCCTCCGGCACAGGTTCCAGACGCGGCAGGTCGAGGTTACCCAGGATGCGTTGCAGCGGTGTGTCACCGCCAGCACCCATCAGGCTTGCGGGCCGTCCCGAACCATAATCCCGGGTGTCGAAAATGATCATGCCACCCTGCTTCATATAGGCGTCAATCTTGGCGAGTGTTGCTTCGGGCAATGGTTTGGCATTGTCCAGCACCGGCCAGTAAAGCACTGGATAAAATGCGATTTCGTCATCGGTGATGTTAACGGGCAATGGCGTTCCCGGTGATACGGCCGTGCGTGCTTCGAGCACGCGTGCCAGGCCGGTGAGGCCGATGCGGCTTGTGTCGTCTGTCGTGGGGTCGCCGGTCAGTACGTAGCCGAACGTCACCTTGTGGGTTGCTTTCAAAGCAATGGCGATGTCGGCGGGCGTGCTTTTTTTACCGGCTTCCGCCGATGGCGCGTTCTGGGCCAATGCAGAGCCGCTCATGGCGAACATTGCCAAAGTCGCTGACGTGACGGCAGCCAATAAAATTGCGGACGCGTGACGTGGCCTGCGGAGCAAGGTGGAACCGCCGCCGAGGCTGAGCAGGATTACCGCCACTATATCGATGAAGATCAGCGCCAGGGCAGCGGCGAGCAGCCACGGTTTCAATGGTTCTGCGGATTTGGACTGGTAGCCGAGGATCTGCGCGCCTGGTGGCAGTGGCGGCAATGGCTCTAGCTTTGCTTTTTCACCAAGCAGGTTGAGAGCGCGCGGGCTCGTCTCGGTACCATAGAAGCCAGGTGGATGGTCCAGGCTCGGCGTGAGTGCGGCGAAAATCGACGTCGGCACAGCCTGAGCTGTCGGTGGCGGCGCGGTGAGTGTTCCAAACCCATCCAGCGTGCGAATCGGCGCCAGCACCTCAGGCGCGTTTGCTGCATCCGCGCCATAAGCGGTTTGCGACTCGTTGTCCTTTTGTTGGACAAGTGTAGACGCTCTGCCGGTTGAGGTTGCGTTTTTGCCGACCCGTCCCATGGTTGAGATACGGCGCAGCATATCGACGAACAACCCGGATATTGGCAGGTTTGACCAGTCGGAATTCGCAGTCACGTGGAACAGGATGATCTTACCATCGCCAACGTTTTTTGCCGTAACCAGCGGTGTTCCGTCTGCCAGACGCGCCCACACTTCGACACCTGGTTCAATCTGCGCTGGATCGGCGAGCACCTGACGGTTGACAGTCACGTCTTGTGGCACAACAAGTCCGGCGAACGGACTTTTATCTTCGAACTCGGCCAGTTTCTGCGGGGTCGACCACGATAGCGCACCACCGAGTGTGCGGCCGCCGATGCGCAACGCGACGGGCATCAAATGGTCGCCACCCTTTTCCAGACGCGGGCCAGCAAACCGTACCAGTACGCCGCCGTTCTCGATCCAGCTTTCAACGTGCTTGGCGACCTCTCCCGATAGCGTGCCGATATCGGCGAGCATAAGCACTGTCGCATTCTGCTGAAGAATGGTCTCGACGTTGGCCAGCAGATTGGCGTCTTTCGCTACGACCAGTTCAGAATAAGGCTTCAGCGCTTTTTCGATGTAGTAGAGCGGTGCAAGCAAGGGCTGTGATTGTTCCTGGCTTTCACCGGAGACGAGCCCCACGCGATGCCAGCGTGAGGACGCGTCGATCAACGCGGTTGCACCAGCGGACCGTTCCGAGGCGATTTCCAGACGTGTCACCTGGTTGCGCAGTTCCAGTGGCATGTCGAAAACGGCGGTTGTTTCCTTGGCGCCATTGGTGAGCGTGAAGGCTGCTTCACCAAGCTGTTCTCCACGGCTGGAAAACGCATGAATCTGGCCGGTGCGCAACGTGCCTTGCGCTCGCAGGATGCGGGCCTCAAGCCGGCCGCCACGGCCTGATGATGCTGACAGCCCCAATGGTTCAAGGCCGGTTGCGTCGTGGATCACGGTCAACGACCCGTCTCCAGCAAGAGTGGCAAGCCGTTCGATGAGTTTTTTTGCTGCTTCTTGATCTGTGTGGGCAATGCCATCGCTCAGCCAGACAATTCCCGTGCCGCCTTCTCCTTGCGGCAGAATTTCGCCAAGCGCGTCCAAGGCTGCGCTTCTTTGCGGGGGGTAGGGCACCGGAGCCAATGCTGCAAGCGTCGAGCGGGCGCTCGCAGGGGCTTCAAGACGCATCTTGAAGGACTTCGCGGTAGCGGCGGTTGCGGCAATGACAACGGCACGACCGTCGGCTTCGGCCGTGTCAATCATTCGGTTTGCCATTGCCTGCCGGTCGGTCCAATGGGCCGCACCCGCCCAGCCGTTGTCGATCACGATTGCCAGCGGCCCTTTGCCCTTTATGGCATTCTCCCGTGTGGGATTGAGTACCGGTTCAGCCAACGCGAAAATGACGAGTGCTGCTGCTGCAAGCCGGATCAGCATCAGCCACCATGGCGTTTTGGCCGGTGTCTTTTCACGATTATCGATGCCAATGAGAATCCGGGTTGGCGGAAATTCAACCTGTTTGGGGCGCGGTGGTACGGTGCGCAGCAGCCAATAGATCAGCGGCAGCGATGCCAGACCGGCCAGCAGCCACGGGTTGAGAAATGCGAGAGCGCCAAAGCTCATGCAGCACCCCCTTTGCGAAACAAGGCGGGCCTTTTGGCGGGCGCATCTGTCAACATGGGTGTTGTGCCCGACTGCCAACGATACCCGCCTGCCGACAAGCGCATGATAAGCGTCAGAAGGGGTTCGGATGCTGAACGATCCGTGTGGTGGACGAGGAATGTCCAACCTAGATTATGCGCAATTTCTTCCAGCCCCGACCGGTGTGCAGCGATACGTTTTTGATAGGTCTCACGAAGGCTTTCTGCGCGGTCGGCAACCCAGCTTTCGCCGCCCTCTGGCGAGAGAAATTCGGTTCGCCCGTCGTAAGGCAGCGTTTCCTCGGCGGGGTCGAGAATTTGCACCATGTGACCTGTTAGCCCATTGCCAGCAAGCTCCTCCAAACGGGCTTTGATGTCGGTGAGCGGGTCAAGAAAATCCGATAGCAGGATGGTGCCGGAAAAGCGCGATATGCGCGCGGCTGGCGGCAGCGATCCGGCAAGCGGAGGTTCGTCGCCGTGTTGGGCAATTGCTTCTGCAAGTTTAACCGTGGCGCGGCGCGAAGCTGTGGGCTGCGTGAGGCCCAAAAGGGCGACGCGCTCACCACCACGCACCAGCAGCTCGGCAATTGCCAACAACAAGACGACGGCGCGCTCCTTCTTCGAGACAGTTGCAATGTGGCTCTTGAAGGCCATTGACGGTGACAGGTCCGGCCAAAGCCACATCGTGTGGGCGGCTTCCCATTCGCGTTCGCGCACAAACAGATGGTCAGAGCTTGCCGAGCGCCGCCAATCGATCAGTTGCGCGTCATCGGTCGATTGCAGTTGGCGGAACTGCCAGAACGTTTCGCCGGGACCGGCTCGGCGGCGGCCGTGAATGCCGTGTGCGACGGTGGCGGCGATGCGTTGTGCGTCAATCAGTAAATCAGGCAGACGATCGGCGAGCCGGTGCGCTTCGAGTTCATGCTCGAATACCGTGGCGCCGACGCTGGCCGGTGCTTTTGCACTTTTAATGCCGCTCATCTTGGCTGCCGCCATCGCTTAACGCTACTCCAGCGGTTCGCTCAAAGTTGCGATGATGCTTGAGAGATCCTGTCCCTCGGCCCGCGCCGCAAAGGACAAAGCCATCCTGTGTTTCAATACCGGGTCTGCCAGCGCCATGACATCGTCAACCGAGGGGGCAAGGCGTCCTTCGACAAGTGCGCGCGCACGAACGGCAAGCATCAAGGCCTGGCTTGCACGCGGCCCGGGTCCCCAGGCGACGTAGCGGTCGGTCAATTCGTTGGCACCGGTGCCGGGGCGTGCGGAGCGTACCAATGTCAGGATCGCGTCCACGACTTTGTCTGAGACGGGAATCTGGCGCACCAATCGCTGTGTTGCTATTAGTTCGTCTGCGGTGAGCACCTTCTGGACGCTGCGATCTTCGTTACCAGTTGTGGCATAAAGCATGCGGCGTTCGGCGAGCATGTCTGGATAGGTGACGTCGATCTGCAAAAGGAAACGGTCAAGCTGTGCTTCTGGGAGGGGATAGGTTCCTTCCTGCTCCAGCGGATTTTGGGTTGCCAGAACATGGAACGGGCGCGGCACATCGTGGCGTTGTCCGGCGACTGTAACGTGGTGTTCCTGCATGGCCTGCAACAGAGCAGACTGCGTTTTAGGGCTGGCGCGGTTGATTTCGTCGGCCATGAGAAGCTGGGTAAAGATCGGTCCTTTAATGAAGCGGAACGAACGTCGCTCGCCAGGCGCGTCCTCCAGCACTTCCGCACCGATGATGTCGGATGGCATCAGGTCGGGCGTGAACTGGATGCGCGTCGCGCCAAGCCCCAGAACCGTTCCCAGCGTTTCAACCAGCAGCGTCTTTGCAAGGCCGGGCACGCCAATCAGCAGCGCATGGCCACCCGATAGAATGGTAATGAGGGCGCGGGTGATGACTTCATCCTGCCCGAAGATAACGTCGCTGGCGGCTTTGTGCGCGTTTTGCATTTTTTCTGCCGCCGCTTCGATGCGGGTGACAATGTCGTCGTCGGTTTGTGTCAATGTGCTCATCAGCCAACTATAGCCTAGTTCCGCGGTTTATGGGCGTTGGGTGTCGCGCCTTTTCGGCGCCCTCGTCGTAACATTAACTTAGGCGGACGATGTTCGGTGGTGCTGTCACGGTCAAGTGAATGTTCCGTAACACATTTGTAAGGTCCGGAGGCAACGAGCAAAGATTGATGAATGAAGAAAAAGCAATTTCCCGTACTGCTACAGATGCCGCCGCGGCTCTGGGTAGGCTCGAAGCCGAGCTACAGGGAAATGGCCGCAAAAGTTTGCCGCCGGTAGAACTCTGGGACCCTCCGTATTGTGGCGATATCGGTATGGCGATCGCGAGAGATGGCACCTGGACCTATAAGGGCAGCGCGATCAGGCGGATTGCACTGGTCAAACTGTTTTCCACGGTCCTGAGGCGGGATGATGATGGCTGCCATTATCTGGTGACACCGGTGGAAAAAATCGATGTTACGGTTGAGGACGCCCCGTTTCTTGGCGTTGAAATGGAAGTGATCGATGGAGGCAGGCCGCCAGCCGAACAGGTGCTGGTGGTCCGCACCAATTTGGAAGACGTCGTGCGCATAGATGGGGCACACGCGCTGCGGTTTGCGTGTGACAGCGCCGGCGGCTTCAAGCCCTATGTGCGTGTGCGCGGTCGTCTGGAAGCACTGTTCACCCGTGCTTTGACATATGAACTCGTAGATCGTCTGGCGACTGATGCTGACGGTCGATCCGGCATCTGGAGTAGCGGATGCTTTTTCGGGGTGGAGGGCATTTAGGAGTAAATAGGCATGGGATTTGTTAAAGATCGCTATGCCTTCGCGGGTCAACTTCGCAACTTGCAGGCGATGACCGGTCCCAAGTGCTCAGTTGATCGAAAACTGTGCATCCAAAACCTGCAAATCGGCAGGTGAAATGAGCTGGCGGTGGTTTACCGTGACCTTATAAAGTGGGCCGTCAAGATTGGCTTCCCAGAAGTCCAGAAAACTCTTCAGGCGGGGGAAGCGCGGGTGGAGGTCATAATCCTGCCAGACGTAGCTTTGCAGCAGTGCCGGGTAATCCGGCATGCGATAGAGAATTTCCGCTGTTGTCAGGCTGTACCCTGTTAGCATCCTTTGGATTTCAAGTTGGGCCATCCGCTCTCCTTTGTCCTGCGATGCAGGTGTAAAGTTGCCATGGCAGCGCTACGAGCACGGCGTTTCGCTAGAGCGCTTTTCGATCCGGTGGAATCGGATCAGCGCTCCAACTTTTTGGTCTGGTCGCATTTTCTGCGCCGAACCGGTATCCACTTCGCCGGAAAATGCTCTAGGTGTCATCTCAGAATCATAATCAGGATTCTACCCGTTGCACCATGCGCTTTTGGCAACAATAGCAGCGAAAACAACGTGCTAGCAGCGACAAGTTGGGACTGCTGCCAATCGGTGTGAACTGGCCAGTTCAACTGTAGTCAGACATCGCCTATTGCCTGCACAACGCATCTACTTGGTGCGGCCGAAGTTGTGGGCAGTATGAGCAATTGGCCCTTCCCCCTGGCTATTTCCTTTAAACCGTTACGTTGCCGCAATCGCCTGCGTTGGCGGGGAAACATCGATAGAAATGATTGTTTCGTAACGAATGATAAATTGAGCCGCGAAAGCATTTCCCAAGCCGGCAATGCCAACTCATCAAAAATCGTTTTTGCATTTCAGTTCGTGTTTTGCAGGGCCTGAGTGCGGCTTCTTTTTTGCGGTAATGCGTCAAACGCCAATTGTATTTTTATGCCGCGTCAGAGCACTTCGCGTCCCGCCCAACGCTATCTTTCATGGCAATTTGCAATCGTCTCCCGTTGGTTCTGCCGTTAGCGGCCCATTAACCATGCCTGTGCTTCAACGGTATGTGTATTGCGTTGCCTCAGGGCAAAAGTTGAAGGGCGTAGCATGATGTTAGTTGGGCGTACCTGCACGCAGCGGGTTGGCACCACCGGCCGGTTGGAGCTGACTTTGACGATTTTCGTGACGTTATCTTTGGTGGTCGCCGGGTGCGGCGGCAAGTCCGGCCATGCGCCCACAGTGAATGAAAATGTGGTTGCACCATCGAGATATAACGCTGCACTTGCACCACCGCGCACCGAGTTGGAAGCCGATGGATTGCCGGTGCAATCGCCGCCACTGTCACGGCGTGTGCGCTTTCCCGATGATCCAGACGAGCCTTACAGTCGGAACTATGGCTCCAGTTTGAGCGTAGGACTCCAGCCGGGCACTTCTTCCAGGCAGGAACAATCCGGGCAAGACAAGGCAAGCCTCAGAAACAATATAAACACGTTGCGCATTTCCCAGCAGGATTTGCCAGAGGATCTGCCACCTGATTTCCGTGAAAGAATAATTGTGGAACAGCATTTGCGCTGAATTGAGCAAATGGCATTGCTCTCAAAAAGTTGAAGAAAGGCAATGCTATGCCGGTTTTTGGGGCTTTATCGCGCGACTTCGCGTTGGCTCGAATAAGTCTTTTCTGTGCCGCGTGGAACAAAATTGTGTTCTGACAAGTTCCTGTCTTGATCCGTAAATAGGGTCCATTATCACCCGGGGCTTCGTCCTTGCTAACCAGGAGCGAGGGCTTAGTATGCTCAATGGAGGAGGAGCCAATGTTTAAAACAACGGTTCTGGCTGCTGCGGCGGCCGGACTAATGATCTTGGGGCCTACAGCGCCGGCCTCAGCCAACGTCGTTGCTTCAGGGGGCTTGAAACTAGCACCTGGAACAACGGCTGATGGTGTCACGAAAGTGCGCAGAGGACGCCACCACGGTCACCGTGGCCGCGGTTTTCGTCATCACGGTTCCCGCCATCGTGGTTTCCGCCATCGTGGCTATCGCCACCATCGCGGTTATCGCCATCGCGGCTATCGTCGTCATCGCGGATGGCGCCGTGGAGGCATCTACTTTGGCCTGCCGTATGTGGGCTATAGCAGCTACTACTACGGCAATTGCCGCTGGCTGCGCCGCAAGGCGATCCGTACTGGAAGCCGCTATTGGTGGCGCCGGTATAACCGTTGCCGTGCCTATTACTAAGGTCAACGGGGCGGCCGCTTGTTGAATTGAACTGAAGCGGTCTTTGTAGATTGGTTTGGCGAAGGGCTGGCAGATTGTCAGCCCTTTTGCTTTGTTGAGGCCAGCACGTTTGGGTGGCCAGCTCGGTTGGCGGGGGTGTGAGTGCATGCAAATTGGGTCGCAAACAATACATCTGAAGCGCTGGAGTGCGCTTCAACACGATGATGCGGCGATGATGGCCGCCGTAGATGCCATTTTTTTTGAATCGAGCAACACCAAATCTTTTGCCTGTGAAGCTGATCGCACGGCGTTTCGCCACCGATGGCTCGGTCGCTATCTTGATGACTTTCCAGAATTGGCACACGTCCTGTCCGTGGGGTGTGCTCTCAATCCCGATACGCTGGCAGGCTACGTTATTGGAGCGCATCATGATCCAGCCTTGACCGACCGCTACGACGATATTGGCTACTTTCACTTGCTCGCCGATCTGACACGGCGCTATCCGGCGCACTTGCACATCAACCTGCGTCACGATCTCAGGGGGCGAGGATATGGGAGCGTGTTAATCGAGAGGTTTGTTGACGACGTTCGCGCGGCGGGCTTGCCTGGCGTCCATGTCGTCACCGGTGCGGCAATGCGCAATGCTGGTTTCTACAGGCGCAACGGTTTCGATTTTTCGCAAACATTCCCGTGGAAAGGTAACGAGCTGGTATTTCTGGGGCGCAATGCGGCGGCATGACATCGTGGTGGTCCAGGGGCTCATTTGCGCCCGCCTGCCAGCTCTGCCATACTTGGACAACGATTATTTTCTCAGCCTAGACCGCGGTCACTTTTCGAGGAATCGTGTGTGCAATCTCTAGAGTGCGTTCCGATCCGATGGAACCTGATCGGCGCTCTAGCTTTTTGTTTGGTCGCATCTTCTTCGACGAACCGGTATCCACTTCGTCGGAAAATGCTCTGGCTTCTTGTTTGGTCGCATTTTCTTCGACGAACCGGCGACCACTTCGTCGGAAAATGCTCTAGGCTTTTGTTTGTGCCTGAGTTTTTCACGCCGAACCGCGTACACTTCGGCTAAACATGCGCTATTGGCCAATGGTTTGACCAGTTTCATCCGTTGTGCGCCAGAACATCGTTTGATGTTCACCGGCCTTGAGGCCAGCGTGATTTTCACTGTCGGGGAGAAAACATTGGACGGCGCCGCAATTGCATCGTCAGGTTCTGCGACTATTCAAAATGGTGCTCCTGCCATCGTTATTGACCGTGTCAACAAGTGGTTTGGCTCTTTTCACGTTTTGAAAGACGTTAATCTCGTTGTCGCCAAGGGTGAGCGGATCGTGGTCTGCGGCCCTTCAGGCTCAGGCAAGTCGACACTTATTCGCTGCATAAACCGTTTGGAAGAGCATCAGGAAGGACAAATCCGTGTTGAAGGAGAGGAACTGACCAGCGACTTGAGGAGAATCGAGAAGATCCGCTCAGAAGTAGGCATGGTGTTCCAGTCGTTTAATCTGTTTCCGCACCTGACGGTTCTTGACAACCTTTGTCTTGCTCCACAGTGGGTGCGCAAATTGCCACGCCGCGAGGCGGAGCAGGTCGCGATGAGCTACCTTGAACGGGTGCGTATCCCCGATCAGGCCAACAAATATCCCGGCCAACTGTCAGGTGGGCAGCAACAGCGCGTCGCCATTGCCCGTGCACTGTGCATGAACCCTAGGATCATGCTGTTTGATGAGCCAACCTCCGCGCTTGATCCCGAAATGGTCAAGGAAGTGTTGGATGTCATGACGGAACTGGCGGGTCAGGGTATGACGATGCTGGTTGTAACGCATGAAATGGGTTTTGCGAAAGCCGTTGCCGACAGGGTCATTTTCATGGATGAGGGGGAGATCGTCGAGGACGCCCCACCGCAAAAGTTCTTTTCAGATCCGCAATCGGAAAGGACGCGCCTCTTCCTTGCCCAGATCCTCGATCACTGAGCCAACAATGGCAACGTGCCTGTCAATTACATGAATTGTGGTTGGCAAGCAGTTGCGGTAGGACGCGTTGAAACACATTGCCTGGGCGAGCGGACCTGATCTCACAGAGGCTCGTCAGGCATAGATCTAAGACTTTGGGAGGTTCAAGATGATACGAATGCTCAAGGCCATGCTAGCGGCGGTACTTGTAACCGGGTTGGCCGCAGCGCCGGCAATGGCTGCGGATAGCACGCTCAAGAAAGTCAAGGACCTCGGTAAGCTTTCATGCGGGGTCAATACCGGCATTGCAGGCTTCAGCGCGCCTGATGACAAGGGAAATTGGTCGGGGCTCGACGTTGATGTGTGCAAGGCTGTCGCTGCTGCAGTGTTCAAGGATGCATCGCAGGTCAAGTATGTGCCGCTAACAGCCAAGGAACGCTTCACAGCGCTGCAGTCTGGCGAAATCGATCTTCTGTCACGCAACACGACGTGGACCATGAGCCGCGATACATCGGCGGGCCTTACCTTCACCGGCATAACCTACTTCGACGGTCAGGGCTTCATGGTGAACAAGGAGCTTGGTGTTAAATCGGCCAAGGAACTTTCCGAAGCCAGCATCTGCGTGCAGACCGGCACGACGACCGAACTTAATGTGGCGGATTACTTCCGTCAGAACGGGATGAACTACAAACCGGTGGTGTTTGAAAAACTTCCCGAAACAATCGCCGCCTATAACGCTGGACGGTGCGATGTTTTCACTTCCGACGCCTCTCAGCTCTATTCAGTGCGCCTCACGCTTGGCAAACCTGATGATCATATCGTTCTGCCTGAGGTGATCTCCAAAGAACCGCTCGGACCGGCCGTGCGCCAGGGTGATCCGCAGTGGGCGAATATTGTGCGGTGGGTATTTTTCGCCCTGGTGAATGCTGAAGAACTCGGCATAACGTCCAAGAACCTCGATGAGATGACGAAATCTGAAAATCCTGAGATCCGCCGTTTGCTTGGGCAAGAGGGTGATTATGGTGTCGGTATCGGCCTTGAGAACGATTGGGCCTATCAGGCGATCAAGGCTGTCGGCAATTACGGTGAAATGTTCTCGCGAAACGTTGGCGCCGAATCGCGATTGAAGATTTCGCGTGGCCAGAACGCCCTATGGCGTGATGGCGGGCTGCAATACGCCCCCCCCATCCGCTAGATCCCTACGCTTGGTTGACCTGCAGGGGACGGGCGATGGCGGCACAACGAGAAAAGGTGGCGGCGCAGCATTCTGGTGCTGTGCCGCGCTCCTTCGCCGACGTTCTTTATGATCCGCGTAGCCGCGGCCTACTGTTGCAGGCACTGTTGGTGGCAGCAATCGTGCTGCTGGGTTACGAGGTTGTTTCCAATGCGACCGACAACCTGCAAAAGCAACATATCGCTTCCGGCTTCGGCTTTCTGGAACACACGGCCGGTTTCGACATTTCCCAGTCGCTGATTGCCTACACCAATACATCCAGTTACGGCCGTGCATTCTGGGTGGGATTGCTGAACACACTGCTGGTTGCAGCTCTTGGCGTAGTTCTGGCGACAGCAATTGGCTTCATTGTCGGCATCGCGAGGCTGTCTTCGAACTGGTTGATCGCTAGGCTTGCTGGCGTCTACGTGGAAGTCTTGCGCAACATACCGCCATTGCTGATGCTGTTTGCCATCTACTTTGCGGTATTGAAAACGCTGCCTGCACCGCGAGACAGCATCGCGTTGCCGTTCCATAGTTATCTCAACGTTCGAGGGTTGTCGGTTCCTTCGCCGGTCTGGCAGGAAGGAATCTGGTGGGTTGTGGCAGCGTTCCTGATCGGGCTTTGCGCAGCACTCCTAATCTGGTGGTTGTCAGCGCGACAAAAGGTGTCGACAGGCAGGACAATTGCTGGCGCAGGATGGATCGGCGCCGCTATGGTCGTTGTTTTGCCGCTACTGGCTTTTTTCGCGTTCAACCAGCCGGTGGTGTTCAACACGCCGACGATAGGACGCTTCAACGTTACCGGCGGTTTGACACTTTTACCCGAACTGGTCGCATTGCTAGGCGGGCTATCGCTCTACACGGCAGCATTTGTCGCTGAAATCGTGCGTGCCGGTGTGCAAGGTGTTTCCAAAGGACAGAAGGAAGCGGCCGTGGCACTGGGGCTTTCGGCCGGGCAGGTGATGCGCCTGGTTGTCATCCCACAGGCACTGAGGATCATTATCCCGCCGCTCACAAATCAATATCTCAACCTGACCAAGAACTCCTCACTGGCCGTTGCAATCGGTTATCCAGACCTTGTCCATGTGTTCGCTGGAACCGTGCTGAACCAGACCAACCAGGCTATCGAGGTCATTCTCATCACGATGGCCGTCTACTTGACAATCAGCCTCGTCACGTCGGTTTTGATGAACTGGTTCAACGCGCGCATGGCGCTGGTGGAGCGCTGAAAATGGAGAAAGGCTCTAGCTCCTCCGCCACCGGCTCCATGCAGCCAACGCCGTCGCGACCGCCGCCAGGCAGTGCCGGTCCCCTGGCTTGGGCACGCAAGAACCTGTTTTCGAGCCCACTTAATGTTGCTTTGACAGTGCTTGGCGTGTGGATCATTTGGACGTCCGTTTCCGCGATCTATGACTGGGCGATCGTTCGGGCGGTTTTTACAGGTAGCGATGGCAGCGCATGCGCCAAGGATGGCAGCGGTGCGTGCTGGGCTTTTATCGCGGCCAAACTCGACCAGTTTACCTACGGCCGCTATCCGGAAGCGGAGCGTTGGCGGGCCAACCTGACGATGGCTCTGGGGGCGCTTGGGCTGGCGGGATTGATGATTCCTGGTGTGCCTCGCAAAGGCTGGGTGGCCGTTTTCACGCTCTTTGTTTTTCCGATTATCGCGTATTTTCTGCTTACCGGTGGATCGTTTGGCCTAAAAGCTGTCGAGACGGAATTGTGGGGCGGATTGATGGTGACGTTGGTCGTCGCTGTCGTCGGCATCGTCGCATCATTCCCCATTGCCGTGCTGCTGGCTCTGGGGCGGCGATCGCAGTTGCCGATCGTTCGCTATGCCTCGGTCGGATTTATTGAATTCGTGCGCGGCGTCCCGCTCATAACGATGTTGTTCATGGCATCAGTGATGCTGCCGCTTTTCCTTCCGGATGGGGTCACTTTCGACAAGTTGTTGCGGGCTCTGATCGGCGTTGCCCTGTTTGAGGGGGCATACCTGGCGGAGGTGATACGCGGTGGCTTGCAGGCGATACCGCGCGGACAATATGAAGCCGCTGATGCTCTGGGCCTGTCTTATCCCAAAAAGATGGGACTGGTTGTCATGCCGCAGGCGCTCAAGCTGGTCATTCCAGGCATCGTCAATTCGTTCATTGCCTTGTTCAAGGATACCAGTCTGGTTCTGATTATCGGAATTTTTGATCTGCTCGGTATCGTGCAGCAGGCCGTTTCCTCCGACGCGCGGTGGTTCTCGCCATCGACACCGCTGACAGCCTACGTTTTTGCCGGGTTCGTGTTTTGGATATTCTGTTTCGGCATGTCGCGTTATGCGCTGTGGATGGAGCGACGATTGGGCAACGGGCAGCAGCGCTGAGCGGTTCAGCGCGTGCGGGTCACAAAGCAGTCGATGGATCGGCGCCGCAGCTCCTGACAGGCGGCTGTTGCGCCGTTGGAATCAAATCCGGCGAAGCGGGCACGGAAAAAGCGCCGGTCGCCTTGCGTCACGGCCTGGGTCACGGGATCGGCTTGGCGGAGGACTGCGCCTGCCTTGGCTTGAACCGTTTCCAGTTGATGCTTGGCTTCGGTGGCACTGTTGAATGCCCCAATCTGGATAAGGTGGGTGTTGTTGCCGTCTGATTGCGCGGGTGGCAACGATGGCCGCAAGGCAGCGGTGCGATTATCGGCTGGTCCGCCAGCAGGGCGTTTTGCTTGTGCATTCAAGGCAGCGGGTTTGTTGGCAGCCAGTATTTCGGAAAGCTGTGACTGGAGCGTCGATGGGCGGCGGCCCGTTGCTGTTTCCGTTGCCATTCCCGTTGCTGTCGAGCGGTTGGCAGTCTGGGTTTCGGCCTGCTGGTTTGCCCGGTTGGTTTCGCCCTGGGGCACGTTTGGCATTAGGCCTACGGGCGTATGCGTGCTGGGCGCTGGCGTGATCGCACCGTTGTTTTGTATGCCACCAGATGATGGAATTGATCCAGTGGCGGCGATCAGTTCGGAGATCGATTTTGGTGCGGTGCTCGATTGAGATGGATTTGTTGCGCCTCGTGCTGAAGCCAAATGTTTGCCAATTCCAACGCGACGCACACGAGCGATGGCGATGCGGTGTTTGCTGACCGCGTTTTCCTCAGCCATCCGGGGCTTGGTCAGTGCGGCGTTGTTGTCCTCATGATTTGTTTCAGCAACCGCCGCCGCTCCATAAACGGGCGCACCGGTCGGAAGCGGGGCTTTTGATGGCGCTAGTGAGGGTCGTGCGCGCGCAGGCCCGTGTACCATTTTCGGTGACGCAACCAACATCGGGCTGCCAGCAGGCTTGCGCGTCTTACGATTTGAAGCCTTGCTCAGTGCGTTAGTCAGGATTGCACGCATTGTCGCGTTGCGACGTCTGGCGGTTTTGCCACCGAATACAGCGGCCACAAGATGTTTATCGCCGCGGCGTACGGAAGAGACGAGGTTGAAACCGGAGGCTCGAATATAGCCGGTTTTTATGCCGTCAGTGCCCGCAAACGAGCGCAGCAGGGTGTTGTGGTTGCGATATTCCTTGCCCTCGAACGTGAAACTGCGCGTGCGAAATAGCTTGTAGTGTTCGGGAAAATCGTCCTGCAGCCGTAGCGCCAGGGTTAGCATGTCCCGGGCTGTGGTTAACTGTGAAGCGTTGGGCAGACCCGAAGCATTCCGGAACGTGGTTTTTGTCATGCCCATGGCGCGCGCTTTTTGCGTCATCAAGCGGGCGAAATTGGTCTCGCTGCCACCGATATGTTCAGCCAGGGCCACAGCAATGTCGTTGGCTGATTTTGTAACCAGGGCTAGAACCGCGTTGCGTACGGTTATCGTTTCGCCTGGCTTCAGGTCGAGCTTTGAAGGCGGTTGCGCTGCAGCCTGCGCGGAAATCGTGATCCGGTCCGAGTATTTAAGCCGCTTTCGTTCAACAAGCTCGAACGTCATGTAAAGCGTCATCATTTTCGTGAGCGAAGCTGGATAACGCGGCTCGTCAGCGTGCGATTTGTAGAGTACTTTGCCCGTATTCGCGTCGATCACCATCGCAGCATGCTTCGTTTCGGCGCAGGCCGATTGAGGTGCAATAAAAAGCAGCGTCACTGCGGCCAGCAATTGCAGGGCGAGCCCGCCGTATGAACGCACATCTCGTTGTTTTCCGCCCCGGTCAACCATAAGCTGCTCGTGTAAACCCTGCAATAACAATGACTTGGCGCGGAAATGCGAGCGCAGGGTGCTTGAACCCCTACACACGAAGACCCCGCAAGTTGGTGCCCCTCACCTGTTTGAACAGGTGAACATCTTTGTTGGGCAGCTTTTTGACATTGGCTGCCGTCGACAACCCCAACTGTAACAAACAGCAGGGAAAAACTACGTTAGCAAACCTAGTTAACAGAGGGTTGATACATCGCACCATAAAAAAATTGTGCGATGCAGCAAAATTTTGGTTGAACTAATCATGCTCTGCGTCTATGTATTGGCCACGGGAATGTTGCAACGCAACACGTCCTCGGTAATCGAACTTTCGTCCGAATCCGACTTGAACTGCTCGTAGCGGGCGAGCCCGTAACGCACACGAGGTGAATACCATGATGAAGGGTATCGAAGATTTTCAAAAGCTTAGCCAGACCAACATGGATGTCGCGATGAAGGCATTCGGTGAGATGAGCAAGGGCTGGCAGGCAATTGCTGCTGAATTTTCAGACTATACCAAGCGTTCCTTCGAAGACGGCACGTCCACGCTTGAGCAACTCATGTCTGCCAAATCGCTGGAGCAGGCGGTCGACATCCAGACCAAGTACGTCAAGCGCAGCTATGACGACTACATGCACCAGCTCGCCAAGGTCGGTTCCATGTATGCCGAACTGGCGAAAGAAGCCTACCGGCCGATGGAAAAGCTGATGCATACCGGCCGGTGATTGATCGCAGTCATTTTACGGCGATTTGACAACAAAATTGGGCTCGGCGTCATGCCGGGCCTTTTTTTGTCGGCGGGAGACCCAACATAGACGTTGGTACGGTTTTGGTAAAATCTCCGCCGCGGGCGACATGCAACTCCAAAAAGGAGCGCTTACCCGGCCCGGAATTCCCAAGAGATACACCAGAAAGTCGTGAATTGGAGTTGTGCGAATTGCAACGGGGCCCGGTGGTCCGTTACAAGTGGTTGCGGCGCCTGCTACGACCAGTGACGACATGAGGTGAGGTGCTGTCAGACGGGAAAGACATTGACGCTGGGCCAACCCGCGGAGACGGCTGGGACATGAGCAAGAAGAGCGGCATCTGGAAATTGGGTAAAGACAACGACGCCGATAAGGGCGGCGGCAATGACGGCCGGACCGATATCGTTACCAAGACACGGCCGAAAACCAAAAAGCCCAGCCTCTATAAGGTGCTTCTACTGAACGATGACTACACGCCGATGGAATTCGTCGTTTTGGTGCTTGAGCGCTACTTCAACAAGGGCCGCGAGGATGCAACGCGGATCATGCTGCACGTTCACCACAAAGGTGTCGGACTTTGTGGCGTTTACACTTTCGAAGTGGCGGAAACCAAGGTCACTCAGGTGATGGATTTTGCCCGCCAACATCAGCATCCTTTGAGATGCACAATGGAGAAGGAGTAGCAGGTCCCGTGCCTTCATTCTCAAACAGCCTGGAGAGTGCACTCCATCGTGCGCTCGAATACGCAAACGAGCGTAGCCACGAAGCCGCTACGCTAGAGCATCTTCTTTTGGCGCTGGTCGACGATCGCGACGCGTCTGCCGTAATGCGCGCGTGCAGCGTCGATCTGGACAAGCTACGCCAGCGTCTACTTGAATTCGTCGACAACGAACTCGACTATCTCGTTGTGAAATCGACCAGCGAAGCGGCGCCAACGCAGGCCTTCCAGCGCGTCATCCATCGCGCCGTGGTCCATGTGCAGTCGTCGGGTCGCGAGGAGGTGACCGGCGCAAACGTCCTGGTTGCGATTTTTGCCGAGCGCGAAAGCAATGCCGCCTACTTCCTGCAGGAGCAGGACATGACGCGGTTTGATGCGATCCAGTACATCAGCCATGGCCTTGCCAAGCGGCCGGGGCTTTCAGAGCCGCGCGCCGTATCGGGCGTGGATGAGGAAACCGCGCGCGAAGGCGAGGACAAGAAGTCGAGCCATGATGCGCTCAACACGTATTGCGTAAACCTCAACAACAAGGCGCGCGACGGCAAGATTGATCCGTTGATCGGCCGCGAGCCGGAGGTGCTGCGCACGATACAAGTGCTTTGCCGGCGGCAGAAGAACAATCCATTGCTGGTGGGCGATCCTGGCGTTGGCAAGACGGCGATTGCCGAAGGTCTCGCGCGCAAGATTACCCGCGGTGACGTGCCCGAGGTCTTGCGTGACGCAACAATCTTCGCGCTCGACATGGGCACACTGCTTGCCGGCACGCGCTACCGCGGCGATTTCGAAGAGCGTCTCAAGGCCGTGATGCGGGAAATCGAGAACTATCCAGGTGCGATCCTGTTCATCGACGAGATCCACACCGTGATCGGTGCGGGTGCCACGTCGGGAGGTGCGATGGACGCTTCCAACCTTCTGAAGCCTGCGCTGCAGTCTGGAACGGTGCGTTGCATCGGATCGACCACCTATAAGGAGTATCGGCAGCACTTCGAAAAGGATCGGGCACTTGTGCGGCGGTTCCAGAAGATCGACGTCAAGGAGCCGACGGTCGAGGATACAATCGAAATCCTCAAGGGCCTGAAGCCGTACTTCGAAGATTTCCACCAGATCAAATACAACAACGACGCGATCAAGGCTGCGGTGGAGCTCTCCGCCAAGTACATCCACGATCGCAAGCTGCCCGACAAGGCAATCGACGTTATCGATGAGACTGGCGCTTCACAGATGCTGGTGCCGGAAGGCAAGCGGCGCAAGAAAATCACCGTCAAGGAGATCGAGGCGACGGTTGCGACAATGGCGCGGATTCCGCCCAAGACGGTGACGAAGTCGGACGCTGAAGTGATTGGCAACCTCGACCGCGATCTCAAGCGTCTGGTTTTTGGACAGTCAAGGGCGATTGAAGCGCTAACGTCTTCGATCAAGCTGGCGCGTGCTGGTTTGCGTGAGCCCGAAAAGCCGATCGGTTGCTATCTCTTCTCAGGGCCAACAGGCGTTGGCAAGACGGAGGTCGCCAAGCAACTCGCCAGTCTGATGGGAGTGGAGCTTTTGCGCTTTGACATGTCGGAATACATGGAGAAGCACACTGTTTCGCGCTTGATCGGCGCACCGCCAGGCTATGTCGGCTTTGACCAGGGCGGGCTTCTTACCGACGGTGTCGATCAGCATCCGCACTGCGTGCTGCTGCTCGATGAGATCGAGAAGGCGCATCCGGATCTGTTCAACATCCTGTTGCAGGTAATGGACCACGGCAAGCTCACCGATCACAACGGCAAGCCAGTGGATTTCCGCAACGTCATCTTGATCATGACGACGAATGCGGGTGCCTCCGACATGGCCAGGCCGCCGATGGGCTTCAACCGTGCAAGACGTGAAGGCGAAGACACCGAAGCAGTCAACCGGTTGTTCACGCCCGAGTTCCGTAACCGCCTGGATGCCGTCATTCCGTTCGCAGGTTTGGCGCCAGAGGTGATCGCCAAGGTCGTTGAGAAGTTCATCTTCCAGCTTGAGGCACAACTCGCCGACCGCAGCGTAACGATCGAGTTGACCGAGGCTGCGCAAAAGTGGATCGCCGAACAGGGCTACGACGAGAAGTTTGGTGCCCGGCCGCTGGCACGCGTTATTCAAGAGCATATCAAGCGTCCGCTGGCCGAAGAGCTGTTGTTTGGCCAGCTTGAGAACGGTGGCACTGTTCGCGTCCTTGTCGAGGGCGAGGGTGAAGACGCCAAACTCGCGTTCGAATACCTGCCGCTGGATCCGGGTGCGAAGGCGGCCAAGGCGTCGGACGACGACGAGGAAGATGATAGCGCCAAGCCGCAGGAGGCCCTTGTGGGGGCGGGAGCGCGTAAAGCTCTGCCTGGGCCAAAGGATAAAAAGGACAAAGGCTCACCAGGCCGTAGCGGCAGCGTTCCAGGCGTTCCGCGCAACAAGAACAAGGATTGATGCGCTAACAACCGCGTGTTCAACCAAGAGAAGCCGCCGGTCGCAAGCCGGCGGTTTTTTGTGCCATGATCCTTCCTGTCTTGCTGGAAGCACCCCCGGCCGCTTCTGTCTGCTATTGGGTCCGGGCTCTTAACGATGGAATACACTCGGTGTCGGTCTTTTATTTTCTGCCCTTTCGGCGTAGATCTGCCGACCCAGCCACCGGACCTAAACCGTGATCCCATCCGACGACTATGAACTGCCAAGACCTGAGCCGGAGGATGAACGCTGGCATGGTGTCGGTTCGGGCCGCGCATTCCTGCGTGGGCTTGCCGTGGGTTTGACCGTGCCGGGCGTTATATTGTTCGCGTCAGCCGCGGGTTATGGCGCGCTCGCCCGCGATGCTGGATTTTCGCTTATCAACTCCGTCTACATGATGGCTGTCTTCTTTGCGCTGCCGGCGCAAGTGCTCATGCTTGACCAGATTGCTCGCGGCGGCTCGTTGGCGGCTGGTGCGCTGGCAGTCACGTTGACGGGTCTTCGCCTTCTTCCCATGAGCGTGCTTTTGATGCCGCTGCTGAAAGGTCCACGCGCGCGATACTGGCACTATCTGATCGCTGGCCACTTCATTGCCGTGACGGCCTGGATGGAGGGATGGCGGCGCCTTCCATCAGTCCCGGTGGACTTGAGGATGGAACACTTTATCGGCATCGGTTTGGGCCTCTTGTCGTCTACGCTGCTGGGAACGGCTGTGGGCTTTGAAGTGGCGGGGAACGTTCCAGCGATCATTGCCGCGGCCTTGCTGTTTTTGACGCCGGTCTATTTCCTGCTGTCGCTTCTTGCCACCGCGACGGGGATTTCAGACAAATCGGCGATCATATTTGGCGCTGTCCTTGGGCCGCCGCTCTATCTTTTGGCTCCTGGTTTTGACCTGCTGCTGGCGGGCGTGGCCGGCGGAACCCTGGCGCGTGTGGTTGCCAAGCGGAGATTGATGCCATGATGGGCTCAGTCCTGCTTCAGGGTGTGACGGCCGCAGCCGCATTCGTCGCCCCAGCCACAGATGCCGCTTCAATCGCTGCAGCCGCAAATGTCGCCAGCCACACGGCCGATGCGCTGTCCTCGGGCTGGACGCTTGCGTTGATCCTTCTGGCCGTCTCATTACTTGCGCACGAACCTTGGCGCTGGGTGGGGATGTTCGTTGGCCGCAATATCGACATCGAGAGTGAACTGTTTCATTGGGTGCGTGCAGTTTCTACAGCATTGGTCGCAGCGCTTGTGATGCGATTGATTGTTTTTCCAGCCGGCGCATTGGGTGACGTTTCAATTGTCTTGCGTGCGGTTGCAATGGCGGCTGGCGTGGCGGCATTCATCGCAAGTGGTCGCCGGATGGCTTACGGTGTCTCGCTGGGCGCGGTGGTATTGATTGCAGGTCAAATCGTTTTTGGATGAATAGAAAAGCAAACATTACTGGATGATGAGCGGCGTCTTGTGCAGGAATTTTGCGTCACGAACTTCATCGGCAATGAAACGCGCAACATCCGCCCGGGCGACAGTCTTGAAATCCCAGTCCGCTGGATCAGCAAGTGCACGGTAGCGGCCGGTGACGGGAGACGAGACCAGCACGCCCGGCCGGGCGATTGTCCATTCGAGGCCGGAATCCTTGACAATGCGTTCTTGAATATCCTTGTCATCGTAGACACGCTTCAGGACGAGCGGAAACATAACGCCGTCATAGAGCATGCCAAACCTGCCCCGGCTATCACCAGCCCCAAGTCCGGTAACGCAGATCAATCGCTTGGGTCCTTTGTCACGCATCAGATCGACAAGGATCCGCGTTGCGCGTGAAAACAGCGTTGTTCCCGACAGAACCGAATTGAGGTTCATGGGCACGCCAAGTGCCTGTACGACGATGTCGACGCCTTGCAGGGCGCGGGCCAAATCGGCGCGGTCCAGTGCGTCACCAGAGATCTTTTGAAGGGCTGTGTCCGCAAGGCTCATCGTGCTTGCTGAGCGCGCAAAGGCGCGGACGTGATGCCCATCAGCCAGCAAGGCTCTGGTGGTCTCAAAGCCGATGCCCTGACTGGCGCCGATCACAAGGATTTGGGACATGGGGTTGCAGACCTTCACACTGTTGCTTTCGAACCCGTTCACGGGGGGCATTGGATCGCCAACAGACGTTGCCCTTTTGATGCCCGCCATGTTTTTCAGGGCTCTCCCGCTGCACACTTTTGCTAAACATGCTCTATGTGCCCAGTGTCACCGAATTGGCGGGCAGGAACAAGCATACTGGCCAGTAAACGCCAAGAAATGCTGGCGGCGCACTATGGCGCGCCGTTGAAAAAGGGCAGCAGTTCATTTCAGGAGCGAGAAACGTGGAGCGGGAGAGCTATAAAACACTGTCTGAAAAGGCAGCCGCTGAGATCACGGAGATCATGCCGTGGGACCTGGAGGAACTGCTTGCCAAGCCTGGTGACTTGATGGTCCTCGATGTACGCGAGCGCTCCGAATTCCAGCTTGTGCACATTGCAGGCTCGTTGAACGTACCTCGTGGCATATTGGAGGCGGCGTGCGAATATGATTATGCGGAGACAGAGCCAGAGCTGGTCGAAGCGCGAAGACGGCCAATCGTAGTTGTGTGCCGTTCTGGTAATCGCTCGGCACTTGCTGCCTATGTGATGAAGTTGATCGGTTATGAAGACGTTTCGTCGTTGAAACTTGGCATCAAGGGTTGGAATGACGGCGACCTGCCGCTCGTCGACGGTGTTGGCAACACAGTCGATGCTGACGACGCGGCTGCCGTGATCGAACGCGAGCTTGCGCCCGAACAGATCGACCCGGCGCGACGTCGTGCGTGAGGCAGTCATGGCCCGGATTGATCGACGATCGGGCCCGTTTTCAAAGACGGGCAGGTATCAATCCTTCGGCGTGGTTTTGAGCGCGGTGCGAATTTTGTCAGCGTTGGCTTCCAAAACATCAGTGCTTTCCATGCCGCCTTCGTGACGCTTCAAGGCGACGCCGTCATGGCGTGGGATGACGTGGAAATGCAGATGAAACACAGTCTGGCCACCAGCGGCTTCATTGAATTGATTGATGGTAATGCCATCGGCATCGAATGCAGTTTCCACCGCACGCGCAATGCGCCGCACGAATGGCAGTAGCTTTCTCAGGGTGTCGTTGTCAGCATCCAGCAAATTGCGCGATGGTGCCTTGGGCACGACAAGCGTGTGGCCTGGTGCCTGTGGCATGACATCCATGAAGGCTATGCAATCATCGTTCTCATAGACCTTGTGAGAAGGGATTTCACCACGCAGAATTTTGGCGAAGATGTTGCCGTCGTCATAGGCGGGTATGTCGGTCATATCATTCATGTCTGCACTGCTATTTGTTTACCGGTTGGCTTGCGCCAGCATGACTATAGCGCATTTCGATCCGATATGATCGGATCGGCGCTCTAGCTTTTTTGTTTGTCGCATTTTCTACGACGAACCGGCGTCCACTTCGTCGGAAAATGCTCTTGAGCGCATTTCGATCCGATATGATCGGATCGGCGCTCTAGCTTTTTTATTTGTCGCATTTTCTTCGACGAACCGGTGCCCACTTTGTCGGAAAATGCTTTAGCATATTTTGAGGCGGAGAAAAGTTTTTAGCAGACCTACGCTTCGAATCTGCCTTGAGGTGTACTGCCTGAAAGCCAAAACAAATTATCAGCTTTTGCGGTATGGACCGGCAGCGCTGAGGTCTTCATTGAGCTCGGCAATCGCCTCTCGTTCGTGGTCGAGGTAATGGGCAACGGCGCGGGCGAGGCCGGGATCAGCAATGTAGTGCGCGGAATAGGTTGTGACAGGCTGATAGCCGCGCGCCAATTTATGATCGCCTTGCGCTCCGGCTTCGACGCGTGCCAGTCCCTTGTCGATGGCGACATCAATAGCCTGGTAATAACAAAGCTCAAAGTGCAGGAACGGCCGGTTTTCCAATGCGCCCCAATAGCGCCCATAAAGGCAGTCACCGCCGATCATGTTCAGGGCGCCAGCAACAGGTCTGCCTGCTTCTTCAGCGAAGATCAGCAGGCAATTTTCCGCCATCGCCTCACCCAGCAATGAAAAGAAGGCGCGGTTGAGATAAGGCCGCCCCCATTTGCGGGCCCCTGTATCCATGTAGAATGCAAAGAAGGCGTCCCAATCAGCCTGCGTGATGTCACGACCGGTAACATGACGGATGGTGAGCCCTTCCACCGCCTGCGCACGTTCCTTGCGTATTGCTTTGCGCTTGCGCGAGGAAAGTGCTGAAAGAAAATCATCGAACGTTGCGTAGCCGGTGTTGGTGAAATGGAATTGCTGTCCGGTGCGTTGAAGGAAGCCGATTGCTCCCAATTGTGCCCAGGTGGCTTCGTCCAGAAACGTAATGTGCAGCGAGGACGCGCCAATCCGGCGCGTTACCTCGCGGGCTGCGGTTGCTAGCGTGAGCGTATGGGATTTTGGATCGGTAGAGCGGACTAATAGGCGCGGGCCTGGTACGGGCGTGAACGGTACGGCGCATTGCAATTTGGGGTAATAGCGTCCGCCAGCGCGATGATAGGCATCCGCCCAGGACTGATCGAATACGTATTCGCCCTGGCTGTGTGTCTTGATGTAGAGCGGCATGGAACCGGCCAGTCCCTCGTCGTCTTCAAGAATGAGGTGACGTGGATGCCAGCCCGTTCCTTCGCCGACAGATCCAGAGTCCTCAAGCGCCTTGAGAAAGGCATGCGCAAGGAATGGATTGTAGGTCGCCGGATCGGGGTTGGCGATTGCGTCCCATGCCTGTGCATTGATTTCGCCAATCGAGCCGACCACGCTTGCCGTCACTGGCGCGTCGGCAGCAACCGTTCGGTTTGAGTCTTCGCTCGTATCCTGGGATTTTTTATGCGGACCGTTGCCGGTCATGCCAGAAAGCCTTCAAAAATTGGGGCGTCTGCAAATTGCGCCGCCTTCGCACGGTCGGCGTTATTGCGCACTGTCCATGTGAATATAGGCTTTCGTTCGACAGCGCGCACGTAGCGCGTCACCGGTGTTGGCAATGACTGCACGTCATAGGCAAAAAAACTCGGGGTGGCGGGGCCGGATTCGAGCAGGTGCGTAAGCCGTTCAGCGCGCTCAGGTGAGAGTATCCCCTGCCACCATGGCTCACTTTCGGTTGGCATCAGATAATTTCCCGAGACGATGCCGCGCGGTATGTCTGGCGCCAGTTCCTTGAGAGCCACCATAACGTCGGGATCGAAGGACATGAGCGCAATTGGCCCCGTGTATGCGTTTGCGTGTTGCGCGATTTGCGCAAGGAACGCGCGGTCTGGCGGGTTCCATTCGCTCTTGATCTCGATCAGGAGGGGAACGGTGCCAGAGACCATTTGCAGCAGAGCAGCAAACGTGGGGATACGTTCGCCAGGAGCGTTCTTGAAGGCAAGACGGTTAAGGTCATCGGTCGTGAGCGATGCAACAGGCCCATGGCCCACGACGAGCCGGTCAAGGTTTTCATCGTGAAATACGAGTGGCAGTCCATTGAAACCCGGGCGCACGTCGCACTCAATACCGTAGCCCTTGTCGCGGGCAGCGAGAAAGGCGGCCATGGTATTTTCGACGGCGCCTCCACCGGGCGCGCCGTGCAGTCCTCGGTGCGCTATGGGGCGCAGGAAAACTTCGGGTTGGAACATTGTGCGCGGCCTGTTGGTGTAGGTGGCTCTGCTTATACGGCTTATGCGGGCTAGAGCGCATTCCGATCCGATGGATTCGGATCGGCGGGCTAGCTTCTTGTTTGGTCGCATATTCTTCGACGAACCGGTGTCCACTTCGTCGGAAAATGCTCTAGTCGCCTTTGCGGAAGTGCCTTGCTAGGCAACTTGTCATTTCAACTTGTCATTTTTAATCCTTGATTTGCAGGATGGCGTCGATTTCGACGGCACATCCCGCTGGCAGTGCGGCAACGCCGACAGCAGCGCGCGTGTGGCGGCCGGCATCGCCCAGCACATCAACCATGAGGTCGGATGCGCCGTTGATGACCGCTGGCTGGTCGCCTGCTTGTGGGGTCGACGCCACATAGCCAGTCAGACGGATGACCTGTGCAATACGATCAAGGCTGCCTAACGCTGCGTTGGCCTGGGCCAGGATGTTTAACGCGCAATAACGTGCCGCAGTCTTGGCGTCTTCAATTGAGATGTCGTCTCCGAGCCGTCCGGTGACAATCGAACCGTCGGGAGCCTTGGATATTTGCCCAGAAACATACAGATGGTCGCCTGAAATCAGATAAGGGACATAATTGGCGACCGGGGCTGGCGCCTCGGGTAATTCAAGGCCGAGGGCGGTGAGGCGTTGCAGTGGCGTTTTGCTCATTTTGTTGCTCTCAAGGTTTTGCGCTCAAGCCGGTGGGCATTTGGCCGCAGCCAGCGTTTCGTGGGCTGCTATGCAGGTTTTGAAACAGGGGCCTGCACCAGGAAAAGACGTTGCGATACGGTCCTTCATAATCTTGACGAGGTTCATCGTCCACCTATGCGGCAAAACGCTTTTCCACATGGCGTTCTCGTTGGAGCCAAACATGCTGCCGCCCAACTCATCATTGTTGTAGGGTTGGGGCCTTATCGGCAGCGAGAACGTCAACAGCACGTCTGACAAGTTTTTGGCCAAGCCTAGAGGGAGTGTGTGCATGCGCCCAGTTTGCGCAAGTTGGTTGGTCACGGCATTTATCGCATTGGCTTGCACCGGAGTGTCCACCCCTGCATTGGCGGCGGTTCCGGCACCCGCAGCACCTCCGGTTCTGTTTGCACCTCACAAGGCGGTCTATGACATCACGCTGGAGCGTGCAATGTCGGGATCTGGCGTTGTCGAACTCGTGGGCCGCATGGTCTACGAACTGGATGGCAGCCGATGCGAGGGCTACACCCAGAACATGCGCTTTGTTACGCGGATAACATCGCAAGATGGTTCAGAGCAGTTGAATGACCTGAGAACTTCAACTTGGGAAGACGGCCAGGGTAAGCGGCTTCGCTTCAACTCCGAGCAGTTCAGCGATTCCCAACTGACAGATTCAACGGCGGGTGATGCAAAACGTCCCGACGATGGTGGGCCAATTGTCGTCACGTTGTCAAAACCAACCAAAAGTGAACTTACGATCGATCCAAGCAATTTGTTCCCAATGCAGCATTCCACGGCGTTGTTGAAGGCGGCCGAGCGTGGGCAAACGCGTTTTTCTGTAGGGCTTTATGATGGATCGGAGAAAGGCGAGAAAGTCTATCGCACCAATAGCTACATAGGTGCAAAGGCACTGGGTTCGCAGTTGGGTCCCGACATTGTTCCTGGATTGGCTGATATTCCATCCTGGCCGGTTTCGATTGCTTATTTTGAACCCGGAAGCGAGGCAAAGGACTCGTTGCCATCCTACGAACTATCATTTCGACTTTTCGCAAATGGTGTTTCCAGCGACATGTTGATTGATTATGGCGAGTTCGCCGTCCGTGGTGAACTCAAGGAACTGACTTTCTATGCGCGCAGCGTTTGTCAGAACGGCAAGCATGGAGTTGAAAAGCCAATAGTGAAGCCCGTGCCACACCCGTGAATTGTTGTCCGTAGATTTTTAAATGCAATGCACTATGGCGAAGAATCGACCCGCATGGGAACGAGTTCCATTTACGTCTTCTGGCCATGTCGGGATTGGCGCCAAAGGCGTGCTGCGCCGCGTGCGCCGCTCGCGTCACCGAATCGTGGCGGCCGGATTACGACGCTCTTATCGTCGGCAAATATGTAGGGCGCGATGCGTTCGGGTAGGTCTTGGTAAAGATGGTCGAGGTTCGATAAGCCGCCACCCAGCACGATAACGTCTGGATCAATCAGATTGATGACATGTGCCAGACCTCTGGCAAGGCGGCCGGTATGCCGCTCCAGCGTAGCGCGCGCGGTTCGTGCGCCCGCGTCGTTCGAGGCTGGATCCGCCCTGGCGACGATATCTTCCACGGTGAGTTTTTCACCGCTTGCGCGCTCATGGTCGGCAGACAGGCCAGGGCCGGATATCCAGGTTTCAAGGCAGCCGCTTCGGCCGCACCAGCAGTGAGGGCCGTGGTTTTCCAATTCGTCGGGCCACGGTAACGGGTTGTGGCCCCATTCACCGCCGATGCCCCTGGGGCCGTCCATGAGATGGCCCTTATGGACAATACCGCCACCGCATCCTGTGCCCAGAATGACGCCGAACATCATTGTAGCATCACAGCCTGCGCCATCCTCGGCTTCCGACAGCGCAAAGCAGTTGGCATCGTTGGCCAGACGCAGCGGCCGGTTTTGCAGAATTGAGCCGAGATCGGTAGCGAGCGGCTTGCCATTCAACCACGTTGAATTGGCGTTTTGCACAAGGCCCGTTGCAGGCGCAAGCGAGCCCGGGATGCCAACACCGATAGGGGCGCCAGGGGGCAGCCCGCACTCATGTTCTACACAGGCGGCAAGTTCGGCAATTACCCTCACGGAGGCATGATAGTCGTTGCGCGGCGTTGCCCGGCGGATCTTGGCCAAGGTGTGTCCGTCCGGATGAAGCGCGATTGCCTCAACCTTGGTGCCGCCGAGGTCAATGCCAACGCTTGGCATAGCCAAACCCTGCCTGTCTGCGTGGTGGGCTTGCCCCGTCACCCGCATCACATGGAATGCTCCGGCGGCGGACCGGCCAGACTGGCATGGGCCGCCGCGATTTCCTCCGGCCGCAGGCCCACTTCGGTGGCGAACACCATTAGCAGCGTCTCATCCTGCATAATGTAGTCCAGGATGCCGCCCAGCATTGCGGGATCACCAGCTTGGTTGCGCAACTCTGCGGGGCCGATGCCCGACAAGGCCAGGAAGCGGCCCATTCGCTCGGTATCGGCAGCCAGAAAGGCCAGTGCTCGCAAGGCGATAGTCTCAGCGTCATGGGTCAAGACGCCAGTTTTCGAAGACATTTGGTTGTTTCCTGTAAGAAATCGCAAGAAACGGCTTTCAGCTTAAGCTGTTGGTTACGCATAAGGCCGCAAAGTAGACGGAAGTCCGCTTACGAGAATCGGTGCAAAACGGCTGGAGCACAAGGCAATTCCGCTAGAATGCGAGGGCAGGTTTCCTGATCGATGACCTACCAAGAGACCACCATGCCAGCCGAGCATCGCACTGAGAGCAAAGCGCATACGGGCAAAACTGTCCTGATCGTCGAGGACAACGAGCTCAATATGAAGCTTTTTCACGATCTGCTCGACGTCAATGGCTACAGGACCGTGCAAACGCGAAACGGGTTGGAGGTGCTCGACCTGGCGCGTCAGCATAAGCCTGATCTCATCTTGATGGATATTCAACTTCCCGAGGTCTCTGGTCTCGATGTGACCCGCTGGCTCAAGGACGATCCTGAATTGTCGTTCATTCCCGTCATTGCGGTGACGGCGTTTGCAATGAAGGGCGACGAAGAACGGATCCGCTCGGGGGGATGTGAAGCCTACATTTCGAAACCAATTTCAGTGGTGACCTTCCTTGAGACGGTGCGCCGCTTTATCGGCGATGCGTAAGGGTTAAGGGCCCTGCCCCGTGTCCTGCCGCAGGATGGAAGTAAAGCGTAGACCATGACTGCTCGTGTTCTTGTCGTCGACGACATCTCAGCCAACGTCAAGCTGCTGGAAGCGCGGCTTTCGGCGGAATATTTCGACGTGCTCGTGGCCTATAGCGGAAAAGAAGCTCTGGAAGTCCTCTCGCGGGAGCGCGTGGACGTGGTACTGCTCGACGTGATGATGCCGGGCATGGATGGTTTTGAAACGTGCGTGCGGATCAAAAAGGATCCCAGGACGCACCACATCCCGGTCATCATGGTCACCGCCCTTGATCAGGTTTCCGACAAGATCCAGGGTCTGGAAAGTGGCGCGGACGATTTCCTCACCAAACCTGTCGACGACATTGCGCTGATCACGCGTGTCAAAAACCTGGCCCGCCTGAAGACCTTGAACGATGAAATGCTGATGCGGGCCACAACCAGCCGGCAACTCGGTGTGGGTGAGGATGACGCCTACGAACGTGCGCTTGCTGCCCGCTCCGGTCGCGTGCTGATCGTCGAAGACCATGCCCGTTCAGCAACCCGTCTTCTGGAGCCGTTGTCGCAGATACACGATGCCTTCATCGAAGCCGATCCCAAGCACGCGCTTTCGATGCTGCAAGACTATGACTTCGATGTTGCCATCATCAGCCTCAACCTAGTGAATTCAGACGGGTTGCGGCTTTGCTCGCAGTTGCGATCGCTTGACCGGACGCGGCATCTGCCGCTCATCATTCTGGTTGTGGCGGGTGAAGAAGCCCGGCTCTTGCGCGGTCTTGATATGGGCATCAACGATTACCTGATACGGCCGGTGGATCGCCACGAACTGCTGGCGCGGGTCAACACCCAAATCAAGCGCAAAAGATATTCCGATTTCCTTCGTAACCGCATCGAGGAGACGGTGGAACAGGCCGTGACCGACGCCCTGACGGGGCTTCACAACCGGCGCTACATGGAAGGGCATTTGGAGACGCTGGTGCGCGATTCGGTGCGGGGTGGTCGCCACCTTTCGGTGCTTGTGGCCGACATCGATTTCTTCAAGCACGTCAATGACACCTACGGCCATGACGCCGGCGACACTGTGTTGCGCGAGTTTGCCAACCGCATCCGACGCAATACGCGCGGCATTGATCTTGCCTGCCGGTTTGGCGGCGAAGAGTTTGTAATCATTATGCCGGACACAGAGGCTGATCGGGCTTATCAGATCGGCGAGCGATTGAGGGCGTGTATTGCCGCCAATCCCTTCATGATCGCAGAAACGGCTGTCAGAGTGACGACGAGCGTCGGCCTGGCAAGTCTGGCCGGTGATGGCGATACGCCCCACGCGTTGTTCAAGAGGGCGGACGATGCGCTCTACAGCTCAAAGCGCTCAGGGCGCAATATCGTGAGTGTAGCCGCCTGAGGCGGGGCTTTAATGTTGTGTGCGCGGAATACTTTTTTGCGCGGCTGCACGAGTGGCAAAACAAACTAATCATTGATCAGAAAACAGCCGTCGTTATTTATATCTAGTTGTCTGATATTTAATAGGTTTCAGGGGTCTACCGAGTTTTGCTCGCGACGATCAAAAATAACTCTTGAAAACAAAGTTCTTGGACCGAAACGTTAAACTTGCCTGCAAAAAGAACGCCCCGAGATGGCGGAAAAACAAAGCACAACTTGCTTTGGGCGGGCCGATCTGCCAATTTGCCCTCGTTCAAAATTGGACTTCACTTGAATTCGAGACTGTATCCCGTTTCACACTGGCAACACATTCCACGTGAAGAACGGAATCGGTTCGGTTCCCGCAAACCGGGTTCGCCGCATCTCCTGGTCTAGCGGGAAAGTCGTGATTGGTCGGCAGCAGCTGGAGTAGCCTCCTCAACAGAGCTGCGCTCCGTGCCAATTACGAGACCCTGCGGAGAGTCAACGCCCTCTTTGACTGTTCGTTGGGAAAGGCCAGGAATTGTAGCTTTCTCGGATTCATACCCCGCTGCCGAGGCGTTACGGTTCCTGGCCACACCCCTTCTCACAAGTCGACACGCGTCACTCGCACACGTCCTTTAGGGCGCATGTGGTTGGGTTCGCTCGAAGTGTTCGGCGGAGCGAATAGGTTGGTCAAAAAGGCTGTCGCGGCTTAAAAATTGATATTAATCAAATGCCGATCTTCACGCTCGGCTAGAGTTATTTGATCTTCGTTTCTTTAAACTCAACGTGCTTGCGTACGACAGGATCATACTTCTTCATGACGAGCTTTTCCGTGGTATTCCGGGGGTTCTTCTTGGTGACGTAGAAGAAGCCGGTTCCAGCGGTCGACAACAGTTTAATTTTTTGAACAACGGGCTTGGCCATGATCGCCTTCAATCGCTCGAGTGTTGAGATTTGCGCGGCAACATACTCTACCGACAAGGGCTGTCAAGTAAGCGTCAGGCAATCGTGTCGCGCCTGAATGTTCCTCGCACAAATCTGTAGTACGGCACCGGCCCGGAATATGCTGGAGCAGCAAGCGTTAACGACAAATCCTCGACGATCGCCCGCGTAATGTTGGGAAGATCGAGTGCGCGGATTTCGTCCAGCGTGAACCAGCCGATTTTACCCAACTCGTCGTCTGCTTGCCCCGTGTCGTGCGCAATCAAACTGGCATCTGCAACAAAAAAGCGCGTGTCGTAGCGGCGTGGCCGTGATGGCGGCGTTATGGCGCGGGCGAAAAACGTCAGGCCGTCAACTGATGGCGTGTAGCCTGTAGACAGGAACTGCTGCCAACTGTTGAGAGCATTTACTGGCCCGGTATCGGGTTTATCGGATGCATTGCGTAGGGCTGGAGATACGGATGCGGTTTGTTCCGGCTTTGCACCGATCACCAGACCAACTTCCTCGAATGTTTCGCGGATTGCCGCCAGCGCCAGCGCGCGGGCACGAGCAGATGCAGGCTGGCCCTTCATGTCGTAGAGCAGCCGCGTGGTGTCGATTTTCGAAAGCGTGCCAACGCAGGACATGCTCCGGTCGGCGCGATCGACGCGGCCACCGGGAAAAACGAACTTGTTGGGCAAAAAGACCTGAGTTGAGCGGCGCTTACCCATCAGGATACGCGGCGTACCCCCGCTGCGATCGACCAGGACGAGTGTGGCGGCGTCCTTGGGCTTTAAGGCGCGCTTGGGTTGCGCACTGGCAGGTTGCTCCGCAGCAGTGGCCGATGTTGCGTTTGACGGTGAATCTGCGTCGTGGGATACCGATTGCCGGATTGAAGCGCTCATCCTCAGCCCCGTGGCAGATCAGATCCCGGCGCGATTTCAATCTCGTCAGGACGTCCTGAAAAGCCGTGCATGCGCAGCGCCCACTGCAAGCCGACAAGCGCACCCTTGACGCGGGGCAACAGCCAAAGGCTCATAACGATGACCATGGTTGGCCAGAGCGTCATGTGTACCCAGTCTGGCCAATCCCGGTACATTGCGGCGCTGAGCATCAGGCCAACGACAATGTGCCCCGTGATGAGCATTGTAAAATACGGAGGCGCATCGTCAGCGCGATGGTGGTGCAACTCTTCACCGCAAGAGGGGCAGGCGTCATTGACCTTAAGGTAGGCATAAAAGAGAGAACCGTCGCCACACGCCGGACACTTCTGGCGCGCGCCACGAAACAGGGCAACCTGCGTGTCACGCGGCGCGAGCGCACTTGCGTCTGGATGATTTTGTTCTTCGATCATGACCTTTGGTGCCGCGTCCGGATGCTCAGGTCAAGCGGCAATATCGACGCGCGCACGACGGGATATGTGTGATGCGTGGTCTTTTATCTCGTTGCGCCAAAGGGTTGTGCTCAGCGGCGGCGCCCGCCCTGGCGTCCAGGGCGGTTGCGACGCTGGTTTAGGCGCTTGCCGCCTTTGATGTGAGACAGTGCGCCTTTTACCGGGGGGGTGAGTACCTCAAAGCGTAATGCGCCCGCCGTGGGAATGGCTTCTACAAGCCGCACTTCGACTGCATCGCCCAGGCGGTATGCCGCGTTTGAGCGTGATCCGAGCAGTGCGTGCGCTTCTTCAACATGGTGGTAGTAGTCATCTTCGAGGCTGGAAATCGGAACGAAGCCGTCGGCGCCGGTTTCGGCAAGGCGGACGAACAAACCCGATCGGGTGACGCCGGCAATTCGGCCATTGAATGTCGCGCCGATGCGGTCTGCCAAATGTGCCGCTATCAAGCGATCCACGGTTTCGCGCTCAGCCGCCATGGCGCGGCGTTCTGCTTCTGAAATGAGCCGTGCGGTCTCGGCAAGATTTTCAATGTCGCTTTGGCCAAGGCCACCATCGCCAAGACCAAGGCCTGAGATCAAGGCTCGGTGGACAAGCAGGTCAGCGTAGCGCCGGATAGGTGACGTAAAGTGTGCGTAGCGGCGCAGGTTGAGCCCGAAGTGGCCATAATTCTCGGTGGTGTATTCGGCCTGTGATTGAGAGCGCAATACCACCTCGTTAACGAGTTGTGGCACCGGAAGTGCCCTGGCGCGTTCGAGAATGCGGTTGAACGCGGCGGGCCTGAGCTGGCCTTGCGGCGGCAGTTTCAGGTCAAGGGTTTCAAGGAACTCACGCAATGACTTGAGCTTCTCGTTGGAGGGCTCCGCGTGGGCGCGGTAGACGACCGGCTTCTTCTTTGCCTCTAGAGCCTCTGCTGCTGCAACGTTGGCCTGGATCATGAACTCTTCGATCAGGCGATGTGCTTTAAGCCGTTCTGGCACAACGATGTCGGCAACACGGCCGTTGTCGTCGAGCTTGATTTTCTTTTCCGGTAGATCGAGGTCCAGCGGGCCGCGCTTATCGCGTGCTTTTGCGATGGCCTGATACGCTGCCCACAACGGTTTCAGCGCTGCTTCCATCAACGGTCCTGCGCTGTCGCACGGATTGCCGTCGAACGCGGCCTGTGCGTCCTGGTATGACAGTTTCACTGCCGAGCGCATCATGGCGCGGTGAAACGAGTGAGAGCGTTTTTCGCCATGACTGTCGAACACCATGCGGGCGACGAGACAGGCGCGATCTTCGCCTTCGCGCAGCGAACACAGGTCGTTGGAGATCTTTTCGGGTAGCATCGGAACGACGCGGTCGGGAAAATAAACCGAGTTGCCGCGCAGCCGTGCCTCCTTGTCGAGGCGCGTATCGGGCCTGACGTAATGGGCGACATCGGCGATGGCGACCAGCACAATATGGCCACCTGGGTTTTCGGCTGCCGTGTCGGGTTCGGCGAAGACTGCATCATCATGGTCGCGGGCGTCGGCCGGATCGATGGTAATGAGGGGGATGTTGCGGAAGTCTTCGCGGCCTTTCATCGTCGGGGGGGTGAGGCCAGCGGTTTCGTTGATGACGCTTTCGGGAAAATCATCTGGAATGCCGTGGGCGTGGACGGCTATTAGAGATATCTGCCGTTGGTCATCCGGATTGCCAATCGTTTCGACAATGCGTGCTTGCGGGGTGGTGAAGCGTCCACGCCTGGCCAGTTCGAAGCGGACCAGATCGCCGTCTTTTGCCTCTCCCTGATCCGACTTCTGGATTGACCATGAGCGCAATGATTTGCGGTCAACGGGTTCTATGGTGCCGCCACCGGGCTTGGCGGCGCGAAAGATGCCAACGAGGCGGCGGGAATCGCGCGGAAGGCGACGGATCGGCTCGGCTTCGAAGCGGTAGCCTTCAACATCGCGGCCCTCCAATTCGGTAATGCGGGCGAGCACGCGGTCACCAATGCCAATTTCGGCATCCTGCCGACGGTCGGGCCGGCGTGCGAAGAGGAGCAGCACTTGTGGCCGCTTACCGTCGTCTTCGTCCCACACCACAGGTTCGGCAACGAGGTCGCCATCGTCGTCACGGCCCTTGACCTCGATAACCGTAACGGGTGGCAGGCCGCCGCGCTTTCTCAGTTTCTTTTTGTCGCCAGCAAGCAGGCCATCTTCAGCCATGTCCGCGAGCAGCCGCTTCAGAGCAATACGAGCGTCGCCCTTGATGGAAAAAGCCCTGGCAATCTCGCGTTTGCCAATCTTGCCGGTGGCACTTTGCACAAATTCGAGGATCTGTTCGCGGGTGGGCAGCTCGGTCGAACGCGTTGAGGATTTGCCCCTTTTCGGCTTCCTGGCTTGTGCGGCCTTGGCCGGTCTTGGTTTGGTTGCCACGGCTGGCCTGCTCAATCCACGCCGGCGGATGATTTAGCCGCTGTTTTGTTGGTGGGCGACGTCTTCTTCGTCGCGGCTTTTTTTGAAGGCGCTTTTTTCCCGGCTGGCTTTTCAGCGGCTGCTTTTTTTGCCGGTGCCTTTTTCGCCGGTGCTTTCTTAGCTGCTGCTTTCTTGGCTGGCGTTTTCGCCTTGGCCTTGGCCGGTGTCTTGCGTGCTGGCTTTTTCTTGGTCCCGCCCTTGGCGATACGCTCTTCCAAAAGCGCAATCGCTTCGTCCTGGGTCAGTGCGGCGGGGTCTTTTTCCTTTGGTATCGTGGCATTGACCTTGTTGTGGGTCACGTAGGGGCCATAGCGCCCTTCCAGCACCTCGATCTTGCCGCCTTCCGATGGGTGCTCACCAAGGTCCTTGAGCACCTTGCGAGATTGCGCGCGACCAAAGCGACCGCCTCCACCGCCGGCGCGTTTTTCAGCCAGCAATGCGACGGCGCGGTTGATGCCGACAGAGAAGAGTTCCTCGATGGAAGGCAGGTTGACGTAGGTTTTCTTCTTTTCGGAATCCTCGTGCACGATGAAGGGACCGAAGCGACCAAGACCGGCGGTGATCGGGTTGCCATCCTCGGGATGGGCGCCAACTTCGCGCGGCAGGTTGAGAAGCTTAAGTGCGAATTCAAGTTCGACGTCGGCGGCGTCGACGCCCTTGGGGATCGATGAACGCCGCGGCTTTTCGCCTTCTTCGTAATCCTTCTGCTCGCCAAGCTGAAGATAGGTGCCAAATCGTCCCGCCTTGACCATGACGGGCAGTCCGGTGTCGGGGTCGTAGCCCAGTATCTTGCCGTCGAGTTCGTTTTCGACGGACTGCGAAAGCCCACGGCGATAGGAGCAGCCGCCGTCCTCTTCCTTGTAGTTGGAGCAGCCGATGAACGGGCCGTAGCGGCCAGGCTTCAGGCTCAGGCTACCTTCGCCGCATTGCGGGCACGTGCGCGGATCGGAACCGTCTTCACGCGCTGGGAAGATGTGCGGGCCCAACATCACGTTGAGCGCTTCCATCACTTCGCTGACGCGCAGATCCTTGATGTCGTCCACCGCGCCAATGAAATTGTTCCAGAAGTCGCGCAGCACGTCACGCCAGGCGAGCTTGTGGTCGGAAATGAGGTCGAGTTGTTCTTCAAGGTCGGCGGTAAAATCATATTCGACGTAGCGCTTGAAGAAGCTTTCCAGGAACGCGATGACAAGGCGTCCCTTGTCCTCTGGAATAAGGCGCTTTTTGTCCAGGCGGACGTATTCGCGGTCACGCAGCACCGCGAGCGTTGAGGCATAAGTCGACGGGCGGCCAATGCCCAATTCTTCCATGCGCCGAACAAGTGAGGCCTCGGTGAAGCGCGGCGGCGGCTGGGTAAAGTGCTGGTTGGCTTCGATGCCGCGGTCGGTCAGCTTGTCACCGGAAGCGAGGGCGGGCAGCAGACGGCTATCCTCGTCTTCAGGGTCATCATCGCGGCTTTCCGAATAGAGTTTCAGGAAGCCTTCGAACTTTATCACCGAGCCGGTTGCGCGAACGCCGTAGGTTTTGCCGTCCTTGCCGGGAACGTTTATCTCCGCGCTCGTCTGTTCGAGTTCGGCCGAGGCCATCTGGCTGGCCAGCGCGCGTTTCCAGACGAGTTCATAAAGTGCGGCCTCGTCCGGCTTCAGGCGGCGTTTCATGTCCTTGGGCAGGCGGGTGATGTCTGTCGGGCGGACGGCCTCGTGGGCTTCCTGGGTGTTTTTCGCCTTGGTCTTGTATTCGCGGATGAAGGGCGCAACGAAGCGCTTGGAGTAGAGCGTTTCGATCTCCTTGCGGATCTCGGAAATCGCCTCGGGCACGATGTCAACGCCATCGGTACGCATGTAGGTGATGAGGCCAACTGTCTCGCCGCCGATGTCGACGCCTTCATAAAGGCGCTGAGCGACCTGCATGGTCTGCTTGGCTGAGAAGTTGAGCTTGCGGCTCGCCTCTTGCTGTAGCGTAGAGGTGGTGAACGGTGGATAGGGATTGCGTTTGACGCCCTTCTTGTCGACCGAAGCAACGGTAAATGCGCCGCCTTCGATCGCCGCCTTGATGGCCTTGGCATCCTTTTCGTTATTGATGTCGAGCTTTTTCAGCGCTTTGCCGCCAATCGAAACGAGGCGCGCCTTGAGTTCCTCGTTCTTGGCAGTGGCGAGTTGGGCCTCGATCGTCCAATATTCGTCGGTCTTGAACGTCTCGATTTCCAGCTCCCTGTCGCAAATCAGGCGCAGGGCCACGGACTGAACGCGGCCAGCCGACCGGGCACCGGGAAGCTTGCGCCACAGTACCGGCGAGAGTGTGAAACCAACCAGATAATCAAGCGCGCGGCGGGCCAGATAGGCTTCGACAAGGGGCTGGTCGATCTGACGGGGTTTGGCCAGCGCGTTCTGGATCGCCTGTTTGGTGACGGCATTGAAAGCGACACGCTCCACCGGCATGTCCTTGGCGATCGCCTTTTTCTTTTGCAGCACCTCAAGGATGTGCCAGGAAATAGCTTCGCCTTCGCGGTCAGGGTCAGTGGCAAGGATTAACTTGTCAGCATTCTTGACCGCGTCTGTGATTTCCTTGAGAATTTTCTTGGACTTGGCGTCGACGTCCCAATGCATCTCAAAGTTGTTGTCGGGTTCGACCGAACCATCTTTGGACGGCAGGTCGCGGACGTGGCCGAACGAGGCCATTACTTTATAAGCCTTGCCCAGGTATTTGTTGATGGTCTTCGCCTTGGCCGGCGATTCCACGATGACAATATTCATATGCGGCCTTTGGAAGGGGCACCTGGATTGGAGCCTCGGAGTATTCCGGCAAAGCCCCGCACGCGCCGCTTTCCGGCGATTGTAGGGGAATTGCCAGGATCCGGGGCCGGGCGATTGCAATGGCGGCAGAACATCCGCGAAGTCCGATGTTCTGTCAAACGGGATTGGATGAGCTGACAACGCTGTTGTTGAAATTATACTGAAAATTCAGGGCGTAAAAAGTTGTTATGTTCTCGTTTTGTGCAACTGGTGGAAGGGCATCAGCACCAAAGTAGCAACTACAACTGGCGGATCAGGAGGGTTATTCCGGTCTGCGCGAGATTAGTCCGCCGCCATGGCGGACGATGCGGCCGGCAAGGTCAAGCTCCATCAAGACGACGTTCAGGGCGCGGGGGGGCAGGTCCGTTGCCCGCATCAGGGCATCGATGTCTATCGGTGCCGGCCCCAGTGCAGAAAGGACCCGTTGACGGTCGCTTTCCCCCAACAGCGGCGGCGGTGCAGGTGCGGGTGGCTGCCAGGCGTGGGCGGGATGTTGCTCAGCAAACGCAGCGTTTGGAGCAAGACCTGACAACGGTTGAAGCGCTTCGATTATGTCGGATGCCTGGGTGGCGATGGTGGCGCCGGTCTTGAGCAGGCCGTTTGTACCCTCGGCACGAGGATCAAGCGGGTGGCCGGGAACAGCGAATACCTCGCGGCCAGCTTCTCCAGCCAGGCGTGCCGTCACCAGTGTTCCTGAACGGCGCGCGGCCTCGATGACGAGCACTCCCAAGGCGATGCCGGCAATGATGCGGTTGCGCCGCGGAAAATCCTTGGCGCGCGGTTGGAAGCCGGGCGGCATGTCGGAAACGATTGCGCCGTGTTCCGCAATTGCGTCGGTGAGTTTTGCATTTTCAGGCGGGTAGACGATATCAACGCCGCCAGCGACGACTGCGATTGTGCCTGTGTCAAGCGTGGCTTCGTGTGCGGCCGCATCGATGCCGCGAGCTAATCCCGAAACGATGACATATCCAGTTTTGCCAAGGCCCATTGCGAACTGACGCGTGAGCTTGTGTCCGGCCGCCGATGCTTGCCGTGAACCAACGATGGCTACGGTGGGACGCGTCAGCAGATCACTCTGGCCGCGCACATACAACATAGGGGGCGGCGCGTCGGTGGATGCAAGAGCGGGTGGATATCCCGGCTCAATTGTAAAGATCGGGGTCGCACCGATCTTGGCCGCGCGCTCAAGCTCGCGTTCGGCGTCTGGCCTGGGTGTAATGCGGATGCGGCGCTTGTTGCCGCCGCGCGCGGCAAGTTCGGGCAGGGCGGCAAGTGCGGCCTCGGCGCCGCCAAAGTGATTGATTAATTCGCGGAATGTTACAGGCCCGACGTTTTCAGACCGGATAAGGCGCAGGCAGGCGAGACGTTCGCTGGCATCAAATGTTGCCACTGGCAAGGGAGCGGCTGTGAAGAGAGTTTGCTCCTCGCCTTTGCGACGGTTCATGCTTATCCCTTCGATCCGATTTTCGGCTCCTGACCGGAAATGAGGCGGCGTATGTTGGGAGCGTGCTTCAACAGAAGCAAGGCGGACATGACGAGCGTTGTTAATGCCAGGTCGGCAGAGTTCATCAGCCAAGCCAACATCGGTGCGGCAACAGCCGCAATCAGCGCAGACAGCGAGGAATAGCGCGTGGTGAAGGCGACCGCGAGCCATATCACACAAAACAAAAGTGCGACGTTCCACGCAGCGCCGAGCAAGACGCCGATGTAAGTGGCGACGCCCTTGCCACCCTTGAAGCCCAGCCAGACGGGAAAGATGTGTCCGAGGAAGGCGCCAAAGCCAGCAGCTAGTCCAGGCCAGGCGGTGAGCACTGCGCCTTCGCCTGCTGCATCAGGTGTCGCTGCTGCTTGTCCAGTCAAAAGCAAATTGACGACAAATTGAGCAGCCAGCACCGCGACTGTTCCCTTTAGAACGTCAAAGAGAAGAGTTGCGGCTGCAAGTTTCTTGTTGCCGGTGCGTAGTACGTTGGTGGCGCCGATATTGCCTGATCCGATTGCCCGCACGTCGCCAAGACCAGCCAGCCGGGTAAGGATCAGGCCGAACGGTATGGAACCCAGCATGTATCCGAAGGCAAATGCGGACAGCAGCGATATTGTCAAAACGCCCATGTCTGGTGTCTCCGGTACGCTTGTGCCTTGTCGGCGTACATTCGGTTGGATGTCTTGGTACCCATGTCAGCGGGGGCAGGCGTGACGGGCGGGAGAGTGCTGGTCAATTGCAAGGGGCGGAACCTGGGCGAAGGGAAGTGCTAAAAGCGCCCATCCATCAGGTGCGCGCGACACCAGCGTATTCGTAGACGGTCTCGCCTGCAACGACCGTTCGCAATACGCGGCCTTGCATGCGTGCTTCATCAAATGGGGTATTCTTTGAGCGCGACTTCAACAGATCCTTGTTGACGACCCACGGTTCGTCGGGATCGAACAAGACGAGATCTGCGGGTGCGCCTTTGACCAGGCGGCCGGAGTCGAGCCGCAATAGTTTCGCCGGGTTGCAGGTCAGCGCCTTCAAGAGCTGCATCAAGGTGAGGTCTCCGGCATGGACGAGGCGCAGCCCGGCGGAGAGCAATGTTTCAAGACCGACGGCGCCGTCGGAGGCCTCTGCGAACGGCCGGCGCTTGACGTCGGCGTCTTGCGGATCGTGGCTTGAGACGATGATGTCGATATCGCCTGATGCGATGCCTTCGACCATTGCGCGGCGGTCTTCGTCGGCGCGCAATGGCGGCCGGATCTTGAAGAATGTGCGATAGGATCCGATGTCGTTTTCATTGAGGGCCAGGTGATTGATGCTCACGCCGGCAGTGACGGCGAGTTGCTTTTCCTTGGCCTTCCTAATGACCTCCAGGCTTTCGCCGCATGTGATCGTTGCTGCATGATAGCGCGCACCCGTCATCTCCACGAGACGCACGTCACGCTCAAGCACAATCGTTTCGGCATGCTTTGAGACGCTGGGCAGCCCAAGCCTTGTCGCGACCTCACCGGAATTCATGGAGGCATTACCCGACAGGTATGGATCTTCAGCGTGATGGACGATGAGAGCGCCGAAATCCTTTGCATAGTTGAGTACGTTGCGCATGACGCGTGTGTTGGCAACGGTGGTCTTGCCATTTGAAAACGCAATTGCGCCGGCACGCTTCAGCAAGCCGATTTCCGTCATTTCCTCACCCAACAGCCCCTTGGTGACGGCAGCCATCGTGGCAATGTGGACGACAGCGTTGTCGCGCGCGCGGCGTTGGATGAAGTCGACCAGAGCAACCTGGTCAATCACGGGGTTGGTGTCTGGCATGACGACAATAGTGGTCACGCCACCAGCAGCCGCAGCCATTGAAGCTGTTTTCAATGTTTCGCGATGCTCGGCTCCGGGTTCTCCGACGAATACCTGCGCGTCGATGAGGCCTGGTGCCAGCACGCAGCCCCGGCAATCGATGACGTGAGAGGCGTCAGGTGCGTTGCGCCGCAAGTGTGGTCCAATGTCGGTAATGATGCCGTCCCTGAAGGCAAGACCGCCGGCTTCGTCGCGGTTCGACGCAGGGTCTATGAGACGCGCATTTATGAAAACAGTTGTACCTTCGTTTTCATTGACCATTGTGGATCTGTTAACGGACTTTCCGCCGTTGGTGCGTTTGCCTTTCGAGGATGCAGTTGCCATGGCGTGCGACCTCATTCGTTGGGTAGGTTGCCAGCGAGTGCTTCAAGCACGGCCATTCGGATCGCAACGCCCATCTCGACTTGTTCACGGATTACACTCCGGGAATGGTCAGCAACGGTGGAAGCAATTTCTACACCCCGGTTCATCGGTCCGGGGTGCATGATGAGTGCGTCTGGTTTGGCGCGCGCAAGCTTCTCATGGTCTAGGCCAAAGAAATGGAAGTACTCACGTGTCGAAGGGACGAAGGAGCCCTCCATGCGTTCACGCTGAAGGCGCAACATCATGATTACATCGGCGTTGGCGATGCCCTCGGTCATGTCGGTGTAGACCATGGCGCCGAGGCGATCGGACGCCGCTGGAAGAAGCGTTGATGGCGCAACGATGCGCACGTTGGCGCCAAGCGTGTTGAGCACGTTGATGTTGGAACGAGCAACGCGGGAATGTTGAATGTCGCCGCAGATTGCCACCGTCAAACCGCCGATGCGCCCTTTCGCGCGGCGGATTGTGAGGGCGTCAAGTAGCGCCTGGGTTGGATGCTGATGAGCACCGTCACCGGCATTGATAACCGAGCAGTCGACCTTCTGAGACAACAGTTCGACCGCACCCGCAGCATGATGGCGCACGACGATGAGGTCTGGCCGCATGGCATTGAGTGTTACCGCAGTATCGATCAACGTCTCGCCCTTTTGCACCGACGAGGTCGACACATTCATGTTCAAGACGTCTGCGCCAAGGCGCTTGCCAGCCATTTCGAACGAGGCTTGGGTTCGGGTAGATGCCTCAAAGAACAAGTTGATGAGAGAGCGCCCGCTCAAAATGTCACGCTTTGCAAGGCGGGCGCGGTTCGCTTCCGCCAGGTCGTCAGCTATGTCGAGGAGAATATTGATATCGGGCGCCGAAAGCTGCTCGCACGAGAGCAGATGCCGGTGAGGGTAACGCCGAACCTGTTGTTTTTCTGAAGCAGCCATTAAAAGCGCTTCTATAGGGGGATTGGGGCAGGTCGGCAAGCCAGAATATTTAGCAGGGCCCAAGTCAACTGTTTGCGTATGAATTCAGCAGGGAAAAATGGAATTGCACAAAAGCAGATCGTATTAACGAACATAGATCGACAAGCCCGAATGCAGTGACGTGTCCGGATGCAGTCGCTTGAACCGCTCGGCAGGCACAAATGCAAGTGCCTCCGATGCTGGTTCGAACGCGTGGATTGTCATTCTGTCTTTGTCGCTTCGCTGGGGTTCGCAAGTTCGCTTACAACGCGCTCCAGACCTCGCAAAAATGCTTCGCGATCGCGTGCGGGAATCGCGGCAAGCAATCGTTGGTCGGTCTGGGTCACTGCTGGCGAGGCGTCGCGCATCACGGCTTCGCCTTTGTCGCTCAGGCGTAATGCGTACATGCGCGCATCATGGCGCGTGCGCTTGCGCATAACTAATCCACGATCGACAAGTCTGCGAACGATGTCAGCAAGAGTGGAGCGATCGATGCCAGTATTTTCCACAAGCTGTGTCTGGCTGGGTTCTTCAGTCAATGAAATAGCGCGCAAAACTTCGAATTGACGCGGTGTCAGATCGCTCGCACCTATATTGAGCGTAAAAAGCTCATCTGCTATCTGCCCGGCTCGGTGCAACAAATGCAGAGCAGAAGATGCTGTTTTCTCACCTTTTGTCATTCTTGATTCTTGTCCTTTAACAAAATGGGGTTTTTAAGTGTTGTGCCTGGATGGTAGCAGCTACTCATTCGATAGAGAACGTCGAATCTATCTGACCTCACCATATCGTCCGATTAGCGCGTAAAATACACCGATGTCTTGACATGACGACACGAAATTTTGACTTTATACGCTAATTCCAATGGCAACATCTTTGTACTTTCTGGCAGACAGATTGTCTTTGGAATTGCTGCACAGCGAGGGTGCGTAAATTGTCTCCTACCAAACCCACCATAAGGGTTGCCCCTGCGATAGCGTTGGCAAGGCAGCTTGAAGGCCGGCAGATAGACTTCGAGATTATCGCTCGCTCTGTTCAGTTTCCAACACATGTGCTGCGTGATCCGATGCAGACCGTTGAATTGCGAAAGATGGCACAACTGTTTGTTGCCGTGGCGCGAGCAGTTGACGATTGTGGGTTTGCGATCAAATTAGCCGAGGAAAGTGAAGTGGGCAATACGGGCTTGCTCGGTCACCTCGCCATGGCGGCTCCTACGGTTCGATCGTTTCTTGAGTGCCTAGCCGGTTACGTATCGATCCTGGTCACTGGCGTTGAAGCTGGCTTTGACGAGAAGAACGGAACAGGCAAAATGTTGTGGCGTGCGCCGGCGGATCTGGACGCCACGATTAAGCCTCTCTGGCTTTATATCGCGGCCAGCCTTGTTTATCGCGTTCGAAGCGCGGGCGGTTCGGGTTGGGTTCCCTTGTCGGTGGAGTTTGAACACAAGGCACCTGCTGCAACACCAGCAGAGTTCGCGGTGTTCGGGCCTCGGATCAGTTTCAATGCAGACAGGACCTGCGTCACGATCGACAAGGCCACGCTCGACAGGCCGATGCCAAGTGCCAACGAGGAACTATTTTCTATATACAAGCACCACGCATCGCTACTCATGCGCGACGCCTCCGCAGAGCAGGATCTTGAGACGCGCGTTCGACAGGCCATCATCGTTCGACTTAACGACGACACTGCAACGCTGGAGTGGATAGCGCATGATCTGAATGTCTCGCCACGAGCCATGCAGCGTCGACTTGAGCGGCTGGGATTGTCTTTCGAGAAGCTTCTAGACACCACGCGGTGTTCGATAGCTGGGCGGCTGCTTCGCGAAACGGATCGCCCCCTCATTCAAGTTGCACACGATGTTGGATATGGATCTCAAAGCACCTTCACGCGGGCGGTACGGCGATGGTTCCATGTCTCGCCGCGAGCCTATCGTCAGAGATATCGCAGCGGGCAGCAATCAGGCCCGGCACAAAATACGCTTGAGATGGTGAGTTTGCCCAACCGAAACTAAGGCATAGTTTATCAATCTATAGATTAAATCTATTAGGCTTTTCAAATTATCTATTACGCCTTTGCTAACGGGTGAGGACGGCGCGTTGATTGCGTTCAATCATTGGTTGGTTTCGAAAATGATGTAGCTTTTGCTTCATTAAAGATCCGGGCCGCCTTGGAGAAAAATTCCCGGCGCAAAAGAATCAAGAACACCAACGTCGAGGCCAAAATGAAAATCACCGGATGAAACAGCCAGGAGATGGCAGCAAAAGCATAATAGAACGATCTCAATCCACTGTTGGCATGATGCCCGATGAGATCAAGCAGTCGCGCTGTATGGGTCGCATGGGTTTTTATGGTGGCCTTGTCTGCGCTGCCCATCTCGGCCATGGCGCCGAACATGATGGCTGTGTAGTGCGACAGGCGGAACGCCCAGGCGAATTTGAAAAACGCGTAGATCAGAATGGAGATCAGGAAGAGGATCTTGATCTCCCATAGCGATGCTGGTGTTTCCACAACGATTGGCAGTTTTTCAAGCATGCGGCGGGGCGAGTCGCCTGAGCCCATGATGGCGGCAAGCCCACCTATTCCCAACACACTGGTGGATGCAAAGAATGCATTCGATTGGCTAAGGCTCGTCAACAGGATGGCGTCGAAGTGGCGCAACTCACGATTTGCCATATGTTCAAGCCATGCGCGGCGCTGGGCGGATACGCTGGCCGAAAGCGAGTACTCGGCGAAGCGGGAGTGATAGGCGATGACGTCGAAGGTCATCATGAGGAAGAGGAACCAGATAACAGATGAGACATCGAGCGCTGACAAGGGCAAGGCGTGGGCTCCAACGGTCGTTCCTCGGACATGTCTAGAGTGCATTCCGATCCGATGGAATCGCAATGCGCTCCAGCTTCTTTTTTGGGCGCATTTTATTCGACGAACCGGCGTCCACTTCGTCGAAAAAAGCAACCCTGTTAACTTGCTGTACCTAACTGTTGCATTCGGTCAAGCGCGCCCTGCAATATTAGTGTGGCTGCAAGCTTGTCTATCACCTCTGCACGTCGCTTGCGCGACGTATCCGCGGCGATGAGCATCCTTTCTGCAGCCGCAGTCGTCAGCCGTTCATCCCACAAGAGTATCGGAAGCGGCGTAAGCTTGTTTAAATTCCGCGCCAGGGCACGGGTCGACTGCGCACGAGGCCCCTCCGATCCATCGAGGTTGGCTGGAAGTCCAAGCACCAAACCACAAATCTGGTGCGCACTGGCAAGGTCCAGCAGACGGGCAGAATCGACCTTGAACTTGCTGCGGCGGATGGTTTCGAGCGGCGAAGCAATGATACGGGTGATGTCAGATAGGGCCAAGCCAAGTGTTTTGGTTCCCGCGTCGATCCCAATGAGGCGTCGCGTCACAGGCAGCGAACTTGCGAAGTGTTCCACATCCTGTGTCGTAATGCCTTCGACCAGAGGCACAGCGCTCTCCTGGGGATGATGGGGTAGGTTCATTGAGCGATACCTTCAAGATGCGATCAAGGTGCGATCTTGTCAGGCGAGGACGAGGCTTGAGGTTGGCAAAGCAGTATAGTTGTTGATCGCGCTGACACCCTTATACTTGATATTTGCCGCCCAATCCAAATTCAGATGCAAACAAGCCAAGGGACCAGTTCATGAAGATCACATGGTTCGGACATTCCGCATTTCGCGTCGAGACTGGAAGCGCGATCGTACTGATTGATCCGTTCTTGAAGAACAACCCGACGTTTGAGTCGGCGGGTGCGGATTGGGGGGCGGCGGTCGAAGGTGTAACCCACGTTGTTTTGACACACGGTCATAGCGACCATGTGGGTGACACTGTTGAGATTGCGCAGCAAACCGGTGCAAAGGTCATTACAAACTACGATCTTTGTATGTGGCTCGCCAAGCAGGGTGTGTCGACTTTCGACCCGATGAACACGGGTGGCACCACTGACCAGGGTGACTTCAAGGTGAGCCTGGTGCGGGCGGACCATTCTGCCGGGCTCGTTGAAATGGATGTGGGCTTTCCGCTGGGTAGTGCCAACGGAGCGGTGCTTACGCCAAAGGAGGGACCGGTGCTGCTCCATATGGGCGACACGGACATCTTCTCCGACATGGCGCTAATCAATGAAATCTGGGCGCCGCAGATCGGTATCGTGCCGATTGGTGACCGCTTCACGATGGGTGCTCGCACGGCCTCGATCGCCTGCGAACGCTTCTTCAAGTTCAAATCAGTCATTCCGTGCCATTACGGGACTTTTCCAATTATTGACCAAAGCGCCGATGCTTTTGTCGCGGCGGCCTCAGGACAAAACGTCGTCGTGCCGAAGGTAGGGGCTTCGTTTGATGTCTAGAGCATTTTCCGACGAAGTGGGTGGCTTTTGAGCCATGCCATTGGTTGCGTGGACCGGGCTTCGTCGCTATGAGAGCGGTTAAGCCTCCAAGGCAACAGTTTGTCGCTCCTGAGCGGCTGAATATTCGATCACACCGTGCGAGGGATCATGCACGTCGACGAAACGACCGTGCGGCGCATTGCGCGCTTGGCACGAATTAAAATAACCGACGAAGAGGCCAAGGGTCTCGAAAAAGAGCTTAGCGGTATTCTCGATTGGGTAGAGCAACTCAAAGAGGTCGATACCGAGGCTGTTGAGCCTATGACGCGGGTTGTGGCGCAAGACCTCAAAATGCGCGACGACATGGTTACGGACGGCGCCAAGGCTGACGACATCGTCAAGAATGCCCCCGAGAGCGAAGATCATTTCTTCGTCGTTCCCAAGGTGGTGGAGTGAGCCGTTGTCGGCTTGTGAAGCTATCGGCTTGTGAAGCGGCGGTTGCCAGTAGCCACTATTGGTAGTTGCTTAAGCACACAGATGAGGCCATTCGCAGCCGGGTAATGACAATGTGTGGCAGCATAAAAGCAGACGCCCAGGAGAAGACGACACCGTGACGGAACTGACCAAGCTGACGCTGAAGGAAGCGAGCGCAGGACTTCTGAACAAGGAGTTCTCGGCCGTCGAACTGGCCGAGGCGCATCTTGCAGCAATCGAAAAAGCAAATGTTGCACTTAATGCCTACGTGGTTGTGACGCCTGAACATGCGCTTGCACAGGCCAAGGCCAGCGATCAGAGGCTGGCGAAGGGGGATGCGCGTGCTCTTGAAGGCCTTCCGCTGGGACATAAGGATCTGTTCTGCACGAACGGGATACGCACCACGGCTTGCTCCAAGATCCTCGGTGAATTCGTGCCGCCATATGAATCTACCGTCGGGCAGAATTTGTGGAACGCCGGTGCCGTCATGCTTGGCAAACTCAACAACGATGAGTTCGCCATGGGCTCATCGAATGAAACCAGCGCTTTCGGGCCGGTCGTATCGCCGTGGCGGCGGCGCGGCTCTGACGGCAATCCAAGCGACGACAAGCTCGTTCCAGGTGGATCTTCGGGCGGTTCGTCGTCGGCCGTCGCGGCCAACCTATGTCTTGCGGCGACAGCTACCGACACTGGCGGTTCCATTCGCCAGCCCGCAGCGTTGACAGGGACGGTGGGTATCAAACCGACCTACGGACGCTGTTCGAGGTGGGGCATCGTTGCGTTTGCTTCTTCGCTGGATCAGGCCGGCCCGATCGCACGGAGCGTCGAGGATGCGGCTATGATGCTTTCAGTCATGGCGAGCCACGACCCGAAGGATTCCACATCCATTGATGCTCCAGTTCCCGACTACGTTGCCCAAATGCAAGGAAGTATGAAAGGTCTCAGGGTTGGCGTACCCAAGGAGTATCGTGTCGACGGCATGTCGCCTGAGATCCAGGCGCTGTGGGATCAAGGCATGTCCTGGCTAAAGGATGCCGGTGCCACCATCCACGACATCAGCCTGCCTCACACAAAGTATGCGCTGCCGGCCTATTATATCGTTGCACCTGCGGAAGCGTCCTCCAACCTGGCGCGTTATGACGGTGTGCGCTACGGACTACGCGTCAAGGGCGACGATCTGATTGACACCTATGAGAACACGCGTGCGGCCGGCTTTGGTGCCGAGGTCAAGCGTCGCATCCTGATTGGCACATACGTGCTTTCTGCGGGATACTATGATGCCTATTACCTCAAGGCGCAGAAAGTGCGCACGCTCATCAAGCGCGACTTTGACGATGCCTGGAACGATGTTGACGTGGTGCTTACGCCGACCACGCCTTCACCCGCGTTCGCGATTGGCGAGAAATCCGGAAACCCGCTGTCCATGTATCTTGAGGACATTTTCACCGTAACAGTCAACATGGCAGGATTGCCGGGCATTTCAATTCCAGCAGGACTATCGGGGCAAGGCACGCCTTTGGGATTGCAATTGATCGGCAAACCGTTCGATGAAGGCACTCTGTTCAAGGCCGGCAAGGCCATTGAGGACGCAGTAGGGCGTTTCAGCCCGTCTCAAGCCTGGTGGATGGGTTGAGCCAGCGTTTGAGGGTTCAGCGCTAAGTGAGATTGGCGAAACGAGAGATTGGAGAGCGCAATGAGTGATGGTCCCGCGCCGGGCAGGGCTCCCAAGGAATGTTTCGAAATGAGCGACGTTCGTGATGAAATCGACAGGATCGACCTGGCGCTAGTCGATCTCATTGCGCAACGCTTCACCTATGTAGACCGTGCCTGGCAACTCAAGCAGGACGGAACGGAAGGCGCCGTGGTGCCTTGGCGAATTCAGCAGGTCATCGACAAGGTGAAGGTGCGCGCGGAGGAGAAAGACGTTTCTCCTGCACTGATCGAAGCCTTGTGGCGGCAAATGATCGGCTGGTTCATCCAGTACGAGGAGGAGCGCCTGCGCCAGCATTTTGAGGGTCAAGGCAACAATTCCGGGGCCGCAGCAAAAAAGCAATAGGGTTTGAGCGCACTGGACTTTGTGGTGTCTCGCTGCAGTATCGCGCGGGCGGTTCGTTGAAAACCAATGCTGACGATCACCGCGCCGGGCCAATTCAATCGCGAAATTCAGCGAGGCGTTATTGATGTTTGATTTGCAAACCTTTCATCCAGCAACGCTGGTGCTGTTGGCTGCGCTCAACCCCGCGGTAATCGTGGTTGCGTTCGTGATGGGGCTGAAGGCTGACCAGTGGCAGAAATTGATCGTCGCAGCCTTGGCTGCGTCTCTGGCTGGTTTTCTGCTTCTTTATTTCGTGATTTACGTGGGGGCCATTCACGCGTCCAGCATCGGCGGTGAGGCAGGGATTGTGGCATTGCAGATGGTGTTCGGGCTTGCCTGGGCGGCAGCGGGCTACGGCCTTGCCAAGGCCATGCGGCGGCAGCATTAGCCCGCCTTTCTCACGATGGTGTGGCCGGCACGGAGGTGAAAATGATGACAGGCCAGGAGAGCCGCGTCGTTCGATGTGGGACATCGGGCAAGCGGCACGACACAGACTGTCATCATTTTCACCCCGCCCTGCGGGTCGCGCTGGCGCGGCCGACCGCTGCGTCGGGCGGCTCAACCGTAGACCACCGCTACGCTTTTCGCCTCCCTCCTTGCGGGTCGATCTCGCGCCCGCGCGATGACGGCCGTACTCTCGTGAGAAAGGCGGGCTAGAGCGCTGTGCGTTATATCGGGATCATTCTGCCGCAACAGGCAGGCTGCGCGGCACCATGCCTCGCTGGAATTTGCCGTTCGGATTCCTATAGTCTGATTAGAGCATGTTTAGCTGAAGTGTGCAGCGGTTCGGCGTGAAAAACACGATCCAATCAAAAGCATGAAGCCCGTTATAGATGCCATGAAAGGCGAACGGGCTGTAGAGTTTTTTGGCCTTTAGATCCGGGACAGACATATGGATTTCTTGAACGACCTGATGCGTGGCAGCCTATCGGACAAGCTGCCTTACATCGTGGTGCTCGGTTTGATTGGCTTTTTGGCATTGCGAATGTTTTCTGGTGGCGCGGCGGCGGGGGAATTGATGTCACCCAAGGAAGCGAATGATAAAGCCATGAGCGGCGAGGTTGTGCTGGTGGATGTGCGCACGCCGCAGGAGTGGCAGCAGACCGGTCTGCCCGCGTCGGGTTACGCAATCACCATGCACCAGGCCGGACCTGAGTTCATGAAACAGCTTGATGCAGCGCTTGGCGGTGACCGGTCCAAACCGCTTGCAATCATCTGTCGCACGGGCAACCGCACCAGCAAGCTGGTTGGGCCATTGGAACAGGCTGGTTATACCCACGTCATCAACGTTGCCGAGGGCATGGTTGGTGGGCGCTACGGACCAGGCTGGATCAAAACCGGCTTGCCTTTGCGCAAATACGCACCTGGTGCAGCCGCCCCAGACTTGCCCGCCAAACAGAAGTGACGACGCTCTTCGTTTGCTCTTTTTCCTGCTGTGTGAAGCCGGGTGTCGGCGTCACGGAACCTTTATGACGAACGAAGGGTATGGGGCTGCAGCTTCCGACCTGCCCGTGGATGGTGCCAGCGAGCGCGTGCGCGGTGCTTCGTCTGGAACACGCTGGATCTTTGCGTCTGGGGCGTTGCACTTGCCGTTATCCCAGTAGTCGCGCGCGGTCGAAGAAAGAACGCCTTCATACATCGAATAGTGGACGAGCTTGTTGACCCCGCCGAAGTTGGGTTTTTCCATGAGCGTTTTCATCGACTCCGACAACACGTCTGCGGCATCCTCAAGGGTGAGCTTTTCGTAGCCCGCAAGCTTGCATTGCTTGACGACGAACAGCCAGTCGTGGAGCAGGAATGAAGGCGCATAACCCCACGGTGAATAGGCTTTGATCACGCGCAGGGCCTGGGGAATTGAGCCGCCATCGGTGTACATCGCCTGCGGCCGGATCACTGTGCCGTCGGCGCGCTTGAAGGTAAGCGGATCGACGGGATCTGGTTCATAGATGAACTGGTCCTGCCCCACCCAGGTGATGCGGATCGTACCTTTCAGGTCGCCGGATTTGGTTTGATCGTAATGCCAGCCATAGATCATTTCCAGGCAGCCACCCAGGCTGAGAGCTGCGACCGCAACTGCTGCCAATCCAGGCCATTTGTTCATTGTCCGGCCATGCATTTTCACCCCCCATCGCAAGATTTCTCAAAAACTTGACCGTTGGCGCGTCGCAGCCTAGAGCATGTTTCGCTGAAATGTGACGCGGTTCAGCGTGTAAAACTTGGCGACAATCAAAAGCATAAAGCCCGTTATCGATTCCATGAAACGTGAGCGGGCTCTAGGCAGAAGGCGTAATCGAACTCGATCGGAGGCTGCACGAAACTGCCATGGCAAACAAGGCATCCAGCGCAACCAACAGCAATCTTATTCCGGGTGCCACTGGCGACTGGGAAGTGGTGATAGGCATGGAAGTGCACGCGCAGGTTAATTCTCGCGCCAAGCTTTTCTCCGGTGCCTCCACCCAGTTCGGCGGTGAACCAAATGACCATGTGTCGCTTGTTGATGCGGCCATGCCGGGAATGCTGCCGGTCATCAACAAGGAGTGCGTTGCCCAGGCCATTCGAACGGGATTGGGGTTGAAAGCGCAGATCAACCTCAAAAGCGTGTTTGACCGGAAGAATTATTTCTATCCCGATCTGCCGCAGGGTTATCAGATCTCGCAGTACAAGCAGCCGATCGTCGGTGAAGGCGAGATTGAGATCGAGATTGATGGTGGCGCCAAGACGGTAGGTATCGAGCGTCTGCATCTGGAACAGGACGCGGGCAAGTCAATCCACGACCAGCATCCCGAGTTTTCCTATGTCGATCTTAATCGCTCAGGCGTTGCCTTGATGGAGATCGTTTCGCGGCCCGATCTGCGATCGGCAAAGGAAGCACAAGCCTACGTCACCAAGCTCCGCACGATCCTTCGGTATCTTGGAACCTGCGATGGTGACATGGAAAAAGGAAATCTGCGCGCGGACGTGAACGTTTCGGTGCGCCGTCCGGGCGATGAATTCGGAACGCGCTGCGAGATCAAGAACGTCAATTCAATACGCTTCATTGGTCAGGCTGTGGAAGTGGAGGCGCGCCGCCAGATCGACATCATCGAAGACGGTGGCACCATAGACCAGGAAACGCGGCTGTTTGATTCAGCCAAGGGAGAGACGCGCTCGATGCGTTCCAAGGAAGAAGCGCACGACTATCGCTATTTCCCCGATCCTGATTTGTTGCCACTTGAGTTCTCGCAATCCTACGTCGATGAACTTGCCAAAGACCTGCCCGAACTGCCCGATGAAAAAAAGGCGCGGCTGGTCGGTGACTTCGGATTGACGGACTACGATGCGAGTGTGCTGGTTGCAGAACGCGAACGTGCCGATTTTTTCGAAGCTGCGGCCAAGGGCCGTGACGGCAAACAGACGGCGAATTTCGTTATCAACGAGTTGTTGGGTCGTCTCAACAAGGAGGGCCACGACCTCGCCGATAGCCCGGTCTCCGCTGAGCAGATCGGCGGCATTGTTGACTTGATTTCCAACGGTACGATTTCAGGAAAGATCGCCAAGGATCTATTTGAGATTGTCTGGTCGGAAGGAGGAGATCCGGCCGAGATCGTCGATAAGCGCGGCATGAAGCAGGTGACCGATACTGGCGCCATTGAGAAAGCCGTCGATGAGGTGATTGTCGCCAACCCTGACAAGGTCGAAGCGGTGAAGGCAAAGCCGTCAATGATCGGCTGGTTCGTCGGCCAGGTTATGAAGGCGTCGGGCGGCAAGGCCAACCCGAAGGCGGTAAATGACATCCTGAAGAAGAAGCTGGGCGTGGAGTAGAGCTCGAAGCGGTGAGAGTTTGTTGACAAATACTGCTGGTGGGAACTGCAAAAAATGGTCGACATCTATAAGTGGCTGTTCGGGCCGCGCGGCAAGGCGGCGATCACGGATCTTGCCGAAGATGCGTCCGGCCTGCTTGCGCCTTACCTTGAAGAAATCGCCAAGACAGAACAGCCGATAATTGCCATCGGCGTGGAGGAGATGGCGCCGGTTTCCACATTGGCCAGTCGCATGGGTGGACTGCCGTGGTGGCCGGCAGGCGATCCCTTTCCACGCGATGCGAAGGGAAACCCTCTTTTCCTGCTCACGCAAATTGATTTTTCTGAAACGCCACCTCTTGATCCGTTTCCGCGATCAGGGCTGTTGCAGGTGTTCATTGCCGCAGATGACCTTTACGGTTGCGACGTCGAAAACCCCAACAGGTCGGAAGGCTTTACGTGTGTCTATCATACCGATCTGGAACGTCGTGCGTTGGATGATTTTTCATTCCTGACAGTTGCGCCAGGTAGCGGGTTCCTGCCGCTTGAAGAGCCGCTCAGGGCGCGTGCGTTATCTTTTGCTCTCGACACCATGCCGATCGATTGTTCCGACTATCGGTTTGAAAAGCTCTTGCCGGAAATCGCGGCCGACGATGCCCTGCACGAGGCCTATTGCGACTTTGTTCAACCGCCAGCTTTACGGCTCGGCGGCTATCCGACATTCACACAGACCGACCCCAGGGCGTATTCCTCAGGTCGCCCGTTTGGCGAATTTACGTTGCTGACGGTCGATTCAACCGATGGCATCATGTGGGGTGACAGCGGCGTTGCCCAGTTCTTCATGCATGAGGAAGATCTCAAGCGGCGCGACTTCTCCAAAGTCGTCTACAACTGGGACTGTTGCTGATCGCTGCCGAGTATTGGTTTTGCCAATTAGCGGACCAGTGGATGCGGGCGCACAGCTTGGTGTGATATTTATACTCCACACCACTAAGTTTGTATCATTAATGCATACTATGCGCTCCCATTACCACATAAATTGCGTAACAATTATTCCTGAACGGATGTAATTGGTCCGTGTGAGTACAACGCGTGCCGCGCTCGATGTAAGAGTTGCTTTGGCTGTTGGAGAGTATAATGCGTAGTGTTTTAATATCGGTAGGCGGAATACTTAAACCGAGTTGTTATCACTATTCGGGACATAAGTTCCGTGCCATCGGTTCTCTAGCGCTGGCGGCTCTTGCGCTTCAAATGTGTGCTTCATCGGCAACAGCAGCGGACACGTCGATCATCGTAGAGCCTGGAAACTTTAAGCCCAACTACAACGTTACAACCGATACGCCAGCGAGCAGAAAGGACACGTCACAGCTTGAGAAAGATATCCAAGCTGTCATGGAAAACGATAAACTCACCAGGAGTGAAAAAGAGGATAAGATCAATAAATTAGTCTCAAACTCGATGGCTGGGGAACTGGGGACTTGCGCGCAGCAGCTTGATGATGTGCTGGTTGGCCTGGACGCTGCGTCGGTAGCTACGGATGTTATAGGAATTATTGTTGAGGGCATTGGGGCCGCAGTTGATAGTGTTGGAGAAATTCCTGGCATCGTCATTCAAGGTGTCGGTGCAGGTCTGCATCTCGGATCAGTTATCACAACTGATGTACAAAACAGCTTACCGAACTGTAATGCCCAATTTACAGGAACGGTTGAGACCTGGGCAAATTTTGCCGCGGCGCAGGGCATATCGGCATTTGGCGATAAGCTCACGTTGGGTAATCCGGATGGCGTGTCCTACGCGCCTGGAATAACGCTTGGCGGCGGGTCGCTTTCGGGTGCAGGTGAGGGAGATCTTGCAACCACGGATAACGCCGATGCCATTGCGATCGGCAATGGCGCGTCGGCCTCCAATGCCAATGCTTCGGCGTTCGGCACTGGGGCATCGGCGACCGGTGAGGGCGCAACAGCAATCGGCGCCAACGCAATCGCAAACGGCATTGGTGCAACGGCTCTGGGCTATAACGCGAATGCTGATGGCGATGGTGCCACGGCGGTCGGCGCCGGCGCATCAGCCTTGGGAAGCAACTCTACTGCAATCGGGGCACAGGCATCGGCCGATGGCATAGGTGCGACCGCTACAGGCACGAGCGCATCCGCCAAGGGCGGCAATGCTACCGCCACCGGCGCGAGTGCATCGGCTGATGGCGTAGACGCTACCGCCACAGGTTCCAGTGCGTCCGCCACAGGTGAAAACGCGACCGCCACCGGTTCGAATGCAACTGCTAACGGCTCAAGCACAACCGCCACGGGCACGAGTTCATCTGCCAAAGGCAACTTTGCAACAGCCACGGGTGCAAGTGCCACCGCTGATGGTTCAGGCGCGACGGCGACCGGCACCAGTTCATCGGCGACGGGGACCAACGCGACAGCCACCGGTGCGAGCGCAACGGCTTCGGGTTCAGGAACCACCGCGACAGGTACACAAACGACCGCGAACGGCATCAATGCGACGGCAACCGGCAACCAGGCCAACGCCAGTGGTGACGGGGCCACCGCAACCGGTGACCGCGCCACGGCCACTGGGAAGAGCACGACGGCAACAGGTGTGATGGCCAAAGCCGACGGCACCGGGGCGACAGCGACGGGCGTCCTGGCAAGCGCCACGGGTGAGAGTGCCACGGCGATGGGTGACAACTCGACGGCCGACGGGCAGGGTACTGTTTCCATCGGGCGGATGGCCTTCGCCAGCGGCATGTTCGCTGAAGCGTTGGGCAACCAGACAAATGCTGTTGGTTTAAATTCCACTGCGGTTGGCAGTCTCGCCAATGCGACGGGCTCCAACACAACGGCCGTCGGTACGCAATCGAAGGCACTGGCTGAGTCTACAGTTGCAATCGGTGATCGCAATACCGTTGCGGCGGGAGCTGGAGCAGGCTCGATTGCCGGTGGTTCGCAGTCTACGGTGCTCTCGGGGAAGGGCGCGATTTCACTGGGTCTGCTTAACACTGCAAGTGGTGACGGAGCAGTCGCGATAGGCGATCTCAATACGGCAACAGGTACGGGGGCACTTGCCGTTGGCGCTAACAATACCGCGACCGGACAGGGCGCAGTGGCTCTCGGCAACAGCAACCTGGCAGTCGGCCTTGGTGCGGTTGCAATCGGTGATAACTCATCAGCAAACGGCGCCAGTGCGACGGCAATCGGTTCACAAGCGTCTGCAACCGGTACGAGTGCGATTGCGGTTGGTGGGGGTGCAACTGCAAGCGGCGATGGTTCAGCAGCTTATGGCCAAAACAGCGTGGCTTCGGCTACGAACTCAAGTGCGCTGGGTAGTGGAGCGCGCTCCACTCATGCTGGATCAACGGTCGTGGGCTCAGGAGCGACGTCTGAGAATACCAATGAGATTGTTCTGGGCACCACAAACGACAGTTTGCGTGCGCCTGGAATCACGTCGGCACAAAGCAAGGCACGGCAATCCGGGTTGCTTCAATTGCCGACAACAGATGCTATGGGGCATCTGGCATCAGACGGCGGTGCTGTCTTCAAGGAAGTTGGCGTTCTTCGCGCAGGCATTGCCATTGCGCTTGCCGTTGAAGCCCCGAGCCTAACCCAACGGGAAAATTTCGGCGTCCGCGTTGGCTGGGGTAATTTCGATGGTGGGGCTGATGCGTTCGGGGTAAGTGCCATTGGTGTTTTGTGCCGCGAATGCCTGCTGCAGGGTGACCGTATCGCGCTGGATGGATCTTTCGGCGCTGGTTCATCCAGTTTCTTCGGTTATAAGTCTGATACAGTGATGGGCGGTCGACTTGGACTGCAGTGGACTTGGCGCTGACCTAATGGCGCCAACCGGTAGATTTGGTGTTGGCACCTTGGCGATGGTGAGTTGGTGGTCTTGGATCCGGGTCGTGTTTGCAAGTGCAGTTGTTGTGCTTGGCGTCCATGGCGTAGCGCATGCGCAAGATGAGATGCGCGCGGAGGCGAAAGCACAGAATCAGTCAGCGGTTGGTTCCAAAGTGTCTGCCAAGGTTAAGCCTGTGTTGCCGCCACCGCCGAGCCATCCGGTTGCAGTTGGCAAATTGGTGCACGCGACCAATCCCGCATTGCCGCCAATGCCGAGCCGGACGCAGCTTGCCCTTATCGTTCAAACGTTCATGGTCGCTCTCAGTCAGGCAACTCTAACGGACAACTATTCTGTTCTTCTGGCGCTTTCTACGCCTAAGTTTCAGAGCGAAAATTCAACGCAGAGCCTTTCAAAGGCATTTGCATGGCTGCGCCGTTCAAATATCGACTTAACGCCAATCATTCTTTATGCGCCGACCTTGGTACAGGAGCCGATGATTGCGGCTGACGGATCTTTGAAACTCATTGGCTATTACAAGACGGCACCAAAACAAGTGCATTTCGCGATTGTTGCCGAGGCTGTTGATGGGGCTTGGAGGCTTGCCGGCCTGTCGTTGGAGACCAAGCAGGCACCGCCAATGACCGAGTAATTGTCATTTGACGATGCCGACACGCCCGTTGAAGGTGGCGCCGTCCACGCTTGTTGCGATTATTGGCGGTCACCATCAACATTCATCGAAGCGGTATGCAGGTCACGGTCTTAGGTAAGCAAAGCCCTGGCCTTGCAAGTGGGCGATTTCAGCATTGCCCGAAGGGACGATGTCTTCCTTGAAAACTTCAAACAAGCTGTTGGGATCAATCTTGCGGCCGACCAATGTATTGTTGCAGACCAGGAACGCAACATTTTGAGTTTTGAGATTGGTAATCACGCCTTGCAGTTTCAAATTCGTGTTTGCGTTCTTGAGCATTCCAAGACCGTCACCTGCCAGAACGACCTTCAGCTCGATTTTGTCCTTGCCCACGGCATTCACGTGGTTCTGGACGTTTCTCAAAGCCCGTAGGTAGTCTTTATCACCTTCACCACCATCGAAGTGGACGTCATAGACGGCTTTCTGTTTATCATAGCGGTCAGCAGCCTGCGCGCCATCCGCGAAAAACGGCAAGTAGATCGCGGCCAGCAGTGCGAGTAGGACGGAAATGCGTCTCATCGTGTTTTCCTCCGCAAATTGTGACTGGCATGTCTCATTAGACCCCGCGCGGGTGCGCGGTGGCCGAGCCATGCATGTCCATATGCGGTAGCAAAATCGGTAGGAGTCCGTCTTTTGACGTTTGGCCAAATTATGTAGAGCATCTGACAAAATGCAGGCGACGGAGCAAGTCACGCGGCGATCCGAAGCGGGTGCATTTTAACGCCTGCGCAGGTCAGTTGACGATTGCTGCCGGACATTGCGGGCAAACGAAAGCCGCACCCGGATGTACGGATACGGCTTTGGACATAGGCTAAATACTGGCCCTTGATCTACGATCCGGACCCTAGGAAATAGCGAGGTCAGCCAGCGTCTTTGGCGCGTGCTTCCTGGGCTTTTGCGGCCATCTTTTTAAGCTGGCGGCGCACACCTGCGGTGTTGCCCTGGACGCGGGTCACTTTGGCGCGTGGGATGGCGCGGCGGGCCTTCTTCTTGCGTGTTTCAACTGCGCGGGCGGTACGGACTGCCATGAGATCACCTGATCGGGTTAGCGTTGGCTTGATTGTTTTGGCTTGGAGGCGTCTGGTGCGGGTACACGCGCCCCCAATAGTTACGTCGGCCCTCCGTTTAAGCGATTGCGGCACTTGCGGCAAGCGCTGGGCGGCTTGAAACCCGGTTAATCTGATGATTTTACCACCAACATCCTGGAAACACGAAGGGTTTGGCCGCACTGAGGAGACAGTGATGTAACGGGCCGGGTGCCACCTGTCATTTCATCAACCAGCCTATCCCGTGGCCAGGCCCGAGAAATGCGCCGGCCCAGATCAGGCAAGAAACAGCGCTGGCGAGAAGAAACGGCAGCCACCGCATTCTCGCCGCGCCTGCAACAACGGGTACGAAGGGGCGCATCATTCCGAGAAACTTCGATGCAATGATGCCTGGCGCGCCCCAGGAGCGGAAAAAGCCGCGGGCAAGCACGTACCATTCAGGTTTTTTCGAGAAGGGCCATAGGTTGGCGATGTCGGCACGGAAATATCGGCCAAGTGCGTAGGAAACGATGTCACCCAGGTAGGCACCGGCTGCCCCCGCAAGCCACAAGGTAAAGAAGTTGCCTCCCGCGGCATTGTGAACGCCGCCGATCGCCAGAAACAAAATCGTTGAAGGCACCAGCATAGAGACCAAAACGATGCTTTCAGCAAAACCGAGCGCGAACACGATCGGTTCAATTAGTGCGATGTTTTCATGGGCAAAGCCGATGAGGTTTTCCCAGAGCGAACCTGTCGCAGCAAAAAGCACCATGCGGTCCCATCAATACCTGTTCACTACGAACAGCTAGCCCGCATTCCGATCCGATGGAATCGGATCGGCGCTCTAGCTTTATGTTTGATCGCATTTTCTGCGACGAACCGGCGTCCACTTCGTCGGAAAATGCTCTGGTTTCTTGTTTGGTCGCATTCTCTGCGACGAACCGGTATCCACGTCGTCGGAAAATGCTCTAATGCGCGGCGAAGACTTCCCGAGCCCAGGAAATGCCCTGTCCGATTGCGTCGCCGAACAAAAGCAGCACGATTGCCCATAAAAAAGCAGATGACCAGTTGGCGATCTGAAACTTGGTCTTATCCATTTGTGTGGCGCCCGCAACGATTGGAACGGAGGCCCGCAGCGGGCCGGAGAACCGGCCAAGCACGATGGCCCACACGCCCCACTTTTCCATGAAGGCATGGCCGCGAGGGAGCAGGTCGGGATAACGCGAGAGTGGCCACATGCGACCGATCTCGTCATGGAAGTGAAACCCCAACCAATACGAGACCCAGTCTCCCAGAGCGGCGCCGATGGCCGCTGCGAACCAGACAATGATGAACATGGTTGGATCGCCGCTGCCGATCATACCGCCCAAGGCCACCAACATGCCCCAGAACGGCAGAATGAGGGATACAAAGGCAATGCTCTCGCCAAACGCCAGCGCGAAAACCATTGGTGCCACCCACTGCGGGTTGGTGCGCGCGAAGGTGATTATCGCGTCGGCGTATTCCTGAAGCCCCATATGTTTGATCTCGCTTTGTGGAGCCACCGTAGAAAACGGCGGGCCATGGAGGGTGCTCGCTTGTTGCGGGTCGCGGCGATGTTGGCTTGGCTGCGTCGCAAAGGGAAGCAGAACGTTGTTTGTGGACCGTGACCATCATTTGGGAAGCCATGCAACCCAGATCCAGGACGTCGGCGTTGGTTTTACGGGATACCTGACAAGTGGGCCGCTTGATGTCGCGGGGCTTGCGGGGCACGGGGCTTGCGGGGCACGGGGCTTGCAAGTGCCCCTCTATGAACATACTGGTAATAACTGGTTAAGGTTTTATTGCCCCCGGGTGAGGCGTTCTCATGCCCTCCCGCTGGCAACGAGGCGGGTACTTGTGTTGTCAAAAGTGTTAAGGCGTCTGGTTAAGTTTGGGCCAGTTGATGAATGGCTCGGGACAATCCTGGCATGGGGCGTACTGATTGGCAGTGGCCTAGTGCTGTGGGGAATACTTTTGCGGGGCATCTTCCCGGTTCTCGATATTCTTTCGCCGCTTGGCCCACATGCTATTGCCGCGGCCGCATCGGCCGCGATTGCACTGATGCTGGAGCGTTGGCGCCCGTTTTTCCTGATTAGCGCGCTTGGCGCAATTCTCGTAACGCCGTCGGTCATTTCGATAATGGCGTTGAAGGATCGCAATCACCACCGCCAGCCCTGGCACGACACCGCGGCGGGTTCGGCTCGTGACGAGGTGCCGCAACTTCGCGTTTTGTCGATTAACACCTGGCACTCCAATCACGACCTTGCCGGGTTGGCGCGCTACGTCCTCAGTGCCGATGCCGATGTGGTGGTGCTGTCCGAGTTCGGGCCCAATAAAATTCCCCTCCTGGAGGGGTTGAAACGCGCCTACCCGCATCAGGCAAGCTGCGCGGCGATCAAGGCGTGTTCACAGGTGCTGTTGTCTCGCATCCCCTTCGTGCGGTCGGGAACGCTCCTGCCGACGCTAAAAAGTCCACCAATCGTTTGGGCGGAGTTTCATATTGGCACGGTGGACGTGGCCAAGCTGACAGTTATGGGGACACACGTTTACCGGCCAAGCCGGCGGCCTGACTGGCATCTGGCGCAACTTGCGGGCCTCGCGGCGTTGGTCCGCAAAACCGAGGGCTCAGTCGTGGTTGCGGGCGATTTCAACATGACGCGCATGTCGCAGAGCTTCGATGACTTTACGTATGCATCGGGGCTTGCAGCACCCAGCCGTCTTCTGGCCAGTTGGCCGGCCTGGCCAGTGCCGCTGCCGCAGTTCCAGCTCGACTATGCCTTCGTTTCCAACGACATTGAAATTCTCGACCAGCGGTTAGGCCATATGATCGGCTCCGATCACCTGCCGCTGTGGACGGCGGTATCTCTGCCACAGCGTGCAACCGTGATGGCGAGTGCGCACGCCGGAGTAGAAAGTCGAAACCCTGCTGGTGGCGGCAAAGATGCTAAAGATCAGGTCGCTTTGACTGTCAGCCACGGCGGCAGCGGCGGGATTGTTCCCGCGCCAGCTCGCGTCCAACCTCGTCCGCAAACATAACGCCTCGTGAAATCTGCGCGGGCGTGAGCGAACGGCCTTCCGGACCGCGCAGGATTTTTGGGGCCTGTTTGGCTTCATTACCGGCGATGCGCAGCTCTTCGCAGGTCAAGTCCTTCTTTTTCTTTTTAAAGGCATAAAGGCGGACCCCGGACGCGTAGGCATGTGCCGAAGGCTGCGAATGTACCCAATGGCGGTCGGAACGGTTGACGAGGTGATTAAGGGCCGCGCGTCGTTCGCCAACGCAGTAGGCGCTGTCGTCAACGCACGACAGGCCCTTGCCATGGTTGATCTGCGGCGCATTACCGCCACCGCAAGCGGTAAGAACAATACATGACGCGAGCGCCACTATAGGGGCCGGAAAAAACAATCTCCAATACTTGAATGCTGCCGTTGCTCGGTTGACAGTCATGCTCCACCCCTTGTCGTCCGCCAAGCGAGCCCATAGAAGGCAGACGTGGCGTGGTCAAGGCAGGGGTGTGACATGGCGGCGCGACTGTGGATACTTGGCACGTCGCAACTCACCTTTCCAAGTTTACGATAGAACACAAAAAATGGAGTAACGAGAGATGGTTCGCGCAGTCCGTATCCATGAATATGGTGGCCCCGAGGTGCTGAAGTTCGAGCAGGTGGAGGTCGGTAAGCCGGGTGCGGGTGAAGTCCTGATCCGCAACACGGCGGTCGGGCTCAACTACATCGATACCTACCATCGCACCGGTCTTTATCCCGTTCCCGCCTTGCCAAGCGTGATCGGTATGGAGGGCGCGGGCTCAGTAATCGAGGTCGGTTCTGGTGTCACCGAGCTCAAAGCAGGTGACCGCGTCGCCTACGCCAATCCGATTGGCGCCTATGCCGAAGAACGGATAATTCCTGCAGAACGGCTGGTGAAGCTGCCCGATAACATTGATGACAAAACCGCCGCGGCCATGATGCTACAGGGCATGACGGCGCAATATCTCTTGCGACGCACATTCAAAGTCGGGCCTGAGACGGTCATGCTGTTCCACGCTGCGGCCGGTGGTGTCGGTTTGATTGCATGCCAGTGGGCAAAGCATCTTGGCGCCACGGTTATCGGCACGGTTGGGTCAGATGAAAAGGCTGCGCTGGCGAAGCAGGCAGGAGCTACGCACGTCATCAACTATCGAACCGAAAATTTCATTGAGCGTGTCAAGGAGATCACCGGCGCCAAAGGATGCGATGTCGTCTATGACGGAATTGGAAAGGACACCTACCCGGGTTCTCTTGAGTGCTTGAAACCGTTCGGCTTGTGGGCGACGTTCGGCAACGCCTCCGGCAAGATCGAAAATTTCGATCTGGGGCTGCTTGCAGCGAAGGGATCGCTATATGCAACCCGGCCAACACTTTTCACATATGTCGCCAAGCGTGAAGATCTTGTCGCGACAGCCAATGAATTGTTCGACGTCGTCGGCAAGGGCGTTGTGAAAATATCGGTCAACCAGACCTATCCATTGGCAGAAGCCGCACAAGCACACCGCGATCTGGAGGCCCGCCAGACGACCGGCTCGACGGTTTTGTTGCCGTGAGTGTGGGAGGGGGGAAACCACGTGATGGCTGATACTGCCCGCGGCGAGCAAGGTCGTCGGTTTGGTGCTGTAGACGAAAGGTCGGCATCGCGCGATCGTGCGCGCGGGCTTGTCATCGCGCTGGCTGGCGTGCTCGCCTATGTTTGTATTCATGCCGGCTTCCGACTTTTGGCCTCATCAACCCTTGGTGAGGACGATACGCTTGACCAGATCCTCGTTCAGGAGCTGCGCGGCGGCTATGACCCGCGCCAACCGCCCTTGTATGATTGGGTGCTCTTTGCTGTGCAGCAGGTGACGGGCCCAAAGCTGATCTCGTTCCTGGCAATCAAGTATGCGGCGCTCACGGCAACGGTGGTTTTTCTTTATCTGGCTGCCTATCGCATTTTGCAGGATCGCATTTGGGCGCTGCTGACAGTCGAGAGTCTGGCGCTCATTTATCAAATCGCGTGGCGCTATCATGAAGGTTTCACGCATGAAGTGCTGGCGATGGTTGCGGTGGCGGCAACGTTGTGGGCGTTCTTACGGCTGTACGATCACGGTAGGTTGGCGGACGTTGTCCTGTTTGGTGTGATCAGTGGCTTTGGCATGCTGACAGAGCCCAATTACACCGTTTATCAGATGTGCCTATGGGGTGCGGCGGTAATGCAGCCCGCGATAAAGCAGCGCGTCGTCACGCCAAGACTTTTGATTTCGGTCGTGATCGCTGCGCTTATCGCATCGCCATTTGTATGGTGGGTCGTTTCAGATCCGTCCCATTTTGATGCATACTTCCGGCCGAGCGAGCATGGTCATCTCACCGATATGGCAATTGGTGTGAAGGATGCGCTGCGCGGCCCGTTCATGTACCTGGCGCCGCTGATCGTTATCGTGCCTTTGATATTTCCCGGGTTCTTAGCGCGCGCTTGGGCCGACATCAAATCGGTTTGGACTCGCGCTTTCGTCGAGCAACCAGCGGACCTTGCGCGCCTGGTTCTCTCGACAATGTTACTCGGCATCGCGCTTTCAATTTTCGGTGGGGTTGCGTTTGGTATCGGCAATTACGCCATGCACGTTTTGATGCCGCTTTACGTGACCAGTGTCATCTGGCTCATATCAGTGGCGCAACGGTCCGAAGGTGGGCTGCGGCGGCGGCCGGTGCTGGCGAAGGTTGCATTGGTTATCGCAGTGATTGCGCTTGTAGCGCGGCTTGCCAACATGTTCGTACTTGATCCTGTGTGCAAGAAGTGCCGCTGGGGTATTCCCTACGCGACGTTGGTGCAACAACTCACCGCGTCAGGTTTTGATGGGAACGGTACGATCATCGTGATCGACGACGAACTGGGCGGCAACTTACGTCCCTACTTTCCCAACGCCCGTTTCGTGCTTCACGGCTATCACGCTTTCATGCCTGACCGTGAGGCGAGGTCAGGCGACATTCGGTTGTTGGTGTGGGATGCAAAAGAACCTGACAAGGCCATTGCCGAAGTCTTGCACGATATCACGGCACGCGGGTCCAGCGTGCCAGGCAAGCCGGTGTTGATTGAAGCACCCTGGCATCACCTTTGGAAGCCGGATGGCTACCGTACGTCAGACTGGAAGTTCGTCATGCTCAAATGAGCGATGCGGGATAGCAATGGCGTTTTGAGGCAACGCCAATTGGCGTACCGGAAACGAGATCAGTTAAGTTCGTTGAAACGGCTGGGGTCGGGCTTACGGCCGGTGACGCGTTCCAGTGCGATCGCTGATAGCACTTTGCCGCCCAGGGTTTGGCGCATCCTAGGGACCTGTACTGCGACATCGGCAGGAATCGCGGCGTTTTGCGCGACAGCGTGTCCAGGACCATTCATTGTCGCGGCGATTGCCGAGCCTTGTTCAAGTTGCCCGTGGTACCCCAAGCCCATCGGTTTCAAACCTTGGTTGGCACAGCCCGCACACGCCAATGCTGCAGCAGCCATTACGGCAAAACGAATAGTCACGGTTAGCCCCTCTTCAACCCATACCCTGGTTCGGACGGCCCCTGTCCGCCGGGCACGCCCACCGGATGCCGTTAAGCGATCCGATGGTTACTAAAATCTCAAATACGCCATGAACGGAACCTGAATGTGGCACCCCGGCCCGGTATCCGCCGCGTTGTCGCCAGAATGAACCATTGGCCGGGAATGAAAAGGGGAAAAATTACCCATCTGTGAGGAACTGTTTCAAGCTCGGGCGAATGCCCCAATTAGGTTCAACGCATAAGGTAAGTTGCAATAAATAACTTTCTGAAAAAGTGAGAAAAGTTGTTCGCGTTAACCAAACGTCATGCACCACCTGAGATCGTTTTGCGTGGCGGCTGGTGTCAGCCATATGGGCGCATGATGCGCTTACTTGACACATATCCACAGCCGCATGGGGAAGGACGAAAAACAGGAGCGCTGAGATGGCACGTATAGAGTTTGCCGCGCGTGATACAGGTCAAGCGCCAGCCTTTGGTGGCGGTGCCGATGCCCTCTACGAACTGGGACTGTCGTATTGTACCGGACGAGATGTCGAATATGACCTTGTCGAGGCGCACAAGTGGTTCAATCTAGCTGCGCTGCGCGGCAATGAGGACGCCAGACGCTACCGCACAGAGATTTCCCGCGAAATGTCGCGCAGGCAGATTTCCAGTGCGCAAAAGCTGGCCCGAGAATGGCTTGCGCTGAACTAGATTGTTCAGACGGCGATGGACCCGGTCTGCCAAGGCATACGTGGCAACAAGGTCCACGCAGATGCTCGTGATCCGTAGCGGTCTACGCGCCAGTCGGAATGCGACGAGAATTGGCGCAAGTGCGCCCGGCCCTCCGGGGTTTCATGCACAGGCAACCCAGTGCGCCGGAGGTCTTTTGCGCTAGATCGCGTTCACTTTTCATGGAATCGCGAACGCGCTCTATTTTCTTTTATTTTGAGCATGTTCTTCACGCCGAACCGCGTACACTTCGGCTGAACATGCTCTTGACTTGATGTGGCACGAAAGCCGTTCTTTAGGGAAAACAGCTTGCAATCGTGGGCTCGGTTGGGTTTCACGGCCAATTGAGATGTATGCCCGTCTTGCAATCGCGCCGTGCCGCCCTTATACGGGTCGCCTCAACGGAGACGTGGCCGAGTGGCTGAAGGCGGCGCTTTGCTAAAGCGTTATACGGCAAAACCGTATCGAGGGTTCGAATCCCTCCGTCTCCGCCACCGTTAGTTAGTAAGTGGCTGTTCTAGCTTTATTTTCTTAACTCTATGTTTTCTTGGCTCCCTCACTGGCTCCCCTACGGGAGCGGGCTCAGGTATCAGCAACCTGTCAATCTCCGACTGTGGGACAAGTGCT
>JACKJH010000004.1:127500-555357 GCA_020638055.1 Hyphomicrobiaceae bacterium | reverse complement strand
CCAGCCCAATTCCGGGCTTTCTTAATCGACCCCGTCCGGGGACCGCCTGTTGCGCCCCGCCAGAAGCCGGGGCCGACATGACCACCAACCACCACAGACAGGAAGCGATCCAGCGCGGCGCGCGCATGTTGCGCACCGCGCTCGGCTCCGCCATTGCCCGCTTTCTCGAAGACCCGGCCGTGGTCGAGGTCATGCTGAATCCCGATGGCCGGATTTGGGTGGACCGGCTATCCGAAGGGCTTTCCGACACAGGCGAACGCCTTTCCGCCGCCGATGGCGAACGCATCGTGCGGCTGGTCGCGCATCATGTCGGCGCGGAGGTTCATGCCCGCAGCCCGCGCGTCTCGGCCGAGCTGCCCGAGAGCGGCGAGAGGTTCGAGGGCCTTTTGCCGCCTGTCGTCGCTGCCCCCACCTTCGCCATCCGCAAACCCGCCGTCGCAGTGTTCACGCTCGACGATTATGTGGCGGCGGGCATCATGTCCGCCGAGCAGGCGGAAACGCTACGCGAAGCCGTCGCAGCCCGCGCCAATATCTTGGTGGCAGGCGGCACCAGCACCGGCAAGACCACGCTGACCAACGCGCTGCTCGCCGAGGTGGCAAAGACGCAGGATCGCGTCGTCATCATCGAGGACACGCGCGAGCTGCAATGCGCCGCGCCCAACCTTGTCGCCATGCGGACGAAAGACGGCGTGGCGACGCTTTCCGATCTGGTCCGTTCCTCGCTGCGCCTGCGCCCCGACCGTATTCCCATTGGCGAGGTGCGCGGTGCCGAAGCCCTCGACCTGCTCAAAGCATGGGGAACGGGTCATCCGGGCGGCGTCGGCACCATTCACGCCGGCACCGGCATCGGCGCGCTTCGTCGCCTTGAACAGCTCATCCAGGAGGCTGTCGTCACCGTCCCGCGCGCCCTGATCGCCGAGACTATCGACCTTGTTGCCGTCCTTTCCGGGCGCAGTTCCGCGCGCCGGCTGGCCGAGCTTGCCCGCGTCGAGGGGCTGGGGCCGGACGGCGACTACCGCATCAACCCTGCAATCCAGACCAGCACAGGAGAATCTTCATGATCCGCACGCTCACGCGCGGCTATCGCTTCGCCGCGACCGCCGCATCCACCCTTGCCATCAGCCTCATGCTCGCCCCGGCCGCCCATGCCTCCGGTTCGTCGATGCCGTGGGAGCAACCGCTTCAGCAAATCCTTCAGTCGATTGAAGGGCCGGTCGCCAAGATCATCGCTGTCATCATCATTATCGTGACGGGCCTGACCCTCGCGTTCGGCGATACCAGCGGCGGCTTCCGTCGCCTGATCCAGATCGTGTTCGGCCTCAGCATCGCGTTCGCCGCATCAAGCTTCTTCCTGTCGTTCTTCTCCTTCGGCGGCGGGGCGCTCGTTTGATGGCGGGCGGACTCGAACAGCTCGACGCGGTGCCGGGATTCACGATCCCCGTCCACCGGGCGCTGACCGAGCATATCCTGCTCGGCGGCGCACCGCGCTCCATCGCCATCATGAACGGAACGCTGGCCGGGGCCGTTGGCCTCGGCCTGCGCCTCTGGCTGGTCGGCATCGCCATTTGGGCCATCGGCCATTTCGCGGCCGTATGGGCGGCGAAGCGCGATCCCCAGTTCGTCGAGGTCGGGCGTAGGCATCTGCGCATCCCCGGCCATCTGGCGGCGTGAGGGCGCGGCCATGATGAACCTTTCCGAATATCGCCGCACCGCCGCCCGGCTCTCCGACTATCTGCCATGGGCCGCGTTGCTCGGCTCCGGCGTCGTCTTGAACAAGGACGGCAGTTTTCAGCGGACCGCGAAGTTTCGCGGTCCCGATCTGGATTCCGCCGTCGCCGCCGAGCTGGTCGCGGTCGCCGGCCGCATCAACAATGCCGTGCGCCGTCTCGGATCGGGGTGGAGCATCTTTGTCGAGGCGCAGCGCAGCGAGGCGGCGACCTATCCCGACAGCACCTTTCCCGACGCGGCATCCGCGCTGGTCGATGCCGAGCGCAAGGCCGGTTTCGAGGAAGCAGGCACGCATTTCGTGTCGGGCTATTTTCTTACCTTCCTCTGGCTGCCCCCCGCCGAAGAAGCCGCCCGCGCCGAAACATGGCTCTACGAGGGCCGTGAGAAAACCGGCGTGGACCCGTGGGAGCTGCTGCGCGCCTTCATCGACCGCACCGACCGCGTGCTGGCTTTGCTCGACGGCTTCATGCCCGAGTGCCGTTGGATGGATGACGGCGCGACGCTGACCTACCTCCATTCCACCATCTCGACCAACCGGCATCGCGTGCGCGTGCCCGAGGTGCCCATGCACCTCGACGCGCTGCTCGCCGACCAGCCCTTGACCGGCGGGCTGGAGCCGCGCCTTGGCGACGCGCATCTGCGCGTCCTGACCATTGTGGGATTCCCGACCGCGACGACGCCGGGCCTGCTCGACGAAATGAACCGCCTGCCGTTTCCCTACAGGTGGAGCACGCGCGCGATCCTGCTCGACAAGACCGATGCGACGCGGCTGCTGACCCGCATCCGCCGCCAATGGTTCGCCAAGCGCAAGTCCATCGCCGCGATTCTGAAAGAGGTGATGACCAACGAGGCGTCCGCTCTGGTGGACACCGACGCGGCGAACAAGGCGCTCGACGCCGACATGGCCTTGCAGGCGCTTGGGGCGGACGTGGCGGGCATGGCCTATGTCACGGCGACCGTCACCGTATGGGATGCCGACCCGCGCATAGCCGACGAGAAGCTGCGCCTGGTCGAGAAGATCGTTCAGGGCCGCGACTTCACCGCCATGCCCGAGAGCGTCAACGCGGTTGACGCATGGCTCGGCAGCCTACCCGGACACGCCTACGCGAATGTCCGCCAGCCGCCTATCAGCACTTTGAATCTCGCCCATATGGTGCCGTTGAGCGCCGTTTGGGCGGGGCCGGAACGGGACGAGCATTTCGGTGCGCCCCCTTTGCTCTTTGGAAAGACCGAAGGCTCAACCCCGTTCCGGTTGTCTTTGCATGTCGGCGACGTAGGGCACACCCTTGTCGTCGGCCCCACGGGCGCGGGCAAGAGCGTGCTGCTCGCCCTTATGGCCTTGCAGTTCCGGCGCTACGCCGGATCGCAGGTCTTCGCCTTCGACTTCGGCGGCAGCATCCGCGCCGCCTCGCTCGCCATGGGCGGCGACTGGCACGACCTTGGCGGCGGGCTGACAGAAGGGGCCGAGGCGTCGGTTTCGCTCCAGCCGCTCGCCCGCATCCACGACACCTATGAACGCGCATGGGCGGCGGACTGGATCGCCGCCATCCTTATGCGCGAAGGCGTCGCCATCACGCCCGAGGTCAAAGAGTATCTTTGGACGGCGCTGACTTCGCTGGCCTCGGCCCCGGTCGAGGAACGCACCATCACCGGCCTCGCGGTGCTGTTGCAATCCAACGATCTGAAACAGGCGCTCCGGCCGTTTTGCGTCGGCGGTGCCTATGGCCGGCTGCTCGACGCCGAAGCCGAACATCTCGGCGCGGCGGACGTGCAGGCGTTCGAGATCGAGGGCCTTGTCGGGACCGGCGCGGCCCCGGCTGTCCTGTCCTACCTGTTCCACCGCATCGGCGACCGGCTCGACGGACGCCCGACACTTCTCATCATAGATGAAGGCTGGCTTGCGCTGGACGACGAGGGTTTCGCCGGCCAGCTCCGCGAGTGGCTGAAAACGCTGCGCAAGAAAAACGCCAGCGTCATCTTCGCCACGCAAAGCCTGTCCGACATTGACGGCAGCAACATCGCGCCCGCCATCATCGAGAGCTGCCCGACGCGGCTCTTGCTGCCGAACGAGCGCGCCATCGAGCCGCAGATTACCGAGATTTACCGGCGTTTCGGGTTGAATGACCGGCAGATCGAAATCCTCGCAAAGGCCACGCCCAAGCGGGATTATTACTGCCAGTCACGGCGCGGCAATCGCCTGTTCGAGCTTGGCCTGTCCGAAATCGGCCTCGCGCTCTGCGCCGCATCCGCAAAATCCGACCAGACCCTCATTGCGCAGATCGTCGCCGAACACGGCCGCGACGGCTTCCTCGCCGCATGGCTACGCGCGCGCGGCGTCGAGTGGGCGGCCGAGCTGATCCCCAACCTCACCAATCTTGCCGACCGACCGGAATCCGCCGCGCCGGCCCGGCTCGATACCCACCCCGCACAGGAGATTGTTCCATGACCTATCCTAAGTTCGTCGGGGCTTCAGCCCTTGCGCTGGCGCTCGCCGGCGCGAGCGCGCTTTCGCCCATGCTGGCAAGCCCGGCCCATGCGCAATTCGGTTTCGGCCGAATCGTCTATGACCCGAGCAACTATGCGCAGAACGTGCTCACGGCAGCGCGCACGCTGGAGCAGATCAACAACCAGATCACCAGCCTCCAGAACGAGGCGCAGATGCTCATCAATCAGGCCCGCAATCTGGCGAGCCTGCCGTATTCGTCGCTCCAGCAGATCCAGCAGAACGTCCAACGCACGCAGCAGCTTTTGGGGCAGGCGCAGAATATCGCGTTCGAGGTCGGGCAGATCGACCAAGCGTTCCAGAGCCAATACGGCAATGTCTCGCTATCGGCGACCGACGCCCAGCTTGTCGCCGATGCGCGCGGCCGCTGGGAGAACACGGTCGGCGGCTTGCAGGACGCCATGCGCGTGCAGGCGGGTGCGGTCGGCAATATCGACGGCAACCGTGCCGAGATGGCCGCGCTGGTCGGCCAGAGTCAGGGCGCAACCGGCGCGCTGCAAGCCACACAGGCCGGCAATCAGCTTCTCGCGCTCCAGTCGCAGCAGCTTTCCGACCTGATCGCGGTCATCTCGGCGAACGGCCGCGCCGATGCGCTCACGGAGGCCGAGCGCGCGACCGCCGCCGAACAGGGCCGCATCCAGCGCGAGCGGTTCCTGACGCCCGGCAGCGGCTATCAGCCGGGCAACGCGCAGATGTTCAACGGCAACAACTGACGGGGAGGCTCGCCATGGACGGCAAGATGCTGGCCCGGCTCGGGGCCGTTGTATTCATCGCCATCGCCGTCACGGCGACCGCAATCGACATGGCGCGGAAGGACGAGCCTTCTGCGCCACGGCCCGCATCGGCCCTCCAGCCCCCGGCCGATCCGCTGCGCGAAAGCCTGCGCCGCTGCCAGCAGCTCGGCGAGGCGGCGGCGAGCGACACCGATTGCCTCGCCGCATGGGCAGAATCCCGCGACCGCTTCCTCGGCCGTGACCGCAGCGAGGCGCGCTGACCATGGGCAACACGGGCGTCATCGACTCGTTTCTAGGCGTATTCACCTCCTACATCGACAGCGGTTTCGGCCTGCTCGGCGGCGAAGTCGCCTTCATCGCCACCACCCTGATCGTCATCGACGTGACGCTCGCCGCCCTGTTTTGGGCATGGGGCGCGGATGACGACATCATCGCGCGGCTAGTCAAAAAGACCCTGTTCGTCGGCGTGTTCGCCTACATCATCTCCAACTGGAACAATCTCGCTCGGATCGTTTTCGAGAGCTTCGCTGGCCTCGGCCTGATGGCGTCGGGGACCAGCTTCTCCGTCACCGACCTGATGCGGCCGGGCCGCGTCGCACAGACCGGCCTCGACGCGGGCCGCCCGCTGCTCGACTCCATTTCCGACCTGATGGGCTGGATCGCCTTCTTCGAGAACTTCATCCAGATCGCGTGCCTGTTGTTTGCGTGGGCGCTGGTTGTGCTCGCGTTTTTCATTTTGGCGATCCAGCTTTTCGTGACGCTGATCGAGTTCAAATTGGTGACGCTCGCCGGCTTCGTCCTCATCCCCTTCGGGCTGTTCGGCAAGACCGCGTTCATGGCCGAGAAGGTCTTGGGGAACGTAGTATCGTCCGGCATCAAGGTCTTGGTCCTCGCCGTTATCATCGGCATCGGCAGCACCCTGTTCAGCCAATTCACGGCCGGTTTCGGCGGGGCAACCCCGACCATCGACGACGCCATGGCGATTGTGCTGGCAGCCCTGTCGCTGCTCGGCCTCGGCATCTTCGGTCCCGGCATCGCCAACGGCATCGTTTCGGGCGGCCCGCAGCTTGGCGCGGGTGCTGCCGTGGGAACCGGGCTTGCGGTCGCAGGTGCAGCCGTCGCCGCTGGCGGTGGAGCCATGCTCGCCGCAAAAGGCGGTGCCGCCGCTCTTTCCGGCGGTGCCGCGGCCGTCCGCGGCGGTGCGGCCACCGCGGGCGCGGCGACCGCTGCCTACAGCGTCGGCTCGCTCGGCCAGTCCGGCGCGGCCGGTGTCGCCTCCGGCCTCGGCGGCGTCGCGCGGGCCGCAGGATCGGCGGCCATCTCGCCGCTTAAACGCGCCGCCGCGCGCGCCAGCGAATCCGTCAAATCCAGCTTCTCCGCTGGTGCGAAAGCCGGATTCGGCGCGTCGGGTGGCAGCTCGACCATGGGCACGGTCGGCGGCGCGAGCGCCGATCCCGCCGCAGCAGCATCCGGCCCGGCCGGCAGCCCGCCCGCATGGGCGCAGCAGATGCGCCGCTCGCAGGCAATGAACCACGGCACCACCATGGCCGCCCATGCGGTGCGGTCTGGCGACAGCCACGGCTCCGGTTCCTCCGTCAACCTTTCCGAAAGTGACCGCTCATGAGCATCTTCCAACGACCAGCAACCCATTACGGCAAGACGCCGGAACCCGAGACGCCCTATCAGCGCGCCACGCAAGTGTGGGACGAGCGTATCGGCTCGGCCCGCGTGCAGGCGCGGAACTGGAGGCTCATGGCCTTCGGCTCGCTGATCCTGTCTGCCGGCTTCGCGTCCGCCCTTGTCTGGCAATCCGCACGCGGGACCGTGGTGCCGTGGGTGGTGCAGATCGATAATCTTGGTCAGGCGCAGACCGTCGCGCCTGCCAACGCCGACTATCGCCCCACTGACCCGCAAATCGCTTTTCATCTCGGCCGCTTCGTCGAGCAGGTCCGCGCGATCCCGGCCGACGCGATCATTGTCCGCCAGAACTGGCTTCGCGCCTATGAATGGACCACGGATCGCGGCGCGGCGGCATTGAACGACTACGCCCGCGCCAATGACCCCTTCGCCAAGGTCGGCCGCCAGCAGGTCGCCGTCGAGGTGTCGAGCGTCATCCGGGCATCGCCCAACAGTTTCCGCGTCGCGTGGACGGAACGCCATTTCGAGAACGGCCAGCTTTCCACCACGGAACGATGGACGGCCATCCTCACCATCGTCATCCAGCCGCCGCGCGACGCCGAGCGCCTGCGCGCCAATCCGCTGGGAATCTACGTCAATGCAATTTCGTGGTCGCGGGAGATGAGCCAATGAAAGCGTCAGCTTGCATCAATCACCTCGCTGATCTTCCCCTCGGAAATCACGAAGAAAGATGTACCCGTCATCTCGATCTCTTGCCCGGCCTTCCAGCCATTGGGCAGGTCGGTTTTGACCTTGGCGCGATAGCCGATGCGCACGGCTGCACGGTCGTCTATCGCGATACAGTCGAGGATCGTCTGTTCTCTTTCAGCAAACAACTGGACGCCCTGTTCCGCCAGCGCGCGAAATGCCTCGATCCCGTGCGTTTCGTTCGTCGTCTCTCCGTTCGATCTGTTGATAAACCGAACGTCGCCCGACAGGCAGTCGAGCATCGCCTGAACATTCATCCTGTTGTAGGCGTCGATATACCGGGCAACAATCGTCGGCACAGAATCCATTCTGTTGGTTCCTCCTTACTGATCCTGAAGTCGCTAACCTATGCGATTTTTGCGACGGCGTTTGCAATTACTTTGGCAGGCTGCGCGACCAACCGGACACCGCAATTCAGCTACGACGCCAGCGTGCCGCCGCTGCCGACCGTGCAGGCGGCGGCAACCGACAATACGCCCCGGCCGCTGCATGTGCCCCCGGCATGGACCGTGGCGCGCGGCGGCACCGCCGCAGGCACGCCGACCGGCCGCGTCGAGAACGCCAATGCCGCCGCCCGCGTCGAGCCGCGCCGTGAAGGCTACTACAACGCCATCCAGATTTATCCGTGGTCGGAAGGTGCGCTCTATCAGGTCTATGCCGCAGTCGGGCAGATCACGACCATTGCGCTGGAGCCGGGCGAGAGCCTGACAGGCGCGGGGCCGATCGCGGCCGGCGATACGACAAGGTGGATTATCGGCGACACCGAGAGCGGCAGCGGCGCAAACCGGCGTGTCCATATCCTCGTGAAGCCCACGCGGCCGGACATTTCCACCAACCTTGTCGTCACCACCGACCGGCGCACCTACATGATCGAGTTGCGCGCGCGGGAATCGCTCTACATGCCGGCCGTGGCATGGGCCTATCCGGCACCGCCTGCCGGCCAGCGCCAGACGGTCCCGGCCGCGCCGATCATTCCGGCCGAGGCAGCGCGGAACTATCGCTACGCCTTGCAGGTGCAGGGCGACAGCCCGCCATGGCGGCCGGTTTCCGTCTTCGACGATGGCAGGCGCGTCTATGTCGTCTTCCCGGCCGGGATCGTGCAGGGCGAGATGCCGCCGATCTTCGTGCTTGGATCGAACGGCGAGCCGCAGATCGTCAACAGCCGTATCCATCAAAACGTCCTGATCGTGGACCGCCTGTTCGGCGCGGCCGAGCTGCGCCTTGGCAGCGGCAATCGCCAGCAGGTCGTCAGGATCGTCCGCACCAACCCGACGCAGGCCGCCGCCGCGCAGCCCGCCAGCGCGACCGGAGACACCCCGTCATGAGCGAGAACACCATCACGGACACCATCGCGCCCATGCGCCTGCGCGCCGAGCCGCCCCGCGTCACCCGCCTGTCCCGCAAGATGCTGGCAGGCGTCGGAGCCGTCGCGCTTCTCGGCATCGGCGGGGCGCTGATCTACGCGCTCCAGACCCGCGACGGAGGGCCGGGAGGGGACGAGCTTTATTCAACCGAGAACCGGCCCACGGCGGACGGCCTGTCCGGCCTGCCGAGCGACTATAGCGGGCCGGCGCTCGGCCCGGCGCTGCCCGGCGACCTCGGCCGTCCGATCCTCGACGCGCAGAACCGGGGACAGCCCATTGTAACGCCGGCAATCACGACGCCCGCCGTCGATCCAGAGGAAGAACGCCGCAGGGCCGAGGAAGAAGCCGCCCGCTTGAGCAACGTCTTTTTCCAGTCCGGCCCGCGCGCGGGAGCGCCGGCAGGAACGGCCATGCCCGGCCTCGCCGGGCTTGGCCTCGGCGGGCAGCCGGCGACACAGGATCGCCACGCGGCGTTTCTCAACGGGCCGGTGGACCGGCAGACCGTCTCCCCGGATCGCGTTGCGCCGCCGGCATCGCCCTATATCCTTCAGGCCGGGGCCGTGATCCCGGCCGCGCTCATCACCGGCATCCGTTCCGACCTTCCGGGCCAGATCACCGCACAGGTGACGGAGAACGTCTATGACAGCCCAACCGGCTCGCTGCTCCTGATCCCACAGGGCACCCGCATCATCGGCCAATACGACGATGGCGTGACCTTCGGCCAGCGCCGCGTGTTGCTGGTCTGGAATCGCCTGATCCTGCCGGGCGGCCGTTCCATCGTCCTTGAGCGCCTGCCGGGCGCGGACGCCAGCGGCTACGCCGGCCTTGAGGATGGCGTCGATTATCATTGGTGGGATCTGATGAAGGCCGCAGGGCTGTCCACGCTGCTCGCGGTCGGCACGGAATTGGCGACCAGCGACGAGGACCGGCTGATCCGGGCCATCCGCGACGGCGCGCAGGATACCGTCAATCAGGCGGGCCAGCAGATCGTCCAGCGCCAGTTGCAGGTTGCGCCAACGCTGACCATCCGGCCGGGCTTCCCGGTCAGGATCATCGTCACCCGCGATTTAGTATTCGAGCCGGCAGGAGGTTGACCATGACCAAGCTGAAACTCGGCCCGCTCCCCGACGACAAGCCGGTGAAGGTGACGGTGGAGTTGCCCGCGACCCTCAACCGCGATCTGATCGCCTATGCCGAGGTGCTGGCCCGCCAGAGCGGCCAGCCCGTCGCCGATCCCGCCAAGCTCATCGTGCCGATGCTGGATCGGTTCATGGCTACGGATAGGGGCTTCGCCAAGGCGCGGCGGGCCGCCAGCTAAGTCCCATTCCGGCAGGGGGTGCCGCCAGCGCATGGGCTCAAATGCGGCACGCTACACGCCGCTGACCTCGCTGCATGGTTCGCCTAGTTTCGGGAGCCTCCGGTTGCCCGGAATCCCGTTGAACATGGCTTAACGAGGTTATGAAGATGAGTGATCCAACATCTGCGCTGGGTAAACGGACGATTCGCAGGCATCAGCTTCGAGAACTCGTTCCCCTTGCTGACACCACAATCTACGACATGGAGCAACGGGGTGAATTTCCCCAACGGTTCTATCTGACGGCCCGGTGCGTGGTTTGGGACTTGGCCGAGGTGGAGGCTTGGCTTGAAGAACGTCGCCAAGCCTCCAGAGAGAAAGCTATCAAACGTGCGCCGTCTCCTGATGTGAAGCTCAGGAAATTCCGGCCCGTCAAACGCTAGGTTCAGGCACCAAAAGGTCCATTGACGGCGGATACAGCGTTGGAGCGTATTTCTGGCCCGCTACCCAAGCGTCCACAAGGTTCGCCCATTCCTGCATCATATGGCGGCGCTGGTGCTCATATTCTGCCTTGTTGTAGATGCCACGGGACGACCGCCCGTCCTCATGCGCCAAGCACTTTTCGATCCAGTCGCTATTGAAGCCCAGCTCGTTCAGGAGCGTGGAGCCCGTCCGGCGTAGATCGTGGACCGTGAACGGTTCGAGCGGCAAGCCCTCTTTCTTCGCCCGCACCACGACAGCGGTGGTGATGCGATTGAAGGTCGCCCGCGACATGGGAGCATCCGCGTCGTAACGCGATGGCAGCAGATATTTGGAATTGCCGGCGCAGGTCTTGAGCGCAATGAGGATGTCGATGGCTTGCTCCGCGAGATAGACGTTGTGCGCCTTGGATCGCTTCATCCGCTCCTTGGGGATCGACCAGACCGCGTTCTCGAAATCGACCTCATCCCAAGTCGCATCCTGTAGCTCACTCTTTCGGACCATGGTGAGCAGGAACAGCTTCATGCCGAGCCGGATCGTCGGCAGCGTCGGCACATGCTCAAGCTGGCCGAGCATGACGCGGATTTCAGCAGGCGAGAGAGAGCGGTCTTTGGGAACAAAGGTCGCGATAGAGGCAGGCCCGACCTCATCGGCCGGGTTCGGCACCTTTTCCCCGTGCAGGATCGCAAAGGCATAAACGAGCTTCACGATGTCGCGGACGTGAACGGCCGTGGCCGGGGCTCCGCGTGCCTTCACCTTGGCGCACATGGCGCGGAGATCATCGGGGCTGATTTCGGTCAGCAGCCGGTTCCGAAAAGTCGGAAGAATATCCCGCTCATAGATCGAGCGCCGCATCGCGCGGGTGCTGTCGGCCATCTTCGCCTCCTGCAACCAGCGTTCGCCAAACTCGCCGAAGCTCTTTGCCTCTTTGATACGGCGCTTCTCGCGTTGCTTCTCTCGGGCGGGCGACCGCCCTTCAAGTATGGCGCGCTTGGCGTCGATTAGCTTCTCGCGCGCCCGCGCCAGAGACAGGTCGGACGCGCCGTAGCGGCCTAGCGTCAAAGTCTCCCGACGCCCGTTGAGGCGGTAGTCATATCGGAACACGACCGCTCCCGAGGGATTGACCACGACATACATACCGTCACGGTCAACGACCTTATACAATTTATCCTTTGGTTTCAGGGCTTTGATGCCCGCGTCAGTCAGCATTTTGACCCTCCGAGATCGTTCAAAAACGCCAGAGAGCCGCCCAATATACCGTCAGGCCAAAAATGGCCTCCCTGAACGGAAAATTTCCTATTATTCTCAAGGGAATAAGGTCGAAAAAAATACCGTCAGAAGCTCTCTTGCTCCTGACGGTATATTTGTTTTGGCAATGCGACAAGAGTCGCCATACCGTCAGCTATACCGTCTATCGCGAGGCTTGCCCCGCGATAGACGGCGATAGATGATGGCAGATTTATTTAATGATTTCAGTTAGTTATGTGCGGAGATCGGCGGTTATCGGCGGCGTCCGGATGAGCCTGAATCATTCCCACTCGATGGTCCCGGGCGGCTTTGAGGTAACGTCGTAGACAACACGGTTGATGCCCTTCACCTCGTTGATGATCCGGGTTGCCGTTCTTGTCAGAAATTCATGGGAAAATGCAAAGCTATCCGCGGTCATGCCGTCAGTTGAAGTGACAGCACGCAGTCCGCAGACGTGATCGTAGGTTCGTGCATCCCCCATGACGCCAACCGTGCGCACCGGCAGTAGCACAGCAAACGCCTGCCAGATCTGATCATACAATCCTGCGGCACGAATCTCTTCAAGGTAGATCGAGTCCGCCTGGCGCAGGATGTCGAGCTTCTCCTGTGTGATGTCGCCGGGTATTCGAATGGCGAGCCCGGGACCGGGGAAAGGATGGCGAGCGATGAAGTGTGACGGCAGCCCAAGTTCACGACCAAGCGCACGAACCTCGTCCTTGAACAATTCGCGTAGCGGTTCCACCAGCTTGAGGTTCATACGTTCTGGAAGGCCGCCAACGTTATGGTGCGACTTGATTGTGACGGACGGCCCACCGATAAACGACACGCTTTCAATCACGTCAGGATAAAGCGTGCCTTGTGCGAGGAACTCCGCGCCACCCAGTTTCTTGGCTTCCGCTTCGAACACGTCGATGAACAAACCACCGATGATCTTTCGCTTCTTTTCAGGATCATTCACGCCATCCAGCGCGGACAGGAACTGCTCGCGCGCATCGACGTGTACCAGCGGAATATTGTAGCTCTCGCGAAACAGGGTTACGACTTCTTCGGCTTCGCTCTGCCGCAGAAGTCCGTGATCAACGAAGATGCACGTGAGCTGGTCACCTATCGCCTCGTGAATGAGAACCGACGCAACCGCACTGTCCACGCCGCCCGATAGTCCGGAAATGACGCGGCCCTTGCCGACCTGCATTTGTATTTTTTCAATTTCGCTTGAGCGAAAGTGAGCCATCGTCCAATCGCCGGCAAGACCTGTAATGCGGTGGACGAAATTCGAGATCAGGCGCGCACCATCAGGCGTGTGCACCACTTCGGGATGAAACTGTACACCATAGAGCTTTCGTTTTTCGTTTGCGATGGCAGCAAAGGGCGCGCCGCGTGATATGGCGATAGCTTCAAACCCATCGGGCAGGTGTGTTACGCGGTCGCCGTGGCTCATCCAAACCTGATGCTTCTCACCCGGCTTCCACACCCCTTCAAACAACGCCGAAGCTTTCACGATCTCCAACTCGGCACGGCCGAATTCACGATGATGACCGGCCTCTACGCCACCACCCTGCTGCGCGACCATGGTCTGTTCGCCATAACAGATGCCGAGAACGGGCACGGCGCTGTCGAACACCCAGTCTGGCGCTCGTGGCGTGCCCATCTCCGTAACGCTGGCTGGCCCTCCTGAAAGAATGACCGCGCGCGGATTGAGCCGGGCAAAGGCGTCGTCTGCGTGATTGAATGGCACAATTTCGGAATAGACTCCCGCCTCGCGAACACGGCGCGCTATGAGCTGCGTAACCTGGCTGCCGAAGTCGATAATGAGAACGGTATCTGTCATGTCCGTGTCCGGTTGATGAGAATGTCGCGTTGTTGGGAACTTTGGCGAGGAAAACGAAAAGCCGCACGCGTGTTCGCAAACCACCTTGAAGCCCTGTGAGCGGGCCAGAAAGACCACTCGCGGAGTTAGGCGTCAAGGTGGGTCGAGGAATCAGACGAACGCGCAGAATGCGATTCGTTGATTTTACCGCTAGTGTGGCGTCGCGCCTTAATTGATCGATGTTGCGGCACGCTGGGTATCAACTAAGGCGCGATAAACGCCACACTAAGCCAATGATTTTGCTAGTGGCCTTCATGTCGCGCCAAAATTGCAGCGGCGGCGGCTATGTTTCAATTTTGGCGCGACAGGCCACTAGCACAAGTGCGCGCCATTGCCCCTTCCCGTAGGTGTGCGTCCTTTTTGAATTTGTTCCAATCTTTCGCAGCGTTTATGGTCAGCCATCAAGGCAGTGTCAGCGCCAGCGCCAATGCACTTGCAGCGTTGACCATTGAGTTCGTGCCACGTCAAAAAACCATCCTGAATCAAGAGCATAAGATACGTCTACTGCCTTATCGGCAGTATGCGGCATGCCCAACGCCCTGCCACCCGCCACAACCGCCATAAAACCCCGGCCCGGCCCCGAAGGAATTCTCCACAATGCTTGAAAGTCCGGTCGTCGTGGTTTTCGTCGCCGCATCGATCACAGCAATTGCCACGGGTATCGGCGCGTTGCCTTTCCTTTTCATCCATGACCTTTCCAAGCGTTGGATCTCGCTGTCCAACGCTATGGCCGCGGGCTTGATGCTTGCAGCCTGCCATGGACTGATCGCCGAAGGAATCGTACTCGACCCGGCACGGCTGATGATTGGCATACTGCTGGGGCTGGCAGGTATTGTCATTGGCCATTGGCTGGTGGCTGACGGCGGCCCATCGGAAATTGCAAATCTTTCGGGTCTTGATGCCAAGAAGGCCCTTCTTATTCTCGGCGTGATGACCGTGCACTCGTTTGCCGAGGGCGTCGCCGTTGGCGTATCGTTCGCTGGCGCCGGCGACTTGTCAGGTTTCATCACGACGGCCATTGCCGTTCACAACATTCCCGAGGGCCTGGCCGTCGCGCTTGTGATGGTGCCGCGCGGTACACCTGTCTGGCAGGCGGCGCTTTGGGCGATATTCACAAGTTTGCCGCAACCCCTGATGGCGGTGCCGGCCTATCTTTTCGTTGAAACGTTTCATCCATTTTTGCCCGTTGGTTTCGGACTGGCGGCGGGCGCCATGTTCTGGCTGGTGTTTTCAGAGTTGGTGCCGGAAGCAACCGAGCACGAAACGCACAGCAATGCCGCCGTGGCGATCACATTGTCATTCGCGGCCATGCTCGCATTTCAGTATCTCGTATTGAAATAGGCGCGTCTGGCGCTTGCCCGCCCTCGTGCATTAGAGCATGTTCAGCCGAAGTGTACGCGGTTCGGCGTGAAGAACATGCTCAAAATAAAAGAAAATAGAGCGCGGTCGCGATTCCATGAAAAGTGAACGCGATCTAGATGTCAGCCGTTGAGCTGCCAGAGCGCAAAGTTCAAAGCGGTCGCGAACGCCACCCATACCGCATAGGGAACGAATAACACCGCAGCGGTTGTCACGGATCGCCACGTCAACCCAATGAACGCAAGTATTAACGCAAGCAGTACAACGATATCGACAAGTGCCAGCGTAATATCTTTCTGGCCAAACATCAGGAATGACCAAAGGCCATTGAGGCCCATTTGCACGACCCAAACTACGACAGCGGCACTCACGCCTAAAGTCCGCCACGCATACCAACCCGCCAGCGCGATCATCACGTAAAGTACAGTCCAGACGGGGCCGAAAAGCCAATCGGGCGGCGTCCATCCCGGTTTGTTCAAAGCCGCATACCACGCATCAGGCATGAAGTTCGTGCCGAATAGAGACGCGGCAACAGTCATCGCCGCAAAAACAGCAAGAGATGCATATTTTGACATGGGCGCAGTCCCTCAATGCTCACTTTGCTCGCAACGTGAGTTCCCTCAGCCCTGCAAGAACATCCGGGATCGCATCGTAAACGAAGAAATGACCCGCATTGTCGACGCGCGAAAGCGCGCAATCAGGCAAAAGCTCTGCCAACTTGAAAGCGACATTGGATGGCACGATAGTGTCAGCCGTGCCCTGCCACAAACGTGCAGGCGCGGTGATGGTTCCATAATCGACATGCCAGGGCTGGCCATAGATCTCCAGATCTGCCACGCCACCAGAAATTCCGTGACGGGTTGCCTCCAGGGTCATGTCTATCATGCTCGTCGCAACGTCTTCCCGCTCCAGGATCACCCGGTCGACGTCGGGCAGAACGTGCAAAAACATCGAACTGAAAAATTTAGGCGCAATGCGGAACGAACGTGCTGTGATCTCGGCATTCAATCTGAGCAACCAGGGGTGTCGCGGCAAATCTATGAAGAACCAGCGATGGGCGGTTGAAATCCGCAACGGGTTTGCCTCTGTGCACACGAGATCGGCGACAGGTCCAAGCGGACTGACCAACCCCAAAGCCGTCACCTTCCCGCCCAACCGGGCTGCTAGCGCGACGGCATACGGCGCACCACCGGAAATCCCCAGCAACGCGAAGCGATCCAGCCCCAAAGCTTCGGGCAACTCGGCAAACGTCTCGGTGCGACTCGACAGGCTGGCGCCGTAATCGAGCGGCGACAACCCGTAACCGGGCCGGTCGAATGCGATAAGGCGTAGACCTGCGGCGCGAGCATGCTCGTTTGCAACATCGAACATCAGCCGAGAGGCTGGTGCCCCATGCAACGCTATGACGGGTAGTCCGTCAGGATCACCGAATTGCGCAACACCGAAGCGGCGACCTGATTTCAATGTCACGACATGAGCGGTGCCGGGTTGGAGGCCAACCGGTGCGTCCAAAACGTCCTCCGAAATTCAGCTTGCCGATGGGCGAGGTGGGGATTTGCAATCGCGCGGACTATACGCGCCTTGGCCTGCCGGGGCGAGTGCAGCAAACCTACCCATAAGACCGATGGACAGGCGCGTAATGCAAATGTAACCCCCCTGCGCATTGGACGTTCTTCTCAAGACTTCACCCTCCAACACCTGCTGCTTATGCCTCACGCCACAACCGATCGCTCGATAATTGCGATGAAGAAGCCATCTGTTTGGTGCATGGCCGGTGTGAGCTGAAGCGTTGTCCCCCCCAATTGCTCTGAAACCGCCGACTGAGGCGGTTCGCTGTCGAAGGCATGGCGCCACGCATCAGCAAACGGAAGCAACTTGAAATCTTGATGGTTGCCGAGGAAATCTTGCACCTGGTCGATATTTTCCTCCGGTAATACCGAACACGTGACATAAACGATGCGGCCACCCGGTTTCACCAGTGCCGCCGCATCAGCAAGCACAGCTTTTTGATCCAGAATGCGCTGTTCGAGTGCCTCCGGCTTCAGCCGCCATTTTGTATCCGGCCGGCGGCGCCATGTGCCTGATCCCGTACACGGCGCGTCGGCAAGTACGACGTCGAAGCGCGGCCCCAAACCCATGAGTGCTTCACGTTCGCCACCTTCCATCACCTGTACATTGCGGGCGCCAGCACGTTTCAAACGCTCAAACATCGGGCGGAGCTGCTGGCGCTCGGTATCGTAGGCATAAATCTGACCGGTATTTTGCATCGCCGCAGCTAACGCAAGCGTTTTGCCGCCCGCACCTGCACAAAGGTCCAGCACCTGCTGGCGTGGCCCCGCGCCCGTCAATGCTGCCGCGATCTGGCTGCCTTCGTCCTGCACCTCGAACCATCCCTTGCCGTGCGCCGCGTCGGCCTCGACATTGGGCGGCCGTGCAGCCCCTTGTGGTGGCGAAATGCGCACGCCGTTGGACGCGTAAGGCGTTGGGCTGGCATCAAACCGTGCAAGCGCCTTTAGGACCTTGTCGTGATCGGCCTTCAACGTGTTAACGCGCAGGTCGACGGGAGCGCGCAACGACAAAGCCTGACCCTCAACAACCAGCCGTTCGCCGAATGCACGCGAAAAAGACGGCAAAAGCCACTCTGGAATGTCTGCGCGAATATCTTCAGACACATCGCCGGGCAGATCGCCAGCAAGCCGGATCGCCTCGTCATCACTTAGCGGGGCTGGCGCATGCCGTTCGCCCTCACCAATTGCCTCTGCCACTGCTGCCGGCGACATTGAGAACGTCTTGAGTGCAGCAGCAAGAACAAGCGCACGCGGTGTATCGCTGTGCATTTTTGCAGCCAAAGATCTGCGGCGGCGCAACACGTCAAACACCAGCGAACCGATCGCGGCACGGTCTCCCGATCCTGCAAAACGTCGCGAGCGCCCCCATTCTGCAAGTACAAGCGACGCGGGGCGATGCTCCCGGTCTATAGCATCAATAATCTCGATGGCCGCCGACATGCGCGCACCGACCCGCATACCTCACAAGGCTCCCGATAGTAGAAGGCGGAAGGCCAGATAGATCCAAAGCGCGGTGACGACGACAACCCCAAGTGAAAAAACCTGAAGGCGCAGAACGACATTATTGTGCGTGACATGAACCGCCGCATGCGCAACGCGCATGGCCACGAACACCCAGGCCAAACCGACAACAATCCAGTCAACCGCGCTCAAAACGATCGCCAGCAGCACCGCCACATAAAAAAGCACGGGAAGCTCGAACTGGTTTTGATAGGAATTGCCGATTTTCTTCACACGATCAGGCCATGCCTGCGAACTCAGGGCAATGTCTGGAATGCGAACTTCCTTACGGCCAGCAGAACCTACCCTTTCGCGCCCGAGCCACAACAACAACGCTATGGTCAGCCCAACCTGAAGGAACAACGCGAAAAGAAGCATTTTTAGTGGTGCTGCCACCATACCCTCACGCGCCTCCTGGGTAGTTCGGGCTTTCCCGCGTGATCGTCACGCCATGCGCGTGACTTTCACGCATGGCCGCGGGTGAAATACGCACGAAGCGTGATTTTGCATGCAGTTCTGGAATGGTCGGAGCACCGCAATAGCCCATGCCAGCACGCAAACCCCCGACCAACTGGTGCAGCACGCCGTCGACCGGCCCCTTATAAGGCACCTGACCTTCGATCCCCTCCGGCACCAGTTTAAGTGTGTCGCGCACTTCCGCCTGGAAATAGCGATCCGCAGAGCCGCGCGCCATGGCACCGACTGATCCCATGCCACGATACGACTTGTAGGTGCGCCCCTGATAAAGATAAGTCTCGCCCGGTGCTTCGTCTGTACCCGCCAGCAGCGAGCCGACCATGACAACGTCGGCACCCGCTGCGATTGCCTTGGCAATGTCGCCAGAGAATTTTATTCCGCCGTCGGCAATGATGGGTATGCCGCGTTTGTGCGCAGCCTCAGCACAATTGGAAATTGCCGTCAGTTGCGGCACGCCGACACCGGCGACGATGCGCGTGGTGCATATCGAGCCGGGACCAATTCCAACCTTGACGCAATCGGCGCCCGCATCAATGAGCGCCTCGGTTGCCTCAGACGTGGCGACATTTCCGGCAATGACCTGGACCGCATTCGACAGCTTCTTGATGCGGCTGACCGCTTCGAGCACACGCCTTGAATGTCCATGCGCGGTATCGACGACAATCAGGTCGCACCCAGCCGCAATCAGCCTTTCAGTGCGCTCATAGCCATCCTCACCCACCGTCGTGGCGGCGGCAACGCGCAGTCGGCCCTGCTCGTCCTTGCACGCGTTGGGATGCTTTTGCGCCTTTTCGATATCCTTTACCGTTATCAACCCGATGCAATGATAGTCGTCGTCGACCACCAACAGTTTTTCGATACGGTTCTTGTGCAACAAGCGGCGCGCTTCGTCCTGGTCGACGGTACGTTTCACCGTGACAAGGTTTTCCTTTGTCATCAACTCGGAAACGGGCTGGTCGAAGTTGGTGGCAAACCGCACATCCCTGTTGGTCAATATGCCGACGAGTCGACCCGTGCCATTGCCCTGCGCATCGACGACTGGAATACCTGAAATGGAGTGTTGCGCCATAAGCTCCAACGCACGCGATAAAGTCGCATCAGGGGCGATGGTCACGGGATCGAGGACGATGCCGGATTCGTATTTCTTCACCTGGCGGACGTGATCGGCCTGTTCCTCCGGCGACAGATTACGGTGAATGACGCCGATGCCACCTGCCTGAGCTACTGCGATAGCCAAGCGCGATTCGGTCACGGTATCCATGGCCGAAGAGATGATCGGAATGTTCACGGAAATGTTCCGCGTGACCCGCGACGAAACATTAACCTCACCGGGCATCACATCTGACGCACCCGGTACCAACAGGACGTCGTCAAAGGTCAGCCCTAACCCGCCCTCTCCCTCGATCTGGCGCAAAGCCATGCGGCATCTCCTTCGCATATGTGGGTTTATCGACAGGGTAGATCAGGCCGTCGCGACCCCACGAAACCGATGTCGCATGGCGTATATCACCCGAGCAGGTGGGTGGGAAGTGAGGCCGCGCTGAGGCGGCCAAAAGCGCACAGGTAGCAATAAATGAACCGGCACATCAAAATAACCAGACAGCTTAGAGTGCCGCGCTCCAGTCCCGCGTGTCAGGCAAGACTCAGATTGTGCAGACCACTGGCAGCGCCCATGCCCCCTCGCAAATCTGACGCTAGACAAGCATTTTCCGACGAAGTGGACACCGGTTCGTCGAAGAAAATGCGACCAAACAAGAAGCTAGAGCGCCGATCCAGTTCAATCGGATCGGAATGCGCTCTAGCCCTGCAAACCTGCGTCTTCACCCCTAAAACCCGTAGCAAGAACATAAAGTTCTGCTGATTCTGAACGGCTCGCCGGCGGCTTCACATGCCGGACCACTGCAAAGTTGCGTTTCAGTAGATCAAGGAGTTCGCGCTCGGTTCCGCCTTGGAACACCTTGCACAGGAACGCGCCACCAGGAGCAAGCACATCAATGGCGAAATGCGCCGCAGCTTCCGCCAGCCCCATAATACGTAAATGGTCGGTACGCGTATGGCCCACGGTCGGCGCGGCCATGTCGGACAGAACGATGTCTGCCTTGCCCCCCCGCAACGATGATTTGAGCACCTCTTCCGCCGTTTCATCCATGAAATCGAGCTTCAGCAAAGTCACGCCGGGAAGCGGTTCTACGTCGAGGTAGTCTATCCCGATAACCTGCCCGTCCCCCGTGATCGACTTCACGCGCTCAGCAGCGATCTGGCTCCAGCCACCTGGCGCAGCGCCCAGGTCGATGACGCGCTTGCCTGGCTTCAAAAGACGATACTTGTCGTCGATCTCTGTCAGCTTGTAGGCAGCACGCGAACGCAGGCCCTCGTGCTTGGCAGATTTGACATAGGGGTCGTTGAGCTGGCGTTCGAGCCATCGGGCGGAGGAAACCGAACGTTTGCGCGCAGTCTTGACACGCACCTTGAGTTGCCGCCGCCCGCCATCAGGACCGCTGACGCTGCCTCCAGCTTTGGGTCTTTTCGCCATTGTTATTGAATCAATTCCGTCTTCCGCGACGCCGCCGGCGGCGGCCCGACCGTATGACCCGGTCCTCGCCCATCAGTTGCATCAATATGCCTTCGCGCAAACCGCGGTCAGCGACACGCAGGCGTGGGCTTGGCCACATCTGCATCAATGCTTCCAGTATTGCGCAACCCGCCAGCACCAGGTCCGCACGATCGCGACCGATGCACGGCTCTGCGACGCGTTCATCATAAGTGCGCCCAAGCAGGTCGTAGACGACGTCGCGGGCGGCGGTTGATTCGAGCCAGCAGCCGTCCACCTGGTTGCGGTCATAGCGCGGTAGTCCCAGATAGACGCCCGCAACCGTGGTCACTGTTCCAGATGTTCCCAGAAGATGCCGCGTTTTACCCGACAACCGTTCGGCAAACTTATGCTGGGCCTCGAAAGGCCCAAGGAGGTTTCTGACGTATTCAACCATGGCGTTGAAGACATCTTCGCTGACGAACCGGCCGCCGAAAGTTTCTGCCAGCGACACCACGCCGACGGGAAGCGACGTCCAGGCTACGATTGCATTCTGCACGGCTGTACGGCTCAACACGCCACCGCGTGCATCTTTGCCGACTTTGGCAAGGTCAAGCCAGATCAATTCCGATGAGCCACCACCGATGTCAAAAACAAGGACGTTATCAACGAGCGGATCAATCAAGGATGCGCAACCTGCAACCGCAAGGCGCGCTTCGCCCTCCCTGCTCAGGATCTCGATGTTTAGGCCGGTGCTTTCTGACACCCGAGCCAGAAATTCTGCCCCGTTGCTGGCTACGCGGCAGGCTTCAGTGGCGACCAGCATCGCCCGCTTGACGCCATGACGCTCAATCTTCTGTGCACAAACCCGCAGCGCATCAATCGTGCGGCGCATTGCAGCTTCAGACAGCGCACCCGTCTGGGTGACACCCTCGCCCAATCGAATAATGCGCGAGAAGGCATCGATAACCTGGAACCCGCGCCGGGACGGCCTGGCTAGAAGGAGGCGGCAATTGTTGGTACCCAGATCAAGGGCGCCATAGACTTCACGCGTGTCACCGCCCTGCCTGGGGTAGCTATGGCGGCGGTGCCTGTCGTGCGCTCCTTGATCTTGCTGGGAGCGTTGGTTGCTTGGACGCGATCGCGGGCGATCGCCCGACGACAAGCCGTGTTGACGTCGTTTATCGGCTTCATTCGAACAGTGGTGCTGTCGTGGCGTTTGTGTGGGTTGAACCGCGCCTGACACGTTGGCCGGCACATGCTCGGGCGCGCCAAGATCCAAATTTTCCGCGCCGACATCTCGCAACGGCTTGGAAGAACTGGATGGTTGTGGAGTTTCACCACCGCCTGCATTTGAGGCGGCACAGCACTGACCCTGCGGGATGGTCAATGGACACTCATTCAAATTTGGCGGCTCGGGCACGCCAGGCGCACCTTCCGCTTCATGAAGACCCTTCAAGGACCCCTTCCCAGCGCCTGGCCACGCGCGGCATAGGCTTGCCGCCGCCTCCACAGGCGTCTCCTGGTTTTGACTTGGGCACCACTGTAGCAGGTCGGCGTGAGCGGTAAAACCAGCTTGCGCAGCAGAACCCGACAAACAACCCCAAAATGTTTGTCAGTCACCCAATATTCCCGATGAACGGCTCGCGGTGCACAAAAAACTCCAGTAGAACCAGCAATACTCCGGGTTTCGCATATCAATGCGCAGTGTGCTGCAAAATATTTGCGGATAGAGACATCGCTAGCCCGCCTCTCTCACGAGGGCACGGCCAAATGAATGCCAAATAGGAAACAATCCTCGTGCGTACATCCAGACCAGGCCGGTTTCGTCACCGGAAACATTCATGTGATTCGCGATCGCCGCAGCGAATTGGTCTGTGTGCACTCACGATGAGGTGTCTCCTTGCGTCGGTTGCCTTGATTGCATTCAATTCGGGTACAAAAGCGCAATATGAAAATGCATCTGATCTTGTCGCCGCCGCCTATCCTGATCAGATTACCGCGATCCGCAATGGCACGATTTTTTGGCGCGACGACACAACCTCGCAGTTCGATGACGGAAGCGGGCCCAAGACGTTCCAGAATTGGTTAGCCCGACCCGATGTAGAGGATATGCTGTTGCAGCCTTATCCGGCTGGCCACGCAATTGGACCGCCAAAGCCTAACAGCGATCCCGGCCGGGCGCGTAACACCGCCTTCTTTACCAAGATCTATGGCGACTGTCGCAAGGGCGAGGTGACGCCCAACCTCGTTGATGTGGTCTGGCTGCCCAAACACGACGGCCGGCGGTTGAAGGTCACCTCGGTGAACGGCGTCGCCCGGCGCCTCGCCGCCGTTAGCCATGCCCTTGATGCACTGCCCCACAGCTTCAAATCCTACCTGACCCCGCCTGCTGGCACGTATAACTGTCGCGAAATAGCAGGTACAAACCGCCTTTCGGCTCACAGCTACGGCATCGCAATAGACATCGCCACAAGCCACGCGGATTACTGGCGCTGGTCGAAGCCCGGACCTGACGGCGAGCCTGTGTGGCGAAATCGAATTCCGTTCGAGATTGTAAAAATTTTCGAAGCGCACGGTTTCATCTGGGGCGGCAAATGGCACCACCATGACACCATGCATTTCGAATACCGACCCGAATTGTTGCCCCCGACTGCACCACTGCAATAAGCGTATTCGACTTATGGTTTATTACTTTTTTTGTCTTCAGAAGTTTCAAGCAATCCCGCAAGCTGGGGCGCTCTCATTCCTCTTCAACCCATCGCATCGGAAGATTTGCGTCCTTTGTGCCGCCGCAGATCGGCGCGCAGCGAGAACACGGCAAAAAGAATCCATGACAGGTTAAAGATCAAGCCGGCCAACACAACGACCTGACCAGGTACCGGGCCCACCGTGGCGCGTTGATAGAGTTGATCGAGCCCTTCGAGCGGCGTCGGGTGGATGGCGATCTTACCGAAATAGGATGCCGCCTGGATGGCGAGGATCCAAGCATAATTGCGGCGAAGCCTGCGTCCCAGAGCGGTGATGAGGGATATGTGGTGGCTTGGCCGGCAATAGTCGTTGGCCAGAACTTCATTCCAGTGTTTGGGAAACGACTGGCCCTCGCCGCGCAGCATGGTTGCGTAAAAATTGGTTTCCATCCAGCGTGCCCGTGCCCGCCACACATTGAAGTAACGATAGCGGCGGGCCTCGAACGAGAGGAAAACAATCGCAAGCAGGCCAACCAGCAGCAAAGGCAGGGGAGAGGCGTCCTTGCTCGCGAAGCTTACCGAAAGCGCAATACCGAGCGAGGCAACCGCCCAGTTCGTCGTCGCATCAAGGCGCGTTCGCCAGATTGTCGAGCGGTACACCTCGCCACGGTAGAGATGCGCAAGCGCACCCAACTCCGCCGCGCTGTATGCCGGCTGCTCGAACGATGTGACGACTTTTTCCGCAGCCTCAGACATGGCCAAGGGCTCCTCAGCAACGAGGCCACCTTAGCAAGTCAAACTGAATACATCAGGAAAGATTGTTGTGCAGTGCGGTACCGCGCATGTGACTGCCGTCAGCTAACCATTCACTCACGGCAAAACTTCCACGACACGGCTCCAGACATCTCCCGCAATCACAACTGCTCCCACAAGCATCAACCCCGCTGCTATGACGGCGAGCCGCATTGTGAATTCCGAATAGGCAAGGCGCGCAAGGCGCGGCGACCTCAATTCATCCTTGAGCCAGAAAAGCCCCAAGACGAAGAAAAGCAGAACCGCGCCCGAAATCAGATATGCCATTCTAAGAAATATCCAGGGTGAATACAGCAATGTTTAGTATTGTTTGGGGCGTACCTTTACTGTTGCAACCCGATTGATAAAACGATTGAAAACATTTGTTGCTGTTCATCGAACCGAGCGCAACTGCAATCCGTTCGACGTGTCCGGGAGTTCTGTCAAAATGCTTACGTTTACAAGGCTCATCGTGGGCCTCATTGCCGTCCTGATGGCCTTTGTCGGCCTTGGCCTTTGGTTCGCACTCGACCAAACCGCTCCGCTGCTTGGCTTGACCCCCGATCCCGTTCTGGCAAGGTCGAGCATTCGCGCTGACAATGGCACCTTGTTTCTCACGCTTTCCGGTCTTGCCGCCTATGCCGCGATCAAGTTGGATCGGACAGCAGCCATGTTGTGCGCCACAATGTTCTTGATTGCCTTTTCAGGCCGGTTTTTGACGATGGTGATCGACGGCGGTATCGCTGAAACGATGATGCCCATGCTTCTGGAAGGTGGCAGCGCTGTGATCTTGTTCGCCGCCGCCCGCTCATGGAACCATGAGCACGCGACCTGACACCCGCTGCAACCACGCACATACCAATTTCAACCCGTGCGTTATCAACCGGTGCGTTAAATGTCACCGGCACCGCTTTCCTGCTTACCAGGTTCAACCCGCCTTTCTCACGATGGTATGGCCGTCATCGCGCTGGCGCGAGACCAGCCGCAAGGAGGGAGGCGGGTTAACGGGTACGAGACTCAGAACTTATAGGAGAACGTTACCGATCCGCTGCGCTGCGACCCGCCATCATAACCAGTATAGGAGCCCTTCAACGTCACATCGAGCCCGTCTGTCAAATGTCCGTTAAGGCCAAGGTCGACCTGCAAGGCTTCAGATGGCGCCGCCAATCCCTCAACGTTCCAGGCAAATCCACGCGCTGCGAGAGACTCTGCCGTCAATTCGCGCTGTTCGTTGAACTCACGCATGTAGGCCAGGCGCCCAAAAACGCTGATCCAGGTTTGGTCGGTCAGCATATTTGTTGTTTCGAACCGAAGTCCCGCGAGCAGGCTTTCAGATTCAGCTATCTGGCGATGAAAATAGTTGCCATAGACCGGCTCATCCTCGCTCCATGACGGCTGGATCAATCTGTCATACTGGAAGCCGACAAATGGTGAAATCGCCAGGCCCCAGAATTGCTGGCGGTATCCCAGTTCAACGGCGGAGCCTACAGCATATGCTTCATAATCGCCCGACACGTACCGCCCCAACGCAAACCGTTCGCTGTCATTCGCAAATGCGCCGGTCGACACCAATCCCTTGCCGTAGAAACCTGCATCAGACCAGGCCATGCCATACGCGGCAAGTGACCCGCCAACGCTCCTGCCATTTGTCCAACGATCGGGAACCGCAAAGGTCAGGCGATTAACGTCGAACGCGGTGCCAATCAGCATGTTCGAAGCGATGCGTTGCTCGATGCCGCCAGATGCAGAGCTGATCGTCTGCTCCGTTGAGGCGGTGTTCGGGTTACCGTCTTGCCTGCCGTCAAGGTACGTTGCCTCAAACCAGGCGCGATGTTTCAGCCTGCATTCGGGATAAACCCTCCGGTCGCGCCCATTGCAATTGGCAAGCGTATCGGCTCCGGTTAGGAGCGATGAGGCAAACATCGCACGCGCGCCCAGCGCTGCCTGCTGCGAAGCTGCAATGCCCTCACCGCTCAACGAGTCATAGGCATCCTGCAACTCTTCCGATGTTTCCAGTTGCAGCAGTTGGTCAGCAATGACCTGGTAGGAAAGCACACCAGCATTTTGAATGTCGTTGACCGTGCTGCCAAAGTTGGAAGCATTGTTGGTAAGACCGTCGGGATCATATTCAATCGCGTAATTGACAAAGAGTGTGTTTCCAACCGTTTCAAGATACGGCGCAAAAACCGCCGTTGTCGATGATGTGCCTGATGCAAATGTCGGATAGATTTGAATGCCATTGTCGGTGATGCCGCCCGAAGCAGTCAAAATAGGAATGTGAAATTCGCCCGGTTTGCCCGCGCCGGTGTACGGATCGAGCGTGACGAAGCCATTCAGAGTCGCAGTACCGGTGATCGACACGAAATCTGTGTAGTCCATGGCGGCCGCGCCGGTCTGAAAATCTATATTTGAAAGTAGCTGCCCATCAACGCCCTGAACGAAGTTGCCGATAATTGTTGTCATGCCGTTGGTGTTGGAAGCCGACATCACCTCGTTAAGCGTGCCTGGCGAGAAGAATGCGTTGTTGGTGAATGTGCCGCCGCCCAGATCAACGGTGTCACCCGAATTGTACGTCGCGCCAGAATCGTTGAGCAGCGAGTTCACGCCCGTGCCAAGCAGCAGATTACCGGTAATGACACCACCATTGAGGTTCTCGATAGCATCGTTGCCCGTGGTGCCGGAGATGACGGTATCGTAGATCCCGCCCAGGGTGGAGATCACGGCATCGCCAGGCTGCAGTGAGGGATCCTGACCATTGGTAATCTTGTTGTCGGCGCCTGCAATCAGCTCAATGGCCTGACCGCCCAAACCGCCCGAGATGATACCATTATTGACGACAGTGATGTCATCTCCGCCTGTCGCGCCGCTGCTCTCAAGATGCACTGCGGTACATCCATCGGCACCACAGGTGATCGTTGAAGTCAGACCGTTGATGACATCAATGGTGCCGCCGCTGCCAAGTTCGGAAATCGACTCTGCAAAGATCGCACTGGAGTCTGTGCCGCTTGTTATAATGAGGCCGCCGGGACTGTTGTGGTGATTCATGATTGAGATATCACCGGCATCGGCACTTGTGGCGCCGGCATAAGTAAACACCCGGCTACTGGCGACAAGACCGTGCGACGTGGAACCCGAGGTCATCAGGTCGCCGGTATTGTCGACGCTGATGTCACCGGAGGCAAAGCCGGTGCCATAGCTCAATGCCATGACACCCGATGAATTCACCCCAGACGTGGTTAGGATTCCATCGTTCGTCGTTGAAACATCACCTGCTCCACCCGATTGTGCCCCGGCCGGCAATCCATCCCAGAACACGTCCTGAGGCTTGAAGGCTGTCAGCCCGTGCACGCCGCCGATGCTGAGCGCCGTAATTGTGTCAGATCGCTGCCCGCTTGTTGTAGTATCACCGGTGTTATTGACGTCGACTGCACCACCAGAGCCGCCAATGAGGCTCGCAGTTCCTGGTGTTGTGCCCGCACTTCCCGCGCTCCCCGCTGCGCCGTCACTCCAGGTAACATCATTATAGCAGCCGAGAATGACATCGAACCAGCATTCAGTCGCACCAGCGCCGCCATCACCGGCTGCGCCCAAATCACCAAATGTGCCGCCATCGCCGCCAATCGCGCCTAAGCTCTGCGCCAGGATTGCCGATGAATATAAAATCCCCGTTGTGTTCAGCGTTTGCGCATTGTTGACGGTGACATGACCACCGCTGCCGCCGATGCCGCCATCACCGCCCGCACCGCCGTTGCCGCCGCCACCGCCGTCACCTGCCGTGCCTGCAAGCGATTCATTCCCGCCAAAACCTGGCGTACCGGTTGGGACGGCATCGATATGGGTGCCCGGCTGTGCTCCAGTGCCGCCCTTGCCACCTGTGCCACCCTTGCCACCGGTTCCGCCAATTCCGCCAAGGCTTTGCGCCAGAATTGCTATTTCGCCGGCAGTGATGGAGCCGCCGGCCGCCGTCGTAATCGTAACCGTACCGCCCGTACCACCTGCACCGCCGACACCGCCAGTGCCACCACCTCCGGCATTGCCGCCATCGCCGCCGTCACTGGCGACAAAATAATTGCTGTTGTCTCCAGCTCCGGCACCATCGCCGCCCGTTCCGCCTTTGCCGCCGGTTCCGCCCTGCCCGCCGGTGCCGCCTTGCCCACCGCGACTGGTCGCATTGATGCCAACCTGCTCGACAACGAGGCTGCCGGCCCCGATCTGTGCGGTGACCGTGCCACCCGTGCCACCCGTGCTGCCTTGGCCGCCGGTAAAACCGGTCCCCCCAGTGCCACCTCTGGAGCCATTTCCAGAATTGGTCTGACTGATGAAATCAGTCGCCGCAGCGCCATTGCCGCCAAACCCGCCTTGCCCGCCGGTACCACCTTGTCCACCTGTGCCACCCTGACCGCCCTGGCTAAGCAGGATGTGCCCATTCACCGCCTCGGCCATGATAATCGTGCTTTGCAGAGTAACATCACCGCCAGCGCCACCGACGCCTGCAATACCACCGGTACCGCCAAGTCCACCGGTGCCGCCCGAGTTGGAACCTCCAACGACAACGGCCCATCCAACCAGATCGGTGTTGTGAACACCGGCAACGGCGTTGGCACCGTGGCCGCCAAGTCCACCTGTTCCGCCTTGTCCGCCCGTGCCGCCTTGCCCACCCGTTGAGGCAAGCGTTGAGATCGTTGCCGCAGTGACGCTATCGGCATAGAGCTGCAAATCAACGAGCCCTCCAACGCCGCCAACGCCGCCTGTGCCACCAGTGCCGCCCTGCGCACCGTTGCCGCCACGCCCACCCTGCGCGGAGTAAGCCCTCGTCCTTGGAATTGGCGGGAAGGGCGGGGGATAGTTGATCTGCGTGAGCGTACCAGCGACCGCTGCGCCACCCGTGCCACCGGTGCCACCGGTGCCACCTATCTGGGCCGTCCCCCCTTGCCCGCCAGTCCGCGACATGATCACAGCCGTACCCGGCACAGCGATACTCGTCGCGGTGATATTCGCAGACGCGTTCGTAGCGGCGTTGCCGGTATTGCCGTCAGCACCATTTGGAATAGAGCCGCTCACCGTCTGGACCGTTACCGTCGTCGTGCCGTCGTCGAGAAGCGTGAATGTAAAATCGCCCTGCGTGACGGTATTTGTGACGGACGTGTATGGTGTGCCGTTGATTGTGTACTGGGCATCCTGTGACTGGGCACCTAGTGGCGTCTCCCAAACGCCGGGCGAAACCTCCACTGGTACAGGCGGTGAAAAGTCCAGTTCCGTCACCGGCACGGGAATAAACGCAGGAAAGCCAGTGTCTACCAGGTCGCCGGAACCATCACGTGCCTGGGTCGTAATCGTGAAGTCATTGCCATCACCAACAGTACCTGTGACAGAAAGTGAATCGGTCGTGCCATTAACCGCATCGATGGCCGGGGCGAAACCTTGATTTGCAATCTCGTCTTTCACATCACCAAGCGTTGAACCTGCCGGCATCGTGAACGTTACCGGCGCACCGCTCTCTGGTGTGATGGTGACATCGAACGAATTGCCACCATTGAGCACCGTGGCTTCCTGGATGCCACTGTTCGACGAGCTTTGGATCATCGCGCTGGCGAGCTGATTGACCACGATATTGTATGTTGCATCAGATGGCGTGCCGATGGGCGTCAACGTCAAGATGCTGTCATCGGTGTTGTCGATTTCCGTCTCGCCGCCTGCGCTAGGCGCATTCTTGCCGGTGCTACCGGGGTACGTAGTGAATGTGCCGAACTTCCAGATGTCGGCGCATGCTGTACCCCACGTCATCTGATTGCAGCGATATCCGCCAGACTTGCCCGTACCGCCATTCGAACCGCTGCCTGGAGACCCCGCAACAGGAGCCACTCCGGATTCGGTCGTCACATCGACGTATGGTGTCGTTATGGTTTGAGCGCTTGCGGACGCACTGCCCAGGCAAGCGCCTATGGCAACAACAGCCGCTTGCAGCCAACCGATCCAACAAGGCCCTTGGCTCTTGCCGGTAGGGATAAATCCCAACTCCCTTACGTCACATACCATGGCCGCTGCATGCCCCCAATTTATTGTCCAAAACCCCTTCCGCACCGCACACGACCTCGCCAAGTTACGGTCGCAAAAGCACCATCCTCAGGCTCGCAGCGATTGGATAGACACAACTTTACAGTGCTTATTCAGACGCAGGATTAATTCTGACGAAACACCGACAGCAAGGGACACCAAAAACAAAGTAACGAAATCAAAATACTGTAATATATACAATTTAATGTTTAGACTTTTCGTGTCGCGTTGGTGATAAACCAGAAAAGCCGCATAGATGAACGACTTTCTGTTTTGTTATGCGATTCATGAACACATCGTAAGGTTGTTCTATGCGCAAGCAGCCATTTTTGTGGAATGCGTGACATTTTGATTGGCGCACACGCCCAAGCCCCGCGCTTGCCACCGCAGCATTTGGCACCACGAGAGAGCCATTCCAGAGCAATTCAAATTGGTCGCGGTAGCCACCGGATGCGGATGTGATGCGGGGCAGACATGCGTGCACGGAGCAAAGCCGCCTTACTCTGCATGTAGAGCATTCTCCGACGAAGTGGATGCCGGTTCGTCTAAGAAAATGCGACCACACAAGAAACTAGAGCGCCGATCCGATTCCATCGGGTCGAAATGCGCTCTGGAGCATTTTCCGACGAAGTGGACACCGGTTCGTCGCAGAAAATGCGACCAAACCAAAAAGTCAGAGCGCTGATCCGATTCCATCGGATCGGCGCTCTAGTGCTTGAAAACGTTTGCAGCAGCTACTGCAGTTCAGACTTTGTTGGTGGGCCCCAACCCTATCTGGTCACGAACCGGAATGGGATGGACAGCACAAGCTGCTGGCGTTTGAAATCATCGGGAAGTTTTGGAAATGGCGCCGCCTTGTCGATGGCGGTCAAAGCTGCCTGATCAAGCTGGGACGATCCTGAACTGGTCGCTACCTCGCGCGAGAGCACCTTGCCGTCCCGATCAATGGCGAAGCGCACGAGCACTGTTCCACGCTCGCGGGCCTTCGGTTGCACCTTGAAGCGCTCAATATGCTTGCGCAGTGACCCCAGATAGACGCGATAGGCCGTTGCGTCACCGCCGTCTTGCGCTTTGCCAGCCGCCTTCTGCTCCAGCACCGCCACCTGCTGCACCTGCTGTTCAGTCGCCACCTGCTTGATCTGAGGTCGCCGGACTTCACGCGGTGGCGCCACTTTTTCAACGGCTTCAGGCCCGAGAGGAGAAGCAATGACATCCTGCAAATCTGGCGGCTGCTCTACGGTCTTGACGTCTTCTACTGGCGGCGGTTCTTCAGATGGGACTTCCGCTGCTTTTATTTCTTCCAACTCAGGTTGCGCCAAACTGGCCTGCTGCTCTTCCACCTCACGGGCTTCGATGGTCTCTGGCGCATCGCCCAGCCGGGTCAGCCCTTCAAGCGCGACACCCTGCTCGATGCGCAAAAGATCGTTCCCAGAGCCTTCCTCAAGTGAAGTGCCGCCGCCACTCATGATGCCCACGTAAAAAGCCAGCACCGCACCATGCAGCAACATCGAGAAAAGCAGGCTTGAAGCTCTGAGGACGCTCATGCGTTTCAGTTCCCCGCCACCGGCGCAGTATCTGACGGCGTTACCACCTCACCCACGGCCTGAGACGACGTCGCTGCTGCCGCATGCGGTGATGGCTTGGACAACAAGGAGACACGCGCATAACCTGAATCCCCAACGCGCCCCAGCACTTCCATCACGTCGCCATATGCCGTCTTGCGATCGGCTCGCACATAGACGACCGTATCCCCCTCCGACGACCTGATCTCACGCAGCCTTGGCACGAGCTGAGCCCGTGTCACCTGCTCATCGCGAATATAGAGCTGGCCATCGCCGCTGAACGTCACGACCATGGGCTTTTTCGTCTGCGATAGCTTTCCCGCCGATGTGCTGGGCAAATCTACCGGCACACCTTGCACCAGCAAGGGCGCGGCCACCATGAAGATGATGAGTAGCACAAGCATAACGTCCACGAATGGCGTGATGTTGATTTCGGCCATCGGCTTGTAGCCGCTGTCTTCGTGGTCATCCGGCATATGTCCGCCGAGTTGCATGCCCATTGCTGCACGTCCTCAGGTCTGTTGGATCATTGACCTCTCATCCGTCGGTCACCTACGCTCTCGCGCCATTTGCAAACCGCGGCGCGATACGGTGCACGGCGGCATTGGTGCGTTCCGCCGCCCGGCCAAGGGAAACCGAAATCTGGTTGTAGGCGACCACTGCCGGTATCGCTGCCGCAAGCCCGATGGCCGTTGCAAATAGCGCCTCGGCAATGCCCGGCGCCACAACGGCAAGGCTCGTATCCTTCGCCTGGGCGATTGCCGTAAAGGAATGCATGATGCCCCATACTGTGCCGAAAAGACCGATAAACGGGGCGGCTGAACCAACAGTTGCAAGAAACGGCAATCCAGCTTCAATGCGCTTGAGTTCGCCGCGGACGGCGCCGCGCATGGCGCGCTCAATTCTCAGCCGCATGTCATTGGTCCCTTCGCTTGCATCAAAGCCGACCTGTTGCTCGAATTCGCCCGCAGCAAGGATTGCATTCGCATACCGCCCCTGCGCGTTGGAAACCTCAGCACCTTGCGCTGTCGCCTCAAGTCGGCGCACCTCGCGCTTGAGCGCCATCAGACGAACCATCTTTTCGAAGATCAGCGCCCAACAAATCACTGAAGCCAGTACGAGCAGAGCGATGACACCCTGCACGACGGGATCGGCATTGAGGATCAGCGAGGTCAGCGACATGTCGTGCGCTCCCCCGATGGTTATGGTCTCACCCACGGCGGGCAGTCCTTATTTAGAAAGTTGAACTTTGGAGCGGCTTGAGGGATCCAGGCGCTCCAGGCATCCCTCCACATCCGAGCCGCCAGACTTGCAATCCATGACGTCGTTAATGAGAAAGCTTCCGATCGTTTCACACTTGACCCCGTCGAGGTCGAACAGCTTCACAGACCGCTTTTTGGCCTTTATCGGCGCCAAGTCGAGCGCAAACCGCCGTCCGATAATGCCGTCAGTCTGGAACAGGACCAGATCAAGTTTCAAAACGTCGTAGGATTTATCGACCTGGTTATCGAGAACCAGATAGGCCCGGCAGCTTGCTTCCTGCGGCTCCAGCTTGTTGAGCTCCACCGAAATCTTGGTCCCCGAAGAGGCATCTGCGGCGGGAGTTGCATCCTGCGCCCATGCGTGGCCGGCCAGCAGAAAAACGGCACCGAGTGCGGGCGCGAGCAAACCTAAAGTCGCTTTGCGCAACCCACAGCCGCCAAATTTCACAGTGCTTTTGGCGTCCGCCGACGCGATGCAACTCAAACGCAACGATACCTCCCACGGTACAAAAACCAGTCTCAGCCGCAAAAACGCGAATTTTCCAACAAGCGCAGACGGCATCCACCTTGAATGTCTGTCACGCGTGAATACGGCAATGCCCGGCTCCATAGCAGCCGACAGCACGAGCGGCAACGCACGAACGATTGAGATGCTTGACAGGCCGCGCGGATCCTTACGCCTCCCAAACAGAGGCGCCAATGCAACACAACTGAACTGTTATACCGTATCACCTATCCAAAGGGCGTCAATCGCGTTGACGTCGTATCTGCGAACAACTTATCCAAATCTTAACGGCAGAAGTTCGCACAAAAGCGGTTCGGGGGAATCGCGGCATCACGTAAACAAGAACCGGTGCGGGCGTTAACGGGGCTTCACAAAATGCTGAAGAAAATAGCAATGATCGCCTTCAGCTCGTTGGCTGTGGCATTACTTGCAGTGGCACTTCTAGTGCCCGCCATGGCGCAGCAGCCTGCCCCCGCGCCAACGCCAACGCCGCCTGCGCCATTGCAGCCGGCCACACCGGCTGAACCCGCAGCACCACAGACAGTTCCAGAGGCGCCACCCGCAACGCCGGCAGCGTCTCCCGAAACCGTGCCACCAGCCGCCCCAGGTTCTGATGCCAGCCTTCCACCCGTCGAGGTGATCCAGCAACAGCCCAAGCCTCTGACTCCACCGCCTCGGGCTGCTCAAAAACCAAAGCCCAAAAAGAAGAAGCCCGTCCAGCAGGCGGCACCTCAGCCCCAGGCGCAACCCGTTGTAGAGGCGGAAGAGCCAGCATCGGTTCCATCTTTCGCGCCGCTTCTTTCAACCGATCAGTTGCGGGCGCAGGGTGATGTCGTGAGGACTTCGCCTCTTGCGGGATCGGAGATTGACCTCCGCAAAGTGCCCGGCACAGTCAGCACCGTTTCATCGCAGACCATTGGCGAGCCTGAATTCAAGGAACCCCAGGAAGCACTTCAGAAAGAAGTTCCGGGTGTCATTCTGGCTGACGCAGGTGGCAACGACCTGCGCGCGCAGGTCGAATATCGTGGTTTCGGGGCGGGCTCGCTCAACGGCTTCCCGCAGGGCCTCGCCGTTTACCAGAACGGCGTGCGCATCAACGAGGTGTTCGGCGATACGGTCAATTTCGATCTGATCCCGAAGAACGCCATCTCCGACATGACGATACTTTCGGGCAACCCGGTGTTCGGTCTCAACGCCATCGGTGGCGCCATGTCCATCGTCATGAAGGACGGCTTCAACTATCAAGGTGCTGAAATCGAGGTCTTGGGCGGCTCCTTTGGCCGCAAGCAGGTTGGTGCCCAGGTCGGCGTGCAGAGCGGTGCCTATGCCGCCTTCTTTGCCGGCGAGTACATCGACGAAGACGGCTGGCGCGATTTCTCACCCGCCGAGGTCAAGCGCGGGTATTTCGACATCGGCGCCAAGGGCAGCCGCATCGAGGCGCACTTCAATCTCACGGTTGCCGACTCGATGGCTGGCGTTGTTGCAGCATCGCCTGTCGAGCTGTTGGCCATCGACCGGGATCGCACCTTCACTTCGCCGCAGACGACCGACCTCAACATGATCATGCCGACGTTCAATGTTTCGGCGAAAGTTACCGACACCTTCACGGTATCGACAGTCGGTTACTACCGCCGCTTCAAGTCACGCGTCATCGACGGCAACGTTGCCGAGTTCGAAGAGTGCCAAGAAGTTATTGATGAGAACCCTGGAGCTGACGCAACCGGTGTAACCGACCCTGAAAACTTGTGCTCTGAGGAAATCGAGGACAACGAAATCGAACAAATCCTCGATCAGAATGGAAACCCGATCAATCCCGACGATCTGGGATTCGTCGAACCATTCGGCGTTATCGACCGCATTCGCACCGACTCAGAGAGCTTCGGCTTCTCACTGCAGGGTGTCGAGAAGGCCAAGCTGTTCGGTCACAACAATCACTTTATCGCTGGCGTCAGCTATGACCAGGGCAATGTCAACTACAAGACCTCATCTGAGTTCGGCACCATCGGCAATCGCTTCGTTGTCAATGGCAGCGGCATCATCCTGAACGAGCCTGATGACTTCGCGCCACGCAATGTTGACGTCGATACCCGTTACTTCGGCGCCTATTTCCTCAACGCCTTCGATGTCAACGATCGGCTCACTGTCACCGTTGGCGGCCGCTACAATTATGCCAAGATCGACTTGGAAGACCTGACGGGAGACTTCGAGAACATCACATCGAAGCATTCCTTTGAACGCTTCAACCCGACGGTTGGCGCCACCTATGAGATGGTGCCGGGCATCACCCTCTACGGCGGCTATTCGGAAGCAAACCGCGCTCCGACTGCCGCAGAACTTGCTTGTGCCGATCCGGAAAACCCCTGCCCGATCGAGAGCTTCCTGACCGACGATCCGCCGCTCGACCAGGTTGTCTCCAAAACATTCGAAGTGGGGCTGCGCGGCCAAATGCGCTCACCTGATGGTGAGCAGCGTCTGGACTGGGGGCTTGGCTTATTCCACACCACCAACGAGGACGACATCCTGTTCGTATCGTCAACCGTCACTGGCCGCGGCTACTTCTTCAACGCTGGCGAGACACTTCGCCGTGGCCTTGAAGCAAGCCTCAAATACAAGTACGGCCCACTTTCGGCCTATGCCAGTTATGCCTACATCAAGGCAACCTATGAGACTGCAAACGAGTTCTCCTCGCCCGCCCATCCCGATGCTGGCCCGTGCGCCTTCGATCCGACTGAAGAGGCATGTATTAACGTCAGGCCCGGCGACAATATTCCTGGCATCCCCAACCACCGCTTCAAGACCGGCTTTGACTACTGGGTGACGCCGCGCTGGAAGGTGGGCGCGGATCTTATCTACGCCTCTGGGCAGTACTACTATACCGATGATGCAAACCTGCTGCCCAAGTTGGGAGGTTATACCCGTGTCGATGTCTCGACCTCCTACAGGATTTCAAAAAACGTAGAGGTCTTCGCCTTCGCCAAGAATATCTTCGATCGCGAGTACGGCCTATTCGGTACGCTGTTCGAATCCGACGAGGCTCCCGGTGATCCGGTAAGACCGGGCTTTGAATTCGATGAGAATGAACGGCGCTCGGTTGTGCCTGCACCACCTGTCTCCGTCTACGGCGGCATCAGAATCAAGTTTTGATCGTCAACCACCGACTGAACCCTCACACAGCAAAGCAACCGGCCGCCTTTTTCGAGGCCGCCGGTTTTGTTTTCTGGAACAATGCCCGCCGCCAAGTTATGTCCTTTAGAACTCTGCTTCGAGGCTCACCTTCAAGGTTGTATCGGGCGTGTTGTTGTTGAGGCCGAACAAAACGCCGGTGCCCAGCCGCATCAAAACACCTTCGTCGTCTTCGCCGTCCTGCCCCTCATCCTGCATATCGAGACTAGCGACGCTGCTCCCGCTGCTGTGCGATATGGCACGGGCTTGTCTGCCACCTCCCACACGCCACTCATAGTAGGCAACCGGGCCGGCGCGGTGCTGGTCATGATCGCCGAATGCGAGAGCCCCCTCCCCCGGTGTGCCTGAATTGCCGATACGGTCGAACGTGCCATAGGCTTCAAGCGCCAGTGCCCATGACGTGTTGAAATCGTATTTTATCTGCGCGGCATAGGCGATGTCCCACTTCTGGTCTCGCTCCAGCCCTTCATCGGTGACTTCACCAGAACCGAAGTGCTTCACGAACATGACGTTCAAAAGTGCCGACCACTTTCCAGCCTTTGCACCGAGGATCGGGCCAAACAGGACCGAGTTGAGTTCACCTGTGGCAATCGGGTGCTCGAATTCGGTGAGAACACCAAATCCGAATCCACCAGCCTCCGGGATCTTGCGGAGAATCACGACGCCTTCAAGCGCCACTTCGGTGAGTTGCAGATCGTCGAATGCATTTGCTAGCCCCGGCGATGGCGGCTCATCGAAACGCTCTTTCTCGTATTCGATACCAACACGCATTCTGAGAAAGTGGGTTAACGACATCTCAATTTCGAGCGCATGCCGCTGCCGCGTTACCGAATTGTCGTCATAGACGTATGCGCCCGGCTCCTCCTGGCTGTACTGCCGGCGCGGCTGCCCGAATGACCAGGCATTTTGCGATTGAAATTCGACTTCGCCCGGCTCGGCCTCAAGGCCCTTGAGTTCAAACTGGCCGATCGCAGGCTCACTTTGCGCAACGAATGCACCTGGTAGCCCGCCCACAACGAGACCGAAGGCCAACGGTGCAATCGCCGTTGGCGTCCACGTGCGAAAGCTTCTAGCCGCCATTTACCCCGCCCCTAATTTTTCCCCGACAACCTACCCCAACTGATCCCATCCAGCAGGATATTTGCGCCTCAACTCCACATTGTTCTTCGTGGCGTTGCATGAAAACGCGATGGAAGCGAAAGACCAAATTTCAGGTATGTCCTTTTATTCCTATGCGGATGTTCCGTGGAAAAATCATAAGCTCCAACGAACACACAAAGTTGAAAATAATGCAGGGGTTTCAGCTTTCTGCGGAAATTGAATTCGCTTCATACTCCAAAATTTCGATGCCTTTTCAATTCCGGGCGCGTTAACCGCAAGTTATCCGTTCTGCGATTACATTGTGACGTTCATAACTGGATCAGAACGAAAAGCTGATGTTGAGTAAGGCACTTCGCAGCAACCGAACGAACTCGCTAATGAACGAGTACTCGTCGCTTCTCGGCGATGCCGTTTTGCGCAATCGTGCGCGAACCGCCGAGCAGGCTGCCCGCATCGAATCTGAGTTGGCAAGCCGCGTAAAGTCCGAATTCATCGCCAACATGAGCCATGAGTTGCGCACGCCACTCAACACCATCATGGGCTTTTCCAAGATCATCGCCAACCAGGACGACCGCCGCATCCCGCCTGACGAAATCGTTGAGTACGCCAAGCTGATTTATGACTCAGCAAGCCACCTGCTCTCTGTAATCAACGACATCCTTGATATATCCAAGATCCAGAGCGGCAAATTCACGATCGATGCGCGCGCAACGAGCATCGAAGAGATTCTCAACTATTGCATCGCCTCCTCCAAGACCGAGGCCGTTGATGCAGGTGTGAACCTCATCAACAAGATCTCGACCCCGCTGCCGCCAGTTCGAGGCGACGCCGGAAAACTGAAACAGATCTTTGCCAACCTCCTTTCCAACGCAATCAAGTTCACGCCCCAAGGCGGTGAGGTGATCGTGGAAGCTGTCGCCACAACCGATGGCGGCCTCGTCGTTGAGATTCAAGACACCGGCATCGGCATGACTGAAGAAGAAATCGATATTGCGATGTCCCCGTTCGGGCAGGTCGATGGCTCACGCACGCGCTGGCGCGAAGGCGCGGGGCTAGGTCTGCCGATTGCGAGATCTTTGGTCGACCTGCATGGCGGACGCGTGAACATTACCAGTGAAAAAGGCAAGGGAACGGTTGTGTCGGTAATGCTCCCCTCGCGGCACCAGGTATCCGCGATGCGGGGGCTGGAACGGGTACTCACCGAGGATATTGGCGCTAGCCCCGATGCTTGAACGTTTTATTTGAGCGAAGAGAAACAATGCAACAACAGCAGATCTCACAGGATTCTGGCCGGCAAGTTGATATGACGATCGGGCGTATTGTGTCCGTCACCGGCGCGCGCGCCATCGTCTTGCTTGATGGCAAGTTGGACCCGTCCGGACGCAAAACCATGCACCGGCCTGAAATGGGTACTTTGCTTGCGATCGACACCAACGTGTCCGTTGTCCTGGCCATCGTCTCGGCTTTGAGCGTTCCAGTCCCAGCACAGCGTGAAGGTGACAACGAGATCTGGATTGCAGAACTTGGCCTTGTTGGCGAACTCTGGTTTGGCAAGGACCGCTTGTCACACAAGTTCAACCGCGGCGTCACGGTTTACCCCGCTCTGGGCGACCGGGTTCGTATTGCGTCCAAGGATGAACTTGAGCTGGCATTTTGCGGTGACAAGAAGCAGGCGGTGCGCGTTGGCTGCATCCGCCAGGACAGCACAATTCCGGCAATGGTCAAGGTTGATGACCTGCTCGGCAAGCACTTTGCCATCCTTGGAACAACCGGCACCGGCAAGTCATGCACCACCGCGCTCATCCTGCGTGCGATTTTGAAGGAAAACCCTGCCGCCCATATCGTTCTGCTCGATCCGCACAACGAATATGCCACTGCGTTTCCAGAATGGGCAGAGGTCGTCAACCCTCGCAACATGCAGCTACCATTCTGGCTGCTTACCTTTGAAGAGGTAATCGAAGTTCTGGTTGGCAGCGCCGAGCGCAAGCCGGAAATCGAAATTCTGCAAGAGCTCATTCCGCTCGCCAAGTCTCGCTATAACACCGGACGCAGCAAAGACGGCAACGTTCGCCGCGGCTTGGACAGCGGCCGCTATACGGTCGACACGCCAGTTCCCTATCGTATTTCCGACATCATGCACATGATCGACGAACGCATGGGCAAGCTGGAGAACAGACGCGATCTGGCGCCATATCGCAGCCTGAAACAGCGCATCGAAATGATCACGCAGGATGGCCGCTATGCCTTCATGTTTGGTTCGCTGACGGTCTACGATGGCATGACACAGGTGCTGTCACGCATTTTCCGTGTGCCAGTCAACGGCCGCCCGATCACAATTCTGGAGTTGACAGGCATACCGACCGAGATCGTGAACGTGGTGGTCTCCGTGTTGTGCCGCATGTGCTTTGATTTTGCACTATGGAGCGAAGGGCAAGTCCCAGTCACGTTGGTGTGCGAGGAAGCCCACCGCTATGTTCCCGCCAACCCCAACACAGGTTTTGAACCCTGCAAACGCGCCATCGCCAAGATTGCGAAGGAAGGTCGTAAATACGGCGCCTCGCTTTGCATCGTCACCCAGCGACCCGCCGAGATCGATCCGACAATCTTGTCTCAGTGCAACACGGTGTTCGCGCTGCGCATGTCAAACGACCGCGACCAGGAAATCGTGACATCTGCCATTTCAGACACGGGATCAGGGCTGCTCGAATTTCTCTCCGCACTTGGCCAGCGAGAGGCCATTGCATTCGGGGATGGTGTGACGCTTCCGGTACGCATAAAATTCGACGAATTGCCGAAGGCTGCCATGCCAAGATCATCTACGGCACATTTCTCCGAACGTTGGCAGAAATCCGTCGGCGACGAAGGCTTCTTGGAGCAGATTGTTGACCGCTGGCGCAGGTCTGCGACTGACACCTTCGACAGCAAGAGCGGTCTTGTCGATGCTGATGGAAATGACGATGGCTATGTGGGCACCGGCGTCGACAATGAACAGGACGGTTACCAGCCCAATCCAAATCAATCGTATGCCGCGGCTCAGAACTCTGGACATTCAAATGGTGTGGGCCAAGACGCTGCCCAAAGGGCTCAACTACGCCCGGCCAGGCATGCGCAATTGGATCGAAATGCTGATGTAAACGCTGCCTCGACGGTACGTGCGAGTTTACGCCGCACCAAGGACAGCGGCGCCAATCCTGCCGGAGCAACGTTACGGCGCAACAACGCGCCCCAGGAAGAAGCACCCGTCGATCCCACACAAGGCCAGGCACTGAAGTCGCTTCGCGATCGACTGATGCAGCGGCAGCGCTAGAGCATTTTCCGACGAAGTGGACACCGGTTCGTCGCAGAAAATGCGACCAAACCAAAAAGCTAGAGCGCTGATCCGATTCCATCGGATCAGCGCTCTAGCTGAAGCATGCAGCGGTAGAACCGTGAAAAACATGCTTCAAATAAAAGCATGGAGCCCGTTATCGCTTCCATGAAACGTGGAGGGGCTCGAAAGCGCCGTAGTTTAGAGCATGTTCAGCCGAAGTGTACGCGGTTCGGCGTGAAGAACATGCTCAAAATAAAAGAAAATAGAGCGCGTTCGCGATTCCATGAAAAGTGAACGCGATCTAGAGCATCGGGCGTTAAATCTGCATCATTCTGCCGAGGCGAATTTGGTCCAAGATCGAGTTGGTCGTCGCAGGCCGTAGCAGCGTTACGAACAAGACGGACGACGAAGAGATTGGATAAAATTCGCCCGGCCCAAAGGGTTTCCAAGCGGCGGACGCCCGCTGTGTCGAGCGATTTGTCCGTAGCACCACTACGGACTGCATCGCTCTCCGCAGCCGTCGTCACCCCGCTTGAGAAACAGAATGGCGTCGATTTAACGCCCGATGCTCTAAGATCGCGGTTCGGGCGTTCGCAGTTCTACAACGCGGCTCCTATCCGTTGTCGAAGCGTCTTTCGCTGGTTCAACCTTCGCCCTCTGACTGGCATCATCGGGGTTGCCGGAACCCTGCACATTTGACACCCCAATCCCGGCGCTGCTATCGCCATCGTCCCCATCATCGACCATCGCCATTGCCTCCGCATCACGGTCGAGATTGCGTTGGAAGCGCCGCCAGCCGACTGGGATCATGGCCAGATACAGAACCGATGTACCTGCCAGCGTTTCGTGCGGATAGGTTACCAGCATCGCCACATAGGCCACCGCAACGACAAAAATCGGCAGCACCCATTCGCGCGAAATGCGTTCGCCAAGCAGCTTTCCCGAATAGGTCGGGATGTTCGACACCATGAGAAAGCCAATCGTCAGTGTGTAGACAATGACGATAACCTTCATCCAAAGCGCGTCGCGCAAGTCGAGCCCGACCGCCGCCAGATATACCGGCAGCAAGACGACGATGGCGGCAGCCGGAGTTGGCATTCCGGTAAAGAAGTCTTTTTGCCAGCGTGGTTTGTCTTCATCGATCATGACATTGAAACGTGCCAGCCTGAGAGCGGAGGCAAGCGCAAAGATCATGACCGCGATCCAGCCAATGCTCTTGAGATCGCCCAGCCCCCAGGTGAAGATCATGACGGCTGGCGCAACACCAAAGTTGACGAAATCGGCCAGACTATCGAGTTCTGCTCCAAACCGGGATGATGCCTTGAGCAATCGCGCGACGCGGCCATCCAGGCCGTCAAGCAGTGCTGCAAATACGATTGCAGCCAGTGCCAGGTCGTAGCGCCCTTCGATTGACATGCGGATTGAGGTCAAACCGGCCGACAGGCCAAGAAGCGTAAAAAAATTCGGCACCAGCATGCGCACGGGAATACGGCGATGACGGAACAATAACCGCCCTCTCCGGCGTCTGGTCTCTTCTTCCAGTTGCGGCAAGATCGGATCCATGCAACCGCCTCCTTGGTTGTGCACACACCAAACGGCTTCTCGTGCCAAATGGAAATACCAATGCCATGCAGCATTAGAGCATGTTTAGCGCAAGTGTACGCGGTTCGGCGTGAAAAACATGCTCCAAACAAAAGCGTTGAGCATTTTCCGATGAAGTGGACACCGGTTCGTCGAAGAAAATGCGACCAAACAAAAAGCTAGATTGCGTACACGATCCCACGAAGAGTGAATGCGCTCTAAACGCTCACTATAACCCAAGATATCCCACTTGCGCCAACGATGCCGCATTCTGCGGCTGACCTGCCAGCGAACCGCTGCTTTGGGATGGCAGATCCGCCTGAACCTCAGGCGCGCCGCGCCTCGCGCTCGCCTTCATCAGTTGAGAAATCGGCAAAAACGGTTTCACCCGCCACAGCGCGCTGGCCGACCGCTACAATTGCAGTTCGGCCCGGCGGCAAGTAAACGTCAACGCGCGAACCGAACCTGATCAAACCAAACCTTTGCCCTATGCCAACGCTGTCGCCCTCCTGAGCGAACGTAACGATGCGGCGCGCGATCAACCCGGCAATTTGGACAACGGCAATCTCATCTCCCGTCGAGGTTTCGATCACCAGGGATCGCCTTTCGTTTTCCTCGCTCGCCTTGTCTGCGGCAGCGTTGATGAAGGCTCCGGGCACATAAATCGAGCGTGCAATGCGGCCCGCCACCGGCGCCCGGTTGATGTGCACATCGAATACAGACAGGAACGTCGAAATGCGCAGACGAGGAGTATGGCCGAGCCCAAGCTCCATTGGTGGCGTAACAACCTCGACAGCGGAAATGCGACCGTCCGCTGGCGCCACCACCAATCCCTCGCGTAGCGGCGTCACCCGTTCTGGATCGCGAAAGAAATAAGCAATGTAGAGTGCCACAACGAGCAAGATCCATCCCAGCGGCGCCCAAAGTATAAAGAACAGCAATGACAATGCGCCAGCAATCGCGATGAACTTGTGTCCATCACTATGCACCGGAACCAAACTGTCGAGTATCGTATCAACAAGACCATGGCGATTCGACACGATGACCTTCTCCCGTCCATTGCAATGCGCGCAGCGCAGACTTTCCCTGCGTGCTCACACGAATTCCCCCAGCCCTGCCGAAGCCTGGCCACGTTCAGCGTCATAACGCGCAACTCGATCCGTGAATTCCCACTAGTGGCCTGTCGCGCCAAAATTGAAACATAGCCGCAACCTCATACAATTTTGGCGCGACATGAAGGCCACTAGCAAAATCATTGGCTTAGTGTGGCGTTTATCGCGCCTTAGTTGATACCCAGCGTGCCGCAACATCGGTCAACTAAGGCGCGACGCCACACTAGGATGGGATGCTGCACGTAGCACGGCATGAGACCTGCCGACCGCTTCGCGTTTCTATTTCAGCTCGTCGTTACCCGAGCGGTACAGCCACAAATCGCAAGTCGCCCTTTGCATCCTCGATGCGCAGTAGTACAGCCTTGCGGCCTGACCTCAGCACCTTATTGATACTTTTTTCCACATCCTCTGGCGTCGCCACCTCATCCTGCGCCGCTTCGACAATTACGTCGCCCGGCTTGATGTCCTTTTTGGCAGCGGCACTGTCTTGATCGACATCGGTTACGATCACCCCCGAAACAGACTTGTCGATCCCATATTTTTCCCGCAGTTCGTCCGTCATCACCTCCAATTGCAGCCCGAGCAACGACAGGGGTTCAGGTTCGTCCGGCTCGGTTGCAGCCTCTTGGGAAGAACTGGCGTCATCCTCGACCAGCCGGCCAATTTCCACTTTCAGCGAAAGTTGCTTGCCTTGCCGGATGAGGTCGACGTCAACGGACTTGCCAATCGGCGTCTCCGCCACAATCCGCGGCAGGCCGCGCATGCTTGCAATTTCGCGATCGTCAAATCGCATGATGACGTCGCCAGGCTTGATGCCTGCTTTGGCGGCAGGCCCTCCTGCCGTAACCGACGCCACCAACGCACCCTTGCCAGCAGGCGCGCCGAGCGTATCAGCGATATCATCCGTAATCGCCTGCAGATTGACACCGAGCCAGCCCCGGCGTGTCTCTCCGTAGCGCTTGAATTGTTCGATGACATTGACCGCCGTATCTGAGGGAATCGCAAACCCGATTCCTATCGATCCGCCCGTTGGCGAAATAATCGCTGTGTTCACTCCAATAACCTCGCCGTCCATGTTGAACAGCGGCCCACCTGAATTGCCCCGGTTGATTGACGCGTCGGTCTGCAAATAATCGTCGTATGGCCCGGTGTTGATGTCACGCTGCTTGGCAGAAATAATGCCAACGGTCACCGTGCCCCCGAGACCGAACGGATTACCGATTGCCATGACCCAATCGCCAACGCGCAGCACACTTGACGCGCCAAACTTCACATCGACCAATGGCGTCTTGGGCGTCACTTTAAGCAACGCTAGGTCGCTGTTCTTGTCACGGCCGACGATCTTATCGACCTTGAGCTTTGTGCCATCATGAAAATTGACGACGATTTCATCGGCATCGGCAATTACGTGGTTGTTGGTGACGACGAGACCTTCTTTTCCATCGATGACAAAGCCTGAACCAAGTGACGAAACCGTGCGCGGCACGCGCGGTCCATTGTGGTTGAAAAAGTCCTGGAAAAGATCATCAAATGGTGAGCCCTTGGGCAGCTCTGGCAGCGGCAGACCCTTTGGCCCCTTGGTCGTCTGTGTCGTCGAGATGTTGACGACCGCATCGATTAGTTTTTCAGCGACCGGGGCCACGGATTTTGGCCCGCGCTGCGCAAGGGCCGGCAAGGCCGCCGACACCGCGACTATGCCACAGGTGATGGCCATGACAGCCAATCGTCCTGCACGATGCGGGCGCACTGCCAGGCACGCAACCGGCCATCGGGCCATTACTTGAACAAATCCGTTGCAACTTTCTGCCATGGCGTCCTCTTCGGAGCGGTTTTCAACGCGCACAAGTCCTGACATGAATCCCGCCGTCCGTCACGCCGCAACGCATGCGCCGCATAGGGTATTGTGCAGCCGGCTTAGCAGAACTCCACCGGAGCAAATTAAAAACGCAAAAAGCGAAAAACCGGAGGCGCTGCGGCAATCAGTCTACCTTCAGTCGACCCAGAGCAGGTTTAGCAGGCTGTTTGGCTGAAGTGTGCAGCGGTAGAGCCGTGACAATTTTGGCGGCAAACAGAAAGTTAGACCGTGTTCATGCTTGTTGGAAACATGAACACTGGCCTCGCGCCGGTCTATATCATGCTCCAGAGCAGCAAGATCAGCCGCGCACCAGCCAAACAATGACAGCGCCGGCGATGACCGCCGCCCAACCCGCCTGTTTCAACGCCTCATTGGGTGCCGATGAGGCGATCGCCAGCAATCGCCGGCCCTGATCGGGCGCAAGCGCCCAGATCAGACCCTCGATTACAAGCACCAAACCAACCGCAACGATGATGTCGCCCATACCAAATTTCGATTACGGTGCCGGCTGTGCCGAATTTGCAGCAGGTGCGCGTGTAGCGCTTCCGGTTGCAGCCCCACTTCGGGAACCCGCGCCGTTCACGCTACCACCGTTGGCGTCGTTAAAATAACGGAAGAATTCAGAATTGGGTGAAATCACCATGCGCGTGTCACCGGATTTGAGTCCCTGCTCATAGGCTTGCATGGACCGGTAGAAGGCAAAGAAATCCGGATCTTTCGTGTAGGCGTCAGCGAAAATCTTGTTGCGCTCGGCATCGCCATCACCGCGGATTTGTTCCGCATCACGCATCGCGTTGGCACGAATCACGGCCACCTTCCGGTCGGCGTCAGCCTTGATCCGGCGCAGTTGCTCTTCACCTTCGGCGCGGAAACGTGCGGCTTCCTGGTGGCGCTCCGTCTTCATGCGTTCAAAAACAGAATCACCGATCTTTTGCGGCAGGTCGGCGCGCATGATCCGCACATCAACTATCTCAACGCCATAGTCCTTCGCCACATTGTTCACGCGCCGCTGGATGTCATCCATCAATTTCGACCGATCATCGCGAACGACGGCTTCGATCGTCGATGAGCCGAGCACCAGACGCAGCGAGGAGTCCAGAACCACGCCAAGCTGTTGGCGCGCATTTTCCTCGTTGTTGAGGCGCTGGTAGAATTTGAGCGGGTCGATGATCTTGTAACGAGCGAAGCTGTCGACAACGAGTTGCTTCTTGTCGGCTACCGTGACCGTTTGCGGTTTGGTATCGATATCAAGAATACGTTTGTCGAAGAAAACGACCTGCTGCAAAACAGGTAGCTTCCACTTCAAGCCAGGCTCTGTCTCTGTTCGAACCAGTTTGCCGAATTGCAGAACCAGCGCCTGCTGGTTCTGGTTGACGATGAAGGCAGAAAGATAAAGCGCTCCGGCCAGAATGGCGACAAGCACTAGAAGGCTTACCAGTGATGTACGCATGATTAGCGAGCCTCCGAAGTCTTTTTGCCAAGTTCACCGAGCGGAAGGTAAGGCACAACACCTCCGCCGCCGCCAGACTGATCCAATATGATTTTGTCGGTGCCGTTCAACACGCGCTCCATTGTCTCCAGGAACATGCGCTTGCGCGTCACTTCTGGCGCCTTCTTGTATTCTTCGTAAACCTTCTCAAAGCGTGCAGCCTGGCCTTTTGCCTCAGCAACGGTCTGTTCCTGATAGCCTTTCGCCGCCTGTAGGATACGTTCAGCCTCACCGCGCGCCTCAGGCTCAATCTTGTTGGCGTAGGCTTGCGCTTCGTTGACTGCGCGCTGGCGATCCTGGAGGGCCGCGATTACGTCTTCGAATGCGCCACGAACAGCCGTGGGCGGCAGGGCCTGCTGGATCTTGACTTCGAGTATCTTGACGCCCGCGTTGTAGTTATTGAGAATCTTCTGGATCAGTTCTTTGACCGCGATTTCGATCGGTTCACGGCCTGGTGCTAGCACATCTGATACTTTGCTCCGGCCTATCACCTCGCGCATGGAACTTTCAGAGACGGCGCCGACCGTCTTCGAGGGGTCTTTCAGCTTGAACAGATAGTTTTCCGCATTGTCGATGACCCACAACACGACGAAGTCGATGTCGACGATGTTTTCGTCGCCGGTCAGCATCAGGCTTTCTTCCTGAACATCGCGGCTCGATACGTTATCGCCCCGCCCAAACGTCCTGAAACCAACCTCAATTTTTTTCTGGGTGAGGACGTCAAGATTTCTCACCGTCTCAATCGGTGCGGGGTAGCGCAGGTGGATACCCGGTCCCTCTTCGCGGTCGGCCTTGCCCAGAAACAGCACGACGCCTTTTTCGGATGGGCCGACCTGGAACGTCAAAGCATAAAATGCCAGCGCAGCAAGACCGCCAATTATCAAAAGTGCCATCAGCGGCCCTGGAATACCCACGCCGCCGCCTCGGCCACCGCCGCCGCGTATGACCTGCTTCACCCGGTCCTGGCCGCGTTTAAGGAACTCTTCCAGGTCCGGCTGTTGGCCGCCGTCACCGCCGCCACCCTGGTTCTGGCCCCAGGGGCCCTGTCCCCACGGACCACCCCCTCCACCGCTTCCACCGCTTTTCCAACCACCGCCACCGCCGTTTTGATTGTTCCAGGGCATCGTTATTAAATCTCTCGCGTTTTGCACCCGGCAACAGGCCGGGCAGGAAAGGGTTTTGCGGGATAGATCGGACGCTCAAACGCCGAAAAACGGCCGCATTGAAGCCGCCCGCGTCCAGTGAGAATAGCTGGCACGCTTATAGGGCAGGGTCTGAGGCCATGCAAACCTCCCACGCTAGATTGGTAACGCCATGGAGGTGTTCAAGATCTGGAGGCATGCCGCCGGAAATACAGAATCCAACGGACACGGACGTCAGTACCAATTTTTCATGCTTCAGGTGCGTCAAATCGATACAACAATGCCCATGCGGGCATTCCCGTCCAGCTAGGGCATTTTCCGACGCAGTGTACACCGGTTCGTCGAAGAAAATGCGACCAAACAAGATGCTAAAGCGCCGATCCGATTCCATCGGATCGGAATGCGCTCTAGCGATCTCCCCCCACACGGTCGAGCACAACCAGTTGGGCGGCAAATTCATCCCTGGGGCCGCGTGGAATATCTTCGCGCGACACTTCTTGCCAGGCACCTTTGTCGAAGGACGGAAAAAAAGTATCCCCGTCCGGATCGGCTTCCACATGCGTCCAGTAGAGCCGGTCTGACCGGGGCAGGACCGCCTTGTAGATCTCAGCCCCGCCGATCACCATGATTTCGTCTACACCACGCCTTGCAGCAGCTTCCCGTGCAATCTGAAGCGCATCTTCGATTGTATGCACGACCCTTGCGCCAGGAGCCTTGAATTCATGATCTCGGGTAACGACGATGTTGTCCCGCCCATCGAGAGGTTTCTTCTTGAGCGATGACCAGGTCCGCCGCCCCATGATGATCGGCCTGTCCATCGTAATGCGGCGAAACAGCTTCAGATCGCTCGACAACCGCCACGGCAGATCGCCGTCCCGTCCGATCACGCCGTTGCGTGCGACGGCGACTACCAAAGCGACCTTCATCATTCAGCTCCAAATTAAAGCGGCGAACCAGTGTTGCCTGCCGCGGGTGCATCGCAGCTTTTGGCGGGCAGAAGCTGCACCGTGTTCTTGGCGGGATAACTGTAGACAACCGAACCGTTACTCAACCTTTTTCCTTCGCTGGAAATCATCGCTGAGGCCGCCAGATAGCAAGGCTTGGAACAGTTCGCCACTATGATTTCCGGGCTGCGGTCAACCGTGATCGCACCTGGCGTGACGATACTGACGCGGCCAACCGTTGCCGAAGTCAGGATGCACGTCGCACCAGCCACACCCGGCGTGTCGATGGAAACCTCCTGAACGTCTGGTGCACGCTGCGCCTCGTTTATCGGTGACGTCTGGCAACCCGTCAGCGTCAGCATGGCAACCAGGCAGCAGGACACGGAGAGAACTTCGCGCATACAAAAAAACCAGTGCCGGACCAGATGGAAGGCATTCGTCATGGATGGTTCCCGCTCTTGTGATGGCACCTGTTTGCCATCAAAACCACCTAGAGCGCATTCCGATCCGATGGAACCGGATCGGCGCTCTAACTTTTTGTTTGGTCGCATTTTCTTCAACCAACCGGCGTCCACTTCATCGGAAACTCTAGCCCGCCTCTCAAACGGCCACCGGTGCCTTGATGTGGGGATGGGGATCATAGCCGGTGATCGAGAAATCCTCGAATTGGAATTCGAAGATCGACGTCACATCTTTATTGACATGCAGCTTCGGCAGAGCGCGAGGCTCCCGCTTTAGCTGCTCATCGGTCTGCTCGAGGTGATTGAGATACAAATGCGCGTCACCAAAAGTGTGCACAAAGTCACCCACCTTTAAGCCGGTGACCTGCGCCATCATGTGTGTGAGAAGCGCATAGGACGCAATATTGAAGGGCACACCCAGGAAAATGTCCGCCGAGCGCTGGTAAAGCTGGCACGAGAGTTTGCCGTCGGCGACATAGAACTGAAAAAGACAGTGGCAGGGGGCCAGTGCCATCTTTGGCAAATCAACCGGGTTCCAGGCAGATACGATGATACGGCGGCTATCGGGATCACGTTTGATCACGTCCACGGCCTGCGAAATCTGATCGATTGTACGGCCATCCGGTGACGCCCAAGAACGCCATTGTTTGCCGTAGACGGGCCCGAGATTGCCCTCACCATCGGCCCATTCGTCCCAAATCGATACGCCGTGTTTTTTGAGATAATCGACGTTGGTATCCCCGGCTAAAAACCAGATGAGTTCGTGGACAATAGATTTGATGTGCAGTTTCTTGGTCGTCAGCAGCGGGAAGCCCTGCCCCAGATCGAACCGCATCTGATAGCCGAAAACCGATCGCGTGCCCGTACCGGTGCGATCGTGTTTTTCGCTGCCGTGGTCGCGCACATGGCGGAGTAGGTCGAGGTATTGCTGCATGCCCGGCTCTCGTCTCTGGCGCACACGTTTTCAGCCCAAACGGGCTTTTTTAAACGCCACCGATCGCTGAGATCGGGGGCGGCGCCTCCCACGTTGGGACACTAGTTGGCCTGTCGCGCCAAAATTGAAACATAGCCGCTACCGCAAAAAATTTTGGCGCGGCATGAAGGCCACTAGCAAAACCATTGGCTTGGTGTGGCGTTTATCGCTCCTTGGTTGATACCCAGCGTGCCGCAACATCGATCAACTAAGGCGCGACGCCACACTAGACCGATTCTGCGGCAAACGGCTCAAGCCGCTGCAACAGCCGAGATATCCACAACCGTCAATAGCGCTACGACAGCCAGATTGTAGGCGGCATGGCAGAACATCGGCACGCGCAAACTGCCTGTGCGCACCAGAAGCCAGGAAAAATAGAGGCCAACGGCGAAAACCTCAATCAGCCCGAGACTTGAATACCCAGCGTGCAATGCGGCCCAACCCGCCGACGTCGAAACCGCGGCGCCAATAAGGCCAATGCGGGTCTGCGCCAGCGCCGGAAACAGAAACCCGCGAAACAACAGTTCCTCCATGACGGGGGCGCCCAGGCCGATGACGAGTACGGCAAGCCACCAGGCATCCGAACGAATGAACTCTTCAAAGAAGGCCAAATCTGCCAACACCTGCTGCGGCCAAACCCACCACGCCAAGGCGGAAAAAAGCCCAGAGACAGTGACCATGGCCAGGAACGAAGCCAAATATACGCGCTTCCCCTGGACCGGTGAACCAAGCGCAAGAAGGTTCCAGCGCCGGCCTCCAAAACGCCCCCCCGCCAGCCAGGTCAAGCATATCGCAGTCAGTTGGCTGGCCGCCATCGCGAGAAGAAAATTCCAGTTGGCCTGCCTGAACCCGCCATTTACCAGGCCCTGCGAAGCAAACTGCGCTACGAGCATGGCAATGGCCAGCGTGAGGGCGGTAAAGCCTAGCGCCTGCCACCACAGCCACGGTGTCCGCGCTTGATAGGCACAATCTGCATGGACGCCGTGACTTTCATTAAATTCCAAGCCTGCCACCTCCGACTACCGCCCTACTCACCAGCGCGTTGCATGAAAGCGCCAGAAAGCCGCTAAAGCATTTTCCAACGAAGTGGATACCGGTTCGTCGCAGAAAATGCGATTAAACCAAAAAGCCAGCGCGACGACGGCCGTGCCCTCGTGAGAAAGGAGGGCTAGGTTACCCAAACCACCCAACAAAGATTGACAGTCCGAGCCTGGATAGGGTCCACCTGGAACTGACGAACTGCCAAACCGGAATGTTCCCGTTTCGCATTGCGCAAGGGTCGACCAAACGTTCGGCCGGGGCGGCAAAGCCCATCGCTGCCAGCCGGCTAGAAGGCAACATCGCATGACGCTGAAAAAGACCCTCTACAATCTCTACCACGGTCATGATCCCGGCGCCCGGACCTTCCGGTTCGCGATCCTCACCTTCGATTTGGCGTCCATATTGTTTTTTATCGGATCCTCGCTGCTCCACGATCAGCCATGGATCTACACGGTTGATGCGGTCATCGCCGTGTTCATCCTGCTGGACTTGGCAGCAAGGTTCTGGATCGATCCAAATCGTAGACGCATGCTTTGGCAGCTCACAACATGGGCTGACGTTATCGTCATCATCACGCTGCTACTGCCAAGCTTCCTTGACAGTTTCCTTTTCCTACGGGTGTTGCGGGCGCTGCGTTTGCTTCGGTCCTATCGAGTTCTGGCAGACCTTCGAACCGAATTCGAATTCTTCCGCCGCAATGAAGATGTCATCCAAAGCGTCGTTAACCTGCTCGTCTTCGTCTTCATCATGACGGCGCTGGTCTATGTGTTCCAGGTTCACACCAACACAAAGATCTCCAACTACATCGACGCACTTTACTTCACCGTAACTGCCCTTACGACAACCGGATTTGGCGACATCACCCTGGAAGGCACCAGCGGCAAGCTGTTGTCGATCATAATTCTATTGATTGGTGTGGCCCTGTTCCTGCGGCTTGTTCAAACCATTTTCCGCCCGCCGCACGTCAGCTACGAATGTCCCGATTGCGGCTTGAAGCGCCATGATACCGATGCCGTGCACTGTAAGCATTGTGGCAGGGTCCTCCATATCGCCACGGAGGGTGAAGGGGACTGAGGACGGCAATATTAGGCTCTGCCGGGGGATGCGGAACGAACCGTTTTTTGCGGTTCAGGCGCCTGTTTGCTTGCTCCAGCAATGCAAAGCCTGCCATTGGCGCGCACCACAGTCCGGCGAGCCATCGAATTTCGTGGCAACTTGTGGCAGTTATCCATCATTGCGGCACTTTTTTTTCAGTTGTGATCCGCCTATATTGAAAGCGCCGGAGCAATCCGGATATGGCGATAAATGGCCATCGGAATAAACCGATCGGACCCGGGGGCAGTACCCGGCGCCTCCACCACCAGTTCATTGGGCACGTTTCGTCATCGAAGTATTTCGACGTGCCGCACCGCTCGGATCTCCCGATCGGCCTTTCCAGTGAACTGCTGATGGGGGCGAACCAGCATCGACGAAGGCGTAAAGGGTGTGCTTTTGCCCGGTATGGTTCCACCGTTATCGGACCATCCAGAATAGTTGCAAATGACAACTATGCTGAGGCTGCTCTCGCTGCGTAATGCAGTGCGAAATGCCTAAACTAAACTCCTTGCTCTTAGCCGGGTAAGGCGCGGTTCGGAGGGCACCGGGCAACAGAAGCCCTCCACTCGTTTTGCTGGCTTCAGGGCCGGACGTGAACAGCGATCTGCCTGTGGGCGCGACATCAAATTTGCCTCTGGGCGCGACATCAAAAGTGAAAACACGCGGCTCTCAATGACCACTGGACCGACCATCGACTACGAAGCACTGCAACAGGATGCGATGCGCAACGTCATCCGGTCCGTCCTCATAGAGGTCGAACGCAACGGCGGATTGCCGGGCGAGCATCATTTCTACATTTCCTTCAACACCAAGGCGCCCGGCGTGATTCTGTCGCGCCGGCTGAAGGAAAAATACCAGCACGAGATGACCATCGTTCTCCAGCATCGGTTCTGGGGTCTCGTCGTCACCGAGGATCGGTTTGAAGTGAACCTGACCTTCGATGGAATTCCTGAACGCTTGGTAATTCCATTCCAGTCGATCCGCGTCTTCGTAGACCCCAGCGTGCGCTACGGCTTGCAATTTGAGGTCGCTGACATTGGTCCCGATCCGCAGGCATTTGACTTGGCTGAATTAGCTGACACAGTCGAAAATGCGGCAGATTTGGAGGGCGAGCTGGGGCCTGAAACTGTCAAACGAGCCGAACGGAAGCCTCGGACATCCAAACGGACCGCAAAGACGGCTTCGGGCAAAGCCACGAACAAGAAAAGCGCGGCAGATCAACCAGCCGCTGATGCACCTTCTGACGAAGACGCCAAAATCGAGCCTGCAGCAGCTCAAGCAGCAGGCGGTCCCGCCAACGTCGTTAGCCTGGACGCATTCCGCAAACGCTAGAGTTTCCGACGACGTGGACGCCGGTTCATCGAAGAAAATACGACCAAACAAAAAGTTAGAGCGCTGATCCCATTTCATCGGATCGGAATTCGCTCTAGGTTACGATTTCGTCTGCGTTTTGAAGATGGTGCCGTGTTGTGATGCCTTGCTCTTCACGTCATCCTGCCATTTGAAATCCAATAGTAGTTTTCCATCAGCAAGTTCGGAGCACTCCACGTGGCGTACGAACGGATCGCTGGCCTCGATGTTTGCCGCCTTTACGCAGTGTTCCACAGTCGGCATCGGCTTTACATGAACCCCTCCGTTTCCGTTGGGCATGGCAAGCGTAACGATCATGACAATAATTTTGGGCTCCATGGCGTGCTCCTCCGTTCCATGGGCTAAAAATTGGAAACCGAAACGGCCTCCATTCACGCAAGGAAACAAAAAAGCAGATACACGACTGGGGAATTACGACCGGTCAGAGCCTACGCAGGCGCGACTCGTAAACGCCTCGTCTGCATAGCAAGCCGAGTAAAAATGGCATTAGTTAGAAACCGTTAGGCTCCGCGCCGTCATATGTTGATGGATATTGGACGGACGCCGCCAGTCGCAAACGCAAGTTTTTGGGCGCCGACTTCCGGCCAACTGGAGGCGACGGCGTGCGCATGGTACCTCACAACGCCAATGACCGTTGGGCTGTCGGGCAAAGGCTTATGGGCTGACATGCTGAAACACCTTGACGCTCAAGCCCACCACCCCTTGCACGCGACCCAGACCGTCCCATCCTGTTGTGATACGTCCACCCAGCTACGAGAGGCACCGATGAGTGAGGCCAATTCGACCCGAACCGAAACAGATACCTTTGGCCCCGTGCAGGTCGATGACACCCGATACTGGGGTGCGCAGGCCCAGCGCTCCTTGGGCAATTTCAAAATCGGTTGGGAAAAGCAACCGCAACCGATAATCCGCGCACTCGGCATCGTCAAACGCGCAGCGGCCGAAGCCAACATTGATCTGGGCAAGTTGGACGCGCAGCTTGGCGCGACCATTATCAAGGCGGCGCAGGAGGTCATCGACGGCAAGCTCGATGAACACTTCCCACTTGTCGTATGGCAAACCGGCTCGGGTACCCAGTCCAACATGAACGCGAATGAGGTGATCTCAAATCGCGCGATCGAAATGCTGGGTGGCGAGATGGGCTCAAAGAAACCCGTCCATCCCAACGATCACTGCAACATGTCGCAGTCATCAAACGACACCTTCCCCACCGCAATGCACATCGCATGTGCGGAGGAACTGACCCACCGGCTCGTGCCTGCTTTGAAGCACCTTCATGAAGCACTCGATGCCAAGGCCAAAGCCTGGGCAGAAATCATAAAGATCGGCCGCACTCATACGCAGGATGCTACGCCACTCACGCTTGGCCAGGAATTTTCCGGCTATGCGCAACAAATCGCCAACGGCATTCGCCGCATCGAGATGACACTTCCCGACCTGATGCAGCTTGCGCAAGGTGGAACGGCCGTCGGTACGGGGCTCGCCTCGCCTGCCGGGTTTGCCGAAAAGGTGGCCGAGCGCGTCGCCAAAATTACCGGGCTCCCATTCACGTCCGCACCCAACAAGTTCGAAGCGCTCGCGGCGCACGACGCCATGGTCTTCTCACACGGTGCCATCACAACCGTCGCCATGAGTTGCTTCAAGATCGCCAACGACATCCGCTTCCTGGGTTCGGGTCCGCGCTCCGGCCTGGGCGAACTTGCGCTGCCCGAAAACGAGCCCGGATCCTCGATCATGCCCGGCAAGGTCAACCCGACGCAGTGCGAAGCGATCACCCAGGTGGCCGCTCACATCCTTGGAAACAATGCGGCAATCGCATTTGCTGGCAGCCAGGGTCACTTCGAGCTTAACGTCTACAACCCGATGATGGCCTACAACTTCCTGCAGTCCACCCGCCTGCTCGCCGACGCCGCCGTATCCTTTACCGATAATGCAGTGGTCGGCATCGAGCCGCGCCTCGACAACATCGCCAAGGGCCTTGCCAATTCGCTGATGCTGGTCACGCCACTCAAGGAGAAATACGGCTACGACCGCGCTGCAAAGATCGCCAAGACCGCGCACAAGAACGGCACGACATTGCGCGAGGAAGCCTATGCCGACGGCATTCCGGCGGAAGACTTCGATGCCATCGTCCGTCCTGAAAAGATGATCGGCCCGGATCCAGCCTGATGTTCGAGATGAACCTGGAATTGGGCAGCCTCGCCGAATGGGTGTCTGCCCTTTCAACGGTTGTCGCGACGTTGATCGCGGCAATCGTCGCCCGCCGTGGCTACAAGGAATATCTTGAGCCGCTGGAACAGGAAAACGACCCCGAAGCAGCAACCCTCGAAGCGCTGCCGCCCAGCCCTGAAGAACTGCTTGTCTTCAAGACGTCGAAACAAAAAACGTATCTCATTGCCAAGGGCGACCGCATCGAATGCCATCTGCATGACACGCGTCCCAACCGGGGCGGGCATCAGTGGACGCTGAGCGGCAATGAGATCTCACGCATCTTGCAATTGGGCGATTATGCGGTAAACCCAGGTTACCGCGCACGCACGGGCATGTTTTCCATCGGATCACACAAGAACTGGCTTTACTCCAAGCAACTTTTTCCAGAACCTGAATACTTGCATGGCGCACTGACCGACCTGATGACAAAGACAATAGCCAGGGCTTGAGCCGTACAGCTATTGATTGCGATCTTAATCGTCAGTCATCGACGCCGCCGCAAAGTGCTCGATTAACGCGCGTTAACTCTTGCATCCGATGTGCTATGGCCCTTGAGTGCTCTGTGGCTCCAAGCTGGCGACCACCTGAAAATGGGCTGTAACAATAACGCCACCGAGCGCGTAACGAGAAGGGAAGCCCTTGCGCGAGATGCGGGACGATCTGGCGGCACTGTTTGAAAACGGCAGGAACGGCGATGAAACCGCCTACCGCCGCGCCCTAGATTTCGCCGCGCGCCGCATTCGCGTCTACGTATCGAGCGGCTTTCGCATTTACGGCTATCACAACGAGGATGTGGAGGACGTCGTGCAGGAAACGCTGCTGACGATCCATTTAAAAAGGCAAACGTGGGACGCATCCCGGCCGATCGAGCCGTGGCTCAAGGCTATTGCGCGCAACAAGCTCGTCGACCATTTGCGCCGCAAGGGATATCGCAAGTTTGTTCCGCTGGACGATGTTGCCGAAATCCTGGCCGAGCCGCAGCCCGGGCCAGACGAAGGATTGGGAGCACAGAACGATCTATTGACACATCTCAAAGAACGCGATCGCAAAATTGTCGAGGCGGTTTCCATTGAGGGCTACAGCGCCCGAGAAGCAGGTGAACGTCTGGGTATGAGCGAGGGTGCCGTGCGCGTTGCCCTGCACCGGGCGCTGAAATCGCTCGCAGCAATTTATCGAGGCTCGTGAACATGCGCACCAACGACCTCATAAAGGCACTGGCCGCAGACACCGCCACACGCATGCTAAACCCCTCGCGTGCCTTGGCGCGAGCGTTGCCGGTCGCGTTCATCCTGGCCGGCATACTGTTCATAATTTTCCTTGGGCCGCGCACAGACATCGCTGCGGCTCTAGGCACATGGCGGTTCCAGATCAAACTGGCATTCACGACGCTTTTGTTGTTTTCCACCATCCCGGCACTGCTTGAACTCACGCGCCCAACACCTGTGAGATGGAGATCGCTTGCACCGCTCTTGGTCGCGCCACTGCTGCTATTGGGAGCAAGCGTAATCGAGATGAAACTGACGCCCGCCGACGCCTGGATGGCGCGCGCTGTCGGTTCCAACTCGCTCGTTTGCCTGACCATCGTGCCGACGCTCGCACTCACACCACTTGCCGTTATTTTCTACGCCTTGCGCAACAGTGCTCCCGCCGCGCCAGCGCTGACCGGCGCCGTCGCCGGCATCATGGCTGGAGCGATCTCGGCCACCTACTACGCAACCCTTTGTACCGACGACTCCCCGTTTTTCGTTGGCACCTGGTATACGATTGCCATCGCCGCCCTGGCGATTGCCTCAGCCTTTGCCGGCCGCTACCTGCTGCGCTGGTAGCGCACCTCACGAAATCGTGAGGCACTTGCTGGTCCCCTCATGAAACGTTTCGCCATACCTGGCCGTAACGCTTCCCAGGACAGAACAAAAAAAGGGGAGTGATGGTGCCCGTGTGGGCGTTGCAATCCATTTCGGGCGAACCTGGAATTGCGGTTCGCAACACTGGACGATGTAAGCCCGGCAAGCGCGATCGGAAAACTCCACAATCGCAAAGAAATAAAGAACATTCGCGACGACCCTTTCTATTTTGCGACGTCGCGGACCATGAGCCCCACCCGGATGCAGCGCCTGTCTGCTTCCGGCGGCACCCGACGTGCGCCTGGCCACCGCACGGACGGCAACGACCCGGGCCCGTGTTTGGATACATCGCTTGCATCCGACACGGGCCCAACCCAACCAACCACCAGCTAGGAGTAGCTTTATGACACCGACCAAAACGACTGCCACCATCGCCGCCGCTGCAGCCGCCCTCATTGTTTCAGGCCTTGCGACGGCACCGGCTGCGTTTGCTGGCGACAAGGGACACTGTGTTGGCGCCAACGCCTGCAAGGGCCAGAGCGCCTGCAAGACAGCGACAAATGCGTGTAAAGGCCAGAATGCCTGTAAGGGTAAAGGCTTCACCGCGACCACTGCCGAAGAGTGCGCCAAGATCGAAGGCGCCAAGTTCGAGCCGGCGAAATAGTCCGAGTTGGTGCAGAAGAAAGGGCTGCTCCGGGACGTTTCACCTGGAGCGGCCAACCAACGACGAAAGCTCTGGAGAGCGCCCGATGGAAAGCTGCAACGCGCCACCACCAAGTGCATCAAAACCGGGTTTTCTCGGCTTTGGCCTAGGCCTGCGCTCGCAACATTACAACGACATCCTCACCGGTAATCCAGCCGTCGATTGGTTCGAGATCATTTCAGAAAACTTCATGGTACCCGGCGGACAACCCTTGCAGATCCTGGATCAGATCTGCGAGCGTTATCCCGTGGTCATGCACGGCGTCTCCATGTCAATTGCATCGACCGCACCACTCGACTTTGAATATCTCAAAGCGGTTAGAACACTGGCGCATCGCGTAAGACCGAAATGGATTTCTGATCACCTGTGCTGGACCGGCGTTCACGGTATCAATCTGCATGACCTGCTGCCTATTCCCTACACCTATGAGGCTCTCGACCACATCGCCGCGCGTGTCCACAAGGTGCAGGAGGTCCTGGGCCGTCCGCTTACATTGGAAAATGTCTCGTCGTACGTCGCGTTTGCCCAGCAGGACATGACCGAATGGGAGTTTCTTTCCGAACTGACCCGGCGGACGGGCTGCTACTTGCTGTTTGATGTCAACAACGTCTACGTCAGCGCACGAAACCACGGGTTTGATCCAATCGAGTTCCTGAATGGCATACCGCGCGAGCCCGTCGTGCAGTTCCATCTTGCCGGCCACGAAGACCATGGCGACTATGTCATAGACACGCATGATCACGACATTTGCGACGATGTGTTCAACCTTTATCGTGCGGCTGTCGAGCGCTTCGGCGCCGTCTCCACCATGATTGAGCGCGATGACCACATTCCTCCATTGGCCGACGTCGTTGCTGAGCTTGACCGTGCGCGCGACATCGCGGCTGATGTGCTAGAGCATTTTCCGACGAAGTGGACACCGGTTCGTCGAAGAAAATGCGACAAAACAAAAAGCTATAGCGCCGATCCGATTCCATCTGATCGAAATGTGCTCTAGGGCACCAGGAGTTGAAAACAACGCACAATGAGGTAAGTACCCCTCCAGCAAGGGCATCTGCATGATGGCAAACCTGGCCGCACTCCAACATCAAATGCAGTCAGTCATCCTGCGTCGTACCGCAACGGCCCAGCATGGCGGTTCAACCACATCGTATCAGGTGCCTCGTGACGATCTGCTTTCGCAGCTTCGTCCTCCCGCGCACGCTCAAACCGATGCAATGCTCGACATCTATTGCAACGCCTACCGTTCACGTCTCGCGGAGGTGCTGGAAGCCGATCTGGCAAACCTTTCGGCCTATCTGGGCAAAGCGTTGTTTGAACATGCGGCGGCCGGATATATCGAAGCGCATCCCTCAGACAGGCAAAACGTGCGTTGGTTCTCGCGCAACATGCCAGACTTTCTGGCTGCAACCGCACCGTTTTCGAATTGGCCGCAAATGGCTGAGGTCGCACGCATCGAGCTGGCCCTTGCTGATGCTTTTGATTCAGCAAACGCTGAGACGTTTAGCCTTGCCATGCTGACATCGATCTCACCGGACGATTGGGCCACGCTCATGGTTGTTCCGCACCCCTCGGTTCGCCGTATCGACGCCCTCACGAACGCCTTGGATATATGGATTGCAATTGACGCTGGGACCGAGCCGCCTCAAGCAAAACGGCTGAACAGCCCACAACATTTGATTGTCTGGCGGGAGGCAACAACACCCAGGATCAGGGTCATGTCGATTGATGAAGCTACCGCTTTCGATGCGGCGCAACCAGCTTCGACATTCGCCGACGTTGTGGCTGCAATGACGTCGTTCGAGGACCAACGTGAAGCTGCTAAAGCAGCGGTTGGTTTTCTTGCCGGCTGGGCGGCAGCAGGAATGCTCGCTTGCGTTGACACGGAGGCAGCCAATTCACACCCCAAACAAGAAACACCCGCCTGAAGAAGTTCAGGCAGGTGTCTTGTGGTCGTATGCGCGGTTGCTGCGTCGGCACCGCCGCACTTAGAACACTTTGGGCAACAACCTGTAAGGCACGCGCTGCTTCATTTCGCGGTATGCGGGATCTTCGCTCAAAACGCGTTCCTCCTTGAGGATCCGCACGATCTGCAATCCCAGCGCGGTAGAATAAAGCGCGAAATTCCACCAGGCGGGGTTAATCAGCAGGAAGCCGATGTGCGTCAGCGTGTAGCCGGCATAAATGGGATGGCGTACGATGCGATACGGACCTCTGAACTTGACGCCCCGATTGGCCGCGATGACACCGAATGAACGCCCGAGAAACAACTTGCCGCTCACTTGCACGGCAAAGCCAATCAGCATCAGTGCCAGACAGAAAGCAAACGGCAGGAGCGGCTCGGCCTGAATCTTTATTGCCAGCAACGGAGCACTGGCACCCGCGATGCCAAAAAACCAGTCGCCCGGCTTGAGCGAAAGCGTTTCGGAAGGTCCGCGGCTGAATACCAGCAGCAACGGCAGAATTTCTGACATGATCAACAAAATTGTTGCTGCAGAGAACCCGGCATTTCCAAGCATATTGTGCAGGAAATATCCGAACAGACCGAGCAGATAGAACCGCTCAACCAGTTCCATTGCAACGGTCTTGCGTGGCAGTTCCGTCCAGCCTGTGAATGGGCCGGGGTTTTTCTTCACGTCAACGACGCTCATTACCTAACTCCTCATAAGGCACTGATCGCGAAACCGCCGTGCTGGCGGTAAACTCGCGAAATCCTTTGAATGTTACGGAATTGAGGTAAAGGGGCCGTGAAGCGGCAGCACAAAAGTGGTTAAAAATCCGTTTGCTGCCGCCCAGTTTCTAGACGTCGCGTTCACACCTTGATGTATCAACCTGCATGCCGACGATCAGCGTTGTGCCGCGCGGCGAGAGACCTCGGACCTGGAAACTTCGCCAGCGTCGATCAACGCATTGATACAGCGCTTGGAAAGGCGCGGACCTGCGTTGCGCATGCAGCGGCGGACGCCCGGACTTCCGACAGCGTGATTGCTGCAGTGGGAGAAATAATCGCCCATGCACGCGCGTTTTACCGCGAGCGATACCGCCGCTGCGCTGCCCGACTGGCCAACCAGCCCGATTATCGCGATGGCCGCTGCAACAATGAGAGGTGACTTGGTCAGATTTTTGAGGCTCAAGGTCATGGCAATCTCCAATCGTCGTCGATGAAGGGAAACTAGCCCCGGCCTGGAAGGCATGCTGTTCCCTAGGACACGCCTGTCACACTTTTTCACGGGCAGAAGCAATGCCTGCCTTCTTAAAATTGACGGAGCCTGTCGGGACGCTATGCCATACTAGGCTGCAACTGAAACGTCCGCCATTTGACACTAGCATCACTATGGTTAACGAGTGGTCGCCAGACGTACCAGAGCGCAGTGCGTAGCGGTGTTACGATCAAGGCGGACGGCGCTCTAAAACCGATTGTGCATCGGCGCACTAAATTGAAGCCGAAGGCAAAAAGCAGATCGCAAAACATGAGACCGCTCAAACGTTCCTTCTCAATCAATGGTCACCGGACATCAATTTCACTCGAAACGCCTTTCTGGGAGGCGCTCAAGGAAATTGCCTGCACGCGAACGCTGACGCTTGCTGCACTTGTCGCTGAAATCGACAACGCCAGGGCTGATGGTACGGGACTATCGACCGCCGTGCGCCTTTATGTGCTTGCCGATTTGCAGGAACGTGTGCGCGGAAGGTGATGCCTAAAGCATTTTCCGACGAAGTGGATACCGGTTCGTCGCAGAAAATGCGACCAAACAAAAAGCCCAAGCGCCGATCCTTCGATAGTGGCCGTGCTCTGCACAACAATGAAACATCCCACGACACACACGCTCAGTCCCCACCGAAGCGTTCACCCGATGCAGTGGTCAATACGTCCCTGGTGAGAGGGACCGCAGTGTGGTGTCGGCAGCACTCGGCTTTGGCCGCTGGACACTTGGCGGCCGGCGTCGCACCGCCGACGTCGAATTACGTGACGTAGCATGCGGCGCAGCAGCAGGCGGACTGGCTGATGATTGGCTGGAAGGAGGTGCAAGAGACCGCAAATCGGTGCGCGGCGAACCAGGCGGCGACAGTTGATCGGGCAGGGGAAGAGGGACTTGCAACTGTTGCCCAGGTTGCTGATTTTGTCGCTCCAACTCAAGTCGGCGCTGGCGCTGCGCCTTTTCCAGACGTTCCCGTTCCAAGCGCTGCGCCTCAGCCAGGGCCTTTTGCCGCTCACGCTCCTGGCGGGCGCGCTCTTCATCGAGCTTGCGCAGCCTTTCGAGCTCTTCGACTTCATATTCCATGCGCCGAACCGAAAGTTCGCGTTCGAACGCACCCAATACGATGCGCGGTGTAATTTCGGCTAGGGCGCCCAATTTGCCAGTATAAAATATCGAAACGGGCGGCCATGGGGCTTTCTGAGGTAATTTGGCAGATGCGATGAGACGCCACTCCGTTTCGCTCGCCAATGTTGCAAGATCAACCGTGACAATCGTGTCAACACGCCCGTTATCGGTTTCAGTCTCGAACTTCGCCAACCGTAGCGCACCATCGTGCAGTTCCAGGCCGATATCGCGGCTCCCCAAGTGCAATCGCCCACGCGACAAGCGGCGGGTAATTTCAGCAAGTATTGTTGGTTGGTCGGTCGCGATCTGCTTGTCGAAGGCAGCCGAGATGGTTTCCGCGATGCTGTTTGGCGTCAGCCCATCCACCCAGGCTTTTGCAATCGTAATCCTGCCGCTACCGTTCGCCGCTGTTACGAGCGAGCGTGGCGACAATCCCTGTCCGGAGAAAGCAAGCATGGCCGAAGCCGTGCCGCCTGCTTGGCGCCCGCTTGAGATGGCACCGGCCAGCGCCGCAATCTGCGCACCTTCAACATGAAGTTCGCACTTCAACCGCGCGCCCGCCGCAGCTTTCTGAACGGCAACCTTGCCTTTCAGCCCACCGCCGAGTAGAGCACTCTCCAAAATAGTGGCTTCGATGTTTCCAGGCGTGAACGCCAGTTTTAAACGCGACTGTGACAAGCTCAGTCCCGACGCAAGGCTGAGATGTCCGAACGAAACCGTGACGTCACCTTCGAACCGGTCGAATGCCACCTCATCGAATGGCTGATCCGTCCACACCACGGCAGCACCCTGGCTGTTGAGGTCGCCAGGTGCTGCGGGCACGGGCCGGGGCGCGGACGCAACAAGGTTTGTGATCAGGCCCGAAACGCCCATTTGATCTACCGCGACTTCGCCGGCAACTTTGACACGCCCGCCTTCGCCACGCGACACCAATAAGGTGCCACTAACCTCAGCGCCTGCAACCGTCAGACCGCTTGGGCTCAGCTTTGTTCGCCCGTCATCTTGGAAACTTAAACCAACCGTGCCGGTGACAGGGCTGCTGCCACCACCTCCTGGCGAACGGATACCGGCGATGCTCATCAAATCGCCCATGCGATCGGCTGCAATTTCCAACGCGCCATCGAGGGTTGGAACGGTATCTGCATCAAAACGCAAACGCCCATTGTAGCCCAGTGTCAATCCCTCGCGACTGAGCGCACCGTCAGCCACCATACCCTGGTTTGGTACGCCGACGATGGTAAGCGCCACGTCCGAGAACAACTTCTGACCAAATTGGCCAGTATTTCCCGTGTGCAGTGATGAATGAGCAAATACCGACCCGAGAAGTCGCTCGGCGTCGACGCGCTCTCCTGACAAGGTGATCTCGGCGGGTTCGGCGCGCCAGTCATCAGAAAGACCGCCATCAATGTTAGCGCGCAGGGTAATGCGGCCGGATTGCATTGCGCCGTCAGCCTTGATGTCAACTGCCGTTGCCTTGCGCCCACCCAACGTTATTTGTCCAGCTACCTGCAACGGCGCCAGGTCGCCTATCTGTCCCAGCCGGGCGTTCTCCGAAAGCCCGAACAGGTCAATTGCCGTATCGACCGCAACTTTGTCATCGACACGTATCGTGCCATCGATACGGCCTTCGGGATGACCATTCTGGCGCTGCACGTTGCCGGTTAAATCAACCGCCAGCGTGTTATCCCGCCGGAAGGAAAGTTTATTCAGCTTCAGAACATTTCTGGCAGCGCTGATATCAACGATAACGTCGTGCAGTCCAATGTCGGGACCACGAAGCACGTTACACCGCATTTTGAAGGCAATGCTTTTGATTTGATTGTTTGTATTGTCCAGGGATGCGTTGCCCCCGTCAGATGCAGGCAAACTCCCCGATTGCGCATCCGTTGCTTCAACCGCGTCGGACTTGGCAGGCGCGTCGCTACCCGTCATCTTTTCAAGCCACGCCATGACCGCATCGCGCTTCAACCCGCCCGACCACAACCACGCGCTCTCAAACGTTTCCGCCGTGACATCGACCTGAAGCTCACCCGCTGTCGAACGCGAAACGGAGCCTGTCAGCCCATGCTCGCCCAGCGATGCTTTGCCCTGGCTCAAAGAGATCCGCTGAGGCCCGGATGCCAAACGCCCATCCAGCGTGAAGGGAATATCGGGCATTGCCCCTGACAGACGGCTTGAAGGCCAGCCCCAATCCACCAGCCGGGCAAGACTCGGACCTGCGGCCGTTAGGTTGCCCTTGAACTCTGCCGCACCATTGGAACGTGTGAGTACGCCATCAGCCGCGACACGGCCGCCAGCGGGAAGTGCCGCAAACAATCTTTCGAGCCTCAGGGCACCGTTGCCAACACGAGAGATTGCGAACTCCAGGTTGGCGACGGGAGAACCGCCAAGCGTCAATTGGTCAACCGCCACCACACCTCGCGTTGCTGCATGCGCTGGCAAGACGTTGGTGAGGCCATCCATCAGAGCGGCCATCGTACCCACTGGTGAAGCACGCCCTTTCACGCCAGCCAAGCGATCAAAGTCGAGCCAGCGCGACGCGAAATTGAAGTCAAGTCGCCTGAGCCGGCCCCAGTCGAGTAAGATCTCGCCTGTGAGAAGTTGTGGCTGGCCGACGTTTTCAATGCTGGCGGCCATGTCCCTCAGTTCGACGACATTCGCTGTTGCGCGGAGTTGCCCTTTTACGTCCGCAAAGACCGATTTCGCTCCAGCCCCCCCCTGCGTACCATCGGCAGTTTCCTTGGAAGTTGGCGTGGAAGTTGCCGTGGAAGTTGCCGTGGCATCGTCGGAAGACCCAGGCAGTTTCGGTAACGGCAAAGTCGCGGTGAGGGCTCCTGAAATTTCCGGCGTTGATGAAAGCCCTGAAACCTGTCCGGAAACCTCAAAGACCGAACCTATACCGGTTGCACCTTTAGGGTGGGCGCTAACTTTGAAGCGCAGGGTGCTTTCCGCGTCGACCTTGGAAGTTGCGATGCGAACATCACGCATCTGGCCTGCCAGGTTCATCTCGCCAGAAAATTTGTACGGCCCATAGAGCGCCTCGGCGGAAAGTTCCCCGCCGATGCCTGTAACACGCGCAACCTCACCAGCGCGCGGATGTGTCATGACAAGCGAACCGTTGGTAATATCGACAGCCTGCAAGGCGACCTTCTTGGGAATGAATGGCAAGGTGCCAGGACGCACCCCCAGCGTCGTCCAATTGCCTGTCCCGCTCTTGTCCACTGCCAATGCAACAACCGGCGTGTCCAGCGCCACCCGCGTTGCCTCCAGATTGCCCTTCAAGAGGGGCGGAACCGACAACCACATTGTAAAGGTCTTGGCGCGAAACAATGGCTGCGAAGCACCCAGCCGCGTATCGGCGATGCGTAGGTGCTCAAATCTCATGTAGGGCGTCGGCAGGAGGCGCACGTTTATCATTCCGCCGACACGGACGTCTCGCCCCAGTATCCGGGAGGCCTCCTCCTCGAACACACCGCGATAGCTGTTCCAGTCAACGAAGTACGGCACCGCGAACAGCGCCGCCATCACGGCAACCAGCAGTCCCGCAACCCACATCAATACGGTATTCACCGCGCCCCCTCCGCGTCGCCGGCCACCGCCATCGCCTTAAACCTTTTTCACACCCAGCCTCAGGGTCGGTTCATGCGAGCGTTGCTCGTAAGGTTGGACCGGCAGTTGTACCGACCCTCCTCAAATCAGGCCCAGGCCGCATAGCCGGGTTGCCCGAACCTCAATTGTTTACCACAAGACCACGCTATGGCGACCGGATCAGCGATTTTAAGCCCTTGCCTTGAACACCGCTTGCAACGCCCGGCATTGTCTTTTGGCAACACGTGTGGAAACGCTTGCGTCCAATCGCGGGACCTTATACCGCGTTTATGTTAAATTGCAGCACAGTCAAAAGGTTGTGCAACATGCGTGATGAGTTCGCCGGACCGTTGAAACGTAGGTTGATACGTAGATGGCAAATTCAATGTCGCACGGTCATGACACCTGGATGCAGTCAAATTTTCTCGTTCTTTCCACCAGCGCATAGTGCACGCAAACAATGCATGATTCTGAGCAAACCAAAACGGACACCCCCAAAGCACGCAGCAGGCTGGCGCGTTACCGGGATGAGCGCGAACAAGCGCGTGAGCAAAATCCCCGCAGCCTGGCAGCGGTCGCACGTGAAAGCGTGCAAAACGCCATCTTTGAGCGGTTCCAGCACAATTTCAGTGATTTCATTGGCGATCGCCAGCCACTGACATGGGCGCTTGGCTTAGGAATCGGCATTGCGGTGGGCTATGCGGCTCTTGGTTTTCGCAAGCTCATCGGCGTGTTTCAGCTTCCATGGTTGATGACCACCTCTGAACGCGTCGCCTCGGCCGCCGCCGAAGTGCCTTGGTGGGTAATCCTGTTGGCGCCTGCTGTTGGCGGGCTGATCGTTGGGTTCATTCTCCAGCATTTTGTCGCCGGCCAACGTGCACACGCCGTTGCCGATGTTATCGAATACCGCTCGCTCCGCGATTGTAGGATCGACCCTAAAACCGGGCTAATAAGTGCGTTGCTAGCCGCCATGTCGCTTGGAGCGGGCGCCAGTGCCGGGCGAGAGGGGCCGGTCGTCCACCTGGGCGCAACGCTTGCGTCCTGGCTCGAATACCGCTTCCATCTTTCGCCGGCCAATCGCCGCACATTACTGGCATCTGGCGTCGCCGCCGCAGTCGCTGCATCCTTCAACGCGCCGATTGCCGGCGTGTTGTTCGCCCATGAAGTCATTTTGCGCCATTACGCCATGCGCGCGTTTGTTCCCATCGTCATCGCATCGGTGACCGGCGGCGTGATCAGCCGGATACACCTGGGCAACTTCCCTGCATTCACGATCCCCGATTACCAGATCACCTCTTTTCTGGAGGTTCCCGCATTCGCGCTGCTGGGCGTGACGTGTGCCGCAGTGGCGATCCTGTTCCAATTTACCATCATAGCTTCGGAGCGGATTGTCTGGCATTTCGAATCCCCGCTTTGGCTGAGGACCGCGCTTGGTGGATTGGCCGTAGGTGCCATTGCAATCGTGTTTCCCGAGGTGCTGGGCGTTGGCTACGAGACCACCGACCGGGCGCTCTACATGAGCCTGCCGCTGTGGATGCTGCTGGCTCTCATCGTTGCCAAGACGCTGGCCACCGCAATTACGCTGGCCGTTCGGTTTGCCGGCGGCATTTTTTCACCGTCCCTGTACCTCGGCGCGCTTACCGGCGCTGCCTTCGGCATCGTTGCGACAACTGCATTCCCTGAAGTGGGTGCCAGCTACGGCCTTTACGCCATACTGGGAATGGGTGCTGTTGCAGCCTGCGTGCTGGGCGCCCCGATCTCGACCATTCTCATTTGTTTTGAGCTGACCAGCGGCTACGAACTATCCCTGGCCCTGTTGCTTACCGTCTCGATCGCGGTAGGCCTCAACCAGGCGTTGCTGGGGCAAAGCTACTTTGACTGGCAACTCGCAAAGCGTGGTCTATTTCTTCAGGAAGGGCCGCACAAATCCATCATGCGTCGCCTCACGGTTTCAGGTTTCATGAGCGAGCGCAGCGACAAGGCCGATAAAAAGCATTTGGCCGCAGATAGCGAAGAGCCCTGGCTGCTCCCATCAGACACACTCGAACGTGCGCTTCGAACATTTGACCGCTCAGGCAAGGCCCGCGTCGCCGTGGTTTCAGAAAACGATCAGTCGCTGATTATTGGATGGGCCGAACGCATGCATGCGCTTAACGCCTTCAACAAGGCACTGATCGACGCCCATGTCGAGGAGCACAGATGAGTGAGGATAACGGCACTACGGTGCGTGTTAGCCGCCCAGACGGCCTCGCTATCGGGCTCCTCCGCCTCAGCCCGATCTTCCTCGTCATCGGCCTTGCATTGCTGGTCTGGAATGGCCACTTCGTCCTGGGCGCAGCGACGGCGAAAGGAACCGTCACTGACCTGACCGAGACCACTACGCGCGGCGGCCAGGTAAAATTCCGAGCCAAAATCAGCTACGACGTGGCTGGAAAAACATATTCGGGCCATGCCACCTGGGCGGCAAACCCATCAACCTATGAGGTCGGCGAACATGTTCAGGTGCTCTACGACCCTGACGACCCCTCATCCATGATGCTCGATACATTTTACGAGAAATGGGCCATGTCTTTGATTTTCATTGGCATTGGCGCTGCATTTGCGCTCTCCGGGCTGCTCAGGGCGCGAAAAACCGGCAACCAAGCAAGCACCGCAGGATGACCCGGACCAACGCCCCTGTGGACTCAGTCATCCGCCCCCTTCCCGCCTCGTCACGGGTGCTATAGTCCCGCCCATAATGGCCACGAATCGAAAACGCTCTGCCACGGACGACAGCGCCAATTCGCTGTTTGACGACCTGCCGTTTGACCTGCCCGAAGCTCCGGCCAGGAAAGCGGAGGCCAAGCCGCGCGTGGGAGAAAAAAAAGGTGAAAGCGCAAGCGGCACGCTGGATGCGGGCGCCAGCGCGACCCGCGAGCGACTTCCGCTTGCCGCACCGCTTCCGGCACCATTGCCTCCGCGCCACGATCCCGCGCACGATCCGGTTCCCGAAGGCCCGCCGCCAAAACTGTCCATCTCCGCGCGCGCGCTGCAGGCATCTGGCGGCCCGCCGATACCGCCCTATTTGGAAGGACTCAACCCCGAACAACGTGCTGCCGTCGAAGCACTTGATGGCCCCGTGCTCGTATTGGCGGGAGCTGGCACTGGCAAAACGCGGGTTCTGACCACACGCATCGCACACATTCTTGCTACTGGCCGTGCCTGGCCGTCGCAGGTGCTTGCTGTAACCTTTACCAACAAAGCCGCACGCGAGATGAAGGAACGCATCGGTCATCTCGTCGGCGGCACGGTGGAGGGCATGCCATGGCTCGGCACCTTCCACTCCATCGGTGTGAAGATCCTGCGGCGCCATGCCGAACTGGTGGACCTGAAAAACGGCTTCACCATTCTCGACACCGACGACCAGTTGCGCCTCATCAAGCAGGTGATTGACGCGGCCGGTTTGGACAAGGATCGTTGGCCCGCCCGCCAGCTTGCCGGCCTCCTCGACGGCTGGAAGAACCGTGGACTGACACCAGACAAAGTTCCGCAAAGCGAAGCGCAGGCGTTTGCCGCTGGCAAGGGCGCCAAACTCTACGCCGACTATCAGAGCCGGCTGAAAGAACTGAACGCCTGTGACTTCGGCGACCTGTTGCTTGAAAGCCTGCGCCTGTTTCGCACCTATCCGGACGTGTTGGCGACCTATCAAAAGCGCTTCCGCTACATCCTGGTTGACGAGTATCAGGACACCAACACGGTGCAATACCTGTGGCTACGCCTGCTCGCACAGGGCTCTCCCAACATTTGCTGCGTTGGCGATGACGACCAATCGATCTACGGCTGGCGCGGTGCGGAGGTCGACAATATCCTGCGCTTTGAAACCGACTTCCCCGGCGCCATCGTCATTCGCCTTGAACGCAACTATCGCTCCACCAGCCACATTCTCGCCGCCGCCTCCGGCGTCATCTCTCACAATGCCGGCCGCCTTGGAAAAACGCTTTTCACCGAAGGGGCGGAGGGTGAAAAAGTCACCGTCACCGGCGTATGGGACGACGAGGAGGAAGCGCGCGTCATTGGCGAAGACGTTGAGCAGTTGCAACGCCAGGGCCATACCCTCAATGAGATCGCTATCCTTGTGCGCGCTTCCTTCCAGATGCGCTCTCTGGAAGATCGGATTATTACAATCGGCCTGCCCTACCAGGTCATCGGTGGACCGAAATTCTACGAGCGCCAGGAAATCCGCGATGCCATCGCCTATCTCGATACGACATTGAACCACGCCAACGACCTGAAATTTGAACGCATCATCAACGTGCCCAAACGCGGCATTGGCGATACCTCGGTCAAGCGCATCATCGCCCACGCTCGCGGCAATCGCATTCCGCTATTTCAAGCGGCCGTTGACATGGTCGAGACCGAGGAACTCACCGGCAAGGCAAGGAAGTCTCTTGTCGAGCTGTTGCGCAATTTCGAGCGCTGGCGCAGCTTGGTCACCCAAATGCGCCACACCGAGCTTGCCGAACTCATTCTAGATGAATCGGGCTACACGGGCATGTGGCAGGCCGATAAGAGCCCGACCGCGCAAACACGCCTGGAAAACCTGAAGGAGCTTGTCCGCTCAATGGACGAGTTCGACACACTGGAAGGTTTTTTGGAACACATCAGTCTGGTCATGGACGTTGACCAGTCAGATGACATCGACCGCGTCTCGTTGATGACGCTGCACGCTGCCAAAGGCCTGGAATTCGACACCGTCTTCCTGCCTGGATGGGAAGAAGGCCTGTTTCCCTCCCAGCGCTCGCTCGATGAAAACGGCCTTGCTGGCCTCGAAGAGGAGCGCCGGCTCGCTTATGTCGGCATTACGCGTGCCAAGAAGAGCGCGCGGATCTCTTTTGCCCAGAACCGCAGGACGCGCGGCCTATATCAATCCGCCATTCCCTCGCGCTTCGTCGACGAACTGCCCGAAGACCATGTCGAAGTAATCGAACGCAAAGGACCGTTTTCAGGCGCCTACCAGAATTTCGGCAGCGGCTATTCAAACCCGTTCGCCAGCCAAAGCCGGTTTGACCGCAATTTTGCAGGCCAAAATACCGGGACGGGATCGGGCGGTTTTGGCGGGTCTTACGATACGCCCGGCTGGCAACGCGCAAAGAAACGCACAGCGGCGGAATGGAACCGTGATGCCAAGGCCCAACGCGCAAGAGCACCAAAAATCATTGAAGGGGAGTTGGTCGCCTCATCCACCGCCGAGCCGCGTTTTTCGGTTGGCGACCGGATCTTCCATCTGAAGTTCGGATATGGCGAGATCGCCGCCGTGGACGGCAACAAGCTGACAATTGATTTCGACAAGGCAGGCCGCAAGAACGTCATGGATTCCCATATCGAACACGCATGACCGACCAGCTAGCCCGCCTTTCTCACGAGAGCACGGCGTCTACTTCGTTGGAAAACGCTGTAGGTAACCCAGCCGGGGGTGCGCGAACGCCGGACATTCAATTCGGAAAATGAAAAACGCCCGCTGGGGGACAGCGGGCGTAGGGTGGTGCCGATCCAGGAGGAACGAGACCGGCACCGGGCTTAAAAGCAGGCACACTTACTGTGCGTTGCCCTGCACCTGAGGAGCCTGCGGGGCCTGAACCTGGGCTTGACCCTGAACCTGGCCCTGCGGAGCGTACTGCCCGTAGCCATAAGGTGCCTGGCCATAAGCAGGAGCGTAACCGTAAGGGGCGCCGTAGCCACCATAGGGAGCGCCATAGCCATACGGCGCGCCGTAATAACCACCGTAGGGAGCACCGTAGTAGCCGTTATAACCATTGCCGCGGCCGGTCATGTTGCCACCGAAGTTCATTGAGAAATTACCCGAACCGGAACCATCGCCCCAGCCGTTGCCCCAGCCGCTGTCGTTCCACGGACCGCCCCAGCCCCAAGCGCTGGCAGAGGTGCTGGCGAGACCGGCGGTGCCGAGTGCCAAAACGGTTGCGATGGCGGCGGATGTCATTGCGCGTTTCATAATATTCTCCTTGAGTTTCATAATCGTCGTTACGTCGTAAATTCTCGTTTCCCAGGTTGTGTCTTGACGGGCTCACGGCTTTTCGCGGGGTAAATTGGTTCAGGCCGGATCCCTGGGCACATCCCATGCGAAGATCATTCGCAATGAACATGCCAACATTCGAATGTATTGATATAAATGCGATTTTCCGATTTCATCCGAGAAATCAAGTTGCAACAGCGCAACACGACTAAGGTGCAAAAGTTTCCTACCAATTTGTTTTTTATAGATATTTGTTGATTAATGAAAACTGCATCGCGCGCAACACCTGCAACACATTGCACTCTCGCCGACCTTGCCAAGGCATTGCGGCATTCCAACGCACCTCTCCCGCAACGGTCGGGCGGCCTTTTGCTCATCGGTTGAGAGTTATTGGTACGAGCAGCTCAAGCAACAAAGGGGACAAACCTTACAGGCAGCAGCGCCTGGACGCTTGGATCAGCTCCTTCGGCTTGTTTGGTTACGACGCTCAACGTCTGGCGTTCGCTTCCCAGGGGTAACACCATTCTGCCGCCGGGCTTCAATTGGTCGAACAGGGTTTCGGGCAAAAACTCAGAGGCAGCAGTAACGATTATTCCGTCGAATGGCGCTTGTGCTGGCAAGCCTGCGTGACCGTTCCCGACGTACACCTTGACGTTTTCAATGCCGCATGACGCCAGCGCTTGCCGTGCACGCGCTGCAAGTTGCGGAACAATTTCGATTGAGTGGACTGAAGCGACCAGACCCGCCAGTACCGCCGCCTGATATCCCGAACCTGTCCCCACTTCCAGCACGTTATGCATCCCGGTTGGCTGGAGCAATCCGGACATCAAGGCGACAATAAGGGGCTGGGAAATGGTTTGGCCAAAACCAATCGAAAGTGGCGCATTTTTATACGCGAGCGCCAGATCGTTCGGATTTATAAAATTCTCGCGCGGTATCGATCCAATCCGATCGATGACCCCGGGCCAGGAAATAGCGTCTCCAAGCGCACGCGGCAATTCGCCCGCCTCCGCCTTGATGCGTTCCGCCAACTCAATCCGGTCATGAGAAAATGCCGTTTTTGGCGACACCATTTCACCTCGCCATGGCAACGCAAATTTTTGCTCGTGAAGTCTCCGCCAGCCTCGAAATGAGTTTTCCACAGCATCAATCAGACACCCGGAACGCGGCCACAGCTCATTGCAGCGTTGATTTGACTGTAATTTTCGCAACCATTCTCAAAACTGATGGCGAATGCTGCACAAATGCGAGCCTGCTGAACTAAGAACGAGCACATCATATTATCTCTGTACCAACTCCTGTCTTTCAGGGAACCAACCATGGCGGTCAACGTTTATGAGAGACGCGGAGGAATTAGGGCGTAACGTTGTTACACATCCTCGCTGCGTCAAAAAGTGGGGTTTCGCCGGTGGTCAAGTTTGCAGTTCTCTTCGCCCCGATTTTGCTGGGGCTGAGAATGAGATGGCCGGCCGAGATGAGTTTGGTTGGAGAGCATTTTAGTTGGAGAGTGAGAGGCAATCGCTATGCTACGATTGACCGATAATGAACGCGCGATGCTGGAGCTGCTGGTTGAGACCCCGCGTTCGTATTTCCCACCGATGCACCAGACCTACGCGCGGAGCCTTTCGCAGCAGGGTCTAGCAGTGCACGCCAAGGATGGCCATTGGTACATCACGGCAGCGGGTGTGCGCGAAACAGCTAGGCAACTTCACTAAATTCGATCGTGTACCATAGCGCTACGGTGCCCTTGCTCAGGCGTTTACGCACCTCATCGCACCTCTTTACTGCTTTTTCCCAACGTCTTCCGCCCAACACTTGATGACGGAGCTTTGCCTCAAGCAATGCTCCGTCTTTCGCTTCGTGCCCGGCTTCGGCGCGCTAGTGTGGCGTTCAACGCACCTTAGTTGACTCCGCGTGAGCCGCAACGTCGGTCAACTAAGGCGCGACGCCACACTAGTGCGACAGCAGCACCGGCACCGTGTGGTTCTGCAGGATGTAGCGGGTAACGCCACCAAAAAACTGCGAGCCGAACTTCGCGCGCCCATAGGCACCCATAACCAGCACGTCTGGATCGATTTCCTTGCAGTGCTCCAAAATCGTATGGCCGACCTCATGCACGCTTGAATCGAATGTTACTAATTCAGATTCAACCCCGTGACGTTTCAGGTGCACCTGCAGATCAAGACCTGGAAGATCGCCCATATCGCGGGATTGCTTCTCTGCTTTGGCCGTCAAAATGTATAGTTTTTTCTTGGTTTCAAGAATTTGCATCGCATCCGTCAGTGCCCGCGCAGCATGCCGGCTGCCATCCCAAGCCACAGCAGCAACCTCGCGGAAGGGGCGGGCCTGGTAGCCTTTAGGAACGATGATAATGGGCTTACCTGCGCGCTGCAGCAGTTCTTGCGGATCAACCGAACGGTGCTCGGTTTGAAAGGCAGTGAGGAATTGTCCGATAACCAGGATGTCATAGAAGCGTGCGGAGCGTGCCAGCGTCAGGTCCGGCTGCCCTTCCTCCACCAGCCACTGTTTTTCGCCACTAAAGCCTAGCGCCTTTACCTGTTCGAGGAATTTCGATTCGATCGATTTGGTCGACTCTCGCCGTGCCGTCATCATGCTTTCTTTGACGTTGTCAGGAATCCACCGCTGTAGATGACTTTCGAAAGGCTCTGGCTTGGAAACTGTCATACCCGTCACCGTCGCCCCATATTTGGAGCCCATCTGAACGGCAAACTCCAGCGCATGCTGCGACGCCTCATTCCCGTCATAGGCAACGAGCAGATCCTTAATAGCCATCTGGCATTCCTCCTATTCGCGGCCCCTTATACGAGGTCCTTTTGATCAATTCTGCTGTGGCCATACCGTCATCCGGTTCCACCTGCTACGATTTTCAACCGCTAACACATCACACCCAAAAGCACATGTAAGGTGAGACGCCCGTCAGGACGCCCGCATATCCAACTGAGGCATTCCGTCATCGCTGGCATGCAATATGCCATATATATCACCAGTCGGGGGCGGTGCGCCACGAGTGATTACACTTTAAAATGTGTTGGGGTAGCCGGCTTGTATGATCGCTCGCAAGATACATCACTTGTATCTGCCATGAGAACAACAAGAAGACCGCCGTTTCCCATCAGACGCTTGCGCGCTGTTGGCCGCTTTCGAATACGCGACAATCTCTGCATCTCGAAAGCGCAAAAAAATTGCCAACTTGCTGCCCCCATTCCAGATTTTAGTGAGACCTTAACTATGCAGGGTAACCTTAGCAGTTGCCACTTTTGAAGGGACCCGGCAGCAATGCGCATGCCTAATACGACAGCCGCGGGATATTTTTTGATCCTGGCCAGCCTTTTTGGCGGCTGGGCGGCTGTCCCGGCGTCGGCTTCGGCTGAGCTTCTGACCGAAGAAATGTTGAAGCGCTATATCCCTGGCGCACAAATCAATCTCGACACGCCGTTGGGCAGCGTCGTGCCAGTGAAATACGACGAAGACGGCTCACTTAAGGGGAAGGCCGGTGCCGTTGCCTTTTTTCTTGGGTCGCAGACCGACAACGGGAAGTGGTGGATCAGCGGCTCTCGTCTGTGTCAGCAATGGAAAACCTGGTTCAACGGCCAAAAAAGCTGTGTGAAGGTCTATCGGCACGACGAAAACCGCATCGCCTGGATTGACCAGGACGGCGACAAGGGCACCGGAACGATCGTAGCCTTACGGGAAACCGAACCTGCGCCTCCTCCCAGTTCACAACAACCCGTTCGTCCCCAGACCACTCAACAACAAAGGCCGGTCCCCTCGACGGCAACAAACACAGCGCCCCAAGCCATCAATTCCGTCTCGAAGTCCAACGATAGCGTTTCGCCAAAAAAGGTGGCTGCCGGCAATCCACGCCCTCGCCTTAGTCCCAAAAAGGCGCCCGCACCGTCGCGCGTGGCAGCAGCACCGGTGGCCAAGCCCGCACCTCCTCCCCCGATGCCGGCCAAAAACCCCGGACAGCGTTTGCTTCTCGCCGCTACTGCCGGCCGGTATCCAGAACCGGGCAAAGCCGGAGCCGCCAAGCTGCCCGTGGCCTCAGCATTCCGGGTTATCAACGTACCGCAGGACGATGTGTTGAACGTTCGTAGTGGGCCCGACCCGACAACCAACATTGTTGGGGTCATTCCGCCGCGCGGTTCTGGCATCATGAAGCTGGGCGGCTGCGCCGGGGACTGGTGTCCAATCCGCTATGAGCGCGAACAAGGCTGGGTTCATCGCTACTTCATCGCGCCGGAGAACGAAGTACGCTCAAGAGCCCGATCCAACCCTAATCCAATCACCTACCGGGTGGTGCGCGTCGCCGCCAACGATGTCCTGAATCTCCGCCGCAGGCCAGATCCCGACGCAAGGATCATTGGCCGCATCCCATCTTCGGGACGGCGCATTCATCTGACAGGTTATTGCGTCGGCGAATGGTGTCCCGTCACACACGGGCGCGCGAGAGGCTGGGCTCACCGCCACTATCTCGCACTGGAATATTGAACCCAACGCAACGTGACGCCAAAGCCCAGAGCATTTTCCGAAGACGTGTGCAGTGGTTCGTCGAAGAAAATGCGACCAAACCAAAAAGCATTTTCCGACGAAGTGGACGCCGGTTCGTCGAAGAAAATGCGACCAAACAAAAAGCATTTTCCGACGAAGTGTGCAGCGGTTCGTCGAAGAAAATGCGACCAAACAAAAAGCTAGAGCGCTGATCCGATTCCATCGGATCGAAAAGCGCGCTTGATCATTCAAATGCACGGCGCGCCTGCCGCAGGTCTTCCTCCGTATCGACGTCGCTTGCAATGAAACGGTCATCAACTGTCACGACCTTGCAAGCATTTTCCTTGATCAAAGCCCGCGCACCAATGTCACCTGAAAGTTGCCGGAGTGCCGGCAGAACTGCGCTGCGGAAAAGCACGGGGTGACCGCGCAGTCCTGCGAAGACGGGTGCAAAAATCTGATAGTTCGCGGCACTATCCTCATCCATGGCATTGGCAAGTTGCAGATACGTTTCGGCCGCAACGAATGGTACATCGGCCAAGTGAACGAACACACCTGCCAGCCCGCAACGCACTGCTTTGGCTCCGACAGCCAGCGAACTACCCATGCCCTGTTTGTGCTCGGGATTGAAGACAGGCTTCACAGGCTGGTCGCGCAGCAATTCCTCCACGTGGGAACGTTCATATCCGGTGACAACGATAACCTCGGCGGGGCGCAGCACCGTGACCGTATCCAAGGCATGACAGACCATCGGGCGCGTGCCGACAAGCTGGGTGAGCTTGTTTCCCTGCATCATACGTGTTGAAGACCCGGCGGCCAGTACGATGACGGCAAATGCGCTCAAGTCCCGATCAGACATGCGCCATGCGCCGTGCTTTCAGGATTTCGGCAATAATGGAAATTGCAATTTCAGGTGGGCTCTGGGCGCCGATGTCAAGTCCGACCGGTCCGTGCACGCGTGAAAGTGAGGCACTGTCGACGCCGAGCTGAATAAGCCTCTCACAACGCTGCTGATGCGTTAAACGGCTTCCAAGGGCCCCGACATAAAAACCGTCCCGCTGCAAAGCCGGGACAAGAATCTCCGGCTCCCAGTCATGATCGTGAAACAAAAGTACGGTTGCAGTCCACCGGTCAACACTGGCGGCATCGAAGCTATCCGGGTGATGCAGCAGTTGCGTTGAAACGCAGTGGTCGGCATGGCGCGCGATTAACTGCCGATCGGGCGTTGCCAAACAGACTTCTAAACCCGTGGCGTGCGCACAGGAAACGAGCGCCGATGCATGCGCACCGCGGCCTGCAACGAGCACACGCGTTACCGGCACATAGTGGCGCGCATAAAGCCCGCCACCCGTTTCAATGAGAGATTGGACATTCAAAGCGTTGGCGTGCCGGGGGGACCAATCCAGCAGATGACCTGTGGCGTTCATCACTTGACCGGTCTCGGACCAACGCAATGTTACCGGTTTCCTCGCCCGCCGCGCCGCTTCAAGATCTTCCAGGATCTCAATTGGCACATGCGGATCGAAGTGAATATCGAGCCCTGATCCGCACGGCAATCGCACGTCTAGGAATTTTGAGCCGCGCCCGTAGCGGACCGTGCGCGCCTCCCCATCCGCCATGCAGGCGAGTGCCTCGCGCGCGATGGCGGCTTCGGCACAATCAGAAGAGATCTGCCCCACCCACTCGCCCCGCTCGTTGACCGCCAGTTGGCTGCCAAGCGGGCGCGGGGATGCCCCATCAATTCCAACGAGCGTCGCCAGCACGCCGCCCAGTCCCCTGCGCCGCCATTCCAACAGCGGCGCAGTGACGTTCTCGACGAACTGCCGTGGTGGGGTAAGCTCAATATCACTGACAATCATGACGCTTACCCCGGAGCCGGACAGGAGAGAGTGTGTGTCGAAACACTCTTATACCTTTCACGCAAACTCGATGCCGTCTGCTATCATCGGCAGGTTCAGCACACGCTTGCCCGTTGCTGCGTGGATGGCATTGGCCAACGCCGGGCCGATCGGTGGCAGACCAGGTTCGCCAACGCCTGTGGGCGGCTCGCTCGACGGCACGATATGCACCTCAACCTCGGGCATATCCGTGATGCGCAAAGGCTCGTAGTCGGGGAAATTCGACTGGTCGACTTCGCCATTCGTCAAGGTAATCTGGTTGCGCATGATCGCGCCCAGGCCGTAGCCGATTCCGCCCTCCATTTGCGCACGGATGACATCGGGGTTGACCGGCACGCCGCAATCGACGGCGCATGTCACCTTTTCCACTTTCACTGCACCATCTTTCAGTGAAATTTCGGCAATCTCGGCGACATAGGTGCTGAAGGACTTGTGCACGGCCACACCCTGGAAACGTCCTTCCTGCGGCTTGCCCCAGCCAGCCTTATCTGCTGCCAGCTTAAGCACGCCCGCAAGACGTTGGCGGTCTTTATCGTCACCGCCAAGCAGACCTAGACGGAATTCCACCGGGTCCGCTTTTGCAGCACTCGCAGCCATGTCCACCAATGATTCCATGACGAAAGCCGTGTGCGTATGGCCAACCGATCGCCACCACAAAACCGGGACCGGTGTTTCGGCGGCGGTAACACCAACCGAAAACTCTGGAATGTCATAGTGCGTGTCGTTGACGCCCTCGACAGCAGCCGGGTCGATCCCGCTTTTCTTGATTTCCTCTGAGGCGAACGAAGTGTCGAGAAGAATCGACTTGACGGCCAGCCGATGATCCCAGCCCACGAGCTTGCCGTCTTTGAGACCGATACGAGCGCGGTGTGCAGCCATGGGCCGATAAAACCCGCCATGCACATCGTCTTCGCGCGTCCAAACCAACTTGACCGGTGTCTTCCCGCCCAGCGCGGCAAACGCCATCGCCGCCTCGGCCGTGTAGTCGGCAACGGGCGTTGCACGGCGGCCAAATGAGCCGCCTGCATAGACCGTGTTGATTTCCACGTCCTTGACGTCGAGATTCAATATGGACGCCGCGACCATCTGCACTACGGTTGGGAACTGGCAACCATCATGGAAGCGGACACCGTTTTCGGTTGGTTCGATGACGCAATTGAGCGGCTCCATCGGAGCATGCGCCAGGAATGGAAACACGAAGTCTCCGCCAACGATCTGATCGGCGCCTTCCAATGCGTTCGTGGTCTTTGCAAGATCACCGCCCTTCACCGCCTGCTTTTCAGGATTGTCCAAAAGCCCACGGTGATACGACACCAGTTCGTCGTGTGAGCGCGTCTCTGCTTTTGAGAAATCCCATTCAGCTTTGATCGCCTCGCGTGCGCTTATGGCAGCCCAGGTGTTTTTGGCAAAAATTGCAATACCAGCTTTGTTGGCAAGCGGTTTTGCGTCAATGAACCCTTTGACTTTCTTGGCTCCGGAAAGGTCGAAGGATTTGACCGTGCCGCCGAACTTCGGGCTGCGCTTCACCACGGCGTAAACCATGCCGTCGATTTTGACGTCCAGCGCGAATGTCGCCGTGCCGTTGATCTTGGCAGGCGTGTCTTTGCGCGCAAGCTTCTGCTTGCCGATGAGTTTGAACTGGGATGGATCTTTGAGCTTGGGATCCTGAGCAGGCTCAAGGGTGATCGCCTTGGCAGCCATTTCACCGAAATGCGCCGACTTGTCGCCTGAAGTAATTTTTCCTTCCGAAACCGAAACGGAAGACGGCTCGACGCCCCACGTTTCAGCAGCAGCCCTTACCATCAGATCGCGTGCGGCAGCGCCGGCCTTGCGATATTGCAGGAAGCTGTTGGCAATTGCGGTTGAACCGCCCGTTCCCTGCGCCTTCATGAAAAGGTTCATATAGAGTTTCGTGTTGGCGGGAGCAAAGTCGGTCGTGACATTATCCCACGCCGCATCGAGCTCTTCAGCCACCAGCGTTGCAAGCCCCGTGGTCGTACCCTGCCCCATTTCGAAATGCTTGATGACCACCTGCACGGAACCATCAGGCATGATGCGCACGAAGGGATTGATTACCGTGTCAGCACTTTCGGCAGCTACGGCAAACTGGCCATTGGGCCGGATACCAATCACCATGGCAGCACCGATGGCACCGACACCGCCCAGGAAAGAACGTCGAGTTGTTTCAATGTTCATCGCTTAGCCCTCCATGATCTCTGCTGCACGGTGGATGGCCGCACGAATCCGCACGTAGGTTGCGCAGCGACACACATTGCCTGACATCGCTGAATTGATATCGTCATCGGTTGGTTTGGGATTGGAGGAGAGGAGGCCCACGGCCGACATGATCTGGCCGGACTGGCAATAGCCGCACTGTACGACGTCGAGTTCACCCCACGCCTTTTGAACTGCCGCGGCAGCCTTGCTGTCGAGCCCTTCGATTGTGGTGACCTTGGCGCCCGCGACATCCTCTATGAAGGTTTGGCACGATCTGACGGGCTGACCGTCGACGTGAACCGTGCAAGCCCCACACGACGCAACGCCACAACCGAACTTCGTGCCTGTTAAATTAAGTTCATCGCGCAAAACCCAAAGAAGTGGCGTGCCGGGTTCTGCGTCCACCGTCACCGACCTTCCATTTATTGTGACGTCGACCGTCATATATTTTCTCCTGTCATAGTCTGCCATTCTTGGCAGGCGTCGCGATAGTCCATGTCCTGGAGACCCCGCCGACGCACCGATGGCTCAACGGTATAGATGTACCCCAGGTTAGCAGCGTCAATACGACTTCGTGAGACATTGATCGTCACGATAGTTTGAAGGCGCACTTTGGCAGGGTACCCGCGGGCGCAATGCTAACGCGTGGGGGCTCGACAGGGAACCAAGCGTCAGAGTCGGAACACTAATGCGGCGCACAGGCCGGATACCCGAGGTCCGTTTAATTGCTTGAAAACAGGCAAGAGAAAGGGCGGCACGCCGTCTTTAACGGTGAGCCGCCCCAACTACGTCATGACAACCGGGATTTCACGTTCACCAAAGAGCGCCCGCGATAACCCACCTTTGAGATCAAACCAGCCCGAAACGGTCTGCGTTCATCACTTTCGTCCACGCGCCAATGAAATCCTTGACGAACTTCTCTTTTGAATCTTCCTGAGCATAGACCTCAGAGATTGCGCGCAACTGCGAGTTTGAACCGAACACCAGGTCAACACGCGTGCCTGTCCATTTGGCATCGCCCGACTTGCGGTCACGCCCTTCAAACATATCACCATCGGCATCAGTCGCCTTCCAGGCCGTACCCATGTCGAGAACATTGACGAAAAAGTCGTTCGTCAATTTGCCCGGAGTTTTGGTGAACACGCCGTGCTTGGTATCGCCGTGGTTTGCGCCAAGCACGCGCAGGCCACCGACCAACACCGTCATCTCTGGTGCGGAAAGCTTCAGAAGCTGTGCACGATCGACCAGCATTTCTTCCGCTGAAACGGTGTAATTCTTCTTGGCGTAGTTGCGGAAGCCATCGGCCTCCGGCTCCAGCGGCTCGAAGCTCTCAGCGTCGGTTTGCTCATCGCTCGAGTCCATGCGGCCAGGCGTGAAAGGCACCTCCACGTTATGTCCGGCATCCTTGGCTGCCTTCTCGATGGCGGCTCCACCACCAAGCACGATAAGGTCGGCCAATGAAACCTTCTTGCCGCCCGAAGCTGCACCATTGAAAGCCTTCTGGATTTCCGCAAGCTTGCCGAGCACCTTGGAGAGCTGAGCCGGTTCGTTGGCGTCCCAGTCCTTCTGCGGCGCCAGGCGAATGCGTGCACCGTCCGCGCCGCCACGGTAATCAGAGCCGCGGAATGTTGATGCCGAGCCCCAAGCCGTCTTGACGAGTTCCGGGATCGACAAGCCCGATGCGAGAATTTTCGCCTTCAGGTCGGCGATGTCGCCAGCATCCGCCAGGGGATGATCGCACGGCGGGATCGGATCCTGCCAAATCAGATCTTCCTGCGGTACTTCCGGGCCTAGGTAACGTGATTTCGGCCCCATGTCGCGGTGCGTAAGCTTAAACCATGCACGGGCAAATGCGTCTGCGAACTCTTCAGGGTTTTCCCAGAAGTGACGGCAGATTTTCTCATAAGCCGGGTCCATGCGCATTGCAATGTCGGCGTCGGTCATCATGATCGGCACCTTCTTTGATGCATCATCGGCCGCCGGCGCCATGTTCTGGTCGGTGTTCGTCTTGGGCTGCCACTGGTGAGCACCAGCAGGTGTCGTGACCTGCTCCCATTCATTGCCGAACAGGACCTCGAAATAGCCCATGTCCCACTGCGTAGGATTGGTCGTCCACGAGCCTTCCAATCCACTGGTAATGGCATCGCCGCCCTTGCCAGTGCCGTGACTCGAGATCCAGCCTAAGCCCATTTCTTGAAGCGGAGCTGCTTCGGGTGCGGGTCCGACGTCGGAAGCGGGACCGGCGCCGTGGCACTTTCCAAATGTATGGCCACCTGCCGTGAGCGCAGCCGTCTCGTAGTCGTTCATGGCCATGCGTTTGAAAGTCTCGCGCACGTCACGACCGGAGGCGATGGGATCGGATTTGCCGTCTGGACCTTCCGGATTGACGTAAATCAGGCCCATCTGCACGGCTGCAAGTGGGTTTTCCAGGTTGCGATCACCACTGTAGCGGCTGTTGGCTGCATCGCTTGTTGCAAGCCATTCACTCTCGGCACCCCAATAGATGTCTTCTTCCGGCTCCCAGATGTCCTCACGACCTCCCGCGAACCCGAACGTCTTTCCGCCCATCGATTCAATTGCGACATTGCCGGCAAGGATAATCAGGTCGGCCCATGAGATCTTTTTGCCATACTTCTGCTTGACCGGCCAAAGCAGGCGCCGCGCCTTGTCAAGATTGCCGTTGTCTGGCCAGCTATTGACCGGTGCAAAGCGCTGGTTGCCGGTGCCACCGCCACCGCGACCGTCGGCGGTGCGATAGGTGCCCGCACTGTGCCAGGCCATGCGGATGAAAAGACCACCGTAATGTCCATAGTCCGCCGGCCACCAGTCCTGGCTGTCCGTCATGAGCGCAGTCAGATCCTTCTTGACCGCAGCCAGGTCGAGCTTCTTGAATTCCTCCGCGTAGTTGAACTTTTCGCCCATCGGATTGAGAGCGGGCGGGTTCTGGTGAAGTATTTTCAAGTTGAGCTGGTTGGGCCACCAATCACGATAGGATTGCTTGGCGAATGTTGCCGCTGCCGGAATGCCGTGCATTGGGCACTTACTGATCTCGTTCATACTTTCTCCCTGTGGTCGTAACGCTATGAGTACTATCTCGACTAAAGTCTGACACCAAATTAGCTTTGCATGTTTTCTAGGACGGGACCCCGATAAGGTAAAATTCGCTTTTCTTATGAAAGGTGATCATCATTGTTATCAGCACTCGTCTTTTATCCGGATCGTTACGGGCATTTCGTCGTCTGGTTCGACGTCCGCTGAAAGGATCAATCAAATATTGCCGCTGGCAAATGAAATGAAACAGTCCAATTAGGTGCATCGACGATCTGGCTGATCTTCAAGTCGCCCACCACACTGCAAATCATGTAGGCATCCTCACTTGCCAAGCCTATTTGCTGACCGACGAGATCAATCATTTCACGAACAGCCACGCGGGCAGCCGCATGCAGATCCGGCCCAATGCCGGTTGTGATCCAGATGCGGCCGTGACGGGTCGGCCTGTTGGCATGCGAAGGCCTGTCGATACGTGGCATGCGGATCTGGTGATCCTTGATGAGATCCAGTGTAACTGAAACCTGCATCGGGCTTTCAATCGCCGTTCCGCAAACTTCGCCGTCACCTTGCGCAGCATGCGTATCACCAATGGAAAGCAGCGCACCGGGCACCTCGACCGGCAGGAACAGCACACTGCCTGCAACCAGATCGCGTACATCAAGATTACCACCGACCCGGCGCGGCGGAATAATCGAATGCTGGCCCGGCGCAGATGGAGCCAAACCGATGGTTCCAGCAAATGGCGCTAAGGGAATGCGGGCATGATCGCCAAAAAGCAAGGGCGTCTTACCGGTACGGTCATAATCCCAATGCAACAAAACAGGCTCTAAGAACTCATCGGCCAGAAGGCCGAACCCAGGTATAATTGCAGTCCAGCCCCAACCAGAGGGCACGTAGCTTTCCAGTTTTACAACCAGAACATCACCTGGCTCGGCACCGTCGACAAAAACCGGTCCGTTGACTGGATTGACGCGTTTAGAATTGTAGTTGTCGAAAACCGAAGCCGTGGACTGGCGCGTTATCTGCCCCGAGGACGCATCCGTGACATCGAACGTCACATGCGCACCGGGTGCCACCGTGAGAACAGGAACGAGGGTGCGGTCCCAGACATGATGACAAAACCGCCGGTGAAGGGTGTGGGTCGCAGAAACCAAAACTGTCTCCCTGCCAACTATAACTGGATGACGTCTCGACTTGACATTGAGGTTGCCGTCCGGTGCGGGTCAATCAAAGCAACATGTCCCACAAAGCGCCGGCAACGCCAGCAAGACTCTCGCCCACAATCAGGCCTGCTGCAATGACGACAAGCTTCTTTTTTGCCACCCCTGGGTAAGCCTTGACGAACGCTGCCGCTCCAAGCGCACCCGCAAACAACGACAAAGAGTTCCAGGCGGGAATAACGAAGCCCAATCCAATCGCCGATCCGCTGGGCATGAAGCGCGCTGCTTTTTCAGAAAGGCGACCTTCCACCAGTGCCATGGATATTCCTACAACGGCAGCAATCAACATCGCTGGAACAGTCGCAGGTGGCATCGACGACATGCCCTCTGACAGCACTTCAGCAACTGCTTTCCATGTCGCAACGGCAGGTGCTGGCCATTCAGCCGTGATAAGCTGGGTTTGCGGCGACGGGATCAAGGCAAGATATGCAGCAGCGGCGACAAGCGATCCGGTGAGAATCCCGAACACCTGCGCGATCATCTGGAAGGATGGTGTGGCGCCGATCAACTGCCCTGTTTTGAGGTCGTGCATCAAGTCAGCGCATTGGCCCGCCGCGCCTCCCGTAACGTTTGCCGTCATCAGGTTGGTCGTGACTTGACCCGGTGAAATCACGCCAAAAGTAAGCTGTGTAATTTTGCCCAGCGCACCGATCGGCGTGATCGCCGTCTCGCCTGAAACACGCGCAGCGACAATCGCAAGAACATAACTCAATAAAACCGCGATGATTGCCGTAGGAACCGCAATCTGGAATATCGCCACCTGGGCCGTGACTGCAACAATCATTACAAACAAAAATGAAACCCACAGCGCGGCCGATCCGAAAAAGCGGGTGGCGACGTTCGTCGTTTCATTGACACCGCCAACTGTCTGTGAACGCGCGCGCTCACGCCACCTGGCTATGACGCCGGCTATAGAGATGAGGAATGAAGTCAAACTGGCCGTCACCATCAATGTCGCACCAGGCCATAGCAGCCACTCAACCAGCGGAGCAAACCAGACACCCGTGGCTGTCCCAGCCTGCGCCCATCCGTTCTGCAAGGCGATAGGCGCCAGAAAGCCCCACGCCAAAACGCCGCCAATGAGCATTGAAATACCGACGCGCAACCCGGCAATCGCACCAAAACCGACCATGAGCAGCGACGGATCGAGCGCAAAACCAAGGTTCATGGCCGTTACGTTGGTCGATTTCCCACCCGCAATCGCAACCTTCCATTGAAGTGGTGGAGCCAACGGCCCCAGAGCAAATTTTGTAACGACCGATTTCAATGCGCCGCTGAGTACCGCCATTGCCGCCAGCAGTCGCAGGCGCTGCCCGGCTTCCTTTCCGCCCGCATGAATGTCGGACATGGTTTCAGCCGTGACGACACCTGAGGGAAAATGAAGCCGCTCTCGCTCAAGTAGCTGGTTGCGCAACCCCGCTGCAACGACCACGCCTAACAGACTGACAACGAACATCCAGATTGAAAGAACGTGCCAAGGCAGCGTTTGTCCGGTGAGCAATGCAAGAGCTGGTATGGGCGCGGCCAACCCCGCCGAGATGATTGATGCCGCCGCCGAAGCCGCCGTCTGGTTGATGTTGTTCTCGTGCAGGCCCCACGTGCGCGTACCAAGCGCTCTCGCGGTTCCAGTCCAGACCGAAAAACCTATGAGCCCAGCCGCAACGGACATGTTGAATGTCCAGCCAATCTTCAGGCCGCTGTAAACGTTGCACGGGGTCAGCAAGGCACCTGTCACCATACCTGTCAGCACAGCACGAACGGTCAATTCGTGAGGCGCCTTCACGGAACTGGGGTATGATTGCGGAGCGTTAACGGTATACCTGCCTTAAGGTCTTTGATCCAAGGGCTTCGGCCGAAGCGCTGCATCAAACACAATAGGGAGTACAAAAGTCGCCGTATTACACGCGACGGTGAATTACAGACCAATGCTGATTTTAGCCGTCATCGTTACAGTCTCTATCATTGTTCGAACACCTAGTGGCCTGTCGCGCCAAAATTGAAACATAGCCGCCGCCGCTGCGATTTTGGCGCGACATGAAGGCCACTAGCAAAATCATTGGCTTAGTGTGGCGTTTATCGCGACTTAGTTGATACCCAGCGCGCCGCAACATCGATCAACTAAGGCGCGACGCCACACTAGAGCATTTTCCGACGAAGTGGACACCGGTTCGTCGAAGAAAATGCGACCAAACCAAAAAGCTAGAGCGCTGATCCGATTCCATCGGATCGGAATGCGCTCTAGCATGGACGCGCACGATCTGAAAGCTTCCGCGGCGTATGTCCACTTTTGGACCAAGATCAAACGCCATTTGCTTATCGGCAACCACTCGTGTTCTGGATCAAACGTTTGATTCCCGGGCGAAGGTCGTCAAACGATCGTGAATCCAGAACACAAACAATGAGAATGCTAGGGTTCCGGGCTGACGCTTCGGGGTCCGACAGGGAACCAAGCGTCAGAGTCGGAACACTAGAGCATTTTCCGACGAAGTGGACGCCGGTTCGTCGCAGAAAATGCGACAAAACAAGAAGCTGGAGCGCCGATCCGATTCAATCGGATCGGAATGCGCTCTAATGTGACCGCCACGCCACGCGCACGTGCGGGGAAATGCGGATAACGAGCTGCCACAGCTTGTTTTTTCATCGTGCGTCCATGATGGTGTTTGAGAAAAGACAAAATCAATACAACGCCAAGCGCCGAGAAGTTCCGTGACCAAACCGCTCCATCTGATTGTGCATGTGCCCAAATGCGCGGGCAGGACAATTGAAAATCATCTTGATAAACATCTGGGAAAAAACCGCTTTTGGACGCCGGGCAAGCGATTTCGTAACCTTCCGCTTGAGCTTTTTGCGAGAAAATATGACTCTCGACCGCCCGGCCGCCTTGAAGACGTCGATGCCATTTCCGGGCATCTGTTCGGCAAATCCATCGAAAGCCTTTTTCCAGATCGACAGATCAAGCGAAGCGTTATCCTGCGCGAGCCCACCAAACAGATTTTGTCTTGGTACAATTTCCGCATGATGCGTTACATGAGCGAAGGGATGAAACCATTCCCGTTCGCTCTGTTCGTCAAGTCATTTCCCAAAAATCCAACGGCCAACTTTCTCCTGGAGCGCTGGTTGGAATTACCTTGGACACGTCATGGGTTGATGTCGGCGGAAACCAAGGTAGCGCTGCTTGATGCGACGTTGTCAGAATTCGACAAGATTGTCGATATTTCGCGGGCCGACGAACTGTGCGCTTGGCATTCCGGATATCTAGGGATCCCAACCCATCCGGAAAGAACCAACACCAGCGAACAATGGGTAGAGCGAACGGGCTGGCAGCCGCTGCAACTGCGCGACCTTACCGATCAAGATCAAAAACTTCTTGCCACGCGTTTCGCCATTGACCGTTACCTCTGGCAACGCTGGGCGCTGAAGCAGGACGTTGCGTTTCAACCATCTGGCGCCTTCGACGACATTCGAGCGGAATTGGCACGCCCCATATTTGAAATACGGGTTAAAGCGGCTCGCCGACGTGGTTGGTGAAACGCTAACGCGGTGACCTCACCAGCATGGTTGAAGTTTAAGCCGCCCTGGTTTTCCCCCATAGAGCATTTTCCGACGAAGTGGACACCGGTTCGTCGAAGAAAATGCGACCAAACAAGAAACTAGAGCGCCGATCCGATTCCATCGGATCGGAATGCGCTCTAGGCAGCGTCACAGTATGCCCGACCGCTGCGGCGGTGCATAAACCCTTAGTGCCGCATTATGCACTTCAAACACGTAAGTCGATTGTTTCTCATCTAGCAATTCACCATCGACCGTAGCGCGCTGAGGTGAGCGACACTTGATGACGCAACGCCGCGCATTGAAAGAGTCGACACTGCTTGCCCATTTATGCAGCCCCAGGAGCAAGGCCGGCACGACGTGGATCAACTGCCACCATCGCGTTGCAGCAACGGTATAGACATGCAGCAGGCCGTCATCGATCTCGGCATCAGGACCACTGGTGAGACCGCCGCCATGATATCGACCGTTACCGACGCTGGTCTGAAGAACATAACCCTTGAAATCAGGATGCTTGTCGGACGTTATCGACGCGCGAAACGGTTTGACATTACGAACCGCCTGAAACAGTGACACCGCGTAGCTCAACACCCGCCATTGTCGCTTGCGTTCAGACGTTTGGAGCCGCGAGATCGCCGATGCTACACCCAGACTTGCGACGTTGAAAAATGGCGCACCGTTGAGGGTTCCAATATCAATTTCACGAAATGTGTTGCCGCTCGCGATATCGCAAGCAACATTGATATCGGGTGGAACACCTATCGATCTGGCAAAGTCATTCGCGGTGCCGAACGGTAGAATACCGAAGGGTTTTCCTTGCTCCAGTAATAGCGGCAGCATGTGGTGTAATGTCCCATCACCGCCGGCCACGATGATTCGATCAGCACCTGACATCCTGGCCTTCAGTTTCCGCGTATAATCCTCGTTGGTAGGCGGCTCACTCACCTCTATGGACAGACGACCGGATAGCACTTGCAAAGCGTGAGGAAGATTTTCCCTCACGCGTGACGCCTCTTTATTCGCAACAACAACAGCTTTTTCCTGCACGTTGAACTCGTACACTTTCAAGGCAATTTCCGCACCACCCGCTGCTTCGTTCAGCGGATCAACCTCAACAGCAATAAATGACGCGACGATAGACCCGTTGCAAAGGCTAGAAGCACCGCCCCCGCGGCGACGCGTTGTGAAAAATTACGTCAAAATTTGCACTGCGGTCGATACCGCCACTGAAGAGCAAATTTCGCCACGCATACGCGGATCGCACCGAATCAGCCATGCCGTCATCAACGGCGGATTCGGAGGTCGAATTGTTAACGCACAAACACGCGAAACGTTTCATTTCATCCCCAAAATCAGGCTACGGAGGCTAATTATGGTCCCATCCCAGCGACAAATTCCACCCCCCCATTGCCAGCACAAAATCGACATGCAAGATTGAGTATTTGAAATACCACTTCACTGACACGCGCGTTTCCGGGCTCGGCATAAGGCTGAAATCATGCGTAGCGGCAGTCTAAAGTGAGGCCACGAAGTCCGATGCGACTAACCGCCTACACTGACTATGGGTTGAGGGTGCTGTTGCGGCTTGCCGAGCAACCCGAAAGTCTGATCACGTCCGAACAGATCGCAGACGAGCACCAAATTTCACGCAATCATCTACTCAAGGTCGTAAAGGGGCTTGCCGAAGGCGGCTTTGTATCGACACAACGCGGTGGTCGCGGTGGCATGCAGCTCTCGCGCGCGGCGCATGATATCCAATTGGGTGACGTCGTCAGGCACCTCGAAGCGCGCCACGCGCTAGTCGAATGTTTTCGTGACGATGGCGGCGACTGTTACCTCAATCCCGGGTGTCGCTTGAAAGTCAGATTGCGGCACGCGGAAGAAGCCTTTCTTGCCAGCCTCAACAAATCGACACTTGCAGACTGTGTGGCGGCAAACCGGCTCGCCAACCATGGGCCTGCCGCCGCAGGCCGCGGTCCTTCGACCAAAAAACGGTAGCTGAATACGATAAATGAGAAAGGGATAGGAAAAATGCGCACACGCCCGGATGCCATTTCTGAACTTGCTGTTGGTGACAAGGTCGTACACCTGGACGAGCACGGCTATGTCATTGATCCTGAGGAATGGGATGAAGCAACCGCTGAGGAACTCGCGCGACGACAGAATATCCAACTGACCAACGATCATTGGGACGTGATCCGCTTCATGCGTGAATTTCTAGCTGAACACGGGGTTGCCGCGGATGCCCGCTTCGTCATGCGTTTTCTTGAGGAACGGGCAGCGGGTAGCGGGCGCTCCGGTCGCGAGATCCTGTTTGAGCTCTTTCCGTATGGCTACGTGGGCCAGGCCTGCCGCATCAGCGGTATGAGACAGCCACGCGCCTGGAGCACCGGCTAGTTTCATTCTAGCGCCCGCCTTCGGAGCTGCAGCGACACTTCTTCGTCGCGAAAAGCCATGCAATACGCGCCTTTCAGGTTGCTCCAATGAATGAATGTTCGTGGCGTAGCAACAGTGCGCTGTGCCCCGATCGCCGTGGCATCGACACTTCAGGCCTTCACACCATGGACAGGCAGTTGCCTTCGCCGTTGTCCCGCTTCAGGTAATTGCAACCATGTCCAAATATTTTGTTGAGGATTTTTGACATGACGGACCTGCGGTTTCCCAAGGCTACACGTGCCCATGCGGAAAGCCGTCGGGCAATGACACCGCAAGCGGAAGACGCTTTCCGTTCCTTTTCCAAAGCCGTCTTTGCTGAAGGCGCACTCGACACGCGCACCAAGCAGCTTATCGCCATTGCCGCAGCACACATCACGCAATGTCCGTGGTGCATTGAAGGGCATGTGAAAGCCGCCCAGCGCGCGGGTGCCACTAACGAACAGATTATGGAGGCCATATGGGTGGCAGCCGAGATGCGCGCGGGAGCTGCGTACGCGCACTCGGTGAAGGCATTGGAAATACTTAATGGCGACAACAAAAAATGACCGCACAAGCCGGCATAACCATTGCCCGCGTTTATGACGCCCGACAAAGCGGTACGCAAACGCGTCTGCTTGTTGATCGGGTCTGGCCCAGGGGCGTGCGCAAAAGCGATTTGAACTTGCATGACTGGGTGAGTGACGTCGCACCCACGACCGCATTGCGCGTTTGGTTTGGGCATGACCCAGCACGTTGGGACGAGTTTCAAAAGCGGTACCGCGCAGAACTCGCTGACAATCCAGGCGCGGTATCGCGGTGTCTTGACTGGTGTCGAAAAGGACCCGTCGTCCTGCTTTATTCAGCGCGAGACAGGGATCACAACCAAGCAATCGTGCTGCGCGACTACCTCAGCGGCTGCCTGCAGAGCGAGCGCCAGAAATGAAGAAATGGCACCCGCTTCTGCGTACTTCGATCTGTGAAATGCTCGGTTGCGAGGTGCCCATTCTTCTAGCCGGCATGGGCGGTGTCGCCCATTGGGAGCTTGCCGCTGCGGTGGCTAATGCTGGTGGTTATGCGACGCTGGGCATGGTTCGCGAATCTCCTGACCTGATCGAAGCTGAAGTAGCGGCACTGCAGGCTGCAACTGATAAGCCCTTCGCGGTCAACCTGATCCCCGCAGCCACGGATCCAAATTTGCTCGACGCGCAAATCACCCGGTGCCTTGCGTTGGGCGTTAAAGCCTTCTCCTTTTTCTGGGATGTCGTGCCGCAATCGGTCAAGCGTGTGAAAGCTGAGGGCTGCATTGTACTTCATCAGGTTGGCACCTTGGACGCGGCCCGCACAGCGCAGGCATGTGGCGTGGATGTGTTGATCGCGCAGGGCGTCGAAGCCGGTGGCCATGTGCATGGCCGCATAGGAGCATTCGCGCTTGCCACCGAGTTGCTGCGCGAAACGCATTTGCCGGTAGTTGTGTCAGGCGGCATTGCGGACGGAGCCGGGCTGGCTGCTGCGCTGGCGATGGGCGCAGCAGGCGTGCAATGTGGCACCGCTTTCCTGGCCACCAACGAATCGTTCGCCCATACCTTTCACAAACAGCGGATCATCCAGGCCAAAGCTTCCGACACTGTACTTACCGACGTGTTCGTTTTGAACTGGCCGGCTGGTTCGGCCGTGCGTGTGCTGGCAAACAGCATTACCGCCGCGCTCGGCAATAACCTCTTTGGCCACGATCCCGACAAACTGCCACGCGAACCAATCGCGTATGATGGCGACATCGCAAGGTTGCGATACAGCACCGATTCACCTCTGCGCACCACAACTGGCAACCTCGAAGCCATGCCATTATATGCCGGTCAAGGTGCGGGACTGATCGAAGACCTGGTCCCAGCTAGCGTACGTTTGCAGCAGATGACCAATGAGGCGATAAAGCTACTGGACCGCCTGCAACATAAAGAAAAAAAATGGAAGGCTCGTCATGACTGCAAAGAGCGATGGAGATAGAAGCCTCACCGGAGCACCGCTTCCACCAACCAAACCTGTTTCACCCGATGACGGCGCACACCACCCCGGACCTGCTGAGGTTGCCGACATCCCCCGCTGGCGGCGAGCCGAACGCACGCGCCTGAGAAATGAACGGATGGCGCAAAGTGTTGAGACGCGAAGCAACTCCAGCCAACTTCTGGCAGATCACATATTTGAGTTTGTTAGCGAACGTTTCAGCGGCGCATCTGGTCGCGTATTTTCCGGTTACTGGCCGATCAAGGGCGAACCGAACCTGCGACCGGTAATGATCAAACTGCATGAAGCCGGAGTCCTGGTTGCTCTGCCCGTGGTGGAGGTCAAGGCATCGCCAATGGTCTTTCGACGCTGGACGCCAGACACGAAAATGGTACGCGGCGACTGGAACATTCCAGTTCCACCGCCAGAAGCAGAATTGGTTTTGCCCGATATAACGCTCGCACCGCTTGTTGGTTGGGACCGCCAGGGCTATCGTCTGGGTTATGGCGGAGGCTATTTCGACCGAACTCTGGCTAGCCTGAACCCTCGCCCCTTTACGATTGGGGTTGGCTGGCAGGCCGCGCACATCCAGACCATATACCCGCAACCCCACGACATTTCGCTCGATGTCATCATTACAGAAAACGGATTGCAGCTCCCTCGTTAGAGCATGTTTAGCTGAAGTGCGCAGCGGTTCAGAGCCAGATCGTCATGTCTGCGAACACGATTGTGCGGTGGCGCTCGTTTAGAGTTCAGCCACCGCACGTGATGTCATAGGGGCACAATTAGGAACTTGTCGAAGGAGCCTCGGTCAACACTTCGGCTTTCACCGTGTCACCTGTGCGATGAAGCCGTAGTTTGACCTTGATCGAATTGGGACCATAGCCGCCCACCGAATATTCGGCGCTCTCACCATCGCTCAACGCGTTGCTAAATTGCATGGGGTTGCCTTGGCCTTCAGGCCCTGGTGCCACTGTTACAACAGTTTTGAACTGGTCATTGTCAATCAGGTAGTAGGCAGTTGCGTACCGGTCTGCGAAAAACATCGTCGATCCCGCCAGCGGCTTGCTCAGTTCAAGAGATTGCGCGGCTGCCGGTGTCGCAGGCATTACGAAGAGTGCACCAGCAAAAAGGGCGGTAGCGGCAACGGAAGTCTTCTTGGCAATGGTCATTTCAGGGTCCTCCAGGTTTTGGCTGGCTTGGCCAGCGCATCACTTTTCCTCATCAATCAGGGGCCGTTTCCGTCCCCGGTGTGATTGGAATATGCCTTCTGGCTATGGATAATTGAAATCGATCGTTTATATTGCTATCATAATTTACATGGATATAAGACAAGCCGACCTTGGCCTATTGCTGGCGCTCGATGCCTTATTGGCGGAACGTAACGTGACACGTGCCGCCGAACGGCTGAATATTTCGCAGCCTGCGATGTCAGCGCAGCTTGCCCGTCTTCGCGACCTGCTCAAAGACCCACTGTTGATTGCCTCAGGCCGGCAGATGGTACCCACAGCGCTTGCGTTGACACTTCACGAACCACTGCATCAAAGGCTTGTCGATCTCGCGCAGCTCATCAGGGAACGGCAACCCTTCGAGCCATCCCGTGCCAAGCGTGTATTCCGCATCATTGCGCCTGACTACCTGCACATGGTCGTCATGATCCCGCTCATACGTGAAGTCAGCAAGGTTGCACCTGATGTCCAGATTGTGCTGCTGCCGTTCGAGCAAGCGAAGGCATGGCAGCAACTGGAAAATCTTGAAGCAGATCTGTTGCTCGTATGGCGCCAGCTCACGCCAGAAGACGCACGGGCCTCACCAATTTTCAACGACGAACTATGTTTCGTGCAAAGAAAGAAACACCCGCGAGGAATGAAAAAGCCAAGCGTCTCCGAATTATGCAGCCTCTCTCACGCAATCGTTTCTCCCGAAGCAGGTGCGCTCTGGGGCGTGGTTGACGAAGAACTCAAAAAGCTCGGCAAGAAGCGTCGCGTCGTCGCGTCACTTCGATCGTTTCTGGCTTTGCCTACGCTGATTTCCCAGAGCGATCTGGTGGCCGCAGTGCCGCGAAAGCTTGCCGAAAAAACCGCCGACAAGCTCGATGCCTTCCAGCTACCCTTCCCCGATATGAAATTCGAGATGCTCTTGTCTTGGCATCCGCGCATGCATGCCGATCCAGGACACGAATGGCTACGCAAGCTCGCGTTGACGGTGAGCGGTGAGCGGTGAGCGGTGAGCGGTGAGCGGTGAGCGGTGAGCGGTGAGCGGTGAGCGGTGAGCGGTGAGCGGTGAGCGGTGAGCGGTGAGCGGTGACGATTGCAATTGACAACACACCGATGCAAGACCTGTCAGCACGAATTGCTTGCGAAACCGGCTGATAAAAAGATAGCAGGCGGACCATAAGCCCACCTGCTCTCTCGTGTTACCACGCAGAATTTAGTTACATCATTACGCAATCGGTGGGCGTCGACCGGTAATCATGCTGTAGACCAGCGCGACAACGAACAACACGATCGCGACACCAAAGATGATTTTAGCAATGCCGACCGCCGTACCAGCCAGTCCTCCAAAGCCCAGAACTGCCGCGATAAGCGCAATAACCAAGAACGTGATAGCCCAGCCGATCATAATGAAGTCTCCTGAATTGAACTGTTCTGCCCGCAGGCATCTGCCAATCCAACGTTCACTTTGGCAAAAGGTTCCCCGAACTGCGTGGTCAGCGCGCAACCCCGGCCAGGATCGAAATGTTAAGGATACCGGAACGAACAGCACCGTCAGGATTGCGAATATTACGCCTCGCGATCATGCAAGCACGACGCTCCAACCATGGCGCGAGTCTGGAAACCAAATACGATCCCGATCAATCCTGGATGCGGTCGATCATTTCCTGGGTGACGAGGCAGAGGCCTTTTTCAGTGCGATGGAACCGCACGGCGTCGAGTTCAGGATCCTCCCCGATCACAAGGCCGGGCGGAATCTCAACACCACGGTCTACGACGACATTGTGGAGCCGCGCGCCGCGCCCCACTTGTACATAAGGCAACACGACCGCATTCGACATGCTGGCGAAGGAATGTATGTGCACACCGGTAAAAAGAAGCGAACGCCGCACTGAAGACCCTGAAACTATGCATCCACCAGACACCAGGGATTGCACCGCCTCTCCGCGGCGACCATCGACGTCGTGAACGAACTTTGCTGGCGGGACGATCTCCGAATACGTCCAGATTGGCCAGTCGTTATCGTAAAGATCCAAATCCGGCACCACTTCGGTCAGGTCGATGTTGGCCTGCCAGTAGGCGTCCACCGTACCGACATCGCGCCAATAGACCGGCAGCGCCATATCTGGCCGAACACACGAACGCGAAAAGTGATGCGCCATCGCCTTCCCGTTCTTGACGATGTGAGGAATGATGTCATTGCCGAAATCACGCGATGAATTGGGGTCGGCTGCATCACGCTTTAATTCTTCCATCAGCAGCGAAGTTGAGAAGACGTAGATACCCATGCTGGCAAGGCAGAAACCGGGTTTGCCTGGAATCTCCGGCGGATTCTCCTGCTTCTCAACGAAGTTTAAAATTCGGTCGTCTTCGTTCACCTGCATGACGCCGAACGCCTTGGCCTCCTCGCTCGGCACTTCGATACACGCGATCGTCACGTCTGCGCCCGATTCCACGTGCTCGCGCAGCATCGTCTCATAGTTCATCTTATAGATATGATCGCCCGCAACCAGGACGATGAACTCAGGATCATAGCCCTCGATGATATCGATGTTCTGATAGACGGCGTCGGCGGTGCCCTCATACCAGTTCTCGCCTGGCACGCGCTGGCTTGCCGGCAGAATATCAAACCCCTCGTTGCGCTCCTGGCGCAGGAAGTTCCAACCGTTGTGCAGATGCCGAATGAGACTGTGCGCCTTGTATTGCGTCGCCACCCCGATGCGCCGGATGCCGGAGTTCAGTGCGTTTGACAAAGCAAAATCTATAATCCGCGACTTGCCACCGAAATAGACCGCCGGTTTGGCGCGCCGCGCTGTCAATTGCTTCAATCGCGAACCACGCCCGCCGGCGAGTACATAGGCCATCGAGGCACGCGCCAGTGACCCAGCCGCCGGGCCTCGTTCCATCATGCGCCCACTCCGTCCGTCGCTTTTCATGTGCTGGCCTGCCAACCTGTTGAAGACGCGCCCAAAACACGCGTCAGAACCACCTGACAAGACCATGTCAAGGTGAGTGTGCACGCGCAACTACAATTCAGCATTGCTGCAGATTAATGCTGCGTCCGGCTGCGTCTTTGCATCGCTAGTGTGGCGTCGCGCCTTAGTTGATCGATGTTGCGGCACGCTGGGTATCAACTAAGGCGCGATAAACGCCACACAAACCCAATGATTTTGCGAGTGGCCTTCAGGTCGCGCCAAAATTGTGTGCGGTTGCGGCTATGTTTCAATTTTGGCGCGACAGGCCACTAGGAGCAACCGAACCGGAATAGCGGGCCGAACACGACTACGCTCCATGGTTAAACTCAAAAATCATCGCAACAGAACATAATTCTGATTTAGCGCAAATTTTTTTAAAAATGCGCAAACACGCGGCTGAATATGTCCGCGCACAACCTGTGGCAGGAATATGACGATAACTGCACAGAACCATTGTTCAGATATTTAATCGATTGCATCGACAACGGAGGGTATGGCCTACTCCGCTTGTGGATGAGTTGTAGATAACTCGACATCCACGCCAACCTGCTGGAATAAGAACACTGTTTTTTATCACGTACTTACATCGCAAAAGGGGGGTTCAACTTCAGCTTTGGATCAGATGTGGACAACCCACCCTGGGCACCGTCCTCGCTGATCCAGCCAGCCCGGGAAACATTCATTTCCGTGACGTTTCTGCCTGCCACCGCAAACAAATTGAACGGGGCGGCGAAACGGCCAAGCCTGGGATCATCTGGTGATGGTGCGCACAATGATTACCGATGCGCAAAAGCCCATCGATCTGGCGGTAATCGACGTCGCTGCGTTGTACGCGGCTAGCGGCCGGGGTCGCAGTAAGCCCCCCCGCCCTGCTGCACAGGCGCTCTGGGTCCGGCGCCAATGCCTGACCCTCCTTCAAGGTCAATTCAAGGATGGCCGGATGGTGGAGGCCCTCCGGCAACATCAGACCTGACGGGCGACAGCGGATTACGGGGAGGGGCGCCAGCCTCTCAATTTGGAAAATGCGTCACGCCCGCCTCTGTCGAGGCAGGCGAACCCATCGTGCATGCGCGCGGAGGGCGAGGGAGTTTGTGTCGTGTTGCGTCATGTTTTGTGTGTGCGGAATTTTGTGTTGGGTGGGTGTTTTGGTCGGCTTGGCTGGATGCGATCCCGTCTTGCCTTCGCTGCGATGCTTGCCATCATTGGGCTTATTGCCTCACCTGCAATTGCGAATGCTCAGCAGAGTTTGCCCGTGGGATACTCCACAAACGGCAACAATCTAAATGTGACCTGCGGTAACTCTTTGGGAGATACGTGGATCACGCTTTGCCGCGACGGCGGAAAATGCGCAAATCTACCCAGCGAAATTAATCCATTTATCATTGGCAACGAGGGAAGTTCCGGACAAGACAACATCAAATTCAGCGAGACGCCGGCTGATGTAACATGGAGGATTCGCCAGGTCTCTGTCGCGGTCGATGGCGTATCGTCACAAACAAGCGTTCCATGGCAAATACCAAATGACTCTGGCACCGCCACATCGAGCGGCGGACCAATTTCATATGGCCCAGTTACGGAGATAAACCAGGACGGTGTAACCAGCGATGGCCAAATAACCATCAAACAAGACGCCCCTGCTGACTTCTACGTACTTCAATATCAGGTGCAGTGCACCGCTCTTCCCCCAAACTCCGACAAGATCACGCTACGCCTGACAAAAGAATCCAACGCGTTGGGAGAGTTTGCGGTTACGGCGACGCCAAGCGGCCCAGGAAACAATTCCCCTGTCACCGAGACGCTGACCGTAGACAATCTCATCAATGGAACCGGAACATCTCAGACAAAAGTGCTGGAGTTCACAACACCAAGCGCGAACCAAAGCCTGGACATAACCCTGACAGAGGCAGAGCTACCCGCAGGCTGGGGCGCGCCGTCATTTTCATGCAACATTACTCATGGCGACACCACCTCGTCGACGAGCGGAAATACAATCACGGGTTTGAAACAGGGTGATGTCGCCGACTGCACAATAACGAATACCTACACCCCACCTGCTGACAAGATCAGCGTGCAACTCCAGAAATTTTCCAATAATCCTGGCACCTTCAATGTCAGCGTCACCGATGGTACGAACACAAACGCCGCCGACCTTGTGGTCGCAGATGGCTCCGAAAGTTCTTCCATCGAAACATTGCAGTTTAATCCGTCGAATGGGCCACTTTCATTCACCGTATTTGAAACGACAACGCTACCTGAAGGGGTGACCACGGCGATTTCATGCTCAATTCAAACTGATGCCGGCGGCACCGCGAACGCAACAGCTTCCGGCGCATCGCTGAGCAACATGGAAGGCGGCGATCTAGCCTATTGCTCGATTACCAACACTTACCCACCGCCAGAGCCGGAAACCGCCCAGCTCACCTTGCAAAAGGTTGTCATCAACGATGGTGGTGGCACGGCGAAACCAGAAGACTTTACGCTCTCGTTCAGCGGGTACGCCGCATCTGGAAGTGGCGTCACGGGCGCCGACGCGATCACCAATGTATTGGTGCCTGTCGGAGCCTATACGTTCAGCGAAACCAGCGTTCAGGGCTACACGCAGGCGAGTCTGAGCTGTAACGGGGTAGACGCTACCAGCGGTTACACAATCACTGCCGGCACGGACAGCGTAACCTGCACCTTCACCAACAAGTTCAAGCCGACCGACCCGCGCATGAAGGAAGAGACCGACCGGTTCATCCACCGCCGTGTCGACAACCTGCTGACGCATGGTCCTGACCGGGCACGCATGTTGCGCCGTCTGCGCGAAGGTGACAGCCTCAAAGATACCGGCAGCCTTAAGGATGGTCCGCTGAAATATTCGAGCGGTGATATGGGTGGACCGCGCAACGGGCTGATGTTCGGCAGTGGTCTCAACCGGCTCGGCGTCAACGGTGGAGCCTCGCCCTTTGATGACGAAGCGCCGCGCGACGTCACCAATCCGAATGGCGAAACGGTGCGCAATCCGTTCTTCGATTCACTCGCCGGGCAGGCCTCCAAGCTCGGCATGTCGCAGAACGCCTTCTCGTTCGGCACAAGCCTCAGCCAGTTGCGCGAAATGTCGGCACAGCATGAAAAGGCCAAGCAGCAAAAGAAGCTGGATGCGGCCGGACTGGGTTATGCCGACCGACAGATGGCCAGCCCCTACATGGTGCCACGTTCGGGCTTCGATGTCTGGATGGAAGGCCACATCAGCCGCTATAACGACGACGTTGGCGGCGTGAACCGCGATGGCGACTTCCGCATCCTCTATGTCGGTGCCGACTACCTCGTCGCACCCGGCATCCTGATCGGCGCACTTGTCCAGGTTGACGACACGACCGAGGACCTCAACCAGGCACTCAACAATGAACGGGGCAGCATCGACGGCACCGGCTGGATGGCCGGTCCCTACATTGGCATCAGGCTGCGTGACAACCTGTTCTTCGATGCCCGCGCGGCCTGGGGCACTTCGTCCAACGATATTTTCATGAAGGACGATGAAAACGGCGCACGCCACGGCAAGTTCGACACCACCCGCTGGCTGGCGACCGCCACGCTGACAGGCAACGAGCGGTTCGGCAATTGGCGCTTCTCGCCACAAATGGGCCTTGCCTACGGTCACGAAGAATATGACACCTACAGGAACAGCCTGAACCAGACGATCAATGGTGGCGAAGCGAACATCGGCCGCGTTACCGGCGCAATCGAAGTCGGCTACCAGTTCCGCGCCCGCAATGGCACAACCATCGAGCCACATGCGTCGATCACCGGCATCTATAACTTCGATACCGATGATTTGGTGATCAATGGCGTGCAGGTACAGTCTGACGAGAGCCGCGCCAAGGTGGAAGCAGGCGTGCTCATCATGACGCAAGAGGGCTGGGGTGTACGTGCTGCCGGTCATTTCGACGGCATCGGCGGCGACGACTTCTCCAGCTACGGCGGTTCGCTTTGGGTCAACGTGCCGTTGAATTAAAAGTCACGGCAGTTGTCGAATGAAAGTTCACGGCGGAGCCTCCTTCACCAGGGAGTTCCGCCGCGCTCATGCAAAGCGCCAAGCCGCGACCGTGTTTTGTCACATGGGATTTCGACCACCAGCGCAATCTGGCAAATTGCAAGAACCAGTTACACAAGCCCATTGCAGGAACTGTGGCTGTATTCAGGTTCGGGTGAAATCTCGTATTGCGGTGCTCACGCGAGCCAAAACCAGGCCTGCCACCAAGCCAATGGCCACGTTGGTTGCCAATGACACCAGCGCCGTTGCGACAACGACAACGAGCGAAGCCCGGGACGCCACAGCGAGCTTGTTGAGCGACATGAGCTGAACGCCGGCGAATGCAAGCAGAGCAGCGATGACCTCGGCGGGAATCTGCATCAGCCATTGCATCGCGCTCGTCCCTGCCATCACAGCGAGCGCCAGGCAGAACGCGCCAAAGATAATCGGAGCCAGCCCGGTTCTTGCCCCCTGGCCATACTGCGCGGCCAGGCCACCTGCACCGTGACACATCGGAACGGCACCAAACGGTGCCAGCACTACATTCAAAAATCCCGACGACAGCGCAAGGTTGCGGGTGGTGATATGGTCTTTTGACTGCGGAAAGTATTCCGAAGCAAGGATGGCCGTCAGCAGCACCGCATTGGTCAGCGTCATTGCAAGCTGCGGCAGAAGCACACTGTAGCCCGAATGCACGAAGTCTGGCCACGCAGGCCAGATGACAGCGAACGATGGCAGGGCAAACGCAACATTGGGAAGGTCATGCGCACCTAAAAAAAAGGTGTAGGCGAGACCGCAACCGATCAAACCCAATGCACTGTAGGATCCAAGTCGGGTTCGTTGCGCCCCAAGCAATAGCAACAAGAGCACCGCCGAAATTGGCAACGAAGTCTTGGGAAGCATCGCCGCAGCCCAGATCAGCGTTGCCCCAAGCCCGAGTTGAACGCCATGCAACACCGCTTTTGGAACGAGCGTCTGGAGGCGTTCGATCAAACCAGTCATCGCCAACACAACGAGGACGACACCAATCACTATGCCACTGGCGATCACGGCATTAGCGTCAATCGCTCCGGCAATAGCAAGTGCGGCAACCACCTTCATGGGCTGCACGGGAACCGGGCGCCTGTAGAACACGCCCGTGGCAATTGCAAATATTCCAAAGCCCACGAGCACGCGGGAGGGATCCAGCCCCCCGAGCAGAACCATTCCGGTCACGAGCGGAATGAACGTTCCCAGGTCGGCAAAAGCCCCCGAGACGTCGCCAATTGCCGGCCGCGCATGGGCGCTGCCCTCATCCAATTTTTGCACGCGCCCGCCTGCACCTTCCCCACAGCTCGTTGGGACATGCTTCTTCCCAAGCGACACAACAAACGCCTCTTATTCCATTTCAAACCATCCCCGGCTATGTTTATACGGACATAGAAGAGGTTAGCCACGAATAAATGTGCGCCATACCCAAATGCCAACGCGGACGGATGCAACGTTCTGCACGCAATCGCTTAAGAAAGTAGCGACTGGCGTGCTGTGCTAACGCAAATACGCGCGAGGAAACGTTCCCACCCGAACCATATGCCAACGGAACAACTGAAAATGTTTAGATCGTGGACCCTGCGTGCATTCACCTGGTTTCTCCTGCTTGCGCTCACACCCACGCTACCGGTGATGGCACGAACCGTTACCGACAGCGCGGACCGCACGGTTAACCTACCCGACAAAGTAGAGCGCGTGTTTGCTGCAGGCCCGCCCGCCGCAATCCTGCTTTACATGCTCGCCCCGGAAAAAATGACAGGCTGGCCCAATGCGCCCAAACCGTCTGAGCGCCCGTTTATTGCCGCACCTTACCGAGACCTGCCAGCACTAGGGCGGCTTACGGGGCGCGGCGGCACGGCAAACCTGGAAACCGTACTCAAGGTGAAGCCCGACCTCATTTTGGATTTTGGCTCGGTTCGCGACACCTACGTTTCGCTAGCCAACAACACGCAGGCTCAAACTGGAATTCCATATGTGTTGATCGATGGGCGCTTCGATGCGACGCCGTCGTCCCTGCGCTTGCTCGGCAAAATTCTCGGCGTGGAAGAGCGTGCTGAAATTCTGGCGCGCTATGTTGAAGAAACGTTCACGCAAATCGATGAGGCGCTGGACAAAATCCCCGAAGACAAACGTCCGCGCGTTTATCTCGCTCGCGGGCCCGATGGGCTGGAGACGGGCCTCAAGGGATCCATCAATACCGAGATCATTGAACGCGCGGGCGGGCGCAACGTGGCGGAAAGCCATGATGGCCGCAAGGGTCTTGCGCGCGCATCAATGGAGCAGCTCATTGTTGCAAATCCAGATACAATTCTAACCTGGGAACCGCATTTCTATAAAGCCGTCTACAAGGACCCGCTATGGGTGGGAATTGCGGCAGTGAAGAAAAAGCGTGTCTACCTGGCGCCGACGGCCCCTTTTGGCTGGATCGACCGGCCGCCTTCACTCAATCGCGTCATGGGTCTGAAATGGCTGCCAATGTTGTTTTATCCCGACATCTTCAAACGTGATCTGCAAGACGTGACACGCGAGTTCTATAAGCTGTTTTATCATGTCACGCCTACGGATGAGGAACTCGACACGTTGATTGCATGGTCGAAGGGCACACCTCCTATAGAAGCGACAACGCCGTGAGTGTGAGCGAGCCTACAGCTTCAACCGCGTCGCGCTCCTCACGCCGCCGCCCCGCAACTACGCTTGTTTTATTGGCCTTGGCTTTATTCGCCTTGATGCTTGCTGCAATTGGCATCGGCAAGTATCCGCTCTCGCTTGGAGACATTGCCAGTGCCGTGGGCGGCGCGATCATCGGTGCGTCACCACCAGACCAGGCCAGCATAGTTTTATTCTCAATCCGCGTGCCGCGCATATTGGCTGCTGTTCTGGTTGGCGCAGCACTTGCCGCCGCCGGCGCTGCTTATCAAGGCTTGTTTCGCAACCCGCTTGTGTCTCCCGACATACTTGGGGTTTCCGCTGGCGCGGGCCTGGGCGCAGTGCTCGGCATATTTCTTTCGTTGCCGGTAGCAGGCGTGCAGTTGTTTGCCTTTGCTGGAGGACTGGCGACTGTCGCACTCGTCTATTTCATCGGCAGCCTGGTGCAGAACCGTGAACCGGTGCTTGTGTTGGTTCTCGCCGGCGTCGTCGTGGGTTCGCTGGCAGGAGCCGGAATCTCGTTGTTGAAAATTCTTGCCGATCCTTATGATCAGCTACCTGCGATTGTGTTCTGGCTATTGGGCAGTCTTTCCAGCGTACGTTCCGCCGAAGTCTGGTCATCTGCACCATTAGTGCTGCTTGGGCTGGTACCCCTCGTGCTGCTGCGTTGGCGCATCAATGTCCTGTCATTGGGCGATGACGAGGCCAAGGCCCTTGGTGTTGAAGCCGGACGCCTGCGCCTGATCGTCATCGCTGCGGCAACCTTGATGACGGCGAGCGTGGTTGCGGTTGCCGGTGTAATCGGGTGGATCGGACTGGTCATCCCGCACTTGGCGCGCATGCTCGTTGGACCCGACTTCAACCGACTTTTACCAGCGTCCTTGTTGATCGGCGGCGGATACATGCTGCTGATCGATACTCTGGCGCGCACCATCGCAGCAATCGAAATACCTTTGGGCGTTCTCACCGCAATCATCGGAGCGCCGTTTTTCCTTTGGCTGCTTGCGCGCGGCGAGGATGGGTGGTCATGAACGCAAAAACACTCATCAGCGCAAGGCGGCTCGGTTTTGGTTATCCCGGCAAGCCTGTGGGGCGTGAAGCAGACATTGTTGTCAGTGCTGGAGAAGTCGTTTGCCTTCTCGGGCCAAATGGTTCTGGCAAGACAACATTATTCAAAACGCTTCTGGGTCTACTGCCGCCGCAACAAGGAACGGTTTCGATCGCGGGGTCGCCAATTGATAAATTGACGCGTCAGCAGATTGCGCGCCTTGTGGCCTATGTTCCGCAAGCGCACTCAGCGCAGTTCCCCTACCGAATTATCGATATGGTCGTGATGGGCCGCACCGCACATCTTGGCCTGTTTGCCGCACCAAGCAGGAGCGACCGTGCAAAAGCACAAGCCGCTTTGGATCTATTGGGAATTGGCGCTCTGGCATCTGAGGCTTATACGCGCATCAGTGGCGGGCAGCGCCAGCTTGCCCTTATTGCACGAGCGCTGGCTCAGGAAGCGCGCCTGATCATAATGGACGAGCCGACCGCCAGCCTCGACTTTGGCAATCAGGTTAAGGTGCTAAGCCACGTGAATCAGCTTTCCAAAAACGGTTTGGGCGTGGTCCTTTCCACCCACGATCCCGACCATGCCCTTGCCACAGCTTCACGCGTACTTCTGTTGCACGAAGGCCGTCTCATCGCAGATGGACCACCGCTTGACGTACTAACTCCTGCGAATTTGCGCACAGTCTACGGTGTCGATGTTACGATCGAAACGTTGCCCAAAGGAACGACAGTTTGCGCACCTGATTACCGCGCTTAACCGTGAAACATGCGCTGCTATTGATAGATATGTGCAGGCGACGAGGACTTTTCTTTTGCCGGCATAGTGCCTATGTCAGCCATCAAGAAATTCCATCAGATTAGGAGACCGACATGAAACTTAGCGCACGCAATATTCTCAACGGCACTGTCAAGGACATCAAGAAGGGCGCAGTCGCTGCTCAGGTAAAAATTGACATCGGCGGCGGCAGTGTCATCACCTCGACAGTTACAGTCGATGCAGTTGAGGAACTCGGCCTGGAGGTTGGCAGCAAGGTGTCTGCGGTCATCAAGGCGAGCGAAGTGATCCTCGGCGTCGAATAAACAACAACACACCCGATCATACTTGGTGACGCCACCACGCCAGCAATCATGGAGGCGTCACCATTCCGCCATCTATTTGCTGGAATCATCGCCAGCCTTGAAGCCATAGTCCCGCAGGATCTTTTGCCCCTTGGGTCCAAGAATAAAGTCAGCCAAGGCGATTGCACCCTCCGGTGCATCTTTCAAAACGATCATACCGTAGTCAGCGCCGACCGAGAGGTCATCGGGGATTGAAACAATCTGAAGCGATGGTGTGTCCTTCTTGGCCAATACAGCGTTTGTGCAGTAGGTCAAGAACACGTCAGCCTTGTTCTCAGACATGACCCAGCCATACTGGTTGCGACCTTCAGGCGCTTTCTCCGTGGTTGCCCCCCCGGTCAACTTCAATGCCTTCGCTACCAGCTTCGCCTTGGCGCCGGGCTTCAATGCATCGGCCTTGCCAAAAAGCGCGAACGCATAATCGCCCGACGGATCCGCCTTGGGCGTAGACGTGCCCAACCGCACCTTCTCGTCCAGCATCACATCCAGCAACGTATCGGGTGAAACGTCTATGCCTTCCTGGGCAATGGCGCAAAGCTGATTACGGGCAAACATGCGCACCTTGGTGGCAGCGCGGCCGGCATCGAACAAAGTTTGCGGATGCTTCATATTTGCCGATGCAAAGACGTGCGCAGGCTCGCCCTTTTCAATTCGTCCACGCAAAAGACCAGAAGCGGCGAATTCAGTTTTAACCTTTTGCTCGCCTGCGGTTTCAGCCGCGAACGCGCGCGCAGCATCGCTCAAAGCAGCCTTGAGGCTGCCTGCAGCGTAAAGGTTTATAGTTTCGGCATGTGCGGTTGGGGTCATGATCATTGCAAGAAGAGCCAATGAGTAGACAACGGGACGCATATTACACTCCGAGTTATGTGACGTAACGACTGGGCCGTGAAACCATTCGACACCTGCCTCTCCTGGAGCATTTTCCCACGAGGCAGACACCGGTTCGTCGAAGAAAATGCTCTAGACACATTCTTTAGCGGGGTCGTTGTGTTCCAGCTCAACACGCTCTTCTTCGCTGAAAACGCGCGAACGTGTCAGGAAGCGGACACCTTCCGGCGCTTCCAACGAAAAGCCTGAGCCGCGCCCTTCGACGACATCAATGATCAGATGCGTATGCTGCCAGTGTTCGAATTGCGACTTGCTCATATAGAAGGGCACGCCACCGATATCGCCAAGCTGCACATCCTGACCACCAACGCGAAAATCGCAGGCCGGGTAGCACATCGGTGAAGAGCCATCACAGCAACCACCCGATTGGTGGAACAACAACGGGCCGAACCGGTTGTCCAGCATCGCAATAAGGGCAAGAGCATCGGGAGTTGCGGAGATGCGTTCTGTCATGGCTGTCCTTATCTTTTCTTTGCGAAGATTTGATTTGAAAGAGCGGCGCGCGGGGAGGACACGCGCCGCGCTTCTGACAACAAACTCTTTCAAGAAAAATTGTGTCAGAAGAAACCGAGTGCTTTCGGGCTGTAGCTCACCAGCATGTTCTTAGTCTGCTGATAGTGATCGAGCATCATCCTGTGGTTTTCGCGACCTATGCCCGACTGCTTGTATCCACCGAATGCCGCATGGGCCGGATAGAGGTGGTAGCAATTCGTCCACACCCGTCCCGCTTGAATGGCGCGGCCAAAGCGATAAGCGCGCGTACCGTTTCGCGTCCAAACGCCCGCACCAAGACCGTAGAGCGTGTCATTGGCGATCGCGAGCGCCTCATCATCGTCCTTGAATTTCGTCAACGCCAACACCGGGCCGAATATCTCTTCCTGGAAAACACGCATCTTGTTGTGGCCCTCCAGGATCGTCGGCTGTACATAGTAGCCTTCCGCCGCCTCGCCATCGAGAACGTTGCGTGCACCACCGGTCAATACATTGGCGCCTTCCTGCTTTCCCACGTCTATGTAAGACAGGATTTTTTCCATCTGATCGTTGGAAGCCTGCGCGCCGATCATCGTGGCAGTTTCAAGCGGATGTCCCTGACGGATCTTCTCTACGCGTGCGATGGCTCGCTCAACGAAGCGATCATAGATCGACTCGTGCACCAGCGCGCGCGAAGGACATGTGCACACCTCGCCCTGGTTGAGGGCAAACATGGCGAACCCCTCAAGCGCCTTGTCGAAGAACGCGTCATCTGCGTCAGCGACATCGGCAAAGAAGATGTTGGGCGACTTGCCGCCAAGTTCCAGCGTCACCGGTATGATGTTTTCAGACGCATATTGCATGATGAGACGGCCAGTAGTGGTTTCACCGGTAAACGCCACCTTGGAAATGCGCTTGTTGCTGGCCAGTGGCTTACCCGCCTCAACACCAAAACCGTTGACGACATTGAGAACACCCGGCGGCAAGATATCGCCGATCAGGTCCATCACCACCATGATGCTCATCGGTGTCTGCTCCGCGGGCTTCAACACGACGCAATTGCCCGCAGCCAATGCCGGCGCCAGCTTCCACGCCGCCATCAGGATTGGAAAATTCCACGGAATGATCTGACCAACAACACCAAGAGGCTCGTGAAAATGGTAGGCCACAGTGTCATGGTCTATTTCGGAGATGCCGCCTTCCTGCGCACGGATACACCCGGCGAAGTAGCGGAAATGGTCGATGGCGAGCGGAATGTCAGCGGCCATCGTTTCACGGATCGGCTTGCCGTTGTCGAGCGTCTCCACTGTGGCAACGAGTTTGAGGTTCTGCTCCAGCCGGTCAGCAATTTTCAAAAGCACCCCGGCACGGTCAGCCGGTGATGCATTCGCCCAGGATTGCCTTGCCTTATGGGCGGCATCCAACGCCAACTCGACGTCTTCAGCAGTCGAACGGGCAATCTCACAAATTGGTTTGCCCGTCACCGGCGTCAGGTTGCTGAAGTATTGACCCTTAACCGGCGCAACCCATTGGCCGCCAATGAAATTGTCATAGCGTGGGCGAATGCGGACCTGTCCGCCAATCTCGGCAAGTGTTTTTTCGATCATGGTCTTCTCCCTGAAATATGGAGCTTTCCCCACCTATCTATGCTTAGGTGGATATAGCATGATCTATGTTTGATTGGATATAGTTTTAGCGCTATTGCCAATAGGTGCAAACTGGGCGCCCGCGGTTTCACCGCACGCTTTAGACTGCATTTTTCTGCAACGTTTTCACTTCAGGGCATTAGGTCGGTGACCTATGCTGTGCCGGAAATAGCTCTGTCTAATGCGACGTAAATGTTTGAATCCGGCTCAATTCTCAGCCTTGCGGTTGGCCTCGTCGTGTCAGGCGATCCGGAGCTTTGGAGCATCATCGCTCTCTCGCTCAGGGTCTCTCTGACCGCGGTTGCCTTGGCATGCCTGATCGGACTGCCTCTTGGCGCGTTTCTCGCCGTCGTCAAATTTCCAGGTCGGGGCGGGCTGGTTGCCCTGCTGAACGCCTTCATGGGGCTGCCGCCTGTTGTAGTTGGCCTGTTCGTCTACCTGGCCTTGTCACGTTCGGGGCCGCTGGGCGTGCTTGGGCTTCTTTACACACCCACCGCCATGATCATCGCGCAGACCATTCTGGTCACTCCGCTGATTGCTGCTTTGGCGCGGCAGTCGATGGCCGACCTGCATGGCGAATATGATGAGTTCTTTCGCTCACTCGGCCTGTCGACGCGCCAGACCATCGGCGCCCTGATCTGGGATGGCCGCTACAGCTTATCGACAGCCGCTCTCGCTGGTTTCGGACGCGCCATTGCTGAAGTCGGCGCCGTCATCATTGTCGGCGGCAACATCGAACACGTTACGCGCGTCATGACAACGGCTATCGCACTAGAGACATCCAAGGGCGACCTGGCGCTGGCGATGGCTCTGGGCTTGATCCTGATCGCCATCGCGTTGCTCGTGAACGTCGCCGTTTTGTCGCTTAACCGAACAGCCAAGAGACTTGCCTATGCTTAAGCCTCCTGAATTAACGGGCAACGGCGCCTCGCTTGCAACGTCATTGTTTCCACTCGTCATCTCCGACTTGACGTTTGGCAGCCGCGAGCGCACGCTAATCGACAACCTGACGATGACACTTGATGGGCGCGGCATCACCGCGGTGATGGGGGCAAACGGTGCAGGCAAGAGTCTGCTTCTGCGCCTGCTCCACGGGCTTCTGACGCCGACGTCTGGAACAATCAACTGGAACGGCCAGCAGCTTGATGATGACATTCGCGCACGTCAGGCAATGGTGTTTCAACGCCCCACGATGCTGCGCCGCTCAGCGGCGGACAATCTTGCATTTGCCCTGCAAGGCTTGCCACGATCAAAGCGCAAACACCGCGTCGAAGAGCTTATCACGGAAGCAAAACTCGAACATGCGGCCTTGACACCTGCGCGCCTGTTGTCAGGTGGCGAACAGCAGCGACTTGCCATAGCCCGGGCGCGCGCAAGCGAACCTGAACTGTTGTTCCTGGATGAACCTGCTGCAAGCCTCGACCCCATCGCCACGCACGCCGTCGAGGATTTCGTTCGCGACATTCATCACGACGGCATCAAGGTGATCCTCGTCACGCACGACGTTGGTCAGGCGAAACGTCTGGCTGATGACGTCCTCTTCCTGCATCGCGGTCGCGTCATCGAACAGGCACCTGCCGAAGAATTTTTCAAGCGCCCCACCTCTGCGGCCGCGCGCGCATATCTCGATGGGCAGCTCGCAATTTAGCGCCTGAGAACAATTCCGCCGGGCATTGCACGTCTTCTGACCGCCCCCCCAAACCCTGAAAACAATCCAAAATTCGAAAGGGAGACACGAGAATATGAAACGTCTACTCACTCCGCTTGCCGCCTTGGCGCTGGTGGCATCCGCTGCTTTGCCCGCCCAGGCCGAAGACCCCTTCATCATTGTTCAGTCGACAACCTCGACACAAAACTCCGGTCTGCTGAACTACATCCTGCCCATATTCAAGAAGAAGTCCGGAATTGACGTGCGTGTGGTGGCTGTGGGCACCGGTCAGGCCATCAAGAATGCAGCGAACGGCGACGGCGATGTGCTGCTTGTCCACGCCAAACCCGCCGAGGAGAAATTCGTGGCAGATGGCCAAGGCGTGAAGCGCTTTGACGTGATGTACAATGATTTCGTCATTGTCGGGCCCAAGAGTGACCCTGCCAAAGTTGCCGGCGGCAAGAACGCGGCTGCCGCTTTCAAGGCTATCGCGGATGCCAAGGCACCGTTCGCCTCGCGCGGTGACGACTCAGGAACGCACAAAGCCGAAAAGCGCCACTGGAAAGCCGCCGGCGTCGACATCGACAAGGCCTCAGGCGACTGGTATCGCTCCACCGGGTCGGGCATGGGTGCAACGCTCAACACGGCGGCAGGCATGAACGCCTATGCCCTGACAGACCGCGCCACCTGGATTGCCTTCAAGAACAAGGGTGAACTTGAAATCGTCGTTGAGGGCGATCCCAAGCTTTTCAATCAATACGGCGTCATTCTCGTGAACCCCGAAAAGCACAAGCACGTCAAGGTCAAGGAAGGACAGCAGTTCATCGACTGGCTGCTAAGCGCGGAAGGGCAGAACGCTATTCGTTCGTTCAAGGTTGACGGCCAGCAGCTTTTCTTCCCGAATGCAGAAACTGCTGAAAAGAAGAAGGCGGGATAAGACGACGAATGTGTGCCCCTCACTGATAGGTGAAACGCGCGTGCGGTAAGCCGGCACTGTGTTGCATTGACCAACAACGTCTGCAACCTTGCTCCTTCAATGCCGTTATGCATGCGCGCCAAGCTAAGGCAGCCGATCAACATGTTAGAGCGCTGATCCGTTTCCATCGGATCAGCGCTCTAGTAAGGGCAGGCTTTCAAAGCCTGCCCTTTATTTTTTTCTCAAGCGCTATCTCAAGATACGGTTGATGACGGCACCGGCAACAAACACCGGATACGCGCTAAAACGCAGGTAAGACGTCTCCACGGAAACAGACGTGGGCTCCAATAGCTTTTGCTTTATCTTGCCCGTGCAGCTCACGAACTTCACCACGAAGTCATCTGGTTTGACCTGCGTGATCCAGCCTGGCACCTCCGCACCATCAAGACTTACACCAACCACCGAGCGCTCTCGAAACGGGCATGGTCCTTTCAACCTGACGCTTGCCAAAGACACATCGATTGTACGGCAGTGTGCCACCTCGCCTGCATGATCGAGACACAACTCCCCGTCCGCCGGTTCACGAACGTCGTGGGATGGATCCTCTATGCAAACGGTGCAGGCCATAACCAGGACGGCAAGATTGTACCAGCACCAGAACAGCGCCATGATGCTGGAGTCTTCAAGACCGGCACTGTTATTGATCAGGAATGGCCAGAGTACTGCCGCCACCGTCAACGCCAGGTAGCCCAGATAGATTTTCAACAAGGGCCACATGATGAACCGTTGACTTCTATCTCCGCCTTTGACCGTCACCTTGAAGCGCTGGTTGCGCGGCCGAAACAGCCCTATGGCAACCGACTTCAACACAGTGTGTGCGCTAAGCAACTGACTGACATCTGACATGATCGGCATGACCCGCCATTGCGTGAGCCAACCGTTGGCCACGACGATCACAAGCAGGAACGGAAAGAGATGGCTCATCGCATCATAAAGCCCGGCATGTACCGACTTGATGTCAAACAGCAGGTAGATCGCGGGAACGATAATCGCCATCACACGGAAAGCATGCACCGCTCCCCAATACAAGAACGTATCGATTAGCGACAATCTCTCCAGCCAGGATACTTTACTCCTGGCCGAAAAGGGGCCGTGCGAGCCTCTGAAAATCTGCACCAAGCCCAGAGCCCAGCGGCCTCGCTGCGTGAGATATTCCGCCAAGCCTTCAGGTGCCAGACCGACGGATAGACGTTCATTGAGATAAACCGTCTGATAGCCACGCTCCCGAAAGACCACCGACAATAGATAGTCTTCCGTGACAGAGCTCGTTGGCAATCCACCAATTTCCCGCAATGCACTGAACCGGATCAAGGACGATGTTCCGCAACAGAACGCCAGATTCCACGCATCCTTGTTGGTCAGCACAACGTCAAAAAAATAGCGTTGCTCATCAGGCCAAATATGCACCATTGAAAGATTACGCTGAATGGGGTCGGGGTTGACGAAATGCTGCGGCGTTTGAACCAGCGCAACAGACTTGTCGTAATGCATCAACGCCAGCGTGCGTTCAAGCAACGCCGGCTCACTCATGAAATCCGCATCAAGGATAGCCACGTACTCTGGCTGATCATCAAGTTGCGCGACATGCCCAAGGGCATTGTTGATGTTACCCGCTTTGGCATGTTCATTGTCGGAACGGGTGATATATCCGCAATCGGTTTGCTCGCAGAGCGTTTGCAACCAGGAGCGCCGGCCATCATCCAGCACCCAAACCCGCTTGTTGTCATAGGCAATGTTCATGGCCGCCAGCATGGTCGGCAGCAGAACCTCACGCTCCTCGTTGTAGGTGCAGATAAAGACATCGATAAGCGGTGCGGCTCCATCCCGGCGCAGGCGCCTAACACCCTTGTCCGCATCCTTTCTCCTGGAACGCGTGCGCGTCATCCATAACATGGCCAGCGTTGCCGAAATTACCGAAAGCACTTCAATCACCAGGAACACGATGCCAATACCGAATTCCAGCGTATAGCCCACGGGCGGCAGCGTCTCAGTTATGCGCCAGATCATGTAGCGCCACATCAAAAACACGCTGAGTAAAATGATGCCAATGCGGGCCGGTGGGAAATCGGGTCGAAGCCGGGGGAGCAAAAGCCACAGCCCTCCCCCGATGATCAAACCAGGCATCACGGCATCATACAGCGTCATGCCCGATGCGAGCGCAATTGTATCGTTCATGGCATCGGGACCCAATACTGGAGCCAATAAAGCAAGCCTGCGTAAACACCAGGCGCATCACTAGGATAAAAACGGACAACGCCGGTTTGCCCCACAGTGCACTTTTCTGCATGTGAAATTTCCTCGGCCTGAACCGTAACGCGGAATGGCTCATTGCGAAGCACAGCCGGCTTTATTGCAAGATTGGTGTTGGGGCTTGCCAGGCCGTGCATCTTGACGATACGTCCTGTGTATTCCGTCAAATCGCTGCTGGATCTGAAAGTTGCCTTATCACCGACTTTTAGTGTGTTGTAGGTCGCCTCACTGACAGATGCGCTGACCACGGCATTACTGCAGTCAAGCACACTAAGCAGGGGCTGTCCGCGCTTCACGAACTCACCTGAAGCTGTGATCTTCTCCCAGATCTGTCCTGAGATCGGCGTAGTGACCAGACGCCTTATTGCTTCGCCATACCGTTCCTGTTCACGCTCAAGATCCACCTTCAGGGTATAGATTAGCTGCTCGCGTTTCCTGAGCTCGCTTTCCAGATCTCTTATCTCAAACGCAAGGCGTTCAGCGCGTGACTTTACGCTGGTATTTGTATTGTGATCATCGGTCAGCCTGATGCCTTTTTGTGCGGCTTCATATTCAACCTTGATCTCGGCAAGCTGGTTTTGACCTTGCGCCACCATGCGCTTGGCCACCTCGTTATCCTGACGCTTCACATCCAGGTGTGCAGGTGTTGCAAGACCACGATCGGCCAGCCACTTGATCCGATCAAAACTTCCTTTTGCCGCCAGCTCCCTTGCCTTGGCCGCAGATATCTGCGCGAGCACTTGCTTTTGACGATACCGGAACTGCTCTAGGCGCGCCGTCTGATAGACCTTCTCCGCATCGAGAAGCGTTTTTCTCTCCTCCGTCGCGAGCCCGATACGGTCCTTCAGATTGGTTTGTTCCGCCTTGAGGCGTGCCAGCTCGCGCCTGACCATGTCCAATGCGGACCTATCGGCATTGTCGTTGTCGATAACAAGCAGCTCCTGACCGGGCGACACGTTCGCGCCAACGTGCGTGAACGGGTAAAAGTTCATCATTCCATCGATTGGGGCGCGAATTTCAACGATGCGGGCGTTTATGACGGCCTGCGCACTTTCCGAGACCGTCAATCTCATTAGTGGTGCCACACCAACCAACAGCACCATGAACGAAGCTGCCGCAACCTTGTAGCCATTTGGCCGCCAGATAAAGCTTCCTCCAGAGTCGCGCGCTCCAGCATCATCACCCGATCCAGTCTGCCCCACACCACGCGCAGGTGCATCCAAGGCATCATCCTCGCCCGAAGGTATTTCAAAAACACGTTTTCTCCACGTCGCCGCGGCATCAATTTCATTCGCTTCACCCGCGCCGGATTTGGCATATTCATCACTTTTTATTTCTCGTTTTTTACCTTCAGAGCGCGCTTGTTTAATGTTTTTATTTCCCACATATCCACTAAATTCATTCATTTCTCCACTCCCTCCAATAGCTATAATATCGCCTTAGACAGCATACTTTTCGCCACATCAGAGCTGCAGGCGTTCGCATTTACAATTCCCCATTTCGCACTAACGTTTCCACCTTCGCACTTTTTATACGTCTCTTTGTTATAGATTACAGCACGCTGATATTCATTTTCTGGATCACATTAGTCGCCTGAATTTATGAAATGTTCGAAAACGTGATAACGTTTTTTTTGCGCCAACAACCGGCACGAAAAACACTGCGCAAATCTGTTGTTTTGTGTTTTGCCGCACAGCACCGTCATTGCCAGGAACGCCAACACCCGCGGATACATCATGACGATTTGCTGACCGCGTTAATGATGCGAAATGCCGGATCGAATCACACCTGGCCACGCACTGTCGATGTTGGCTGGCGCGCGACTCCTCAGGCGCGCCGAGAGGTCCGGTCATCACGCGCGCCAAACGCCACAGCCCGCAAACAGCGCAGGGTCCATGTAGACCGGAAATTGCGGATGCAGGAATGCGATCCCTGAGCGGATTTGCTATATATTGATTGTTATTCCACCTGCAAACTCTTCAGAAAGTCGATCCTATGAACCTTTTTGCAAAACTCAGAGAACGTGCGGAACAGAACAACCGTGTGCGTGTCGGCATGATCGGCGCTGGCAAGTTCGGATCCATGTTTCTCTCGCAGGTATTGCGTCTCGACGGCATTCATCTGATCGGCGTGGCGGACCTCTCCCCAGACAATGCCAAATCCAACATGAAGTTTGTCGGCTGGCCGCAAGAGCGCTACGCGGCAGCCTCACTAGATGAAGCCGCAGCAAATGGCACGACACACGTCGGCGACGACTGGCAGGCACTGGTGGCGCACCCGCGTGTCGACATCATAATTGAATGCACCGGTGCGCCGGTGGCTGCCATTGAGCATGTTCTGGAAGGATTTCGTAACGGCAAGCACGTCATCAACGTTACGGTTGAAGCCGATGCCTTCTGTGGGCCAGCGCTCGCAGCAAAGGGAAGAGAAGCCGGCGTGATCTACAGCATGGCCTATGGCGACCAGCCCGCGCTCACTTGTGAACTCGTTGATTGGGCACGGACGTGCGGCTTTCCCGTGGTTGCCGCCGGGCGCGGACACAAATGGCTTCCCGCCTTCCGTAAATCGACGCCGGACACGGTTTGGGACCATTGGGGTATTACAAAGGAGCAGGCCGAGCGTGGCCGGCTCAATCCAAAGATGTTCAATTCCTTTCTCGACGGCTCTAAACCGGCGATCGAATCCTCCGCTATCGCCAACGCGGCTGGCCTTGACGTGCCCGACGATGGTCTAAAGTTTCCCGTAGGCGGCGCAGAAGACCTGGCCAATATCATGCGCCCCAAGTCGGAAGGCGGCGCGCTCGATCGCAAAGGCATGGTGGAAGTCGCATCATCGCTGACCCTCGACGGTGAACCGGTTCCTTATGATGTCCGCCAAGGCGTTTGGGTGGTGTTCGAAGGCGACACCGAATATCTGCGCAACTGCTTCCAGGAATACAAGGTTTTAACGGATACCACCGGCCGATATGCGTCCATGTACAAACGCTGGCATTTGATCGGACTTGAGTTGCCGGTGTCGGTCGCCTCGGTCGGCATCCGCGGTGAACCCACTGGCGTTGCAACCGAGCTGCGCGCCGACGTTGCTGCCATTGCAAAACGCAATCTCAAAGCTGGAGAAATTCTCGATGGGGAAGGCGGCTATACGGTAACAGGCGGTTTGCGTCCGGCAAAGGCATCACTGGCATCGGGCTACCTTCCACTCGGACTTGCTCATAATGTGAAGCTGAAAAACGCTATTGCCGACGGCACGCCAATCACATGGAGCGATGTGGAGATTGATGAGACCACCATTGCCTACAAGCTGCGCCGTTGGATGGAGGAGCAGTTTTGAATCTCAAATCCGAAGCTGAAGCGCCGGGCGTTTTTAAGAACATGGAGTGCCTTTAGAGCATTTTCCGACGAAGTGGACACCGGTTCGTCGGAAAATGCGACCAACCAAGAAACTAGAGCGCCGATCCAATTCCATAGGATCGGCGGGCTAGACCTGCCGAAGCTTGTCCATCCAGCCGAGCGTTTCATTGGTGGGTTGCGCTGATTTATATTCCGCCCCCAACGGCGCGTCGTAGCCCAATTCGGCGATGGTGCGAAAAATGTGCGCATAGGAGAGTTCGCCGCAATCTGGCGGTCCTCGGTCGGGCACGGATGCAAATTGTATATGACCAATGATGTCGATGAGGCTCTCCAGCTTGTGGGTCAGGTCTCCTTCCATCAACTGCACATGATAGCAATCGAACATGAGTTTCAGATTTGCAGCGCCGACGTCATCGATGATTTGTGCAGCTTGCGCGGTCGTTGAAAGGAAGTAGCCCGGTGCGTCGTAGCTGTTGAGCGGTTCGATGACGATTGTGATGTTGTGATTGGCGGCCTGCCGGGTTGCATAACGCAGGTTTTCAATGAACACACGCCAAGCTGCTTCACCTTTGGCAAAACCGGCCATCACATGCACATTGCGTGCATTGATTTCTGACGCATAGTTGAGCGCTTCATCGATGGCACCGCGCGCTTCAATCTCGCGCTTGGGGAGTGCCGCCAAACCGTTGTCGCCAGTGGCAACATTACCGCGCTGTGTATTGATACCCAGCATCGCGAGCCCCGTCTCATCAAGGGCCGCTTTCACATCGGAAGCTGGCGTGGCATAGGGCCAATGACATTCCACGGCATCGAAACCAGCAGCCTTTGCCGAGTGGATAGCTTCAGGCAGCGGGCGATCGGACCACAGAAAACCAAGGTTGGCTGAAAACTTCGTCATGTGCCCCATTCCACATCGAATTTTGTAACGACCTTGTCGATCTGGTTCGATGTCAGAACGCGGGCATTAAGCCCGCGCACTAGCAGTGCAAGTCTGGCTGTTGCCTCCAACTCCTCGATGGCGTTGCAAGCCGCTTCAACGCTCTTGCCGGCAACAACCGGGCCATGGTTGGCGAGCATGACGGCGGAACGTTTGCCAGCAAGGCCACGCAGGGCATCGCCAATCGCCGGGTCACCGGGCAGAAAAAATGGGAGCAACTTCACCTTGCCAAGCTGCATAATCGCATAAGGTGTCAGGGGGGGAAGGAAATTGTCTTCATCGACGCCCGGAAGCATCGAAAACGCCACCGCGTGACACGAGTGCAGATGCACAACCGCACCAGCGGTACTTCGCGTATCATAGAAAGCTGCATGCAGCGGCATTTCCTTTGTCGGTGGATCGCCATCTATCAGCCGGCCGGTTGCATCGAAATGGCTAAGGCGGGCTGGATCGAGCCGGCCGAAGCTGGTTCCCGTTGGCGACGCGAACAAGCCACCATCACTCGTGCGTGCCGAAATATTCCCCGTGCTACCGCCCGTGAGTCCCCTGTCGAACATCGACCTGGCAAGATCGCAGATCAAGTCGCGCAGCTTGTTGTCGTTCATTGCACCGCCCCCATACCGAGAACGCTCGCAGCTTTAGCGAAATAGTCCCGCGCTCCGAAGTTCCCCGATTTCAGCGCAATAACCAAGTCAGGTCGCGCCCGCATGGCTGGCACACCGGGATCAATTTCCGGTCCAATTTCCAGCGAGGACAATCCGAGACCTTCAACCACTGCACCCGATGTTTCCCCGCCAGCGATAAGAAGCCGGCGCACGCCTGCGTCCACCAGGATCCGCGCGACACTGGCGAAGAACTCTTCGAACAGTTTCGCCGCCTCCTCGCGTCCAAGTTTCTTTTGCACCGCTGCAACAACTTCTGGCTCTGCCGAACTGTAGGCAAGCGGAACCTCCGATCCGGCCCGTCTTAAAAGCCACGCCGCGGCCTGTTGCGGCGTCAAATTCCCTTCGGCAACGTCATCTGACCGAACTTCGAGGACTGGATTGGATTTGGCATGAACCTCGATTTGATTGCGCGTCGCACCCGAGCAAGATCCTGCAAGCGCCACGCATTTGCCAGCTTCGCCCTGCCATTGCGGCAGCTTACCGGAAATCAATCCACCCCGCATGAAGTTCCCCGGCAACCCAAGCGCAATCCCAGAACCTCCCGTTATGAGTTTGCGAACCGCGGCTGCCTCACCGATGGCGATCAGATCCTCATCACGTATCGCGTCCACGACAATTAGGCGCTTACCGTTGCTGCAATTCTGGTCCAGCGCGTGTTGTATAGATGTTGAACCAGCCAGAACCTTGTCAATCGGTACATGCCCCACTTGATAGTTTGACTGATGGCTGAGCCAACGGCGTATGTCGGCATCCGTCATTGGCGTCAAGGGATGGTTCTGCATACCCGATTGGTTGAGTGGCACATCATTTACAAACAAGTTGCCTTGATAGACCGTGCGCCCTGTCGCGGGAAACGCCGGGCAGACGATGACACAATCGGCTTCCAATGCATCAGCCAGCGCATCGGCAACTGGGCCGATATTACCTGCATGTGTGGAATCGAATGTTGAGCAGTACTTGAAGAAGAATTGTCGACAGCCTTGTGCCTTGAGCCATTGAAGTGCGGCCAACGACTGGACGACCGCGTCTTTTGCATCAATCGACCTGGTTTTCAGCGCAACGATGCCTGCCTCTACGTTCGCCGCAGCGGGCTCGCCAGGAACACCGGTGTACTGGACAGCGAGCATCCCCTGTTTGGTAAGGGTATTGGCTAGATCACTCGAACCAGTGAAGTCATCCCCGATGCAGCCAAGAAGCATTGTTCCTCTCCAGGGGTGGCAAACCAAACGCTTTTAGAGCACGATTAGCTGAAGTATACAGCGCTTCGGCGTGACAAAAATTGTCGAACCGCAGCGTTATACCGGGGGGATGAGGTTTTCACTTGTGCGCGAACGCCGCTCCGTCTTCAAGAGCCTGGCGCATCGCGTCTTCATCGAGGCCAATTTCCCGCAAAATCTCGATTGTATGTTCGCCTTTCAAAGGAGCGCATTTTTCCACACCCCCTGGGGTTCTGGAAAACTTCACCGGCAGCCCCAGCGTTTTAACATCGCCGGCTACAGGATGCTTCATCGTCACGATCATGTCGCGCGCAAGAGCTTGCGGATCCTGATGCATTTCGGTGATGGACAAAACCGGCCCCGCCGGCATACCGGCCTTCTCAAAAGCCGAGAGCCAGTCTCCAGTTGTACGCTCGCGAAAATGTTCGTTGAGAATTTCTTCAAGCGCACTGAGATTCTGAATACGACCAGCATTGCTGCTGAAACGCGGGTCTTCGTTCAGCTCTTCTGCATCCATGATCTTCAACATGCGCTCCCAATTGGCCTGATTTGCAGCGCCGATGTTGATGTACCCGTCTGCGGTCTGGAACGCCTGGTAGGGTGCATTGAGCGGGTGTGCAGAGCCCATGGCGTGAGGCGACGCACCGGTGGCGAATGCAATTGCCGACTGCCAGTAGGTTTGCGTGATCGCGGCTTCGAACAACGAGGTGTCGACCTTTTGCCCCTCGCCGGTCTTGAGCTTGTGCGCATAGGCGGCGGCAATTCCCATGGCCGCCAGGATACCAGCGGTGATGTCGGAAATGGGCGGGCCGACCTTCACCGGAGGGCGACCGGGGCCCTCACCGGTTATCGACATCAGGCCGGACATGCCCTGCGCGATAAGATCGAAACCACCACGGTGCGCGTAGGGTCCCGTGCGACCAAAGCCTGACACTTCGCAGTAGATCAGACCTGGGTTCAGCTTCGCCAAGGCATCATAACCCAGGCCGAGTTTTTCCATCGTCCCCATGCGGTAGTTTTCAATGAGAACGTCTGCTTCGCGCACGAGCTTTTCCAGAATACGCTTGCCGCCGTGCGTTTTAAGATCAAGTACAATACCGCGCTTGTTGCGGTTCATCATCATGAAGGCAGCACTTTCGCCCTCGATCGTGGGGGGGACGAAACGGCGCGTATCGTCGCCATCGCGCTTTTCGACCTTGATGACGTCGGCGCCCATGTCGGCCAACATCAATCCGGCCACAGGACCGGCCATGATGTGTGCCAACTCAATTACACGACAACCGTTGAGCGGACCGGACATCGATCAAATTCCCTAGCGATAGAAATATTCGACAAGGAACATCGGGACCGCCGGCACGTAAGTACAAATGAGCAGCACTACGAGCAGTACGGCAACGAAGTAGATGTTGACCTTCGTCACATCCCAGATGTTGGCCTTGGCGACGGCACACGCAGTTATGAGAACACTTGCAACTGGAGGCGTTTGTTGCCCGATTGCCAGGTTCAATGTCACAACAAGGCCGAAGTGCACCGGATCGATGTTGGCGGCGTGGATGAGTGGCAAAACAATCGGAATGACCAGAATAATGGCCGCGACCGAGTGAAGGAAGAAGCCAATAATAAGAAAGAAAATGTTGAGAATGGCCAGGATCAGGTACTGGTTCGTTGTCAGCTCAAGAATGCCTTGTGCGATTTGCTGGGGCACCTGGGCGCGCGTCAGAAATCCGCCCATCAGTACGCTTGCTGCAACAAGAAGCATAACGACGGCTGTTTGCATGCCGCCATCGAGCATCGCTTTGCGCAAATGCACGAAATTGAATTCCCGGTAGTAGAGCCCAACGATGAGTGATGCGACAACGGCCAGACCGGCGGCCTCTGTCGCAGTCACCCAGCCACCGAATATGCCGCCCAGAATGATGACAGGCAGAGCAAATGCTGGCAATGCATCAAGGAACGTGGTCTTTAGCCGTTTTACATCGAACGCCTCTTCCACGGGCAGATCGTAGCGCACGGCGAACCAATAGGCGACGAGCATCAGCCCGAACGCTCCCAGAAGGCCCGGCACGACGCCGGCAACGAACAACTGTTCTACGGACGTGTTGGCTGATGTTGCATAGACGATCATCGGGATGGACGGTGGGATAATGATCGCAAGCGAGGCGGATGAAGACGTGACAGCGGCCGCCAGCGGTGCCGAATAGCCTCGCTTTTTCATCTGCGGGATGAGCACGGAACCAAGCGCTGCAACGTCAGCGACGGCCGACCCTGAGATCTCTGCAAAAAACAGCGACACGCCGATATTGACCATTGCCAACCCGCCGCGCACGAAACCGACCATGGCCGACACGAAATTAATAAGGCGGTCGGTTATACCACCGGCATTCATGAGCGCGCCAGCGAGCACGAACATCGGAATTGCTATGAGCGAAAACTTGGTCGAGCCATCGTACATGTCGAGGGCTACGGTTACGAGGCTGTCAGGACCCTCGGTTGCAAGCAGGCCGACGATTGCCGAAATTGCCAATGCTATCGCGATCGGCACGTTGATGAATATGAGACCGAGCAAAACGAGAAAGCAGACAAGCATCAGCATGGTCAGCGTGCTCCCGCCTTCTTGAGTTCACTTTCAACCTCTTCCGCGATTTCGGCATGCTCAAGCGATGTTCCACGCGCGGTCATCCGCCAGTATTCGGGAAGACTAAGAAGTTCGCATAGGATGAAAAGAACCGCGCCAATCGGAATGACGGACTGTGTGAAACGCACCGGCACCCATGTCAGCGAGACAAGATAGTCTCCGCCGAGCACCTGCAATACGGTCCAGCCGGTGTAAGCCATAATGACGAAAAAGCCGATCACTGCGATCTCGGCTACGATCAAACCCAACATGCGTAGGCCCAGAGGCAGAGCAAGCAGCACCGTGTCGAAGCCGATATGGGCGCGCTTGAGCGCCGCCAGAGCCGCGCCATAGTAGGTAATCCACGACAAATTTACCGCGGCGACCTCATCATACCAGGACAAGGAATCGCCAGCGATCCTGAATAATACCGCCACGATAACTATGACCGTCAGGACGACCATAAGAAAAATCAAAAACCATTCGAGAATTTGCTCGATGGCGTTGCGGAGCGTGGCGATCATGAAGGTGCGATCCGTTATACTGGCAATAAGCGCGGGAAAGTTCAGCGAGCGTTTCAAGACAACGGCACACCGGGAGTTAATTCCCGATGCGCATGTTCGTGACGTCAACGGCGGTCGCTTTTCGACTTGGCTAACTCAGCTCCCGCCGCTTCGCTTTCGGACGGCTCATTTTGCCAGCTTCTGAATTTCGTCGACAAGAGCCTGGCCGCCCTTCACAGTCGATGCGAATTCTTCGTAGATCGGCTTGGAAGCGGCGATGAATGCCTCCTTGTCGGCCGTCGTTACTTCGATGCCGCCCTTCTTCAGGTTTTCGAGAAGTTCTGTCTCCAGGCGCGCAGCTTCCTTGTAAACGAAATCCTGGCTTTCCTTGCCGCACTGACGCAATGCCGCCTGCACATCCTCTGGCAATTTGGCGAAATGGCTTTTCGAGGTCAGCACATAGCCCGGCGTGTAGACATGGCCGGTGATCGACAAATACTTTTGCACTTCCTGGAACTTTGCCGACCAGATTTGCGCGTATGGGTTTTCCTGCCCGTCGATCACGCCTGTCTTGAGCGCGGTGAACACCTCCGAGAACGCCATTGGCGTTGGGTTTGCACCGTAGAGCTTGAACATCTTCACGCGCCAGGCACCCTTGGGCGTACGCAACTTTATACCTGCGAGGTCTTCAGGCTTGTTGATCGGACGCACGTTATTGGTGATGTGGCGGAAGCCGTTTTCCATAAGACCGATAATCTCATAGCCTTTGGCGTTCACCGCCGGCTGGAACACCTTGTCCATCATCGCGGCCTGTACGCGACGCATGTGGTCGCGGTCCTTGATGATATATGGCATTTCGAACACGCCGAATTCATCGGCAACCGAGGACATCACTGAGGACGGCAGCGAGAACGTCAACTGCCCGAGCTTCAGCTTTTGCAGCATCTCTTTATCTTTGCCAAGCTGCGAGGAGCCGAACGTCTGCACTTCGGCTTTGTCACCCAGAGCCGCGTTGGCGCAGCGCGCAAATTCATTGGCGCTGGCCTCAAACAGCGAACCAGGCTTGCCGACATGACCAAATTTCAGAATGAGTTTTTCGGCTGACGCAGGACTTGACGCAAGCGCCAGAGCGATAACCGACGCAATTGCAGCGGTGGTTTTCATCAGTTTCCTCCCTATTGGCCCCGCTTTGCGCGCGGCTCTGTTTCTAATACCGGAACATGGCCATTCGGCCCTGGTTTTTATTGTGCCGCGATCGCGGCGCCGCCATTTTCACTGGCCAGCACATCAATCGCGGCAAGCGTGCCACCGGCTTCGTGCGGGACTGCGGCCTTCCGCAAACCCAATTCGACGCCTGACAATGTCCCCATCAACATCAGGTCGTTGAAGTCGCCAAGGTGACCGATCCGAAACACCTTGTCTGCCAGACGTGACAGTCCGTTGCCAAGAGACATATTGTAATTCTCTAGAACCGTTTTGCGGAACTTGTCTGCACTATGCCCCTCCGGAATTAACACTGCCGTCAATGATGACGAATAGTGCTTGGGGTTGGCGCAAAGTACATCGAGCCCCCAGGCCCGCACCGCCGCACGCGTGGCCGCGGCGTGGCGTGTGTGCCGCGCAAAGACGTTGTCGAGGCCCTCCGCGTTCAACATGTCGATTGCTACGACCAGGCCGTATAGCAAATTCGTCGCGGGCGTGTAGGGAAACACTGCCTTCTCATTGGCTGCAATCATTTCGTCCCATGCCCAGTACGATCGCGTGAGGCCGGCGCGTTTGCTGGCCTCGACCGCCTTTTCGCTGACAGCATTGAAGGACAGGCCCGGTGGCAGCAGCAGGCCCTTTTGCGATCCGCCGACAGTAACGTCCACACCCCATTCATCATGGCGGTAGTCCATCGACCCCAGCGATGAAATGGTGTCTACCAGGAGCAATGCTGGATGTCCGGCAGCGTCAATCGCGCGACGCACTTCGGCGATTTCACTTTTACAACCCGTCGAAGTTTCATTGTGAACAACGCATACCGCCTTGATTTCGTGCGCCTTGTCGGCGGTGAGACGGTCTTCGATCTTGCCGCAATCAACGCCGCTGCGCCAATCACCTTCGATGACCTCTGGAGCAAGGCCGATGCGTTGGGCGAGCGCCCTCCACAGACTTGCGAAATGCCCCGTTTCATACATCAGAACACGGTCGCCCGGTGACAGCGTGTTTACAAGCGCCGCCTCCCATGCGCCGGTGCCCGACGATGGAAAGATGATTACTGGTTGGCCGGTCTTGAAGATACCCTTGATGCCTTCAAGCGCCTTATGGCTGAGTTCAGCGAAACGTGGACCCCGGTGGTCCATGGTCGGCATGTCAATGGCGCGCAACACCCTATCTGGCACGTTCGTAGGGCCTGGTATCTGGAGAAAATGGCGCCCTGGCATGTGCATCCGTTCTCTTGCCTCCGACATAAAGCAGTTGCACGTAATCGCTGGCGCCATGCGGCCCAACGCAACGTCATGATAAGGCGCACTTGTCATGGCACCGAGGTCGTAATTATGTATTTTGAATACAATCGGCGTCGGCTTGTCAACGTCCGTGTTTTTTTGCTGCAACGCGGCATGAACCGTCAATCCGCGAAAGACGATCATGGCGGCACGGCACTTGAAACGAGCTATAAGCGGCGTGGCTTTATCGAACCGCATTGATGGAGTTGCGAAATGACGGCTATCGGGCCCATTGAACGACGAGCACTTCATGAGGAACTGGCGGACCAACTTCGTCGGGCAATTATTCACGGCGAATTGGAACCGGGCACGCGGATATCTGAAAAGAATTTGTGCGAGCAATTCGGGGTCTCGCGCACGCCCATCCGGGAAGCGTTGAAAACGCTCTCTGCTGAGGGTCTCGTCCAGCTCAGTCAGAACCGCGGCGCGACCGTTACCAAGCTTACACGTCGCGATCTGGAAGATGCCTTCCCGGTGATGGCGGCGCTTGAGGCTTTGGCTGGCGAATTAGCCGCGCGGAAGGCCACACCTGCCCAGATCGAACGCATGCAGGAGTTGCAATCACGCATGGTCGCGATGTTTGAACGCGGGGATAGACGCGGTTATTTCCGCGCCAACGAGGACATCCATAAATTAATCCTCGATACCGCCGACAATGCCTATCTGGCTCGACTTCATCGTTCTGTTTCAGCGCAAGTGAGGCGACCGCGCTACCAGGCGAACCTTTCGCCGGAGCGGTGGTCTGCAGCAGTTGCCGAGCACGAAGAAATTGCCGAGGCATTTTCCAGGCGAAGCGCCGCGCGTCTTGGCAGGCTTTTAAAAAATCATATCGCTAACAAGCTCACCGCGCTTCTGGCCGCCTTGGATGGCGACGAATGAGGTTTTCGCATTTTCTTCGACGAACCGGCGTCCACTTCGTCGGAAAATGCTCTACGTCATGTGTCAGCTCACCTTTCAAGAGCGGCTCCAATCACACAAGGATGTCATCGAGCTGCCGGCTTTTTCAGAATGCGCCGCGACCCTCAATGGGCCAGATATCAATCAGTGTTTCACCATCGACAATATGGAAATAATCGTAAAGGTTCACGGTCGGATCACAATGTGGAACGATGAGATCAAATCCTGCACCCAACAGTGGCTGCTCCCCGCCGGCTGGCAATTCTATGAACCCATGTTCGTCGCTGTCGGGTCGATAGATCGCACCAGGCGCGGGTGCGTCGACAAATCTGGGCAGCGTGCCTTTGGCGGAAAAATGTTTGTTTCCGCCATCGCACGTCACACGCCCTGGAACATTCCTGCCTATCACTGAAACGTGTACGAAGAGCGCGGGACGAAACGGCGTTGAGCCCGTGCCCGTGAGATCAATTGCATCATACTCAACATCACTGAATACATAACTTCCACATTGCAACTCCGTGTAACAACCGAGCTCGGGATCAATGGAAAGCGTGCCGGTGCTGCCTCCACTCACGGTTTCAATATGATGGCCGCACGAAGTCAATGCGTCCTTCAGCTCCGATATCGTCTTTGCGCACTCAAGCGAGGCCGCTTTGCGATCGGCGAAACCTGACAGATGTGAAATATGCGATGCATAGGCTTGCATGCCTGCAAGGCGGAGCGATGCTGATTTTGCGATTGCGCCTGCGACGTTCAGCGCCTGCTCCGCGCTCGTGACGCCGTTGCGACGCCGACCGAGATCGACATCGATAAGAACGGGAATTTGAACACCCGCATGCCTTGCAGTTTCATCAATACGGTCAATCACGCCAGGATCGTCAGCCACCAGTGTCAATTGTATCGACTTGGCCAGCGCTACTGCACGCTCCATCTTCACCTGTTGCGTCAAGGCCGAGGTCACCAGGATGTCTGCAATACCTGCCGCAGCCAGCGCCTCGGCTTCACCGATCGTTGCAACGCAAATGCCCTTCGCGCCCGCCTCGATCTGAAGTTTGGCGATATGAGAGCATTTGTGCGTTTTGGCGTGTGGACGCAGCGCAATGCCCTCGCCTTTGCAGATCGCAGCCGCTTTTCTGATGTTGTCGTTCAGACGACCAATGTCGAGCACGAGGCAGGGTGTGTTGATTGCCGCGCGCCCACCGGCAACGCCTATCAGGTGCCGGTTTGGACCCAGCGGCGTTTTCGCGAACTTATCTGTTATGGATACCACTACCTGAAATCCTATTTCCGTGAAACAACATGAGTTACATACCTTTCCCGCTGCCGGTCTTGGCCACTACGGGCGTTAGTCACCTGGCTTGCTCCGCCGCAAACTACGCTGATTGCCTGCTTGTGCCGGCTGCCCGGGCACTCATTGCCAGCACCTGGGCAACATGCAAGGCGCGGCGTCCGGTGCCATCCTCAATTTGATGCCGGCAGGATGTTCCATCAGCGACAATAAGAGCGTTTGGCTGAGCTTCGCGGACGGCTGGCAACAATGACAATTCGCCCATTGCACGGGACACCTCAACGGTTTCGGCTTGGTAACCAAAAGCACCGGCCATGCCACAACAGCTTGATTCGATCACCTCTACATCTAGTTGCGGCACGAGCTTCAGTGTTGCGGTAATGGCATTCATTGCGCCAAACGATTTCTGATGGCAATGGCCGTGCAGTAACGCCTTTCCTGCAACAGATGCAAGATCCAGTTTGAATCGACCCGCCTCTGTCTCAAGGGCCAGGAACTCTTCAAACAGAAGTGCTCGTTGCGACACCAGTTCAGCCACTTCACCAAGCCCGAGATGCAGCGCCTCGTCACGAAACGTCAACAGGCAACTCGGTTCCAGACCTATAATAGGCACGCCCCGGCGCGCGAATGCTTCAAGAACGCCAATCGACCGCTGCAATTCCTCGCGCGCCTTATCCACCAGCCCCGCCGACAGGAACGTTCGCCCGCAGCACAAAGGCCGATCCGAACCGTCACCCGGCCGCGCCAGTTGCACGCGGTAGCCCGCGGCAGCGAGCACCGAAATCGCATCATCGATGATCTCGCGATCGAAATAGCTATTGAACGTATCCGCCCAGACAACCACCTCTGGAGCATCCTTTGCCGCAACAAACCCGTCAGGATCGGCAGAAAATATATCCTTGCGCCAACGCGGCAGATCACGGGAGGCTGAAATTTTCAGCATCCTTTCTGAAAGCCACCGGGCGCCGGGCAGTGCGTTGCGTGCGTTGAACAGCCATGGCATGCGCCGTGCGATCGGCGCATAGTGTGGTAGGTAGGCTACAAGCCGGTCACTCATTGATATGCCTAGCCGCGCCGCCCTGGCAGCCTTGGCCTCAATGTTGAAGCGCGCCATGTCGACACCGGTCGGGCATTCGCGCCGGCAAGCCTTGCAAGACACGCAAAACTTCATGGCTTCAGCCAGCGGCTCGCTGTGCATGGCATCAGCGCCAAGTTGTCCAGAAAGAGCAAGTCGCAAGGTATTTGCTCGCCCGCGCGTCACGTCGCGCTCATTGCGCGTAACGCGATAGGATGGACACATCGCGCCAGCCTGAAGTTTCCGGCACGCGCCATTGTTGTTGCACATCTCCGCAGCGCCCATCACACCACCAGGCGCGCCTGGGTAGTCGGACCAATCAAGCACCGGCTTGAAGTCCATGGTGGTATAGGCAGGGTGGAGGCGAAACAGGTCGCGGTTATCGAATTTTGGTGCCTGAACAATCTTGCCGGGATTGAAAAGCTGCTTCGGGTCGAATGTGTGCTTTATTTCCTCAAACGTCCGGGCCAGACGCTCGCCAAACATCTTCTCGTGAAATTCCGATCTTACCAGACCGTCACCATGTTCTCCCGAATGCGATCCCTTGTAGGCGCGCACCATTTCGAACGCCTCTTCAGCGATGGCGCGCATCGCTTCGACGTCCTTGTCCAAACGTAGGTTAAGAACCGGGCGCACATGCAGGCAGCCAACAGACGCGTGAGCGTACCAAGTGCCGCGCGTGCCGTGCCTTGCAAAGACATCACTCAAGCGCGCGGTATACTCCGCAAGATGTTCCAGCGGAACTGCGCAGTCCTCAACGAACGAAACCGGCTTACGCGCATCGCGCATGGACATCATGATGTTGAGGCCCGAAGTCCGAAGTTCTGTCAGCGCCTGCTGGAGATTTGGGTCGAACACTTCTACAACGCCGCCAAAGCTGTCACCGGTTTTGTCCCAGGCAAAGCCTAGGTCGGCCATGAGATCTGAAAGCTGCTTCACTCGGGCAGCATTTTCGGCGTCGTCTTCAGCGAACTCGACCAGAAGCAGGGCGGCGGGCTCACCACGAACAGCAGCACGCAGAGTCGGTTCGAAAATGCTGATTTTGCGCGCTAATCCGATCATGGTGTCGTCCACCAGCTCGACCGCGATAGGCTTGAGCTTGACGATATGTTGAGCTGCATCCATGGCGCGGAAGAATGAACCGAAGTGGCAAACGCCGACACCGCGCCGCCCCATGACAGGCCACAGCTTCAACTCGATTGCCGTGGTGAACGCCAGCGTTCCCTCCGAGCCCACAAGCAGATGCGCAAGATTGACCGGCGTTTGCGAATTCGCAGGTGGCACGAGCGCATCGACGTTGTAGCCACCGACACGGCGCTGAACCGTGGGAACGCGTGCTGCAACCTCGTCGGCGTCGCGCCTACCAATTTCAAGAAGATGCTGGAAGATTGGTTTTAATGGATCATCCTGCGACAAATCGGAAAGATCACTGTGCACGCCACCGAAACGCGCCTGGCGCCCATCGGCAAGCATCGCGTCAACAGAAATCACGTTGTCGCGCGTTGTACCGTAACGCAGTGAACGGCCACCGCACGAGTTGTTGCCCGTCATGCCGCCAAGCGTTGCGCGTGAGCCCGTTGATACGTCAACAGGAAACCACAGACCGTGTGGCTTGAGCTGACGGTTGAGCTCCTCAAGAACGATGCCTGGCTCCACACTACATCTGCGCCCTGCCACATCCAGGTCGATGATCCTGTTCAGGTGTTTGGAGCAATCCACGATCAGGCCCGAATTGATCGTCTGGCCACATTGCGATGTGCCTCCGCCGCGCGCTGTCACGGGAACATTTTCGTCGACTGCGATTTGAACCGCTGTGCGCGCCTGTTCCATGGTTCGCGGCACGACAACCCCTTGCGGCATCATCTGGTAATGGGAAGCGTCCGTTGCATAGCGGCCTCGTGAGAACCGATCAAACAGGACTTCTCCTGCTCCTGCCTTTTCGAGCCGCTGTTCAATATTCGACTTCGCCAAGAGCGCGCTCCTTCACTTGTTATTGTTTTTGGGACAGGGCCGTTTCGGCGACTGTCGTTCGCGCAAGGACATCCAATTCGCCGCAATCGACGTCGGATCAGGCCGGTGATCAGCGCGCAGGATAACGTGTTTCCCATCGACGACAAGTCATGGCCAAAACTTAAAGGCAGTGCGGTGTACCAATTGGGAAAAGCAACTTTTGCGGGCTTGGACCAGACACGGCTGGCTCGAACCAGAGCGTCGTGCCCTTGGCGTGGAAACGAACGGGTTGGTCACATTCCCTACCAGAATACTTTCAGGTTTGGAAAAGCTCATTGCGAAAGCCCGAATCTGGCAACGGCACAACAAGGCGCGCATGCAGGCCTTCTTCACGCCAATCAAGTGAATAATCGCCGCCCAATCCGAGTTTCAAGCCACGTTGCAGCATCACTGACCCGAAACCGTTGTGGGTGGGCTCGCGCACTTCGGGGCCGCCGTTCTCGTTCCAAGAGATGGCCAAGGTCTTGTCCTTGGCTGAAGGCTCAGCCGCGAGCGACCAGTTCACGAGAACAATCCCGATGTCGTTGGAAAACGCACCATGTCGCAGCGCATTCATTGCCATTTCATGGACTATCAGCGCCAGGTTCAAGGCCACCTGGGGCGGAAGCAGGACATTGGGCCCTGAAAGTTTGATGCGAACATCGTCGACCATGCCATGCAGACTGATTTGCGTCCTTAGCAATGCGGCCAGATCCGCGCCGTCCCAGGTCTGCGCGGTCAGCAAGTCGTGCGCGTCAGACAATGATCGTAGTCTGCCTGTGAATTCGTTGACAAAGCTGCGCGGGTCGCGCGACCTGCGCAATGTCTGATTTGCAATCGACTGGATCATCGCCAGCGTATTTTTTACACGATGATTAAGTTCTGCAAGCAGCATGCGCTGCCGTTGCTCGGCAGTTTTTCGTTCGGTGATATCTTCAACTATCGCGATCAGATAGGGTTGCGCGCTCGCGAGCGTCTCTTGCATCGACACTGTCACTTCGGCCCATATGACTTTGCCATCCTTCTTGTAAAAACGCTTTTCTAGAAGATAGCTGTCGATATCGCTTTCCTTGAGCCTGGTGAACATTTCCTGTTCGGCTTCGACATCGTCTGGATGGGTTATGTCGTGGAAGGTCTTTTGTATGAGCTCGGCGCGGCCGTACCCAAGAATTTCAAGCAAACGTTCGTTGACCCGCAACCACCGCCCATTGAGGCTTACATGCGCCATTCCGACAGCCGCGTTCTCAAAGGTGCCGCGGAAGCGCATTTCACTTTCTCGCAAAGCCTCTTCCGCTTCTTTTTCTCCCGAAATATCGCTCGCGATTGATGAGAAAAATTCGACATCGCCGTTCGGGCGACGGTGCGCGACAATCGCATGAAACGTTGGCAGTTCGCGCCCGTCGGTTCCAACGATTGCGGTTTCCCCGATCCAGTTTCCATCGCTCCGCGCGGTAGGATATCCTTCCCTTGTAAGGATTTTCATCGCCCATTCGGGGTGGTGATGGGCAACGAGGGCTCCACTAAGGTCGCTGTCGGGTTCATAACCCAACATTTTGCGCCCGCGGCGATTGAGATAAAGAACACGTCCGTCAGGCGTGGCACTGCGAATAAGCACCGGGGCATCTTCTACAATTCGTTCAAGCCGCTGTGACTGTGCTTCGGCACGGTCTCTTCTGGCAACATCCACACCACTAACAATGAGGTTTGTGCTGCGGCCGGTTTCATCGCGGATCGCACAGAACTGCAAATCGATAGGCGAATATTCGTTTTCGCTTAACCGCGCATTCACTTCAAACCTGACCACTTGACCGTTGCGCGCGCGAACTACGGCATCGCGAACCTTGTCCTGTATTTTGGTCGCATAGGACCACCAATAGCAGTCCCACAGAGGCTTTCCCACAACGTCATTTGATTTCAGTCCGGAAGCAGCCAGCGTCACGGAGTTGGCGTGAAGCAGTATGCCGTTCAGGTCAAGTAGACCGGAAAAAACGTACAATGCGTCAAGTATGGAATGGGAAGTCTCTGTTGCTTGGGTTTGCTTCGTTACGGGGTTCAAATTGTATGCCGGACGAGTTTGTAACGCAGATGGCAACAGCTCGGCAGCCAGCGCACGTACGTCCTCGATGCCTTCCGGCAAACTACTGTCGAGGCTCCGCTGCTTGTCGTCAAATAACCATAGAGCCGCAATCGCCTGACCTTGCGCATCCATTATCGGGATGCCCAACGCGGTTCGCACGCGCGGGGCACCCAGCACCCACGGGTCATTGCCTAGTGTTGCATTGCTTGCCACATCAGGAATGCAGCACGCATCTCTTTGACCCGTCGCAAGGGTCAGAAAGATTGAAAACGATCGGCTTAGTTGCTTGGTGTTAAGGCCTACCGACGAAATGCATTGCGCCTCGTCATTGTCTGACTGACCAGGCACGCAGATAAGAGCTATCGGCATGCCAGACACCTTCGCCGCAAGGCGCGTCAGTCGATCGAATTGCGATTGCATGTCGGCTGAGAAGCTGGCGAGAGAGCCGCTCTCATTAATCCCCTCTATCGCCTGCTTCTGAACCATCTTTTGAACGTCGGATCAAGTGGCGTGCCGAGCGCGCTTCATTCTTCAAATGATTAGTTACTACGCTGAACAACCCCGTCGCGTCCCTTTGGTTCCACGTATTGCGCGACCGATGACAATCGCACATTACCCTAAGATAGCACTGCATTGTTTATTATAGCGTTGGGTTGCCGCTGACGATTTCGTGTTCTTACACCGCAACGGTGCTAACACACAAGAAATCAGCCCACAAATGAATACAACCAAAGAATAAGAGGGTATTGCGACGGCCATTCTTGGTGTGGATTTTGCCCTTATCCGGCCCATGGAATTTTTATGACATACGACACGCCTGCGGTTTCGAAACTGGCGTCGACTTTCCCGCCGAGGCTTCGCTCTATGGAAAATTTGATAACGTGTGAACCAAACCCCTTGCGCGTTGGCGGTTTGACAGGCGGTCCACCACGTTCGCGCCAGATCAACTCAAGTTGTTTGCCTGGAGTTTTGCTTCCTGCTGCAGGCGCCACGTCTTCAACATGCCATGCCAGTGTAACGCTGCCATTGCGGTCTGACCAAGCACCGTACTTCGTAGCATTTGTCGCCAGTTCGTTGAATAGCATGGAAAGCATGATTGCAATGGTTGGTGCCAGTTCAAGATCTTCACCTTGAAGCGACACAGCGTCATTGTTGTCACCATGATAGGGCTTCAATACCTCCGCTGCCATCTCTGAAAGGCTGGTCGTGTAGGTTCGCCCGGCGGTCAGCAGATCGTGTACACGGCTCAAACCTAGCAACCTTTCGCGAAACTTGGAGTCGAATTCCTCCAAATCGCTACTGTGGCGCACGGTTTGCGATGCGATTGAAGTGACAATCGTCAATGTATTTTTAACGCGGTGAGAAAGTTCGCGAAGCGCTATGCGCGTTTCTTCCTGGGCGCGTTTACGGCTATCCACCTGCGCTGCGAGTTTGTCTGCGGTGCTATGCGCAATCTCCTTGCCTGTATTGACGAAGCCGAACAGGCCCGCCGCGATAAAAGCCAAGGCTGCACCGCCCAAAGCAGTAAGCCATGGCAGAAAGCTCGAGCTTTGCCGCTCGAATTCTGCCAGTGATGAAAAACGCACGTGCCAAGTGCGACCGTAAAATGCAACCTGGCGCTTTTCGGTGTAAGCTGGCCTCCATGTCTCAACCGCCTGCGCGCCGCCAGCGCTGTCGAAAAGCAAGTCTTCCTTATCGGCTTCCGAACCGTCAAAAATCTGAATACGTACGGCGTTTGAAGAGAACTCATCCGTGCGCGAAAGTATGCGGGACATCAAGTCGCCCATGCGAAACGCGCTATAGACAAAGCCGTTGACGCCCGAAATTCTGTCGTTGTTGTCGTTGCTATCCGGCCGATCGAACCGCTGGCCTTTTACCCTCAGGTAAAGCAAAATCCCGCGCTGGACGCCCTTTTCCGTCTCCTGCATGAGTTTGACAGGTGCCGAAAGGGCGGGCTTGCCTGTTTCCATCGCCCGTTTCATCGCATCACGGCGCACCGCGCTGGAATACATGTCGTAACCCAGCGCCCTGCGGTTTCGCCAATCCAGCGGCTCGATGTAGAGAATGGCCGTGTTCAACTCACCCTTCTCTTTCGGGCGGATGGTAAATCCCTGAAGCCCCTCGGCTCTGACGGATTTTTCTAATTCGTCGACTTTGGCAAAATCATAAACCGTTGCATATCCAACGGCCTGCAGACCTGGATAGGTCTCAGATAACTTCAGCCCTGTAACGTAGGTCTCCCACTGTCTGCGCGAAACCGGTCCCACGGCTTTGAAGAGTGCCACGCCTCCGTGGAGCACCTGCTCATAGGCACCCATGTTTTCCTGCAAAGAGGTTACGGCCTTGTCGGTAATGCTGTTGAATTGCAGACGTGCCGCTTTCTGTTCGCCAGTATGCGAGCGCCACACGGCAATGCCCGCTATTACGCCAAAAACCGCGAAAACCGCCAGTGTACGTTTCAAAATGCTTATTCGCGTGGCTTCTGGAAGGTCACCGAACTGTGCAATGTAGTGTTTCAAAATAATAGCTTCCAAGGCTTGGGTTCGTCAGCAAGCAGATGCAATGCATGACCTCAGCGCCGGCAATCGTCGATAGGTTTTTTCGTATTCGCCATTTGCGTCACACTCAGTCCGCCGGGAACATTTCGCAATTGATCCGGTTACCCTTACAAGCCGCAGATTATACAACGAAATCGCAAAGTTCTTTAATAAATGACATACTGTTCAGTTCATAATTTTCGCGCCACAGAGCATCGACGGTCGGGGTCAGTAATATGCTGGGTCAAAGCTGCCAATGCCTAAAAAAACGCCAAACCGACTAAAGCAGACGTCGTGCACGAAGTGCACGTTGAAAAAGCTGAAGTGTTTCAGGCCGCTCGAGGTCGGAGAAATCTCCTTCCTGGAACGCTTCAAGACCGGTGAGTTCGTCGCCGAGCCAGGTGCAACTATTCTTCTGGAAGGTTCAAGCAGCCCTCACCTCTTCACAGTACTTTCCGGCTGGGCGTTCCGTTATAAGACCCTGCACGACGGGCGACGACAAATCTTGAACTTCGCACTGCCGGGAGATTTCATCGGCGCGCAGGCCAGCCTGTTCAAAGAAATGCAACATTCGGTGGAAGCACTAACCAGCATGGTGCTTTGCGTTTTCCCGCGCGAGCGCATGTGGGAGCTATACAGCCAATTTCCGGAGCTTGCATTCGATCTCACTTGGTTAATCGCGCGATCGGAACGCATGCTCGACGAAACGCTTCTCTCGGTTGGCCAGCGCTCGGCACTGGAACGTGTTGCATACGTCATTTTACACTTGTTTCATCGCACCAAAGAGCTCGATCTGGTTCACGGCCGCTCGATGAAAATTCCGTTTACGCAACAACACATCGCTGATGCATTGGGGCTTTCGCTCGTGCACACAAATAAGACGTTACGGACTTTGACAGAGCGCCGATGCCTGCGCTGGAAGGGTAATGCGATCGAGATCCTCGATGAACGTCAATTGGCCGAGATAGCGTTTTACGAGCGTGACGAGGAGCAATCACGTCCCATTATCTAGCCAGATCAACACGTTGGTCGCCACCCATCACCCATTCCTCCCGCCATCGTGAATAAATCAGGCTAGAGCACCGATCCGATTCCATCGGATCGGAATGCGCTCCAGGTCTTAGATCTTTTTGATTGCATGCGCTGGAACCAGTAATCCAGGCCCGCGTTTTGTTAATAGTACAACAACCAGCGTGTAAGTTGAGGAGCGACCGAAATGAAGAGTGTAGCGCTTTGGATGATTGGCCTGCCCATTCCTGTCATTATCGTTCTGCACTTGGTCGGTGTAATATAAATTTCAAATAGATCAGTGGCTTGGCGCATAAATTTCCCGCCTGACCATCTACCTGTGGACTCGTCACGGTTCACCAAACGTGGCAACTATCACCGATTATTTTTGTTGGGAACCGAACTCTGCGCTGCGCGTTACCTGTCGTTGTGTATTGCAAACAAGGCATATAACGCCTCACGCGAGCCGATAGCGGGATTGGCTAAGGGGCACGGAGAAACGATGCAACGAGCGATGAAGGAACTCCTGCGAAGCACCGGAAATAGTTAATGACGGTTCGTCGCGTCTGGGATCCATCATTTCAATATCGCTCTTCACCGGGAAACTAAAACACCATGGCGGCAGATTATAACGAACGGGATGACAGCAAAGCGGTTCAATTGGAAACTCCGAACCTGTCACCCTCACTTCAGGGACACTTAGGCCGGCAATTGAGGGCAGCCTATTCCGAGCTCATTGATGAGCCTATCCCAGATAGATTTTCGAAGCTTCTCGAAGAACTAGCATCAACCCAAAGTGAGAAATCGCCCAAAGGCGAGGAGTGATCCGTGCAAGACAGCTCTGCAAGTGACCTCCAATCTGGACTGGTTGGAGCAGTTCCCAACCTGCGCGCTTTCGCGATCTCGCTGTGCGGGGACGTCGACCGTGCGGACGATCTTGTGCAGGAAACACTGGTCAAGGCCTGGAAAAATATCTCCAGTTTCGAGGAAGGTACTAATCTCAAGGCGTGGCTTTTCACCATTCTTCGCAACACATATTTTTCCGAGACGCGCAAACGCCGCCGTGAGGTGAGTGTTGACGATGACGCCATCCATGCGCGGTTGTCTGTCCATCCCGAGCAGCAGGGTGCCGCCGATCTCAGCGATTTCAAGAAAGCACTGCTGGAATTGGGTGACGACCAGCGTGAAGCGTTGATCCTGGTCGGTGCGGAAGGCTTCTCTTATGAAGAAGCGGCTGAAATTGCCGGCTGCGCAATCGGGACGGTGAAAAGCCGCGTCAATCGCGCCCGGGCACGACTGAGCGAAATCCTCGATGTCAAAGATGGCGCTGATTATGGCCCCGATTCAGCCAGCGTTGCTGCGATCGTCGCGCCGTACAGGAATTAAAACGGATTAGGGTAAGGCAGCGCCGCACTTGCACTTCTTCATCTAGAGCATCGGGCGTTAAATCGAAATCAATTCGGCTGGTCGAGCCAGAAGGAGAGCGATGCCGTGCGTAGCGGCGCTACGTGCAAGACGGGACGCGCCGAGGTTGGCGCAAATGCGCTCGGCAGAATGGTCCCGATTTATCGCCCGACGCTCTAACCGCAAAGCGACCACGCAACGACCAATAGCGCACCCCCACGGCAAATTAAGATCCAATCCAAATGCAAATCAATGACAGCCTCGCGATGACAGCAGGGTTGTTTGTTCCGACGTCAAATTAACCACACCATTTGCCAGCCGAGGCTGTTGCCACACACGCTTTTGCCGCACACAACGCTGAGCCTTTCCGACGAAGTGGACGCCGGTTCGTCGAAGAAAATGCGACCAAACAAGAAGCATTTTCCGACGAAGTGGACACCGGTTCGTCGAAGAAAATGCGACCAATCAAAAGGCTAGAACGCCGATTCGTTTGTATCGGTTCAAAATGCGCACTAGCTCCACCGGCAACAAAAATGGATCCCCGTTGCATACTTTTGCTCCACCAAGGAACTCTTTTGCGACACGCGCGTTTTAGCTTATTATACGGGCTGTCCAACTGGGTTCCAGTTCAGCCCATGCATCTCTTTTCCATGGGGACTTCAATCAAATGATCGTAGATGCCATCGCTTCTGAATTGCCGTATTTGCGGCGGTTTGCCCGTGCTCTGTGCGGACGCCAGGATAGCGGGGACGCTTATGTTGCCTCCACACTCGAGACGCTAATTTCAGATAACAGCTTATTCGATGCGAGCCTGCCGCCAAGGGTGGCGCTGTACCGCGTATTTCTGAAGGTTTGGAACGCCAGTCCGATCAACGGCGAGACTGATCCCGGCCCGCTCGACGATCCCAGCCAGGCTGTCCAACGCCGCATTGAAATGATTACGCCGCGCCCACGCCAAGCGTTTCTTCTCGTCGCGGTGGAAGGCTTCAAGCCGGATGAAGCTGCCAAAATTCTCGATTTGCCCGATGAAGAACTCAACGTTCTCATTGATGAAGCAGGCGCAGAAATCGCAGCGCAAATTGCTACCGACATTCTGATCATCGAGGACGAGCCACTCATTGCGCTGGACCTTGAACAACTTGTGTCTGACATAGGTCACCGCGTGACAGAAGTTGCGCGGACGCACGAAAAGGCCGTCGCTGCAGCCAAGACTAAAATCCCAGGTCTGGTGCTTGCAGACATCCAGCTTGCCGATGGCAGCTCCGGTCTTGATGCGGTCAACGACATCCTCGGATCCATGGATGTGCCCGTGATCTTCATCACGGCATATCCTGAACGGCTGCTCACCGGCGACAGGCCGGAACCAACATTCCTGATCACCAAGCCATTCCAGCCAGAAGTGGTGAAGGCAATGATCAGCCAAGCGCTATTTTTCAACCCGACTGCAGCTTCACAGCAAAGTGCAGCATAACGTGTAACCCTCAAAGGGGGTGGGTGAAGCAACAATACCAATCAAGAAAGTGAAGAAAGGGACCTCTCGACTGCGGGGTCCCTTTGCTTTTGAGCAACGTGGACTTCGCTTTAAAATTTCATGTCTGTAACTTTAACTTTCTCACACGTTCAAGTGTGGCGATACACTCTCCCTCCATCCATCATGTCTACAAGCGCGCAACGCTTGTATGAGTACTCGACCTGAAGGGGACGTGAGACGAAAAACAGTTGCGTTGCGTATCGCCGACAGCCCCGGACAGTGTGGCAGTACAAGCATTTCTCATTCGTTCCTTTGATGATGGCACGCCTTCCCATCATTAAGCATCAACGTTTACGCAAGGCCCTCGATACGTCGGCAGGTTGGCAGAAGTAAACCTCCCTCGCAAAAAGCATCCAGAAATGCAAGGAGCCTCGCTCCGGATTCGGAACGAGGCCCCTCATGCGTTACGCAATTACTGACGTGTGCAGCTATCAGAGCTTGCTGAACCAGTCGTCAACCTGCTCCTTGGCTTCTTCTTTGCCGATGCCATAGTGCTCTTGGATTTTGCCTTCCAGCTCGGTACGACGTCCGCTAATAACGTCAAGCTCATCATCCGTGAGTTTACCCCACTGCTGCTGCGCCTTGCCCTTGAGCTGCTTCCAATTGCCTTCGACCTGATCCCAGTTCATGTTCTCAACTCCTCTGTTCGGTCATCGAATTCGTTTTGCTTTTTCAGCCAATCGTATTTGTGATGTGACTGGATGTGCAGGCTAGACAGCCGGTGGTCGCCGCCCTGTTACGAGGCTGTAGATCAGCGATATTACGAACAAGACGATTGCGACGTAGAAGATCATTGTCGCGATACCTGCTGAGGTTGAAGCGATCCCGCCGAAGCCGAACACGGCTGCGACGATCGCAACAAGCAGGAAGAAAAGTGACCATCCCAACATGCTGCTTCCTCTCCTGTGTGGATGACTGATCCTCGGTGGATTTCCGTGGCAGGACGCCCTTGGCGACTGCTTGCATGATAAACGTGCAGCACGTCACTGGGTTCCAAGGCGCAGGAGGGGGAATTTGGCTCTTTGCTGCTTGGAATTCACATGGCAGTAAATGGTCAAGATGGAACGATAGAGCGCCAGAGGCGTTGCAATTACGGTGTACTCCATCGGCGTCGCTTGAAGCGCGACTGACAGTAACGACACTGCGTTGGAGCGCTCCCGTTTATCTCCTGGGATTGGCAATTAAATTCGTTGCCCGAAAACAATTCCCGCGCAAATGTCTGCCTTCTTGACCTTGGAGTGATGGTTCCAATCTCTACCCTTTGCCCGTATCCACGAAATCAGTCACAACAAGAGCGAGTTCAGAAAATATGTCGAAATTGTCTTCGGCAAGACCAACCCGCGCAGTGCGCTACCTGCGCATCCTGATGGTGATCCTGGCGACCGCGCTGCCAGTACTGTCTCTGGCCGTGCTTGGTTCTCTGTGGCTTTGGCAAAACGGCTATGTCCTGATATGGGCACTTGCCGCTTTTGCGACTTCCCTAACTGCATTTGCAATTGAACGTTGGGCTCTTCGGGACGCCTTCACGCAGGTACGCGAGACATCTGGCGAGGCTGAAGAAGCCGTCACACCCAAGTATGCAACTGAGCGCGAGGAACTGGCCTGGCAGGCGGTGCTGGATCTGCAAGACGAGATCGAGCCGGCGTCTATTGATAATCGTGATGCGCTCATCGATCTGGGCAAACGAACCGTTGAGACGGTGGCCAAGCAAATGCATCCTGGTCACAAGGATCCCTTGCTCAAATTTACGCTGCCGGAAATGCTTGCGCTCGTGGAACGCGTCAGCGCGGACCTCGCTCCATTTGTACGCGATAATATTCCATTGGGCGATCGCCTGACAGTTGGCCAGTTCCTGGCGATTTATCGCTGGCGCGGCATCTTGGGTGTGGCTGACAAGGCCTACGATATATGGCGCATTATTCGCATGTTGAACCCGGCCACAGCCGTGACGCAGGAACTGCGCGAGCGCATAACCAGGCACTTCTACGACTGGGGGCGCCAGGAGCTCGCTCGCCGCTTGACGACAGCATACATTAGCGAGGTCGGACGCGCGTCGATAGATTTATATAGCGGCCGTTTACGCGTCGCAGACGATGCGGTTGGGTCCACTGTTGATGATGAAGCAGCACCATCCGAGGTTTTAGCGCACAATGAAGTTATCTCGCCGCCTGCTACGGCCACTCAGACACCCGTGAAGAAAAAGCGAGGCCGTCTGGCGCCCGTCGGCCGCGTCTTGCGCCAGACTGGAAATGCCGCCAAATTCATATGGCAGAGAAACAAAAAGAAGAACTAGCCCGCCTTTCTCACGATGGTATGGCCGGTTCGTCGAAGAAAATGCAACCAGACAAGAAGCTGGAACGCCGATCCGATTCCATCGGATCGGAATGCGTTCTAGTGTTCCGACTCTGACGCTTGGTTCCCTGTCAGCCCCCGACGCGTCAGCCCGGAACCCTAGCATTCTCATTGTTTGTGTTCTGGATTCACGATCGTTTGACGACCTTCGCCCGGGAATCAAACGTTCGATCCAGAACACTAGGTCGTGCGTTATATCATCAGGCGGCTTCGACCGGGCGAATAGCGCAGACAGGATCATCGCTCGTGGTTACGACAATCTTATCGGCTATCTCCTGAATTGCGGCATTCGCCACGATCTCCGACAGCGCGGCATGAAGATCGTTGGAAACGAATTCGATAACGTTCGATTCGCTCTGGCTAAATGCTTCGCAGGTATCGATGTCTGACCCCATGACAAGCGCAACAATCCGTGCCTCAGGATATCTGCGTGCAAGGCGGCGGGCGAAGTAGCGCGTCTGCGCGAGATGCTCGCTCAACGAGCAGATGCAGATGAGGCGTGTGCCGGCAACGATCTGCGCATTATCCCTGCTGAGAATTCGCGCACGATCAGCGACATCGGCATCGACGCCATGACGGAAAATGAGGTGTGCAAGTACGTGCGCGGCTGCCTCGTCGATTGGTGACTTCGCTGGCACGCACAAAACGGCATTCTCGCCTTGCCAACCTTCACGCAATTCATCCGCACGCAACACGGGTAGATCCGCCGTGCCCATATCCAGGGCCTCATCATCTTCATCATTATCAACGCTCGATCCGGCATCGCGGATGTTGCCGTTTTCACGTCCATTATCGGTTTCGGCTTCATCTTCTTCCGATTCAGGAACGCTCAGGCGATCTTTGGTTTCCCAAAGATTGTCGACCATCGTCTCGACCGTTTCAGATATCGTCTGCATGTGCTCGCCCTGGATAAGACCCCGGTCCGCATCGACTTGCGCCAACCTGAGGCCTTCCAATGCAACATCGCGATAATAGACACTCAACGGCTCGGTCCGGATTTGCGCCTCGGCCATCTCCGTGATCTCGTTCGCATCCCCCGCCAAGGTGCGTTGATAAAAGCGTTCTCCGGGAGAAAAGGCAGGCTCATCGCCCAGCAGCACGTGAAGAAACTTCAGGCCCTCAACGTGCTGGCCGAGTATCACCAGGCACAAGGTCATGGGCACTGCGAGCAGCAGGCCCACCGGCCCCCACAGCAACGCCCAGAACGCCGCCGAAACGAGGATAGCAAGCGGCGTGAGCCCGGCGGATCTTCCCTGGACCAGCGGCTCCACCAACTGTCCCATCGCTGCTTCGGAAAGCGCGATCACGCCGAAGGTCATGAGCAACGTGTTCCAACCCGGGTCGACCGCCGCGGCCAGCAAGACCGGCGGTGTAATGGCGATGAAGGTTCCCAGCAAAGGCACGAAGCGCATGAGACCGGCGATGATGCCCCAAAGCACAGGTGCGGGAATTCCGAGAACCCACAGGGCTATGGATACAAAGGTTCCAAAGGCAACGTTGAGCGCCGTCAGCGTCAGCAGGAAACGACTGAGGCGCTGACCCGTATCCGTCATCGCGGCGGTCGTCCGCCGCATATCACTGGCACCCGACAGGCGAATAAACCGATCTCGCAGCTCTTCCTTTTGCATGAGTATGAAAAGAACGAGCACGATCACGATTGCCAACATTGCAACCGGTTCCATTATGGGCGTGGCCCACGTGATGACATTTTCGATCGGCGTTGGTTCTGGGGTATGTATCTCTACGGGTATGGGTTTGTCCGGAGCGGTCGTTTCTGCCGTCTTCTCAAGTTGATTTTCGATAGGCTTATTTGCTGCAGGCGGCGTCGTGCGTTGTTCAGTCTTGGCGGACTTTTCGACACCAGCGGGGCTAGCTTCAGAACCGCCCGCCTCCCCCTGTCTGGATTGTGCCGTATCCGACTCTGGCGCGGGCGCCTCCAACTCATGCTGCAGGTCCTTTAATGTTTTCGTCGCACGCTCGAGGTCGGGGCTGGACTTTGCCACACCACGCAAATCACGGATCTTTTCCCGCAACGTCACTTCGTATCGGGGAATTTCACTTACCAGATCTCGCGTTTGACTGGTAAGAACCGCCCCCAAAGCAAACAAACCGCCAAAGGTCGCCAGCACGACGATCGCGACCGCCGCTATCTTCGGCACATATGCTTTGCGCAACGTCTTTACGATTGGCGACAGAATAAAAGCAACAATCATGGCGGCTGCAAATGGGAGTAAAACGACACGTCCCAGATACAGCGCTGCAATAATCAGCGCGGCGAGGATCGCAGTATTTGCTGTTTCATTACGGACACCGCTCAGATGAGACACCGCATGTGATACCGCAGAACCTTGCCGGCCAGCGACGTTGTTGCCAGCTTCAACACGCATAAGCGTCTCCATAATTCAGTTTGGTGTGCGCGTTGAATTTCAAATCAAGCGACCACTTCTACCTTAAAACCCAAGCACAGTTCCCAAGAAAACCTGCATATCGCCGTAGCATGTCGGAATATTTCCCCGCTTGTGCTCACGTTTTGATGCGACGGGCAGCGCTGAACCCGAACATGAAGGCTGTTGCCATGACTTTCGCAGCGCCGAAATAGTCGATCGCATCGCGCGCATCATCGTCGAGAGCAGTCAGCGCATCGCTCTCTTCTTCCTTCGTGCTCTCAAACAACTTGGCCAGGCGCCGATAGATCCAGGGAACCACCACCATAGCTGCCACCACAGCAACGCAAGCGGCGGCAAGTAGCGCGGCGGCTTCCAGGGAGCCAAAAATCGGAGCCAGATAGAAATAAGCCGCGACCAGCGCGAACGCCAAAGCCGCCGTCGAAAAAACGGCTATAATTCCGGCCCACACCACGGTCGGACCCAGTCGGTCGGCTGCGGCTTGTTTGAACTTGTCAGCGACAAAAACGGCTGCATCAGCAATCATTGATCGTCTCGCTCAATAGAATAATCGAGGGTTCTGGAATGACGCGGGAGGTTGCGATAAAACAAAAAGCTGGAGTTCCGATCCGATGGAATCGGATCGGAATGCGCTCTAGCGACGCGCGATTGCAGCAAGCACGAACCCCACGCTCGCGGCGATTGCTGCAGATGCCAGCGGGTTTCTGCGCACGGCGACTTCAAACCTGTCGAAGCCATCTGCCGCATATTGCTTGACCGTTTCGGCGGTTTCGCCGGCGTTGGCTGCTGCATGATTTGCCGCCCGCTCAACGGACTGGCCAATGCGCTCAGCGTGGTAACCGACCTTCTCAGCCGCGTCTTCGATGGATTTTCCAACTTGTGATGCCATGTCATCGCTCCAATCAAATTGTCATTGCTGCTTTGGCCTGATCTCAGCGGATCATGATGAGACCAACGAGAAAGCCGACGCCTGCTGCAATCAACGCGGCCTGCGTGGGGTTTTTGCGAATGGCGCGCTCAGCGGCCGTTATTTGCTCGCCGGCCTTGGCCTGCAGATCTTCAACCGACGTACCGAGTTGGTCTGATGCGAGTTTGCGAACCGAATCTGAAAGACGTGTAACGTCTGCCTTCAGTGTCTCGAAATCGGCGGAAACGTCGTTTGCCGCATCCTTCACATTGTCTTGTTTTGCGTGAGCCGTGCTTTGCATATTCATCTCCTCGATTGCCTGGAACGAGCCCTGTTTGGGGGGACTACGACACGTTGCAAGGCGACGTAATTGGCCTCGGGTTGGGGCGTTTCAGGCGGCGCAACCACCATCAACCGCCACACATTTCGGGTTTCTTGTTCGGGTTTCGTGAAAGCTAAAACTTCCTACCTCACCAGCAGGAATAGGCTGGTCGTTCGCGAGGGTAACGCAGTGGGCGCCGTTGAGTTCCACTGCGAACGTGTTCTCCATTGGGTTGCGCGTTGAGTACCAACGCTTCATCCGGCAGTCACCAGCCCGTTCGCCACTCGCCCCGCCGCACGCGATTGTGCTCAAAGCATGGAACTGACAGCCAGGATTGGAGTTAAAGAAGCGAAGTTTTGCTGTATTGGGCTTGCACTTGCGCAACCCTTCAAACGACCAACGGTTGAACGCCAAGCGGCTTGCACTCCAAAACGGTCAAGCGCCCGGTTGATAGCCCGGTTGTGAGACGGTGCAAGGGTAGATCCTCACGAAGCTACCAAGCGCGATGAATACCGATGACGTCATCGCCGCTCACGGAAATATTGGAAGGTAAATGAAATGGCCATGGAACCCACCCTAACCAACCGTCCCTCTGCAAATGGAATTGGTAGAATTGAATTGAGCCAGGCAGGAGCAGAGGGCAGCAATCAGGATAATGGGACCAGTTCATTCACCGATCTGGAATCCCTCAAAGCAGAGATTGAACGGTTAACCGGTGTCATTTCGGATGTGACCCGCGCACGGGCCGAACAGGCCACCGAACTGGTCAGCGATGGCGTCGGAGAAACGCGGCGTGTCATCCGCAGACACCCTTGGGCGGCGTTGGGTACGGCTGCGATTGCTGGGGCGTTGGTCGCCATCGCCATCACACCGCGCAGTCAACCCTCAACGTACATGGGACGGGCGCGCCGTGCATCGCGCAACGCGTGGAACAACATGCATGTCCCGGCCGCGATGTCCTACCTGCCCGATCCTCGCTCTTATATGCCAGACTTCAGGATGCCGTCGTTCTCGACGTCGGACATTGGTTCCTCGATCGTCGACCGTCTGGAGCGGCTCGGCAACGCCTTGTCGGACATCGATCCGAAATCGGCAGCAGGCCCGATCGTCGAGACGTTTCGGCAACTCAGCAAGACGATTTCGTCGGCGAATAAATAAAAAATAAGCCCCTACAAAACGTTTCGTACACAATCCAAAAACGCGCCCTACCTTGGCGCGTTTTTGTTTTTTGAGTGGGCCGATAAATGGGCCGGTCACCACAAAATGTTCAGCTAACGCCTCTTTTGGTTCGCCTTTGGGAGGAAATGGGCGCGCTGCGGCAGCATCCCGAATTCTGAAATCGAAAACGTTCGCGGTTTTATATCCGCATGCTGATCGACAAGTAAATAACAAATTTAATTGAGCTGAGGCACCGAATGATTCGCAATTGCCGACACCCGGCACGCAACGAGTTGTATCGGCCGTAGTCGATTTTGGCTGGAATTGACCGGTGTTCCGGGCCTGTTAAGTGGCGTTGCAAGCACACTTTTAGGCAACAATCGCATTACTCACAGTTCAATTGAGCAAATCCGCTTGAACCGGCGGCAACCGGCCGGCTAGTTATGCATAGTTTAAATTTTAGTTAATACATGTTTGGGAGTCGCGTCCCGCCGCCTTGCCAGGGCATTCAGGCCTATCGAGCGCACAGGACCGGTCATCAGTCTTCGTTGCAGTCGCGTGTTGAGTTCGGACCCGCATTGAGAGCGGGAACCACACACAGATACTGGGGCGGGGATCGTATTATGATGATACGTCGTAAACACGCGATGTTGTGCGCGCAATTTTTTGCAATCTTTTTTATCGTTTTTTCAGCGCTTGCAGGCCAAGCCTTCGCGGTGACCTACTCGGTTCCCAACGCGAGCTGCAATGGCGCCGGATGCAATACCAGTTACGTCAATGTCACCGGCCTCGACACGAACATTTCTGGCAATGCAACGCTGACATTTAGAGCGTATGGCGATATTGGTAACTCCGACGAGACAATTACTGTACGTATAAACAACGGTGCGACAACCACGAACGTCGGCACGGTTAATCCCAGTGGTTTTCTTTTTTGCGGAATCGTCAACAATCTCACTGTAACCGTACCACAATCCATTATCGCGAACAGTTCCGGTAGCATCTCGATCCAGTACCGGACCAGCAATGATGTGGGGTCTTGTCCGGGAACCGATTTCCGGGTGAGCAACGCTTCACTGACGTATTCGACCGCGGTCAACCGCACGCTTACCGTCAGTGGCCAGGGCAACGGCACTGGCACCATCACGGGCGCATCGCCCAGCACCATCAACTGCACCAGCACGGCTGGTAGCGGCTCTGGTACATGCTCGGAGACGGTTGCCAACGGCACAACGCGCACCTTGACGGCAACAGCATCCACCGGATCGATGTTCACGGGATGGTCGGGTTGCACAAGTGTTTCGGGACCAGGCAACAGTGTGTGCACGATCAACGTCACGGGCGGCAACCGAACCGTGCAGCCAACCTTCATCTTGAACGACCCACGCATGACGGTCGACAAATCATCGACCACCACATCTGTGACGGCGGCGGGACAGCCCGTGCCCTACAGCTATCTGGTGACCAACACCGGCAACATCACGCTGACGGGAATCTTGCTCATCGATGACAACATTGACGGAAGTGTTAGCTGCCCGCAAAGTACACTTGCGCCGACCTCAGGCTCCAACACCATGACCTGTACCGCACAGCACACCGTCACCCTCGCCGAGATGAACGCTGGCGGCAACGTCTCCAACACAGTGACCGCCTCTTCCAACGAGGCACCAAATGCAACAGACACACTGGACATCCCGATCACCCAAACGCCAACGATGACGGTCTACAAATCATCGACCTTCACATCTGTGACGGCGGCGGGACAGGTCGTTCCCTACAGCTACCTGGTGACCAACACCGGCAACATCACGCTGACGGGAATTTCCCTCATCGATGACAACATTGACGGATCTGTCAGTTGCCCAGCCGCCTCGCTGCCCCCGACCTCAGGCTCCAACACCATGACCTGTACGGCGCAGCATACTGTCACCCTCGCCGAGATGAACGCCGGTGGCAATCTGACCAACAACGTAACGGCCTCCTCCAACGAGGCACCCGACGCAACAGACTCGCTCAGCATTCCAATCACCCAGACACCGGGCATGTCGGTGGTCAAGAGTTCAACGGCAACGACCTACACCATGGTGGGGGATGTGCTGGACTACGAGATCCTCATCACCAACACCGGCAATATCACGCTAACCAACATTTCACTCGACGATCCATTGACGAGTGATGAAAGCTGTCCGGTCAACACTTTGGATCCCAACACCTCGACAACGTGTACCGCGAGTTACACGGTGATGGAGAGCGACTTGAGCAACGGCTCGATCTCCAACACGGCCTCTGCCGATAGCGACCAGACCACACCGCAATCCAGCAACACGGTGACGATCAACTTCGATCCCAGCGAAGTGCGCGCACGCACCAGCCGGATCATTGCCAACTTCATGAGCCGCCGCGCTGACCAGATCACGGCAAGCGATCCAGACCTCGTCAGCCGCATGACAGGTTGCGGCAATGGCGGCGCACCGGTGACGGTTGGCGGTGATGGCACGCCAGATTCACAAAGCCTGAATTTCTCGACAAGCCTGCGGCAAATGTCGGCATCTCGCAAAAAGCGGAACGGTGAACCCGCGGAGCGCTTAGACGAAACCGGCCCCAGCGATGCGCAACCCTGCTCAGGCTTCGACATCTGGGCATCGGGACAATGGTCGCGCAACCGCACAGACGGAACAGCAAATACGCTCGGCTTGTTCTATCTGGGCATCGACTATCACCTGTCGCCATCGCTGGTTGTGGGTCTGCTCGCACAGTTCGACCATTCCGAAGAGATGGACAACTTCGAGGGCTTCGCCGTGCGCGGCAACGGCTGGCTGGTTGGCCCTTACATCGTCGCACGGCTCACCGACACTCTCATCTTCGATGGCCGGTTCGCATGGGGACAGTCCGACAACAAGGTCAATCCGCTGGGCTTTTATGAGGACGACTTCGAGACGGAACGCTGGCTCGGCCGTGCGCGTTTGACGGGAGATTACCGGTTCGGCAATTTCTCCGTGCAGCCGCATGTGGGCGTGATCTATTTCCACGAGAAACAGAAGGCCTACACCGACAGCCTGGATATCGCGATACCGAGCCAGACCATCTCGCTAGGCCGGCTGACATTCGGTCCGAAGTTCGCCTACACGATCCATGGTGCTGGCGGCACAACGATAACACCAGAGTTTGGGATCATGGGTATCTGGGATTTCGACAAGGCCGAGATCGTTGACCTTGAAACCGGACGGCCAACCGGCTCCAACGATGATGTTCGCGCTCGCATCGAAGCAGGCATCACTGTTGCATTGCCCAGCGGCATGTCGCTCCAGGGCGAGGGCTTCTATGACGGCATCGGTGCCAGCAATAGCGAAGCCTACGGCGGCAGGATGAGGCTCAATCTTCCGCTGAACTGAAATTTAAATTCTTCGAAACATCCACGCCACGGCGCCGGGCACATTTTGTGACCCGGCGTTTTGGTTTCTATTTGAAAATCACTTGGCGCGCACGGTAACGCATGGCATTCGTCAGCCCCGTTCGAGGTATTTCGGCAGTTCGTTTTCGAACTCGGGAAAATACCGTGAGATTATTGTGATATCGAATGTCGAGAGTATGGATTCCTTGCCTTCACGATCCAGCAGGAAGCGAAACGCCGCCTCGACACAACGTGCCGGCGCATGCTTCTCGCCGCTCAATTCCCGCCATTTGTTTCGACCCATCGTGACGTGATGTTGGGTTTGCCCGCCGTCACCGTGCACGCGAACATCGAACTTGAAGGGATCAGCATCACTTGTCTGGATTACGTTGATTTGCATAGCGGAACGGCTTTGTTTGTTGCTGGCGCGACAAGGTCGCATCACGTCGGCTAGAGCATGTTCAGCCGAAGTGTACGCGGTTCGGCGTGAAGAACATGCTCAAAATAAAAGAAAATAGAGCGCGTTCACGATTCCATGAAAAGTGAACGCGATCTAGAGCATGTTCAGCCGAAGTGTACGCCGGTTCGTCGAAGAAAATGCGGCCAAACAAAAAGCTAGAGCGCCGATCCGATTCCACCGGATCGGTGCTCAAGTGCCTGATTAAAAGGCGGGAGGGAAGGTGGCCGAAAATTGAGGATCCAAATTCATTTATTGTGACTATTGCGGATTACGTTGTGAACGAACTCCAGCTTCTTGCTCACGTCAGGCGTCAGCACAAAAGGATAAAAGTCGATATGCCCCATGCTGCGGCTCAGACTGTTTAACGCCAGTGTCAGCGGCACCCATCTTTCCAGCAGCGCCTGGAACGTTTCCTTGCGGTAAACATCGTAGGTTCGGAACGGCCAGATTGAACCGAACTTCAAACCGCTCGCCCGTGGTTCCAACCCCCACGCCTCCGCAGTTTCCAATGCGTCGATCATGTGGAGGTAATGCGCCCAGGTTTCCGCCCAGTCCTCCCATGGGTGGGCAGCAGCGTAGGCCGAAACATTATGGAGTTCCCATTCCGGTCCTGCCCCCTGGTTGTGATACTGCTCCAGCGCTGTCTTATAGTCGATACGGTCATCGCCGAACAACGAACGAAAACCCTCAATAGCCGGGGTCCCGTCGACCAGAAGCATCCAATAGAAGTGACCGCTTTCATGCCTGAGATGGCCGAGCAATGTCCGGTAGGGTTCCTCAAACAACTTGCGCTGCTGCTCGCGCCAGACGTCGTCGGCCTCTTTCATGTCAACGCTGATCACACCGTCGAGATGCCCGGTGGATGTGCCAAGTCCAAAATCAAATGTAAGGCGCCCCTTGCCCACGCTTGCGCCGTCAAGGGGCAGACCAAAGCGCAACAATTGGTAAACCAGCCGCTTTTTCGCCCGCTCAAATTCCTGCCAGGCTTCCAGGGCAGAAGCTTTCGACAGATTGGGTATCGTGCGATTCAAATCGCAGGCAACACAAAGACCGCTGGTGTCGTCTGGTCCAGTAAGCCAGTTGCAAGCGCCATGCGCCGCGTTGCTACAATAGCGCACCAGCCTTTGCGGCTTGCCTTTCCCGATTTCACGATAGAGGCCGCTGTCCGCACTCGGCTCCATCGTAATCAGTTCGGTTCTGCTACTATCAAACCCAAGCGCGTGCCCACAGCGTAGGCACGTTACGTTTTCGAAGTAGACGTTACTGCCACAGGACGCACACACTGCGATCTTCATTCGATCACCCCAACAACAAAGTCAGCCGTGGCAGCCTAGAGCATTTTCCGACGAAGTGGGCACCGGTTCGTCGAAGAAAATGCGACCAAACAAAAAGCGAGAGCATTTTCCGACGAAGTGGACGCCGGTTCGTCGAAGAAAATGCGACCAAACAAGAAGCTAGAGCGCCGTGCGATAACGACTTCGCACAATGGATTTCAGAAATGGCAGGCAAGTTGCCCAATTGTCCATTATGAAGAGCACAGTACACGCCGCCACACCAAACCTCTGGTTCATTTCGAACAATAAACCGTGCGCGGCATCCAAAGTTCCCAGCCCGTTGGGACTTTTCATTCCGCAGCGCTGGCAACAAGCGAAGACGGCACGATAGCTGCGTTTTTGATCAGGACTTACTTGGGTCGTATTGGCTCACGAGCCCTGGATGTTTGGAACGTGTTGCCCCCGATTCCGGCGCTGGAACGATGGGGCGCAGCTTCGCACGCGTCGCCTTGGGATCAAGTGTCGCTATGCTCCAATCGGTGATCTGGCCGAGCACATCGCTAAAGGCGTCATTAAGCGCGACCACACTGGCATCGGTCGTCTTTTCCCCAACTTCACGGGACACATTAAATAAGCGGCTTGCGACGACCTTAGCCGAGCGATCATCAATGAGACGAACATTGATTGCAACGCGTGCGACATCGTTGCCAGGAATGGCTTCGATCTGGAACGCGCGAAGCTCGCCAGAGATGACGATATCCGCCGACGCCTTGCTGTCACCGCTACCGACAGACTTGAATACCTGTCCCGCCGAAAGCGCCTCGATCATGCGCGCCTGCACCAATCGCGGAAGCCGGTCACTCCAGGTTGCCTTGGCAAGCGACGTGATCTCTGCACTCGACATGGCAACGAGGATCATGTCGCCATCGAGGGATCTGACGGCTGTCGGTTCGTCGACAACGATTTGCAGCTTTTGCAACCGTGCCGATACCGCGTGAGATCCGCCGGCCATGTTGCTGCCGGCTGAAAGATCAAAAACACGAGGCGCCATTGCACCGGTTGTGAGCCCACCCATCGGAGCACAGCCCGCCACCAGCCCTGCAATCAGCAGAACGGACGCTCGGGCGCTTTTCATTCCCCTCATGCGCTATCCCTTATTCTGCGTGCCTCTGCCCCCGACAGCCAATCACTGAGGTTGATATGGCTTCACCGTCGTCGAGCCAAACAGGAGGCTTTGCGGATCTCGGTCGACTTTCTCAAGAAGCCGATCCAGTCCGCGCACCACACGCCGTCCATCCTTTGCAAGCTGCGCCAATTCCTGGAAACTATGTGTTGCAGTCTGAGTGAGCTTCTCAGCATTGCCGTCGATAGTTTGATTAAGCTTTTCTGCGATACCTCGCAAAGCGACCATGGTTTTCTTCGCCTGAACGACTATCGATTCATCGTCCTCCGACAAGTCACTATCGATTCGCTCAATTGTACTCTGAAGTCGCGCCGCAGCAGTACGAAAACTTTCAGTTATTGCGTTGACATTCTTGAGCGTTTTGTCCAGCTCATCCTTGTTGGAATCCAGCACTGCCGTGAACGATGCAAGGCTGGCCAGGGATTTCTGCAACGTGTCCTCGTTACTTGCAACGAGTTGATTGAGGCGCACAAAAAAAGCGTTCACATTAGCCAGCAGCTCCGGCATCGCATCCATGACTGAACCCGAAAGCGCCGCATTCGTTTTGATGTCAGCAAATCCGTTTTTTTGCTTGATCGTGGCGAGCGGCTGATTCGGTGTACCGGCGGATATCTGGACCGCCGATAATCCCGTAATTCCAACTTGGGCAATGCTTGCAAGTGAATCCTCGCGTACAGGCACGCCTTTTTGCACGCTCACCATCACTTCGGATTGCCGCGGATCAGGCGCGTAAATGGCGACAGTGTCGATTTTCCCCACCTTGATGCCATTGAAAAGTACATCACCCGCCGGCCGCAAGCCTGCAACCGACCCGTGGAACAATATGCGGTAGCGTGTCACGTCAGCAGTCAGGTCCTGCCGGCCCATCCAATGGACAAATCCGAACGCCGCAGCAATCAAACCGAGCACAAATGCGCCGACAATGAAGTGGTTGGCTCTGGTTTCCATCAAGTTCCCTCCGCCGCGGACATAACAATGTTGGAATTCGGCATCAGCCGCTTGGCCCGTTCGCCCCTGAAATACTCTTCTATCCACGGGTGGTCAGGGTTGGCCTGGAGTTCGGTCGGTGCGCCCACGCGCACAATTCTCTTTTCCGCAAGCACGGCTACCCGATCGCAAATAGCGAAAATCGAGTCCAGGTCATGCGTCACCATGTAAACCGTCAATCCCAGCATGCGCTGCAAGCGCGCAATCAACTGATCGAAAGCGGCGGCACCAATTGGGTCCAGGCCCGCGGTCGGCTCATCCAGAAAAACAATTTCGGGATCGAGCGCCAGCGCCCGCGCCAGTCCGGCGCGCTTGCGCATTCCACCGGAGAGTTCCGATGGCTTCTTGGTTGCGGCAATTTCGGGAAGGCCCACCATGCCCAGCTTGAGCATGGCCAGCTCATCCATTGTCTGCTGCGGCAGATCGAAATGTTCGCGCATCGGCACCTGGATGTTTTGCAGAACGTTGAGTGCGCCAAACAACGCTCCATCCTGAAAAAGAACGCCACAGCGCGCGTTGGTTGCCGCACGCAGTTTTGTATCGAGCTTGCACGTATCGCGTCCGAGCAACTCTATGTTGCCACCTTCGAAGGGTTCCAGACCCATGATGCAGCGAAGCAATACTGATTTGCCCTGACCCGAACCACCGACGATTCCCAGCACTTCACCCTTGTGGACATCCAGGTCCAGCCCGTCATAAACCACGTGCTCGCCAAATCGCTTCTTTAGACCACGAACGCGGATGACAGCACCGGTTTCCATGATGGCTGGATTATCCCTTTTCGGTAGCATGGGTTTAGCTCCCGATCGAGGCCAGGAACATCGACAAGGCCGCACCGCAAATGATGACGATGAAGATCGCCTTGACGACAGCGCTCGTAACATGCTGCCCCAGCGACTCTGCACTGCCAGCAACCTTCATGCCCTCTGAACACCCTATGATCCCAATCAGGATCGCGGCGAACGGTGTCTTGATCATGCCGGCCATGAAGTGTCGAAGCTCGATGGATTCCTCTAAGCGTGCAAGATAACTGGGCAGGTCTTGCCCGAGGTGGAACACGGCCACAACCGCACCTCCGGCAAGGCACATCACGTCACCCAGAAAAGTAAGCAGCGGCACCGCGACGAGCAGCGCCAGAATGCGCGGCACAATCAATGTCTCCACCGGATCGATGCCGATCGTCTGCATCGCCGCAATTTCCTCACGCATCTTCATCGAACCGATTTCCGCGGTGAAGGCTGAGGCTGAGCGGCCCGCCACCATAACGACCGTCAACAACACGCCCACTTCGCGCAGCGCCAGCATGCCAAGCATGCTCACGGAATAAACTTCGGCACCGTAGTAGGAGAGTTGCAGCGCAGCCTGCTGCATGATAACGGCACCAATCAAGAAACAGATCAGCGCAATGATCGGGGCCGCGCGTAATCCGGCATGGTCGAGATGATGCACAAATGCGGTTAGCCTCATGCGCCTCGGGGCAAGTAGCAGCCGTCCCAGCGCCGTGACGAACAGTCCGAAGTAAGCGACGATGTCGAGCGCCTGTGAGCCTGCCGCACCAGCGACGCGATTCAGGCCAGCATAGGCGCTTGCAAAGATCGAAGGCTTTTTGGCCGGCGGGTGACGTTCCAGCAGGCCGCTGGCTATTTCATCAAGTAGACTGCGGTGCTCAGGGCGCACGCTGTCATAGAGCACGCGCATGCCTGCACGCTCCAGCTCCGTGGCGGTCTTGTGAACGAGCCAGGCCCCAGCGGTATCCAACACGCCCACGCCCGACATGTTTATGCAGGCGTCGCCAAAGCCTTTGCGCGTTACGACTTCGCGCAACTTTTCGCTTAACGAGCGCTGCAAGGCACCTATCGTGCGAATCGTGATTGCACCCGATGCAGTAATGACGAGAATTCCGTCACCTGCATCAGCGTGGATGTCCCAACTTGCGTGCTGCTCTGACACACTTGTCGCGCCGAGTTGTACGGCCCGCCCCCGTTTTTTTTCCCAAGTCCAACTGATCCCTACACGACAACCAGGAGACATGCTGTGTTCCCCACGCGGTTATCACCGCATTTCCACAGCCGTGGATGAATGTGAGTTAGAGCGCCGTGCGTTATATCAGGATCATTCTGCCACTTGTGCCCACGGCGAATCATGGTCCGGCACCAAAAAGCATTGACGATGTTCACGATATGTCTTGGCGGTTTGCGGTGGGGCGACACCGATCTTCTGCTCGGCTCCCACCTGTACCAGGGAATTGCGTGTCGCAGATGGAACCCGCCGTGCCAAGCCTGCGTTCTTCTAAAGCAGAAACAAGGGCCACGCTTGTTCAAAGCAATTCTTGATGGGTTCAAGGCAAATCCCACTATTGGCGATCTGCCTTGTCTTTCCACGGTCGTGGACTTCGCTTTCACAACAAGACAAAGACAATTTTTAAAGGGGCCAGAATAACTTGCAGAGATTGGGAACGGGCATAACCGGTTTGGACAGAATTCTCGGCGGCGGACTGCCGTCGGGCAGGCTTTATCTTCTCAGAGGTGAGGCTGGAACGGGCAAAACTACCGCTGCCTTGCAGTTCTTGATGGAAGGCATTCGAAACGACGAAAAAGTGCTTTATGTTTCGCTGTCACAGTCGGAAGAGGAATTGCGCGAGATCGCCGCATCTCACGACTGGGACATCAGTTCGATAAATATTCAGTCTCTCTCGACGAGCGAAACGTTGCTCGACCAGGACGAGCAAACGATTTTCCAATCTGCGGAACTGAGGTTGGACAGGACGCGCGATAAAATTCAGGAAGCTATCGCCAACCACAAGCCCACACGCATTGTCTACGATTCCCTTCTGGAAATCCGGCTTCTCGCTGCCAACACCACGCGATTCCGCAAGGAGATCCTGGGCTTCAAGAAGTTCCTCAACGATCGTGGCATCACCACGTTGCTGATCGACACCGAGCACCGTGATGCAGATTGCGACACCCAGGGTGAGGACCAACTCGAAAATATCGCTCATGGCATTATTCGGCTGGAGAAGATGCTGCCGAAATACGGCATCGCGCACCGCCGGGTCGAGGTCAAAAAGCTGCGTGGCTCGCCAACGCGCGATGGCTTGCATGATATCGCCATCCGCAAGGGTTCAGGCGTACTCGTGTTCCCGCGCATTGTTCCCGCGTTGCAACCTGAGCAGAGCGATGGCCATCAGGATCTTATTAAAAGCGACATCGCAAAGCTGGATGAAATGCTCGGCGGGGGCCTGGAAGGTGGCACCACCGCCATGGTCATTGGTCAGTCGGGTACCGGCAAAAGCACGCTCGCGTCACTGTACGTGAAAGCAGCGCTGGACCGTGGTGAACAGGTGGCGGTCTATTTGTTCGAGGAGCGGTTGGAGACGTTCTTTCGTCGCTGCGAGGGCCTGGGCATCGAATTGCGCGGCTACTATGAACAAGGCCGGCTGCACATTCGCGACTTCAACCCCACGGACTTGTCGCCGGGAGAGTTTTCCAACCTCGTGATGGACACACTCGAAGAACATAAAGTCAGGGTTGTCATGATCGACAGCCTGACTGGCTATCTGGCTGCCCTGCCAGAGAGTTCACTGGCCATCACCCACATGCACTCATTGTTGAAATACATCGCGAGAAAAGGTGTTTTGAGCCTTCTGGTCGTCGCGCAACACGGCTTGCTGGGCAACAGTTACCACACCGATCTCGATGTCAGCTTCCTAGGCGATTCGGTGCTGCTTTTGCGCATGTATGAATGGCCGGGTATCATTAGAAGAACGATCACAGTAGTGAAAAAGCGACACGGCCCCCACGACCTCGAAGTTCGCGAGTTCGACATCGGGACAGAGGGCATATCCGTCACGGAGTTCAACCCGCCTCCGCCAGGTGTCGGCGGTGGTCCATTAGAATAGCAACGCGTGTCCAGTCTCGCCGACAGCCATACATCGTCCAACAGCCTGCAGATTTGCCTGCGTGCGCCATTTCGTCGAGATGCAGATTATCTGGGGCATTTTTTTTCCGAAGAATTGCTGGCTGAGGTCCACCTGCTCAACGAAGATAGCCTGGAAACCGTTCGTGACGGATCGATCCTCGTTTGTACCCAGGAGGCTCTGTCGATCAATTTCCTCACACTTTTGAAATCATTTTTGCATTCACAGCCGTCGTGGTCTCAGCTACCGGTTTTGATGATCCTGGATTCTGAATTTACAGGGAGCGAATTCGCAATCGGACTGCGCGCGGAACTGGCGCGCAGTGTCATGCTTATACTGGAACGCCCTGCCAAAAAGATCGAACTGTGGAGCGCCACACGCAGTCTACTCATTGCACGGCGCCGCCAGCTCGACCTGCGCGACCAGATCGAAACCCAGGCGGAACTGCGGCGGGAATTAAACCACCGGCTGAAGAATACGCTGGCAACGTTCATGGCGATCTATCGAATGTCGTTACGCCAAAGTGAAGACCTCAATGGATTCAAGCAACGCTTCGACGGGCGCGCAAATGCCCTGGTGGGCGTACAAGAAATTTTACGCGCTGAAGATCCCATGCGCCGAACGCTGCGCGAATTGTGCCTGCGGGTTCTTTCTCCCGTGGTCGACAGTGAATTTGAACAGCTTGTGTTGCAGGGACCAGACCTAGAGATCGATCCCAGCGCCGCTTTCACGCTCTCCCTCGTTCTGAACGAACTTGCCACCAACGCAATGAAATATGGTTCACTCACAGTGCCCGGTGGCCAGGTTCATATTTCATGGCGCGTTGTGGACGAAACCGAAACAGCGCTGGAGTGGCGGGAAATCAACGGGCCTGCAGTCGTGCAACCAAAAACCCGAAATTATGGCACACGTTTTATTGAGGCCAGTGCATTGCAGCTTGGCGGAGTTGCCGCTTTCGATTATGACCCTGCCGGCTTGATTTTCAAATTCAAGATCAAGAGCTCCAGGCGCACATAGACTATTTTTGGCCGAAGTGTGCAGCGGTAGGGTCGTGAAAAACCTGGCGGGCATCAAAAGTCTGGAGCCCGTCAGCGATTACAAGAAGGGTGACCGGGCTCAAGCCTGAACCGCGCAGACGCGTACCGGTTCAAACATGAAAAACGCGGGGGCCGCTTTCATCGTGGCAGACAAGAAGGTCGCAAATGAATGTGTTGATCGTCGAAGACAATGTGATGGTCGCAATGATGCTGACAGACGAGCTGGAACACGCCGGACATAACGTTATTGGACCTTTCTCCGAAAGCACGACGGCGATTGAGAAGGGGACAGAAGCCAATCCCGAATTTGCCATTGTCGACCTCGATCTTGCCGACGGTCCGACAGGCGCATCCGTGGCCAACCACCTCAGCAGAAAGGGTTCGTGCTTTGTATTGATTGCCAGCGGACAGTTGGCCGAAACCGAACAGGATTACGGCTCGGCGCGGTGCGCGATTGGCAAACCATATGATCCAGAAGATATTCTGGCGATTGCCACTGGTGTCGCCGAAGGATGGCCCATGAGCCATGCCTCCTGGCCCCACAACATCACCTGGCTTGAAACCGGCGAAGACGAAGCCGGCGAACCAAGCCGCGACGAGGCGTAATAACCGCCCGCAACGACATCAGGAGGCGGCCTCCCAATCCCGTGGCCAGCATCACGGCTGCGATGTTCGTGCCGACCGCCTGCTTCAAGAGCAGAGTGAGCTGGAGCATTTTCCGACGAAGTGGATACCGGTTCGTCGCAGAAAATGCGACCAAACAAGAAGCTAGAGCGGCGTGCGATCTGACACACGGCGCTCTAATTTTTTGTGCGGAAATTGTGAACAACCGCAGGCAGCGTTAGGTCGGCACGAAGCCCCCCCAGGTCGGAGCGATCGAGCCTTACATCACCACCATAAAGACGGGCGAGGTCGCGCACGATGGTCAAGCCAAGGCCACTACCTGGCTTCTGGCTGTCCCATCGCTCCCCGATCCGGAAGACCACGTCAAATGCTTCGGGTGGAAGCCCTGGCCCATCGTCATCAACCCGCAGGACAATCATGTCCGCTCGATTTGCGTTGACAAGTGACAAGCGCACTTTGGAGGTCGCATGCTTGCAAGCGTTGTCGACAAGATTTGCAAGCATTTCGTTCAAGTCCTGAGCGTCTGTGCTGACCATCACGTCGTCGGGCATGTCATTGGAAATCTGCAACCCTCGTGCCGCATGCAGGCGCCGCAGAGCGCTGACTATATCACCGGCAGCCTTTGACACATAGGCAAGCGTTCCCGGTGCGTCGCGCAACGCTACGGCACGCGCCCGCGCAATCTGATAATCCACATGCGATTGCATGCGGCTGCATTGCGCAAGTATCAGATCAGCAGCCTTGTCCCGACCTTGCGACCGAAGGCGGTGAGCCTCGTCAGTGAGCACTGCCAGTGACGTTTTCAAGCCGTGGGCGATATTTCCCGCCTGCGCCCTGGCACGTTGGATCAAATCCGTCGTTGATGAAAACAAAGCGTTCAACTCGTCGACCAGTGGCTGCACCTCACTAGGGAAATTGCCTTCCATGCGCGATTTGTTGCCCGCGCGCACTTCGGCAAGCGCCCCTTTGAGTTCATTCAATGGCCGCAACGCAAGACTGATTAGGAATGCGGAAGCAGCCACAAGCAGAAGTGCCAGTGCGCCGAGCGCTTGCAACAATGTACGATCGAAGCTGTGAAACACATCATCAAGGTGGCGCTCGTCGGTTCCGATGAGATAACGAACCGGCGCGTCTGACGGAGATGTCCAATGTGCGCGCTCGACAACCAGAAGTCGCCCTGTCGGCCCCTCGATCTGGTGACGATGTATTCCGACGTCTTCGGCTCGATCTGTGGGTGTTTTTAGCAGCGGCCCTTGCAACGAAGCCGAGCGCACAAGCGCATTGCCTTGGCGTTGTATCTCCCAGTAGTAGCCCGAGCGCGGCACATCATAGCGCGGATCAGATAGCTGCCGCTGCAAGCGGACGCCCGAAGCATCGACCTCGGCCAGGCGTTGCAATTCGTCAAGGTGCACATAAAGTTCATCATAGAATTGGGCAGTGACATGAGTTCGAAAGATGCTGGACAGCAAAATGCCGGCCGCAATCATGCCAATGACAATCCATACTGCTGCTGCGCTGATCAACCGACCTTTAAGCGTTTTCATAGTTGCGGTTCCTCAGTCCATCCTGTAACCGAGTCCACGCACCGTCGTAATGAGGTCGGCACCGAGCTTGCGCCGTAACCGGCTGATGTAGACTTCTATCGTATTGGACTCTCGCATCTCCTCCAGCGCGTACAAATGTTCTGCCAATTCCGATTGCGGTATGATCCGCCCGAGGCGGTGCATGAAGTAGGTCAACATTCGAATTTCGCGCGCGGTAAGCTCAACTGGCTTGTCGGCGCACGTCACTCGTCCGCTTCCCAGGTCAAGTTTGATATCGTGATGTGATATGATGGACGTCGCGTGCCCGGACGTCCTGCGGATCAACGCGCGAAGCCTTGCTGCAATCTCTGGCACATGAAACGGCTTTGTTATGTAGTCATCAGCGCCCGCGTTAAGCCCTTCGATTTTTTCGGTCCATGAACCGCGCGCGGTCAGGACCAATACAGGCATCAAGGCGCCTTCTGCACGCCAGCGCTTCAGCACCTCCATACCTTCCATTTCCGGCAACCCCAGATCCAAAATGACGGCGTCGTAATCCTGCTCCTTGCCCATGCAGTATCCGTCGGTGCCAGTCTCCGCCCGCTCAACCGTAAAGCCCGCGCCCGCGAGCCCGTCCATCAGGCGCGAACCAATCTCGTCATCGTCTTCGATCAACAAAACGCGAATGCCCGCCTCCCATTGGTCATCATTTTGGCAGCCAGGAACATGCCTCACGATGAGTTCTAGCACCAACGACCTGAAAATGAGCTGAAAGCCGACCGCAAACCGGCCTGCACGCACGCGCACGGCTCAGCGCGCAGGATGCCGCAGGTGAATTCAGGTTGATTTCAGGTTCACGTGAGACCACGAAACAACTTACCCGGAACTTTACCCAAGCAGCCGACTTCAGGAGGCTTTAAATGCCGCACCTGCCCACACGATCAGCGCTCATGTTTGTCTTATGCGCAGCCCTAACGACTGAGGCAGCGGCCAAGGACATCGCCATAACGCCCGACCAGATCGAACGTCTCGCAATCAAGATGGAAAAGGTCCGTAAAGCGGAAAGCGAAACACTGGCGTTTCTTCCCGGAACAGTAATTCCCGCACTAAACGCGCGGGTATCGGCAACCGCCCCGTTTTCAGGCACTTTCGTCCAGGTACACGTCCTTCCCGGCCAGACGGTTGCCAAAGGTGACGCTCTTGCAACCATTGCCAGCCGCGAGTTGCTTGATGCCCAGGGCAAGCTGGCGCAAGCCGAGGCAGAGCTGCAAGCAGCCCTGGCGATAGCCAAACGCAAGAGGACATTGGCGGAAAAGAAGATCGCCAGCGAGACACTTGCCGATGAGGCAGATGCGCAGGTTGCAAAAGTGCGTTCCATCGTCGAACAGCAAAAAGCAATGCTTTCGATTGGTGGTGTGGAAGCGCTCAAAAACGGTCAATACATAATCCATGCACCTGCTGCCGGCCGGCTGGCACATTTTGACACGATGCCTGGTGAATCGATCGCCGCCATGGCGCCCGTTGTAAGTGTCGACACCACGGATGAACTTTGGGTAGATGTACAGATCCCTCTATTCCTCGCAAACGAGATTAAACCGGGTGATGACATTCAGGTCGTCGATGGCCCCATGGGCAAAGTCGTCTCTGTCGGGCAAGACATCGACAAGCTGACTCGGTCGGCGCGGCTCATCGCATCAGTGCCCGAAAAATCCGGGCTTCTACCAGGACAGATGGTCAAGCTGGACATCAAGAAGGCGGCTGAAGCACAAACGCTGCAGGTTCCGTCTAGTGCTGTCGTTTGGATTGCAGGCGAACACCAGATTTTCACGCGCAACGCGCAGGGTTTCACTCTTAAACCAGTACAGGTGCGTGGCCGCTCACTGCACACCGCCACGATCTCGGGAAAGATCGCGGCTGGCGATCTGGTCGCATCAACCGGCTTGCCGCAGCTTGAAGCCATTCTCGACGGAAACTAAGCAATGCTATCACGGCTTGTTGAATTCTCCCTCACTCAGCGCGTATTCACGTTGCTGGTAGCCTTCGCGATTGCGGCACTTGGCAGCTACGCCTTCCGCACAATTCCGATTGACGCCTTCCCAAATATTTCACCAGTCCAGGTGAAGTTGATCATGAAGGCGCCGGGCATGACCCCCGAGGAAGTTGAAACACGTGTTATCGCCCCCTTGGAAATGGAGCTATTGGGTATTCCCGGCCAGACCGTACTGCGCTCTATGGCCAAATATGCTGTCGCAGACATCACTCTCGATTTCAACGACAGCACGGATATCTATTGGGCACGCCAACAGGTAGCCGAACGTTTGTCTGGCGTACGCGGGGACCTTCCAGAAAGCGTTACAGGCGGCTTGGCACCGGTATCAACCCCGCTATCCGACGTTTTCATGTTCACCATTGAAGGTGGCGACCTGTCGTTGGCCGAGCGGCGCAGCCTGCTCGACTGGACCATTCGACCAGCACTGCGCACGATCCCCGGCGTTGCTGACGTGAATGCTCTGGGTGGGTACGTTAGAACCTTTGAAGTCATACCAGACAACACGGCTATGGCCGCTGCGGGCCTCAGCGTAACGCAGCTTGCCCAAGCCATTCAGGCCGGCAACAGTAATGATGGTGCGGGCCGCATCAGCGAGGGTGAAAAGGCACTTGTCGTGCGTGCCCAGGGTGCTGTGCAAACGCCGTCCGACCTCGCACAAATCGTGCTCAAAATGACCAACGATCGCGTGCTCCGGGTTGGCGACATCGCCCGGGTTCAGATCGGCAGTTTGACGCGCTATGGCGCTGTTACGCGTGATGGCGAAAGCGAGACAGTTCAAGGCCTCGTGCTGTCCTTGCGCGGCGCAGACGCAAGTTCGATTGTCGAGGATGTGCGCTCACGCATAGCTGAGTTGCAGGCCGGCCTTCCCGAAGGTGTTCGAATTGAAACCTTTTACGACCGATCCGACCTCATCTCGCGTGCTGTAGGTACCGTGCAAGAAGCTCTGCTAGAGGCAACCGTGCTCGTCGTGGTGCTGCTTTTCTTGTTCCTGGGCAACCTGAGAGCTGCCTTTGTGGTTGCCGTTACATTGCCGATGGCAGCACTCATAACCTTCGTTATGATGCGCACATTCAACATGTCGGCCAACCTCATGAGTCTGGGTGGGCTTGCCATCGCTATTGGCCTCATCGTCGACGCGGCGGTGGTTGTCGTTGAAAACACCGTCGAACGCTTGCAGCACACCAGCGGCGACACCAAAATTCCGTTACTGCACCAGGTCTATCGAGCCGCGTCGGAAGTGGCCAAGCCTGTTGCTTCCGGCATCATAATCATTTGTCTTGTTTTCCTGCCGCTGCTTTCGCTCCAGGGCCTGGAAGGCAAACTGTTTGGTCCGGTTGCCATGACAATCGTCTTTGCTCTCGCTGGATCACTGATACTGTCACTAACGCTAATTCCAGTGTTGTCGTCGTACCTGCTCCGCTCAGGGCATCACCGTGAGCCGATCCTCATGCGCATTTTGTCGAGCGTTTATCGCGTACTTTTGAAGGGCGCTTTGGCATTTCCCTTGCCGGTCTACCTGCTCGCTGCAGCCGGCATGGTTGCAATGGTCGTGGCCTACGGCGCAGTTGGCAAAGCATTCATGCCAACCATGGATGAAGGCTCGGTCATCATGCAGATCACCAAGCTGCCTTCCATCAACCTCGCCAGCAGCATCGAGGGAGATCTACTCGCGCAGAGGCTACTGAGGGAACGGGTGCCGGAAATCCAACGGATTGTTGCTCGCGTTGGATCCGACGAATTGGGCCTAGACCCCATGGGCCCAAACGAAACCGATTCGTTCCTGGTCTTGAAACCCAAGGAGCAATGGCGCGTTCCTGACAAGCAGTGGCTGCTGAACGAACTGCGCAAGGCCATGTCCGATATTCCCGGTATGGAGTTCGCATTCACCCAACCAATTGAAATGCGAACCGCTGAGATGCTTACTGGTGCACGTGGCGATTTGGCCATCAAGATTTTTGGGCCTGACCTCAAGACGCTGTCTGATCTTGCCGGAAAAATCCAGGCGACATTGCAAGGTGTCAAGGGCGCCGCCGAGGTGTCGACAGTTGCCAACGACAGCGTCGATTACCTGCAAGTCGACGTTGATCGTCTCAACGCCGGCAGGACAGGGCTTTCGGTTGCTTCAATCGAAGACGAACTGCGCGCCACGCTCGAAGGCGCCAACGCCGGTCTTGTTTCAGAAACAGGACGTCGCACCAACATCATCATTCGTGGACCCGAAGACGTGCATAACGCGCCGGAACTTTTTGCGCAAAGCCAGATTGCCGCTGGCGACGGCGGGCTTGTTCGCGTCAGCGACGTAGCCAAGATTCATCGTGTGGCAGGACCGGTAAAAATTGATCGCGAGGACGCCTCTCGTTTCGCAATCGTGCAGGCATATGTGACAGGCCGCGACCTGGTGGGTTTCGTCGAGGAGGCGCAAAAAACCATCGATACAGCCGTTCCAATGCCTGCCGGCTATCGGCTTGTGTGGGGCGGTCAGTTCGAAAACCAACGTCGTGCTGCAAACCGTCTGGCAATCGTCATACCCATTGCTCTGACAATGATTTTCGGCGTGTTGTTCGCAACATTGCGGTCGCTCAGGCAGTCGGTTCTCATCCTGGCGAACGTGCCTTTCGCACTGGTCGGCGGCATCCTGGCTCTTTGGATATCTGGTGAATACCTATCCGTTCCCGCGTCGGTCGGTTTCATTGCCCTATTGGGTATTGCTGTGCTCAACGGGCTTGTACTCGTCAGCTACTTCAACCAACTGCTGGCCGAAGGTAACAATCTTTCGACTGTCGTCTTCGAAGGCTCGCTGAGGCGACTGCGACCGGTTTTGATGACGGCCAGCATAGCGGCATTCGGGCTCGTTCCTCTGCTTTACGCATCTGGCCCCGGCTCAGAAATCCAAAAGCCACTTGCCATCGTCGTTATCGGCGGTCTTTTCTCCTCGACTGTGCTGACGCTCTTCCTTCTGCCAATCCTGTTCCGGCGTTTTGGCGTCTCATCCAACCAGTTGCAACACGAAGACAGGAAGTTCGCATGGATCAATGCCCTTTCAAGCTGACACTGGTGTATCCGCAAAGAGCGGAAGACCGGATTGTTGAGTTCATGCTCGAGTCAACGCCGAAAATTGAGGGCTTCACCACTTTGCGCGCTGAAGGCCACGGCCATGACTTTACCACCGCAAGTGTCAGTGAAAGAGTACGCGGACGGGTTGCCCGCGGCATGCTCATTGCGATCATGACCAAGGATAGAGCTGACGCATTGCTCGCCGAGCTTCAAGAAAAAGCACCACTCCCGCACATGGCATACTGGCTGGAGCCCATCAGATCATTCGGCCGGATGGCACCCTCAGCGAAGACATCAAATGCTGGCAACCAACCGTCTCCTGCGCGCAATGACCGCCACACGGTTGCTGAAACTGAGGCATCGTGATCTGGTTGCTCTTCACACCTCTTGTCGCCCTCGCACAGATCGCCGGAACACACCTGTTCATGATGATTTTGTTGGTGACCCCGACAGGATTCGAACCTGTGACCCTCAGATTAGGAATCTGATGCTCTATCCTGCTGAGCTACGGGGCCTCAAACGCGTTACATCGGTGCAATTGGCACTTTGATGCGTGCGTACGTAAACTAACCTCAAGGAACGTGGCTGGCTTTTGCGCCGGCTGGCGACCTTAACTGCGTTGTCGCACAGAATCCAGGCGTCCGAAATGCCTGTTCCTATCCCGTCAAAGCACGACCATTGACCGCAAAAGACCTTTTCTTCAATTCCAAACAGTTATGGGTTGGATTGATGTTGAACCTATTGGGCACTTAGAGCATTTCCCGACGACGTGGACACCGACCCTTCGGATAAAATCAAATAAAAACAAAAAGTTATATATATGACCCAATTCCATCGGATCGGAATGCGGTCTAGAGCATGTTCAGCCGAAGCGTACGCGGTTCGGCGTGAAGAGCATGCTCAAAATAAAAGAAAATAGAGCGCGTTCGCGATTCCATGAAAAGTGAACGCGGTCCAGGTCCAGCAAATCAAAATGTGCTCAAAGGGCGTCACCCCCAGCCCGCAAATCCATCTTCATGCGGAAAGTAGCGCTCGAAAAAGCTTCACACTGTGCTGGTGCACGCATTGACACATCTATCGCGGTCGCCACCAAGCCCATCAGTTGGGAGGCAGCCGCATATCCACATTGACCTTGGGCTTGAGCATCTCGCTCATGGCCAGATAGGCAAACATCACCGCGCTGTCGAAATAGCGCCGTGCCAGTCGCCGTGGATTGCCAGCAAGTCGCCAAGCCCACTCCAGGCCGCGATCACGAAGGACCTGTGGCGCGCGCACTTGCTCCCCGGCGATGAAATCCAGCGCAGCACCGATGCACACCATACAGCAGCAAAGTCCCTTCTTGCGTGCAAGTTCAGAAAAAAGCTCCTGCTTGGGGGCACCAAGCGCAACGAAGCAGATTTTCGCGCCCGATTTACGAATCTGTTCAATCGCCGCTTCAGCTTCCACACCCTCGGCATCAAATGTCTTCGAAGGTGCCAGCGAACCTGCGATATTCACACGCCCGTCGCTCCGACGCACAAATTCCCGCCCGGCACGGCCCAGGACGTTAGCTGTTGACCCCAACAGAAATACGGGCACGCCGCTTTCTGCAGCCCTGTCAATCAGTGGCAAAACCAGATCCGCCCCCGTGGTTCTTTCCACCGGAGCATTCTGACGCCGCGCCACCCAAGCCACCGGCCAACCATCCGCCGTCACAACGTTTGCGTGGGAGTACGCCAAGCGAAATTTGGGATCTCTTCGCAGTTTTACCACGTGATCGAGGTTGAGCGTAAATACCGATGACGGCGTACCGGCCTGTGAGAGTTCGAGGATCTCTTCGACTGCATCACCAAGATTGAGAGAGGTGATGCCCACACCATAAACACTGGGCAACGCCGAACGCACAAAACGCTTCATAATGAAATTCCCACACATCATATGCAGAGTGAACAAGCAAGATTGGCGCCAAGACGTCACCAACCCGCGATAACGCCGGTACGCGCACCTCGTATTAATAAAAATTGATTGAAATTGAACCTGAACGACCGCTGTACTGATGATTAAGGATTTATTTAATTGCACGCCTAAACACACTGTCAACATTGAATTTTCAGTTGATGAGCATTTGTGCTAATGATTAGTAGTTTTTTAGATCGTTATCGGGGCGGCGCCAACGGTAACGCATTGGGCTTGCCGTGTTTCTGGCGCAAGCTCTTTTCAGATGTCTGTTTTGTCGTTTTGATTTGGAGTTTGTCGCAATGTCGGGCTTTCGCGACTTCAAGCGTCTTCAGGAATGGTGGACGCAGTGGAACGAAGACGATCAATGGTGGCAAAATCACGGCTGGTCGAAAAATCCCATTGAAGAATTTGGCCATAGCCAATCACAGCACCGTTCGGTCCCGTCTTGGCAAGTCGAAGGTGATGAAACGCGTTCTCACTTGAACGTTAGCCTGCGATGGGACATTTCCAACCCGGTTGCTTTATTTAATGCCCACGAACACGCCAATCACGACTTGCCCGATGGAAACCCTGTATCTGTCGGTCCGCCCAACGGAGCCGTGCCACTCCCCCACGCATTCTTGAACGTCTTAACGAACTTTGCCGGCGCAGGTGGTCCCAGCCACGACGGTTTTGGATCCAACATAAAGTGGCTCCAAGACGAAATGTCGTTCCGGCCTGGTCATAATGAGACACCTGAAGCCAAGGGAGCTTGGGCCGCAACTACGCCAACAAATTCCGGCGGACTGCAGCTCGTCACCGATCAAGCAGACTATGCACCAGGCAGCATTGCCACGTTCACGCTCTCCGGCGTCAATCCAGGCGCAACGGCACAGTTCGAGGTTTCGGATCTGCCGCAAACCCCCGGGCTCAATGGTATCGTCGACACCTACGCCACATTCATCGTAACCGATGGGGCAGTTGGAGATGCAGACGGAAAAGTCGATGGCACGATAACCACGACCTGGCAGGTGCCCGATGATGGCAGCGCCACACTGGCGACATTGCGGGTCGCAGCCACTGCAGATGGCCAGACGGCGGAAGCGTTTTTCACCGATGCAAATAGAATAGCTCTGGAAAACCAGAAACCCGGCACAGCGGAGTCCTACTGGAACGTCTCACAATCGGAGTTCATTGAGGGCTTCACAACGCAGATGAGCGTCAATGCCGGCGCCACAGTTGACTTCAAGATCAACGTCGCCGGTGTGCAATCGGATTCTCTGCCCTACATCGTCGAGATCTTCCGCCTCGGCTATTATGGCGGCGACGGTGCAACCCTCGTCACGTCGTTCACCAATGCCGACGGCACCGTCCAACCTGATGCGCTCTACGACGCTTCACTGGGACTGGTGGATGCGGGCAACTGGTCAATCACCGACAGTTGGTCGGTTCCAACCGATGCCGTCTCCGGAGTGTATCTCGCGCGACTTCAGCGCGTCGACGCAAACGGCGATGCGATCGCTGATGCCGTCAACCAGATCCCATTTATTGTCCGCAACGATGGTGCCGCCGCTGACATCGTTCTGCAGACTTCCGACACGACATGGCAGGCCTACAACGCCTGGGGCGGTAACAACAGCCAGCTTGGCGCAAGCTTCTATCAAGACGCAAGTGGCCTCATCAACCACGACCCAGTAGCCGACCCTGGCCTGGGGCAACAGGATCGAGCTTACGCACTAAGCTACAATCGCCCATTTCTAACGACGGACAGCCCCTATGGCGGGGCTCACGACTACCTGTTTGGCGCCGATTTCGCCGCAATCTACTGGCTCGAGCAGAACGGCTACGATGTTACTTATATTTCCGGTGTCGACGCCGACCGGTTGGGGACAAGTTGGTTCGAGGACGAACAGGGTAACATCCTGCGCGACGCATATATTTCCGTGGGCCATGACGAATACTGGTCTGGAAATCAACGTGCGAACGTCGAAGCCGCACGTGATGCCGGCGTCAATTTGTTGTTCTGGAGCGGCAACGAAGTCTATTGGAGGACGCGCTACGAAGACAGTATCGATGGTAGCGCAGACGCATACAGAACTCTCGTCTCCTACAAGGAAACCTGGGCCAATGGAACCATTGACGCCCTGACGGCCAATTACGCCAACATTGATCCCTCAAACGAATGGACCGGCACCTGGCGCGATCTGCGCTTCGTCGACGCCGTCGACAGCAATGGCAATCTCATTGCCTTCGGTGCTGAACCCGAAACCTCACTTACCGGCCAGCTCTTCGCCCCGGACGGGACGCTGGAGTTTGGCGGCTCACTGGATATACCACTGGAGTATACGGATCTGCGCTATTGGCGCGATACGTCGGTGGAAAACAGTAGCGGGGTGTTCAATCTTGCGCCCGGCATCATCGGCTATGAATGGGACGTCGTCCCCAACGATGAATACCGGCCGGCAGGACTGATCAAGCTCTCGGAAACAACGATACCCTGGAGTGGCATTGTCTACGATCAAGGCAATAGGGAAGTTCCAGACACTGCCACCCACAACTTCACATTATATCGAGCCGAAAGCGGCGCTCTCGTATTTGCCGCCGGTACGACCTTCTACACATGGGGGCTCAGCGACCGGCATGAAAGCTCGCCATATGGAGCAAATATCGAAGATCCGATACTGCAGCAGTTTACGGTCAACCTCTTTGCAGACATGGGCATCCTACCGGTTACCTTGCAGCAAGGATTGACACTTGCGACGGCATCAACGGACACAGTCGCAGCAACAGCGACCATAACGAACCTGCCGCAGCAATTCGATTCACTTGATGTCTTCACGTTCACGGGAACCGCGACGGACGACGACGGTAATCCGAACACGACCGACGGCACAGTTGCACTCGTCGAAATCTCTTTTGACGGTGGCGCAACCTGGCGTCCCGCAGATGGGACCACCAACTGGAGCTATGATTGGATTGCGACACCAGGAACACATGACATCGTCGTCAGGGCAATCGATGACAGTTTGAACCTGCCTGATCCAGTTGACCTATCAGTAAACACGAGGGTTGTTGGTGCAGACCGGACCTTCAGCCTGTTCGATCCGTCTCAGTATCATTACGAATCTCAAGTTGGATACGTAAATTACGACCAGAATCCGCTGGAATTGGGCGTGACATTCCAAGCAACCGAAGACGGATTCATTAAGGGATTGAGATATTTCCGTTCGTTGTTTGACTCTTGGGATACCGATTCACGCCAAGGTACGCTGTGGAGCGCTGACGGCACAGCTTTAGGCACTGTTACATTCGTGTCAGATCCAGGCGACACAGGTTGGCAGACAGCAACCTTCAGCACCCCAATCAGTATCCAGGCTGGGAATTTTTACGTTGCCTCGTACCATGCCGACGACTGGTACATGGCAAAGTCGAACTTTTTCGATAGTACATTTGAAGGCGACTTTGGAACTTTATCGGCACCGGCCGCCGGTGGTGTTTTCCAGTACGGCGCCGCCTCGGTATTTCCGACACTGAGTACCCTGAATCAAAACTTCTGGGTTGACGTCGTCTTCGATATTGCCTCGCAGATCGCTGACAATGATCCAGCGGCAAACAGCGTGCTGGAGAATGCAAGCAGCGGTACGCCTGTGGGCATCACGGCTGCATCTGATGTCAGCGGCGCTACCTATGCACTCAGCTCCAATCCTGGCGGCCTGTTTGCAATTGACCCTTCCACCGGGGTCGTGACCGTGGCCAATGGGGCTAACATTGATCGCGAGGCTCTTGGCCCTGTTCAGACTATTGTTGTGGAGGCAAGCACCAGCGAGGGCGCAGGTCAACGCAGCTTCGACATTGCCATAGGTGATGTGAACGAGTATGCCGTTTCAAATATTACCGATGTGAACCAGACAACTAACGGCGCCTTTCTGCAAGCACCAATCGGCTATGAGATCGGCTTGACCGCGCTGGCAACGGATCTTGATGCAACCAACAACGTTGTCACCTACAGCCTGAGCGATAACGCCGGCGGACGGTTTGCCATTAATCCAACCACCGGTGTCGTTACTGTAGCCAGCCTGCTGGATACGTTGACAACCTACCAGATCACTGTCGAGGCTGCGTCGCAGGATGGATCTTTTGCAACGCCTCAAACGTTCGATGTTGCGGTTAGCGGATCACCCCAGTTCGTGAGCCTGTTTGATCCAATGCAGAGCGCCACGGGTACAGCATACCAGGATTCTCCGCTCGAACTCGGCGTGCAATTCCAGACAACATCCGATGGTGCGATCGCGGGACTTAGGTATTATCGTTCTGCTTCCGACGCAGCCGATACGGATGTTCGCATAGGAACGCTCTGGGATTCCAATGGAAATGCCCTGGGTTCAGTAACCTTTAATTCGGCTCCGGGCCAAACCGGGTGGCAGACCGCGAATTTTGCAAATCCAGTCATCACCCAGGCCGACGTTCTCTACACCGCCTCCTACCATTCAAACGATTACTATTTTGCACAACAAGGCTTCTACAGCACCCCTTATTCTGGAATCTTCGGAACGATTTCAGCGCCGGTAAGCGCCGGTGTCTACAATTACGGCGTCAGCAGTATTTTCCCGACTTTATCGTACAACGACGGAAACTATTGGGTCGACGTTGTATTCGAAGCCTATGGGGATTTAACCGACAACGACCCGAGCGCAAACAGCATCAATGAGAATGCTGTCGTCGGCACACTGGTTGGATTAACGGCTCTATCGGCCGAACAGGGCGCGACATACTCACTAAGCTCGAACCCTGGTGGACTTTTTGCGATTGACCCTGTTTCAGGCGTCGTCACGGTGGCAGGTGCCATTGACCGCGAGACGGTCGGTGAAACCCAGACAATTGTGGTGAAAGCGTCCACCGACTTGTCAACCAGCCAGGGAAGCTTCGTAATCAACATCGGCGACGTCAACGAGTTCAATGTTTCCTCGCCCGCTGATGCCGATCTCGAAGACAACAATGTCTTTCTGCAGGCACCCACAGGCTTGTCAGCGGGAATCACGGCGCTGGCAACTGACAGTGACGCAACAAACAACGCCGTTACCTACAGCTTGACCGATAACGCTGGCGGAATTTTTGACATTGATCCGGTGACGGGTGTTGTCACGGTTGGCGATGGCTCTCAGCTCAACACACTAACGACGCATCAAATTGAAATCACGGCGACATCAGTTGATGGCTCGACATCCAGCCAGACATTCACGATTGATGTCACCGAAGCGCCAAGGGTTGTAGATCTTTTCAATTCGCAACCTGTGACAGGAACAAGCTACAACGATGGTACATCGCTTGAACTGGGCGTTCGGTTCGAGGCGGCAGAAAGCGGTGAGATTACGGCACTGCGGTACTATCGCTCTGCAACTGATTCTGGTGATACCGATGTGCGCACTGGAACTCTTTGGGATGCCAACGCCAACGCTTTGGGCACTGTTACATTCACTTCAGCGCCAGGCCAAGACGGGTGGCAGACGGCAACATTCTCTTCACCAATCGAGATTCAGGCCGGCATGGTCTACACGGCCTCATATCACACAGAAGATAACTATATTGCCCTTGGAAACTATTTTGACAGTCAATTCAGCGGGGCACTTGGCACGCTTACGGCACCTGTGAGTGCGGGTGTCTATCAATATGCATCGACCAGTGTATTTCCTACATCGTCCTACAATGACGCAAACTACTGGGTCGATCTCGTATTCCAGAAGTTTGGCGATCTGTCCGATAGCGATACGAACGCGAATATCGTCGCCGAGAACGCCGCTGCTGGAACGATAGTGGGTGTGACCGCCCTTTCGGCAGACGTCGGTGCGACCTATTCGCTTAGCTCAAACCCTGTCAACGATCTATTCGTGATAGATCCCTCAACCGGTGTCGTCACCGTGGCGGCGGGCAGCGTCATAGATCGCGAAACTTTGGGTGCATCTGTGGCTGTTGAGGTGACGGCAACGTCGTCAGCAGGAACAAGCAAGGGATTTTTTGATATCAACATCGACGATGTGAACGAGTTTGACGTTTCCAGCATCGTCGATTCCAACCAAAGCGATGACATCGTTTCCGCCTTGGCAACGGCGGGTACTCAAGTCGGCATAACGGCAACGGCAACCGACCTCGACGCTACCAACAATGCAGTAACATTCGGTTTGATTGATGATGCCGGCGGGCTTTTCTCCATTGATGAGGTTACCGGCATCGTGACCGTCGCTAACGGGGCTGTGCTGAATGGCGCAACCACGCATCAAATTGTCGTCGAGGCAACATCGCAGGATCTATCGACATCAACCCAGGCGTTCGACATCTCTGTTACCGCTCCCACAATAAGTCTGTTTGATCCGACCCAGGCTGTGCAGGCCGCATCAGCAAACGATTCTGCTTCCATTGAACTTGGCGTCCGGTTCCAGTCGGATACCGATGGATCCATTACCGCCATCAAGTATTATCGTGGCACGGCGGACTCCGGCGACAACGACATCCGCGACGGCAACCTCTGGGATGCAAACGGCAACCTGCTGGCCTCGGTGACATTCGACTCCTCGCCCGGAGAAAGCGGCTGGCAGACAGCAATACTCGACAATCCCGTTGCCATATCAGCCGACACCATCTACATCGCCTCCTACCATACGGAAGATAATTACGTCGCACAGGGTGGCTTCTTTGCATCCCAATACGACAGTCCCGATGGGACACTGACAGCCCCCGCTGCCAACAATGGTGTTTACGTTTACGGCACAGGATCCAACTTTCCCGATAGCACCTATGGCGACACCAACTACTGGGTCGATGTGGTCTTCACCCCACAAGAATGGTTGGTCTAGAGCATTTTCCGACGAAGTGGACGCCGGTTCGTCGAAGAAAATGCGATGACACAAAAATCTAGAGCGCCGATCCGATTCCATCGGATCGGAATGCGCTCTAAAGCATTTTCCGACGAAGTGGACGCCGGTTCGTCGCAGAAAATGCGATGACACAAAAAGCTAGAGCGCCAATCCGATTCCATCGGATCGGAATGCGCTCTAAAGCATTTTCCGACGAAGTGGACGCCGGTTCGTCGAAGAAAATGCGATGACACAAAAATCTAGAGCGCCAATCCGATTCCATCGGATCGGAATGCGCTCTAGAATTGAGCTGTGGTGATCTCTTGGCGTGGATCCTCATCCGTTGGCTCCAACGCAGCCATTTTCGCAAGCGCAAGAAAACGTATCGACGCCAAGATCGAGGCTCCGGAAGTTGCGATCAGTTCGACGACCAGACGTGCATTGGGCATGGAAGCGTTCCAGGCGTCTATTTCGTGTAACGAGATAAATCTTATGGCAGCAAATCCTGCGACAAGGGTAGCGAAGCTCATTGCCAGGAAATAGCGCTTGACGTGGTGCCTCACCCAGATCAAGGCGTAAACGAACATCAAGACCACCAAAACCGCCACTGCGATAGACGCGGTAATTTGCAGTACCCTCCTGTCCGCATACAACCCCTCCTGCTTGGCAATTGCCCGCAGCCACTCGCCCCAACCCTCGTGCCACCCCAAGCCACGCGCTAGGCTAATCTGGGAAAAAACCAGAAAGGTCGTTGCAATGCCCGCCCATGACATGCCTTCGGTGCGCGCGGCTGCCTGGCCCCGCCCCTGGTAGCAACGCCAGGACGTGCCCGCTGACAGCACGCCGGCTACCAGGAACGCGCCCGCGCGGAAAATTTGCAGAGAATCCACCCTCTTTCGTCCCCGATATGAAAAGTCTTTTGCGCACTCTCACGACCGCAAATCCGTATCCTTGGGCAGGGTCCCTATTGAACGAAACTGCACAACCAGATGCCTGCTTTGGCTAACACGCCCGTGAAAGAATAACATGACCGTGTGCTCTTCCACTCTCCCGTTATTTGGGTTGGTGAGTTTTTTCACGCAGGCTGAGGCATTGGAGAACATAATTTATGATTGTAGCACCAACGACGTGCAGTCTTCGTGCTCACACCGGGCTTTGGAGTTTTGCGGTTTGTGGTTACCCGCCGGCTGCCGATTAACTGCTCCTCGTTAAATCAGTTTGCGTTAAACATTTGTTGAAAATAACTAATAATGTAGAATGCTCGAACGAAGTCAGTTTTCTTCACGGAATCATGGCCTTTGGCGTTGCAGGCTAAATTACCCCTCTAACCCAATTGCAACGGGTTTGGAGCCTGTTTGGCCTCGACGAAGCGGTAGTGTTCCAGGTTCGTTGAGCCGGCAAGTCTGCCCGCAAAAGCACCATGTTCATGAGGGAAGCCCGACATTTTCGAAGAGTTTGGTTCTTATCAGTCCACTTTCAAACGAAGCTTCGTTCACCCGCTCGATCACAGCGTTTGAATTGAAAGCCATGAGTTGGAAGCAGAGTAACGCACAAGAGTAGTAGTATCATGAGTAGGATCGAGACATCGGGCATTCATCGCGAACCGAGTTTTGCCAAGACACCACCGGATGTTTCCGATCTTTTTGGCATCGCAAAAAGGGTAGTCCCTTTTGCGATGATCGCCGGCATCCTCGCTCTGGGGAGCGCGATCTGGCTGCTTTCGCATTTTCCCCCTTCCTACAGAACCAGCACCCAACTCGTGCTTGAGGATAGCGTCAACGAATATCTGCAGTCCTACAAGCTGACGAGCGGTCCGGGCTTGGGAAGAGATCAGTATATTCAGAACTTCATCGTGCTCTCCGAAGACGTTTTGATGCCCGTCATCAAAAAATTGAACCTTATAAATGACCCTGAATTCGGCTGCACGTCCGACATTGAGAATTCAAATGACAGCGCTACCGGATTTTCTTTCAACCCAGTCACTGAAGCAAAAAAATCTCTGTCGTGGTTGATGTCGGTTTCGGGCCTGAAAGCTCCCCCGCCGCAAACCCAAAAATGCGACGAGTCGGTTGTCTTCGCGCGGTTGGCCGACAAGCTGAGCGTTTGGTGGGTCAGCAACCCATCAGTGATCGAAATCAGCTTTGAGTCAAAAGACCGTTCCAAGGCGGCGCTTATCCCCAACGCCATCGCCGAAAGCTATATCAACTCAACGCGTGAAAATAAGCAAAGGGCGGGAACACTTGCCGTGAACGCTTTGCGTGAGCGCCTTGATGAGGTGAAAGCACAATCCGCAGACGCGGAACGCCAACTTGCAAAATATCAAATCCAATCAGGCGACGGCAGTTCGACGGCAAGATCGGTAACGAATTTCCAACGAGATGAACTGAGCGACCAGATCGCCAAGGCACGTCTTGCAGCACTCGATGCACGCATTCTCCGGGATATCGTGGTGCAAACCAAGGGCTCAAACAACATACCCGACAACGAGCATATTATCGGGTTGCGCCGCCAGTACTTCGAACTGGATACCCAAGCCCGCGAAATGGAAGCCCGGGTGGGAAAGAAGCATGCCGCGACAGTCAAATTGCGTGATCAAATGGCTGATATTTCCAATGCAATCGCGGATGAGCGGAAGCGGATCGCGGATTCGTACGCAACGCAATTTGAATTCGCAAACTCCAAATACGACGAGTTGAAATCGACCGTAATGCAGGCCGTCCATAATGATGCCGACGACAACAGCGACGACATCCAATTGCGGCAGTTGGAAAGCACCGCAAAGACACTGCGCGAAACCTACACGACGCTAAGTCATCGCATCAACGAAGCCAGCAGATTGGAACGCGGCGAACTGGTGCTGCCCTTTGCAAGGGTGCTTCGCCAAGCCGAACTGCCAACCAAACCGACACCGTCGAAAAAGCGTGTCCTGTTTTTGGCTGGCAGCACGTTTATGGGGCTTGCACTGGGACTTGCTTTGGCGCTTTTGAAAAACAATCCGCTAGGCGTTTATCGGACAACGGCGCAAGCAAAGAATTCACTTGGATTGATTTCCTTGATCATTCCAAGAGTGAATAAGAAGAAGTATTCGGGTCAATTGACCGAATACGCCCTGGATCGGCCGCATTCGCGGTTCGCCGAAACTCTGCGTTTGATTTGGTCACTTATGAAAGCGGCACAACGCAGCAATAAATTGCAGGTGGTCGGTGTCGTGACCGCGCTTGCGGGCGAAGGCAAAACGACGGTTGCGGCGAACCTGGCCAATCAAATTTCGACAATGGCTGGCAAGCGGACCTTGCTGATCGATGCCGACTTCCACCACCGATCGCTGACAACTGCGATGGCGCCGCAGGCAACGCATGGATTGCGCGAAGCATTGCAGAACCCTGACCGGCTGGCCGATTTCATTTCCAGGTTTGAACGCTCTGGCGTTGATGTTCTGCCCTGCCCGGTCAGTGAAGCCGTGACAGACGCCGCGCACCTGTTCGGCTCAAACCAGATGGAAGATCTTCTCCATCGCGCTCGTCAGTCCTACGACTTGATAATTATTGAGCCTCCACCAATTGCGCTTGTGTCGGATGCCCGGCTGCTCGCACCTTTATGCGATGGGTTTGTCTTCGTCATTGAATGGGGAAAGACAAGTCAGCGGCTAGTTCTTGAGACATTCTCCGAGTTTAACGAGCTATGGGAGCGTGTACTGTGCATCGTGCTCAATAAAGCCGAGCCCACCGCGTTGCGGCATATCGAGCAATATAAGGGAAGTACATACGGGGATTACTTCGACGATCGCACACTGCATGTCACGCGCTCGGGTGCCCCGCGCCAGATTACCATGTCGCCAACCGTGGCAACTCCATCCTCCAACTCATGAAAAGACTGCTCGCTGCCATCCCGTTTGTAGCCTTTGCCTATGTCCTCATAGGCCAACCGGTGTTGGAACGGCTATTACCAGGACCATTGAACCACAAGGTCGTATGGCCCGCTTTGTTTCTGCTTACGATCATTCTAGCCGTTATTTATCGCAAGGAACTCGATTTACAGCGCTTCAAAGAGCCGCCGCTATCGTTGCTTCTGATCTTTCTTTGTTTTGCTGGCGCTTCAGTTTTCTGGGCTTTTAGCCCTCCCGAAGCATTCAAAAGATGGATTGCGGCAGCAATGGCCGTCACCACCATTATTCTTCCGCTGACAATGCGAGAGCCGAAAGCGCAAACCCTTGACCGGCTGTTCTGGATTTACGTCGTTGCCATTTTCATAAATGCAATTTTCGTCTTGTCCGAGCCTTCAGATGGAGCTCGCGGTCATACCGGTTACTTTTATCATAAACAGTATCTTGGAATGTGTGTATCCGTCGCAATTCTACTGGCCGGCTACATGATTGCGTGGCGACATCGCTATATTGTGCCCGCGCTAATTACGATGGCGGTGTCCATTTGGCTTATCGTGGAGGCAGATTCCAGGGCCGCGATGGGGTTCGCCATTCTCGCGCCAATCATAGCTTTCGTCACATTTATCTTTGGCAGACAGACGAAATTATCGCTGGGGCTCGTCGTCTCAATAATCCCCATATCGTTTATGGCATTCTCACTTTTCGTTCCAAACTTGGCCGAGCGCCTGTCATTTCACGTTTTCGGTGATCCAACATTCACAGGGCGGACCTTGATCTGGGATTGGGTAGAAACTCAAGCCGCCATGAAGCCGTGGTTCGGGTGGGGCTTTCATTCATTCTGGTTTGTTCCCAACAGCCCATCATTCACCGCGCCCGGCTTTGTCAGCGAAATGCCCTCCGCGCATAGCGGATATCTCGATCTGCGATTGGAGACTGGCTATATCGGAATTGGGTTGTTTCTGGCTTACGTGGTCGCAACGTTGAACGCACTCGGCCGGTTTGGTCAGGACAATCCCGGCCGCATGTTTTGTTTTCTCTCCCTATATATCTACATAATGATGATGAACCTGATGGAGAGCTTGTGGTTCACATTGTTTGATCCGCTTTGGCTGCTCTTCCTATTTCTCTCGGCAAGTTCGTTGCAGCGAGAAAAAGCTCCCCACCTGGTTTCTCCAATTTCGGAACCGGAGCAGAGCAGAAAGCACCGCTTCCCGCATTCCACAATTGGCGCACCCCGGCCAAAAACTCGGACGCACTCACTACTGGCCTAGGGCACGAATATTGTCTCGGGTCGAAACGATATCGCCAGTCACACCAGATGCCGTCGAAGTGACAATGCTCAAGTGCCGCAGGAATTTCTCCACTTCAACGCTGTCAGCATTAGCGACGTAGATGGAATCCTTATGCCGCATTGGGAAACGTTGAGCCAGGAAGAACACTGCTGAGTCGCGGAAGTTCAAGCGGTATACCGTCGGTATGATCTTCTTCCCCTCGAATGCCGGGCCAATTTTCAAACCCATTTGTTCAAGGACATCGCGCGCTTCATAGCGATAGACAAACACTTGCGTATTCGATCGATCGGTAAGGAGTCCACCCGCCTGTGCGATGGCTTGACTGAGCGAAATCCGCTCGTCGCTGAATTTAAATAGCCCTGTCAGCCCCTGTGTCTGTGTAATCGACCCAATCGCACCGAATGCCGAGAACATCTGACTCTGCCTGAAAACATACAAGATATCGCCAGGGGCGACGAGAATGTTCTCTGATGTGTTGCGCACAAGAGCTGGGAAGTAGACGGTCGCGCTACGTTTGTTGCGAACCAACGTCACGAACAAGTCAAATCCAGGGGACTTCGCACCACCTGTTCGAGCTATGACGTCCAGCACGCGCTCATTTCCAGCCAGAGGCACTTTGCTTGAAGTCTCCCCGATCACCGTCACCGAAGAGGCAACCTGATCGGCAAAGGAAATGATGACCTGCGGTTCGATGGCGCGCTGGCTCAACTTGGTTTCAATTAATGACGCCGCTTCCTGGGCCGTTCGTCCAGCTACACGCACGTCACCCGCGAAAGGCACAGAAATCGTGCCGCGCTGGCTGACTGTCTGCACCGGCAATGAAACGAAGTTGCCTGGTCTCTGGCTTGCTTCTTTTGCCGAAAACAATCCGCCTGACGTGGCCTCAAAAATCGTAACCTGAAGCCGGTCTCCCGCCCCAACCGCATAGTCTGATGCCGAAGACTTCAGCGACCCAAAACTCCAGAAAAATGAACCAGGTCCAATTTCGGGGATCATGGAGACAATATCGCTCGTGACGTCGATAAGCACGTAATCCTGGCTTGGGCCACGTGTTTCGGAGACAAGCGCCTCCGCGGCATCAGCGCCAATGGCGCGATGCGACGGCCCATCGCCGGGCAAATATGCACAGCCCGATATTGAAAGGAGCGCAATCAAACACCCCAATTGCACAAGCAATCGTGCCACCGTCAGCCCCCCCGGGCCCTCCAACGCGCAACTTCGGTTCAAAATCAACGTCTGGTTTAAGCGATTCGTTGCTAGGTGTCCGTTAACATCAGACGTCACATTAATATGTTCATGAGATTGAAAAGTCTGCTGCTAAATCAGCTAACCAATTGAAAAAACCGACTTTTGCAGAAGGACCTAGGATCGTTAGTCAAGAATTCAGCAAAATATAATCGTTCATGTGTTAACAGTTCTGGCCAAATGTTGGCCCTATTGTTGCCTTGTGGTGCCACGAGGCATCACTGAAAAACCGCTGTGGTTCAAAACTGTGTCCTGGCCTGTCGTCGATCCCGCCCTGCGGGGCCAACCAGATCGATAAGGCAAATAAGTTGGTCGGATTAGTATGACTACCGGACGCGTTACCCAATTCTCCCCAGGGCGCGCGAGACTTTAGAGCACCAAGCGATAAATCGGGATGACACTTCCAGATCTGCCAAGATCTCGAAGCCTCCACTGTGAGTATTTTTAAATGGTCGCTAGAAATCTACGGGCGCTGCCCATGCGCGAGGCCGTCAACATTCAATATGCCCCCCGCAAAACCACAAATAACGTGCGAAATATGATCTCCAGATCGAACCAAATCGACCAGTTATCGATGTAATTCAGATCATGCTCCATGCGTTCACGGATATCCTCTGGCGTCCTTGTTTCGCCGCGGCATCCATTGATTTGGGCCCATCCAGTTATTCCTGGCTTGACCCGACGACGCCGGGAAAACAGATCAAACTGCTGATCGAATTGCTTATCATGGGCAATGGCATGGGGGCGCGGACCCACAAGCGACATCTGCCCCAGAATTACATTTATCAGTTGCGGTAACTCATCAATGCTGGTTGCGCGAAGGATGCGGCCCAAACCAGTCACCCTTTGATCATTACGCGTTGCTTGCGGGACGATCGGCCCGTCCTGTTCCACCGTCATGGAGCGGAACTTGTAGATCGTGAACACTGTACTGTTTTGCCCTAGGCGGCGCTGCCGGAAAAACACCGGTCCCGGGCTATTGAGCTTGATTGCAAGTGCCACCAAAGCAAAAAGGGGTGAGAGTATTAAAAGCGAGGCCGATGCAATGATCAGGTCAAAAGACCTCTTCAGCAACGCAGATTTTTCCGATAGCGGCACAAGATGCACCACATCTGCCCGGCTTCCCGCCAGCACGCGTGCACCGTTGGTTACCACGGGCAGTTCACCAAGATCGGTACAAAGCAGCAATTCCGTTGAGTAAGTTCCAAGCGATCTGACCGCAGCCCGGATTCTCTCGATTTCACCGCCTGGCATCGCAATGACGATGCGATCATAGGGCCGAATGTTCATTAGAGATTCAAGATCCCTCAATCCGCCCACAAATCGCGGATCGCCATCGTTGTCATGACAATTATAGAGATCCACTGCACTCGATAAACCTTCCATCGTACGAATGCGACGGGCAATAGAGAGCGCAAAATCATTGGTGCCGATAACTGCCGTGCGCGAAAGCAGCAACCCCGATTCCTTCCACCGCCTTACCCATCTACCGAAGACCAATCGCGTCATGATTATCGACACGGCAATAAGGCCCAGCCAACTAAACACCCAACCGCGAGACAGATCACCTACTTCCTTCAGCGCAAAAAGCAATCCGAGTACCATCAGTAGCGAAATGACTAGACCCGCTACCAGTTTACCCATGTTGATCTCTGGCCTTGAGAAAATATCGACTTCGTAAAGACCCATCTGGGTGTAAACGACGAACGTGAATCCTGCCATGCACAGCGCTATAAGCGCATAGGTAAAAGTCGGAGAACCGCTGTTGAGGTAGTAATCAAGGTATGCTGCTTTCGCCAGAAGAGCGGTAATCACGATCGTCAGAAATTCCCCGACGGCGAGAGCCTTGGGAGCAATGCCAAGCGGCAACCCTGCGGTTGAAACCTGCGCTCCTTCAATCCGATTCAGATCATTGGCTAAAAACTGAATTTCTGCCTTTGAACTAGCGGGCCGATCAATCGCAACACTGCGAACGGACATCGCTAGGGCCTCCTATACACACATATACACTCAATATTATGCTCAAGAATGCACCTAATTTAACGGGCGCTCAATATGGTTTCAAACACTCATTTGCAATGTTTTAGAAAAACTTTCTAATGGCTAATTTTCGCCATCGACTCCACCTTCACACCATGGCTTCCCAAGCTCATATTGGTGACGACTTAATGCGGCTCCGCCGCTACATTTATGGACCAGCAATGACCATGCCACGTACGTTTCACAACCTCCCTTACCGTAAATTCTCCTTACTGAGAATAGCCGCAGGGACACACACCGACCAACACGCGCACGCAAAAATTGCGCCCACATTCCAATAGCCTGGGATGACGAAGCGTCGATTGGCGGGACTTTACGTTTTCGTGTAATGAATTGGCTACTTTTTGCGCATTCGCGGGCAGGTTGCTTCACCTTCTCGCAACGATCACAGCGCCGCGCAAACGCAGATTATGCACCGTCACGGAACACTCGATCATCCTTGACGGCTGCAATCTCTTCTTTATGAGATTCAGGCAAAAATTCAATTTCAACCAGTGGGTGTATTTTTATACCAAAACCACTTTCCCGAGAATTAGCGGACACACAAAGTGCACTCCGCAACGTGGCAAACAATTCACCCCCCAGAAAGTCACACGACGTACGGCACCATGCAATGGACGACTTCGGCAAAAATCGAGTGAGCCATTTTTGAACCGTTTCCGAACTGGTCGCTCAAAAACCTCCAAATCGCATAAGAGACCAGGACAAGCAGACGTCCGAAAATAATGGCTGCTATTGACGACCATCCAACGATAACAGATCAGGTGTTTAACGGCTGAAGTCTTCGCGCAGGTGTCGTTTCTATCAGCCTTAATTCTGCACGCCAGATAGGTATGAAATTCATGAATCGCGCCGTTATCGGCATTGGTGCCGCCATCTTGGGGTGCATGTTGCATGTCGCACCTTCAAACGCTGGTGCTGTTTCGTCATCTCGTGGTGAGACCTATCCACTCATACACCTCCAATCCAGTTGGATGCGCACCCTTGCGTTCGGTCCGAACGGGCCAATCCCCAAAATCGTGGTCGACCAGTTCGGCTACCCGACGCTGGCACGAAAGATTGCCGTTGTGCGTAGTCCGCAGGTTGGATTCGACAAGACCTCCCACTTTGCCCCCGGCACAGTCTACGCGCTCGTTGATCTCGTTTCAGGCCGTATCTTGAAACAGGCACCCTTGATGCCGTGGAACGACGGTAATGTTCATGCCGGATCGGGTGACAAAACCTGGTGGTTCGATTTTTCCGACGTTACTACACCAGGGCGGTATGCCGTCGTCGACATCGATAGGCACGTGCGCTCGCCAGAGTTCGCGATCGGTGAGGATGTCTATCGCAACGTGATGAAGCACGCGGTGAGAATGTTCTTTTATCAACGAGCTGGCTTTGCAAAAGATGTCAAATTTGCAGGTGCCGACTGGCGCGATAGCGCAAGTCATCTCCGCCAGGGGCAGGATGCTCAGTCGCAACCCTGGCCATCGACGCGATCAGCATCAAACGGCACACCAACACGCGATCTTCGCGGCGGCTGGTACGATGCGGGTGACTACAACAAATATACAAACTGGGCGGCCCGCAATATCAACGTACTCCTGCAAGCCTATGAGGAAAATCCGCAGGCGTTCCGCGATGATCTGAACATTCCTGAGTCGGAAAATGGCGTGCCTGATCTGCTCGACGAAATCAGGTGGGGACTGGAATGGCTTGCGCGCATGCAGAATGAGGATGGATCACTGCTTTGCATTCAGGGGCTTGCAAGTGGCAGCCCACCATCTGCATCAAGCGGTCCCAGCTACTACGGGCCCGCCACGACATCTGCATCGTTGTCCGGGGCAGCGGCATTTGCCTTTGCCTCCAAGATATTCGCAAAGCGTTCAGAGCCGGACCTGAAAGTGTTCGCGGCACGCTTGGCAGAACGCGCCCAAGCGGCGTGGGAATGGGCCAACGCGCATCCAAGTGTTCTCTACTTCAACAACGACAATGCCAGACAGCCCGGATCGCAAGGTCTTGCGCACGGTCAGCAGGAGATGGACGACGCTGGTCGTCTGCGTACCAAGGTCGAAGCCGCCGTTCACCTCTACGCCATCAGCAACGACGCTTCACTTAAAGAATTCATAGAAAAAAATATTGATGCAATCGCACCCAACTCTGCGCCGACAATGTGGAATGTCGATAGTCACGATATCAGGCTCTACTACGCCGGCCTGACAGGCGCCACGCCAAGCGTTCGCAATCGCATTGTGAATTCATTCCTCAGCTTTATAAGTCAAGCGACAATCGCTTTTCGCACGGGGTTGTTGAAAGAAGATCCCTATCTCTCACCCATTCAGGCCTACACCTGGGGCAGCAACAAGGGCAAAGCCATGCAGGCCAGATTGTTCCAACTTGCGGCCTCCTTGACCAACGACGATGCAGTCCGATCGCTTGCCCTTGAGGCCGCAGGTGGGTATGCGCACTACATCCACGGTGTAAATCCGCTAGGGCTCGTATACCTCACAAACATGCGCTTGGCAGGCGCCGAGCATTCCGCCACCACCACATTCCACGCGTGGTTCGCAAACGGGACGCGCTGGTCGAAGGTTGGTCCTTTAACGCCGGGTCCGGCGCCAGGTTTTCTTGTTGGCGGACCTAACCCTTCCTATTCACTGGATGCGTGCTGCAATTCCGCATCTGGGAAATTTTATGCCTGCGGAAGCATCGCAGCCGCATCGATTTGCCGCCGTAGTTACGTGCCACCTTCGGAGCAGCCGCCGCAAAAATCCTATCTTCAATTCAATACACCCTGGCCGGCCAACTCATGGGCAGTCACCGAACCATCGACCACCTATCAGTCCTATTATATTCGCTTGCTGGCATCATTCGCCAGATAACACGTGCAGCATTCAATAAAGCTGGATTGCTGCTCCAACAGCAATGATCCCGAACCTTACCTTGCGCGAGTTGGCTGAAAGCGATTTTGCAGGCTAGAGTTCCAACTCTAACGCTTGGTTCCCTGTCGGGCTCCGACGCGTCAGCCCGGAACCCTAGCATTCTCATTGTTTGTGTTCTGGATTCACGATCGTTTGACGACCTTCGCCCGGGAATCAAACGTTCGATCCAGAACACAAGCGCGCGTGACCGCTGCAAACCGCTCCGCATAACGGTCAAGGTTCATTTCATCCTCGATCAGTCGACGACCGTTGGCGCCCATTCGCGCAATTTCTTCCCTTTCAGCAACCAAGCTAACAATCGCTGCGCGAAGGGCCGCAGGATCATCGCAATCCACATACCGGCCATTTTCATTTTCGGTGATGACATCAGTCTGCCCCGGAGCGCGTGAGCAAATGACGGGCTTGGCCATCGCCATAGCTTCCAGAATTGCCGTCACGCCCGCCTGGAAGTTGACCTCTTCAAGCGGCATTACAAGGAACAGACTGTCGGCGTAGAGCTGCCGCAAGTCATGCTGGCTGAATTTTTTTACAGTTACGTTTTGGGGCACACGTTGACCGGACGTCGAGTCTTTGTACTTGGACCACGGCGATGCGGCTGCCACGACAACATCAAGATCAAGCCCCTCGACCGCGCGCATCAAAGTTGGATAGTCGCGGCGCTCAAGACCAACCGCACAAATCTGCGGACGCGAAGCTGTTTTCGGCATCACCTGTGCCGGCGAAAAGAACTGTTGATCGACCATGAAAGGGGTCCAGGTCACACGTTCACACGCCATGTTCCAGCGCTGCTTTATAAAGCGCTTTTGCCATCGACTGTAGACGAAAAAGCGATCGATATGGCTATGCACCCGGAGCCAATCCAAAAACGGAAGCTTCTTTGCAGCGGAAATGTCGTGCACGATCATCAGGTGGCACGGACTTTTGCCAGGTGTAAGTTTCAGTAAAGCGGCAAGCGGAATGCCAACCTGCTCGCCATCCGTTGCTATGGCCTGGTACTGTCGCCGGATTTTCCAGCAGGCATAAGCCAGCATCAGGTTCGCGCCACCGATACGTTCAAAAAACCGCCCCGCCCGCCCCGTGCTACGTCGTGCTTTACCATAGTCGATGAGGTCGGCATCGAGGCTGCGGGCAAGTTCCAGGTAGTCTGCCCGCGGGCGCCTGCCATCGGCAATCTGCTTGACGATGTCAGGAGGAATTTCCCCGGAAACCGTCAGAAGCACAGCTTTCTTCATCTGCCGACGAGCGCTCCATTTACGCCGAATTGGATTGTTCCATTCAAAAGCACACGTTTTCTTCGGCTTTGAAGAACGACACGCCGAGGCCTCTCGATTGAATTAACTTCCACACTGTATAATTGGGTTACTTTGCAGGGAAAAGTGGATTTACGTATGCCAGATTAATAAAATTACCTATTGAGAAAGGTAAACAACAAACGACCAAGAAAAGAATACCCATTCACTCAGTCATCTGCTCTTATTTTATATTTGGAGCCAACATTGCTCACCGGTACGCTTATCGGCATCGTTCACGCGATCCTTTCTGTCGTTGCTGTCAGTCTGTCGATCCTCGTATTCGTTTTGCTGGCTGAAATTGCTGCAAGCCTCGCTAGGTTTCGGCGAGAACCTGAAACCACCGGAGCCCCGTCACCGACGTTTGCCGTTGTTATTCCTGCTCACGACGAAGCTGGAACCATCGAGCATACACTTGCGTCAGTGCTCGATCAAATTCGTGGCCGTGGCCGCCTCCTGATTGTGGCGGACAATTGCACGGACGATACTGCAACTATCGCCGCCACTTGCGGCGCAGAAGTCATTGTCAGGCACGAGCCCGATCGTCGAGGCAAAGGCTATGCCCTGGGCTTTGCCGTCCGGCACCTGGCCAAAGATATGCCGCAAGTGCTGGTGTTCCTCGATGCTGACTGCATACCGACAGCAGGAACAATTGATAAGCTCGTCAGCGCATGTGAACGCCTCCGCCGGCCCATACAGGCACGTTATGAGTTGGACGCCCCCGACCGGAATGCCGGCACTCTCGCACGCGTTGGTTCTTTTGCGTGGCGTGTAAAAAACATCGTCCGCCCCATGGGCCTGGCCAATCTTGGCCTTCCCTGTCAGCTCATGGGTACCGGAATGGCCTTCCCGTCTTCAGGGATCGTAAAGTTGGACCTCGAAACCGGCCACCTGGTTGAGGATATGGTGTTTGGGCTGGAGCTCACCGCAGCGGGTATGCCTCCCCATTTCCTGCCAGAAGCCAACGTTCGCAGTGAACTCCCACCTACTATCGAAGGCCAAACAATACAAAGAACGCGTTGGGAGACAGGCCATCTGAGAGTTATTTTTGGCAGGTTGCCAAGGCTCATGGGTCGAGCCGTAATCAACGGCAACGTTCCCTTGTTTGCGCTAGCACTCGATGCCGCCGTGCCTCCTCTGGCACTGATGTCACTACTGCTTGCTGTGACCATGGCCGCATCCGGTCTCCTCACTCTGGCTGGAGGCCCCTCATTTGCCTTTGTGACAACCTTCGTGGCCAGCATTGCCGCTGCGGTGGCTGTCATTGCGGCGTGGCGAATCGCTGCGCAGGATTTGTTGTCTGCTGGTGAATTCTTCATGCTTCCAGGTTACGTAGTCGCAAAAATACCCTTGTACCTCCGCGCCCTCGGTGGCAGCAAAGTTCCTTGGATCCGCTCAAAACGACAATAAATTCGAACAACTGACTTGCACAGTTTGCCGTCCAATCCAGGTTGGCCGAAACGAACCGGGAAGACCGGACAGGCGGCAGCAAAAAAGCGGTTGTTTCTGCCTCGAAATGCTTACGGTAGCATATGCATTGGTTAAAAAAATTTCGAAGGACTTGGGAAGCCATTCGCAGAGAAGGTCTTGGTTTTCATCCCGGCCTCATTGCTGCACGGATAATCCTTGCTCCATTTCCATACTTTGTCGGAAACCGACTTCGCGCAGCGGTGCTTGGTATATTTGGCTTCAACATTGCCCGAGGAACAATTTTTTCTGGCATGCCCATCATTGCCGGAACAGGTAATGTCGCCAGCCGTATCAAGATAGGTGAAGATTGTTTCTTCAACATCGGCTGCGTATTGGACGCAGAAAATTCGATAACGATAGGAGACAGAGTAAGCCTCGGCCACCGCGTGTTGATTCTGACGAGTTCCCATGACACCGCTGCAAAGGAACGCAGGGCAGGTGCGGTGACCACCGCACCGGTCACGATCGAAGATGGTGTGTGGATCGGTTCAGGCGCGATCATCCTGCCAGGCGTGAGGATTGGTGCTGGCAGCATCATTGGAGCGGGCAGTGTGGTGACGCGCGACATCCCAGCCGATACGTTGGCTTTTGGACAACCCGCCCGCGCAATACGTAAATTGGAATCCTAGAGCATTTTCCGACGAAGTGGACACCGGTTCGTCGCAGAAAATGCGACCAAACAAGAAGCTAGAACGATTCAGACCCAGCAACACTGAACAAGCAATCGACAAGTCGCTGTGCGTTCTTTCTTGCATCGAAACGTGTTTCGGCGCGCGCGCGCAGCCGCGGACAATCGATAGCGCAACTGCGGTGATTTCAAAAGCAACTGCAATCGATCGATGAGCGCTGCTTCATCGCCAGCAGAAATGAAGTAGCCCGTCTCGTCGTCGGTGACGATATCCACCAGGCCGCCCGTCAGAGTCGCGACGACGGGCAGTCCTGCAGCACAGGCCTCAACAGCAGCAATGCCAAACGCTTCCGCCTCGGTCGGTAGAACAAAAACGCCGCAGTTCTGGTAGAGCGCGATCAGTTCTGGTGAGTTGGGTACCAGATTGTTGTAGACCGTTACCCCGGGCGTTTGTGGAAGTTGGGAGCGTGTTACAAGGTGCAGCTCCGCCATTCCTTGCGGCAGTGCCTTGAACGCACGCACCACAAGTGGGCCACCCTTGCGTTCAAAGTCGCCACCAACAAAGAGTATACGCATTGGTTCATCTGACCGCGATCGGTCTGGACGCCACGCAGCCAGATCCACGCCCGGCGGAATCACCTCGATACGCGCGGGATTGACGCCATAGTCGTTTATCAGCGATTCCCGCGTCCACGAAGACCACGGTAGCACGCGCGCCGCACCGCGAAACAAGGCTTGGTTGACGCGCTTCTTGTATGCCTTGAGTGGTCCTGGCTTGTCGGGCTTATGACCGTACTGCGCCCCCATGTTGTCGTACTGGATCGGCGTCAGATCAGTTGCAATAACGTAGTTGGACTTTGAATTTACAAGCCGTCCCGCCAGAGCCGCCGGCACCTGAGTGTTGAAGAACAGCAAGTCTGCAGGTACCTGCCGCAATCCACCACGCACCTGCTGCACCCCGCGCAACAGGCCACGTGCGTGCCTCGGCAGAAGAGGTATTTTTTCGATAACCCCACCAGGTTCTTCATAGGTCACCGGGATCCATGTTGGTTTAATCCGTGGTTCGTTTTCGATGAACCGCCTTAAATTTTGATAATAGGTTTGATGACCCAGATGTTGCTCCATGACGAAGGTCACACGCAGCATTGAAATTTCTCCAACTCAGCCGGAACGCGCTCCGCTGCGGTTGAAATTCCTGTCCGCAACATTGCAACCTTCATCGAAATATGTGCAGCCGTCTCCGCCAGCGACTGATACTCATGGTTCGAGTGGCACTCCCTGGCACCCTCTCACGAAAATTTAGCCCAGAACTTCTCGCAACCACCCAGACCATCCGCCACGCCCTGGTAATAGCGCAAGTTGAAAAGGCCACTATAGGCCTGCTGCGCGGCACGATTGAATCCAAGCGCATTGCTTGCCTGTCCGATAAACCCCAAAAGTCCAATCACAACCTTCGAAGCCACCTTGCGACACAGACAGCACCTGACCATGTATCGAATTAGAACATGGCGCTCCTGATACTCACGCGCCGCCACCTCCGACAGCCAGAGTTGACCACCTTCATTGGCAAAGACAACATCGTTACGCCCATATTCATAGGGTGTCGCAACCCATGACTGGAAGCTGCGCTCTGCGTAATGGTAACCGATTGCGTTGGGATTGAATTTGAAATTGATTCCGCTCTCCGCCAGCCGATAGGCCAGTTCCACATCCTCTGCCCGACGGAATCGCGCGTCGAAACCACCAACAGCATTGATCGCAGAGCGACTGAGTGAACTATTGCCGGTATAGAACTGTCGCGCTGTCGGAAGCCACAAACCCTGTTCCATACTCTCGTATTGCTCGGCAAGTCTGTCCTGTTCCCAGCGTACCCACGGCGCCATCTGGAAATCATCCGGAGTCAACATCGGTCCTATCACCACCAGGTCCTTCGAACTCTGGTCGTGACAATGCAGGTGTTCAGCCACAAGCCGCTTATCAGCAACGACATCGTCATCGATAAACAACACAAGCTCACCCGTTGCATGCCCAACGCCGTTGTTGCGAGCGGACGCGGGGCCACCGTTTGGTTGTATCACCGCCGTAAAGCGCAACGGCGTGACGAGACTTTCAAGGTATTCCGGGGTCCCGTCCGTTGCCCCATCACACACGACGATCACTTCAAACTCGTCAAGCGGAACAGTCTGCCGCTCCAGTGCTGTGAGCACGGATTTCAAGCGACTCAATCGGTTGTAGGTCGGAATAACGACGCTAACCCTGTGCATCACGTCCTGCAATCAACTCAAAGCGCGGGCCTTTGAATAATAATGGCACAGACACATTGATGAAAACGCTCACCCTGCAAAACATCCTCTGACCTGCTACGCCAACCTAAAGACTACGAACCACCTTGGCCGGCTGCCCTACTGCTACAGATCGCGGGGGAATGTCACGCGTCACAACGCTTCCCGCACCTATGACGCTTCCCGCTCCAATGGTGACACCCGGCAGGACAATGACCCGCGCACCGATCCAAACATTTTCCTCCACAACGATAGGCACGGAGGGGGGGCGCTCATCGCGACGCTCAGGTTCGAGACAATGAAACTGATTGTCGATCATTATAACGTGCGTCCCGATTCTGCAGTTGGGACCAATCTTGATAAGCTGACATGCGCCAATTGAGCAGCCGTAGTTGATGAATACGCGTGAGCCTATTTCGAGTCTTGCACCCGATTCCACTGCCAATTCGACCGTAGCCACGGTGGAGACAACCCTCACCCTCTCCCCCACCACCAGCGTTCCGCGGTTCTTCACCAACGGCTTGCCCCAGATGCGAACGTTGGAACCCAGCAGCGATGCCCGACGCAAATACCAACGCGCCCGCAGCACCGCCATTCCATTCGCCCAAAAATAAAGAAGGTCCATCTATTACTTTTGCCACCACCGCTTCCGATATATTAAGCGATCAGGTTTAAAGACACTGAGCCTCACAACTTTATATTTTATCTGCGATCCATCCGCCCGAAACTGTTGGGCCGAAATACCCTCTTAGTACCCTCCGCTCTGAATGATCTGAGCAGTGTATAGGTTTAATCATTGCCCTGGAAATAACAACGCGCTTTAACTGGAACAGATAACGAAGATGGTATTGTTCGCCAGCGGGCTGGCCGAATGTGTTAACGAATCTGGCCGGAATAATTCTTTTACGTTTTGATGAGCGGATTGAAGTGGGTCCTTTAACCAGAACGCTACATCATAGTCGGGTGAAATTTACATTGATTGCGATTTCTGGGCGCGGTTGCGTCTTACAAAATCGGCACGGTTCTGGCTTGTCGCGGAAGGCAACATTAACGCGATCCTCGATTTCGCGGTTATTTGTTGCCGGGAGCGGGTAGAGGTAAATGGCGGTGTACGACATTGGCTTTGTTCTGGAGCAATCGCTCGGGCACGTCACGCATACGAAAAATCTCCAAGTAAATGTTCCGCTTGATCCTCAGATCCGAGCTCACTGGGGGTTAATTGCATTCGATCCCAGTGGAATTGCGGGCAAGATCCCGATTTACAATAGCAACTGGTCCGTCCGGGCAGGACTGCGAGCGCGCCGCTATCTCAGTGTCCTTACGCGGCACACCCCACTTGACGCGGTGTTCTTTCACACTCAGGTCCCAGCCATCCTCGCGCAAGGCTGGCTGCGAAAGTTGCCTGCAATTGTGTCGCTGGACGCAACCCCTTTACAATACGACGAGCTTGGTAAGTTTTATCGACACGAAACAGGGCCGGCCTGGGTTGAAAAGGTGAAATGGCGCCTGAACCGCGACTGTTACGCACAGGCGCGAAAACTCGTCGTATGGGCTGAGTGGACCAAACGCGGGCTTGTGAAAGACTACCAGGTTCCTGAACACAAAATCACTGTCATTCCCCCTGGGGTAACAGTAAGCGAATGGAAACGTCCCAATCCCAGAGGCGATCATGCTGGCCCTGTGAAAATCCTTTTCGTTGGGGCGGATCTGGAACGCAAGGGCGGGCTCAACCTGATTGATGCATTCAACGCAATTCGCAGATCCGGTGACGAACTGCATTTGGTTACAAAAACGCCCGTCGAGACTGAACCCGGTGTCATAGTTCACAACGACATGGAGCCTAACAGTCAACGACTGAAAAGCCTCTATCACGCGAGCGATATATTTGCGCTTCCAACTTTTGGCGATTGCCTGCCCATGGTCCTGTCAGAGGCCGGCGCGGCTGGCATGGCGATTGTTTCGACCGAAGTTGCTGCCATTCCAGAAATCGTTAGACATGGCGAGACCGGGCTGACCGTACCGCCCGGAAATACGCGCGCCCTTGCCGATGCTATTCGACAACTGGTGGACGACAGCGAATTGCGCCAACGCTTGGGGCAGCAGGCAACCGTTCACGTCGCTCGCAATTACGATGCCACCGATAACGCCCGTCGCCTCATAGACCTTCTAAAATGCGAGGTGGACCTCACGCGCAAAAAGCACAAGCAAGGCCAATCGACAGCCAGTTCACCTTGAATGTAATCCCGAACCAAACCTTCACCAGCACTGGCCCGGGGCCCGGTTCCCATCAGGGCACTAAAAATTAACCGATCGCATCACGTGGTGAATGCGTTGGTTCGCTGCAAATTTAGGTACGTTTCAAGTCGTCGTCTTGCTGGAGTTACATGATCGCAGATATACCTCACTAGTGTGACCAGGGTCAGGCCCCTTGCAGTCGTTGGTTTTCCTCTAATTCAATTGGCACATGAACAATAGAAACGTATTGGTTACCGGTGGCGCGGGTTACGTCGGTTCCCACGCCTGCAAGGCGCTTAGCCTGGCTGGATACAACCCCATTTGCTTCGACAACCTTGTCTATGGGCATGAGTGGGCGGTGAAATGGGGGCCCCTGGAGAAAGGGGATATCCTGGATCGTGCTCAACTGGATCACACCCTCGGCCGCTATCAACCGTTAGCAATCATGCACTTTGCGGCCTTTGCCTACGTAGGCGAATCGGTCATCGATCCAGGCAAGTACTATCGAAACAACGTCTGCGGGTCACTCACGTTGCTGGAGGCTGCACGCGACCACAATATCGAGCACGTCGTGTTTTCCAGTTCCTGCGCGACCTACGGCATCCCTAATAAATTACCGATCGTAGAAGACACGCCACAGCAGCCGATAAATCCATACGGCACGTCAAAGCTCATGGTCGAAAGTATGCTTGGCGATTTCTCCACCGCACATGGAATGAACTATATCGCCTTGCGATACTTCAACGCCGCCGGCGCTGATCCTGACAACGCAATTGGTGAAGACCACGACCCTGAGACACACCTCATTCCGCTTGTGCTTGACGCAGCCTCGGGTCGCCGCCACGACGTCACGATATTTGGAACCGATTATGATACTCCTGACGGAACCTGTATTCGCGACTATATCCACGTAAGCGATCTGGCAGATGCCCATGTGCTTGCCCTGGAGCACCTCATCAAGGGCGCAGGCTCTCAGGCATTGAACCTCGGTACAGGCGTAGGGTTCTCGGTTCGTGAAGTCATCGAATCCGCCCAACGCATCACGGGGCTTCGAGTGCCGGTTGTATATGGCAAAAGACGGCCTGGAGATCCTGCCGCGCTTGTTAGCGATCCCAGCAGGGCAAACGAAAAACTTGGCTGGACGCCAAAGTTCCGTGAGCTTGACGCCATCATTCGCACGGCCTGGAAATGGCACCAAAAACAGGCTTCTTCTAAATGACCTGCCAGACGCAAGAGATACCAAAATGCACTGCTCCCCAACCTTGGACCACCGGAAGCAGGATTTTTCCGCTAAGCCTTTCCTGGCTGGTAGATGAGCGAAAACGTATGAACGCCTCGAAGGTCACAAAAGAACAGAACATCGTCATCCGAATTGAGCACGAGCCCGGTTTACCAACTGCGCAGGTCCGTCTCAAGCATGCAATCAGCCACCCCGCTCAAGCACTCAACGTCCCCACCCGCTCTCGTTTATCCGAGATAACCGGCGCTAGGAATTTAATCGTTAAACGCACTGCACTGGTTTTCGGAAACTGAATTTGCAGAGTGGCAGAGCAGGGAACGCGAACATGCCTCCAGAAGAAGTAGAGCTGTTGGTACAGAGGTAAGGAATGGTGAGTGAACCCAAGACGCCGCTGATTTCAGCTTTGATCTGCACGCGCAACCGCGGCCCGTCCTTGTCCGACACAGTTTCATCGATTCTCAAAAATACACATCCGAATTTCGAATTGGTCATAATTGACCAGAGCACGAACGACGAAACTGAAAACGCGGTTAGAGTGTACGCATCCGATGAGCGGCTGCGCTATGTACGCACAGCCACGATCGGTAAGGGACGTGCTCTTAACCTCGCTCTCGCCGAAACGAAAGGTGATGTAATCGCAATCACCGACGATGACTGCGTCGCGCCACCGAACTGGCTCGAAGCATTTGCACGAATTTTCGCTGATCATCCGAAAGTGGCTGTAGCATTTTGCAATGTAACCGCAGCACCTCACGATTGCACCAAAGGTTTCGTTCCAGTATATGTCCGCGAAGATGATGCGCTGATAACGGAAATTCGCGAAAAGCGCCATGCACGAGGAATAGGCGCGGGTCATGCCATCCGTCGCGGATCTGTGGAGAAAATTGGCGGCTTCGATAATTTGCTCGGCCCAGGATCAAAGTTTCCATCTAGCGAAGACTTCGATATTGCGGTGCGTGCACTTCTTGCTGGCTATCATGTATACGAAACCTGTTCAGTTGCCGTGGAGCATTTCGGCTATCGCAACTGGGAACAGGGAAGAGAGCTAACCCGTAGGGATTTCAATTCGATGGGAGCAGCTTACTCAAAACCTATTAAATGCGGACGGTGGGAATTCCTACCCGTCTTCATTCACGAATTCTCACGACATGTACTTTGGCCACCGATTTGGGACGCCCTGCGGCTGCGAAAGCCGCGGATCACCCGAGTTCCAGCTTTCGTAAAAGGCTTTGTTGACGGCTGGCGGACACCCGTCGATCGAACCACACTCAAGTTCTTTGATAATCCGGCAGCCTGGAAAATCAAGGATCTTCCATGACCGGCATTCGGCGTGCTCTCGCATGGACAGCGCTTGATCGTTACCTCCACTTGCCAATCGGCATTGTCCAGGTCGCCTTGATGTCACGGTTGCTAACGCCCCACGAAGTGGGAATCTCTGCCATCGGTTACTCCTTTTTGGCGCTGGCCGAGACGTTGCGGGATTTTGGCGCGACAACCTATCTAATTCAAAAGCGTGAAATTTCGACAACAACGCTCCGCACGACCTTCACACTCTTGTTGTTGACGACCCTGATTATGGTCGGGGCAATTTTTGCCTCTGCCCCCTTTATTGCGCAAGCATATGGTGAACCGGGGCTTCAAGGTTACATTTGGGTGCTTGCAACGAGCTTCGCATTAGGTCCATTTGCAGCGCCTATCCTTTCTCTTATGCGCCGCGACATGCAGTTTAATAAGCTGGCGGCCATTAATCTGACGATCTCCTCGTTAGGCGCGTTCGTTTCAATCCTGCTCGCATATCTGGGCTTCAGCTACATGAGCATCGCCTGGGCCGGTGTCTCCATGGCTGTGTGCGGCACAGCTCTGGCCTTCTGGATAAGACCCTCGTTCTATATTTATCGGCTCGAGCTGCACGATTGGCGGGATGTATTCTATTTCGGATCGTTTGCCACCTTGACCGCCTTCTTGACCAAGGGATACCAGGCTGTTCCGCTGTTCTTGCTGGGACGCGTTGTATCTATAGAATCGGCCGGGCTGTTCCAAAGAGCCACAGCGATATGCGATCTTCCCGAGCGTTTCGTCTCCGCGATCATAGCGCAGGTGGCCTTGCCGGCGTTTTCTGCCGCAGCCCGCGCCGGCGCTGATCTGAAGGAAGCCTATCTTAAATCAATAGAACACATCACAGCCATCTATTGGCCAGCACTATCCATGCTCGTGGCGCTCGCCTACCCGCTCGTCCGGATCCTGCTCGGGCCGCAGTGGACTGCCGTTGCACCGCTTGTTCAGATACTAGCCGTGGCCAGCCTTTCGCTGTTTGCCGCCGTTCTAACCTATCCCGTACTTGTTGCGGTTGGACGCATAAATGACACGCTATATTCCAGCCTCGTCTCACTACCACTTTCTCTTCTCATTCTTGTTCCATCAGCATTCCTCGGGATTGAGACGCTTACGCTGAGCTTCCTGCTGACACTCCCGTTACAAATGTTCGTAGCGCTGGTATTCATCCGCCGTCACATCCCCTTCTCATGGCTGGAATTGGTAGCGGCAACACGCAAAGGTGCCATGGTAACAATAATCAGCATGATCGGCCCTGCTCTTGTAATCGTATTCAACGGGGCAGGTTTTGACATGCATTTATTGAATGCAGTGCTAGCCGCGCTTCTCGGTCTCATGGGTTGGTTTTTGGGGCTCTGGTTGTCAGGTCATCCCCTGCTCACCCAGCTTGGCGAATTAGTCCAATTCGTAACCTCAACCCTGTCCGCGCGAGGTTTTCTCCGCAATCGAGCCGACCCTTCTGAAAAACCCTGAATTCAAAGCCAATTAAAATAAACAGAGAAATTTAAAAGATCACGTTATCAATCACAATATATAAATGAAAAACAAATAGGTAACACTGGCGGCTTGAGTAGAGAACGCGACGTGGAAGAACTATGTGAGTCGTGACAACGTTTTCCTCCGCATGACGCTACCTTGCATTTGAAAGGTCAAGAACCGCAGAATCCCCAAAGTCCGATCGGAAGGCAAAATGAAAATCCTGGTCTTTGCTCATAGGCTGGAAGTCGGTGGAACGCAGGTGAACGCCATAGATTTAAGCGCAGCGCTTCGTGACATCTACGCGCACGAAATCGTTGTCTTCGCGACACCAGGACCAATGGTGGACGTATTGAGGACGAAAAAGCTTCGCTATATTCCAGCTCCTAATCGCATCCTAGAAAGGATGTGGGCATTCAATAAGATTGTACGGCAGGAGCGCCCCCACGTCGTCCATGTCTGGGACTGGTGGCAATGCATGCATGCATTGTATGTTGCCCATGTTCCGCGAAAGATACCGCTTGTCGTGACGGACATGACTTCGGTTGGAGCCATCGAAAAAATGCTTCCGAAATCGCCTTTGACAACGTTTGGCACGCCAGAGCGAGTCGAGCTGGCAAAGGCCCATGGTTACTCAAAAGCGAAGCTACTGCTACCACCAGTCGATCTTACTTTGAATTATCCAGGCTGCGTCGATGCCGACGAATTCCGTAAACAACATGGTATTCAGAGGGATGAAATTGTTATCGTCACCGTCTCTCGCCTTGACTATATTTTGAAACTGGAAAGTTTGCGGCGCACAATCGAAGCCATGGGTGCTCTGGCAAACGAACTGCCCTACCGTTTCGTAATCGTAGGGGACGGATATGCACGTCAAGAATTGCAGGAACTGGTGAACCTGACAAACTCAAGTCTCAATCGTCGCGCCATTTTGTTGACTGGGGAAATATTAGACCCGCGTCCCGCCTACGCCGCAGCAGATATAGTCGTTGGCATGGGTGGTTCGGCACTACGGGCGATGGCATTCGCGAAACCCGTGATCATTGTCGGAAATAAAGGATTTGCCTCAACCTTTTCAACCGACACATACCAGTTCTTTCTGCAGCATGGGATATTCGGTATCGGAGAGGGTAAAACGACAAACGATAATCTTATAAATTCATTGCGGCAACTCGCGATGAACCCCGGCATGCGCTCTGAACTGGGCAATCTCGGTAGAAATTTCGTAAAGACTCATTTTTCAGTGGAAGCGGTAAGTAAACAACTTAATGGTTATTGTGAAGAAGCATCTGCCTCGGGTGTAAAGCCGCTTGAGTCAATCTTCGATAGTTTCCGAACGGCTTTATACTTAGCCAAACGCCGTCAAACATGGCAACGTTTTGTCACCAGAAAACGTTAGGAAAGTGCACTACTTGCCACTGATTTTTGATGTGATGGAAATTCTTGAACATTGAGAAAATGCGCGTGCTTACGACTTAGAATTCAATTCTGTTCCCACCGCCGCCTTGAGAGCTGAAACAACGAGTTCAATTTCATCATCTGTCATTTGCGGAAAGAGGGGGAGCAGAACGCACTCATCCTGTGCCGCCTCCGAATTCGACAGATCAAACGGGATGTCCAAATCCTTGTACGAGTCTTCGCGGTGAATGCACATGATTCCGCGGCGCGTAGCTATGCCCTGGTCGAGCATGTATTGCATAACGCTGCGTTGGTCGACATGCTTGGGCAGCCTCACACAATAGCTCTGCCAATTCGTGCGTGCCCACGACGGCTCATCGGGCACTTGCACCGACTGGACTTCATCACGGATCATGCGATTGTAGGTGTCAGCAATTTCACGGCGGCGCGCAACGATGCTCGAAAGCCGCTTCATCTGTTCAATTCCAACGGCTGCCTGGATGTCGGTCATCCGGTAATTGAATCCGGCGATCGGATAACTCTCGAAGATCACCTGGTTGCTTGAATGGCGCACGGTATCAGGCACACTCATGCCATGCTGGCGCAACAACCTGTATTTCGCGTCCCACTCCGGGTTCCGCGTTGTAATCATCCCTCCATCACCCGTCGTGACAACTTTTCTCGGGTGAAACGAGAAACAGGCGCAATCACCCGCCGGCGCACCAATTTGCTGCCAAACCCCGTCAATCAGGATCTGCGATCCGATCGCGCATGCTGCATCCTCGATGAGAGGTATGCCGTGCGTCCGAGCAATCGGAACAATCCGGGCCAAATCTGCCGGCATACCCATCTGGTGCACAACCATTATGGCTTTGGTCCGAGGCCCGATTGCCGTGGCGAGTTTGTCCGGGTCCATGTTGAATGTAGCCGGATCGATATCGACAAAAACCGGAGTGGCGCCACAATGGCGTATCGCATTCGCGCACGCAATGAACGTGTGGCTGACAGTGATGACCTCATCGCCCGGTTTGACCCCGGCAACAAGCAGCGCAAGGTGTAGTGCCGTCGTGCAGTTGGAAACAGCCGTCGCGAATGGCGCACCGGCATTCCTTGCAAACTCAGCTTCAAAAGCATTCACGCGGGGGCCTTGCGTCACCCAGCCCGAACAAACGGCGTCTGCTGCGGCTTGCGCTTCCTCTTGTCCAATAACCGGCTTTGTTATCGGGATCATGCAAGCATTTCCGCATCGGCCGTGGCAGACCGCTCTGCGCGCCACCATTCGACCAATTCCCCCAACCCCTCATCGAGAGAAATCGTGGTTTCAAAATTGATCAGTTCGCGTGCAAGCTGCACGTCGGCTTGTCGCTTGCGCACAGGATTTACCGCGCGCTCTGCCTCGAACACCGGATTGAGATCGGCGCGCCCCATAACCTTGGCGAGCGCAACAGCAAGCTGATGAAGGGAGGTCTCCTCGCCACTACCGACGTTCAAGGCGACATCGGTTGCAGGCATTGCCGCTGAGAGAACTATGGATCGGGCAACATCGCGAACGTGGATCATATCGAGTGTCTGCGTTCCATCGCCGAAAATGATTGGCGGTTTTCCAGCCTCGATCCGTTCCATCCAGCGCACAAGCACTTCGGTGTATTTGCCATGAATGTCCATTCTGGGACCGTAAACATTGAAGAAACGCAGACAGACGTAATCCGTGCCGAACATGTCGTTATAGGATCGCAACAAGCCTTCGCCAAAGACCTTGGCTGCGCCATAAAGCGTCCGGTTGCCATAGGGATGGTGGGCTTCGGTTGTCGGAAATGATCCCGCCATTCCATAGACTGATGCGGACGATGCCATAACCACCTTCTCGACACCTGAGTGGCGGGCGTTTTCGATCACATCGAAGGTTGCATCAATCATCACTTCGATGGCCTGGCGAGGCTCGGCAGCGCAATGGGTTATGCGAAGCGCGGCAAGATGAAAGACGATGTCGGCATCGCTCACAAGCTTTTTGATGAGTTCGGTGTCGCGAATGTCGCCTTCTATCAACTTGACCTTTCCTGACGTAAGCGCGTGGCTGAGGTTTTCAGGGCGGCCACGAATCATGTTGTCCAGGATGACGATCTCTTCAACGTCAGCGTCGATCAGAAGATCCGCGACATACGATCCGATAAAGCCAGCCCCACCGGTAATGAACGTTCGCTTGCCTTTTAGCGATCCAAATGAGTTGCTATCGCGAGCCAATGCACTGGCCATTGCCGACTTTCCTTCTTTGTCCATGCGTTCCAACTCCTGCCCGGTCCTAGAGCATTTTCCGACGAAGTGGACACCGGTTCGTCGAAGAAAATGCGACAAAACAATAAGCTAGAGCGCCGATCCGATTCCATCGGATCGGAAAGCGCTCTAGATCAATCCACTGCGATTGAATGAGACTTTCTGGCCGGCGCCGCCGCTGTCGATACAATTTCACGTACCCCATCAACCACCACCGTGATCTGCTCCTCAGTCAGCTCCGGATAGATGGGAAGCGACAGCGCCTCACGCGCGTAACTCTCCGAATTTGGAAAGTCTCCCATTACATATCCCAGATCACTATGCACTTTTTGCAGGTGTACCGGTCGGGGGTAGTGGATGTTGGTCATGATGCCCTTTTCCGTGAGCCGGGCTTGCAGGTCATCACGGTTGGCGAAGCGAACCGCATAGACGTGATAGACGTGCTCTCCAGCGCTTGCAGGCTTGGGCAGAACAATGCCGCTACCGGCGAGCAACGCATCGTAGCGTCGCGCAACATGCTGGCGCTTAGCGGTCCAGTCGGCAATGTACTTTAGCTTCACGTCGAGAACAGCACCCTGGATGCCGTCCATGCGATAATTGTAACCGGGAAGGTCATGATAGTAGCGGCTGGTTTGCCCCCAATCACGCATCTGTCGCATCTTTTCAGCAAGTTCGGCATTGTTCGTAACGACCGCACCACCTTCACCACACGCACCCAGATTTTTGCCAGGATATAAGCTGAAACACCCGATGTCGCCAAACGTGCCTGCGCGCCGCGAGCCCACTTCGGCCCCATGCGCCTGCGCCGCATCCTCCACGACCGGAATGCCATGCTGTTTCGCAATGTCCATGATTGCCGGCATGTTCGCCAGCCGGCCATGCAAATGGACTGGTATAATCGCCTTGGTGCGCGGGGTGATCGCCTTGGCAAGTTCTACCGGGCACATGTTCCAGGTATCTGGCTCGATGTCGACAAAGACCGGGCGGGCGTTCGTATAGCGAATGGCAGCAGCCGTCGCCACGAACGTCATCGGCACGGTGATGACTTCGTCGCCCTCACCCACGCCCAGGGCGAGTAATGCCAGATGCAGAGCCGACGTGCCGCTGTTTACGCCAATTGCATTGTCTGCTCCGCAATACGCCGCAAAGTTCTTTTCAAATGCTGCAACACGTGAACCCAATATGAATTCGCCGCTCCGCATCGCGCCAACCGCGGCCGCCTCAAGCTCGTCACCGATCTTGGCGTACTGCGCTTTCAGGTCTAGAAACGGGATCATCATTCGCCTCTGCATTGTCCAAGCTCGACCGGGGCTCCCCGACTACGAGTCGATTTCATCGCTGCCTCCAGCATCTCGACGACGCTCAATCCATTTTCGCCTGACGTGTCAGGACGCTTACCTTGCTCGATACACTCCACGAAATGAGTGATTTCCGTCAGCAACGCCTCACGAACGGAAAGTTGAGGCGCCCACATATCTCCCATTCGGTAGGACACACGCATTTGCTTCATGAGTTCGGTGTCAGAGATAACATCGACCCCACGGTCGTAGACCTTGATTTTCTCTGAATTCTGCATGTCGTCGTAAACAATCATCTTTCGACTTCCGCCAATCAGTGTCTGGCGAACTTTGACCGGCGCCAGCCAATTGACGTTGAGATGAGCGACAGTCCCGCTCTCGAAGAAGAGTGTAAGATGCGCGATATTTTCCGGCCGGCCTTCAATATGGCTAGAGCCGCTTGCCGAAATGGCTGCCGGCCTCTTATCAAGCAGGAATTCAAGTATCGAGAAGTCATGAACAGCGAGATCCCAGATGACATTCACGTCACTTTGAAACAAGCCGAGGTTCACTCTGGTCGAATCATAATAGTAGATGTCACCGAGCGACCCATCGACGATAAGCTCCCGGATCTTGCGCACCGCAGGCGTATAGACGAATGTGTGATCGACCATCAAAATTAGGCCGCGGCGATCTGCTTCCTCGATCAGAGTTCGCGCCTCTGCCGAGGTCGTGGTTATAGGCTTTTCGACGAGCACATGTTTGCCGGCCTGAAGTGCCGCAAGAGCGATTTCGAAGTGACTTGAGACTGGTGTCGCAACGAGCACGGCGTCGATCTTTGGATCGGAAATCATGTCCAACCAGTTGCGGTGGAGCGAAACACCTGGATAGCGGCTCCCCGCCCGATCTAGTGCTGCCTGCTGCATATCCGAGATTGCAGAAAGCTTCGCGCCTGCCGCCTCTGAGACGTTCCTGGCAAGATTAGGACCCCAGTAGCCGTAACCAATTATACCGCACGATACCATTCACACACCCTGCCCAATTTCATGAAAAGCTTAAACAAATGCCCTAGCTAGCGACGCTTGCGATCGCGTGTATCCCCTACGATGCGCGCTGGATTACCAACAACGATCGCGTAGTCAGGTACATTTTTGGTCACAACCGCTCCCGCGCCTACCAGTGCCTCGGTTCCAATAGTCACGCCGGCCACAATCGTTGCATTCGAACCGATCGATGCCCTACGGCGCACGACCGTCTTGGTAAGCTCCCAGTCGTCCTGAGATTGTAATTGACCTTCGTCACCAGTCGCACGCGGAAACAGATCATTGGTGAACATGACGCCGTGACCAATGAAGACCTCGTCCTCAATGGTCACCCCGGTACAAATGAACGAATGAGAAGAGATCTTGCAACGATCCCCAACCTCGCTATCTGCTTGAATTTCAACGAAGGGGCCGATTTGAGTCTCGTTACCGATTTTGCAACCATAAATATTGACGAGATCCGGGTACCGTATTGAGACCCGCAGACCGAGTTGGACGTTCACTAACGGCAAGTTATCTTACTCCGCATCTGCGCTAAATTAGAAGCTTATCAAATTCATCGCCGTTGGTACCCCAAAAGACATCTGATAGAAAATCAAAATATTTAAGTAAGGTTTTTAGTCTTTACCGGCCATCAAAGCCGCACCACGAAATTCAAACGTAAATTTGGAACGGTGCCGCATAAGAAATTCCAATCTTAGATGTATAGGCGCCATTTCCTCAAGGGACAACTCTTGCAAAATCTTTACCAATTGTCACAACACTACAAAACAATCGTTTTTCCAATAGAGCGTTGTTTGCCATGAGTGGGTTGCCACAAGCCGGCACTCCTTTGAGGCGTAGGTCTGTTTGAAAGCGGCTCCCGACAGGCCCGGACAGGTCGTTGGGCAGGCGTGGAATACCCTAGCTTGATCTATCCAGCTCTCTGCTCACCTGTCTCGCCTCCGCGCAAGGCGTTCTTGCTCACTCTTCGTTTTTTGATTTTAACCGATATGAAAATCAGCACGACCCAGTTTGCGATGTGGCTTAAGATCACGATGAAAATCGGGTGAGGCAAAACTCATGCAAAAGTTAGTTATACTGGGAACATCGGGCAATAGCCTTGAAATTCTTGAAGCGGTCCTGGATTCCCACGGCGCGGACACAAGTTCGCGCTTCTCCGTCGAAGGCTTTCTCGACGACGACCCAAACAAATGGGGGCAGGATATTCTGGGATATCCAGTCATTGGCCCACTTTCACAGGCGCATCGCATCGATGACGTCAAGTTCATCAATGGAATTGGCAGCACCAACAGCTTTAAGCGCAAACCCGAGATCATAGCTGGCCTTGGCATCCCCGATGAGAAGTTCGCGACGATAATTCACCCCTCGGCAACCGTTTCCCGTTTCGCGAAAATCGGAGTCGGAACGATCGTGCTCCAGAATGCCGTCATTGGTACCAGGGTCCAAATCGGCCGCCACGTGCAAATTCTGCCGCTTTCCGTCGTCAGCCATGACAGTCAGGTTGACGATTTCGCGACGATAGCAGGTGGCGTCAGTGTATCAGGTTACGTGCATCTCGGTCGCGCCTGCTATATCGGATCAGCCGCCGCAATCCGCAACAATGTGCATATCGGCAGCGAAGCACTCGTTGGAATGGGTTCAGTCGTTCTCAACGACGTCGCGGCCCAAACTGTGGTCGCAGGCGTACCAGCCGTCGAGCGAAAATGAACCGCACTGGGAGACCTTGTTAGGACGCCACGTCCTTAAAATAAAGCAGGCAGGCTAAGCCTTTTCAAGGATTTCCTCGTAAACCAACTGCACATCCCGCGCCATTCGTTCCGGCGTGAAATAGTCCTCAACACGATGTCGGCCATGCCGACCCATCTGATCCCGCAAGTTCGGATTTTTTAAAAGGCTCACAATATTGGCTGCAAGATGCTCTATATCCTGAGGCGCAGAGAGCAGTCCCGATTTATTGTCTTCAATGATTTCTCGGGCGCCGCCGTTGTCGAGCGCAATAACCGGCTTTCGCATCGCCATTGCCTCCAGATAAACCATTCCGAATGGCTCTTCAAATGAGGGCATGGCATAAATATCGCTGGTTGCCATGATGTGCGGAACGTCACGACGATAGCCCGTAAAGACAACGTTGTTACCCAGTTCGAGCTCAGCAACCAGATGACGCAATTCAGCTTCGTATGCCGCGCCTCCATACGTGGGCTCACCCACGAGCATGAGACAAAAATCGGAAACCTCACGCTTTACGATCGCCAACGCCTTTATCAGCTCGCGATGCCCCTTCCAGGGAATTAGACGGGATACGCACGCCAGCACAGGAACGTGCTGACCAAGGCCGAACTCAGACCTCAGTTCTCCATGCCCGCGATAGTCCCAACCCACGTTGTCAACTTTTCCGTCGTCCTGATTATTCCAACGTGTCAAGTCCAGCGCGTTGTGTACGGCATAGGTCGCATCCCGACGGTAGCCCAGGTTGACGATAGACTCGGCAACAAACTGGGAAACACCAATCAAAGCGTTGGCGTGACCCATCGCCCACCGAACCGGACGCCGTATCCAGTTCTCAGCCTTAACGTGAACGTGGATCACACAGCGGGCTCCAGTTGCTCGCGCGACGAGTAGCCCCAAGAAGGCATCTCGCGGCTTTTCGGTGCAGTGAATGACGTGGATTTTATTGCGTCTGCAATAGGCGACCAGGCCAGCAAGACTGAGTCCCGCACCTGTGGAACCACCAATGATCTCTCGCGCCGATTGGAGTGATTTCTTCTCAAACACGCTTGGACCGAATTGAGTGCTTCGGTGGTGAACATCGGGAATGTCCCTGATTGCCTCGAACGACGCCGGACGCGCACCCTCATGACCGTGGTTGCTTGCAACAAACACGTTGACGGCGTTGCGATCCAGATACCGCATGAGCAACGAGTGAATCATGGAGTCGGCTCCAAAGAACTCTTGCGACTGCATGAACAACACGTTCAGTTTCGGCATTGATGCATTCCATTTCCGGGCGATGCAGGGCGTTCCCCCGATCAATAATACTGGTTACACAACAATACAAAAATTCTGACACCGTATGTTGCTTGGGTTGTATTTTCATCGTCAAATTTAGAGGAACGCAAATTCAATTTCTTTCCCAATCGGAAATTTGGCAAAAGGCTGCACGCGCAGCCTTGCGATCGGCAAGGAATTGGCCTTGATCGCGAACCGGTGTCCTGCCAAACTTTTCAGACAAACAGTAATGAGTGAGCCATGACAGTATCTGGCACCGCGATTTTCAAGAGAGCCAACGCCAAGCCGTGGAAACCCTGCAACCCCAAGACTTAGAGCATGTTTAGCTGAAGTGTGCGGCGGTTCAGCGTGAAAAACATGCTCCAGCGGAAAGAGAGAGCATGTTTAGCCGAAGTGTTTAACGGTTCAGCGTGAAAAACTTGGCGACAATCAAAAGCAATGAGCTCGGGTTCGATTCCATGAAACGTTAACTGGCTCCAGAAAGCGAAAATTCAAGATTATGTTGCAAAAGGTTGCAGGCTCTTCACGACTGACCAAGAAGCTCATCGAAGAATTTTATGGTTTGTGACAGCCCATCGCGCAGCACGACCTTCGGCTGCCAACCCAGCTTCTCACTCGCTTGTGAAATATCGGGCTGTCTCTGTTTGGGATCATCCTGCGGCAGGGGCAGGTGGATCAGCCGCGAACGGGAATTTGTCATTTCAATCACCGTGTCGGCGAGTTCCTTGATTGAAAATTCATTGGGGTTACCCAGGTTGATCGGCCCGGTAATTTCCGCCGAGCTCCCCATCAGTCTCACGAAGCCCTCGATAAGGTCATCGACATAACAAAACGAGCGTGTTTGCTGACCATCGCCATAAATCGTAATGTCCTCTCCTTTTAACGCCTGCACGATAAAATTCGAAACAACGCGACCATCATTGGGATGCATGCGCGGGCCATATGTATTAAAGATCCGCGCGACTTTTATTTCCAATTTGTGCTGGCGCCAATAATCGAAGAACAGGGTTTCGGCGCACCTTTTTCCTTCATCGTAGCAGGAGCGCGGCCCTATCGGATTTACATTGCCCCAATACTCTTCACGTTGCGGATGGACGGTGGGGTCACCATAAACCTCGGACGTGGAAGCCTGAAAAATTTTACATTTGAGCCGCTTGGCGAGACCCAACATGTTAATCGCACCATGCACGCTCGTCTTAGTCGTCTGCACCGGGTCGTGCTGGTAATGAATTGGAGATGCAGGGCACGCCAGGTTGTAGATGGCATCAACCTCGACGTACAACGGGAACGTTACGTCGTGGCGCATAAGTTCAAAACGCGGATGACCAATAAGGTGTTCAATGCTGCGCTTTGAGCCGGTGAAAAAATTGTCGAGACAAATGACGTCATGACCACCTGCAATTAAGCGGTCACAAAGATGGGATCCAAGAAATCCAGCCCCGCCGGAAACCAAATAAGTTTTATGGTCAACACACTGATTTTTCATTAAAATACCATTTTGAGGAACTTGTTCTCGAAGAGCATCTAACACTCTGAAAATCCACTTGCAAGACTATGAGCATAGTTCGGTTACCGCCCACCGGCGTATCAATTTGCGCGCCACCAAAAAGCGAAATTCGCTCGACAAAATTGCAGTATTAATCTTTGCGGACGAAGCATGGGTTCCGCCCAAGCCGAGATCGCCGATCCGATTCCATCGGATCGCAATGCGCTCTACCCCGCCTTCTTCCTTGCGGGTCGATCTCGCGCCAGCGCGACGACGGCCGTGCCCTCGTGAGAAAGGCGGGCTAAACCAGATCCCAAATTGGGAAACCGAACTTGCAGTTCAACTGCCTGCAAATAACCTGCGACGCCGCTTTGGCGAAACGACTTATTCATCAGAACTAACGGCGATCTTTTGCAACGGCCCGTCGGCATCATATTATGAATTATGTCGACATCACCCGATGGACAAGTATCGCGTACGCTGACAGCGCCCGTCTGCCCCGACGGCGCAAGTGGTGCTGCTGGTCGTTGCGACGGCGGCGAGGCGGCTTGTGACAGCAACATCCAGAACGGCAGCGCCAATGTTGCACACTCAAGACGCGTAGAAAGTCCAACAGGTCAGCCGCGCAAACCTCAAAGCGCCGTGACCCTCATTCGCAAGGCAAACAAAACCCGCGGCGAAATGGTCCGTTGCCCGCTTATACTGTGTCCCGAGGTGCCAAAGGGAACGCGGTTCGCATTTGTTTTGCGTGGATCCGGGCCGTGTGACATGAAAATCGAGTCAGGATTGCTGACAGAAACGGCGCCATCCTTAAATCTGGCCGGCCTGCGCCAGCGAGGCGCGCAACTGGGCGCCCAGCATGTCGTCCTCATCCTGCCGCAAGGATATGTTTTCAGCATGACGGATCTGCGCTGAAGGCCTTCCCAAAAGCAATAGCGCAGAGGCGAAATTTGCGGTAGCGGCGGCACACTTTCGGTATGATACGCGACGTAGGAATGGATATGGCTCATGCATCACCCTCGCGGCCGACCGCAAGATTGCGGACGTGAGGCGGGGCATGGCAACATTCGTGCAAGGTCGTGGCGACGAAGCATTTGCCATGGACGCGACGCAGAAACGTGCGCTCATGCTGCCGGGATCGTTGTCGTTGAGGCAAAAGCTTCGCTCAGCATCGCTGATCGCGCCCCTCTTATTGTTGGCCAGCCTTGGTCCACTGCCAAACCCGGCGATTGGCGCGCCCTATGCCTCGACCGCTGACGCGACAATTGACCGTCCACCGTTGCCGCTACCTCACCCCAGACGCGCGAGCGCCGCTCGCAGAGCCGCGTATTGGACAATGTTGTCTACGTGGGAGCTGCCCGCCAGGAAACAGCCAGCCTCACCCATGCCTGACGCCATGGAGGCCGCCGCGCCGCCGCGTACCGTTGAAAATGCCACCCCCCCGGCCGAAGCTGAACCACCTCTAGCACGTGCCCCCATGCCCGAGCCCATGAAGCCGGAGACGAGCGCGACAACGCAAATCCAAGCTGGTGATGGCAACCCAAAGTACATCAGCGCGGAGGCAAATGATCCAGAAGGCATCAGGCCGACACCCATGACGTCTGCGGCCGGGGCGGCCGCACCTGAAAACGCAAAAGCAGTAGCCGAAAAGCTCCACGAGCCGGCGTCAATACCCAACCAAGGCCCGACAGTGGCAACACGCGAGGCTGCCGTGCGGCCGACCAAAGCTGATGAAATGATGTCGCCCGAAGTTTCAGAAGAAGTTGCAGAAAAAGAAGTCGCAGAAAGAACACAGCCGCAGTATGCACGCGGTATACCCGTGCAGAACCCAGCGCGCACGCGTGGCACGCCACTGCCTGAAATGAAGCCGCACCACCAGCAACAATCAAGGGAGCGTCTTCAAGAGATAACCCAACCGCCGCTCCCCACGCAAAAAGATACACACACCTCTGGCCAACCTGTACCCGAACCACCACCGCCAGCGGCTTGGACCACAGCAGAAATCGAGGCTGCTACCAAGGCATGTGAAACAGATCTCCTCAGCATCTCTGCCGAAACCGATCGGCTCGAACCAATCCGCATGGGGGAGTGCGGCACGCCTGCGCCCGTAAAGTTGCGCCGTGTCGGCAGCGGTGAAGGCGTCAAACTCAATCCGCCCGCAACGACGAATTGCGCGGTCGTTGCTCATCTTTACCAATGGATCGAGACAGTGGCGCAACCCACTGCAAAGCGAGCTTTCGGTTCACCGATCGTGGAGTTGCGCAGTGTTTCCTCCTACATGTGCCGGAACCGCTACAACGATCCCGCGCGGAAAATTTCCGAGCATGCCTTCGCCAACGCAATCGACATCGCCGCGTTCAAACTTGCAAACGGGCGCACAATCGACGTTCAAACCTATTGGGGGCTGGTCGAGGCAAGCAGGGCAACCACGGCAGTGTCAGACCGAGCTGCCTGGCCTGGCGATACCCGCACAAACACTGCCAAAACGAAGACAGGCGCGAATGCCAGCGCCAAGGGCAGCAAAACACCCACTATCAAAGCTGTCGGGCAAGCCAATGCCGAACCGGCGCCATCCAAGCGGCCGCCGGCTCAGGAGCTGTCGTTCCTGAAGGAACTGCACGCGGGAGCTTGCGGAATCTTCACAACGGTACTTGGTCCGCAGGCCAACCGGGCCCACCACGATCATTTTCACCTGGACCTGAAAGAACGCCGGCGCTCGGCTTATTGCGAGTAAGGTGATTTCACAATCTATAGCTGTAACGCAGTGTTTGGTCGAATAAATTTCAACCGTTCAATTTATCCAATCAACCGTCTGAATCATGCTCTCTGGTGTTCCTTATTTATTTATATTTCTCCGGTGACTGCATCAAATTCTGTGCAGCGATCATCAGTGTTTGATTTTTTAGTTGCGCAGCAAACATATTGTAAGTTGTATGTAGCTTCGCATTAACCACAACCGCTCTCACCCGCCACACCACTCAGCCAATACCTCTCACCGCCTCACTGCCTCTCTGGCCAAAGCAAATCTCCATTCGCTTGACGGCCGTCCAAGTTGCGCCCTCTTGGAGTTTGAACAATGTCCAATATTCGTCTTGAACGCCTGCCAATTCAGAAGTTCTTTCTCGGCTACTTGGGCTTCGATCATCTTCAGCTCACCTTCGAGCAGGATAGCCTGACCGAAGTGCCAATTCCGCAGGACGAATGGTTCGTCATGGAGGGCCTACGCCAAACCACAGCCGACGGCGTGAAGCTCACAGTCGCTGGCGACAGCGGCAATCTGACTTTGCAACTCGCCAACGGGGGTGTCACAGGTGACGCACTCGAAGCCCTCATCGGCACGCCTGAAACGCGCGGTAGCCGCATTCTGTCTGTTGCCGATCCGGATGCAACCTGGTCGCAGATGGCGGCACATGCTGCCAATATCGATGACCAGTATTACGATTATAATGCCATCGGCAGTGCCAACAGTCTGCTGCCCACCCTGAACTCCACCAGCTTCATTGCTTCGGTGCTTTATGCAGGCGGCATCGACATTACGACAAGCCTGCCTCGCAATGTACGCATGTCACCTGGCATGGAAACGCTGCTTGGCGGTAACGGCGACGACCATCTAACCATCCAGAACCAGTTCACCGCCCTATACGGTGGTGCGGGCGAGGACTTGTTGCAGGGGATCAACGAGACGACGCGCATCGATCGCATGTATGGCGGCAGCGAAAATGATTTGTTTGGCTGGTCACAAGGCAAAAACTATCTGCACGGTGGCGACACGTCGTGGGCTTACAAGGACGATGGCATTGACACAGTCAACTACTCAGGTGCAGGCGGTGTTCACATAGAAATTGTTCCAGGTTGGGTTGAGCATAAAACCCCGCAATACATCGCAATCTTCAACGGTGGTTTGGATTATCTCCTCTCTATTGAGCGCCTGGTGTGGGACGACAGCGCCAGCGATGTCATCACGACCGGCCCCGGCGTCGAACTGATCGAAACGCCATTGTCCATTTATCTGGGTTCTGAAGGCGCCGCTACAGGGCGCGGCGACACGATTGATTTCAGCCAGTCATCTACCGGTTTGAACATCACCCATACAAGCACAGACGCACATTTCGTTGTCGCCGCCTCCGGCCAAAAGGGTGAAGGTGGCATATGGATTGAGCAGGCGGAATGGATCGTCGGTTCCAGTGGCGACGACAAGATTTTTGCCAACATCGGCCTGCGCGGCATCGAAGGTGGAGACGGGAGTGACTTCATTGACGCCCGTCTCGTTGAAGCATTTTCAGGTGCAAGCCCTCAGGGGTACGACGTTGAACTTATCGCTGGGGAGGGAAGCGACACGCTCATTTCCAATGCGGGCAGAACCTTTATCAATGGTGACGCAGGCGCCGACATTATTGTCGCCTCGGCAATCACGAGTACAGGCGAACCGACGGAAATCGTCATCGAGAACGCCGATGCCAGCGACAAACTCTACATTCCCTACAACTACTTCAACGAGTCCGGCGGCGACTACGACCAGTCCCCATTGATGCAGATTGTCGGTGCCATTGGCCTTTATGAGGAAATGACCAACTATGGCTGGGAACTGTTCTACGAAAACCGGTTGGAAGCAGACATCTGGGCCAACCCTGATGAAATCGCAGGCGTCATAAATTTTGCAGGCGACATTTCATTCTACGTCGACCAGTCCGACCTCGTCATCACCGTTTTCCAGGCCGAAAGGCTGACCGAGGAAGTGGTGATCGACGATGCGGGCAACACGCAAACGCGCCATTCCAAGATCATCCTGCCAGAAACAGAAACGACCATTCGTGTCGTCGATTTTCAACCCGGCGATCTCGGGCTTCAATTCATAGACCCAGGCGATTTCTCGGTCGTCGAGTTCCAGGGGCGGCAGGTCGGGTCCTATGAAAACTGGGACGCCGCGGTTGCAATTCTCAACCCCGTCATGCTGGACGCTTTCCCCGAAGCACCAAGCACACCAGCAGTAGATCCCAACGACCCGGCGAACGCACCGCCCTCGCCCACGCGGCATGATGGAACGGAGAACGCAGACTTCATCGCCGTAAATCAGCCAACCCATGTAAACGCGGGCGCAGGCGACGACACGATCATAGCTACCGGAGCCAACAACGACACCATCGATGGCGGCACCGGCGCCGATGAAATGGCTGGCGGCGAAGGCGATGACCATTACTTTGTCGATAACCCTGGCGATACCGTTGTCGAAAATCCGATGCAAGGCATTGATACAGTCGCCGCCAGCCTCAGCTATACACTTGCAGCAAACGTCGAGAATTTGTCGCTTATCGGAAGCGCTGCGAATGCAACGGGCAACGCACTTGCCAATCAGCTTGTTGGAACGGCGGGAGATAACACCCTGGTTGGCCTTGATGGCAATGACACCCTGTTCGGCGGCCAGGGAGATGACCTGCTTATCGGCGGCGAGGGAAGCGACACCTACACGTTTCTGCTCGGAGACGGTAACGACCTCATAGTTGAGACCGGCACCGGGACAACCGATATCGACACAATTCAGCTATTTGAAAACATCACTCCCGCTGACATCAGCGCCCTGCAACTGACGACTGCTCCCAGCGACCTGATGCTGGTGATGCGCGGCAGCGGCTCCATAACACTTGCCGATGCGTTCGGACCGGGCGGCATTACGATAGAACGGCTTAACTTTGATGATGGCACCGTCTGGTCGACAGCCGACATTCTGGCGCTTGCCCAGACAGCGAGTACAGCAACCTCAACGCCTCCCACCGCCCTCAATGACTATGGCCTTGTCTACGGCGGCAGCGACCACATTCTTTCAGCAGCACCACTGCTCGCCAATGATAGTGATCCCGGTGGCGGCCTGCTGACCTTGCAGTCCGTGTACGATCCGAGCGTCGGAAGCGCCCTAGTAACACCTGGAGGCGAAATCGCCCTGACACTTCCTGAAGGTTTTGAAGGAAAGGTTACGTTCCGATACACAGTCGCCAATGAATCTGGTGCCACCGCCAGCGCCCTGGCTGAGGTTATGATCCTTCCCAACACTGCGCCCGTGGCGGCAATGACGCTTGCCGATCAAACAGCCAATTCCGGTGAAGCTTGGACCTACACACTTCCCGCAGGACTATTCACCGACCCTGACGGAGACATGATCTCGTATCATGCGAGCCTGGCCGACGGGTCTGCCCTGCCTGGCTGGCTGAATTTCAACCAATCCGCACAAACATTTTATGGCACGCCTCCAACCGGCTCCCTCGATCCCATTGAACTGCGCGTGGAAGCCTACGATGGCTTTGCAGTAAGCAGCCAGGATTTCACACTGACAATTAGCGGTGAAGCGCCCGACACTGACCAGACCATCGCTGGCACAAGCGGTAATGACAGTCATGTCGGGGGAAGCGGCAACGATACCTTCACGGTCCTGGGCAATGACACTGGCTATGACACCTACAATGGCGGCGCGGGCATCGATACGATTTCGGGAAGTCCGTGGAACGATACCATCGGGCTTGCCAATGTCGCCGGAAACCTCACCGGCATTGAAATCATTGACGGCGGTGATGGCAACGACCGGCTGAAACTCACAGCGGGTGACGACACACTCGATTTGACAGATATTTTGGTCACCAGCGTCGAACTTATCGATGCCGGCGCCGGCAACGACATAGTTACCGGTTCGGCTGGCAACGACACGATCCGCGCCGGCGCGGGAGATGATTGGATCAATGGTGGTGATGGAAATGACACCTTCACCATCGTCGGTGGTGGCGAAGGCTTCGATGTCTTCGTTGGCGGCGGCGGTAGCGACACCATCCTGGGAAGCCCCTGGGCCGATACCATCGCGCTGGCAAACGTGATCGGCAACCTCGACGGGATCGAAACCATCGACGGTGGTGACGGGTACGATACAGTGAAACTGACAACGGGCGACGACAGTCTTGACCTCAGCGCAATCACCCTCACCAGCATCGAGCTGATAGACGGCGGCACCGGCAATGACACAATCACCGGCTCCTGGGGCAACGATACAATTCGCGCAGGCGCTGGCAACGACCATGTTGATGGCGGCGGCGGCAACGATACCTTCACTATTGTTGGCAACGCAGAAGGCTTTGACGTTTTCATTGGCGGAACAGGCCACGACGCCATTGTCGGAAGCCCTTGGGCGGACACCATCGGCATTGCCAATGTTATCGGCAACCTCGACGGCATAGAGGCAATCGATGGTGGAGCTGGCCATGACAGAATCATGCTGACCGATGGCGATGATTTACTGGATCTGTCCGCAATAGCCGTTGCGAATATCGAACTGATAAATGCAGGAGACGGCAACGACACACTCATTGGCAGCACTGTCGCAGACATCTTTCTTGGCGGCCAGGGCCAGGATACATTTGTATTCCGCGATGGTTTCGCCCATGACACCGTTCTGGATTTCGAATTTGGCTCAGGAGGCGCTACGTCACACGACGTTATTGAGGTTGCTGCCAGCAGCTTTGCCGACTTCGACGCAATTCTGGCGGCTGCAACCGATGTTAACGGCGATACCGTCATCACGTTTAGCGGCAACGATTCCGTGACGTTGACAGGCGTATCCTTGCAGGCTTTAACCGCTGAACATTTCCATATTGCCTAGTGTGGCGCCGCGCCGAGACGCAGGTGGAATGAAAAAGTCACTGGCCCACACCACTGATCCCAGCGAAGCGCTGTGGGCTTTTGTGCGACTGGTGGCTGGGCTCATGGTTGCTTATTGCATCACCGCGGCCCCGGTTGCAGCTCAACAGCCAAACGCACTGGTTGACAATAATCGATGCACGCTTTTGAAAAGATCCGCTCCGCGTGCGGTCGTGCGTGTTCTCGACGGCGCAACGTTGCTACTCGACAACGGTGACCGTGTCCGGCTGGCAGGCATTCTTATCCCATCAATTTTCGACACATCCCCTCCACGCAAAGCCAGCGATAAACCCCGTGTCGAAGCTCAGTTGGAAGCTGATCCATGGTCGCCCGCTGTCGCGGCAAAAGATGCGTTGAATAAATTCACCCTTGGTCGCCCGGTGGCGATCGCCGACGCCGAACGCCATCGCGACCGTTACGGTCGTAGTGTTGCACACGTTTTTGCAACCGCGCCTGATAACACCGCCGTCTGGCTTCAAGCGGCCATGCTCACCGCCGGTCATGCACGTGCCTATGGCACGCCGGATAACTTCAACTGCATCAGCGCTATGCAGGCAGCGGAGGAAACCGCACGCCTTGCCGGGCGCGGCATCTGGTCTAATCCTGCCTACGCAATCCGCCCGGCCTGGCAAACCCGCGCGCTCCTGGCCCGACGCGGAACGTTCCAACTGGTACAAGGCCGCGTCAGGAATGCAACGCGCGCGCGGGGCGGGCAGATCTATCTCAACTTCGGCGACAATTGGCGCAGTGATTTCACCGCCAAGGTCGCGCCGGCCGTTTCCCGTTCCAACCCGGCATGGGCTGCCTCTCTGCTTGATCTGGCCGGTCGGGACGTGCGTGTTCGCGGTTGGATTTCGCGGCGCAACGGTCCAATGATCGACGTCGAACATCCAAGTCAGATCACTGTTCTGGAGAGCGGCGCTGAAGCACCGCTGCCGGCTCGCGATACTCAAATGGACGGCAAGGCAAAAATGCCGGCGCACCTTTCAAGGCAGGACGGTGAGGCCGACAGATGATTGATCTATCACCGCAACAATCTGACTGAGCAGTCAGCCAGAAGCCATGGGACGCACGCGCCGGCCCGCAGTCCCTTTGAGACGCGTCAGATCATCGGCATTGTCAACGTCATACATATGCCGCAACATTGCAACGCTATGTGAACCTAGGTTTGCCAGCGTATCTGCGAGCGTGGAATCGGTGGACCAACGGACGTCCTTGAACATCGGCAGCGATCGTGGCGTGCGATGCTGGCCAACGAGGCAATAACCACCGTCTTCAGCAGGTGCAAAAACGGCATCCGCCGTGCCCAGCGCACGAAACGCTTGCGCGATGTCGATTGCTGCAATGCCAGGACAATCCGAACCGACGATCACCACCGGACCCGGCGGCATCAGGTGGAACACGCGTTGCATGCGCTGACCGAGGTCTCCGCCGCCTTGTGGGCGGCTTGCCACGCTGCGCCCCCAATAACGCGCGAACTGCGTCGTGTCGGGCGCCACTGCCAGCCGCGTTTGCCAGCGCGGATCACGCCCCACACGCGTGATAAGCGCATCCGTTGCGTGTCGATAAAAGCCAGTCGCAGCGACCGTGCCTACCTCGCGCGCAAGGCGCGTTTTCACGCGCCCCGCAACCGGCGCTTTGACCATGATCACAAGGAAACGCTGCCATGTCTGACGACGACGTGCCGCCTCAGCTATGCCATTCACCCTATCGCAGTGCGATGTGTTGCCGCCTTTGAGTGTCTTCATACCCGCAGTACAGGCGGGACGCGCATTCCATCCCGCCCGTGGCATTGCCGCCAGTCTTGGCCAGCGCTGAACTGATTTAGGCGAGTGGAACGTACGCGTAGCCATTGCCATCCTTTTCAATGCGGCCTGCAGCAGGCATGCCGTAGTGATAACCCGTGATGATCGTGTTGTCGGCAACGACGCGGTCGAACACCCTTCTCCGGCTCGCCTCGGCCATTTGCGGGTCGGCATCGAATGCCGCGTGCCAGTCTGGATGCCGCGCAAATAGCGCCGGAACGTTGGTGAGGTCTGCCAGCACGACAAGTTGGTCCTTGCCAGATCCTACGACGTACGTGGTGTGGCCGGCAGTATGCCCATAGGCAGCCGCGGCCACGATGCCCGGTGCAACCTCCGCTCCGTCTTCAATCCGTTCCACATTCTTCCAGGTTGGGAAAGTCGCCTGGATTCGCTTGGCTAGGCCCTGGCGCCGTTCGGGTAGCTTGCCGATCACCCCCGCATCCGTCCAGAACGCATATTCGGTGTTGGGAACGATAATACGCGCTTCGGGGTAAACCTGCGCATTGGTTCCTTTCTCCATGAGACCGAATATGTGATCTGGATGAAAATGCGTGACGATCACAGTATCGATCTTTTTTGGATCGATGCCGGCCAACTGCATGTTTGCAGCCAGCCTGCCAGCCTTGGGAGACAACTGCGCGCCCGTGCCTGAATCGAACATAATGGTTCGATCACCCGTTTTCAGGAAAGTGACGGTGAATGGTATGTTGACCATATCCGTTGCTTGTCCTGCGGCTTTGAGGGCAGCCTTGGTTTCATCGACCGTGGCGTTACTTATGAAGGCCTCGTCATGCGCCTTTTCCCAAACGCCGTCGAAAACCGTTGTCACCTCGATGTCGCCAACGTTGAACTTGTAGAATCCCTTGGCCATCAGATCGGCTTCAGCCGGACTCTTGGCGAATACCACGCGGCCGCCAAGCCCCACGGCTGCAAAAGCGGCAGCAGCGGAAACGACAACTTCGCGACGATTGAAACCAGACTGACCGTTCATGGTCACCTCCTGTTCGAACTGAAGACGCAGCACGCCAGCGATATCTGGCTTGGAAACCGGACTCAATGCCTTTGGGCCCATGACCACTACATTAGCGAGTGAAATTGGATGCAACTATGATGACAACGGCGAAAACCGTTCAACACCTCGTGCGCCAACCAGCATCGAACGTGTGATGCAGGACACCTGTGTTGCAGGCCAATCTGATTGACGCAGACAACAACAGGCCATGCCGTGCGCATTCAGGATTTTACCCTGCCTGAACCGGCAGCCTTTGTCCCCGCGCGCATCGCGCCTTCCGGTGCATGATCCCGGCCCCCGTAAATTCGCACCACATAGTCGGGAGATGCACCCAGCGCGAAAAGTGCAATACAAAGTTGGTTGCGTGCCACACGCTGCAGATATCCCTCCTGACGATACCTTTCAGCGCTCGTCCGCGCCGTGGCGCTGAGACGTGCAAGCCTTCGGCGTCCCAAACGGCGGGCGATGTCGACGTCCTCCATAAGCGCCATGTCGCGATAGCCACCAATCTCGTCGTAAAGGCGTCGCGGTATAAGCAGACCCTGGTCGCCATAGGGTCGTGCGAGCAGACCTGATCGCAAAGCTACAAGCTTCTCCAGGACACGCGGCGCAGTTCCGCGATCATCCAATGCAAACCGAAAGGTCGCCGCGCTTGAAGGTAGATCGCCCAGATCCACCCGGTTCATAAAGGCCGCAGCTTCCAGCTCCCAGTCGGAAGAAAGCACTGTGTCTGCGTGCAAAAACAACAACCACGGCTGGCGTGCCGCCTTGGCACCTGCACCCAACTGCGCTCCACGGCCAGGCGCTGACGATAACACGCTAGCACCTGCCTGATCGGCAACTTTCAAGGTCCGGTCGCTTGAACCACCGTCAACAACGATGACTTCACGCACGAAGCCTTCAATCGCAGCAGGAACAAGCGCTGTCAGGCACGCAGCCAGCCGCCGCTCGGCATTCAGCGTTGGAATTACCACTGAGATCATGTGAGATCATGCCCCTTCCTCGCAGGCCGGGTGTCCACACCCTCGCACCTTGCAAGTATCCAACACCTGCCTGTTTGTCACCCCCTGCCCAAACATTGGGCACCATCGCGCAATCGTTCTTTATTTGTTCTCGATGTCATGGTATCCCTGCTCACGTTGCAATATTTGCCCCGACACCGCCGGCACCGCGAAGAGATGGGAACTCTCAAGCTATGTCCAAATCGCCAAAAGCCCCGGTGAAAGTCGTCTCTCGACAGCCTGTACAAAGCGGCATTAGCGCCGCGCGGGAAACCTCATTGATGGGATACGTTGAAGGCAGCGACATAGATGGCGTTCGGCGGCGCGGGCGAGGCGCTTCATCAAACGCAACAGGGCGTTTCGAGGCGTCCGTGCGCGCCAGCTTCGATGACGGCTGGGAAACGCTCGCCGAACTGCCACCATTCAAGACTGAAGTGCAGTTCGAACCCGCTCGCTCCATCATCTCAACCAACGACAGTCCCGACATTTCCTTCGATCAGTCCATCAATCCCTACAGAGGCTGCGAACATGGGTGCATCTATTGCTACGCGCGCCCGTCACACTGTTATCTTGGCCATTCAGCCGGTCTTGATTTTGAAACACGTCTTTATGCAAAGCCCAATGCCGCCGAACTTCTGGAGCGGGAACTGGCAAATCCGCGTTACCGTGCGCGTACCATCGTGATGGGCACGAATACTGATCCCTACCAGCCTATCGAACGTGAACATCGCATCACCCGGCAGGTCTTGGAGGTGCTGGAAAAAACCAACCACCCTGTTGGTATCGTCACAAAGTCGGCGTCCATCCTTCGAGATGCCGATATATTGGAGCGCATGGCAAAAAAGGGCTTGGTCAAGGTGGCGCTTTCGCTCACCACGCTCGATCGTCGGCTGGCACGCGCCATGGAGCCACGAGCTTCGACCCCCCCACGCCGGCTTGCAGCGCTTGGCGAACTGAGTGCCAGAGGCATCCCGACCGGAGTGATGATGGCGCCCATCATACCCAGCCTTACAGACCATGAGATTGAAAGCCTGCTTGAAGCGGCAGCCAAAGCCGGTGTCCAGGAAGCTGGCTACGTGCTGCTTCGCTTGCCGCTCGAAATCAAGACGCTGTTTCGCGAGTGGCTCAACGAACACCAGCCAGATCGCGCACGCCGTGTCATCAACCGCCTTCAGGAAATGCACCAGGGAGCCGATTACCGCAGCGAGTTCCGCCTGAGGCAAACCGGTAGCGGGCCCTATGCCGCTCAGATCGCACAGCGTTTTCGTATGGCGAGACGCCGGTTTGGTCTCGATGGCGAGCGCAAGGTGCCAAGAACCGACCTCTTCCGGCATCCAGTTCTCCCCGGCGGACAGCTCGGGCTGCTTTGACTCCTACGGCGCCTGGCTGCACGCTCGTCCAATGAAGATCAGCGATTCGCGCCTTAGACCCACATTCGAGCTGGAATCCGTAGAGCTGGCACTCGGCGGTGGTCCAATCGTCGGCATAGACGAAGCTGGCCGTGGGCCGTGGGCTGGCCCAGTGGTTGCCGCGGCCGTCGTGCTCGATCCGGCTAATATTCCGCTCGGCATCGCCGATTCAAAGGTTCTCGACGCTGATGATCGCGAGGCGCTCTATTCGCGCATCACCGCAACCGCCACTGCCTATAGCATCGCCATTGCGGACCCAGAACGCATTGACCGCGATAACATACTGAACGCAACGCTTTGGGCTATGAAGGAGGCCGTTTCCAAACTCACACCCGCACCGCGCCTAGCGTTGGTGGACGGCAATAAGCTACCGAGACTGGATTGTCCCGCACGGGCGATCGTAAAGGGCGATGCCAAGTGTTTGTCCATTGCCGCTGCGTCCATCCTCGCCAAGGTGACGCGGGACCGGATCATGATCGAAATGGGCCGCGAATTTCCCGCATACGGCTTCGAGCGCCATAAGGGCTATGGGACGCCCGAGCACAAACACGCGATCCAGCGTCTTGGCGTGACGCCCCACCACCGCCGCTCATTCAAACCCGTGCAACTTGCCCTCAGCATCACCTGAGACGCTGGCAAAGTCGCCTGTGACCTGTCTTTTGGCTTTGTGCATACCACGTGGTGACCGGTTTCCGTCGATATGCTCGGTTCAGCCATTTAATTCCGGAGGCACAGCGCGTTTCGAAATCCGCTCAGTCGAAAAGTCCAAAAAATGCCGATTTCCGGCATAATTTTCGCGAAACTCAAAATTTTAAGGTTACTTTTCGAAGCCGTACCACATTCGTCATATTTGAAGTGTTCTCGTTCAGCCTGCGTTCAGGTGCTGGTTCCTATTGTGGCCATCATCAAGGATCGGCATAGCTTTGGCAAAGGATCACGCCAGCGTTGACCAGACCCTCCACCTACGTTGCGCCTGTTAATCTGTCCCGGAATTCAGGCGCGCACATCAAAACCGAGGCGGGACGACAACAATTGAGGAAGCCGATGATCAAGTTTTCCAAGACTCTCAAGGCAGCAGCCCTTGCTGGCGCACTTGCCATGACCGCAAGCACAGGCGCATCAGCAGCAGGCCCCAGCGCAATAGCCGGCCTCAAGAATGCTGACGTTGCAAGCTCCGTCATCGAGGTTGGCGGCCGCGGCCATCATCATCACCATCGCGGACGCAACATTGGCCTTGGTATCCTTGGCGCAGCCGCGGCAACCGCTATCATTGCTGGTGCGGCACGTGCAGACAGCCGTCGCGATCGCTATGAACGCTGCGAATACTACGATCGCAAGTGCGCACGTGGCTACGGTTGGGCCTGCCGCAAGTTCGACCGCTACTGCGATTACTACTAGGTAGAGGCCGCGCTCTGGTCCCGTATGGCCATGAGCGCAAGGTCGTTAGCGAACGCGCCGCTCCCCCCGCGGCGCGTTTTGCGTTTCACCATCGCCACAAGCGACCATCGATCAAGGTTTTGCGTCGTTTTGCATTTTTCGCCACCTTGATTGTTCGCCCCGCCTGGGTTGCATCCAAAAGCACTGCCCTGCCCGTGACACAGCACCGTGCGATGAGGCATGATGTGCCTGCAGCCTGCCTCCTTTTAACCAATCGTTAAGGATCCGCGTTCATTCTCTCTTAACCTTGAGTTGGTGCGGTTTTGGTGGTGGGGTGTAGTGTGGATTTTTGTCACCTCCGTGAAGTTCTAGTGAGTAGTGTTCAATGGTTATGCGTCGCGGTTCGGGCCCACGTGGGTTTGGAGATTATATTGTTGTCGGAGACTGTCTCGACGAGCTTCGTCGACTACCCGCTAAAAGCGTAGACCTTGTCTTCGCCGATCCTCCATACAATCTTCAGCTTGAAGGCGAGCTTCTTCGCCCCAACAACACGCGCGTTGACGGCGTCGACGATGCGTGGGACAAATTCGCGAGTTTCGCAGACTACGATGCTTTTTCACGCGCCTGGCTCACCGAATGCCAGCGCATTTTGAAACCCGATGGCGCTTTATGGGTGATCGGGTCCTATCACAACATTTTCAGGCTGGGTGCTACTCTTCAGGATCTGGGGTTCTGGATTCTGAATGACATTGTGTGGCGCAAAGTCAACCCGATGCCGAACTTCCGCGGCCGCCGGTTTACCAACGCACATGAAACGCTGATCTGGGCCACGCCCGATCAGAAATCTCGCTACACTTTCAATTACGAAAGCCTGAAGGCGCTCAACGACGACCTGCAGATGCGATCCGACTGGCTTTTCCCGATATGCGCGGGAGCCGAGCGCTTGAAAGATGCCAATGGCCGCAAAGCCCACCCAACGCAAAAACCAGAAGCGCTGCTGCACCGCATTATCCTGGCTTCCAGCAACCCCGGTGACGTAGTGCTCGACCCGTTCTTCGGCACTGGAACAACAGGTGCGGTGGCCAAGCGCCTTGGCCGGAAGTTCATCGGCATAGAACGCGACCCGGTCTATGCGGAAACGGCCATGGCACGGATCGCCGCCATTAAACCGTTGCCGGCAACGGCACTTGAAACCCAGCCCTCGAAGCGTTCGGCCCCGCGTGTACCATTCGGCACGATTGTTGAGCTGGGCATTCTGACGCCCGGCAGCCAACTGTTTGATCCAAAGGCTGCCATCCGCGCAGAGGTCAAAGCGGACGGAACTCTGGCCCACCGCGGCCGGCAGGGCTCGATCCATCGCCTTGGCGCGGAAGTGCAGGGCAAGAGCGCCTGCAACGGTTGGACGTTCTGGCATTTCAAGGACCGTGGACGTTTAAAACCAATAGACGTCCTTCGCGAAAAGGCGAAACGCCAGCTTGGCCTAGCGGAAATGCCCGCACTTCTGGCGGCGGAATGACAACCGGGCAGCACCGCGCGAAACCCGTCGCCGAATGCGACTTTGCCTCTTTCTGCACGATCCAGCGAGCGCATCGAGCGTTGCCGCAAAACAGCGGTTCGCAACAACAACACTTATGCTCACGTCCATCAATTGCGCCGCGGCAAGCCGGTTTGCTACGGTCGTCGGCGGTTTGAACGCCTAAGGCCACCTCAATCCGGGCTTTCCCCAGGGATTTAAGGCAATTGGCGTTTGGTGATTGTGCCGGAATGGCGACGGAGTACTGCGTGTGTCCGATAAACTGAAACCGGCTGATCTCGACGCCGAACTGCAACGGCTCGAAGCAAAGGCATTGTTTCCAGCAAGCAATGCCGATGAATTGCTGGAACGCCTGCAAAGCATTTATCAGGACCTCGCCGGTCTCGATTTTGCCCATTACGACATGAGCCATATTTCGGCTTCGGCACCGGCATTGCTGCAACGCATGTTCCAGGTTCGCATGCAGCTCAGGGATCAACTCAGAACGTGGCGAAACCAGGCGTTGTTGACCGGTGATGTTCAGCATGCATTGCGTAGTCTATTTCGTGCAATGCGATATGGAACGGATATGCTAGGTGAAGCCGCAATCGGGTTTCACCGGATGGGTGAACATTCACGCCCGCTGCGTGCCTTCACCGGCCGTAACAACAACACGCTGATCAATCCACGGTTCAACGAAAAGCGCGATTTGCCATTTCGTTCCGGAGACCTGCTGCTGGTGCGCGGCCGGCACCACAACAGTGCCGCCATCGCGCGTATCGGTGATGTCGATTCCCAGTACAGCCACCTTGGCATCGTCTACGTCGATCCCAAGGGATACCACTGGCTGGTTGAGGTGTTGATTGAGGAAGGCGGTGTGATCAAACCGCTGGGAGAGGCGATCAGTCATGACCTCTCGCGTGCCATCGTGTTCCGGCATCCCAATGCTGCACTCGCACAGCGCGCCGCATTCATAGCACACGAACATATCAAGGCCTCGCAGGCGCGCTACGGCAAACCGATACTTTATGACTTCACCATGCAGCAGGAAGGCTACAAGCGTTTATTCTGCTCCAAACTGATCCGCCTGGCGTTCGAAAAGGCGAGCGAGGGCGCGATGATTTTGCCCACTTTCCCCACTCGCATGTCGATGCGCAATCGTGATTTCTTCGACCGCATCGGCGTAACCGCGACAGAAACATTTGCTCCCGGCGACATAGAACTGGAGCCTGGCTTCGACGTCGTTGCTGAATGGAGCGACTACCGGATCACCGCTTCGGCCCGCCATCAAGACATCGTCATGGACAAATTGTTCCAGTGGATGGATGCCTACGACCTGACATTCAAGGAGACATTCCTTATCAACCTCATTGCCCGCGGTGGACGCGTTGCCGCCGGGCTTTCCAACACGATCAAGTCAATGATCGCAGAGGTTATCCCAGTGGTGCCACCGCACATGAAGCGGCAGACCATTGCAACGATCGTCATGCTGCACCGAACAGCAGACCCCCTCATGCATGATCTTGAGCGTGTTGAACGCGAGCGAATAGGCCTGTTTGGATATCCATTGCACCCGCGTGAAGCCGCCGAATATCTTGAACGTTGGCGTGCAAAGTCAGGCGATGAAATTGGTTATCTCGTTCCAGCCTTGAAAGTTCCAGCCAAAGGCTGAACTTAAGGCCAAAATCGGCGGCATACACTGGAGGCTCAGGCGTTCCAGAGCATTTTCCGACGAAGTGGATACCGGTTCGGCGCAGAAAATGCGCTCTAGAGCATGTTCAGCCGAAGTGTACGCGGTTCGGCGTGAAGAACATGCTCAAAATAAAAGAAAATAGATCGCGTTCGCGATTCCGTGAAAAGTGAACGCGATCTAGCGTGAACCGGGCACCTTCGGCTGGAAAAATTCGAGACAGACCGATACGCCGCGCATCGCCAGAAGCGCTGCGAACAGTGCAAAGATCATTCCCAGGGTGCTTGCGGCAATTAGATCCATCTCAGCGGTCGAGAAGACGGTAATCCCCAGTTTTTGGGCGACAAAATTGATAAATAGAGCACCGGCCTGGAAAGCTGTCAGAAACGCAACAGTCAGCATTTTGGAGTCGACGATCTGCTGCATGATGAACGCGCCAGCCACCACCAGAACCCAGATGATTAACCAGGTATTGGTGTTCAACGCACTGACGTAGGTCACGAATTCCGAGACAATCTGCATCATGAATAACGTATCCCAACGAGCCACCTGCCGCGCACGCGGATGGCTGCTTTCATACCTTCCCTTGTAGAAAAATATCTCTGCGACCTTAACAATTGGTGCAAGTCTTTCACAAATGCTCCCAAGCGGGACTTTATTGCAGCGCAAAAACGTGCTTCATTCCCGGCTCAGGCTACTGGTTGGGCACGACGTTGCAAAACGGGGATGGTGCACGGGTGGCCTATTCGGATTTCCGGCATATGTGCTGGAACACCTGATTATCGTGCCGGGAGACACGCAACGATGAGCCAAAGCGCTGCAAAGACGACCGAGGATGCCGACCTTACCGCTCCGGCAATCGGCACCGCAAAAAAAGATCTTTATGAGATCGGCGAGATTCCGCCGCTCGGCCACGTGCCGGAAAAAATGTATGCTTGGTCAATCCGAGAGGAGCGCCACGGCGAACCCGACACGGCGATGCAGGTAGAGGTGCTGCCGACCTGGGAACTCGACAGCCATGAAGTTCTCGTCTTTGTAATGGCGGCCGGCGTTAACTACAACGGCGTGTGGGCTTCGCTTGGCACACCAATTTCGCCAATCCGCGACGTCCACAAGAACCCCTACCATATTGCCGGCTCGGACGCCTCCGGCATTGTCTGGGCGGTTGGCTCCAAGGTCAAACGTTGGAAAGTTGGTGACGAAGTCGTCATCCACTGCAACCAGGACGACGGTGACGACGAAGAGTGCAACGGCGGCGACCCGATGTTCTCCACCTCACAACGCATCTGGGGCTATGAAACGCCAGATGGCTCATTCGCCCAATTCGCGCGCGTGCAAGACCGCCAGTGCCTGGAGCGCCCCAAGCATCTGACTTGGGAAGAATCTGCGTGTTACACGCTGACGCTGGCCACGGCTTACCGCATGCTGTTTGGCCACCGCCCACACACATTGAAGCCGGGGCAGAATGTCCTTGTTTGGGGTGCCTCGGGCGGCCTTGGATCGTTTGCCGTTCAGCTTTGTGCTACGTCCGGTGCCAACGCCATCGGCGTCGTCTCCGAAAATGACAAGCGCGACTTCGTCATGCAGCTCGGCGCCAAAGGCGTTTTGAACCGCAAGGACTTCGATTGCTGGGGACAGCTACCGAAGGTAAACACGCCTGAGTTCAACACCTGGATGAAGGAAATGCGCAAGTTCGGCAAGGCGATTTGGGACGTCACTGGTAAGGGCGTCAACGTCGACTGCGTGTTTGAGCACCCTGGCGAGGCAACCTTCCCCGTGTCGGTCAATATCGTCAAGCGTGGCGGCATGGTCGTCATCTGCGCGGGCACCACGGGCTATAACCTGACAATGGATGCGCGCTACCTTTGGATGCATCAAAAGCGTGTGCAAGGTTCGCACTTCGCCAACCTGATGCAGGCTTCCCAGGCCAATAAACTGGTTGTGGAACGCCGCATTGATCCCTGCATGTCAGAGGTTTTCCCCTGGCTGCAAATTCCCAAGGCGCACATGCGCATGCTGCGCAACCAACACAAGCCTGGTAACATGGCGGTTCTGGTTTCCGCGCCAACGACGGGTCTGCGCACGTTTGAAGACGTTCTGGAGGCATCCGAACAGCGCTTTGGCAAGGGTTAAAACGGCAATCCGCCTTTCCCAAAATTCAGATAAAAAAGGGCAGCTCAGTGGCTGCCCTTTTTCGTATCTGCCCGTTCTTCGCGTATGGCTGGCTGGCCAATGAGCAGCTTCGCGTCAGATTTCGCCTTTGAGGCCACGCTCGAAGTACTTGTGAACGATCTTGTCATGGTTCTCCAGCAGCCAGTCGATCGTCGGCTCGAAGGTCATTGCCTTCCTGATCGCTTCAGTGGTGGCCTTGCGATGAATATCGAACAGTACCTTATGATCGAGGTCCTTGATCTGGGCGACGGACGGATTGAGCCACAGCGACGCGATGATGCCGACGTCGTTGACAATCGCTTTGGGAATGATGTTCTCGCGCACAGAATCAAGAACACCCATTGCGGTGGCATATTGCACGGTCCCCATGAGGACGTTCGTGTAGCGCTCATTATCGACAGTGACTTTGGAAACGCATAGCGTCGGCGGCCGCACCATGACGTCGGTGTTGAGCAGGGCCAGAACGCGGCTATGCCCGGCGACCTGATCGCCCATCATCGTTGCAAATGCAGTGCCGAAGGGCCCGTTGAGATCACCAATAACCACCTCTGGCTCCGCTGCCGTGCCCGGCGGTCCGCCCGCAACAAGGGCTTCACCCACTCTCATTCCAATGCGTTCAGTCATGGTCACTCCTTTTTATCGTTGGTAGCGAGGGAATTTGATGGGCCCTGCATCAGCATCAGCATCAGCATCAATCGTCGTCGAATACGCCGGGAAATTGCTTTCCATTTTCAACCCGCATCCTCTTTAATTCCATGATGCCACGGTTCAGTTCCGCGCCCAGCAGTATGATCACGGCGGTAACCTGGAAGAAGATGAGTGCGATCATGATCTGCGAAAGGCCCGCATAAAATCGCGTGTAATTGGAAAATGTGAGGTAGTACGAATAGAGCGCACCGGCCGCGAGCCACAATATTGTCGATAGAGCTACGCCTGGCCATACGTCAGCAAAGCGACGATGACCCGCAGCAATCCAAAGATGCAGAACGAGCAACTGCGACACCAGAACAAATGCAGCAATTGCATAGCGCGATGTCGCGGTGAGCCACGTCGAGGTCAACCAGCTCAGGTCGACCAACTGCTTCGCCCAGTCGGGTTCGAAACGCTGCGCGAGAGCCGGCCCCACGACAACCGCCCAGGTCAGTACCAGGGTCGAAATGGCGAAAACAAAAACGAATAGCATCGAAAGCGCGAGCGAATAGGGATATGACCGCGTTTCCTGAACGCGGTAGGCGCCATTGAGGGCCGCACGCAAAGTTTCAACGGCGCTTGTCGCAAAGAACAGCGCCACGCCACCACCCACCGTTAACAGATCAATGCGCGACGAGCCCATCAATGACTCGATTTGCGGCGCCAGCGTCGTAACGACGGCAGGAGGCAGCACCTTGAACAACCCATCAATCGCGTGCTGCGCCAGTTCGCGCCCACCAAAAAGACCGGCCACCGCACCCAGAAAAATGCAGAAAGGAAACAGTGAGACGACAAATGCATAAGCAACGGCACCGGCCATGGAGAAACCAGAATGCTCATAAAGCCGATAGATCGCTTCGAGCAAGGTGCGATTCCGGGTCATTTGATGGTCCATATCTGGAGGAGGCGTTAGACGCAGAAATTGCAGCAAAGCGACAACAAACGCGGGTGACGCAAAATTTGTGCAGTGGTTGACCAAATGGGCGGTCACGTCAACCCGAAGCCACCCATTTTGTGCTAGTGTGACGTCGCGCCTTAGTTGATCGAGGTTGCGGTACGCTGGGTATCAACTAAGGCGCGATAAACGCCACACTAAGCCAATGATTTTGCTAGTGGCCTTCATGTCGCGCCAAAATTGTATGCGGTTGCGGCTATATTCCAATTTTGGCGCGACAGGCCACTAGAGCGCGGGGCTATAAAGGTTTTCCCGCGCCAAAGCCGCTCGTATGACTGGCGTGAAACATGATGCATGCAAACTGCTCAATAGAGCCATGCGCAAGAGTATCTCTTCTCGACTTTGACGATGCTGTATATGCACGGGCCGGATTTCCTTGTTCGCTTGCCAGGTCCGATGGGGGTGCACACGGATAAAATACCCTCCCGGCGCCCGGACGGATTGAAGCCGATCTGGCCCCAAGCAGGCGAAGACCTGCATTAGTGAATTGCGAGGAATACCGGTGCTGACACGTATTGCCCCGCTCTTGTTCGTTGTGCTCTGGTCAACCGGGTTCATCGCCTCCAAAATCAGCGGAGACCATGCCGAACCATTCACGTTTCTTTCCATTCGTTTTGCAATCGCAGCCGCTTTGCTTTTCCCAGCGATGCTCAAGGGACCGCTCCCATCGTTACGTTCAGCGGGCAATGCGGCGCTGGTCGGCGCGCTAATTCACTCCGGCTATATCGGCCCTGTCATGTGGGCCCTTCGTCAGGGGATGGCTCCCGGTGTCGTGGCCATGGTGGTATGCTTGCAACCTCTGGCCACCGCTCTTCTGGCTGGGCCATTACTGGGAGAGCACATAACCCGACGCCACTGGCTTGGCCTTGCATTGGGTCTGGCAGGCACTGCGCTTGTGCTGGCACCTAAAATGGAGCTGGGGCCGCATAGCCTGGCGCCTGGTGCAATTGACCCGCTGGCCGTTATCGCAGCGGTTGTAGCCCTGGCATCGATTACTGTTGGCACGCTTTATCAAAAGACCACAGGCAGCCAAGGCAGCCTGACACAACTCGCGTTCTACCAGTATATCGGTGCGACGGCCCTGGCTTTGGTATTGGCATTCACGACCGAGACACGGGCGGTCGACTGGACGATGGAATTCGTCCTCGCGCTGGCTTGGCTCGTGGTGGTGCTTTCGATTGGTGCGATAGGGCTGTTGTTGATGATGATCCGCGCCAGCGCCGTCTCACGCGTCACCAGCCTGTTCTTCCTCGTACCGGCAACCACTGCGCTGATGGGCTGGGCATTGCTTGGCGACCGCCTGGAAACAGTGCAACTGCTGGGAATGGCCCTCGTGATGGCTGCGGTTGCCATGATCCGTGGCTGGAAGCGGCCCTGAAGGCCGCCGCCGGTCATGCCGGTCAGTTCACCATATTGAACGATCACATAGAGTTGCGGTTACTGATGAAGACATGGCCTCTTCAAGTGGCGCACCTATAACGATATGTTGTCGGCCATGATGCAGGATCTTGCCCGGCAGTTGGAACGTCTAGGCCAGGAGCGCACACGCCTGGAAGCGCTACTGGCGCACAACCCTGTTTGGCGTGCTTTGAAGGCATTGCAGAAGGACTTCAAAGCGGTTTCAAACGGCACTCCGGATGCGCCTAGGGCACAGATTTTGAGCCGCCAGATTGAAGGCGTAAAGTCCGATCTTTCAAAAGATCCAATCTATGGGGCGCATCAAAGCGTCGCCGCCGCGATGTCGGTTATCAAAGGCATTTTGATGGACCAGGCGGCACTGTCGCCCGCCGGATCCAGTCCAGATCATGCAAAGACAACGATGGCGTTGGAAGGCCACCCGCAAAGCCATAGCGACCATGCGCGTCCGGCGTTGCGCCGCGATGATCTTAGAACCCTGGAAAAGAACGGCGACAAAGCGGTCACGACGGATACCGCAATCATTCGCAATGGACCGCCCGCAGTATTGCCCCAACCGGCGGTTGAAAAGCATGTGTCAGAAGCAAATCACGCCGATGACCTGACCCGCATTCGCTGCATTGATAGAGGTTTGGCCGCAGCCCTGATTGCACGCGGGGTCAGCTCATACGTTCAGATTTCTCAGTTCGGCCCTGCCGACGTGAGGTCGCTTGCCGCAGCACTTGGTCTTGGCAGGCGAATATCTTCTGAGAACTGGATAGAGCAGGCCGCTCTGCTGGCGATGCGAGCCAAGACCGCCACGAGCCGAAAGCCTGTGCCGCCAACCAGGCAACACGCCGACAACAATACGCCATTGCAAACCGGACTGTCCGTTTATGCAACCGCTGCCTCACCTTCTATTGTCGAAGTATCGCCCGTCTGTGGCGGCAGAGAAGCGGCGTATGCCGAAAGAAATTCTGTCGCACCGGATTTCAACGATGCCACCACGGCTTCGGTGTCCAATGATGTCCCTGCGGCAATCGCAGACCAGGTTGCCACCCGCCATATTGGTAGCGCGAGCGCTGGTCTTTCAGACGAACACAAGCGAGCACTGGAGGCTAGCGAAGCAACCGCCAATCATGGCGCAAACGCCGACTGGATCGATGAAACCTCGATGGAAACAATACCTGCCTTTGCCGCGCTGATCGCAGCGTCGCAGGCTGATACCGGTTTCTTTATCGATGAGATGGTGCGTGATTGTGCCTTGCAGATTGCGGCCAGGGCCCGCCAGAAAGTCGTGCAACGGGAAATCAAACATGCTGCCCTCCAATCTGCTGTTACCGTTGATCTGTCATCGCAACCATCTGCTGTTGCAGTCGACGACCTGACTTTAATTCATGGGATCGATCGTGACATAGCTGACGTCCTTGCCTCTCTGGGCTTCACGCGGTTTGCACAGATCGCGGCCTGGGACGCAGTTTCAGTTGCACAGGTTCGTGCTCGACTTGGCTTTAATGAGTTTCTCAACCGTTATTGTTGGATTGAACAGGCAGCGATTCTGGCACGGGGCGCCGAAACAGCACATGCCAAACGCGCCAGGCTGATGTCCGCTTATTCGCTTGTGCCCAGACCCGATGCGCAACCAATGCGTGACCGTGCATTCGCGGCTTGGCTCCACGCCCGTTCAATCGTCAACGGCAAAGCACCTGATGCCAGCCAGAACGCGGCATTTGATGATCGTGTTCCAGCACCCGACGCCCCTTTCAAAGCTGATGCGCGGCAGACCGATGCGATCGAATTTTCGCCCAGCGAGAAAGAGCCAACTGGACAATGGCAGGCGCCAGATCCAGAACAACAGCAATACACTGCGCAGATTATCCCGCTGAAGCCGATGCTTGAGCGGGCCAACAGAAGTTCCCACCAGGTGCGCAGCGACACGCGCCCGTCACCGTCTGTTGGGACAAGCATGACCGATGAAGACGAACCTGACGTTGCAAAAGAGTTAGGTTACGGCGAAGTTGAAGACATCCCCTTCGTCGAAATTGCAAGCGAGAGCCCACCAGCGTTCGGCATCGAAGAAAGCCGCGCCGCGCAGACAGACGAAGTGCCCGACATTGACACCAATTCCACGCCCGTTGCTGACAGTAATGTTGAGCAGCACATCCACATGGATGAAACGGCATCTGCGACCGAACCAGAACAAACACGACACGACAACGATAAAAATGCGGTTGCTGTAGATGACGCTCACTCCACCGCAGACGAGCCATCTTGCAGATATTTCGAAACCGATTTTGATGCATTGAAAAGCACCAGGCAGGAGTTGGAACCGCAGTCTTCCCGCTCTTTGGATGCTACGCCAACGGTTTCGGCCGACAACCACATTGAGATCAAGCCCTTGTCCATCGTCGATCGCATTACGGCGATAGAGCGTGCCGCGGCCAATCTTCCCGTTCCACCCGAATTGGCAGCCGCCCGGACGAAAGTCCCACGTGACAAAAATATTGACGCTCCTGCCGAGCGCACCCAGAGCAAACCTTCCAGTGCGAACGCAAAAACGCACACCCGGACCGACCCTGCTCCATCCTCAGCAAACGCTGGCACCGGCAGCTTGGCAGGTAGCGAAAATAACACCCCGGAAGCAGGCACGAAGTCGCCTGATCCCACAAATTCTGCAAAGATGCCCAACCGGGACAACGCAGATAAACGAGACGCGCCCAAACCTGGCCCCGTCAGCCGCTTCCTGCAGGCGCTCAGGGGCCACTAGAGCATTTTCCGACGAAGTGGACGCCGGTTCATCGAAGAAAATGCGACCAAACAAGAAGCTAGAGCGCCGATCTGATTCCATCGGATCGGAATGCGCTCTAGGCGAGGTTTGGCTGAGGTGTGCAGCGCATGAGGCACCCATTCACGGCCTTCTGCGGCTTATCCAGCCTTGCCAGAAAGTCGAGACAAAAAGCCATTTGCCTCTGGCTTCCCTCTGTCTATGTTGCGCCACAACAATCAGGTCCGTGAAGGGCCACCACCACCACCTGGAGGATGGAGCATGGATTTCATTGCCGAAGGCGCTGACCACCTGATCGAACGCGTCGGCACAGTCGTTACTGCAGCCGAACGTGTCCTGGCGTCGGCAAAGTCCGGCGTTCGGCGCAAAGTGGATGACGCAGGCGGTATCGATGCCGCCCAGCACGCCGTTCACGGACTGTCGTGGCTGGCGACCACCATCGAAGGCATCCGCCAGATGCAGGTCTGGGCATCGCGCCTAAACGATGAGGGCCGCTTAGGCGAAATCGAAAAGCTTTTGCTTGCCGTCGCGACAGCGGAATATGCGGCCCAGATTTCCGGCGGCATACCAATGAGCCAGGGGGAAATCATTCGCCCGGAAGCCATGGGCGTGCCTCGCGATATCGTCCGCACGTTTGAAGACGCCGCTGCGGAGATGGTCGCCGCAGGCAGCGCCGAGACGGTCAAGACACGTTTGGCTGAGTTGATTGCCAACCAGCAGGGTGCAACGACATTTGGTGACAGTGGTCTCGACGAAATGCACGCCGAAATCCACGAACAGATGCGCAAGTTCTCGCAAGCGGAGGTCGTGCCACATGCGCACGAATGGCATCTGAAGAACGACTATATCCCGATGGAAATCGTGCAGCAGGTGGCGGAACTGGGCGTCTTCGGGCTGACGCTGCCCGAAGAGTACGGCGGCATGGCGCTCGGCAAGGAATCCATGTGCATCGTCTCAGAGGAATTGTCACGCGGTTATATCGGTGTTGGTTCACTCGGTACGCGCTCTGAGATCGCCGGCGAACTCATACTCAACAACGGCACCGATGCGCAGAAGGAAAAGTATCTGCCCAAGATCGCGTCTGGCGAAATCCTGCCCACAGCCGTCTTCACCGAACCCAACACCGGCTCTGACCTCGCCTCACTCAAGACGCGCGCCGTCAAGGACGGCGACACCTACAAGGTGACCGGACAGAAGACCTGGATCACGCATCCCGTGCGTGCCGATGTAATGACGCTGCTTGTGCGCACCAATCCTAATGAAAAGGGCTATAAGGGCCTATCGATGTTGCTGGCTGAAAAGCCGCGCGGTGACGATGCCAATCCATTTCCAGCCGACGGCATGACAGGCGGAGAGATCGAGGTGCTCGGCTACCGCGGCATGAAGGAATACGATATTTCCTTCGATGACTTTGCTGTACCGGCGGAAAACCTGCTCGGTGGCGAGGAAGGCCAGGGCTTCAAACAGCTCATGAACACATTTGAGGCAGCGCGCATCCAGACCGCCGCACGCGCTGTTGGTGTGGCGCAATGCGCGATGGACCTGGCGCTGCGCTATGCGCTGGAACGCAATCAGTTCGGCAAGCCGATCTATTCGTTTCCGCGTGTCGCCAACAAGGTGGTGATGATGGCGGTGGAAGTGATGGTGGCGCGCCAGCTCACCTATTTTGCCGCGCGCGAAAAGGACGAAGGCCGCCGCTGCGACCTTGAAGCCGGCATGGCTAAGCTGTTGGGCGCGCGCGTTGCATGGGCTGCGGCTGACAACGCCTTGCAGATCCACGGTGGTAACGGCTTCGCATTGGAGTATCCGGTTTCACGCGTGCTTTGCGACGCACGCATTCTCAACATCTTTGAGGGTGCAGCCGAGATCCAGGCCCAGGTCATTGCCCGGCGTCTGCTTGAGGGCGCGAACTAGAGCATGTTCAGCCGAAGTGTACGCGGTTCGGCGTGAAGAACATGCTCAAAATAAAAGAAAATAGAGCGCGTTCGCAATTCCATGAAAAGTGAACGCGATCTAGAGCATTTTCCGACGAAGTGGATACCGGTTCGTCGCAGAAAATGCGACCAAACCAAAAAGCTAGAGCGCCGATCCGATTCCATCGGATCGGAATGCGCTCTAACGCTCATAAGGCCTCAGGTAAAAAGACAAGACGGGAGGCCGCCAAGCCTCCCGTTTTCATTTGCAGAGGTGTCCCATGCGCTTGCGTTGACGTCACGCCGGTTCTTGCTGGGTGATGCAGTGGAATGAACCGCCACCGGCTTCTCCTGCACCCAGCACGCCTTGCGACGGCAGGCCGACCACCTTGCGGTCCGCAAACACAGCTTGCAAAGCCTCCAGGGCCGCAGCTTGCGTCGCGGTTCCATAGACAGGCACCACCACCACACCATTGGCGATAATGAAGTTCATATGCGACGCAGGCGCCACCTCGCCCAGCGCGTTGCGGTAGAGCCCGACGCCAGGAATGCGGATCACGTCCAGCGTCTTGCCGGTTGCATCTGTTGCGGCCGCCAGCGTCGCCGCGATCTGGTCAAGTGTTTCGGCGTTGGGATCGTCGGGTCCGGCAGAAGCCTGGCAGACGACGCGGCCCGGAGCGACGAAGCGCGCGATATTGTCGATGTGCCCGTCGGTGTGATCGTTCTTCAATCCCTCATCGATCCATATCACCTGCCTGGCACCGAAAGCCTGGCGAAGCGCGTCTTCGGCCTGCTGCTTGGTCCAGCCATTACGGTTCGGGTTGAGCAGTGTCTGGCGCGTGGTGAGGATCGTTCCCTGTCCATCATGGTCGACGGCCCCGCCTTCCAGGACAAAGCCAAAGCGGCGGATCTCCGTTTCAGCAAGGCGCGCGATTTCGTCGCCAACTGTCTCATCGTCAGGCAGATTGTATTTGCCGCCCCATGAATTGGTGGCGAAACGAAGCGCTATAGGTTCCAAACAACCAGCGCTTTCTGCTCCACCAGCCGACTTTGCGAAGATCGGGCCGGTATCGCGCAACCAGATGTCGCCATAGCGCGCTGCCACCAGTTCCGCTTGATCGCCAATCGCAGCCTGGGCACTCGCCTCGGCCTCCGCACCGTTGACCAGCACCCGAACCCGATTTCCGGCTTTGGCCAGCGTGGCAACCAGCCGAGCAATGTCGGCGCGTGGCGGTTGCAGATCACCGTTCCACTCATCTGGGTTAGCTGGCCAAGCAGTCCACATCGCCCTTTGCGGCGCCCATTCTCCTGGTACGAAAAAGTTCTTCGCTGACGCATCTATCATCGCTTTGGCCTCTTGGCAGTGCTGCTGACCCGCCCGGAAAACCTGTTAATCCGACAGCCTTTCAAAAGCCAGATGGTCAGTTTCTGCTAGAGCATTTTCCGACGAAGTGGACGCCGGTTCGTCGCAGAAAATGCGACCAAACAAAAAGCTAGAGCGCCGATCCGATTCCATCGGATCGGAATGCGCTCTAGGTCCACCGGCAAAGCGATCGCAGACGCGGTTGGCCTTGGTTTTCCATTCAAGGCGTCGTTTCCTTTCACAACTGCACCAAATATGCGCAATCGGCAATGTTTTGAAAAACCCTATTCGATCAATGCATAACACCCATGCATGCGTGAAAATCTCTTGCATTTCACCACTGGCATACCATATGCCTTATTGCAGCGCACAAAATGGCGCAGCACATCGGATGTCTGCAGATTACGCCAAACACCACCCATAAGTGGTCGCATCAGAGTTGTCCGATGATCATGAGCACGGAAAGGACACGACACATGGCAACGCTTTTGACCGGCACGGGGCTTGGCATGCGGGCAAGCCAGCAAACAATTGGCCTCAGGCAAGTACTTTCCGCCCTAGCGGTCGCATTCAACAAGGCCAACGCGGCACGTCATGTTTACGACGGCCTCGTCAGCTTCAAAGTGCCGCACGAAGAGGCCGTCCGACGCACGTTTGCGATGATTTATGAGGGTCGACCATCGGTTTGAAGCGGCCAAACCACGATTAACCCGATCATTACCAAGCGCCTGCGAGCGTTTCTCCCCTGCGCCCCTGCCGGTCTCCGGCGGGGGTATTTTTTCAATACCCTGGGGCGAAGAACGCACCAAAAATAGATACCACTAATAATCACGGCCCTTGATTGCGCGTTGACGTGGTGAAAGTTTCGCGTGCTGGTCCATGTCCTCTTGACGGCGGCGGACATGACCGCTTTGTAACTGGCATCCCAGCAAAGAAAAGAAATCGAGGGAAGGAAATCACCCCATGAAGGTCTGTATCTACGGTGCCGGCGCAATTGGAGCCCACATCGGAGTGCTCATGAAACTTGCCGGTGTCGACGTTTCGGTTGTCGCGCGCGGTGCAACCTTGGAATCCATCAATGCCAATGGCTGGAAACTCATAATCGGCGGAGAAGAAAAGGTTGCACGACTGCCCGCAGCGGTGAACCCAGCAGACCTGGGACCGCAGGACTATGTGATCGTCGCCTTGAAGTCGCATCAGGCTTGGGAAGCGGCTGAAAATATGCTGCCACTACTTGGCCCCGACACAGCGATCGTGACGGCACAAAACGGAATCCCCTGGTGGTATTTCCACGGCTTTGAAGGCCAGTATGCAAACTTGCAGCTTGAAAGCGTTGATCCGCGTGGTCGGCAATGGAACACGCTGGGGCCGCAGCGCGCTATTGGATGCACAGTTTATCCAGCAGCCGAGATCATCTCACCAGGCGTCATCAAGCATACCTACGGCGATCGCTATGGCCTGGGTGAGCCGACACGTCAGGAAACGCCTCGCATCAAGAAGCTGGCCGAAGCGTTCGAAGCTGCCGGTCTCAAACCTAAGATCTATCCAGAGATCCGTAACGACATCTGGCTCAAGCTGTGGGGCAATCTCTGTTTCAACCCGATCTCAGCCCTGACGCATGCCACACTCGACATTGTCGCAACAGATCCCGGCACCCGTTCCGTCGCCCGCAAGATGATGGAAGAAGCAGAGATCATTGCACGGCGTATTGGTGCGCACTTCCGCGTTGACATCGAGCGGCGCATCAACGGTGCTGCATCCGTTGGCGCTCACCGAACCAGCATGTTGCAGGATCTGGAAAAGGGCCGTCAGATTGAACTCGATGCGCTGCTGACGGTTGTGCAGGAGATGGGAAGGCTCGTCGACGTTGCAACGCCCACGATCGATACGGTACTTGCCTTGTCACAGCAGATGGGGCGTGTCGCAGGTGTCTATCCAGTGTTCCCGGATAATGCCTATGACGATGATGCTCAGACCGCATCGGTTGATTGACCGACGCCCGCTTGAGCTAGAGTATATTTAGCTGAAGTGTGCAGCGGTAGAGCCGTGAGAAACACGCTTTGATCAAAAGTATAGAGCCCGTTGGCGCTTCAATGAATCGTGGACGGGCTTTATTGCAACCGTGCGTTGCTAATTTTGCGACGGTGCCGTGTCACAGCGCGGCATCGTTTGTTTGACGCTGTTGCCACCGCGTCACAAACACGTCGCAACTTCGAGATGTAGAGAGAATTGTGAATAGCAGTTAGTCATGCACAAGACTTTTTCTTATCCGCTCTACCGACCATCAGAGAACCAAAAATCGACAGTTTCCGTGCACCCGCACTATGTCTTTTCATGCACCTTCTGCAACCCAATCACGTTGCTCTTTTAATTTGTTCACACACGCCGAGCCCATCCCAACAACAAAAGTCGCGCAACTGTGATTGGCTGCTTGCAAAGGCTGAGAGGAGAATTAAATTTCGACCCGCTTGGCTCCCGAAGCGGGGCAAGCTACGCGGGAACAAGCAACGTTGAAGAGGCTCAAGTGACGTTGTAGCCAGGCAAGAACCAGATCCGTCGACCGCACCCGTCGTCATTTTATCAGCGTGTGCAATGGTCATCCCAACGGACAAAGAGGGGTGCAAATTTAGCTGGCCTGACGGCCAGCTTTTTTTTGCTCACACTTCAACGTTTCTTTGCCATGCGGGCGCGCCATCACCTGCAATGCTGCAAGTCTCATGCAACGGCCCCTCTCACAATGCACTTCGTTCAGGATCGCTCTGTCGCCTCGCGCCGCGCGATGTAAAGCCCAGCGGCAAATATGAGAAGAGCACCAATCCAGGTTTGCATCGCGATTGTCTCGCCAAAAAATAGATAGGCGAGCCCCACAGCGAAGGGCACCCGGGAAAATTTAAAGGTCATCACCAGCGAGGCTTGGGCGACCGAATAGCCACGAACCAGAGCCATGTGCCCCAATACGGCGAACAGTCCCAGCAGTACGGGCATCAGCCATTGGTTGCCGCTAGGCCAGCTCCAGGTGAATAACGCGGGAATCAATGAAAGCGGCGTCATCATTAAAGACGTGATGAAGACAATGCGATCCGAATCGTCTTCGCTGGTCAATTGCTTGACCAGAGGTCCGATAAGCCCCACACACATTGCCGAAATAAGCGCAGCCATCTCACCGGCGCCACTTGCGTTTATGCTGGATACGTTGCCCAATTCACGTGACGGCACGAGCATGATCATGGCGCCGAAGAAACCAATCATCAGTGCAACCCAGCGGCGCGCGCGGACCACCTCGCCAAGCAGCAGAATGGCAAATACGGTACCGAAGATTGGCGACAAGAAACTGATCGCTGTCGCTTTGCCCACCGGAATACGTGACAGGGCATAGAAGAATGCCGACATCGATACAAAGCTCAAAGCCACGCGAATGACGTACAATCGCGGCCTTGCGGTGACGACGAGAGTGCGACCGCGCACGGCCAGCAAGGGCAGCAACCAAATGACGCAAAAAACATTGCGCCAGAATAACGCTACTTGTGAATCAAGCCCAGACTGGGTGAGATGCCGGACGATGACCGCCATGGCAGCAAGACAGGCCATCGCCGTAGTCACCAAAAGCACGGCAAGATAGGGTTGATCCAGATCCTGCGGACGCCGGCTGCGACCGCTCAGCGATCGCCACGTCGCGACTTTCTGCCTAAGGCTCACTTGCGCGCGTGGTTTACGAGATGACACATCCAAATCGGTCACATGCACTCCGTTAATCGCCCAGATTTGCAGCCCCGTCTTTGGATGCCTGTCTTGGGATGCCCGTCTTTGGATGGTGGACACAGGCCCTCCCACCGTATACCCAAAAAAGGCCGTTTGGGATGACGCGTGCGGTGGTGACATCAACCAACCAAATGTCCTTCGCCGCTGGAAACCATATCCCGTAACCGTAACCGTGAAAGCATTGCGCCCTTCGCCAAGCTAAAACATATCATCGTGCCGGTCCGGCATTCCGTGACGGTCCGTGTATCACCGTGGAGCCGGTAGTTGAGGTCACAAAATCCCCATCCCGACACCCAACGCTCGGCAAGCGAGACACTGCGCAAACGCGTTTACGAAATCATCGAGACTGGCCGCGGTGAAGACAGAGCTTCAAAAATATTTGACGGCTTCATCGTCACGCTAATCTTGCTTAACGTCTTTGCTTTTGTCGCTGAGACCGTTCACGAGGTCGAGGCCGCCTACAGAACACAGTTTCGCATATTCGAGATCTTTTCGGTTGCCGTCTTTACCCTTGAATACATGGCGCGGCTTTGGGTCGCCGTGGAGGTGCCGTTTCTGTCGCGCCTGTCGCCGCTCAAAGCGCGCATCGAGATGGCCAAACGCCCTGCGTTGATCATAGATCTTTTGGCGTTTCTGCCATTCTACCTTTCCCAGATCTTCGCCATAGACCTGCGCATGTTGCGCGTTCTGCGGTTGCTTCGATTCTTGAAATTGTCGCGCTATTCGCCGGCAATGCATACCCTGATAAGGGTTCTTTCCAACGAGCGGCGTGCGTTAGCCGGCGCAGGTCTGCTGCTTATTGCGGCCATGCTGTTTGCTGCCTCTGGCATGTATTATCTCGAACACGCAGCACAGCCGGAAAAGTTCGGCACAATTCCCGATGCCATGTGGTGGGCCATTGCAACGCTTACGACAGTCGGCTACGGCGATGTCAGTCCGATTACCGGCCTTGGCCGCATCTTCGGTGGCTTTGTCATGATTATTGGATTGTGCGTGCTTGCCTTGCCGGTGGCGATCATTTCCACTGGCTTTGCCCAGGAACTCAACCGGCGTGACTTTGTCATCAACTGGTCGTTGATGTCGCGCATTCCCTTACTCGCCGAACTCGACGCCACGGCGGTGGCAGCCATCATTCCAATGTTGCAGGCACATAACTATCCACCCAACTTGAAGATCATTGTCGTTGGCAGCCCGGGCGACGCCATCTATTTCGTGGCTTCTGGCCGCATCGTACGCCACACGAAGAACAGCACGCGTTCATTTCAGACCGGCGATGTATTTGGCACGGTGGCGATGATCCACGGAGATTTTCACCATGCCGAGTTCCAGACGGCGTCTCGGTGCCGGCTCTTAAAGTTGCATCGCGAAGATTTCCTGAGGCTTGAGATGACCCAACCCACGTTGACCTCGTTTATCCGGAAACTGGCCGAAGAACGCGTTGAAAACGAGGTCGATTGAGCAGATTGCGCAATGAGCGTCTAGTTGGCCTGTCGCGCCAAAATTGAAACATAGCCGCAACATCGATCAACTAAGCCGCGACGCCACACTAGTCCAGACCAATGCTATTACGACCCCAAACCTTGATGCCAATTAGTATTCCCGTTGCATTCTAAACCTATCTCATATGCGAATACCGGCACCACTTGGCCACCCTATACTAAGCCACCCTTTTTTCATGAGACTATTGACCCGACGGCATATTCCGGCGATGTCCCAGGCCTGCGCCGGTCCGTTCACCAGAATGCAAGTGGATTGGTGTTTGCTGGATGGTCGTAGATTAGGGTCCGGACCTTAGACCGGCGGTTATTTGGCCGGCCCATTGCAAAACGAAATTGCAAAACGAAGGAGTGGCATCATTGGCCGGCGCCCTGCTCAATACTCTCAGGCTTGTCCGCGCAGGCCTGGTTCTTGCCCAGCACGGCGTGCAGTTCGTGCCCAAAGGCATGACGGTCCCACCGGTCTTGAATGTGGCGAGAATCGCTACTCTGCCGGTTCGGTGGATTTCTGCGCCTTTCCGAATAGGCCAGCCACAGGACAAACGCATTTCTAACGCTATTGCCGCACTCGGTCCTTCCTACATCAAACTCGGACAGTTCCTCGCCACCCGCGCCGACGTTATAGGGCCGGAACTGGCAAAAGATCTTTCACACCTGCAGGACCGCATGCCGCCATTTTCAATGGCAGAGGCCCGCAGAGCCATCGAAAGCGCGCTCGGGGGTCGGCTTGAGGACCACTTTGCAAGCTTTGGTGAACCGGTGGCTGCAGCTTCCATTGCCCAGGTCCACAAGGCAGAGGTTGCAGATAGAGAGGGCATTCGCCGCGCCGTCGCGGTGAAGGTCTTGCGGCCCCAGGTCGAAAAGCGTTTCAAAGCCGATCTCGATAGCTACTTTTTTGCCGCCAGCCAGATTGAACGCTTCCACCCTCCCTCACGGCGGCTAAAGCCGGTTGCCGTCGTCGAAACTTTGAAGCGCACGACCGAACTGGAGATGGATCTGCGGCTCGAAGCAGCAGCCATTTCCGAAATGGCGGAGAATATTGCTGGCGATACCGACTTTCGCGTGCCGGACGTCGATTGGAAACGAACCGCACGCCGCGTACTGACCCTGGACTGGATCGACGGCACGCCAATTGCTGATCATGCCGCGCTCGATGCCCGCGGGCTCGACAAAAAAGAACTAGGCCTGACCGTCATCCGCTCATTCCTGAAGCAGGCAATGCGCGATGGTTTTTTCCACGCCGACATGCACCAGGGCAACCTGTTTGTTGACATGGAAGGCCGGGTTACCGCCGTCGATTTCGGCATAATGGGACGGCTAGGCGCGAAGGAGCGCAGATTTCTTGCCGAGATCCTGCATGGCCTCATTACACGCGACTACAAGCGGGCTGCATGGGTGCACTACTGGGCGGGCTACGTGCCGCCGCATCATCCCGTCGAAGTTTTTGCGCAAGCTCTGCGTGCGATCGGCGAACCCATCCATGGTCGCACGGCATCTGAAATTTCCATGGCAGACCTGCTCGGTCAGCTTTTCGCCTACACCGAAGTATTCGACATGCAGACACGGCCCGAACTGATCATGCTGCAAAAAAGCATGGTGATTGTCGAAGGCGTTGCCCGCTCCCTCAATCCTGAACTTAATATGTGGACTGCGGCAGAGCCCATCGCCAAGGAATGGATGGAGTCCAATCTTGGCGTAGGCGGACGCTTGAAAGAGGCCGGTGAGGGTGCTGTTTCAATCGGCCGGGTTATGACGGATATGCCGGCATTGCTCGCAGATGCCCAAACCGCGTTGACGGCGCTTTCAGGCATGTCCCGAGAGGGAATGAAACTCGATGCTGCAACAGTCGCCAATATCGGCAAAGCGGAAAACCGCGGCATCATCTGGACGCGCGCCGCGCTGTGGATCGGTGCATTGAGCTTGGCCGTTCTGGCTGCGCGTCAGCTCGGGTTGGTGTAGAAAATATCAGGCTTGAGATCCGCCCGGCCCATTGTTCCATGCGCGGTGCTTGGTCTTTTCCCAGTGATACGGCGCCACAAAAAGCTCGACCAGAGCCTTGTATGCCGCAATCGATATCGCCAGCCAGTAAACCGGAACCAGGATGAGGTGCGGCAGCAGCCAGCGGCGCCCCCTTCGCCATACGGCCACAGCCCCCACAGCAACCACCGAAAGATAGCCCAGCAGAAGGTTTGCAACGGCCAAAAGCCAGAACGCTTTCTCCAACCCTTGCGGATTTGCAAACAAGTTGCCCGCAAGTGCGTCAAAGCCCAAAAGCATATATAACCAGGGATGCACGAGCGCCGAAGCAATCATCGCCCCCATTAGCATTTGCACGCCCCAAAATGGCCACCAGCCAATTTCTCGCTTCAAACGAGTTGGGGCTCGCATGTGTACCAGGTATGTCTGCATCCACCCCTTGAGCCAGCGTGTGCGTTGCCCCAGCCAGATCTTCCAGTTTGGCGGGGCCTCCTCCCAGGTTGTCGATTCAAACGTGCCAACTCGTTTACCAAATCGCGCCAGTCGAATGCCAAGATCGGCATCCTCGGTCACGTTGAAGGGATCCCAGGCCAACACATCTTCCAGTGCTTCGCGTCGAAAATGGTTTGATGTGCCGCCCAATGGCACAGGAAGTCGGAAACGCTCCAGTGCCGGCAACAACACGTCAAACAGAGCAGAATATTCGATCGTGAATTGGCGCGAAAGCCAGCTCTCGTTTGGATTGAACGTGTTGAGCCGTGCCTGCATGCAGGCCGTCCCATCGGGTGCTGCATCGAATGCGGCAACGGCGCGCTTAAGTTGATCAGCCTCAGGCTGGTCCTCAGCGTCGTAGACCACAACGAATGCACCAGGTGTCACATCAAGTGCGAGATTGAGCGCGCGCGGTTTGGTACGCGGCTTTCCCGGCGGCGCAACAAAAACGCTCATATGCGGAGGAAGTGCAAAGTGCTCGAACGCCTGCCGTGTCGTCCCGTCGGCGGCTTCGAGGACAAAACGAATAGCCAGCTTATCATTCGGATAATCAAGACTGCCGAGCGCTGCCACGATGCTCGGCACGATTTCGGCTTCATCGTACAGCGGCACCAGAACTGCATACGTCGGGAGTTCGCTATCTGGCCTAAACCTCGAACCAGGTTCATTGCCAGTATGTGCGCTAGAGCATTTTCCGACGAAGTGGAAACCGGTTCGTCGCAGAAAATGCGACCAAACCAAAAAGCTAGAGCGCTGATCCGATTCCATCGGATCGAAATGCGCGCTAGTCTTGCGATCCCTCTTCATAAGGGCTGCGATGGCAAGCCCCCGCAACAGGTAGACCGAAAAAAACGGAACCGCCAAAGCCAGTGTGACGACGATGGCGGTAATCTGGGGCGTAAACACCGCACCTCCGGCAAGTGCGCCTAACAGCAACGAAATTGTCCATTTCTGCCAGGTCCACATTGGACTGGCGGCGGACAAGTCTGGACGCTTGTTGATAAGGCGGCCGGCCGGATCGTCGCCCTCGGACGTTGGAGGCGCGCCGTCGAAATTTGGCTGCAACAGCGGGGCACCGGGAAAAAGCGTCTCGCAATAGCCGCTCTCGGGTTGCGTGCAGGTCTCCCTTGTTGTTGATTTTTCGCAGACGGGCCCGTCCGCGCCAGGCTTCACGTCAGCGGGCGCTGGCAATGGCTCCCCCTCCCCGAACATCCACTCCAATTCAACGCTGTTCAAATCATATTAAATGATGTTCAGAAGAATCAAACTCGTTTTTTACTTGAACTCTGGCAGCCATAATCGGACACGGTCTTTTCCCCCCGCACCACCGTGTTTTCGCCTTGGCGAGACTCTAGATTTTGCCTCCCACAACGCCAAATCAAGGCGTGACACTTGCGGGCTTTGGCTTAAACAATGGTGCCAGCCAACTCGATTCACCCCAGCAACATTCCAGTCGACTGCATTGATGTATTCCCCAACCACACAGCACAGTGAGCGCATGAAATTCTCTCCACGCGCTTTGGCCGCATGGCTGTTACCCGTCCTATCCATGGTTGTATTGGCCATGTCTGCCGGGGGCTCGCCAAGTGTGGCCCAGGACAGCCAGACGTTGGGGCTTGACGCCGAGACAACCGATAAGGCGCCAGAGCGCCAACTGGTTTTGCGTTTCGTCACCGAAGGCGACTTTCCGCCCTTCAACTTCTATGATGAAGACGGCCAACTGACAGGCTTCAATGTCGATCTTGCACGCTCGATATGTTTGGAGGCAGCAGTTGCTTGTGACATCCAGGTCAAGCCGTGGGACGAACTGATGCTGACACTGCGTCGGGGCGAATCAGATGCGGTCATTGCCGGGCATCGAATAACGGCAAAATCTGTGCAAGAGGCCGACTTCAGCACGCCATACCTTTACACTCCGGGCAGGTTCGCAGTGCGTCATAATGCCGAGAAGCTGGATATCTCACCTGAAGGCTTGCAGGGTCAGCGGATCGGCGTCATACGGGGCTCCGCGCACGAAGCGTTTTTGAAAACGTTTTTCCGCGACAGTCGTATCGAAGTCCATCCCTCATCGGAAAGTGCTCGTGAGGCGATGGTGAATGGCAAGCTCGACTATCTTTTTGACGATGGAATCTCACTGTCGTTCTGGCTTAACGGCACGCTGTCACAACAGTGTTGCGAGTTCCGCGGCGGTCCGTTCCTGGAATCGAAGTTTTTCGGAGATGGAATTGCCATCGCGGTCAAAAAAGGTGATCGGCAAACTCGTGAACTTATTAATCGCTCAATTGCAAGTTTGCGCGAAAGTGGCAGATTTGAGGAAATTATTGGGCGTTATTTTCCTTACAGAATTTATTGATTTGGGTTCCAACGGCGTTTTTCTGACGCGCTGAAGACAATTGAGTGGTTCTGAATAGGAACCGTCCATCACCACAAAAAACATAATGGCGACAAGAAGTTGACTAAGTGGGGTTGCAATATCGGTTGCGACTGCGAGTTTGGCTGAAGCGCGTGCACGATAATTGCGTCAGGTTGGATGAAACCAGACCGACGCCTCGGCGTTACCAAAACACACGCCGGGAACCTAACGAATGTAATTGAAACACAATTCGAAGTGAAATTTGACCGGCCCGTCCACAAGACGGGCTGGTTGCTACGCTGGAGAAACAGCATGACGAAAAAGACTAACCGCCCACGCTCGGGCATGTTGGGAACGACCGTGAAGGCATGCAGTGCATCGGCTGGCCTCGCTGCGCTGCTCCTCGTGCCGCTCGGCCCGGTCCTGGCGGATAACCTGCCAAGCAATCCGCACGAAGCGGTCGCATTCCGCCTCGCCCAGGCCGCTGGTCAGGCTGAACTCACGCCTGAGGAACGCAAACGTCTGAGGGAACTTCGCGAAGATCGCCGCGACGCGAAAAAAGAGCAACGCGAGGACCGTCGCGATGCGCGCAAGGAGCAACGCGACGAACGCAAGACAAAGCGCGAGGAACGTCGAGAAGAGCGCAAAGACGCACGTGAACAAAAGCGTGACGAGCGCAAGGATGCGCGTGAACAAAAGCGTGAAGAACGCAAGGAGCAACGCGACGACCGTCGTGAAACGCGCCAGGACCGTCGCGATGATGCGCAACCAGTGCAACGTAGGCAGGATGCGCAACCACAGCAACGCACGCAGGATGCCACCACGCGTGTTCAGCGTAGCGACCAGCCAACCCGGACAGACAGTCGTCGTGGAGGCCAAGATTCGCCCACAACTGGAATGACCGGTGATGATCGGCGTGGTGACGGTGATCGTCGTCAGCGCGGTGATCGCGCCGGTGATCAGCAAAATGCTGGAGCCAGAGAAGGTGATGCACGCGGTTTCCGTGCGACGCGCGAGGAGCGCCGCCGCCGCCGTGACGAACGCAGGTCACGTGGCGAACGTCGTGCGGCCGATGATACTGTCAACCTTGAACAGCTCAAGCGTGAACGCAAGGTGCGACGCGAAGGTAAGGCTGAAATCATCGAGGAACCAGATTCCCGCCGCATCATTCGCAGCGGTGACCGTGCGATCATCACCCGCGATGAGAACCGCCGGATGCGCCGTTTCGGCAAGGCCGTTGATACGGATCGACGTCCGGACGGTGGTCGGATCACAACGATTGTTCGCCCCAACGGCGTTCGCATCGTGACCGAAACCTCTGATAACGGCCACCTGATTTCCAGGTACCGGATCGGTCGCAATGGCCATCGGCACTACCTCGTCGACAATCGTCGCACGTGGCGCAAATGGGGCGCTATTGCCACTGGTGCAGCGCTTGCCACTGGGCTGCTTGTGGCGATCGATCCGCCGCGCTACCGCGGACCGCGTGACCGCTACATCATCGAGTATGATCGTTCGAACTACGACACGATCTATGATGCGTTGGAAGCTCCTCCCATCAGCGAGCTTGATCGGCGCTACTCGTTGGATGAGGTCCTGTATACGCCAAACCTGCGGTCTTACATGCGCCGCATTGACCTTTCGACAGTCCACTTCGCCTTCGGATCATGGCAGGTCAACGAAGACGAGTACGATGAACTGGAATCGCTCGCTCGCGCGATTGGTCGCATCATCGACAGGGAACGCGACGAGGTGTTCCTCATCGAAGGCCACACTGATGCTGTTGGTGATTCGGTCGACAACAAAACCCTGTCTGACCGACGCGCGGAAGAAGTCGCCAACATTCTCACAGAGGAGTTCGACATTCCTCCTGAGAACCTGGTTACCCAAGGCTACGGCGAAGACTTCCTTAAGGTCGATACGCAGGCACCCGAAGAAGCCAACCGCCGTGTAACCGTCAGGCGTATTACGCCGCTCCTTGAGCGCCGTTCCGCGGACGCCCGTGACTAATCTCAACGGGTTGACGTAAAACACCGGAAACCAAAAACGAAAAGGCGCCCAATCGGGCGCCTTTTTTGCAAGTTTCATTTCGTTCCAATCGGTTCTTTCTCTGGCGCCCGCTCTGCCAGAATGGCGATCTTAACCTGACTTCAAACCCGCCATCATGTTTTAGCCGGACCACCACGCATGTCGGCTGCGAATTCTGCCTCAAGCGCGGCTTCGAGTTGCACCAGATCGGCTGGCAAGGGCATTCCGAAAGCCTTTAACTCGTTAAGTTTTTCCATCACCATAAGATAGAGCTCATGGCGATCCTCGGGCTCGTTCTGCATCCGAGTCATCAAAATGCCGACCTCGGCCGTGATGTCATCCATATCCATCGGGCTCGCTCCTCTCAGCGCTCGCGCGTCGCGTTTCTATATCAATATAACTATGCCCACAGATAAGCAGCCAAAAATTTCAATGATGGAAAAGCGAACCGCGCCTTATTCACCTCAATGACCGGGTTACAGCCCATATTTCTTCCTGCACGCGTATATCTGCCAGCATGCGATCGAGCAAAAGGCATGTGCGCTTGAACAGATCCGATCCGCGGCGGTAATCAGCGGCGGCAAAAAAATCAATGCGGCCCGCCCTGAACAGGTCCACGCATTTTTCCTTCGATTTGCCAGGTGGATGAACGGCTATGGCATGTCCACCGTTCTTGCGCATGACCGCCATGGACGGCACATCCGTATCACCATCACCGAAATAGATCATGTTGGAAAACGGGATGGGTCGCTCGGCCTCGGGCATGTGTTGGTTGATTGTCTTGCCGAGGTCTTCAACGCCTTTGTTGATGCGGAACAGATATTGCGTCTTGCCGGTGTCGGTAATCACGCGCTTTGGATAGGGAAGATCGTAGGCATCGAACCAGTACTCTGAAGCAAAAACATTGTCGAAACGATCATAGATAGGAGTGCCTTCGATGATCTCCGTGAGACCCGATGAGATCATGTAGTGGCGTATCGAGACACCCTTGCTCTCCGAGCGAAGCGAAATATAGTCGGCAATCTCGTCGAACCATTCACTAACACCCTGAAACAGTTCCACCTGACGGCCTTGGGCCACGAGGTCCTCTCGGTCTATGCGAACGCCCGCAGCCTTCGCCTTTTTGTAGAGAAGATGCATGTAGGTGATGAGCGGATCGGCTTCTTGCTCGCGCGCGATTTTGTTGGTTTCCTTCCAGAATTCTCCCGCATCCACGCCGACTTTTGGAAGGAACGCATACTCCTGCATCGGTCTCGGAGACAGTGTGCCGTCAAAATCGTAGACAAGCGCAATGATCTTTTTTTCAAAGCGGGTTGGTGCCTTTGAAGCACCTCTGGATGCACTCTCACTGGCCGTTTTTTGTTTTGTCTTTCCAGTACTGTGGCTGGAAAGACGGGCAGGCTTGCGCCCTGCTTTTTTTGATGTTGCCATGAGGCCCCGCGCACGCACCTGATTTTCGCCCTAATGGCCTGTCGCGCCAAAATTGAAACATAGCCGCAGCCGCAGCCGCAGCCGCATACAATTTTGGCGCGACATGAAGGCCACTAGCAAAATCATTGGCTTAGTGTGGCGTTTATCGCGCTTAGTTGATACCCATCGTGCCACAAAATCGATCAACTAAGGCGCGACGCCACACTAGGATGTTTCCACCCACTTTTGCAAATGCGATGGATGCATGCAAACGTAGCTACCGCTCGCACAAACCCGGCTTTGTTCAGTCTGAATCCGATTCGAAAATTTCTTCCCGCACCTGCGCATAGCTCAGCGCCGAGAACAACACCGTGCCGCCGAATACGTTGCCGGCGAGTGTTGGCAAGAAGAATTGGAAAATCGAGTTGTGGAGTGTCACGGTGCCGGTCATCACGCCATACGCGACCTCTGCCGTGCCAGCAACGATGTGGGTGAAACCAAACAATGCGATGAGGTAGGTCAGCAAGGTAATGATGAGGAAGTCCTCACCTTTTGTGGCCGCGAGGATCCACACGAGTGCAGCAATGACCCAGCCCGCACCGATGCCTTTGACAAACATCTGATAGGGATTGTTCGCCATCAAATGCTGGACAATGTCGGTGAGCCCTTGCTGCACGGCAGGACCAAGCATAGCGACAAAGGCAAAAAACCACGCAAAAACGATACAGCCGACGACGTTTGCCGCCAGAACCGTGGACCACAACCGCAACATCTTGAAGAACCAGCTCGGCTTACGCCTGGAGATCACCGGCAGCACGGCGGTCAGCACGTTTTCAGTAAACAACTGTTGGTGACCGAGAATGACAATCAAGAATCCAACGGCATAACCGAGTTTGGCGATGATCGGCGTCCACTCCGAGGCCGGCAAATGGGCGCTAAGGGCCGCTTCGGTCAGAAAAGAAAAGCCGATAGAGATGCCCGCGGCCACGCCTGACCACCACAAGGCCGAAAATGGCCGGCGCAACTCGCTCTCGCCTTCGGTACGGATAATTTCGTACACGACACGGGCGCCGGGTTTTGCAGCTTTTCTGACCTGCGATCGCTCAGAAAAGCTGAGGTTTTTACCGGGAGCACCAGCCTGATCTTCGGCCTCTTCCTCAGCGTCGGTCATCGTCTCTCCCAGGTTTCATTTCAGTTTTTGCAACCGCAATTGTCGTCACCGCATCCGCCTTTGCCTTCACTTTCGGCATGCGCATGCAAGAGCATTTTCCGACGAAGTGGACACCGGTTCGTCGAAGAAAATGCGACCAAACAAGATGCTGGAGCGCCTATCCGATTCCATCGGATAGGAATGCGCTCTAGTGTTCATGATCGTGGTGATGGTGGTGATCGTGCCCCGCATGGTCGTGGCTGCCGCAGCCGCAAGCATCGCCATGCTCATGCTGATGGTCGTTTGGGTCAACCAATACTGCCGCCAGTCGCCGCTCCATCTCAATTGCTTCTTCGCGCGGAGCATCTTTACCTTCGATGGTTAGTGCCATCACCTCCGCGGCCAGACGCATGTCGTCAACCTGGCCCAGGTAATGGCGGCGCAGACGACCCTGGCGATCGAAAATCAAGACGGTTGGCGTGCCCTGCAGTTCATAGGCGTCCATCGTATCGGGCAGCACGCTGCCGCCCTGCCGGTCTACTGCCACCGGGAAGGTGAGGTGGTTCTCATCCAAAAATTCGGCCAGCTTGTCTGGTGTCTGCTGGTCAGCCTTCTCGAATACCGATTGCAATCCCAGCACAGCAACCTCATCACCCTGGAATTGGGCGTGCATCCGTGCCAGTTGCGGAATGAGATGACCCATTGAGCCTGCGCAATGCATCTGGAAGGCGCCGACGACGACGACCTTGCCCTTCGAGTTTGCAAGCGTCGGTTCGGCGCCCTCTTTGGTGTTGAACCAACGGCCAACGGAGATTTCCGGCGGTGCTTCCGGGTTGAGCATTAGGTGTCCTTTCTCAGTTTGCGCGAGCTATACTGTTTTTTTCGCCGCGCTCATATGGGAGATTGCGGCAACGGCCGGCCTATCCAAACACTGATGGAGGTAGCTGGCGTGATGCGAGGCAACCGCAGCGGCGCTCCTCCCAAGCTACACCGGGGGCAACGCATATTGCATCTGGCGACAACAACACTGGTACGCGCGTCACAGCGGCAACCGGCGGATTCTCACATTGTTTTCGTAGGTTTTGAGCCGAATCTGCAGCGCATCAATTTGTTCAAGCAGATCCAGCGCAAGCGCTATTCCAGGAACATTGAGGCCCAGATCACGCTGCAACCGTTTAGCCTTGGCAACGCTGGTGAAGGTCAAGCTCCGGAACCGCCACTCGACGCGTGAGCCCCCGACAGGTTCAAGCGCACCGTGTTCCACGAGTTCTGCAACCCAATCGGCTTCGACCTGGCACGCCACGCACAGTTCTTCGAGCGTGCATTCCCGCGCCCCTTCCAGAACTTCCACTTCGTTTTTATCTGCGGAGGCATCGGCCATCGTCAAACTCCCAGCTTTGTGCGCGGATTAAACGCCAGTTTGCGCTCCATCTCTTTGTAGGCTTCTTTAGCATCCTCGGTATCCGCCACAGGCAGGGTGATCTGAAGGACGGCATAAAGATCCCCTGGTTGCTTGGCCGGCAGACCACGCCCCCTTATTCGCATTTCCCGGCCCTGGAACGAATTTGGCGGGATCTTGAGCATGATCGCGCCCGCAGGTGTCGGCACCTTTACCTCCGCACCCAGAGCCGCCTCCCACGGCGTCACCGGTAAATCGAAATAAACGTCTTTTCCAGCCAGCCTGAAGACTTCGTCGGGTTCGTAGAACACTTCCAGATAAAGGTCGCCGGCGGGCATTCGGCCAATGCCGGGTGCCCCCTGCCCCTTGAGGCGAATGCTTTTACCTTCTTCCAGTCCCTTGGGGATGTTGACGTTAAGCGTCCGCTCCCGCACTGCGACATGGCCGGTTTCGTCGATCTCTGGCACCTTGAGCGTTACAGTGCGCTTGCCGCCCGTAAACGCATCTCGCAGCGGCATGTATATGCGGGCGTGATGGTCAGATCCGCGGGCATGAAATTCCCGCCGCTGATGCTGACGATCAGATTGTGATTGCCGCTGTGCATTACGGAAAAGCGACTCAAAAAAATCGCTGTATTCGTGTTCAGCGGCACCCGAGCGAGCGCCTGAAAATTCAAAACCCTGATCCCAATCGGGTGGCGGACGAAACTCCTGGCCCTGCTCGAAGCCCTGCCCGACATTGTCGTATGCAGCGCGCTTTTCCGCGTCTCCCAGCACTTCATAGGCCTCACCGATTTCCTTGAACCGGTCCTCCGCACCAGCGTCTTTGTTGACGTCGGGATGAAACTGGCGCGCGAGCTTTCGATAGGTGCGCTTGATCTCGTCCTGCGTAGCCGTGCGTTCCACGCCCAGAACCTTGTAGTAGTCTTTAAAGTCCATCGGACCTCACTTTTAAGCGCCAGCCTGCCCCAGCCCCACCCAAGGTCCAGGCCCGCCGCTTGGAAACCCGAACGGCCGGGAGAATTTGGCCCAATCTCGTCGCGGCACATTGAGACCGATATAACGCACGATGCTCTAGGTTAGACACGAAGGCTCAGATTTTTGCGTTAAACGCGATATTTTCAACCCTCTTGCCCACCGATTGCCCCATCTGCCGCACCTGGCACCAACAGATCCGCTGTTGAGAGGCCGAACCTTGGCTTGACTAAGGCGCCCGACCCAATAGCAATGAGGCCACAATTTCCTGTTGGCAGCCCAGAGAAAATTTAGCTTATGACGGACACCACCCCCAAAGCCGCACTCGTTGCACTCATCAAGGAGCGCTCGTTCCAATCCGGTGCCAAGGTCAAGCTCGCCTCGGGGCGGACGTCCCAGTTTTATTTCAACATGAAGCCGACCATGCTGCACCCGCAAGGCGCGCATCTGATTGCAGCACTGGTCTTGCAGCAACTGAGCGAAGACGGCATCGAGGCCGACATGATTGGCGGGCTGGAAATGGGCGCAGTGCCGCTGGCTGCTGCCGTGGCTGCCGTCAGCGCTCAGGGCGCCCGGCCATTACCGGCCTTCTTCGTTCGCAAACAGGCCAAGGAGCATGGCACACAAAGCCTCATTGAAGGCTTGGCAAAGGGGGAAAACCTCACTGGCAAGAAGGTTGTGATTATTGAGGACGTGACCACCACGGGCGGCTCGGCCATCAAGGCAGCAGACATCGTTGCCGGCGAAGGAGCGCAAGTCGTGCGCGTTATCACAGTCGTTGACCGGCAAGAGGGTGCAAAGGAGGCTTTCACCACGGCCAAGCTCGACTTCAAACCGCTGCTCACAGCGGAGGATTTCAAGGACTGAAACGCTCTAAGTCAAATAGAGCAACGGCAAGCTCCAAATTAAATACGCCCCGGAACAATGCTCCGGGGCGCGAATCAATGCAGCCCGAACCTTTGGCCCAACCACGTCTCGTTACTCTGCCGCAGCGCGCTGCACGGAGGGAGCGGCGGCCAGTACGTCGCTATCGACGTGCGACGCAAACTTCTCAAAGTTTTTGTTGAACATCCCAACGAGCGTCGCCGCCTGGGCATCGTAGGCGGCAGTATCCGCCCAGGTATCGCGTGGGTTCAGGATTTTGGGGTCTACACCATCGAGCTCGGTGGGAACCTTGAAACCGAACACCGGATCGGTGCGCATCGGCTGGTCCTTGAGTTTTCCAGAAAGCGCAGCATTCAACAACGCGCGGGTAGCCTTGATCGGCATGCGCGAGCCGGTACCGAATTTGCCTCCGGTCCAGCCGGTATTGACCAGCCAGCAGTCAACCTTGTGATCGGCAATGAGCTTGCGCAACAGGTTGCCGTAAACGGAGGGATGCCGCGGCATGAACGGTGCGCCAAAGCACGTCGAAAACGTCGGCTGCGGCTCATTGCCCATGCCCTTTTCCGTACCAGCCACCTTGGCGGTGAAGCCGGAAAGGAAGTGGTACATGGCCTGAGATGGCGTCAGTTTGGCTATTGGCGGCAGGATCGCGAAGGCATCTGCGGTCAACATGACAATATTGCTTGGGTGCCCGGCAGTGCCAGTCTCAGATGCATTCGAAATAAAATCCAGCGGATAGCACGAGCGCGTGTTCTCAGTCAGGCTGCCATCATCGAAATCGGGTTTGCGCGTCTTGTCATCGAGAACCACGTTTTCCAGTACGGTGCCAAAACGGTTCGATGCTTCCCAGATTTCCGGTTCGGCCTCTGCTGATAACCTGATTGTCTTGGCGTAACAGCCGCCTTCGAAGTTGAAAATACCGTTCTGCGACCAGCCATGCTCGTCATCACCAAGCAGGATTCGTTTTGGATCTGCCGAAAGCGTTGTTTTGCCCGTACCTGACAGGCCGAAAAACACCGCCGAATTTTTAAGGTCTGCGGAAACATTGGCCGAGCAATGCATCGGCATGACATCCTTGGCTGGAAGCGTGTAGTTCAGGAACGAAAACACGCTTTTCTTGATCTCGCCAGCATACGAGCTGCCACCGATCAGAACCAAACGGCGGGTGAAATCGCAGGCAATGACAGTTTGGCTACGCGTACCGTGCTTTGCCGGATCTGCCTTGAAGCTCGGGAAGCTCACAACAGTGAACTCGGGCGTGAAGACTTCCAACTCGGCATCGCTTGGCCGACGAAGCATGTTGCGGATGAAGTGGGAATGCCATGCCAGTTCGGTAAATACGCGCGTTGCCAGCCGGTGGTGCACATCAGCGCCGCCGAACAGGTCCTGGACGTAAAGTTCCTTGTCTTTTGCAAAGGCTAGAAAATCAGCAAGCAGAACTTCAAAATGTTCAGGTGTCATCGCAGCGGAATTGTCCCACCAGATTGCGTCCTTGGTCTCTCCGTCACAGACGATGAACTTGTCATTGGGCGAACGCCCCGTATGAACGCCCGTCTCGGCGCAAAAAGCGCCAGTGCTGGCGAGATGCCCCTCGCCGTTTTTAATAGCAATTTCAACCAGTGGTGTTGCGCTCAGGTTGTGCTGGATCGTTCCAGCAGCAGATAGTGGGAAAAGGTCATTGGCCATTTGGTGCACCGCTCCAGCATTACGGTTTGCAGTCAAGGGCGGCGACGTGTCTTCATGGCATGTCTCGCCCGATAAGGGTTCATCTCCATATCCTGCGCAAGGCTTTGCTACGCGAACGCGTAAAACGGGATAGAATACGACTGAAGGGCCATTGCCGAAATCGCAGCACTGGCGGCTGGTCTTGCCTCGTAATTCAAATCCACGTGCAGAAAGAGATCACTCCTTTAAGCGCGGCGCATTGCGGTGCAGCAAGTCGCACATAGTAGCAATGCTCCGCAGGGGCATAGGAAATAGGCAGCTTTCAAGCCCTAAAATCAAACAAATGCAAAAGGTCAAAAGCATTATGGCCGACGGCCGGCCAATATTCGACGAAAGTTATGCCGTTGACATTGACGCTTGTGGATAAGCACCACCGGCGACGAGTCACTCGCTCGCATTTCCCTCTGTTTTAGCGCTCATGGATCGCGCGACTTGGGCCATTCGAACCAGTTCGGCACGGGCTTGCGAGGGACTGGCGACGCGCGCATCAAAGTCGAGGCGTAGTGCCCGATCGCCATTTACCAAATCGAGCCCGGCTGGATCGATGCCGGTCATGCGCCATGATCCAGTTCCACGCCCAGCGCTGCACAGTACCGTTGCGTAAAGCTGCAGAGCATCATCGTGATCTGAATTCATGTGCGCAACGATTTCATGCTCTGCCGCCAACAGGGCTTCTGCCCCTGACGTATCAACAAGCAATTGCTCCGTCCCAAGATCGACAATCCGTCCAAACCCGCCAATGTAGTGGGCTCGCTCCACCGTCATTCGCCAGTACGAAAAATCGGCAAATCCCGCATACATTTCCGCAGCGGGATGGCGCGCGATGAACCGTCGCGATGTGCGCTCCCTCTCCCCTTTTTGCAATTGAACCATCCGGCCCATGACTGATACGCGTCCACCTGCAAGCGGATCGCCGGCCCCATCGCTTGCATCAAACAACAAGGTCGCACGTGGATCCGACCGAAGGTTTTTGGTGTGCAACGCCAAATCAGACAACAGGAGTAGAGGTGCCCCATCGGGCTCCAAAGCCACGATTACCAACGATGCGTATGGAAAACCTTTGCCTTCTTCGAGGGTTGCAAGTGATGCCTTGAGGCCGAGGCGGACGATTTCGCGCGCTGCTTGGGCAGCGGTTGGCTCACGGCGTGCAACGGTTGGGTTCATTGGGACAATCCTCATCCACAGGCATCATCGTTCCGCATTTTCCCCGCAATCGTGCTTGTTTTGCAAAGTCCGGCATACGGGGAAAACGGGGCAAATAGCCGGAATTGCAGCTTGCCCGGCACACCTGCCTCGCCTATTCAGTTGGGGTTCAGCTAAGAGGGTTAAAAGTCCCGCTGCCACATTTGACACACGAAGCAACCATAAAGCCCGTCGTCAGCAAGTAATAAATCGGGCCGTTTGGCAGGGCGAGAGGCGACCATGAAAGAAAAAAGTTCGATTGCTCTGGTCGATGACGAGCGCAATATTTTGACATCACTCAGCATGGCTCTGGAAGCGGAGGGTTACAAAGTCCGCACCTATTCCGACGGTGTAGCGGCGCTGGAAGCGCTAACCGAAGAGCCTGCTGATCTGGGTATTTTCGACATCAAGATGCCGCGCATGGATGGCATGGAACTGTTGCGCAAAGTCCGTCAGCAATCCGATATGCCTGTTATCTTCCTCACCTCCAAGGATGAGGAGATCGACGAACTGTTCGGCCTCAAAATGGGCGCTGATGATTATATCGCAAAACCATTTTCCCAACGGCTTGTGGTGGAGCGCGTGCGCACAATCCTCAGGCGCCAGACACCCAAGGATGGCCAGCAGCCGGTCACGGAAGCAGCGCGTGTTCTGGAGCGTGGCAAGCTGAAACTCGACCCTGAGCGCCACACATGCCACTGGGACAGCAGACCGGTTACTCTCACAGTCACGGAATTTCTGATCCTTCAGGCGTTGGCGCAGCGCCCAGGCGTTGTAAAAACACGCGACGCACTGATGGATGCGGCATACGACGATCAGGTCTATGTGGACGATAGAACGATCGACAGCCACATCAAGCGCCTGCGCAAGAAATTCAAGAATGTGGACGACGACTTCGACGTCATCGAGACACTTTATGGCGTGGGCTACCGGTTCAAGGAAACTTGAGGCGCATAGTCGACGATCGCAACACCAGCGGGAGGCCCAAACTCCTCCCGCCGACTGCATGAGGATTTAACCCGCCAGTCGGCGTTTCTATATGCGTCAACGGGGGCCGTGCTGGGAGATGCGCTTAAGGCCTATTGTCAAAACGTCCAGATCGACGCCTGTGTCGTGGATACAGAACTCAACCGGTTCGTTGGAGAAACAATGGCATCGGGGACCGAACGCTCCTCAGTCCCGGTCGACTTGGAAAAGTCTGCCCAGCATCGCAGCGTGTGGTCAACGTTGGGGCGTTGGTGGCGTAACCAGCCATTGCCGCGGTTTGTATCGGCCACGCTTCTGCGTCGTATTCTCGTATCGAACCTGATCGGCCTTGCGATCTTTATTATCGGCATCTTCTACCTGTCGAACTCACGCGCCTGGTTGATCGACGCCAAACGTGAAGCACTGCGGGTGCAAGGCGAGATCATTGCCGCGGCAATTGCAGGCGATGCAAAAGTCGAAACCGAGCGACTGATGCTCGATCCGACCAAACTCCCTATCTCCGGTGACGCGCGCATTCCCTTCAGGGACGATGGTTTTGCCGCGCTGGAGCTTTCCATTCGGCCCGAACGGGTGGCCCCCATTCTTCGCCGCCTCATAAAGCCAACCAACACCCGTGCCCGCATTTACGCCCTCGATGGCACGTTGATCGTGGACAGTGACAAACTCCTGCGCCGCGGGGCAATCATCCCCAATAACGCGGACGCTGAAAACAATGACGACTCCGACTCAGCCTCCGCCGGACGCGTAAAAACGAAAAATTTCTGGACCAGGCTTACGCGCTGGCTGTTGGACAAGAAACTTCCCGTTTACCGGGAGATCGATTCCGGCCTTGGCACGAGTTATCCTGAGGTTCGCATTGCCATGACCGGCCGAACGCCGACATCCATGGTGTTGCTATCGGAAAAGGGCGAACAGATTGTCTCGCTGGCCGTGCCTATTCAGCGCATGAAGAAGGTGCACGGTGTTTTGCTGCTTTCCACGCGCCCTGGACAAATTGACGAAATCGTCGCTGAGGACCGCAACAATCTTTTACTTCTGGCACTATTGGCTCTCATCGCCACGGTATCGATTTCACTGCTTTTAGCTCGCACGGTTGCCGGGCCGATCCGCCACCTGGCCGAAACCGCAAAAGTCGTTTCCAACGATATTATTGCCCAGCATGAACTTCCCGAGATGACTGACCGGCGCGACGAAGTGGGATTACTGGCGCGCGCATTTTCCAAGATGACCAGCGCCCTCTTGGGAAGGCTCGAAGCCAGCGAGCGCTTTGCAGCCGACGTGGCCCACGAACTAAAAAATCCCCTCACCGCCGCACGATCCACGGCAGAGTCACTGGGTTACGCCAAGACCGAGGAGCAGCGCGATCATCTTATCGAACAAATTCAGCAGGAACTGAAACGCCTGAACAGGATGATTACCGAAATTTCAAGCGCCTCCCGTTTGGATGCGGAGTTGGCGCGCCAGCAACGCGAGCCTGTGCCGCTGCGCGATCTTTTGGAAAGCGTAACCTCTATTTTTCGCGACAAGGCCGAAACCAACAACGTCAGTCTAGTGCTTGACGTGCCTGCCGGTGTGCCGGCCAATAGTTTCACGATTTACGGTAACGACAGCCGCATCGCGCAGGTCGTGACAAACCTCGTTGACAACGCCATCTCGTTCTCGCCAGCAGGCGGAAAAGTCATCATTTCCGTCCGCCGTGACGGTGATGTTGTCGAGCTAGTCGTCGAAGATGAGGGGCCTGGCATCGACGAGGAGAACCTGGAGAAGGTTTTTGCACGGTTCTATACCTACCGTCCCGACAAGGGCGGCAGCCGCACGAACAATTCCGGACTGGGCCTCAACATTTCCCGCGAGATCGTTGCCGCTTACGGTGGTACGATCAGGGCTGAAAATCGCTATCAAAATCCAAACGCACCAAGCCAAGGGCGGCTAGGTGCACGCTTTGTCGTGCGTCTGCCGGCAAGTCCTCTGCATCCGCGCGGAGGCGTGGATGGCACCCGACATGGATGATGAGCGCACACTTGTTCACGCCACCGCCGTAGCCACGGCAAATGTTGATTTCTTTTCGTGCGTCCTGCTCGCCGGGCCCTCTGGTGCCGGCAAATCGGACTTGGCACTCAGGTTATTGGCGTGGCCCGCGTCCGGGCTGGGCGGACAACCATTTCAACTCGTTGCCGATGACCAGGTACTGCTACAGGCTGAGGGTGAAAAGCTCATTGCACGGCCTCCCAAAACCCTTGCAGGAAAGCTCGAGGTTCGCGGCATTGGCATTGTCGACCTGCCTTACCTGGAGGCTGCCGACGTTCATCTGGTTGTCGAACTCGTCCCAGCTAACCAGATCGAACGTATGCCCCAAGCCGATACGACGGTTCTGGCAGGCCAAATTCGTCCGTTAATTCGCCTGTTTGCATTCGAACCTTCAGCGCCACTCAAAGTTGCATTGGCACTACAGGGTGTGGGCCACCGCCGTTTGCTGGAGATTTGAAAGTGCAACAGTCGACCTGTTATTAATTGGTACCCAGACGGCAAATATCAGGCACGGCTAACATGCGAGTGTGCGTCAAGGCGCCATCCTGGCGGCGATCAGCCAAACACCGTTAACCTCTTGCAAGGCAGACGAACTCTTGTCACCTTGCGCAACACGCCAGAGCATCGCGAGGTGCGCCAACCATTGTTGAAAAAACCGGGCATGAGGTCATGATTTACCGCACCATATCTGACGGTCACCAGCAACCGGCCCAAACGAGCTCAAACAACGGCAGCGCTTGCGAATGATCGGGCTCGTCATTGTTACGCACGGCGGTCTGGCACGGGAGTTCCGCGCAGCGCTTGAGCACATTGTCGGCCCGCAGGAGCGGCTTGAAACGGTCTCGATTGATCCCGAAGACGACATGGTCGGGCGGCGCCAGGAAATACTCAACGCCGTTGCCAGAGCCAACGATGGGGCTGGCGTGATTCTGCTCACTGACATGTTCGGTGGCACACCCGCCAATCTCGCCATTTCCATTCTCGACGAGGCCGACGTTGAGGTGATTGCCGGGATAAACCTGCCCATCCTTGTGAAACTGGCGAGTGTACGCGTGGAATTGCCGATGAGCGAGGCCGTGGTCGTAGCGCGCGACGCTGGCCGCAAATACATCAAGGTAGCCGGCCAGCAATTGACAGGGGACGGCTGAGGCACCCCATGCCAGAAATCGATACCTCAGACCGTCCTGAAGCCATCGTCACCATCAGGAATCGCAAAGGGTTGCACGCGCGCGCTTCGGCCAAGTTCGTCAAGTGCGCAGAGACCTTTGATGCCTACATCACTGTCACGCGGGACAATCAGACGGTCGGTGGCACCTCGATCATGGGGCTCATGATGCTGGCTGCCGGGCCAGGATCGGTGCTGCACATCGTGGCCATGGGACCGGAGGGCCCGGAGGCGCTCACAGCCCTGGTGCAGCTCATCGAAAACGGGTTTGACGAGGATATGGTCGAAGGCGGTTAGGGCCCGGCTCTTCGGCACCTAGTGCATTTTCCGACGAAGTGGACGCCGGTTCGTCGAAGAAAATGCGACCAAAGAAGAAGCTGGAGCGCATTCCGATTCCATCGGATCGGAATGCGCTCTGGTTTCCCGTCCTGCCTCCAGCCTTATGGCCCCTGCGTCACATGAATTTGTGAGATCCGCAAGGCAATGTCGCGATACGCCTGGCGCAATGCACCGGTGTCTTGCGCCAGATAGTATGTAGATGGGCTACTTGCACAACGTTGCAGTGCACTTGCCGTGGCTCCGGCCTCGGAAATATCAAAACCGACAGAAAAAATGGTTATACCGGCCGCCTTCATGTTCGCACAAAGATGCTGTGAATTGGCTATGGAATTGCCATTGGGCGCATCGCAGTTGATGACCGCATCGTCGACGCCGTCGCAATATTCAAGGTTGAATTCGCTATCGCTCATCAAGACGGCGATCTTTCGCAACAGTGGCGCACCGCTATCTGTACGCTGCTCTAGCAGGCTATAGGGCGCAGGTCTGCCATCAGCGGGAAGCACGCCGGCCCAGCGCGGCGACAGAAGATTCCAGGTCCAGGCTATACCCAAGTGACCTGCAGTTTCACCACCCGCAGACAACATATCGAGTTTGGAACGCAGGCGGGTCTTATCGTTCGTCAACGGCACGATCGCACCGTATTTTGGATCGCAAGTTCCATCCGCACTGTAGTAGGCGTTGAACTGGTCTGGACCCTCAGGGGCATCATCCAAGTATGCTGCCGCGCCAACCCGATCTGTCGCACAGGCCGGATCCCGGCGCCAGATGCGCGTGTTTCCATCGATGTCCGTAAAGCGAAATCGCGAGGGAGATGGACGCACCACCAAGGAAACAAGAGCAGGATCGTCAATGCGAATTGCATCTGCAAATGGCACCAAGGCCACGCGCGATGCGTGCGACGATTGATCGTCCCATACGACAATATCGATCAGGTCATTGACCGCCTGTTTCAGATTTTCAAGCCTGCCTCCCAGCATCGAGCCGCTTGTGTCCAACATCAGCGCTACTTCGATGTCGGTTTCGCTCTTGGCTCCCTCCGCCAGAAAGGCCTCAGGAGCGTTGGCTTCAGAGAGGATCAGGACGGGAAGCTTACGGATACCTGCCAGTGCTAAGAGCGGTGTGTCTATGAACACCTTGCCTTCAGCGATGAGCGCGGTGTCTTTGCGTATGACGCGAAATGTTATGCGCCCTTCCAAACCCGAAATCACACGCAAATTCCGATCGTAGTAGCGCTGCGCGACATCCACCGCCGCCAAAGCGTTGCGACCTTCGATTTGCAAGGTTCTTGCGCCCGCAATAACCGCCTTGTCGACCGCACTTCGCACAGCATTGCGAGCAGAGAGCCAGCGGCCGAAGTCAACAGCGCCCCCCACAACAAGCAACATGACACCCAAGGTCACCGCAAAAATGATTGCTATGCTCCCCTCACGCCGCCTCCAGCCGCACCCGAGATTACTCCGCGCACATTCAATCAAGCTTCGCCACAGCATCCGGCCGCACGTTTCCAGTTTCAAAAAACTTATCTATACAATGTTCAACATTCATATTGATAAGTGTTCAACTAGAAATTCAGTTCCAGAATTTCCGCATAATGATCGTGTTTCGGTGCTGCGTTGAATCCCTTACGGTGAGCAGTGGCAGTGTATGCCCCAATCGGAATTTGTTATTTATCATTAAAAATCAGACAGTTATATAAAGAAATCAGCACAAAGTACTTTGCGTACATATCGCCACAGACGCTGATTCGCGCTGTTGAAAATTAACTCAACCAAGGCTCCAAGCTCTGATCTCGTCCGATCGACGCTCAAGATATAACGAGTTGCTTATATGTAGTTGCGGGCATTCGCCTTGTCGGCTATAGCAACCGCGCAGGCCCGGGGCCGGGCCATCGGCCTGATAACGCCACCGGCATTGGCGCGCGTGCGATTGCAGCCGCCGTATTGCCGCGCAGTTGCTGGGCGAACTGCTGGCGCACCGGCGCTTGGCTTCGGGAAGGTCTTTGAGCATTCGAACACACGCTAGAGCATTTTCCGACGAAGTGGACGCCGGTTCGTCGAAGAAAATGCGACCAAACAAGAAGCTAGAGCGCCGATCCAATTCCATCGGACCGGAATGCGCCCTAGACCTGCTCGGGGACGCAGATCAAAAAAGGAATTCTCATGACAACCAACAATGATTTCGTCGTCAAAGACATCAGCCTTGCAGATTGGGGCCGCAAGGAAATCAACATTGCAGAAACCGAGATGCCGGGCCTGATGGCAACGCGTGAGGAATATGGCCCAAGCCAGCCCTTGAAGGGTGCGCGCATCATGGGATCGCTGCACATGACGATCCAGACAGCGGTTTTGATCGAGACGCTGACTGCTTTGGGCGCCGATGTCCGTTGGGTTTCTTGCAACATCTATTCAACACAGGATCACGCCGCCGCAGGTGTTGCATCGCGCGGTGTCCCGGTATTCGCATACAAGGGCGAGAGCCTGCGTGAATATTGGGAATTCACCAAGCGCGCGATGGAATGGGGCGATGGCGGCACACCGAACATGATCCTTGACGATGGCGGAGACGCCACCATGTTCGTTCACCTGGGTCTGCGCGCTGAAAAGGGCGACAAGGCGTTCCTCGACAACCCGAAGTCAGAGGAAGAAACGCACTTCTTCGCTGTGCTCAAGGAAACGTTGGCGGAAAAACCTGGTTGGTTTGCCCAACTTGCCAAGAACATTCGCGGCGTCTCTGAGGAAACCACCACCGGCGTCAACCGCCTTTATCAGCTTGCTCGCGACGGGAAGCTGCTGTTCCCCGCAATCAATGTGAACGACTCTGTTACGAAATCGAAGTTCGACAACCTCTACGGCTGCCGTGAATCGCTGGTTGACGGCATCCGTCGCGGTACTGACGTGATGATGTCCGGCAAGGTTGCGATGGTTGCTGGCTTCGGTGATGTTGGCAAGGGTTCGGCCGCCTCCCTGCGCAATGCCGGCTGCCGCGTCATGGTGTCGGAAATTGATCCGATCTGCGCGCTGCAAGCCTCGATGGAAGGCTACGAAGTGGTCACCATGGATGAGGCCGCAACACGGGCCGACATCTTCTGCACGGCCACGGGCAACAAGGACGTCATCACCGTTGACCACATGCGCAAGATGAAGGACCGGGCGATCGTCTGCAACATCGGCCACTTCGACAACGAAATCCAGGTTGATGGCCTGAAGAACCTCAAGTGGGACAACATCAAGCCGCAGGTGGACGAGATCGAGTTTGCTGACGGAAAACGCATCATCCTTCTTTCTGAAGGCAGGCTTGTGAACCTTGGCAACGCTATGGGACATCCCTCGTTCGTGATGTCGGCATCGTTCACCAACCAGACGCTGGCCCAGATCGAGCTATGGACCAAACGCGATACGGGCGAATACACGGTCGACAAGGTAACAACTCTGCCCAAGCACCTCGATGAAAAGGTGGCGCGTTTGCACCTCAAGAAGATCGGCGCACAACTGACAGAGCTGTCGCCGGAGCAGGCATCCTACATCGGCGTCACGCAACAAGGTCCCTATAAGCCCGAACACTATCGCTACTAAAGCATTTTCCGACGAAGTGGACGCCGGTTCGTCGCAGAAAATGCGACCAAACCAAAAAGCTAGAGCGCCAATACAATTCCATTGGATTGGCGGGCTAGCAGACTGATACAAAAGGCCTCGCGAAAGCAGGGCCTTTTTGATTAAGCCTGGCACGGTTCGGCGAATGCCGCGCCGTCCTTGCATTGCGGTTGTTGCGTATACTTCTCTGGGATCGAATCCAAAACCCTACTGCGGGCTGACGGACCATCGGCGAAAATAGTTGCGCAGGCACACCAACACCATCTATTCGCGTGCAACGGCTCTGGCCAACCCCGGCTCCCACAACGCATACTTGCAGGTGATTCGTCCGCATTCTCGCGACGGCGATTCTGACAGCCTCGCGCCTGTTCGCGTTGCATGGACTACTGAAACTGCCGGCACTTTTCGTCGGCGCCCCGGCGGCGGTTCGTCATGTCTGCACGCCATTTCACTGGGAACGCGATGCGGTCTTACGTTCTCAAATCCCGGGCACGCAATGCCCGCAACGAACTCGTCATGCTGCTGCTGGCGAGCCTTGCCATTGTTGCGTCTTTGACCGTTGCCGTTACCCGGAAAGGCGCTCAGTCGATTTCAGTCGGGCTGGAATTTGAGCAACTTCTACTTATTGGCGCAATCTCCATTGGCGCTTTACTCGCCAGCCTTCTGGTATGGCGCTCGGTGCGACTGGCGCGTGTGCTGTCTAAACGGGCGCGCGATGAGAACGCAAAACTGCGTCGCAGCCTCGCCATGGCGGAATCGATCATCAGGGCTGAGCCGCAGATCCTTCTCTACTGGGACAACGAACACCCAGCACGTATCGTATCTTATACGCTTGCCAACGTTGTTGGACTGCCCAACAGACGTGAGGATGTGCTGCGCTTTGGACAATGGCTCGACAAGCGTTCCGCCGAAACGCTCAAGGACAGCCTGGATATCCTGTTTCAGCAGGGCACATCCTTCAACATCATAGTCCGCACGACGGCGGGCGATCATATCGAGGCGGAGGGTCGTGCCACCAGCGGACGCGCCATTCTTCGTTTGAGCGAAGTTGCCGGCTACAAGCGCGAACTTGCGCGCGTCATCGATCAGCACCAGTGGCTTGCTCGCGATATTCGCGCGATGCGGGCTTTGCTTAATGCGGTGCCCATGCCGGTCTGGCTCAAGACACAGGACGGCCGCATAAGTTGGGTCAACAAGGCCTATGTCGAGGCGGTCGAAACAGAAAGCGAGGACGAGGTTCTGGCACGTCAGATCGAACTGCTGGATTCGCGTGAGAGGCAATGTGCGCTGAAATCAATCGCCATGGGCGAAGAATTCCGCCAGCGCATGCAGATCGTTGTCGGTGCCGAACGCAAGGCCCACGACGTCGTCATGCTGCCACTGGGAAATACGGTCATTGGCGCGGCCATGGACGTCGCTGCAATCGCAACAGCGGAAGGCGAACTGGAACGGCGGATCAACGCCTACGATCGCACGCTCAATCACGTTTCAACCGGCGTTGCGATGTTTGGCAAGGAACAGCGGTTGAAGTTCTTCAACGAGGCCTTCACCAAGCTTTGGCAGATCGATGAGGACTGGCTCAGCTCCCATCCCACCGCCAGCAATGTGCTTGACCGCCTGCGCGAGCGCGGCGTCCTTCCCGAAACAGCCAACTATCGGGAATGGAAGGAAAAAACTCTTGCCAGCCATTCAAGCGGCGAAGAATTCGAGGACTGGTGGCTGCTTCCCGACGGGCGCATCATTCACGTCCGGGCTGAACAACAGCCAGACGACGGGGTGACTTTTTTGTTTTCCGACGATACGGAAAAACTGGCTCTGGAAAGCCGCTACAATGCGCTCATCAACGTGCAACGCGAAACACTCGACAGCCTCAAGGAAGGTGTCGCAGTGTTTGCAACCGATGGTCGACTGAGGCTTCACAATTCATCTTTTTCGAGCATTTGGAAGCTCGACCGTGACAAGCTCAACAACCAACCCTTCATCGACGAGATCATTGCCGACGTGGCCAATGTCAGTGACGAGGTCGACGCCTGGTCCGGCATCAGGGTTGCAGTAACGTCCTACCTTGACACGCGCGAGCAACGCGCCGGACAGCTCGTTCGCGGCAACATGAACGTCATTGATTACGCCACCACGCCTTTGCCCGATGGTGGAACATTGGTGACATTTGCCGACGTGACGGTGTCAAAGAGCTACGAACGTGCCCTTGTTGAACGCAACGAAGCACTCGAAGTCGCCGACCGGCTCAAAAACCAGTTCATCGGCCATGTGTCCTATGAACTTCGTACGCCGCTAACAAATATCATCGGGTTTTCCGACCTTTTGACCAGTGCGTATATCGGTCCGCTCAATGACAAGCAGCGTGAATATCTCAACGACATATCTTCTTCCTCGCGCACGCTTTTGGCGATCATCGACGATATTCTCGACCTCGCAACGATCGACGCCGGCGCACTCGAACTGCGCCGCGACACGCTCAATATCGACAAGGTCATCAATGCCGCTATCCAGGGAATTCGTGACCGGGCAGCCCGCTCGGAATTGACCATCGATATTGCCATCGAGGAAGGCGTGGAAACCTTCGTTGCCGACGAGCAGCGGGTGCGTCAGGTCCTCTACAATCTGCTTTCCAACGCGGTTGGTTTTTCACACAAGGGTGGCACCGTGCGCATCGCCTGCTGGCATGAGGACGGCGACACCGTTTTCGAAATCGCAGACGAAGGCGTTGGCATTCCCGTCGAACAACAGGATCGCATTTTCGATCGTTTTGTCAGCAGCAGTCAGGGCTCCAAGCACCGCGGGGCGGGACTTGGCCTGTCGATCTCGCGTAATCTTGTCGAACTGCATGGCGGAACGCTCACACTCAGCTCCGAGCCTGGGCATGGAACACGAATAAAAGTGCGTTTTCCTGATGCCTTCGCAAACGTCTCCTCCGACGACGACGGCGAACATGACCGGCAGGTTGCGGCTGGTAAAGGCTGAAGTATCGGGTAAACAACCTGCACTTTTCGTGCATTTGGCAGCAACAATTGCGTAAAACGAGTTGACGCTACTCCGCGCCCCCATCACTGTGCCCCGCCATCTGGCGAACTCCCCCTTCGCAGCCAACAACTTCATCATGGATAGCGTCACATATTCATTCCAGCTCGACGAACGCAACGAACCGGAACTGTGTCAGTTTGCCGAAATTCTAGCTGCAAGCCTCCGTCCTGGAGATCTGCTGGCGCTTTCGGGCGACCTGGGGGCGGGAAAGACGACGTTCGCCCGAGCCGTCATTCGTGCATTAACCGGTAATCCGGCCGAAGAAATCCCGAGCCCCACATTTACGTTGGTGCAGACTTATGAGACGCCGCGCATGCCGGTGGCTCATTTCGATCTATATCGCCTCAGTGATCCTGAAGAACTCATGGAACTGGGGCTTGAGGACCTGCTGAAGTCGGGGGTCTGTCTCGTTGAATGGCCCGAACATGGCGGAGACCTCATGCCGTCAGAACGCATGTCCATCTCCATCGGTGACGCGGCCAGCGGGCGGCAGCAGTTTCGCGATGTCTATATCTCGGGACATGGGGTATTTGCCGAGCGCGCCAGAAGGCTTGAACGCATCGTTGGTTTGCTCCACGATTCTGGTTGGGGTGGCAACAAAACGTCAGTTGCGTATTTGCAAGGGGATGCTTCCACCCGCCGCTATGCCCGCGTTTTTCGTTCTGCCAGTTCCACTGCCGCTGAGATACCGGTTGCTCAACACACAGTTGCCCAACACGCAACCGCCATCCTTATGGATTGGCCGCGCCAGCCAGACGGGCCGCCGATACGTGATGGCCAACCCTATAGCCGCATTGCTCACCTTGCCGAGGATGTCCGTCCATTTGTTGCAATTGCCAGAGCCCTGCGCGATGCGGGCCTCGCCGCCCCGGAAATTTTTGCAAATGATCTCGACGACGGTTTGCTGCTGATCGAGGACTTTGGTGATCGGGTTTATGGACGCGAACTCGCCGATAATGCCGACCAGGCAGAACTCTGGCAGGCCGCGATCGACGTACTGGTGCATTTGCGCTCGTTTCCCACAGATAAACCGCTTCCAATTGGCGATGGCACGGCATGGACGCTGTCGCGCTACGATGCAGCCGCTATGAAAATAGAGATAGAGCTGCTGGCGGATTGGCTCTGGCCGTTTGCAACAGGCGTTGAAATGCCGGCAGGCCTACGTGCCCAATTCTGCGAACTGTGGCGCGATACGATTGCATCGTTGCAAGACATGCCGAGCGGTTGGGTACTTCGTGACTTTCATTCGCCCAATTTGATCTGGCGACCAGACCGCCAGGGCCTCGCCAGGGTCGGTGTCATAGACTTCCAGGACGCAATGCAAGGGCCGCAAGCCTACGATGTCGCCTCCCTGCTGCACGACGCGCGCGTAGACGTTCCTCAAGACCTGGAGAAGCAACTGCTCGACAACTACTGTGCGGCAGCCGCTGCCACCGGTCCCGCATTCGATGATGAGAACTTCCGCTACGCCTACGCAGCATTATGTGCTCAAAGAAATACCAAGATCCTGGGCATTTTCGCGCGTCTTCATGAACGCGACGGCAAGCCACATTATGTCGCACATATGCCGCGCATCTGGGGATATCTGGCCCGCGCCCTTCAACATCCCCACCTGGCTGCCTTGAAGTCGTTCTACGATGCCCATGTCTTCACCCTGCAAGGCCGCCGCAAGGACAACCTGCGCAGCCCATAACCCAGCGGGGTTAGAGCATTTTCCGACGAAGTGGACACCGGTTCGTCGAAGAAAATGCGACCAAACAAGAAGCTAGAGCGCCAATCCGATTCCATCGGATCGGAATGCGCTCTAGTGCAGGTGGGTTAACATGCCCGCAGCACCCAAGCGTTCACAAGGAACTGAAACCATCATGAGCCGCCCGACAAAAGCGATGGTTCTGGCTGCCGGCCTTGGCAAACGCATGCAACCGCTCACGGACACGATGCCCAAGCCTATGGTGCGTCTTGGTAGACGGCCGTTAATCGATCATGTGCTGGATCGTCTCGCGGCGGCGGGCATCACCGAAGCTGTCGTGAACGTCCATTATCGGGCAGAGGTTCTGGAACAGCATCTCGTGTCTCGGACCGGCGAACCTCAAATCGTAATATCAGACGAGCGCGATGCGTTATTGGACACCGGCGGTGGACTTGTGCGCGCACTCCCGCTTCTGGGTGCTGACCCTTTCGTCATTCACAATTCGGATTCGGTTTGGCTGGAAGGGCCCAAGGCGAATCTTGATGCGCTATTCGATGCCTGGGATGGCGAGCGCATGGACGGGTTGCTGCTGCTTGCATCGACCGCGCGAGCCCTCGGTTATGATGGCTATGGCGATTTCACCATGGATGAGATGGGGCGCCTTGCACGGCGAAGGGAGGGCATGTCGGCGCCGTTTGTATTTGCCGGCGTCTCTGTTGTGCATCCACGGTTGTTCACCGGCTCACGAGAAGAGGCGTTCTCGCTCAACAGATTTTGGGATCAGGCTATCGCTGCTGGAACCCTTTACGGCTTACGGCTGGACGGTTTCTGGATGCATGTCGGTACGCCATCGGCACTTGAAGAAGCAGAAAACGCACTACGGCATGGGGAGCCCTATTCGGCATGACTTTGCCATCCAACAACCATAAAGGACTGGCGGCCTCAGCACCCGGCGCTCAGACGGGCCGCACCGAGGGCTCCAGCCACAGCGCTATGGCTGGCCGCATCTACACCGTGCCACCAGGGCGGCCATTCCTTGACGTACTGGCCAGGGCAATGCTCGCAGGTGAATTCGGCAACTTGGATGGGCAGCGAAAGCCAGGCCCGCTTGCATTGACTGATATAACCCTGCTTTTGCCGACGCGCCGCGCAACCCGTGCCCTGCAGGATGCATTCCTCGCCAATATGGAGCATCGGGCTGTTCTGCTACCAACAATACGGCCGATTTCAGAGGCGGATGAGGAGTTTTCGCTGCTAGCCGGTTTGGCGGGTATGACGACGCAATCGGTCGATAATGCTGATGCAATACCTCCCATCCCGGAGTTGGAACGCCGTCTGGTCCTGACACAGTTGGTGCTCCGCTGGGCGCAAGCAATGCGCAAGGCAGCAAGCTCTCACGATGCGGCCATGCAAACCATAGCCGCAGGCAGCGAAACACCAGCCCAGGCCGCGCATCTGGCTGGCGAACTTGCACGGCTGATGGATATGGTCGAAACCGAGGATGCGGACCTGTCACAAATCTCCGGTCTGGTTCCCGACGCGTTCTCTCAGCATTGGCAGAAGACGCTACAATTTCTGGACATCCTGATGACGTTTTGGCCCGCGCACCTGGCCGAAAGGGGCTTTAGCGCACCGGCCGCGCAGCGCAATGCAACGATTCTCGCCGAAGCGCGCCGCTTGCGCGAAGCACCGCCAAGTGGACCTGTGATCGTCGCAGGCGTGACAGGTTCAATCCCCGCGACCGCTGAATTGATGCGGGCGGTAGCCGGCCTGCCAAACGGCGCCATCGTGCTTCCCAATCTCGATCTTGCGCTTGACGAAGAAAGTTGGGATGCCATTCGGCCAACGACAGGGCCGGCGGCAGACCTGGAAAATTCAGGCAGAGGGCACGCACCAGAGCCCCACCCCGAGCATCCGCAATTCGGCCTGAAGGTATTGTTGGACCGGCTGGGCATCACCCGCGATGACGTGCAAATTCTCCCAGGCGCGGTGCTCAATCCTGACGAACGCGAACGTCAGGCTTTTTTCAGCGCGGCGATGCGCCCCGCAGCTACGACCGCACAATGGCACACGTATGCGCAAACGATCGATCGCGACGTGCTTGCAAAGGCGCTGCAAGGCGTGAACCTCGTCGATGCGCCAAATGCACATGACGAAGCTGAAGTGGTTGCGCTTATTCTTCGCGAAGCCCTCGAAACGCCTGGACAGACCGCCGCGCTGGTATCGCCGGACCGGCTACTGGCCCGCCGTGTTGCAACCCGCCTGGAAAGCTGGGGTATTCGGGTTGACGATTCCGCTGGACGGCCGTTTGCCAAGACTGTCCCGGGGGCATTCCTCGACCTGGTCATAGAAGCCATGCACCAGAATTTTGCGCCCACCAATCTGACAGCGCTTCTTAAACACCCACTCACACGTCTGAAGCTTGGTGCCTTCGAGGCACGGCGCGCCGCCCGCGCCCTGGAACTTGCCGCCTTCCGCACCGATTACTTCGGAACCGGTCTCGACGGTGTCGAAACAGCCTTGGAAGAGGCCAAACTTGACGTTTCAGCCCGCGAGAGGCGGGAGCGGGCGGTTCGTCGCCTTAGAGAAGAAGATTGGGCTGGTGCCCGCGACCTCGTGCAGCGCTTGAAGCGCGCCTACCAACCGCTCGTATCGATTTACCAACGCAATACGCCTGTATCTCTCACAGAGCTTGCCACCGCCCACGTTGCCGTTGCCGAAGCGATTGCAGAACTTCCAGACCATTCGGAAAACGACATTGCGGTGAGCCCTGGAGATGTCCCAGATGTCGAGGCAATTATTGCGGATCAGGCGCCTCTGGATGCCAAGGAAGCCGTTGCCGAGCCCCCTTTGCAGCTTAAGCTATTTCAAGTTGCCGAAGGCAACGAAGACGCCGAAGCCACCTCGCCACTTTATTCCCGCGAAGCCGGCGCTGCTGCATCGCAGTTGTTCACTGGCCTGATCGACCCTGGCATGCCGCCACTGGACCTTGCTCCTTTTGACTATGCTGATCTCTATCGCAGCTTGATCGTCGGCCTTAACGTTCGCCCACGGATACCTGTTCATCCGCGCCTTTCTATTTGGGGCCCATTCGAGGCGCGCCTGCAGCAACCTGACATCGTGATACTGGGATCGCTCAATGACGGTACCTGGCCAGAGGCCGCAGACGCAGGTGCCTGGCTCAACCGGCCGATGCGCAAGGCGCTTGGCCTGCCGTCACCTGAAGAAAAAATCGGTCACGCTGCTCATGATTTCGTGTCACTCCTCGGTGCCAAAAAGGTCTATCTGACGCGCGCCGAGAAGATTGATGGTGTTCCAACAGTGCCCTCGCGCTGGCTGATGCGGATCGTTGCCCTGCTTGACGGTATGGAGATGCGGCATGCAATTGCCATGGACCGGCCCTGGCTGGGCTGGGCCAGGGCACGCGATTACATTGCACAACGGCACTCAATTTCCGCCCCCCAACCGCGGCCGCCTGTTGCCCTGCGCCCTCGGCGTTTGTCCGTTTCGGCCATTGAGCAGTGGATGGCAAACCCCTATGCGATTTTTGCCCGGCATATCCTGGGGCTTGATCCCCTGCCCCGGCTTGGCAAATTGCCCGATGCAAGCCTCAAGGGCTCCGTCATTCACGATGTTCTGGCCGAATTCGCTCGGCGCTACCCACATACGCTGCCAGATCACGTCGAGCACCTACTGGTCGCAATAGCTCGTGAACAACTGGCGCCCTATCTCAGCAATCCGCGCATACGTGCGTTCTGGCTTCCACGCTTTGAGCGCTTCGCCCGCTGGTTTGCTGAAACCGAGCCACAGCGTCGCTGCGAAACACATCGCGTACTGGCGGAGATTTCCGGAGCAATGGTTTTGGAAGCACCTCAAGGGCCTTTTACGCTGACCGCGCGCGCAGACCGTATCGACATGACACCGAAAGGTTGCATCATCACGGATTACAAGACGGGCCAGGCGCCAAACGATAAGCGTGTTCTGGCGGGGCTTGCACCGCAACTTGGCCTGGAGGCGGCAATCGCAATTGCTGGCGGTTTCGAAAATGTCGAGCCGGGACCCGTTGCCGCGCTGTGCTATATTCGCTCTACGGGCGGGACGCCTCCCGGCGAAAGCCGCATGGTCAAAACAGGCGTTGTGGAAGCCCTTGCAGCCGAACTCATGACCGGCCTTGGCCGGCTTGTCGCGCGCTTCGACGATGCTCAGACCCCCTATTCCGCGCTCCGGCGTTCCGACTTCACCTATGCTTTCGACGACTTCGCCCACCTGGCGCGGGTTAGTGAATGGTCTGGTCAGCAGGATGAGGCGGAGCAGGACTGACGCGCATTGCGCCAGATCGCATCAGCGCGCACTGCCGGTCTACTGCGGTGCAAACCGGATTTTAGGAATTAGCAATCCGCATGCGCGACACTTCGAAGGGTTGCGGCTGAGGCGTTTACTCCCCATGTTGGCGACCTGATCGCTATTGGGACCGGTTTGCACCCCGCATCAATGAATAAGACCATACGAGGAAACTGCCCTAGATGAGCCGCACGCGTGACACTGATTACGACGAAGCCAAGGTCGCCGCAAAAGCCGCCAGCAAAAAAGGTCAGCCCAGCCGTGAAGAGGTTGAGGAGGCCGTGCGCACAATCCTGCGTTGGACTGGTGAAGACCCTGCGCGCGACGGTTTGATTGAAACGCCCAAGCGGGTGGCCAAGGCTTTCCAGGAACATTTTGCTGGTTATGCGATGGACCCGGCGGAGATCCTGTCCAAAACCTTCGAGGAAATCGAGGGCTACGATGAAATGATCTCATTGCGCGGCATTCGGTTTGAAAGCCACTGCGAACACCACATGGCACCGATTATCGGCAGGGCGTGGGTTGCGTATATTCCAAACGGCCGTGTGGTCGGCATATCAAAGCTCGCCCGTGTCGTGCAGGTCTTCGCCAAACGTCTCCAAATACAGGAAAAGATGACAGCGCAGATTGCCAACGTCATTGATGAGGTCCTGCAACCGCAAGGCGTAGCGGTGCTCATCAAGGCCGAGCATCACTGCATGACCACGCGCGGCGTACACAAGCCAGGCACCGATCTCGTGACCAGTCGCATGCTCGGTGTATTTCGCGATAGCGCAATCACCCGGCAGGAATTCTTATCCTTGGTAGACGACTGAGTTGGGGCAATCGAGCAGGCGCCGATTTCATTTGCGACCGTGATCGCCAAGCTCGCCGCTGGATGCCGGGCGTAATCCCTTTTCGTCGAAGACAAGCAGTTCCGGCGTTAATGGGTGCGATTTTGCCTTGAAGTCAGCGGCAACCTGAGCGGCGAATTGACGCCGCTTTGCAAAATCCGGGGTCCACATGACAAGAAAGTCGCGATTGGGAATGCCAATCATGACCTTCGTTCCCAGAGCTTTTTGCACGCGCTGCATGAACTGTGGGCACAAAATACGTGCTGCCATGTAGCCGTCGCCCCGTCCTATGGCGAGATAGGCCCCGGCCCCGTTAGCTGGCTGCGATGGTTTCAGTTCTATATCGGTGGATGCAGCATCGAGATTGGCGATAGCCTGTCGGCGCAAATCATCCTCGGAGACTTTCCAGGCATCGAGATCACTTGATGTGACGTAGCGCAGCATGTTGGGCGAATCGACGGCGTAAGTAGAAATAACCAACCGCGACAGCTTGCGATGCGGCAGCTCTTTCTTCAACTTTTCAGCAACGTGGGCAACGTAATCGACGGGTGCGATTTGGATGCGCAAGCGCGACTTTGCGGCATTGAAATCCTCCGGGGTGCTTGCTGGTTTTTTGAATTGAGCCGGCAAGAGTAGCGGTACCGTACTTTCCAAAAAACGTTTGCGTTCGTCGCCAGGCAACTCGCGGTACTTTTGGTAGATATTGGAAAGCGACACCTCGTTACCGCCAACCTTCAGCATCAAGGGCTCAGGCAGCCGCTCGATAACAACCCCCGGCTCAACATTTTTCAGCATCTGGATTACTTCAGTCCTGAATGCGGACATATCATCTGCGGCAGAAACCTGGACAGTTTGAATGCCGAGGAGGGCAAGACATGAAAGTGCGAACCGGAAGCCGTTGAAGAACATCTTAGAAACCTGTTTGTGCATTATATCGGAACCTCAGCTTGCCAGTTTTGCGATTTCATCGAACAAGAGCGCCAAGTCCTGCGGCCGTGACATGCGGTGTTCACCGTCAGAGACTTCAATCAGCTTGGCCCAGTCACCAGTCAGAAAGCCAGCCAATCGACGCGCATGCTCAACTGGCACATCTTTGTCCATTACGCCTTGCAGGATGATGACAGGCCGCCCCGGATCAAATGGCGCAGCCTTGAAAAGGTGGTTACGCCCCTCTTCTATGAACTGCCGCGTGATTGCATAAGGCTCGCCATAGTCGGAAGGACGGTTATAGACACCGTTCTCCTTCAATTCCCGGCGCGCCTCGTCGTCGAATTCATTCCACATCAATTCCTCGGTGAGATCCCAGGCCGGAGCAATGAGCACAAGCGCCTTGATACGCGCAGCCTGCTGAGGAGCTGCTTGCAAGAGATCTCGCAACAAAAGCAGTGCAATGTGTCCGCCCGTCGACGACCCAACCAAAACCTGGGGGCCTTTGCTCGTTTGGGTGAAAACTGCGCGTGCTTCGGCCAGCCAATCGCCAACCGTTGCCGCCTCAAAAACACCTTCAGACCGACCGTGCCCAGAATAATCGAAACGTGTCATGCCCAGGCCGCGCGGCGCCGTCCACTGCGCCAAAGCCGCTGCTTTTGTCGAGATCATGTCAGACTTCAGACCCGGCAACCACATAAGTCCAAGCCCGTCCGCCCTTTTTGACGGCGCCCGGATAAAGGCAATCCTTCGGGACTTTCCCGCATCCGCTACAGTGAGGAATTGCAGTTCTTCGTCCACCATCCTATGACACCTCATCTTTTTGACCGACGGAGCTTCTCGTGGCTGAAAAGCGCCCGACCATACTCCAGATCATACCCGAGCTCGACACTGGCGGCGCAGAGCGCACCACGGTCGAGGTTGCTCAAGCCATAGTCAAGGCTGGAGGGCGGGCGATGGTTTTGGCTGAAGGAGGCCGGCTGTGCCGCGAGGTCGAAGCCGCAGGCGCGGAAATGATACGCTTTCCCGCCGCGACCAAGAACCCGCTTCGCATGTATGCCAATGCTGCGGCGCTAACGCACCTCATTCGAAACGCAGGCGTCGATCTGGTTCACGCGCGCTCGCGTGCACCAGCCTGGAGTGCGTATATAGCCGCCCGTCGTGCACGCGCCCGTTTCGTGACGACCTATCACGGCATCTACAATGAGAAGGGCCCGCTTAAACGACGCTACAATAGCGTTATGGCGCGGGGCGATATCGTCATTGCCAATTCCGGCTATACCGCAAATGTCGTTCGCGAACGCTACAATATCGATGCATCGAAAATCGCTGTCATAAATCGCGGCGTTGACATTGACCGCTTCGACCGCGCACTCGTTACTGCTGAACGTATCTCGGCCCTGCGGACGGCCTGGGGCATATCGCCAGGGCAACGGGTCGTTTTGCATCCCGCGCGGCTGACGCGGTGGAAGGGCCAGAGCGTGGTCATCAATGCGGCTGCGCAATTGGCACGCCGTTGGGATTTTTCCGATGTGGTATTTATTCTGGCAGGTGACGCCCAGGGGCGGGGTTATTACATCCAGGAATTGGAAAAAATGATCGCGAAGGACAGGCTGGGCGAACGCGTCCGTCTGGTCGGGCATGTTGAAGACATGCCGGCGGCTTTTGCATCGAGCGATATCGTTTTGATCGCATCGACCGAGCCTGAAGCCTTCGGGCGTACCTCGGTCGAAGCGCAAGCCATGGGCGTTCCTGTAATCGCGAGCGCAATCGGCGCGCCGCCCTTCACCGTGCTGGCGCCGCCGGCTTACAACGCAAGCACGTCAACTGGCCGGCACGTACCACCACACGATCCAGACGCACTGGCGCATGCTATTTCCGAGGTGCTGATGCTTATGCTGAAACCAAACGAACGGACGGCCATGGCAGCCCGCGCCCAAGCCAACGCCCGCGAAAACTTCACAACACATCAGCTTCAAACGAATACGCTTGCCGTCTATGATCACTTGCTAGGCACAAACCTTGCTGGCCGGTTCGGCTGAAATAAATTCAATGGGCTTTACGTTCTGGCAGTGCCATTGTTGGAATAATCAAGAACTAGGCAAATCGCCAAAAAGCGTCGGCAATCGCTTACGCAATAGATCAGCCAATGACTGTCGGGGATTATTCCTCATCGGTGTTAAAGCAGTCAAGTGCGTCAAAACCGACCGCGGCGTCAAATCTTCAATCGATATTTCAGCAAGATGACCCTTCGTAACCAGCTGAGCACGATAAACTGCTTCGGCATGCTCCAATCTGCCATTCATTGGGTATAGCGCCAGCGTGGGGCGACGCAGCCAAATTGCCTCTGACACCATTGAGCTGGAATCTGCGCTGGCTAAAACTACTTCTGATTGCGCGAAAAGTGGCGGGAGCGTTCCGGGCCCCGCCGTGCGTACATCTATGAATTCGACGAATGCGCCATTGCGAGCGGCAAACTGCGCAATGAGATCGCTAGTTTTGTGGGGTGTTCGACGTGAGTTTGCAACAATAAACTTGGATGCGAAAGCGTCGTGAAAGCACTGGCAAAAGTTCAAGAGGCCAATCCAATCTTCTTGCGTATAGAAAAGGCCACTTCCATCTCCGCCTATCAGAACACCTAGTGTTCTTGGGACTTCATCTACGCTTGTGTAAGCTGGAAATTCATCTGGATCCAGGCTACTTGGTTTGAGTGCAGCGACGATATTTGGATGCGTTGTATGATGCTCGTATGAAGTTAAGGCGAGAGCAATGTCAAGAGGGTCAAATTGACGTAATGAGCCGTAAAAAATATTGACAGCACCGAGTAGACGAGCCGCGAGTATATTAGCTCCCAAGGTATTTCCGCCAGACGAAACGATGAGTTCTCGTCCCTCGAGTCGGTTCACGTCAACATTGTACGCTACGCTCAACAACCATTTTTTATTGATAGCCGTGGTCAAGAGTCGCGCAAGAAGTCTGTTGGGAAACAGAACAGAGCGCGCCACATCAACACGAAGCACATCGACGGGTCGACAATGCGATATGGCTGCTATGACACCCTCGGCAAGCTGCACATGCCCAGGCCGATTGTCAGCAAAAAGTAAAATTTTTAAAACATCACGCATAAATTATCCCTATCAGATGAGTGCAATTGTGGGCGCTCACATCGCCAACAGTCCAGCCTCCAAACACATCTGATACTATTTCCCAAACGACTTTCCATTACACTCTTTCAAAAACAGAGATTACTTACAATGCAAGCGCTTTTGTAATACCCGTATTTCTAGCCAAATTCCTATCGCCTGTTCATCACGCTGCCGCTTGACGTATTTTTTCAATTTTTTTTGCAATCCCTGGATGTTGTTCAAGATTTAGGACTCTGACATGCTCAAGCGCCTCCCCAGAATTGTCGCTTGAATGCAAGATGCGTTTACCACCCGCCAATTCTCGCAATCGCAATTTCAGGGCCAATGTTCTCGCATTGTCCAGATGCGGATACTTCTTACGTAATTTACGATCTACTGAAATTGGCGTGGGATCCCAACACACATACCAGGAGGTTGGTTCACCCGATGAAGCGTCAACGTTATCCCGCCAATTCCCACCACGAACCCGCTCATTCACGACACACCGCGTTTGCTCATCGAGCGGTCCCTTTGCTAGAATCTCAAAGTTTTCCGCTAGTGCACGCTCTATAGCGTCAGTTACGTTGGAAGTTTGATTGTAATCTCGTGTAAAAAATGTCACCAAGCCAGGTAGCGCTTGTTTGCTCGACAGGTATCGCTGACTGACAAAACGATTTCGCCTTGCATAGAAACCAAGAATGTCGGCGCTTGGGAAGGCGTCACAATCATGCAGATGCGCATCAATGTCGCTCAGGGACCGTGGCTCGCTAAAACCGGCATCGCCAGCAGCTGAAATAAGCGAATGGTAATGCCTTGCATTACCAAACGTATTTTCCGACAAATCATTAAGATCCTCAATGTGTCTAGATTTTCCATGAAAGAGCAGATGATAAGCTAGTGATAAATAGCGATATTTAGCCGACGGCACTCGGATTTGGTTTGGCAAGATTTCAGCACTTCCAAGGATTTCCCTAGCGAATCTGGGGAAGAAATACGGAACCGATTGGAAGTCATGCCCCAAAGCACCGCCTTCCGAATAAGCGTCAATTTGATAAAGGCCAACTTTTTGCCCAAACCTACTTCTTAACTCCACCAAATCATCATCTGACACCAATATGTCTATGTCTTTAAAATCTTTCCCAGCCGAAATAGCATCAATAGAGCGTAGTAGAACATAATTTAATCCGGCCATATGTGACAGTATTTGATGAGGTGTCCAATCGTGTGGAGCAAAAAGCCGCCGATTGTGCGAATTCTCGCCTCGGAGAATTGAGACGACCAAAAATTCTCTACTCCCATTTTTATTACCCAAGGTAACTTCACCCATTATGGTGAGACGTTTTTTTTTCCGATAATAACTCAGCCCTCCTAAATATAACAGTGAGGCTATCCCCTTTGGTACCAGCAGCGTTTGCAATCGAGTTTCCCAAAAATAGCGCTTTTTATTAAGAGCGAGACTTGTTACAGCATCAAAGATGGCAACCTCGCAATTCGTTTTAGAAAGGTCTGAAAGGCGACGAAGTCGGGCAGAAACATGTCCTGAGTGCCGCTCCGGTAACTCTGGGCCAGTTCGTGAGAACAAAAGCACTTCCTTAGGCTCGCAAGCCATTACAGCATTCAGACAGACTTGCCCAACATCACCTACCAACATCACAAGTTTGTTCGCGAATATATTGCTGAGCGATATCATACGCTTTTCCGTGTTGAGCTGGAGAAAGAAATAACCACTGACGCTGCGGCGCATTCAGTTTTGCGAACCTACGACCTTTAAATTATTCAATCTATTTCATCACGTAGGTATTCTGTCCATCCTGATCGCGGCAGGGCTTGATACGGACAAGTCTGTTCTCCGCTTTGATAAAGGTTAAAGAGCTAAGCGCCTGCTCCCACCGCCCCTGCCAAGACTCAATGGTATCCGTGCTTTTATATAACGAAGCACTGTCTGGCATGCCCTTTCGAAACAATTTGTAGTTCAATTGCCTCATACGCCGTTTGACCAATCTATGCCAAGCAGATCTCATTACTCCTTTACTTTTCATGTGCAAATGAAAGCGCTCAAAGAACTGATCTTGAAGTTGGCTGGCCGTTGGCTCGATCGATACGACGTACAATTTAGCTGCCGTCGTTATAATGGGCCAAATAGGATCTTCGGCATAACTGCTCAACCCCGCGCGGTGAATGAAAAAGGTATCGTAATGCAAAATTACCCCCCTTTTCTCGAACAAATCGGGATGGAGCTTTTGGTAATTGTCGCCGCGCTTGAGAACGTCATTAGCCTCAAATGCAGGCCAGCTTGCTACATCGACTGGAAATGAATTGCGCAATTGAAGTGGCAATTGATCGCTGCGCAACGCATCAATGAAGGTTGACTTTCCCGAACCCGATGGGCCGGCGATCAGCAACACGCACAACTGTGAATAATTGTCTCGGGTTCCGCGCTTTGCCTCGCCATCTTGACCCTTTAACACTTATTCCCCTTCCCCATAACACGTCATAGAGACGCCCGTAAGACATATTGATGGTGTCACATTCAAGTTTAGCTGAAACAAATGCGACACATATTAGATTGTGGCACGAATACTATCTAGGCGTCAGAAATCTTACTTGGGAGACAAATAATCTCCCACAAGTTTTGGGCGCCTCCAAACGATATTATTCAAGTTGGAATGATAGGACTTGTGGACAAACCCTCAAGACCGGATGTGCGCAATGTGGCTAGCTGCAATCGATCATCTTCACCCTAGGTTCTGCAGACGTTTGTCTGCCACAACGAAAGCGAGATGATATCAATTGCGAGTTGCGTCGGCATTTGGAGCATCGCGATGGAAAGCAGTATAGCCCACCCACCAAACGCAAATAGAACGCATTTATGAGTGTTTCAACGTTCAGATTCCCGAATGTTAACTCGACGCAACTTTGCACTCTTCACTTGACTGCGCACGCAATTTGCTCTCGATCGAAAGCGATAACTTTAACCGGGCTCAACCAAACTCTTCAAATACAACTGCAAAGCGCCAGACCTGCCCCCGCAGAACCGAAGCGACGCCTCGCCGCATCACTCCGAATACCAAAATTGGCCCTAAACCCCGCGGTTGACTTGACTTCCCGGCGCTTTTTCTCTTTCTTCTGCGCAGTCCAACGTCACCGTGCCGACACGCCCCGATTTCCGGAGCCGGTGCGGCCGTTGGCGTATTTCGGGTGCGTTTATTGCACCCTCATTAATCTGACCCGAGGCGACCTGAGGAGAGACCAACATCCGCCGCCCAATGCGAGCCGCGCCTGAGCGCGAGCAATCCGGCCCGAGGATCAACGATGCGATCCGGGTTCGGGAAGTCCGATTGATTGACGAGACCGGTGACAATGTCGGCGTAGTTGGCCGACAGGACGCCCAAGAGCGCGCCAACGCGGCGGGCCTCGATTTGGTCGAGGTTTCGCCTGATGCGCAGCCTCCGGTCTGCAAGATCATGGACTACGGGAAATATAAATTCGAGCAGCAGAAGAAAGCCGCCGAAGCCCGTAAAAAGCAAAAGATCGTCGAAATCAAAGAGATCAAGATGCGTCCGGCGATCGACGATCACGATTATGATGTCAAGATCCGGGCTATAAAGCGATTTTTCGAAGACGGCGACAAGGTCAAGGTAACCTTGCGCTTCCGTGGCCGCGAGATGGCTCACCAGGATCTGGGCATGGCGGTTTTGCAGCGCGTCAAAGCCGAACTCGAAGGCATCGCCAAGGTTGAGAGCGAGCCGCGCCTGGAAGGCCGCCAGATGGTGATGGTGTTGGCGCCGCGGTGATCCCGCGAGCGCCTCCTAAAGCCCACCATGTAAAGAAGCCCACCGTGCCTGCATTCGGGTGCCTCACGCCGTCATGGTGAGATGGCGGAAGGCAATCAGCACGGATTGACCTGGAAACATCTTCTTGAATTCGCGCAAACCTTGGAAGCCGCTTACGTCATCGGACCACAAATCAACGTAGACGAAGTCGTATGGTTCGTCGCGCTCCACGGCCAGTCGGGCTTCCTGCACGGTCCTGACGTGAATAATGTCGGCATCCGGGACTTCGCCCCGGATGTTAAGCCTGATCGTGTCAGCAATTAGCGGGTCGTCTTCAACTACCAAGATGCGTTCTGACATGGGCGTTTTCCGTGCAATGCGCGCGGCGGCGAAAATGAACCGCGATCGTTGGTCTCTAGTCGGTAAATTTTTGGTACACCACATTATGTTGCGGTGCAATATTTAAATTATTGCGTCGCAATATTTTTCAGCTTGCCACGTTTTTGTGCTTCGGCAGAACCAAAATCGGCAAGCCACTTGCGCAGACTTACAACTGCCCGTATAACCCGCCGATCGAGCCGTCCGGCGGGGCATGCCGTGTTGGCTCATAATGCTTTGATCCTGAAGCGAAAAGCCTCTCAAAGCACCTCTCCAACCGGTTAGACCGGCAAACGACCGAGTGGGTTTTTCGCCTGGGTCCATGGATGAGGCGCCGGAACACGCCTGTCACAGGGCGCCGGCAGGGCTTGTCGCGCATCGAATTTCTAGGAGAGCAAAATGCCCAAGCAGAAGACCAAAAGCGGCGCCAAGAAGCGCTTTAAATTCACCGCGACAGGTAAAATTAAAGTCGCAGCCGCAGGCAAGCGCCACGGCATGATCAAACGCAGCACCAAGTTCATCCGCAATGCACGCGGTACAATGGTCCTCAAGGATTGCGACGAAGGCATCGTCAAGAAGTACATGCCCTATAACCGCTGAACGAGGCGCCCGATCATCTCGGGATAAAAAGCCCTTTCAGCCTAGGCATGTCATTCGACATCCATAGAACATCACCTGATTTCCGCGGAGAATTCTAATGGCACGCGTTAAACGCGGCGTAACAGCCCACGCCAAACACAAGAAAGTCCTCAAAGCTGCCAAAGGTTATTACGGCCGCCGCAAAAATACCATTCGTGTTGCCAAGCAGGCCGTTGAAAAGGCGATGCAATACGCCTATCGCGACCGCAAGGCGAAAAAGCGCAACTTCCGCGCACTCTGGATTCAGCGCATCAATGCTGCGGTTCGTGAAGCCAGCGAGAATACGTTGACCTATGCGCGATTTATGGACGGCCTCAACAAAGCCGGCATCGACATCGACCGCAAGGTTCTGGCTGACATCGCAGTGCGCGATGAAGCTGCCTTCAAATCGCTGGTCGATCAGGCTGCCAACGCCGTTAAGAAAGCGGCCTGACGCGCCGCCCCTCGCGTTGTCACTTGCGTGAGGATCATCAAGCGCAGAGATGTCATTTCGATCCCCGCTACATGGCGCGGGGCTCTGCGCGGCAGCCCCGCCCGCGCGGAACACGCTTGGCTTGGCCGAATTCAGATGAACGTCCAGGCCGTCCAAAATGTATCGGGGGATAGCTCGCAATGACCAACGCCGTTGACCTCACCGCGCTGGAAGAGGAACTGAAGGCTGATATTTCAGGCGCGCAATCCCTCCACGCGCTTGAGGACGTGCGGGTTGCCACGCTCGGCAAAAAGGGCCGCGTTTCGGCGCTGATGCAAACCCTGGGCAAGCTCCCACCCGACGAACGCAAAGCGTTCGGCCAATCCGTAAATGGCGTCAAAACACGCGTTAGCGAAGCGCTCGACGCGCGCAAGGCAACGCTTGAAGCAGCCGCACTTGAGCTTCGCCTCGCCACGGAGCGTGCCGATGTGACATTGCCGGTGCGGCTGGGTCCTGAAGCAGAAGGTCGCATTCATCCCGTGTCACAGGCGATGGAGGAATTGGCCGAAATTTTTGCCGACATGGGGTTCTCGGTCGCCGAAGGCCCCGACATCGAGACCGATGACAACAATTTCACCAAACTCAACATTCCCGAGGAACATCCCGCGCGCCAGGACCAGGATACCTTTTATTTCCACCCCAATAGCGACGGCGAGCGTCTGGTTCTTCGTACCCACACAAGTTCAGTGCAAATCCGCACCATGCTGCGCCAGAAGCCGCCAATCCGCATCATCGCGCCCGGCCGCGTCTACCGTTCTGACAGCGACCAAACCCACACGCCCATGTTCCACCAGATCGAAGCCCTTGTTATTGACGAAGAAACGCACATGGGTCACCTCAAATGGACACTTGAGGAAATGTTCCGGGCATTTTTCGAGGTGGATGAAGTTACCATGCGGCTGCGCTCCTCGTTTTTCCCGTTTACCGAACCATCCGCTGAAATCGACCTTGCTGCGGATGTCATCGGCAAGCCCGGGCAATGGCTGGAGATCGGGGGATGCGGCATGGTTCATCCCAATGTGCTGCGCAATTGCGGTATAGATCCAGAGCGCTACCAAGGCTTTGCGTTCGGCATGGGTATCGACCGCATGGCCATGTTGAAGTATGGCCTGCCTGATCTGCGCGACTTTTTCAGTGGCGACATGCGATGGCTGAAGCACTATGGCTTTTCAGTGCTGGATATGCCGAGCCTGGCCGGCGGTTTGTCATCGTAAGGTCGCGGGTCCCGGTATCACATCCGATCAAGCCCCAATCTAAGGAGAATACCATGCCTCATAGATTCTCAGTCGCACTGGCACTGGTACTTGGCGCTGGTGCCTTCTCATCGCTGATGCCGGCAGTGGCGGAGACTGTTGAAGACGAACGACAAGAAATCGTACTCACGGCTGAAGAACGTGCCTTCGTGCTGAAAGAAATGCGCGGATTTTTGAACAGCGTTGAAGGTGTCATCTCCGCGGTAGCCAACGACAAGGCCGCCGATGCCGAGGCCGCAGCAAAGGCGAGCGGCATGAGCGTCATGCATGAGGTGCCTCAAAGCCTGCGTAAAAAGCTGCCCATGGCATTCATGAAGATGGGACATATGACTCATCAAAACTTCGACAAGCTCGCACAGGAGGCTGCATCGCTTGGTGACAAGGCCGAGATACTGAAGCAACTCGATACGATCCTAAATACCTGCAACACATGCCATGCCCAGTTTCGGCTGAGCCAGTCGCGGGAACAATGACCGGGATGCGCCTGCTCGCCAAGGGCGGATCGTGGCCTAAACGCCGCGAGCCATGATTGCTAATGCTCTTCATCGCCAACATGACGTTTTCGGTGGTCTTCGCGATTGGCCTCGCCATTGCCATGTCGGCGGCGGCAATCTGGACATGGTTTTATCACGATTCAAAACACCGCGATCTCGACAGTTGGATTGCCTATGGGTTCTCGCGCGACACGCTCCGACACGTGCTCATCTATTACCGTTCGATGGGCATCTCCATGCTGGTGTTTTACATCCTGTTCGCCGTGAATTGCCTGATGCTGCAATCCGATGGCCATCAAGTGTTCGTCAACGCACAAGGTCTACCCGTGCACGGCGGACCAATCGCAACTGCATTCTTCGCACTCGATCTCGTGTTGCGCGGCGGCTTTTTCGACATCATGGAGCACTTCGAGTTGTCGGTCACGGCCGTCTACATGAACCGGTCAATTCGATGGTTTGTACTTTATGCGTTCGTCTTCCGCATCTTTTATGGGCTGACGCTCATCCGCATAGCTGTCTCTTTCGTTTGGATCTGGGCAAGACTGAGAAGAACCCGCAACAAACAGGTGGGTGACGGCAAAACAGGCTGAGACGAGAAACAACGAAGCCAGTTTTTGAAGCCATTCACCCAACTAACCGCAGCACTCGTGCCCAACAGCACCCGTGCATATCAGCACAAATCGCTTGCAAAGCCGGTCGCCGCCGGGCGCTGGTCAAGACAGGGAAAACGCCAGATGAAATTCACGCTCTCCTGGCTCAAGGACCACCTGGAAACTGAAGCCTCTCTGGAGGAGATTTCCACGACGCTTTCGGCGATCGGTCTGGAAGTTGAAAGCATAGAAAATCCAGCCGCGGAACTTGCCGCCTTCACCGTCGCGCGCGTCGTCGACGCCGGCAAACATCCCAACGCCGACCGGTTACAAGTCTTGCAGGTGGAAGTTGAGCCTGGCAAACCGCTGCAAGAGGTTGTTTGCGGCGCTCCGAACGCGCGCGCGGGCATGCTTGGTGTATTTGCCCCACTTGGCACCTACATACCTGGGTCCGGCATAACGCTTGAGAAAAAGCCCGTGCGAGGTGTCGTCTCCAACGGAATGATGTGTTCTGCAGCCGAACTGCAACTTTCCGATGAAGCCGAGGGAATTATAGAAGTCGACGGATCTTTCAAGCACAAGGTCGGCACGCGTTATGTTGATGCGATCGGACTGAATGACCCGGTTATTGATGTTTCTTTGACACCCAACCGGCCAGACTGCACAGGAGTGCGCGGTATCGCACGCGACCTTGCCGCGGCCGGTCTCGGCAAGCTGAAACCACCACGCAAGCTGGGTAATATCGAGGGCAACTATCCTTGTCCCGTTGAGATCAAGCTCGAATTCTCCGATGACACAGCAGATGCATGCCCGGTGTTCGCTGGCCGTTACCTGAAAGGCGTGAACAACGGCCCCTCGCCCGCGTGGATGCAACAGCGGCTGAAGGCGGTAGGCCTGCGCCCAATCAATGCACTCGTCGATGTCACCAACTTCATCTCGTTGGACCTTGGTCGACCCTTGCATGTCTACGACGCCGACAAACTTAAAGGAGCGGTGCGCGCACGCATGGGCCGGGACGGCGAGAAATTCCTGGGACTTGACGGCAAGACCTATCATCCAGACCAAACCATGTGCGTGATCGCCGACGACAGCGGGCCGTTGGGGTTTGGCGGCATTATGGGCGGCGAAGATACGGGTTCCACAGCAGCAACGAAGAACGTTTTGATCGAAAGCGCCTGGTTCGATCCTGTTCGTATTGCCAAGACCGGCAGAAAGACCGGCCTCATAACCGATGCGCGCTATCGCTTCGAACGCGGCGTCGATCCGCAATCGGTGATGCCAGGGCTGGACCTGGCCACACATATGATTATGGAGATTTGCGGCGGCACACCGTCCAAGGCAGCTATCGCAGGCGCAATTCCCGACCCCAAGCACAAGATCTCGTTTGAAACAGCACTAGTGTTCAAGCGCACCGGACTGGAAGTCGCCGACACCGACATCAAGCGCATTCTTGAAGCGCTTGGTTTCTCGCTATCTTCAGCAAAGGCTAAGGGCAATACGCTTGAGGTCACTGTACCAAGCTGGCGTCCCGACGTAGAAGGGCCCGCAGACCTTGTCGAAGAAGTCGTGCGGATCGTCGGCATCGACAAGGTTCCATCCACGCCGTTGCCTCGCGTGCCAGGCGTTGCCCGCCCGGTTCTGACCGAAATTCAGCGCAGAGCACGCCGCGCCCGGCGGACACTGGGTTCACGCGGATTGGTCGAGGCAGTGACGTGGTCCTTCATCTCCAAAAGTGAAGCGCAACTGTTCGGTGGCGGTGGCAAATCTCTGGATCTGTCCAATCCGATTTCTGTCGAAATGTCCTCCATGCGTCCCAACCTTATCCCGGGTCTACTTGCCGCCGCACGCCGCAACGTCAACCGTGGTTCTGTCGACTGCGCCCTTTTTGAGGTTGGCCAGGCCTATCTCGGCACCAAACCGGAAGACCAGCATGTGGCGGCAAGCGGCGTGCGCGTGGGTTCCGCGCACGTTTCAGGCGCGGCCCGCCATTGGTCGGGAGACGCAGGACCCGTTGATGCATTCGATGCCAAGGCTGATGCAGCCGCAGTTCTTGCCGCACTCGGTATCGATCCGGCCAAGGCGCAAGTGACGCGCGACGTACCTGACTATTACCATCCGGGCCGCTCGGGCACGCTGCGGCTTGGCCCTAAGCTTGTCCTTGCGCATTTTGGTGAAGTTCATCCGCGCGTTTTGACAACACTTGACTTCAACGGACCTGCCGTTGCCTTCGAGGTTTTCTTGAGCAACCTGCCACCGGAGAAACGCAAGGCCTCCCGTGCCCGCCCGCCCCTGAAACTACTCGATCTGATGGCGGTAACGCGAGACTTCGCATTCGTTCTCGACAAGCATGTCAATGCCGGTGATGTGGTCCGTGCAGCGCAGGGCGCCGACAAGAACCTCATTCGTGGCGTCGAGGTTTTCGACCTGTTCGAAGCTGGTAAACTTGCTGAAGATGGAAAAAAATCGTTGGCGATCGCCGTCACGCTGCAGCCCACAGAACACACGCTCACAGAAACCGAAATCGACGCCGTCTCGGAAAAAGTGATAGGCGCGGTGAAGAAGGCAACAGGTGGGGAGATCCGTAGTTGAGTGCGCTCCTGGCTACTTTTGACCCCATCCAGGTGACCGAAAGTGCTATGTTCTAGGCACTCGGAGTCTGCTGAGCTTGCGCACAAGTGGCATTTTGAGCCCAAAAGAACAAGAAGGACCAAGATGTCTCAGACCGCTGCAGCCCCCCCCGGCAGACGCCCTGATCCCGCGCTCCCGCACATCAATGATCCCAATCTGCACCAGATCGTGGTTGTCGGTGGAGGCGCTGGAGGTCTGGAACTTGTCACCCAACTGGGCAAGAAGCTCGGGCGCAAGGGCAAGGCGGGCGTCACGTTGATCGACAAGGCTCGCACGCACATTTGGAAACCGTTGCTGCACGAGATTGCCGCCGGTTCAATGGACGTGGGCCGCCACGAACTCGATTACCTGGCGCAGGCCCACTGGAATGGATTTCGCTACCGCTACGGCGAACTAACGGGGCTCGATCGTACGCAAAAGTTAGTGCATCTGGCAGCCACATTCGATGAAGACGGCCGCCCGATCACACCAGAACGTTCGATCAAATACGACTCATTGGTGGTTGCCGTCGGATCGGTCTCAAACGATTTCGGAACACCAGGCGTGAAAGAGCATGCCGTCATGCTCGATACGCCCGAACAGGCGGAACGGTTCAACAGGCGCCTCATCAATTCCTGCATCCGCGCAAACGCGCAAGGCGAGCCTGTACGCCCTGGCCAACTTCACGTCACCATTATCGGCGCGGGCGCAACCGGCACAGAGCTTTCGGCCGAACTCCATCGCACCGTGCGCGGCGTGATCGCCTATGGTCTGGACACGATCGACGCCGACAAGGACATCAAGATCACGTTGGTAGAAGCAGCGCCACGCATACTTCCCGCACTGCCTGAAAGACTCTCCAACTCAACTTCAAAGGTGCTTTCAGACCTTGGCGTCGACATCAGGACAGGTGCACGCGTCACCCAGGTTTCGCAAGAAGGTGTCAGCCTCGCCTCGGGCGATTTCATTCCATCCGAACTTGTGGTCTGGGCGGCAGGCGTAAAAGGCCCTGACGTACTGGCGCACCTGGACGGTTTGGAGGTGAGCAGGTCCAACCAGCTTATCGTCCGGCCAACACTGCAAACCACCAAGGATGATGCCATCTTTGCCATGGGTGATTGCGCCTATCTGGTTCCCGAGGGAGAACAGCATCCCATACCTCCACGGGCGCAATCAGCACATCAGATGGCTTCGCATTTGCTGGTCAACATTCCGCTTCGCATGCAGGGCCAACCACTCAAGGATTTCAAATATAAAGACTTCGGATCGCTGGTTTCATTGGGGCACTACACCACCGTCGGCAACCTGATGGGTTTCATATCGGGGCGTTCGATGATGATCGAAGGGCTGTTTGCCAAGCTGATGTACCGCTCGCTTTACAAGATGCACCAATGGGCACTGCACGGTTTTTCCAAGGTAGCTCTGGACACGCTGTCACGCACGTTGACACGGAGAACCGAACCCCACGTCAAACTGCATTGAGCGGAGTATTGATAACCGACCGGCGCCGGGCGCAGGCGGGCTTCATCCGAAAGCAGATGCTGCAATCTGGATGGCGAGCGGGATAGTCACAAAGCTCAGCATTGTTTGCAACGTCACGATGGTTGCAGCCAGAGGTGCGTCACCGCCCATCTGTCTTGCCAGGGCATATGATGACGTCGCCGTCGCACAAGATCCATAAATCATCGCGACACTGGCTGGCACACCGCCGAGCGAGAAGATGCCCGCAAGTATGAAGATCGCCAGCGGAAACACGATCATCTTGCCGGTGGTTGAAACGACCATTGGCAGAATCGATGCACGCAATCCTTTAAAGCGGATACTCGCCCCAATAGACAACAGCACCATCGGCAGCGCCGCGCGTCCCAGAAGGTCGGTGACGTCGTGCAACACGGGCACTCCACCCAAGCCTGCGGCATTGAATAACAATCCTGCAACGACCGCTACGAGGAGTGGGTTCCTGACAATGTCACGCACCACCGCGCGCCCAAGACTGGGCGAGGTCGTCTTGGATTGATGCAGCATGACCATTGCAATCACGACCGCGATGTTGGTGCTGGGTATCAGGATCGAAGATGCAAGATAAGCGCTCGACTGCCCTTCAGGACCGAACACGCGTTCCGTCACCGCCAGCGCAATGAATGTGTTATGCCGAGACGCACCCTGCACCACGGAACTGGCAACGGGACCGGGAAAGCCAAGCAGCAACGAAACAACCAGGGCGAACGTAAAGGCTGCGATGAAACCACCCGTAATAACGGTTGCATAGGCCCCGACGAAACCTGCCGAAATTTCCATCGTCGAAATTTTGGCAAAAAGCAGCGCTGGCAGGAGCACCCAGTAGGCGATCCTGTCGACACCGCCCCAGAACTCATCATGCCCTACCAAAATCCGACGCATGAGGTGGCCCAAGACCACAAGCACAAACACCGGTGCGATGGCGGTGACGATTGTAAACACATTCGTGCCCCTTCAGAGCAACTTCCGCCAAACGATGCGGCCGGGCGTCAAATTACCTGCGGCGCAGGAGGGAAAGCAGTTCTGGCGTGGGGTAGCTATCGGCTGGAAGGTCAAATTTTATTTGCATTGCTTTTACGGCCGCGCGCGTTTTTTCACCAACAAGGCCATCGACAGCACCAACATCGAAGCCGTTTCTAGTCAAAAGACGTTGTAGGTCCTTGGTCTCATTTCCATCAAGTACGGGAATATCTCCGCGCCCGGAAAGCATTGTCGGCGCTCCCGCGATCCTTGTCGCCAGATAGGCCGCCGTGGTCGCATAATTCAGCGACTGGTTCCACTGCAGATAGACACCGAAATTGTCATAGGCCAGGAAAGCCGGCCCGTAGCGGCCCATCGGCAAAAGCAAGGATGCCGGCAGTGAATCAGCCGTCAGTCTTTGTCCCTTGCGGCCCTCAACACCCCACTTCACCCACTGCGAACGTGGGTGCTTGATGGCCAGATCCGCCTCTTTCCACGGCAGATCGCGGGTCAGTTCCACTTCCTCGATCCAGGGTTTGCCAGCCTTCCAGCCCAGATACTTCATGTAGTTGGCCGTCGAGCCAATGATATCGGCATCGGATTTGAAAAGATTTGGATGTTTGTCCCCATCATAATCGATGGCGTATTCCAGATACCGCGTCGGCAGGAATTGCGTTTGGCCGAGTTCACCAGCCCAAGAGCCAATCATTTCTGCAGGATCAAGATCGCCCCGATCGATGATTTTGAGCGCCGCTTTGAGTTCTTCGGTAAACATCTCACCGCGGCGACAATCATAAGCCAGCGTCACCAGGGAACGCAGCACCGACAAGTTGCCCATACCCTTGCCGAAATCGCTTTCCAAGGCCCAAAAGCCGGTAATGACTTCCGCGGGGACGCCAAACTCCCTTTCAGCGCGTTCAAACGCCCGTTTGTTTGCGGCAATCTTTTTGCGCCCGGCAACAACCCGGTTGTTGGTGGCGAGCTTTTTCTGGAACGACAGGAAACTTTGCGCAAAAAAACCCTGGCGGCGGTCGCGGCGAATAACGCTTGGGTCGAAATCAATACCACCAAGAGCCCGCTCAATGGTCCGCTGCGAGATACCTGAACTTGCGGCATTCTGTTTGAATTGCCGGTACCAGGTGCTGAACTGCAGGGTGTTTTTGCAGTCGCGCGGATTTTCCTTGAAGCCATCGGGTCCTGCAGCTTTGGCCGGCAAGACAGCCATTGTCAGGGCGGCTGCGGTCAGTGCAGAAACAAGCAAACGCATTACAACCTCGCAAATTATTTCCGACGGAATTGGTTTGATCCGGCAGCGGGAGTTTGCCGGTCCGACTATTGCCGTCAAGAGCCGTGCGCCATGATGGCCGAATTGAAGGCTCAAATTGGGCAAAAGCTGCCATTCCGCACCAACCGGCACGATCCTGAAGCCACCGCAAAACTCTCACCCCCGGAACAAATAAATCGCCGTGCCCAGACAGGGACACGGCGATTTTATTTGTGGAATGAATGGGCGCCAGACGTTCGAAATATTTTCGTGCGCTTTTCGCCTCCCTCCTTGCGGGTCGATCTCGCGCCAGCGCGACGACGGCCGTGCCCTCGTGAGAAAGGCGGGCTAGAGCACCGATCCGATACCATCGGATCGCAATCCGCTCTAGCGCTCGGGTAGATCAACGTCCACCCATATCCTTGCGCATTTGCTCCATCATCTCAGAGAGACCTGCCGGCCCCTTCATCCAGAATGACATGGTGGACGCCCAATTCTTCTGCCACATCTCCGCGGCTTGCATCCAGAACTGGAAGGGTGCAGTGGCCATGCCGCCCATGCCGCCGAAATCGCCCATGTTCTTGGCGAATTCCTGCATGCCGGGCATGGACTGCATCAGGTTCGGTGGCATGTTGAACCCGGCGCCCGGATTGCGGATCTGCTCTTTCCAAGCATCCATCACCTGATCCATCATCTGCAACTGCATACGAGATGCATTCTGCAGTTGCTGGCGGGTGGCATCGACCATTTCATTGGGCCAACCCATCGCTTTGCTGGCTTCCGACATCTGGTCGAAAATCTTTGCGGAATAGCGCTCGCTGGCAGATGCCATGTCGTTACGCCAATCGTTAAGCGCATCAAAAGCGGAATTCACCGCCTTACGCGCTTCGTCATTTAACTCTTTCATTTGATGCGCTCCATAATCCGCAGCCATAGGAACAGCCTTCTGTTGAGGGCTCTTTCTTGTTACCCGACTTGTGGGCATGCATTCCACTGGCGTCAAGGAAAATGACCGTTAACTGGGCACGAACATGCTTGAACATTCGCAGTAATACCGAAGTCCGACTTGGCACCAAGCCCGGCGGAACGTAACAGCAACCTGTCCAGTTTGCCGGCTTCGAGTGCGACCCGTTGGACGGGCATTAAAAGCGCTCTTTCGCAAGGCTCCGGCCAGTGCTAATAGCCGCGCATGACCGACACATCGCTGATCCGAAATTTCTCGATCATTGCCCACATCGATCACGGCAAGTCGACCTTGTCCGACAGGCTGATACAGCTTTGCGGCAACGTCACAGAACGTGAGATGAAGGAGCAATTGCTTGATTCGATGGACATCGAGCGCGAACGGGGCATCACAATCAAGGCCCAGACCGTGCGCCTGGATTACAATGCCGCGGACGGCAAGACCTATCAACTCAACCTGATGGACACGCCGGGCCATGTCGATTTTGCATATGAGGTATCCAGATCACTTGCCGCCTGCGAGGGTGCAATTCTCGTGGTCGATGCCTCGCAAGGGGTCGAGGCACAAACGCTGGCCAACGTTTATACAGCACTCGACTCCGATCTTGAGATCCTTCCCGTACTCAACAAGGTCGATCTGCCGGCAGCCGACGTAGACCGTGTGAAGACGCAGATCGAGGACGTCATCGGGCTCGATGCCTCAGATGCCGTACCCATTTCGGCCAAGACCGGCGTCAATGTCGCCGCCGTGCTGGAAGCGATCGTAACGCGGTTACCACCGCCCACCGGCGACCGGAACAAACCGCTAAAGGCGATGCTGGTCGACAGTTGGTATGACGCCTACCTCGGTGTCATCGTTCTTGTCCGTGTGATGGAAGGCGTGCTCAAGAAGGGGCAGAAGGTCAAGCTGATGTCCACCGGTGCCGTGCATCCGGTCGAGCGTGTCGGCGTGTTTCGTCCCAAACAGCAGATGCTTGACGAACTCGGGCCAGGCGAGATTGGGTTCTTCACTGCCGCCATCAAGGAAGTGGCCGATACCCGCGTCGGCGACACGATCACGGACGAGAAAAAGCCGACAGCCGAACCGCTGCCGGGCTTCAAGCCGGCGCAGCCGGTGGTTTTCTGCGGCCTGTTTCCCGTGGACGCGGCAGATTTCGAAGACCTGCGCGAGGCGATGGGCAAGCTACGCCTCAACGATGCGTCGTTCTCTTACGAGACGGAGAACTCGGCCGCACTTGGATTCGGCTTCCGGTGTGGTTTCCTGGGCCTTTTGCATCTTGAAATTATCACCGAGCGGTTGGCGCGCGAGTTCAATCTCGACCTGATTACCACGGCCCCCTCGGTCGTCTATCATATCTACCTGAACGACGGAAAACTGATCGAAATGCACAATCCGGCCGACATGCCGGATCCGACGCGCATCGATCGTATCGAGGAGCCATGGATCACGGCCACCATCATGGTGCCCGACGAGTATCTCGGCGCTGTCCTCAAGCTTTGCCAGGACCGTCGCGGACGCCAAAAGAACCTGACCTATGCCGGCAGCCGCGCAATGCTTGTCTACGAACTTCCGCTCAATGAAGTCGTCTTCGACTTCTATGACCGTCTCAAATCAATCAGCCGTGGCTATGCCTCGTTTGATTATCAGATCCTCGGTTATGAGCCTGAAGACCTCGTCAAGTTGCAGATCCTGGTCAACGCCGAGCCGGTGGATGCGCTCTCCATCATCGTCCATCGTTCACGCGCCGAAGCTCGCGGCCGCACCATGTGCGAAAAGCTTAAAGACCTGATCCCGCAGCACATGTTCGTCATTCCCGTTCAGGCGGCGATCGGCGGACGCATTATCGCGCGCGAGACGATCCGCGCATTGCGCAAGGATGTCTTGGCGAAATGTTACGGTGGCGACATCACGCGTAAAAGAAAGCTTCTGGAAAAGCAGAAGGCGGGCAAGAAAAAGATGCGCCAGTTCGGCAAGGTCGAGATCCCGCAGGAAGCCTTCATCAACGCACTCAAGATGGACGAGTGAGGCCGCCGCTTCGAACGCCTGTCTTTCCAAAAATGTCAAACCGCTCTGGTGCTGGCAGCGCGTGTAGAACCATGGCCCGAGCTGCATGCCGTTTTATTTTCCTGACACGCCGGATTTGCCGCTTCCTCCGGGACATCGCTTTCCCGCGTCGAAATACCGTTTATTGCGGGAAATGGCGCAAAGAACTGGCATATTCCAGCGCGTAGGTCTGGCACCTTCGCCCGCCGCTTCCCTTAACGAACTGAGCCGTGCGCACGATGCCGGCTATATTCACAAAATCATGACAGATACGCTGCCAGCCCAAGCGATGCGGCGGATCGGTGTGCCGTGGAGCGAAACGCTCGTGCAGAGGACGCTCGCAACGGTCGGCGGATCGCTTGCTGCTGCACGCGATGCACGCCAATACCGCATCAGCGGTCAATTGGCAGGGGGTACGCATCACGCGCACCGAAATTTCGGCTCCGGCTTTTGTGTGTTCAACGATTTGGCTGTCACGGCCCTCACCCTTTTGGCAGAGGGAGAAGCCAGGCGTATCACCATCCTGGATTGCGATGTGCATCAAGGTGACGGCACCGCCGCAATCCTGGCGCAGGTTCCTGAGGTCCAGACGATCTCTATACACGGCGCGAAGAATTTCCCGTTCCGCAAAGCTGCCTCCGACCTCGACATACCGCTATCCAATGGCACTGGCGATAAAGACTACCTGATTGCACTCGACAGCGCGCTTGAAGCACTCGATGCCTTCAAGCCAGACCTGCTGCTTTATCTATCGGGCGCGGATGCCCTCAGCGTCGACCGGCTTGGCCGCTTATCACTGACACAAACCGGACTGGCAGTCCGCGATGAAACCGTCTTCCGCTTTGCTCATGAGCGCGGCCTGCCTGTGTCCATTGCAATTGGCGGCGGTTATGCAGAACCCGTGTCAATCACGGTGGATGCCTACATGCAGACGTTTCGGTCAGCAGCGCGGATCTACGGATTTTGATCCTGTCCATTGGTATTTGTGCGCTCGTGGAACTGCCGGCCCAACGATGAGCTTAGATAAAGCCAGCCCAGCGCGGCGGGAACTGCGGTCAATGCCACCACACTGCCCGTAAGTCCAAACCCTTTGCCAAGGCCGTTAAAGATCCAGCCCGACGCAGCATCACCACCGCGATAGACCACGGTGTCGATGAAGTTTTGCGCCTTGTATTTTTCTTCCGGCTCCACGACCGTATAGAGCACCTTGATCGCCGGGTTGGCGAAAGCAAACGCAATCGCCCGTTCAACCGCCATGATCGTGACGATCACCGTCAGCGTGGGCGAAACAGCCAGAGCCACAAGCCCAACCGCGCACCATGCCGGAAGCGTAGCTGCGGTAATTCCCACGCCGAACCGCTCAAGCATGCGCCCGGTGCCAAAAATCTGTAGCAGTATGGTCATGATGGAAACAGCAAGGTCGAGCCGGGCCAGCAGAACCACCCGCTCAGTGCGATCTGACAGCACTTCACCAACAATGCGCGATTGTTCGAGGTAGAAAAACGTCGACACCAGGTTGCCGAGCAAAATCCACAGAGCGATGCGAAACAGATAGGGCGAGCGCCAAACACGTACGGCGCCGGCCAGAATGCCCTTGCCAACCGGCCGCTCGGCGCTTGCACTTTCTCCTTGCCCCGGGGCAACACGTCGCAAAAGCATGGCGATACCAAGTGCGGCCGATAACAGGAGTGCAGATACGAGCAGCAGGTTGTCGGGCCCGATAACGTTGACGAAAACCTGCGTTATGATCGGCCCGGCCAGCGCGCCAGCCGAACCACCCGCCGCGATAAAGCCAAAAAGCCGCTTCGCCTGCGAACTGGCGTAAATGTCGGACATGACGATCCAGAACAGCGAGACGACGAACAGGTTGAAAACGCTGGCCCAGATGAAAAAGACGCTTGCCAGCGCCTGTGTGCGGCCACCTCCCGACAACAAAACCCAAAACCCGATGAGATTGAGAATGAAGAAGCCATAGACGATGGGCACCACGAATCGTTTTGCAAAATTCGACGTGACCCATCCAAACACCGGTACGGCCGCAAGCATCACGAAAAAGACAGCCACGAACAGCGTCTGTAGATGCTCGCGACCAACCGCAATGCCCATTTCATCGCGCACCGGACGAATGATGTAATAGGCAGCAAGCACCAGGAAGAAATAAGCAAACGACAGCGCCAGCGCCTTGACCTCGGCAGGCTCGACATGGACCGCCCGGCCAAGCAAGCCATGAAGCTGGCCGCGGCTGTCACCAGCCGCTTTTGGGTTCGTCACGTCATGCCCCCGATGAAACCCGATCCACTTTACTCAACGCTTCATGCGCCATAGCGGCAAACGTATGCCCGCGAGGTTCGGATCTGGCAAGCGACCTGACGGTAGGTGAATCATGGCCGCAGCACCCTGATCCAGCGCATGACATCAAGCAGGCTTACCCCCGCTGCCGCCACATATGTCAGCGCCGCCGCTTTCAAGATGCGCCTTGCCGCGACCATATCGTCGTCGGAGATGTAGCGCCCCGCCTTCAAGACGGGGAGCGCGCGGCGGAAGCTGGCATCGAACTCAACCGGCAATGTCGTCAGATGCATCAAAATCGTGGAAGACAGAATCAATAGTCCCGCAACGATCTGCAGAAACACAATCGCAGGCGCCTTGACGAGCACCATAACGACAGGTGCGGCCAGCATGACAACGGCTCCAATGCGTTCGATATTGTGCGCCTGCTTGGCAAGCCTCGTGCGGGCGGCAAGTGGACCATAACCAGTTGCGTCCTGCATGGCATGCCCCACTTCATGGGCGGCAATCACCACAGCGGCAAGCGAGCGTCCGTTCAAATGTTGCGGCAAAAGCCGGACGGTCTTGGATTCGGGATCGTAATGGTCGCCTGACTTGGTTGCCTCAACGCCGACGTTCACAAGATCCATCTCATCCAGAAGATGGCGCGCGAACTGGCCTCCCGTGCCGGGAAACTCGGCACGTTCGCGGGAATTCTCCTTGATGACGCGCTTGACCCACATTTGCGGCAGGAAAGCCAGACCAAGAAAACCCAGAACCAATATGAGAGCGATAGCCAAGTCTTTTTCAACTCCCCATGCGCACCGCCCTGGCGGCATTCTTCCACTACGTTACATAGGCGAAAAAGTCCCAAAATAGGAGCAGCTCACCGTCACCAAATTACGAAATAAACCTGCGCACAGTTTGCTCCGCATTACCAACCCAACGCGAACTCAAACCAACTTTCAGCACGTCTACGCGGCGACCGCCGAATTTTGCGTCTCATTGAGGCTTGGTGATTTCATAGCATTTACCCTACAGGCTACGGCCACGACCACCACCAGGACAAGGACGAGACGGCATGCGATTACACCAGCCGATAAACATCCAACGAAATTCTGGCAACATTCCCGCTATTCGCCGAGAAAACGCATATTCGTCCAGCCGACAATGCCGCGCCAGCTAACACGACACCAATTACCTTCGCAGGGCCCTAGACAATGGATACCCGTTCCCGTGGCCGGGATGGTGCCGACAATCACACGACGCGAACTTGGCCCAGAGCGGATGTTCAGGCGATCCCAGGACGATACATTGCGAACCCGGTAGGTATCAGGCCCATGTTCACAATCACGGCCGTAACCTTGCGCTTGGGCCGGCGTCACGGTTGTCGTTTGCGCGGTGGCTATCAAAGCGGCGGCCAGAATGGCCAAACTGCAGCGAACATACATATTTAATCTCCGTTTAATGAAAAACCATCGAGCCAAATCAGCGCGCAAAGCATCGGCCTGCGCTTCAATCCAAGCCCACACCGACCCCGATCTCCTGTTTGGATCTGTCGTATGAACATAAAATAGCAAATGAAACGGACCTCACCTGTCGCCGGCCCCATTTCAACATAAATAGGCGGGCGTGTGCGAGAGCCGTTCGCCGACGTCGTGAATTGGGCCCGGGATGGTGTCCACGCGACACCAGCCATCAGCTTCATCAGCACTCAGCCTACCTTGCAGGAATAGGAAAAAGGTCCATGCCGTTGCGGCTTCGACTTGCGTCTGGCCGTTTCCAGGGAAAAACTAGCCGCCAGTCAGGCGCTGCAATTGTTCGAGCGCCCCGCTGGACGCGTGAGAACGTCACAAAGCGGGTTTGCTGACGGTCTGGGAGGGACTTCGATTGCAAATGCGCCGCCTTGGCAGCTTCGGACCGCGTGTTTCTGCCGTCAGCCTTGGTGCGATGAGCATATCGGGTACCTATGGCCCGTCGACCGAAGCCGAAACGATGAGATTATTTTCGCGTGCTGTCGAACTTGGGGTCAACCACTTCGATACCAGCGATATCTACGGGCTAGGACGCAGCGAGGAGCTCATTGGCAGATATTTGCGTGAGAGCCGAGCCGATATCGTGGTCTCCACCAAGGCCGGAATTCGCTATATGCCGGTAACCGGCGAGCGACGCGTCGACAACAGCCCGGCGCATCTGCGAAACGCCTTGGAGCAGTCCCTCAAGCGGCTGGGCCGCGATCATGTGGAACTTTTCTACATTCAACGGCGAGAAGCCGCCCGACCGATCGAAGAAGTCATGGAGACGCTGTCGGCATTGAAGAAGGAGGGCAAGATCGGCGCGATCGGACTGAGCGAGGTGTCGCCCGAAACGTTACGCGAGGCCAATAGGTTGACACGCGTTTCAGCGGTTCAAAGCGAATACTCGCTGTGGACCCGGGATGCAGAACGCTCGCTCATCGCGGCCTGCGACGAGTGCCGAGCCGCGTTCGTCGCTTTCTCGCCGTTGGGCCGCGGCATGTTGACCGGACACGTCCTCGATCCCGCCACGTTTTCGAAAGGAGACTTCCGCCTCAACAACCCGCGCTTCCAGGAACCGGCTTATTCACAGAACCGTGCGGCAATGGCTGTATTCGAAAAACTTTGCGAACGTTTGGGCAAGTCCCCCGTGGAGGTCGCAATCGCCTGGGTCTTATCAGCGGGCGAGCACGTCATTACCATTCCCGGCACGCGCACTGCCGAACATCTTGAAGTCAATGTCGCCGCGGCTGATTTTCGCCTTACGCAAAACCAGCGCGCCGAGATTGCAGCGGCGTTCCCAGATGGATTTCCCTGGGGTGACCGTTTCAGCAGCGCCCAGGCCATCGGCATTGAGCCAACGGTTTGACGCGCATATTTAGCTGAACGCTGAAAAACTTTGTCTGCGCAAAATTAGAGCATTTTCCGACGAAGTGGACGCCGGTTCGTCGAAGAAAATGCGACCAAACAAGTAACTTGAGCGCCGATCCGATGCCATCGGATCGGAATGCGCTCTAGAGCATGTTCAGCCGAAGTGTACGCGGTTCGGCGTGAAAAACATGCTCAAAATAAAAGAAAATAGAGCGCGTTCGCGATTCCATGAAAAGTGAACGCGCTCTAGAGTTGCAGGTCAACCACACTCGTTTTTCAAACAACGCCAGCCAGTTCCGGCGGCCCGCCAAGCGCCACATTTCATACGGACAACCCTACGGTGTCGTTGATGCATCGTGGTTATTTCCGTCATCGTCGTTGAGGGCAATGTCAAAATCAAATTGGGGTGCGATCTTCAAATCAAGCGATCCATGTAGAGCCACGTAAAAGGCCGAGGGGCTTTTTCTTCACATCGGCTGGGGCCCAAAGAACCGGCCTTGATTACCAAGGCATTTCGGGGGAAATTTCGTGAAAATTGCGCGGAAGATAACGCACACTGTCGCCGCCTTCTTTATTGTCTCGGCCTGCATCAGCATGGCTTGTTTTCATGGCGATGGAGCAGCGGCAGGTAGCAGCGCTTCACACCTGATTGAAACACGAGCCCTTGCTCCACAAGCCCAAGCACAAATTCCTCCACGGGATGGAATTGGAGCCGCGATAGAATTGGATGATGGCGCAAGAGTTGGCAAAAGCCCGCCAGACTCGGACTTCGTGGACGTCAACGCCTCCGTTCGCCCACACTGGTGCAATGACACAGCTACCCTGATCGACGATATTCATCGCCGTGGCGGATATTCCGTAATGCGTGCAGAAATCGGTGGCGGGCGCGTTTTGGAACGCTATTGGAACGACCATGACGAAGAAGTCGTGATCGAGCACGGCTCCGACGGCACAAGTTGCCTTGTTGATCTGCGCAGCCGCAGCCGACCTTGAGTCAACACATGGAGCAGCGCACGGTGCAGGCTTCGGTCCCCAAATCCACGTTTCTCCCTAAGTCTGGCCTCTAAGGAACATGCGCGCAAACCACGCGTGGGGCGCAAAAAATACAATTACTGAGATGATTGCTCTTAAAGTAATAATCTAACAACACCGCTTGGAACATCTCATCCCGGCGCTTTCATATTCCTGGGCAGGACATCAAAACTGTTATTGTTTGCCTCAAGTACTGGACGTAACACGGTCGAAATTGCCAAATACCCATAACTGTTCAAATGGCCCCTGCGGTATTGCGGGGCTATACGCATGGTACTTTTCGCCTTCGTTCGCACGAGCTTCCGGTTCTGCCTGCTTGATATCGGCGATGGAACGGCGTTGTGTGCATGCTGTCCCATCGCATGGCCCCAACCACTTGCTATCGAAGTCGATCCAGAACCGGCCAATGAACTTGATTAAAATAAGGCGTCCATGACCAACGGTTCACCACCACGACGACCCCCGCCGCCACCACTCAATCAGGTGCGTCCGATCGAGGAACGCTTTGCCCCTCCCCCGGGCCAGCGCAACCGGCCCACATTGCAACAAGACCACCACGGACACGAAGCACAACACGACCGTTACGGTGCACCTTCCCAACAAACGCCATACGCACAAGGTCTTGATCCCGGCCAGCAGCAACACCGCACTGATCCAGAACGGCCAGAGCATGGCCGGCGCTACCACGCACCACAACGACCACAACGACCACAACCACCAAGGCGGTTGGGGCTTGGCGGGCTGATGTTTATGGTCCTGGTAGGCCTTGGTCTGGCGCTGGCGGCCGGAGTGGCCTTTATTCTGCTGACACCACCGATTGATTTCATACGCGACCAGGCCATTGCACAGGTCAGGCAACAAACCGGACGTGATCTGGTCATCTCAGGTCCCACGCGCCTGTCGTTTTATCCATCGCTAGGCGTCAGTCTGGGCGACGTTTCGCTGTCAGCGCCACCTGGAATGGACGGCGCACCGTTGGTGGCGATGGAAAAGCTTGATCTATCGGTGAAGCTCGTTCCACTTCTCAGCCGGCGCGTCGAGGTGGGCAATCTGGTACTGACGCGGCCTCAGTTCAATCTTCGCGTCGACCAGACCGGGCGGACGAATTGGGAAATGGCCGTCGTGCCCGCGACAGACAAACCACTGCGCTACGCCCAGGCCGGGGCGGGCACCAACGCTGTAGACGGCGCAACGACCTGGGACAACATTCGTCTGGCTCAGCGCAATGATGGAAACCCGCAGCCTTTCGATGCCCGCCGTTCAAGCAGACTAGCAGCGCTCCAGGATCTGGCGCTCGATGACGTGCGCATAGTTGATGGCGCCATCAACTATGTGGATGAGCGCAACGGAACACACCACAACGCCTCTGCAATTAACATGGCCTTGAGCGCCGACAACCTTGCCGCTCCGCTTGCCGTCGAAGGCGACCTTGCCTGGCGGGGCCAAACCGTCAGCTTGAAAGGATCGATGACGTCGCTTGCGGAAGTCCTGGCTGACGCACCCGCAAAACTTGCGCTCACTATGTCGGCCGCGCCGCTGCGTGCAGAATATTCCGGCGTGCTTGACCTTGCGAATGGAGCCAGCCTGAACGGTGCTGTTTCAGCAGATGCGGCTTCTTTGCGCGCTTTGGCTCTATGGGTCGGCGACATACAGCTTCCACCTGGCGATGGCTTCGGCGCCCTGAGCTTCAAAGGCCAACTCGTGACACAACCGGGACGTTTCCGCCTTGCCAACGCCGATATCGGCCTCGACCACATGCGGATCACGGGCACGCTGGATGGCGAAAAGGACGCAACGCATCAGCGACCTTATGTAAAAGCCAGCCTTGCCGTATCTGAAATCAACCTCAACACCTACCTGCCCACCAGCGCGCAAAGCGCGCCTTCTCCAACGCGGTCACCTGATGAAATGTCCGGCGACACGTCGCATCGGCCACCTGCGCCGGCTGCCGGGCAGCCATCCTCAATCGAAGATCTGCTGGAACGTGAACGTGGACCGCGTGTCAAGGGCTACACCGCGCGGCGTGGTTGGAGCGATGAGGTTATCAATTTATCGCTGCTCGACTTGATCGATGCAGACCTCGACCTCAGCGTTGGCACGCTTCTGGTGCGCGACATCAAGGTTGGCCGTTCAGACCTGAAAGTCGCCTTGAACCGGCGCTTGTTGAAGGTAACGTCCGACCGGGTTGAGTTCTATGGCGGCCGGGGTCGCGGCGAGATTACAATCAACAGCGCAGCCACGCCGCCGGCCATGCGCGCCAGCATTGTCGCCGAGGACATCTCAGCCGAACCCTTAATGAAGGACGCTGCCGAGATCGATTGGCTGTCTGGAACCGGACGGCTCAGTGTGGATACCGCGAGCAGTGGAGACACCCAGCGTAAGCTCATCTCCAGCCTCAACGGCAAGGCAAGCATTCAGTTGAACGACGGTGCCGTTAAGGGCTTCGACGTCACAAAGGCTCTCACCGGACTGCAGCAGGGCCGCCTCAACAGTTTTTCGGCCAATCCAAGCGAACAAACCCGATTCAGCAAGCTTTCTGCGACCTTCGACATCGACAAAGGGATTGCAAACAACCAGGACCTGGAAATGCTGAGCCCCCTTTTGCGGGTTACCGGGCATGGCAAGGCAATGCTCCCAGATCGGCGTGTTGATTACGTTTTCAACCCGAAATTGATTGCTCCCAACTCCGAGCAGGAACAGCAAAATTCGCTCTACGGGTTGCAGATCCCCGTACGCGTGGTTGGTCCGTGGGATCGGCCCGACATCAAACCCGACCTTTCCAAGATCAACGCTGAGCAGGCGGTCCAGGCCGTACAGGAGATTGGCAAGCGCCTGAAAGGCAAGAACGCCAATGAAGTCGTCGATGAGATTTTCGGCAAGGATTCAAAGGAAAGTAAGAAAGCCAAGAAGTTTCTCGATGACCTTTTCCGCTGAAGCAGCTTTTGCGCTGTGCTCTTGGCGTTTTCCAAGTGCCTTGTCGGCTAGTGTTCTGGATCGAACGTTTGATTCCCGGGCGAAGGTCGTCAAACGATCGTGAATCCAGAACACAAACAATGAGAATGCTAGAGTTCCGGGCTGACGCGTCGGGGTCCGACAGGGAACCAAGCGTCAGAGTCGGAACACTAGAAACCCAGCGGGGCTTCCACACAATTTGGCGCCCAATGCAATTTGGAAGTAAACGCATGTTAACGTTGTGACATCGCGAGCAAATTTTTTTTCATCGAATGCCGATTTTTTCTTGCATGAAGGGGGGTGAACCGTCATAAGGCCCTTCTCCGTTCGTCCACCTGCCCTGAAGGTAAGGTTTTTTCCTAGACCCCAAAGGTAAGGAGCGGGCGGGTCACCTCTATCTGCTGGTTGGGGAGGGTCACATGGCCTTTGATGACGCCCTCTTCCAATTGGGGATGGACTTGACTCGTTCAAGCACCGCCCAAAAGGAAGTTCGCAACGAAACGGTTCACGTGGATTCGTACACAGAGTGTTACGAAACCCGTGAAGTTTACGAGAACGACAGGTTCTCGGGAACGCACCTGATTCTTGATTTGTTCGGTGCAGAGCACCTCGACGACATGAGACACGTGGAGCGCACACTCAAGCGCTGTGTCGAAGTGGCCGGAGCAACCCTGCTTCACTGCCACCTGCATCGCTTTGCAGGCAATGGCGGCGTTGCCGGCGTGGTTGTCTTCGACACGGGCCATGCCAGCATTCGCACCTGGCCTGATCGTGATTTCGTCGCGGTTGACCTCATGTTCATGGCACGCAACGGGGCCCGGCGCGAGCGCCTGGTGAAGGCGATTGAAAAAGCCTTCGGTCCCAGCGCGGTGGAGACGACAGTCTGCAAACGGGCCGGCGACGAGCGCCGCACGAGCCGTAAGGCAAAGGTGGCTGCGAGCGAAAAAGCTGCACCTGCTGCCAAGCAGGATGTCACGCCTCGTCGCCTCAAGCGCGCCGCTTAACGGATCGAGCCGATCACGTTTCACGCAAATTGAAATCACGCTACCGACTTTTCTGGTGGCGTGATTTTTTGCGTGCGCTAGAGCATTTTCCGACGAAGTGGACGCCGGTTCGTCGAAGAAAATGCGACCAAGCAAGAAACTAGAGCGCCACTACGAACGGCATCGCTCTCCACCGGCGCGAGATACGTCAACCGCACGTGCGCCAATAGGATCATCGGTCGCTATTGAGCACATACCGTCCGCACCTCCTTGCTGCCCACGAGGAAAATCGATGTGAGCAACGCGACGGACTATGCGCGTGACAGCGCCTCGGCCTCAACGGGATCGAATATCTTGGAGTCGACCTTGAGATAAGCGAGCTTTTCTTCTGCAATGACAACCGCCTCGGCAACGCCCCGCACTTGCAGGAGGCGCGCAGCAAGCGTCTGCGTATCCGCGCTGTCTGCAATACGAACAAGCCGGGTTGAGAGATAGCTGGGCTGCTTCATGGTAACGGCGACCACAAGCCAACCAACGGCAATAACCGTTGTCATAAGGAACACAGCGCCCGTTCCACCATATTGATTGGCCCAGCCGCCGATCACGCCGCCAACGAAAATTCCAAAAAACTGGAGACTTGAATAGATCCCCATCGCCGTGCCTTTGGCATCGGGTGGTGCTGTTTTGGTAATGAGCGATGGCAGGCTTGCCTCCATCACGATAAAACCGGAAAAGAATATGATCAGCGCAGGCAAAAGGACGTAAACGTTATTGCTTGAATTTGCATAAAGCAGCACCTGGCTGACCATGAGCGCTGCCACTGCCAAAACAAACACACTCTTCATTCGACGGTGCTTCTCGGCGACGATGATGGCCGGCACCATCACCGCAACCGACACGATCAGCACCGGCAAATAGACCATCCATTGATCGTAACTGGTCAGACCGAGCGAACCATGCAGAAGACCTGGCACCACCAGGAAGCTGGACGTCAGCATGGCGTGCAGTGCGAAAATACCGAAATCGAGCCGCAAAAGTTCCTTGTTGCGCAAGGCCGACCAGATCAAAGCGGGTACCGTTTCTGCATCGCGATGGACCTGCACGCGCTTGGGCGTCGGCACCACGAATAAGGTGATGGCAATGCCGATGAATGCGAGCACCACCATTAGCCAGAATATTCCGTCGACGGCGATGAGCTGTGCCGCAATCGGACCGGCAACCAATGCAAACATGAATGAAAATCCGATGGAGATGCCAACAATGGCCATCGCCTTGGTGCGGCTCTCCTCGGTCGTCAAATCGGCCACCAGCGCAAGTATCACAGATCCAACGGCGCCTGCCCCCTGCAAGACACGGCCGAAAATAACGCCGCCGATACTCGTGGACATCGCTGCAATGGCACTGCCGAGGGCAAACAACAAAAGCCCAAAAACGATCATTGTTTTGCGGCCGATCCGATCTGACATCAGCCCGAACGGAATTTGCAGTAAACCCTGGCTCAGGCCGTAGACGCCGAGCGCTTCTCCAATGAGATAGGGTGTTGCGCCATCCAGGTTCTGCGCATAGGCCACGAACACCGGGTAGATCATGAACAGGCCAAGTAGCCGTACTGAAAAGACCGCCGCAAGGGAGCTGGCGGCGCGGAACTCCTGTTTATCCATTTTGGGCCAATCGTAAGCGATGGAGCAAATAGAGCGTTGGTAAAGCGCGGATCGTGAACATTCCAACGCAATCCACGATCGTCTTAATCCACCGACGTTCTAAAATGTCCGGCCTCGGTCACTTGGTCGCATGAACCTCTCAAGTCAGGTGCTGCTTCTGCTGCGTTAGGTTTGCACAGTGCCAAAGGTCTCGCAACCAGGATGAGACATCGTATATGAGCGATCCGCTAGAGCATTTTCCGACGAAGTGGACACCGGTTCGTCGAAGAAAATGCGATTAAACAAAAAGCCAGAGCACCGATCCGATGGAATCGGATCGGAATGCGCTCTAGTGTTCTGGATCGAACGTTTGATTCCCGGGCGAAGGTCGTCAAACGATCGTGAATCCAGAACACAAACAATGAGAATGCTAGGGTTCCGGGCTGACGCGTCGGGGCCCGACAGGGAACCAAGCGTCAGAGTCGGAACACTAGTATAACAATTGCATTGCTTTGCGAATTGAGCGACGACCATGGTCTCAACAGGGTAGCGGACATAATGCCAACGGTTGAACTCGCACCAGCATTATTGATTGCATTTGTTGGTGGCCTTCTGCGCGGTTTTGCCGGAGCTGGGTCAGGCATGTTCATGGCGCCCTTCTTCGTTTATTTGTTTGGGCCCATTCAGGCTATCGGCATCATTCTTTTGATTGAAGTTGTGGCCACACTGTTGCTGCTACCGACCGTCTTTCGCGAGGTCGACTGGTCGAGCATCACAACGATGGGTGCAGCAGCCATTGTCTTCATGCCCGTTGGCAACTGGCTGCTGGTCACGCTTGACGTTGCAACGATCCAACTCGGTGTTTCCGTGCTCGTTTTCCTATCGGCCTTACTACTGATCTCCGGCTGGCGCTACAACGGCGCGCGCCCCACGAGCCTGACATTCTTTGTCGGTGGAGTGTCCGGATTCCTTATGGCCCTGACCAGCCTCGGAAACCCGCCTGTCATGGTCTATCTGTTATCGAGTGAAGCGAGCGCCGCACGCAATCGAGCAAATTTCACAGCCTATTTTGGCGTGACGCTCACCGCACTTATCACACTCATGACAGCTCGCGGGCACATTGACAGGCACACAGTCGCAACCGCGAGCTTACTAATGCCAGGCTTCCTCCTTGCAACCTGGATCGGCAGCCGCCTGTTTCGTGCGGCAAGCGAACAAAACTACCGCCGTATCGCACTTGGTATTTTGTTGGCGGCCGGCGCGTATGGATTTGTCAAATCTCTATGAATGCCACGATCAAGCAAGAACCATAAGCGCCACACGTCAATTCGCTATTGGGTAAAACTACTGCGCAGGTCTGCTGCGGCCTGAGTCAGCAAAGGCAAATGTTTCAGCGCACCCTCCACGTTCAACCGGGGCTTGGGGCCGTGACAGGCAATGCCCGCAACAATCGCACCTTGCGAATTTCGCACCGGCACCGCAAGCGCCACCAGGCCTTCCAGAAACTCCTCGTCGTCAATGCTATAGCCACGCTTCTTGATAAGCTCGACCTCCTCTTCCATACGGTCGAGTTCTGTAATCGTCTGAGGCGTATGGGCCGGTAGCCCCGCGATCGAAAGCAGCTTCTGGCGACGCTCTCGCGGCATAGCAGACAAAAAAATCTTTCCACTGGCCGTGCAATGCAGCGGCACAAGCGAGCCGGGTTCAAGATTGAGGCGAAGCGGCCAGCGTGACTCAACACGATCAATGTAGACCGATTGATTACGCACACGCATAGACAGGTTACATGTTTCGCCAATCTCATTGACAAGTTTCTGCAGGATTGCATGCCGTTCTGGCAGCAAGCCCACATTCACCACATTCAAGCCCATATCCCAAAGCCGGTGCCCCACACTGTAGTGGCGACTGGCAGGGTCGCGGATGAAGTAGCCGCTGGCTTCCAATTGCTGGCAAAGACGATGAACCGTGGGTTTGGGCAAGCCGGTTTCCGCAGCGAGTTCGGCCACCGACAGGGTTCCCGAATTTGCAGCCACGACACTCAGCAAGTTCATCACACGCAGGACGACAGACGCGTTGTCTTTCTCGTTTCCAGACTGCCCGGACAGGTTCGCTTCGGTCTTTTTCGTTCTGGCCACTGCTGCCTTGCTCCCTCAGACCCAGGTTTTCTGACCCTGTCTACATTCAGCCACCCGGGCCGCCAAGGCACCCGGCACTTCAAACATTGAGTTGCCTCAAACGATTACCGCCAACTGCTTCATCGAGCCGACGCGCAACGGCAAAACCGCCGCTATGCATCTGCAATTATTCTTGCAAGAACCTACAAATTAATGTCTAATGGATTAAATCGTCTCGCTCAATGATAATTTGTTGATATGAGTTGGTCAAAGCAAAGAAAGCGGCACGATTAACTTCGAGCACTCGAAGCAAATTTGGGAGAACGCACATGGACCTCGATACCAAAGGATTGGACCGGCGAGAGCTGGGCCGCATCGCGATGCGCTACGGCTGGACATCAACTCTGTTTGCTCTGGCAGGCATGACAGGCACGGTCACAGCAACCAAACTCGCAAAAGCAGCAGATGAGACTGCAGCAAAGCGCAAGCCTGCCAAATTCACATGGAAATTCGGTGCATCCGGCTTCAATGAATCCAATCTCAAGATTCAGAAATCGGGACAGTTATTCTTTGCAAAGGATATCGAGGAACGAACCGATGGCGAGATCCGCATCGAGTTTATCGGTTCAAACCAGATCTGCGGCCAGCTCGACTGCGTACAAAAGACCCAGCAGGGGATCGTGCAGGTTTACTCCGCGTCGACGCAAAACTCCGCAGGCAACGCCCCTTACTATAACGTACTAGACTTCGCATACATGTTCCCAACACGGGCTTCGCAATATCACTTCTTCTACAGCCCCAAGAGCATGAAAGTTTTCCGCGAGCCGCTAGAGCAGCGCCACAAGATCAAGTTCCTCTTCACACACTGCGAACTACGCGGCCTTATGCTTGGCAAGAAGTGGGCTGACAAGCCAACTGTTACCAAGATCGAGGATCTTGCCGGCACGAAAAACCGCGTCACCGGCACGCAACTTGGCCGCATTGCAATGCAGTTGCTCAATCTCAATCCGGTGCCGATTGCATGGGAAGAAACGCTTGATGGCCTCCGTCAAGGTTTGATCGACGGCGCAGAGACATGGATGGGCGCAGCAGCCTATGCCAACATGGCGCCTGTTCTCTCACAAGCCGTTAATCTGCAATTCTTCTGCGGTACCGAACACACCGCCATGAGCGCATCGGTCTTCGACAGCATTCCAGGAAATCTGCAAGATGCAGTGATGGAATCAGCCTACACCGCACAGGTCCATGTGCAGGGCTGCCAGGAAGCGGCGCTAAGCAACATCGTGGGCGCAACAAGCCCCTCGTTGCCAGGCACCATGTTCGACAAGTTCGGCGTGCGGGTTGCAAACTTCTCGCCCGAGGAACTCAAGAAAACCGAACAAATGTGTTCTCCCGAATTCCAACCCAAGCCATGGGAGCAGTGGCGCGAGCGGCTCAACGGATGGGCCGGTGGGCAGGATGTCTACAAAGTCATCTATGACATCGCCCGTGAAATCCCTGCAGACACGAATGCCGTGAATGTTGATCCACGGCGCTGGTGGAAATCAGCCTGATCATACGAGTGTCGTCCGCGGCACGTGAACTTGCTTCGCGTGTCGCGGGACAACGATACGTCCGCTGAAGGGAACTGATAAATGTCTGCGAGCTCTAATCCGCTCAAATGGCTCGATGCCAATTTGGAGCGATACTTGATCATTGTTGCCTACGCGACGATGACAACAATCATTTTCGTCGAAGTGATTCAGCGCTTTGTTTTCAAGCAGCAAGCGCCCTGGTCAACCACCGTGCCCGTCTATCTGTTCATCTGGATTACATGGATAGGGGCAGCATATAACGTAAGACAACGCAGCCACCTGGCCTTCACCGAATTCCGCGCCTCCATGCCCTACGCACTTCAGTTCCTGTGTGTATTACTCGATCATGTGCTGTGGATCGCTTTCAGCGCAATGGTCGTCTATTACTCTATCGATCTGGTCCAGCTCCTGCGCGACAACTACGCGATTGTCCCCGGCACCGACGATGTCATGCAGTGGTGGTTCTATCTTGCCATTCCCATTGGCTGGACGCTGCTCGCATTCCGGGCCCTTCAAAACATCTTCGAGGATATCGGCCGCTTCTCGCGCAAAGAGCCGTTCGTCTTTACCGCGTCTATCGGCGGCGATTGAGGGAGGGGCGAACAATGGACACCACAACACTCATCATTCTCGCATCAATCCTGTCGACCTTCCTTTTTGTCATCGGCGTTCCGGTGTTTCTCGTACTTGGAATCTGGATCGTTGGCGCTAGTCACGCCATCAACTTCACGTTGGCGAACATCCCCACAACGCTGTTCGAAGGCATTAACTTCTTTGGCCTTCTTGCTCTACCGCTCTTCATTCTGACCGGCGACATGATCAGCGCTGCTGGAATTGCACGACGGCTCACCGATTTTTCAAGATCGGCACTGAGCTGGCTCTCCGGCGGCATGGCAATCTCGACGCTCGGCGCATGTGGGCTTTTCGCAGCGATCTCTGGATCGAACGCTGCAACCACCGCAACGATCGGCAAGATCATGTATCCCGAACTCGTTGACGAGGGCTATGATAAGCGGTTTGCCGCGGCGACGATCGCATCTGGCGGTGTTGTTGGCATCATCATTCCTCCCAGCGTTATCTTCATCGTCTACGGGTTCATCATGAACCTGCCGATCGGCACTTTGTTCATCGCCGGACTTTTGCCTGGAATTCTCATGGTCGTTGCAATGCAGCTTGTCGCATTGTTCATGGCCTGGAAGAACGGCTGGGGCACGACATCCCCGTTCTCCTTGATGAACACCATGCGCGCCGGCGGACGCGCCTATCTCGGCTTCCTTGCAATCTTCATCGTCCTGTTCGGCATCTATTCAGGCATCTTCTCGCCGACCGAGGCCGCTGCAATGACAGTGGGCTACTGCCTTTTGGCGGGCACCCTTGTCACGCGCGAGATCAAAGTGCGTGAGGTCCCCGGCATCCTCATGAATTCTGGTCAGATCGCCGGTTTGCTGGCGCCACTCATCGCCATCTCGATTGTGATGCAGCAGATCTTCTCGCTGATGGGGGCAGAACAAACGATCCGCGACTTTGTCATGAGTTTCGGCGGCACCTACTATGTGACGTTGGCCGCCTGCATGGGAATTGTACTCATCGCTGGTACGATCCTGGAAAGCCTGCCCGTGACCGTAATCCTGGCACCGGTTCTGGCTCCTCTGGCGGCGCACGTCGGCGTTGATCCAGTTCACTTCGCAGTCATCTTCCTCATCGGCGCGTCGATTGGATTCATCACACCACCCTACGGGCTGAACCTTTACGTGGCCTCAAGCGTCACCGCACTCCCATACCTGCAACTGGTGAAATTCATCTTGCCGTATTTCTTCATCCTGCTTGTGGTCTGGGCCTTCGTGGCGGCTGTTCCGATATTATCAATGTGGCTGACCACCTTCATGTAAAGCCACGACACTCAAGGCGACCGATGGAAAGCTTAGCTCCCCAAACAAGGGAGTGAAGGAGAAGTCATGTCCATTGCGATAGAAGAATTCGACTACATAATTGCCGGAGCTGGCTCTGCAGGTTGTGTTCTTGCCAATCGCCTGAGTGCTGATCCCAACGTTCGTGTCGCTCTCCTGGAAGCAGGCGGCAGGGACTGGAATCCCTGGATTCATGTCCCGGTCGGCTACTTCAAGACATTGCATAACCCCAACACCGACTGGTGCTATAAGACCGAACCCGACCCCGGCCTCAACGGTCGCTCGATAGATTGGCCCCGCGGCAAAACGTTGGGCGGATCAAGCTCAATCAATGGCCTGTTGTATATCCGTGGCCAGCGTCAGGACTACGACACCTGGGCGCAAATGGGAAACCTGGGTTGGAGCTATGACGATGTGCTCCCGCTCTTCAAGCGATCAGAACGTCACGAGCAAGGAGCTTCTGAATTCCACGGCGAAGATGGCGGTCTCTCGGTATCAAGGATGCGCGCCAAAAGCGTTGTTTCGGAAGCCTTCATCTCAGCAGCCGTCGAAATGGGCGTTCCACGGACAAACGACTTTAACGGCGATGTCCAGGAAGGCGTGGACTATTTCCAGCAGACCGCACGCAGCGGCTTGCGCTGTTCCAGTGCCCGCGCATTTCTTGCCCCCGTGCGCAACCGGCCGAACCTGGAAGTTGTAACACACGCGCATGTGCAGAAACTCAACTTCGCGCCCGACGATCCAAAGCGTGTGATGGGCATCGATTACTTGCGAAAAGGCCAACTGCAATCGATCAGGCTGAAGCCGGGCGGCGAAGTCATCCTTACCGCTGGTGCCATCGGATCACCTCAAATCCTCGAACTTTCGGGCATAGGTCGCGGTGACGTTCTCACGAATGCCGGTGTCGCCGTCCGCCACGAATTGGCCGGGGTGGGTGAATCACTTCAAGATCACTTGCAGCTCCGCCTCGTCTACGAGGTCAACGTTCCGACCCTCAACGATGCCATCAACAATTTCGCCCGTCGCATGGGCATCGGCATGCAATACGTCTTCTTCCGAAAAGGCCCAATGAGCCTTGGCGCAAGTCAGGTCTGCATCTTTGCCCGGTCGATGGAGCATCTCGAAACACCCGATATCCAATTCCATTTCCAGCCGCTGAGCGCTGACAAGCCAGGAATCGTCATGCATCCATTTTCAGGCATAACATCGTCTGTGTGCCAGCTAAGGCCGGAAAGCAAAGGCCATCTGCACATCACGAGCCCAAGCGCTGCCGACTATCCCAAGATCGTGCCCAACTACCTGTCCGCAATCGCGGACCAGGAGTGCGCCGTACGCGCCATGCGTTTCGCGCGCGCCATGACGAAGACCAAGTCGTTGAGCCCGTTTATCGTCCGCGAACATGTACCACAAGGCTCACCAACCACAGACGAGCAACTGCTGGATGCCGCCCGCAATCTGGGACAATCCATCTACCACCCGACATGCACCTGCCGCATGGGCACCGATCCCTTGGCCGTGGTCGATCAACGGCTGCGCGTGCATGGCATCGCAGGCCTGCGCGTTGCAGACGCCTCAATTATGCCGCGCATTGTCAGCGGCAACACCAACGCACCGACAATCATGATCGGCGAAAAGGCAAGCGACCTCATCAAAGATGATCGGCGACGCCAAAGCACGTGACTGTCAAAAAACACCTGTCCTTCGAGGAGACCATCAAATGAAAATGACGACAGAAGAAGCCTTCATCAAGGTTCTGCAGATGCATGGCATCGAGCACGCATTTGGCATCATTGGATCCGCGATGATGCCGATCTCAGATCTATTCCCGGCAGCCGGCATCAAGTTCTGGGACTGCGCACATGAGGTCAATGCCGGCATGAGCGCCGATGGCTATACGCGCGCTACCGGCAGAATGTCGATGGCCATTGCACAGAACGGTCCCGGCATAACCAATATGGTAACGCCAATCATCACAGCATACTGGAACCACACTCCGATGTTGCTGGTCACACCCCAGGCAGCCAACAAGACCATCGGGCAAGGTGGCTTCCAGGAAATGAAACAGATGGCACTGTTTGAAGATTGCGTATGCTACCAGGAGGAAGTACGCGATCCCTCACGTATCGCGGAAGTGCTCAATCGCGTGATCCTCAAGGCATTCCGCGGATCGGCGCCGGCTCAAATCAACGTTCCACGCGATATGTGGACGCAGGAAATCGATATCGACCTGCCGCAGATTGTTCGCATCGAGCATCCACCGGGCGATCCTGCCGCAATCTCACAAGCCGCCAAATTACTCTCGGAGGCAAAATTCCCGGTTCTTCTTAACGGTGCCGGCGTGGTTCTTGCTGGAGCCATTCCTGCTGCAGCCAAGTTGGCAGAGCGCCTTTCCGCACCTGTCTGCTGCAACTACCAGCACAACGACGCGTTCCCTGGATCACATCCCCTTTATTGCGGGCCGCTTGGCTACAATGGTTCGAAAGCAGGAATGGAGTTGATCTCGAAGGCCGATGTCATCCTTGCCTTGGGAACGCGGCTCAATCCCTTCTCGTCATTGCCGGCTTATCAAACCGACTACTGGCCGAAGGAAGCCAGGATCATCCAGGTCGATATCAATGCTGACCGCATCGGCCTTACCAAGCGCGTTGCCGTAGGTATCCAGGGCGATGCCAGGAAAGTGGCCGAACAGATCCTTGCGCAACTGTCTGCTACTGCCGGCAACACAGGCCGCAAGGAGCGCGAAGGCATGATCGCTCAGTCCAAATCTCGCTGGGCCCAGGAACTGACATCGATGGATCACGAGGACGACGATTCAGGAATTACATGGAACAAGCGTGCTCGTGATCGCGATCCCAACAGAATGAGCCCTCGCCAGGCGTGGCGGGCTATTCAAGCGGCCATGCCCGACAATGCGATCATCTCCACAGATATCGGCAACAACTGCGCCATCGGAAATGCCTACCCTTCGTTTGAAAAGGGTCGCAAGTATCTGGCACCAGGCCTGTTCGGACCGTGCGGTTATGGTCTTCCCGCCATCCTAGGCGCCAAGATCGGATGTCCTGACGTGCCTTGCATCGGTTTTGCCGGAGACGGTGCTTTCGGCATCTCGATGAACGAGATGACGGCATGTGGCCGCAACGACTGGGAACCGATCACGATGGTTATTTTCCGCAACTATCAATGGGGTGCGGAAAAGCGGAACACAACGCTATGGTTCGACGACAACTTCGTCGGCACAGAACTCAACGTTGGCGTTGACTATGCCAAAGTCGCTGAAGCTTGTGGCGTCAAGGGCGTCAAGGTAGACAACCCGGATGCATTGACAGAAGCACTTCGCACCGCGATAAGCCAACAGATGGAGAACGGGGTAACCACCTTCATCGAAGTAGTTCTCAACCAGGAACTCGGCGAGCCTTTCCGGCGCGATGCCATGAAGACACCCAAAAAGATTGCAGGCATAAGGCGTGAAGATATGCAGCCCCAGCAGCCAGTTCTCTAGCCCCATCAAGGCAAGGCGCTTGCCGCGCTGCAAAGGTGCAACTGGCCGTCACGCGTGCAACACCGCACGTGGCCAGTTGACCTCGCGCCAGGCCGCCCCAATGCCAACCCGCCTCCCGTCTCCCGTCTCCAACAACGAAACAAGGTAAGCCGTGGAACCAGAGCATTTTCCGACGAAGTGGTCACCGGTTCGTCGAAGAAAATGCGCCCAAACAAGAAGCTAGAGCGCCGATTCGGTTCCATCGGATCGGCGCTCTAGAGCATTTTCCGACGAAGTGGACACCGGTTCGTCGCAGAAAATGCGACCAAACAAAAAGCTAGAGCGCCGATCCGATTCCATCGGATCGGCGCTCTAGCCCCTGACCAATAGTTATGATCCAGGCAGGAGGCATCAGCGTGTCGGCGTTTGTGCTGGCCGAAATTATCGACCTGAGCGTATGAACTGCGATAAACACGTGTGGGAGCGCCGCGGATGCCCGATGACAAGATTCTGACGCTGAACGCAGGTTCATCGTCGATCAAATTTGCACTCTATTCGGCCAACGCAAAACTCGACCTGGAATTGCACGGACAGGTCGAGAACATCGCAAATTCTGCAAACCTGCAAGTGACCCGAAGCGGGGCAGAAAAGACATCAGAACCGATTGCGGCTTGCGATCATGCCGCCGCGTTACGGACCATTCTGGAAGTTGTACATTCCGCGTTGGATGGTGCCAGTATTCTTGCGGTTGGGCATCGTATCACCCATGGCGGCCCCCGCTTCGCCGCGCCTAGAATTCTCGACGAAGCCAACATCACCACTTTGAAAACCTATATTCCCTGGGCTCCACTTCACCAGCCCTACAACATCGCCACCGTAGAAGGCGCTGCCGGCATATTTCCAGATGCAATCCAGGTTGGCTGCTTTGACACGGGATTTCATCACGATCATCCCTGGCACTGCGATGTTTACGCATTGCCCCGGCACTACTATGACCAGGGCCTGCGGCGATACGGTTTCCATGGCTTGTCGTATGAATCCGTGCTGAGTCAGCTCAAGACCCAAGCACCAGACCTCACCAGGGGTAAGCTGGTTGTCGCGCATTTGGGCAACGGTGCTTCCATGTGTGCCATTGTTGCGGGACGGAGCGTGGCATCCACCATGGGTTTTACGGCACTTGATGGCCTTGCCATGGGAACCCGGTGTGGAGCAATTGACCCCGGCGTACTCCTTTACTTGCTCGAAACCGAGGGGATGTCGCCTGAACAGCTCAGTCACATGCTTTATCGTGAGAGCGGCCTATTGGGGCTTTCGGGACTGTCGAGCGACATGCGCATCCTTGAGTCCTCTGAAATACCTGAGGCACGCCAGGCCATTGACTATTTCGTTCATCGCATTCGAACAGAGTTGGGCGCGCTTGCCATGACCATCGGCGGCCTTGATGGCTTGGTCTTCTGCGGTGGTATCGGGGAAAATTCCTCTCAAATCAGGGCGCGCGTCTGCCACGAACTCGCATGGGCAGGCATCAATCTTGACGCGCGGGCAAACCAGAAAAATGAAACACGTATTGGCAAAGGCAAGGTGCAGGTCCTTGTGGTTCGGACCGATGAGGAAAAAATTATAGCTCAATCAGCCCTCAGGCTTGCACGTCGATAGAGTTGCTTCAGGCCTCTGGCCTACACACTGGCCCATCACAGTGTCGAAGTACTTTCCAACGGTGGGCATTGAAAGTTGCTTTGTCGCCCATCAAGCGTGACAAACTCAAGGATAAACAAAAGCTGGAGCATTTTCCGGCGAAGTGGATACCGGTTCGTCGAAGAAAATGCGACCAAACCAAAAAGCTAGAGCGCCTCGAAGATCCGCCATTTGCCGATAACCACACAGTCGATAGCGCGTGAGAACCACGGTTTCTCGCCCACATCGCAGATTGCCTTTCGGATATCCGCAAGATCTCGCTATAGTCGGCGACCTCCAACCAGGAACAGTCAGGTTCACGCTGCGCTGTCAGCAGCAGCGCCGAAGCTGGATGCCTGCCTCATCAGAAATATCCTACACCGGACTTTAGCCATGCCGCATCTCTTCGATCCCCTGAAAATTGGGTCGCTTGAACTCGACAACCGCATCGTCATCGCACCGATGTGCCAGTACTCCGCCGACGAGGGTTCGGCGACCGACTGGCATATGATCCATCTGGGCAATCTCGCGTTGTCTGGAGCTGGGTTGCTTATAACGGAAGCCACCGCCGTTTCACACGAGGGTCGCATTTCTCCAGATGACCTTGGTCTATATTCCGATACCAACGAGGCCGCGCTCGCACGCGTTCTGACCGCCATTCGCAGCCATTCCCAAATCCCCGTCGCAACCCAGTTGGCACACGCCGGACGCAAAGGTTCGAGCGCATCGCCTTGGACCGGCGGCCTCCAGATTGCGCCCGGCGAGCCGCGCGGCTATCAGACCGTGGCCCCCTCGGCAATCCCACATGGCCAAGGCGAGCATCCCCCGCAGGCGCTGGATGAGGCCGGTCTCATAGGTATTCGAGACAGCTTTGCCACCGCTGCGAGCCGCGCCGCACGCCTCGGTTTCAGCGGCATCGAAATCCATATGGCGCACGGCTATCTGCTGCATCAATTCTTATCGCCGATCGCGAACCAGCGCACCGACGCCTACGGGGGCAGCCTTGAAAATCGCATGCGGTTCCCGCTTGAGGTGTTCGATGTCGTCCGCCAGGCCTTTCCTGCCGACAAGCCTGTGTGGGCACGCATATCCGCGACTGACTGGATCGAAGACGGTTGGGACATCGATGGCAGCATCGCGCTCGCCAAGTCGCTTCAATCTCGTGGGGCCGCCGCCATTCACGTCTCGGCAGGTGGGGTTTCCCCACAGCAGAAGATCCCGCTCGGTCCGGGGTATCAAGTGCCACTCGCCGCCCAGATCAAAGCTGCCACAGATATTCCCGTCATCGCGGTGGGACTCATCACTGAAGCAGAACAGGCAGAGGCGATTATCGCCGAAGGTAAGGCAGATGCCATCGCTCTTGCGCGTGCAATGCTCTACGACCCACGCTGGCCCTGGCATGCAGCCGCGAAGCTCGGCGCCAAGGCTGCGGCCGCACCGCAATACTGGCGCTGCGAACCCGCCAAAGCCAAGGGCCTTTTCAAGGGCATGCATCACGGCCAACGCTAAAGCATGTTCAGCCGAAGTGTACGCGGTTCGGCGTGAAGAACATGCTCAAAATAAAAGAAAATAGATCGCGTTCGTGATTCCGTGAAAAGTGAACGCGATCTAGCCCGCTGAGGTCAACAACCCCTCGCAGCCGTTGATTGCAGTCCAACTGCAGACACGGGCTCAAATGATCCGCCATCAGCGACTGCTTCACTGCGAGCCGCATCAATCCTGCGGGTTTTCTGCTGCCACCACAGATCAACACAGAGCCAACCAGGGTCCGGCCTACCTTTCCGACTGGTCGAAACAGCATATTTGGGCTGAAGGGCTGAAGCATATTTCTCAACCCAGTGAGGGTCTTCTGCGCCCACTAAGGCGATCAAGAGCAATGCCCAACAGTCCGGCAAAGCGCCAAAACTATAGGCAATCATATATAGGACTTGACGCCAATTGTTCGAGCCGTTTAGCGTTGGAGGAGTAAGGTCCACTATAGGACATGAAGGCATTGCCGCAACCGGTGCCGCCATCCGTGCAGGCGGTGAGCGCGCATACTACGACAGTTTGTTTGACCGCATCCAGATGCCCGACGAGCAGCTCTTCCGCGCCACTTGCTCAAGGTCTCTCAGCTCCTCCCGTTCCAACCACAGACGTTATGCTTCGGCATCAAACTCATTCACGAAGTAGAACTTTCTTGGTGCGTGAAGTCTAACACCCACCAGAGCCCTACCGCTAATGTGCTGCACGTACTTCACTCACCGTTCTGCTGCGCGACAACCGTCAGAGCGCGAACTTCCTTCTCCATCGGCAACTCCATCTGTTCGCTCAGGCCGTGGTCATAGTAGTAGCGGTGCGATTTTCGGCGCCCGCATCCGTGTGATCTGGGATGGAGCCGAATACAGAGGCAGCTTCCGCGAGGTGATCTGGGATGGATCTGCAAAGTTCACTGGCAATTCGATTAAGAGGGCCATGCCCATTAACTTCCTTAATAGAGACAAAGCGCTTGAACAAACATCACGCGATACACTCGAATGGAAATCACTTACGACTGGTAATTTCTCCGGCTTCGATGCTTGGCTTAACAATGCAACAGATGGAAATCTGATCATCAACACTCCACTGGTTTCTTGTGAATTGCCGATTGCAGACATCGATTTGCAAGGTACGCACTATGACGCATCGGGCGAACTGCATCGCGGATTGCATGTCTTCCGGTTACCTGCGGACAATCCGCACCGCAGCTTCGAGTTCGATGAGAGTATTCAACTCTCTTCTAAAGGCGACAACCCGATATTTATCAGGGTCACAACGGAAGACGGAACCCGCGCATGGACAAGCCCCATTTATGTCTATCGCTGATCGCACCCACTGTAGCTGCGCCGAAACCAAAGCCTGCAGGCTATATTTCCAGTTCTTAAAGCGTGGTTCTAATCCTCACAATTCAACGACTAAGCCATCCGAAGCAGTTTCATGCTGAATCTCTGAAAGTTTATTCAGCATATCATCATTCATATGCGTAAGGATCACGCGTCGTGGCTTGATCAATGGCAGCTTTTCTTCAAGAGTTTTTAAATCGAGGTGCAACGGAACTCTTTTATCGAAGAAATATGATTCAGCTATAAAAAGATCCGCATCACGCCCAATCGCGACAAGCTCATCAACCCACTCGGTATCACCTGTGTAGGCAATGGTCCGATTCTCTACTTCAATACGATAGGCCAGAAATGGCCCGTCCACGGGACCATGGCGAACACGCGCACAGGTGACTGCGATATCACCGACGCGCTGCGGAGCATCCGGTGAAATCTCAATAAAGTCGATGTCGAATTTCTGTCGGGTTTTTGACGCGCCCTCAAACGTAGCTTCCACCGTACGCTCATAGGCCGCTTGCAATCCTTCAGGCCCAACAATCGTCAACGGCTTGGTTCGCTTCGAGAAGAACTGCGCATCCAATACGAAAAAAGGAACGCCTCCAAAATGATCACCATGAAAGTGAGTAATCAGGATTGTATCGATCGCATTTCGATCTATCCCAAGGCGCTTCATCGCAATCAAAGACGAAGCACCACAGTCGATAAGAAAATTGGTACCAGTCGCCGCAACATGAAAACAGGTGTTAAAGCGACCTCCACTACCGAATGCGTCACCACAGCCAACAAATGTCAGCTTCATATTACGACTCTCCAAATTTCAGCATAACTTTTTTCCGGGCGCATATGCATTGCACGTCGGCGGGGATATCACGTTCGTCAACGGCGCTGACAACTGCCCTATTCAGGCACCACCCTATTCACTTGTCCGTTGCGCCACTCGCTCACGACACTCACCACCAGCATTACAACTGAAGCGCCCAACAAGAGTGCAGAGACGGGACGTTCGAAGAACTCAACTATGCGATAGTCCATTAGCTGCATGGACTTGGCGAACGCCGATTCGCCAATACCGCCAAGAATGACACCGAGCACGACACCCGCTGCGGAGTATCCGGTCGAGCGGAGAAGATACCCGGCGACGCCAGCAGCGAACATGATCCATACATCAACGAAGAGATTACGAAGCGCATATGAGCCGATGATTGCCAGCACGAGTATCCCAGGCGCGAGCCAGCGGAACGGGACCTTGAGGATATGCACGACCGTTTTGGTTTGCAGCCAGCCTAGGCCGATGATCAGAAGATTGGCCCAAAACATCGCTGCAAACGTAACCCAAACAAGATCTCCTGATGTCACGAAGATGAGCGGACCGGGCTCCATTCCGTGAATCTGGAAAATGCCCATGATCATTGCTGTCAACGCACCACCGGGTAGGCCGAGCGCAAGAAGCGGGATCATCGCTGCGCCAGTCGCAGCATTATTGGCAGTCTCGGGAGCGACAACACCTTCCAACTCACCCTTTCCGAAATTCTCAGGGTGCTTAGACCATTGCTTGGCTTGGCTATAGCCAAGGAACGCCGCCAGCGTCGCACCAATCCCTGGAAGAATCCCGGCAAACAAACCAATGAATACGGAACGCACGATTGTCCAACGCAATGCAATGAATTCTGCGATTGTCGGGAACGCGAGCGACGCCTTGGGGCGTTGGCGCTCACCCTTGGCTATCGCAATGGCCTGCCCCAAAACCTCGGCAACCGCAAAAAAACCAAGAATCAACGGAATAAAATGTATACCGGCGGTTAGGTAGTAGGAGTGATACTCCAATCCAAAGATTGAGCCATTTGCAAACCGAGGAACGCCGCCAATTGGATCCGTGCCGACAGCCGCAATCATCAAGCCGGCAAGGACCGACAGCCAACCTTTCCAAAGGGTCTTGGCGCCGATGGATACTGACACTGTCAAACCGAAGACGATAAGTGCAAATATCTCAGGCGGACCGAACGTTCGCACAGCGAACGATGCTACCACACCAGTCGCGAGCATCATAACCAGCGCCGAGACAGTCCCGCCAATTGCCGAACAGCTCACCGCTGCACCAATTGCTTTACCTGCCTGTCCCTTCAGCGTCATGGGATAGCCATCAAGACAGGTTGGCGCGTTCTCCGGTGCGCCAGGAATGTTGAACAAAATAGCCGTAATCGCGCCGCCAAAGACACCCGCACAATAGATCACGGAAAAAAGCATGATCGCATTCTCAGCGCTCATCGACGCCGTAAATGGCAAGAGCACCGCACCAAGCGTAAGCATATTCACGCCCGGTATGGCACCGAACAACATTCCCCCAATCAGGCCGAGAAAGAATATGCTTATTGTGGTGCCACTGCCAAATAGAGTGAGCGTACCCTGGAGAAATTGTTCCATCGCTTATTACCTTCCCGCCCTGACAAATTCGACAATTGCAACGTTAACATCATAAAAAAACGTTTCTTCTCCAAGAGGCAGAGCGACGTAGAACAACCGTGTAAAAACCAACAGAAGCAAGCCGTAAACTATGAACAACACCAATACGAGAGGGATCGGTTTGCGAACCCCAAGCAACAGCAGGAAGCCAACGATGAAAATAGGGACTGACACATAGGTGCCAACGGTCGGTGTAATAAACAAGAACACAAACGGCCAGATAAAGATTGCAATCCGGTGAGCCCATTGTGCCGCGCTAATTCTGTCGGTTTTGGTCTGTCCATCCTCAACGACCAGCCCCTTACGTAGCGCATGGATCTGCATGACGAGTTGAAAGGTTGCAACTAGGAATACTGTGACTGCCACAACGCGTGGCCAACCCGTGGCACCGAACGCATAGTTTGCAATATCTTTATCAAAGTAAGCGGTCTGTTGGTAGAAGACACCAACAAGTGCGGCCCAGAAAGCCCACTCTAAAAAATACCGCAAATATTGGGTTGATTGCTTCGAGCCGCTCGCGACTCTGGGTGTCTGAACCATCGTTTCGATCTCTGGCTTACGAATCTCAGCAAACGGGTATGGTTACAGCCTGCGGCTTCAATGAGAAGCCACAGGCCGATCATCTGCCAGTCGTGCGTTTTACTTCACGAGGCCAATTTTCTTGTAGATTTCTTTGTAGCTGGTGATCGACTTCTCGATCAGCTCTTTCGCACCTGCACTGTCGCGATAGCTATCGATCAGGTTCATGTACTTAGATTCATTGAACTTCTGGTAGCCTGCCTCGTTGAAACCAGCTTTGCAGAGTGCATCAAGATACTTTACTCGATCAGGAGCTGTATCTTTCTTCACGAAGAAACCTCGAAAGCGCAGAAGGGGGTCGAAATCAGCACCCGCCTCACGATGCGTCGGAACATCAGCAAAGGCTTTTGGGCGATCATTAAGAATCGTCAGAATTGGCTTCATCTGCTTGCTATCGATGAATGTGCGCACATCACCGGGTTGCTCAAACAGCACGTCCACCTGACTGCCAATCAGCGAGCCATACGTTTCAGCCGGCTTGTCGAACGTGACCTGCCGGAGGTCGAGACCCAGTGCTTCCGACAACTGCCGCATCGTTACAAGTTCAAGCGAACCTACTTTGCCCAGCAGTCCCATCGATAGTTTGCCGGGATTTGCCTTTGCGTAGGCAACGAAGCTGTCCCAATCCGTGTAACGGGTATCATCAGGCCGGATATAGATTTGGCTGAAAGTGATCTGGGTAATGCACAACGGATTCCAATCCGTCGCTGGATTTTCACGAATATCACCTTTGGCAAAGGCCGCAGCCGCAGTGTCGATATGCTGAAGGATCGTGTGTCCATCCGCCGGCGATATCATGAAATCAGGGATTGCCGCGGTACCGCCACCACCTGGTTTGTTGACAATCTGAAAATGTAGATCCGAAACGTTTTCGAGTGCTTTTACCATCGCACGCGTGAGCTGGTCTGAGCCACCACCTGCACCATATGGAACAATGATGGTAATTGGCCGCTTGCCAAAACCTGCCGGCAATTCCGGCAACGCAGCTTTATCCGCAACCGCCGCACTGCCAAAGACGGTTGACAGCATTACCGTTGCGATAAGCGATTTAAATTTTCTCTTCACACCGTTTCCTCCTTGTTGGGTGACACGTACCAAGCGCCGCGCTGAAACAAAACGAGCCGCTAGAATACTTTATTATTTTTGATAAGGGTCCATCAGCGTTACACACGGCGGATTTCTACATGTCTGCGGGGTTCCTCACCTTCTTTTCATTCTCGTTTCCTTGTTCTGGATCAGTCAGTAAAACTTACGTCAGCACGCGTGCCGCAAATTACAATCGACAAAAGACAAGAGTTGTTTGCGTCCTTTGAGCTTCAAACGAAAACCTCTGTCCGCCACAACAACGAAGTTGTTTCGCGGAAGGCCATTGAAGCTCTGGGAAGTCAAAAACGGCGACCTCATCACTTGACGATTTAATTGGACGTGCAGCAAATCCTGGGAAAAACAAATCTGCAAAGTCCAATGCACATCGCTCGTCCGCGAACAAAAGATGCTGAGCCGTATTGGACAGCTTGGACTCAATCGATTCTTTTTTCGATCAGCCAAACCATCATTTTTCACTGTCACACCCAAGTGTTCTGGATCGAACGTTTGATTCCCGGGCGAAGGTCGTCAAACGATCGTGAATCCAGAACACAAACAATGAGAATGCTAGGGTTCCGGGCTGACGCGTCGGGGCCCGACAGGGAACCAAGCGTCAGAGTCGGAACACTAGTGGGTGCGCAAGTTTATACACGCACAACAGTTGTATGTCAAAAATTTTTCTGAAATACAAGACGATGTTCTATATTATGGAACGTTGATGGAGCTGATCACTATTGGCTCCGCCGCCAACGCGGAGATCGAACCACAAGACGAATTTGATTCAAGATAACCTCAGCAAGTGAAGCGCGATTTCCCATGTCCTTGCCTGCGGGAAAGATTTAGGTGCTTGAAGAGCGGAGGGGTTTCGAGTTCACCGAAGCGACTGGACGGACAAGCGAAGGAATAAACGCGCCATTGTTACAGGCCGCGCCGACATCCACCAGGCGTGCGTCAACAAACTCCCCTGGGCAGAGGCTGCATTCGATCGGGTTCTGGCGATCAATGTTGCCTACTTCTTTGCTCCGTCAGGGGCTGAGATGAGCGAGGCATATCGTGTCCTGCGCCCAGGGGGACGTGCCGTCTTCCATGTCACCGCTCGCGCGAGCATGGAAGGCTGGCGTTTTGCTTCTGCCGCAACCCACCGCGCTTACGATACGGGCGACGTATTGGCGCTGATCACAAATGCAGGATTTATCTATTCAGAACTCAAGCACCTTGCCTTGCCCTTCGGCTTGCAAGGCTTGATCGACATCGGCACCAAGCCGGCAAAGTGATGCATATTTCGCTTTAAAAGTATTTGATCTGCGTTCCATGTAGCCGTTGCTCAGATCGCCTTGGGTCAAGATCGGTGAGTGCGCGCCCATCTTCATCAACATACCGATACGGACCGCCACCCGCATACCCATCAACTACTCATAAACACTCGGGCCATCGACGAAGCCGAGGGGGTCGGGTTGCCCGCGCGCGCCCGCGCCCGCGCCCGCGCCACGAGCAAAGCGAGCGAACCGCGCCGTGAGCGAATAATAAATCCCGCCCACGCCCACCGGCCGGTCAATCGGCGCGCCGCCAAAGAAACAGAACTGGTTCCGATTTATTGCACCACGCGCAAGGGCGCGAAGATAGTTGCAGGATTATTGCCACAGCCGGTTGGTTAGCCATGACACAGCGCTTCTCAGCCAGATACATTCATCACGACAATTCGCGAACGAATATAGCTTCTGACTTTGGGAGCCTGAGGGGGCAGCGATGCAACGAACCCAGGAACACGTCGCCCATTTTTGGGGAAAGGCATTCGGCGAACGGCCTGGCGAGCCGGCATGGCATCCGCTTGCCTATCACAGTCTCGACGTGGCCGCTGCCGCCAATCATTTGTTGGCGTCCGAACCTCGGCGCCTGAAACAAATTGCTGCTTGCCTCGACACGACACCCGATAACGCCCGGCGATTTTTGGTTACGCTGATCGCGATGCACGATGTGGGAAAGTTTTCGCCTTGGTTTCAGGCCAAGAGCGAGGAGACCTGGCCTGAAACGCTTGGTCGACTTGGGATCGCCTACTCAGCGCCAAGCGCGGGCTTGCGCCACGACGCAGACGGATTTGCACTTGCTGAAGCCCTATCACTTCTTGAGCTGATGTCACCTGCAACCACACGATGGAGCCTGAACGACTTCCGTGACGTTTGGGCGGCGATTACAGGCCATCACGGCAAGCCCGTCAGCACGGACGACGCACGGACAGACGCCTTTGACGACGAGCCATCGTGCCTCGATGCGGCCCTTCATTTCTGTGATGAAGTCCGCGCACTGTTCGAGCCGCTCGCACCCGTTGTCACACCCGACTATCACCGTCTGGCCGTGCTGAGCTGGCACATTGCCGGCGTCACCGTGGTCGCCGACTGGATCGGATCGAACCGCGACTGGTTTCGATACCGCCCGCCTGAGATGTCGGTCGCCGCGTATTGGGAGGCCATCCAGGACACCGCACAGCGAGCGGTCGCAAGCGCGGGTTTTATTGGCGCTAGGCCGCATCCATCAGCAACACCGCAGCGATTGCTGCCCGAGATCGCCGACCGGCTCAGTCCGCTGCAGCAACATGTTGCCGAGATGGACTTGCCCAATGGTCCGTCTCTGACACTGATCGAAGATGTCACTGGCGCGGGCAAAACTGAAGCGGCGGTGCTGCTTGCAGCGCGGCTCATGGCCCAGGGCCAAGCCGACGGTCTATACTTCGCCCTGCCAACGATGGCGACGGCGAATGCCATGTATGATCGCCTCAAAGACATCTATCGGCGTCTGTATTGCGAGGGGGAACGGCCCTCCCTTGTCCTTGCACACGGCAAGCGTACCATGAACGAGGCTTTCACCGACAGTATCCTCGGCCAATCGAACGCGCCCACCGATGATCCGACAGATCAAGACGAGAGCGCGGCAACGTGTGCTGACTGGATCGCTGACGACAGGCGCAAATCACTCCTGGCCCAGATTGGCGTTGGAACGATCGATCAGGCTCTGCTCAGTGTGTTACCAGCGAAGCACCAGTCGATGCGCTTGTGGGGCCTCGCAGGCAAGATCCTGATCCTTGATGAGATACACAGCTTCTCCGCCTATATGAGCCGCGAGATCGAGACGCTGCTGATGTTCCATGCCGCACTTGGCGGTTCAGCGATCCTGTTGTCGGCAACGTTGCCGGAGACGCAGCGCCGGACACTCACGGAGGCGTTTCGCAAAGGGCTGGCCCGCGACGGAAAAGCGACACGCGCATCGGCGACATCGGGCGATTATCCGCTGATGAGCGTTGTCACGGCAGATGAAGCGACGGCCTACCCGGTGCCGACACGCGCGGACCGCCATCGCGCGCTTCCTCTGCGGCGGCTTCCGAATTTCGAGGCCGCCGTTGACGAAGTTGTGCGGCTCGCTGGGTTGGGCGCATCGGTAGCGTGGATCCGGAACGCCGTTGACGATGCCTTCGAGGCTGTCGCTGCGCTGGAAGCCCGTGGCATAAAGCCAGTGCTGCTGCACGCCCGCTTCGCGATGGGAGACCGGCTGGATGTCGAACAGCAGGTCAAGGCGCGGCTGGGTCGAGACGGTTTGCCTGAAATGCGCAAAGGCTACGTTGTTGTGGGCACGCAAATCCTCGAACAAAGTCTCGACTATGACGTGGATGCAATGATTGTCGATCTCGCACCCATCGATCTCATCATTCAGCGCGCTGGCCGTCTGTGGCGGCACATGGATCGCAAAGATCGACCGTTGGCTGCACCGGAGCTCATGGTGCTGTCGCCGGACCCTGCGATTGTGAATGACGCGCGCTGGTACCATCAAATCTCGGAGCGCGCACCTTGCGTCTACGATCACCACGGCATCGTCTGGCGCAGTGCCCAGACGCTGTTCGACGTCGGCGAGATCGTGACGCCAGGCGGCGTTCGCACGCTAGTCGAGCGCGTCTATGGCAGCGGGGCCATGGACGACATACCTGAGCCGTTGATCCAGGCCACGAACGAGGCGGAGGCAAAGCGCGGCGCGGCACGTTCGGTCGCGAAGGCGCAACTGCTGAATCTCGACAAAGGCTACGGCGGAGAGGCTGCGATCTGGAGCAGCGATCAGATCGTGTCAACGCGGCTTGGCGAGCCTGTCACCACGTTCCGCCTCGCCAAGCGAGATGGGGACCGCTTGGTGCCCTGGTATCCGGATGAGAGTGTCATGGGGGCGTGGGCGCTGTCCGAAGTCAGCATCGTGCGCCGCAAGGCCGATGGCGTTCCGCGCGCGGACAAATCGACCGCCGCCATGATCGCAACGGCCAAGGCCGGATGGCCGAAGTGGGAACAGGACATGCCGATGCTGGTGCTGGAGCCCGATGGAGACACATGGCGCGGTCAGGTGGCCCTGGATGGCGAGGCCAGGACGGTGCTATACGATACCGTTCGCGGCCTGCGCTTCGAGTGAAGATATTGCCGTTCCCCGCCTGCGCGGGGCTGAACCGCTAGTTTGGGTCACCTGAGATCGTTCCCCGCCCACGCGGGGCTTAATAGACGCAGGCTCGGATTAGACACTGGCGCTAAGATGTCGGCTAGTTCCAGAATAACAAGCTAGTTTGGGTTTAAGGGTTGACTGACATCCAAAGGTGGCATACAAACGAAAACGCCAGCCACGGAGAGCCGTGACTGGCGTTGATGAAGAAGCTGATCCGACATCTGGCGTCGAAACCTCGTCGGATCGCCCAACGAAAGGACATTATGATGTATTATGAATATTATCAAGACGCTACCCACTTCTGGCGATGGACTGCGATGGCCGCAAACCACGAACCTATCGCCGTCTCGTCCGAGAGCTATTACAACGAACGTGACTGCCTGCACGCCATCGACCTGATGCGCGGCTCTGGCGGCGCACCCGTTCGCAGGCGGTGATAACCACCCGCCGCGCGCTTGAAGCGGCGGAGCGAATCGTCAGTAATCAACGCAACTGAATATTTTGCTGACCGGTGCGGGGCGCGTGTCCCGCACCTCTTCGAAATTATCATGTCGAAAGCTAACACATGCCCGAGCACTTTTCGTTGCTCGCACGGGCCTGGATACCTGTTGCCTTGGCTGATGGGCGACGGGTGTTCGTGCGGCCGTGTGAGATTTCCGAGCCCTACGAAGGCAAACCCATCCTCCGCATCGCAACAGGTCGACCGGATTGCGACATCGCGTTGACCGAGTTTCTGATCGGCTTGCTCGCGGTCACGATGGACGGCCTTGATCGACGGAGCTGGCCTAAGCGATTTCGTGATCCGCCGAGCAGCGAAGAACTTGAGGTCACGTTCGCTCCACTTGAGCCCGCGATGATCCTCGACGGTGACGGCCCTCGCTTTTTTCAGGATCGCGAAGCGCTGGAAGGAAAACCGACCCCTATCGTCGCCTTGCAGATGGACGCCGCTGGCAGTTCGACCCATTTCGTCAAGGAAGGACGCACGGAAAAGCTGTCGCGCATTGGCGCAGCCATCACACTGCTCACCTTACAAACGCAAGCCCCTTCTGGCGGCGCGGGGCACCGCACGTCGTTGCGCGGCGGAGGGCCTTTAACCACCCTCGTGCTGCCCGGACTGCCGGATAAGGCTGTGCCAACGCTATGGCAGCGCCTCTGGGCGAATACGCCGGAGGATTTTCACGCCGAGCCGGATGAATACAATCGCGTCTTTCCCTGGCTGACGCCAACCCGCGTCTCCGACAAGACCGGCGTCGAGACGACGCCTGACCATGTCCACCCCGCGCAGGCCTTCTTTGGCATGCCGCGACGCATTCGGCTTTTATTCGAAGAGGCTCGCGACGGCGACACCTGCGATCTCACCGGTGAACGCGACGACGTGATGGTCAGCGGCTACGTCACGAAACCGTGGGGGACAAACTATACCGCCTGGAGCAAGGGGCATCCGCTCAGTCCCTACTACACACAGAAAGCGAAAGCCGTCGAATTCCTGCCCCTGCACACAAAGTCATCGCGCATCGGTTACCGCCAGTATCTCGGCCTCGCCTTCGAATCTGAAGACGGGCTTCGTCTGCCGGCAAAGTGCGTTTCGGAGTTCCGGAAGACCCGCGCCAACGAATTCTCCGGCGACGCGAAACAAGCCATGCACGATTGCCAGATCCTCGTTGCCGGCTATGCCATGGACAACATGAAGCCGCTCGATTTTGCCGAAACTCTGGTGCCGCTGGTCATCACCGGCAACCCGACCAGTGACAAACACGTCCACGATACAGCGCGCCGGTTCGTCAACGGTTCGGACGAGACGGCACGCCTGCTGATCTCGTCGGTCAAGCGCGCGCTTTACGGTGAGCGCGGCGATGCGGCTCGCGATTCGACCGTGCTTGAACCCGTCGCCAATCGGTTCTGGTCCGACACCGAACGCGACTTCTACGACGCGCTTCGTGATGCGGCTGACCGCTTGATCTCGCCCGACGGCGTGCCGGTCACACGACCGGGCGACACCAAAAGGGATCTGGCCGGTAGCTGGCTCGCAATCCTCAAGCGTCACGCCTTTGCGATATTCGACGAGGTTGTCCCGATCGACAGTGCCGAAGCCGACCGCATCGCCGATGTCATCGCAGGGCGCAAAAGCCTTGGGCTCGCGCTCGCGGGCCATGGGGCTGTTGGCAAGAAACTGTACACCGCTCTCGGTGTCGCGCTGCCGTCCAGGAAAACCGGAAAGGACAAGCCATGAGCGAGCATTGCTATGAGACCCAGGCAAAGGCCGCGCGTGCCTGGTGGGCCGCGCTTGGGCCGAGAGAGGCAGTGGGTGACCAACTCGCCCACCCCGGAGATCGCGCAGCACTTGCGCGATTGCGACGTGCGAACACGGTGCTTGAGGCGGCGTCCGAACCGGCGACAATTGAGCTATTCCAGAAGCTGCAATTTGATCGGAGCCGGGCAAGCGCCGACCTCCCACGGGCTGCCCTCATTGCAGCCGTCCTCGCATACATCCGTGAGAATGATCCAAAGCACAAAATCGCAAGCGCCATCGGCCAGCCACGTGCGGGCGAAGGCACGACCGCCCTCATCACCCCACTGCGCTTCAAGCGCCTCGTCGCTGCGCGATCGCCCGACGATCTGCTTATCCAGTTCAGACGTGTTGTTGCCATCATGGGCAAGACGGCGAATGTGAAGGACCTCGCGCGCCTGCTGCTGGCCTTCACCGATCCCGATTACCGGTACGCTGAGCGAGCGCGGGTGATGTTCGCATTCGCCTATCACGGCGCCGAAGATTTCGCGCCGGCGGCTGATCCCGCGAGCGCACCCCAGCCAGCCAGCACCTGACATCAATCGATACTCAAAGAGGACACGCTCATGACCCATTTCATCCAGCTACATGCGCTCACTGTTTACGCGCCCTCGAACCTCAACCGCGATGACACCGGCCGCCCGAAGACGGCACGCTTCGGTGAGGCGGAGAGGTTGCGGATTTCATCCCAGGCGCTCAAGCGTGCGATTAGGACGAGTGAGGCTTTCAAGACCCGCGTTGGGGGCCATCACGGTGACCGCACTCAGCGTCTTGGCGAGGATCTTCGCCTCCATCTGATCTCCAAAGGCATGAGCGACGCGGATGCTCTCAAGGGGGCGCGCGCAATCGCCGAGATCTTTGGAAAAATCAAGCCAGAGAAGGATAAGACGCCGACCTTCATCGAACAGCTCGCCTTCGTTTCACCGGAAGAGCGCGCCGCGGCTATGGAACTAGCCGACAAGTTCGCAGCCGGTGAAGCGCTCCCCGCAACGGCCAAGGAAATGGTGCCGACGATCCTGCGCCGTGCGGATACAGCAACCGACATCGCCATGTTCGGTCGCATGTTGGCTGACAATCCTGACTACAACCGCGAAGCTGCCGTCCAGGTGGCACACGCGATCACGACGCACAAGGTCGAGGTCGAGGATGATTTTTATACAGCCGTCGATGATCTCAAGAAGCCTGCCGAAGACGCAGGCGCCGGCTTCATCGGTGAATTGGGCTTCGGGTCCGGCGTGTTCTATCTCTACGCTTGCATCGATCGCGATCAGCTCGAAAAGAACCTTGGCGGTGATAAGGATCTGGCTAAGGTCGCAATAGAGGCGCTGGTCGAAGGCCTCGCCACCGCATCGCCAACTGGCAAACAGAACAGCTTCGCCAGCCGAGCGCGGGCGAGCTATCTGAGAGCCGAGAAGGGAACGCAGCAGCCGCGTCAACTTTCGGCGGCGTTCTTCAAGCCGGTGCGCGGCGATGACCTGCTTGCCGCTTCGATTACTACAATTGAAGGTTCCTCTGAGACCAAAGGGCTCGCCGAGAGGATGAACGATGCTTATGGCGATTGCTTTGAAGCCGCAAAAGTTATGAACGTCATGACTGGCGAAGGCAGCCTTGCAGACATCATCGCGTTCTGCACGTCGGAGGCGGCGTGATGGTACAGGCTCTCGTCTTCACGCTCGCAGCCCCGCTCGCCTCATTCGGCGCGGTGGCGGTTGGCGAGCGCCGTACGACCTGGGACCGACCAAGCAAGTCACAGGTCATCGGCCTGCTGGCCTCCGCGTGTGGCATCGAGCGAGCCGACGAGACGCGACAGTCCGAGATCACCAAGGGCTTGGCGCTCGCGATCCGCGTCGATGATCCGGGGCATCTCTCGACCGACTATCACACGACCCAGGTGCCGCCGCACAAGCGCAATCGCACTTTCGCTACGAGGGCCGAAGAACTCGGCGTCGACAAGCATGAACTCAAGACGATTCTGTCGCGTCGCGAATTCCGGATCGGCGGCCGATATACGCTGGCGGTCTGGTATAAGCCGGAGCGTGCCGACATGCTGGAGCGCTTTCGCTCAAAACTCTTGCAGCCGGAATTCATTTTGTTTGCAGGCCGCAAAGCATTTCCGCTGATGCTGCCCACACATCCACAAATTGTCGTACTCGACGATGGCGTGGAGGCGGCGTTCGCCAGTTACGATGACACGCTTGGCGACGACATTCGATCAATGATCGCGTCGGTGACGGCCCATCGGCGGCATCGGCCACAGATCTTCGTTGATGTTGATGCAGTGCCCGGATCCCAGCTCGTTGACCGCATCGAGGAGCGTCGCGACGTTCCCGAGAGCCGCTCCAAGTGGCGCTTCGGTTTGCGCAGTGAGGCGCTACTCCGTCAAAGCCGCACGAGCGAGGAGACCAGGTCATGAGTGAAATGTTCCTGTCACGCGCCCGCCTGCAATCACGCCGCGGCGAAGCCCTTGCCTCCGTTGCCCCGCTGCTTATCCCAGATGATCCGACGGCGCAGCCCGGCCACGCCCATCGCATTGTGTGGCTGCTGTTTTCCGACGACCCGAAAGCTCGTCGTGAGTTCCTGTTTCGCGACGAGGGCGAGGGCAATTACCTCATCCTTTCGGGTCGCCCACCGCCAGACCCGCACAACCTGTTTCATGTTGAAACGAAGGAATTCCAGCCCGAACTTTCACCTCAAGATCGTCTGCGGTTTGCATTGCGAATGAACCCAACACTTGCAACCAAATCACCGGATGCCAAGCCGAAGGCGGACAAAAAAGGGCGGGTGCGCGGTAAGCGGGTCGACGTTGTCATGCATGCCCTGAAGTCCGTCGCGCAAACCGACTGGACAGCCAGGACCGGCCGCGCTTTCGAGCGCGATAGGATTGCTCGCGATGCCGTGAACCAATGGCTGACAAAGCGTGGCGAGGTGGCCGGGTTCAAGCTCGAAGGCGACGCTGAGGTTTCGAGTTACGTGCAAATTCCGCTCGAACGAAAAGGCAAACGCCCCGCAGGCTTCTCGCAGGTTGACACGTCCGGCGTGCTGGAAGTCATCGATCCGGCTGCTTTCCTCGCCCAACTCGAAGTCGGCTTCGGCTCGGCGAAGGCGTTCGGCTGCGGCCTCATGCTCATTCGCCGTGCTTGAGGACCGAAACGATGTCCGAACCTGCCTACATCCCATTGAGGCCGATCCCGATCAAGGAACGCTCTCAAATCGTCTTCCTGCAGTATGGCGAGCTTGATGTGCTCGATAGCGCGTTCGTCCTTGTCGACACCAATGGGGTGCGTGTCCAGATCCCGGTTGGGGGGCTGGCCTGCCTCATGTTGGAGCCGGGCACGCGCGTTAGTCATGCGGCTGTCGTGCTGGCCGCCCAGGTCGGCTGCCTCCTGGTCTGGGTTGGCGAAGCGGGCGTGCGTCTCTACGCGTCAGGTCAGCCGGGCGGCGCCCGCGCTGACCGTTTGCTGTTCCAGGCCAAGCTCGCACTCGATGAGACAGCCCGTCTCAACGTGGTGCGCGAGATGTATCGGCGCCGCTTCGATGAGGACGCCCCAAGCCGCCGCTCTGTTGACCAGTTGCGCGGCATGGAAGGTGTTCGCGTGCGCGAAATGTACAAGCTGATCGCACAAAAATACGGCGTCGACTGGAGCCGCCGCAACTACGATCGCAACGCGTGGGACCGCGCCGACATTCCAAACCGCTGCCTTTCGGCTGCTACGGCCTGCCTTTACGGCATCAGTGAAGCAGCCATTCTCGCCGCAGGCTATGCGCCGGCGATCGGCTTTTTGCACCGGGGCAAGCCGCAAAGTTTCGTATACGACATTGCCGATATCTGGAAGTTCGAAACGGTGGTGCCGGCAGCCTTCGAAACGGCAGCGCGGATCAAGAAAGGCCGCGGTGATGACACACCGCCCGAGCGACAAGTCCGCATCGCCTGCCGCGACATGTTCCGCCGGTCCGGCTTGCTTGAAAAGATCATTCCCACGATCGAAGACATTCTGAAATCTGGTGGCATTGATCCGCCGGACGAAGCGCCCGAAGCGACGGCGCCCGCCATCCCGGCGCAGGAGGCATCTGGTGATGATGGTCATCGCGGTTGAGAACGCGCCACCTCGGTTGCGGGGTCGGCTGTCTTTGTGGCTTGCTGAGATCCGTGCCGGTGTTTATGTCGGCGTTTACAACCGCCGCGTGCGCGAGCGTATTTGGGATGAGGTCAAGGCGATGATCGGAGAAGGTAACGCGGTCATTACATGGTCTGCTCCAACCGATAGTGGTTTTGCCTTCGATGCGATCGGTGAGAACCGCCGAGAGCCAGTTGATTTTGATGGTCTGACGTTGGTTCGGTTCAAGCCGCCGCCACCAGTTCAGAATCCGGGTTAAGCATCTGGTTCGCCAATCGATCACGCGACAAATTTGCCATGCGTGACGGTGCGGACAAACCACAAACGTTGGTAGTGTTCTTTGACATTCTGAAAGCACAATGAGATCAAGTCGTTGCATTGAAGTCCGTTCCCCGCCCACGCGGGGCTGAACCGGGCCGGCCATATCCATTCCGCTCGGTGATAGCCCGTTCCCCGCCCACGCGGGGCTGAACCGAATGCAACGCACATCAACGTCTCGGAAGTCCTCCGTTCCCCGCCCACGCGGGGCTGAACCGCGTTAGCGGCCCTTGACAGCCACCGACCAAATCCGTTCCCCGCCCACGCGGGGCTGAACCGAGGACCCGAATAATCCGGGGTTCCCGAACATCCCGTTCCCCGCCCACGCGGGGCTGAACCGGTCTATCCCTACTCAGAATCGCTATCGATCTCCCGTTCCCCGCCCACGCGGGGCTGAACCGTTCCCATCGCTACCCGGTCCCAGCGGTCACCACCGTTCCCCGCCCACGCGGGGCTGAACCGCGCGCCGTCGATGCCGTCGAGATGGCCCTCCGCCGTTCCCCGCCCACGCGGGGCTGAACCGACGCTCCAGCGCGCCCGGAACACGCCTTGAACCCGTTCCCCGCCCACGCGGGGCTGAACCGAGCTGATCTGAGTGCAGCGTCGACAATCACGGCCGTTCCCCGCCCACGCGGGGCTGAACCGAGGTATTCGCTGGGCACGCCAACCCAGAGGACCCGTTCCCCGCCCACGCGGGGCTGAACCGGGCAGCGGTGATGGGTATTCTTTGCCTTCCACCCGTTCCCCGCCCACGCGGGGCTGAACCGTCGACGAATTCCAACCTCCAGCATAGGTCAGCCCGTTCCCCGCCCACGCGGGGCTGAACCGGGCCAGCAATATCCATTCCGCTCGGGGATACTCCGTTCCCCGCCCACGCGGGGCTGAACCGCGCTGACCGTCATGCTGGTCGGCGAGCTGTATCCGTTCCCCGCCCACGCGGGGCTGAACCGTGGCCCACGTCGCATTTTTGCTGTCTGTGCTACCGTTCCCCGCCCACGCGGGGCTGAACCGCGATCCATCAGGTCGGCTTCCTTCGGCTTGGTCCGTTCCCCGCCCACGCGGGGCTGAACCGGCAACGATCGGGATGCCCTTGCGGCTCATCTGCCCGTTCCCCGCCCACGCGGGGCTGAACCGCGAGGCGCCGCGATCGATACCAATGGTGCCCTCCGTTCCCCGCCCACGCGGGGCTGAACCGTCAAGTGCAATACATAGATAATTTCAGCCAAACCGTTCCCCGCCCACGCGGGGCTGAACCGGCCATTCGTATCCATCAGATCGCGCGCCTTGTCCGTTCCCCGCCCACGCGGGGCTGAACCGCGTACGGCCACATGGGCGACGCGCACGTCGAGCCGTTCCCCGCCCACGCGGGGCTGAACCGTTGCTGAAAATGCCATCTCCGATCTGCAATCCCCGTTCCCCGCCCACGCGGGGCTGAACCGCAATAGATTACGCAACGTCTCGCCAGGGAGAACCGTTCCCCGCCCACGCGGGGCTGAACCGGATTTTAAAATGTCAACCTTCTTAGAGACTAACCGTTCCCCGCCCACGCGGGGCTGAACCGTCCCACCCCTCCGCCCTGACCCTATGCTGCCTCCGTTCCCCGCCCACGCGGGGCTGAACCGCGGTCGCCCTGGCGTTCCTTGAACATCAGGCGCCGTTCCCCGCCCACGCGGGGCTGAACCGTTGATGGCGTGCAGGTGCTGGTTGCCAATGTTCCGTTCCCCGCCCACGCGGGGCTGAACCGCTGAGATACTGGCTTGAAGCCCTTGATGGCATCCGTTCCCCGCCCACGCGGGGCTGAACCGTCGCTTGGCGGGTCCAGGACGCTGACCCCGTGCCGTTCCCCGCCCACGCGGGGCTGAACCGACCACTTTAGCCGATCAGATCGAGGCGTTGCGCCGTTCCCCGCCCACGCGGGGCTGAACCGGCCATTCGTATCCATCAGATCGCGCGCCTTGTCCGTTCCCCGCCCACGCGGGGCTGAACCGGGCCGCGAACATTTCGACGGCTTTGGATTTGACCGTTCCCCGCCCACGCGGGGCTGAACCGCGGTCGCTGGATCAACCTCAACACCGTCTGGCCCGTTCCCCGCCCACGCGGGGCTGAACCGTTGTTGCGGCGCACTGTTTGAGCTGCGGTTCGAAAAGGCGCTGATCGGAAGCGGCGTAAACCCGACCTATGAGAGGGCCACAGTCGATAACACCAGCGTCGACTTCGCCTATCAGCGCGGCGATTCCACAGTGTTGGCTGAACTCGTCTCCATTACGACTTCTGCTGCCGTGATGGAGGCCACACGACATGAGGTCGATGAGAACGGCATCGCCTGGTCAAATTTAATTCTGACCACCGCCGGGCAGACTGTCCGAATGGCGGACCGATCTGGCTTTGAGCCGTAATCTGAAGCCACCGGCTTTAGCCGGTGGTCGTTCACCGCCAATTTACATTCCATGAGGAACTTGCAAGCCACGGATCGCCTGTGGTTTGCTGGGTGGGAGACAAAATTCGGAGGTCCCTCACTGTGCGACAGGCGCTAGTCGATCCAAGGATTGCACGCATGATGCGACAGGACCGGCAAGTCGCAGCAACTTCGCTGCTGGTACTATGGCTTCTGTTTGGCTTTGTGCTCTTTCATGCGGTGAGCTTCGTCTGGCACTCGATGCCGGCCTTTGCAATTCTGATTGCTTTCGCGGCTGCCCTTATCTTGTTGCTGAACACGGCTTCCATCCATGCGATGTTCAGGGCCTGCACAGACGACACCGATATCGCGCGCATCTACGGGCCTGAAATTCAATGCGACCAGATCGAGAGCTGTGATGCTCAGAACTCCGGTCTCTCCTAGCACACACGATCCTTCTGCATGACCGACGAACACGTTCCCAAACAAAAGATCTCCCTGCTGAGGGTGCTGGGGCCGAGCCATGTCTGGGGACTTGGAGTCGGAATAGTTCTGGTTGGCGACTACATGGGCTGGAACTACTCGGTCGCAAAGGGAGGCGCGCTTGCAGCCCTGCTTGCGTGCTGGCTTGCCGGAGTACTCTACAGCTGTGTCGCCACGATCGACTCGGAGGTCGCATCATCGATTGCAAAGACGGGAGGCCAATACACTCAGGCAAAGCTCATTGTCGGTCCGGTAATGGCGTTCAACGTCGGGCTTTATCTGATATTCACCTACATACTCCTGGCCGCAGCGAATGCGATTGCGCTTGCACATTTGCTCACTGTGGTTTCCCAGATTGTTGAATTCGACATTGTCAATCCGGTGCCGATCATGGTTCTGGCGATCGTCTCGCTTGCCTGGCTCAACTACCGCGGCGTCTACACGAGCCTGACCTTCAATTTCATCATCACGACCTTAGCGTTCTTCGTCATCGTGGCTCTGTTTGCTGCCGCGCAGCCCTGGTCAAACGAGTTCTTCAATCACCAACGGCTGCTCACCGGCTTGCCCTATGGTTGGCTCGGGGTCATCGCATCGATGTACTTTGGCCTGTGGTTCTTCCTGGGCATCGAGGGCTCAAGTCAAGCGGGTGAAGAGGTGCGCTCTCCCGCGCGCGCCTTGCCGTACGGCAGCCTGCTCGGGATCGTTACCCTGCTGGTGGCTGCGAATCTGACCTGGTACATTTGTGTCGGCTTGTTACCGTGGGAATATCTGGGAACTTCTGCCGCGCCGTTGTTCGACGCCGCGCGTATGGTCGAATCGAAGCCAATGCTGGTGTTGTTGCTGGCCGGGTCGATTCTCGCAATATTTGCGTCGGCCACAGCCTGCATCAACGATGCATCGCGCGTCTGCTTCGCAATGTCCCGGGATCGTTACCTGCCGGGATGGCTGGCAGCAGTACATCCAGACTACCGGACTCCGCATCGCGCCATCATCGCGCTGGTTCCGGTTGCAATTGCGTTCGCGGCTTTTGCTCCACTGGAGAAGATCATCACATATTCAATTCTGTCGGGCCTGCTCAACTACACCTACATGGGGTTCGCAATCATCCTGTTCCGGCGTCAATGGCCGGTGGGAACGATCAGGCGGGGCTATGTCCATCCCCTCCACCCGTTTCCTGCGATCGTGCTTCTTGTTCTATGTGGAGTTGGCTTTTTTTCGATCTTTCTCGCTTACGGATTCGACCTTGTACTTGTCACCGGATTTTATCTCCTCGCAACAATATGGTTTCATTTTCGCCGCTACAAATACGTGCGCCGTGGCGATCAGTTCGCGATGACCTGGCCGCGGCCCAAGGGCTTCTGAAGTCGGGGATGAACTTGTCTCGGCAGTGCTTTTCCTCTGTCTTCAGAACCGCTAGACTGCGGCACGCGTTGTGGAAAAGAGGTTCTGTTGCTCTCGCATGGTGCGGCGCGGCATGAATGTATATTTCTGCATTGCGGTGTAAGAACCGGGCGCAAGACCGGCTACGCTGGATGTTTGGTCGCAGCTGCATTCGTAGCTGCGGCCTGAGCCCATTCGGGGGATGCGTGCGTGCGGATACTGATTGTCGAGGATGACGGCGAGGTTGCTGACTACATTTCAGCGGGCCTGACTGAGGCCTGCCACACGGTCGACGCGGTCGCGTGCGGCAAAGATGGGCTGCATCTGGCATTGAATGAAGATTATGACGTACTTATCCTCGATCGTATTCTTCCGGATCTCGATGGACTTTCCGTCGCAAAACTCTTGAGAAACGGTGGAAGCAATATTCCGATCCTTTTCCTCAGCCACCTCGGCACCGTTTCGGACCGGGTCGAAGGCCTCGACCAGGGTGGCGATGACTACATTGCCAAGCCCTTTGCCTTCTCCGAGCTACTGGCGCGCGTGAATGCACTTGGGCGCCGCGCACCGTTGCTCAGCGAGCATGAAACTCTGAAGTGTGGCGACCTCGAAATGAACGTTACTTTCCGCTCGGTCATGCGTGGCGGGGAGCGGATCGAACTGCTGCCGCTGGAATTCAAGCTGCTCGAAGTTCTACTGCGCAACAAGATGCGCGTGGTTCCCAGGACGATACTCCTGGAGCGCGTATGGGGCTTCAACTTCGATCCCAAGACAAGCGTCGTGGAGACGCAAATTTCGCGACTCCGGACCAAGATCGACAAGCCATTCAAATCACAACTCATCCACACCGTTCGCGGGTGCGGGTATTCGATGCACGAAAGCTAACGATGACGCCTGAACAAATGAAAGCGGCGCTCGCAGCAGCACTAGCATTCATATTCGCCGCCTGCGCCGTTCTCGTCCTTTTCCTGTTCGAAACCGATCTGACGGCAGAACGCCTACAGGCTGAACAACTTGCGACTGCGCGTGACGGGATTGCCCGCCACGTCAGGGACTACGGGTGGGTACGCACCAAGGCCGCTTTGCGCGCGCAGGCCGAATGGAACAGAGTTGGCCAGCCCCATGTCTGGCTCGTCGCGAAGAACAGCAACAAAGTGGTCGACGCCGAGACGTCATACCCGGTCGAGACGGCGTTGAGAGCACTAGTGAACACCGACAAGTCAGTCGGCGTCGAAGGTCCCGGCGGCAGCAGCCGCATGCATGTGACGCAGGTTGACATGCCCGACAATCGACTACTCATCGGCACTGTGTCACCATCGGCCAACCAGCCGGATGCTCGGGTGGTCTACGCCGTCGGATGGTCCGGCGTAACCGGGGTTCTGGGAGCGCTGGTTGCGGTGTACTGGGCTTCCATGCGATCAAACCGTCGAATCAGCGACATCAAGAGGACGTTGTCCGCTTTTCTTTCGGGCGATATGACCAAGAGAGTTGCTTTTCCAGGTCCTGTCGATTCGCTCTACGAACTGGCTCACGGTGTCAATCGCACACTCGACCAGTCCGAGAACCAGGCGCATAACCTCAATGGTCTCTCGACGGACATTGCGCACAATCTCAAGAAGCCGCTGACACGCCTGCGCAACCAGCTTGAAGCCGCGAGTAGTGCCTCTGATATAGCTCCGCGCTACCAAGTCAACGCTGAACGTGCGGTGCGGGACCTGGATGGCATCATCAAGATTTTCGAAGCCCAGCTCAATATATATCAGTTCAAGGTGGGGTACGGCCGGTCTCGATTCCGGGATGTCGATTTGCGGGCGCTGACCGCTCACATCATCGAAGTCTATGATTCGATCATTGCGGACAGTGGCAAAACGCTGCGCATGGAACTTCCGGACAAGGTTCCTCTCGTGCGAGGCAATCCCGACCTGATCACCGAAATGATCGTCAACATCATCGAGAACGCAATCCAGCATTGTCCACCCGGGACTACCATTCTGGTATCCCTCGTGGCATCCAGCGACGAGGTCTCGGTCATCATATCCGACGACGGACCAGGAGTGCCGGCGGAAGCCGTCGAGGCCGTCCTTGAACGCTTCAAGCGGCTCGATACGTCGCAACCGGGCCATGGTATCGGCATGCCTTTCGCCGTAGCGGTTGCCGAATTGCACGAGGCCATGCTGGAACTTGCCAACAATGAGCCTGGCCTCAAGGTGACAGTCAGCTTCCCGATCGATTTCAGCAAGCTGACGTCGCAGCTCGGGCTGCGCATGCGCTCCGGCCTGAATCTCAAGCTGCAATCGGAACAAGTCGGGGCGCCCCGCTCCGATCGGCGAACATTACAAACTTTGTAAACCTGCGGCAATGTGTCCGTAAAGCTGCTCCCGCATTCTATCGCCAACCGAAGTTGTAACCGTCGCGCTTGCCAAGCAAAACCTGCAGGCACGTTCGTTCGGAGCGTGCCTGCCTTTCGCAAATGCGGGCATCGGCGATGCGACTCGGCCCAGGAAAAAGGCCGAGTAACGGCTTCCTGCAACGATAAGAAAGCAAATGGGAGGTGCCGATGGCGCAAGCCGAACCCCGTGCCGTGCGCGAGGCGCTGCCTGCCGAGTGCGTTCTGGGCGGTGCAACGATCGCCGATTCCATCACGGCCAACGGCCATCATTCGACTGGTTTCCGACACGCTGTGCTTGCCCTCGCTGTCGCTGGCGGAATTGTTGCGGCGGCGATCGTGTCCCTTGGAACAAGCAGCATTCTCACACTGCTCTGCATTGTGGCATTCGCTGGCGGATTGCTGTCGACCTGGTCACCTTGCGGATACTCTTCGCTTTCCCTGCTACGCATCGATCCTCCACAGGACTTGACTGCGGTGTTGCGTTGGCTTCCAACGATGGCAACACACGCTATTGGCTATGCAGCAGGTGGCACACTACTGGCGCTGGCATTGGCAGGAATCGGCTGGCTCTTACCGGTCAGCGGCTTCACGCCGATGGCGCTGGCTGGTCTTGCTATCGTCGCCCTGCTTTACGGTCTGCACCAGCTTGATCTCATCCGCATGCCCTATCCCCAGCTACGTCTGCAGGTATCTCACGGCGCGCGCATGGACCTTCCCAAATGGGCAACCGGCTTTCTCTACGGCGGACACCTGGGCCTGAACTTTGCAACCTACGTCAGGACACCGATCCTCTATGTACTCGTCCTGGCCTGCGTGCTGAGCGGCAGCCTTCTGACGTCAATCGCAATCGTCGCGAGCCTCAACCTGGGTCGTTTCGTGCCGCTGCTGGTCAACCTTTTGCCAGTGCCTGATTGGAGCGTTCAGCGCTGGATGGCTGAGCACGACAGGGCTGCCATCGCCACAGATGGAAGCATTCTGGTGTTCCTCGGATCGCTCCTCTTGGCCTCAGTAGCCGCCAACGCATTCTAACTGACGGCCGTTTCACCTGCTGAACAACCTCAACAAATGGATGAGTGTCATGAACAGAACATGCGATCCCCAACGTACTCTCCATGCCGGCTTCAGGCCTTCGACGCTGATCGCGACGGCTACAATGCTGGCCTTGACCGCCGGTGGTGCCGCCGCACAGCACACCGACAAGGAAGCTACCAAAGACATGGGCAAGCTCCTGACCCTCGAACTTCAAGAAGCTCCCGACTTCGCGAAAGTTCCGCCACCCGATGCGCGCAGAATGTATGTCTATGACCCCGCCGCGTTCACATCGCTGACCAGGATCATACCAATCGACGGCAATACGGGGGCCTATCTTGGAACTCTGGATACAGGGCTTCTCTCGCTGCCAATGCCATCGCCAAAAGATGGCACTCTCTATGTCGCCGACACCCGCTTCTCACTCTACGGCAATGGCAAGCGCGACGACTACATCGGTATCTATGATCCCGTCGGGCTGGCGCCGCCGACAAAGCTGATCGACATTCCCGATACGCGCTCCGGTGCCATGAGCCATATCGGCGGATCTTCGATCTCGGCTGACGGCAAATACCTTTATTCCTACCAGTATTCACCGTCGAACGCTGTCGTCGTCGTCGATCTGGAGTCGCAAAAGACGCTCAGCACAATAGAAGTGCCGCAGTGCTGGTACGTCTATCCCGCCGGCGAACGCCGCTTTGCGTCACACTGCCGCGACGGCTCGTTCGTGCTCGTGAAATTTGACGAGCAAGGCAAGGAAGTTTCACGCTCCCAGACCAAGCCGGTTCATGATCCGGTCAAGGAGCCGTCTTTCAACAGCCCTGCGTACGATTACAAGACGCAAGAGATCGTACTGGTATCGTTCTGGGGGCATGTGGTGCATATCGATTTCTCGCAGGAAGAGCCGAAGATCGGTGAATCCTGGAGCATGCTGACCGACGAGCAGCGCAAGGAAAGCTGGGCACCCGGCGGGTGGCAGCCTGCTGCGTATCACAGCGCCAGCAAGCGTCTGTTCGTTCTGATGGACCGTCGCGACAAGTGGGCTCACACCACCGAGAGCCGGGAGGTATGGGTCTATGACATGGAATCCAAAAAGCGAATCCAGACAATTGCGCTGGTGCATGAAGCGACGTGCTTGGCCGTCGACAAGGCCGACAAGCCGTACATCTACGCACTCAGCTCCCACGGCAAGACATTGGACATCTACGACGTCGAATCCGGCAAACACATGTTCAATCAGGGACAGCTTGGTCATGAGCCCAGACTGCTTGTCCGCAACCCGTAGGCGCTGAGGCGATCGAGAATCGCCAGCCAGCCAGCCCAGCCTGCCAGCAAAGTGTCATGATCGGAGGAAGTTGTGGCCGAACAGATCTTCATATCATTCAGCGTGATCCTGCTCGCAGTCGTGTTCCTGAGCGCCGGAGTTGCCAAGATCAGGTCTGTCGACACGCTGGAAGGTGTTGTTCAGAACTTCCGGGTATTGCCAGCGCGATTGGCACGTCCTTTCGCGCTGGTGCTGCCGCCTGCCGAAATTGCTATCGCCGCAGCACTTGCGGTGCCCGCAACTAGGGCTTACGGCGCAGCCGCCGCAACCGCTCTGCTCTTGATCTTTACGGTAGCGATCGCGATCAACTTGGCTCGCGGGCGGCGGGAAATTGATTGCGGCTGTTTCAGTTCGACACTCAAGCAGACGCTGAATGGATGGCTGGTGGTTCGCAACGCTTTCCTCGCTGTCTGCTCCACGGCACTCGCAGCTACTGCATGGACAGAGGTTGCTCCTTCATGGGCAGATTGGCTGCTTGGGGCACTCAGCGTCGGATTCGTGATCTGCATCTATCTCACGGCAACAACGCTGACATCTAATACATCCACCGTTGCCCAGCGGCGCGCCATTGCTGCAGGAAACTTCTGATCTATCCATTCGTCAAAGGACGACTGTCATGGACTACATCATCGCTTCGAACATCATTCTCTGGTTGGCGGTCATAATCCTGGCCACGGTTTGTCTCGCACTCAGCCGCCAAATCGGGATCCTGCACGAACGGTCCGCACCCCTTGGTGCCGTTATTTCCGACAAGGGCCCCGAAGTTGGCGACGAGGCACCCAAATTCGATCTCGCCGACCACAAGGGTGATGTGGTCTCGCTTGGTGGAGCACGGACAACGGGTGCAGACCAACTCGCCCTCTTCCTCGCTCCGAATTGCCCAATGTGCAACAAGATCCTGCCCACCGCGCGAGCGATGGCAAACCGCGAGAACCTCGATGTCGTCGTCATTAGCGACGGGCCGAAGGAAGAACACCAGCATTTCCTCGACACACACAATCTGGGAAGTATCCCGTACGTCATTTCAGCTGACGTTGGCATGCGCTTTCAGGTTGGCAAGGTGCCCTACGCGGTCCTCATCGACCGCAATGGAAAGATCGCTGCGAAAGGGCTGGTGAACACACGCGAGCATCTCGAAAGCCTGATCGAGGCCAAGTCCATGGGGCTGGAATCCTTGCAGGAGTACTTCGAGAAGAACGAGCTTCACCACCATCATGATCACGCATCACACGTCACGAATGGGACTGAGCCCGCAAAGGCAAATGGCGCCCATTCGCCCCATTAACGACAGGCACTCCAGAATGAGGAGGAACAGACAATGATTTCGAACAAGCGGTTTGACGACCTGGTCGAAGCCTTCACGAGAAGGGTCGCACAACGCACATCCCGACGGAGCCTGCTCGCAAAGTTCGGAGTCGTCATGACCGGCAGTGTCCTGCTTCCCCTGCTGCCCGTGGACCGTCGCGTGGGCGGCAGCAGCAAAGCCCAGGCAATGGGTCGTGAAGGCTGGCGCCCGCAGTCAATCGACACCGATGCCTGCGATTACTGGCGCCATTGCGCGCTTGATGGCCAGATCTGCAGCTGTTGCGGCGGCGGAATCACGACCTGCCCACCCGGAACGACCCTTTCGCCCAGCTCCTGGGTCGCGAGTTGTCTCAACCCAGCCGACAACAAGACCTATCTGATCGCTTACCGGGACTGCTGCGGCAAGAGCATCTGTCCGCGTTGCGGTTGCTACAATACGAAAGGCGTTCTGCCGATGTACCGACCCGAGTACAGCAGCGACATCATCTGGTGTTATGGCGCCCAGGGCGACACTTATCACTGCACGATCCAGCCAATTGTCGGCGAGGCATGAGTCTTGATTGCCAGTTCCGGGCCGATGGCGTCAGCCAAAGGTCCGGCCCTGCCGTCGCCTGCCTGCATTTATACGGGCACAAGAGACCTTCACGAGAATAGTCGATCCGGTACTTCGCCAACAGCGGCGAACGCATCAAGGAGCGGAGCGCTCGGACAATGTGGTTTCCGTATTCTTTGCCAACGTCGTTCAGGATTGAAGGCGACCGCCATCGCGCCAATGATTCACAAGTTGACGATTCACCGCGCGAATTTCTTGTCGCATGCCAGCTACGCAATCCGATTTCCAACTCGTGGAGCGTGGAACTCCATCTTGAGGAAACGAGAACGCTGAAATGGAAAGAGGCGGACGGCAACCAGATTCAGCTTAGCCTGTTCCCCGACGAAGACGGCAGGCTTTCCGAAGTGGTCTGCAAACTCCTCGACAACGGGTTGCAATCCGCGGTCGGGCGCAGTCACGCGGCGATCAGCAATCTGCTGGACTTCTGGTCGGGATTGAGCGGCCGCGGCTTCTCAGTCGCCGGACTTCGCGTCGCTGACTTCAAGTATGATGCACGGTGGCGTGCGATGCCGCACTGGCCAAGTGCACTGGAGCTGCCGTTCGAGATTCCCGAAAATATTCCGGCCAGTTTCTGGCCGGTTGCGCAGCTCTACAGGGAGGGGCGGACCAGTTCAAAGGATCGCTATCGCTTCTTGTGCTGCCAAGCTGTGATCATGAGATGGGCTCGCGCCGAGGAGCCATTCGCCTGGAGAAAGCAGTCCTGTCCGGACGTGTCGGAACTCGCGGAGACTTCGATCAGTCGTGAGGTCATGGCCCTCGCGGGTGCGAAGCAATTCGTGCCTCACCTCGAAGGCCTTACGATCGAGGATCTGGCAACCGCACTTGAATCGTGGAAATCGCAAGCCATCGATTTCATCGGCAGCGCTTCAGCTAGCGAGACTTTGGACGACTTCACCACCCTTCAGATGTGGGCGGCAATTGCAAACGTTGCGGATATTGCAGCACACACAGTCTTGTCGCGAACAATCGTCTATTGGCGGGAGATCGCCCCTGCAAAGGATCGCCACTGCAATGACGCAGCCTTGGCAAATCAGGTCGCATCATAACCTTCAGAGGTTCTTACACATGTCAGACAACCGACAGAGCCAGGCATTCCGGAAAGGCGCCTTGATCCTCGCAACACTTGTCGTTGGCACCATGTGCGCGACGGCGCCCACCCATGCTCAGATCGGATTCCCCGGCGAGGAAGAAAGCAGCGCGACCAACAAGGAGCTAGATTTGTCCCTGGAAGCTACAATCGCTCGCGGCAAGACCGTCTACGACAATACGTGTGCCTTTTGTCATCGCGCAGATGGAATGGGCGTACCCGAAGCATTTCCTCCGTTGGTAACCGGGGCAAAGTTTGATGCCGAACCAAATATCATAGATCCGCTGCAGAAGCTTGGACTCCACCACGACGGCAAGATCACTTTGGGCGCCGTTGACACACAGATCGATGTCGTTCTCCACGGCATCCCCGGAACGCGAATGTTTGCATTCGACTCACAGATTTCTGCTCAGCAGGTCGCCGACGTCGTGACGTACATTCGTAATGCATGGTCCAACAATTCTGGCGATCTGGTGACACGAGAACAGGTCGAAACGATAGCGAACAAAAAGAAATAACACGTCGGTGCCGCTGGCGGCTGACCGCTCACCCAGTAATGGCCCGGGTCCTGTTTCGGTGTTCTGGTTGTGACACACATGCCGAAGATCTGGATATGCGCGATCGCAGTGGCAGGCTCAATGATCAGCTTGCCAACCTGGGAACAGTCCGTGCATGCCCAGGATCGCGAAGATCACCTCAAGAGGCTTCAGTGTCTCGCCTGCCACGCCGGTCCAAACCGGATCGTCACCGACCCTGTGACCGGACAGACGCGCAGCGTGACAATCAGGATCGGCAGCTTTCGCAGTGCGGATCACGGAAAAACGGAATGTCTGGACTGCCATGAAAAGGGGTTCGAGCAATACCCTCACGTGAACATGAAAACAAATCTGTGCATGGACTGTCACCCCAGGAAGGAAAAGGGCGCGGAGGATGACAAGCCCTATGATTTCGATCGCATGCAGGACGAATTCCACAAGACGGTGCATTACACGGAGTACAAGAACAAAAAGCCCAAGTGCTGCGGCCTGGCACCGAAGGATCATGTCATCATAGCCGGGGAGAACGACAAGAAGGACAACCAGCTTTTCACTTGTGAGCATTGCCACGACCCGCACTATTTCGTGGCAACAAAAAAGATAAAACAACCGCAACTGATTCTTGAAAATGACAATGGGCCTTGCCTCAGGTGCCACGAAGCTAAAGCCTCCGGCATACTGGCCGATCCCGTCAAGACCTCTATGGCTACGGCGCACGAATATCTGCCACTGGTTGACCTGCACCTGAAATCGACACGATGCATTGACTGCCACACGACGGTGACGAGCGTGGTCGCGCACGATCTCCCTGAGGGCAAGAAAGCCGACCAGGGGTGCAATTCGTGCCATAGCATCGACACGATACTCGCGAAACGGCTCTATCGCTACGTCAAGAGCGACGACGGACTTGGTTTCGAAAACGCGAAGCTTCTCCGGGATAACTACATCATGGGGGCGCACAGGCACCGTTGGGCGGACTTGGCAGCCTATGCCCTGACGGCTTTGGTCCTGGCCTTCATCGCGCTGCATACCGGTCTAAGGGCCTACTTCCGTAGCCGTGGGATCGGGGCGACAGGGCGAGAACCCCGAGAGAGTGGAGAGCACCTTTGAGACTGTTGCTACTTATCCCGATTTTGATCGTGCTATTTGCCGGCGCGGCGCTCTCCAGCGTGGAGAGCCTGCGTGAGGAAGCAAATGTCATATTCAATCCTCTCCCGCATGTACCTCCCAGTCCCGCCGACAATCCTATCAATTCGGCAAAGATTGAACTGGGCAAGATGCTGTTCTTCGATCCGCGACTGTCGTCCAGCGGCAAGATCAGCTGCAGCAGCTGCCATGATCTCGACCGGGGCGGGGCTGACGATCGCTCGAAGTCAATTGGCCATGATGGTCAGAAGGGGCGCCGGAATGCGCCCACCGTTTTCAACAGCGTCTTCAACATTGCATTGTTCTGGGATGGACGGGCCCCCACGTTGCGCCATCAGGCCAAAGGGCCGATCGAGTCCGCGGTGGAGATGAACAACACGCCCGAAGCCATAGTTGCAACTTTGAAGGGCATCCCGGCCTATGTCGAGAAGTTCTCGCAAGCCTTTGACGGGATCGCCGAACCCGTAACCTACGACAATGTTGCCAAGGCACTCGAGTCGTTCCAGGCAACCCTGATCACCCCGGACAGTCCATTCGACCGCTTCTTGCGGGGAGACGACAAGGCCATGTCGGAGAAGCAGTTGCGTGGACTGCGCCAGTTCATCGGACAAGGCTGCGTCACCTGCCATCGCGGGACCAACGTCGGCGGCAATGCCTTTTTCACATTCGGCATGATGGTCGCGCCCGATGAGCGCATTCGTCCACAAGACGACCATGGCCGAATGGAAGTCAGTGGCCGGGCTCTGCACGATTACACATTCCGTGTCGCCTCACTGCGCAACGTCGCGCGCACCGCACCCTACTTCCACAGCGGTGTCGTCTGGGATTTGCGCGAAGCGGTCCGCATCATGGCCAAGAGCCAACTCAATGCGATACTCACCGAAACGGATGTCGACGAGATCGTTGCGTTCCTTCAGTCACTCAACGGATCACCGCCACAATTTGCCCGCCCTGTCCTTCCCGCAGGATTGGAGGCAGCGCAAAATGACGGCAACCGGTAGCGAGACCGGCGCTGCGGAAGTACGCATCCGGCAATATGAGAGATTCCGTTTCGCGAGCCATTGCGACTCCTCCCGTGCTAGTCTCTTGCGGCTACGATCTGTTGCGCAATCGGGTGCGGAAGTACTGTCCGCGCAAGCTTCACCAGGGCATTGAACATGTCCAAACATCGCTACAACCCACCAGAGCAGTCGCTGCCGGGTCAGGTCTTTGACTCCCTGTGCCTTTTGGCTTTGATATTGTCACTCTTGTTTGGACCGCTGGCGTTCGGCGTCGAGCCGGCACAAACCGTGGATAGAACAATCTCGGCCCAAAGCTGGGAAGCGCTCGGACAGAACGACGCGATGGCTTTCGCCTGGGAACGCCTGGGATACACGCCAGAAACCGCAAAGCCATTGATCGCGAAGCAGTTCGTCTACGTTGTCGACTTCTGGACACTGGCGTCGGTCATCCTCGCCATGCTTGTCTATTGCATCGTTCTCATCCGAATATCGCGCAGCGAGTACCGCGATGTGATTTCGGAGCGGTTTGACGAAGACCAACGATCATAATTCTTTTGAGGCGAATATGCATGCCGCAGCCCCGGAAACCGATTTCGCCAGCAAATTGATTACGCATATTCATGGAGATTTCCGGACTATCTGCCGAATATAATCCGCCTGAAACCTGCTATCGTGCTGATGTAGATGTGAATGAGGACGAAAAGGGTTCCGAGCAGTCCGACCAAGTAGTGGAAGATTGCGAGCGGCCAAAGGCCGGCAAAGCCGAGCACACTGGAGGGCGCTTTCTCGGGATACAGATAGGCCAGACCTGTGCCCACGAGCAGAGGCATCAGGATGACGATGGCGATGAGATAAGCCAACTGCTGGAACTGAAGTAGAAACTGGGTGCTTGCCTCGAATCTCCGCACGCCATGGCCCGCGCTCTCAACGCATTGTGACTTTGCGCCGAAAATGCGGCCAAGGGCCCGCGTCATTCGTTGCAGCAATGAGCCCATGCGCCGCTTGTAGACATGCCAGTATCCCGATTGGAACGCGTAGGCGACGAACACGATGTAAAGGACGGAAATCGCAATGCCGGTAATCTCGTGAACATCGACGGCCAGATCATAGTTCATCAGGGCGAAGTCGGAATATGAGTACGTCAGGGCGATGCCGCTATAGACAAGCGCCAGGAACAAGATCGCAATTGCGAAGTGAAACAGCCGCACCCAAAGAGGCGTCCCCGAAGTAACTTTTCTACTCTCGGAAGCGGGGGTGAATTCGGTTTCAGACATTGACAACTCCAAGTCAAACGCATGATTTATGCTGAAAGCCGTTTTGAGAAGACTGCAATCGGACTACCAAATGTTTGAAATAGGTTCCAAGCCGCCGCTACATCTAAACTGACCAAGAAATGAAAATCTTCTGGGCCGCCATCTTTCCCCAATATTAGAGCATTATGCGGGCTACATCTACGCGACAGACCAACAAATGTGAACCGGCGTGCCAAAATTGACCCCTCTTTGGACTGCCGCCCTCGGGGTGGACAGGGATGAAGACTTCAATTGGCCATCTGCCGGGCGTGCTCCTCTTCGAAGGTGACGGGGCTCTTGTAGCCAAGCGCCCAGTGCCGGCGCTTGGCATTGTAGACGTTATCGATGAAGCGCGGCAGTGTTCTCGCGACGTCATCGAAGGTCTCATTGTCCATCTGGTAGACATCCTCACACTTCAACGTTTTCATTGCGGCGTATTGTCTGAAGCACGCCTCCGGTTTCTATTGACGGTGAGAGCCCGCTCCGGTCGCGCCACATCAGCGGGTTGTTCCACGTGTAGCGGTAGACGTTCATGCCGCCGGCGTTGAACCAGATCGGGTCTTGCCTCACAGGCAGCGACCCTTCACCGGATCGTAGTCGCGCGCGCGGTAGTAATAGAGACCGGTGTCGCGGTCGAAATCCCGTGCATCGAATACCCAACTCCCGCAGCACGAAACGGCGCTAGAGAGACAACCGCCCTCGTTCGGCCCGTTGTCCCGCGCGGTCCGGTCTCTGGCGGCGGCTCGTGTGCACATCAAGCCTGCTAACCTCGCGAAACTTGGGGCAGTTTCGCGGTCGGGAAAATACATTTTTCCCTCTAATATCAATAACTTAGTTGATGGCTGGGGCGGGAGGACTCGAACCTCCGAATGGCGATACCAAAAACCGCTGCCTTACCACTTGGCTACGCCCCAATTGGCTGCGCTCAGCCCTTGTTTGTCCAGCGCAGCGAGCGGCAACATAATCAAGCCGCCCGAACCGGGCAATCCCTGAACGCACTCAACCGCACAGGCTTTTTTGTCCAACAGCGCCAGCCACGCCTGCTAGACCGCATTTTCGCCTTTGGCGCCGGCAATCGCCCACCCCAACTCAAGTTGCATGAACCAGCCGGGAAAGGGCCGCGCAAAAACACCGGATCAGCACCAAAATCACCTGAAAACCCGGCAAATCAAGACGGGTTGCGAGGGGGGAACGGCCCGGCTATAAGGACGCCTCGCCTGCGCCGCGCCGCTCTAAGCTGGTGTCGTCACAGGCGTTCTTCCATGACGCATTGCCCAGATGCCGGTTTTTAGGCAGATTTGGCATGAACCGCGACGATTAAGGGTTTTGCCGGTCACGCGTCAACATAACGGTCGGGCGGAGCGTAGCGCAGCCTGGTAGCGCACTTGCTTCGGGAGCAAGGGGTCGGGAGTTCGAATCTCCCCGCTCCGACCAATGTTAAAACTATCCCGCAATCAATTTGCCCGTAGGCAATGCTGCCCGGCGACCGATTTGTTTGCCTGTCCATGCCTAAAATCAAGAAACTGACTTGCGCTCACGGAGGTTGGAATCCCGTGCGCGAAGGGCGAAGTCTCAACTAGATGTGGTGCCTGCGTATCTGTCTAACGGAGAAACTCCCATGGCATTGTCACGCCCTACCTTCGCCATCTGGCTGATTTCGACGATACTCGTTGCGCTGGTCATTGCCCTCAAGTACTTCGCGATTTCAATCCCCGTACTATCGCCCATCATTAGCGGAAACTTGTTCGAAGTTCTTCTGATCAGCTTCGTCCTGCTATGGGCGGGCACAGTCTTCAAAGGCCTGTAGTGCAAACACGAACAAAGACGTCATCCCGTCTTCACATCGAGTGCGGTGCCAACCGCACTCAGGGTACCCATTCGAGAAAAATTGCTGTACGTCCAACTGCTGCTGCATGATATGAACCGCCGGCTTGCGGCAGGCCCTCCACTCCATTAGCCTTCCCCGAAAAATGCCCAGCCGCCAAAATCGGCAAAGGGGAAGGACAAATCACAATGTCAGAAACGCTTTATCGCGATACCCAGCGCGCACTCCAGGATCGCTTCAACACACGCAAACTGGCCGACACCGTTTCTTCAGTGATCGTGCACAAAGAGCTTACCGACGAAGACAAAGGCTTCATCGCAACGCGGGACTTCTTCTTTTTGTCCAGCGTCAACGCCGATGGCTGGCCAACAGTCTCCTACAAAGGTGGCCCTCCAGGCTTAGTCAGACCAATCGACGACACCACGTTGGTCTTTCCCAGCTACGACGGCAACGGCATGTTCCTGTCGATGGGTAACATCGCAGCAAGCCACCGCATCGGCATGTTATTTATCGACTTTGAAACACCGCATCGCATGCGCATTCAGGCCACCGCAGAACTCAGCGAAGATACCGAACTGCTGGCAGCGTTTCCCGGAGCCGAACTGGTCGTCAAGGCACGCATCGACGAAATATTCATCAATTGCCCACGCTATATTCATCGCATGAGCCGCCTCGACACTTCGAAATATGTCCCAGACCAAAAAGGCAATGCACCGCTCCCGGCTTGGAAGCGCATCGACGCAATTCAGGATTCACTCTCAATCGAGGAGCAGGGGCGGGCTGCCGCAGAAGGTGGCCTGATTAGCCCTGAGCAATACGAAGAGCTCGTGCGGTCAGGCAAGGGTTGAACTCGCTTCAGAGGCGTGAATATCACGCCCGCCACGTCTCTCTTTATGGAAGAAGCATGACCACCGATCTGGAATTCAAAACCGGTATGTCCTTCAGCTATGGCGCGCCCACCGGAATCGGACCCGGCGTGGTGCGCCTCGTCTGCGAAAATCCTGGACCATTCACGTTCAAAGGCACCAACACTTATTTCATAGGATCGACTGAACTGGCAGTCATCGATCCCGGACCAGCCGATCAAAAACACATTGACGATATACTGCGCGTTGCAGGCGACCGGCCAATATCGCATATCGTGATCACCCATACCCACCGCGATCACGTTGACAATGCCGCAGCTCTCAAACAGGCGACCGGTGCAATCACCTGCGGTTACCGCCGCACGGGCGCCGAGCGCGGCAACATTGAGCGCAGCCCATCGGGCACCGAATTTGTGGATATCGACTTCAACCCCGATTTGGAACTGGCGGACGGCGACGAAATCACCGGCGCGGACTGGACATTGCGAGCCCTGCATACACCCGGCCACGCGCCCGACCATATGTGCTATGCGCTTGAAGGTCGCGACATCATCTTTTCAGGCGACCATGTCATGGCCTGGAACACAACCGTCGTCGCACCGCCCGAAGGCCGCATGGCCGATTATCTTTTATCCTTGCAGCGCTTGCTGGATCGCAGTGAAACCCTTTACCTGCCCGGTCATGGCGGCCGCATCGATGATGCGCCACGCATGGTTAAGGCATACCTGCTGCATCGCCGCTGGCGCGAACAGGCCATCGTCGCCGCGATACGTGACGGCAACGCAACTGTTCGCGAGGTAGCCGCCCTCATCTACGACAGCCTCGATCCCAAGCTTCACACAGCAGCACTCCTTTCCGTCATGGCGCATGTGGAGCACTTGATTGAGCGCGACGTGATAATTGGCGAAGGACCACTATCGTTCGATCAGCAGCTTTCAGCCCGATAGGTGTGTATGGACTGCGTTATGTCGCCCGACGTAATGCGAAAAGGCCGCAACTCGGAGCGGCAATAGAGCATGTTTAGCCGAAGTGTACGCGGTTCGGCGTGAAAAACATGCTCCAGACAAAGAGAGAGCATGTTTAGCCGAAGTGTATGCGGTTCGGCGTGAAAAACATGCTCCAGACGAAAGAGCATGTTTAGCCGAAGTGTATGCGGTTCGGCGTGAAAAACTCAGGCATAAAAAAGCCTGGATTGCGCACACAATTCCACGAAGAGTGAACCGGCCTAGTGGCCTGTCGCGCCAAAATTGAAACATACCCGCAACCGCATACAATTTTGGCGCGACATGAAGGCCACTGGCAAAATCATTGGCTTAGTGTGGCGTTTATCGCGCCTTAGTTGATACACAGCGTGCCGCAACATCGATCAACTAAGGCGCGACGCCACACTAGTTACTGTTCCGTTCGCCGTTTCGATTTCGACTTGATACGCCGGTTTTCTGCAGCACCTGGAATTGTTGATTCCAACCGCTTCACGATCTCCCCCATTACATCGCGAACCCGCTGCGCGTTGCGGCCAAAATCATGCCGTCCATAACGAGACGCTGACCGGATATCGACGCGTGAGGACATATCCTGACCGGTTACGCGAATGGCGACATCATCACGAAATCCTAATATCAACGTCTGATCCACCGCCTCCAGACTGCCCTGTTGTCCGTTTTCCTTCGACGGCTGCGTTTCACGCACGATCCTCATGCGCTGGCGCCGAATTGCATCCACGACCAGGTCGAAGGTTTCCTCGGCGGACCGGTTGATCATCAAAGGAGCAATGTCTGGATAGGATGCTTTCTGGCGGGCAGCAAACGGATCCGCATGGTAGGCGACGCCATTGGCCGGAGCCTTTCGCACATTTGCCAACGTTTTGAACGCTGGTGGCGATACCATGTCGGTCGTGATGTCGTTGAGTTCCGGTAAACTGTTCAACTCTGGAAGATACGATAGCGGCCAGGCAAGCATCGCAAGCCCAATAAGGAACGCCGTAACCACACGCGCCAAACCCGGCGTTCCCTGGCGCCAGATCCGAACAGCAGCGATCACGCCCAGCACCATCGCGAAAATTGCGCCGGCAAATGCCCACGTCACCAAAGACAACATCACTGGCGTCGCAAGCCCGAAAAAGCGATGCCCGACCAGCGCAAACAACAACAGGACCGCTGAGAACAACGCAATTCGTCCCGTCCAACGTGCGAGCGCTGTCGCTCCCTCCACCTTAGCGAGACTCATGTTATGCGCCCCCCGCAAAAAAAAATCGGCAGTTGCCCAGTGGCCTGTCACGCCAAAATTGAAACATAGCCGCAACCGCATACAATTTTGGCGCGACATGAAGGTCACTAGCAAAATCATTGGCCTAGTGTGGCGTTTATCGCGCCTTAGTTGATACCCAGAGTGCCGCAACATCGATCAACTAAGGCGCGACGCCACACTAGAGCATGTTCAGCCGAAGTGTACGCGGTTCGGTGTGAAGAACATGCTCAAAATAAAAGAAAATAGAGCGCGTTCACGATTCCATGAAAAGTGAACGCGATCTAGAGGCAGGAAACTGCATCACCCGTGTTGTGCCAGCCACCAGAGCCACAATGTGCTCAAAGCGGAAAATGCTGCTCACCGTTGCCGTTTAAAACGGTGACCGGCACGAATTGCCGCTTACCATACCTGAGAATCAGACAAAAATAGCAGCGCGGAAAATTGCTGACGACACATGGGAGAGCGAAATTACACCGCGCGGCCATATGGACAAGAACCCTCTGTGCAAACGCCCCGGTTGCCGCCCTTCAATTTCGGCAAAGTGGCCGTTTATATATGCGCTGTCAGCCCTTGTGACAGTCGTCGGCAACACTTGCGTGTTGTTGGCACAGGACCTGCCAAAACCGCCTCATCTTCCAACCAACTGGATGCAACACACACCAGCGAATCAAATTGCACCACCACCCACAACAGCCGCCGCGGCCGACACCTCTCCCTATGAATTTGACGGGCCACTAACGCGGCCGTTGCCCGTTGCTCGCCCGACAGCACAGGCTTGGGGTCCACAAATAAAACCGGTAGCGGCCTGGCCGCTGAAGGTCGTCAGTTGGCATTTGAAAGCGGCTGAACGCGCAGGCGCAATCGACATTACACCGCCGCCCCAATTGATGTGGCGCCATACCTTCGGTGCTGAGATAAGACCGGCATCGCGAGCCCGATTCGACATAGCAACACTCGACGCCGACGTCGTGCTCGTTCAAGGTGTTCGTTTGCTATCGGATGTAAGGTTGCTGTTCCCCGCCACCACCTGGAACGTGCTCGCTTCACGGCAACTACTTCAGCCGGTCGTTACGAGGCCCAACGCTGGTCCAGGTTGGGGTAATTTCAAACGCACACCCACCACCGCTGTAGCGATAAGATATCAGCGCGGCGTGCGCATGACCGGCCGGGAACACATCACGCAAACTGCAATTGCGCTCGATACCACAAAAAGTGAAATCAGTGAAACCGCCGCTGCCGTCACCGTGCGACTGAGAATTGGTGACGAAAGCATCTGGCTCGTTTCAGCCGACCTGCCCGATGGTTGCTCGCAATCGCATCTGCCCCAGATCGTGTCCGCAACAACGTCAGCCACAACAGATCAAATCTCACGGCAGATCGATCTCAATGCAGGCGCGTGCGCAGCCTACGAAGCCCTTGCGCAGTGGTCTCTATCACGCCCGCCCGGCGAACGCCTCATTATAGGAGGCCCAAATACCGCGGCTGCCCTGGCGGCAATTTCGCAAAATGTTTCCAGTTATGAAGCCTCAGCTTCCGCAACTGCAGGAAAATCGCCCTGCCCCCGCCAGCAGATCGCCATTCTGGAACACGACACGCTGAAAATTGCCCCCTCCAAACAGCGCGCCGATGCAGGATGCATTGCGCGTTTGGATGTTATGGGCACCGATAAATAAAGCCTGTTGTTGCAGTTGCCTGGATGAACAGCCTCAGGGTTTAGTCTGAAAAGCACCTTCGACAAAAAATTACGGATAGAGCCGTGTGCGGCTCCACGGCGCGTCAGGTTTCGGCCGTCGAAACACCACCCGATCATGAAGACGGAATGGCCGGTCGTGCCAGAATTCCATTTCCAAAGGCACGATGCGAAAACCGGACCAGTAGGGCGGCCGGAGGATGTCGCCAACCGGGTGACGCGCGGCCGCCAACGCTACCCTTTTTTCCAGCGCAAAACGGCTTTCAAGCGGTCGTGACTGGTCTGACGCCCAAGCGCCGATGCGAGACTGTCGCGGCCGCGAACGATAATAGGCGTCGGCCTCTTCGGCACTGACGGAATGCACAAGCCCGCGAACACGCACCTGACGCCGAAGCGATTTCCAATGAAACAAGAGCGCCGCCTGTGGGTTGCCTGCAAGTTCGCCGCCCTTCGCACTTTCGAGGTTCGTATAAAAGACAAACCCTCTAGTTGCTGCCTCTACCGGGTCCAACCCCTTCAGCAGCACCATGCGGACATTTGGCATGCCGTCGCCGTCCGACGTCGCAAGAGCCATGGCATTGGGGTCGTTCAGCTCATGCGCCTCCGCTTCATTCATCCATTCTGAGAAGAGATTGAATGGCTCGTTCGCCGTTGCAAAGTCCGCCGCTTGCGGCGTCCCTTCATAGCTACTGCTCAGTTCATTTTTTTCCTGATCTTCACTCACTTTAATTCCCCTGAACAAGATCGTGTGCGCACCTGCCCGGTTTTTGACCGCAACTGGTACTCATGCACGAACAAACCCAGACTTTGGCAGTTCATCACCAAAGCGCAAACAGCGATAACTGCGCCATAAGAGATAAATAATACCGCCCCTCAACAGCACCAACCCGGCCACGTGTTTAGAACCTGTTAACCCTATCGCGTCACTCTGGAACACGGATCAAGTATTAAGTGGATCCATGTTCTGCGTGTGTTGCTTTTCGAGTGGTGTCCAAATGCGTTCCAAGTCTTGCCTGTTCGCGCTGACAGCAACTGCTGTAACGGCGCTATTGCTCGTGACCATGTCCACGATCTTTTCTTTGCCCGCAATCGCCGACGACAACAAAACCCAAAAGGGTCAAGAACGGGCCCAATGCACCTGCCCCGAGAGCGGAGGCAGCAAGAAACTTTGGACGCGACCCAAGTTCGCTGAGTTGAAGACTGGCCTGGCGCAGACCGCCCGCCTCGACATCTCAGACGAGATAGCCGCACTGGAAACATTGCAACTCGCACTATCGGAAGTGGGTGACGGGTCAACCTACGTCTGGCATCGCTACCATGGACGCCTTTCAGGCGTTGTCCAGCCGACCACCTCGTTTAAAACAAGTAATGGACAGGTATGCCGCCACCTGATCGTTGTGCTGACATCCGGCAGCCGCTCAGAACGTAAAGAAGGCATCGCCTGCCGTCTGGCGACGGGGCAATGGCAGCTCCAGGGCTGAACCCCTCACACTGAAACGAGCAAGATTGACGCGGGCACCGATCGAGATCTCTCCACGATGCCCCGCCATTCTTGTATTTTTAGCCAGTTCCGACCATGCCAATTCCGCATAACCAGCTCATATAAAAAGATATTCCAAATCCCATGTTTGAAGGCGGCATTGCCTTGGCACCCTCAGACGGGTCACCACCAGGCTCATTTAGGCTCGCCTACCAGCCAACTGGACCGGCAGCCCCATTTGTGTAGGATGCCCGCCGAAGTCCGGTCCGTTTGGGCCTCAATAAGGGACATGAGCTAATGACTGCACCCGGGGCGAATGGCACCGCTGCCACCGGTACGCTTATGGCTGGCAAGCGCGGCCTGATCATGGGCGTTGCCAATAACAGATCCATTGCCTGGGGTATTGCCCAGGCCTGCGCCGCGCAAGGTGCCGAGATCGCACTGACCTATCAGGGCGACGCCTTGAAGAAGCGTGTCGAACCGCTGGCCAACGAATTGGGCTCCGGCATCGTGCTGCCGTGTGACGTCACCGACAAAGCCTCTATGGATGCCGTCTTCGAAGTGCTCAAGGAGAAATGGGGTCGGCTTGATTTTCTGGTTCACGCCATAGCTTACGCCGACAAGAACGAACTCGGCGGCCGCTACGTTGACACCAGCGAGGAGAACTTCAACAAGTCCCTCTACATCTCTTGCTATTCATTTACCGCCCTCGCCCAGCGCGCCGAAAAGCTCATGACTGACGGCGGTTCCATGATAACGCTAACCTATTACGGCGCCGAAAAGGTCATGCCGCATTACAACGTCATGGGCGTCGCCAAGGCCGCACTGGAAGCAAGCGTGCGTTACCTCGCATCAGACCTGGGCCGGAACAACATCCGCGTCAACGCGATTTCCGCCGGCCCGATCAAGACGCTTGCAGCATCGGGAATTTCCGATTTCCGCTATATACTGCGGTGGAACGAATATAATTCCCCCATGCGCCGCACAGTGACCATAGAAGACGTCGGCGGTGCCGGCCTCTATCTCTTGTCCGATCTTTCGCGTGGCGTTACCGGCGAAGTGCACCACGTTGATTCGGGATATCATGTCCAGGGCATGAAAAACGAAGACGCCCCCGACATCTCCGTAGTCAAAGGCGAACCGGGTTGAGGCAACACCCGAAGATCTATCTTATCCGGCACGGGGAAACTGATTGGAACGCAGAGCGCCGCTATCAAGGGCAATCAGACGTTCCAATTAACGCCAACGGCCGCAACCAGGCCAGACGCAACGGCGTTCGGCTTCGCACACTGTTGCCTGATATTGCGCAGGCTCGTTACATATCAAGCCCGCTCGGTCGCACCTGCGAGACCATGCGCATTGTTCGCGGCGAACTCGGTCTTTCACCTGGCGAATTCGAAATCGATGACCGGTTGCTCGAATTGAGCTACGGCACATGGCAGGGGCAGCTCTTGAGTGATCTGCCAAGGACCGACCCTGGAGCATTGGAAGCCCGCAGCGCAGATCCCTTCCAATGGCGCCCTGGCGGCGGCGAGAACTACACCGACCTCACCAAAAGGTTGACCGACTGGCTCGAAAATCTCGCACGCGATGAACACTACGTGGTCGTCTCGCATGGCGGCGTCAGCAGGGCGCTACGCTATTTGCTGCTGGAAAACATCGAACCGGGCGAAGTACTCAATCTCGAAGTTCCCCATGACCGCGTTTTGTTGCTGGAAAATGGAACAGCAACCTGGCTGTAAGACGTATTTAGCTGAAGTGTCTTGCGGTTCAGCATGTGAAACATGTCCGAATAAAAAAGTGCAGATACCGCTCGCCAGTCGATGCAACGTGGCCTAGTGGCCTGTCGCGCCAAAATTCTATGCGGTTGCGGCTATGTTTCAATTTTGGCGCGACAGGCCACAAGCAAAATCATTGGCTTAGTGTGGCGTTTATCGCGCCTTAGTTGATACCCAGCGTGCCGCAACATCGATCAATTTAGGCGCGACGCCACACTGGCTCGATTAAGCACGACCAGTGATTGCGCACGCCGCGGCTGAATGATCCCGAAATAGCGCACGACGCACTATCCCAAAAAGAAAAGAGCCGAGGTTAGCGGCTCCCCGGCTCTTTCCAACTCTCGACAGCTCCAAAACCTCGAGAACGGCTGCTCACACCGATCCAGAACCTTTGATGAAGTCGTTGACGTTTTGTAAAACGCAACCAACTTGCTCGGCGGCAGCTCCCCTGCCCTCGTTGCTGATACAAAAAAGACAGATGGAGCCGCATACCGACCACAGGCTGGCGTGCCGATCAAAACAACGTTGCCCGTGCCCGAATCTCACCGAGACTCTTAGAGAGTTATCCCTCGCATGCCCTCGTGTCACCACAATCAGTGCCCGAAGGCAGCTTGCGAATGCACGGTTACGCCCCTATGAGTGATTTCAACAACACGGGCTGAGGCGCTCCGCCGCACTGTTTGGCCTGCGAAACCACAGTCTTGGCACAATAAAGTCAGAAGTTTCAAACGCTTAATACGGACCCGCATGTCATACAACACTTTCGGCCATATGTTCCGCATAAGCACATGGGGTGAAAGCCATGGGCCTGCGATCGGATGCGTGGTTGATGGCTGCCCGCCTGGCATCTCCATTGAGGCTGAAGAAATCCAAGCCCATCTCGATAAGCGCAAGCCTGGAGGCTCCCGGTTTGTCACCCAGCGGCGCGAATCCGACACGGTTGAAATCCTGTCCGGCGTCTTTCCAGATGCCAATGGCCGGCAGGTCACGACCGGCACACCCATTTCGCTTCTCATCCGCAACGAGGATCAACGATCCAAGGACTACGGTGAGATCAAGGACAAGTTCCGTCCTGGCCACGCCGATTTCACCTACATCGCCAAGTATGGCATTCGCGACTATCGCGGCGGCGGCAGGTCTTCGGCACGCGAGACAGCAATGCGGGTTGCCGGCGGAGCTATTGCACGCAAAGTACTGGGCAGCGCCATTAAAATCCGCGGCGCCTTGGTCCAGATAGGGCCCCATAAGATCGACCGCAGCCGCTGGGATTGGGCCAGCATCGACACCAATCCGTTCTTTTGCCCCGACGCACAGATGGCCGGAACCTGGACATCATACCTTGACCAGATCCGCAAAGCAGGATCCTCCATCGGCGCTATCGTCGAGGTCGTAGCCGAAGGCGTGCCCGCTGGCCTTGGCGCTCCCATTTACGGCAAGCTCGACCAGGACCTGGCCTCAGCCATGATGAGCATCAACGCCGTCAAGGCTGTCGAAATTGGCGCCGGCATGCAAGCTGCGGAATTGACCGGGGAAGAAAACGCCGACGAAATCCGCACCAGCAAAGACGGTCAGCCGCAGTTCCTTTCAAACCACGCTGGCGGCATCCTTGGCGGCATATCAACCGGTCAGCCCATCGTTTGCCGTTTCGCCATCAAACCAACCTCATCAATCCTCACGCCGAGGCGAACAATCGACGTATCGGGCAACGAAACTGAAATCGTTACCAAAGGTCGCCATGATCCTTGCGTCGGCATCAGAGCCGTTCCCGTCGGTGAAGCCATGATGGCGCTGGTGCTTGCTGATCACCTCATTCGCCATCGCGGCCAAGTCGGCAACCCGACAAGACAAGAATGACAAAGCCAAGAGCCTGCGGGGCGCGTCGTTGGAATTAAGCAACCGGTCAATCGGATGGCCATCGAAGCGCAACGCAAAAGATTTCTGATAATTGCCAATCCCTCTGCTGGCCGCAAAAATGCGCGTCTCGTCGCTCGCGTCGCCGAAACGCTTGCCCGCAAAGCAGCACGGGTCGATCTGGTGGAGACAAAAACCGCAGAGGCAGCCCGTTCCGCATTGCTTAGTGCCAGCGACAATAACGACGCCGTGGTCGCGGCCGGCGGAGACGGCACGATCAGGGCTCTTGCGAGCATGCTGGGAGAAATGGACAGTTCCCTCCCCCTCGGCGTCATACCAGCCGGCACTGGCAACGTTCTCGCCAACGAGTTGGGCCTCCCATCCAACCCTGTGTCACTCGCTGAGCTATTGCTCAATGGATCAACCCGTGCCGTCCGCCTGATGACGGCCAATGGAGCGCCGTTCCTGCTCATGGCGTCAGCCGGTTTTGATGCCAACGTCGTGCGTCATCTTTCGGTTTCAATTAAACAACGAGTGGGCCGCAGCGCGTATGCATTGCCAACAATTGGCGCGCTTCTGCATCAGCCACCCCAGCCCTTTGAGCTGCTGCTCGACGCAAAGCCACATGCAGCAACCTGGGCCATCATTTCAAATGCGCGAAGCTACGGCGGCTCATTCCGGCTGGCACCTAAGGCGTCGATTTTTGATGACCAACTCTTTGCCGTTTTGTTTGGAGCGCGCACACGTCTCGGGCGGCTAAAAGAACTGCTGGCGTTGGCAACCGGACGCCTTGAGCAATGTCCCAGCGTACACATTGTTCCCTGTAAACATGGGCTGATCCGCACGCCCAAACACCAACCGACACAGGCTGACGGTGACGCACTCGGCTTTGGTCCCGTCGAAATTAAAGCATCGGAACACGTTGTATCGCTAATTGCACCTGACAGCGCTCGTTGACTTGAACCTTGCGCAATGCCCACGGCTACCTGTATTGGCGCCACATCCACATCCACATCCGTCTTGCCGGCGAGGGCCGGCATCCACGCCAGCTTCAAGGCACACCACGTCAACGACTCACCGCGCACCCGTCGAAACTTGCCCAGCCCTCATCCTGCGACGGGGTGACGATGGTCGCACGCGTTTTCCGCATCCACCAACTGTCATCCCGCGGCTTGTCCGCGGGAACCATCGTCAAGCGGGTGCGACAGTAGCGATTGTGTCTCCTGACGTTGCAGCCCGCCCATCCACAAAGCAGGCGCAACACGCGTTGCACCATGGATCCCGTGCATGAAGCACGGGATGACACGATGCTGGGATGAAAGCAGCACGGTTTGCACGAGCCGCCCCACTTCAGCTTGCCCACCCATGCACAACAATGGCGCAAAACTTTGCAACGGTCTCCGCTGCCTTCAAAATGAAAATGCCGGAGCAGCGCAACTCCGGCATTCCGATCTGATCGGGGGATTGACCTGAAGGAAGCAGCGTTATGCAAACTTCCCTGCGCGCGGATCGGACGCCCGCAAAGCTCATGATGTTTTTTTGTAGTGTGGTGCTCAAGCAGATCGCGCGTCCGATCCGCTTGAGCCGCATATGGTTTTATGGAAGCGCAACCTTCGCCGTGAATACGAAACGCGAGTCGCACAGTCCTTTGTCACCGCAGAAGTTATCGTCGTCACCCGTGGAATCCCAATAGCGGAAGTCGAGAGTGATCTTGTCGATCGCAAGTGACAAACCAGCATTCCAGTACGTGTAATCGAGCCCATCACCTTCGTCGTCATAGAACTGTGTCGTACCAATCGCACCCGAGATGGATGGCGTGATCGGCCCCCTCGCAGCAAACTCATAACCAAGCGAGCCTTCGTAGGTCACAGCCGTTCCGGTCTCAAGCGTGTAGTCCGGCGAGTAATACAGCGCACCACCCATCGTGAACTTGTTCCAGGTCCTGCTCAAGCCCAGCTTGAACTCCCAATAGTTAAGCTCCTCATCGGGGAGATCATCCGCACCGGGATAAGCATAATAGATGACGCCCAGATCCACCTCGGCAAACCCTAGGTCCTTTTTAATCCCGCCATAGAGATCAACTTCATACGGAGCGAAATCAACTGTTGAGCCCCAGACACCCGCGTAAAAGATGCCGCAGCTCATATCCGCACCACCTTGAGCGGCAGGGTCTTCGCCATTCTGCGAGATGCCGCGAAACACATAATCCGTCGTACCCGCCACATTGATCGAGAACTCGCAGCGGCGCTTAGGCGCCTCGACCGGCGCGTCCTTGATCGAACCGGCTTCGTGACGACCGAACAAGTCCCCGGCGCTGGCCGGTATGGCCAAGGTGGACACAGACAGAACCGCAACCGCGGCGCCCATCAAGGTTTTGGTTGTTAGAGATGCCATTTTATTCCTTAAACCCCCGAATTATAGCCGCCAGTTCCGCCTAGGCCATCCTGACCGTGGTTTGGTTCCGCGACGCAAGGGCAGAGCTGAATCAGCGACCTGCTGTTTTCAGAAAACCGGAAGACCGCCCCCCTTAACAAGCGTTTTGAGAGGCCACTCAAACTGTTGGAAAGTCATAGGTGCGCGAATGTCACGAACGGTTGAATTTGGTCACAACTTTGACAACCCCAGCCCATTTTGAAGGCACGCATTCCCTCGAAATTGCGCAACAACTATGCAAAAAGCTCATATTTTAGGCGTGCGTTTTCTGTGTTGCACATTGGCACACAATGCGCTTGTCGCTCGCCTTGCCGCGTGAGTCATGACACAAGAGCGGCAATTGAATTGCACTGCACACCACGCCACGCCGCTCTTACCCAATTCGGCTTTGTCTAAGTGCCAAGATAAGAGTTTGTGATGGGTGTGAGCCGACGCAATCCCCGCATCCATCACGGCACGCATGAACAGCTCCATGACAACGTCACCCACAAGCGCCACGTTTTCCATCTCCGCCGAGCCCCCTGAACCCGGCACCGTCCTGATAACAGGTGCTGCCAAACGCATCGGCCGGTCGATCGCTACCGATCTGGCTCGAAATGGCTGGAAGGTGGCGATCAACTACCGCAATTCGAAGACTGAAGCACAAAGCCTCGTTGAAGAAATCGAGGCCAGCGGCGGCAAGGCTGTTGCTCTGAGAGGCGACCTGGCGGACGCGGCAGACGTGGATGCCCTGATCCCGGCGTGTGCTCAAGCCCTGGGACCACCGTGTTGCCTGATCAATAACGCGTCGGAATTCCACCACGACACATTGCAGACGCTGACCCGGGAATCCTGGCACATTCACCTGGATATCAACTTGAAGGCGCCGGTTTTTCTGGCCCAAGCGATGGCTGAGCACCTCGACCAGAAGTGCGAAGGCAATGTCATCAACATCATTGACCAACGGGTCTGGAACCTAAAACCTGATTTCTTCTCCTACACGATCTCGAAAGCCGGCCTCTGGACCGCCACGCGCACCCTGGCACAAGCGCTGGCTCCACGCATTCGCGTCAACGCAATCGCACCTGGCCCAGTGCTTCAATCGGTCCATCAAACGGATGAAGACTTCGCCGCAGAAAGTAGGTCGACATTGATGGGACGCGGCCCGAGCCTCGATGAGATTGCTGCAGCCGTCCGCTTCATTCTTGCTACCCCGGCAATGACCGGTCAGATGATCGCCCTGGATGGTGGCCAACACCTGACGTGAGGCCAGCCCCTGAAAAGAAAAGTTCGGCCATTTGCAATCTTTGAAGACTTTCTCCAGCTCATGGAATAAAATTTCTCACTTGATCGGGATAACGCATCCAACTCATCGGACAGGATAATCCTGAACCACGGAAAATGAGTGTGTTGCACTGGGCCAGTTGTAGAGCCCTACGATTGCCACAATTCCTCCCCTTCGCCCCCCAATTAGTGCCGCATTACTCGTTCACCAATTCGATACAGGCGCGGGGGCGCCATTTAACCGAGCGTTAACCTTAATCGCTTAACGATCGTAACCGTTTGTCCGGGCGCGCCAACACGTCCGCACATCGACGGTTGATGGGTGATATCGATGAAAATGTACCGCGTAATTTCCTCGGCTCTGTTTGCCGGAGCCTTCTTTTCAACCGGGGCCGCAGCCGCCTCACTTCCCGCCATCAAGACAAGTGCGAATAACCAGGTGCCAGCCTGTGCTACGCCTGGACGGCTGATGGCATTCGCGGTTTCGCGAAACAGTCGCATGGCCGACAAGTTCGACGCCGCCGCAACACAATACATGCGCCACGGCGAAGCGCTCAAATTGCGTTGGGACTACGCCTTCTTCCAGATGCTCGTCGAAACAGGCAACCTCTCTTTCACGGGCGATGTAAACGCTTCGCAGAACAATTTCGCAGGGCTCGGCGCCACAGGTGGCGGCGCCCCGGGGGAAAGGTTTGATAACCTTTCCGACGGCGTCAAGGCGCACCTCCAGCACGTGTTGATGTACTCCGGCGACCATGTCACAGATCCCGTGGCCGAACGCACCCGCAAGGTCCAGGAGTGGGGCGTTTTGACGAAGTGGCAGCGACGGTTACTCGCGAAAGGACCCGTTACGTTCGCCGACCTCACCAGGCAATGGTCTCCATCCGACCGAGGATACGCCCGCGACATCGCCGCGGTGGCAGATGCCTTCTACGGCCGCTTCTGCAACATCCCCGATCCGCGCCCGCAACTTGTCGCCGAAGCGCGGGGAACCGGTGTTTCAATCGATACGACTGCCGCACTTCCAAATAATTCCCAAGAAAGCGGCGCAAAAGGCAGGCAGACCGCTCAAAAAGCGATTGCAGATGCACGAGAAAACAGCGGCTCGGAACGCTTGAGCCTGGGAGCAGGCTCCATAGGCACAGCAATGCAGGCAAACACACCGTCTTCAACCAAATCCACGCCTCCGACGAAATTCACCGTTCTCAACGGCGCTGGAAACGCCGCTCCGGAAAAATCCACGTCCGAAACCACCAAGACCGCATTTGCCGTGGGCGCGGCTGCAGGAGCCGGGGCCAGCGCGGCCATGCCGGGCACAAAAGACGCAACACCCGCTTCAACAAACTGCCGGGTATGGCAGGCAAGCTACGGCGGCGAACGCGCGGTAATTATCAAAGCTTCCGATAAGGACCGCACCAACTATACGGTTCTGGACGTTAATGCAGGCCGCGAGCAGCGCGAGGTCGCAGCCTACATTGCCGCCTACGCCAAGAATGGCAAATCGCTTGGCACCTTCAACGATTCCAACACCGCCTTGAACAAGGCATTCGAACTCTGCCCGGAAAACTGATCTGGCGAAGTTAAGTCCGGCAGACGGCGCAAAGGTCCAGCCGACAACGCAGTATTTGAGTATGTTGAGTATGTTGGTTTGGCGTGTGGAGCGCTTCAACATCCACAACATGCTCAAGCAAAACACAACAGCCCGCTTAGCGGCAACATGATGAGCAAACGGGCTTAACCGGGTAGCCGCACAGCAAGGCTACCCTGAGAAGAATAAGCATGCTGTTTCAAGGCCGCGACAAAGCGCTGGCATTCCTCAGCCAGTACGACGTCGTTGGGGGGATGTAACTGAACCAGGTCCTGCGTGACCCACCCTCCAGGGACATGTCCTGATGCGCCGTTTCTTTTTTTCATTGCCTCTCAATCAACATGACGCGTCAGTCAACGCCAGCACGTTTCGGGCGGCGAACTTCGCCTCATGCTTTGATCGCGCGCCGGCCCACGCCGCCGTACCCCTCGCCCTCATTGCGCTTTGTTCGTCGATCCCAGTTGCGGCGGCTTCAACACGCCTTCCCGAAATCAGGATTCATTTTCATAACCGCGTGCCCGATTGCGTTACGCCAGACCGACTGATGGCGTTTCTAAGAACACGTAACAATCGGCTGCCGACACGCTTCCGCGATATCGCCAAGTGGTATCGTCATCATGGCGAGACTCTACAGGTTCGCTGGGACTATGCTTTTTTCCAGATGGCGCTTGAAACCAACTTCCTGACCTACCTCCGCGGCAACGGCCGGCCCGGCGACGTCAAACCCGGGCAGAACAATTTCGCCGGACTGGGCGCAACAGGCGGCGGTGTGGCTGGCGACCGTTTTCCCAACGTCAGCACAGGCGTGCTGGCGCAAATCCAGCATCTGGTGGTTTATTCCGGTCAAACACTGCGCAACCCCGTCGCACCGCGCACCGCATTTGCCCAGAACGATATTGTTGAGCAAAGCAGGAGTTTGAAGCGGCCCGTACGCTTTTCCGACCTCACCCGCAGATGGGCAGCCGACCCACGCTATGCAGCGTCCATCGCATCTATTGCAGGAAAATTCGAACAGGCCTACTGCAACGGCAGCGCGACGAACACATCAGTTAGCCCCGAAATACCATCGGCGAAACTCGTCTCCGAGCATGTGACGCCGTCGCATCTGATTGGTCCGGGCACATATGCAAGTCAAACCACGGCGAAGAAAATTAAGGTCCCCCAACCCCAGCTTGCAAAGCGAAGTGCTTCGCACCAGCCGCAACGAGCACCCACGGCACGCACAAAGTTGGCTGGAGGATTGCTGCCCGGCCTGCAGGACGTAGCCCGAAAACTAACAAGCCGCGTCTATCCAGCAAAGATCGTCCCGCCGCCACCTCGCCCGGCAAAATCAACCTCCCAACTGGCCGCCAACAATTAGAGCATTTTCCGACGAAGTGGACGCCGGTTCGTCGAAAAAATGCGACCAAACAAGAAACTAGAACAAGAAACTAGAGTGCCCTCCGTCCCCACTCAGCACGATCGAAGTGCAACCAAAATCAAGGCTGCGGCGCCAGGTATTTAAGTGCCGCTGACGACAAAGCACCACCGACCACGCATGGAATACCAACCTGCGCCTGGCCCATAGCACCTGCTGCCACGCAACCCAGTGCCAACACCGTTTGACCGGCCTGTCCCCACCACACCGTATCGCGCTGCGACTTCGGCCCCTTGGCCTTGAGCTCCTCAATTGCCTTCAAGGCATCGCTCTTGATCCGCTTTGTCTCGAACGTTTCTGCCGCTTCGATCACCTCGGCCAGCGGCACGCGGACAACCGCCGGCTGCGTGTTCATTTCAGACTTCATGATGTCGCGCAAATCCTTGTCACGCGTCGCATTGGTCGCCAGTGTCCACTTCGCCATCGAACCGATCGTGAGTTTCTCCACGTTGTCGCGATCAGCCGTCCACGCAAGCGTCGCCACAATGCGCCGGGCCGGGCCGGGGTCACCCGTGGCGAAAAAAAGCCCCCAATAGACGTCAACGGCAAAAGCTCCTGTCGCTTCTGTCATCAATCCGTCAAGCCCGGCACCATCGCGATATAGATACCGCTCGATCAGCACTTTTCTTGCAGGCATGCGCTCGACAAACTGCGCCAGCAGGTTGCGCCAGTCGCCGCGTTCGGAAAAAACAATGGCCTTTATCAGGATCACCTGTTCGGCCGGCGGCATTGGAAACATTTGCACGATCAGGTCGTGCGCTTCCCCACCACTGTCACGAATAACACCGGCGAGAAATCCAATGTAGATCCCAGCCTCCTCAGGTTCGCGCAACATACCCAGTTGGCTCATCGCGCGCACCATGTCAGGCACGCGCTTTCGCTCCTTTTCATCGCGATAGGACGAAATGAATTCCAGCACCTTTTCTGCCTTGGAAAACGCCGCATCAACCCTTTGCGCACTTGTGGCATGAGCGGGCGCAATGCCAGCGTGTTGCTGCAGTGGAGACATACCGGTCAGGATGAAAAACAGCATGACAAGCGCCCTGGCAGCAATAACCGTTCCCGTAGTTCTTCCAGGCAGAGAGCGGCCGGACAATCCTCGCATGCAACCATGTCCAACGACTTCACAAACGTTCTTTACTTCACAAACATACTTTGGTGGCGAGTGCACGACGTCCTCCACCTGTTTTGCATCCTTGCATTTCCGCATTTGCACCCACCAGTCCAAGATGGAGCGGCAATTTTGTGGCACCCGCTACACCAGCATATTAACGCACGTCTTTGACGCGCTTTGAACGGCGTGCGAGGTGCATATCTGAACAATGCCGACCAATGCTCGCCAAGACGAAAAATGACTGAAACAAACAAGAATCTGAAATCCGCTTCCAACACGCGCGAACTGAAACGCCTTGCGCGCACCTGGCATGCTCTGACACCACAAGAGGCTCTTGCCACGTTGCAATCGCGCGAAAGTGGACTTTCCCGCGAAGAGGTCGTTACGCTGCGAGCAAGGTTCGGCGCGAATACGTTGCCTGAAGAAAAGTCCCGAACTTTGTTCGACCGGTTCCTTGCGCAGCTCAACAGCATGCTGATTTACGTATTGTTGGGCTCTGCCGCAATCACTGCCGTCCTGGGCCATGCCATCGACACCGCCGTAATCCTTGCCGTGGTCATCCTCAACGCCGTGTTCGGCGTTCTGCAGGAAGGCAGGGCCGAGCGGGCGCTTGATGCTATCCGGGCGATGATTAGCCCCACGGCATCGGTCCTGCGCGATGCAACACGCCAGTCGGTTCCAGCCAGCGATCTCGTGCCTGGCGACATTCTCCTCATCGAAGCTGGTGACCGTATCGCTGCCGACGCCAGGCTAATCTCTGCGCGTGGCCTGCGCATCGACGAGGCGCCATTGACCGGTGAATCCGTCCCGGTGGACAAGCGACCCCAAGCCGATTTGCCTGATGCGGACCTGGCGGAGCGGGCCAGCATGGCCTACTCGGGCACGCTCGTCACACAGGGCCAGGGCACCGGCGTCGTGGTGGCAACCGGCGCTGCAACACAGATCGGACGCATCACCACCATGATGTCTTCCATCGCTGAAACCACCACGCCACTCATCCGCCAGATGGATGCCTTCGCCAGACAGCTCAGCTTCGCGATCCTCGCGCTGTCGGGCGCAACATTGGCCTTCGCGATCATGGTGCGCGGTTATACGCTGGACGATGCGTTCCTGGCCGTGGTCGGCATGGCGGTGGCAGCCATTCCAGAGGGTCTGCCTGCGGTGATGACCATCACACTTGCCATCGGCGTTGAGCGCATGTCCAAGCGCAACGCCATCGTGCGCAGGCTCCCCGCTGTTGAAACGCTCGGGTCCGTCTCCGTCATCTGCACCGACAAGACCGGCACACTCACGCGCAACGAGATGACGGCGCGACATGTAGCAACCGCCACTGGCGTTTATGATGTTGAAGGCGGAGGCTACGCCCCGGTCGGAGCGGTTCTCAATCGAAGAGCCGTCATCAGGTGCGGCGAAAATCCTGATACCGCGTTCGACGCGTTGATTACCATAGCCGTCTTGTGTAACGACGCTCGTCTTGTCGCGGAACCTGCTCAAGCTAACGAAGTCCAGGCACAACAGTGGAGCGTCGCCGGAGACCCGATGGAGGGTGCACTGCTGGCTCTTGCGGCCAAAGCAGGATGCAATATCGCTGATCTTCAAACGGCGGCAACCCGCCTTGATGTCATCCCCTTTGACGCAGCACACCGTTTCATGGCGACACTCCACAACGCAGCCGATCTGCCAGCAATTCCCGCGACTGTTGAAGATAGTCAAAACATGCACCGTGTTTTGTTGTTGAAAGGCGCGCCTGAACAGGTGCTGGCTCTTTGCAGCAGCGTCCTGTCCAAGGGCACCATCACTTCCGTAAACGGCGAGATTTGGCAGCAAACGATCGCAACACTCGCCGCCAAAGGCGAAAGAGCGTTGGCATTCGCGTTTAAGCCAATCTCCGCAGAAACCGGAAGCATAAATGTCGCCGATGCCGATGGCGGACTGGTGCTCGCCGGGATTGTCGGCTTCATTGATCCGCCGCGGCAAGAGGCCAAGGCGGCAATAGCCGAAGCCCGCACGGCGGGTATCACCACAAAGATGATAACTGGCGATCACGCATTAACCGCCAAGGCTATTGCCAGCGATCTTGGCATTGACACAACCGCAGGCGTAGCTTCAGGTCACGACATCGCCTCTCTCGACACGCAACAACTCAAGACAGTTGCCAATCGCACGAACGTTTTTGCTCGCACCGCACCTGAACACAAACTGCGCCTCGTAGAAGCGTTGCAATCAGAAGGCGCCATCATCGCAATGACGGGGGACGGCGTGAACGACGCGCCAGCTCTCAAAACCGCCGACGTCGGCGTCGCCATGGGACGCAAAGGCACCGAGGCAGCAAAAGAGGCGAGCCAGATGGTGCTTGCCGACGACAATTTCGCATCCATCGTCGAAGCTGTGAAAGAAGGCCGCACGGTCTACGACAACCTCACCAAGGTCATCGCGTGGACGCTGCCGACAAGCTTTGGCGAAACGTTTGTCGTTATGCTCGCGATCCTCGGCGGATTCGTATTGCCCGTCACACCCGTACAGATCCTGTGGATCAACATGGTAACAGCCGTTGCGCTAGGCTTGATTCTGGCCTTCGAGCCGCCTGAAGCTGACGTGATGCGCCGCCCACCTCGGCCGCCGGGACAATCGCTGCTGACGCCACTACTCGTTTGGCAGGTTCTGTTCGTGTCAGCGCTGTTCGTTGCTGGCGCATTCGGCATGTTCTGGTGGGCACGACAACGCGGTCTCGACATTGCGCAAGCGCGCACCATCGTCGTCAACACAATCGTCGTGTTCGAAATATTCTACCTGTTCGCCGTGCGCTACTTGCGGGGAGGATCAATGTCCCTCAAGGGCATTCAAGGTACCCCCGCCGTGCTGATCGGCGTTGGAACCATCGTGGCATTGCAGGTCGCCTTCACCTATCTGCCGATCTTCCAGACCTTGTTTGATACACGCGCGGTAGCGCTTGCCGATGGCCTGGCAATCATCGGCCTGGGCGTGCTCTTGCTGCTCATTCTGGAAGTTGAAAAGAGGTTTCGCCAGAAAATCATGGATCGCCCTGCGAGCGCCCCTTGACTGGCGTCACGCACAAGCCCAAACCTCAAGGCATGTCACCCGACAACGACAAAGCCAAACGGCCTGCGCAAGTCGCATCCAATGCCTCCGCCCACACCAATGCCGGCGGAGACGATGGCGCTTCGTCTACGAATGTCGAGCAAGAGACAAACAAATCAGCGCCAGGCGAAATCGACCAACCGCCTACGACCAATATCGACATCACCGGCCCTGCGGTCATCCAGGCAGCCCTGAAGGACCTACCGTCCTCACCCGGCGTCTATCGCATGCTCGATCACAAAGGCGACGTAATTTACGTTGGCAAGGCGCGCAGCTTGAAAGCGCGCGTGTCCAACTATGCACGCCTTGGCGGCCACACAAACCGCATCGCCCGCATGATTGCCGCCACCGCTGCGATGGAATTCGTCACCGTTCGCACCGAAGCCGAAGCGCTGCTGCTCGAAGCCAATCTTATCAAGCGTTTCAAGCCGCGCTTCAACGTACTTCTGCGGGACGACAAATCATTTCCCTACATCCTGATCGCACGCGATCACGCCGCACCACAAATTCTCAAACACCGTGGCGCGCGCAACCGAAAAGGTGATTACTTCGGGCCCTTCGCCTCAGCAGGTGCCGTCACCCGCACGATCAACATGCTGCAACGCGCCTTCCTGCTCCGCACGTGTTCCGACAGCGTCTATGAAAGCCGCACCCGCCCTTGCTTGCTGCATCAGATCAAACGTTGCTCAGCCCCTTGCACCGGCGAGATCTCGATTGAGGATTATGCGAGCCTCGTCAACGAAGCGGTACGCTTTCTGAAAGGCGAAAGTCAAAACGTCCGCCAGATGTATCAGCGTCTCATGCTTGACGCATCAAACGCCATGGAATTCGAACGCGCTGCGACCTACCGCGACCGGCTTTCTGCACTCGCCCATGTGACTTCAGATCAGGCAATCAACCCCGATGGCGTGGAAGAAGCCGACATTTTCGCAGCTCACCAGGACGGTGGCCAGACATGCATCCAGGTGTTCTTTTTCCGCACCGGACAGAACTGGGGCAATCGCGCCTACTTCCCGAAGGCGGATCGAACGCTCGATGTCTCAACCGTGCTCGATTCCTTCCTCGCACAATTCTATGACGACAAGCCCGCACCGCGCCTCATCCTGTTGTCCCACGACATCGAAAATCGCGCATTGCTTGCCGAAGCACTGACCACCAAATCCGACCGCAAGGTTGAGATTCATGTACCCCAGCGCGGCGTGAAGTCGGGGCTTGTGGAACACGCACTGGCAAATGCGAGAGAAGCACTTGGTCGCAAGTTGGCGGAAAGCTCCTCCCAGATACGGCTGCTGACAGGCCTTGCAGAACGCTTTGGTCTCAAATCTCCCCCACGCCGCATCGAGGTTTTCGACAACTCACATATTCAAGGCACTAATGCCGTCGGCGCAATGATCGTTGCCGGCGCTGACGGGTTCATCAAGAAGGCCTATCGCAAGTTCAACATAAAATCCGACACACTGACGCCTGGCGACGACTACGCCATGATGCGCGAAGTGCTCACCAGACGTTTCAAGCGCCTTGCCCGGATGCCTGCTGACGAAGCTGAATGCGGCCATGGTGCCAGCGTTGACAACAACGAGAGAACACTAGGCTCAATCCCTGCAACCGAACCGCCAACCGACCAAACCAGAATCATCATGCCCCCCGAGATGACAAGGAACCAGGATGGGTTATCGTTCGACGCGCTCCGGCGAGTCACAACTGCCACCCATGAGGAGCCGCGCGAGTTGGAACACAGTTACAATCCGCAAATTAAAAAAGCGGCCGACACTGGCGAAGCTGGCACCAGCGCCTCAGGCACCTCGCCCGCCCTGCCAAACCCCGAAGATGTCGCAGAAGTTTTCCCAGATCGTCCCGACCTTGTCCTGATCGACGGCGGAAAGGGGCAGCTTTCCATCGCCCAACAAGTTATGAACGAAATTGGCATAACAGACATAACGCTCATCGGCGTTGCCAAAGGACCCGACAGAGATGCCGGCCGCGAGCATTTTCATTTCACCGACCAACGACGCCCGATCATGCTCGAACCGCGCGATCCCGTGCTTTATTTCGTGCAGCGCCTGCGCGACGAAGCCCATCGTTTCGCCATTGGCACCCACCGCGCCAAAAGAGCCAAGGGGATTTCGGCTAATCCCCTCGACGAAATCGAAGGGATCGGCCCCACCCGCAAACGCGCCCTGATGGCACACTTCGGCTCCGCCAAGGCGGTTTCACGCGCCGGAATCGAAGACCTCAAGGCGGTCAACGGCATATCCCAGGAAATGGCTCAGAAAATTTACGATTTCTTCCACGAGCGACATGACTGACCTGAACCCGACGCGCCATCGGCACGGCCCGGTCGGGCCAGCAAAAATCCCCCATTCAGCGCGACATCCAAGCGAATTTTGCCCAACTTGCGCTGCCCCCCATTGACGAAACCAGATGGTGGTGTACCAAAACTGGCATGAGCCTAGCACCTGCCAGAACCGAGCCCTTGAGCCTGCCCAACATTCTTACGTATGGGCGGATCGCAGCAGTGCCTGCACTGGTCGCCTGCCTTTATTTCCTGACAGGCGACCTTGCCCGCTGGTCAGCATTCACCCTATTCGTGCTGGCCGGTGTGACCGACTGGCTAGACGGATATTTGGCCCGTGCCTGGGAACAGCAATCCACCCTGGGAGCCATGCTTGATCCGATTGCCGACAAGCTTCTGGTTGGCGCTGTCCTCATGATGCTTGTTTACGATGGCACGATCGGGTCGGTATCCATATGGGCCGCAGTCATCATACTGTGCCGCGAGATCCTGGTGTCCGGCCTGCGTGAATTTCTAGCTGAACTCAACGTGAAGGTCCGTGTGTCAGTGCTTGCGAAGTGGAAAACGACCTTGCAAATGTTGGCCCTGGCGGTCTTGCTTGCGGGGCCGTCGGCCGAAAAATTCATTGCCGGTGCCGAACTCACCGGTATTGCACTGCTATGGATCGCCGCCGTGCTAACACTCTGGACGGGTTACGACTATTTGAAAGCCGGTATCAAGCACGCCATGTCTCACTGAGACCGTTCTTGGAAAGCGCTCGGGCAATGTCGCAAAAAACCGGCCCTTGGTGCGGTGCATATTGATCGGCAGTGTCGCAAAGCCGGTCAATCGCTCGAACTCAAATGTAGACAGAGGTAGCGCCGATGACAGAGACCATGCAATCCGATCAGACGGTGCGAATTCTCTACTTCGCATGGATGCGCGAAAAAACCGGGCGATCAGAAGAAACCGTGCAACTTCCCGCCAGCCTTGTGAACATCGCTGACCTGATTGGCTGGTTGAAAACGCGAGGACCAGAATACGAAGCCGCCTTCGACCGGGCCGAAGTCGTGCGCGCGGCAATCAACCAGACTCATGTCAAACCAGATGCACCACTTGCCGGAGCGCGAGAAATTGCCTTCTTCCCCCCGGTGACCGGAGGCTGAAGCGATGGCTGTGCGAATCCAGGAACAGGATTTCGAAATCGGCGCAGAGGTGCGCGAGCTTGTACACGGCCGCACCGATGTCGGCGCCATTGTAACGTTCACCGGCATTGTCCGTGGCGGCGATGCGACAACGGCAATCACCGACATGACGCTTGAACACTACCCCGGCATGACGCAAGCCGAACTGGAAAGAATCGAAGCTGAGGCCTCGGACCGATGGCCACTCCAGGCTTCACTCATCATTCACAGGTTTGGCAAGCTCCTTCCAGGTGACAACATCGTTCTCGTAGTGACCGCCTCGCGGCACCGTCATGCGGCATTCGAGGCCGCGTCCTTTCTGATGGACTATCTGAAGACGCGCGCGCCATTCTGGAAAAATGAGACACGCAGCGACGGGTCAGGCGGTTGGGTCGACGCACGCGAAAGCGACGAACAATCACTGGCGCGCTGGCATACCAACCGCGATTAGAAGCATCGTAAGCGACTGGCGATCGTGCTTACAACCAAGCGGCCCGCAACAACCTTTGCAGATCAATCACGCCTGAGACTTTGATATCGGTTGAAGGAAATTTCCGCAGTGGCATAAGCCTCCTGCAGTTCCACGCTCCAGTAGCGCAGCTCGGTCAGAGGTATGGTCTGCCCCGTCACGGCGCAGCGCACAAAATCACCTTGCTCGATGACCTGGAACTCACCATCCAGATAGCGAACCTTGGCCTCGCCCTTCAGGCCGAATATTTTGTCAAATCGGTTCATCGTGTCGTGGCACTCTCCCTTGCCCTGGCACGAGTTAGCGCAATGTGGCCGCACTCGCAAACGAAAGCCGCGCAATGTGCCAATAAATTATGAGCTACGCAGCCACAAATAGGCACAATGACCGGAAGGAAAGCAAATTTTTTCAAGTCCCGTTAAGAACGTCCATATATCCAGAAGCGATTAGAGCGTTGGGCGAAAAATCGAAATCAATTCTGTTTGTCGAGCGGCTGGTCGAGCCAGAAGGAGAGCGATGCCGTGCGTGGCGGGGTCACGGACAAATCGCACGACGCGACTTAGCGGCCGGCGCTCGCAAACCCGAAGGGCCGGGCGGATTTGCGCCAACCTCGGTGTGTCCCGTCTTGCACGTAGCGCCGCTACGCGCTGCGACGGTCCACTTGATCTTGTCACAAATCCGCCTCGGCAGAATGGTCCCGATTTATCGCCCGACGCTCTAGCCCGCCTTTCTCACGATGGTATGGCCGTCATCGCGCTGGCGCGAGATCGACCCGCGATAAGGGAGGCGGGCTTAGAACAGCGAACCTTGCCCACTGTCGCGGTGTCGTCGCCGTGGTTGTTCGGAAGGATTTTCTCCAATACCAGCAGAAGCTTGTTTGCTCGTTGAACGCGCTTGCACTACAGCCGGCCCCTTTTGCATTTTCGAAAGTTTTGTTGGGCTTTTTGGATCCGGCAGCCCCGCTGCAACGCTAACTCGTCCATCAGCGAACTCCAGTTCGAGCAATTGCCCACCGGCAATCATTCCAGCCCGCCGAACCATCGCGCCCGCTTCGTCACGAACCAACGCGAAGCCGCGCTCAAGCGCACTTTGATAGCTGAGACTGCGAGCCAGTTGCCCCAAACCATCCAACCGGCGACGCTCAGCCCGAACGATTGCGACAAGTGCGCGCGATGATCGTTCCGACAAAACATGAAGCCGCTCGCCCATCCGTTCAACACGCTCAGCAACAAGACGCGGCGCCAGGCGGCTTGCAACTCGCGCATGACGCAGATGGTGCGCTTTGGTGTTGGCAATCAGCGCGCGTCCAAGGCGGCGTTCAACAGCATCGAACCGCTGACGTGGCAACGCAAGGATATCTTCACGCCGTGGCAGGCCACGTGCAGCAGCGCGCCACACAGCGCGCATGCCTTCAATCACGCGGCGCAAAGCGACATCAGCACGAAGACCGAGTTTCTGTGTTGCCTCCTTCAGCTCCGAATATTTCGGCACCGCCCATTCGGCAGCCTTCGTGGGCGTTGGAGCACGCGCGTCCGCCACCAGATCGATGAGAGTCCAGTCCGTTTCATGTCCAACAGCCGAAATCAGCGGAATGTCACTTTCAGCCGCCGCGCGCACGACGATTTCCTCGTTGAAGCTCCACAGATCTTCCAGGCTGCCGCCTCCGCGCGCCACAATCAGGACATCCGGCCGTGGCACCTGCCCACCACAACGTAGCGCATTGAACCCGCGAATACCGGCTGCAATTTCGGCAGCACTGCCCTCGCCTTGCACGCGCACCGGCCAGACGACGACGTGCGCGGGAAAACGCTCGATAAATCCGGCCATCATGTCGCGAATTACCGCACCTGTCGGGGACGTCACAATTCCAATGACACCTGGCAGGAATGGCAAAGGTCGCTTGCGACTTTCTTCAAACAGCCCCTCTGCGGCAAACTTCCGCTTTCGCTCTTCCAACAGCGCCATCAGTGCCCCGACGCCCGCTGGCTCCAACCGCTCGATGACGATCTGGTATTTCGATGAATTGGGATAGGTGGTGACGCGCCCCTGCGCTATCACCTCCATGCCCTCTTCAGGCTTGACGCGCAGCTTGGAAAAGACACCCCGCCATATCACCGCTTCGATTTTCGCCTTATCGTCTTTCAGCGCGAAATAGCAGTGCCCGGAGGCGTGAGGACCACGATAGCCTGATATTTCCCCCCGCAACCGTACATAGCCGAAACCATCCTCGATAGCGCGTTTAATGGCACCAGCAAGGTCGGAAACGGAATATTCAGCCGTATTCGTGCCTTTGACGTCGCCTCCGCCAGGCTGAGCCGTCGAATCATCGTCGAAATCTGTGGGCATTCCCGCTCCTTGTTTTGCCCGTGCGCTTGAGATGATACATCACCCATGCCTTTGGCGGGGGCTCCCTGCCATCTCATCAACGCAAAAAATTCGCGAGCAGATTCATGAACGTTCTCATCATTGGCTCGGGCGGGCGTGAACATGCGCTGGCTTGGCGGATCTCCCAAAGCCCGTTTTGCGAAAAACTGTTTGCCGCCCCTGGCAATGCCGGCATCGCCGAAGTTGCAAATCTCGTCCAGCTTGATGCCAGCAACCACGCGGCCGTGATCGGGTTCTGCCGGGAAAACGACATTGGTTTGGTCGTCATTGGCCCCGAGGCACCTCTCGTTGCAGGACTTTCCGACGATCTTGCGGCCGCAGGCATTAAACATTTCGGGCCTTCGAAAGCCGCAGCTCAGCTTGAAGGATCGAAAGGCTTTACCAAGGATTTCTGCCGCGAGTTTGCAATTCCAACCGGCGCGTACGGTCGCTTCAACGACGCAAGCGCCGCCAAAGCCTATCTCGCCGGCCAACCGCTGCCCATCGTTATCAAGGCTGACGGGCTGGCAGCCGGCAAAGGCGTTGTCATCGCCGCAACTGAGACTGAAGCCGAAGCTGCCGTTGACGCCTGCTTTGAAGGCGCATTCGGTGACGCTGGCCACGAAGTGGTAATCGAAGCCTACCTGGAAGGCGAGGAAGCCAGTTTCTTTGCGCTATGTGACGGCGCCCACGCAATTGCATTCGGCGCCGCACAGGACCACAAACGCGTGGGCGATGGTGACACCGGTCCCAACACCGGCGGTATGGGCGCTTATACGCCTGCCCCTGTCATGACAGACGCAATGATGCAGCGGACCATGGACGAGATCATTCACCCGACACTCGCAGGCATGACAATGCGCGGCATACCGTTCAAGGGGGTGTTATTTGCCGGGCTGATGATTACGGACACCGGCCCACAACTCATTGAATACAACGTTCGCTTCGGCGACCCGGAATGCCAGGTTCTTTTGATGCGGCTGAAATCCGACCTGCTCCCAGCCCTCATCGCCACCGCCGAGGGCACGCTCGATAAAATTACACTCGATTGGTACGACGATGCCGTACTGACAGTTGTTATGGCCGCCAAGGGCTATCCCGGCACACCTGAAAAAGGTAGCGAAATCCGCGGCCTTCAAAAACCTGCTTCTAATCCCGGCGTGGAAATTTTTCATGCAGGCACGAAGCGGAACGAAACCGGCCACGTCATAGCCAACGGAGGACGCGTGTTGAACGTCACAGCACGCGGAGCAAACGTTGCTGAAGCGCAGGCACGCGCCTATGCCGCCGTGGATGCCATTGAATGGCCCGAAGGGTTCTGCCGCCGCGATATCGGTTGGCGCGCGGTTACGCGCGAGAATGAAAATCCGTAACCAGAAATGGAAACTGCAAGCAAATTGTGCCATTGAAAATTTTTATATTGCGAAACAATTCTCACAAAACCCCAACTAATGCGGGTTAAATGTAGGTTTGTTTACCAAAATTCATGCGGTCCGCTGTCGCAGCGACGCCTCGCGCCCTTATTATGTCGTCCCCGGCATGGTCTTTGCGGGCAAACTTGAGTTCGAAAAAATAAAAATGGGGGCTCCTATGGTCCGTTACAGTTTTATCGCCCTGACCCTTGCCACTACGGCTCCGGCAACCGCTGAAGAGAAATTCAAACTTCCGCCGGAAGTTACGCCGGCTTTGCGTGCAGCATGCGAAAGCGATGTCCGCCGGCTTTGCATTGGCGAAAAACCAACATATTCCAAAGTGAAGCGCTGCGTAATGGTCAAGTTTTTCAGCCTGGGCAAGCGCTGCCGCAATGAAATTCAATCTGCTGGTTTGATGTGAGAAACAACTTCGGGCCGCAGCAGGGCACTCAATCATGAATTGCCTTGGGCCTATTGCCATTGGATATGACCTCTCAGCCAGCTTGCGTTTTGACGGCGATCGTTCGACAACACGCAGATGTCTTTCACACCTGAACAACTGACAATCCTCGGCTTACTGGCAGCGGTACTTGTATTGCTTGTCTGGGGGCGCTGGCGTTACGACCTTGTTGCATTCGCAGCATTGATCGCCGCAGTCATTGTCGGCGCTGTTCCTGGTGACAAAGCCTTCGAAGGCTTCGGCCACCCCGCAACTGTCATCATCGCGCTGGTGCTTGTGGTGAGCTACGGCCTGGCCACATCTGGTGCTGTTGGCATTCTGGCAAAGGTGTTGCTGACCACGGGCGCGCGCATACCCACCCACATTGCCAAGATCTCTGGGCTAGGCGCCGTCCTGTCCGCTTTCATGAACAATGTAGGCGCCCTGGCGCTGCTGATGCCACTCGACATTGAAGCGGCACGAAAGGCGGGCCGATCTCCGGGCCTGACGTTGATGCCATTATCTTTCGCCACCATACTCGGTGGCCTCGTAACGCTCATTGGAACACCGCCAAACATAATCATTTCGACGTTTCGCGAGCAATCACTGGGCGCTCCATATCAAATGTTCGACTACGCGCCGGTCGGGCTTGCTTGCGCAGCCGTCGGCGTCTTGTTCGTCGCGCTCATCGGTTGGCGGCTTATCCCGACACCCGAACAGAAGACCGACAGCGACGGCGATACCTACACGCTCGAAGATTACATTGTCGAACTTACGGTCAATGAGGATTCGAGCCTCGTCGGCAAATCTCTCGTCGATGTCGAAAAGGCCAGCAACGATGCCGGCGTGACGCTGCTGAACGTGATCCGCGCGCACCAGCGCCTTCCCCATGCCGCCGGTTGGATCAAGATCCAGACAGGAGACGTCCTGCTGCTGGAAGCCGCCGCAGAGCACCTCGACAATTTTGCCAGTGAAAACGCGCTGGCCTTGGTCGACAAGGCGCGGCACCACGAGGAAATGGATGAAGCAAAACTCGAACTCATCGAGGTCGTTGCCCGGCCTGGAACCTCGATCGAGGGCCGCTCCAGCGCATCATTGAATTTCGTCGACCGCTTCGGCGTCTGGCTCATTGGAATTTCACGCCGTGGCAAACGCCTGCAAACGCGCGTCCGCCGCACCGCCATTGAAGGCGGCGATGTCTTATTGCTGTTGGCGCCCAAGGAGAGAACAGCGGAACTGTTGGAAGCCACAGGCGTCTTGCCGCTGCGCGAGCGAGGGCTCGTGGTGCAGGACCACTCAAAAGCGCTACTTGCCGGCGGAATATTCGTCGCCGCCATTGCCGCTTCAAGCATGGGATTGTTGTACTTGCCGATCGCATTGGGTGCGGTGTCTTTGCTCTACGTGCTGCTCGGCATCGTTCCGCTGCAAAAACTTTATGACACCATAGAATGGCCGGTCGTGGTCCTGATCGGCTCACTAATACCCATCGGCGCGGCGATGGAAACATCTGGTACGACAGCGGTCATCGCCCGTGGCCTTGTCGACATTTCAGAGGGCCTGCCTGCGTGGGCGGTATTGACCATCATCATGGTCCTCACCATGACCTTGTCCGACGTTCTCAATAATACCGCGACGACACTCGTCGCCGCACCCATAGCCTTGAGTGTGGCCAACAAACTGGGGGCGAATCCGGACCCATTCCTCATGGCCGTCGCCGTAGCAGCATCGTGCGCGTTTCTCACGCCCATCGGCCACAAGAACAACACGCTGATCATGGGGCCAGGTGGTTACAGCTTCGGCGACTATTGGCGTTTGGGATTGCCACTCGAATTGCTCATCGTCGCCGTCGGCGTTCCAATGATCTTATGGGTTTGGCCACTGTAACGTGGCAGTCAAAGTTCCCCCAAACCGCAAATCCTTTATCTGCCGACTGAGTCTTAGATGCCGCACGTCCAACGGAATAACTCCGTGCGGATACATTTCTTCACACAGTTGCAGGTCGAATCACTAACATCGTTGCATCGCTAATATATCAGCCAGCGCAGGGGGATGGGGCATGCCCAACGCAAGGCATTTCGGTTTGGGTCTGATAGCGTTTGCAGCAGTTGGCTTTGCCGTGAACGGCTTGTCGGCAGGCGAGAGCAGGGTGTCGGTCGGCAATCAATCCTACACGCTTGCCGTTTCGGGATGGTCGCAAATGCATCTGATCGAACTTGGCACCGACTGGCCGACAAAAACACGCAGCGACAATGACAAGCTGATGTATTGTCGTCATGTCGTGCGTGTATCGGGCTTCGAAGTCGGCGCAAGCTGCGCACAAAAAGCCACAAGCATCGCAAAAGCGGATTATTGATTCCACTCTCGCCAGAAACGTGTTTTACCGGTAGACGAGCACCGGCACAGTTGAATGGGTCAGCAGTTTTTGCGTTTCGCTGCCCAGAACCATTGCTGACACGCCACGTCGGCCATGAGACGCCATCACGATCAGGTCAGCACCCTTCTGCTTGGCCACCTCTATGATCGCATGCCACGGCTCGCGGTCTTCCACCTGGATCGTGGATAGCGCAACGCCGAGCTTTTCAGCTTCTGCACGCGCCGCATCCAAACGGTGATCGAACTGGCTGGCAAGATCCGCGCGCTCTTTATCGCCCACTCTGATCGTAACGCCTTCGACAACGAAGTCCGTGTATGGCGGCTGCACGGTCATGGCCGTAACCTTGGCATTCAGCGCCTTGGCCATTGCAATGCCATGTTGCACGGCCTTGAGCGACAAATCACTACCGTCCGTAGGAATTAAAACGTGTTTGAACAGCATCGGTGTGCCTCCTTGGAATGCGGGCAGCGGTTTGACCGGCGCAACAAATAGCGCGAAATCGCTAAGGTCTCAGGCCTGCACCATATCTGGCATACATTTCCCGCAATGCAGACTGCCGTCAACACATGATGCAAGCCGGAAAAATGGCTGAACCTAGAGCGTCGTGCGATATATCGGAACCAATTCTGTTTCTCAAGCCGTGCGCTGGTCCAGAAGGAGAGCGATGCAGGCCGTAGTGGTGCTACGGACAAATCGCACGACGCTCTGGAGCATTTTCCGACGAAGTGGACACCGGTTCGTCGCAGAAAATACGACCAAACAAAAAGCTAGAGCGCCTATCCGATTCCATCGGATCGGAATGCGCGCTAGCACTTCACCGGTTATTGATCGCCGGCTCCAGCAGACCTTCGAGGCTTCCAAGCACTCTTGCCGGCGCCAGGTCGGGATACTCATTGGGAACACGCATCCGATTGATCCACACGCACGAAAAGCCGAACGCAGCACCTCCGGCAATATCCCACCGGTTCGACGAGCAAAAAATTATGTCCTGCGGCGGCCTGTCGAACGCCTCAACCGCCAGCCGGTAAACCGCCGAATGCGGCTTGAACGTGCCGGCGTCAACCACCGACAAAACCGCGTCGAACGTTCCAGCCAGACCCGCCCGATCCACCACGCGTTCGAGGAGATCAGGATCACCGTTCGACAAAATTGCCAGCTTGGCACCCCGCTCCCTGAGACGGGTCAGTGTCGCGACGACTTCTGGATAAGGCGAAAGCTCACGATAGGCATCAAGTAGCGCGGCACGAGTTGCGTCATCGATCTGTGTCCCGGTGACTTCAATGGCGTAATCCAGGCTTCGTTCCGTCAGCTCCCAGAACGTGACCTGCCGCCCTGCCGCCGCATAAATCCAAGTATATTCGAGCTGTTTTATACGCCAGACTTCAGAAAGGCGTGAAGCCGTAGGGCCGACTTTCTCAGACAGACGTGCCGACGCCGAGTGCACGTCGAACAAAGTGCCATAGGCATCAAAAACAAAAATTTCATCAGCCGCCATGACCGATCTCCACGCGCATGCAACAACCGATAGCGTTCGCATCGGCCACGTCAGTAGCCAACCATATCGCCCCATTGCCAAAAATAAAGGCGCTGATATTTCACCGCGCCTTTACCGCCCCAGCCGAACCGGGAAAACCTTTTCTAGTGTTCTGGATCGAACGTTTGATTCCCGGGCGAAGTTTGTCAAACGATCGTGAATCCAGAACACAAACAATGAGAATGCTAGGGTTTCGGGCTGACGCGTCGGGGCCCGACAGGAAACCAGGCGTCAGAGTCAAAACACCAGAGCATTTTCGACAAAGTGGACGCCGGTTCGTCGAAGAAAATGCCACCCTACAAGAAACTAGCCCGCCGATTCGATTCCATCGGATCGCAATGCGCTCTAGTGGCCAGTCGCGCCAAAATTGAAACATAGCCGCCGCCGCTGCGATTTTGGCGCGACATGAATGCCACTAGCAAAATCATTGGCTTAGTGTGGCGTTTATCGCGCCTTAGTTGATACCCAGCGTGCCGCAAAATCGATCAACTAAGGCGCGACGCCACACTAGGCAGCCGCAGCCGCAGCCGCTTGTCGGCCCACATCCGCAAAATAGTCCATCGCCGCTGCAACACCGCCCTTGCGATGCGGAATGCCCGCAAGACCCAACGCCATTTCCACACCAGCCAACGCACCAATGATCGTCAGTTCGTTGGTATCGCCCAGGTGGCCGATGCGGAACACTTTGCCGGCAACCTTACCCAGTCCCGTGCCCAGAGATATATTGAACCGTTCCAAAGCCAGTTTACGGAACGCATCCGCGTTGTGCCCATCAGGAACCAACACGGCCGTCACTGCGGGTGAATAGTCAGACGGTTTGGCACACAAGACCTCAAGCCCCCACGCATTGACGGCACGCCGCGTAGCCTCGGCCAAACGCTCATGGCGCGAAAATACGTTGTCCAGGCCTTCCTCGTTCAGCATGTCGATAGCGACGTCGAGCCCGTAGAGAAGTCCCGTAGCTGGCGTGTAGGGATAAAAACCGTTGCTATTGTTGGCTAGCATGTCGGCCCAGCTCCAGTAGGCCTTCGGTAGCTTCGCCGTCTTGGATGCCTCAAGAGCCTTGTCGGAAACCGCCGTGAAGGACAAACCAGGCGGCAGCATCAGCCCCTTTTGCGACCCGCTTATGGTGACATCAACGCCCCACTCATCATGTCGAAGGTCCATCACGGCCAGCGACGAAATTGTGTCCACCATCAACAATGCTGGATGCGATGCGCTGTCCATCGCCTCGCGAACCTGATCGATATGGCTACGGCAGCCGGTGGCCGTTTCGTTGTGCACAACGCAAACAGCCTTGATCTTGTGGCCGGTATCCGCTTTCAACCGTTCGCCAACTACTCCAGCATCGACACCTGAACGCCAGTCCGTAGTGATGAACTCAGGCACCAAACCAAGCTTCTCAGACATGGATTTCCAAAGCGTGGCGAACTGTCCGGTCTCGACCATCAAGACATGATCGCCCGGCGAAAGCGTATTGACCAGAGCAGCTTCCCACGCGCCGGTGCCCGACGACGGGAAAATGATCACTGGATTATTCGTCTTGAACACGCCCTTAACTTTGTCCAGGACGCCCTTGGATAGTTCCTGAAATTCCGGACCGCGATGATCGAGTATCGGCTTCGCGATGGCGCGTTGCACACGGTCCGGCACGGGGCTGGGCCCAGGAATTTGAAGGAAATGGCGGCCTGCATGATAAGATGATTGCGACATGGGCAAATTGTCTCCTGCAAATGACCGGCGTCGGCGGCAACTAGCCCGCCAAGTGCCAACGTCACGTCGCTCACCTGTTTGGACTGCCCAATTGGCCGGCACGGAATGTGCCCGCTATAAGTGCAGCCCTTCGCTCGGTCAAGACATCATGCCCTACGTCGCCAAGCGAGATCGCACCCATAAATGGCGACTTTGCCCTCAATCAATCCATCACCTTATTGTGCACCGCCACAAACTGCCTCGAAATGAATTTTTCACAAAGGTGCTAAACTGCGCAATATCTGTCCCGCAATAAAAAGGCATGAGCAATGGACCCGACGATATGCGGGCACTAGAGCATTTTCCGACGAAGTGGACACCGGTTCGTCAAAGAAAATGCGACCAAACAAGAAGCTAGACATGAAGGTCGCTAGCAAAATCATTGGCTTAGTGTGGCGTTTATCGAACCATAGTTGATACCCAGCGTGCCGCAACGTCGGTCAACTAAGGCGCGACGCCACACTACTATAGCGGGTCTTATGCTGCGCAAGTTCCAATTTATCCGCGACATAATGGATCTATTCGCGTTAAATGGTATGCCAAGGGTACCGCAGAGTACCCACAACCAATCAAAAGCCTACAAAGTCAGGGAGAAAATGCCGAATGACTTCAAAGACCAACCCCAAAAACGTATCGCGCCGTAGGTTCATCAAAGGTAGCGCCGTCGCCGCAGGTGTCGCCGCAACCGGAACCGTCGCGATGCCAAACGTTTCGCGCGCCGAGACCATCTCGCTGAAAATGCAGTCGTCTTGGGGCCCCTCCGATGTTTTCCAGGAGATGGCCAAACAGTACGTGGACCGCTGCGAGAAAATGGCTGGCAATCGTCTGAAGATCGACCTGCTGCCAGCAGGCGCTGTCGTTAAGGCGTTCGAAGTGCAGAACGCTTGCCACAAGGGCATTATCGATTGTGCCCATACAGTTACGGCATATTGGTACGGAAAGAACAAAGCCGCTTCGCTTTTTGGCACCGGTCCTGTTTTGGGCTGCGACGCCACGCAGATGCTGGCCTGGATCCAGTCCGAAGACGGCAGGGCACTCTACAAGGAATTGACGCAGGATATCCTCGGGCTTGATGTCATTGGCTTCTTCGCCATGCCGATGCCGACACAGCCGCTGGGTTGGTTCAAGAAACAGATCAAGTCAATCGACGATCTCCAGGGCCTGAAATACCGCACGGTCGGACTTGCCACCGACATTATGCAGGGCATGGGCCTGAAAGTTACGCAGCTTCCTGGCGGCGAAATCATTCCCGCACTGGAACGTGGCGTAATTGACGCCTTCGAATTTAACAACCCGACGTCCGACCGCCAGTTCGGCGCGCAGAACGTGTCAAAAGAATATATGCTTGGCTCATATCATCAGGCTGCCGAATTCTTTGAGATCATCTTCTCAAAGAAAAAGTATGAGGGTCTGCCCGCCGAGATCCAGGCAATCTTGGAGTACGGTGCCGAAGCCGCGTCGACAGCAAACTACGCACTGGCGCTCGATCGGTATTCAAGCGATCTGCAGGGGTTGATGAAGGAAGATGGCGTAAACGTTCATCGCACCCCCACCTCGGTCATGGAAGCTCAGCTCAAGAGCTGGGATCAGGTTCTCGCGAAACTCGAAACCGACGCATTCTTTAAGAAAGTTGTCGACAGCCAGCGCGCCTGGTCTGATCGCGTTGCATTCTATTACCTCACGAACGCAGCCGATTACGAGCTTGCCTACAACCATTATTTCCCGGGCAAACTCAAGAAGGCCTGATCTAAATTCACAAAATGAGATAAGATTGAGTGGGCAGCTTAATGCTGCCCACTCTGCTCCCGGGCGTTTTGCTCTCTGGAGGTGATAGTGCGATCGTTCATTTTCGCAATCGACAGGTTTTCACAATGGATCGGCCATGCATTCGCATGGTGCATCCTGGCCATGACATTCGGGGTCGGCTACGAGGTCTTCGTCCGGTATGTGCTGCGCGACCCGACATCCTGGGCCTTTGACCTATCCTACATGATGTATGGCACGCTCTTCATGATGGGTGGGGCTTACACGCTATCCCGCGACGGGCATGTTCGCGGTGACGTGTTCTACCGGCTCTGGCCGATAAGGCTTCAGGCCACCATTGAACTGACCTTGTACATCTTCTTCTTCTACCCCGCCGTACTGGCGTTGATTTTCGCCGGCTGGGACTTTGCGCACGAAAGCCTCCGTTACAAAGAGGTCTCCGTCTGGAGCCCGGCAAACATACCCATATTTCAGTTCAAGATGATCATACCAGCAGCGGGCATACTTCTGTTCATTCAGGGTCTTGCCCAGGTAGCTCGGTGCATTCTTTGCCTTCGTGAGGGCCAGTGGCCCGAAAAAATTTCCGACGTCGAGGAAACCGAGACGATGGTGCTGCACCAGGCCGAAGACCATGCCGAAGTCCAGTCTGAAATACGTAACAGCGGCAAGGGGAGCGCCCGATGACCGACCCGCAAGTCGCTATCATGATGTTGACTCTTTTTATTTTCGTCATTCTTTTGGGATTTCCAATTGCGTTCACGCTGATGGCTATGGGCGTCGGCTTTGGCTACTACGCCTACTATGACCCTGAACGCATGCAGTCGATTTTCGACAATCGAATATTCGACTTGTTCGTCAACCAGACCTATTCGGTCATGTCATCAGACGTTTTGACGGCCGTACCCTTGTTCTTGTTCATGGGCTACATCGTCGAACGCGCAAATATCGTGGACCGGTTGTTTACCACGCTGCAGGTCGCTGCACGCCGCGTGCCTGGCTCCATGGCCGTGGCCGCGCTCGTCACCTGCGCATTGTTTGCCACCGCTACGGGCATCGTTGGCGCAGTTGTAACGCTGATGGGCCTTCTCGCGTTTCCCCAGATGCTGCGCGCACGTTATGACACGTCCTACGCGGCAGGCGTCATCTGCGCCGGTGGTTGCCTTGGCATTCTCATTCCACCATCGATTATGCTGATCGTGTATTCAGCGACAACCAACGTTTCCGTCGTCAAGCTTTATGCGGGTGCCTTTCTGCCAGGTTTCATGCTGGCCAGCCTCTACATGTTGTATGTCATCGGGCGCGCAGTCTTGAACCCAAATCTTGCACCGCCCCCACGCGATGAAGATATACCGCGCATGTCGACGCTGCAGCTTACCGGCATGGTCATCACGTCGTTCGTGCCACTGGCCGCGCTTATCCTTTCAGTTCTTGGCGCCATTCTTTTCGGCCTTGCAACGCCCTCGGAAGCAGCCGCCGTTGGATCACTCGGCGGCCTTGTTTTGGCTGCCCTGTACCGGTCACTAACGTGGGAAAGACTACGAGAGAGCGTCTATCTGACGGTGCGCACGTCTTCCATGGTTTGCTGGCTTTTCGTCGGGTCTTGGACGTTTTCGTCCGTCTTTTCCTACCTGGGCGGCGAACATCTGGTGAAGGATTTCGTTTTATCCCTCAACCTGTCGCCAATCACATTCCTCATTCTCACCCAGATCATCATCTTCCTTTTGGGCTGGCCGCTGGAATGGTCGGAGATCATCATCATCTTCGTCCCGATTTTCCTGCCGCTTCTTCCCCACTTCAACGTCGACCCGCTGTTTTTCGGCGTCCTGATCGCACTCAACTTGCAGACGTCATTCCTGACACCACCCATGGCAATGGCGGCCTATTACCTGAAAGGTATAGCGCCGCCGCATGTCCAGCTTACCCAGATCTTCAAGGGCTGCATGCCCTACCTGGGCATGGTGCTGATCTCCATGGTGCTGCTTTACAATTTCCCAAGTATCGCCCTTTTCCTTCCAGAGTACTTCTATGGCAAGTAACCGGCTCACAAACGCAGCAGGTAATGCGATCGCAGATCTCAGCATTGCAGCCGCAGCATCTGAAATTGCATCCGGGCGCGTGACATCGGAAGCATTGGTTTCCGCCTGCCTGGAACGCATTGCCACCCTCGACCCCGAAATCGAAGCGTTCGCCTGGTGTGATCCGGCTTATGCAATCGAACAGGCAAAGCAGGCCGACCGCTGGCGCCAAAGCGGAAATGGCTGTGGACCGCTGCACGGCGTGCCCATTGCCATAAAGGACATAATCGACACGTCCGATATGCCAACTGAATACGGCTCGCCGATTTTCTCCGGTTGCCGCCCGCAGCAAGATGCACAATGCGTTGCCGCACTGCGCTCGGCAGGCGCGGTGATAATCGGCAAGACGGTGACAACCGAATTGGCGCTGCTGACCCCGGCAAAAACCAAGAACCCGGCAGCGCCCGGCCATACCCCCGGTGGCTCGTCAGCCGGCTCTGCGGCCGGTGTCGCCGCAGGCATGGTGCCGGCCGCGCTCGGCACCCAGACAGCAGGCTCGGTCCTGCGTCCTGCATCCTACTGTGGTGTTTATGGCTTCAAGCCAACGCTCGGCCTGATCTCTCGCCGCGGTGTTTTGATGCAATCCCACACACTCGACACAGTGGGTGTCCTGACACGTTCCATCGAGGACGCCGCAGTCCTCGTCGATGCGATGTCCGCACATGACCCCGAAGACCCCGTGAGCTATCCGCGAAGCCAGCCCAACTTGGCCGGTCTTGCAATGGACACCCCGCCCAGTGAACCAGTACTCGCATTCCTCAACACACCCTCCTGGGCCGATGCTGACCCGCGTATGCATGAGGCTTACGCAGAACTTGCCGGAGCGCTCGGTGGCGTGCTGGAGGAGATCGACGCGCCAATTCTTGCCGACATCATTGAATGGCAGCGCATCGTCCAGCTTGCCGAGAACGCCGCATATTATGGAGCTCTGCTCGACAATCATGCCGACCAGCTTTCGCCGGGTCTTCGTGATAGGTTAACCGTAGGAAGCGCCGTTCCGGTACGCGCATACCTGGAGGCAATCGCAGCACGCGAGCAGGCTTATGAAAAAATTGCCGAGCTCTATGCACGTTACACAGCAATCTTGACGCCACCCGCACCAGGGCCAGCACCCGGATTGGAAGAGGGTATAACCGGATCGCCGGTTTTCAACGGTCTTTGGACATACTTGGGCATGCCGACCATTTCCATTCCCCTGCTCGAGGTGGATGATTTGCCTTTGGGTGTTCAATTGGTCGGTTTGCGCAGGGACGATGGCCGCCTGCTGCGTACCGCGCGCTGGCTAGAGAACTATACGGCCAATGCAACGGCCTAACGCTTTTCTGTTTGATTGCGTTACATCAACAGGAAGCGCAACGGCGATGAGGAAGGAACGCTAGCAAATGTACGATAAGGTTCTGGCCATCTTCGCTTTCGTCTTATTCGCAGCGTTCGTTGCCATCCTCGGCATCTGGGTTGACAGCATTGCACTGAAAGTCGTGCTCATCATAACAGTGCTGATGTGCGGCTATGACTTCTACCTCGATGCCTTCTCAAACAAACAAAACAGCGTCAGCGATTCCGACGCAAAGTAAAAGCGTCTGCGCCCGATAGACCAGCCTCACCAATTCACCTCTTTGAGGCTCAATTTTGGAGCTCAAGCCAGTTTCGAAAGCAACAGGCCCGGTGCACACCACCGGGCCTGTTGTATTTCAATTCTCTTTTGCACGAGTGCAACGCTCAGCGCCACCAGATACAAAGCTCAGTTGAGCTTGAATGGCATATCCTTGCCCGCGAAAGCAGCATCGATGTTGTCGAGCGCCTCAAACCCCATTTGATTGCGTGCTTCAATCGCAGCAGAGCCCAGGTGCGGCAACAGGAACGTATTGGGCAGGTTATAGTAACCTTCGTTGATCTTCGGCTCGCCGTTGAAAACATCAAGGCCAGCAGCACCGAGCCGGCCGGACTTGAGCGCGGCAATCATGTCCTCATCGTTGACCAAGTCGCCACGGGCCGTGTTCACCACGATAGCGCCCTCGGGCATCTTTGAAATGGCATCCTTGTTGAAGAAATAGCGCGTTTGATCTGTCGCCGGCGCATTGATCGAGAAGAATTGCGAAACACCAAGCAGGCTGTCGAGGGTTTCGTGATAGGTGGCTCCATTCTCGTCTTCCGGCTTGGCCCGGGCGATATCGTGATAATGGATCTCCATATCGAACGCGCCAGCCATCTTCGCTAGCGCCCGGCCGATTTTCCCAAACCCGAATATGCCGAGTTTTTTCCCGTCGAGACGCTGACCAACGAGTTGCAGCGGCGCCCAACCAGGCCACGACTTGGACCGCAACATCCGCTCGCCTTCACCGGCCCGACGTGCCGCGCCCAACAACAGCAACATTGCAATCTCAGCCGTTGCCAGCGTCACCCCATGCGGTGCGTTACCCACCTTGATGCCACGGTCCGCCGCAGCTTTGAGGTCGATGTGATCGAAGCCGATCGAATAGGTCGAGAGGATCTTGATGTGCTCAGGAATGCGGTCGACGACAGCCTTGGGCATCTTGTCGGTGATAGTTATCATGATCGCGTCGACATCGGCCGCCTTTTCGATGATCTCGTCTGCGGTCATCTGATGGTCGTCTTCGTTTTGCACGATCTCATAATCACGGTTGGCGCGGGCTTCTGCTTCTGCCGGCAACCGGCGCGTGATCAACACACGTTTCTTTTGCATTTTGTAATGTCCTCCGAGACTTCGGCTCTTTTTATGTTTCTAGCCCGCCTTTCTCACGAGGGCACGGCCGTCATCGCGCTGGCGCGAGATCGACCCGCAAGGAGGGAGGCGAAAAGCGTAGCGGTGGTCTACGGTTGAGCCGCCCGACGCAGCGGTCAGCCGCGCCAGCGCGACCCGCAGGGCGGGGTGAAAATGATGACAGGCTGTGTCGTGCCGCTTGCCCGATGCACCACATCGAACTACACGGCTCTCCTGGCCTGTCATCATTTTTACCTCCGTGCCGGCCATACCATCGTGAGAAATGCGGGCTAGCCCCCGCTTTTGCCGCAACCGTCCGTTTCTGACAAGCAATTCCGTTAAGAAAAACAATCCTGCATAAAAAATTGCCCAGACGGCATGCAAGCGGGGATAGCACCGCAGGCCGGCTTGGCATGAATCCATACGCTGGCGAGCTTGACAAACCCCCGTTGCAGCTTACCGCCGATGCGCCTCAATCGAGATCTGCGCCATGAACAAGTGGTCAAATCGACCGCCTGTGAGCTGCGAGATGAGGCGCGTGCGCGGCGAGAATGGTGTGACGGGCCGCACACGGTCGACAGTGAAACCGGCCTGATCGAACATGCATGCAAAACTGTCGGGCGTGAACCAGCGCATGTGCGTGCGATCAAAAACACCCTTGTCGGCCAGCGGGAACCGTCCGGCCGCAAGTTCCCTGATAACCCGCCAGTGCGACACGTTTGGTGAACTGGCAAGGACCAGCCCGCCGGGGCGTATGAAACGCGATAGTTTCTCCAGTACAGCCCATGGCTCCCGCAGATGTTCGAGCACTTCAGACATGATCAGCGCATCAAACGATGCGGGTTGCCAGTCAAACGTCAGCATTTCCACATCGCCAACGACCACATCGCTCAACACGTTGCGCGCCATGGCTGCCGCGCCCTCGAACAACTCCACGCCCACGTATGTCTTGGCCCGGCCCCGGCTCAGTGCCAATGCACCTGTCGCCCCCGTCCCACACCCTATCTCCAGCACTGAAGCTGTTGGATCGATCGGCAGGCGATGCACGAAATCGACGCGGGCTTGGTCGAAATAGCTCGGTGCTTTGGATCGGTAGCCGGAAGAAAAATCAGGAACGGAAAGACTTTTGGTCGTCATGTCACGTTTACTCTACGCTATTTCAAAATCGCGCAGACGAAGCTAAACCGTCAAATTTAACGAGCCGTCTAATTTTCACATGAAATCGTATAAATCCGGAATTTTTTGAAATTGGAGAAACAATTTAAAACCAATTGTTAAGCTGATTAAACAGTCAATAAATAAAAATAGACTTTTGCCCTTAAAGAGAAATTTAGCCTGTTGCTTGTTATATGGGCTTTCTGGAGCAAAATAGAAGCTCCGCGTAGTTTTGAGTTGTGTAGGAAGTCATGGAGCGCTCGTCTCATTCAAAAGCGATCGCCGTCAGCGCCGCCATCTCCATGTGCGCTGCGGTACTGGCCTCATGCGCCAGCTCGCCTGGGATCACTTCTTCCGATTATGCGATCGGAGATCAGGATGCGTCTCACCGCACCTATCGCCTTGGCATGGGCGATAAGCTGAAAATCACGGTTTTCGGCGAAGAAAACCTCTCTGGCGAATTCGAGGTGAATGCCTTCGGCCGCGTTTCAGTCCCGCTGATCGGCGAGGTTCCTGCTGCCGGCCGGCCAATTGTCGAGTTCCGCAATGACGTCTCGGCCCGCCTCGCCAATGGCTATCTCAGAAACCCGCGCGTCAACGTCGATGTCTTGAACTACCGCCCGATTTACGTCCAGGGCGAGGTCAAGAGCGGCGGCGAATTCGCATACAAATCAGGTTTGCGACTTCGCGACGCCATTGCATTGGCCGGGGGCTACACCTACCGGGCAGACCAATCCTATGTCGACATTCTTCGCGAAGGAAAAGGTGAGCTGAGGGCAAGCACGTCTAGCCGACTAACGCTTCTTCCAGGAGATAACATTCGCGTTCCGGAACGGTTTTTCTAGGGCTATTCCGAACGAAATACAAAACACAACAAGCTAGCTTTGAAAAAGAACGGCTCAATGCTGAAGGCTAAAAACAGAACAGTCGCATCACCGAGGCGCCATCGCGGCGCTTTTATCGGTGTCGCGACCGTTTACGCCTTCTATATCATTGCAGCCGGTTCTTCCGCGGCATTGGATATCGATGGCACCGAGGGCCTCATCACTGAGACGGTCGCCAGCCGTGAACGTCTACGCGATTACGACGCCTCAAAGATTTATGGTGCAAAACGGGTGCAGGATCGCGAACGCGGATTCGCTGCGCCGGAGGGTTGGCGCGCGGGCAGCTACAAGATCTTTCCATCGCTGGGAACGACCGTCATCTTTGACGACAATATTTTCGGCTCCAACACTGACAAAGTATCCGACGTTCGTACCGAATTGACCCCTTCGGTCAAATTTCAATCCGACCTGCCACGCCACGTTCTCGACCTGTCTCTTGGCGGAAAAATCGTCAACTATCTCGACAATACCAGCCAGGACTACGCCAACTTCAACGCCAGGGCTGACGGCGCCTTGCATTTCGATCATGCGCACACGCTATCGGCAAACATACTAAGTGAGATTGATCATGAGGAACGCGGCTCGATCTCCACGCCATTGACCGCCGCCGAACCCGTGCAGATCTTTCACAACCACGCCGCTGTTGGAATTACCCGTGACGTCGGCCGGCTTTACGGCACACTGATGGCTACCTTCGAAAGGTGGGACTATGCAGATGTGCGCGCATTCGGCGGCTCAATGCTGGACCAGGACTATCGCGACACCTCGCAATTCTCCACCGCATTGCGCTTTGGCTATCGCTTTTCGCCTGGGTTTGAATTCATCGGCAAGGTCCGCGCACTGAGAGCCCTGAACCGCGGCGACGAATTCATTGATCGCGACTCGTATGGCTACGAAGCCATGGCCGGGCTTGCTTTCCAAACCAGCCCGGTTCTTCGCTGGCGCCTTCTGGCAGGCATCGGGCTTCGCGACTACGACCAGTCAAACATCGACGACATCAATACCGGTATTGTCGAAGGGCAGGTCGAATGGCTGCCAACCCAGTACATCACGTTTTCAGGTGCCCTCAGCCGCCAAATCATCGCCGCTGACGCTTTGGACGACGCCGGTCGTGTCGAAACACGTCTCACGGCACGCCTTGATTACGAAATCTGGCACGACATCGTCTTGAACTTCGGCGCCGCCTACTTCACCGCGGACTACATCGGCATCACCAGGCGCGACACCACCATCACCGGCAGCGTTGGACTTGAATACTACCTCAACAAGAACTGGCTCCTCTCATTGGGTTACGAACACACGATGCGTACATCTACCGAGAGTGCCTACGACATGACCCGGAACCGGTTTCGGGTCGGAGCGAAAATGAGCTTCTGATCAAAAGCATGTACGAACAAACGCAACATATGCAGGATGGATCTGGCGGCACGTTGAGCGTCGAGCGTCTGTTGTACGCTGTGCGCCGCCGATTGAAGCTCGTCATCATCATGCCGGTACTGGCTGCCGCCTTGTCGACCGCCTACGCCCTGTCGTTGCCGAGCCGTTACGACGCATCGGCATTTGTGCAGATCGACCCGCGTCAGAAGTCGATCTCGAATCTTCAAGGCATAATGGCGGATTTGCAGCCCGATGCCGCAACTGTGGAGAGTGAAGTCGAGATAATTCGCTCCAAGTTGGTCATATTGAAGGTCATCGACATACTGAATTTGAGGTCCGACCCTGAGTTTTCGCAGCCGCCGGTTTGGGTGCAGCTTCTCAACCGTGCAGGCATTCTTGCAAGCAACGCGCCGCCGCAGGAAGCACCACGCCAAGAGCCGGTAGAAAGCGTCAATACCGACCCGATCACCGGCATCCTCGGGCCTGCCAAACCCGGCCAGACCCGCCCAACCCGCGACGCACTGGCTGCTGTATTCGCCGATCGCCTCGGCGTCTGGCGCGTTCGCAATACGCTCTTGCTCGAAATCCGCTTCACTTCAGAGTCTGCCAGCAAGGCTGCAAAGATCGCAAACACGGTTGCCGAGGTCTATCTTGCCGAGCAGCTCAAGCAAAAGCAGGAAGTCGCCGACCACGCATCGCAAGTCCTCAAGCATCAGCTCGCCGGGCTTCGCAGGAGCGTGAGCGAAGCCGAGCGCAGGGTCGCTGAATTCAAATCGGCCAACGATATCTTCGATTCCGAAGGACAGATCCTCGGAGAAAAGCAGCTTGCCCGCCTCATGGAACAGACCGTGATGGCACGTAACACCACCGCAGAAGCGCGTGCCAAATTCGAGATGGCCGAACGCATCTCAAAAAGCGGCCAGGACATAGGCGAAATCGCCGAGGTCCTACAGAGTGACACAGTGCGTCTTCTCAAGGAAAAAGTTGCCCGGGCCACGGGGCAGGAAGCCGAGCTTGCAACGCGGTACGGTCCACGTCATCCAGAGATGCAAAAGATACGTGCCGAAGTTGCTGATGCACAAAGCCAACTCGCAAGAGAAGTGCGCCAACTGGTGTCCAATCTGAAAAACGAATTACAGGTTGCAGAGCACCGCGAGCGCACGCTCAATGCCAGCCTTGCCGCATTGAAGTCTGACGATACGGTCTCAAAAACCGCAGGCGTGCGCCTGAACGAACTCGTTCGTGAAGCTGACTCCAGCAAGATGCTCTACGAGTCGTTGCTTGCCCGCTACAAACAGACCGTTGGCACTCAGAAGCTGCAACTACCAGATTCCCGCATCGTCGAGCAGGCCGACACGCCACTCTCGCCTGCGGGTCCGCGCCGCGGCCGCATCATAACACTAGCCACCTTCGGCGGTGGCGTTCTCGGACTTGCAGTTGCAATCTTGATCGAGTTCTTGACGTTTGGCATCGGTCGTCCGGAAGATGTTGAGCAGGTCTTCGAACTAGCTCACCTGGCATCCCTGCCCGCTCTGGATCACGACCAGCAGCCTGGGGTGGCCCTGCACGACATGCGCTTGATGGTGGCCCAGCCATCGGGGAGTTTCGCAGAAGCGATCCGCGCATTGCGCAGGGAAGTCGACGTCCGGCGCGCGCACGAAGGTTCACGTATTATTCAAGTCGCATCGAGCCTTCCCGGCGAAGGCGGAGGAATCGTTGCGTCAAATCTCGCCCTGCATTACGCCATGACAGGAACACGAGTACTCCTGATCGACGCTGACATGCGGCGCGCCCACCTGACACGCGAGTTGGCTAAAACACGCCACGTTGGATTTGCCGACGCAATTTCACGCGGCGTCCCAGTGGAGCAGGCAATTCTGTTTGACGGCGCTACAGGAATGCACTTCCTGCCAGCCACCGGCAGCGCACCAACCCTCGTCGCACCTGCCGAAATCGCCAGTTCGCGCACGACCACTGAGACTTTGAACCGGCTGAAGTCGCAGTTTGAAGTCATCGTCATGGACGCACCGCCTCTGTTGCCCGTTATAGACGCCCGCATTCTTGCCGATCAGTCCGATCAAATCGTGTTCGTTATGTCCTGGCGAAGCACACCCAAGCAACTTGCACGCCGTGCGCTCTCCAGTCTCGGATACAATCAAGGCAAGCTCGTAGGCGTTGTCGTCAACCAGGTTGATGAAGACCTGCTCTCAGATCAGATCGGACACCTGGATGATACGCGCCCGCCCGGAGGGTGGACCGGATTTGCCCTACGACAGCGCGCCGCATGAGTTTGCCACTTGGATCAACCCAACGCCGCAGCACCGGCTCAAAAGCACTGACCCGCATCAAGGAATGGTTTATGAGTAACCAATCAACTATCGCGCAACAACATTCGTCTGCCGGACAAGGGCTGGATACGAAACGATCCAATGCAGCCAAGTCTCGCGCATCTCGCACGGTGGCGATGGATATTGTTGCATTGGGCGATATTTTCGCGGTGACACTCGGTGCGCAATTGCCGGCCACGTTATACGCCAGTTATGGCGAACCCGTCGCAGGTTGGATCACACTCCTTCAGATCGGATTGATTGCAGGGTTTATTTCCTACCTCTGGTTCCGCAACGCCGGTTTGTACGATCTGGAAAAAATCGCCGACCTTCCCATGCATCCTTTCCAACTGCTCACAGGGATTTCGATAGCAATAGCGGCCGTCACATCCATCACCATCCCGATGGGCTTGCACCAATGGCATTTCACGATCTGGTTCACCAGTTGGCTATTGACGAGCTTTGTTCTGATCGTCGCATCACGCGGAGTTTCACGTGCAGTTCTGACGCGCATGTCCGCCGCAGGACGCTTCAATCGCAGCGTTGCCGTCTTTGGCGCCGGCTCGGTTGCCAGACGCGTCAACGATCACCTCAGCGAAACAGGGTCCTTTGTGCACTTCGCCGGCGTTTTTGATGACCGCATCGGAGACGAGCGGATCGATCACAACGGACTGCCTCCCGCCGGACAGCTCGACGATCTGCTGACCAAGGCATTCGAGGGCGAAATAGACGACATCGTAATCGCCTTGCCACCAGCCGCTGACAACCGGATTTGTCAAATTGCGCGGAAGCTTGAGCAGGCTCCGTGCAACATCCACGTCGTGACTCATATTGCATCAGACCTGATCTCATCCAACACGGCGCACCGTGTTTCGAAGATCGGCGACGTTGGCCTAATCGACGTAAAGGACAAGCCACTGGCCGACTGGGCGCCAATCATCAAACGGGCCGAGGACATCGTCATCGCCACCCTTGCTCTCGCCATCACACTTCCCGTTCTTGTCGTCGCAATAATCGCAATAAAACTCGACACGAAAGGCCCTGTATTCTACCGCCAGCGCCGGCGTGGCCTAAACCGCCGGATCATCGAAGTTCTCAAACTACGAACACTTTCAGTAAGCGAGGACGACGATCAGGTCCGACAGGTCACACCCGGGGACGATCGCGTAACGCGCGTCGGTCGAATTCTGCGCCGCACGAGTATCGATGAACTGCCCCAGCTTTGGAACGTTCTGAAGGGCGACATGTCCATCGTTGGACCAAGACCGCATGCCCTCATCCACGACGAGCAATTCAGTGCGATGCTGGAAGACTATGCAAATAGGCACCAGGTCAAGCCAGGCATGACTGGGCTCGCGCAGGTTAACGGCTATCGCGGCAGCACAAACACACCCGAACGGATCGAAAATCGCGTGGCAAAGGACATGGCCTATATCAAGTCCTGGTCACTTTGGCTCGACCTGAAGATCATCGCGCGCACGATAGTCATCATAGCAACCGGCTGGAATGCATATTAGCTCCGAATAGGAGGGGGACCGGAACATCGGCAAAACATGCGCTCATCGATCCGCCAACCGGTGGTGTCAATAATGAGCGATCAGCTTTCCGAGACCGCCGGGAATATAACCGCCATGTCGCAAAACGATTCCAGGGTACCAATTCCAGTCATCATCATTCTGTTGAGCTTCCTATGCCCAACGGAGTTCTCACTGGATATCGCCGGTTTGCGCCTACCTCCGCATCGCGTTGCGTTGCTGCTGCTTCTGCCGCTTGCTTTGACACGAATGGTTTTGTCCAGGCAAACACGCATTCGCTCCTTCGATATCGTCTTCATCCTTTACGGCATTTCGGCAATCGCTTCTTATACCTACCACGCCGCGCAGGCTGGATTCATCTACGGCGGTTCGTTGGCGCTTGAAGCAGTCGGAGGCTACTTCATCGCGCGCGCCTTCGTCCGCAACACCGAGCAGCTTCGTGCAACCATGCGAATATTCATCGTCGCTATAGTTATTGCCGCGCTCTTCGCTTTGCCCGAAACGCTCCTGGGCCACCTCTTTACACACGATTTCCTGCACAAGCTCACCGGCTACCACCACCCTGTCGGGGTGCAAACGCGCCTCGGTCTTACCCGCGCCTACGGTACCTTCGACCACCCCATTCACTACGGCACGTTCTGCGCTGCGCTACTGGCAATGTTCTGGTTTGTCGAACGCCGCGCGGTAAAGCGCCGGATCAACGCCACCATCATGACCGCGGCCACCTTTCTCGGTCTTTCCTCCGCACCCATGTTGTGCCTGGGTTTACAAGGGGGAATGCTGGCATGGGATCGCTTCACGCGAACGGTGAGAAACCGCGTGGCTTTGACACTGATGGCCATCGCCGGTCTCTACCTCGCCATGTCTCTCGTCTCCAATCGAACCCCGTTCGCTATTATCGCAACCGGCATGACGCTGGATCCCTGGACCGGCTTTTACCGCCTGATGATCTGGGATTACGGCCTCGACAACATTTGGCAGCACCCGTGGATCGGCATTGGTCTTGGGGAGTGGAGCCGGCCATGGTGGATGATTTCCGACACCATCGACGCATTCTGGCTTGTTACCGCCGTGCGCCAGGGTATTCCCTCGTTCCTATTGCTGGCGCTGGCCATAGGCTTGCTTGCCTACGACGTTGTGAAACGTAGCAGGCGTCACGCAGACCCAGTCGTACCCCGCATCGCGATGGGTTGGATGATGTCGCTCATCGCTCTTTGTCTGGTTGGTGCGACCGTCCACTACTGGAACGTGCTTCACAGCTATTTCTTCTTCTTCATTGGGCTGGGCGCCTGGATGGCAGACCCCGCACGGTCGGCGCTCGTCAGCTTTGCAAAAGCTGAAGGCCGTGCTCCAGCACGCAGAACTGATCGCAAAAAAGCCGGACCAATCCCCCTCAACTGGCCTGAACCCGATTACGGCCGCCCATACGGCCATCCCGGTTTGGCTCAGGCGCCTGCAATTCCGTACGGCCGGCCCTACCGTGTCGCAAACTGAACAACTGGCGCAACACAACGTTAAGCGATCACCGACATGATGATCGCGCCGGTTGATCCCGAATGCATTGAGAGTTGCCAAGCATGTACCACAAGAAAGACGAACCGCACGGGCTGGCGCTTTCGCTACCCCACGCGAATGAACTGCTGCAACAAGACAATGATGAAACGCCCTTCGATGGCATCATCTGCATCGGCGGCGAGGATTGGTGGTATCACAACCGCGGCCACTTCGATTTCCAGATAATGCGGCGATTGGCAACACGCTGGCCAGTGCTGTTTGTTAATTCGCTCGGTCTGCGTGTTCCCAAGCTTTCAGACAACAAGCTGTTTGCCAAGCGTATCACGCGCAAGTTGCGGAGCTTGTCGCGCGGCCTTGAAAAAATCGAAAACCAATTCTGGGTGTTCTCGCCCTTTTCCATTCCTGGATCGACCGGCGAGCGACTTTCAAATTGGGCGTTGAGCCCACAGATTCGATGGGCTGCCAGACGCGCTGGCATCAAGCGCCCGCTGCTATGGGTGCACTGTCCCGCTGGCGCCGCACTGACCGGAAAACTCGGCGAGAAGTTTGTCGTCCTGCAACGCACCGATCGCTTTGAAGCATTCCCTGAAGCCGATCCCACAATCGTCAAAGGACAAATAGCGCATCTGAAATCTACAGCGGACCTTGTGGTCTACGCTGCTCCCCTCCTGATGGCTGAAGAACAAGGCGAGGTTGCCCGTCAGGTGCTGATCACACACGGCGTCGACGTGGATCGGTTCATATCTGCAGGTGAGCACCCAGTACAAACACCCGCCGACGTCGCCGATATCCCGTCACCACGCGTTGGCTTTATTGGCGGCCTGGACGCACACACATTTGATCCGCCGATGTTCAAATCTGTCGCAGAGCGCATGCCCGACATCCAGTTTGTGATGGTTGGCGGCTCATCGTTGGGCGATGATTGGTGTTCGCTGCCCAACGTGCATTTTCTTGGCCGCAAACCTTACGATGAAGTCGCAGACTACATGGCAGCCTGTGATTGCCTCATCATGCCCTGGAACCATAGCCAATGGATAAAGGCCTGCAATCCTATAAAATTAAAGGAATACCTCGCCGTGGGGCGCCCTGTCGTGACCACGGACTTCGACGCATTGGAAGGCTGGCGCGACGTGGTTACCGTCGCCACCGGCGCAGAGTCGTTTACCGCCGCCATCCGCCGCGCGCTGGTCACGCACTATGATCCACAAATCGCTCGCCAACGGGTTGCGTCCGAAACTTGGGACCGCAAGGCAAGCGTCTTGGCAGACCACCTGCTACGGCTTGGCCAAGCAGAAGTTGCACATAAATCCTCAGGATCGAATACATCCCGGCCCAAAGCAGCTTGATGGTAAGCCCAGGCCAGACGCAAGATTTCTGGAAAACGGCGGCAGCGTCAAAAAACTCGAAATGTGCGCTTAGCCTTAACGCAAGGTTAGCCCGGCTTTGTTAGTGTTTCCAGGAAAGTGCCAGGTGACAGCTAAGACAGCCGGTCTCCGCAAAAAAAAGAGCCCCGCGAGCCGCCATGAATGCACCTACACACCCAGAAATCTCAATCCTGATGGTGTCCTATAACACCCGTGAGATGACGCTTGCCGCAATTCAATCTGTTGTCCGCGAAACCACCGTTCCATTCGAAATCATCGTCATTGACAACGCTTCAACTGACGGCTCGGCCCAGGCCATTGCAGCTCACCCGGGACGGGTGCGGCTCATTGCGCGTGACGACAATATCGGCTTCGCACGGGCGAATAACCTTGCCGCACAATACGCCCGCGCGGACATGCTGCTGCTCTTGAACCCCGACACGATCGTAAAAGACAAAGCCATCGATCGCTTGCTGGCGTTCGCTAGAACAAATACCCATGCCGGAATTTGGGGCGGGCGCACCCTGTTTGGCAACGGCTCACTTAACCCCTCCTCCTGCTGGCGCCGGATAACAGTCTGGAACACATTCTGCCGCACAGCGGGACTGGCCGCTCTCTTCCCTAACTCACCTGTATTCAATGCCGAGAAAATGGGCGGTTGGCGACGCGATACAGTACGCCAGGTCGATATCGTTTCTGGTTGCTTCTTCTTGATCCCGAAGAAACTGTGGCATCGTCTGGGAGGGTTTGATCAAGCGTTCTATATGTATGGCGAAGATGCAGACTTGTGTCTGCGTGCGCATGCAATTGGCGCCAAACCAATGGTCACACCGGACGCCACCATTGTGCACTACGGCGGCGCATCAGAGAAAAACCGCGCTGAAAAGAACATCAGATTGCTCGCCGCCAAAATAATGCTGATCCATCGCCACGTGCCAGCAATGAAACGCCCATTTGCCCGCGGATTCCTGCGCTTGTGGCCGCTCGTAAGGCTCATCGCGCTGTCCATTGCCGCGCGACTTACCCACTCACAAGATCATGCCGAGAACGCAGCATCCTGGCGAGAAGTCTGGAAACGCCGCGCTGAGTGGCAGAACGGCTTTCCTGCACCCGCCGCCAGAACAAACGATGTTGCAACCAACGACTGCAAACCCGTCACAACGTGAGCCACCTCAACGCAAAAAGAAAAAACGCTAGCGCGTCATAGATGACTACAAGCCATGCCTCAGAACCGCCTTACGCAACTTGAGATCCAGCGCCGCATCAATCGCCGCATTGATGCGCCAAACGCTGCTGCCAATGGCAACGTCTGTTATTCCATCGCGACATTGATGAACGACCCCGCGCAACTTGAGGCAATGCACAACTCGATGCGTGCAGGAGGCTTTGACGGTCCCGACTGCGAATTTCTATGGATCGACAACACAGGGCACGCTGGCGAAACGATTGGCGCTTACGCAGGCATTAACGCGATGCTGAACGCGGCCCGTGGCGACTATGTCATTGCATGCCATCAGGACATCCGCCTTCTCACCCAGACACGCGAAAACCTCGACCGCCGCTTGGCGGAGCTGGACAGCCTTGATGCTGATTGGGCGCTGGCCGGCAATGCCGGTGGCGTAGCGCCTGGAAAACTCGCAATCCGCATCACCGATCCGCATGGCGCAAACCAATACATCGGCACCTTGCCTGCTCGCGTCGCAAGCCTTGATGAAAACTTTATCGTAATCCGCCGCAACTCACGCATCGGTTGCTCCAATGACCTTGATGGCTTCCATTTCTACGGAGCAGACCTTTGCCTGAATGCCGCCACTGCGGGGTGGACATCCTACGTCATCGATTTTCACCTCGCCCACCTGTCGGCGGGAAAAAAAGGTGACACGTTTGAAACGATGCAGGAAGCCTTCCGTGCGAAGTGGTCTCGCGCATTCGCCCCCCGTTGGATCCAGACCACTTGCGCGTTGATACATCTCTCGGCCGGACCCGTCAGCCAATTCGCAGGCCGCATTGCACACGCGCCATACCACAAAATCGTACGCCGAATTCCTGGCGCCAGCGGTTGGAACCGAAGTAACAAGAAGGAAATCGTGCGGTGATGGACAAGGCCGGACCCGCGTCAAACGAACCGCTTGCCTCGCGCATAGCCCGTCAGGGCGCATTGTTGTTTTCAGGCTTCGCCTTTACGCAGGCGTTCTCGTTCGCGCGCAACGCGATTGTTGCGCACTGGCTTTCCAAGGGTGACTTCGGAATTGCCGCTGCAATCCTGGTTCTGCTTCAGCTCCTGGAGACCTTGAGCGACATCGGCGCAGATCGCCTTATCGTACAGGCACGCGATGGCGACGACCCACGTCTCGTCGCCACCGCCCAAACGACCCTCGTCATGCGCGGTATCATGGTTGCCATCGTGCTGGTTATCGCCGCCCACCCGATGGCCACGTTCTTCGGCGTACCTCATGCGGCATGGGCCTTTGCGGCAGCCGCTTTTGTGCCATTTGCAAAGGGCTTCGCAAACCTGGATTCGCGCGTTGCCCAACGGCGCCTCGATAACCGCCCCCAGATCGTCATCGAAGCATTACCCCAGGCCCTCAGCCTCGCATTGACAATTCCCGCGCTGATGGCGTTTGCCGACTACACGGCCGTACTCTGGCTGGCAATCGCACAAGCCCTGTTGGCCACCGCCACGTCACACATCGTTGCCAAGCGCCGCTATAAACTCGCGCTAGACCGCGACCACATCATGCGCTTGCTTTCGTTTGGCTGGCCTATCTGGGTAAGCGCATTTCCTCTGGTTGCGGTTTACCAGGGCGACCGCATGCTGGTTGGCCACATCGTCGGCATTGAAGGGCTTGCAGCCTATACTGCGGCATTCATGATAACGATGGTACCGGGCCTCATTGCAGCCAAGGTTTCGAATGCCTTGATGCTTCCCCTTCTCGCCACAGAACACGACCGTTCTGAAAGCTTCTTCGCCCGGTTCCGCATCATGGCCGAAGCAACAACGTTGATTGCATCGTTGTACCTCGTCGCATTCATAATCGCAGGCGGCGAACTTTTGACGATTGCCTTCGGCGACACCTACGCCGGGCTTGGCACACTCGTTGGATGGCTCGCACTGATGTGGGCAATGCGCATGTTGCAAGCTGTGCCGGGCGCTGCCTTGCTGTCCAAGGGCATCACCCGGCCCTTTCTAAGCGCTGCGATGATACGTGCCACGGGTCTGGGCCTGGCCTTTGCCGCACTCACATCTGGCTATGGATTGAGCGGAGCTGCTGCGGCGAGCGCCATTGCCGAGTTTGCTACACTTGCCTACATTTCCTGGCGATTGAACCGCCTTCACCCAGCACCATCGGCAACTGCAATCATCCATCCGCTTGGCTCCGTCATGGCATTGCGCGGAGCACTGCTGATCCCCGCCGGCCTGCTTGCACTTGGCGTTTGCGCTTTGACACCTAAAGCTGCATCCTACCTTACGATTTCTGGGTTGCTTACCCTCGCCTCGCTCGCGGTTATAGCGTTGGCGGCACTCACCATGCCTGACGGAAAACGGCAGCTTATGATGCTAAGTCATGGCTTTTGGCGTTAAAGGCAACGCTCTTCAAGCGGAACCTTTCTCGCCTGTTCGGCACGAAATGTCATAAGACAAGCGTTTTCCGACGAAGTGGACACCGGTTCGTCGAAGAAAATACAACCAAACAAAAAGCTATAGCGTCGGGCGATAGATCAGAAATTCATCGGGTCGACGGTTCTAAGCCCTACGCTCTAATGTCGCGACAACGACAAACCTGGGGCATGGTGTTCTTGAGCCGCATCCGGTCGCAGCACTGCGTCATAGGCGGCCAGCAATTGCCGCGCTTCCTCATCCCACTGCAACAATGCCTTTGCCCGCGCCTGGCCTTCTTTGGCGATAGCGATTGCAAGCGCTTCATCATCACATAACCGCCCGATCTGTCGCGCCAGATCACTAACCGAATTGTCCGCGGCATAAAGAGCGGCGTCGCCGGCAATGTTGCGACCTTCGACAAGGTCGAACTGCACGAACGGTATTCCAAGCGTCATGTATTCAAACGCCTTGTTCATTGAAATCTTGTCGTTGTAGATGTTTTTGGGATCAGGGATGACGCCCACATCAAAGCTCGAAAGCGCCGCAAGCAGCGTGTCACCGGCAAGGAAGCCGGTGAATGTCACGTGGTCCTGGAGACCTTTGGCAACCGCCAACGCTTGCAGCTTATCAAGCTCGGTTCCCGACCCGACAATCACACACCCGACATCCTCGCGTTTTTGAACATTGACGATGTCGTCCATGGCTTCGATCAGCAGATCAACACCGTCCTGCGCACCCATGATGCCGACATAGCCAATCACATGCTTCCTACCACCACGCAAAGCCATGTTGGGCACGACGCGCTTGAAGCGGCTGACATCGGGAATCGAACGCACGACGAAAACCCGGTTGGCGTCCATGCCGCCGCGTTCCACGGCAAGCTTCTTGAAGGTACCGTTGGTCGCTATCGATACATCCGCCGCCTTGAAGGTCCATCGTTCGAGAACCATTAGAAGTTTGTGGAAGAACCCACGCTTTCCGAATTTCGCTTCGTACAGCTCAGGGTTCAAATCGTGATGATCGAAGACGAAGCGCTTTCCAAACAGGTACTTCCAAAACCCCGCCACCAGAAAAATCAGGTCGGGTGGATTGCAAGCCTGTATGACGTCGAACCCCACCTTGAAGTAGGCCTTGATTGTAAGGATGAACTCCCACGCAAGGGCCCATGAATATTCGATCAGGTAGCCCAGCGCTCCATCCGCCTCGAATGGCATGGGATGACGAAAGATGTGGATCCCTTCGAGCACCTCATAGGACCGGGTATATTTTCCACCCATAGGACAAATGACTGAAACCGTATGACCTGCATCCCGCAATGTCCGCGCTTCCTGCCAGACACGGCGATCCAACGGCACGGTAAGGTTTTCAACGATGATGAGGACACTTGCAGACTTCGGCACGATTGAACTCCAGCGCCTATGTGGCGCATACAAGAACGAGGCGACGACGATGACCGGTCGCGATGCGCTCATGTTCAGCGAAAAAGGTGAATTAAAGCCCTAAATATGGACGACAAAGTTAGGAATAATTGTATCAATCCAGCACAGCACCAACCCGCATCCGCAGAAAATACCTGCTTGTGCATTGGCCCCGTTCTTGCGAAGACTAAAACCAGACAATTCGAAAGATGTTATTAACGTTTCGATTCCTTGCTCGCGTTCCAGAGGACATTTAACGTGTACCGCATTCCCAGATCCAACCCCTGGCCACCACAGATCGACCTGACAACGTTACGCGAAACGCTCATTTACATGCACGACGATATGGCCCGCGTGCCCGGGTTGGAAAAATTACGCGACGCCCTGGCCCTCGCGCTGGAAGAAACGGAAGCCGCCCAGGCCGCTGCTCAGGCCAAAGTCACAAACATTACCAAAGCGCGGTTTCTGCCCCGTTTTCGTTGACTGACGAGCACGTGAACATCCCGCATGGAGCCCCATGTCATTCGGGTTTCCAAGCGGTGGCCACTAGTGTGGCGTCGCGCCTTGGTTGATCGATGTTGCGGCCCACGCGGAGTCAACTAAGGCGCGTTGAACGCCACACTAAGCCAATGATTTTGCTAGTGGCCTTCATGTCGCGCCAAAATTGTATGCGGTTGCGGCTATGTTTCAATTTTGGCGCGACAGGCCACTAGAGCATTTTCCGACGAAGTGGACACCGGTTCGTCGCAGAAAATGCGACCAAACCAAAAAGTTAGAGCGCTGATCCGATTCCATCGGATCGCAAAGCGCTCTAAGTCACGTCGAGCGATTTATCCGTAGAAACCTCCCCGCTTGTATTGGCCGCTGCGGTATGCCGCAAAACGAGTGCGGTATGCCTGGGATTAGCACGCGTACGCGACACAACTTTCCCAACAACGCTGAAAACTCACCGGGAGCCTGACCGAAAGGCCCTGTCCAGTTGCCATTTTCAGCGCGGTAAAAGCGGTAAAGGTTGCGTGCACACCTCGGGAACGAATTTCCCAATCACGCGTTGATGCCGTTGATGCCCGCACGAACAACGGGCAACCTTTACATCTGGCACGGATATATTAGTCATCATGGCATTTCCAGGCGAACCCCACGAAGATCGAGTCATTGAAAAATTGCCCGATCCGGAGAAATTACCCGAAGTCGTTCTCATTTCACATTCGACGCTCTTTTACTGGTGGCCCGTTTGGGTTACCGGCTTCATCATGGCGTTCGTGGTCTATATGCAGGGTGGCATCGTAGAACTCAACGAGGCGAAACGAGCCAGCATCTACACCACATCTGGTCCCGGACTGACATTCATGCTGGTTTTGTTCCTGGTGATCATTTTTACCAACCTGCGCATTCGCGGCATGGCTTCTCTGGCGCTTGTACTTGGTTTGGGCTTCGTTGCAATGGTCATTGCCTGGATGGGCTGGTGGGATGACATCTTCAAAGCCATTCCGGAATTGTCGATCCAATTGAACATGGGATTCTATTTGGCGTTTTCGACGTTGCTTTTCATAGCCTGGGCTCTGGCCTTCTTCGTATTCGACAGGCTGACCTACTGGCGCGTTCGACCTGGACAAATTACGGAAGAACGGATCATTGGCGGCGGAGAATTGAGCTACGACACCCGCGGAATGCTGTTCGAGCAACACGCAGACGACTTCTTCCGTCACATCATTCTGGGTCTGGGCGCAGGTGACTTGAAGCTTGTAACCACCGGCGCAAAAAAGACCTCAATTGAGATGCCCAATGTGCTCTTCGCGCAATCCAAAGTACGCAGGATCCAGCGTCTGGTTGCCGTAAAGCCTGATGATGCCTACTCGGCATTGAATTAGGTAGCCACCGTTCGCAGCTCTTCCTGTGGTGTGTTGAGATGCTTCAGCGACACCTTCCAGCCCGAGCCCATGAGCACGACCCCATTGAGCACGAAAAGTGCGCGAACCTACAAGAGCGCAAAAGTACCAACAATCAAATGCGCGCAGTTAATGGCCCGTCCGTCGGAACCCAAACCTGACACATTAGTTATCGTTGGCAACTGGGCTAATTGAATGGTCCTTAATCAAGGTCGGATCTTGAAAAATAAATAGGTGCAAGAGATGAACAAGAACATACTGATCGCGTTACTCCTCGTCGGGGTCGCTGTGCTCGGATTTTTCTACTATCAAAGCCAACAGAACACCGTGGAAATCGAGCTCCCGAAAGTCAACGTCAACTAGAGCATTTTCCGACGAAGTGGACGCTGGTTCGTCGAAGAAAATGCGACCAAACAAAAAGTCACCGATCATTCCGATCCGATGGAATCGGATCGGAATGATCGGTGGCCATCTCGAATAAGAACAAACCGGGCGGTACGCTCCAGTCTGGCCACTCCTCGAACACCCATTGCTTTATTTCTCGTCGGGTTTTTCAAGATTTCCTTTAACAGCGCTGTCCGCAAGCGCTTGCGCCAGACCGGCACCAATAACCTCTTCGGTATATGGCTTTCGAACCACCGGAATTTCCCTGAAACTCGCAGGGATCATTATGGAATCCCCATAACCGGTTGCGAATATAAATGGCACCCCGCGCTGTCTCAGTAGTTCGGCCAGTTCCAACGAATTATGCGATCCAAGATTCAAATCCAGCACCGCGAAATCGATATGCTGAGCCTCCAGAATTTCGCGGGCATCGAAAACCGTCGCAACCGTGGTGACGTGTTCAGCTCCCAGCGAGCGCAGCATGTCTTCTGCTTCCAGAGCGATTACAAGTTGATCTTCAATAACCAATCCGCGGCGGCCTGAAATGACTAGGCCGTCAACCGGCATCTCACTCTTAACGTTTTTCGTTGTCCATCTGGCCGATTGCGCAGTCTCACTCACAATGTACTTGGCGGGAATCACAATCTTGGCGATCAAACCGGATTCCCGGTATTCGATATCGCTGCTACCCTGAAGATCAAACGGAACACTACGATGCAGTAGAACCGAGCCGAAACCTTCGCGCGTAGGTTTCTGCACGATCGGGCCGTCACTTTCCTGCCAATGAATTTTCAGGCCATCTGGCGTAATGGACCAGGTCACCGTCAACGTACCTTCAGGCACGGTCAGCGGACCATACTTCGCGGCATTGGTTGCGAGCTCATGGATCACCAATGCCATGACCGAATACGCTCTTGCGTCCAGACAGACGTCAGGTCCCATGAGCCTGGTCTGCTCGTTTGGATAAGGTGAAAGCTCTGTCCGCAGCAGCTTTTCGAAAGAACCTCCGCCGTCAGTGCGCACAACCTGGTCATGTGCGTGCGAAAGAGCAATTATCCGGCCCTTCAGCGCTGAAACGAATGCCTCAAGGTCAGTAGCGCTTGTCGATTGCTGGTTGATCAGCGACTTGATGAGCGCGAGAATGTTTTTTACGCGGTGGTTAAGCTCATCATTGAGCACCTGCATCCTGACAGCCGCTTCCTTGCGCTCTTTCGTCAGTATCTCATTGTGCCGCAACATCACCTCGCGCAACCCGAGAAGAGTTGATTTTGCGGCGGTTAGATCGTCCTCGGACCACACGGCCGATTGCTGTTCGACTGTTTGCTTCCAGATCGCGAAGCTTTGGCGCGGTGTCAGGCGGTCACCATTGGGGCCCGTCGAGTAGGTTTTATGGGGATCTCCGGCCCACTCAAGTGTCTGCAGCTTTTCCTTGCGGAAATAGAATAGGAAATCTGGCTGTGTGATAGACAATGGAATTGCCAGCATTCCTGATGCATCGCCGGCGAAACTCGCAGCCGTCGGAACCTTTTCGCATATCGAATGGGTTGACCAGATCTTGCCGAGGTTTGATTCCGATGCCAATCGCGCAAGCATCGGAACGGCACTGGGCGGAGGCACAATACCCTTGTGGGTCCATGTCCCGTTCATCCAAAGGCCAATGCCATCTGCTGGGATCACCTTCACGAGATCGTCGAGCGATCCGCGAAGAAACTCCTCGGTTGATTCATGAAAGGTCGTGGATGAGAGGATCTCGTCAAGTATCTCACGTGCGCGCAGCGTCGCTGCCGAACGCCTTCGTTCCGATTGCGCCGTGATGTGGAGGGACAGAAAGTCTCCCACGAGTTCCGAAGCAACCCGCTGCGCCATCGTCAAGGCTTTAGGCGTATAGTTGTGACATGCAACAAGACCCCACAGTTTCCCACCAACAATGATCGAAATCGACATCGATGCGGAAACACCCATGTTGCGGAGGTATTCTAGATGTATCGGCGAAACGCTTCGAAGGTGCGCAAAAGACAGATCGAGCGGAGCACCTTCGCCGTCGAGCTCCGGCAGGATCGCACTGCTGGCACCGCTTGCGTCGGCAATTACGCGAATGCTGTTCGCCAAATAAAGCGCACGCGCCTGCTTTGGAATATCTGACGCCGGGAAGTGTTGCCCTAGAAAAGACTCCAGTGCCGGGCGCTTGACCTCGCCAACCACCTTCCCTGAGCCATCCTCGGCAAACTCATAAAGCATAACCCGATCGTAGCCGAGCATCGCCTGCATATAGCGGGGCAGTTTCTCGAACAAAGACTTGGTGTCATCTAGATGTTGAATTCGCGCGATCAGCGCCCGTGCCAGTTCCAAGGGGTCATGTTCGTCGTCGACTCGGTCCGCATTCTCAAATTCCAATAATGCGACACCTGCATGAGTGTGGCATGCGATATCAAAGTAATCGCCATTTTCCATGCACCACTGCAAAAGCAAACCCGCCCGTTTGGGATCGGTCGATTTCGCCAGTGCATTGACCAGATCGTGCGTCGTCGATGGATCGAAAATTTCAGAAAGAAACTTGCCCAAAAAATCGTTTTCAAGTCCCAGCACTTCCGCGGCATTGTTCGAGTGGCGCAAGACACGGCCATCGCGCGGGTCACAAGCCAGCAGACAGCCATGCGACTGGATGCTTCCAGGCGCATGTATCGGTTCCTTGTCGCAGGTCGCGAGGTCAACCTTGGTCGACATTTTCGACATCCTCTGCAACACGCAAGGCGAAAGCGAAAACCTTCTCTGCCGCAATATTCAACGCATCAACATTCACATCTTCACATGCTTCCAGGTGCCGCTGAAATGCCGGCCAATTCGCGCGATCTGACGTTTGCAATGCCAGATGTCGAGCTCCAAATTCAGCGTTTAACCCCAACGCATGAGCACGTTTCCATAAAACCGCAGCGCCCAGGCTTGAGCCTTCGAGCACGTAAAAAGCTCCCAAATAGTCTTCAGTCTGATCGCGGAGTTCTAATGCGTCCCCTGATTGGGGAACACCAAGCTGCAAATCGCAACAATCCATGCACAGCTCCGGCCATATCGACTGGGGTTGAAGCTTACACCCTCCAAACCGGCGTTGAAACTCAGATTCAACACTGCCTCGGAAGGCTGTCATAATGCGGAGATAACGAGCGTAGGCGGCCCGATCCGAGAGCGAACCGAGCTGATGATCCAGCCTGCGATGCAGCGCAGCAGTGGCAATCCGCAGCGCGCGTCGTCTCGGACCCATTAAAGTCGAGTACCAAACATCAGTGAGATACCGCCATACCGGTTTAAGCCGCCAACCCCTCGGAGTTGTGCGCAGTGAGCCGCATGCGGGTCCGAGTGTTGGAACCAACTTAATTCATGAGAGTTCCTATGTCTGTACACAAGTGCACACATCAACTGCTCACCAGACAAGAATTTTGGACCGGCTGAACACGCGATCATTGAGGCTCACCATGAAAAACGCAGCCGAAAGACCCAACAGCAATCTGCTAAGGGCCTTACGCGACAACGATTTTGCGTTGATTGAACCATTTCTCAATTCAGAAATGCATGAAAGTGGCGGGCTTCTGTATAAACCTGGCGATAACGTCGCACAGGTGTATTTCCCCTTGGGGGAAAGCCTGATCTCGTTTCTGGTTACCAACATGGAAGGCCGCGAGGTTGAAACCATCCTCGTTGGTCGCGAAGGTGCGGTCGGCGGAATTGTGAGCAGCGGATTTCTGCCAGCCTATTGCCTGATCTCGGTCAAATATGGCGGAGCATTTTTGAGAGCTCCAATCACCAGCATCCAGGCAGCAAAGGAGCAGTCGGCGTCTTTTCGCCGTTTGTTTACCAGGTACGCAGATTGCCTGATGGCGCAAATGTTTCAGGCCACCGCCTGCAACGCCATCCACTCCATCGAACAAAGAACAGCCAAATGGATTTTGGCAGCCATGGATCGCACGGGCACCGAAACGGTACCGCTAACCCATGGCCAACTTGCCAGCCTGCTGGGCGTAGGCCGCAGCTACACGAGCCGCGTACTACAGACGTTCAAGGCAGACGGAGTCATAACAACCGCGCGAGGCGCTCTGATCGTCAACGACATTGACGGCTTGGCCCAACGCGCGTGCGATTGCAATGAGAACATAAAGCGGCACTTCGATACCGTCCTTAAAGGCATTTATCCAGATGCCGACCTATGAATGTTTGAACGAAACAAAACGGAACCTTGGTCGTTTACTGAGCTGGAGTATCCGACGAACTGGACACCGGTTCGCCGAAGAAAATGCGCCCAAACAAGAAACTAGAGCGCCGATCAACGGCTCTCAATTCAAAAGCAGTGTTCAATCTCTGGAGGTGTATTCGCATGAGTTCTGCGTTGTTGCGCGAACTAAACGTTTCTAAAGATGCATTTCTGCGGCAGCTACCCGAAGCCATCGGCGATGGAGAAATCACGGTAGCTGGCACCCAAATTGACGTTTCAGATTCCATGGGAAAAGTGTCAATCGAAGTTAGCGAAAAACCTGGAGAGCCAAGTTCGCCAGACCAGACACCCACGTTGATGGTCGGCTTTACCTTCGATGGCATGTCTGACGAACAGGTCAGGTATTTCATGGAACGGTTTGATGCATACGACTTTGGCGAAGGTGATCGCGCAGGTTGACGCGCAACGGCGCATTTTCGCTCCGCACCCACCCTATCTGACCAAAGCCCAGCTACCTTTGCCCCTGGTTCCACTCGCCAGAGCCATTTTTCGAAACTTGAAACCAATTGCCCGCTATGGCGTTCATAAACCATATGCGTGTGAAGGGTATTCGGGTCATGAAAGACGTAACATTGACGATGAAGGGGCTAGGAAGACGCCTGCGCGATTTCTATGCCACTGATGAAAAACCATTGAGCTGGGCTTTGATCGATCGTTTGGAACAGTTGGCAGAAACTGAAGAAAAAGTCGTGAAGGGCCCCCGCCACCATTCCAGCCATCAAGTCAAAGATACGGATTTGAAGTAAATCTCCGCCCGACCAAAAGCATTTTCCGACGAAGTGGACACCGGTTCGTCGTAGAAAATGCGACCACACAAGAAGCCAGAGCGCTGATCCGATTCCATCGGATCGAAATTCGCTCTAGATGTGGCGCAAGGCACCAAGGAATATGATCCTGCGCCGACCAAGCGCACCATGGCCGCTCAAGATACACCTAAAATACACCGTGCCAGACCTCACGGCGCCAATCTGAGGCAGCGAACGGCAGCCCCCTTTCGAGCCCGGCCGCTACGACACCGCCAAAACACATGTCCCCGTCATCGCGCACCACAACCCGATGGCCTCTGCCGGCAAGATCCTCGCGCGCTGGATGCGACGCCTCAATCAACAATTTTCCATCCTCGCTGCGCCACCGCGGTGCGGCAATGGAATGGGCCAGCTCCATAGGTGCCGAACCAGCCATACGCGCAATAATCTGCAGAAGAGTTTGAATTTGCCCGTCCGCGCCCGGTGTCGCAAGCGCACATACGCCCGCATCACGCACCAATAAAGACGGCGCCAAGGTATGCACCGGGAATTTCGCCGGCGCTGCATCATTGGGCGCGCTCGTAAACCCGCGGGCCCGGTTGTTGAGCACAAACCCGCCCTCTGGAACATACACACCCGATCCAAATTCATCGAAAACGCTGACGAGCGAAGACAAGACATGGCCCTCGTTATCGGCAGTGGCAACGCCCGCAGTATGCAGATAGGCTCTGGGCCCACCGCGCAGCGATGCAACCTCCAAGTTGATGTCCAGGTCTATCCCCATCAACGCTGAGGTATCCTCGGCCCGATCACGATATGCAAAGCTCGCCTCTGTCAGCTCGACACATATGTGTTCGAGGTTTTGCCGCTTTTGAAGCCCCCTGCGTTCAAGGTTATCAAGACACAATCCAAGCAGGAAACCTTGCGTCATCGGCGGTTGAACATACGCGTGCCCGCCTTCCCATCCAACAGATACAGGTGCCGCAACGGTTGTCACATGGCAGGCAAGGTCAAGGCTTGAAAGGCATCCACCTGCCCGGGCAACTGCTGCTTCAATGCCCGCTGCAATCTGGCCTTTATAAAACGCCTCCACGCCCCGTTCAGAAATATCGGCCAGAAGTGCGGCCAGTTGCGGCTGTATTGCATGGTCGGGCGAGGCCACCACACTCCAGTCAGAACCTCCCCCCGCCTCCAGCCTCATGCGATGGTCGCGCACGGCACGAGGAGTTGCTTTGCCCATACGAGCACCGTGCACCGCAAGCTCGTGCGCGAACGAAAGACACGCGCCCAACGAAAGTCTGCCATAGCGAGCATTGATCCTGGCCCAGGCATCGACAATGCCAGGCACGGTAACCGCAGACCCATCCGCCCCCGCGTGATCAAAGGTTGGGTTGGCTGGCGATCGACCAATGCCATTGATCGCCACCACATCACCATCCGGCTGATGGATGAGCGCGAGCAAATCGCCGCCAAGGCCGCAGGAGGCGGGCAACACCACGCACAGCGCCGCTTGTGCAGCAATCATTGCATCGGCCGCATTGCCGCCCTGGAAAAGCGCCTGCTGGCCGGCCACAACTGCCAGCGGATGCGCTGCCGACACCGCACCACGTCGACCGATATGACTTGCACGCACCTTGCTCATATCCCTAACAGTCCAGGCAAATAAAGTACGATTGATGGAAACGCGATGAGACCGGCAATCGTCAACGCATCGGCGACAAAAAATGGAGACGCGCCACGAAACACATCCTGCACGGAAATTTCCGGCCGCACCCCTGCAACGACGAAGCAATTAAGCCCGATGGGCGGCGTAATGAGACAAAGCTCCGCCATTTTGACCACAATGATGCCAAACCAGATCGCACAGCCAGTCCCACTCATGCCGAACGCGCTATCTGCCGCCGCAACGTTCTCGCCACCGTTGAGCGCCATGACAGCCGGAAACACGACCGGCAGAGTTAACAGCAACATGCCAATCGCATCCATGAACATGCCCAGCACCGCATAGGCCATCAGGATCATGACCAGCGTCAGCATCGGGCTTTGATCAAGTGACGAGATCCAGGCAGCAAACGCTCCGGGCAGATCGGCAAAGCCCAAAAACCGCACGTAAATCAGCACGCCCCAGATGATGGTAAAGATCATCACCGACAGTTTTGCAGTCTCGATAAGCGCGTCCTTGAGCTGTGCCCAACGCATACCGCGCGCCATCGCCATCAAGAACACGACGAAGGCGCCGAGCGCTCCACCCTCTGTTGGCGTCCCCCACGCATCGCCGCCAAACGGGTTGTAGATAAAGAAAATAATGATGACGATAACAAACACGATTGGCAAAGCAGCAGGCAGCGCCTGGAAACGTTGCCACCACGTGAAGCCCCTGACTGGCGGTCCGAAATTCTTGAAGGTCATCGCCATCAAGACAACGAGCACGGCATAAACCACCGCCGAGAATGCCCCAGGCAGGAACCCCGCCAACAACAGCGCGCCAACGTCCTGCTCGACGATAATGGCGTAGATCACCAGGATAGCTGATGGTGGAATCAGTGAGGCAAGTGTGCCGGCCGATGCCACCACCCCCGCCGCAAAACGTTTGTCGTAACCAAGCGCCAGCATCTCAGGGATGGCAACGCGCGCAAATACCGCTGATGTGGCCACCGACGCTCCTGAAACGGCGGCAAAGCCCGCTGTTGCAAAAACCGTGGAGACCGCCAGCCCGCCTGGCAGCCAGCCGATCCAGCGTTTGGATGCTTCAAACAGCGCCTTCGTCAATCCTGCGTAATAGGCAAGGTAGCCGATCAGGATGAACGTCGGTATCAGCGACAGGGCTTGGCTTGCGATCTTTGAATGTGGCACCTGCCCGGCAGTTTTCGTGGCAACGGTCAGCGCCCAGAAAAAATGCTCCGGATCGTAGCCGCGTTTCGACCAGAAGATCCAGACAAGCCCGGTTAAGCCGGCGATCGCTGCCGCAAACGCGACACGCACCCCCAGCACCACCATGGCAAGCATGAAACCGGAAACGATGAGACCGATGTCGACGCTGTCCATCAAAGGCTGCCCCTGACGCGACCGTCCTCGCTCTCAAGGCTTGAAACCTGCTTGGCCTCTCGCGCCGCTTGCGTCGCAGCATCCTCGATCAACGGAACCGCTACCGGTCGTTCATCGCCTGTGACAATGGCCCTGCCATACCCCCATAGTTGTAGTAGGAGCCGCAGGACCAGCACCGAGAAAGCAACCGGTGCCAGCAATTTCGCCGGCCAGATCGGCAGCCGGATATCGACACTGGAATCGCGGCTCCACATCGGTGAATTCCAATCGAATGACCGATCGAAATGCGCCCAACTGCCCCACACCAGCAGTAGCATCACGACAAGCATCAGCAATGTATTGAAAAACTCCACCGACCATAATGCACGCCCGCTCAAGGCGCCGACCGCCAGATCCATTCGGATGTGCCCGCCAAGCCGCTGGCAGTACGAAATGCCCACGAAGGCAATCAGCGGCATGATCTGCTCTATCCAATCGACATAGCCAGGAAGCGGAGCATTGAACATGTTGCGGCCAGCAACACTGACCACAGCAAACAGCATTAACGAAAAAACGGCGAGGCCACCAACGAGCGCGAGAAATTCCTCAATCTTAAACAGGCCTCGGTCAAGCCTGCTCAAGAGCGAGTCATCTTCCAGCACCGAAGACACGCCTGCCATGAGGGCCTCTCAAATTTCGTAAGTACACGCGAGCGACTTGGCGTCCCCACGATTAAGATCATTTTTGCGTGCCGCACCAAACGTTAGCGCAACTGTTCCCCCAGCTCTGAATTGAGCCGGCGCATGACGTGCTCCTGCCGCACCCTAAGGGCTCCACATACGGCAGAAGAACGACATATGCTGTTTATTACTTGGCGGTCTTTTTGATTGTCGACTCCACAAGATCATAAAGCTCCTGGGCGGGCAGTCCGCGCGCTGTGTTCGCAGTGACCCAAGCCTTTGCTGCCGGGCCCGCAACCTTTTCGCGGAACTCCGCCAGAGCTTCCTCTTTGAACGTCACACGCTTGATGCCTTTTTCGTCAAGCAGCGGACCCCAGCGCGCCATCGTTTTGTTGTTGTAGTAGTCGACGTAGTGCTTCAGCGCTTCATCCACGGAGCCAAGTAAAGCTGTCTTGAACTCCTCCGGCAGCGCGTTGAGCGCATCAGTATTCACCACCACCGGACAGTTGACGGTTCCAGGGTTGAGGTTGGTGGTCCACCACTTCGCAATCTCCACAGTGCCGAAAGACATATGTGCGTGCGGTGCAAACGCCGCCGCCTTGATGACACCGCTGTCGAGCGCCTGGCGGACTTCTGATGCAGACATGGACGTGGGAACGGCATTGATTTCCCGCATCGCGCTCCCAATACCGCCAGTCGCCCGTACGGTCAGTCCAGCGAAGTCCGCAAGCTTTTCAGGCGCTTCGCCAACACCTGCAATATTATATTGCGGCAACGGCGAGGGCATCAGCAGCGTTGCATTCCAGCGCGCCATATCTTTTTTCGTGGCGGGATGTTCGTAAACAGCTTTCGAAACGGCTATCTCCTGCTCCAGGCTGTCAACGCCAAGAAATGGAAGCTCCAGCACTGTAATCGACGGGTTCTTGTCCGCGTGATAGCCCGCACAGAACTGCGCCATTTCGAAAGCGCCGATTGAGATACCGTCCAGATTTTCCTTATTCTTGGACAGGCCGCCATACGAAATGTTGAGCTTGAATTTGCCATCGGTCTTCTTCTCGACAAGCTCTGCAAGTTTTTCGACGTTTTCAGTGAAGGCGCGCCGTTTGCCCCACAGCGATACGTTCCACGTCGTCGCGACAGCCTCACTGGCAAAGGCGAACACGATACCGACCAGCACGGCCGATCTGAGGGCAGATCGCTTCATTCGTTCCTCCTATTGAGATTTGTGAAATTGGCGCAACCCACGGATGTGTCGGTCAACGCATAAAATACTTAGAGCATTTTCCGACGAAGTGGACACCGGTTCGTCGAAGAAAATGCGACCAAACAAGAACCTAGAGCGCCAATTCGATTCCATGGGATCGCAATGCGCTCTAGTGTTCTGGATCGAACGTTTGATTCCCGGGCGAAGGTCATCAAACGATAGTGAATCCAGAACACAAACAATGAGAATGCTAGGGTTCCGGGCTGACGCGTCGGGGCCCGACAGGGAACCAAGCGTCAGAGTCGGAACACTAGCCAATCCCCTGGCCCACATTTTTGATTGTACAAACATGACGAGAATAGGCAACGCCTGAGCAGCACGCCCTGCCAATACTGGATCAATACGAGCTTGCGATAACCAATCACCTTATTGTTTGGGCGCCGAAGTCGTCGCATCCAAGGCTGAAATCTCGCGGCGAATTGCTTCTATTTCTTCCATCATTTTGGCCTGATTGCGCAGGATCGCGATTTCCAGTTCTTCCTCCTGCTCGCGGGCATGAGACTGCATGGAATCGACAACAACGCCAATGACGAGATTAAGAACAACCCAGCTCGACAGTACGATAAAGGTAATGAAGAACACCCAGGCCACGGGGTGCGTGCGCATGATCTCGCGCGCCAGATCAGGCCACCCTTCAAGCGTCATCACCGAGAAAAGCGAAAACGCACTCGCGCCAAGGGTTCCAAAAGCCTCCGGATGTTCCGTGCCAAAAAGCTTCGTCCCCATCACGGAGAACACAAACAGCAGCAACGCCAGAAGCAGCATGATCGAGCCGAGGCTGGGCAAGGCCTTCAAGAACCCTTCCACCACGCGCCGCAGCGAAGGAAGTACGGTGACCAGACGCAACAACCGCAGCGCACGTAACGCGCGCAGCGAGGCGAACGCTTCGTTCGCAGGCGCAATGGATATCGCAATCACAGTAAGATCAAACCAATTCCATGGATCGCGAAAAAAAACGTGCCTGAATGCCAGGATCTTCAATATCATCTCGATAACGAAGATGACCGCGATCGCATCGTTGGCCAAATCGAGAAAACCACCCATAGCGTTCTCCATCGAGGAAAACGTTTCCGCCCCAAGCAACGCAGCGTTGAGAGCGATCAGGGCGACGATGCCAAACTCATAAGTGCGGGATTTGAAGAACGCGGAAAGAGCGGTGCGCAGACCACGATGATCCAAAAATGTCATAGTTTTTCGTCCAGGCAGGAAATCTGTACATTAGAGCACCGGCCAATGCCCTGATCAACGAAGACAAAGGCAAACGGCGGCAATTCGCTAACCGCAATGACATAGCAGAGCCCAAATGCGTCGCCCCCAAGCAAGGCTCCGCACTCACCACTATTCAGTTCAAACCCAGCCAGAGTGTGGTATTCGTGCGGCACTATGACACCCACAACCCATCTGTGTGGTGGAAAATTTGTCATCTAACTTTCAAAAGAGCAGCTCTCCTCGAGGTCGCGAACACACGACACTCGGACAAAAAAAGAGGGCGCTTTAGGGCGTAGACCCTGGGGAGGAAAAGTTGGCGGATCGAAATGCAGCGAAGGACCCGCGTTCGCAAACGCGAAATCCTGCTCGCCTCAATCCGTTGGTGCGAATGGGGCTAGGCTCGCCGGTTCAAAGCATCAAATATATGCAAGCAATTCCGGCTGTCCGTGGCGTCGGCAGGTTCATGTGGAACCGCCGCTGGTTCTGGATAGCGATGATTATCGGCAGCATCGTCCTCCAGCTCCCTCCACCTGAGGGCCTGTCCAGCGAAGGTTTGACGGTCTTGACGATGTCGCTTGTCGCTATCGTTTTGTTCGTCACCGAACCGATACCTCTGCCAGCCGTGGCGCTATTGATTGTCGTCGGCCAGGTCATACTTCTTGGAATTGATTCAGACGTCGTCGCCCGCAGCCTGATGAGCGATTCCGTTCTCTTCATCCTGGGTTCGCTGATGCTCGCGGTTGCCGTGGTCAAGCAAAAGCTCGACAAACGGATCGCCTATTTCATTGTGCGTATGACGGGCACGCGCACCGCTTACATCTGCGCTGGAATTTCGCTTGTGTCAGGACTGCTCGCCTCAGTCATCGGCGAACACACGGTGGCGGCAATGATGCTGCCCGTCGCCATCACCTTGATTAGCCTCACCTCTGACAATCCAAAAGATGTTCGCAAGCTCGCTGCGGTGCTGCTGTTTTCAATTTCCTATGGCTGCTCCATCGCCGGCATTGGCACCCCGTCTGGCGGCGCCAGAAACGCAATCATGATTGGCTACTGGAAGGAATTTTTCTACGATCCGACGAATCCAGAAACACGCCGATTCCTCGTC
>JACKJH010000004.1:0-117500 GCA_020638055.1 Hyphomicrobiaceae bacterium | reverse complement strand
CATGCCAACGGATACCAGACGGCCTACGGTCACATGAGTCGCATTGGCAAGGGTATCCGTGAAGGCATCAAGATTCGCCAGGGCCAGGTAATCGGTTACATCGGTACAACAGGTCTTTCGTCAGGGCCCCACCTCCACTTCGAAGTCCTGGTCAATTCGCAATTCGTAAATCCGATGTCTATTCAGGTTCCGCGCGAACGCCAGCTTGAGGCGAAAGATCTTGCGCAATTCCAGCGGGAAAGAGCCCACATTGAGGAATTGATGCGCCGCGCGCCCCTCCAAACCGCCCAGAAGTAGCCTGACACAATCGCTACTCAATAAAGCGTATTTGCTTGTGGCCTTTTGCTTCCATTTCAATTTTCGTTGGAAGCTAGTGTTCTGGATCGAACGTTTGATTCCCGGGCGAAGGTCGTCAAACGATCGTGAATCCAGAACACAAACAATGAGAATGCTAGGGTTCCGGGCTGACGCGTCGGGGTCCGACAGGGAACCAAGCGTCAGAGTCGGAACACTAGATTTTCCGACGAAGTGGACGCCGGTTCGTCGAAGAAAATGCAACCAAACAAAAAGTTAGAGCGCTGATCCGATTCCATCGGACCGAAAAGCTCTCTATATGCGTTTTGGATGCGTTCCCACTCGGATACTTAAGTTCACTTTTATACCGAATTAATTTTCTGGGTCAAAAAATGAACCGATAAATTCAATCCCAGGCAGACAGTGAATAACACAATATAAATCCAGGAAAATCCCAGACAGTGCAGGTTCATATAAATCCGCAATTGGAACGGTTGTAGCACTCCGGAGTTTCGAACGAGCAGCCTCGTCGGGCCGCCATTGGAAACGCATGGAGTACTCGCAAATGAAAAGGATTCTAATTGCAAGCGCAGGCATTGTAGCGCTGGCCTTTGCCGCTACTAACGCCTCTGCGCAGGATGGCATGGGTGGCATGGGTGGCATGTCTGGAATGAAAGGCATGTCAGGCATGGCCGGTATGAAAGGCATGTCGGGTATGGACGGCATGGAAGGCATGGCCGGAATGAAAGGCATGTCGGGCATGGACGGCATGGATGGCATGGCCGGAATGAAAGGCATGTCGGGCATGGACGGCATGGATGGCATGGCCGGAATGAAGGGCATGTCGGGCATGGACGGCATGGAAGGCATGGCCGGAATGAAGGGCATGGCGGGCATGGACGGCATGGAAGGCATGGCCGGAATGAAGGGCATGGCGGGCATGGACGGCATGGCGGGCGACGACGCGAAGAAGAAGAACTTCAAGCGCACGTCCGAGATGCCGAAGGAAGAAAGATCGAAGGTCGTCACCCGCTTTAGCAAGCATAAGAAAAGAGCTCGCACTGACATCGATATCGACTTGAACATCGGCGTTGGTGTGCCGCGGACGGTAGAACTCTACGCTGTCCCTGATGACATCGTGGTTATCGTTCCAGAATACCGTTATTACCGCTATATCGTTGTCGGTGACTCGATCGTGATTATCGATCCCGATACATGGCTGATCGTCGACGTGTTTGCGCTCTGATAGCGTCTCAAAATCTCGTCAATGAAAACACGTTCGACTGATTGACTTGGGCAGGGACGGTCTTCGGATCGTCCCTGTTATTTTATACCGTTCATTTATATTGAAACGTGCATCATCACCGAAAATGCACGAATTAGGCTCAAGCGCCTGTACCCGACGATTTAGGTGAGTCAGAACACTAGATGGAACCATTCTTCCAGATGCACCCGCATTCCGGTTTCAGGCGTTACGTTTAGGGTCCGAACCCCAACTGAGTGGCATGCGCACCAATGCGGCGCTCAATTCCGCTCCGCGCAGGGGTTTTAAAAAGTGTTGCACAATGGTGTCGCGCCCCCTTTCCGCCACACCAAACAATACCCATATGGCAATTCGAAGCTTCGGTTAAGGAAACGCCGTCAGGGTTGCCGGCCGCAGCATGATTTGTACAAACTTGGGCGTACACGGGTGCCGAACGGACCCGCTGGGCGTGCCGCAAGAAGGGTTTGCCATGAACTTCGATAATTATACCGACCGGTCCAAGGGTTTCATCCAGTCTGCCCAGGGCCTCGCACTGCGTGAAGGGCACCAGCAATTCCAGCCTCTCCACCTCCTGAAGGTGCTTCTCGACGACAGCGAGGGTCTTGCTGCCGGCCTCATTGGAAAGTCCGGTGGTAACCACAAACAGGCGCTGCAGGCGACCGAGCTGGCGCTATCCAAGCTCCCCAGCGTATCAGGCGGCGGCGCAGGCCAGGTTTATCTTTCGCCTGAGCTGGCCCGGGTATTCGCCAAGGCCGAAGAAATTGCCCAGAAGGCTGGCGACAAGTTCGTCACCGCCGAACGGCTTCTCCTCGCGCTCGCGCTGGAGAAAGGCACCGAGGCCGCCAAGATTCTGGAAGCCGCCAACGTCTCGCCCCAGGGCCTCAACCAGGCGATTAACGACATTCGCAAGGGGCGAACCGCCGACAGCGCTTCGGCCGAGCAGGCATATGACGCCCTGAAGCGCTACGCGCGTGACCTCACCGAGGCCGCGGCATCCGGCAAACTCGACCCGGTGATTGGCCGCGACGAGGAAATTCGCCGCACCATTCAGGTGCTTTCGCGCCGGACCAAGAACAACCCCGTGCTGATCGGCGAACCCGGCGTCGGCAAGACCGCCATCGCCGAAGGTCTGGCGCTGCGCATCGTCAAGGGCGACGTGCCAGAAAGCCTCAAGGACAAAAAGCTTTTGGCTCTCGACATGGGTGCGCTTATCGCTGGCGCGAAATACCGTGGCGAATTCGAGGAGCGGCTGAAATCCGTCCTTCAGGAGGTGACGGCTGAAGAAGGCCGCATCATCTTGTTCATTGATGAGCTGCACACCATCGTCGGCGCAGGCAAGGCGGACGGTGCAATGGACGCATCCAACCTGTTGAAACCAGCCTTGGCCCGCGGCGAGTTGCACTGCGTTGGCGCAACCACGCTTGATGAGTATCGCAAGCACATCGAAAAGGACGCAGCTTTAGCCCGCCGGTTCCAGCCCGTCTTCATCACCGAGCCAACCGTCGAGGATACGATTTCGATCCTGCGCGGTCTTAAGGAAAAATACGAGCTGCACCACGGCGTGCGCATCACCGACAGTGCGCTTGTCTCCGCAGCCACACTATCGAACCGCTACATCACAGACCGCTTCCTGCCCGACAAGGCGATCGACCTTGTCGACGAAGCAGCATCGCGCCTGAAAATGGAGATCGATTCCAAGCCCGAGGAACTCGACGCGATCGACCGCGATCTCATGCAAATGAAGATCGAGCGAGAAGCTTTGAAAAAGGAAACCGACGAAGCTTCCAAGGATCGTCTGCAGCGCCTCGACAAGGACATCGCCGACCTGGAAGAAAAAAGTAACGAGATGACCGCGCGTTGGGAAGCTGAGAAAGACAAGCTCGGCTCCGTGCAAAAGCTCAAGGAGGAGCTCGACCAGAAGCGCAACGCTCTTGAACAGGCCCAGCGCAAAGGCGACCTCGCCCGCGCCGGCGAACTGGCTTACGGCGTCATACCTGATCTGGAACGGCGGATTGCTTCAGCCGAAAGCGAAGAGCAGGGTGACACTTCCGTCATGGTTGAAGAGGCGGTGACACCTGACCACATCGCAGGCGTCGTCTCCCGCTGGACCGGAGTGCCCGTCGACAAGATGCTGGAAGGCGAACGCGACAAATTGCTGAAAATGGAAGACGCGCTTGCCAAACGCGTTGTCGGCCAGAAAGAAGCGGTTATCGCCGTCTCGACCGCCGTTCGCCGTGCCCGCGCAGGCCTGCAAGATCCCAACCGTCCGATTGGCTCATTCATGTTCCTGGGGCCGACGGGCGTCGGCAAGACCGAACTTACCAAAGCGCTGGCATCGTTCATGTTTGATGATGAAAGCGCAATGGTGCGCATCGACATGTCCGAGTTCATGGAGAAGCACTCCGTCGCCCGTTTGATCGGCGCGCCTCCAGGTTACGTCGGTTATGACGAAGGTGGTGCGTTGACCGAAGCTGTCAGGCGGCGGCCCTATCAGGTCGTGCTATTCGACGAGGTTGAAAAAGCGCACCCAGACGTCTTCAACGTACTCTTGCAAGTGCTCGATGACGGCCGCCTGACCGATGGCCAGGGCCGCACCGTGGATTTCAAGAACACGCTGATCATCATGACGTCGAACATCGGTGCAGAACATCTCGTCGCCCAGCAGGAAGGCGAAGATACTGACGCCGTTCGCGACATCGTCATGGCCCAGGTCAAAAACCACTTCCGGCCGGAGTTCTTGAACCGTCTTGACGAGATCATCCTGTTCCATCGCCTTAAACGCGAAGACATGGGTGCGATCGTCGACATCCAGATGAAGCGCCTGCAAAAGCTGCTCGACGATCGAAAGATCACCATCGAGCTGAACGATCAGGCCCGAACCTGGCTTGCCAACCGCGGTTACGACCCTGCCTATGGTGCGCGCCCGCTCAAGCGCGTGATCCAAAAGAACGTGCAGGACCCGCTCGCCGAGCAGATCCTGGCTGGCGGGGTGAAGGACGGTGACACCGTGCGCATCTCCGTGCGCGACGGTGCCCTCACCATCAACGATTGGCCGGTCAACGCTGCAGCAGCCTGATGGCCACCGCTGGTAGCGGCGCAACGCCCAACCGTGATATACAGCCACAACGATGAAGGGCCGGACCTCAAAGGTCCGGCCCTATCTGTTGTCGTTCTATGCAGGCAATACGCGCAATTCACCGTTGCCCAACCGTCAATGATTGTTAAATAGATCCTGCATCGAAAAATCGAGCCCGCCATGATCACGTCAAATGAGCCGCACGTTGCAGCGCTCTACCGCTATCCAGTAAAAGGCTTGTCGCCTGAGCAATTGGACATTGTTGATTTGTCCCCAGGCGCCACGATCCAGGGTGACCGCGTGTATGCCATAGAGAGGCATCCAGGCAAATTCGACCCGCACACACCCCGTCATCTACCGAAAGTCAATTTTCTCATGCTGATGCGCGATGAGCGACTGGCCGCGCTTGAAACGCGTTTTATCGACACAAGCGATACTCTGACGCTAAGACACAACGGCACTGTAGTTGCGGAAGGCCAGCTTTCAACAGCCGAAGGGCGCGCAGAGATCGAAACTTTCTTGTCGCGCTACATGGGATCCGAAATCAGCAATGCCCCTCGCATCGTATCTGCAAAAGGACACAGTTTTTCAGACGTTCCAGACAAATGCGTCCATATCGTCAACCACGCAAGCATCCGCACTCTCGAAAGCGAACTTGGACGTGAAATCGATCCGATCCGCTTCCGGCCCAACATTGTTGTCGATGGAATAGCGCCCTGGCGCGAACTCGATCTCCTCGAAAAGACAATCACGATTGCTGGCGTCAAATTACAGGCCTTCGCACGCACCCAGCGCTGCGCGGCAACCAACGTCGATCCCAGCACCGGCCAACGCGATATGTCGATCCCAGAACTTCTCCAGCAAACAGTGGGGCACCGTGATTTCGGAATTTACGCGCGAGTGCTGACACCAGCAACGATCCGCCCCGGCGACCATGTAGAGCTACCGGAAAGCTGAAACAGCCTGGAGCATTTTCCGACGAAGTGGCCACCGGTTCTTCGCAGAAAATGCGACCAAACAAGAAACTAGAGCGCCGATCCGAATCCATCGGATCGGAATGCGCTCTAGGGCATTTTCCGACGAAGTGGACGCCGGTTCGTCGAAGAAAATGCTACAAAACAAAAAGCTAGAGCGCCGATCCGATTCCATCGGATCGGAATGCACTATAGATGCACTGCGCATCAGGAATTACTCGGCGTCTTCCGACGCAGCGGCAGCAGTTTCCCCACTGCCCTCAGCATCCGGACGCGGCCGACGCGTGCGCCGCACAGGACGCCGCAGGAATTCCGGCTGCTCATCACCCGCGTTTCCAAAATCGCGCCGGTTGTTATTGCGTCGGTCACGCTGCTGACGCGGTGGCTGATCGGAACCCGAACGCTCGCCCCTGGCCTCGCTTGGCCCTTGACGATGCTCACCGTTGTTGTTGCGGTTTCCAGCATGGTGACGGTCGCGATTATTGTTGCGGCGAGGCTGGTTCTCATAGCTTTGGATTGTCGGCTGAGGCTCATTCGTCCCCATCACCGCTTCACCCAGACCTTCATCGTCGCCATCGTCGCCCACGTCATCGCCATCGCCATCGCCTATGTCGGCCATGCTTTGCTGACGCCGCATCTGATTTGGATCGCCACCGCCTTGCTGAATCTGCTGCTCGCGGAAGGCCATTATGATCCGATTGTAATGCTCTGCATGTTGTAAATAGCTTTCCGCCAGCACCGGATCGCCGGTCGTATGTGCGTCCCGCGCGAGTGAAATATATTTTTCAGCAATGTGCGCTGGCGTACCACGGATTTTCACATCCGGGCCATTGCTTTCGAAGCTGCGTGTCAGCGGATTTTGGCTCTTGCGATTACGTCCGCGGCCACGGCGGTTCTGTTGTCCCTGCCTCATAGGCTCCCGTTCTCGATCACGATCCTACAAACGTTGAAGTATTGCCACTATTTCAACCGCAGCGCTTTGCGCCATGACAGAAACTCAGGCTTCCGAAAAGTTTTGCGTCACCAGCCAGCTTGCATTCAGTCCATTGCGATCGGCTTGCACCACAGGCCAATAGGCCGAAAGCGCAGCAGCCGAACTTCAAGACCACAAAGCGGTCTGGCCAACTTGTCTCGTTCTCCCGGTAGGCGTTTGGCACCACGCCGAGGCAACCTCACTCAGTTGCCCGCGCGGCAGCCCAAATCTCCAGGGTCCGCGCTAATTCTTTAGTCCTTTATCGCGCTCCACCAGCGTCTGGCATCCGATCGGAGAGAGGCGCTTGACCGTGGTGGCCGCCGCTAAGGAACCGGCGCCACATCAGCTATTTCACCAGGAACGGTTAGTCTAGCACGACATACAGCAGTCTAAAAACACGCGCGGGAGGGTGGGCCAGCGAAAGCTGCAACCGTCTGCTTACCGCGCAATGCTCATTCGCCTGTGATGACTATAGTTTGTCGTGTCTGCATTTCCAAGCCTTATTCGCCCATGAACGTGGATTGTGGCTGGATCGCCACAACCCGGGTATGTCCGGATAGATCGTTGGCCGTTTGTAGCTTCGCGTTGGGAGCCGCAGCCAGCAACACTCCGATAACGTCTTCCGCCTGCCCAGCTCCCACTTCCACGACCAACCAGCCCTGCGGCCTGATCCTGCCCACCAAACCTACGAAAATTCTATAAAAATCAAGACCATCCACCCCGCCTTCCAGCGCTGCAACGGGGTCGTGACACCGCACCTCCGGCTCCAGTCCCGCAATGTCGCCACGGGCGATGTAAGGCGGATTGGAAACGATAAAATCGAAGCATTCTTCGGGCCCCAACCCCTCTCGGATATCTCTTGTTTGGAATTGGGCCCGCCCCGCCACATCGTGCACCTGGGCATTTTTCAAGGCGGTCGCGACAGCATCACCGCTGACGTCAATGCCCAGCCCTTCCGCCCTGGGATATTCTGCCAGAAGCGTTATGAGGATCGCGCCCGTCCCCGTGCCAATGTCCAGAATATTGACCCTCCGCCCAGAAGTCGTCTCCTGCGCAAGGGTTCGCAATACAAATTCGACCAAAACCTCGGTATCGGGACGAGGATCAAGCGTTCCACCAGAAAGCTCAAAATCACGGCCGTAGAATTCCCGGATGCCGAGTATGCGCGACAAAGGCTCGCGCGCTGCGCGCCGGCGCACGCACTCTTCTATGCGCTCCACACGCGCAGCACCAAGGCTTGCCGTCGCCTTCGTCAAAAGATCCAACGAACTCAAACCCGCCACGGAAGCCACCAGCCAGCGTGCCTCAAGAAGCGGTTCATCCAGACCCGCAGTCCTTAGGACTTCGGTGGCCTCCCTCACGGCTTCGGCGATAGTGGCAAACCCGGCAAAATCAGATCGCGCATCGCCCTGTCCGGTGTCAGCGTTTGGCTTAAGGCGCGCGGCCACAAAATCCCGCTCAGATCGTGGCATGGCTTTCCATATCCGACAGTTGCTGCGCCTGATGGTCTGTAATGAGCGCATCAATCAATTCGTCAAGCGCAGCCCCCGCCAGGATAGCATCCAGTTTGTGCAATGTGAGATTGATCCGGTGATCGGTAACCCGGCCCTGGGGAAAGTTGTATGTGCGAATGCGTTGCGAGCGATCACCGGAGCCAACCTGTGAGCGGCGCTCTTGCGAACGTTCAGTGTCAGCGCGCGCTCTCTCCATATCGTAAAGGCGTGATTTCAACACCTGCATCGCCAGTTTACGGTTCTGATGCTGCGATTTTTCGGCTGACACGACGATAATTCCGGTCGGCAGGTGGGTAATGCGTACAGCCGAATCCGTCCGGTTGACATGCTGTCCGCCGGCGCCTGATGCGCGCATCGTATCGATCCGGATGTCTTCCGGCCTGACTTCGATGTCGACGTCTTCTGCCTCAGGCAGGACCGCAACCGTTGCTGCTGATGTGTGAATGCGCCCGCCAGCCTCGGTCTCGGGAACACGTTGCACACGATGCACGCCGGATTCGAATTTCAGCCGCGCAAACACCCCCTCACCACGTATGGAGGCAACAAGTTCCTTGTAACCACCAAGATCGTTCTCCGAAACACTGATGACTTCGATACGCCACCCGTGGGTCTCCGCATACCGGGTATACATGCGAAAAAGATCGGCGGCGAAAAGAGCGGCTTCATCACCGCCTGTGCCGGCACGAATTTCCAGAATGGCATCGCCGTCGTCCGCCGCATCTTTGGGCAATAGCTGGATCTGCAGCCGGTCGGTTACCTCGCCAAGCTCTTGCTCGAGCCGCTCAAGCTCATCCTCGGCCATCATTGCCATTTCGCGCTCTGTGGCGGGATCATCGCGCATGGCCTCCAGGCCCGCGATCTCATCAACCAGGCCGGTGTATTCACGATAGGTCGCGACGACCGGATCGAGACTGGCAAACTCCTTTGTCAGCCGGGTAAACACATCCTGGCCAGGTCCAGCGTTCAGCTCATGCTGTATCGCTTCCCAGCGCTCGACCAGGCGGTCCAGTTTTTCAGTTGGAATTTTGCTCATGCGATTGGGGACCCTTGGGCCGTAAAGGAACTGGCCGTGTGGCATTGGTTCCCACGAACTAACCCAGCACACAACGCGATTGCAATGCACTGGTTGTCGGGCGCGCATCTAATCTGAATGTTGTCCGATCCGCAATTTATCGCCGCGCCGGGAACGCGGATCAGACACGTCGATCCAGCGATGCCCATCGCGGACGGGTGCAAATCGCATGGCAAAGAAATCTGTTAACGACCGGAAAGCACGTTCAGCCGGCACAGGCAGCTTGGCCACGGCACCCGCGATCACTTGCGTTTGCGAAGCTGTCGTACCCAAAACGGCCAGTATCAAAATCAGCGCCAAAGTCCGCGCCGGCCAGGCTGGTGGTAATCCGACAGACAGGCTGAATAAAGGCTTGCGCACTGACATTAACCGCCGCAGAACTCCCCCAGTCCTGCGCGTTTCAGCTCCATCAATTGGCGCAGTGATCCCGCCCGTCCGCCGCTCCTGGGCCGCCATGACATGCGCTGACTGCTTGGCAGGCCCTAGAGCATTTTCCGACGAAGTGGACGCCGGTTCGTCGCAGAAAATGCGACCAAACCAAAAACCTAGAGCGCTGATCCTATTCCTTTGGATCGGAATGCGCTCTAGACTATGGCGGCCCGTCGAGTTGGTGCGAACCTCCGCGACGTCTCGCTGCCTTTGCTGGCCCCGACCAACAACGCCACCAGCCAGTTTGCCCAGACCGGATTTCGGCGAAGATGAAGGCTCAGGCGCTGCTATGGCTGCGGTCGCCCGGAGCGAAACCGGCATCGCCCCGCCCACCGTCTCATATGCCTGGTCGAGGCCCGCGAGCGCAGGGCGCGGATCAAGCCCCGCCAACGCCAGCCAAGCATCAACAAGACGACGCGTCTCCGGCCAAGGAGGAAGGCTTTCCAATCGACCCAATTCAAGCGCCTGGATAACGCCAGCCGACGTCTGCAACTGCGCGGCAAGCCCAGGTACGCTCAGGCCAAGCGCGCCACGAACACCTGCCAGCAATTGTGCAACCACAACCAAGGAAGCGCCCGCTTCGGCGGAACATCCCGCAACCTTTTTTGCAAGATTGGAATTATCAGATGCGCGCCGAGCTTCGTTCGCTCCAAAATTGGATCGCGAAATCAGTCTCGAGAATTCGTCCGACAGACGATGGCGCATGTTTCAAATCTGGTCCGATACGCAATTGACAGCAAACTTCGGAATGAAAACAGCAACGCTGCATTTCAGGCTCAGGCGCCCGCGATGTCAAAGGCAGCGCAGTGTTTTGCATGCCGATTCGCCGCGAGCTGTGGCCAAAATCAAGCACAATCGGCCATTCAGCAGGAATTCTTGTGGATCAATGGTCGACGCCGGCCTTTTCAGCAAACCGGACGAGGCTATGTCGAATATCCTTTTCGCCACGGTCGATTAACCGCTCCAACTCGCGAGCAGCATCCGATATATCCAGTGACAAGAGCATGGCCTTGACCGGACCGACAGCCGCCGGTGCCATTGAAACCGAACGGAAGCCCAAAGCAACCAGCGCCATGGCGTCGATCGGCCGCCCCGCCATTTCACCGCAAACTGTTATCGGCACGTTGTGGCGAATTCCAGCAGCCAGAATCTGCTTCAAGGCGCGCAGCGGCGCCCGCGACAGCACATCATAACGGCTCCCAACCATCGCGTTTGTGCGGTCGGCGGCAAATAGGAACTGCATCAAGTCGTTTGTACCGATCGACACGAAGTCGACGATCTTGAACAATTCATCAAGTTCGAAAAGCAGGCTCGGTACTTCGAACATGGCCCCAAGCCGGACCCGCTCAGGACATGGCATGCCTTTGCGACGCGCGCGTCCAAGCTCCGCATCGACAATGTGCTTGACTTCAACCATCTCACGAGTGGTCGTAATCATTGGCACCATCAACCGCAGTTCGCCTCCTACAGTCGCCTTGAACAAGGCGCGCAACTGCGTACGCAACAGCCCTTTCCGGTCGAGCGACATGCGCACCGCACGCCAACCGATGGCTGGATTCTCCTCTTTCACCTGGCGCAGATAAGGAAGCACCTTGTCGCCGCCGATGTCGAGCGCACGAAACACCACCGGCTTACCCGCCGCCGCCGCGATAGCCTGGCGATAGGTTTCGGCCTGGCGTTCAAGCCGCGGCAGCGTATGGGAAACCATGAACTGCAATTCGGTCCGGAAAAGTCCGACGCCATCGGCCCCCGACTCCTCAAGATGAGCGAGGTCGTAGAGAAGACCAGCGTTGATGTTGAGCTCAATGCGCTTACCGTCCTTCGTCACCGCCGGCAGGTCACGCAGCGCGTCGTATTTTTTCTGTCTGCGGGCGCGGAACCTGACCTTGTCGGAAAAAGCCGCCATGACGTCCGACAGCGGGCGCAAATAAACTTCACCGGTCTCAGCATCTATAATTGCATTGTCACCGGGGCTGACATGCTCAACAACGCCGACAGCCTGGCCAACCGCGGGTATGCCCAGCGCCTTGGCCACAACGGCAACGTGGCTTTGCGCACTGCCGTCTTCCACCACCAGGCCCCGCAGCTTTGCCGGATCGTAGTCGAGGAGTTCGGCGGGCCCCATGTTGCGCGCAATCAAAATCGTATCGGCGGGCATTTCCAACTGCGGTTGAACGCCACTCGGATGTCCAGCGAGGATACGAAGCATCCGGTCCGACAAATCGTCGAAATCGCGCTGCCGTTCTTGCCAATAGGGATCTGCGTTCCGCAGCATCCGTGCCCGCGAGCTGTTTTGCACGCGTTCCACGGCCGCATCTGCTGTAAGCCCGCTTTGCACCGCCTCCCTTATACGGCGCTCCCATCCCCGGTCATGAGCGAACATGCGATAAGCTTCCAGCACATCGCGATGCTCACCATCATTGGCGACCTGCTCCTGCTCCAGCATTTCGTCGAGGCCGGATCGCAATTCGATGATTGCTGCTTCCAGACGCTTCAATTCCGAGGCAGGGTCATCCGCCGTCAACTTGGTGACGACGATGCGCGGCGCATGCAAAACCACACGCCCAAGCCCAATTCCCTCTGACAGAACTTCTCCCTTGATGACGGCCGCCAGCGAACGCGAGATCTCCGCATCGGCTTCGGCATTAGCCACCGCGCCAGACACGAGATGCTCAGCCACCACCATGGCGGTTGCCTGCAACGTCTCCACGTCGTCTTCGGAATATTCCTTGAAGGCATGGTTCTGAATGACAAGCACGCCGAGCAATTGCCCACTCCGCAGGATCGGCACCGCAAGCAGTGAGTGATACTGTTCCTCACCTGTTTCAGGGCGATAGGAGAAGGCTGGATGCTTTTGCGCATCCGGCAGATTGATCGTAATGCCCAGTTCCGCACAGCGCCCGACCAGCCCCTCACCCCGCTTCAACCGGGTTGTATGCACCGCATCGGGGTTCAGGCCTTCCGTCGCGAACAATTCTAGCGAACCATCGCGGCGTTTCAGGTAGATCGAACAAACTTCCGCAACCATAACGCCGGCCACATGACGCACGATCTTGTTGAGCCGGGACTGCCCGTCTCCGGCTTCAGCCATGATCTCGCGCAACCGGCGCATGATGATGCGCAACGCTGGTTCCGACGTGGAAATCTCTGGCTCTTCGTTACGCCTGCTTTGCATGACCCACCGCTATACCGGGTTTCAAAAGGCCCGGACGATTGTGACAAAATGAGTGCCGCATGGGATTGATGCAGCATAATCGGTCGGCAATAAAATCATTAGCCCGTGGTGCACCTATGGCTCCAGAACCTGCAAAAAGCGTGCAGGACCAGGCACGGCCAGCAACCTAACCTCAAAAGATTGCGGAAATAAAACAAGTTAAGGTAACTATCCTTGTTTCAGCTCCCTCATGCCGCATCGAGACCATACATGGAATGAAGCGTTCTGACTGCCAATTCCGCATAGGCCGCATCTATCAAAACGCTGATTTTGATTTCAGACGTTGAAATCGCAAGAATATTAATTCCCTTTTCAGCTAACGCCTTGAACATTTCCGCGGCGACGCCCGCATGCGATCGCATACCAATGCCGATCACCGAAATTTTGGCAACATCGTCCGAGCTTCGCACCTCGAATTCACCGATGTCGGCCTCGGCCGCCTTCAAAACATCCAATGTGCGCGAAAGTTCGGCAGCCTGGACCGTAAAAGTCATGTCCGTCCTCTTGCCGTCCGAAGCCACATTTTGAACGATCATATCGACGTTGATACTGGCGTCGGCCAGAGGCCCGAAAATACGTGCGGCAACTCCGGGCTTGTCTGCAACATTGACGATGGTGACCTTGGCCTCGTCCTTCGCATAGGCGATCCCGCTAACGACCTGCTGTTCCACGATTTCGTCCTCGTCTGTAACGATTGTACCGATGTTGGCGAGCCCCTCCAGGTTAACCGCGGCCATTTCCTCCGGTGGGGTGAAGCTGGAGAGCACGCGCAAGCGCACCCGGTGCACCATGGCCAATTCCACCGAGCGGGTTTGCAGAACCTTGGAGCCCAAAGACGCCATCTCAAGCATTTCTTCGTATGAGATCTTGGGCAGACGCCGGGCTTTGGGAACAATACGCGGGTCGGTCGTGTAAACACCGTCCACGTCCGTATAGATGTCACAGACATCCGCATTGACAGCCACCGCAATCGCCACGGCACTCGTGTCCGAGCCCCCTCGCCCGAGCGTTGCTATCCGCCCCTGAGCCGGTTCGACACCCTGAAACCCGGTAACCACCGCAACCTCACCGGTTTCCACCCGCGCCCGCAGCGCTTCACCATCAATGTGGCTGATGCGCGCCGAACCGTGTGCAGCGTTGGTCTCAACCGGGATCTGCCACCCCTGCCAGGAGCGCGCATTCACGCCCATGTCCTGCAGCACGATTGCCAGCAGTCCGGCGGTGATCTGCTCGCCTGTCGCCACCACCGCGTCGTACTCGCGCCGGTCATATCTGGGCGAGGCGTCATTCACCCAGGTAACGAGTTGGTTGGTCGTACCAGCCATTGCCGACACCACCACGGCGACACTGTTGCCTGCATCGTGCTCGCGTTTGACGTGCCGCGCCACGTTCCGGATGCGATCGAGATCGGCGACAGACGTGCCGCCAAATTTCATCACCACGACTGCCATTTCTATAGCCCATCCAGCGCCCTTGGATCAGCGCAAAATTCACGTCACTGCCCGACAATTGGCTCACCCCATAAGAGGTTCACCGCCTTCCGCAAGCCGTCAGCCGCCAACCCAGGCAGCCACAACGCCTTGTCGGATCAATTCGGATGAATGCTTGAAATCCCTTGCTGGCTGGCACTATTAGACGGAACATTTCGAGACCGCAACCATCACAAAGACCTCTTGTTAGCGAATGCTTGACAGGTGGCACGGCGGGAGGCATCTGCTGGCCGATGGAAACGCCTGAAACAGCGGCCGCAACGCCCACCGGCAAAAGCAACGCGGCGAACGTCGATCCCGCTGAAGTCGCCCGTTTCGCCGCACTTGCGCAGCGATGGTGGGACCCGGACGGCGAGTTTCGCCCACTGCATCAGATCGGCCCTGCACGCCTTGCTTTTGTTCGCGCCGCCGCCATTGAAGCCCTGCACCGGACGGGACGGGGTTTGCGTCCATTGGAAGGATTGAACCTGCTCGACATCGGTTCGGGTGGCGGATTGGTCTCCGAACCCTTGGCGCGTATGGGCGCCAATGTCACCGGCATTGATCTCGCAACCCAAACGGTTGAAGCAGCACGCGCACACGCAACAGCAAGCGGTTTGGCGATTGATTACCGCGTACAAAGCATTGAAGACCTTGCCGCCTCCGGGCAACGTTTCGATGTCGCCTTGTGCCTGGAAGTTGTCGAACACGTGCCTGACCCAGCAAGTTTCCTCGCCACAGCCGCCCAGGTGGTTGCACCAGGTGGTTTGTTGATTGCGTCAACCTTGAGCCGCACGCTGAAATCCTATGCCCTGGCAATCCTCGGCGCAGAATATCTGCTCAGGTGGGTGCCAGCCGGCACGCACCAATGGGACAGGTTCCTCACGCCTGAAGAATTGTCTGGCTATTTGGCCGCTGCCGGCATGACGCCGGTGAAGACGGCGGGCATTGTCTACAGCCCACGCACGGGCCGCTGGTCACTCTCTGACGACACCGACGTCAACTACATGATCGCCGCTCAGAAAAACTGATCGCGCAACGCATGGCCGCGCACGTAGCATTCATCTTGCAAGCCTGAACGCCCTCCTTCTCCCTCTCCCCGCTGGCGGGGAGAGGGCCGGGGTGAGGGGCAGCAAACGGTACGAACCGGGGACATCCCTGACAGAATAGACCGGGAGCATTCCTGACAGTCCAGGCTCGGATTTCCATTTTAAGGAGATTCGGGCGATGGCTTTCAGGGAGAGCAGTCCTGTGGAAGAGCGTATCGCGTTATTCAATGCTTACGAGAGTGGGGCGTTCACGGTCGTAGACCTTTGCGAACGCTACGATATCAGCCGGGAGACGTTCTACGTCTGGAAGCGCCGCCGTGATGCCGGCGATGCGCGCTGGTTCGATGAGAAGTCGCGCACGCCGGGTCACTGCCCGCATGCGACGCCGTCTGAGACCGTCGCTGCGATACTGGCATTGCGCCAGCGGTTTCCACGCTTCGGGCCGAAGAAGATCCGGGCGCGTCTGGCGCTCGACCAACCCGGTCTGATCTTGCCAGCGGCCTCGACCATCGGCGACATCCTCAAGCGCGAAGGCCTGATCGAGAAAAGGCCGCGCCGCCGCCGGTCCATCGCTCAGGGCGAGATCGTTGCCGGTTCGGACGTGCCCAACGGCGAGTGGGCAATCGACTTCAAGGGCTGGTTCCGCACCCGCGACGGGGAACGTGTCGATCCGCTGACGGTGTCGGATACAGCCAGCCGTTATCTCGTTGCCGCCCGCATCACCCCACCGACGCACGATGGCGTCAAGGCCGCGATGGAGCGGGTTTTCAACGAGGTCGGCCTGCCCGATGCGATCCGTTCCGACAACGGCGCGCCGTTTGGATCTATCGGTGCCGGCGGCCTCTCGCGGCTGTCGGTCTGGTTCCTGAAGCTGGGCATCGAGCCGCGCTACATTCCACCGGCAAGCCCGCAGGACAACGGTCGCCACGAGCGCATGCATCGCACGATGAAGGACGAGACGGCGCGCCCGCCGGCACGCTTCCGCCACGAGCAGCAGTACAGGTTCAACGTGTTCCGCCGGCTCTACAATGAAGAACGCCCGCACGAGGCGCTTGATCAGGTCACGCCGGCAAGTCTGTGGACACCATCAAAGCGCACGATGCCTCGCACGCTGGATGAGCCCTGGTATGATGCCGACCATCAGGTGCGCCGGGTGCGTCCCGACGGAACGATCAAGTGGCGCGGCGAACATGTGTTCATTGGTGAAGCCCTGGTGCGAGAGCCGGTTGGTCTGGCCGAACAGGAACGCGGCGGCTATATCGTGCGCTTCTGCGGACGCGATCTGGGGATGATCGATTTTGCCGGCCGGTTTCACCGCTTCGCTCCGCCGCGTGCGCGGCTGCGCTCAGCACCGAAACCGGCTATAGACGAGCAGTAAAAGTGTCAGGAATGCTGCCGGTCCAAAGTGTCAGGAGTCTTCCCGGTCGTTCATGCGGGTTCGAACGTGATTAGCGGCAGCAACAAATCGCCACGCCAAGCCCATCAAACCTCGTCCAGCAAATAGCCAATCCCACGCAGCGTCTTGATGTTCACACGCGGATGCTCGGTCTTCCGGCGCAACCGATGCACATACGTTTCAATGGCTTGCGGCGCCACATCCTCATCCATCGCAAACACGCGTGAGGCAATATCCTCCTTCGCCACCACATGACCGCGATGCCGCATCAACACTTGCAGCACCGAACGCTCTCGCGGCGTCAGGTCAAGCGCGACCCCATCCAGCACGACCTGCCGCGACACCATGTCGAGCCGCAGCGGTCCGCATTCCAGCACAACAGCCTCCCGTTGTGGCTTGCGCGCCAGCAATGCACTGATGCGTATCCTCAGTTCATCGCCATCGATCGGCCGCAGAATGAAGTCATCCGCCCCCAGGTCGAGTGCCGTCACGATATGGTCAAGCGCAGCCCGCGAACCGCAAACCAGAAGACGGATATCCGGCTTACCTGAACGCAGTTTCTTGACCATTACGATAAGTTCGGCAGACCCCACCGACGCATCGAAATCGCATATGATTAAATCATAGGTAGCAACGCGCAGGGCCTCGTTGACCCCCTCCACGGTGCCAATGACATCGACGGCACAGTCCAGTTGCCGAACCGCAACAGCAAGGCGTGTCGAAGAAATGTTGGCGTCTCCGATTTGGAGAATGCGCATGGGTTCCGGCCTCGAAAGGCTGCCGAAAGGCTGCCAAAATGCTGAAAGATCACTGGACTGCAAGGCAGCCCCGCTTGCCCTGTCAGAGCGTCCCAAACCACGTCGGGTAGCGTCGCCAAGTTCGTCCCCGCGCATTGAACTGTCAAATATTATTCCCGAGACAACACCAAAGTCGCCCCATGATTCGCGAGAAAATTCCAGGCCTTAACGCCAAAATCCGAGGATTACGAGATGCGTACGCAGCGCAAGTGGTGGAAAGGCCACAGCACTGAAAGCTGACCGACAGGTTCGCGTCTTAGGTTGCAGGGGCTTGAGCGCTCGAACGGGGGTCTTACGGCGATCCGAATGCGTAATCAAAGCATCAACAGTGCGTTTCAGGGGGAACCCATAATGAAAGCGAAAAGTATTGGCGTCGCACTTGCTCTCGCGGCGTCCACGGCATGGACGCCTGCTTTTGCTGCCGACCTCGGTGGTGATTGCTGCGCGGATCTGGAAGAGCGGGTCGCCGAGCTCGAGGCGACTACGGCACGCAAAGGAAACCGCAAGGTTTCGCTGACTGTTTCCGGTCAAGTTAACGAATTGGTCTACTGGTGGGACAACGGCGATGAGTCGAACGTCTATCAGGCCGGCAACTCCTTCTCGTCAAGCCGTTTCCGGTTCACCGGTGACGCCAACATCAGCGCTGACTGGTCGGCTGGCTACATCATCGAGATCGAAACCTACGGTGCAAAGGGCTCGTCACAAGGCGTGGGCAACTATGCTCAAGACGAGTCTGATGACGAAGGTGACGGGCTCGTCGTGCGCCATTCTGCTTGGTACTTGAAGAGTAAGACGCTGGGTAAGATCTCGGTCGGCTACACCTCGTTTGCCACTGATGACATCATGTCAAGTATCGGCCTCGGCGGTACCGCATCAGCCACCCAGGGTAACATCGACTCTGCACCGGGCGCAGGCTTGGTGTTCGGCGGCGGCTCGGCAGTCCGAGTGAAAGACATCTTCGACGTCTATGACATCGATCGCGGCAACATCGTTCGTTACGACTCGCCTTCGATCGCCGGCTTCGTGCTCTCTGCTGCATGGGGTGAGGACGATCGCTGGGACGTCGCTCTGCGTTATGCCGGTGAGTTCAATGGCATCAAGCTCGCCGCTGCCATCGGCTATCACGAATACCGCGACCAGGAAGACGATTCCGGGCTCGGTAGGTATGACATTGGCGACTTCGATGATATCCGCGGTGCCATCAGCGTGCTGCACGTACCGTCGGGCTTGTTCGCAGACTTCGGCATGACCCAACGCAACTTCGATGAGCCAGGATTCGATGATTTCACGTTCTGGTACGTCCGTGGTGGTATTTACCAGAAGTTTGTTCCATTGGGCAAAACCTCGATCTTCGGCGAATACGGTGAAGCCAACAATTCCCAGGCCAACCGTTTGCACGACGAGGGCTTCCTGGCTTCCGACGGTACCTTCTACGGCGTTGGCATCCAGCAGCAGATCGATGCGGCGGCTATGGAAGTCTATCTCGGCTGGCGCCACTTTGAGGCTGACTTGATCGGCGATGCTGATACTTGCGACCCCGATCCTAGTTGCGGTATTGGCAGCGACTCCGTCGATACGGTCTACACAGGTGCCCGCATCAAGTTCTGATGCTGCAACCTGAAGGTCGGGAAGACAGGGTCCTGACCTGAACAACAAAACCAAGCGGGCGTACGAGACACCTCGTACGCCCGTCTTGCTTTTTACGTCGCATAAGCAGCCGCCCCTAACCCTCTCCCCACACGTGGGGAGAGGGGATTATGCCTCCCTCTCCCCGTACTTCACGGGGAGAGGGCCGGGGTGAGGGGCGGCAGCAGGTACGAACCGGGGACATCCCTGACACTTCTGACCGGGAGCATTCCTGACAGTCACCAACCCTCAGCCCCACCAATCCACAGCACGCTCAACACTATCCACAGTTGCAACACCACTTCGAGTCACCACAAAGCTCTGCATGTGCAATCTCGCTCCAAACCCGGCTTTCGGCGCCCAGATCCAGTTAACAAGTTGTTAATGCAGCCCGTCGCAATCGGACTAAGTGTGACATTACCCCCTCAATGGCCCTCGAAAAGGGCAACACTCTATAGATTTCGATTCAATTTCGGCGAATCGTCGGGTTGAATGCGGACCTGAGCCAAGCGACTCGCCTAAAGTTCAGGCGGGCGTTCCGGACGCCACCCTCACGGCAGGGTCCGGACCTCGGCAGCGTATCTTTCAAGTATCCCAGTAGCGTCACCTGCGTAGCGCGTTCTGTTCGAGCCGCGTGCACTTGCCTGCACGTGCCCCTCGTCAGGACAACAATCCAGCCGGGATGTGAATGACTGATTCACGCTCCCGACGTCCGAAATGGAGATGACAATGATTGGGGGACTGATGAAGCGGGGAGGCATCGTTGCTGTTGCCGCAGCCGCCAGCATCTATTCGACCAGCGCAATGGCGGCCGACCTCGGCGGCGATTGCTGCGCAGATTTGGAAGAGCGCGTTGCCGAGCTCGAAGCGACGACGGCGCGCAAGGGTAACCGCAAGGTGTCGCTGACCATTTCCGGTCAGGTCAACGAGTTGGTTTACTGGTGGGACAACGGCGATGAGTCGAACGTCTACCAGGGTACCAGCGGCTTCTCGTCCAGCCGTTTCCGGTTCAAGGGTGATGCCAACATCAACTCGGACTGGTCAGCCGGTTACATGATTGAGATTGAGACCAAGGGTGCTCAGGTCAACGCGCAAAGCGCCAGCAACGATGACGGTGGTGAAGCCATCGCCCTGCGCCACTCGTTCTGGTACTTGAAGAGCAAGCGTCTTGGTAAGATCTCGGTTGGTCTGACCTCGTTCGCGGCTGACGACATCCTGTCCAGCACCGGTCTTGGCGGTACGGCTACGGCTGCCCAAGGCAACTATGACGGCGCACCCGGCATGGGTCTGGAATTCGGCGGAACCAACATTCTCGTCAAAGACGTCTTTGACGTTTGGGACGTCGATCGCGGCAACGTCGTTCGTTACGACACGCCTTCGATCGCCGGTTTCGTACTGTCAGCAGCCTGGGGCGAAGACGACCGTTGGGACGTTGCTCTGCGTTACGCAGGTGAGTTCAACGGCATCAAGCTCGCCGCAGCTATCGGCTATCACGAGTTCCGCGATCAAGCTGCGAAATATAACCTCGGTGACTTCAATGACATCCGCGGTGCCATCAGCGTATTGCATGTGCCGACAGGCCTGTTCATTGATTTCGGTATCACGCAGCGTGACTGGGACGTCGCAAACGCCGATGACTTCACCTTCTGGTACCTGCGCGGTGGTGTCTATCGCAAGTTCAACGCTCTCGGCAAAACATCGATCTTTGGTGAGTACGGTGAGGCTAGCGGCTCTGGCGACAATACGTTCTTCCGTAGTGCCGCAGGGACAGGCGCAGACACACTTTACGACAGCACCGATGGCACGTTCTACGGCATTGGCGTTCAGCAGGAGATCGATGCCGCAGCAATGGAGCTGTATTTCGGCTGGCGTCACTTCAATATGGATAGCACGTGGGCGCAGGACTACAACGCTGGTACTGCCGTTGGAGCTGCCTACCGCGTATCGGGTGACGACGTAGACACCGTCTACGCTGGTGCTCGCATCAAGTTCTAAGCTGTCCCCCAATTGACAGCAGGAAACGTCGAAGGCCGCCTCCGGGCGGCCTTCTTCTTTTGGGCGATCACAATCCAACCACAAACGTCTTGCATGCCGCCGCCCCTCACCCTGGCCCTCTCCCCACACGTGGGGAGAGGGAATTGTGTTTGCCCCTCTGCCGCAACGAGGACTACCACCCCCTTCCCCCTCTCCCCGTCCTTAACGGGAAGAGCGCCGGGGTGAGGGGCAGCAACCACCCCCTTCCCCCTCTCCCCGTCCTTAACGGGAAGAGCGCCAGGATGAGGGGCAGTAACCACCCCCTTCCCCCTCTCCCCGTCCTTAACGGGGAGAGGGCCGGGGTGAGGGGCGGCATCAAAAACACCACGCCTCAATCTTCACACCCGCCCCTCCAACATGGCCAATACACCATCCAGCACGCCTTCAATATTCTCGCGCACATCAACATTGGTTACGCGCATCACCTCATAGCCCTGCCGTCTCAGCGCAGCTTCCCGCTCAGCATCAGCCGCACGTTCCTCGTCACTCGAATGCGTCGCACCATCGACCTCAATAAAGAGACGCGCCTCACGACACACGAAATCGACGAAATAGTTTTCAATCGGCACTTGCCGGGCGAACTTGAAACCGCCGAGATTGCGATTCCGCAGACGCGACCAGAGTTTTGTCTCTGCCAACGTTGCGTTAGCCCGCAGAACACGAGCTCTGTTCGTTTTCCAGGGCTGTTCTCCGCGCATGGGGGCTTCCTCCTCAGCCATGGTCGCAGGCGCCTTGCCGCAGGCGGCTGTTCTCCACGCATAGGGCTGCTCACCAGGAATGTCTCACCAGTTTCCGCCCCTCACCCTAGCCCTCTCCCCACACGTGGGGAGAGGGAATTGTGTTTGCCCGTATGTCGCAACGAGGCCTCCCCCCTTCCCCATCTCTCCAACCCGTTCACGGGAAGAGCGCCGGGGTGAGGGGCAGCAACCACCCCCTTCCCCCTCTCCCCGTCCTCACGGGGAGAGGGCCGGGGTGAGGGGCGGCATCAAAAACATCACGCCTCAATCTTCACACCCGCCCCTCCAACATGGCCTGCACACTAGGCGGGCATACTGCACACCCAATATGCAACATCTCCACTCCCCAGCCCCACGCAAGAATGCTTTTCGCCTGGCCGCGAACCGTTTTCACCCAGATTCGCATGCGTAGACTGACGCGCCAAAGCCAACCTGCCCGAAGTTTGACAACGGTACGATCCTTGCCTAGGTAAATCGGCAACACTGAGCGGTGAGCGCGAAGATATGATCCCGCCTCCCCTCGCGCACCGAGCGCGATAGACCCAGCGATGCCCGCTGAAACAAGCGCATCGCGCCCTGGAAAAGGATAATCATCATATGTGTGGCATTTGCGGAGAACTTCGCTTCGACGGGAGCGAAGTATCACTCGCGTCCTTGCAAGCCATGACCCGCGCGATGCAACCACGCGGCCCGGATTCGTCCGGCATCGTAACCTATGGCCGCACCGGCTTGGGCCATCGCCGCCTCAGCATCATCGATTTATCGCCTAAGGGTCACCAGCCGATGGTCGATGCCCAACTTGGGCTCACTGTCGCTTTTAACGGCTGCATTTATAACTACCAGGAATTGCGCGCTGAACTAACCGGCCTCGGCTACAATTTCTTCTCCACCAGCGACACCGAAACCATCCTGAAAGCCTATCACGCCTGGGGCCCTGCCGCGGTTGAACGCTTCAACGGCATGTTCGCATTCGCTATCCATGAGCGTGACACAGGCCGTGTGGTTCTGGCCCGTGACAGGCTCGGCATAAAGCCGCTTTATATCGGCGAAATAGCCGGCGGCAAGGTGCTGCGCTTTGCTTCATCGCTACCCGCATTGCTTGCCAGCGGTGACATCGACACCGCGATTGATCCCGTCGCGCTCAATTTCTACATGTCGTTCCACGCCGTGGTGCCGCCGCCTTACACAATGGTCAAGGGCGTGCGAAAACTGCCACCCGCTACAGTTCGTACCTACGAACCCGACGGCCGCACAAAGGACTGGACATATTGGGCGCCGCTGTTTGAACGCTCGGCTGCCGACGTTGAAACCTCTTCAGCAGAATGGCAGGAGCGCGTCCACGAGGCGCTGCGCAAAGCCGTTGCCCGCCGCATGATCGCTGACGTTCCCGTTGGCGTCTTGCTTTCGGGCGGCGTCGATTCCAGCCTCATCGTCGGTCTGCTCGCCGAGGCGGGGCAGCAGGACCTCAAGACATTCTCCATCGGCTTTGAAGCCGTGCATGGTGAGAAGGGCGACGAGTTCCAGTATTCTGACCTCATCGCCAAGCACTTCTCAACCGATCACCACAAGCTGATGATCGACTCCAAGCGGATGCTGTCGGCACTGCCTAACGTGATCTCGGCAATGTCGGAGCCGATGGTCAGCCACGACAACGTCGGCTTCTATCTGCTTTCCGAAGCGGTATCCAAGCACGTCAAGGTGGTACAGAGCGGACAGGGCGCCGATGAAGTGTTCGGCGGCTATCACTGGTATCCACCCTTGGCCGACAGCAACAATGCCGTTGGCGACTATAAGAAGGCCTTCTTCGATCGCGATCTCGAAGACTATTGCGAATTGATTTCGAACACCTATCAGGGAAACGGTTCGGCATCGACCGACCACGCCTACGACTACGTCGCCGCCCACTTCAATACGCCGGGCGCCGCCACCCCTGTCGATCAGGCTCTCAGGCTCGATACCACGGTGATGCTGGTAGACGATCCGGTCAAGCGCGTCGATAACATGACCATGGCCTGGGGCCTTGAGGCGCGAGTTCCATTTCTCGATCATGAGCTTGTCGAATTGGCCGCGACAATTCCACCGGAAGAAAAACTCAAAGACGGCGGCAAAGGCATTCTCAAGGACGTTGCCCGAACCGTTATTCCAGCAGAAGTCATCGACCGGCCGAAGGGATATTTTCCTGTACCGGCACTGAAATACATCGAGGGCACGACACTCGATCTCGTTCGCGACGCGCTTAATTCTCAGGCAGCTCGCGAACGCGGCCTTTATAAAAAGCCCTACATTGACCGGCTACTTGATGATCCCAAGGGAAACATCACGCCACTGCGGGGTTCTAAACTATGGCAGGTCGCATTGCTTGAGATGTGGCTGCAGACCCACGGCATTTGATCGGTTAAGGTCTGGTCGATACGGGAAAGTGCCCCACGGGCGGACGGCCACATCCGGTAAAAGCGAATGTGGCGCCACAAAAGGGAGAGCACGCAATGGCTACCGTGCAGGAAAGCGCCAGCAAGCAAGCCAAAACGCGCAAGGCTGCGGACAAACATGCCAAGGCAAAAAAACCAACGAGCCCGACAAAATCGGCCAAATCAAAAAGCGGCGCAAAACATGCCAGGCAGACGCGCAAACCATCTTCGACCAGAAAGCATGAATTGACCCCGTCAATCATTGATTGCGGCTGGGGACGCTTGATCTTCGGCCAGTCGTTTTCCAATGCTCGCGATCTCGCCAACGCGTTGCAGGAAGAGACCCAGGGCCGGCGCGACATTGCGTTTTACGTCTCCGAGCCTCATCTCGTGCTGGCCAATGCACCCCAGGCTTTATTTCTCGACCCATCCCACACCTTCCGTCTCGACCTGACCAAGACCGCCATCAAGCGCTCCAGTGCAAGCGGCATCAACATCCGCAAGGCCCGCCCCGCCGACGAGGCCGCAATCAACGCGATCTACACCAGCCACGGCATGGTGCCATTGCGCGAAGGGTATATCGGGAAACTGAAGGCCGGCGGCCCCGTCCGTGTCCTGGTCGCTGAAGACAAATCAAAAAAGGATATCGTCGGTGTTGTGCTTGGCGTAGACCACAAAGGAGCCTTCAACGATCCCGAAAACGGGTCAAGCCTATGGGCCCTTGCGGTGGATTTGAGGACAGCACTCCCCGGCATTGGCCAGCAACTGGTGCAAGGCCTCGCCGCCGCGCACAAAAAAGCCGGCAGCAATTACATGGATCTGTCGGTGATGCACGACAACACCGAAGCCATCGGGCTCTACCATAAGTTCGGCTTTACACAGGTGCCGGTGTTCTCCGTCAAGAACAAGAACCAGATCAACGAGCGGCTGTTTATCGGTCCCGAGCCGGTGGCCAAACTCAACATTTACGCCTCTATTATCACCGACGAAGCGCGCAGACGCGGCATCACGATCGAGATAGAGGACGCCGAAGCGGGACTTTTCAAGCTTTCGCTCGGCGGGCGTTCGGTTAATTGCCGTGAATCTCTCTCCGACCTAACATCAGCCGTCGCCATGAGCCGTTGCGACGACAAGGCTCTGACACACCGTTTGTTGTCGGCCGCTGGTGTGGACGTACCAGGCCAGGCTGTCCTCTACAGCGAAGCCGATGCAATCGCGTTCCTCGAAAAGCACAAGCGGATTGTCATCAAGCCGGCACGCGGTGAACAGGGAACGGGCGTTGCCGTCGACCTCAGGTCTCAAAGCAGCGTTGTGACCGCCTACCGGCAGGCCCGCGTTCTTTCAGACCGGGTTCTAGGCGAGGAGTTCGTCGATGGCGACGATTTACGCATCATTGTCATCAATGGCGAAGTCGTAGCTGCCGCAATCCGCAAACCTGCAAACATCGTTGGCAATGGGCGCCACTCCATAATGTCGCTAATCGACAAGCAATCCCGTCGCCGCGCGGCCGCAACCAAAGGCGAAAGCCGAATTCCTCTCGATGCGGAAACCGAGCGCTGCGTTCGCCAGGCCGGCCACTCGCTACACGATATCCTGGAAGACGGCGTCATGCTCGCCGTGCGAAAAACCGCCAATTTGCATACCGGCGGCACCATTCACGACGTCACCGAATTGCTGCATCCAAAGCTAAACGAGGTGGCCTGCCAAGCCGCCAAGGTCTTGTCGATGCCGCTGGTTGGCTTTGATTTAATCGTGGATGCCCCAGACAAACCCGAATACCGGTTCATCGAAGCCAACGAGCGCCCTGGTCTTGCCAACCATGAGCCCGCTCCCACGGCTGAGAAATTCATAGATATGCTGTTTCCTGCGACCAAGGCCCAGGCGCGGGCCAGCGAATAGCCGGCTTTTTGCGGTTGCCTGGCAGACATGAAAACCGGTTACACCGCAGTTGGTTGCGCTGGAGCATTTTCCGACGAAGTGGACGCCGGTTCGTCGAAGAAAATGCGACCAAACAAGAAGCTAGCCCGTCTTTCTCACGAGAGCATGGCCGGGAATTATTAGCTAAACGAACACAATGACTTGATCGCTTTTCCTTAATTGCGCTGCGCGCTTTAAGGTTTTCCCAGCGGTCACAATGCTAAGGTTGTGGGAACCACGACCACGGCACACAAGGAGCTCTCCTCAAAACGCGCTCCTCAACCAGTCGGAGCAGCCAGCGCCATGCATTATCACGCTTACGAAATGGCGCACGTCATGATGTCTCCAGCACGGTTGATGAACCGGGCGATGAAGCTCAGCCTGGACTTTCCCCTCAACCCCTTTTCAAAGATACCGCCCGTCCGCATGCTCTCGGCAGCTTGCGGCGTTTTCGAAAGCCTGACACGCCGTTACGGCAAACCCGACTTTGCCATTGAAGAGGTCATGATCGAGGGCAGACCAGTTGGCGTACAAGAACAAATCGCTGCCCGCCGCACGTTCTGCAACCTTCTACATTTCATACGCGATCCCGCCGCGGTAGCGCATCGCAATGATCCGCCGGTCCTGTTGGTGGCCCCGCTCTCCGGCCATTACGCAACCCTTCTGCGTGGAACCGTGCGCGAACTGCTTGCCCATCACGATGTCTACATTACCGATTGGGTGGATGCGCGCGACGTGCCGCTTCACGAAGGCGACTTCGGACTGGATGATTTCATCGATTATCTGAAAGACTTCATATCGCTGCTTGGACCTGGCAGCCATGTTATCGCCGTCTGCCAGCCTGCCGTACCGGCACTTGCAGCCACTGCGTTGATGGCAGAGGACGAGGACCCCGTTCAACCGGCTTCGCTCACACTGATGGGCGGACCTATCGACACCCGCATAAATCCCACCATCGTCAATAGACTGGCCGAGCAACGCTCTCTCACCTGGTTCGAACACAACATCATCGCCCGCGTTCCTTTTCCAAACGCCGGATTTATGCGCAAGGTTTATCCAGGGTTTCTGCAGCTCACCGGCTTCATGTCGATGAATCTTGAGCGGCACGCCACCGCACACGTTGATCTGTTCCATGATCTCATCAAGGGCGACGAAGACAGCGTTCGTCAGCACAACCAGTTTTATGAGGAATACCTCGCGGTGATGGACCTGCCCGAGCGCTTTTACCTCGATACGATCGAACGCGTGTTCCAACAGCACGCCTTGCCCGAGGCAGCATTTCGCCATCGAGGCCGTCTCGTCGACTGTCGGGCAATTCGCAACACCGCACTTTTTACGATCGAAGGCGAACGTGACGATATATGTGGACTTGGACAAACCTCTGCCGCCCACAGGCTCTGCCCCAACATTCCAGAACATAGACGCCAAGCCTATGTGCAAAAAGGTGTAGGACATTACGGCGTATTCAACGGATCGCGTTTCAGGCGCGAAACAAGGCCACGAATAACCGACTGGATAAATACGATGACCAGATCTCGTCCCTTTTAAAGCGTCCAAACCGCCAAAGAGGCCTGGATGAAGCCTTCCGCTGCGCAAGATCCGCCGCCATAACGTTAAAGTGAGCAGCCAACTTTCGGCAGGATTAGTGAGATTGCTGGCTTCAGCGCAGTCGGAATTTATCAACGCACGGTTCAATCCATCTTCCGTGCGCCCATTTTCACCGGTAACATCGTCACAATACGCAACCCCGAACCGCCTGCCCCGAACCGCATGGCAATAAGGGTTGAAACTTAACTCCGCCCACGTGACGTGAACCCGCTCCCTCTATTTCGGGTCATTTGCGTAAACCCGACGGCCTGGCCAACCGTCGCGACGGAAAAGCCGAACGGCGACGTTATCATTTGAGGCACTGATTAACCCAACCAGTGAGACGATCAACAGATGCACCCATTGAAAGTCCTGCTGATCACGTGTTTGTTGCTGGCTGGTCCGTACTTGCCCAGTGTTGCAAACGCACAAAAAAGCAAGCCGCCTGTACCGGTTATCGTACAAACCGCGCAAACCATAGAATTTCGTGATCGTGTTGAAGCGCTTGGCACGCTCCGCTCCAACGAGAGCGTTGCGCTGACTGCAGTGGTTGCCGATAAGATTACGGCTATAAAGTTTGAAGACGGCGACCGCGTCGAAAAAAATCAGGTCCTCGTCGAGATGACCACGGCCGAGGAAACCGCAGCCGTCGAAGAAGCCCGGTCGACGTTGCAAGAGGCAAAGGCGCAGTTTGAACGCGCCGAAAGCCTGACAAAACGAAGACTCTCGCCAGAAACCGTGTTTGACCAGCGCCGGCGCGACTATGCAACATCACGCGCCAGGGTTGCGGCCATGGAAGCACGTCTCTCGGATCGCATCCTGAAGGCACCTTTTGCCGGCGTCATGGGTCTGCGCAACGTATCGGTCGGCGGTCTTGTCAGCCCGGGCGACGTGATCGCTCGCATCGAAGACGACAGCGTGATGAAGCTCGACTTCTCGGTGCCCTCAACCTTCATTTCGACGCTCAAGCCCGGGCTGGAGATCACCGCCAAGTCCCGTGGATTCGCCAACCTCGAATTCCGCGGAACAGTCGCCAGTATCGACAATCGGATCGATGAAATTACCCGCACCATAAAGGTACGCGCGATCCTTCCCAACCCGGACCGCAACCTCGTGCCCGGATTGCTGATGAACGTAAACCTGTTCAAGAACCCGCGCCAATCCGTAGCCGTGGCCGAAGAATCGCTCGTGCCCATCGGCACCGACACCTATGTGTTCGTTGTCGACCAGGACAAGATGACAGTCGCGCGCCGCCGCATTGAAACCGGATCACGCAAACCTGGTCTGGTGGAAGTGACGAACGGGCTCAAAGAAGGCGAAGTCGTCGTTACGGACGGCACGATGAACGTGAAGCCTGGCGCAGTAGTCACGATTGTGAGCAAGGACACCGATGAGAAAGCCGCTGGCAGCGAACCAGCAACGGCAAGAGAACAGAAGGCGTCGGACAAACCGGCGGGACGGACGTGAAATTATCCGATCTTTCCGTCACGCGTCCGGTCTTCGCGAGCGTATTGGCACTGCTGCTCATCGTCTTCGGACTGGTCGCTTTCGAGCGCCTGCCACTGCGCCAATATCCTGATATCGACCCTCCCGTCGTGTCGATCGATACCAGTTATCGCGGTGCGTCAGCTTCTGTTGTCGAAAACCGCATCACAGAGCTGATCGAGGAACGTATCGCCGGACTCGAAGGTATCCGCTACATTTCCTCTTCAAGCCAGGACGGACGTTCGCGCGTCACCATCGAATTCAAGGTCGGTCGCGATGTTGATGCCGCCGCCAACGACGTTCGCGACCGCGTATCATCGATCCTCGACGACCTGCCCGTCGAAGCCGAACCGCCTGAAATCGAAAAGGTCGACTCAAACGATGATGTGATCGTCTGGTTCAACGTCGCTTCCGACAGGATGACGGTGCCAGAACTGACAGACTATGCCGACCGCTATCTTGTCGATCGTTTTTCCGTTCTTGACGGCGTCGCCAGGGTCAGGATCGGTGGGCAGCAAACCTATGCCATGCGCGTGTGGATCGACCGTACCGCACTGGCCGCCCGCCAACTCACAGTTGTTGATATTGAAAACGCGCTGAGAGCGGAAAACGTCGAACTGCCCGCCGGTTCCATCCAATCGGAAAAGCGCCAATTCACCGTCAGAATGGATCGCAATTTCAAGACGGCCGAGGACTTCTCAAAGCTGGTCTTGAAGCGCGGCGAAAACGGATACCTGGTGCGGCTGGGCGACGTTGCCCAGGTTGTAAAGACCTCCCTGGAAGACAGAACGTTCTTTCGTGGCAACGGCGTGCCAATGGTTGGGCTCGGCATCATCAAGCAGTCGACTGCCAACACAATCGCTGTTGCCCGCGCCGCACGTGCCGAACGCGACCGCGTCAGGCAGAACCTGCCCGAAGGCATGCAAATAGCCGACAGCTACGATACCTCAGTGTTTATTGAGGGGGCCATTGAGGAAGTCTACAAAACGCTAGTCATCGCCATTGCTCTCGTGGTCGCTGTGATCCTCGTTTTCCTCGGCAGTTGGCGTGCAATGCTCGTTCCCGCCGTCACCGTGCCCATTTCCATTATCGCCACCTCCATAGTCCTCTACATCCTTGGCTATTCGGTCAACCTTCTAACGCTTCTCGCCGTTGTGCTGGCGATCGGCATGGTGGTGGATGACGCCATCGTCGTTTTGGAAAACATCTACCGGCGCATGGACGAACTGGGCGAAACACCTCTTGTTGCCGCCTACCTCGGCACTCGGCAGGTCGGCTTTGCCGTCATCGCCACAACCTTGGTTCTCATCGCCGTATTCGTCCCGATCACGTTCCTGGAAGGCGACATCGGCCGGCTCTTTTCAGAGTTCGCCATGACCATGTCGGCCGCCGTGGCATTTTCGAGCATCGTTGCGTTGTCCTTGTCGCCGATGCTCGCCTCCAAGTTATTGAAGCCCAACACCAACCGCGGCATCGTCAACCGTGCTGTCGATCGCGTTTTCACCGCACTATCGAATGGCTACAGCCGCGTCCTGCGCATTGCCATCCGCTACTCGATTCTTCCAATCGCCGCTTACATCGCTGTTTGCGCATCCATTTACTGGCTAATCGATCGCATTCCCTCTGAGTACGCGCCCAAGGAAGACCGTGGCGCGTTCTTTGTCATGGTCACGGGCCCTGAGGGCGCCTCTCACGACTACATGAAGCCGTACATGAACGAGATTGAAAAGCGGCTCATGTCCTACATCGACAAGGGTGAAGGATCGCGCATGCTGGTTCGTTCCCCACGCGGCTTTGGAACCATCGCCAGCTTTAATTCCGGCATTGTCATCATGCTATTGGAAGACTGGGGCAAGCGACGCTCCGCCTTCGAGATCATGAACGAGATCCGAGGCAAGCTCAGCGACCTCCCCGGCGTGAGGGCCTTTCCCGTTATGCGGCAGGGATTTGGTCGAGGGACAAGGAAACCGGTGCAGTTTGTCATCGGCGGCGGAACCTACGAGGAACTCGTCAAGTGGCGCGACCTGATCGACGAGAAATTGGCTGAGAGCAATCCTGGCCTCGTCGGCGTTGATTGGGATTACAAGGAAACCAAACCACTCATTGACGTCAGCATCGATTACGACCGGGCTGCAGAACTGGGTGTATCTGTAAGCGATGTTGGCCGGACTTTGGAAACGATGCTCGGCTCCCGGCGCGTCACAACCTACATCGAGCGCGGCCAGGAGTATGACGTGGTGCTCGAAGGCGAGCGGGCAAGGCAGAAAACCCCAACTGACATTGAAAATATATACGTCCGCTCCAGTCGTTCCGGATCGCTCATTCCGTTATCGAATGTCGTGCGGCTGTCGGAACGCGCCGATTCAGGCGAGCTCAATCGCTACAATCGCGTGCGCGCCATCACGCTGGAAGCCAATCTGGACGACAAGCTCGCGCTTGGTGATGCACTCAACTACTTGGAAAAGCTGGTCAAGGACACGCTGCCTGAAAGTGCCATGATCGACTACAAGGGACAGTCAAGTGACTTCAAGTCTTCGTCCTCTTCGATCATGTTTTCCTTCTTGCTTGGCATTATGATCGTCTTTCTCGTATTGGCAGCCCAGTTCGAAAGCTGGATCCATCCCCTCGTAATCATGCTGACGGTGCCCCTCGCTATGGCCGGCGGCCTGCTCGGCCTTTATCTGACTGCGGGCACGCTCAACATTTACAGCCAGGTCGGTCTCATCGCACTCGTCGGCCTTGCGGCAAAGAACGGTATTTTGATTGTCGAGTTCGCCAACCAGCTTCGCGACGAGGGCAAGCCGTTCGACGAAGCATTGATGGAAGCCGCTCGCGTCCGGCTAAGGCCAATCCTCATGACCGGCATCACCACCGTCGCTGGCGCCGTACCGCTGATGCTTTCCTTCGGCGCAGGCGCTGAAACGCGCCAGGTGATTGGCGTAGTCGTTCTGTCTGGCGTTTCAGTCGCAACGGTCATGACGCTGTTCGTCGTGCCGGTTGCATATAACCTGATCGCACGGCGCACGGGCTCACCTGGCGACGTCGCCCGCAAGCTCGACAAAGAACTGGAAGAAACCGCAGACACATCCAGCACCGATGGTCTCCAAACCAGTCCGGCAGAATAGGTATATGCCCCAAGCCTGCATCGAATAATCACGCCGCGATCGCGACGTCGCTCACCCGCAGTCGGGTCCGGCCAGGGCTGCGCATGACGCTTAGAGCGGTTCAGACCTAGATGGAACCATTCTGCCGAGGCGCACTTGCGCCAAGGTCAAGCAGGTCGACGCAGGGCGTAGCGGCGCTACGCGCAAGGCGAAATGCGAAGGAATTGGCGCAAGTGCACCCGGCCCTTCGGGTTTCCAAGCAGAAACCGCCCAGTGCGTTGGGCGGCTTGGCCGTAGCCCCGCTACGACCTGCGCCGCCCGCCTGCTGGATCGGGTCGCTGCTTGAGAAACAGAATTGTTTCAAGCTGGGTCTGAAACGCTCTATGTACGGACGTCGCGCTACCAGTTCAGCCAGCACGCGCTGCGGATTGAACCCCCAATCTATATTGAGGCGCTGCTCGGCAGCCACACGCGCAGCATCTGCCAGAAGCGCATAACCGCGATCCAACAAAAGCGATTGTAGCCGCCGCGCCTTGAAAACATCGACAAGGCTCCACAAGCGAACAAGCGACACGACACCGTCTTGTGTTGCACCCTCGAAATTCTCCCAGAAGCGCTTTTCCAGGTGCCTGCGATCGTCATTGGTCGGCCCACGCATCAATACAAGTACGCGCCCCTCCTCAATCAACAAACGCATCGCTAGTGCCAGCGTTTCAGGCGATGCCTTTGGCACATCGGTCATATCGAAGGCGGGCGTCATGGCAAAACTCTCCGGCGTGCGGATGTTATTTTCTCAGCGGTTTTCTATGATGAGTCAGGCTTGCGAGGCGGAACCGAAGACGGTCCAGGGCGAGCCGTTGAGAACGATGATGTCGGTTGGCCGGCTTGCAACGACAACGAAGTCGACGGTTAAGCCAACGAAGCTGCCGTTGGAATTGATCACGTCAGACTTGGTAAACCGATACTTGCGGCCATCATCTGCTCGGATCACACCAAAGTCGATGTCGTCGCGAAACTTGGTAATTTCACCTTGAAGCTGCATGGGTCTCTCCTGCGTGCTGCTCTTTTCTGGAGCGTGTGGAAAGACAATCGGTGAATTCACCGGCCTGCGCTGTTCCGACGGAAACAGGACGAAAAACTCCGCAAATTTCCTGCGATGTAGACGGTTTCCGAAACTGAAAGTTCGCCCCCTCACCGCACGGATCAGAGCGTCGGGCGGTAAATCAGAACCAATTCATCGGTCGCCTTCGAATGCGGCACCGGAAAATTCCGGAAAAAAGGGCGCAAGCACTGGCAACTTCCGACAAGCCCCCCGCTATCGCCGTTGTTCGGACATTCCTGCCTGATTGGCTTCACGAATTGCACCAAGGCAATCATCATCGCGTTTGAAGTCGTTGTTCATTTGAGTTCCTGGCCTCGCCTGTGCTGCCACGCCATTCCAAGGACCAATTCCATGACACGTTTTGACAAGCTTTTTTCCGCGGTACTCTTCAGCATTGCGATGATGAGTGTATGCGCCTTGGCCATTATGGCCCTTAACGTCACGCGCGCGCTGGCTGAACCGGGAATGTTCATCAACAAGGCCCTCGATAACGACGCCAAGCGATATGAAACCTACCTCCACTCTCATTGGAAGCCAGGCCGCCTCGACGTTGAGCAACTGCTTCAATCCGGCCGCCGCATCCTTAACGCAGATCCGCGTGCAGCCTCACGGGACTTCGCCAGGGCGGCGGTCGCCAAACCCGACAATGCCGAAGCATGGATCGGCTTGGCGCAATCACTGCTCGCCATCCCGCCAGACCCCAATAAAGGCAGCGAGCGCTACGATCTTCCCGTAAATGCCTCTGGTGCGGCATACCTTGCGCAGCAGCGCGCAACGGATACAAGCGTGCGCGCTCGCGCCTTGTCTGTTCTGAGTGCGGCATTGGAGCGGCGCGCATTTTGGCGTCCAGCCATTGAATCGCTGAAGGCAAGCCTCGCACTCAAAGCCGACGCCGGCGTGCAGGCCAGCCTCGAAAAGCTGTTGGCCGTGCAAGGCTTCCGCATGACCGACTATCGCACCGACAGTGAGACGGCGAGCCCCCGCGTCTGCCTGACGTTCTCCGAAACCCTCAAACGCGGTTCGGTCGATTTCTCCAAGTATGTGTCGGTCAATGGACACGACCCTGCGGGCATCTCGCCTGAGAATACTCAGCTTTGCATCGACGGGCTGAAACATGGCGAGCGCTATGAAATCCAGCTCAAGGCCGGTCTGCCCTCCGACATCGGCGAAAGCCTGACCAAGAATATCGAAGCCACGATATATGTACCCGACCGCAAGCCGGCGGTGCGTTTCACCGGCCGCTCATACGTTCTGCCCAGCCGCGGCCAGCAAGGCATTCCACTCGTTTCCATCAACACGGACGCAGTGGCCATCGAAATTTATCGCATCGGTGACCGCAACCTGGCATCGGCACTTCAAAATGGTGATGTCGACCGCCAACTCTCGACGTGGGACGTCGACACCATCAAGGACCGCAGCGGCGAGAAGATCTATGCAGGCGAGTTGCCGGTCACGCGCAAACTCAATGCAGAGGTGACAACGGCCGTACCTGTCGGCGATGCTGTTGGAACGCTGAAACCCGGCGCTTACGTGATGATCGCCAAGCCCTTACACAAAGGGCGCGACGACAACAACGTCGCTTCACAATGGTTCATCGTTTCAGATCTCGGTCTGACGGCGTTTTCCGGCCACGACGGCATTCATACCTTTGTTAGATCACTGGCTGAAACCACGCCCGTAGCCGGCTCCAAGGTCCGTCTCATCGCGCGCAACAACGAGGTACTTGCCCAAACCACGACTGACGAAAAGGGTTACGCACATTTCAGCTCCAACCTGGCCAATGGCGAAGGTGGACTGGCACCGGCAATCGTTATTGCGGAAAAAAACGACGGCAGTGAATACGCGTTTCTCGATCTGGCAACCGCTGCATTTGATCTGTCCGATCGTGGCGTGAAGGGACGTGACGCGCCCGGCACAACCGACGCCTACCTCTACACCGACCGCGGGGTTTATCGTCCGGGAGAAACCGTGCATCTCGCTGGCATCGTTCGTAACGCGAACGGCATCGCTGTCGAAACGCCAATGACATTGATCGTGACACGGCCTGATGGCGTCACGCATCGCAAAGTCGTACTAACCGACAAAGGCCTTGGCGGTCGCGCAACGGATCTGCAACTAACGACGGCATCGCAAACCGGAACCTGGCGCGCGCGACTTCATGCTGATCCTGCACAAAACGCTCTGGCACAGGCCTCATTCCTGGTCGAAGACTTCATGCCAGAGCGCCTGGACATGACCCTGAAAGCGCCTGACGGAGCCCTCACCCCCGAAACCACCAAATCAATCACCGTAACTGGCAAGTATCTTTACGGACCTCCCGCCGCCGATCTTGCGCTTGAAGGCGACATCATAGTCCGGCCGGCCAAAAAAGATGTGGCTGGTTTTCCCGGTTACATGTTCGGACTAGCCGATGAAGTCATCAGCCCCGTGCGCCAGCCGCTGCACAACCTCGTCAACACCGGGGCTGAAGGGCAAGCTGACGTTCCCATAAACTTGCCCGCCATTCCCGATACCGCGCGCCCACTTGAAGCGCAGGTCTTGTTGCGGCTCAAAGAACCCGGTGGCCGCAGCATCGAGCGCAGCTTGACGCTGCCCGTAACAACGCCAAGACCACGCATTGGCATCAAGCCGCTGTTCAAGACCGACGACCTCAATTCTGAAAGCGGCGCGAAAGCCCGTTTCGATGTGATCCATCTCGACAGCCACGGGGCGCCAGACGCGGCGACCGGTGCATCCTGGCAGCTCATGCGGCTGGAAACGAACTGGCAATGGTACGCCCGCGACGGCGTTTGGACACACGAGGCCGTAACCTTCACCCGCAAAGTGGCGAGCGGCAACGTTGACATAACCGCTGATAAGCCTGCCAGCATTGAGGCACCGGTTCGCTATGGCCGCTATCGCATTGAAGTAACGACCACGGGCGCAAATGCAGCCGCGACCAGCTACGCTTTCAATGCTGGCTGGTATGTCAGCGGTGACAATCCCGACAGTCCCGAAGTGCTCGACGTCGCACTCGACAAGCCATCTTATTTGCCGGGCGATATCGCCAAGCTCAGGATTGCATCGAAGTACGAAGGCACCACATTGATCGCAGTGCTTGGTTCCGATTTGCACGAGATGCGCGAAGTAACTGTTCCCAAAGGTGGCACGGAAGTATCGCTCAACGTTGGCGCTGACTGGGGCGCAGGCGCCTACGTGACAGCGCTGATGTACCGGCCAATGGACGAAAAACTGAAACGCATGCCAAGCCGTGCACTTGGCCTTGCCTGGCTTGGTCTGGACGCAAAGCCACGCACGCTCGACATCGCGATCGATACGCCGGAAAAAATAAAGTCCGGCGCCGGCTTGAAGGTTCCCGTGACCATCGGTGGTCTCAAAGCGGGCGAAGAGGCACGCGTCACCGTTGCCGCAGTCGATGTTGGCGTACTCAACGTCACCGGATTCAAAACGCCCGCACCGCAGTCATGGTTCTATCAGCAGCGCAAGCTCGGCATGGAAATCCGCGACTTCTACGGCCGGCTGATTGATGGCATGCGCGCCGAGCGTGGCGCACTACGTTCAGGCGGTGACGGTGGCGGCCCCGCAATGCAGGGAACACCGCCATCAGAAGAAATCGTCTCTTTGTTCTCAGGCATCGTTTCCGTCGACGGGAACGGCAAGGCGGACGTCTCCTTCGACATGCCCGACTTCAATGGCACAGTGCGCGTCATGGCCGTTGCCTGGAGCAGGGATAAAGTTGGGTCGGCCTCCACCAACGTCGTCATCCGCGATGAGGTGGCAGTCACCATGACTGCACCACGCTTCCTCACACTTGGCGACGACGCGCAACTGACGCTCGACCTGCACAACGTTGATGGACCAACGGCGCTCTACCAGCTCTCCGTCGAACGCTCGATGGCCGATGTCCACGGCGCGCCGCATGAACGCGTTACCGACGCCACCCTCGATCTCAAAACCGGCGCACGCAAGGTCGAGCGCGTTGCGCTGAAGCCGACCGGTGTCGGGCTCTTCGCCTATGACATCAAGGTGCAGGGACCAGGCGGCATAGTAGTGACCCGGCGCTTGACGCTCGACGTCAAGCCACCCGCTGGTGACATCAAACGCACGACGGTTGCCAGGATCGCCGGTAATGGCGGTAGCCTGACCCTTTCAAAGGATCTGGTTTCCGACCTGATCGAAAACCGAACCAAGATCAACCTGTCAGCCGGTCAGCAGGCACGGTTTGACGTCCCAGGCCTTTTGACGTCTCTCGACCGCTATCCCTACGGTTGCGCGGAACAGACAGTGTCACGCGCACTGCCGCTGGTTTACGCAAATGCCATTGCCAGCCGTATCGGCATGGGCACCGACAAGGCACTCAAGGAACGTGTAGAAAAGGCGATCAGCCATGTGTTCTCAATGCAGGATAGCTCTGGCGCCTTCGGCATCTGGGGCCCGTCCGCGCCCGACCTGTGGCTCACAGCCTATGTGACGGACTTCCTCACCCGCACCAGGGATGCCGGCTTCGATGTTCCCGCTGAACAGTTCGGGCAGGCTCTTGATCGATTGCAGAATTTCATTGCCTACGCTCAGGACTTTGAGTCCGGCGGTGAGGACCGCGCCTATGCGCTCTACGTTCTTGCCCGCAACAAACGCGCACCGATCGGTGAGTTGCGCTACTACGCAGACGCCCGGATCGACCGCTTCTCGACACCACTTGCCAAAGCGCAGATCGGTGCCGCGTTGGCGATGATGGGCGATAAGTCTCGCGCCGAGCGCGCCTTCACAAAGGCCATAGCAGCACTCGATGGAACGACGCTCGACGTCACACGCGAAGACTACGGCTCAAGGCTGAGAGACGGCGCAGCACTGGTGACGCTCGCATCAGAAGTGGGAATCGCCAAAGCGCAAGAACCCCGACTGGTCGACGTTATCGCCAAAGCCTACGCAACACGCGGATACACCTCGACACAGGAACAAGCGTGGATGCTGATGGCGGCCAATGCGCTCTTAAGCGAAGTGGCGGCAAGCCGTCTGACCCTTGGTGGCGCGCCCCTGCAGGCACCAATCCTGCGACCATTGACGCCTTCCCAGATTTCCAAGGACGGCGGCTTGGTGCTCACCAATAACGGTGATGCAGCAATTGACGTCGTCGTCTCCGTGATCGGCGCTGCATTAACCCCGGAACCGGCAATATCCAAGGGCTTCACCATCAAGCGGACGTACTACACACTCGACGGTAAGGAGGTGAACCTCGATAGCGCGACAGGAGGCGCCGCAAAACTCCAGCAAAACGACCGTCTTGTAGTTGTCGTTTCGGTTGAAACGAAAGAGGCGGGCGGGCGCGTCCTTCTTGTCGACCGGTTGCCGGCAGGCCTTGAGATCGAGAACCCCCGCCTCGTGCAGTCCGGTGACATCAAATCGCTGGGCTGGCTGGCTGGAACGATCAATCCGGAGCACGCCGAATTCCGCGATGACCGGTTCGTGGCCGCCTTCAACCTCAACACACCGAAAGGACGCGGCAATAGCAACCTTGCAGGCGATGACAGGCCCACACGTACGGCAACCGGAGCCTACATCGTACGCGCGGTATCACCTGGCACGTTCGTGCATCCTGCCGCAACCGTCGAAGATATGTACCGCCCCGACCTTTATGCGCGAACCGCGGCCGGCACGCTGAACATCACGACGAAGCAGTAGGGCGTGCGGGTATGGCAAATCCTCACTTGCGAAAACAACACTCACACCCACGTTCCTCCGGCACGTTCATCCCCGTGCCAGGAACGGCTCCCGCGGCAGATTCCCCCATTGCCGCGGGCCAACCGCGGCGGCACTGGCATCGCTTTCTCCTGGGCGGTGCGGCAGCGTTGATCAGTGCCACCTCGGTTTCTGCCGCCGCTGCCTGGGTTGGAGTAGAATTGGCAAAGTCGCGCATGGGACCACCACCGCTGGAAGTCGCCAATGACCTTTCCACCGTGGTTCTGGATCGGCACGGCAAGCTATTACGCGCGTTCACCACATCCAACGACCGTTGGCGCCTGCCGGTAACAACCACAGATGTAGATCAACGCTACCTCGCCATGCTGTTTGCATTCGAGGACAAGAAGTTCCACGAGCACAGCGGCGTCGACTATGCGGCGATCGTGCGCGCAGCCGCTCAAGTCATCCGTTACGGGCGCATCGTATCGGGCGCTTCAACGCTCACCATGCAGGTCGCCCGGTTGATCGAGGGACGGCACGAGCGTACAGCTTCAGGAAAATTGCGCCAGATCGTGCGTGCATTGCAGATCGAGGACCGGTTATCGAAGGCAGAGATTTTGAACCTCTATCTTCGCTTCGCGCCCTTCGGTGGCAATCTTGAGGGTGTGAGAGCAGCAACGCTTGCCTACTTCGGCAAGGAACCAAAGCGATTGTCACTGGGCGAAGCAGCGCTGCTCGTCGCTCTGCCGCAATCGCCGGAAGCACGCCGGCCGGACCGCCATCCCAAAGCCGCCCAAAGAGCCCGTGACCGGGTTCTGGCACGCGCTGTTGCAGCCGGAGTGATTTCCAACGTCGAAGCGAACCGGGCGCGGGCAGAACAAGTATCGACCCTGCGCCGTGCTTTCCCGCTTTTGGCACCGCACCTGACACAAACCGAGGTCGCAGCCCACAAAAATGAACGCGTCATCCGTTTGACACTTGATGCGCCCCTTCAACGTAGCCTCGAAAGCCTGGCAAAAGCGCAAACCGCGCTCATCGGAAAGCGTCTGTCCTCGGCAATTCTTGTTGCAGACCATCAAACTGGAGAAATCCTCGCACACGTAGGATCTGCCGACTATCTCGATGAACAACGCTTTGGCGCAATCGACATGGCCGAAGCCGTGCGCTCTCCTGGTTCGACGCTCAAGCCCTTCGTGTATGGACTTGGTTTCGAATTGGGCCTTGCGCATCCCGAGACCTTAATCGAGGACCGGCCCGTCCGCTTCGGCACCTATACGCCGAAAAACTTCGACAAGGAGTATCGCGGCACGGTGACAATTCGATCAGCCCTCGCACACTCACTCAATGTGCCTGCGGTAAAAATGCTGGATCGCATCGGTCCCGACCGTTTCGTGGCACACCTGCGGCGCGCTGGCTTCTCGCCGCAGTTCGCACAGGCTGCAGATCCCTCGCTTGCCGTTGCCCTTGGCGGCGTAGGCTTTTCATTGACCGACATGGCCGCACTTTATGCTGGTCTTGCACGAGGCGGTCAGCCCATTGAGCTATCTCATCGGATCGATGAGATTGAAAAAGCAGCAGCAGACTTGCGGCGCGGGCGTGACGAACGTCGTCCACGTCACCTTCTTTCTCCAACTGCATCGTGGTACGTCACCGACATTCTCAAAGACGCACCGCCGCCAGATAGCGCTCTCGGCGGCCGCATCGCCTACAAGACTGGTACGTCATACGGCTACCGCGATGCTTGGGCGATTGGCTACGACGGACGCTACGTGGTCGCCGTCTGGGTTGGGCGGCCTGACAATGCCTCCACCCCCGGCCTGATGGGGCATGGGGCGGCAGCGCCAATCTTGTTTGATGCCTTCGCCCGCATTGGCGAGCATCGTTCCGTGCTGCCAGCCGCACCGGCAGGTGCGCTCACTGTCGCCGGCGGTTCCCTGCCGCCCACGCTAAAACGATTTGCCGAAACAGGGCAGACACACCGCACCGGACCCTACCTCGACCCACCGCTTGCTTTTTCTTTCCCGCCGGACCGTTCCGATGTCGAGATCGAACAGGCCGCCGGAGGTGACGAATTGGACCCATTGTTGTTGAAGGCCGAGGGTGGCAAGTTGCCGCTAATCTGGCTGGCTGACGGAAAAGCCATTGGCACCACAAAACACCGGCGCGACCTCGTCTGGCAGCCATCTGGCCGCGGCTTTTTCAAACTGTCTGTTGTCGACGCTGAAGGCAGGATGGATCGCGTCACTGTGCGCTTGAGATAGGCTCCTGATCACGCGGGATTTGCCGTAATTTCATTGAAAATTTCTCCCGCGCCGCATGTTGGCACTAGTAGCCTGTCGCGCCAAAATCGAAACCTGGCCGCAACCGCATACAATTTTGTCGCGACATGAAGGCCACTAGCAAAATCATGAACTTAGTGTGGCATTCAACGCGCCTTAGAGCATGTTCAGCCGAAGTGTATGCGGTTCGGCGTGAAGAACATGCTCAAAATAAAAGAAAATAGATCGCGTTCGCGATTCCGTGAAAAGTGAACGCGATCTAGTTGACTCCGCGCAGGTCCCAACGTCGGTCAACTAAGGCGCGACGCCACACTGGCCAAGCACACTGTACCGCTGCAATGGACTTTAAAGCGCGGTGGGAACACGATAGTTTCCGCTAAGTCCACGAAAAGGGTAGTCCCCCGTGACAATTCAACAGCGCGTTCGGATAGCTTCATACCAGCCCGGTTCTTTAACACAACGACACTGTCAACGCGTACTTCCCAGCGTTTATGGGTTGATCGCGACGGCTGTCCTCGGGGCCTTCATCGCAATTGGGCTTGCAGGTTGCCGAGACACGTCAAAATCCGTGCCGCTACCCGGGCTCGGAGCTGCAATAAACCTCACCTCTGTTTCCGGCATCTCATCCGGCGCCTACATGGCAGGCCAATTCCAACTGACGCAGGGAGAATTGGTCGTCGGCGCGGGCATTATCGCCGGTGGTCCTTATGGCTGCGCTGAAAGCATCTTCGCAGGGCTCATGCCGGGCCCGGGCTCAGCCATGATCAATGCCACCAAGGCCATCAATGGCTGCATGCTCAATGCCATGCAGATATGGGGCGTACCCAATCCCCCCGCACTCGTGGATCGTGCGCGGCGCCTCGCACAAACACAGGCAATTGCCCCGATCGAGGCAACCCTTAGTGATCGCATATACTTGTTCACGGGAAAGTCGGATCATACCGTAGCACCACCCATCGTTGCAGCAGCCGCGTCATTCTACAGCATCCTGGGAGTACCCCAGAACCAGATCAAGTTCGTCACCGGCATCAATGCCGGACACGCATTTGTGACGGAAAACCAGGGTGCTGCATGTGATGTCACTGCCAAGCCCTATGTCGTGGATTGCGACTACGATCAGGCTGGAGATCTCCTGAGCTTCATCTACACAAACATGAACCCGCCCGTGGCAAATCCCGAAGGGAGCTACGTTGTATTCGACCAGCGCCCATTCACCAACGATCTCTCCACGCATGGTATGGACGATGCTGGCGTCGTTTATGTTCCCAGAAGTTGCCAGGGCCTAACCGATCGCGCAACGCCAGGTGCCGCTCCCAATACGCAACAGCCCCCCCCAAAACGGCTGCCGCGTACATATCGCTTTCCACGGCTGCGGCCAGAACCGCGCTCTCGCCGGAGACGCCTTTGTCCACCGCACAGGATTCGCGCGTTGGGCAGACAGCAACCGCTTGATCATCCTTTTTCCACAAGCTGCGGCAAGCGCGCTCAACCCGCAGGGCTGCTGGGATTGGTGGGGATATACGGGCCGCGAATATCTCACGCGCAAGGCACCCCAGATCATTGCTGTCCGGCGCATGCTGGACCGATTGACCACGCTGGACACCTCGTCATGAGGTTTTGAGCCCAGCCATGATCCATCCGTTCATATAATCACGATAAATTTTGCCATTTCCCGAAAAATCAGTGCGTTCCATGCACTTGTTAATGGGCTCTGGACTTGCCGGATAACTTTCGCTAGCTCAGGACAGCAAATACCTGGGGGCCGCACCGCGCGGAATAGGGGATTTCATGATCAGTCTTCAAACTACAAATTGGCCCGAGTCATGCTCATTGGCGCCGGCAAGATCGGGGCGCTGGCTCGACATCGCAATCGGACTTGCTGCCATGGCAGGCATCCTCGCCACGACCGCGCAAGGCATCATGGAGCAGGCCGAAGCAGATCGGCAGGACGCAGCAATTCGTGCAAGCGAAAGCGCGGTCAATCAAGACGATGTCAACCGGATGGCCTTGCCGACACGCGAAACGATGATCGGTGGTTACGCCGGCGCACCATATACTTACGCAAGCGATGTGCATCACACAAAGAGCGGCACCCACGATCTCACCGTGAAAGACGTCAATTGGGAGGCAAAACCGTTCAAGTCACCGATCTATTACGGCGCGCGTGTCATTCGTTGGTTCGAAGGTGGACGAAGCGGCGCGATGGTCGATTTCACACACTCCAAGACTCTCGCTCTGCTGGAAGAAACCAAAAGTCTGAAAGGGACATTGAACAATGCTCCCGTGCCCGCTCAAGCGGCTCTGAGTGATATTTACCGGAAACTCGAATTCAGCCACGGCCACAACATGCTGACCTTGAACGGGCTATGGCGCCTGACGAGGCTTGCACCGCGGCTGTGGCCTTATATCGGTATCGGCGCCGGCATCAACCTGCCCCACGGTGAGGTGCAACTGACCAAGGTGAGGGGCCGCACCTATGAATATCAATATACCGGACCCGTCGGTCAGGCGTTGATTGGCATCGAATTCCGCGTGCCGCGCATGAGCTACTATCTCGAATACAAATTTTCACTGGCCCAATATAACGTGCCGCTTTCTTTGCGCGATGGATCCGTGCTGTTCGTCGATCTATGGAACCAGTTCTCAAGCTGGCTGTCGGGAGAGGAGCCGCCTGGCGGATATCTCGATACGCGCCTGACAAGCCATCAGGTCATCGGCGGTCTGGGTGTGCGTTTCGGTGCAAGTGATGTGGCCGCCGCACCTTAGAGCACGGTGCTCCAGAGCGTTTTCCGAGGAAGTGGATACCGGTTCGTGGCAGAAAATGCGACCGAACCAAAATGCTGGAGCGCTGATCCGATTCCATCGGATCGAAAAGCTCACGCTCGCCTTCGTCATCCTGACCAGCACATTTCAAACTGCGACAGCACATCAAATTGGCCTTGCCGAGCAAGTGCTGCAACCGGTTTCGGGTGCGCTTGGCCTCCTGCCACTGCTCACCGCAGCGCTCTTGTTGCGCCGGCAAACCGATCCATCATTGACACGCCCGGCTGCCTTGGCACTCGCAGTTGGTCTCGCAATCGGTCTTTGCCTGCGAACCTGGCTCACAGGCACACCACTTCAACCTGCCGTCCCACTTTCCATTGCCGCGGCATTCGGGCTTGCAGCGGCGGCCGGTCTGGCTGTGCCGTCGTTGGCAGCACTGATAATTTGCGCCTTGCTAGGTCTGTCGCTTGGCGCAAACCTCCACAGCGAGACAAATGAGCTAATCGACCTTGCACAAAGCCTTGCTGGTGCGTGGGTGGGAACGCTTGCCGCCCTGCAAATAGCAGTAACGCTCCCACAGGCCGGCTCGCGACAATGGCAGGCGATCGGCGAGCGCATTATCGCCTCATGGAGCTTGGCAATCGCAACCATCATGCTGGCGATGACCGCGCGCAGCATGATGTGAAACATCCCAAACGTGCAGCTTGCAGTCCCACGTCGACCAAACTAGAGCGCATTCCGATACAATGGGATCGGATCGGCGCTCTAGCTTTTTGTTTGGTCGCATTTTCTTCGACGAACCGGTGTCCACTTAGTCGAAAAATGCTCTGGCCAGCGTTCGCAGCGTGGCAAGCGATAATGATAGACAACAAACTCTACCGCTCCGGTTCGATCAACCACACAATTCCATCGCAAAAAGGAAAAGCGTGAATGCCAACCAGAACGCCAGCCTTCTTCAGTGCGGTTTTAATATCCGCACTCCTGATTTCATCATCGGCATTCGCGCACACCGACGGCGTCGCTCAAAGCGGCTTTTGGAGTGGCCTTTCGCATCCGATCTCAGGTTGGGATCATGTTGCGGCCATGGTCGCAGTTGGCTTATGGGGCGCGTTTCTCGGCCAGCCGGCGATCTGGCTACTTCCAGTCGTGTTCCCCATGGTGATGGCACTCGGCAGTGCGTTCGGTGTCATCGGCATACCAATTGGCGGTATCGAAATCGGCATAGCGCTGTCTGCCGTGGTTCTGGGTACAGCTATTTTGCTGCAACTTCGTGCACCGTTTTGGCTGGCCGCAATCATCGTTGGAATTTTTGCGATCTTCCACGGCTATGCGCACGGCGCGGAACTGCCCGAGGCAGCAAACCCGCTTGCTTTCGCCGTTGGGTTTGTGGTGGCGACCGGCCTTCTGCATTTGGCGGGTATTGGCCTTGGCACTTTTATCCGTTGGCCTGCCGGGCGCGTAGGGGTTCGCGCCACCGGCGGCGCCATAGCGTTGATTGGCGTGGCATACCTGACAGGCGCAATTTGATCGGCACGCAACTCAGAACCGCTTTAACAACCGCTCGATATAGTCGAGTTCCGTTGGCGGACGCGTTTGCTGGCCAATGCGGCGGCGCAGTTCCTGCAGAATTTCGCGGGCCCGTTGCCGATCAATCTCATCTGGCACTTTGACTGACGTACCAAGGTCGGGTCCCTGCGACCGCTGCGGCCGCCCCAGTGGATCACGCGGTGTATCCCCGTTCTGGCCGTAGCGCTGCGGCATGTTTTGCAGCATTTGCTGCGCCATCGATTGGGCACCTTTACGCAGCTGGTCGAGCGCCCGGCCCTGCTGCTCCGTGGCCGACGAATAATCCTTGTCTCCTAATGAGCTTTCGGCCTCTTCCATCGCCCGGCGCGCATCGTCAAGCTGGTCAGAACGGCCCAGCCCGAGTTCATCCAGGCCGCGCTGGAGTTTGTCGAGCTCATCGCGCAGCGCACGTTGCCGCGCACCTAGGCCAGCCTGATCTGGCGGTCCCTGGCCGCGCTCACCTTGCCGCCCCTGACCCCTTTGTCCTTGCTGGCCTTGCTGGCCGCCTCTGGACTGCTGCTGCTGTTGGCCGCGCTGGCCCTGGCTGCCCTGACGTCCCTGCTGCTGCCGGTTCCCACGCTCGCCGCGTTCACCCCTCTGGTCATCCTGGCGTAATTTGCCAAACGTATCGTCCATCAACTGCTGCTGCTTGCCCACGAGTTTGCCAAGCTCGTCCATCTTCTCCATCATTTCGCGGCTGCGGCGGCCCTGTTCGGCAGTCTGTTTGGAAGATTGCAAACGGTCGAGCAAGTCCCGCAACTCACTCAGCATTTGCTGAGCTTGTTCGCGCGAGCCATTCTTGGCCATCTCCTCGATCTGCTTCATCATCTGGTCAAGGTCGCGCGAGGATAAAAACTGCTGGTCCTTGTTCTGCCCGTCAACAAACTGGTCCTGCTGCTGCTCGTTCTGTTCGGCAAGCTCGCGCATGTACTCGTTGAGCGCTTCGCGCAGCTCTTTCATGGCCTCGGCGATTTCCTGCTCGGATGCGCCTTTCTCCAGCAGCTTGGACAGGTTGTCTTGAGCTTCACGCAAGCGCCGTTCTGCTTCAGAAAGATCACCGTCCTCAATTCGCACAGCCACATTCCATAGCTGCTCGATGACCGAGTTTCGATCCTCACGCGAATCAGATTTTTTCAACCGGTAATAGGCCATCCGAAGGCCAATAAAAGCAGGTATATCGTCCAGAAACCCTTCAGGCTCCAAGGTGAGGGCTTCAATCGCTTTCAGGATATCTGGGCGGTTACGTGGATCTTCTGCCAGCTTGCGTCGTTGCTCGATTACCGCTCGCGCCACCGGGTTGTCGAAACGGCGCTGCGGCAGCACGATTTCAATCTTGTCACTCCGGCCCGTCTGGCCGGCTACGTCCTTGGCTTCAAGCCACATTTCAACACGCAGGCCTGCCCATGGATGCGTACCAAGTTCCAGATGGGTGAAGCTCTCAGCCTCTGTTGCACCCGAGCGCGGCAGTTTCAAAGCGAGCAGTGGCGGTGGCTCATGCGGAGGACGTGGCCCGACAAGCTTTTTAGTCGCCCAAGCGCCGACGGTTTTTTCAACATCCGACGCCTTTGGACGGATTTTCGCCACATGCGCCTGGGCAGACGCAACACCGTAGTCGTCCTTTACCTTGTATGTAAGCTTCAGCGAACCACGCGCCGATCGTTCCGGCGGTTTGGTCATGGAGATTTCCGGCGGCTGATCCGGCGTGACGTCAAACGTCCAAGCCGCCATCTCGGCGCCCAGCGCCATGACCCGCACACGCGCCGACTTGGTCAGCTCATAGCGCAGTTCCGTCACCTTGCTCGATCCGCTAACGCGCGATGCCGCAACAGGTCCCGTGCGGCCTTCGGTGCCCTGCCCCACATTGGGCAGCACAGCTTTGATGCGCTCAGGCGCGCTGCTGCCCGTCGCCAGAACTTCTAGTTCGGGCTGCAGATCCCGCGCCCCACTGGAGCGCACGATCAAGACCGAACGCACGGGTATCACAAGGGCGCCCTCGGCAGCGGGCAAAGGCCCAGCCGACGCCTCACGGGAGCCATCCGCCAGCATGATTGGAGGCTTGCCGGTATACCCCGGTGGTGTCACCCATGCATCCAGACGCGCAGCAGCCAGCATCCGCGCATCGGAGAACTTGAAGGCGTCACTCAAGTATTGACCCAACTCGCGGCCAGACCCGACGCCAACGAGGACAAGCGCAAGCACAGCGATTGAGCGTACGGCAAACGGATCGAACCTGTGCGTGCGTGGCGCCGGTGTCCCGACCTTCAACTTTTGCATTGCCTGCGCGAGCCGTGCGCGGTGCGCGCTCCACAGTTTTTCTGAAGCCCCACCTGTGGAAGCACCCGACAGCGTATCCTCATAGGACGAAGCAGGACGATGTGGCACACCAGAAATGCGCTCTATGCGGCGCAAACCTTCCTCACGGGAAGGCCAAGGAACACGAACGATTACGACCAGCGCTGCAAGTGTCAGGAGAGCAAAGACACCCAGAATGGCATAGTGAACCACGTCATCCAGGTGTGCCCAGATACCGAACACCGACATCACGGCAAACAGCGTTGCAATGCCAATCAGCAACCATAAACGCGGCCACATGCGTTCAAACAAAAGCGCCCATCGGCTGCGCCGGACTTTGCGTTCAAAGGCGCGTTCAACATGCGCGCGCGCCGACTCGTCCTGGGAATTGATCTTGCTCATCACATAAATTTAGCATGAGCTGCGCGATGTGCATCGCACAATTGTTTTGCACCCTTCACGTTTGATTGCACTCTCGCCGGCTTACGCGTAACGCAGCCGATTGATCTCCAGGCTGCCCAAAGCGCCAGATTTACGTGGTTTTGGCAGGTTTATCGAACGCAATTCAGGTGTCCGCCAACCATGGTGGCAGTCGGTCCAGGCTTATTAAATCTTCGTAATCCTGGCGTGGGCGAACGGCCGCGAAGGATTCCCCCTTCACCATCACCTCCGGCACCAGCAGTCTGGTGTTGTAGGTCGACGACATCACCGCACCGTAGGCTCCAGCCGTCATAACCGCCATCACGTCACCTGCGTTGAAGCGCGGCAAACTGCGATCGACCGCAAAATAGTCCCCCGTTTCGCACACCGGTCCGACAATATCCTGCTGGACAGGTGGTGTGCTCAGCAATGCCTCATCGACCGGCAAAATGTCGTGGTGGGCCTCATAGAGTGTAGGCCGCAAAAGATCGTTCATCGCAGCATCAACAATCGTGAAGGTCCGGTCTTCGCCTTCCTTCACGAATATGACCCGCGTAACCAGAATGCCGGCATTGCCCGCAATCATGCGGCCAGGTTCGAGAATGAAACCCACGCCGAGATCACCCAGGACCTCCTTGATGAGAGCCGCATAGGCAGCAGGCGAAGGCGGCTCGTCGGCATGGCCGCGATAGGGGACACCAAGGCCGCCACCCAGGTCGAGGTGCTCTATCACGTGGCCGTTGGCACGCAGCTCAAGCACCAAATCACGCATAAGGCCAAAGGCAGCGCGAAAAGGAGCAAGATCGGTGATCTGGCTGCCAATGTGCATGTGTATGGCGTTGGCAGATATGCTCGGCAGATCGCGCGCTTCATCATAAAGTGCCCGCGCCACGCGGAAGGGAATGCCAAACTTGTTTTCTGACTTTCCAGTGGAGATCTTGGCATGCGTCTTGGCGTCGACATCCGGGTTGACGCGCAGCGCAACATGAGCGGTCCTGCCCATATCGCTCGCCACCTGGCTTAGTGCACGCAGCTCCGGTACGCTTTCCACGTTGAAGCCGCGAATGCCTTCACCCAGCGCATACTCCATCTCGCCACGGGTTTTCCCCACACCGGCGAAAATGATCTTGTTTGCCGGAACACCCGCGGCTCGGGCGCGGCGCAATTCGCCTTCCGACACCACATCCATGCCCGCCCCCATGCGCGCCAAAGTGGCAATGACAGCTTGGTTGGAGTTGGCTTTCAACGCATAACAAATAAGCGCATCCTCATTCTGGAACGCTTCGGCCACCACGCGGTAGTGCCGTTCAAGAGTGGCAGTGGAATAGCAATAAAACGGCGTGCCGATCGCCTCGGCAATCGCCGGAATTGAAACATCCTCAGCATGGAGAATGCCGTTCTTGTAGGAAAAGTGATGCATAATGTCCGTCTGACCCAGGTATCGCGAAGCATTCGTAGTGCTGAGCTATTAGAGCGTCGTGCGATATATCGGAACCAATTCTGTTTCTCAAGCGGCGTGCTGGTCCAGAAGGAGAGCGATGCCGTTCGTAGTGGTGCTACGGATAAGTCACTAGACGTACTGGTCGGCCGCCGCTTGGAAACCCGAAGGGCCGGGCGAATTTGCCTCAATCTCTTCGCCGTCCGGCTTGATCTTGGACCAAATTCGCCGCGGCAGAATGATCCCGATATAACGCACGACGCTCCAGAGAAGCTCGCGCATTAGCGCAACGTTACAAGCATGCGCAAAGGACACCATGGATGACCGAGGCAAGCGCGGGAGACAAAACGGTTAATGACCTGCTGGCCGGTCTGCCGCTTCATCGTCATAAGCTCGAAATAGCCGGGCGGAGTTGGCTGATTGATGCCATCGCCAACCAGGAACTCCTGCTTGCCGTCTCAGACCGTTTCCAAGAGTTTCCCTATGGCATGTTGCTTTGGGAATCCGCACCCGTCCTCGGCACCGTCTTGGCCGAACGTGGCAGCCTGTCTGGTAAGCATGTTTTGGAACTCGGCGCCGGCGTGGGGCTTGTCGGACTGATAGCTCGCCACCTCGGCGGTGAGGTTTCACAAACCGACCACGCTCGCGAAGTATTAATGATCGCAGCGAAAAACGCGCGTCTGAACGGTATAATGGGTATCAGGCAATTCAACGCTGATTGGCAAGATTGGACAAACAACGACATCAGCGAGCCATACGACGTGATTGTCGGCTCAGACATTCTCTACGACGGCTCTGCCCATGAACCGATCGCCAATGTTCTTGCCGCAAGCCTTGCGCAAAACGGCATTGCCATACTCACCGACCCTGGACGCACCGCGACACCGTTCTTTATTCGCACCATGCGCAACAAGGGTTGGTGTATTAACGAGCAGAAACGCCAGATAGCCGCGCTCGTGCCCTCACACGTCAATGAGTTGCTCACGATATCGGTTTTGATGATCTCGCGAAATTGAACGCAACGCCTGATGCGCAAACCCAAGAACCGCAGGAACCCGAATACTGCAGAAATAAGCTATCGCAATAGCGGATCGAGCGGGAAGTCGCGGTGCTCCTTGGGCGGCGCCGACGACGCCGGGCCATTGTCAGCAGCTTCCGGAGAGGTGGCGACGCCTTTTTCCTTGGCCGATGCCGGCGCTTCCAGCGAACCGCGCACGCCACATCCTGCCAACAAAAGCGGCAGTAGCATCACCAAAGCGGCTATGCGCAGTCCCTGAGACATCTAACCCCTCGTGTCCCCTTTGCATCCGCACCCATTAGGGTTGTACCAGCAGACGCGATTTGCCAAACTGATACCCGAGATGCTGGCCTCGTTCGGAAACAAGACCTCCGCAGAATGTCTAGCCCGACGAGCGCCCCTTCTCCAAGCGTCTCAACCAGGACTTTGCCATTTTGGTGACGTTCTGTGGCGCAGTTCCACCATGACTCTTGCGGCTTTTGACGGAATTTTCCACCGAAAGGACAGTAAACACGTCCTTTGTGATGCGCTTTTCCTCCGCCTGCATCGCCTCAAGCGGCAATTCAGAAAGTTCCAGGCCACGCTGTTCAGCTTGCCTGACGATTGAGCCGGTGACGTGGTGTGCCTCCCGGAACGGCATTTTCAAGGTTCTGACGAGCCAGTCAGCAAGATCTGTCGCTGTCGAATAACCACTGCCCGCGGCGGCCCGCATCCGTTCCGGCATCGGCTCCAAGTCGGAAATCATGCCGGTCATCGCCGCCACAGCCACGGAGTAATTCTCCAGGGCGTCAAATGTGGTCTCTTTGTCTTCCTGCATGTCCTTGGAATAGGTCAGCGGCAGCCCCTTCATCACCATCGTCAGCCCTTGGAACGCAGCAGCGATCCGCGCAACCTTGGCCCGGCACAGTTCAGCAGCATCCGGATTGCGCTTTTGCGGCATGATGGAAGAACCCGTCGTCCACTTGTCCGACAGCTTCACGAACCCGAACTGCGGCGTCATCCAGATGACAATCTCTTCGGAAAGCCGCGAAAGATGCGTGGCCGAAATCGTCGCTGCGGCCAGCACTTCCAGCGCAAAATCCCGGTCCGCCACGCTGTCGAGCGAGTTGGCCGTCGGCCGTTCGAAACCCAGCGCCTTGGCCGTTTCAGAGCGATCGATGGGAAATGACGTTCCCGCAAGCGCCGCCGCGCCCAGCGGACATTCGTTCATGCGTTTACGAGCATCGGCAAACCGCCCCCGGTCGCGACCGAACATCTCCACGTAAGCAAGCAGATGGTGCCCGAAGGTGACCGGTTGCGCAGGCTGCAAATGCGTGAAGCCGGGCATGATCACGTGGGCGTGCTCCAGCGCCTTCTGAGCCAGCGTGCGCTGCAATTCGCCAAGTGCAAGATCAAATGAACTGGCAGCATCGCGCACATACATGCGAAAATCGAGCGCCACCTGATCATTGCGGGAGCGCGCGGTATGAAGCCGCCCTGCTGCCGGGCCGATCAGTTCGGTCAGCCGCGATTCCACATTCATGTGTATGTCTTCCAACGCCTCGGAAAACTTAAATTTTCCCTCAGCGATTTCCACCGCGATCTGATCGAGCCCCTTGGCAATCTCACGGGCATCTGATTTGGAAATGATACCGGTTTCCGCCAGCATGGCCGCATGCGCCTTGGAGCCCCGAATATCCTGCGGCGCCAGAACTCTGTCGAAGCCGATCGAGGCATTTATTCGCACCATCAGCTCATCGGGTGACATCTCGAAGCGGCCACCCCACATCTTGTTGGCTGATTTATTGGTCACGGGCTAAAGCTCCCTGCGGTCGGCCACTGCCGGTCAAATACGAACAACGAAAGGTTAATCATGCGCGGAACACTGCCAGTCGTCGCCGTTCTGGCTGCCGGCGCCCTGTTTGCGGCGGTATACGTTAGCCAACATGGGCCTGACAACGCTCCGGTGGGGAAAACCACAACCAACGCTGGCAATACCGCATCCCCAACCACCACAGCCGCGTTAAGCAGCGAACGGCACAACAAGGGCAAGGTTGCCGCCTTCGTTTATAAATCCGCACCTGAACCGGTCCCTGCTTTCCCGTTCTATGATGCCCAAAAGCAAACCAAATCGATCGACGCGTTCAAGGGCAAGGTTGTACTGCTCAACCTTTGGGCAACATGGTGTGGTCCGTGCAGAGAGGAAATGCCGGCTCTCGATAAGCTGCAAAAAGAGATGGGGTCGGACAAATTTGAGGTTGTTGCAGTCAGCGTGGACAAGAACGGTTTCGATAAGGCCAAGAAATTCATGGACGACATCGGCGTTAAATCCTTGAACTTCTATGCCGATCCAAGCGCGCGGGCCGCTTCACAGGTCAAGGCCATCGGCATGCCGGCAACTCTCCTGGTCAACACCAAGGGCGAAGAAATCGGCCGCTTGATGGGCCCTGCCGAGTGGGACTCGCCCGACGCAAAGCGGCTGATCGAATCTGCGCTCAGGTAGGCCACCGTCAGATAAAATTGCTGCGGCCGCCTGACTTTTCCAGTCACGTGCACTTTACCTGATACGCGCCAGACCTTCATTAGCGACCAGACGATCCAGTGAAACATTTGCACTGTGGGCCTGATAGCGCGCCCAAGCCCGTTGGAAAATATTTTTGCGCGGTTTCAAGAAGTCACCCACACGATCCAGAACACTGCGCGGTTCTTTTTGCTCTGCCGGTTTGATCCAGTATACCGCGCCGCTTTTCACACGATTGGCTGCCTTGTAGACGGCATGCGCGGGGTCGTCTGGATCGACATAGTTGAACACACCTTCGCTTGCGCGTGCTTCGGGCAGATTGGTCATGCCCACCAGCTTTCCACGCAACTCAGCGCTCGTGCCAATTGGATTGAGCGTCACACCCCGACGGCCCAACCGGTTTGCGGCAAAGCTGCATGCGCCACCGCCAAGGCTATGGCCGGCGCACTCAAATCTATAGTTTTTGAACTTCTTCTCGTATGTCTCAACGACATGCCTCATGTAGGCGCAAGCCACCTCGAAATATGGTGCCGTAACACCAACCAGCGCTTTGGCGTCGTTGATCCAGTCATCGGCTCCCAGCATGTCGGTTCCCGCAATCGCCACGACGACGCGCCGGGTCCGATTGTTAACATACGTCACAGCCTTAAAGCCGCGCCAAGCGTCCGCATCCAGATTGCGAATGATGCCGTCAGTACCGCTTTGACACGAGCCTTTCACCGCAGCTTGGTCGGCAATGTCGAGAATTTTCCAGAAGTAGACCGGTTGCCAACCGAATTTCTTGTACTGCGCCCTGATGAATTGATCTCGCAGACCGCCCGTTGGATTTTGTTGCCCGGACACATCCCATAGTCTCAGCATGTCGAAATCCCGACGCTCCAAATTGCTGCCGAACACATACGTTTCAGGCTGTTTGGTTTCGGTGTAAGCGCGCTGCGCAAGTTCCAACGATTGCAGGTGTTCAATGAGGACCGCACGTTCCGGCATTCGCTCCCGGCTTGCCGCCCCCGATGCCAGCAGATCCTGTTTGAGCGAACTTTTAAGACCCCTAACAGGCTCAAACTTCGATTTTTCGTCGCTTTGGGCCTTAACGGGTGTTGGCGCCGAAATCGACACCCACATGGCTAGCGCCAATGCGGCTAACCCAATTCGTAACACACTGACGAACCGCTTTGAATTTGCTATATAGATTTGCATGCCGCTTTGACAGTTGCCTGTGCCACACCACCCGCGAACAGGAACTTAGCACCTTGGCCCGACAAGGGCAGCCTATGGACCTGAAATTTAAAACACACCGGCAGAACCGCGGCCGCCATAAATCGGCGTTGTTTGGATTCTGACCAGAAACGCCGTTCCAGCACCTGGCACCGCACAAGCAACAAAAAAGGACAAATAATGCCTCTCATGCGCATCGACATTGTCAAAGGACGCAGCAAGCGTGAAGTCAAGAACATAAGTGTTGCCGTTCATCGCGCCATGGTGGCAGCATTCGACGTGCCCGAACGTGACCGCTATCAGATCATCAATGAACTGAAGCCGTCACGCTTCGTCATGGAGGATACAGGACTTGATATTCCTCGCACCAAGAACCGGATCATGATCCAGGTCATAACGCGTCCACGCCCGCTCAACCAGAAACAGGCATTCTACCGGTTGGTGTGCGAAGAACTCACCAAGCGCGCGGGAATAGCGCCAACCGACGTCATGGTATCAATGGTCGAAAATACCGACCAGGATTGGTCGTTCGGTCATGGACGCGCGCAGTTTCTGACCGGCGAACTCTAGCGTTCAGGATCGAACGTTTGATTCCCGGGCGAAGGTCGTCAAACGATCGTGAATCCAGAACACAAACAATGAGAATGCTAGGGTTCCGGGCTGACGCGTAGGGCCCCGACAGGGAACCAAGCGTCAGAGTCGGAACACTAGCATCGCAAAACTTTAAGCGTCGCAATACGTGAAGCGAACTGCACTGCGATACGATCAATCGAACGCGCAGCAACGGCAAACTCGAACAGGAGGAAACATTGAAAAATTCTGCACGCAACAAATCCATGCTATTCCAAGCTCGGACTACAATATTTTTCACCTCGGCCGTTATCGCACTGTCCATGTTGTTCCACACGCCTGCAGCAATGGCCCAGGATGCGAAGGTCAAAGTTGGCACGCTGACCTGTCAGGGACAGGGCAAAGTCGGCCTGATCCTGGGATCCAAGGAAACGCTGAACTGCACCTTCAAATCCGCCGGCAGTAAAAAGGTCTGGCATGTGGATGGTACGATTACCAACGTCGGACTGGACGTCGGCATAAAAGGTAAGAGCATCATGGTCTGGGGCGTTCTTGGCTCGACCACGGGCTTTGCAGGAGATGCCTTGAACGGCAACTTTGTCGGTGCTGCCGCCGACGCATCTCTCGGCCTCGGCGCTGGTGCAAAGGTGCTTGTTGGTGGCAACAACGATTCTGTCGTGCTTCAGCCATTGAGTGTTCAAGGTCAGACAGGCATCAATCTCGCTGTCGGCGTAGCAGGACTGAAATTGCGCGTGCGTTGAAACGACGTGCGTTGATAAAAAGCGAACCCGGCGCATGACACAAAGCAGCCGGGTTCACTCACCCTGCCGACAATCCGATTTCCGCCAGATCATTGCCAGAAATCGGACGCCCCTTTTAGCCGGTCGACGGTTCCTGGATCGCCAAAGCCAACATCCGGCTACCGCATTTTCCGACGAAGTGGACACCGGTTCGTCGTAGAAAATGCGACCAAACAAGAAACTAGCCCGCCTTTCTCACGATGGTATGGCCGTCATCGCGCTGGCGCGGCCGACCGGCTTTGATTGACACCATCGGTCCAAGGCTCCAAAACCTCGGCCGGACGTATGAATTATGAAATTTTTCAAGGAGCCTGCCGCCCATGTCGCACGCCGACCTGCACAAAACCATAGATGCCGCATTCGAAGCGCGCGACACGATCAACACTGCAACCAAGGGCGAGGTGCGCGAAGCCGTCACCCAGGCATTGGAATTGCTTGATTCAGGCCAGGCACGGGTCGCTGAAAAGCAAGGCGACGATTGGATCGTCAACCAGTGGCTGAAGAAGGCAGTGCTCCTGTCATTCCGCCTCAACGACAATGACATCATCCCCTTCCAGAAGAGCGGAACATTCGCCAGCCGCGTCCACGGCTACGACAAGGTGCCCTTGAAATACGGTGACTGGAACGCCGAGAAATTCAAGGATGCCGGGTTTCGTGCCGTGCCGGGCGCCATCGTCCGCCACTCCGCCTATATCGCACCGGGCGTGGTTCTGATGCCGTCATTCGTTAACCTCGGCGCCTATGTCGATTCCGGCACCATGGTCGACACATGGGCAACTGTCGGCAGTTGCGCGCAAATTGGAAAGCACTGCCACATCTCAGGCGGTGCTGGCATCGGCGGCGTGCTGGAGCCATTGCAAGCAGGCCCCGTGGTTATTGAGGACAACTGCTTCATCGGTGCACGCGCCGAAGTGGCCGAAGGCGTTCGCGTTGGCCAGGGCTCGGTGCTTTCGATGGGCGTCTACATCGGCGCCTCCACCACCATCATTGACCGGGCAACGGGTGAGAAATTCTTCGGCCACGTGCCGCCCTACTCCGTAGTTGTATCTGGCACGATGCCAGGCAAGCCGTTGCCCGACGGCGCACAGGGGCCTGGGCTTTACTGTGCCGTGATCGTCAAGCGTGTCGATGAAAAAACCCGCTCCAAGACATCGATTAACGAGCTTCTTAGGGACTGAGAGACTGAGGCACCGTGCGCAAACCTTCCATCCGGCTGTTTGCCGGACGGAAGGGATAAATTCAGTCTGAACTGGACGCCGGTTCACCAACGCGCGACACTGGCTGTGCCTTGTTTTCAAACGCGAGCCCGCATTCCATGTCGCTGAAATCTCGCCTCAACGGCTCAGCTATTCTTCTCGCACTGGCCCTGATGGGGGTTACCACAACAGCCCAACCTGCCAAGGCGTTCTTTTGCTTTTCATTCTCAATTGGCGGTGGGCCCCGCATCAGTTTCTTCTCTCCAGGAGGCTTTGGTGGCCCCTGGAGTGGCCCATTTGTCAATTATCCTGTTGCCGGTTACGGCGGCTATCCAGGCTTCAATAACGGGTTTCCAGGTTTCATTTATCCAGGCTCGGGATTAGCGCCCCCAACCGCTGGCATTCCCGGGTACGGTTACGGGGTGGCTTCCCCCTGGCAAAACCCTCAACGATCGAGTTTGGGTGGATGGCCAGCCAGCAGCGCCTGGGGAACCCCTTGGACAGGTCTACCGACCTATTCGCAATTTGCCCCCTCACCCTATGGTGCAATGCTTCAACCCGGACTTGGCAGGCTTTGGTAATCGTTTCCCTCGCGCTAGAGCATGTTCAGCCGAAGTGTACGCGGTTCGGCATGAAGAACATGCTCAAAATAAAAGAAAATAGATCGCGTTCGTGATTCCATGAAAAGTGAACGCGATCTAGGTCAGCGCCAGCAAATAATCTCCAATCAGCCTTGCTGACCTCAGTGGCAAATGAAAATGACGGCGCCCAGTCAAACCGGACGCCGCCAATCAAATTCGTAATCACTTTTCGAATCTAATCGAGACCGTAGACGCACACGCGTGCTGTACCTTTAAAGCTCGGCCTGGAACGGTAGATCATCTCGATGCGATCAATCGCACGATCCCGCCCTTTAAGATCGAGTGGCCGCGTCGAACGCCCTTGCCTGATCTCCTCGCGCACACGAATGTCGTCTGGTGCACCATTTGCATAGATGACACGAAGGTCATTTATGAAAACATCGTTGTTGGAAACATCCAGCCGGATCGCCCGGAAGCGGCCTTCCCTGCGCCCGACCCTGATGGCGTCGCGATCAACCAGGAAGCCGACCTTTTGACAGCCCAGTTCCACCCACTTGCCACCACCACGCGGACCATCTCCACGGCGGTCATCGCCCCTGCGGCCATCACGGCGGTTGTCGCGATCCTGCAAACCATATGCGCACAGTTTGCCCGGCCCACGTTTCCCAAAACCACGGCCATCACGATCTTTCTTGGAAACGATCACGATCTCCTTGATGAAGCGATCGCGTCCCTTAAGATCAATGGCCCGGGTTTGCGAATTCTCCCGCATCACAGATCGCACTTGAATATCGTCCGGCTGGCCATTGCCGTAGATTACCTTCAGGTCCCGAACTTCGATATCGTTGCCTTCAGCCCGCAGCTTGATGGCCTTGAACGAACCTTCGCGGCGTCCAACTGAAATTACGTCGCGGTCAGTTCTGCGACCGACGCGAACACAACCCAGATCTTCCCAGCCATCATCAGAAACGCGCGGACGAGCCTCCGCCACGCTTGCAACAACGCTGGCGCCGAGCACAGCGACCACGCCCGCCCAGAACACGGAACGCTTCAACATATGTATTTCCTCCATGGAATTGCCGCCGGCAAACTTCCGGCCGAGCGCGCCCACACTCTCACCCAACGCAAGCATTTTCCAACGAAGTGGACACCGGTTCGTCGAAGAAAATGCGACCAAGCAAGAAACTAGAGCGCCGATCCGATTCCGTCGGATCGGAATGCGCTCTAGAGCGGGCAGCCAGATCATCATCATAGTTAATAGAAATAAGATAGCGGCATATTGGCCGCACTGTGCAGCGAATTAAACACCCCGGCAAAACACCATCACCGTGGCAGCCATAATGCTCAAGCCTGACCATTTCCAACGAGCCATTTCGGATCGAACCAGCGGTCTGCCGGGCCATCGTAAGGCAGGCGCGTGATGTCCCAATGATGGATGAAGGAGGCATAAACATCCCACACCGGCGGCCCGCCCCCCACAAACACGCGCCGCCCTTTGTAGCGTGCCAGCACGTCTTCTGGTTTTTCGTGAGAGCGGATGACATCAATCGTGCGATCGGCAAACGCCCACTCAGGCACCGCGCCGATTGTCTTGGGGCCGGCAATCAACACGTGTCCCTTGGTCTTCATAAAGAAGCGCTCAACGTCGGCGCGAAATTCAGGACGCTTGTCCCCCTCCCACGGCAACCAGCCGTTGAGGCCAAGTTGGCCACGCATACCAATCGCACATATCGAACGGACATCGGGCATTTGTGACAATGGCCTTTCATATCTCTGGCACTTTAACTCAGGTCAGCGAACGCAGCGGCATAAGCAACAGGACCGGTTGATACAGGAAGTCGCGATGCCCTCAACGCTGCCACCATGAAATATGGTCCGGCATAGGGTGACTGAAACCCGGACGCTGCAGCCGCATCAAAACCAAAACGCGTATAATACGCCGGTTCACCAAGCACAAAGGCAGCCTCCACGCCGATTGCCCGCAGTTCACCGAGGCCTGTCAAAATCATCGCCGTAGCAATACCCTTGCGGCGGTTATCGACATCCACCGCGACAGGCGCCAGCCCAACGGCGACGAACGGCGCGTTCATCACCGAAAAGGCCGTATATCCCACGACCTCTCCTGCATCCTCAGCCACCAGCGCCAACATCAAATCGCCATCGCCGCGCAACTTGTCGACGAGGTCAGCTTCTGCCGATGTTGGAAACGAGCGGGTCAGCAACGTGCGTATGGCTGCTGCGTCGCTAGCTGCTTCATGCCTGATGGATCTCTGCTGACGCATCACGGTTGCCAGGGTTCTGCTGGTGTCTGATCGTCGGTTGCTTGCTCGCTCTCGACGCGCTCTATCACACGTGCAAGTGCAAATAGAGCACTGTCGACGCCTTCACCGGAAACCGCTGACAACAAGAGCGGCTCGCTTCCGCTGGCCTCGGCAAGTTCGGCGGCCTTTAGCGAACGTGTTTCATCATCCAGGGCATCAATCTTGGCAAGCGCCACGATCTCCACCTTATCCTCCAGACCCTGACCATAAGCATCCAGTTCGGCACGAACGGTGTAATAGGCGTCTGCGACGTCCTCGCCCGTTCCATCGACAAGATGAAGAAGCACACGGCAACGCTCAACATGCCCAAGAAAACGGGTACCCAGACCAGCACCGTCATGCGCACCTTCTATGAGACCGGGAATGTCGGCCAACACAAAATCCAGCTCGCCGGCGCGAACCACACCCAGGTTGGGATGCAACGTGGTGAATGGATAGTCTGCAATCTTGGGCTTCGCCGCCGTGACAGTAGCAAGGAACGTTGACTTGCCGGCATTGGGTAATCCCACCAGCCCGGCATCGGCAATAAGTTTCAGCCGCAGCCAGATCGTCAATTCCTCGCCCGGCAATCCCGGATTGGCGTGACGTGGCGCCTGGTTGGTGGACGACTTGAAATGCGCGTTGCCGAAGCCGCCGTTGCCTCCCTTGGCCAGTGTCACACGCTGTCCTGGCTCCTGCAGGTCGGCCAGAAGCGTTTCGTTGTCTTCAGCATAGATCTCGGTGCCCGGGGGGACTTTGATAACGACATCGGCACCATTCGGTCCGGACCGGTTCTTGCCCATACCGGGCGTGCCGCTCTTGGCCTTGAAATGCTGCTGGTAGCGATAATCGATAAGAGTGTTGAGGTTTTGCACGCATTCGGCGATGACATCACCCCCCCGGCCACCATCGCCACCATCAGGCCCGCCGAACTCGATAAACTTCTCACGCCGGAAGCTGACGCTACCGTGGCCTCCGTTGCCCGCCTTGATATAGATTTTCGCCTGGTCCAGGAATTTCATGGAAATCGCGCCTCAAAGGCCTCACGGGTAAGCAATGTTCGAATACCGGGCTGGGCACCGCCGCGTGAATTAATGTGGAGCTGGCACGGTCCAACCCTAGAGTATCCGACGAAGTGGATACCGGTTCGTCGCAGAAAATGCGACCAAACCAAAAAGTTAGAGTGCCGATCCGATTCCATCGGGTAACGACCCTAGTGGCCTGTCGCGCCAAAATTGAAACATAGCCGCAACCGCATACAATTTTGGCGCGACATGAAGGCCACTAGCAAAATCATTGGCTTAGTGTGGCGTTTATCGCGCCTTAGTTGATACCCAGCGTGCCGCAACATCGATCAACTAAGGCGCGACGCTACACTAGCTTTTCACGCCGCCAAATAGCCGCCTGCTCCGCTTCGGTCGCATGAGTTCGTAATAAACCGCATCGGCTTTGCGGCGCCGCGCCTCGCACCAGTACTGGCAGCTACCTTTTCGCGTGAACCCCAGCTTTTCGATGACCCGCGCCGAACCAGCGTTGTCTGAGAAATGGCAACAGGTGAGCCCTTCAAAGCCAACAACTGAAAAGCAATAATCAACCAGCGCTCCAGCGGCTTCGGTCGCGTAACCACGGCCCCAATAAGGCTTGCCAAGCCAATATCCAATCTCGGCACTGCGCTCATCACGTGAAGGAACATAGCCGGTAATACCAAGTAGATCGTTGCTTCCGGTTGCTGTAATGGCTCGCACGAACTCGCCGTCTTCCAACCCATCAAGCCATTGGCGTGCATCGTTCTCTGTATAAGGATAAGGAATGCGGGCTGTCATCGAAGCAACGTCCAAGTCACCCGCCAACCGCGCGATCTCCCCAACATCGCTCTCATCCAGCGGACGCAAAACCAGCCGCGCAGTGGTGATGACACCGCCCGATGCTACAGGTTTCCGTTTAAGCAGCCGAGAGATCTGCACCAACAGCCCGCCCCCGAGAACACGAAGGGGAGACGGCGACGTCTCCCCAGGCATATTTTTCACAATATAGGCCGCCCGCACATAACGGGCAGGCCACGTCATGATCTACTCGGCAGCCTCGGCAACCGGCGGGCGAACCGAAACGAACACGCGACCATTGCGACGTGTGCGAAACTCCACAGCGCCCTCGACCTTTGCGAAAATCGTATGATCGGAGCCCATGCCGACGTTATCGCCGGGATGCACCCTTGTGCCGCGCTGACGTACCAGAATGTTGCCCGGAATGACGTGCTCGCCGCCGTAGCGCTTGACGCCAAGCATTTGCGGGTTGGAGTCACGTCCGTTGCGCGATGAGCCACCAGCCTTTTTGTGTGCCATGTGTTGAGTTCCTTGATCCTGGAGCACGTTGAGGCGAACCGAGTTTTAATTCCGCCTGGACAACGCGCTGGACTATTAAACCTGCCGGCTGCCTTCAGGCGCCAACAATGGACGTAATGCGGATTTTTGTCAGGTCCTGCCGGTGCCCACGCTTCCGACGTGAGTTCTGACGGCGGCGCTTTTTGAAGGCGATAACCTTGGGACCGCGAGTTTGTTCGACAAGTTCCGCGACAACTTTGGCGCCTGAAACCGTTGGCGCACCGACCTTCACCGAGGCACCTTCGCCGACCATAAGAACGTCTTCAAATTCGATAGAGGAACCGGCGTCACCTTCGAGCTTCTCGATGGAGATAACGTCGTCCATGGCGACACGATATTGCTTGCCGCCTGTCTTGATGACAGCATACATGGCTATTGCCCTTTCCGTTGGCCGCGCCCTGTGGCGCCCCTCGTTTGCCAATCCGATCAGGTCGGTTGCAGAGGGGACTTTCGAGCCTATCACGACCATAAACAGTCGCAGGAGAGCCTCGGGCAGCGCATTAAGCGCGTTCGGCGGCACCGAACACGTTGGCCCGCTTTATGTTCTCTTCACCCCGGATTGTCAACGCTCAACCTGGCGATCTGGTGGATCGAGGAGTTTTGGTTAAGCCCTCCTGCACACTATATGGACTAACCGACTGAGAATTGGTGCCAAACCCCGAAAACGGGACGATGCGATTTATCGCGTCTATAATCCTCTGATAGAATGAGCCCATGCCGCAAACGTCCACCAATTCCTTACAACCGGCCTATAAAGCGTCCGCGGCAACACCATCGCCGTTGCCCCTCCACCCAGATTTGCCTTCAATCCCGCTGCTGGAAGTCGGCCCGGACTTTCCAATGGAGACACTGGAGCGCGAATTCGACCGGGCCAACCGTCTGCTCGACCAAGCCACCACCATCGTACCGCGCCGCGCGCTGGCGTCGCTCGATCGTGTTTCGCGGCGTTGGTTGCAGCGCTGGAACAACTCCCATCTGCCCGAAATTGATCGCATTGCCAGCAAGCTAGGACGGCCAGGAGCATATTTTCTCTCCGTCAATTACGAGTGGGGCTGCACGTGCCGTGTCGCACCCTCACCCGATGGCTCCTCTGCAAGGCTGGTCCGAGTGTTGGATTGGCGCACCGACGGGCTGGGCGAAAACGTACTGGCCGCGCGGGTTGCCGGGCGTGTTGGACCGTTTCTAACAATGACATGGCCCGGATATACCGGCGTCCTGCAGGCGGTGGCTCCAGGTCGCTTTGCAGCCGCACTAAACCAGGCCCCAATGCGAAAGGCGCTCGGATATTACTACATTGATTGGGCTGCCAACCGCCGGCGCGTTTGGAACATGCCTCATGGCACGCCCGCACACTTGTTGCGAACCGTTTTCGAGCGCGCAGAGAATTTTCGCCAAGCAAGGGAGATGATCGCCAACACGCCGATCAGCACGCCGGCGATATTTTCGCTTGCCGGAATTAAGCCCGACGAAACCTGCGTCATCGAACGGCGGGAAACCACCGCTAGAGTCATCACCGGCTCCCAGGTTGCAGCCAATCATTGGCAAACGATCGGATGGACCGGGCATGCACGAGGCAACGACAGCGCCGGCCGCGCCTGCCGGATGTCTGGCGTGCCAACCAGCTTTGACCAAAAGCTCTCCTGGCTCAAAGAGCCAATCCTGAATCCAACCACGCGCCTGGTGATGATTGCCGACGCCAAAAGTGGCAGGTTTCTGGTTCAGGGTTTTGAAAAAGACGGTGCTGCCACGCAAATTCTCCAGTCCGTCGCTTAAACGCTCAAGGCGGCAATTAAGAAAATTAGAACGGATCTATCCAGGTTTGAACCGCTCTAAGAAAGGTACAAAACCTGCGCGACACGCGGTCGCAAGACGTCTGCCTGCGCCCTGGACATTATGCTCCGCGGATCGTCAAAAAATGTTTGCATTTCCCGTGCAGATCTCTACGTCACACACCAACGACGCGCCTACATTGGAATGATTCCATTGAATTTTTCGCACGTCTTGCGATTGACAAATTCCCACGATCTTGGCTTGTTCAATTAACGGTGCGCACGCTGTTCGCCGTTTGATGACAACATCCGTGCTGGGGCCTTGAACCCTGGTTATTGGAGGACATGATGATTAACGCACGCGCGTTGACGCGCACTGCTGCCTTTTCTTTCTCCCTTCTTGCAATCTCTGCCACCGCACTACAGCCCATGCCCGCCTGGGCATCAGGGGAAGGTGAGAAAAACCCCAAGGTCACGGCAACCTCGGTGCCAAGTCCAGTTCCTGGCTCGGCCGGCGAAGTCAACATCTATTCCTATCGCGAACCTGGCCTCATCCAACCGCTGATGGAAGCGTTCGCAAAACAAACCGGCATCAAGGTCAACGTTGTTTACGCCAAGGACGGCCTCATTGAGCGCATGGCCGCAGAAGGCGTCAACAGCCCTGCAGACGTGCTGCTGACCGTGGACATTGGACGCCTGACCGATGCCAAGGACAAAGGCATAACCCAACCCATAAAATCCGAACAGGTTGATGAGGAAATCCCTGCTGCCTACCGCGATCCCGATGGTGCCTGGGTTGGCCTGTCTCAACGCGCACGCGTGGTTTACGCATCAAAAGACCGCGTCAAGCAGGACACGATCACCTATGCCGAACTTGCCGACCCAAAGTGGAAGGGCAAGATTTGCATGCGTTCTGGCCAGCACACCTACAACGTCGGTTTACTCGCCTCGATCATCGCCCACGAGGGTGAGGAAAAAGCGATGAAATGGGCTGAGGGCGTAAAGAACAATCTGGCCCGTAAACCCGCCGGCGGAGACCGCGATCAGGTAAAAGCGATTTACGCGGGCGAATGCGACATCGCCGTGGGCAATACCTATTACATGGCGGCGATGGAAACGAGCAACAAACCTGAACAACGTGAGTGGGCTAACTCAGTTCGCTTGCTATTCCCCGATGCCAACGACCGCGGCACCCACGTCAACATTTCAGGTGCAGTTCTGGCAAAACACGCACCTCACAAAGATGCCGCCATGAAGCTGATTGACTTCCTCGCCTCTCATGAAGGTCAAAAGATTTACGCAGAGCAGGTCAACGAGTACCCCCTCGACGTGGATGTTCCCATCTCTGAAAGGGTCAACGCGTGGGGCACTTTGAACCCAGACAAGCTGCCACTGGCCGATGTTGCCAATAATCGCAAGAAAGCATCCGAAATCATGGATAAGGTGGGCTTTGACCAGGGCCCCGGCGCATAAACCTATCCAGAACAAAAAAGCGCAAGACCAGATCACCAACCGTGCATCAGAACCGATGCACGGTTTTTTTATTTGTCCGGCAAAGCTGCAGGCAAGACGATCGCGCGCTATAATCTTATGCGTCCACAAAAGAGAAAAAACGAGAGGAACCCCATGAAGCTCGTGCGTTTCGGTGAACCAGGCCAGGAGAAACCGGGCCTCCTCGACCAGAGCGGAACAATCCGCGATCTTTCAGCCATCATTCCCGACATCGATGGACGCACCCTCGCCCCAGATACGATCGACAAGCTGAAGGCGCTTGATCCCTCATCCCTTGCCGCAGTCCCACAAGGCGTGCGGCTTGCCGCACCGGTCGGCAACGTCCGCAATTACATGGCGATCGGGCTGAACTATGCCGACCATGCCGCCGAAGCAGGACTTCGGGTGCCGCGTGAGCCGGTCATCTTCAACAAGATCGGCAACTGCATCGTCGGACCCAACGATGACATCATGATGCCCCGCGATGCGCAAAAGCTCGATTATGAGGTTGAGATCGGCGTTGTTATTTCCAAGCGCGCACGCTACGTGGAGGAAGCTGATGCAGCCGATTACATCGCCGGTTATCTATGCTGCAACGATGTATCAGAGCGCCATTTCCAGACCGAACGCTCTGGTCAGTGGGTAAAAGGCAAAGCAGCAGAAACCTTCGGGCCGCTGGGTCCTTGGCTAGTGACCCCAGACGAGGCAGGCGACGTCGAGAACCTCGCAATGTGGCTCGACGTCAACGGCGAGCGCCGTCAGGTCGGCAATACATCGACAATGATTTTCAAGATCCCCTACATCCTGTCTTACATGACAAGGTTCATGGTGTTGGAGCCCGGCGATGTCGTGGCAACAGGCACGCCGCCCGGCGTCGCACTCGGCATGAAGGAACCCAAGTGGCTTCAGGTTGGCGACATCGTTACACTCGGCATCGAGAAGCTGGGACAACAGCGCTCGAAGATCGTTGCCTTCAAGATGTAAGGTTTCCACTTTCCACGGGAGCGCAACAAAAAACGGCTGGCGATTTCATCCGCCAGCCGTTTCTCCGTTGATATGTTTTTTGTCAGCGACACTCAGTACTGTTGCTGCATTTTCGATTTGTGCTGGTCATAGCGCATCGATTTTCGTGTCCTCTCCCAGGCTTTGGCGTCGAGGTTTTCTGCAGCGGTCGCCTGCTTTGCTTCTAGCTCCTTCAATGCCCCCACAGCTTGCGCAGAAGCCGCTCCACGTCCGGATCCATACATTTCGCGCGCATTCTTGAGATACACCGCATTGCCTTCAAGCAGCTTGCGCGCCGCGGCGACTTCACCCTTGTCACGCATTTCCACAGCCTTCTCACTCCGCTCCGTCGCGATCTGCGTCGTTACCTGGGTCATCACCGGCTTGTTGACGGACTTCTCAACTTCATCGGCAGAAGCAGAAAATCGCCCGGTCGCCTGTGCATTTTCCTGCTTGCGGCTGCCCGACGCCAGATCGAGATAGTCCACCGAAATGCTGGCCACCTCTGCCTCACCCGGCGTGCGTGTTTCTGGCGCATCGAGCTCGACCACGAAATAACGCTCATTGCTGCCCTGAAGCTGATTGAGCTTCATGCGGATACGATTACCTTCAATCGTTGCCTCGCGACCAAGAACGCGTACAGGTTTGAAACCGATGCGGCACTCGATGATGATCTCAATATCCTTGGACGTCACAGAAAGCGCATCGCCAAACTCGGATGCAAAAATACCCGCCAGGTCTTCGGGATCCTCAACAAACGCGTGGTTGCCATCACTAGCCGCAGCGAGCCGGCTCATAAGGTCTTCGTTGTAATCAAGGCCAAGACCAATCGTCGTAACCGATATGCCATCTGAACCAAGAGTTCGCCCCAGTTCGGCAAGATCGCGCGGGCTCGACGGTCCCACATTGGCAAGACCATCCGACAAAAGCACCACACGGTTGATTTTTTCTGCATCGAGGAAACGCTTCACCTCTTCTGCACCTGCGACAACGCCAGCATGCAGCGCCGTCCGTCCATCCGCTGTGAGCCGGTCGATCCGTTGGCGCAAGTCATGATCGTCGCCCAGTCGGCTGGCGCGCTGGATGACGTCAACCTCATGGTTGTAGGTGACCAGCGAAACGATATCATCAGCCGCCAGCCGGTCCAGCGCTTCGCGCGCGGCTGCTTTGGCCGAGGCAATACGCTCGCCGCGCATCGAACCGGAGCGATCCAGAACCAGCGCAACGTTAACCGCCGGGCGCGTCGCAGTGCTCTTGATTGGTGTGCCTTTAAGCGACAATCGCAGGTACACCTTGCCTTGTTTGCCTAATGGCAAAACCGATTGCCCGAGTTGAGCATCAATTTCTAATGCTTTGGCTGGCGCAGCAGGCGTCAGCACTAAGGCTAAAGGCACGAGCGCGGCAAAGGTAAGCGCTCCGCACATTCCGGCATGGACATGTCGGGATTTCGTCATGATGAAAATAACTCCTCCTCCTGAAATTGGAGTGAGGCTAGGTCATCGTTCTGGCAGGAACTGGCTTCACGCACGGCGAAATTGAGGCAATAGAGCAACCGCAGATGAATACGCGCAAGCCACCGGAAACGAACAGTATCAAAACGAAAAAACGGTAAGCTTAACTTGTACCGAAATGATGTAATTCATCGCACTGTTCTGCAAGGCGGCAACTCAGCTCCAGGCACGGCCCTGAATTGCCTAATGCACGATTGTCCTCGAAAATGTCTCTTCACGCCGTCATCGCCGATGGACGAAGGTACGCGAGCCGTTGCTTCATGCGCTTCAACCATTTCCTCATTCGCTTCGTCATCGGCGGCCAATCTCCTGATTTTTGGATCAATGGCCATCCAAAAGCGAAGATCGTGCCAATCGTGCAATCAACTCATAACCTTAACGACAAGCGATGAAACTATCGGAGTGTCGCAACCAGCCGCACGCTGGTGCCCTCACCAAGAATACTGCGAAAACAGGCGAGGTAGCCCGGCAGTCCGACGAAAATCTCAATGACAGGTCGTTCAAAAAACGTTTGAGATAGCTATCAAAACGCCATTAGATTTGCGATGCGGCCTGAGCGTCATCAACGACGCAACCCTGAAAATTTACGAACTTGAGAACGAAAATGAAGCTGAGAGTAAACGGGCAGGATCATGAAATCGACGTCGAGCCGGACATGCCGCTGCTGTGGGTTCTTCGTGACGAATTGGGCATAACGGGCGTCAAATATGGCTGCGGTATAGCGCAGTGCGGCGCGTGCACCGTGCATATGGGGGGCACGGCAATCCGCTCCTGCCAGACCCCGGCGTCATCCGTCGATGGGGAGATCACCACCATCGAAGGTCTGGGCACACCTGAACAACTTCATATTGTGCAAGCGGCCTGGATCGAACATCAGGTCGCCCAGTGTGGTTACTGCCAATCCGGACAGATCATGCAGGCCGCCAGCTTCCTGGCTGAAAATCCTGATCCCACTGACCAGGAAATCGACGATGCGATGAGCGGCAACCTGTGCAGATGCGGCACCTATCCCCGCATTCGTGCCGCCATCAAGACGGCAGCCGTCAACCTCAAAAAGGTATGAGACCATGGCAAAGGTCGCGACAATTGCACGGCGTACATTTCTTGTCGGCTCTGCTCTCATTGCAGGAGGCGTGGCATTTGGCATCTACGAGGCCAAAAAAGCCATTCCCAACCCGCTTCTTGATGACCTTGACGAGGGCGAAGCCGCCATCACCCCCTTTGTTAAAATCGACAGCAACGGCGTGACACTCATCACACCGCGCGCCGACAAAGGCCAAGGCACCTACTCCATCCAGGCCTACTTGATCGCCGAAGAACTCGATATCAACCCGCTCAGATGCAATCTCGATCCCGGCGAACCCCACCAGGCTTATTACAACGGCGTCGCCACGGGCGATAATGCACCCTTCCCGGCTTACGATCACGGCTGGATTCCAGATCATTTGCGCGACATCTTATCGTCGGTCGGCAAGATCATGGCCTTCCAGATCACCGGCGGATCGACATCAGTCGCCGACATGCACGAGCGTTTGCTGACGGCCGGCGCGGTAGCACGCGAAACCTTGAAAGAGGCTGCGTCGCGGCGCTGGAAGGTGAACCGGTCGGAGTTGAAAACCGAAAACGGAGCGGTCATCGCGCCCGACGGGAAAAAACTCGCCTATACCGAATTGGCCACCGACGCAGCAAAGATTGACCCGGTGACCGATGTCGCGCTTCGCGCCCCCCAAAACTGGCGCTACCTGGGCAAGCCCGTCCAACGCACCGACATCATCGCTAAATCTACAGGCACGCAGATCTTTGGCATAGATGCCAAGGTCGACGGCATGGTTCACGCAACGGTCCGTGCGAACCCCGGTATCGGCGGCGATGTCAAAAAATTCGACGCCTCCAAGGCCCAAAAAATGCGCGGCGTCAAGAAAGTGCTGCCAATCAAGCATGGCATCGCTATCGTCGCCGACAACACATGGCGGGCCATTCAAGCTGCCAACGCCATCGAAATCGAATGGGGACCGGGCCCCTATCCGGCAACCACCGACAAGATGTGGGAAGCGTTGCAGGCATCCGCTACCGATGAATTCCTCGACAAGCGCTGGCGCGATGACGGCGACGTCGACAAGGAACTCGCCAGCGGCAAGGTCATCACCGCTGAGTATCGCGCGCCCTACCTCGCCCATGCGCCGCTCGAACCCATGAACGCCATCGTCAAAGTTGAAGACAACCGCGTCGATGTCTGGACAGGAACACAAATTCCAGCCTTCGTCCGCGACCATGTCGCCAGCCTGACTGGTGTCAGCGCCGCAAACGTCCACGTGCACGTATTTGCCATGGGCGGCAGTTTCGGCCGCCGCCTCGAAGACACCTACGTCCTCCAGACAACTGAAATCGCAATGGCGATGAAGGGCACCCCGGTCAAGATGACCTGGTCGCGCGAGGAGGACATGACCCACGACTATCCACGTCCCATGCAGCTTGGCCTTGGCCGCGGCACCGTCAAGGACGGCAAGGTCGAAACCTACGATTTAAGCAGCATTGGACAGTCCATGACCCGCTCCTGGTTTGGACGGTTGATGTTTGCTCCACCCGGACCCGATATGTTTCTGGTCGCCGGCGCATGGGACCAGCCCTACGGCATTCCCAATTATCGCGTTAGCGGCTACGCCGCCAAGGAAATGGCACCGGTTAGCTCCTGGCGCGCGCCGGGATCATGCGCCAACGGTTTTTTGCACGAAGGCTTCCTTGACGAACTGATCCACGCCGCCGGCGCCGATCCGCTTGAAGAACGCCTGCGGTTGATGATCGATCCGGTGTCGAAAAAAGTATTGGAAGCTGTCGGCGAACTTTCAGGTTGGACCGGGCCGAAACTTGGCGAGAACCGTGGCCGTGGCGTCGCCTTCACTCATTCTCACGGTGTACCGTGCGCCGAAGTGATCGAGGTTACCAACACGCCATCCGGCATCAAGATCGACAAGGTGTTTGTCGTCACGGATTCAGGCAAAGTGCTCGATCCGATCAATTACGAGGCCCAGGCCTTCGGCGGCGTTAATTTCGCATTGGCGCATGCCATGAACTGCGAATTGACCTATGCCAACTATGCGCCAGAGCAAACCAACTTCGATGCATACCAGGGCATGCGTCTTTACCAGTCACCTCAGATTACGGTGAAGGCATTGGAAAATAGCCCCAACATCCGTGGCATCGGCGAGCCAACGGTTCCTCCTGCCGCACCCGCTTTGGCCAACGCAATTTTCGCCGCCACTGGAAAGCGTCTGCGCGAAATGCCCTTCAACAAGTTCATCGACTTCGTTTAATCAGAAGCATGCTGGAGTGAACTGCATCCACCTCACTACGCCTTGTGCTTGATCAAGAGCGCTGAAGGGGACCAGCCGATCGCTCGATAACCAGAGCGGTTCAGACTGAGCATGAAACAATTCTGTTTCTTAAGCAGTGATCCGGTCCAGCAGGCGGGCAGCGCAGGTATTGATGACTGCTTTTATTGATCTGGACGAATGAAAAGCCGAGAAATTTTAGCCTCCGGCAGCCGCATGGCGTTTCCCTCAGTCCATCCAGCAAATCCCCCAACGGCCACAGCAAAACCGTATGTCGTTACCGACAAACCCAGAAGAAACAACGGTAATCCGCAATCAGAACTGAGCAGCTAGAACCCGTATAAAATGCTGAAATCAGTGACTTTTTGAGAGGCTATGTTCAGCTATGGGGAGGGGCTGTGGTGCCCAGGGGTGGAATTGAACCACCGACACTGCGATTTTCAGTCGCATGCTCTACCAACTGAGCTACCTGGGCAAAGCTTCACACCGGTGCTGGCCGGAGCTGAAGCTCGGCCCTTATAGTGACTCGGCCCGAACCTGTCTAGCACCGCTGCGGTATCAATGAAAATCGCTGCCACAATCACCAAAGGGCCGTGCGCCAATGCCAGGTAAATATCTCAGCCCAGATCTATTATCCTCCCTTGATCAATACCGCACGCCCGCCTGAACGCCCTCAACGCTAGCGGAGATCGCAGCCATCGAACCCTCCCCGACATACGACGAGATCGCCAGGATCACCGCGCAAACATCCCGCGCTCAGGGGCAGGCAGCCGATCCGGCGACATCAGCATGGGTAAGCGCCAATGCCGGCACTGGTAAAACCCATGTTCTCACACGGCGGGTATTGCGCTTGCTGCTCGCTGGAACGCAGCCCGAACGCATCCTGTGCCTCACCTACACCAAGGCAGCCGCCGCCGAAATGTCGACGCGCGTCTTTAGCGAACTCGGCTTCTGGGTAACAAAATCCGGCGCAGATCTCGATGCAGCACTTCGCAATCTACTCAGCCGTTCGCCCACAGCAGCCGAAACCGAACGCGCGCGCAGCCTGTTTGCCCGCGCCATCGAAACGCCAGGCGGCTTGAAGGTACAGACCATTCACGCGTTTGCCGAACGTCTGTTGCAGCGCTTTCCATTGGAGGCAGGTGTCACACCCGGCTTTTCCATTCTCGATGACGTAATGGCCGCCCAGCTCTTGCGAGATGCCATTGATGCCACGCTGCGCGCCGCCACCCATGCACCCGCATCCCCGCTCGGCATGGCGTTGACCACAACGGTTGCATTCGCCGCCGATGAGAGTTTTGACACCATTTTGAGCACCGCGCTCGACCACAAAGACTGGCTTGAACATGTCGTGAAGGTCTACGGCCATGACAAAAACGGTGTGCTGCGCGACCCCTATGATGCCATCTCACGCGACTACCGCGCTGCCTTCGCTATAGAACGTGACCAAACGCGCGAAACGATCGATCAACAGCGGCTGTCGCTCTTGCCAGACGAATTCCTCAGGCGCGCCCGCGACGTGTTGGCACAAAGCAGCACTGTCGACCAGGAGATAGCAGACAACATAACCGATGCACTCAATGCCCAAGAGGAATCGGCACGGCTGGAAGCACTATCCAGAGTCTATCTGACCAAATCAATGACGCCACGCGCCGATAGCAGGTTCTGCCTTAAGGCGGTTTGCGAAACAGAACCGGTTCTAACCCAAAAGCTACGAGATGCGCGTGACCGGTTTGCAGCTCTCACCGATAAGCGCCGCGCGCTCGACGTGATCGAAGCGACAATATCGCTTATGCGCCTCGCGGATGCAGTTTTGACACGCTTCTCAAGCCTCAAGGCACGTCGTGCCGCGCTCGATTTCGAAGATCTCATTCGCCACACCGTCGGCCTTTTGCGCACCTCTGAAGCTGCGCAGTGGGTGCTCTACAAACTCGACGGCGGCCTGGATCACATTCTCGTTGATGAAAGCCAGGACACAAGCCCCCAGCAATGGCGCATCGTGGAATCACTCGCCGCGGAATTCTTTGCAGGATCGGGTACGCGAGAGGATTGGCCACCAGTCACAACCGCCTCAGCGTCAAATGGCATAGACACTTCAAGCGGTCTGCCTGCCCCACCTGCACGCACGTTGTTTGCGGTAGGCGATGAAAAACAATCAATCTACTCGTTTCAAGGCGCACGCCCTGAAGAGTTCGCGCGTATGGGGAATGTATTCCGCAAGCACGCCAAAGCTGCCGGCGTGCCTTGGCATGATATACCTCTAACGCTGTCGTTCCGCACAGTGGCGCCGATCCTGAACGCCGTCGACCGCGTGTTCGCCGACGCTCAGCGCACGCCCGGCCTGACCGCCACTACCAGCAATCAAACGGGTGCGAGCACGACCAACCCAATCGCCCATGCCGCCCACCGCATTGGCCACGCCGGTCTTGTCGAAATCTGGGATACCGAAAAAGCCGGAAAAGCTGAAACCCTTGATGCCTGGACACCCGATGAAGGCACCGGTGAGATTGCACCAGCCGTGCGGCTGGCTGAACGTATCGCAGACCGAATAAAGGAGATGACCGAAAGCGGCGAGCGCCTGCTCTCCGAAGACCGGCCCATCACACCTGGCGACATCCTGATACTGGTCCGCAAACGTCATCCGTTCGCACATCCCATGGTTGCCGCATTGAAGTCGCGCGGCATAGCAGTTGCCGGTGCAGACCGACTCTCGCTGGCTGACCAGATAGCAGTACAAGACCTTATCGCACTCGGTGACTTTCTAACCCTGCCGGAAGACGATCTCGCCCTCGCCAATGTTCTCAAAAGCCCGCTGTTCGGCTTTGATGATGATGATCTGCTGGCAATAGCCCACGGCCGCAAGGGAACACTCTGGAAAGCACTACTGGACCAACGCGACCGCCAACCAGCCTATGAGAGCGCCGCCAGCCTGCTACGCGACTGGCGCCGCCGCGCCGATTTTTTGCCCCCATACGAATTCCTCACTGGCGTTTTGGACCGCGACGGCATGCGCCAAAAACTGCTCGGCAGACTGGGGCCCGAAGCTGCCGACGGCATTGATGAACTGATCAACCTGGCAATCGCATTTGATGATGAAGCCCCGCCATCACTCACTGGCTTCCTCGTCTACTTGCGAGAAAGCACCCGCCAGATCAAACGCGACATGGACCACGGACGCGACGAGGTCCGCATCATGACCGTGCATGGCGCCAAGGGGCTCGAAGCGCCAGTTGTTTTCCTCCCCGACACATGCACAACGTCAGCCGCTGGCCGCCGCTCAAGCCTCGTGCCGCTTGCACTACCGCACGCATCTGAACAAGCGCCGCCCGCGTTCATTTGGAAGATCAAGGATTCAAAAGACCTCGCACCGATCGCGACCGGCGACCAGAAGGTGAAAGACCGTGAGCAGGAAGAATTGAACCGGCTCCTCTATGTTGCCATGACCCGGGCGCGCGACCGGTTATACGTCTCAGGCTTCGAAGGCAAAAAGAAACGACCAGCCGACTGCTGGTATGACCTTATCCTGTCTGGGCTTGAAAATGCTCTTGTGGAAGCGACCAATTCGCAAGGTAATACCGTAAGGCGCATTGAGACATCCCAATCCGCTGTCGCCCGCAGACGCAAAAGCTCGCTGTCAGAACTGCAGACAGCGACGCCACTTGAACCCTGGGCACTTGCACACGCGCCACGGGAAGAGACGCTCACAATGCCGCTCGCCCCATCGCGCCTGGCACCCTACGACGTCGATGAAGCTGGCGACCCACTGCCTGCACCGCCTAGCAAGGGCATGCCAGCCCATGAAGATCCACCGGCAGCCCCGCCCCGGGTGCTCTCATCGGGAAATCGTTTTTTGCGCGGAACTTTGACTCACGCGCTGCTTGAACATCTGCCGAAAGTTCCGGCCGACAAATGGCATGCCGCCGCCAAAGGATTCGTTGCCGCTCGCGGGCAGCAACTGAGCCCAAAAGTACGCCAGAGCATCATTACTGAAACGCTTTCAATTTTAGAAAATTCAGAGTTTGCCTGCTTGTTTGGGCCCGACAGCCGCGCCGAGGTTCCCATAGCAGCTCAAATCCCGCGCCCCTCAGGCCGCGGACCTGCGCTCAAACTTAACGGCCAGATCGACCGGCTTGCAATCGACGGTAATCGCGTGTTCATCATAGATTACAAGACCAACCGCCCACCGCCTTCGGATGTGGAAAAAGTTGCAGACGCCTACCTTTACCAGCTTGCGGCATATCGCCTTGCGCTTGCCCAGTTGTTCCCCGATAAGGCTTTGAAAATCGCAATCCTATGGACCGACGGACCACGTTTGATGGAATTTTCCGCAGCTCGACTTGATAGTTATGAGCGCAGGTTATGGCAGCTAAACACCTCCAATCTTGACGCGACTTAGACCGGTCCCTAACTTCCCGCTCAATCACCGACAAACCTGCCGCCAGCAGGCGGCCCCAAAGGAGAACCACGATGCCAAATGCTGTTTCGGACAAAACGTTCGAAGAAGAAGTCCTGAATTCCTCTGAACCCGTGGTTGTCGACTTCTTCGCCGAGTGGTGTGGCCCGTGCAAAGCAATGGCGCCCGCTCTTGACCAGGTGGCTGAGGAAATGAAGGGCAAGGTCAAGATCGTGAAACTTGACGTCGATCAGAATCCGCAGGTGACCAGTCGTTATGGCATTCGCGCCATGCCTACACTGATGATCTTCCAGGGTGGCCAGGTCGCAGCCTCCCACGCTGGCGCGCTTGTTCAGAAAAAACGCCTGGAAGATTGGATCCACAGCTCCGTAACCGTATAGGCTAACGTCGGGCAGTTCGAGGCACGGTTTGCTCTCACCTGAGCGTCAGGGCCTTCCATCAAAATTTCGGGCTGCCCCAACGGCAGCCCTTCTTCGTATGAAGCGGTTGCTTTTAACATTGCAACAAGTTCAATTCCGGCCGCATGGACGGAAAAGTTGCCGAACAGAACAACTCCGCTTGATCCGCCGGCTTATCTATCGTTCATTCAGGCCGCAAATCAGGCTTCAATACCTAGCATGCATTGGAAAACGCTCTTTTTCAGTTTCGATGGACGCATTGGCCGCAAGCAGTGGTGGATGGCCATGCTCGCGCTGCTTCTCGCCTCGGTAACGCTTTCCTTTCTTGCAAATCCGCACGCCTGGTTTTTCGACGACATCGCGCGTGCCGGGCCAACGCTTGCTGAAACGCTTCTAAGCATCGCGTTTCTCATTCCGCAGACAGCCGTATGCGTCAAACGTTTCAATGACCGAAACTGGCCGCAGATTCTTCCCTACAGCTACGCCTTTGTATTTCTCGTCTTTGCGTTGCTTGAACACAACCGGATAATTTTTGTAAGCCATACACCTTCTCAGTTGGATATCGCATTTGTCACCAGCTTGGCTGCAATCATCGCCGTGATAATCATCGACAACGGCTTCCTGCGCGGTACCGTTGGCCCCAACCAGTATGGCCCTGACCCCCTTGCCCAGGGCGGCCCTCCCCCTACCTCACAGGCCAATGCTGGCTCTAGACCGTTATAAAAACCAGGACCGAAAAATGACGCTTGATGTGAAAGATCCGGTAGCGTTGGCCCAAGCGCTGATCCGGTGCCCGAGCGTCACCCCTGAAGAAGGCGGCGCGCTCACCCTGCTGCAGGAAGTTTTGTCACCTGCCGGTTTTACCGTCGAACGCATGACGTTTACGCAAACCGGAACACCAGATGTCGAAAACCTGTACGCGCGCATCGGCAGTGCGGGACCAAACCTCTGCTTTGCCGGCCATACCGACGTCGTACCACCGGGCCATCTGGACGCTTGGACGATCGCTCCTTTTGCAGCCGAAATTCGTGATGGAATTTTGTACGGACGCGGCGCCGTCGACATGAAGGGCGCTGTTGCCTGTTTCATCGCTGCCGCGATGCGTCATCTTGAACAACGCAATAAAGTGCCTGAAAGCGGTTCGGTATCTTTACTCATCACCGGTGATGAAGAAGGACCATCGATCAACGGCACGGCAAAGGTTCTTGAATGGCTGAAGGAAAGGCACGAGCAACTCGACGCCTGTCTGGTCGGCGAACCTTCAAACCCAAATACACTTGGCGATGAAATCAAGATCGGCCGGCGTGGCTCACTCAACGGCAAGGTCATCGTCCATGGCTTGCAAGGCCACGCCGCCTACCCGCAAAAGGCGGATAACCCCGTTCCCAAACTTGCGCGGATCATCGATCGCCTCTCAACTGAAAAACTTGACGACGGAACGCAAAACTTTGAGCCCTCCCGGCTTGTGGTGACTGTCATCTCGGTGCCCAACACCGCCACCAACGTCATCCCCGGCCGGGCCGAGGCGCTGTTCAATGTACGTTACAACGACACCTGGAATCGTAAGTCATTGGAAGTGCATCTCGCCGACATTTGCCAGAAGGCCGCCCAGGAGGTTTCTGCACGCTTCGAACTGACGTTCTCCGGCACGGGCGACGTTTTCCTCACCCAACCAGGCCCGCTCGTCGACAAAATGGTCGCTGCCGTGGAAGCCGAAACCGGCCGGCGGCCGGACCTCACCACGGGAGGCGGAACGTCCGACGCGCGCTTTATCAAGGATTATTGCCCGGTAATTGAATTCGGCCTCGTCAATAAAACCATTCATCAGGTCGACGAACACGTGCCGATTGCCGACCTGGAGATATTAACCCGCATTTACGAGCGTTTCATATCAGACTTTTTCGCAAGCGGCTGACGCGTGTTAGAGCATTTTCCGACGAAGTGGATACCGGTTCGTCGCAGAAAATGCGACCAAACAAGAAGACAAGCATTTTCCGACGAAGTGGATACCGGTTCGTCGTAGAAAATGCGGCCAAACAAGTAGCTAGAGCGCCGATCCGATTCCATCGGATCGGAATGCGCTCTAGAGCATCGGTCGATAAATCGGGATCATTCTGCCGAGGCGTATTTGTGACAAGATCAAGTGGACCGTCGCAGCGCGTAGCGGCGCTACGTGCAAGACGGGATGCGCCGAGGTTGGCGCAAATCCGCTCGGCCCTTCGGGTTTGCGAGCGGCGGCCGCCCAGTGCGTCGTGCGATTTGTCCGTGACCCCGCCACGCACGGCATCGCTCTCCTTCTGGCCCGACCAGCCGCTCGACAAACAGAATTGATTTCGATTTGTCGCCCGATGCTCTAGCCGTTGGTTGCTGTCACTTCCCGCATCGAACTGCGCACGCCCGCAGCGCTCGTTTTGCATCCAGCCAACCCTGCTGTTTGCCCCAGTTGTGTGGTTTTCATGGCAGGGCTGGACGGCCGCCAGGGATTGGATTTCATCCAGCCTGCGAACCATGCAACGCCGACCATGGCGGCGATACCCCCAGCATTGATCACGATCGCCCATAGCCAACCGGCGCCAGCCTTTTGCAGAAGATAACCGCACGCAACCGACAGCCAAAGCCCGGCCAGAAAGACGGCGAGCGCCTGCTGCCCCGCGATCCTGCAGATTTCCGCGGCGCGCCCACGCAACCGATTTCCTGCTTCACCGGCCAGCACGTAAGCAACATAGGCAAGCGCCAGGAAATGCGCATATCTCAGCAAGCCCTCATACGTCTTGTTGCGCAATGGCGAAATCGCATCCACAAACCATTTCGGGTAGGCGATCGCATGCACCAACGGCTCAAACGCAATTGCCACCCCTGCCACCAGCAGACCAAGCGCCGACAAAAACAAGCGACGATCATACTGCGGCATCGGCAACCAGCCACGTACGAACGCAAAACCGGTGAAGAACACCAACTGCCAGGAAAACGGATTGAAGAACCACGGGCGATTGCTCCATGGTTCGGCCGGAAGGTCCATCAGTCTGCCTTGCGCCAAACCCCACAATGCAATCACCAGCGCGACCGCCGCATACTTGCCCGCGCGTTCCACCAGCATAAGCACGGGCACGAGTGCCAACAGCACGATATACATCGGCAATATGTCGAAATAGTTTGGCACATACGTAAGCGTCAGGATTCCGACGATGGCGTCCTTGGCATGCGGCCCGAAAACATTGCCAAGGTTGAAGCCGTCCAGGTACCTCGTACCGCCGCCAGCCCAACGATCGAACTGAATGTTTGTCGCAAGCACGACAAGGAAGATGGCAATGTGAGCCCAGTAGAGCTGCCAAATGCGCAAAAAAACGCGCGCAGTTCCCATCCACCAGCCATGCAGATCAAATACCCGAGCCATCGCCATGGCTGCCGCAGCGCCCGAGCAGAAAACAAAAATCTCTGCCGAATCGGAAAATCCCAAGCGCCCAGGTGTCAACAGCGCCAGCGGATTCATCGGCATGTGTGCGACAAAAATTATGAACAGCGCCAACCCGCGCGCAATGTCCAAACGCGCGTCGCGAGTGCGCGGCGAGTTAGTTGCTAAGGTTCCGTTAGCCAGCATGGCAGCCGAAATTCCCGATATGGAAAAATGTAACGGCCCCAAGAGCCTGGAGCGGCAGGCCGTTAGCCGCACCCGCAACGCGAAGTAAACAACCTGCAACGTCACTCCAGCGCCCGGCGTCTTCAATCGCCGGTTGGCTAGAGCATTCTCCGACGAAGTGGACACCGGTTCGTCGAAGATAACGCGACCAAACAAGAAGCTAGAGCGCCGATCCGATTCCACCGGAATGCGCTCTGGTGTCCCACGTGCCCTGACATCGGCGGCGTGCGAAACAGCAAGTTTACGTTTTAAATCGCGGCAAACCCAAGGCGGCGCCATTCGCCACTTTGCCGCAACTGTTCCAACGTGGGATAAAAGATCGGCAACCAACAGCCTGCAAGGCATTTGCAGGTGATTTCAACCCGTGCGATCAGCGGAAATGCTTCGACAGTTTCAGCCCTTGCGCTTGGTAGTTCGAGCCCAGATCCGTGCCATATAGCTTTTCGGGCAGTTCACTCATCCTCTCATAAATGAGGCGACCAATAATCTGGCCATCTTCGAGAATGAACGGGACCTTGTGGCTTCTTACCTCAAGCACAACCCGCGCGCCTGAGCCTCCCGCAGCCGCATGTCCGAAGCCTGGGTCCATGAACCCCGCATAATGAACGCGAAATTCTCCCACCAGCGGGTTGAACGGTACCATCTCGGCTGCATATCCCGGCGGAACATGCACCGCTTCCTTGGAGGCAAGAATGTAGAACTGGTCCGGGTCGAGGATCAGCCCGTTGCCATCCTTGACGTGGATTGGCTCCCAGTAATCGTGCAAAGCGCACGACCCTGGCGCGTCGACATCAACCAAGCCGGTGTGCCGCTTTGCTTTGAAGCCCACCAGTCCCTTCGCATCACCTGTAAGATCGACCGAAAGCGCGATGCCGTCGTGAATGTCCGCCAAAGCCCCACCAGAAACGAGCTTGTCGCTTGCATGAAGTACGGCCAGCTCTTTATCACCTAACGCCGGCTGTCCACAGCGAAACCGGATTTGTGACAAAGTTGAACCGCGCCTGACCACGATTGGAAAAGTCTGCGGGCAGATCTCCGCATAAAGTGCACCCGAATAATTTTCCGGAATGGTATCGAACGAAGCCACCCCGTCCGCGATCACACGCGTGAAAACATCGAGACGTCCCGTGGAACTTTTCGGATTGGCCGCCGCCGAAATTCCCTCCGACAATGCAAGCGCCTCAAGCAATGGCGCAACGTATACGCATCCGGTCTCCAGCACGGCGCCTTCGCGCAGATCGATTTCGTGGAGCGACAAATCCTTGAGCCGATCCGCAACCGATACGCCCGGACCGGGAAGAAAGCTCGCCCGCACCCGGTAGGCGACATCGCCCAACCTCAGATCAAGGCTCGCCGGTTGCACTTGCTTGGCACCGAACGGTTCAGCCGGCTGCACCTGGCCAGTTTCCGCCAGACGACGGATAGCCTGTGCCGGCAGTATGCCTGTCACCGCGACGCTACCCACTTCACTTCCCCTTGCATTGCTTTTGCGCACCCGCAACCCATTGCCGCATCAAAGCCGTTCCTCTTGCTCCCGCTCTAACCTATGGCCCTCTTGACGCCAAGGCCACCGGAGTCTAATCCCCATTTCATCGCTCGTGGCGATTTGGCCGGCCGGCTTGCAGTCACGTAAAAAAACTCGCTAAAAGGCCGTGCGCGAACCCGGATTGTTCCCAAAATCCAAAGCGCCGGCCCTACCGGCAGCCTGGATCTGGGCTCCGGGTTTTTTCATGCCTGGCGGAACTGAACTGCGCCGCCCAGAGCATTTTCCGTCGAAGTGGACACCGGTTCGTCGCAGAAAATGCGACCAAACAAGAAGCTAGAGCGCCGATCAGAATCCATCGGATCGGAATAAGCTCTAGAGCATTTTCCGACGAAGTGGACGCCGGTTCGTCGAAGAAAATGCGACCAAACAAGCAGCTAGAGCGCCGATCCAATTCCATCGGATCGGAATAAGCTCTAGATAGTCTAAGGAGCGCACGCGATGTCGTCCGATAAAACCACCAGAACTTCCTTGCCCGATCCAGCCAACTGGGCGCCCGAGACACGCCTCGTACACGGTGGCACACTGCGCTCGCAGTTTGGCGAAACCTCAGAGGCGATCTTTCTGACGCAGGGCTACATCTACAACAGCGCCGAACAAGCCGAAGCTCGCTTCAAGAACGAAGATCCTGGTTACCAATATTCGCGCTTTTCCAACCCGACGGTAACAATGCTGGAAGAGCGCATCCGCCTGCTTGAAGGCGAAGGCGCCGAGGCTGCACGCGGCACCGCAACCGGCATGGCTGCCGTCACCGCCGCCATCCTGTCCGGCTTGAAGGCCGGCGACCACATTGTCTCCGCGCGCGCCCTGTTTGGGTCATGCCGATATATCGTCGAAGATCTTTGTCCGCGCTTTGGTATACAATCGACACTTGTTGACGGACGCGATCTCGACGCCTGGAAGGATGCAGTCCGCCCTAACACCAAAGCCTTCTTCTTCGAAACCCCCGCCAATCCGACCATGGAGCTGGTCGACATCGCCGAGGTTTCGAAAATCGCCCATGCCGCCGGCGCGAGTGTCATCGTCGACAATGTTTTTGCCACGCCCATGCTGCAACGCCCGTTACAGCACGGCGCCGACATCGTCGTTTATTCCGCAACCAAACACATCGACGGGCAGGGCCGCTGTCTTGGCGGCCTCGTCATCTGTAGCGCTAAATTTCTCGAAGACCACTTGCAGAATTTCATTCGCCAGACCGGCCCGTCCATAAGCCCTTTCAACGCATGGGTTATGCTGAAGGGTCTCGAAACACTGCCCGTAAGAGTGAAGGCTCAGTCCGAGAGCGCCGCCCGGATTGCTGACTGGTTGGCAGATCAACCGCGCATTGCCCGGGTCCTCTACCCCACCCGTGATGACCATCCCCAAATATCGCTTGCCAAAAAGCAGATGACCGGCGGCGGCCAGGTCGTCACGTTCGACATAGACGGCAGCAAGACTGAAGCGTTTGCCTTCCTCAACGCCCTGCGCATAGCACGCATTTCCAACAACCTTGGCGATGCCAAAAGCCTGGTTACCCATCCCGCCACCACCACACACCAGCGCCTGAAACCCGAAGCCCGCGCCGAACTTGGCATTGGCAACGGAATGGTGCGGCTATCAGTTGGGCTTGAAGCCCTGGACGACCTTATCGCAGACCTGGATCAAGCACTGAAAATGGCATTTTCATAGGCGCACAACCCAGGCGTTAACAATGCTGCCTTGACCAGCACCGCCCGCAACCTACACTCCGCGCCGAACCTGGAAGTCCAAGTGCGGTTTTGCCCCGCGCGCCTGCAGCCCTAGGAGCGATCTCCCAATGTACGAAGCCGTAACCCGCGGCATCCGCATCCGCGTCGAGCCACAATACGTGGACGACCAGTCTTCACCTGATGAAAACCATTTTTTCTGGTCCTACACTGTCACCATATCCAACGAGGGCGAAGCCAGTGTGCAGCTCCGCTCCAGGCTTTGGCGCATCACAAATGCTGTCGGCTTGACCCAGGAAGTGCGCGGTCCCGGTGTCGTTGGGCTGACACCGACTATTGCACCAGGCGAGAGCTTCTCTTACACCTCCGGTTGCCCACTGGACACACCCTCCGGTATCATGGTCGGCAGCTATCAGATGGAAGATGGAAAAGGCAAACTGTTCGATGTAGCGATTCCGGCCTTTTCGCTCGACAGCCCCTTCACACAACGCAGCCTGAACTGAACCGAACTGAGATTGGATGGGATGGAATTAGGCCCCATTGATAACAGCCACACCAGCCAACGTGTGCTCATAAAAACGGCACTAACCTACCACAAAGACACCTGAACCATGCCCGGTCCGATCTACGGCACCAAAGAACTGCTCGCCCGTCTCGTGGCTTTTGATACCACGAGCCACAAGAGCAACCTCGCCATACAGCGTTTCATCGAGGACTACCTGGCCCAGCACGGCATTGCATCCTCGCTTGTCCCAAGTGACGACGGAAATAAGACCAACCTGTTCGCCACGATCGGCCCACGTGACAAAGGCGGCGTTGCCCTGTCGGGACACACAGACGTCGTCCCCGTCACCGGCCAGTCGTGGGACACAGACCCTTTTCGCCTGGTTGAAAAAGACGGGCGATTATACGGGCGCGGCACCACCGACATGAAAGGCTTTCTTGCCTGCGTCCTGGCCGCGGTTCCCCAGTTCAACAAACGCCAACTCGCCGTGCCCATCCATCTTGCCTTTTCTTATGACGAGGAGATCGGCTGCGTGGGCGTGCGCCCAATGATCGAGAAGCTGGGTGAGACGCTGCCGCGGCCACGAATGGTTTTCGTTGGCGAACCCACTGGCATGACTGTCGTCGACACACACAAGGGTCCCGTGCGTTGGAAAATCACCATAACCGGCCGGGCTGCACATTCCAGCATGGCCCCGCTCGGCGTCAACGCCATTTATCATGCAAGCACCGTCATTGAGGAACTCAAACGCATCGAATCCGACCTGAAATCAACGACACGGAACGACCGCTTCGATCCACCTTACGCGACCCTCCAGGTGACGGAAATTTCCGGCGGTACTGCCTCCAACATTGTGCCATTGACATGCGAACTGGGCTTTGAGATCCGCGCAACGCCGGGATTGGATGTCGACGCCATCGAGACACGGTTGAATGAATTCATCGCGGAAAAATGCCTGCCGCAGATGCACGCGGTCGCATCGGAAGCAGCAATCGAGGTGATCCAGACAAATCGCGTGCCACCCTTCGGCGTCGATGCCTCCCAGGAAGTTGTATCACTCGTCATGAAACTTGCCGGTCACAACGAAACCCATGGCGTGTCCTACGCGACAGAAGCAGGTCTTTTTCAAGAGGCCGAGGCTCCAGCCGTCGTGTGCGGACCCGGCCACATTGCCCAGGCCCACACCGCCAACGAGTGGATTGACGCAAGCGAACTTGAAAAGTGCGAAACGTTCCTCCACCGCCTCGCCGATTGGGCGCAGGCCTGAAGCAGCATGGAAAAGGCTACTGCTGCGCCCGGTCGAGGTTAAGCGCCGCCTCAAGTCCTATCGCGGTGTCAAGACCCCGAACGCCCTTGATCCGCGCACGCGCGAAATCGGCACCCGTTACGTCCACACCCGTCAGGTTTGCTCCCTCAAGATTGGCGCCGATCAGTTCTGCATTACGTAGGTTTGCGCCCGTAAGGTCTGCGCCGCGGAGATCGGCAAAATGCAAGATGGTCCGCTGCAGCTTGGCCTTCACCATTCGCGCTTCGACGAAACGTGCGTTGATAAGTTCATTGCGCGGCACCGTGGTGATCGTGCCTTCTCCAGCGCGGTCCTCATATGGGCTTAAATCCGCCTCGGTCAGATCCGCACGCGAAAAATCTGCACCGTCCATGCGTGCTTGAATACGCACACCCCTCAAGCCTGCACCGCGAAACGATGGCGCTTCAGACTGATTGAAGGACAAATCCGAAAAAACCGTCGGCCGCAGAATGCTGGCACCCGCCAGATTTGCCCCGTCCATATTGGCATTGATCAAAACCGACCGGTCGAGACGCGTATGAGATAGGTCCACATCGGTCAGATTGGCGCCAGTAAAATCCGTACCGTAAAGGTCGGCATCGGAAAGGTTGGCGCCCTTGAAGTCGAGCCCGGCAAGATCGAGATAACTGAGATCCATTCCCGAAAAATCGGCAGGGTGATCTCGATCCGCTTTCACCAGCGCTTCTGTCACTTGGCGCGTTACGATGTCCGCAGCCAATGAGGGCTGCAAGCCGCCCATGCAAAAAACAACACGGTAATCGCCGCCACACTTGCGACGTTGATCCAAGTCCACCGAAACCGACCAACGTTTTCCAGATTCATGCCTCAATCCTGCTCAGCAACCGCAACGCTGCGCCCAGCACAAACAAAGTTTGCACCTAGAGCACATTGCGATCCGATGGAATCGGATCGGCGCTCTAGCTTCTTATCTGGTCCCATTTTCTTCGACGAACCGGTGTCCACTTCGTCGGAAAATGCTCTAACCAGGCAGCGCCTGCGCCACACCCGCTATGATGCAGCCCCTCTCGTGCTTTGGCAACGCATCCACTCTACCGCCCTTAGCCCGCCTCCCTCCTTGCGGGTCGATCTCGCGCCAGCGCGATGACGGCCGTGCCCTCGTGAGAAAGGCGGGCTAGAGCGTCGTGCGATATTTCGGACAGGAATACAGGGTCACTCCAACTGCTCCGGATCGAACACATAGCGTTTTGAGCAGAATTCGCAGGTAACCGAAACGTTGCCGTCCGGCTCGTGCATGTCGGCAAGTTCATCGGCTCCAAAACCCTTGAGAAAGCCTAAGACACGCTCACGCGAGCAGGTGCAATATTCGCTGATCGCGCGCGCACCCTGCACCCTCACGCCTTCCTCGTGAAACAGGCGGTAGAGTAGATTTTCAGGCGTCAGCGTGGAATCGACAAGTTCGTGATCTTCCACCGTGCTCGCAAGCATTGCCACACGCTGCCAGTGGTCGTCATCCTCACCTAGCATTTCGCCACGCTCTTCAGCCGCTGCGAGCGCATCCGCCGACTTGCCGCCTTCATGCGCCACATGTTGCAGCATGATCCCGCCCACGCGCCACCGCCATAAGCCGGCATCCACATGTCCCGCATCGCCCTCCGCGCCCGCGCTGGCACGCTCACGCGCCACCGCCAGACGAATGAACGTCGGCAACTGCTCTGAGGACCGGAAATAAGCGTCGGCAGCCTCGCTGAGTGTAACCCCTTCAAGCGCCACCAGCCCCTGATAGCGTTCCATGTCGCCCGCAGGGTCTATCGTCATGGCAAGCGTGCCCTTGCCAAGTACTGCTGCTTCACCACCTGCGGCCTGGAATTTATCAGCCCGCTCCGCGCTGAACGCGGCCTTGTCGAAACTCGCGTAACCTCTGATTGAGCCTGGCGTGGCAAAATCCGCAACCAGGAAATCGAGTGGTCCGTCCGTCTTTGTTTGCAAGATCAGACGCCCTTCGAATTTCAGGCCGGTACCGATCAGCGCCGCCAACGCCAAGGCTTCGCCGAGAACCTCGCTCACGCCATCGGGATAGTCGTGTCGCTTCAGAATCGTGTCTGCCGTCGCGCCAAGCCGGACAAGCCTGCCAACGATATTGGATCGCACCGTGAGAAACGGCAGAACGATATCGTCACGTCCCCCCGTTGAAATCTCCACCACAGGGCCCGCTGGCGCGCCGGACATACTCATTCAGTCAACCCCGAGACACCACGCAAGAATGGCCTTTTGCGCGTGCAATCGATTCTCAGCTTCGTCGAATACGACCGACGCCGGCCCGTCAATGACGGACGGCGCGACTTCCAATCCGCGATAGGCCGGCAGGCAATGCATGAAGATTGCTTTCTTGTCGGCTTTCTTCATCAGCGTATCGTCGACGGCATAAGGCTTCAGAAGCTTCTTCCGCCGCGGTGCATCAGACTGCCCCATCGATACCCATGTATCGGTGACGACGCAATGCGCACCCGCCACGGCCTTGGCCGCATCCTGTGTAATGGTCAGCTCACCACCATTGCCCCTCACCCAATCGACAACGCTCTTTTCGGGCTTGAGGCTTGCTGGACAGGCGACGCGGATCGCAAAACCGAACTGCACCGCCGCTTGCATCCATGACACCGCAACGTTGTTGCCATCGCCCACCCAGGCCACGGTCTTGCCTGCGATAGGACCCAGATGCTCTTCGAATGTCATGATGTCGGCCATCACCTGGCACGGGTGGCTTTTGTCGGTCAGGCCGTTGATAACCGGCACCGTGGCGTGCTCAGCCAGCGTTTCGAGCGTCTCATGCGAATTCGCCCGGATCATGATGGCATCAATGTAGCGCGACACCACTTTCGCCGTGTCCGAGATCGACTCACCACGCCCAAGCTGCAAGTCGGTATTGTTGAGCATGATGGTCTGACCACCAAGCTGCCGCATCGCAACGTCGAATGAAATCCGCGTCCGCGTGGAGGGTTTTTCAAAGATCATCACGAGAATGGATTCCGCAATGCCCTTCGGCTTCAACCTGGCCGGCGCCTTCTTGCCTGCTTTCTTCAGCGCATGTGCGTTATCGACGATGCGGCGAAGCGTCTTGGCCGGAACCTGATCAAGATCAAGAAAATGTCTGAGAGCCATTCCTTTTGGCCTTCCCGAAATAGAATACGTATGCGCCTTGCAGACGCTTTGACGAGTTTGTGTCCGCTGGAACTACGCGCCCTTGCCTCTGGCGCATTCAAGAGCCTCGGCAAAGCGTTGCACCGCCTTGCCAATGTCCTCATCCGATATGTTGAGCGGCGGAAGTAACCGCACGACGTTGTCACCCGCTCCCACCAGCAGCAGCTTCTGCTCAATGGCAGCCGAAACGACATCCGCTGGCAAATAAGCTGGCATCAACCGCACGCCCATGAGAAGTCCGAGGCCGCGAACTTCCGCGATCATATCGGGGAACTGGTCCTTCAGCCCTTCGAGAGCCTGCTTGAAACGCAGCGCCTTGTCCTGCACCTCGGTCAGGAAGTCGCGTTCCAATACCGCATCGAGCACCGCATCGGCCACCGCCATGGCCAAGGGGTTACCCCCGAAAGTCGAGCCATGGGTTCCAGCCGTCATGCCTTTTGCAGCATCTTCCGTGGCCAGGAATGCTCCCAATGGAAATCCACCGCCGATCCCCTTGGCGATCGCCATGATGTCGGGTGAGATGCCTGCCCATTCATGCGCAAAAAGCCGGCCGCTGCGGCCAATGCCTGTCTGCACCTCGTCGAATATCAGCAACAATCCCTTGTCGTCGCAAAGATCGCGCAATCCCTTGAGGCACTGATCGGGTACCGTTCGCACGCCCCCCTCGCCCTGCACCGGTTCAATCATGATGGCTGCTGTCTCAGCCGTCACGGCCTTCTCCAAGGCATCATGGTCACCAAACGGGACATGGTCGAAGCCTTGGACTTCGGGTCCAAACCCTTCCAGATATTTCGGGTTTCCAGCGGCTGCCAGGGTCGCCAGTGTGCGTCCGTGAAAGGCGCCATGAAACGTTATGATGCGCCAGCGCTCAGGCGCACCGTTGACAAAATGATAGCGCCGCGCCGTCTTGATGGCGCCCTCGCAAGCCTCTGCACCTGAATTACAAAAGAAGACGCGGTCAGCAAAGGTCAGGTCGACAAGGCGCTCGGCAACACGCTCCTGTCCCGCCACCCGGTAAAGGTTGGAGGTATGCCAGAGCTTCCCCGCCTGCGCCTGCAGCGCTTCCACCAGCCTCGGGTGGGTATGGCCCAACACATTCACCGCCACGCCGGAGGCCAGATCCAAATATCGATCACCCTCGGGCGTAATGAGCCAGGTTCCTTCACCACGTACAAAGCTGAGATTTTGGCGCGCATAGGTTGCCATCACGGCAGGTGATGGACCACCCGCGCACGAGTCCGATGCTGCCACCACAGTTGGCGTAGCAACAGACGCGCTTTGATGTCCGGCTTTTGGATCGCGCTCTGTCTTCACGCTCGATCCTTCCCTGCAACCAAAAAAACCGCCTTTTACGGGCGGCCGCGAAACCAACGTTGATAATCGGCCACAGGCGCGGTGTCAATGCGCCTACACAGGCACGAACGAGACACAAAGCTGTGGGCTCGAAGGCGCCTGCAACCTGCAATCCCAAAAAAACCGGCACGTCACGAATCGTTCTGTGGCGGGAGGGCAACGTAGCATTGTCAACACCTCGCCCGATGCCGACCTTCAGCTTGTAGCGGCCAGACAGGATATAGTACGTTCTTGTCAGCCGTTAACGAGATGTCGATTGGTTCATCCAGCCGCATCGTAGAAATAGCGCTCCACGCAACTCGCCATGTGGCTCTTACCGAGTGGCACTTGCAATGCGTGGACTCATTTCTGCCCCGCCGGCGTGTTTTAGTTCATGTAGTTTTGTTCGCGTTCAAGCCCTCGATGCAGGGCCAACGTATGTGCGCGTCGGCGTCCAAGTTTTCCCAGTAAGCGTCTGCAGTTGAAGTCTGGTCTGACCTGATGGTCCAGCAGCGCGTTTTTTGCGCGCGGCGGACACGCAGTCAAACCGGCGAATACCATGAGTCTGGCCGTTCCGCGGACCAGAATAGCTTTCTATTGTCTAAGGAGCAGCAGGATGTCCTGGACCGACGAACGTGTCGACCTACTCAAGAAGCTTTGGTCGGAAGGACTGAGCGCTAGCCAAATTGCCGGCCGCATCGGCGGCGTTTCACGCAATGCCGTTATCGGCAAGGTGCACCGCTTGGGCCTTTCGGGACGCGCCACAACAACCCGAATGAAATCTCATCGCCCACGTCCGCGTATTGCGCAGCAAGCCAAACGCCCGCAGAAAAATCGCTTCGCCCAGGCCGGAAACCCAGCACTTCGTGCACTCTACCAACCCGATGCCGAGCCTTTCGTTCCATCGCAGGAAGAACTTGTGATCCCGTTGAAGGAACGCAAGACAATCCAGACATTGACCGAATGCAGTTGCCGTTGGCCCATTGGTGACCCGCAGCATTCCGATTTCCATTTCTGCGGAAAAGAGAAAGTCGCCGGCCTTCCTTACTGCGAATTTCATGCACGCCGTGCCTTCCAGCCGCCGCAGGTCCGCCGCCGCGACCCCGCGCCCGCACATACGCCGGCAATTGCCAACACCACGACCCACGGCAAGGTCAACGCATAAACCATCAGCATTGCCACGAATAACCAGTCAGATGCCGAGGCGATGCCTCGGCAGCGGGGGAGGCCGGAGCGCGCCGGGGGGCAGCTCCGGCCCTTTTTTGTGTTTCACACGACCAGCTAGAGTTTCCGACGAAGTGGATACCGGTTCGTCGAAGAAAACGCGACCAAACCACAAAGCCAGAGCGCTGATCCGGTTCCATCGGATCGAACTGCGCTCTGGAGCATTTTCCGACGAAGTGGACGCCGGTTCGTCGAAGAAAATGCGGCTAAACAAGAAACTAGAACGCCGACCCGTTTCCATCGGATCGGAATAAGTTCAAGGCAAACTGAGCCCGACAACTGCAACGCAAGCCAGGCATGAATGGATAGGGCTCAAAATTCACCAAACGTGAATTGGCTTTCCGCTGACCATTTTTTGTTGTGAACTCGACGTCCAGTAAGCCCTATTGGGCCCAGCGCAATCCTTTGTGTGTCGAAAGCGACGCTCCCGGGATTTTGCAGTGGCCTGCCTCACCGCTCAGACACGCCCCTGCCCCTTCGCAAAAAAATCATTCAATGCCGGAGCCAAAAATAGTGCCACTTAAAGATCATCCGATGTGGCGTCGTCCGACGCACCACATGGACGTGCAAAATCCGACTGACCACGTCCAATGGGTTGAATTGTTCTTTGATCTCGTCCACGTCGTCACGATTTTCATTCTCGGAAATTATCTGTCACACCACTTGGACTGGACCGGCTTTTTGATTTTCTCAGGCCTGTTCCTTGCCGTTTTTTACGCATGGGCGGACAGTTCAGTTTTCAATTCCCTTTACATTTCGACCGACGTCACACACCGGCTTATAATGGCCATGCAGATCGTGACAATGATGTTGATCGCAGCATCAATACCCAGTGCCGCTGGCAAGGGCTGGGCTTACTTCGCACTCGCCTATGCGATGAACAGGGCCTTGACCGCAGCCCTCTACCAGCGTGTTCGATGCAACGGGACAGAAGGAACCGCACTGGCAAAAGAACAAGCGCGGAACTTTTTCATCCTGGCCATCGTCTTCGCTGTCTCGGCTGTGATCCCCAAGCCTTATTGTTACTGGCTGTTTGGTGTCGGCGTCATCCTCGTTCAGCTCCAATATATGCTGCCCCGCATCGGCACATTGCGTTTTGAACGCTTTGTGCCGCGCCTCGGCCATATCGCGGAGCGGTTTGCTTTGCTTATGCTGATCCTCATCGGCGAGGGTTTTTTCAAAATCGTTGTCACGTTATCGGAAAAGGGCATTTACAAAGTCAGCGCCGATACCCTGATTAACAATGTAATCGGCGGCTTATCACTTTTTGTAATTGCCTGGCTCTACTTCGACACCGCCGGCAACGCAAAGCTGAAAAACCGCAGGCTGCCCAACCTTCTCGCATATTGGTTTTCCCATATCGTTTTGATGTGGGCGACAGTGATGATCGGCGTCGCGCTCGCGGGCGAGGTTTATGTTGGCTTCGTTGATCCTTACCCCACGGGATACGGCGCAATTGGGTCAGCAGGATTGGCGATATTCCTGGCCGCTATTTGGGCTCTCCAGAACCTGGTTGAAGACCACTGCCAAATCAAAAAATTCCATCGCGCATGGCTGCGCGCTGCAGGCATTGCCCTGGCACTGGTCGTGCTGTTTATCCATCCTCACGTGCCCTCGATCGTCTCAAACATGATTTGGGGAACAGCGCTATACCTTCAGGTTCTGGTTCCATACATCCAGGCATTCAAGGAGCATCAAAACCAAGGCGCATGACTTTGCGCATCTTGAGCCGAAGTGTTCAGAGGTTCGGCGTGAAAAGTAAAAGAGCGACATGGTTAGAGCAGTTTCCGACGAAGTGGATACCGGTTCGTCGAAGAAAATGCGACCAAACAAAAAGCTAGAGCAGTTTCCGACGCAGCGGCCGGCCGCGCCAGCGCGATGACAGCCGTGCTCCCGTGAGAAAGGCGGGCTGGCAATTTCAACACGTCTCAGGTCGACCTTTCGCCAAAAACATACCCCGCTCCACGCACGGTGCGGATTGGATCTTTCTCGCGCCCGCGAATAAGCGCCCGCCTCAGCCGTCCGATATGAACGTCAACCGTTCGCTCGTCGACGAATGCATCCCGGCCCCAAACGCCGTCCAGCAGTTGCGATCGCGACAGAACGCGCCCAGGGCTTTGCATGAAAAATTCAAGCAATCGAAATTCCGTGGGCCCAAGTCGCACCTCGCGCCCTCCGCGGGTGACCTTATGTGCCGCACGGTCGAGCCGGATTTCTCCTGCAACAAGCTCTTCCGCAATTCGCTCTGGCGATGCACGCCGCAACAGCGCCTTCACGCGCGCCATCAACTCCGGCAACGAAAATGGCTTCACCACATAGTCATCAGCGCCGATTGAGAGGCCACGAATGCGATCGCTTTCCTCGCCACGTGCAGTCAGCATGATGATGGGAAGATGCCTTGTCTCGCTCGACGCGCGCAGCCGCCGGCAGAATTCCAGGCCAGACGTTTCAGGCAGCATCCAATCGAGTAAAACAAGGTCGGGCGGCTCCTCGCTAACCAGTACCTCCGCCTCTTCGCCGCTGTGTGCATGCTGCACCGTGTAGCCGGCAGCCTCAAGGTTGTACCTTAGCAACTCCGCGAGCGGCGGTTCATCTTCGACCACCAGAACCTTCGCCGTTATGGTTGGCGGGTTTATGTCAGCGCGTGCATCAATCATAGCCGCTTACCATTCGGAAAAGTCGCGAAAGATCATGACCTACGATCATTGTTCACGAGCCGGCTCCAGTTTTAGGATTCTCAACACGGCCAAGTTTATCAAGTCTCCGCACTATCCCGTTTGCTCCATGTTCAAGTGGCGTGAACTTCCGGTCGGAACTCGCAAAGCGGTCCGCCACCGCATGGAAGAAATAGCGCGTAATTCACACAACCATATGACAACATAATTTGTTGCTTTATATGGAGAATTCATCTCCATATCATTCATCGCGTGGCGCCAGACACCGCCACATTGATCTCACGACGGTCGCGTTTTTTTCATCAGGCACGTTAGGTGCAGTCATGAAATGAAAATGCTGGCCGCACCCCACTCACCCCGATTGCGAAATGGAATCGAACAGAACCGTAAACGTTGATCCCTCACCGACAACCGAATTGATCTCCAACTCGCCCCGGTGACGCGAAATGATATGTTTGACGATGGCCAGCCCCAGCCCCGTCCCTCCATGCGAACGGCTCACCGCTACAGAGGGGCGATAAAACCGTTCGGTCAGCCGCGGCAGGTGTTCCTGAGATATGCCTGGGCCAGTGTCAGTTACCGAAAGCCTGACGCGCTGCCCCCATCGACCACGACCCTCGTCGATCGATACGATGACACTTACTTTGCCACCCTTGCCGCCATATGTGATTGCGTTGTGAATGAGGTTTGAGAGAACCTGCACGATCTCATCGCGATCGCCGCGAAACTTGGGGCTGGCCGCACATAGCGTTGAAACCAGTTCGACCTCTGTCGCTTCCGCCAAGCCTTCCATTGTTTCGATCACGTATTCCGCGACTTCGTTCATATCGACAATGCCACGCGGCCTGACGTGTTCCCGCATCTCCACACGGCTTAGCGACAACAGATCATCGATCAATCGCGTCATGCGTTCGGCCTGCCCGGCCATCAGCTTCAAGAAACGTTCTTGCGCCGATGCATCACCGCGCGCTGGCCCTTGCAGAGTTTCTATAAAGCCTCTGAGCGAGGCGAGCGGCGTACGCAATTCATGGCTGGCGTTTGCGATGAAGTCTTCACGCATCTGCGCCAGCTTCCCGTGTTCCGTCAGGTCACGAAATGTCACCAACAGGAACGGCATCCCTGATTTAAGCGCCTCCTTGTTGCCCATGTAGATACGCACAACGCGCGCTGAAATAGACCTCTCCACGGGCAAGCGCTCCGACAATGTAACCGTCGTCGCCTCAGCGTCGATCGCTGCATTGTCGATGGCCTGCATGAGATCGGGGTTGCGCAGCCACAAGCTCATTTGCTGGCCCATCCGCACATCCGGATAAAGTTCCGCAAAAGGCCCATTGGCGTGGATGACACGTTCAGCCTCATCTAGCACAACAGCAGCATCCGCCATCGCGGAAACCACCGTCTGCCACGTGACAGCCTCATCAACCTGCCTGCCCGTAAGCGGTTGCAATTCCTTGCCACGCTTTTCCCGCGCAATTGCCAGGCTGGCCATCATTCGTTTCAGCATTGCCACGTCTCACAGCCAAGATCCCGAAACACTTTGCCCTAGAGCATTTTCCGAGGAAGTGGACACCGGTTCGTCGCAGAAAATGCGACCAAACCAAAAAGCTAGAGCGCCGATCCGGTTCCATCGGATCCGAATGCGCTCTAGAGCATTTTCCGAGGAAGTGGACACCGGTTCGTTGCAGAAAATGCGACCAAACCAAAAAGCTAGAGGGCTGATCAGTTTCCATCGGGTCGAAAAGTGCTCCAGCTCGATCTACCCCCATTCAAACCACGGCAAGCTCGCGCACTTGTATCAATGATTTAGCGAATTTCCCACTCGAAAAGCCGGACACCAACATGGATTGCCCAGGGAAAAAGGTACTTCTCCAAGAGTCGGAAGCCTAGGCAAGTCGTCCAAACAATGGCATCAAAGCGCGATGATCAAAAAGGATGATGACAGCAAGGGACTACGCTGATGGGCGACACAAATAAGAAGTCTGAATCTCGCAACGGTTCGGACGCACTGGCGCACTTCGACATCGAAAATCCCAAGCTCCCCTCCGAGATAAAGAAAAAAGCGTTAACGGGTGACAACTATCCCTATCCCAAGAAGATGAATCGGAACCTTTATGAAAAGGAATTGGCCGATCTCCAGTTTGAGCTCGTCAAACTGCAAACGCATCTACAAAAAAGCGGCGAACGCCTTGTCGTTTTGTTTGAAGGTCGCGACACTGCCGGCAAGGGCGGCTGCATATCGCGTATAATGCAGCATCTGAACCCACGCCATGCCCGCGCCGTTGCCTTGCCAAAACCAACCGATACGGAACGCGGTCAATGGTATTTCCAGCGTTACATTCAGCATTTGCCCACTGCTGGAGACATTACCTTGTTCGACCGCTCCTGGTACAACCGCGCCGGCGTCGAAAGAGTGATGGGATTTTGCACCCAGCGCCAACTGGCGGATTTTTTGCGTGACGCCCCGGAGTTCGAAAGCCTGCTGATCCAGGACGGCATCCGCTTGTTCAAGATTTTTCTCACCATCGCCCGGGAAACCCAGGCAAGGCGTTTCCACGAACGGCGCCACAACCCCCTCAAGCGATGGAAACTCAGCAACATCGATCTCGCTGCAATGTCGAAATGGGATGAGTACACCGCCGCCAAGCACGACATGTTCCGCTTCACCCACACACCCACGTCGCCTTGGACCGTGATACGCGCCAACGATCAACGCCGTGCAAGATTGGAATCCATGCGCGTTATTCTCCAGGGCTTTGATTACCCCGAGAAGAACGATAGCGCAGCCCATGCACCCGATCCCAAAATCGCAGGTTCGTCTGACGCATTCTTTTTCGGTAACGATGCCAAGAAAGCTTAGGGTCCGGACCCCAGAGCATTTTCCGGCGAAGTGGACACCGGTTCGTCGAAGAAAATGCGACCAAACAAGAAACTAGAGCGCAGATCCGATTCCATCGGATCGCAATGCGCTCCAGAGCATTTTCCGACGAAGTGGACGCCGGTTCGTCGAAGAAAATGCGACCAAACAAGAAGCCAGAGCGCAGATCCGATTCCATCGGATCTGCGTTCTAGAACACTCGGCTTTAACGAACGACCAGCAGCGGACAAGCCAGCGCAGTCACCACCGCTTTGAAATCGCCGCTGTGGGGCACAAGCTTCCCACCATGTTCAGCGAGCACGAAACTGGGGCGCAGTGTTCGCAGTGCTTCGGCAATTACAGCGGTTCCACCACCCGGACGCCCCAACTCCACCACACCTGCCACTTCGCTGTTCACAGCTTGCCCAACTTCATGCTTCAACCAGACTTGGCTCGACCGGCTCTCACCTGCAACCGCCAGAATGACGCCTGCACCAGCGGCAGCCCCTGCCAATCTTTCCGCCGCTCTCAGCATGCCCGGCACCCGCTCAGCGTCCTCGATGACCGCCACGACCGGGCCTGAAACAGCCGCTGCATTTGGCCCGACCACCACCACCCCAGTCATACCGGTTACGCGTTCGAACAGATCGTCAAGGCGTGCCAGCGAGTTGGCGTTGAACGGCTCACCCAGCGCCACCACATTCCACGGCCCCGCCATCTGACATGCTCGCGCCAGTGCACCCAGCGGTGTATCGTTGACCCGCCGCCCCAGCACCGGCACGTCCTCACGATCGGCCAATTCCATAACCCTTCGCTGCAAAGCGCGGTGCATCAGTTCAATCTGTCGTGAAACTGCAGGAACGTCGAGCCATCCCGCATCCGCATCGGCTTGCCCCTTACGGCCACCAACCTCGCCCTGCCCTAACCCCGTGATGCTGGTTCCGATAGCGCTCGTCTTGATTTCGCGCACGAACAAGTAGCCCGCTGCATCAAAGATTTGCCGGTCAGACACAAACAGGCTTTCAATTTCGGAGTGAAACGCCTTGGCGACCTGGATCGCAGCTCGTATGGCGTGTTCGCTAGCGCCATAACTTCCAGTCAGCCGCAACACCACGCGACCGCGCCCCTCGCCGCGTTCAGCCACATGCGCGGTCATGACGTAGCCCCTCTGCCGCCCCCGGCTCCAGCAGCGCCCGCTCGATCGACACCGTCACCAAAACCGCCAGGCAGCGATTTGATGCGAGATGCATATGCCCCCAGTTTATCCTCCACAAGGCGGTTGAGAGAGCCTTCTGGGAACAGGCCATCCTCTCCCCGTTCACCTGCAGGCAATCCCGTTAACAGCGCAATTCCCTCGTCGATTGATTTTACGGGATATACCGAGAATTGACCCGCGCGCACCGCACGGACGACGTCATCGCGCACCATCAGATGTTGCACATTGGCAGCGGGCACCAACACGCCTTGGTCCCCCGTCAACCCGCGCGCCGCGCAGGTGTCAAAAAAGCCCTCGATTTTTTCATTTACACCGCCAATCGCCTGCACTTCGCCCCATTGATTTACCGACCCCGTCACCGCGAGTCCCTGATCAATCGGCACATCGGCCAGCGCAGACAGCAGTGCGTAAAGTTCGGCCGAAGAAGCACTGTCACCTTCAACACCACCATAACTTTGTTCAAACACCAGGCTGGCGGCCAACGCCAACGGTTGGTCGAGAACATAGCGGCCGGCAAGAAATCCCCACAGGATCATCACGCCCTTGGAATGCAGCGGGCCACCGAGCTTCGCCTCCCGCTCGATATCGACCACGCGTCCCGATCCAAACCGCACCCGTGCCGAAATGCGCGACGGCTTACCGAATGAAAAGCCGCCGAGCTGCAGGACCGAAAGCCCATTGACCTGGCCGATCTTTGCGCCCTGCGTATCAATCATCACGATATTGCGCTGGATGCTTTCTTGTGCCCTGTCGCGCAAACGGTCGGCGCGTTGGATGCGGCTGTCTACGGCGCGTGCAATATCCTCTGCCTCAACCTCTTTGCGCCCTGACCGTCCCGCCCAGTAGTCCGCCTCACGCAACAGGTCGGCAATATGTCCGACTTCAATCGAAATCTTGTCGCGATCATCCGCCAGCCGCGCCGCTTCCTCGATCAAACGGGCAACACCCGACGCGGTGACAGCCTTCAGCCCATGCCGCTCCACGATCGCCGCCATCAGTCTGGCAAACGCCTGGTCATTGTCGTCTGTGCGCTCAATGGAATTGTCGAAATCCGCCTGCACCTTGAACAGACGAGAAAAGTCCGGATCTACTGCAGCCAGCATGTAGTAGATCTCGCGATCACCAAACAGGATGACCTTCACATCCAGCGGAATAGGCTCAGGCTCAAGTGTTTGTGTTGCCAGCACCCCATGTGTTTCCGACGGTTGCTCAATGCGGATGGAGCCGGATTTGAGGGCGCGCTTCAAGGCTTCCCATGCAAATGGAAAGGTGAGCAATTTGCGCGCATCCATCAAAAGGAAGCCGCCATTGGCCCGGTGTAGCGCACCAGCGAACACGAGCAGGAAATCCGTCACCAACGCGCCCATTTGGGCCAGGTGCTCGATCCGGCCAAGAACGTTGGGATAGGTTGGGTTCAACTCCTCGTAAACGGGTGCACCGGCAGGCGCAAACTCACCACCGGCTTCGGCGGTTCCATCCGCCTCATGGTGGCCGATGATAACATTGACAAGATAGCGCCGAAAACGCGCATCGCGCGCGGTATCAAGCGGCTGCCTTACAACATCGTCTTCATCTGGTCGCGCCAGGAACAGACCAACCGAATGCACCAGATCGGTCTCTAGTTGGTCGAGATGGTCGAGCACTTGCGGCAAATCGCGATGCCTATCACGCACGTCATCCACCGCATTGGCAACGGCACTTTGCGCCACCTCTTCGTTGAGCTCCGCCAACCGCTTGCGGCGGGCCTTCTCAGATCGCGGCGCCCGCGCCAGTATTTCCTCAAGGTCCTTTTGCAAACCTTCAATTCGCTGCGCCACATCCTGGCGATAGCTTTCCGGAAGCGTTGAGAACGTCTCCGGCTTGACCACCTCGCCATCGTGCATTGGCGCCATGACAAAGCCGGTCGGGGTTTTCAAAATTGCTACGTTCTGCTCTTCCGCCTTGGTGCTCAACACGGCAAAAGCATCATCCGCCTGGGCACGAAATTCCTCATCAATCGCCCGATGCCGCGTTTGATAATCCTCACTTTCAAAAACCGCTGGCACCGTCGCACTCAACTCATCAAGTGCCGCCAGCACGGCTTTTGCAAACGGACGCGCCCGGCCCGGCGGCAACCGAAGTGCGCGCGGCCTGTTGGGCGTCTCAAAATTGTTCACGTAAACCCAGTCGTCGGGCGTCGGCAGCGCCGTTGCCCGTTCGGCAAGAAACGAACGCACCGCCGTGCTCTTGCCAGCCGCAGGCGGACCGAGCACGAACACATTGAAGTCCAATGCCTTCATGTCAGTCCCGAACGCCAGCGCTTCCAGTGCACGCTCTTGCCCGATCAGGCCCGAGGCCGCGGCAAGTTCTGCCGTAGAACCAAATCCGAGCGAAGCTGGATCGACAACCCGCCGGAGCTCTGCGGCGTCAAGTGGGTTCACAACGTCTTTGGAACCATGAGAACCTGAATTTTGCGGCGTTGCGCTGCTGCCTTCGGTCTCCTCACGCGGTGCAGCACTGGCACCATCATCCACTTGATCGCCAGAGCGGCGTTTGTCTTTCGCAGCCTTGTCTGGCTTGTCTCTCTGCAGGTACTTGAAGATCATGGCATCCGGAATAATGAACCAGCTCTGAGAGCGGATTTGGCTGAAACGTAGCGTGGATCAGAGTTAGAACATCATCCAATCACACCCTATGAACGCAACCGAAAATCCGTGTGAAGATACCGCACCAGGAATTTTGCTAGTTTGGCGTCGCGCCTTAGTTGATCGATGTTGCGGCACACTGGGTACGAACTAAGGCGCGAAAAACACCACACTAAGCCAATGATTTTGCTAGTGGCCTTCATGTCGCGCCAAAATTGTATGCGGTTGCGGCTATGTTTCAATTTTGGCGCGACAGGCCACTAGAGTGGCCACCGCAAAATCCAGCAACCAAATTGCACGCTGTGCATTCCATTTCCACCCCGTAATGGCGTTAGCATGACCAACCCCACTGATCCGATCGATCCAGAAGCATTGCGTGCTCTTAATGCCGCACTGGCTGATGGCCGCCAATCGGACCCCGCCCGGGCAATAGCGCGTGGCGTTGGCCGTATGCTGCGGCGTTTGGGGAACGCCCACATCGCCGAGCTGTCACTTGCCAATGGTCGCCGCGCCGATATGGTGTCACTGACACCCAAAGGCGACATCTGGATCATCGAGATCAAATCATCCCTGGAGGACTTCCGCGCCGACCAAAAATGGCCCGAGTACTGGGACTATGCTGATTGCGTGCTTTTCGCCGTTGCGCCAGACTTTCCCACAGCGATCCTTCCAGCACAAACCGGCTTGATCCTGGCTGACCGCTACGGTGGCGAAATCATTCGAATGCCCGAACGCCAGCCACTGGCACCAGCGCGCCGCCGCAGCATGCAGCTCTCGTTCGCACGCGCCGCAGCCCTTCGACTTGCCTATGCACTGGACCCAGGTGTTGCACTTCAAAATAAGCTTGATTGAAAATGCATCACTTCCCGCCACCAAAATCACGCACACATGCGGATTTCTTCAAATTGCGAAGTCGCAAAATGGCAAGGGACGATCGGATGCAGCAATAGGGTTGAGCTACTTCGGCGCGCGCTTTGCCAAAATCCGCTGCAATGTACGCCTGTGCATATTCAGACGCCGTGCTGTTTCCGAAACGTTGCGGTTGCACAGCTCATAAACGCGTTGGATATGCTCCCAACGCACCCGGTCCGCCGACATGGGGTTCTCCGGCGGTGGCGCCTTTGAGTTGGCCGGTGCAAGCAACGCGTCCGTAATTTCATCGGCGTCTGCAGGCTTGGCCAGGTAATCAACGGCACCAAGCTTCACCGCTGTAACAGCGGTGGCTATATTCCCGTAGCCGGTTAAGATGATCGCACGCGCGTTGGGCCTGAGCCGGCCCAGTTCTGCAAGAACGTCAAGCCCATTGCCATCTTCAAGTCGCATGTCAACAACGGCAAATGCCGGTGCAAGCTGGCGTATGAGATCAAGCCCTTCTTGTACGGACGCCGCGGCACGGACATCAAACCCGCGCCCTTCCATCGCCCGAAGCAGCCGCTGCAAAAATGCCTTGTCATCATCGACGATGACGAGCGACCTGTCCTCGGGCAGCTCGTCCTGGCGAAAAGAAAGATCTTCAGTCACAATTCGTCCTCCCGGGTGGGCAGTTATATAGCTGCTCCTGCATGAGAGCCAAGCGTTTCCGCCCTTAACGGCCGAAAAATTGGGCTACGACCAAAAATTAACCTTGTCGAGCCGAGCGCCGGTTCTAAAACGCGGCAATTCCCAATTCAATTCGCACGCTCATGCCGTCGCATTTGCGTCCTGCCGTTCAAACGAATCGCGTGGCCAGCTAACCGTAACGATCGCACCATGTTCCGGCTTCTGACGGTTCTCCAGGGAGATCTGCGCACCTGACCGCTCAAGCAATGTCTTGGCGATGAAAAATCCCAGCCCGAGCCCACCTGCACGCGAACGTTGCTGCTTTAGAGCATTCTGGCGTCGCGTCGAGATATAGGGCTCTCCGAGTGTTTCAATAAGTTCAGGAGCAAACCCGGGACCATCGTCAGCAATAGAGATGGAAACGGTAGTCTGCGACCAACGCGCATCTATCGCCACGCCTCTTTCAGCATAGTCGACGGCGTTCTCGATGAGATTTCCCAGGCCATAGATGAGGCCGGGACGCCTGACGACAATCGGTTCGAGCACGCCGGTGCCGGATGCCAGCGTGTCGGGACCCGCCTCAACCGTCACCACAGTCGGTCCGCACCGATACGCTTGAGACGCTTCGTCAACCAGTTCCCGCAGCGTCAGCCGCGCATACCAATCGTCCTGCTCGCCAGGCGTCCGCGTCAGCTTTTGCAAAATCTCCCGACATCGGGCCGCCTGATCCCTCAAGAGCACCAGATCCTCACCATGCGGCGTACTCTTGAGTTCCCGCAACAGCTCGGACGTGACCAGCGTTATGGTCGAAAGTGGGGTGCCAAGTTCATGCGCGGCAGCCGCCGCCAAGCCATCAAGCGCATGCAGCTTTTGCTCCCGCGCCAGGATCTGTTCAGTTGCCGCAAGCGCGTGCGACATCAGTTCAGCCTCTCGCGCCAAACGCCAGACATAAAACGCTATGAAAACGATTCCAGCACCCACCGCGGCCAGCACGCCGATCTTGTAGGGCAACGGCATCACGTAACGCATGCCGTAGTACCAGGGCAGCGGCCAATAGAAGTAGATCAGCAAAACCGCGGCGGCCAGCGCGATCAGGCCTAACATGATGGTGCTCGCCGCTGGCAGGGTGGCAGCAGATACGGTCACCGGCGCCAAGAGCAGCATAGCAAAAGGATTCTGCAACCCGCCAGTGAGGTAGAGTAGAACTGTGAGTTGCAGCAGGTCATAGGCGAGCAGTGCGGTTGCAGTGCCCACCGAAAAGCGGTGCCGCGCTGGATATTTGACCGACAACGCCACATTCACCCACGCCGACAGCGCCACGAACCCGAGGCAGTAACCGACCGGCATGGGAAACTGCAAAAATAGCCAGACCACCAATACCGCAGTAAGTTGCCCCAGGACGGCTATCCACCTGAGCCAGACAATTGTCTGCAACCGGAGCCGGCTGTCAGCGCTCCAGGCTTCGCGTTGGCGTCTAAGTGTATCACTGGAAAACACGCTGTGGTCCTGATCGAAATGCCCATTTGATGTCATGGCCTGAAGTTTGGCCGACCGCACGATAGCCACAGCGAACGAATTAACAAGCCAAACAAACGCCTCATACCTAGCCGGCCTTACTCACGAGGGCACGGCCGTCATCGTGAGAAAGGCGGGCTAAAGTCCAGACACGAAACACCTATATTGATAAACGCTACGCCATAACAAAAGGCTTTTGGGAATGGCTGGCGCACCGAAACCGGAGAAACCTGCTCAAAACCCCCATCGCAATTCAGCCGCGGCAAAATAACAACCCAACCAGCCCTGGATGAGGATCTGTGGCCTTGACGCGCACTCCACACTCTTACATTGCTGCCCCCATGCCCCAGTTGCACCCATTAACCACCCGCAATACGCCACGAAAGCACGCCCGTGCAGGTATTCGCGCCTTGATAATTACAGGGGCGTTCCTCATCGTGGCCGCAGGTGCCGGCGCGCTGATCATAACCAACGAGATCAACCGCAAGTCAGACCTCGTCAATTTGGCAAGATCGGAAAAATCCTTTGCCGAAATCGGCCCAGGAAAAATTGGCGCACCATTCAAACTCATCGACCAAAACGGGAAAGCGCGCGCCAGTTCGGACTATGCCGGCACAAAGATGCTGATGATCTTCTCGCCACTTTCGCAAAGAACACAGACGTTCTCGGCATTGCAGGTTTTAAACGAAGCAAGACGTGTTATCGGTCCAGCCGCCCGCTCCATCGCATTTCTCTGGATCACAACCGACCCCGTCCATGACACACCTGAGCGCATGTCAGCGGCACTTGCCCAGATCGGAGGTGAATGGACCGCGTTGACCGGAACTACAAAACAGATCGACGATCTGGCCAGCGCTTACCTCGTTCCCGCCGTGATCGCGTCAAGAGCTGTAACAAAATCGAACGCCAAAGGATGGCCGCCAGGCGACGCCGTCATCGCATACCTGATTGATGAGAATGGCGCGTTCATGTCGCACCGCACGCTGCCAACTGACCCCACGGCTGTGGCGAATTGGCTTCAACAAGCTCTTTGATTCATTTCGAACTTTGAGGGCTTCACGAATCAGTGCAGCCTGACTGCCTTTCGCAGTGCGCAAATTCTTCGTGCACTGAGCCTGCCATTTTGGCCGGTCATTGCCGTGCCGATTTGCCGATTGGTGGCACTTTGTTGGGTTGGGTTTTCGGTAATTCTACAGGGATAACAACTCAGCGGGGGAGCTCGTGCTCTACCATTGGTATGAATTTGGCCATGTGGCCGTAAAGCCTGCCCGCCTGGCTGCCAACAATTGCAAGCTTCTGTTCAACAGCCCCTTTAATCCGCTCACGCATACGCACATTGGACGGCAAGCAGCCGCTGCCTGCGAAGTATTTGAACGAACCACCCGACGCTATGCAAAGCCTGCCTTCAATTTGGCTTCAACGGTCACCGATGCACGCCAGGTGAACGTTCGCGAAGAAGTCGTATGGCACAAACCCTTCTGCAACCTCGTGCATTTCGTGCGCGATCTGCCGCGCCATCGCACCCGTCGCGACCCGAGAGTTTTGCTCGTCGCACCGATGTCAGGTCACTACGCAACCCTTTTGCGCGGCACGGTTGAAGCGCTGCTACCCGACCACGAAGTCTACATCACCGATTGGCAGGACCCACGAGACGTTCCGTTGATTGCCGGTCGCTTCGATCTTGATGACTACATCGACTATATCCGCGACATGCTGCGCCATCTTGATGGCGACGTTCACGTTTTCGCCGTGTGCCAGCCCTCGGTGCCGGTCCTTGCCGCGATAGCGCTAATGGAGCGCAATAACGATCCGTGCGTGCCGCACAGCGTTATTATGGCTGGCGGACCGGTGGATACCCGTATCAATCCCACCGAGGTTAACCGACTTGCCGAAGAGAAGGGAACGGCGTGGTTCCGCAACAACGTGATCACGACTGTTCCGTGGCCGGCGATTGGATATGGGCGTGCCGTGTATCCCGGTTTTCTTCAACTCACCGGCTTCATGACCATGAATCTCGACCGTCATCTGACGGCCCACAAGGACCTGTTCCTGCATCTCGTGCACGGCGATGGCGACAGCGCCGAAAAGCACCGCGACTTTTATGATGAATATCTTGCGGTGATGGACCTGACCGCCGAATTTTACCTGCAAACGATCGACACGGTATTCGTGCGGCACGCATTGCCAAAAGGTGAATTCGTTCATCGCGGACAACGTCTCGACCTCGCAGAGGTGCGCCGCGTTGCAATCATGACGATCGAGGGTGAGAAAGATGACATCACCGGCTTGGGGCAATGCCGCGCAGCACTTGATTTAGCCGCTAACGTACCAACCGAAATGAAGCGGCACTATGAATGCCCGGGCGTTGGTCACTATGGTATTTTCAATGGATCGCGATTCAAAAGCGATATCGCACCAAGAATAGCTCAGTTCATCCGCACATTCGATCCGCGCAACGAAACCATACCCGTTGCAGAGCCACTTCGCTCTTCGGTTGCAATGGTTGCACACGCGCCGGACGCCAAAGTAACGCCTGTCGATACACGACAAATCAACGTCGCACAGGAGCCTTCCGCTGCTGCCTTCACGTTTTCACGAGCGGCAACTGAAAACCTGTCCACACCGAAGTAACGACAACGCTCTGACAATACGCCCCGTCTTTTTCACAGGATTTTCCATAGGCTCAAATGCTGCAATTTCTGTAGCCGTTGGCACGAGTGCATGCGCAAGCCTTTTCATGGGGCGAAACCGCCACATGTCCCGCGTGTTGGGATAGAGATGCCAATTTGGTGCTGGCCGAACGCACGCCGAACTTGTAGTCCTATTTTGGGGGTCGCGATACCTTGGCTCTAGCATCCGCATCACGGTGACGTACACCGCCCGCTTCGGCGGGGCGACGGGTCTTAAGTCTGGGCCGTTCAAGTCTCGCGATATCTGGGAAATCAAAAGAGACATTTCTAGCAATTGTCTCGACGCGACAGGAAACACCTCGATGGCAAAAGCGGGGGCGACCGCGCCGTCTAAACTTGACACACCAGCTCTTTCCGATCTTGGCGCAGATGTCGAAGTTCGACACCATCCAGCAGCTCGCCGCCTGACACTACGAATCTCGCAAACCCGCCGCGCCGTTATTGTTACGGTACCAATGCAATGCGATTTGGTCGAGGCGGGATCTTTTCTTCACCGCAATATCGATTGGGTGCGCGAACGTCTGGGCTCAATACCTGAACCAATCGAGTTCGAGAATGGCGCGGTCATCCCGTTGCGCGGTGAACCCTATACGTTGCAATTCACTGACCGGCGTCAACGCGGCCTTCGCGTCTCTCCCCGCCACCGGGCATGTGCGCCTCACCCTGTTCAAGGCGATACCGCGCCAAACAAGGATGGCGCAACCAAAACCTATGGCGCGCTGGAAGTTGCCGGACCAATAGAAAACGCACCGCGTCGGCTCACCGATTGGCTGCTGGAAGAGGCACGCCGCGATCTTGATCAAAGGGTGATGCATCACACCCGCAACCTTGGCCTCAAAGCGAAAAGAATTACGGTGCGGGATCAGTCCAGCCGATGGGGTTCATGTTCGACCACCGGCACGCTCTCCTTCTCTTGGCGTCTTGTGCTTGCGCCACCGCTGATTCTCGACTACGTCGCCGCCCACGAAGTCGCGCACCTCAAGGAAATGAACCACGGACCAAACTTTTGGGCGCTCGTGCGTCGCACGATGCCGCAGATGGATGAAGCGCGCCAATGGCTCCAGATCTACGGCATGGACCTTCACCGTTACGGCCCCAAGACAATAAAGCGCTCCTAAAACGCTCTGGAACGACAACGCAACGTCTCCCTTGAGCGCAACCGCCGTGACGACGACGCCGCTCAACCGGATGCCGCAACGCAGCAAGATGCGAATGACCGTTGCGCCGGTCCCGTCCAGTCGGCTACGCTTACACCCTGAATAAACAAGAACGCTCCGCAGTGTTGGCCTTGTCTGGCATACCAGCCAAAGGCACGACTGCCAACGGAGACACCAGGGAAACGCCCATCACATGAAGAACAAGATCACATCTGTCGATGAAGCGATCGCGCTCGTCCGCGACAACGACGTTATTACCACCACAGGCTTCGTGCAAAGCTGCATACCTGAAGCCCTGCACGCCGCACTTGAGAAGCGCTTTGTCGAAACAGGCCATCCCAAAAACCTTACCCTGGTCATGTGCGCAGGTGCCGGCGACAGCAAGGGCCTGGGAACCGGCCGCTTTCATCACGATGGAATGCTCCGGCGTGTAATCGCTGCAAACTTCGGTCGCATGCCTGGCGTGGCCCAAGCTGCCAAGGAGAACCGCATATGCGGCTATAACCTGCCACAAGGTGTCATATCCCAGCTTTATCGCGCCTGTGCAGCCGGACAGCCCGGACTTTTTTCAAAGGTCGGTTTGCATACCTATGTCGACCCCCGCAACGGCGGCGGCAAGGTCAACGAGAAAACCAAGGAGGACATGGTCAAACTCGTCGATTTTGAAGGCGAGGAATGGCTGTTCTACACGGCAACGCGTATTGACGTCGCACTGATACGTGGCACCAGCGCGGATCCATTCGGCAATATCACAATGGAAAAGGAGGCCTTGACGCTCGACGCCATGGCCCAGGCGATGGCCGCTCATAACAACAAGGGCCTGGTGATTGCCCAGGTTGAACGCATCGTCGCCGACAATTCACTGCCGCCCAAAAGCGTGAAGGTGCCCGGCATCCTGGTTGATTGCGTCGTCGTCGCTGATCCACCTGAAATGCACCGCATGAATTATGGCGTCATGTACAATCCCGCTCTTTCAGGCGAAGTACGCGTGCCGGTGGAAGGCATGGCCAAGATGCCGCTCAACGAGCGCAAGATCATTGCCCGCCGCGCTGCATTTGAGCTGCCGCCCAACGGCGTCATAAACCTGGGCGTTGGCGCTCCTGACGGTATTGCCGCAATCGCCAATGAAGAAAAAGTCACCCAGCATATCACAATGACGACCGAGGCAGGCGCTGTTGGCGGCGTGCTGGCAGGCGGCTCCAACTTCGGCTCGTCAGCCAACGCCCACTCGATCATCGACCAAAACCAGATGTTTGATTTCTATGACGGCGGCGGCCTCGACATGACCTGCCTTGGCATGGCCGAATGCGACGAAGCCGGCAATGTGAACGCATCCCGCTTTGCCGGTCGCCTCAACGGCTGCGGCGGCTTCATCAACATTTCGCAAAATGCGCGCGCAGTTGTTTTCGCAGGCACGTTCACCGCAGGCGGACTGGAGATTGCTGTAAAGGACGGCAAATTGCGCATCGTGAAGGAAGGTCGCCAGCACAAGTTCGTCAAGCAGGTCGAGGAGGCGACCTTCTCTGGTGACTACGCCAAACAAAAACGCCAGCCCGTCATTTACGTCACCGAACGCTGCGTTTTCGAACTCACACCCGATGGCCTGGAACTTGTGGAGGTCGCTCCAGGCATCGACATCGATAAGGACATTATCGCGCATATGGATTTCAAACCGATCGTCAACAAGCCGGTCGAAATGGATCCGCGCATTTTCATCGACGAACCGATGAACCTGGCCGACGATCTATTCAATGTGAAACTTGGTGAGCGCATCGAGTACGACCCAGACCGCAACCTGTTGTTCATCAACTTGGAAGGGTGGAGCGTGCGCAAACGCAGCGACCTCGACGACCTCAAGCGCGTAATTGAGGTTGCGTGCAAGGAAGCTGGCCGGCGTGTCCATGCCATTGTCAACCTGGATGGCTTCCGAGTGGCTGAAGACCTCGTTGACGACCACCTCGCACTCATCGAGCATCTCAAACAAAATCAATACATGTCGAGGTCACGCTATACGACGAGTGCCTTCATGCGCATGAAAATGCAGGACAAGGTGGGCGAACTGGAGCGCGCGCCTCACATTTTTTCTTCAGAAGAAAAAGCCCACGCCGCACGCGAAGCCGCAGCATTGCGAAGGCGCCTGCAACACGTCGAGCGGCTTGACTGAGACGCGGGGCTGTGCCCCCGCAAAGAAGCTAGAGCGCCGATCCGATTCCATCGGATCGGAATGCTCTCTAGAAACACGACCACGACCACGATTAGATCGCCATGATATGGTCATATCGAGCGTTTGCGATGGGCCATTGCTCCTTGAACCAGTGTCAACATTCAAAATTCATTTGAGGCTCGTGTGGTCATCTCAAACTTTTTCCTGAAATTCTTATCGCTGCTTTTGTTCATTTCAATCGTCAATCATTCCGCCAACGCTCAACAGCGCATCGCACTGGTGATCGGCAACGGTGCCTACAAACACACCACGTCGCTCACCAACCCGCCCAATGACGCGAAGTTGTTCGCAAAAACGCTCGAACGGATCGGCTTCAAAGTCACCCTGCAAACCAATGCCGACCAACAGACGATGAAAAGGGCATTGCGTGATTTCATATCCGCATTGGATCGCAGCGGCCCAGAAACGGTGGGCCTAGTCTATTACGCAGGCCACGGCGTTCAGGTCGACGGACTGAATTTCCTGATACCTGTTGACGCGCAAATCGAACGTGAGAGCGACGTTGCGATAGAAACCGTAAATGCTTCAGACCTCCTGGACGGAATGCGCCGCGCCCGCAGCAAACTCAACATCGTGATATTGGATGCCTGTCGCAACAATCCTTTTAGAGGCTTCTCTCGCGGCGCCATGCGCGGCCTTGCGCGTCTCAACGCGCCACGTGGCTCCTACGTGGTCTTTGCCACCGCACCCGGCGATGTTGCAACCGACGGAAGCGGCAACAACAGCCCCTTCACTGCAGCCTTGTCGAACCACCTGGCAACCCCCGGTTTGACGTTCGAAGATGTGGTGAAAAGAGTGGGGCGCGAAGTTTCAGCAATCACGCAGGATCGCCAGCGTCCCTGGCTGTCAAGTTCAGTCTACCAGGACTTCTACCCCGCCGGACCTGGACGGGCGACCACGCAATCCGAACCAGTAAAAGCACCGCAAGTCGCAATCCGTCAGAACACTCCGCAAAGAACGCGTGGACCGCTGCACCCTGGAGACACGTTCCGTGACTGCGCAGAATGTCCCGAGTTGGTCGTCATACCTGCCGGGCGTTTCGAGATGGGATCTCACAACAAGAAACACACACACAAGAACCAGCAACCTCGTCACGCCGTTACAATAGGCAAACCAATTGCCGTCAGCACCTTCGAGATCACATTCGATGAATGGGAAGCCTGCGTAAAGGCGCAAGGCTGTGCGGGCTACGAACCGCGCGATGAGGACTGGGGCAAAGGGCGGCAACCGGTCATCAGAGTGAATTGGGAAGACGCCAGCACATACGTTGCCTGGCTCCAGCATAAGACCGGAAAGCAGTATCGCTTGTTAAGCGAAGCCGAATGGGAATACGCCGCCCGCGCTGGTATGACAACCATGTTCCACACCGGCGATACGATCACAACCTATGACGCCAACTTCAACGCGCGCCGCAGCTTTAATAACGGCCCCAAGGGAAACTACGCCGCAAAGCCATTCCAGGTAGGCCACTTCAAGCCCAACGCGTTTGGCCTTCATGACATGCACGGCAATCTTTCCGAATGGACGCAAGACTGCTGGCATAAGTCCTACGATGGCGCCCCCACAGACGGATCAAGCTGGACAAGCCCTGAACGAGGCGATACCTGCAACCGCCGCGTCATTCGCGGAGGATCCTGGTTTCGCGAAGCTCAAGACGTCCGCTCAGCGTCACGTAACAGCATGGCGCCGCACATCCGTAGCCACGAAATCGGCTTCCGGATCGCACGCGATCTGGGCGAGTAAACCGATGATCGCAAATGCGCTATAGAGCATTTTCCGACGAAGTGGACGCCGGTTCGTCGAAGAAAATGCGACCAAACAAGAAGCTAGAGTGCCGATCCGATTCCCTCGGATCGGCGCTCTAGCTGTGTATTGAGCTCGTGACTTTTAGAGCATGTTTTTCTCAGCTCTACCGCTTCACGTACAAGCTGAACATGCTCTAATTGCGAGCACCGAGCGCCATAAGCCCCTTCGGCGGCAACGTTCGCTCCGGCGCTCTCTCGTCTGTACGCACGGCCTCAATCTGCTGCCGTATGATGTCCGCATCAAACCCACCATTGCGCGTAGCCTTCGCCATTGATTTCTCTGTGGCACTTGTTTGCTCCAGCATACGCGCCAGAAAGTCGGCATCAATTCGTTCATTTGGGAATTGAGGCGTTTTCCGCTTGGCTGGCGACGGCGTCACAACACCGCTCGCATCACGTGCATTGCGATCAGCCGAAAGCCGCGGCGGTTCGATCACGAGACGCTGACCAATCGCGTGAGGTTGATGAGGGCGCGCGATCCGCTTGGCGCGCCGCCACTGCTGCACGGACCGCACCGCACGCCCTGGCAAGGGCGTCATTGCCGGAGCCAGCGGTGCAAGTGACTGAGCGTTGTCTGACCGCACCAGTGGCGGCAACATCGATCGACCTGCAACATCATCTGTTGGCGCGGTGCCCGGCAAAGCCGTTGGATCCAACTCACGGTGCGCTTCCAGCATAACCGAGCGCCAAATCTCTGCAGGCAGGTTCCCACCCATGACGCGCCGCATCGGCGCACCGTTGTCGTTCCCCACCCAGACCCCTGTGGTCATATGCGCCGTATATCCAATGAACCAGGCATCCCTGAAATCCTGCGTTGTGCCTGTTTTGCCCGCAGCCGGATGTCGTGGCAGCGCTGCCCGTCGCCCGGTTCCTGCCACCAGCGCCGCGTTCAGCATATCGTTGATCGCACCGACATTCTGTTCTGTAATCACACGCTGCTCTTGCGCGGGCCCGCGCGCGAATAAAATGCGCCCGTTGTTCAGCCTGATCCGCCGGATGATATGCGGCTCGACACGATGTCCACCTTCCGAAAACGCTGCGTAAGCGCCAACAACTTCCAGAAGGTTGAGTTCAGACGTGCCCAGCGCCAGCGACAGATCCTGCCGTAATTCCGAAACGATGCCCAGGCGCCGCGCTGTTCGTGCGACCGTTGCAATGCCACTGTCTCTTGCTAGCTGAACCGCGACCGAATTGATCGACTTGGCCAGCGCCTGCCGCAACGTAGTCGCCCCGGCATGTTTGTGGTTGTCGTTTTGTGGCGACCAGCCGTCAATGTTGATCGGCTGGTCATATACCACGCTGTTAGGTTTCATTCCGCGCTCAAGCGCGGTCAGGTAGACGAACGGCTTGAACACCGAGCCGGGTTGCCGTTGCGCCTTAGTCGCTCTGTTGAACTGGCTTTGCGCATAGGACCGCCCGCCAACCAGAACGCGAATGCCGCCACTGCTGTCGAGCGATACGAGTGCCGCCTGGCTCGCCTGCATGGTCTTGCCTTTGGTATCGAGCATCCTTGTAATGATGCGATTGGCGCGGCGCTGCAATGCCGCGTCAATCGTTGTCTCGACAATCATCTCGGCGTTTGTCGAGCCCAGAACCGGCGGCAACTTCTCAAGTACAAGGTCAATCGCGTATTCAAAGCCGGTTGTGGCACCTGTTCCCTTGACGTTGGCGATATGAATAGGTGTGCTCCGGGCTTTACGCAACGTCGCCTCGTCAATCACCCCGGCCTCTCGCATTTTCGAAAGTACAGAACGCGCGCGCCGCATTGCCGCTGCCTGGTTTGACGTCGGCGCATACTTGGATGGAGCCTTGAGCAGTCCAGCGATGAGAGCCGCTTCCGCCACGGAAAGCGCTCTGACGGATTTATCGAAATAGCGTTGCGACGCTGCCTCGACACCGTAGGCACCTGCGCCAAAATAAACCCGATTTAAATAAAGCTCGAGAATCTCCTTTTTCGTCAGCCGCACCTCCAGCCAGACCGCCAACGCCAACTCGTCAAGTTTGCGCGACATGGTGCGCTCTGAGGTGAGAAATAGGTTTTTAGCCAGTTGCTGCGTCAAGGTCGAACCGCCTTGAACGAAGCGTCCTGCCCGCAGGTTCGCAAACGCTGCACGTATGAGCCCAAATGGATCCAGCCCAAAATGATTGAAAAACCGGCGGTCCTCGGTCGCAACAACGGCATCGACCACATGCTGGGGTATCATTTCCATGGGCACGTAGTCGTGGGCAGCACCACGTTTGGCGAGAAGTGTACCGTCCCGCGCGACGATGCGGATTACCGGAGCGGTATCCTTTGAACGTACCGAAAGCGGGTCAGGAAATGCGATCGTATAATAGACCAGCATGCCGCCGAGCCACAACGACACACCAAGAACGCCCGCCAGTATCGACGAAAAGACCAGCCGTAGGTGCCAGGGAATGCGCGCCTTGCCAGCCTTATCGCCCACCTTTCCGGACGTAGCCGCCTGCTCGTTTGTCTTCGTCTGCTCCGGCATGTCCAATACGGGCTCGCTGGCGGGTCTTGCACCCTTTTATCGTCTTGAAAAGACTCGCCCCTGAGACAAGCCAAAGAGCGCAAGTAAAGCTGGAATGTCGAGCGCTCCAAACCGCGCCCTGGGGTCCGGCCCCTGGTAGATTTGGCGCGCTCACCTTGCAATCAAACGCTGACCCACACCACTTGCCTGCACGTGCAGAAGCACCATTTTCCTGCACATGACGGAATGCAGCGATCGGGCACGAATCTGGCCACAACCCTCAAGCGCCACGCGCGCCCCAATACAATAATCAAACAGTTTCTAAGAGAGGGTTAACCAAGCCATGCAATCACGAAACTGCCGCAGTAATCCGACTGCAGGCATGGCACAGGCCTAAACTTCGCAAGCATTGTCCGACGAAGTGGACGCCGGCTAGGCAGTATTGCCTCAACTGCGCTCGCGCATGGCCACAATTGGATAGGTGAGCAGTGACAGGCCGATCCTGGCGAGAATTGTAAATCCCATGAACACCAGTTGCCGTTCTTCCAAAAGCACGCGGATCCAGTTGTTGTACTCGGTCGTAATACCCAGACCGATCAGCCAGCCTTTGAAGCTTGATGCTGCATCCAAGATAGAAGACATCGTCTCGGGATACTGAATGAAGACGAAGCCGAACAACAACGCCCCCAGAATGAGCGAGACAAGAATGTTGCCAGTGGAGAACAGAAGACGTGTCACGGTTGAGGTCCTCACTCACGTGTCGGTCTGGCGCTAAAGCATTTTCCGACGAAGTGGCCATCGGTTCGCCGAAGAAAATGCGACAAAACAAAAAGCTGGAGCGCCGGCGCCGAAGTGAACACGACTGCTCGCAACATCCAACGCGCCGCACTTGAAGTCCGGCATCCACTCTATCACCCACGTCTCGTGCTCCAGAAGCCAGAGTGTGGGTAAAACCCTCATTCTTTGCAGATGCAGGTCCGCCATACGAAAGCCACATCGCCATCATTCAGCACCAGGAAGCTGACGAAGTGGCCCACCTGCCACAGTTCCAAGGGGCATCCACTGCGCACACCAAATACCATTTGCCGAGACAAGTCCGCCGGCTCAATGTCATCTGCATTATTTGCGCCGCTGCCAGGCACTCCTTGTCCCGGAACCCACAACGATGTTTGACCGTCTTGCAAAGACCGTATCCTTGCTCGCGTTCATACTTGTTGTATCAGCTTTTCCTGTTGCGCTTTCAGCCGATACGGCAAGAGCGGAAGGCTTCGTCTCCGAGCTCAAGGTCGGCCTGCTTGCCCACGACGTGCCCGATCTGTGGAGCGGCTTCCAGCGCGAAACCGACGCTCCCGACATCAACGTTGAAATGATATTCGCGCGCTATGTGCCGTTCCTGGGCGGGCGCATTCATCCCGCACTTGGCGCCTCCATCAACACCGGTGGGGGAACCAGCCACATCTACCTTGACGCTCGCTGGCAGATCGACACGCCCTCCGGATTGTTCTTTGCCGTTGGCCTTGGCGCCGCTGTCCATGACGGCGAGACCGGTACAACCGAACCCGACATGAAGGCGCTTGGTTCACGCGTCTTATTCCATATCCCCTTCGAAATCGGGCTCCGGCTGAACCCGCACAACTCGCTGTCGGTCTATTTCGAGCACATCTCGAACGGCTACACGCAGGACGAAAACGAAGGCCTTGATCGCCTGGGCGTCCGCTACGGCTACCGCTTCTGACATTGACGCAGTAGTGCCAGAGCATTTTCTTAGACGAACCGGTATCCACTTCGTCGGAAAATGCTCTAGTGGCGCTTATCGCGCCTTAGTTGATACCCAGCGTGCCGCAACATCGATCAACTAAGGCGCGACGCCACACTAGCGCGATCAAGTAAAGACAATTCCGCAATAAGATGGTAAGAAACTCTTTCGAATTAAAGCACCACTTCCTACTAATTCACAGCAATGCATTTCCGGAGGCAATGGTCCAAACTTGCAATGATCAATCAATAACACAAGCGTATGGAGGATATAATGATCCAACTTAACATTGCGCCTTGGCAGTATGTTGTTTCGGGCATTCTTGCGATTGTTATAGCTCCGATGTTTGCACCGCCCCCGGCCATTGCAGCCGAAGAAGAAAGCGCCATCGCGCGCGGCGGCCGCTTGTATGACAAATGGTTTAAAGAAAATAAAGCAGAGAAACCTACCACCGATCATGCCGCCTACCCACACCCCGGTGGCAAATATGGAAAGGACGCGTCCTGGCGCTGCAAGGAGTGCCACGGCTGGGATTACCGCGGCAACGAAGGCGCATATGCCAGCGGCAAACATGCGACGGGCATCAAGGGAATTCGTGCAGCAGCCGGCAAGGACCCGAAAGAGATTGCCGATATGCTAAGAAAGCCTCCTCACGGTTACACCGAGGCTCAGCTTTCAGCGACAGACTCCAGCGACTTGGCCCTGTTCGTATCCAAAGGGCAGATCGATTTTGCCACGCTCGTTGAAGCGGACGGAAAACCAAAAGGAGATGGTGCCAAGGGTGAGGCCTACTTCAACACGCTTTGTGCAGGCTGCCATGGCACTGACGGCACAAAGATAAAGGAAGCACCCCTGGGTCCCGTGTCCGGCAACGCCGTCGAGATGATCCATAAAATCTTGAACGGCCAGCCGGGCGAGGCCATGCCGGCGCTGCGCGCGCTCGATCCACAGATCTCCGCAGATATTGCTGTGCATCTCCAAACGCTGCCCAAATAACCCGTGCGGTAATCATAGCAATCCAATGTCGCGCAATTCCAGATCGCGCGGCATTGGCGTTGTCCGCGCTTTGAACAATTCCCGCCATTAATGGTTCGGTCAGTTCGGCGTGACAACTCTGCTCATCACCAAATGCCGGAACCAAAACTCATGACAGAGCAAACAACAAAGATAGACAAGCCCGGCCTCGTTCGGCGAGTCTGGCGCGCGATGTGGAGCACACCGAAAAGTCTCAGTCTTGCAGCACTGCTCATCATCGGTGGTCTTGGCGGCGTCATCTTCTGGGGCGGCTTCAACACCTTCATGGAGTACACAAACAGGTTGGAATTCTGCACCTCGTGCCATTCGATGAATATGCCATATGAAGAATACAAGACTTCCGTGCACTATTCGAACGCATCAGGTGTGCGCGCAATCTGCTCCGACTGCCACGTGCCTAAGGAGTGGACTGCAAAGCTCATCAGAAAAATCAAAGCAACAAATGAACTCTGGCACCATTTCCGCGGCAAAATTAATACGCCCGAAAAATTCGAAGCTAATCGAGCCGAGATGGCTGAGCATGTCTGGGAAACGATGAAGGCGAACGATTCTCAAGAATGCCGCAACTGCCACTCCTACCAGGCTATGGACTTCCACAAACAGACACGCCGGGCACAGGAAAAAATGCAGGAAGGACTTAAGAAAGGCCAAACGTGTATTGAGTGCCATAAGGGCGTCGCTCACAAGCTGCCACCTCGCGACGATTGAGAGGGCACATTTTCGCACGATGATTAGAGCATGTTCAGCCGAAGTGTACGCGGTTCGGCGTGAAGAACATGCTCAAAATAAAAGAAAATAGATCGCGTTCGCGATTCCGTGAAAAGTGAACGCGATCTAGTTGCGCGTTGAACAGTTGAACAACTGTGCGGATCGGATCCTCTGGACTGCCACCCAAGATTTGTGGGCTTAGAGCATCGGGCGTTAAATCGGCGCCATTCTGTTTCTCAAGCGGGGTGGCGACGGCTGCGGAGAGCGATGCAGTCCGTAGTGGCGCTACGGACAAATCGCTCGACACAGCGGGCGTCCTCCGCTTGGAAACCCTTTGGGCCGGGCGAATTTTATCCAATCTCTTCGTCGTCCGTCTTGTTCGTAACGCTGCTACGGCCTGCGACGAC
>JACKJH010000003.1 GCA_020638055.1 Hyphomicrobiaceae bacterium | reverse complement strand
ACAGAAGGAAGGTGGTACAACGCCAACGAATTGATATCGGTGCATATAGGCCGGATTAAAGGACCGGAGACCGCGTTAGGAAGTGTCGGCAGCGTCCAGCCAACGTCTAACGACGATTAAATTACCTTTGCTCAGTGGAACTCGTAAGTCCCCCCTGGAGAAATTAGATTGGTTGGTGCGGCCCTGGTCGCCGTGAGGGTTAATTTGGATTCCCTGACGCATCTGCCGGAGATCGAGTCATCGCTGTTTGTGAATCACGGGATCGCTGAAACGCAACTTAAAAATCGCTGTTCTTGATCGTGGGAATATTGGTGCAACTTGCTGGAATTGCACCGTTTTATCGGGCGCAAAAAGCTAAAAATGGGCTCACTTCTCGAAAAATCGCTGTTTTTTGCCGTCTACTGAGACTAGTTCGCGGCAGACTTCGTCCACAGCCACAAAATCCGTCAATATCAACAAGTTAGATATCGCACGCCCGCACATCCGGCTTGCTGCGAGGTCTGCAAGAGCGACTGTGGCCAATACTGCCGTCTGCACTTTCTGAAACTCGTTCTCAATCTCCTGGACCCGCTGCGCATCACCAAGGGTGGCGGCCAGAACCTTCGCAACCGTCGCAAACAGGCCACCGGCACCGAGCGCTGACGTGCCGCCAGCCGATGCACCCGCTCCCGTTCCAAACGAAGCCATGCACGCATATTCAATCGCAGACTGCCCGCTCGGGTCGCGCCACATCAGCGGGTTGTTCCAGGTGTAGCGGTAGACGTTCATGTCGCCGCTATCGAACCAGATCGGGTCTTCTTGCAGGAAGCGGCCGGTGACCGGATCGTAGTCGCGCGCGCGGTAGTAGTAGAGACCGGATTTGTTTTCGCTCACGGCGCGCACCGCTCGCTTTGCTCGCTGCGCCTCCGCGGGGGCGCTGCATGCGCAGCGGCGGCCCTTGGCCGTCTCCTGTTCGGCTCGTCGCCGACCGGCTGGAAGTATACGGTGAGCGATGGGTACCAGCCGAACCAAGCGTCGAGCCAGGTTCGGAAGAGCGCGACTGCGCGACGGCCGTCAGGCCGCCCCGTCCGGAGGCTGATCAGGCCGTGAGGACAAGCAAACGATCGCCGCGCCAGCGACCAGCGCCGCGCGGAAGGAGCAAGGCGAACCGGCGCACCTGCGCCGCCCCGTCCGGAGGCCCACCAGGCCGTGAGGACATAAAAACGCGGGCTTGCATTACAACTGGCATCGACACTACGATCCAAGCCTCGGCCGCTACACGCAAGCAGATCCGCTGGGGTTTGTGGATGGACCGAGTGTCTATGGGTATGCACGGAACAATCCGTATCGGTACGTTGATCGCGATGGGCGTAACGCGATCACGCTCGGCGGAAATCTCGGCCAATTGGGTGGAACTTTCACCCCAATTCCCGGAGGAGCTGCCATCGGGCGCTGTATAGGCATGGCGGCTGGCGCCGCGATTATCTGGTTGCAGTCTCAGACCAATAAGTGCCAACCATGCGTTCCTCCGGTCGGGACGCAATGTTACAAGTACGAAAAAGGTTTGAGAAAGCACAACAATTGGGATGTTCACTACCACACATATAGGCGCGAACAGCTGCCTGCCCCTAGCTGCGCATGTATATGGAAAAAGAACCTCGGGCCCAGGACATATGGCGACATCGGCTCAATTCCTGAGGGCATCGTTCCCTGCAGCATTTTCGCTGATTCTCCGAAATAACATAGCAGTAAGAGTGCCTCATGCGAGACGCCAAGTTCGTAACGATCGGCTTTGATGTTCGCGAAGTTGTGCCCACAAGCGCGATTAGACGCCTTGATCAATTGAATCAAATGGTGGCTTGGCCGTCGAAGGTCCTCACAACCGCAGACGCTATGGTTCAACCAAAGCCGCCTCGATATCGATACCAAGAGAACAGTAGTGATGCAGAAACTTCTATTTTGGGCTTCTTTAGGCCGATTGGCGGCCTGATACGAAGTGTACGGGCTGACATTAGCGGAACGGAAAAGATCTATGTCTATCGCCTGCGGAGCGAGATCGTCGCGTACATCGAGGAGCGTTTTGGTTGCATCGAGCGTGAATTTGACTTGGCTACCGACGCGAGCGAATTTCAGCAGATTGGTTTTGACGTTGTAGATATCGACGGCTTGACTAGTGGCCTTTGGGGATGCAGTTTTGAGATTTGGGAAAAAGAACTTTGGGCTCCTCATTTTCAGAAGCACCTCAACAGGTTTGGATTGTTTGATGATGAGAATTTTGCAGCGAGGTTCGCGCAATGCCGAAGTTTGGTGGTTGAAGAACATGCGCCCTTTTTATCTTTGCAAATTCTGGCTATGCCCGATTAGGGCGAAGCCAATTGACCTACACCCAGGACTACGAGTTGGACGTGCTCGGGCTTTATGATGGCGCAACCAGCCTCATCAATCGCGCTCACATGCGCACCGACGCCCTCAACCTCACCAACATCTACGACAACGTCACCTCCGCCAACACCATGACGCTGGGTTACTCGGCAGCCAACCGGTTGCAGAACGCGGATGGCGCCTGGGGCTCGAAGACGTTCACTTACGACGGCGTCGGCAACCGCATCGAGGAGCGCGTCACGCCGCCGGGCGGGTCGCAGACGATCTCGACGCTCGGCTACCCTGCCACCTCCAACCGCGTTACCGACATCACCCAGGGCGCGACGACGGTGCGCTCGATCGGCTATGATGCGGCCGGCAACATCACCTCCGACAACCGGCTGGGCTCGACGTACGCTTATACCTACAACGACGCGGGCCGGCTGAAGACCGTCAGCTACGAGGGTAACCTCAAGGGCACCTACACCTACAACGGCCAGCACCAGCTGATCGGGCGCGTCATCACCAACTCGGGCAGCGAGAACGGGACGACCCATTACGTGCACGACCGCGGCGGCAACGTCATTGCCGAGCTGGATGCGTCAGGCGCGACGGCGCGCGAATACATCTGGCTGCCCGAGACGGAGATCGCGCCGACGGCGGCCTCGCGGGCGCAGATCGACCGGCCAATTGCGGTGGTCGATGGCGTCGATACGGCGACGCCCGTCACGTACTACGTCCACACCGACCACCTCAACCGGCCAATCAAGATGTCGGATGCGTCGAAGGCCATTCAGTGGAGTGCGGAATACCAGCCCTGGGACGCGGTGCAATCGCTCTCCGGCCCGCTAACGCTCGATTTACGCTTCCCCGGGCAATGGTTCCAGCTCGAAGCAGGCTTGCATTACAACTGGCACCGGCATTACGATCCCTCACTCGGCCGCTACACGCAACCTGATCCGCTGGGGTTTGTGGATGGACCGAGCGTCTATGGGTATGCGAGGGGGAATCCGTACCGGTATGTCGATCCGGATGGACGAAATCCCGCAGGTGTTTGTGCCCTTGTTCCGGCCGCTTGTGGAACGGCAATTGAGAAAACGGTCGAGGTTTGCCTAGCTATCGGCACTTACATCATTACCCAGATGTCAAAGAAGAAGGAGGGATTTTGTTCTTGCAGTCACCGTGATCGGAATAAGGTTGGAAATGAAGACTGGGCGTGCCTTCGACTGAGGAATCAAGGGATTTGTACTGGCCCCTATAAGGATACTGGCACAGATACCGCTTCGTGCCAAGCCAACGCGAGAGAGAACGCTCCTACTGCATGTCGCGCGTGCCTGGGGCATTGCAAGTTTTTCTCAAACTAATCCCGTGAAAGGACAAAGCGGTCGTGGAAATTAAAGCCAAATTTCTCAACGTTGACATAGAGATCAATTCGAATACGGATCTAGCACCGCTACTCCAGGCGACTCATCGTGATTTATTTCCTCTGGCAGAGAATTTTCCAATTGGGAGTTTGAGGCTTGAAGCCAAGCGCCCGCCTGAACCAACTACGCTCAATGGCACACTGGATCATATCTGCCAGATCCTAATCAAACTCAAAGGCAATGAACAAGAACTGTGGAACGGCAGTCACTTTAAGGATTTTAACATTGGTCTTATGAGCGGCACCCGGCACTCGGATGAATTTGTTATTTCTTCGCACGCTCTACGTCAAATAGCAGCGCTTGGCGCAAGTATCACAATAACTCTTTATGAACTGGATAAATCCCTGCCTTCAGAGAGCTTGTAGAATAGATTGGGACTTGCGGCGGCGGGGTGCCAACCCTGGGTCGCTGACGATGGACCTCCGCTTCCCCGGACAATTTTTTTGTCAACATTCGGCAAGCCGATGTTGAGCGTGGTTCCAACTCGAAGCAGGCTTGCATTACAACTGGCACCGGCACTACGATCCGAGCCTTGGCCGCTACACGCAAACGGACCCCCTCGGCTTCGTCGATGGACCGAGCGTCTATGGGTATGCGAGGGGGAATCCGTACGGGTATGTTGATCCCCGGGGCTTGGACACCGACGCCCTAACTGATCCGCTCATCATCGGTGGCATCACCATGATCGTTATTGCTGGTCAGGAAATCTACAACCAATGCAAGAAACTCGTTAGAGACTGGACTGATCCACCACCGCCGCCAGACAATGACAACTGCCCCCCAGGTTATTGCTGCTTCACACACGAGACTGGACAGAGCGTCAGCGTCCAAGATCTGATGCGTGGAAAATGGGGAAATAGGCAATGCCATTACAAGTGCGCTGATCCAGACGAGAATGGAAACATCTTTCAATCTAAACCAATCGCAACAAGTGCCCCCTGCCCACTAATGATTGTAGATGATTGGAATTCTGGCCGGATAGAGGGGCGATGAAAACAATCCGAACGAAAAGTGGGATGGCCGTCAACATTACGGTTGCAGCAATATCCCTGATCCAGGGCTACGCCAATGAAAAGCGGTTTGGCAAGATGGTGCTGCTGCCATGCAGGGACGGTTACTCGGGCGAAGCACGGTTTCTAGTAGGTTATGACAAACCTGAAAACCTTGAATTCGTTGACACGCTTGATTTGGGTGCGATCATCGTCTCAATTCATGCGTCGCCAGAAATAGAATATTTGTTGCGCCGGCACGTGGTGGATGCAACGGGCAATCGGCTTGTGATGGTTCCACGCCCAGAAGAATCATATTGACCTGGATGTAACCGATCAAAATGTCGGACGGCTCCAAGACCATGGTCTGGCAGGCGGAGTACCAGCCGCGCGCTCCGATCGTTTGCGCGCGGCCGCCAGGCCGAACAAGCGCGAACGTGAATCGGCAGCGCAATCAAAATGGGCGCGGTGCAGTCGCTTTCCGGTCCGTTAACACTCGATCTCCGCTTCCCCGGCCAGTGGTTCCAACTTGAGGCTGGACTTCACTACAATTGGCATCGCCACTACGATCCGTCATTGGGCCGCTACACGCAAGCAGATCCGTTAGGATTTGTGGATGGACCGAGCGTCTATGGGTATGCGAGGGGTAGGCCTTTCATCTACGTCGATCCTAATGGGCGGGCTATTGTATTTATCGGTGGAGGAGGCGTTTTCTCTTCGGGCGCCGGTGGAGATATTAGTGGCGGCGCTGGCATTGACCTTACTACCGGCCAGGGCAATGGTTTCGTCACCGCAGGACCAACCACAGGCATCGGCGCAGGGATTGACGGGGGGCTAGGCTTTTTCACAGGTGGATGGTGCGATTTTCAGGGCGATTCATTCAATATTTCACTGCAATTACTGTACCTGAACATTACTATATTCGTGCAGAAGGGACCGAAGCGCAATTGGGGTCTCTATTTGGGCGGGGGACCACCGTCTCTGAGCATTACTGCGTCGCCACAGCAGAGAACTTGGTTGTACAATAGCTGTAGCTGTCGGGGCGGCAAATGAACGCGCATCCAGAGATCGCTCCTCGGAAAGCAGCCTTAAGAGCACTCTATAGAATCATTGTCTTGGAAATTGCTGCTTGGCTCTTTGCGATTGCCGTCGGAGTGTTCGCCCTTGATAACGCGCAGCTGGCAGCAATTCTAATCGCGGTGACGATTCCGTTTTTTGCGGGAGCCATAGTGTTTCATCCAGATATGTTCTGCCCGCGGTGCAAATATCCCTTGTTCATTAGAAAATCGAAGGAATTCTTGCCGGATTTCACAATTCCAATTCTGCATGCTAAGCACTGTTCCAGCTGCGGATTAGATTTGACAGTTAAATACAAGCCCGAGTGATCAAGCCCCAATCCCGCTTCATCCAGTCGGCCAATTTCGCCAACGGCCTCAACGACTGGAACACCTACACCCAGGACTACGAACTCGACGTCCTCGGGCTTTATGATGGCGCAACCAGCCTCATCAACCGCGCTCACACGCGCACCGACGCCCTCAACCTCACCAACATCTACGACAACGTCACCTCCGCCAACACCATGACGCTTTCGTACTCGGCAGCCAACCGGTTGCAGAACGCGGATGGCGCCTGGGGCTCCAAGACCTTCTATTACGACGGTGTCGGCAACCGCATCGAGGAGCGCGCCACCCCGCCGGGCGGATCGCAAACGATCTCGACGCTCGACTACCCCGCCACCTCCAACCGCGTTACCGACATCACCCAGGGCGCGACGACGGTGCGCTCGATCGGCTATGACGCGGCTGGCAACATCACCTCCGACAACCGGCTGGGCAGCACCTACGCCTACACCTACAACAACGCGGGCCGGCTGAAGACGGTCTCCTACGAGGGCAACCTGACTTTTGTTGGCGCTACCGATTCACGCCCTCGCTTGTTCGGCCTGACGGCCGCGCTCGGACGATCGGAGCGCGGGCACCTACACCTACAACGGCCTGCATCAGTTGATTAAGCGCGTCATCACCAACTCGGGCAGCGAAAACGGAACGGCGCATTACGTGCACGACCGTGGCGGCAACGTCATCGCCGAGCTGGATGCGTCAGGTGCGACGGCGCGCGAATACATCTGGCTGCTCGAAGCCGATAAAGCCGAGAACTACAGCTAAGCTATAGCCCTCCAAAAAGGATAAGCCGGTGACCGGCTTACGCCAGAACGCAGACCATAGAGTAGTTGATCGCACTGTCGTGCGACTTTGCAAGCTGTTATGGCAATGTCTTTATCTATCTTTAGGTCCTCAAAATGGTCTCGCCCGGCACGAATAGTCTCATGTTTGAAATACTGACGCCCGATCAGACGGGGTTCTTTCGTGCTTGCGAAAAGGTTGCACAGCTCTTCGCCCAGCGAGAGGCCGAGTTCGGCTTCAACCCCGAAATTGATCGGCCTGCGGTTTCCATGCCGGAGTTTCTGGCAGACCAGGCTGGTTGGGTGTCATCTGCGATCTCAGGCGATGGGCCCGTTACCATCCTGACAACATGGTCTGACAAGCTCGCCCCGATCCTGCGGGAACGGGGCTTTGCTTTCCGGCCTATCGCTTGGCACGCGGGTCCATTCAATAGTGGAATATTCCGGCGCGAGGGCGCTGGACGGGAAAGGTATTTTGAACTGGTCAACGAGGAGGCGCCGGAAATCGCGCCGGCCCATGTGCTCACAATACATGATGCCCACGGGTTTGCAGGCGGGGCGATCAGCGCCTTGCGGGATAATGCGGCGTGGCTGGCAGTCATGTGCGTGCGCCCCGGAATGCCCGCCGGCACTGGCTCACGCTTATGGGAAGCCCTTGTCCGGGATATTGCCGCGCGGGGAATTGGCAGGCTTGATCTTGGCACCCAGACAGCCGAGCGTTTCTACCAGCATTGCGGTATGCAAGTGACGGACCGCGTAATCCCGCGCTTGCGCTGGCGAACTGCTCCCGATGGAAAGGTGTGGAATGACCTTGTCATGATGGGGATTGATTTGTGACGGTCTGAATGATCGAAAGCCTGAGTCAGGCACTTGATCAAAACGGATATTCTAGCGCGCATTCCGATCCGATGGAATCGGATCGGAATGCGCGCTAGCTTTTTGGTTTGGTCGCATTTTCTTCGACGAACCGGCGTCCACTTCGTCGGAAAATGCTCTCGGTTTTTGGGGCAGTAGCATAGAAGTAGCGATCACCATCCAGATGGGGGCCGTGCGGTGGTCGGGGCACATAGGCTATTTTCGGCGGCAATCGGCGGTGTTTGGCGGAGAGGGGGGGATTCGAACCCCCGATACCCTTGCGAGTATGCCGCATTTCGAGTGCGGTGCTTTCAACCACTCAGCCACCTCTCCTTGTGCCCAGAATGTGCTGAGGAAGGCAGGCTTTTAGCCCGGGAACATGCGGCAATCAAGAGCCGTTCCAACCCACTCGCGGGATACGGCGTTCCATGCCTATCCGCCGTTCAAAACGATGGCCAGGAAATTGGGTGTCACAAATTGTGGCTTAAGCCCTGTTCCGTCACGTTGAGATCGCCAGGCGCAAATTGATGATCATTGTGTTTCCCAGGGGGCGCGGCGATAAGGTGAGGCAAGCCATACAGCCCAAATTAGGGCCACGCACAAATCGCTTGGCACAGCGGGTGCCCGCCGTTTGTAAAAACCTTGTGCAACATGAATTTCGTCCACATTCGTGGCCGTCCGTCTTGACCGTAACGCCGTTACGCTGTGTGACGTCAAGCTCGATCATGGACAAAATTCACCTGGGTCGGATGATCCCGATATATCGCACGGTGCTCTCAAGCGCATTGCGATCCGATGGAATCGGATCGGCGCTCTAGCCCGCCTTTCTCCTTGCGGGTCGATCTCGCGCCAGCGCGATGACGGCCGTGCCCTCGTGAGAAAGGCGGGCTAGCTTCTTGTTTGGTCGCATTTTCTGCGACGAACCGGTGTCCACTTCGTCGGAAAATGCTTGCTTCTTGTTTGGTCGCATTTTCTGCGACGAACCGGCGTCCACTTCGTCGGAAAATGCTCTCGGTTTGCCAGGCTGCGACATATGCCCCACACTCCCACACAACTTCTGCCAGGTGGCGTTGCCCGGTTCTGTGAATACATGTTAAGCCGCAGGATCGTTGGTATGAGGATATTCATGCGCAAAGCCCTCATCGTGTTTGGTGCGTTGGCCTTCAGCCTGCTACATCCTGCGGCTGCCGTCGCCGGTCCGGCGCTTCTATTCGAAGCCTCGTCGGGCAAAGTGATTTATGCCGAAGATCCCGACAGGCTCTGGCATCCCGCATCGCTGACGAAGATCATGACAGCCTACGTGGCGTTCGAAGCGATCAAGGAGGGTCGGCTTACCAAAGACAGTAAAATCGTTGCGTCCGAAGTGTCGGTGAAGGAACCGCCCAGCAAGGTGGGCCTGCCGGTCGGCGCATCGATATCGCTGGACCTGGCGCTGAAGGCGTTGATCGTAAAGTCGGCTAACGATGTCGCCGTAATGCTGGCTGAGGCGGTGTCGGGAGATGTTGGCAAATTCGTTGAGCTCATGAATGCCACTGCCAAGCGTCTGGGTATGACGCGAACACATTTTGCGAACCCCAACGGTCTGCCTGAGGATGCACAGGTAACGACGGCGCGTGACCTTGCAAAGCTTTCACAAGCCATGGTGCGCGATTTTCCGCAGTATGCCGAACTGTGGTCGATGCCCTCGTTCACAATCGGCAAACAACGGCTGTCGTCGCACAACGGTCTGCTGAGAACATTCGAGGGTGCTGACGGCCTCAAAACCGGATTTATTTGCGATAGTGGTTTTAATATCGTTGCAAGCGCTACGCGTGATGGGTTGCGGTTGATGGCCGTCGTTCTGGGTGAGCCCTCAGCCAAGGACAGAACCATCCGTGCTTCAAGCCTGCTGGAGTACGGCTTTGAGCATTATGGATGGAAGATGTTTTTCAGCACGATCAATCTGGACACACTTCCGGTCGATCAAAGACCCCAACCCGTTGCAAGCATTCGTGACAAGGTACTATCCTGGGGTTGCGGCTACAGGCCGTCCAAATCGGTGAAACGCAACACGCTTAAGCGGAGAAAAAAAGCGCTTGCTGCGGCACGGGCCAAGAAACGCGCAAAAGAAAGCGCGCACGATGATAGCTTCAAACCGACGACGACAAGTTCCGTCAACAAACCGGCAACGGTCAGTGGCAATTGACGATGTCTGCGAAACGTCACCGTTGAGGCAATGGGTTTGGCGCCTGTGCAAATCGAGGTCGTCGGCTGACCAGCAAAATCCGATCACTTTTCATCGAATTTAGCCGAACCGCTGCGCACTTCGGCTAAACATGCTCTCTCTTTCCACTGGAGCATGTTTTTCACGCCGAACCGCTGCACACTTCGGCTAAACATGCTCAAAGAGCGTCACACAATCAAATCCAGACTTTTGCCGCGGTAGGGGCAGCCGCCACGGTAATTCGGCGCATCTCTGCCTTCCTCTTCATGCGTATCACTCTCGTTGGAGTTGGGCTCGTCTTCGCGCGGTGGCGGGGTGGGTTGGCGTTCTTCTGGTTGTGGCTGAACCCGTGGCGCGCTCGCGCCGGGGTTTTCCTGGGAATACGAAACCGAAAAGCCACCTGGGATGAACACAAAGAGTGCCGCCAGAATTGCCGTTGACGCGGGCCCGGCGCGCGACGGTTGACTTGGTGTTGCAACCGCCCGCGCGTTGAACTTGCCGTTGCAGGATCGGCTCATGGTCGCCTCTCATTTCCTGGTGGGCATCTACCTCAAATCCGCCAGATGCTTTCAACCACGAGGCCACGTCGGTGGCCTCCAGAATGCGGACAGTCATCTAAACCGGTCTGGGTTCAGACCTACTGAGATCCCTTAACGATAACACCGGGCACGATTGAGGACCTAGTGGCCTGTCGCGCCAAAATTGAAACATAGCCGCAACCGTATACAATTTTGGCGCGACATGAAGGCCACTAGCAAAATCATTGGCTTGGTGTGGCGTTTATCGCGCCTTAGTTGATACCCAGCGTGCCGCAACATCGATCAACTAACGCGCGACGCCACACTAGCGTCGATTACAATTGCGTTCCGAATGGAGATATTATTGGGCGCTGAACCCAGGTCAGGCCATCGAAGGGTGGCGCACGGCGTACCAGTTTGAAGCAACGCCTAGCCCGCCTGTCTCGCGATGGTATGGCCGGTTCGTCGCAGAAAATGCGACCAAACCAAAAAAACAGAGTGCTGATCCGATTCCATCGGATTGAAAAGCGCTCCAGTGGCGCCGATTTTGCTTTTCACATCTGCGACCCAATGCATTTTGAGGCATATATGATGGCAGGTGGATGGCACCCCGACGAGGACGTAACCCCGACACCACGCGACGTGGAATTCATGGCGCAAACATTGGAGGGGCGCCATGGAAGCCATGCGGCTGAGGTAGCTGAGTTTTTCGCAAACCTGCATTCGGATCGTGGCGATGCCGGCCGATCGTGGGCTTGGGCTGGTGTTGCAAAGCTGGTCCGACAAAGAGAGCAAGAAAGGGCCGAGCCTACTCAGAAGCGATGATCTGCGGATCTCGCGGGCGCGTCACATCGCAGTGCCGATTACCAGTGTCCAGAAGCTTTTAAACTCTGTTTTGGGGTCGTAGACGAGTGCCAAACCCATTTGCCGGGCATCGGCCAACAATAAATTCTTGTTATGGCCGGGGCTCTTCTTCCACCCCTTCATGACATCTTCGAAGGTCGCCTGACCTGTACCAACGTTTTCAGCGGCAAGGCGTGGCTTGTAGCCGGTGCGCTTGACGCGGTCCCACGGGTTGGATCCGTCAGATCCGTAATGCGAAATGCGGTCCCACTTGGCGAGGTCGCGAGAATGGGATTTGGCGGCGGCTGTGAGTTCGGCACTGATCACAAGCGGCTTCAAGCCGTTGTCCTTGCGATATTGGTTGATGATGTCGCGCGCCATTTCAATGTTGAGGCGCGTCTTTGAGTAGTCACGCCCGGTGAGGCTGCCGGAGGGCGCCTTCTCGAATGTGCCCGTTGGCGCCTTATCGTTCAGTCGCGCGAGCTTGACGCCTCCAGTATCGGAACTGGAAGGAGAGATGGATGCGGTCGACGTTGGATTTCCGGCGAAACCGGATGTTAGGACGCTCGAATTGAGCGCACAGCCGGCAAGCGATAGCGCGGCCAGGCCGACAATGGCGATGCGATACATAGTCTTTGCTCCCGCAGAAAGACGCGCGGTTTTCCAGTTCAGCATCGCTCCAATCCATTAACCGGCCGTTAACGCTAACGACACAGGTGAGAACAACTGTTGTCCCTGCGACAAGGAAAGCGCCCCAAGGCCTGCGGCACTAACAGGTCAAGCAAACCGGTCACGCCAAGCACGGCTCAACGGCGCACTATTACTACCCATGCCACAATCTGAAGATGCCCTTGTTCGCTTTCCCCCGAACAGCGACGCTGATTGCGCCCCAACAACGTGTCGCCAATTTGACGCCCAGGGGGCTAAACGTCGGCGCGCGGCGGTTTTACGGTCCCTGCCACCCTGAAAAGCGGTGAGTTGACTGTGCATGACACTTCCATCAGGCGGTTTGATCTTTCAGACTGATGTGGCTTTTCCCGGTGATTCGCGCGTCCGGACCCACAAACCTGCCGTTTTGCAGACCTTTGCACGCTGAAGCTGGCTTCGATGGTCCACTAAACGGCTACGGACGCCTGCCTCGGGGAGACCTTGCCTCATGTCCGCCATGATCAGCGACCTTCCAGCCCGCCAATCGGCTGCGCGAGAAGAACCGCCGCCTTCAGCGGGATTACGCGAACTGGTGTTGGTGCGCCTTTCTGCAACGGGCGGAGCCACACGCGCTGAGACGATTCGCGATTTGTCTTTTTTTGTCGCGCACCGGCTCTCGCCGGGTGAATGGCGACAAACAGCGGAGGCGGCCCTTGGCGAATTGGTTGAGGAGGGCATGGCCTCAGAAAAACGCGGCCGCTTCACGGCAACGGACGAGGGCATCACCGCCGCTGCGAGTTTTCTCGCGCTACGCAGCAACGTCAAACTCGGTGGCTGGGCAGAAGTGCGTGATAGCCAGTTGATTGCGCGCGCGTTGGGCCTGGAAGCAGAAAGCACGCCAAAACTCAAAGCCCTTGGCACGCCTGAAGGCCTGCGAGCACTGGTCGTTCAGCAGGCATTTGGATTGAACCGGCGGCTTAAGACCACGCCGGCAAGGCTTCGCGGCGAACTCGCACTCATTGCACTGGAGAGAGCCTTTGGAAACAAGATCAAAAGCGGTCTTGGGTCAGGGACAGCTCTATCACCCAAAGCTGGCCGGGCGCTTGCTGCGCAGCTCTCCCGACGACCACGAGAATTCGGCACAGACAGCCGTTTGATAGCCGCACTGGCAGCCGAACAGGTGAATGCGGCACAGCCTACGCTCGATGTGCTTCGCGCGGCGATCATGAAGCGATTCGTTTCTGAAATTCTGGACGCAGGTGCGCCGGAATCAAGCGCAAACAACACTGCCAATGCAGGATCATCACTACGCACGCAACAATCGGCACCTGCACAACCGATCCCGTCTGGGCGAAGGTCCGATAATCCCGAACTTGTTTCCCAAATAAACAAGCCACCTACGCCTGCCAATGATGCCGCGCCTGCCGGTGGCCCGCCGCCGATCGTGCGCCCCGACCTTGACGAATTCGCCACGGAAGTTCGCCAACGTGCACGCCCTCACGCTGAGGGCTGGTCAGGCCACCGCAAGGCGTTTATTTCTCATGTATGGCCGTCGATTCGCGATGGGCGTCCCGAATGGGGCCTGAGCGACATCGAGTTCAAGTGCATGTTGGTGGAGGCGCATCGTGCCGGCCGGCTTGCACTGGGTAGCGCCGACCTGAAGAACAAGAACAACATCAAAGACATTCAGGATTCGGCGATTAGTTACATGAATACGGTTTGGCATTTCGTGCGAGTCGAGGATTGAGACAGGCGGGCATCGCATTTCGCGATGATCTGTGAAAGTTTTGCGTCAGCAGTGGTTTGAGTGGTGGGTTTCTTATTGGCCCATGCCTCATGCCGCGTCGTTGAACTTGCGCCTGCAAGCGATGAATTGAGCGTTTCGGAGACTTAGCTCGTGATGCAACAGGAAGCTCTCAAGGCCGCGATTGCGCCCGACAAACTGTCGAAGGCCTTCGAGCACTCCATTACCTGGGAAGACGATATCTGGCGTGCCGACCCAGTTGATGTGGAAGAGGTGCACAAGAAGGCACGCGCCAAGTTCTTCGATCTGCTCGATGCGGTTACAGGCAAGGGTGAGGGCAAGGGTCGTGGCGAGATCGTTGACGCGCAGGCACGCATTCTACTTTTTCATGGCCAGTCAGGCGCGGGCAAAACGCATCTCATCCGTGCATTGCGGACTGGAGCGCATCGCACTGGACGCGCGTATCTGGGCTATGCGCAAATGTCACCGGACATTGCAAATTACGCGGACTACTATTTGCGGCGTCTTATCGCGTCATTGGAACGCCCCTACGATCCAGATGCGGGTGGCGAAAGCGCGCTTGCGCGGCTGACACGGAAATTGATTGAAGGTGCGAGCGAAATTCCGGCATCCGACCTTGCCAGGCTGCGCGAGGAAACGCTGGAGGGACACGCGCTTGCGCTTCTGGTGCACGAGCTTGCCGATATCATCGTTGCTGCGCCGCGCTTCATCGATGAGAACATCGACATCAATATCATTCGCGCCTTGCTTTACCTGGAGCGCAAGGATCCGCGTATTGAACAGCGCGTTCGCCAATATCTACAATGCCGGCCGCTTAACGAGTTGTCTCTGCAGTCAGTAGCGGCGCTTGATCCCAATGTTGGTGATGGCCGTGCATTTGACATCATCGAGGGCATTGGCCGACTGATGTGGGCGGTGGACAACAGTGCGCTGGTTTTTTCCATCGATCAGGTGGAGGATCTGCGCTTTTTTGACGATGCGGAAGAGCGTTTCCAGAAGGCTGTTCGCGATCTCATTCAAATTGCCAACCGTGTTCCGACCGCCATCATCGTCATTTCGTGCCTGGATGACTTTTATGCGCAAGTGCGCGAACCTTTGGCGCAGTCGTATCGCGACCGCATCGAGAAATCGGGACCTGTCGCGCTTTACGAGAGCCGCACAGCAGAAGAAGCCCGGCTCATCATTGCGCGCAGGCTGGCCTACGAATCGGAACAAAATCCGGACGATGTCATCTATTCGGACCCTTCTGCCTATTTCGGGCCGGAGTTCTTCGAGGAGTTTAGCGGGCTTTCGACACGTCGCCTGCTCGAACATGCACAGAACCGGCTGAGGGCGGAGACAGCGCCAGGCGACGATGATGGTGCAGAGGCGGCGCACGCGGACGTGGGCAGTACGCGTCCGGCTTTCGTTTCGACGCTTGCAGCAGCGCTCGGTTTTTCCAAACCAGCATCGAAACCAGCGCCGATACCATTGATCGAAGTCGATTATCGCGACCTGTGGGAGCGGTTCCACAATTCATCGGAAGCTGAAACCCCTTCCGACGACAACGAATTGATGGATGTGCTGAGTGCTGCACTCAACCTGGCTGCGACCGAATGGGCCGGTGCGGTTGAAGTAAACACAAAGCGGCTGGAAATCGCCGACGATCTGCCAGCGATGGAATTGTCCATCCGTCAGCGCAACGGCCTTGAAACCGAGGCTCGTGTGTTCTTGTGCAACCGCAAGATACAAGGTGGCGCGTTCAAGCGGCAGCTTGATACGGTACTGCAGTCGATGGGCTCGAAGAGCTGCTTCATCCTGCGTGCAGCCGATTACCCACCCAACACCAAGAGCCAGGCTGCGCAATCCATGCGCAAGTTCCGCGAAGGTGGCGGGCGTGCCCTGACAGTGCCCATCGCCGAGTGGGAACGCATGATGACGGTGCGCGAATTCCATGCCTTTCACCGGAACGACCCGGGCTTTGGCAACTGGTTCGGCGAGGCCAAGCTGCTGTCCAACCTAATTGCCATCATTCAACTGCTGCGGCTCGATCTCCTGGGGCGCATGCTCCCGCCACGCGTCATCAATGGAGGCGGACAGGCGCGCACCGAGACCACGCCCCAGACTCGCGCGGCGTTTTCTGATCAAACCCCGGGGCACGTTGTGCTTCCTTCAGCGACGCCTGCTGATCTAGCAGGCTGGAACATGCCAGGAGCTGCTACGACGTCCTACGCCAATGCATTCGATGGCGGCGGAGCAATCGATGCCGATGTCACGGACTTCGCCAATACCGATTACGATAACGAAGGAGCGGAAGGCGCAAACGACGAATTGCCATTGTCGGTCATACTCGATGAGAATGGCGTCACCAGCGGCTCGATCTTTGCTGGCCGTGAACTGGTCGGGCGGCGCCGGCCGGTCACGCTTAACCCTTCAGTCATGAAGCGACATGCCGCCGTGCTGGGCGGATCGGGCTCAGGTAAAACGACACTGGCGTTGTCTTTGATCGAGCAGCTTCTGCATCGTGGAATCCCTGCGATCCTGATCGACCGCAAGGGCGACCTTTGCAGCTATGCCAATCCGGAAGTCTGGCGTGCGGACGAGGATGAACATGCCGAGCGGCGCGCCCTGCGCGAAAAGCTCGCCGATGCCATTGACGTTGCCGTCTACACACCGGGCCGCGCGTCCGGCCGACCGATCTCGATTACGCTGCTACCCAATGGCATCAATGAATTGCCAGAGCACGAGCAGCAATTGCTAGCCAATCTTTCTGCCGCGGCGCTTGGCGACATGCTGCATCTGAAGAACTCGGCAACACATCAAAAGCAGTCGGGCACGCTTTCGGTTGCCTTGCGAATTCTTGGCTCGCGCTACAGCCGGGAGGTGACGCTCGCCGACCTTATAAATCTGCTCGAAGACGAAGACCCCGAACTCAGCGATCTCACCCAGCGCATGGATCCGTCTGGCAAGCTCCGAAGGGACCTCGTTGCACAGTTGGATTCGCTCAGGCATCGCAATGCCGCGCTGTTTGAGGGCGGCGGCGAAAGCATGTCGATGGAGCGGTTCTTAGGGCTTGGTCCGCATTCGCGTGATGGCCGTACGCGATTGTCGATCATCTACACGGGCTTTCTCGGCGACAACGAGAACATTCTATTCTGGGTTTCGCAGTTCCTCTCTGAAGCCTTGCGGTTCTGCCAGCGCAATCCGAATGATGAATTGCAGGCTGTTGTCATGTTCGACGAAGCAGACTTGTATATTCCCGCCAATGCAAAACCAGCGACCGCTGAGCCGTTGCAAAGCTTGTTGAAGCGGGCGCGTTCTGCCGGTCTCGGCCTGATGCTTGCCACGCAATCGCCTGGCGACCTCGATTACAAGAGCCGCGATCAAATCACCAGTTGGTTCATCGGCCGCGTTCGCGAGGACACCGCGCTCAGAAAGCTCAAGGCTGCATTCCAGTCTGAATCAGGCCTTGATCCAGCAGCGGTGCTGCCGCATCAGACCGTCGGCGAGTTCCACTTGGTGCAGGAAGGTTTCATGCGTGCGATGAAGGCGCATCGCTCGTTGATCCTGGCCGAACAGGTGCCCTTCGACCGGATCGAACAACTCGCGGCGGAGACGCGTGGGCAGGATGAAAAGCAACTCGGCTTGTTTGATGTTGGGTAGGGTCAAGACACTGAACTGATTCCCGGTTTTTTGGCTTTACCGGTCGACGCCAAGGTGTGATATTTTTGGCGCACATTTGATAATTTGATTGTGTGTTCGCCAATATTTGAGAATGGGCAATTTTTCGAACAATGTTCGATCTCGACGACCTGGAACTTCTAAATACCTGAAAAGATTTATATTATTCAGTCATAGGGATATTGGATAGTCGGTTCAGAGACGGTCCTTTCGCGATTGCGAAACCACCGACCTAAGAATCTCGTTTATTTCGTGTGCGTTGCGCTTTTTTGTAATAAGATTGGTGGTGAGTTCGTCGTTAAGTAGAGGGTTCGGCGTACTCGCATAGCGTTTGACGTTCGTGCGTTTGCTCAGGGTCTGGGTGGCGTATGCGGGGTTTGTGTTATGGTTGCGAAGTCGTTCGTGATGATGGTACTTGCCACTTTGCTCGGTCCGGCGGTGGGCATCGGTTTATTCATCATAATGCATGCGATGTAGAGCTGCGGATCTTCCGCAGGGGTTGGATTGATCGTTTGGTTTGCGCCGGACGGTGAAAACAATGGCTTGTAGGTCGCCCAACCAGCTTTCTACATATCATCGCTTATAATCGATATGATTTTTTCTGTGAGCCAGGCTCAAGGGGTCTCGTTTCGGTCGCGAACCCGGTAGAGGCTGATGCGCGCGGCAGTTTGTCTCTTCCGGTTTGGTGCGCTCGCAAGCGCTGCAAGACCGCTGGCGTTCGGTCACGGCTCTGATCAGGTTCGCAGTACAGTGTAGCGATAGAGCTTTGAACCCAACAGCAACTCACCTGCACCAGCCAGAGATCTTTCACAGCATTCAATCACCCTGAACCGCTACACACTTCGGCTAAACATGCTCTTTGGTCTGGAGCCAAGTTTTTCACGCCGAACCGCTGCACACTTCAGCTAAACATGCTCTCTCTCGTCTGGAGCTAAGTTTTTCACGCCGAACCGCTGCACACTTCAGCTAAACATGCTCTAAGATTCCACCTGCTCAACATCTCTGACTACCAGTTCGGACTCATGGCGAAAAAACTCCTCGACGACTGCTTTCTTCACGACAAGGACCGGTTGCGCCACGATGACGCCATCTCTCTGTTGAAGTCCCGCGTTACACCGGTTACCGCGACGTCGCGTGTAACAATCTTGGATGCTGCGGGGCGCATCCTTGCTCAACCAGCAGTGGCCGAGCGGCCGGTGCCCGCACACACCAATTCCGCCGTTGATGGGTATGCCATCGCTGCCGCCCACTACGACCAGGCCAAGGGAACGCGGTTTGCCGTGACGGCCCGCGCAGCCGCTGGCCGCCCCCTGCAAAAAGCACCGGCGCTTGATACGGCTGTACGCATTTTTACCGGTGCAATGATGCCGCCGGGATTTGATAGCGTCGCCATGCAGGAAGATTGCACGCTGGAACAAAGTAGCGGCACGGACGACACGGCGATCGGCGGGTTTATCACAATTCCACCGGGCCTCAAGGTCGGAGCCAACGTGCGCCGTGCAGGTGAGGATGTGGCCGCTGGCACAAAACTATTTGAGAAAGGTGCTTTGTTGCGTCCTCAGGATGCGGCCGCGCTGGCTTCTATCGGGCTCGCGGAGGTGGAATGCCATGACCGTTTGAAGGTGGCTGTCGTATCAACTGGTGATGAAGTGGTCCGGCCTGGAAGCCGAGCGCTCGGCCCGGGCGAAGTGTTTGATGCCAACGCCCCCATGCTGATGGCCTTGTCACGATCCGCCGGCGTCGACGTCACCGATCTAGGTGTCTGGCCCGACGATGCCGGCGAGATTGAAAAGCGTCTTGCCAAGGCCGCGGCCGATTTTGATGTCCTGCTCACGTCAGGTGGCGCTAGCCGCGGCGAAGAAGACCACATGCTTACCGTTCTTGATAAACTGGGAAAACTGCGCATGTGGCAACTTGCGGTGAAGCCCGGTCGACCGATGATGTTCGGCCAAATCGGCGATGCCGTAATGGTCGGGCTTCCGGGAAACCCCGTCGCCGTGTTTGTGTGCTTCTTGATGTACGTCTATCCAATGTTGCGCCGTCTTGGCGGGGGTGCCTGGCCTGAACCAAGGCGTTTTGTTCTTCCTGCTGCATTCCAAATTCCCAAACGCAAGACGGGACGGCGTGAGTTTCTGCGTGGCTGGATTGAAATGCGGGATGGTGCGATGACCGTTTGCAAGTTTCCACGCGACGGCTCGGGACTAATTTCGGGCCTAAGGGCGGCGCACGGTCTGATCGATATTGGCGAAGACGTCGAGCGTGTCTCCGATGGAGACCTGGTGCGGTTCATTCCCTTCAGCGAGTTCGGAATACTGGACCAATAACAATTGGGCGCTACCGAATAGAGTGAAGTTGGTTGTATATGCGCATTTAAAAGAGCGCGGTATTGCCATGTTCGAGTCTCCGGCGCGCCATAAACAGGCTTTAGTTCTAACCCCATCAATCGTCGCGTTTGGCGTGTGCGTTTTTAATCGCGCCACGCGTTGCAGTTTGAGTGGGGACGCTTGTTCGCGCTCTAGCTTCTTGTTTGGTCGCATTTTCTTCGGCGAACCGGTGTCCACTTCGTCGGAAAATGCTCTAGCTTTTGTTTGGTCGCATTTTCTTCGGCGAACCGGTGTCCACTTCGTCGGAAAATGCTCTAGGGTTTTTGCGTCCGGTCTGGCGTTTCCATGCTCGCTTTTTTTCGGCTTATCACTTGGCTCATCGAACTTTTTGTCACGCTACCCGTGCGTGCTTTTCGGTTTGTCACGGACTGGGTGGCGTTCAACCCTCGTCTCGGTCCGCTGCGCCATGTTGCGAGCGCCGCCATGCTTTTCGTTCTGTTTGCGTTAGTGCTGGTCTATGTCGTTGCACCCATTCGCGGTTACGCGGGAAGTACCTATATGGCGGACAAAATCCGCTATGACGCCGAACGCTGGCTTGCGACCGCGATCTATGATCGGCACGGCAGCTTCGTGGGCACGTTCGATCCCAGGCTCGACAGTCAACGCGATGTCAATTACACGGACGTCGCCATTGGCGTCGGTGGCTACACGGCCAACCCCGATCACAAGTCCATTCCCGTGCGTGACGTGCCGGAATATTACTGGCGATGTCTCGTCTATCACGAAGACCGCCACATCGGCGGGATATTGAATCCATTCGGGATTGATCTCATTGGCGTTCTGAAAATTCCCTATTCAACGCTGAAGCGTTCTGTTGCGCTCGGTCGGCCGAGTTTTGGTGTCGGCGGTTCCACGCTGCCCATGCAGCTTTCGCGGGTCATATATAAAACGCCGCCTCGCAGTGACGAGGGCACGTTTGAAAAACTGCGGCGCAAGTTCTCAGAATGGTGGCTGGCGCCTGTCATCTATCAGGCATTGACCGAAGGCGGAGATAACACGCCGTTGAAGGCTTGGGCTGCCAATCATCTATGGCTGGCGCAACGAACCGGAGGCTCGCCTTTACACGGCGTGGAGGTGACAAGCCGCATCGTATTTGGCAAGGAAGCGAAAGATCTTTCTATCGCCGAGCAATTCGTCCTGGCGTCCGCGATCAATAAGCCAATCATCCTGCTGGAAGGGTCTGAAAGGCTGAATGAAGTCCGTCTCGACCGGTGGCGCTACATTGCAGAGGTGCGTGCGCGGACCTGCGCGGAAAAGCTGATTGACGATGCAGAGGGTCAAAAGCAGGTGTTGTTTGATCTCGTCAAGCTGGCAGGCGGCCCACCAGATCCGCACGTCAAGCCACGATTGCAGCACGCCTTGGACGTCTTTGCGCCGCAGTACGCACGGCGCGCCCAGGCAAACCCGACAATCCGGGCCAATGTCCTGCTGCCAGCCGCTCGGTTCGGACTTCGAGAGGAGATGAAGCAGCGCTATGGGTTTGCCTGGCGAGACTATGTGCGCGGCGTGACGACAACGTTCGACGCTGCTGAAAACCTCGCCTTTCATTCCAAAGTTGAAACGGCGCTTGCTACGCTTGATGCAAAGCTCTCAGCCAAAATGACTCCCGGCTATACGCTTGACCCGATAAAGGCCGGCATCTCGGGGCAGATGCCCAACATCATTCTTGTTGCTGCGGATCACAACGGTGAGATCGTGCGCTATTTCGAAACCGGCGAGACGGCGGCTTATTTCGGCTCCATTACGGCGCGTGACACGGCAACAGGTTTATACGACAGCACCCGCGAGGCACGCATGATCGCGTCTACGGGCAAGATGCTTGCTGCAATTGCCATCGCCAACCAACTCAAGGATACGCCCAATTCGCTTTACCTGGACACGGATGCCCCTGCCGCAGGACTTGAAACCTGCCGGCATGGCGGTGGTAAACGGCACGGCCGTAAGGCGATCGTAGCATTTGCGTGCTCGCTCAATAATCCGGTCGGCCATCGCACGGCTCGTGTCGGACAAGCTCGCGTCAAGGCGCTGATCGACCAGTTCGGCTTCACCATGCCACCGGCCGGCCCGAATGGCGAGGGTACGCCGCCGTCCACCGCCGCGGTGCTTGGGCAAATCTCCGGTGCGCCACGACGTGTTCATCAAATGTCGGCGGTCATTCTCGCAGACCTGCTTGGACGGCGGAGCCAACACGTGGGAGAGCCGACACTGATCAAGAGTTATGACCAGACCGAACGCGTATTGCCGGAAAATATTGCCGCCTTGCTACCGCATCAATTGCGTCCGCGAGAGGCGATCGTACGCGGCGCGAACGGTCTAATTGGCGAACTGCTTTCGGCGCCTCTTTGCTATTCGGCCTACAAGACGCCGCATGGCACATTGAAATCACTTTCGAACTGGTGCGCGAAGCGTAATGCCGGTGTGCGGTTGCATTTTGCAAAAACGGGAACACAAGTCACAGAGGACCCGGATGCAAGTATTGATGCATGGGTGACGGGTGGCCTTCAGTTCAAGAACGGTGCCGCCTATTCCTATGTTGTGCTTGTTGGCACTGGATCAGTGCGCGAGCCATTTGCGCGCAAGCTGCACGGCGCGGACATCGTGCCGCTGGTCGAGGTGCTTTTGCAAGATCTGGAATTGCATTCAAAACATCACGACCAGCCTGGCTTGTTGCCTCGGCCACGTCTGCAGCATGTTTCATCTTTCAGATCGGGCGACAGCAGCCGGGCGGCTAAAATGGTTTCGAGCGGAGGCCGCAAATCTTTGCGTCGCAATTCACCGGCAGATCTCGTGCAGCGGGCACTCGCTAACTATTAGAGCGCCGGCCGGCTTGATCTTGGACCAAATTCGCCGCGGCAGAATGATCCCGATATATCGCCCGACGCTCTAAACTTTAGAAAATGAACAAACCTATCTCATCGTTTTCCAGGGTGGGTTCTAGTGGCCTGTCGCGCCAAAATTGAAACATAACCGCAACCGCATACAATTTTGGCGCGACATGAAGGCCACTAGCAAAATCATTGGCTTAGTGTGGCGCTTATCGCGCCTTAGTTGATACCCAGCGTGCCGCAACATCGATCAACAAAGGCGCGACGCCACACTAGATCGCGTTCACTTTTCACGGAATCACGAACGCGATCTATTTTCTTTTATTTTGAGCATGTTCTTCACGCCGAACCGCGTACACTTCGGCTGAACATGCTTTAGGTGAAATTTCATGCAGCAGTAGCCAGCAGGCGACCGCCTCACGTAAACATTTGGGCGTCATTTTATTCCAGCTCATCCACCGACTATTTGCGTCAGCCCAGGTTGGGCCACATGCACGCCGCACTGGTGTCAAGAAACGGCATTACCTGTCTATATGGATCTTGAAGGACCGGGGGCTGATCGGTCGGTAGTTAACGTATAGAGCTTCGCGTTAAGCTTTTAACACGCCGTGGGGGACCCCTCTCGCTGCGCGATAATAAGGAGCAACGCGCGGCAGAAACAGGTCGTCCCGCAATGGCGTTCCCAAAAGACGCATCCCGCAAGCGCACCGCAGACACTCGGCTCAATGATTTTGTTTTTTCGGGCAGTGACGGCGACTGGCCGGATGAAACGCCACACCAACGCGACTGGAAGAAATCTGTTCTGGTTCTTGGGCTGGGCTCGCTGTCATGGGTTGCGACCTACATCGGGATGCTCGAACTCATCCAGTCAAACATGGGCGACCTGCCGCTCGCGCATAAGGCGGTTATCGGCTTTTCAGTGGCGATGCTGATGACCATGATCATCTGGCTCCTTGACCAGATGTTTGCACCGATACCCACTGCAACCAAGCTCGCCTATGTTGGCGGCTATGTTTTCCTGACGCTCATCTCGGTAGGTTTTGGTTTCGGCTTTTACTGGAAAGTTCTGGAGAGCCGCTCTGAATCCTCGCGTTCTGCGGAATCCGCAGTCACGCAAGTGCAAACCTCGCTGCACGCTGCTTCCACGCGCATGGAGCAATTGTCGGTCACGCTCGACCAGCTCAAATCGATGTCTTCGCAAAAGGCCGAACTCGAACGCGATAAGGGCGGCTCTTGCCCCAACAGTGGGCCCGGTGATGGGCCCCGGCGCAAGCTGCGTGATGCCGACGCCCAGCGGTTCGCGTTTGCCGCCGACTTCGTGCGAACGCGCGTTGGCGGCGTAAAGAACGATCTGTCTGCATTGGACGGTGATCTTGCCAAGGTGACGAGCGGCGACAAGTCAACCTTTGATGCCGCGACCGGCACGCGCAACGAATTCATGCATGCACTGGAGCGGAAGCTGGAGATCACGGTTACAGGCTTCAACGCGTTCCGCACCGATCCGCAACTCAAGCAACTTCGTTCTGATCTTGCGGCCCGTGCGGAGAAGTCGACGTTCCCCGATGGGCGCGGCCGCACGTTCACGTGTCCCGATCCGCAGTTGCAACAGGCGCTGAAAGGTGTCGTTCGTGCGATTGACCAATTGCCGAACCTGGAAAAACCCGAGATTGCCGCGGTTGAAGGATCCGAAGCGACGATTGAAGCATTCCGACGCTTGACGGCAACATTCTATGGTCTTTTGTCATTCAAGATGCCGCCGTCGCCTGATGAACTGCGCGAGTTGCAAAAGAAGGCCGTGCAGTCTGTCGAGGCCTCGCCAGCCGTTGTTCAGGCGCTTTCTCGCGACCCGGTCGCCGGACTTTCAAAGCGCGACTACATTCCCCTGGCGATCGCTGTTTTCGTGGATCTGTGCCTGCTGTTGGTGTCCATGAGCCGTCCGATGAACCGGCTGCATGGGCTCGTACCAAAGATGCGCGCAGCAGAGCGCGGCCCGATCATTCAGATCCTGTCGCGTTTCAATGAGATCCATCGGGACGATGAAATCCGCCAGAACTTCGAGGTATTCCGCCACGTCGTTTTCGACTTCCACGGTGCCTACTACGTGGCCGTGCCGCTTGATGCGCCTCATAGGAGGGACGCAGCACACACACATGGTGGGGCGAACGAGGAGATCGAAGACCTGCGGCTTGAGGCACATCTGTTGTCGAACCTTTTCACCAGCTTTGAAAAGGAGAAGATATTCTCACGTGTCTACTCGCCGCTGCTCACGACACGGGCGATCAAGAAAAAGCTACTTAGGCAGGGCAGCAAGTTCGCCAATGCTGAGGCTTTTCGCGTCTATCGTTTCAGGGACGGCGCCTGGTCAGAAATCATTCTTGGCGCGGTGATGGGTGCCGCCCGTCGGGTGGAAGCCGAAAAGAAAAAGCGCAGGCTGGAACAGCAATTGTTCAGCAGTACCGAACCAGATTTTTCAGCCTCACTTTCGCCAGCCAATGACATGGCCGACCACCATGAAACCCACGCCGGCCTGGGGCAGGTCACGGGCGCGCCGGTCGAACATGAGATCGCGCACCTGGACGTATCGAACAGTGTTGCATCATCAAGGCCTGCGCCTGATCCAATTGAGCAAAACGCAAGCGGCTTTTTTGCACGCCGAGCAGCAGCTCGCGCGGCTGCAGACAAGGAACGGAACGCTCGCGAAACCAAGACAACTATGGCGAGCAATAACAAAAGCAGCGTTGCGCATGCAGCGAGCGTGGCTGAGTTTGGACCCTATGCTGCCCGTGCCAACCGCGAAATTGCCCGGGAACGATACCGGGCGACGCTACCCACACTGAGGGGTGAAGACGGTATTCTTGATCGCCCACGCCGGCGTGCGAGCGCCAGAGAGAACAGTGCGACTTCGCACGTGGATGCCTGCGAAATACCGGTGGGCGAAATCGTCCAGTTCACAGTTCCAAGTGAACCGCTCGAACAGCCAGAGCACAATAAAAATGCCCTGCAAGAATCTGGAAAGGTTGCAGCTCCCTCTCGCAACCTTGAAGAGCCCATTGGCATGCCGAGAAATGGCGTAGCTCCAACCGATGCCATCCCGACAACGCCTGCAGCTTCTGTGGTCGTTTCGCACGAAACGCATAGTGATGTTGCCAGCGAACCGCGTATCGGCGTCGTCTTGCGCCGCGAGACGGCTACGTTCACCCTGCCTGTCACCGAAGCCACGCTCCCAGGGCGGCTGTTAGCGGAAGTCGGCGACACTCTTGATGGGGCTAACGGCACCGAAGGCAAACTGGCTGAGGCATTGGCAGTGTCCGCGTTGCCGATCCCGGCCCCAAAAGACGACCTGGCTGCTGTCTTGCAGGCCCACGCTGTGGAGCTTTCTGCGGGAAATGTATCTCCCACGATTATCGAGGTTGACCAGACCGGGGACAGCGACGCGGATGAACCGCCATTGTTCGAGGAACCGGATATCAACATCCGGATTGATGCGATTTCGCAGCGTTTTCGTCCTACCGCGGCCGAATAACTGCGAACGGAACAATTTTGAAATTCCGACGCAGATCGGGTCACTCGGCAACGCTTGTTTAACGGTCTGGATGGCAGAATGTTTTTGTAAACAGACAGCGCCAAGCCTGTTTTGCAGATGCGGCGCTCATGAGGATGATAGAAATGCGCTTTATTGGTCCCCCCACTGCTACCGTCATCAAGAAGGAGGACAAGGAGGCCAAACTCGAGGCATTTATCGACGACCATATTGCGAGCAAAAAGCAGAACGACGAGGCGCCAGGCCAGGCCTATTTGTTGATCGTGCGCTCGCACGAAAGTCCCGTTGTGCGCGCCCTGGCGCGAATCGCGAAGCGTACGCGTCACGGTGAATTCACCATCAAGGCTCTTGTCATGATGCCAGGGCAGGATGCAAACACAGACTGGCCCGCAGAGCTAGCCTCCATCACGAGTTTCAGATCTGTTCCCGATATGCGGCTTTTGGATGCCCACGAGCAACTTTGGCTCGATTCGAATACTGCATGGGTTGGAGATTGCATGCGTCGGGACCCGTCCTTGCGCGATGCGTATGAATGCTACGCGAGCGGGTGCAAGACCACAGCCGGTTTCGTCGGCTCCGCCTTTGAGCAGTTATGGAACAAGGGCCAGGACGCCAAGCTACAGCCGGTGGAATCTTGTGTGCCCGACCAGGAGATAGATGCCCATCTTGCTGGCACGCAAAGTGACGGGAGAGCCGCTCCCAACGCTTCAACACGCCACTAGAGCGCTTTTCGATCCGATGGAATCGGATCAGCGCTCCAGCTTTTACACTTAAAACTTTTGGTCTTCTCCCAAGGACCTTTCAAGCGGAATGACCGGCCCAGTTGGCCGGTCATTCCGCGTTTATGGGTATGGATGATTTGCAAGCGGGGAAGTGCGCGCCCTCAGTCCTTCAGGAAGAAGGCATCTACCCGCATGCCCGTTCTCAACTCAGTCTGGTTTTCCAGGTCGATCGTGACTTCCAGTACATCGACGTCGGTTGGCCGGCGCGGGCCACGCCCGCCGAGTTTGGGCGCTGCCAAAGATGGAGCAATTTTTGAAACAGTGCCTTTGAACTCCTGGCCTGGGTAGGCAATCGTCTTGACGAACACACTCTGCCCGAGCTTGATCTTGGAAACATCTGCCTCGCTGACCTCGGCCTTGACCTGCAGTGAGGACAAATCGCCAATGACAATCACCGGTGCTTCAGGTGAAGGTGCGACGATCTCACCGTCCTTTGCATTGACCTCCAGAATGGTGCCGGCACGTGGCGCACGAATGCGGGTTTTGTCGAGTATTGCATCGGCCATGGCCACTTCGGAGCGAGCCGAACTCAACGCCGATTCCGCCCTGCTTGGCTCATCGACATTCCTTTTTGTCTGGGCACGGGCCAGCTTCGTCTTTTCGTTTTTCAAACGCGCCTGGGCATCAGACAGGCGACGGCGCGCGTCATCCACACCTTGCTCACCCGCTTCGCCTTTGCGCTTAGCCTTCAGCATTGTGTCCAGCTCGATGCGAGCGCCGGTCAAAGAGCGTTCTGCGTCGTAGACAGCATCCTCTGCGTCTCTTACATCCGAGCGCGAACTGGCAAGGCTGGCTTTATCTCGTTCGCGCAGGCGCGAACCCGTTTCAGTCTCCGCCGCTGCCAGCTTGGCGCGGAACTCGGCGTCGTCCAGACGGATAAGCAGTTCGCCGTCCTCCACCTTGTCATTGACAGCAACCATGACTTCGAAAATGCGACCTACCTGCGGCGCTCCAATGTTGATCAGCCCACCCTTGGGCTCGACACGGCCTGGTGCCGCTGCAATCCAACGCGTTGAAGTACTCTTGGTGTTGTCCGCGGCTCTTGCGGTTTTGACGATCATTTCGGAAGCGGAATCAGCGCTATGAAAGATCGTTGATCCACTCACCAGGTAACCGCCCAAAGCCGTTAGGGTAAGTGCGACACCGCCCAGAATGGCCAGTGTCATCCTGCTCGGGCCGTTGTCTTGCGGCGGCGCGGCGTGTGACTCTTTAGGCTGCTGCTGCGACATGGATATCCCTTTCCTCCACTGCGCCGTCCTGGGTACGGCGTTGGTCCACGATCCGGCCATCTTCAATCCTGATGATCCGGTCGGCGTAGCTAAGTGTGCGGTGATCATGGGTTACGGCAAGCACTGCACGGGTCGGGTCTTTGGCAACTTCGGAGAGCAGTGCCATCACGGCCGCACCGTTCTCGCTATCGAGTGCGGCGGTTGGTTCGTCAGCCAGAATGACGGCCGGGCAACCTGCAAGGGCACGTGCAATCGCAACACGCTGCTTCTCACCGCCTGAGAGTTTCTTGGGGTAGGCGTCGAGGCGGTGGCCGAGGCCGACGGCGCGTAGTGCCCCCTCCGCCTGCTTGACAGCATCGCCGCGGCTACCGCGCACGTCGAGTGCGAGCATCACGTTCTCGCGGGCAGTCAACGTTGGGAAGAGATTGTATGACTGGAATACGAAACCAACTTCGGTGCGACGGAGATTGGCCAGACCTTCTGCGTTACGACCCCTTGTTGATTTGCCGTTGATGACCAGTTCACCATTGCTGGGTGAAAGGATACAGCCGAGGATTGACAATAAGGTTGTCTTGCCGGAACCGGACGGCCCCATCAGCAGGGTCAACTCGCCGGGACGGAGTTGCATGTCAACGCCTTTCAAGACCTTGATTTCCATGTCGCCGGAGCCGAACACCTTGGTGATGCCTTTAGCTTCCAGGATCGGTGGAAGCTGGGGGCGGGCCGGTTGTGTTTGATTTGTGGGCTTTGTAGCAACGGGAATGTTTGTAGCGTCGGACATCTCACGCTCCTCAATGGTCCTTGGTTGTCTTGACCTGGAGTGTGCCCTGCAGCGGGTGATGGCGCTGTTCCGAGGGAAACATGGGGATGAATACATTTGCCTGTGAAAAATGGGGTCGGTGATAAATGGGCATAAATTCCATATTTTAGCCGAGCGATCACCAATTGCTTAAGGCCAAGCAGAGATCACGGCGGCGGCCTACAGGACGTTGACGGAAGATTGCATTATTGACGAATGGGCTTGGTAGTTTTGGTCGTCTATGAGGCGACGGCAACCTAGTTATGGACGATTTGCCGCAAATATCCTGGTTGAATGATTGTGCAATGAAGCGAACACGACGGATCGACAGAGTATTTTTATTAGAACACCAGATTTTACTGACTGACGCGTAATGTTCACGTAAACATAAAGAGTGCCCATCCAACATGATTAGTGTTTTTACAGTCGTCTGATATTTTAAGAGCTGCGTTCCATTGCAACAGACGAATGGTAATTGGCATCGGTGTTGGCGCACTAGATAAACTCAGTTGTAAATCCTCGTTCCTCGTCACGCAATGTGACGTTGCCTAAAGGTTTTTGCCGTTTGCAATACGAAGGCAGGTTGGCACCAACCTCGTCATGGAGAATAGAATGGAAGACTTGAGCGGCGATCTTCCGTTTGGAACTTTTGCGCTCACTCCTGCTCGCGGCTGGTTGCGCGAACGCATGACAGGGCTGCCCGCAGGCCGATTTGGGCGCACCTGTGCTTCTCTCATTCGCCGGCTTCTTACGTGGCGTCAACCGGGTATATTCGACGTTGAAGTGTTTCCGACGATCAATGCTAGGCTCTATCCGGCGACTAACGTTTGTGAGAAACGCGTATTCATGAATACGAGATATTTCGACGCTCAAGAGCGGAACTATCTCGATGAGGTCATCCGCATTTCGACATCAGATCCCTTAGTGTTTTTGGATGTTGGCGCCAATGTGGGACTTTATGGGCTTTCTGTCGTCTCTAGCGCACGCAGGTATGGCCGTGAGGCCAGAGTTATCTGCATCGAGCCTGACGATACGACACGTGCACGCCTCATCAACAACGTGGCATTTTCTGGTGCGAGTGAACTTTTTACAATCGAAAACTGCGGTGTTGGACCAATCCGTGGAAGAGGTTCCATCACGGTGCATCCCGACAACCGCGGTGAGCATCGCATCGTGACCACCAATGGTGAGGCCATCGGTTCGATCGAGATTAAACCGTTGCAAGACATCTGTGCCGAGCATGGCATAACGCGAATCGACGCTTTGAAAATTGACGTCGAGGGACTTGATTTTGATGTTTTGAAGTCGTTTTTTGACGTAGCAGCAGTGTCTCTTTATCCGCAAGTCATTATTGCCGAGCGCGACAACCAGAAGGGTCCCTCCAACATCGCGGTAATGTGCGAGGCGCGTGGCTATTCGCTTGTCAAGCAAACGTCACTCAACTTTATTCTGGCCCGTGTCGACTAAACTTCCTGCACTGCTTTGCAGCAATCGCGACCAGCCCCAACAGGACCGGCCGCAATTAACGCCTACTTTTTAGCGCACCCCCTACCTGCTAAACACGCCGGCTGGGTCTATTCTTGTCACCTTGAGGATGGCGGATACGGCGGCGATGGCGCACATGCCAAGGGTGACGGCGAATAAGGCCCCGCCCAGACCTGGCGTCATGACGATGTTGAGCGTGGTGTCTTGAGCAGACCAGATCACCAGCAGCGACAAGATCATGCCAATGGTGTAACCGATCAGGCCGCTAATCATCGCCTGCAACAGGATTACCTGGTGGATGTAGCCACCCGATGCACCAAGCGCACGCAATGTCGCGAACTCGTTAAGATGATCCTTGGTGGATGAATAAAGCGTCTGGGCGACAATCACCACGCCAACGATCAGGCCGAGCAGTGCCCCGGCGATGAGGGCTGCACCCGCGCCGGTCTGGAACAGCCAATAGTTGAGCGAGCGCTTGCGGAACTCACCGCGCAGCAGCACTTCGGCATCCGGCAAACGCTCTGCAAGCTCCTGGCGAACCCGCTCCACGTCTGCCCCTGGAGCAACACGTACCAAGGTGTAGGACGCCGCGCGGGCGGAAGCTCCCAACAGGGTCAGCGCGGTTTCGCGTTTGGTAAAGACATAGGGCAATGTTGTGAAAGAACGGATGCGCTTGTTGACGGCAGCGACGCGAACTTTCGTTCCGTTGATCTCGGCAACGTCGTCACGTTTTTCGATACCGAGGTCCTTGAAATAGCTCTTGTCGACGGAAACAGTGAACGGTGCCGTCAGCTCGTTCAACGAGCCATCAATAATGTTCCAAGGTGCGAGACCGCCGTCGGTCCAGTCGGAGCCGACAAGCAGTACCGTCGTGGTGCCTCCTGCCGGTTTACGCCATTTCGAAAAGCCGACGAGCAGGTTTTCAACGCCTTCCACTCCCGGCACGGAAAGTGCTGCGTATTTCTCCTGACCGGCCATGATTGATGGATCATCGAAGCTCTTGGTGCCAAGCGGGACGATCCAGATCTGGCCATCGGTCTGGTCGATGACGCGAGCGATGGTGCGCTCCGAACCGAGATAAAGGCCACACTGGACGGCAACAAGCACGACTGAGAAGACGATACCGGTCAGGGTTACAATCAGGCTCAGGCGATCATGAAACAGATTGCGGTATGCGAGCTTGGGTGCCATCCGGACAGCACGCTTGAAATCTCCGCTCGTTCCTGCAGCGGCAGCAAGATCAGCCATCAACACTTCATCAGCGGTGCGTTGGGTGCTTTCGTTATTGTTTGTTTGATTGGTCATGTTCTCACTCCGACTTGCCCGACGCGGGCATTCAGCATTGTTGTTTCACGAGGGCTAGAGCGCATTTTCTTCGACGAACCGGCGTCCACTTCGTCGGAAAATGCTCTGGCTTCTTGCTTGGTCGCATTTTCTTCGACGAACCGGCGTCCACTTCGTCGGAAAATGCTCTGGATCAATCAATGACAGCCCAAGATGGTCCAAGCGAACGGTGTTCGACCTTGGAAATTCCCAGCCGGTGCTCTCTAAAGCGACCGGCTGGATAATTTGCTTGGTTATTGGCAGGGCACCGTGATGGTGAGGCCGGCGCTCGGCAAGTACTTCTTGCAATCAAGCGGCTTTGAGGGGACCGGCGGCGCGGCAGCTACCTTTTTGGGTTCGGCAAGAATTACCTTTGGCTCGCCGATGGCAATGTCAGCGGTTTCGATTTGAGGGCGTACTGGCAGTGGTGCGGTTTCGGGCGTGGCAGGCTCGTTTTCGGTCTTTGCGATCTCCTGCTCCTCGTGGTGCTCTTTGCTCAAACGGGCCTGACGGCGTGCCTCGGATAGACGCTCACGACGAGCCTTGGCACGAGCCGACGCAAGCTTGGCACGGCGAATTTCAGCGATTTTCTCTTGACGTGCTTCAGCTATTGCAGCGCGGTGAGCCGCTTTTGCCGCGGCGCGCTTCTTGGCGATGATCGCAGCACGGCGCCTGGCGGCGTAGCTGTTGTGATGCGAACGGTGGCTGTAGGAGCCACCGCAACTTCCGCACGGGCGGGCGACGAACGAACCCAGCGGATAACCAAACTGGAGGCGGACGCCACCACCTGCCTCAGCGACCGGAGCCAGAGATGTGTTGGCAATTGCAAGCGTTGCGGCGGCGGCTGCAACGGTGAAGATCTTGTTCATGGCGGGCTCCTTGATGTGGCGCTGAAACGCTGTGGCGCTTCGTAGGTTGTGCGGTTGGCGAGAACGTCTCGCTCTTGACTTGATGAGAGGATGCCCGTTCCAACAAAGCCCGGCTGTTCCAGCCGGAACAGCCGGACGAAAAATATTCAACACACTGTTTTTATTGATCTATTTTTCTTGCGCACAATGAGGCCGGACTCGCGGGGCGCGGGTCCGGCCTTTGCAGTTCCCATGGGTTGGGTGTCAAGCTGCGGAGGAGGTGATGGTTGCGGTCACTGCCGTCTTTGCACGTCCGGCAAGTTGGCCGGCAAGCCGGTCGACAAAGCCTACCATACGCTCAACGACAACGTGGCGCTGACGGTCGACGGTGACGATGTGGTAGCTATCATTGAGCACCACCATGTCGACCATGCCCTTGAGTTTCTTTTGCAAATGCCAAGAGTTGTTGAGGTCGGCGTAGTCGTCGTCGCGAGGGTGCACGATCAATGCGGGCTGCTCAACCTGGTCGAGCTGGGGCAACAGGTTGTTGACGAGACGATGGTGCTCAAGGACGGCGACGCCGGGCGTTTCGGGGAGTCCGCCTACCGAGGTGTCGTCACTGCTGAGCGCCTTGCGGATGAAGTCGCGGATACGGTCATCCTTGATCCCGTGCGGTTCGATATCGGGGAACGTAAACAAATTAGCGACCCAGCTATGGCGCACCAGGCGGAAAAGCTGCGCGTACCACGGAATCATCCAGCCGTTGAGCCATAATGTAGGGGCCAGCAGGGCGGTGCCTTGAACTTTGCCAGGGTGCTTGGCCGCCAGCATCAGGCTGAGCAATGCGCCGGTGGAAAGGCCCGAACAAATCACGACGTCGCATTCCTTGCGCAGCTCATCGAGTGCGAGTTCGGCGCTTTGAAGCCAGTCTTGCCAGGTGGCTGCCTTGATGTCGGCTTGCGAGCCGCCGTGGCCCGCGATCAGGGGACAATGCACGGTGTAGCCTGCACGAGCCAAACCATGCGCGACGTAGCGCATTTCAACCGGTGTTCCGGCCAGACCGTGAATCAAAAGAACGCCGACAGGGCCGCCTTTAATGCGATAGGTGGTATCTTTTGCGGTGGTCATGGCCACAAGCTCCAGTTCAAGGTTGATGCTTGAACAGTAGTCCTGCAACGGCGGGTGCGCTGTTCCGGCGGGGACAGGGCTGCAAGATCCCTCAAGGATAGAGCGCGTTTCGATCTGATCGAATCAGATCAGCGCGCCAACTTTTTGGTTTGTCGCATTTTCTACGACGAACCGGCGTCCACTTCGTCGGAAAATGCTCTGGCTTCTTGTTTCGTCGCATTTTCTACGACGAACCGGTATCCACTTCGTCGGAAAATGCTCTGGCTTCTTGTTTCGTCGCATTTTCTACGACGAACCGGTATCCACTTCGTCGGAAAATGCTCTGGCCTATATCAACCGGCCAGCCAGAAGACGGATGGTGCCAAGTACGATCAACGCGGCCAGGGCCAGCAACACTGCCGCGCGCAACATCGGTCGAGCTGGTATTTCGGCACGGGGCGCATCCGCATATGCCTCCTTTGGTTTGCGGCCGGAGAACATGGCGGGAATTAAAGGTTCGCGTTTGACGAGCGCATAAAAAATGTTTGCCGCGATGTGCAGACCAATCAAAGGCAACATCACGTTCCAGAAATTCAAACTGTGCAAGTGCGAGGCCCACTTCCTGGTCGATTCTTCGACGAGGCGGTAAAGCGGACCGGCCGTCAGACCGTTGTGTTCGACGGTGAAAAGCCCAAGCATCGCCTGCGCCAGAACCACCGCGAGCATGACCATCACCATGGCTGCGCCAAGCGGATTATGCCCAAGGAACCGGCGCGTGCCGCCTGTCACAAGATCCCGCCCATAACCAATCGCAGTGATTGGACCCTTTACGAAATTTGCAAAACGCGCAGTGGAAGATCCGGCGAAGCCCCACATCACGCGCCAGAAAAGCAGCGTCAGGATGGCGAGCCCATTCCAGCGATGCATTTTCAAAAGATAGTCGCCCATGTCTTCCGCGTATCGGTAGCTGACCCACGCAAAAATCAAAAGGGCGACAAGCGTCCAGTGAAACAACCGGATCGGCAGATCCCACGCAACAACCTTTGCCTCGCCTTTTGCCGAGATCTCATGCTCAATCGCTGTTTGTGTACTCGCCATCACAGCCTCATGTCATCTGATTGTCTTTGCGGCCAAATAGTCACGACATCCCAGAAGTTCAACCGCAACACGATTGCCCGCGCACGGCGCGGCCGACAATGTGCAAAAATCCCTCAACATGCAAAATCAACTTGCGACAACGTGAGCAAACCACGCGGCATTCGGAACCAAAACTTTGGTCTGAAGCACTACGATTTCATGAGAGGGCGATTTGACCAACACCCGCTATCCACCCAGGGCCGGTTTGCCGCACAAAAACAAGCTGTTAAGGAAGCGTAGCAGGCCGCAACCGCAAAACGCGCCGCGTCCGCGCCCGCAACGATATATGCGACTGTATCTGGAACAAGAAGGGATGTGCTTTTATTGCGGCCAGCTTATGGAACTTCCAAATGACAGCAACATCACGTGCCCCTTGCCGGCGCGGCGGGTCACGATAGAGCATTTGTTCCCAACAAAGGACGCACGGCACACCAAGACGTTCACGGTTGCAGCGTGTCATGCCTGCAACCAGGAGCGCGGCTCCGACTTTCATTGGCGCGAATTCCTGATCCGCAAGATTGTGATGCATTGGGCGCCGCGATAGCGGTTGATGCTTGCTGTTGTCACGATTTGCAGAGCTTATGGCGTTCGCATCGACGCACCTCATGTAGCAACAGTGACTTCACAAGATCAGCGTTTGCCACCTGCTGCACCTTTCAAGAGCATGATTTCGAGCGCCATTTTCCAGCGCGCATGTTTCTCACGCTCTTTCATCCAATAATTACGCAGCGCGTCGCCGGTTAGAAAATCTCCGCCGAGGCTGTTCTTCTCGCGGTACCCCTGCCACGCGGCACTTGCGAAAAATTTCTTGAACAGTTGCTGATAGTAGGCTTGAGCCGCCTTGGACATGCCCGGCGCACCCACAACGGAGCGTTGCATGAAGTATTGGAAGTCCATGCCGGTTTCGCGAAGAGCCGGTATCTTCTGGTAAGCGGGCAACCGCTTGCTGGTGAACACCACGATTGGTTTGGTGAGGCCTTCCGCGTAGTACTTGGCTTGTTCAGAGGGATTGTTCACTGTTGAGTCGGCTTTTTTCTCGACTAGCTCTTTAGCGACCGCACCACCGCCCTTCAACGCTCTATAGGTCATTTTCAGATCGTAGGTTGCATTGAGGAAATCAGTCAGCATGGAATCCTCTGCGCCCTGGCCGGTGCCGCTCATAACCCATTGGGAGCCTTTGGACTGCGCCGCCTTTACGAAATCATCAATTGTGTTGATGTCTTTCCTGTCGGAGTTCACCCACAGGAGAAACACGTCCTCGGCGAGTCTGCCAATTGGCGTAAAATCGGATATGTCGACACCAAGTTCGGGTTGGCGCAATGGCGTGGTGTAGAAGCTGTTCAGTGTGAACATTATCGTGTGGTTGTCGCCCTTTTTCGAATTCAAGTAGGCCATCGCCTCTCCGCCCGACTTGCCTGGCTTGTTGACGATGTCAAACGTCACAGGAACCAACTTCTCCTTGGCCATTGCCTCGGCTATGAAGTGCACGGCTTTGTCCGCGCCTCCACCCTTGCCCGCCATGACGACAAATTCGATCGGCTTGGTCGGCACCCAGGCCGCCGAAGCACTGGGTGTTGTCTTGGGTTGTTGCTGCGCAATGCCTGGCGTGCAATGCAACACTGCCGCAGCGGCGATGCAGGCGATCGCGGCATGGCGCACGAAGGCTGTAGAATTCATGTTCTCTTCCTCGGGTTGCGCCAGTCTGCCCTACTTTAGCTGGCGCCTCGTCCTTAACAGCTGCTCTTAGCTTCCCGCACAACATCCTGCCTGGAACTTTACCCGCATTGGCTTGGACACTCCTTCCCGCATCCCAAGTGCCCAAACCACTCACGGGAGTTGTTCCAGATTCAATAAAGCCAAACCTCAACGCGACGGTTGAATTCACGGCCTACGTCGCTGTCATTGCAGGCAACCGGTGCAAGTTCGCTATAGCCCTTGGCGACCACGCGGTTGGCGAGTTGCTTTCCTGCGGCGGTTGCGACGAGGGCCTGCCGTACCGTGGTGGCGCGCGCAAGTGAGAGCTCGGTATTCTTGGGGAAAGGACCGCGTGAATCGGCAAACCCCAACAAAGCTATGCGTTTATCGCGGTAGGCATCCTGTGCCAGAAACGACGCCAGGCGCCCAACGTCCTGCACTGCCTTCGTATCGAGACGAGCGGAGGCCGACTCGAAACGGAATGTCGTCGTCAAACGGCGCGCATCGGTAATGTCGGTGATGAGCTGCCGCATCATCGCGAAATCGAAATCTTCCGCGGGAACATTGAGTGCGTATGCGATGCGCGTGCCTTGTTCGCGAAAGCCCAGAAGCTCTGGTGATTGATCGACAAAGTTGGCCGACTTCAAAACGCCCTGGCCCTCGGCGGACAATGCAAAGTCCAACAGTTCCTGAGCGAGGCGGTTCTGCGGCCGGCCGCGGGTGTAGAAATAAAGCCGGCGCGCCATCGGGAATTCTTCCGTCTTGGTTGAGAACGTGGTCGGGACGGAGACGAGGCCACACGGCGACTCGATGTTGAGGGCGCGCGCATTACGAATGTAGCCAATGAAGTTGAATGATATTCCCAAGGGGTCAGTGGCAACCTTGTCCGACCACTCTACAACTGTTCCAAGGCGGGTAGCATCATCGCGAATATTCATGTTGCGCGGTGTCAGGACGGTGTTCTTGAAGTGCATCAAGAGCCCCATGCCATCAACCGGTGCATAGACGTTGATCTTACCGGCGGGCAAACCCAGTTCGGACCAGTCGGTAATCTGGCCTGAATAGATCTTGGCGAGGTTTTCTTCCGAAATAGACACCGCCGGGTTGTCATTTGCGACGAGGACGACCATCGAATCCAGAGCGAACACATGTTCATTGCCTGGAACGCGCAAGTCCGGCACGCCCAAGGCGACCAGGCCCTGCGCCTGCGCATCCGTCATTCGCGCACTTGTCCAGACAAGATCAACAGAACCGTTTGCCAGGTCCTTGTAGCCAGTCGAAACGCCACGACGCCGGACATTGAATTCCCCGACTGTTTTGCCGTCAGTTGATTTCAATTTAAGCTCGATGTCGCGTTTGTCAGCGCCGATCGTGCGTTCCACGGTCAGGCCCCGACTGTCGGCGTAGGCCTTTAGAAGCTGCGGCATGTAATCGGTGCCGATGCCACTTCCGCCTTCCCAATTGGTGGTTCCCAGGTTGCCAGCCGGAGCCACCGCTGCTGAAGGGGCTGCGCGCATCGGCGCACTTGGACAACCACCAGACACGCAGTCAAACCTATCTGCGTCCAATGTCATCAGACCCAGAACGTCCGATTTTATCTCGTATTGGCGGCCGTCGTAGGACAAGACATTGCCAGTGACCTCGAATCCGCCTCCCTTGAAGCGAAGCGTCGCGTCTTCGGCTGCAGCGTTACCACTTGCCAACCCACCCAAAACCATCGCCGCCAGCAGCGAGAAAAAACGGCGACGCCCCGAACTCCACATTGATACTCTCCTTAAAAAAACGCGGCCCGAACCAAGCGTCCGGCGCCAATCTTCATTAATCAACCTTTTGCCACAAGATCGCTCAAGGTATCGCTGTTGAATCGTTGCGCCTCTGGAATTTTCTGACCGCATGGCGCAGGCCCAAGCCGCACAGTTTCCTTTTCTAAACCACCGCCGGGCCGGAGGCGCATTACATGAGCTTCGATCTGAGCCAATTCACCGTCTCCGCAATAGGGAGGCTCGGGCACATCACCACGCGTTTCATAATCGATTAACAGCGTTATGGCCCCGTTCCTCTGGGCCGGATTGTGCAAGAACGTATACACCTCAGCATGCAGGCCCGGCCCCTTGCCGTTGTCATCCATGCTGATGAAGCCGCGGGCCCGCTTTCCGCTACCGGCTGCCTGGAGTGCGTTCTCCAAACTGCCAGGAGCCTTGGACCAAACGTGACCCGGTGTGCCTCGTGGTGCCAAATACTCATGTGCGTGCAGATCGAGATTGACGGGAGCGGTCCATAGCACGGCAACCTTTGAAATGCCGGAATAGTCGACACCGGTCGTATCGATGTTCATCGTCGTGCCGTCATCAAGTTTCAACGCGAGCGGCGCGTTGGCCTCGAACATATCCAACAGCATTGTCATCGTTCCATCCGCGCCGACCTTGCGAACGAATTCATAGTTGCCATAGGCGATGATTACGGACCGGCCCGCCAGGCACTTGGAGACGACCTTGATTTCGATGCGTGCTGCCGGCTGGGGTGTGCCTTTGAGTTCAACGTCGCGGCACGCTGTGCCACCGGCCATGCGCCCAGCGAGCTGGCCAGCGGCAGCGTTTCCAGCTTCACGCTGTTGCGCGGCAGCGCGTTGGCGAGCTGCCTCTTCCTCAGCCTGACGCTGACGTTCGGCTTCCGCAGCCTGCCTGGCGCGTTCTTCTTCCTCGGCAGCACGTTGACGAGCGGCCTCTTCCTCAGCCTGGCGTTGACGTTCGGCTTCCGCAGCCTGCCTGGCGCGTTCTTCTTCCTCGGCAGCACGTTGACGAGCGGCCTCTTCCTCAGCCTGGCGTTGACGTTCGGCTTCCGCAGCCTGCCTGGCGCGCGCTTCTTCCTCGGCGGCGCGCTGACGGGTGGCCTCTTCCTCAGCCTGGCGCTGACGTTCGGCTTCCGCGGCCTGCCTGGCGCGCTCTTCTTCCTCGGCGGCGCGCTGACGAGTGGCCTCTTCGTCCGCTTTTCGCTGTTGCTCAGCCGCTGCCTGATTGGCCTTTTCCTCCTGCGACGCGCGCTGACGCTCAGCTTCTTCTTCTGCTTTGCGACGCGCTTCGGTTTCAGCCTTCAGCCGTTCCTGTTCCTGCTGAAGGCGTTGCAGCTTGTCTGGAGATTCCTTTTGTGGGGATTCGTTGTTTTGTGGCAGACGCCGCTCGTCAACGAACGAGGGAAGATTACCTTGTGCGTATGCAGGAGTGCTGCATGCCAGCAACGTGAACGATAACGGCAGGGACAATATTGCCCATGCCGCAGCTACCCCGCGAACTCTTGCGGTCATGGTGTTCCCTTCGACAAGCGCTTGATGGACGAATCGACGTCTTTGCAACCGCCTTCGGCTTTGGCATTTCGGTAGAGCACCAATGCGTGCACCTCATCAGCGGGCACACCCAGGCCGTGCTCGTGTATTGCTGCAAGGAAGCAAAGGGCAACGGGGTCGCCCTGCGCGGCTGCCAGCTCCCACACCGTGCGAGCGGCAGCATAGTCGGGCGCGCCGGATGCAGGCGCAGCGTACAGCGTGCCCAACTGCGTCAAGGCCCACACCATCCGCTTTTCGCTCAAACCTTGGGCCAAGGCTCGCCGCAACCAATACTTGGCCTCTTCCTTGTCGGCATCGGGGCCCGCTGACAGCAGTTCGTCAGCGCGATTGAGCGCTCCTGCCAAATCAACATTCGATGCATCCGCACCGTTATTGGAAACATCGGGAACAGCCAAAACCGCACTCAGAGTCTTCAAGGTGTCTTCTGGTTTTTGCGCCACGACCTGGCTGGTGAGGGCTGCACTTCCAGCGTCGCCATGCAACATGTCACTTTTCATGGCGAACGTTGAAACAAGTGCCAGCACCCCAGCGACGAGAAACCCCAGAGTGAACGCACGCATGAAGTTCGGCGGATTGGCGCTGTCATTGCCGGGGCGCGTCAAGAAGCGCGGCGTATCCGGCGGCATGGGTGGACCACTGTTATTTGCATGTACGGCAAGATGTGATGCCGATGGTGCCTGCCGCGCGGGAACCGGAGGCGGGTCGATTTGAGGCGGCTTAGGCGGGGGAGCGCGTTTCGGTTCTAGCGCATTCAAAGGTTTGGCAGCCGCCATGTCTGTTGGATCAGGTGGGAAGCCCGGCAATGAAAACTCTGCTGGTGTGCCCGGCGCGGGAATTGGTCCTGCCATTTCCCGCCTTGGCGCCGACAACGGTGAAGATGCGTTCATCCTGTCTGGCAATGCTTGCGCAGCCGCCCGCGCCATTGGGATGGTAGAAGCGGTTTTTGGCAAAGGCGGAAGGATAGGCGCGGCGGCGGATGAGACCACGGGCTCTACGCCTGCAGACGGGCTGGGCATTCTTAAACTGGCGCGGGCTTCGTTGGTGTCGCGCGAGGATACCAATTTCACTGCGCCCTTGCGCTTGGAATCGAGGCGGGAAAGACTTTCCTCGGCGGCAACAGGGGTGGCTGTTGGCTCTGTCTGGCTCTTCCCACGCGCAGCACTGGCTGCCGCTTCGGCCGCCAACCGCACCGCGGCCATGTTTTCAAGTTCCGCACGCCGTGCCTTCGCACGAGCGGCAATTTCGGCACGACGTTTTTCAGCACTGACCACGACGACACTCCGCTTTGAACTCTTTACAGGTATCAATGTCGGCCACCTCAGCTCTTGGCGAAGTGATGCGGAGGGAACCGAAATGGCTACGGGTGTACCGGGAAGCAACGCAGGCGCATCCACCACATCTGCACCGACAATCAGTTCGACCCCGGTGTCGCCGACACGCATGTGGCGAGCCGTGAGCTCTCCCTGGGGCCAGTCTGGTGTTCCACCTTCGCTTGCATCTTCGTCCAAAGGCTCGATCCTGAATACAGGACTGCCGGGCAACTCAAACAAGCCAACGAGACGAATTATTACGTCTCCTTCATTGGCGCCCGACGTATCTCTCAAAATTTCTATTTTTTCGCCCTTCACGACTCGACCTCAAAACGGTTTTCGGGAAATTCAGACAGGAGGCTGGCAAGGTCGGCACCGGCATCGCCGGTTGCTCCTTTGCGAGCTGCCACCATATTTTCTTCTATCAATCGGGTAAAACGGGCAGGCCAAACGTCGGCGTAAGATTCCTGCATTCTACCTGATGTCTCTTCATGCGTTGCCGGTTCAGACGATGCAATCGTGCCGCTGACTGAAACCGACGCGGCAAGTGCACGTTTTGAACTCCTGGAGGAATTGGGTGGCAGGTCCAGCCGTTCGAGAAAACGATTGATAACCGCTCCTGCAACGCTGGCAAAACCCGCCTCACCGGCGCGCGTTTGTGCCACCATGGATTCGATCGCTTCGGCCAATCTGCGGACCAGCCCAAGGCGGACTGCACCGGCACCGAGTTCATCAACGAGATGCTCCAATACCCAGTCGGGCATATCGATCTGCCGGCAAAAACGGTCTGAAGATGCCAAACTACGCATGGCGGAAAGCCAATAACCTAGGACATCTTCGGCAAGCGCGACTGACATGGCACGTGGCACGGTTGGCTGTGGAGGTGCCGCAATGTCCGGACGCGAAGCAGATTCTTCTCCGTCAAGCGCTTGTTGCGGACGTACCGGGGCACGCGCTGGAATGGGCAGCCGCCCATCCAACGCTGCCAGTTCAGAACGACGGTAGATCGCTATCAGTTCGGCCTCATCCAGCCGCAAACCGACAAGTAGCGGCGCAAGCTGCTGTCGCTGCGCCAAGCGTCCAATACGATATGTGAGTACGGATGCAGTGTCGTGACGCCAATCGTTCAATGCGGTATTCGCGCCTGCTGCAAGGTATCGATGGAAACGGTTTTGCAGGTGGCGATGCAGGCCCGATAGACGGTATCGAAGTTCGCGCGCCTTGGATGAGGGATGACCAGCGCTCGCGACCTCATCGAGTAGCCTTTGTGCATTCTTCTGTGAGTTGATCTGGGTGCGCGGAAGGACCATCTTTGGACCTGTTGAGTCCCTTCCCCCGGTCGAGCCAGATGCCGTTGTCGCCGCGGCGGGCAGTGTTGTGGAATAGGAGGTCTCGGGGGCCTGAGGCCGGTCAGCAGGATCTATCGCGCTGCCTGCATCAATGAGCGTGGCCAATTCGGCGCCTTTTGCCGGGTGTTTCTTCGTTGCCTCGGCCCCGCGGTCGACGCGCAATGTGAATGTGTTCGCAAAGGGCTGACCGGGGCTCCACTCGTGAAGCCAAGCGTGGGATTTTAAAAGATCACCAGCATTGTGCGCGCGCGACAGATCATCGAACGAGGCCACCGAAGGCCTTGACCCAATCGAATTGCTATTATTGCCGCCTGCTGGCGCCTCATCAGCTTCTTCTGCAATCAGGAAAAGTCTCGCGGGCTGACGTTCACGCTGATGTGGTTCGCGGCCCTGGGAAAGTTCAACCCAGTCATTGATGGCAGCGGGAAGAGCTTCAAGCGCCGGCTGATCTTTGGCGATGCACGGAACGAGCGCGGTCACGCAGTGCTCATGAATAGAGCGATCCACGAGATAGGACGCCTTCATGTGCGCGAAAACCGAAAGCAGTTGCTTCAAGTCCGGGCGGATACCGCGGCGTTTACGGCCAGTGGTGCGGGCAAACACGATATTAAGATCGCATGGCATCGGCGCTGCGGGCAGATCCAGTAGATCTGCGCCGGCCGTGGCCGTGCTAGCGCCCTGCGGTGCGTTCAGCGCAACCTCCGCGGCTATCGCGGCCAACATGGACCTTGTTGGAGCTGCGGTATGGCCATAGCGGCCAACGACCTTAATCGTTTCCACCTCAGCACTGCTTTCATCCGCCGCTTCCTGCAATGTCGTGGCCGCTATGATGCTGCGCTGGTGGAGGGTAAACCATCCCGACTTCTGATCGAGTTCGAACATTGCATCGCGAGGTACGAAAATTTCTCGCGCGTGATGAAAATTGGCTAGCGTTGCCACCATAAGTCTAAACAGCAATGTCAGTTCGGGTTCGCCACCCCACAACAACGCCAGAGCTTCTACGCGCTCGGCGTCCGATATGTGTGCGGCCACCTCGGCCAGATCGTTCCAGTAGTTGGATGCTGCCAGGAGGCGAAGCCCGCTCGCATTGGGATACAAGCGATTCAGCTTGGCCGCCAAAGCGATAACGTGCGCACCATCAAGACCTGCCTGAGTTGCCGGCTGGACCTTTGTTGCGACATCCTTTTGCAGCTCACGCATGCGGTTCAACATGGCTTTGGGCGGAATGCCACCTGGAAAGCACGCCTGGTGGACATGAACCATGATTGCAGCCAGATCTGCGATACCCAGCAACCCTACGCGAAACGGATATTCGCGGAGCGGAGACTGTGTTTCGGCAGCGGCAAAGCGCACGGCGGTCACCGTATGCTGTTTGCCATCACGAACGAGCAGCCGCCGCAGGATTTCGTTGGGGTCATCTTTCTGGCCGGTGCTGTCGTCAGCATCCTGTGGGCTTGTCAATGCGCCGACCATTTGCGCCCGCAATGCCGGGCTCGTACCTACCAGAGCAACGGTCGGGGGATCCTCAACAGAGTTCTTCAACGCCTGATAGCGCACGCGCGATATCGCGAGTGTTTTCTTCAGGCCAGGCCCACACTCGCCCACAATCGAACGGCTTCGCGCCAGCCATTGCGATAGCTTTTCAATCCGTTCAATTGACTGGTCGGTGGCCAGCCTTGCCTCTTGGGATGGCGTCATGCCTGGTCCCCTTTGGTCATCGGCATCGCAACGGCCGATCCAGCGTCGGAAATTGCATTTGCTCTATTGGGCAAGACATGCGCCTGTGCCTCGCGACGTTTCGACAGCTTCGTAACATCGCCGCGTGCAGGGGGGCTCTCGTGCGCCTCGCCCCGGGGCGCAGAGGTCGAGAACGTTGCACCTTCATGGCCGGGGCCACTCTGGTTTGCAGATGGCGTTGGGCGGGCGGCACTGCCCGGATGCGGCTTGTGCGGCGTGCCTGGAAGGACTTGCGCCTTTTCCTGCGCACTCCAAGGGATGTAACGCCTTGACGCAACTTCGCTGTCCGGCTCAAGCAGCCCCAACCCGGTTCGTTTGGGGGCGGCAAGCCGAAGTTCGTCTGCCAATGCGCCTATGGCGTTGAATTTTCCCGCGTCATTGCCGCCACTCAACGTTGCACGCGCCAGTGTAATCAAACGTGGATCAGGCGCCTCGATGTCTGAAGCCTGTGGTTCAACCGAGGCCTCTTCGTAACGGCGGTTCAGGTTCACAATTCGATGCGGTGCAAGCGGACACTTTGCCTCCAGAGAGCGCGTCACATCCGGCAGATCGGCAAACTGACCGCTCAAAACAAACAGATCGACGTTGGCGTTGGAGACGACTTGAACAACCTGATCGAGCATGGGGGAAAGGTGAGACGCAATGGTCGCTGAGACCGCGTGCGGGTCCAGCGTCACCTCGACCTTGTCCAACCGGAAACTCCGCGCGCCCTCTCGGGCCGCAAGAGCTTCGAGTTTCTCATCTAACGGGCCCATGCGTCCGTCCCCCAGACGTACGAGATGGCCAATGGTGAACCGGCGCATCATGTTACCTGACGTGCCGTCAGCAACGGCCTGATGCAGATCAATCAGCGCGGTCGTCGCGGGCAAAAGTACTTTGCGTAGAAAACAAGCCGAAAAGTGGCGGCCGAGAAATTCCGCGTTTGAGCCTATCAGGTTGCCTGCCCGCATAAGCAAAGCCGCACCGTCGGGATGGCCCGCTTCATCCAACCCATCAGCGATTGCCGGAAGGATGTGTGATTTCATAACGGCTTCGGTAAGAGTGTCGCCGGCTACGGATGATCGCTCGGCGCATTCGATCATTGGCGCGATACCGCCCTCAGCAGAAAATGAGTAGTTGACGACCGTAAGCGTCGTTGCCTGACCGGACAGGTCAAGTGTGGCGATGCGCATTGCATCGACCATACTCGCGGCCGCTGCTGAATCATCCTGGCCAAAATCTGCGCGCCCTACCAGTTCCAGGAAGCGGCGAGAGTCGCCAGAGAAACGGTGCGTGATTTCATCATCCAGAAAGGCAATCTGAGACGCCACGCTGACATCGAAGGTGAGTACAATTTCGGGAGGTTCGGGTGTCAGTTCGTTCGCGCTGTCCCAGCCGTTGGCACTCCATATCAGGTCGCGCGCGTCCTGCGCGCGTTTCAGTAGCATTGCGCGTTCGTCAACCGTTGCTGCGATCGGGCATGTGAGGACGACCCGTTTCAAGGTCCGTATATGGTTGCTTTCATGGATCGCAGCGGGCGCGTTTGCACTCGAAATTGCATGGAGCAGACATTCTGCAATAAACATCGAAAGTAATGCCGAGGGCGAAAAGTGTGGCCGCAGGGCGGGCGCGGCATCAACATCGCCCGGCTTTATCACGCTACCGTCTTCCGCGAGGTGAGACATCACGCGGCCTGATACCATGGCACCCATATGCGTGGGTTTGGCACCATCGGCACGGGCAAAGCGCCAAACCTCGGTGTTGGGTGTGGTCTGTCGCAACCCGCGCATTACAGCGTGCAGTCCGGTTTGGCCGGGTGCAGCTCCGGCTGCCTGCGAGATTCTTAGCGCTTCATCACCAACGCGAACAAGGCTTGGCCAGTTGAATGCGTCCGTGCGGCCGCTGAGCAGGGAAGCGCGTTCGTCGCCAAAGTTGGGTTGTGAAAACTCCGCGATTGTTCGAATTGGTGCGTTGTGCGTTACCGTTGGGCGAGACAAGTCACGCAATCGGAGCGGCTCACAAATTGTTTTTGATGCTGCTGGCGCGTCCTTGGACAGCAACAAAGCTGCGGATGTGAAAGCTGAATCGATGTCCAGCATCAGTTCGACGGGCGTATTGCGCGCTTTCCAGTGCGTTGTACGCCGATCGACAAATTGAAGCTGCGGCATGGTGGATTCAGCTTGCAGGACCGCTAACAACGCGAGGTAGCGCGCTGTGCGCTCATGGGTGAATTTCGGCGCTGGAGGGGGCTTGCAAGCGGAGGACGAAGCGCGCTGCGTTGCGCCGCCCACGGCGGCGGAAGACGATGGCCGCACCGCCGCAGCCTGTGTTTTTTCGAAACTGGCATAGGAGCGGGCCAGCCCCTCGTCGAACCAACTTGCAGCAGTGAATTCTGCAATATGAATGGGGTCGCTGGCCAATTTGAACACCGGCGCGAAAACCACGTCGTCGGTGTTTGGTGCAAGATAGTCGTCCTGGCCGATACGACCATTTTTTTCAAGCGTCGTGTCGATTGCCAGGACGGCCTTCAACGATTCAGCGTCGCGCAAACCTTCTGCGGGCTGCTCGATGTATATGCGGACCCAATTCATTGGTCCGTCATCAAAGCGCAACTCGCCATCTGCATCGCGGCCTGAAAAGCGCAGGTAGGGCAGTGGCAACCACACACCAAGGAATGGTTCCAGAGCCTGATAGCCCGAAACCCACAGCGTTTGCGAAGGGGCAAGGCGCTCGCCAGTTATGGGATGCCATTCGACGCCGTCACAGTCGGGCTGATCATTCAACGGCACCAGCACGCAACCGTCTTCGGGATCTACATCCTCGACAAATTTGCCGACTGTCGCTGAAAGGGAACGGGTGCCGATCGCGATGTCAATAAATTGGACACCCGAATGCGGTACCAGCCGCGATACTGCAGCGACGAGCGGATTGGAGCCCGCCTCCTTGTCGCTTCGTTCCGTTCTGGTTCTGCCCAGGTGGAGGTCGGCATCTGTCATTGATGGTACTCATACCTACAAACCCATCACTCAACGCCGCACCTTCGCGCGACGTAGCTTGTGCTGCGTTGCCGCAACAGCCCCTTCCACGACACCGGCGCTCCACTCACCAATGTCGCTGCCTCCGGAAAGCCAAAGCGTAAGGCTCACCGGAGCTAAACTTCTGGTAGCATACCAAAACGACGAGCGGCATGCCAATGCTCTGCGGGCCTCCCTAGGCAAATTTTGCAAATTTTTCAGCCTAGTCGACCGTCAACGCCAGATGCATATGCAGCAGATTGCGCTGCAAATTTTTGACAAGATAATACGCGTCGGAGGCGTGATGATGTCGTTTAGAGCAACATTGTTACCAGCGTATCAGACACCTTCATTTCGGCGCAGGATATGGGCTAGGCACGATCCTTTTGCTCGTTTGTCGCCTAACGACGTCGACATCTTTGATGACTAGAGCGCGTTCCGATCCGATGGAATCGGATCGGCGCGCTAACTTTTTGGTTCGGTCGCATTTTCTTCGACGAACCGGTATCCACTTCGTCGGAAAATGCTCAAGGTCAGCGTCTCAGAGCCGTCACAAACAACCACAGCGCGTTGCCAAAAAAAACACCCGGTGCGTTTGAGCTCCGGGCGTCTTCTTTTACGATTGGTTGTTATCCGCCAACTTGGCGTTACCTTTTCAGGCAGCTTCAGCCTCTTTCTCCGCATCGGGATCGGAGCCGGCTTCAGCTTCAGCCGCAGCCTCGGCTTCCGCTTCGGCGGCTGCTCGGCGGCCACGAGCGCTTTTTGAAAGCACATCCGTGATGCGTTGAACTGCGCCACGTTCGTCCAGCTTTTCTACGGCTGCGATTTCGCGGGCCATGCGGTCAAGCGCATCCTCATAAAGCTGCCGCTCGGAATACGATTGCTCAGGCTGGGCGTCGGACCGGTAAAGATCGCGAACCACTTCAGCAATGGAAACCAGACTGCCGGAGTTGATCTTTGCGACGTACTCCTGGGCACGCCGGCTCCACATCGTGCGTTTGATGCGCGCCCGTCCCTTCAGTGTGTCCATAGCCTTCTTGACCGTGTCGGCTTCCGCAAGCTTGCGCATACCAACGCTTTCCAGCTTGCCTGTTGGCACGCGCAACGTCAGCTTCTCCTTGTCGAAGGTGATCACGAACAACTCCAACGAGTGGCCTGCGATCTCCTGCTCCTCGATACCGACGATGCGTCCGACGCCATGGGCCGGATAGACGACATGTTCATTGAGCTTGAAACCGTGACGCTGGCCCTTCTTCTCGGGAGCCTTGGCAGGCGCCGATATCTTGTCAGAAGGTGGCGCTGAAGCGGCCGCAACCGCACGCTGCGGCGCTGCCTTTCCCTTCGCTCCCGAAGCAACAACGGCAGAAGCCTTTGCAGGGGTTTTCGCTACCGATTTTGCAGGCTTTTTTGCGGCGGCCTTGGCCGGTGCAGGTGCTGCTGACGCGGTTGAAACAGATTTGCTGGACGACGGGGATTTTGCCACGGCCGACTTCTTGACCTGCTTCGTCAACGCTGCATCCTTTACCTTTGTTGCCGTGTTGGTTGCCGTTGCAGGTTTTGCCGCAGGCTTACGCGACGGCGCTTTTGCAGCAGCCGGCTTCTTGGCTGCGGGGGATTTGGCTTTGGTTACGACGTCCTTTTTGGCAGCAGGCGCTTTTTTGGCGCTTGCCTTGACAGGAGATGCCGTCTTGGGCGACGACTTGGCCTTGGCAGATTTTGTTGTTTTGGCCGCGGACTTGCCAACTGTGCCTTGGGCAGCAGTCTTCGTAGTGCGAACCTGTGTCTTTTTCTTCTGGGCCATTAGCGTCTCACTCTTCCAACTCATCCCCGGTGCAGGCCTACCCAGCACCATGGGCAATGTGCTTGCCCGGTTCCGGGCAGCGAAAAAACCAAGGCGGTTGACATGCGCCTCCACCTTGGTATCCGTCGTTAGCGTCGGCCAATCTCAACGGTCGTCTGCCACGACCCGTTGCAGCCAACGCAAAATGGCTCACTATGCAGGTCATTGCCGTCCGATCTTCGCGGTCAATATGCCTGCAGGCCAAAGCCTGCTGGTGAGGACCACAAAGAACATTGACGGAGGCACCCGATCCTGGTTGTATGGGCTTGCGGTTGCGAATTAGCAACGCAACAACCCAGAATGTGTCAGCCACGCCACAATTAGTAAGACTGTAACACATTATCCACGTCAATTGAAGTGGTGACGCGTTGCAACGCGTCCAAGCCATTAACATCCCGGCTTAACTTGCAAATATTATTGCATTGCAGCGAAAAGCGGCAGCGCTGCTTGCCGCTGATTCTTATTGGAAAAAACCAACGCTGCCCAAATTAGCCGGCAGCAGGAGTATAATTTGACGCACCCAATCGCGAACGGGCGATTTGGTTAATTCTGGCACGCTGGACGGAGACCGGATTTTCTTTCCTCACCATCGAGGAGCAAAAACGTGGCCTGTCTGCCAATCCTGAAAATATCAATACTGAAAAATCTACGCGATTTCGGCTCTAAAGCGTCATAGCGTCGTGCGATATATCGCACGGCGCTGTTAGCTTGGTCAGTCGCCACTGCCGGGCTTTTCGGAGAAATATTTTTCGAACTTGCCGGTAGCATCCTTGAATTCTTCGGCCTCGGGCATCGGGTCCTTCTTGGCGGTGATGTTGGGCCATTTTTCAGCGTAATCGCGATTGACCTCAAGCCACTTTTCAAGACCTGGTTCAGTGTCCGGCTTAATCGACTCAACGGGACATTCAGGTTCGCACACGCCACAATCGATGCATTCATCGGGGTGGATGACCAGCATGTTTTCACCCTCGTAGAAACAATCGACGGGGCATACCTCAACGCAGTCCGTGTATTTGCACTTAATGCACTTGTCGTCGACAATGTAGGTCATCAGTACGTCTTCCGTTCAGTTGCGCGAGAGGGGCTATATAACGGGCCCCGCCGACCGGCAACCCCTGCAAACTTTTCGTGATAGCAAAATTCGTCGCAGCACTTCAGCAGGTAACGCGCTGCAATGAGGATTTGCTGGTTGAAGCTGGCGTGGGATTTCATTCACTCGCGGCGTCAATCTATCATTCAAATGCCACTGCGTCGGTTTCATCGGTCAAATTGCAGAACATTTCCATGTGATCAAGACCTGTAACCGCTTCAGGCCGGGACCGCATAGCGATCCCATACAGCGCTACTAGAGCGCTTTTCGATCCGATGGAATCGGATCGGCGCTCTAGCATCTTGTTTGGTCGCATTTTCTGCGACGAACCGGTGTCCACTTCGTCGGAAAATGCCCTCGCTTTTTGTTTGGTCGCATTTTCTTCGACGAACCGGCGTCCACTTCGTCGGAAAATGCTATTGAGCGTCGTGCGTTATATCTGGATCAACGCCGCCCCCTGAGCTGATCGATCAAGCGTCGATCGCGCTTGGTGGGGCGTCCCAAGCCGGCGTCCCTTTCGACGGACGGAAGGGAGGGTTGGCCCTTGTGGCGCCCAGGAGCAGAGGAGGCGACCGTACCGGAGACCTGTGAATTGCGCGCGGGCGACAACTCATCGAACAATGCCTGAGCCTCGCTGGCTGGACCGCGCCTAACGCCGGGCGCGAGCACTTTCAACACGCGCACTTTACGTCCAACCGCAACCGTGATGACGTCGCCAACTTTGAGGGCATGGGCCGGTTTGTCGATCTTGGCACGATTGACGCGCACTTTGCCGGAGGTCACAAGACCTGCCGCCATCGTACGAGATTTAACGACACGGGCATACCAAAGCCACTTGTCGACCCGTTGTTCGAGAACAGGCCCATGGTTAGCTTTTGCGTCTGTGGCATCCGATGCCATCAGGGGGCTTTTTCCTTCGAGTTCTTGTTCATGGCATCCTTAAGGGCACCAAGCGCGGCGAACGGGGAATCAGGATCAACACCACCCTTCTTTTGCGACTGTGGACCCGCCGAGATCACCTGTGGCGCACGTTTATCGCCACCGCGACCTTTGCCCTGGCGCCTGTCGCGTCCGCCACCTTTCGCGGCCTCACGCCGGTCGCGATCGCGACGCCCTTGGCCTTGCTTTCGCCCTGCCTCTGCACCGGACCGATTGCGCTGGCCATCGTTGCGGCTCTGTTCCGCCTCTGTGGAACCTGTAGCAGGCGCAGCCGCACCACTGGTGGCTTCGGCGCGTCCCGGCTGACCTGCTTCACCCTGTCTGCCTGCTTCACCCTGCCTGCCTGCTTCACCCTGCCTGCCCGCACCACGCTTGCCGCGGCGCCTCTCGCGATGTCCTCGATCCGATCTGTGACGGCGCGGACGCCATATTTCGATGACTTCTTGTTCAACTGTTCCAGGCGCTGTCGCTTCTGTTTCGGCTAGGTCTGCTGCTGCTTGTTGCGATGGCTCTGTGTCTGCCTCATGTGCAGGTGTTGACGGCTCACCCTCACCAATAGATGCCCTATCCTGCGGTACTGCATCGTTTTGGGATGCGACTGCAACGGCATCGGCATCGGCATCGGATGCAGCCATGCTTTCCGATGCAGCGGGTGCGGCTGTATCTGGCGTTGCCTGATGACCCGTCGCGTTCGGGGTTTTGTTGCTTTCCTGGTCAGCGCTCTCAGTTGCAGCTAAAGCCTTGTCTGCTTCAGCTTGACCCTCAACCAAATGGCCCGAGGCCGTAGCCGCGTGGCTTTCGTTTGCTGATTGAGCATCTTCGGTTTCCACGTTCGCGGTGCTTTCGCCGGCGGTGCTCTCACCGGCGGCAATTTCGGGCGCAGATTCGCCGCTCGTTTGCGTGGTGGTGGAGGCAGCAAGCGGGCGGCTCACAGTCTTGCGCTCAACCCAGAAGCCAAGGGACTTGAGCACCTCGCCCAGCTCATCTTGAGAACAACCCAGGATCGACATCATGTCGGGAACGATGGTGAAGCCGCCGTCACCCGTTGCGCCGGTGGGCACTTTGTCGCCTGCGCTGTCGGCCCGCCAGGCCAGCAGCGGCCGAATGAGATCGGCCAAACGCTCAAGGATGTCGATGCGCACAACGCGCGGACCGCAAAGATGGAAACCTGAGGCCCGGTAAAAGGCTTCAGGCGTGGCTGCATCGGCCACAGTCGAAGTCAAACCGGCACGCGGTGGCTCGGGCAGCCTGTCGGCAGAAAGGCCATGCTCGGCGGCGTGCTTCAAAAACCAAAGCGTCAAGATCAGATCTGCGGCGGCCGGCTTCAAAAGAATCGGCACGAAGATGTTGAAGGCGCCAAAACGCACGCCGTAGCGGCGCAATGTTGCTCTTGCTGGCTGATCCAAAGAGCGGATCTCTTCGGCGACAGTCTCACGCTTCAAAACGCCGAAGTTCTCGACAATGCGAAATGCTATGCCGCGGGCCAGACCGGTCAGGTCCTCCGCCCCGGCAAGATCGACCAACGGTTTCAGCTTTTCGGCGATCGTTTCAGCCACCCACGCGTCGAGACGAGCCTGCACCTTCTCGCGGTCGGGGGCGGAGAGGTGTTCATCGACTTGTAACGCCACCGTCGGCTTCAGTGGATCGTCTGCGGCCACGAGCTTGGCTATTTGCTCGTCACGCCAAAGCAACTTTCCATCCCTGGAAAGCTTGAACGCATCTGGCTTGGCTGCAGCCACGCGGCGCGCACGCATGCCCAATTCGCGCGAAAGCACCTGAGCTGCGGCATGCCGGGTTGCCTTGCCGTGCACATCCTCGGCATTCGTGTCGGGCCAGAACTGGAAACCCTTAAGACGTCCAACAAAGTGATTTTCAACTTCTATGGCGCCATCTTCGCGGATCTCAGCATTCAGTTCGTCCTTATCGCGCATGCCTTTCATGAGCGCCGACGTACGCCTGTCGACAAAGCGCTGTGTCAGGCATTCATGCAAGGCGTCCGACAACTGGTCTTCGATCTGGCGCGTGCGGGCCTGCCAATGTGCGGGGTCCTTGAGCCAGTCAGATCGATTGGAGACGAACGTCCAGGTGCGGATATGGGCGATGCGATTGGCAAGTGTGTCGATATCGCCATCGGTGCGATCGGACAACGACACCTGCCTTGCAAACCAATCTTCAGGGATGCGCCCGTCAGGTCCCATCAGGAACTTGTACAGGCTGGCCACCAACTCGGCGTGCGCGTTGATTGAGATCTTGCGGTAATCTGGAACTTGGCAAACGTCCCACAGTCTTTCGACGTTGGCTGGCCCTGACGCCATGCCGGTAATCTCTGGATCTCGGCTGACCAACTCCAGCACTTCCACATCTTCGGCATCCCTGGCGCGTACCAGCCGTTGTTCGGTTGGCAGCGCACGCAGACTGTCGCGAAGGGCCTCGATACTGGCGAAATTGAGTTGGCCGTTACGCCACTGAAGCACCTTTACACTATCGAAGGTGTGGTTTTCGAGGCGTTCCACGAGGTCGGCCTCAAGCGGTGGCACGCTGTAGGTAACGCCGAAAGTGCCATCGTTCATGTGGCGTCCGGCCCGACCTGCGATTTGACCCAGCTCCGCCGGTGTCAGGTTGCGGTGGTTGTGGCCATCGAACTTCCTGACCGCGGCAAAGGCGACATGGTCGACATCGAGATTTAGTCCCATGCCGATAGCGTCGGTCGCGACCAGGAAATCAACATCGCCGGACTGATACAGTTCCACCTGCGCGTTGCGCGTGCGTGGTGAAAGTGCACCCAGAACAACTGCCGCGCCGCCACGCTGGCGGCGGATGAGTTCGGCAATTGCGTAAACTTCGTTTGCCGAGAACGCCACCACGGCGGAGCGTGCCGGCAAACGTGTGATTTTCTTCTCGCCCTGGTAGGTCAGTTTGGACAACCGCGGACGGGAGACGAAATTGGCGCCAGGAATAAGGTCTGAAATTGCCTCGCGCATGGTCTGCGCGCCAAGCAGCAGTGTCTCTTCCTTGCCGCGCGCATTGAGCAGCCGGTCGGTGAAGACATGGCCACGCTCTGGGTCGCCACAGAGCTGAATTTCGTCGATGGCCAGGAAATCAACCGTTACGTCGCGCGGCATGGCCTCGACGGTAGCCACCCAGTAACGGGCGCGCTCCGGTCTGATTTTTTCCTCGCCCGTAATGAGCGCCACCTTATCGGCGCCGACACGCGCTGCGATCTTGTCATAGACCTCGCGGGCCAGCAGACGGAGCGGTAATCCGATCATACCGCTTTGATGGCCGAGCATCCGCTCAATGGCGAGATGCGTCTTTCCGGTATTGGTCGGGCCGAGCACCGCCGTCACGTGGCGGATACGCGTCTCGAAATCATTGCCCATACGAAGGCTCCTGGTCTCTTTGGCCCCTGGCTTTACACTGGGCTTCAACGAGATCAAGGCTTTCGTTGGGCAAATGCGCGCATAAAATGTCTAGGGCCGGGAAAGATCCGGCCGCTTTGACGATATTCCAGGCACCAAAAACATGGTTCTCAGTCCGCAGAGGCGACCTGATCGCGGCTTTGGGCTTTGATTTCGGCTTTCTCAAGCGCGAGCACAATCGAACCCAGTGCGGTTGGAATTTTTATTTCGTGAGGTATGAAGAGTCCGGCTTCGGGAACCTGGCGCAGCGAAATTCGAATCCGCAGATTGCGCGCCAGTGAGGGGGTTTCTCCCCCACGATCATAGCCGGAAATGGGCAAGTAGCGCATTTCGCAGACCTGAAGGACACTCGTTGCGCCCGAATTGGCTTTCAATTGCTCGGTACCGTTTGGCACCGTCACGAGATCGAAACGTTGGATGCCGTCGAAGATCTTGAGCCGCTGGTTGCAAGGATTCGACGTTCCTGGCCGTGTCATCGCCATGACTGCGGTGAGAGGATCGAGCACGCCGGTCAGATGCGAGCGGTCGACGGGCACAAATTCAGGCGATGCCGGCGGCAATGGGTTGGCTGCAATGGATACGATCCGCTCCTTGCTAAACGCCATGCGCACCGAACCAGCCTTGTCGCTGGAACGAAAGTCGAAGCTATAGGAACTGGGCACCGTGCGGCTGCCGCCCAGGCGACCTGACGTTTGCGTCACACCGTGCCAATTGACGAATCCGAAAAGTGCAGAAATTTCAGCGTCGCCAGAGAGCTGATAGTGTCCCGACCGTACATCGGCCTTGAAGACGAACTGGCCTAGCCCAAAACCGTTGAATGAGATGTCATAGTTGGCGGTAACGTGGCTTGGCCAACGCTGTTCGCCTGCTTCCGTCGTGGAAACGGGACCGATGAGGCCAAGGGTGGCAAGCACGCTGATCGCAGCTAGCCGAAGCCGCGAAGAACGCGGCGACAACGCATTATACATTACTCCTACTTCCCCTTACGTACGCGGCCCTTTGAAAAGGGAACTTCGCGGGGTTTACTGCTAAGTGTTCGTGAACTGAAGCTATCGCGCACATGGTTAAGAAAGCGTGTTTGAGCGTCCCGCAACGGCGTCTACAGATGGTAGCGGCACGGATTGAATCTGGAGCGTATTCCGATCCGATGGAATCGGATCAGCGCTCTAACTTTTTGGTTTTTCGCATTTTCTGCGACGAACCGGTGTCCACTTCGTCGGAAAATGCTTGGCTGGGCCTGCCACGCTTGAATTGAGCGTGTTAGCGTGGTTTTTTGAGGCGCGTCTGCCAGTCGTTCTTGACGCGAAGGGCTCAAAACACTTATAGAAGCCGCGACCTGCCTGCTGGCATTGCTGGCGGGCGTTTCCTCTTTTCTTGAGAGCGACCAGATTTCCGCTGCCTCGGCCAGGGCCGTAGTGGCAGCGCTGCAGGAGTTTCGACCATGACCCGCAAATGCGAGCTGACCGGCAAGCTGCCGCTTTCCGGCAACAACCGCAGCCACGCCGAGAACAAGTCCCGGCGCAAGTTTCGCCCCAATTTATGCAATGTCACATTGATGTCAGACGTGCTCGGCCGCAGTTTCCGCTTAAGGATTTCGGCTCATGCGCTGAAAACGGTGGAGCATCGCGGCGGCCTTGATGCATTTCTGGCCAAGGCGCGCGACGAAGAACTTTCCGATAAGTGCCTGAAAATAAAGCGGGACCTTACCAAGGCGAAGAAGGCGACAGCGCCTGCCGCTGCAAGCTGATCGTTTAATTCGGCGATCCCATCGAATATGAACACCGTCTCCTTATCGGAGGCGGTGTTTTTGCATTCTGCCAATCGTTTGCTGTTTTTCGGGTCCGCGCAAAGGCGTGGGCAACCGTGCAAATCGGCCTCACTTCCCCAACAGAATATTGTGGTTGTATTTGCCGCCTTGGCCGTGCCGGCCGGCCTCAACTATAGATTACCGGCTCATGGGGCGCGTGCCCGGGGCAATGAATTGCTGTGCTATTGCGGGGGAAGTGCATGAGGATCGGCATCAGCCAGCTTCTCAAGTTCGGCTCGATTGTTGCCGGACGCGGCGCCTGTATTTCACTGATAATCCTGGCGGCGATGGTCAGCGCGGCATGTTTGGCGCCCACGGCGGAGGCGGTGGACAAAGCCGAAGCCGCATCGGGGCCACCAATTTCAATTGCAATGTTTGTATCCACACGAACGGACGCCTGCTACACGCGCGGACGGGTCGCTGCCACGAAGCAGCTTGCGAAGGCCGAGCAGGACCGGATCAATGCCTCAGGCGGTATTCACGGCCGTGTGCTGGATGTCAAAATTCTTGACGATCTCAGCAATCCGGCTTCGTCGGTGGCCAACATGCAATCGGCGTTATTGGACCCCACGCTGTTAGGCATGATCGGCCTTTCCAGCTCGACGCGCGGCAAGGACGTATTTGAGGCCGTCGGTGCGGAGATCGGCGCCAGTGATGTGCCCTTCATTTCAGATATTTCGGTCAGCAGCATCTTTTCGAGCCACGCCAACGTCTATACCACGCGGCCTTCACAGGACGAAGTGCGTGGCCCTGTCATGGGCGCATTCACAAAAGCCATCGGCTATCAACGCCCAGCCTTCATCGGCCGGGCGGGCGTGGTCTACTCGGATGCCCTTGGCGATGCCTTGAAAAAGGCACACAACGGCGGCGCTGCGGCAAACAGCGGGGCAAGCGAAGGCGGGGCGGGTGCCGACAGTGGAGCCAGCAACAGCGGCGCTACGGCTGGCAGTGGAGGCTTGGTTGCCGATATCAGGTTGCCCAGCACCGATGGCAACATTTCCGCTTCTGCGCTGACAGCCATGGTCCAGAACCTGCAGGCGGTGGACCCTGACGTGATCTATCTGTCAGCCGGTCGGGATGCGACGCCTGCCATCATCAAGGCTCTCACTGCAGCCGGGCTCACGCCTGCACTGTTCGTGACAGGTCGCATCAGTTCAATCGACCCGGCCCTTACCATGAGCTATCCGAACGCCTTCTATGAACTGGCCTGGGACGACCTGCCCGAAGTTTACAACAATCGGATTCACAAGCTGATCGCCACAGGCAACCCTGCGGCCTGGACTTTTGCGGGCAAGAAAAATTCGCTCGCACCAGGCTGGTCCAGCGGCGAATGCAAGGACTCAGAACCGCAAAACGTTGACGCAGAAAGCGACCCGCTCGATGGCGAGAACCTGCGCGCGATTACCTCAGGAGCGCAATACGCGGACATGGTGGCTCTCATCGCAGCGGCTGCACGCCAGGCGCCGCGTGGTGCAGACATCAAGGAAATGCGCCGCGAAATCCTGAAGCAGCTACAGTCGAACTATGCGGCCGGACGTGGCGCGTTCAAGGGCACATTTGAAAACTGGTCGTTCGATTCGGGATCTCGTACGGCGACGCGAATGCCCTTCGTCGTGATCCTTCCGCAGGGTCTGGGCCGCACGCAGTTGGCGCCCATTCAGTTCCTGCGGGCGCGCGATGGCACATTGCGCCGCACAGAGACGCTCTATGCCGACATCGATATGATCAAGGTGCACCGCATCGACGATAACGAACAATCGTTCTTTGCAGAATTCTATCTTTCGATGCGAGCCAGTGATTCCGCTTCGCTCGACCGCATAGCGTTCGCCAACGCCTATATTGATCCGCTTTCATCAAAGCAGCAGATCACGATCGATACCATCCATGCCGGTGGTGCATCGTCGGCTTATCCCTCTACGATGAAGATCTACAAGGTGTCAGGACGGTTCCTGTACAATCCCGACCTTAGCAATTACCCGCTCGACACGCAGCTTTTCACGATCGACCTGCAGCCCAGGAGCGGAGATGCTCCATTTATCGTTCAACCGCCACCGCTTTCTTTACGCGACCGCAACACGATCACTGATGGCTGGGATCAAGTGGCGCAGTATGTGGGGACTGATGAAGATTTCGTGCCCGTGGTCGATGCTTTCACGCATGCGCCTAGCGTGGTGCCTTTCTATACCGCGAGTTTTTCGTGGCTCCTGAAGCGGCAGACGACAGATTACATCATGCGTGTCGTTGTGCCGTTGGGCTTCATTCTTATTGTTGCGTATCTTTCAATCTTTATTCCAAGGACCAACTTCGAGGCAATCGTCACGATCCAGGTTACGGCGCTGCTCTCGGCGGTAGCTTTGTATCTGGCGCTGCCTGCACTCGATAGCGACACCGCAACATTGTCGGACCGCATGTTCGTATTCGTTTACATGCTGGTTGCGGCAATGATCGCGATATCGATTTTGCGCGTGAACAAGCTCGTTGCGTCAAGGAAACCTGTTATCTGGATACTTGATACGTTGCATGTCGCCGGCATTCCCGCCGTCGTCGCCGTTGCCAGCCTCTACGTATGGGGCCTTGAGATCGCCGGGTTCAAGCCGCTTTGAGCTACTGGCGCTGGCGCCGCGATACGTTGCAGAACGGCGCCAGCAGCAATAACTGGGCGAATGTTACTTCAAACGATCAGCCATCAAGGCGATGGTGCGGGCGTAGACATCGGCGCGGTTCCAATCCTTGATAACCGAATAATTTTGCGTGCCGGGCCCCCAAGGCTGCCCGCGCCGCCAACCATGGCCCTTGAGGAAATTCGCGGTTGACGCCAGCGCGTCAGCAGTCGAGTGCACGAGATCCCGGCGGCCGTTGCCGTCATAGTCAACGGCATAACGATCATACGAGCCCGGCAGGAACTGCACCTGACCGATCTCACCGGCCCAGCCGCCGCGCAATTGTCCAGGGCTCATGTCTCCGCGTTGCACGATGCGAAGAGCGGCCATCAGGTGCCCGGTGAAAAAGTTCGACCTACGGCAGTCATAGGCCAGCGTCGCAATCGAACGGATGATGGAATATTTGCCCGAACCGTCACGACCAAAATTGGTTTCCAACCCCCAGATGGACACCAGGATTTCGGGCGGCACGCCGTAGCGCTTTTCGATCGACCGTAGCAAACGCGCGTGGGTCTTGAGCTTGCCGCGCGCCTTGTTCATCAGATACGAGCCGACGCGGCGCTTGTAAAACTGATCGAATGAGAGCTTGAACGAGCGCTGCGAGCGGTCTCGGCGGATCACGTTGCTGTCGTAGGTAACACCCTTCAGCGCCCGATTGATCGTTGACTGGGAGATTCCTGCGGCGCGTGCACGACCCTTGAAATCTTCAAGCCAGGCCGAGAACCCAGACGCCGATTTGCCGCACGATGCGGCGTTTGCATGCGTTGGGGCCACGCTCAAGGCTGCCAGCATGGTTAACGCGATTGCACAAAGCGCTGCACTGGAACCGCGCATCCACTTTTGTGCATTTGTTGTGAGCTGCATTTGCGCTCCCTTTCGAAATTTTCTCTTCCTGCGCCGCCCTAGTGACCTGTCGCGCCAAAATTGAAACATAGCCGCAACCGCATACAATTTTGGCGCGACATGAAGGCCACTAGAAAAATCATTGGCTTAGTGTGGCGTTTATCGAGCCTTAGTTGATACCCAGCGTGCAGCAACATCGATCAACTAAGGCGCGACGCCACACTAGCCGCACTTTTACAGCGGAAGGCGACAGATGCAAAATGCATCTGGCATTGAACCTGTTGCATGGCATGCGGCGACCAAGCGGCATCGTCTGCTTGCTGCGACCTTAATCATGTGAGGGTTGCGCGGGTTTCTCATCGCACAAAATACTCGGAGTAAATTGTCATGAGTGGTTCTTTCATTGCCAAAATCGCAGGTTGCAGTCTCGCCATCGCACTACTTGCCGCAGCAGCGCAGCCAGCAGCCGCCTATCAATGCAAACATCTCACTGTGAAAGCTGGCAACTCGGTGACGAACCCCAAAGCCAAGAAGAAAATCTGGGCGGAGCGAATCGCCGTCTCCGGCTGGACCCGTCGGGTGAAGAGCAAATACGGGTTGACGTGGTCGGTGTGGTCTATCGCGAAAAGCAAATCCGTTTCGTGTAACAAGAGCGGGATCACGTGGCACTGCGTCGCCAAGGGTAGGCCCTGCAAGTACGCCGCCCCATGATATTTTGGGGTCGCAATTTGAAAACAAAAAGTCTCCTTCTTTGATTTCAGAGGGGGAGACTTTTCACGCCCTGCGTCTGAACCGCTCTAGCCGGGCCAACAGCCCAAACGTGGGAAGGCGATAAGCGCGTGGGAAGAAATGGTGCCCCTGGCCCGAGAGGGCACTACAAATTCGTTACCCCTTTGTTCCATAAATTGTAATTGTAATTCAGTTGTTTGTCGTTTATCGATGATGCGCCAACCTGCTTCTAAACAGACATCTGATAATCACCGTTTTGAACGCTGTATAAAAATGGCCCGGAAACGAGTCCCACAACCCCGTCTCAGGAAGGGCGCGAAGACGTATGAGGTCCGCGAAAAGATCGCGGGCGCGTACCGCACCAAGACGCTCGGGACAACGGATTACGACGAAGCGCTGAGGCTCTTTCCCGCCGTCTACGCGGCGCTGGTGGCCGAGTTTGAATCGCCCGCTACGGTGCCATCCACGGGTCTCACGGTCGCCGACGTGTGTCGTATTCGCCGCGACGAAATGCTGGCGTCTGAAGACGCCTTTCGAGACGAACACGCAAGGGGCGAGCGACAAAAGGTCAGCTACGCCCCGGCGAAGCTCGCCGATCAGTATCGAGTGCGCCTTGACCGATGGTTGAAGGAAGCGCGGTCCCGCTGGACGGTGCGCGACTTCGACCATCAGCGCGCATTCCTGCACCGTCTGAAGATGAGTGGCGCTGGCGCTGTGGATGATGAGGTAGGAGCCTTGCGGGCTCTTGCTCAGACCGAGATTCGGACCATCAAAGACATTATCGCATCCGACGATGAAAGCGGCTTGCCGGTGGCACTGGCGGCAGAGCCGAATGGCCGGGTGCCGAAGCTATCGCAGTACCTTGAAGCCTACATCAAGCAACAGAAGGCGCTTACACCAACGCGGGAACTAGACCTACGTGCTGCCGTTCGCGACTTCATCGCCAGCACTGAGGACAAGGCCGTTGACGCCTACTCGAAGGAAGACACACGGGCTTTCCGTGAGATGATTACGGCGCTTCCAGCCAACTACACGAAGTTGAAGGCGACGCGGGATATGACCGCACCGGAAGCGGCGGACTACGCGCGTGAGAACGATCTGAAGCCGATGGCCGTGAAGACGATACAGGTCAAGCGGGCGCACCTGTCACGGGTCTTCAAGTTCGCCGCTGCTGATTACGACGACGTATTCAACCCGTTCGCCGACACGACGACGTGGCAGCTTGGCGTGAACACGTCGGCGGCAAACCAGAAAGTCACGTTCCGGCCAGATGAACTTAAGGCGGTATTCGCGGCCAGCATGTCAGGCGATCTGTATTGGCTGGCGCTGTTGGTGCTCTTCACCGGGGCGCGCCCGAACGAACTTTTGCAGATGACCGGAGCCAACGTGCCGCTTAAGCCGTTGCCGCATCTCTACATCAATCGCGATCTGGCGTTGAAGACTGCGGCGCGCGGCGAACTGGACGGTAGCGTGCGCTCAATTCCGCTGCACCCGAGATTGATCGAACTTGGCTTCCTGGACTTGGTGAAGTCACGAGGCTCAGGCCGCATATTCCCCGACGCGAAGAAACGTAAGTTGACGGGGCGCTACTCGGCACAGGCCGGGACGAACTTTGCCTACCTGCTGAGAAAGCTCGGTATCAAGCGCGACGGCCTATCGCTCTACTCGCTACGTCACACATGGGCAGCCGAGTTTAAGCGCCGACACCCGCGCGATAACGAGGCGCGCGAACGACTTATGGGCCATACCGTGCCGGGTGTGGCGGGGCGTTATGGCGACGACTATGACGCGGAGGCGAACGACCCCGCGTTGTTGGAGACGCGGGCGAAGCTTGTGGAAGCGCTGAGGTTCGACATCTGAGGGGGCTTTTTATTTGTCCACATATCGCGCGAACCCCCACGAATTTACGCCTTGTTAACACCTGCGTAGTATCATCTCCATACTGAATATCAGTTAGGAGAGCGTCAAATGTCATCAACACCCGCAGCCATCCGCAAAGCCGCCTGCGTCGTCTCTGCCATGCTTCGCGCTGGGCAGCGCCCCACCGAAATTCGTCAGTGGGCTCGCACGATCATCAACGCCCCCGTTGCACGGGCAGATCGCCGTGCGGTCGCAATCGCAGTGCTGGAGGTTGTCGGCGATGTCTAAGCGCAGACTGAGCGCAGCCGCCCGCGAACGTGTCGAGATGTACGACACACGGGAGAGGCGCTGGGCAGACCGGGTAACGGCAGCGTCCACGGCGCTGCTGAGAGATGAGCAACGGGCAGTAGCGGAGTGGTGTGATGGACGGTGAAGCTAAGTGGTACGAGGTTGGGGGCGTCGTGGTGGCGCTAGCGTGTGTGGCAGTCGTCGCGCTGGGCTACAGCGGTGCAGAGACGAAGGTGGTGCCGACGACGACGGTGATGGATCGTGTCATTGACGACGCGATCAAGACGACTGACCGGTTGTGGGATCACGCCGCGCGTAAAGTCGAGGAGACGCAACGCAGCGAAGAGGCTCGCATCAAACGGCAGATGGAAGACGCCAGCGAGAGCTATGCCCGTAAGGTGTGCGATGATCCCGCGATGCGATTCGGGGAATCCTACGCAGGGTGTATGGAGCGCCTGAACTTTAAGTGGTGAAGATGAAAGACGATGCCGCCGCCCTCTTAGGCCAGATCATTGCGCTAGCTACGCGCGGGAAAGGCCACAGGGCCTTTGGCCAGATCACTCGAATCGCCAAGCGAGCGCTGGGCGAAGTCCCTACACCGCAGCCCCGCCCGGTGCGAGAGCTACCCGACGTGGTGCAGGTCGTCGCGCGCCACATCGACTCCATTAACCACAAGTTAGCGCGCGGTGAGCGGGGTCGTACACGATCCGAGACAACTCATCATCATCGGTTGCGATCTCTCGCTGAGACTGCCACAAGAGCAGAGCGCGCGGGGCACGGTATAGGGCTAGCTCTTGGTCCGTCATGGGCTCGCAGGTCATCTCACACATGACGGCCTCGCCAACGATCCGCCCGATCAACGCGACGCTGCATGTGGACCGTCAAGGCATCATCATACAACCACACGTCGGCGGGTAGGGTGCGAGAGGATTCCCAATCGGCAAGCTCAGCGCGGGTGCGTCGGTACTCATACTCGCCTTGATCGATCAACGTGAGAGTCGTAGCGATGGCCTCAGTGTAGGCAACGACGACTCCGACATAACAGACTTCGCCGCGCTCTATGCGCTCGATAGTCTTGACCGCAACACCCGACGATTCCGACGCTGACCTTAGAGAAATTCCGTTTGCGAGCCTGTGAGCACGCAGTTGCGCCCCCAATGGGACGTCGGGACGTTGGCCCGGTATGACTACATAATGGTAGTAGGCTTTGGCGATCTTGTTGAGCGAGTCGGTCATGCCCCGTCCACGATGGACGGCGACGACGGCTTGGGTGCAGAGGCCGGTCATCTCTACTAGATCGCTGTAGTGATAGCCGCGCGCTTTGCGTAGCGCCTCAAGTTGGGCTGATAGCATGGTCCCTCTCCTTTGCGCTGGGCGCATCCATGACATTGTTGATGTTTCCCCTCACAAGCGTGAATTCGAGATTCAAAAGCCGCCCCAAGCGGTCGATGGTCTCAAACCTACAGTCGCCACCGCGCTCAAGATCACGGATCGCGTTGACCGAGAGGCGTGGTGCTCGCAATGACGGGATAGAGGCGCGGGTGTATCGCTGGCGGAAGACGGATAGCTGGCGTTGTAGTGATCCAGACAACAGTAAGAGACGGCGCTTGCAAGCATCGTCGTCGTAAAACGTCCACGACAACGAGTAGCCCAAGGCGTTGGCGACGGCGATGGTGCTGGACAAGTTTGCTCGTCCACCGAGAACGCCAGTGACGGTTGGTGTTGAGATGCCAGAGCGCCGTGCGAGTTCGCGCAAGGTCAAGTTTTGCTCAAGGCGGAGTCGGTCCAGCTCGTGTGGGATGTAGACGGTCACGGCTTGCGTCCTTGACGCGCCTCATCCGCAAACTTTTGCGCGTTGGCCAGACGTAGACGATCCTTAGCCGACAGCGCCTGTATCGCGTCGGGGACGGTCTTACGTGGCTCAGCGGGTTCGTCGTCGTCACGACGGAATAGATGTGCATTGGCTTTGCTGGACTTGAGGTCGTCGATTGCCATGGACACGTCGTCGCCGACGATCTCGCCTGATGCCGTCAGCATGAATTTGCCAGTAGACGTGAGCCTATCGGCAATGTCGGATATCTGGGATCGCGTTAGACCGAGCTTGATCCAAGTATCCCAACCATCAATCATGATGGCTCGCTTAAGCTCTGATCTCTCATAGTCCGTCAGTGTCATCTCTTACTCCTTACTTGTGCCCTGAGGGCGATGTCGTGGATACGTTTGGCCTTGCGGGCCTCTGATCGTGCGTGCAGGTCCATCTGCCACTCGCACAGGGCGTCAAGCTCATCACGCCTTGCTTGCGACCACTCTGCGTAGGGCAACGGCGACAACGCCTCCCTCGCACGGGTCCAAAACTGTGCGCGCATCCACCGATGCACTAAGCTGCTTACCCCGGTGCGATGTACCCACGGGGGCATAACCACTACGGGCAAGGCTGCGAGGGGGACGCTGTAGCGCCTCGAAAACGTGATCATCCGCCACATCTCACGGACGCGCTCTATCGTTGGCATCTTAGGGCCGACCCAGATGGCGCTGATGAGTAGGGTCGCTTCCGCGTCGCTGAGGTCGCGCTTGGCGTGCTCAGTGATGATCCGATCCAGATGCTCTTCGGGGGTCTCGACGTGGCGGTCACGGGTGGGGGTGTTGGGGTCGGGTAGCGTGGTGGGGTCTATACCCATTGCACGCGCAACGTCGTCCAGCGATCTCAGATCGCCAGACTCCGCCACGCCTCTAGTACTATGGGTACACATCAAGTATATATAGTGATCAAAAGGAGAACTTCAAGCCTAAGCCTTACAGATTGATAGGGATAAGGCGCTGGAGCAATAAAATGGCTAATAATTAGGCATAAAGAGAATAATATTTCTTATCAGTGTGCGATAATAGAACAGAATTACTTATCCCATGGTATACCAGAACTGCCGGCCCATGGGCCTGAGAGGTGCGAGGCAAATCCCACAATAAAAATGTGGGATTTAGGTGAAGTGGTAGGCTATCGCCATCAGATTGCAGGCAGATGAGGGCGATTCCCTACCGGGCTCATGCGCAACTCATGACTGGCCGGTAGGTGCCCGGCCAGCCGCACAAACTCGACATCGGATAGGCCCCAACAGACCAGTGCAGATGCGCTATCGAGATGATTACGACGGCCCCCGAATGTGATCCGTCGATCAAAGATGAGGATGCGTGCGGTCGGGTCCGCCACTAGCGACTGATGGCACTTGGTCTCGGGTCGATATGGGATCAGCAACAGGAGGCGTTGGGCACGCCCCGCCGTGATCTCAGCACGGGCCTTGTCGGTCCATGCGGGCACCTGATCGTATGGCGGGTTGCACCAGACGGTGCGCGCCGTCCAGGGCAGCCACAAGCCCCCGTCGCGCTCCGTAAAGTACGTGCGTGTAGGAGCCGTTGGGGGGCAAGGGCTAGCCGGGTCCAGATCGAATCTATCGAGCCCCAGACCGTCTAGGATGGCACGTAGCAAGGGCTCCGGCGTGTACCACGTCGGCACTATCGTCAACAGCCGTGGACGCTCGCCTAGCGCCTTACACACCGTCTCATAGGTTGCCACCAGACCGTCGCCGGTCTGCTCCAGCGAGAGTAGGGCAGGGTGACTGACGCCACACCCGCGTATGCCGATACCAAGGTGCAGGCGCTTGTTGGCGAGCGCGCTGGGGTAGGGTGATACGTAATGACCGAGGGCATCAGCTACGCGCCGCAGACTGGCCAACGTGCCGCGTCCAGTCTCAAGCCCGGCGATGATCTTGGAATCGACGCCCGCCGTGTTGGCGAAGGATCGGCGGCTGATGTTGGCGCGTAGCGCGCTAAGTTGCGCAGCGAGCGAGCGACCCGGTAGGTGGGCGCGTGTGCGGGTCAGTATAGACATGGGGCGGCTCCCGCCGTGGTGGCGAGGGATCGGCGGCTGATGTTGGCGCGTAGTTGGGTGAGGGCGGAGGCGAGGATCATCCGTTAATGTAAGATGATTCGTGGAAACGATTCATTTCATGAAAGGATGTTCGATGCTGACCGGGGCGCTAGCCTGTCCTGTGGTTAAATGGAGACAGTGTGTCCGTGGGGCCACATGGCCGCCTAGCCATTGGGCCGATTGATGCCGAAAAACTCAACAGAATCAACACTGTAACCGGTGTAACCGGTCTGTAACCGGTCTGTAACCGGTGGTGTAACCACAAAAAACCTAGTAAAAACAACGTTGCAACCGGTGTAACCACTCCTTTTTAGGAAAAAGAGGGTCGCGAGAAACTTTTTTTTCTGAATTTTCTGGAAAATCTGAGAACTACTCCGTTTTGGCCCCCCGTATAGGCCAGAACCACCGGTTACACCGGTTACAACGTTGAAATTGTTGACTTATTTGTGGTTACACCACCGGTTACGCCTGTTTTCACCGGTTACATTGTTGATTTTGTTGGACTTTTTCAAGCGAGCGCGGACGAGTCGGCCAAGCGACCCGTCCGCTAAGTCCTTGTTTTTGCTACATAAGCCTGTAACCACTCACATTACATCCGAGTGGCCATCATCCTCACCCCACTGGTCGCGCGGATGCCGCGACCTGATGCAATACCCCCAGCCCCCGTTACCAAGGCGGCGTGATTGGCGCTTACGGCGACCCTTGCCGGTGACAATGATCCAGCGCTCGGACTTGTCGGCTACGAGGTAGTCCAGCCAAGACTTCACGCGGCCCATCTGGCCGCCGACCAGCTCGGCAAGCTCCGTCTCCCCTGGAATCCAGTACTCGACATGCCCGTCCACGTAGGCGCGCACACCGAGCCGTCCACGATCCGCGCGGAGGCTGCTGATCTGGTCGTCATCGAATCGGCCAGGGTCGCGAAAGACGGCGGACGTAAAGGCTGCATCGGCTGCCAGAGCCTCACCATCGGCGGTGCCACCTCGTAGGTCGATCCACGCCCGGAAACAGACCTGTGTCGCCTTGATGAGCGACTCCGCCGTCCAAGGCACGATACCGCGCTCTGCCGCCACGATGGCAATACCAATCATGGTCTGCCAGCGACGGGCTACGCGGGCCACCTGTGCGTTGCCGCCCGTCTCCAGCACTACACGCTCAGCCGCCCCCCTAGCGTCGCGCCGATAGTCCTCAGTGTCTCTCAGGTACTCTTGCAACAGCGCCCGCGTATGGTGGCCGTAGTGGGTGCGCGCCATGTCGTTGAGCCAATTGGCATAGCTGGCAATGTCGTCAAAGCCCTCCGGCACGAACTCGAATACGCCTAGCCCTTTACCGGCATCGGCGGGCAGATCGACGATCCGCACGGCCTGCCCTGCGTAGTATTGTAGTCCTTTGGCCTCCAAGTGCTGCTTGACGGTCATCTCACCCGTCATCATCAGGCAGACGGACCAGCTCAGCGCCTTGCGTAGATCACCCGACGACTTCCCCGCCGCCTTGGGTGCGCCGTTGGGTATCTCGTAGGCGAGCTTCTCCAGCGTGTCTGCGTCGCACTCCTTAATCTCATCGGCTGTTAGCACGCCACCATTGAGACGAGCCGCGATTAGGGACGCAGCGAAGTTTGTAACGTTCGCGCTTCTCACGGCCCCGCGCTTGTCCGTCTTACCCGTCGCGCCCATCGCTCGCGTGGACGTGGCGACGCATAGCGATGTTGTCTTGCCGCCCGACGAACCGGCCAGCAGATTCAGTCCGCCCATCTCGACGCCCATGTCGGCTGCGACCTCCGCCGACAGCGACAGGGCCGCCAGAAACTGAGTACGATGCTGTCCCTCAATCGCCCTCATCAGGTCGTTGGCACCCTGGACGGTGCCACCCACGTCGTAACCGAGCGTGCCGTATTCCGCGCTGGCGGAGAAGGTGGGGTAGACGGTCGCCTCGCCAATGATTCCACCATTGGGCAACACGTAACTGTCCCCGCAACGTCCCGGCTGATCGACGATCCTCAGCGGCTCACCACCTGTGACGTTAGCAAGCAGCGATGCCAACTTGGCGTAATCGGCTGACCTGATTCCGAGCGCGCGTAGCTGGCCAGTCGGGTCTTTGGACAGCGCGGCCAGATCGACGACGCACCGCGTCCACTCCCCGTCTGTCTGCAACACATCGAGTGCAAGATGCGGGGTCGTGTCGGAGCCGATGCGTCCACGCCCCCGTATACGGATCGGCGACGATATGAGGTAGGGTATCGTCGGCTTGTTGAGACCACCGGGCTTAAACATCACATACCCGTTCAGATCGTCTAACCACTTGAGCGACAGCCCGTGAGCGTGGGCGGCACTGACGAGCACCTCCCACGTCGCGAAATCGGCGACCTCGGAGTCGGGCGGAGTCTGCGGCTCCGTCTCTGCGGTGCGGGATGCCTTCTTGGCCTCCTTGGCTGAGAGCAAGCCAAGCTCACGCTTGCGCACCTCGATGGCCGCGATTGTACTCTTAAGATCGCCCTTGACGGCTCGCACACCGCTCTTGTTGTGTAGCCGATTCAGCTCACGCACGCGGTCGTCCACGTCGGTAGGCATCAGTGTCTGCGACTCGATTGCGAGGGCTCGCAAAGCCTGCTTGTACTGGTCCGTGTCAGGTACTTCCGCAGCCAGCGCCGCGTCGATCAGTTGCGCAGCCGTTGCGTCACCGGCCTTGATCTTGTCCGCCGCTCGATCATCGCCCGTCGCCTTGACATACGCGGCGCAGTCGATGCCCTGTCCCTCATTGTCAATCGCGATGACTGGTTCCGGCTTGAGGCCCAAGTCGTCCGCAGTCACGAACCCTTGCCGCACAAACTCTGCGAGATAGTCGTACCTGTCATTGCCGTGACACGAGTTGTGAGAGCAGAAGATCGTCCAAGAGCGATCATCGTCGCCGTTGGCGCAGAAGGTGCCAAGGCCGCCGACATTGCTATGGTTGTCCTCATACGGGCAAGTGATGTGAAATCCATCTTTGCCAGCGCGGTCCGCCTTGATCATGTCGTCATCAAGGGTTTCGCTCAACACACGCTCAACGTCGAAGTTTCGATCCAGCTTGTCGAGATTGACCGCTGCGCCGTCCTTGTCGGTGACGAGTCGTGGCCCATCGTGCCGGTTCTTCGAGCGCGGGCCGATGGCCGCTTTATCCTTCACCTCAACCCGAGGATAGTTCTTCACGTTGAGAAGCTTGGCCGTGGTGCCGCAGACGCGCGCCTGATAGTTGCCTTCCTCGCCTTTGCGTACTGAAGGGAAGTAGTGCAGGCGCGACGGGTCCTCGCACGCATGGTCGTACTTGAGGCCGAGAGCCTGTCCGACGCCGTGATAGATCGACTTGTAGGCGTTGATCGAACGACGCGAACCGATACCGAGTTCCGTCATTATGAGGCGTTCCGCCAACGGCAGCATCACGCGGAACTTCTCGATGGGGTCGTGATGCACAAGGTAGGCATGACCCTCGGAGTCGTGGATGTAGAATCGCTCTAGGTCCGCCTTGGGGTCGAATTCGGGGTGCGCAGCCGCAATGTGCTCTTTCTTGTGCGACTTCAGGTACGCGACCATCGACTCCAGGTTGGGCGGAAATGCTTCACCAGCACGCTTGGCCCACGTCTCGTAGTGGTCGGCCTGGATGCGCGTCTTCGTCGTGAGGTTTGAGAACGTCGTGTAGATGAGAGCGTACACTCCCGAGTCGTCCATGATCTTCTCGACCTCAGCGAGAGTCTGCCCGCCGTCGATGTCATAGATCAAAATGTCACTGTGAACGACGGCCTGGGCCTTGCGCTGGTCCCCGGCGAGTTGGCCGCCAATGAGGCACACACCGTCTTTGTTGCCATCGGTACGCGGCTTGGCGAGTGAGGCCGTAAGGTCCTCAAGGCTTAGTTCAACTTTTCCATCCCAGCGCTTCATCTTCGCGCTTTTAGAAACTGTCAGTGCGAGCTTGCGCGGGGGGCAGGGTACGTCGTCATTATCCGCCCACAGCGGTTCCGCCGCCTCAAGGGACAGGCGCAGTAACGCGGCAAGGGCGGCAGACTCGGTTTCAGCTTCGACGGTGGTGTTGCTCAATCGTGACATACTCTTTTACTCCGTTTGACATGGCTTTAGCCTTTCTGGTTGCGCTGCTACCGCCGGGTTGTCACGGTCGCGCTGGTCCGTGAGCCCTTGACTTACAGTCTTGATCGTGCTACATAATAGGCGTGACACGATCACGCTCCGTATGACATGACACGCCCCGTCGGACCTCTCACCGACGGGGCATTTTCTTGCCCGTTGGCGAGTGCGCGTGAGTCGTCATGCACCGGAGTGGTGCTGAAAAGACACTATAGATGTGTTGGAATGTGACTATTAGATCACATCAACGCTCAATGTCCTCTCACAGACACAGATTAACCATAACATAACCGCTCACCCGAGTCAACCGCTCGGCGCTGCAAGCCGTTGTTAACACTCCTTAATTTTGACTTTGATCTTTGGTTGAAAATAGTAAATTTTCATTCGTCATCACCTGTCGTCCACGCGCCCTGTAGGTCGCCCCCAAAGCACCCCGCCTCTTGCGATACGCCACACGATTCTTGCGTGAGATGCACGCTCTACAGCGGTGCTCACGGCCATCTGACCGGCTGGCGTCGGAGCCGAAGCACGCTGCGTCCTTGAGGGCTTTGCACGCGCTGCACTGCTTAGTCGTCGTCATCTTATCCTCGTGTTTGTGAGCGGCGACCCGGCACACGGCCACGTACCGGATCGCCGCCATCGCACCCCTGCACAGGGTTGGCGAAACTTAGTGACCGGGGACGGCAGCGGGCGGAGAGTACCGTCCCCGGTCTTACCCGCGCCGCCTATCGCAAGCGCGGTATCCAACAGGGTCACACCCGGAGGTGCGCCCGATTACTGCACGCGACGTGTCGCGCGCTTGATCTTGTCTGCCAACCCGCGTGCTAGCTGGTCTTCAGACCGCTTGAATCCATCCAGATCGGAGGCGTGGACTTGGATCGCTCCCTCAGCGATGACGACGGTAACGCCTGATCCGGTCGCAGATGTTGCGGACGGGGAGTCGGCCCTTTGGCTCTGTGATCCGCCACCACCCGCCGCACTACCACGCATAGACAGATCAGCCGGGTTGCCGAACGAGCCCACAAACTGATTCCCAGACGGCTGCGTGAAGCCCCCACCGTTCCACTCGTTACGAACAGTAACGCTACGATCATCTGCCAGCGCCGATGCGATGTCGGTTTGCGATGCCGCTACCAGTTCCAAGGCACGGGCCGTGGGAGCCAGGTCTAGCGACTGCGTTGCCTGCTGAGCTGGAGCCATCAGTGCCAGATTGAGGTCTACAGGTACCTTGCGACCACGGCTTAGCGGGATCACAGCCTCGTTAGGATGTAGGATGCTTGGAATTCCGCCACCGGGCAGCTTGCTAAGGCTGCGTGATGTGTTCGCGGTACCTTCCGCGAATTGAGGTGCCGACTTAAACTTGTCCAACGGAGCCGTCAGAGACTCGGGGAGGCTCTGAGATAGGCCGCCATAGCGCCCCGATCCGATCTCGCTTGATGACGATGACGACGACTGAGCCGCCTGTGCTGCTCGTAGGGCATCCCGTGCGGCAGATTCCAGGGCACGCATCTGAGCTTCCAGAGATGCTGCACCCGATTCCACGCTGGACATCTGCGATACGAGATTCGATCCGGCCTCAGTCGCCGCGTTGAATCCTGAGGCGAGCCCGGTACCCGCTATCGCCAAGCGCTCTACACCGGATGACGCCGACGCCAGCGCCGGGCTGGCCTCGTTAAGATACGTCACAATCTCGCCCAACGCGGTCTTGGTCTGGTCCAGTCCGGTCGCTTGGTTGGCCAGCGTTGTGACGTTGGCCGCAAAGCCTGCGAGGTCTGGGACAGACATGCTCGATAGCGCTTGCGACACCGCAGGCGACGACAAGGCGAGGGCCTGCATCGGTGGTGACAGCGCTTGCAGTTGCGCAACAAGTTGGCCAAGCGGTTCGATTGCGGCCCCCGACGACTCCGTCAGCGTGGTCAGACCCGCCGCAGCGCCGGGGAGACTTGTCGTCATGGACTCCAGCATGAGCCCTAGGGTACCTGATGACTTGGCGACCTGTGCCAACGGATCGTTGAGCGACCCCACAAGGTCTTGCACCTGTCCCAAGGGACCGGGCAGCTTGGTCGCGCTCTGCTCTACCTGCGTAAAGCCCTCTTTGAGCTTCGTCTGCGCCTCAACAAAGTCATCAGCCTTGGACGTGACCGCAGCCATCTTGTCCTTCAGGTCGTCGGTGGACCCGGCGAACTGAGTCTGTGCCTGTGTCGTGGCCTGTATCGTGTCGGCTTGTTTCTTGGCCGCGTCGTCGGTCTTGAGGAGATGTCCCGCAAGCAAGGCGAGTGCGGCGATGCCGACACCCAACGCCAAACCCCACGGTCCTGAGAGCGCCGTCAGTCTCAGCAGAGCGCCGGAGAGCACCGTGGCCGCTGCTGATACCGCGCCGATAGCCGTGGACAGTGCCCACACGCCTGCCGCGATGGTTCCGACGATCACGAGTCCACCCAAGACGATTCCGAATATCTTAAGAGCCGACACGGTGTTGGTTGTGGACGCCTGCGTGGCATCCATGACGCCCATAAGCTGACCGATCCACGTCACCGCGTCGCCGATCTTGCCCGCTATGGTCGCAATGCCGTTGACGACATCCGCAGCTAGTGCGATGGCTGCGCCGAACGTGGTCATGAATCCCGAGGCGAGTTGCCCCAAGGCGGAGCCGACCGTTTCGATTGCCTGCAACACGCTGTCCATCTGTAGTGCTTGCGACAGCGTGTTGACGCCGCTGGCCAGTGCGTCGAAGAAACCTTTCCCGAAACGCTCTTGCAGTAGCAGCATCGAGTTGGAGAAGTTGCGCAGTGCTGCCAGCGGACTGTTGAGGGCTTCTGTCAGACCGGCTGCATACTGGTTCTTCACGATCTCGGAGAACTTCACGAGTTGGTCGCTGCTGAGCTTCCCTTGTTCCATCATCTTCAACAGTTCAGCGGTGCCTACGCCGACAGCCTTCGACATCAAGCCTATCGCACCCGGCATGGAGTCACCCAACTGCTGTTTGAGTTCTTCGGCGCTGATGGTGCCCTTAGACATCATCTGCGACAGGGCGTTGAAGATCAGCTTGGCTTTGTCGGTTCCGAGATTCAGACTCGCAATACCGACCGACATGTTCTCGAAGATGGTCTTGGCCGTATCCATGTCCTTGCCCGATGCAAGGACCGAAGCCGAGAACTGCTTAAAGCCGTCGCGCGCACTGCCGATGTTGATGGACAGGCGCTTGGCCATGTCGTCCACCCACTTCATCGCGTCTTGTGTCTGTGTTGCCGAACCCGTCAGTGATGTCAGCGTGTTCTTGAGGCCCTGAGAGGATTCCAGCGCCGACTTTGCCCCTGACACGAACTGAGCAAATCCAGCCGCGCCGAGAGCCGCGCCGAATCCGGCTAGAAGGTTCCGCACGGAACCGAGTCCCGAGGAGAAGACGCCTAGGCCGTTTGAAGCTGAACGTGCGCCGGAATCGAACGTGCGGAGCTGCGTGGAAGCGGATGTTAGCTGACCGGCTGTAGTCGTCGCGGCAGAGCCGAGCTGTCGAAGCTGTGCCACCATTGCCTGTAGGCCGGGAGGCGGTTGTATGGACCTTAGCGCAGCGCCGATAGAGCGTAGTTGCAATTCCAGCTTGCTTACGTCTAGGAGGGCTAGTGATCGCAGTTCGGAAGCCAAGCCCTTGAGACCGGAAGCATTCGCTAGCGCCGACATGGCTTGATTCAAGCGTGTCAGACTGTCAACGCTTTTACTTGCATCAATGGCCTTGAGGCCCTGCATCGCGGTGTTGAGCCGCTGGACAGCAGATGAGGCTTTCGCTACACCCGTTTCAACGCCGCTCGAAAAGCCGTCGAAGGACTTTCGTAGCGTATCCAAGGCCGCTTTCGCAGCCGATACGTCAATCTGAATTGAAAGGGAATCTGACACGAAACTACCCGCCCCCGTTAACCATGTTTACGGTAGATGGGGATGAAAAATAAAATGTCAATAAGTCACTGTTTCACATAGGTTTTGTCCAATGTGCCATTTAAACTGATAATTGGACAAATTTTTCGTATACCGGGGAGGCCCTCAACTGACGGGTATAGCCGCACCCCCCTTTGGGACCCTTGCTGGAGTCCCAAACCCATTTCCGATTTAGTTTCATCGACTTCGCGAAACGGCGACGGAAACAACTGTCCACATTAACGTGAATCTTTGACGTTAATGGAGCGAAGAACGGAAGGACAAAACGAGAGAGCCTGCGAGGCGGCCCGATGGCCCGTCCACACACCTAGATCACGACAACAGTGTGCTCAGTCGGTCAGGTGGATCGACAGAGCCGATCAACGGACCAACTGGCCAACTGCGTATGTGATCAGTATGTCAGTCGTGATCCGCAGCCCAAGCGGACAGGGGTTGTCGGTGATGAGGGCAAGGCATGTCCACCGGCCCTATCACCGCGCATTGCGTGTAATACGATTCCATCGCGTGCAACGCGCTCACGAGTCGAACAGTTGTTAGATGAGCGATGACGATGACACAGCCTAGCCGACTGTGCAGTCCAGCACCCGGCTTACCTGCATGGCCGTCCAGCTACCGCCCCGACGTGCGTTGACACCACGGCGATTCAGGGCCGATGCGATCTCTCTAAGTGTTGTCGCACCTTCGATGCGTGCGGACTCGATAGCCGGTAGGACACCAGCGGCGAACTTCTGAGCTTCGTCGGCTCTGACCTTCGCACCGGCAGCCCTTTCATCGGCGCTGATGTAGTGCCCTTTGAATCCACCGAGCTTGGTTCCTTTGGCCTTGGCCGCCGCCAACGCAGCCTTCGTGCGCTGACTGATACGACGGGCTTCCTCTTCGGCCACGGCGGCCTCGATGTGAAGGCGGAAGGGATCAGCGGTCGGCATATCACACGCGACGAAGCGCACGTCTGATTCCATCAACGTGGCGATGAACCGAACGTTTCTGGCCAACCTATCGAGCTTCGCGATGAGCAAGGTCGCGCCCGTCTCACGGCAGCGTTGCAGAGCATCGGCCAGACGGGGCCGGTCACTCTTCCGGCCTGACTCGATCTCAACGAATGAGTCCAGGACGGTGCCGCCGAACCGAGCTACCGCAGCTTGTTGAGCGTCCAGGCCAAGGCCGGATTCGCCCTGCTTGTCGGTCGAAACTCTGAGGTATGCAATAAAGGAGGGCATGACACTTCCTGTAACAAGTAACACAACGAACGTCGAGTTAGATGTTACAAGCAAAAGTGGAGAAGAGTCGAGTCGATCCCGACGATAAGGTAAATCGAATACTACTGTCTTATTAATACTCTATTCATCATCTCAACGGCTTTGCTTCGACTCTGCGCCTGTCTCGTAGTAGACTACAAGCATAGAGAGTGAGGAGTGAGTGTCATGGTCAAGTAATCGACATATCGACGACGCAAGACGACGAGGCGGACCCCAAGGGCGGAACCTGCTGACGGACATGAGGCTAGACCAGCTCGTCTACGGACCCCCGTTAACCTTACTTTTTAACGTTAACGGCGGGTGGCTCTTAAGAGGTTGTTATAGGGATGCGTATACTGACGATTAGCCCCCTTTTGAAGGAGTCAGCGGGGCCGAAAACCTGCTTCGCTAACCTGCTTCGTTAAAGTGAAGCATGTTTTGTAAGTGTCTGATTTTATTGAGAAAAACAGACGTGGTGCCCCTGGCCCGACTCGAACGGGCACGTCATTGCTGACAACAGATTTTGAGTCTGCCGCGTCTACCAATTCCGCCACAGGGGCTAACCGATGGCCGAGAAGGCGCGCATAATAGCCAGGGCGGCGTGGGCGTCAATCGTGCTTGGCAGGAAATGCAGGAATTGAAGCTGGAACACGTCAACTCAGGGCTTTTTGCCGCTGGAGTGGATCAAGTAGATGCGCCGGTGAACGCACTGGATTTCGGCCACTGTCACCCTATCACCGGATGAAAGTCCGCCAGCGTCGGTGACGTTATAGGCCACGATTTGACGACCGTCTTCCAGATCAACAGCGGCTGATACCTCGCCCGATAGCCCCTCTGCGGGGCTCATCGACAGGCGCCAATGGCGGAAAGTCCCCTCAAGCAAGGTGGATGGGGTCAATGCGCAATCGTTTCTTGAAACTTCGGGTTGCTCATGCACGAGCCATGAAGCGAGTGCAACGGCAATGATGAGGCTGGCAAACAAGGCCAGCACGAGCGATTTCCAAGAATTAAACCCGGCGCGCATGCGCGTTCGTCCCGCGAGATGATGCAGGCGCCATTCGACCGGGAAAGCCGGCAAAGTGCAACCTGCTTTAGCTTATCATCAACGCAGCGTGAAGACGGTGCGACCGGAGGGGTGGCGGTGTTCGGTTATCTCGATGAGATCGCCAACTTGCGGATGACGCGATTTCAGCGAAAGGACTCTGATGTGCCGGCCATCTTCAAGTTTGACGCCAACTTCGAGACCATCCATGGCGCCTTTTCCAGCAAAATTATGTACGTCGTCGATCGTGCCGCCGAGCCGTATGCGGGTTTCGTGCGATTCAACGTCAATCAGCGCAAAACCACTGGCAACAAGTCCAAGCACTGCAATGGCTATTGCTGCCATCCTGAGGCGCCGGACACGGATTGCGCGGTCCAGTTCCTGGCGCAATTCGTATCTCATCGGCGTATTGCTTTTTTTCGTCATGCGGCCTTGGCCTCTCTTGCAACCAGGCGGACGATGTCTGCCATGATATCGTTGAGCTGGAAATCCTTCGGGGTATAGACAGCGGCAACGCCGAACGCCTTCAAGGTCTTTTCGTCCTCGGGCGGGATAATTCCGCCCACGACGACGGGAATATCATCGGCTGCCTCGGCACGCATACGCTCCATCACTTCCCTGACAAGGGGAACGTGGCTGCCCGACAGGATGGAAAGACCAACGACATGCACGCTTTCATCCACCGCAGCGCGCACGATCTGGGCCGGTGTCAGGCGGATGCCTTCGTAGACTACCTCCATGCCGCAATCGCGGGCGCGCACGGCAATCTGCTCGGCACCGTTGGAATGACCATCCAGACCTGGTTTGCCTACCAGAAATTTTATGCGCCGGCCAAGATCTTGCGATACGCGCTCAACGGAAGTGCGGACCGCATCAAGTGCTGTATTCTCACGCTCATGCGCAGCTTGCGCGACACCCGTAGGGGCGCGATACTCGCCGAATATCTGGCGCAGAAGGCCGCCCCACTCACCCGACGTCACGCCAGCCTTTGCGCATGCGATAGAGTATTCCATGACGTTGCGGCCTTCCTTGGCAGCGCTTTCAAGGTCTGCCAACGCGGCCGTCACAGCCTTATCGTCACGCTCAGCGCGCCAGGCATTGAGGCGCTCTATCTGTTCGGCTTCCACAGCAGGGTCAATAACCTGAATGGCACCGTCACCGCCTGACAAGGGCGAGGTTTCGGTTTCAGTCCACTTGTTGACGCCGACGACGACTTGTTCGCCAGACTCGATGGCCGCCAACCGCTTGGAGTTGCTCTCGACCAGCTTGCGCTTCATGTAGTCGATGGAGGCTACCGCACCGCCCATCTTTTCTATTGTAGCGAGTTCGGCGCGGGCTTCTTCCTTCAGAGCCTGCACCTTGGCGGCAATTGCGGCCGAACCGTCAAATATGTCGGCGTATTCGAGAAGATCCGTCTCGTATGCCAGGATCTGTTGCATGCGAAGCGACCACTGCTGGTCCCACGGACGCGGCAAACCCAGCGCCTCGTTCCAGGCTGGCAATTGCAGGGCTCGGCAGCGGGCATTCTTGGACAGCGTGACACCCAGCGCGGCGATCAAAATGCGATAGACATTGTTTTCTGGCTGTTGCTCGGTCAGACCCAAAGAGTTGACCTGCACGCCATAGCGGAACATGCGGTTTTTTTCTTCCGAAACGCCGTAGCGTTCGCGTGCGATCTCGTCCCACAGTTCGGTGAAGGCGCGCATTTTGGAAACTTCGGTAACGAACTTCAGCCCCGCATTGACGAAGAAGGAAACACGGCCGAACACCTTGCCGAAACGGTCCGCTGGCACCTCGCCGGAGGCCTTGACCGTGTCGAGGACCGCAATGGCGGTGGCAAGTGCGAAGGCCAGTTCCTGCACCGGCGTCGCACCTGCCTCTTGCAGGTGATAGGAGCAGACGTTGGTTGGGTTCCACTTGGGCACATTGGCGGTGGAGAAAACAATCGTATCCTTTATGAGCCGCAGTGACGGTTCAGGCGGGAACACGTATGTGCCGCGTGACAGGTATTCCTTTATAATGTCGTTCTGAATGGTGCCGGTAAGCTTGGCGCGGTCGGCTCCCTGTTCGTCGGCTACTGCAATATAGAGTGATAACAACCACGCCGCGGTCGCGTTGATTGTCATTGATGTGTTCATTTGCTCAAGCGGTATTCCGTCGAGCAGCGTGCGCATGTCGCCCATGTGCGAGACTGGAACGCCAACCTTGCCAACTTCGCCGCGCGCCAGCTCATGATCGGAATCATAACCCGTCTGGGTCGGCAAATCGAAGGCAATTGACAGGCCGGTCTGCCCCTTGGCCAGGTTGGTCTTGTAGAGCGCGTTGGATTTGGCCGCGGTAGAATGCCCTGCGTAGGTTCTAAACAGCCATGGCCGATCGCGCTCAGGTGTGGCGCTGGTCGCCTTGTCCGATGCCTGTTGCTTTTTTTCGCGGGTCGTATCAGCCATGCCGGCCCTCTCGGTATCTTTTTTGTTTCGCTGTTCTGTGCAGAAATTTCGCGCAAGTCATGGCGGGACGCGTCCCGTCAGGCATCGTGCGCGCCAATACTCGGCCGCCACAGGGTAGCCGAGGCCATGCTGCAAAGCAAAATGGACTTTGGCCGAGGCTTTATTCAGCATTCAGTCCTTCAGAGCGTGGGCAACAACCTTGCGCATGACGCTTGGCAGGGCTGCTTGCCCGAGTTCGCGACGATGGACCCATCGGCAGCGCTCGGGAGCGGCCCAAAGCATCAGTTCGGTATCGACGGGGACGACAGCCCTATAAACCATCAATTCGAGCCGGAAATGCGTGAACGTATGCACCACGAGGCCGGGAACCTCCCACCACGCACCGTTCACCGGCGCGGAGCGCTGAACACCCTTTGGGCTGGGCATCATGTCTGTCCACGGCGTGGACGGCACCTCCAGCATGCCGCCCAAAAGCCCGGTGTCGGGACGGCGGCGCAATAAGAGGTGCCCATCCTCCCTGAGTGCCAGAAAGGCGACGCCCATCCGCACGGGGCGCTCCGGCTTTGGCGCCTTGGCTGGCAGAACTTTTTCAAGCCCCTTAGCCGCAGCGGCGCAATCAGGTTGTAGAGGGCAAACGAGACACGAGGGGCTTTTGACCGAACAAATCGATGCCCCCAGATCCATCATGGCCTGGGCGAAATCTCCCGGGCGCTTGGCCGGCGTCAACGTTGCTGCAAGACGCTTCAGTTCAGACTTCGATTGCGGCAGGGGCTGGCGCACGGCGAATAGCCGCGCGGTTACCCGTTCGACATTGCCGTCGACAGGCGTTGCCGGCTCGTTGAAAGCGATGGCGGCGATGGCGGCAGCCGTATAAGGACCAATACCGGGCAGCTTGATCAATTCCGCCTCAGTGCGCGGAAACTTTCCACCATAATCAGTGGTGACGCGTTGCGCGCACTCGTGCAACTTGCGGGCGCGGGCGTAGTAGCCAAGCCCAGCCCATGCGGCGAGCACATCGTCACGATCAGCCGCGGCCAGAGCTTTCACCGTCGGCCAGCGGATCATAAACTTGAGGAAGTAGGGGATAACGGCTTTTACCGTGGTCTGCTGCAGCATGATCTCGCTGAGCCAGACCTTATAGGGATTGGCGCGCTTGCCGGGCGAGGCCCGCCAAGGCAAATCGCGGTGTTCGCGGTCGTACCAGTCGAGCAGGGCAGCGACGGTGTCCGGCCCCGCAGGACGTAAAGGAAGTTGCTTTCGCGCAACAGCAGGCACTTGCACCCCCAAAATTCGTGGCCATCGCACGGGTTGCCGCGCTGTTGGCATCTTCGAATCGGTATCTCAATGTTAAAAGCGGATGGCGCCACAGAAAACGTGGCAAGAGGCAATGCGCAATGAAAAGCTGGGACAACCGCATAAATGCTGCAGGCAGGGCACGCACTGGCAGGGCCGGCCTGGACTTTAATATTCCCCCAGCCACAGCACGGCCCAATCCGGTGCCGGCATCCAGTTATCGGCAGGCTTCCACCCGCGCAATTGCCGCGCTGGTCCCGAAAATAACCCGTAAGGCGTTCGAGAAGCACGGATTTGCTGCGGCCAGCCTGATTATCGACTGGCCGCAGATCGTTGGCAGGCCACTTGCCCGCAACACACGGCCGCTCAAGCTGAAATGGCCGCGCGCGGTGGAAAAATTCGCTGATACGGAGGAAGGATGGGAGGGCCGGCCGGGAGCGACGCTGACGCTTCAGGTCGATCCTGCACTTGCGCTCGATGTGCAATATCAATCGGCGCAAATCATTGAGCGAATCAACGCCTATTTCGGATATCGCGCTGTCGTCTCGTTACGCATCAAACAAGAGGCGATCGAGATTGCGGAGCGTGGCGACATGGAGCCTCATTCGGCCTGCGATCCGCTTCGTGGCACGTCCCTCCTCGACAACAGTTCAAAGGGTCAACGCAAGCAAAATGCCGAGGTTGCCGCTGGCGATCCACTCGAACAGGCGCTGGCCCGCCTAGGGGCGCACATCGAAGCCGAGAGCCAGCGACGCCGCGCCCGATAAATCTCTGTTGAGCCAATGGAAAACACGGCACTGTGATTGAGATTTGAAACTGCAATCGCAACGCACCGCACCTCATTCAGGTGGCATTCAATCAGCTTTTGCCTTATTGCCGCGTCGACGCCATGCTAAATGCGCGGTGTAGACCGCGTTCACTCTTCGTGGAATCGTGTGCGCAATCTAGGCTTTTGTTTTGGAGCATGTTTTTCACGCCGAACCGCTTACACTTCGGCTAAACATGCTCTTTGATCTGGAGCATGTTTTTCACGCCGAACCGCTTACACTTCGGCTAAACATGCTCTAGTTGCCGATAAAATCCGCACCCGGCGCCCGACCAGGACCGCCAGACTGCACCGCTTACGTTCGGACTGCCTCGATCGCCTCAAGGAGCATTTTCGTGACTAAAACCGCAGCACTTCTCTCCCGCCTCAATTTCACACGCCGGCGCGTGCTGACAGCCAGCTTGGCAACCGCAAGCATCGCCTTTGCCGCTGTTACTTTCCTGGTCCCAACTCCTGCACAAGCGCAGCGATCATCTGGCCCCAGCGAAGTTCCAATGGAAGCGCTGATGAAGCCGATTGATGGCCTGGAGGACATCGTACTCGGCAACCCCGAAGCCAAGGTTGCCGTTGTGGAATACGCCTCTTTGACATGCGGGCACTGCAGTCACTTCCACAAGGAAAATTTTCCCGCACTCAAAAAGAAGTACATCGATGCCGGCAAGATCAGCTTCATCATGCGCGAGTTCCCTCTCGATAACCTTGCCGCCGCTGGCGCGATGTTGGCGAGATGCGCACCCAACGGCAAAATCTACGCAATGACGGACTTGCTGTTCAACACGCAAGCTGATTGGGCGTACGTTCAGGGCAACCCGGTGCCGAAGCTGTTTGAGATTGCAAAGCAGGCGGGCTTCACACAGGAGACCTTCGACAAGTGCCTGAAGGATCAGAAACTGCTTGATCAGATCAATGCGCAGCGTTCGCGCGCCGCCGACCAGTTCGGCGTGTCTGCAACGCCGACGTTCTTTGTCAATGGCAAGAAGCTTCAAGGTGCTCCAAACGTTGAAGCTTTCGACGCGATGATCGAACCGCTGCTGAAATAACGCGCGCAATTCAACGGGCTTGCCAACGACACATGGAAAAGCCCGTTGCCACCGCAAGCCAGGGGGTTAAAGGCACATGCGGAGCAGGCGTCTTCCTGTAATCTTGATACTGTGGATTGGTGTTGCACTGTCGGCGTGCAGCAATACTCTTTCGCTTGACAAGAACCCGGCGACCGGATCGACGGCCTCCGCCTTTGACACGGGCGAGGGAACGGACACCGCTCCCATGAACCCACTCAATCCCAATGAACGTGTCTACAATGCCGGTCCGAGGCAGGTTATCGAAAATCCATCGGTGGCCGAGATCATGAAGACCGGTCCATTGCCGGAGATGTCATTCGGCCGGCCGGACGCGCCGGTAACGGTCATCAAGTACATGTCTTTGACGTGCCCGTATTGCCGGAAATTTCACGCAGAAGTTTTTCCCGAACTGAAGAAGAATTACATCGATACCGGAAAGGTCCGCTTTATCCTGCGCGAATTTCCAATCGGCCGCTCCTCTGGCAACGCCACCATTGCGCTCAGGTGCGCACCGGCGGACAAGTACCTCACGCTTTATGGCAAGTTCCTCTCCCAACAGGGCAAGTGGGTTTCGCAAGACGTGCGGCTTGATTCGATCTACGAGGTGGCGCAGCAGGTTGGCATGACGCGCGCCCAATTCGATAGCTGCCTTCAGGATAAAAAGCTGATCGCAGGCCTGAAGTGGGTGAAGGATCGCGGCAGGACACTGGGCATCATCGGTACTCCCAACTTCTTCGTTGATGGCAAGCTAGTTAAAAAAGTGCTCAGCTACCAAGACTTGTCAACGATGGTCGATGCTGCGTTGGCCGGGGGAGCTCCTGCACCAGCAGCGACGGCTGCTACCCGCTGAATGAAACCGTGGCAGCCTGATTTGCCCCTTGTTGCGTCGTCCCCCGACGTTATTGGACTTTTTGTGAATTGCCGCGTCTGCGCATGTAGGCTTGCGGGCTACACCCCATTTCACCCCGGAATGCAAACACGAAAGCCGACGTCGAGCTATAACCGACTTCCATTGCGGTGCGGGTGACGTCGAGACCGCCGCCCAACAATTCAATTGCCTTGAACAGACGGAGACGCCGCCGCCACGAACGCAAACTCATGTCCATTTCCGCTTCGAAACGGCGTGCGAGTGTGCGTTCCGACATGCCAAGTTCCCGCCCCCACGCATCGGGTCCACGCGTGTCAGCGGGGTTGGCGTAAAGCGCCTCACAAAGCGACACGAGACGTGACCCATCGAGCGGCCAAGGCAGCGCGCCAGGTAGCGCTGGTGCGCGACGGAGTTGATCAAAAATAAGCTCAGTCACCCGCTCGCGATATCCGTCTTCATCATTGTCTCCCTCGATTTGTGCTGCTTCGATGATCAGCGCTTTGAGAAGCGGCGTCACGCCGAACACGGTTGATACGGAGGGAAGGGCCTTTGCAGCATCATTGGCAATCCAAAGGCTTCGAAATTCAGCACCCAGCAGGGTTCCTACGCGATGACGATGGCCGGTCGGCAGCCAGACGGCCTGCTCGGGCGAGATGACGTAGGATTGGCCCTCTGCGGCGACAGTCAGAACGCCGGAGATGGCGTAAACCATCTGGTTCCAGTTGTGGAAGTGTTCTGGAAAATAATGTCGTGGCGGGATTGATTGTACGCGCACCGTCATCGGTTGCGGTACGGCCGCGTCGGGCGGTGCTTTAACCGTGGTCCATTTCATTGATCGTGGTCCAATTCATCTGTCGCGTCACTTCTGTAGCGACCGGCTTGGCAGAAATTATATTCATAATGTCATATTATCGAAATACAGTCATCCGCCTGGACGCTATGAGTTTCTCCAGACGTGATGAGCGACGGTGCCCTCGATGTGCCGCCAGATGGCTCGCATGGAACTTCGCTTTGCTGAGGGGATCACATGACATCGGATGCTCTGCCAGATAGCCCCATGCAGCCGGCACTCTCTGCTGCAAAGAATAACGTCGTCAGGCTGGGAATTGCACAGGCGCTTGCCGGGGCCAACAATGCGGTCGCTTACGCAACCGGAGCAATTATCGGCAGCACGCTCGCTCCCACCAAGGAACTGGCAACGCTGCCAATCACGGTTTTCGTGGTCGGCATGGCAATTTCCACGCTCCCGACCGGGGCCATCGCGCGGCGTTACGGCCGCCGCACTGCATTCCTTGCTGGAACGAGTTGCGGTTTTCTTGTGGGCTTGCTGGCTGCAATCTCGGTGATTATCGGATCATTCTGGCTGTTCTGCCTCGCGATGTTTTTTGGCGGCGCCTATAACGCTGTCGTGCTCTCGTTCCGCTTTGCTGCCGCGGACTGTGTGCCGCCGGAGAAAAAGCCGCGCGCGCTTTCACTTGTCATGGCCGGTGGCGTGGTTGCCGGCATTCTGGGCCCGCAACTCGTCACCTTCACGATGGACCTGTGGCAGCCTTACGTTTTTGCGGCAACGTTCATCGCACAAGCCGCGGTGGCAGTACTCGCGGGGATCGTGTTGTCAGGTGTTCGCGTCCCCAAGCCCACCGCGGCGGAAACGGCGGGCGGGCGGCCTCTCGGCATCATCGTGCGGCAACCTCGTTTCATAGCGGCGGTCATCTGCGGGGTGGTGTCCTACACGCTGATGAACTTCATCATGACGTCGGCCCCTTTGGCCATGCGCCTTTGCGGGCTGCCCCAGGAAGCCTCCAACCTGGGCATTCAATGGCACATCATTGCCATGTATGCGCCGAGCTTTTTCACAGGCCATTTGATCACCCGTTTTGGCACGACGCGCGTGATCCTGACCGGTTTGCTCCTGATTTCGCTTTCAGCGACGATCGGGCTCACGGGAATCGACCAGGCCCATTTCTGGCTGACGCTCATTCTGGTTGGCGTGGGTTGGAACTTCGGATTTCTTGGAGCGTCCGCGATGGTTCTGGAGTGTCATCGACCGGAGGAACGGACCCGCGTGCAGTCGCTCAACGATTTCATGGTGTTCGGGATGATGACCATTGGCTCATTTTCATCTGGCACGCTGCTTATGGCAAAAGGCTGGGACGCGGTGCTATGGGTCACGTTTTTCCCCATCGTCATCGCAGTTGCAGCGCTTGCGGCAACGAGCATGCGGCGCACCCCCCAGGCATCCGGACAGGCATGAGCCCATCCTATAATGCTGGACCGAGGAGCTGATTAGTTTCAACCCCGGTCCGGCCCACCTCTCTGCGGGACTGAACAACTAGAGCGCCGATCCGATAGAATCGGATCGGCGCTCTAGCCTTTTGTTTGGTCCCATTTTCTTCGACGAACCGGCGTCCACTTCGTCGGAAAATGCTCTTTGATCTGGAGCATGTTTTTCACGCCGAACCGCTCCACACTTCGGCTAAACATGCTCTTTCGTCTGGGGCATGTTTTTCACGCCGAACCGTCTACACTTCGGCTAAACATGCTCTTTGATCTGGAGCATGTTTTTCACGCCGAACCGCTGCACACTTCGGCTAAACATGCTCTTTGATCTGGAGCATGTTTTTCACGCCGAACCGCTTCACACTTCGGCTAAACATGCTCTTTCGTCTGGGGCATGTTTTTCACGCCGAACCGTGTACACTTCGGCTAAACATGCTCTTTGATCTGGAGCATGTTTTTCACGCCGAACCGCTGCACACTTCGGCTAAACATGCTCTTTGATCTGGAGCATGTTTTTCACGCCGAACCGCTGCACACTTCGGCTAAACATGCTCTAGCCGAAGATGTCAGTGACGATGCCGGTGTACCAGCCAACGGATTCTTCGTAGTTCGCTTTGCGTAGTGCGTCTTCTTCCTTGGTCTGGCTGATGAAGGTCGAGTTGGCGGCGATCTTGCCATCGGCTGGAGAATATTGTGCGCCGACCTTAACGCCATCGTCCGTCTCAATCAGGCTCCAGCAGGTGTTGGAATATTTTGCCGGAAACACCTTAGACTTGATCAGATCGCCGCGCACGTTCATGGCGGCAACCTTGGCCTGGCTGTTTGCCGAAAATGCAGACTTGGGCATGGCGCCGGCAATCGAAGCGTCACCGATGACGAAGATATTCTCGTCCATCGTGGAGCGCATCGAGCTGGCGTCGATCGGGCAGAAACCTGAATCGTTGGCAACGCCGGCGGCGGCTGCGATCGCTCCGGCCTTTTGTGCTGGAATGATGTTGAGCATCGCGCCTTTGAAGGTGTCGAGATCGGTTGTCACGGTGCCGGCACCGACATCGACGCTCTTTATGCCGCCATGCACTGACGGTGCGTACCACTCAATCATACCCTGGTAGTACTTTTGCCAACCTTCCTGGAAAAGCGCCTGTTTGGAAAACTTCTCCTTGGTGTCGAGGACGATGATCTTGGCGTCTTTCAGACCCTTCTTTTTCAGCACATGCGCCATCATCGAAACACGCTCATAGGGACCGGGTGGGCAGCGATATGGATTGGGTGGAGCAACCATGATGATGGTCTGGCCGTTTTCGACGGCATCGAGCTTGGATTTCAGGAGTTCGGTCTGCGGCCCAGCTTTCCAGGCATGCGGGGCGACCTTGCTTGCTTCTTCCGAGTATCCATTGACGGAATCCCAGACGAAGTCGATGCCTGGCGCGATGACAAGGCGGTCATAGGGGATGGTGGAACCGTCTTCCATCGTCACCGTCTTGGCGGCGCGGTCGACGCTTTTCGCCCGACCGGTCACCTTTTTGATTCCATAGTTCGACTCCAGCTTATCGTAGCCATGAGTGATGGAGTTGAAGTCCCGGTAGCCGCCCAGGTAGAGATTTGAAAAGAAGCAGGTGGTGTACTTATTGGACTCGTCGATCAAGGTGACATCGATGGCACCTTCAGAATCCTTGGCGATATAGCGCGCGGCCGTCGCACCGCCTGCACCACCGCCGATAACTACAACCTTCGGCTTGCCTTGGCTGCGAAGATAGGCGGGCATCGCCAACGTTGCAGCTCCTGCACCCAGAACCAATCCAAAGTGCCTGCGGGTCAATGCCGTCATATCATTCTCCTTACCTGTTTCAAGTCGTCGTGCCTAATCCAAGTCGTCGCTAATTTAGGTCGTCCCTCAATTAATTGGGCTCCAGTTTACCGAAGTATGCAGCAAGCGCTGCAATCTCCTCGTTGTTGAGATTTATCACCCGAAGTTTCATCACTTCATTCTGTCGAACATTGGTCTTGTATTCAAACAATGCGTGTACGAAATAGTCCTCGGGCAAGCCAACGATGGAAGGAATGCCCTCGGCATGGCCGCTTTGCTGGTGGCAGGTGACGCATTCGCCGGCGAGATACTCGCCATACTCAGGATCACCTTTTTGTGCCAGTACGACGTCGGTAAAACTTCGTGCTGCGTCGCTTGGAGGAATGTAAGTCGGCTTTGCAGGGTTCTCGGCTGGCTTTGCAGAAGACGCCTTGCCCAGCCATGCGATGAGTTCAGCGCGCTTTTTTTCATCTGCCATGCCGCGGTACGACATGCGGCTTCCAGGGATGAAGTGGCTTGGCTTCTCAAGAAATTTCATCAGGTTTTTTTCGTTCCAGACAATGCCGTCGCTGCCAGCTTCGACCATCGCCTTGGAATACCTGAACCCTTGAACGCTACCAGCCGTGCGACCGACAATGCCGTCAAGGTGGGGACCAACCTTGTTGTGTGCACCCTCGCCAATTTCGTGGCATGCCTTACAGACCTTAAAGAGGGCCTTGCCGTCTTGCGCAATGGCGCCTGTGGCGGCCAAGCCGCACCCAAATATCAAGGTGATTGCTATAGCGATGCCGCGTAATGAGAGTACGCAATAAAAAGCATCAAGCGTGCGCGGGTGAACCGCACGGTCGACAGCACCCATTCCGTTTCCTCCTAGATCTCCATTGTGCGAACCGGTTTTTGAAGATTGGTTCGTCTCGCAACGAAGTTTTCATTTTAGGGTAATGGTGAAGCATTCGCGTTTCAAGGGACATCTGATCTATTGCTGCAATTCATTTTTGCAATATATTTCAATTCACTTGCGCAATAAATCTGGCTTGAGCGCACGTCGACATCAACGCTTTTTCACACCCCAGCAAGCGCTTGGCTGTCGCAATTATTGCTTTACTGCAACCAACACTGCGGCTTGGGGCAAGTGTTGTGCATAACGTGCTTATTTGGCGGCGCTGCACATTGATGTATTTTGGAAATCAATCCACCGGGTATTGAAGGCAACCGCTGACTCTTGCCCCAGAATCGGGCGAAAATGGCTGGCATGTCGGCTGGTGCCTGCATGCACAAACTCTGGCTTGCGCCATGAACAAACGGGAAAAGTGACCACGCCTTACCGATGAAGATTTCCAGACTGAGATTGCTGGGCTTCAAGTCCTTTGTCGAACCGACCGAACTCGTCGTCGAGCCCGGGCTGACGGGCGTTGTCGGCCCGAACGGTTGCGGCAAGTCCAACCTGCTGGAAGCGCTCCGCTGGGTGATGGGCGAAACTTCCTACAAGTCGATGCGCGCGTCGGCCATGGAAGATGTGATCTTTTCAGGTACGACCACGCGCCCTGCACGTGTTGCAGCCGAAGTCACGATGTTTCTGGATAATTCAGAACGTCATGCACCCGCTGAACTCAACGATCGTGACACAATCGAGATCACGCGCCGCATCGAGCGTGACGCAGGGTCGGCCTACCGGATCAATGGCAAGGAAGCGCGTGCTCGCGACATCAAAATCCTGTTTGAGGATGCGGCCACAGGTGCGCGTTCGCCGGCGCTGGTGCGCCAGGGGCAAATAGGTGAAATCGTCAACGCCAAACCCGAGCAGCGCCGCCGCATTTTGGAGGATGCCGCAGGCGTTGCCGGACTGCACTCGCGCCGCCACGACGCCGAACTTCGCCTCAAAGCCGCCGAGACGAACCTTGCGCGCATTGCAGATGTGCTTGGTCAGGTCACCTCACAGATCGACAGCCTGAAGCGGCAGGCACGGCAGGCGCGCCGTTATAAAGAGCTGTCGGAGGAACTTCGCAAACAAGAGGCTTTGCTTGCGCATCTCACGTGGACGGAAGCGCAGGCTCAGGTGGACCGTGGCGAGGCAAACCTGCGTGAGGCGCTCGAAACACTAACGGCGGCGCTGGCTGAGGAAGCCAACGCGATCAAGGCCGAAACCGAATTTGCTGAAGCGCTGCCGCCGCTACGACAAAGGGAAGCCGAAAAGGCCGCCGCGCTGCATCGTGTGAAGGTGGAGGTAGAGAATTTCGAGAAAGAAGCGCAGCAGGCCACCGACCGCCAACGCGAACTTGAAGCACGGGCACAACAGCTCACTGCCGATCTTATTCGCGAAGAGACTCTAATCGGTGAAGCCAAGGATCTGATCGCACGGCTGGATGCGGAGATCGTTGCGCTGGATGAGTTGGATGAAGCGTCGGCCGATGACGAAGCACGGGCCAACGCAAAGCACAGGGCGGCGCAGGTCGCGCTCAATGCCGCCGAGGAGGCGCTTGCAGATGTGACCCAGCGTTCCGCTGAAGAACGGGCCACGCGGCGCGCCCTGGAGGCGGCAGCACTTGAACACCGCGCGACCCGCGACCGACTCAAGCGCCAATTCGACGGACTTGCGGCGCAAGAGCAAGAGGTTCGTGCCCGGTCGGCAGATCGCGCGCAACACACGGAGCTTGAAGAACGAGCAACCGAACTGGCCAACCGTCTTGCGGAAACCGAGGAAAAGTCCACTCTCATTGAAGAAACCGTTGTTGGCCTAACCGCCGATCTGAAGCAGAAGCGGGAGGCTGCGGAGGCCGCCCGGCTTGACCTCAATGCACTGGTCACCGAGCGTGCAACACTTTCACGGTTGCTGGTGGTGCCCCAGACCGACGACCTGACGGCAGCGCTGGATCAGCTCAAGGTGGATCCAGGGTATGAAGCCGCTCTCGGCGCGGCACTTGGCGATGATCTTGACGCGCCGGCGGGGGATGATGCCAATGCAGCATCGATCCATTGGACCTTTATCAGTACCGGATCAGATGACCCGCCATTGCCCGAAGGTGTTATGCGGCTTTCGGATCGTGTCGAGGCTCCGGCGGAATTGCTGCGCCGATTGAAGCAGATTGGTATTGTCGGCCGGGATGAAGGGGCAGCGTTGCAATCCAGTCTGCGTCCGGGGCAGCGTCTTGTCAGCCGCGAGGGTGATCTTTGGCGGTGGGACGGATTTGTGGCGGCGGCAGATGGCACTACGGCCGCGGCCCAGAGGCTTGCGCAAAGAAACCGCCTTGCCGTTCTAAGTGGCGAGGAAGAGGTCGCCTGGGCAAAATCTGATGCGCATGCCGCGACGGCAGCGGCGGTGGCGAATTTGCTTGCCGAAGCGGAAACGGAAAAGCGCGAGCTGACGAGCAATTGGCGCAACTTGCAAACCGAGTTAACGCAAGTTCGCAAAAGTCATGCGGAGATTGAACGACAGGTACGCCAAACCGAACTACGTCTTGCCTCGATAACAGAAGCCCGTGCCCGTGTTGGACAGGATTTGGCGGAGGCGACCCAGCGCGAAGCAGATAGTTCTGAAGCAATTGCTGCACTGGCTCCAATCGATGCCATCAACGCCGACCTTGCTGGCGCACGCGACGCGGCCGTTGCCGCGCGTTCGACAGTTGCCACGGCATTTGCCAATGCTTCGGAATTATCCCGGTCCAGGCAAAGCCGTGCGGACCGGCGCTCTGCGGGAATCGCTGACCGCGAGCGCTGGCACGTGCGGCTTAAAAGTGCTGAGCAGCAGGTTGAAAGGCTCAATGAGCGAGCCGGTGCCACCAGCGCGGAGTTGGACGGAATGACGGACCTGCCGGGCAAGCTCAATGCGCGCCGTGAAATCCTGTTGAATACGGTTGGTTCTGCAGAGGCTGAACGCAGCCAGGCCGCCGATGAACTTGCCGCTGGCGAAACCACGCTTAACGAGGCCCGCCGGGCTCTCAAGGGCGCGCAAAGTTCCGTGACCAGTGGCCGGGAAACGCGCGCGCGGGTTGAAGCGCACCTGGAGAACGCGCGTCAACGCCGCCAGGACGAGGCGCGCCGCATCCGCGAGAACCTCGGTGTGGTTCCGGAAGGCTGCTTGCCGCTGGCAGGCTTTGAACCTGGCGATGAACTGCCGCCGATTGACGACGTGGAGCGGCGCCTTGCAAAACTGAAGAGTGATCGAGATCGCCTCGGCGGCGTCAACCTGGCTGCGGATGATGAGCTTGTCAGCATGGCCGAGCAGTTTGAAACGCTCGATGCCGAAAGGCGGGACGTCGAAGTGGCGATTGGCAAGCTGCGTGGCGCCATTAGTCAGCTCAACCGTGAAGCCAAGAAGCGGCTGGATGACGCCTTTCACACGGTGAACCGTCATTTTGGATCTTTGTTTACGACCCTGTTTGGTGGAGGCGAAGCTCGACTGGAAATGATCGAGGGCGACGACCCGCTTGAAGGCGGCCTTGAGATCATCGCCCGGCCGCCGGGCAAAAAACCGGCGACGCTGTCGCTCTTGTCGGGTGGCGAACAAACGTTAACCGCGCTGTCGCTGATCTTTGCGGTCTTCCTCACTAACCCCTCGCCAATCTGCGTGCTGGACGAGGTGGATGCACCGCTCGACGATGCCAACGTCGACCGTTTCTGCACGTTGATGGAAAAGATGGCAGCCGATACCGATACCCGCTTTCTGGTAATTACCCATCATCCCATGACGATGTCGCGCATGAACCGGCTGTTTGGCGTGACAATGGCGGAGAAAGGCGTTTCCCAACTGGTATCAGTTAACCTGGAAACCGCGCACAGCTTCCTGGAAGCAAGTTAAAGTCAGGGGAGCCTGACAAATTCTGATGAACAAGCATGAAATGGCTCTGCTGGAGCGATGGACCGCAATGTGGCAGCGGCTTGGTGCGCTTGAGCACGGGAGGTCCATCTGCGAGGACCTTCTGAAGCGCTATGGCGAACCGCATCGCGCCTATCACAATCTTGCCCATCTGGAACATTGCTTTGCGGAGCTGGACGAGGCTCGGGACCTGGCTAATTCGCCAGACCGGATCGCGTTGGCCCTTTGGTTTCACGATGCCATCTATGAGACTGCCGCGAAGGATAACGAAGAACAAAGCGCGGACCTTGCGCGGGCTACGATCACGAAAGCGGCGCTACCCATCGACTTGGCGGATTCGGTGGCAGAGCTGATCCTGGCAACCAAGCATGACACCGCGCCAGCCAGTTTGGATGCCCAGTTGCTCGTTGATATCGACCTGGCGATCCTTGGTCAGCCGCAGGATCGCTTTGACGAATATGAACGGCAAGTCCGCCAGGAATATGCATGGGTGTCAGACACCCTGTTCCAATCGGGCCGCCGCGCTGTGCTGCAATCTTTCCTTAACCGCCCGTCAATCTATGCAACTGTCCGTATGCGCAACAAATATGAGGTGCAAGCGCGCACGAACATACTTCGTTCACTGAATGGTTGAACGCGGGTAGCGACGCGTTTTCGTGCACCTGTAACCATGCACAGAGCGCTTATTGGTTTGGTCACATTTTCTGCGACGAACCGGTATCCACTTCCTCGGAAAATGCTCTGGTCAGACCAGGAGATGCTGCCTTTCAAACCTGTTTTACGAGCGCTTTCGCAGGTCCGGTTTTCACTTGGAATCACGTCTTTTGTCGGGGGTCTGGTTTTCTTGACACCCCTATTGGCCACAACTATGGTGCGCCGCATTCGACCCTCTCAGGAGGGCCGAACTCCTGGATTTTCGGGCTTGACCTAAATGGCGAATTCCAATGATGGACAAGACCGGCACCGGGGTCAGCTTAGCCCTGAGGACAAGGCCCTTTTCGAGCGCCGCATTTCCGACCTTGGTAAGAAGCTCGGGAAGGCACGCACTGAAAGGGCTGCCAATAAAAGAGGGCATGAAGGCTCCGCCACACGTGGGCAGGGGATGGCTCAGGGCCTGAAGATGGGCTCGGAACTTGTCGGCGCCGTTTTGGTGGGCGCTGCGATCGGTTACGGGCTCGACATGCTCCTTGGGACGAAGCCCTGGCTGTCGCTGTTATTTTTCTTGTTGGGTTTCGCCGCCGGTGTGCTCAACGTGGTACGTGGATACAATCGGCTGCAAACCGATATTACACGCGAAACCGGCGGAAACATCGGCAAGGATTTGCCGGACGGTGATGACGATTGACAACCTTGGGGGTTGAACGTGGCAGCTGAATCTCATGGCGGTGGCGGCAGCATGCCGGATCCGATTCACCAGTTCGAGATCAAAAGGCTTATACCAATCGAATTGTTTGGCTTTGACGCCACATTCACCAACTCGGCGCTGTTCATGGTGTTGGCGGTTGTTGTCGTTTCAGCCTTCCTGATCCTGTCCATGCAGGGGCGCTCGCTGGTGCCAACGCGTATGCAATCTCTTTCAGAGGTGATGTACGAGTTCGTTGCCGGCATGATGCGCGACACCATGGGCCAAGGGCATGACGAAGGACATGGGCATGGTCACGGCCATGATTATATGAAGTTCTTCCCGCTGGTCTTCACGATCTTCATTTTCATCCTGACGCTCAACATGTTCGGCATGATCCCGGGGTTCTTTACCTCAACCAGCCATCTGGCGGTGACGGCCGGCTTGGCACTACTGGTTTTCGTGACGGTGCTGATCCTGGGTTTCACCAAGAACGGCTTTGGTTTCTTCAAGCTGTTTGTGCCGTCAGGTGTGCCACTGGTGATCCTGCCGCTCGTCGTCGCGATTGAGATCATTTCGTTCCTGTCGCGCCCGGTCAGTCATTCGGTTCGTCTGTTTGCGAACATGCTTGCAGGCCACATCACACTCAAGGTCTTCGCCGGTTTCATCATCATGTTGCTTGGTGCGGGCGGCGCCTACGGCATCCTGTCCATCCTGCCGCTGACCATGGCGACGGCGATGACCGCGCTCGAATTCCTGGTCGCATTCCTGCAGGCCTACGTGTTTGCAATCTTGACCTGCATGTACCTCAACGACGCGCTGCACCCAGGACACTGAACTGCCGCGCAACCTCACAACCAAAACCGTTTCAAACCCATCCAAACCGTCAAGGAGAACAACAATGGATCCAGCTTCCGCCAAGATGATCGGCGCCGGTCTTGCAGCAATCGGCACGGGCGCCGCAGCCATCGGCGTTGGCAACCTGTTTGGTCAGTTCCTGCAGGGCGCGTTGCGCAACCCTTCGGCGTCTGACGGCCAGTTCGGCCGCCTGATCTTCGGCTTCGCGGTGACGGAAGCGCTCGGCATCTTCGCGCTCTTGATCGCGTTCCTGCTTCTGTTCACCTGATCTTAGCGATCACTACATGAAGTCATCACGGTGCGGGCCCTGGCGCCCGCCCGTGTGATGCTTTTATAAGCCGACGCACAATCCTGGACCGGTGGGCTCATGGCCGAACAGAACACGGCGCAAAAAACAAATGCGCAACCGCATAACACCGAAGTCGGGGTGATCGACGCGCCGCCGCATCCCAAGGCGTTTCCACCGCTCGATCCAAACCACTTTGCGCCACAGATCATATGGCTCGCCATCACGTTCGCGCTGCTTTACGCGCTGATGTCTCGTGTGGCGCTGCCGCGCATTGGCGAGGTGATCGAGGAGCGCCGCGACCGCATCCAAAGGGACATTGACGCTGCCGAGGCCCTTAAGGGTGAAACCGAGCGTGCGATCCGTGACTATGAGCAATCGCTTTCTGATGCACGCAACAAAGCAAGCGGCATCGCCAAAGAGACGCACGAAAAGCTCGCGGCGGAGACCGATGCCAAGCGCAAGGAAAGCGACGCAGCGGTTAACGCCACCATCGCGGCGGCGGAAGATCGCATTGCCGAGATGAAGAAAAAGGCGCTTTCCAACGTCTCCGAGATTGCAACCGACACGACCAGTGCGATCGTCGCCAAACTGATTGGTGAGACGGTGAGCGCCTCGGAAGTGAAAAAACACCTTTAATGTTCGTCCGGGAGGACAAGAAGGCTCATGGCTTTACTCGATCCAGGCGCTGCCGAATTCTGGGTGCTCGTGGCGTTCATCATTTTCTTTGCCATCGTGTTCTACATGAAGGTGCCGGCCCTGCTGGCAGGCGCTCTCGATAAGCGCGCTGACGCGATCCGCAAGGAACTCGACGAAGCCCGCTTGCTGCGCGAGGAGGCCCAGGCGCTTCTTGCCGATTACCAGAAGAAGCGGCGCGAGGCGGAAGACGAAGCCAAGGACATCGTACAGCAGGCCCGTCGCGACGCTGAATCGCTTGCAGCCACCACCGAAAAGCAGCTTGAAGAAACTGTCGCGCGCCGCGAAAAGCTGGCTGAGGAAAAGATCGCGCGCGCTGAGGCGCAGGCGCTGTCTGAAGTTCGCGGATCTGCCATTGATGCGGCGATGAAAGCTGCCGAGAAAATTCTTGCCGACAAGGTGACGGGCGCCAAGTCTGACGAATTGATCGGGCAGTCGCTCGCCGACATCAAGGCCAAGCTGAACTGAGCCTCGTTTCGGACTCACGACGCGGCACGGTTCATTCCGCTGCTGTCTGAAAAACATTGAAGCCCGGAAGGCTGCCGCTTCCGGGCTTATTTGTATGTTGTTTTTGAAATTTCCAGGACTGCTGCCGGTGGCGGGGGAGGTATAGCATGTCGGCGGAAGGAGCAATTCTGGTTGCAGTTTTCGTTGAACCCGACGTCGCTCCAGCGCGACAAAGCGGATATCGGCGCAGCATAGGGTCGTTGCGTGCCCGAACGCCGGCGCGAGTTGGAGTTTGATGGCGCCGTCAGCCGTTGCAGATGGAGGGCCGGGATATGAAAGCTTCCAAGACGACCATACTGACCGGCATCAAGCCGACGGGACATCCTCATGTCGGCAACTACGCCGGCATGATCAAGCCGGCGCTACAGTTGATCGAGGGCAACAAAGGCGGGCGCAACCATCTGTTCATTGCGAATTATCACGCGCTCAACACCATGGATCGCGCGAGCGAGCTGCGCCAATACACTTATGAGATCGCGGCATGTTTCCTGGCGCTTGGGCTCGACCTCGAAACGACGTCATTCTACCGGCAGAGCGACGTTCCGGAGATCTTCGAGCTCACCGCCGTGCTCGCGTCCGTGACACCAAAGGGGCTCATGAACCGCGCCCACGCCTACAAGGCGAAGGTCGAAGAAAACCTTAGCAAGTCGAACGCCGACCGGGACGACGGGGTGAACATGGGCCTTTACACCTATCCAATCCTGATGGCGGCTGACATCCTGCTGTTCGACGCCGACGTCGTTCCGGTCGGCAAGGATCAGGTTCAGCATGTCGAGTTCGCGCGTGATATTGCGGGGTACTTCAACCGAAAGTTCGATACACAGTTCTTCAAACAGCCGGCGCACCGCGTGCAAGCCGATCTCGAAGCGCTGCCTGGGGTCGACGGGCGCAAAATGTCGAAGAGTTATGGCAATACGATTCCATTGTTCGGCGACATGAGCACGGCGCGTAAACTGATCAAGCGGATCGTGACCGATAGCAAACCGCCTGCCGAACCCAAGGACGCCAGCTCATTGTCGCTATACCAGATCTACCGCGCTTTGGCAGACGAGGACGAAGCAGAGGATCTGAAGCGGCGGTTTGAAGCTGGTGGTCTGGGTTACGGCGAAGCGAAGACGATCCTCGCGGACAAATTCGAGGTACTTTTCGAGAAACCCGCAAAAAGGTACAAGGACTACCTCTCCGACAAGGGCGAACTTGAGCGCATTATGGTGACGGCCTCGCGCCGGGCGCGCGGTCAGGCACGTTGCAAAATCGAGGCGATGCGAACGCTCATCGGAGCATAGCTCCGATTAGAGGGTGAACCCTACAGCGCGCAAGACCTTGTATACGTTTCAAAGAATCGTGGACGCGGTCTATGTCCCTTGTTTTTGAGCATGGTCTGTTGGACTCATTCGCATGACGGTGTCGTCATGTTGATCACGACTTTGCCCTTGGCGCGCCCGGCTTCGACGTAGGCCATAGCCTCGTTTGTGGCATCGAACGGAAAAACTCGATCAACGACTGGACGGATGACACCGGCCTCAATGAGCGATGTGATCTGCCGCAGTTGATCGCCGCTGGCGCGCATGAATAAGAACGAATAGCTGATGTCTCGCGCTCTGGCCTTGCTGCGGATGTCCCGGCTCAGAAATCTCATAACCTGTCGCAGAGGCCAGCCTAAGCCTTGGTACTTGGCGAACTTCGGATCTGGCGGACCAGATAGAGAGATGAGCTTGCCGCCGGGTTTCAGTACGTTCAGTGACTTCTCAAGTGTTTTGCCATCGAGACCACTCAAGGTGAGATCATAGCCTGACAGGACTTTTTCGAAGTCCTCCTTCTTGTAGTCGATGATCACATCGGCACCGAGGCTCCGGACCAACGCAACGTTGCCCGCACTTGTTGTCGTCGCGACGGTGGCACCGAGATGCTTGGCGAGCTGAATTGCAAACGTGCCCACGCCGCCGGAACCTGCGTGGATGAGGACTTTCTGTCCGGGCTGAATGTTTGCCCTTTCGACCAGCACTTGCCATGACGTGAGCCCCACCAGCGGAATGGATGCCGCTTCTTCCATGCTGAGGGACGACGGCTTCATGGCCGCATCGCCTTCGTCGACGGCGATCATCTTTGCGAACGTGCCTATGCGCCCGTCGCGAGGCCGCGCGTAGACTTCGTCGCCTAGCTTGAAGCCTCGAACCTTGGAACCAACGCGCACCACCGTGCCCGCCAATTCGTGACCGAGGATGAACGGCGGGCGATAGGGCAGGATAAGTTTGAAATCACCATGCCAAACCTTTGCGTCGAGTGGGTTCAAGCCGGCAGCTTCAATTCTCACCAGAATGTCTGTGGCGCCCATTTCTGGTTCTGGCATTTCTCCCAGCCGCAGTTCGCCGGACTTTTGATATCGATCGACGATGAATGACTGCATCTCGACATCCCCACGTTGATTGAGTAAAATTATGTGCGTAATATCAAATTATGATCGTACTTCAATAAGGATTTTGTATGCGCTATGAAAAGGGCCGTAAGGACACTACACGCAGGCGGGTTATGGAGATCGCCGCCGCGCGTTTTAGAAGCGATGGCGTTGCTGCAACAGGGATCGCCAGCATCATGGGGGAGGCCGGGCTGACCAATGGCGCCTTCTATCCGCACTTCCCATCGAAGGCCGCACTTGTCTGCGAAAGCGTCGCGGCAGCACTCGACGAACAAGCAGAGAAGATGGCAGAGCAAATCGCCACCGCGGGACTGGAGGCCGCAATCACCGCTTATCTCTCCCCAGCGCATCGCGATGATCCCGGACATGGTTGTGCGTTGGCGGCGTTGCTGCCTGAACTCGCACGCGAGCCTTTGGCCACGCGGCAGGTCTATGGCGATCGACTGCTGGCTTCAGTGAAAGATCTCGCAGAGGCGCTTCCGGATCAGACGGACCCGGAAGGCGCAGCAATCGCTGTAACGGCGATTCTCGTTGGTACACTTCAACTCGCGCGCGCCACGGCGGGAACGCCCATTTCGGATCGGATCCTCGAAGCCGGTGTGCATGGGGCGATACGGTTGGTGACATCATCAGCGCCGACATCAAGGCCAGTTGGTGAATGACTCAGTCAAATCATAATAAAACGTGTCGCGCGGCACCAACGCATCGTTTGTTCACGAGGCGACGATTCATGCGGCAGTCGCAATCAGCTTGCCGAGCCGCGCGATCCCATCTTCAATCTGCGCCTCATTCGGCAACGAGTAACTGAGGCGCATTGTGTTTCGCCCGGTGCCATCAGTAAAGAACGCACCGCCTGGAACGAACGCAACCTGGGCCTCACTGATGGCCCGCCGTAACAGGTCTTGACCGTCACATTGCTCGGGCAGCTCCACCCAGATGAACAAGCCGCCCTCCGGCGTCGTCCAAGTCACGCCGGCGGGCATGTGGTGTTTGAGCGCTGCAAGCATCGCATCGCGGCGATTGCGATAATGCCGTGACGCCTGCTCGACTTGGGAGCCGAATGTCGCAGCGGCCAGCCGCTCCACGACCATCTGGTTGATGAGGGACGAGTTGAGGTCACAGGCCTGCTTGATGAGCGTTAGGCGGCGTACGATCGGCTTAGCAGCACACACCCAGCCGATGCGAAGCCCTGGGGTCAATGTCTTGGAAAACGTACCGCAGTAGATCACGCGCGATGTATTCAGGTCGCCGCCATGTCGCGCCACATCGAGCGCCTGCACCGCTGGCACGGTTTCTCCCCCAAAGCGCAGATCGACATAGGCCGCATCCTCGATGATCACGCAGTCAAGTTCTTCGGCGAGCGCTATGAGCCCTTTGCGTGCTTTGCTCGACATTGTCCGGCCAGTTGGGTTGGCAAAATCCGGCACGACATAGGCAAACTTCACGCTGCCCCCCGTGGTGGCAGCAGCCTCGGCGTAGGAAGCCGGTGTGCGGTTCGCGCTTTCCGGACCGAGGGTGTCGTAGCGCGGCTCGTAGGCGGAAAACGCCTGTAGTGCGCCAAGATACGTCGGCGCCGCGACAAGTGCTGTATCGCCAGGTGTTATGAAAAGTTTGCCGAGAAATTCCAGCGCCTGTTGCGAGCCTGACGTGATGAGAATATTGTCGGCGGAAGCAGGCACGCCACGCGACGCCATGTGGCTGGCGATCCATTCCCTGAGCGGTCGATAACCCTCACTCACCGAATACTGCAACGCCTGCGCGGCAAGAGCTTCATTGGCGAGGATGCCGTGATAGGCGGCGTTGATCGCTTCTTTTGGAAACAGTTCGGGGTCTGGAATGCCTCCCGCAAACGAAATGATACCGGGCTGTTCGAGAAGCTTCAGAAGCTCACGGATTTCGGAGGCGCGCATGCCCTCCGCCCGGCTCGCATAGCGCGGCTCATACATTGAAAAATCCGGATCCGTTTCAGGAACAGAGTTTGATCAACCCACCGCGCAGTGACGCGCGGTGCCAATTATGTCAACTTTGCTGACCTTTTTGTCAATCGGCAGCGACACGTCTGTGAATTTTCGCGCGGCGTTCCGGTCAGCTAAAACCCGTTTGTCGATCGCGTGCTGGGACTGCGATACATGGGTGCTGCGCCGCTGCCACCTGCGGGGGCTTGCTGTTCAAAGCCAACATACACCGCATATTCGCCCGGGCGGGTGCCTTGCGCCAGCGGGAACGAGATCTCGCGCACTGCGGAGAAATAGCCGATCGGGTTGTCGACCGCGACGGCGACATTAACCTTCATGGAGTCTGCAGCGATCTTTTGTTGCTGGCCGTCTGTGACCATGATGTTGACGGGCAATGTCACGGTTCCAGACTGGCCACGCGGCCCCAATAGCACACGGCCGGAGAAGCCATATTTGACCGTCACCTGCCCAGCGCCAATATGGCATTCACGCGCTGTTTTGGTGATCTCGCCACGCTGCATTACGGCCAGGGCGTCCCCGGTTCGGCCGGGTTCATAAAACGTGATATTGTTTTCTGTCGGTTTCGACGTGAAATGCGGACAGCCAGGATTTATGCCGCCCGTCACCGTTGTGCCGGGCATTGAGGAACTGGCCTTGGCTGCCTTCAGCAGTTCTTCTTCGCTCACGCCACCAGACGCCGTTTGTTGGGACGATCCGCCACCAAACATACCGCCGCCCAGGCCGGACGTAATTGATGACATCCCGCACCCAGCCAGCAATATAGAAATACTGCCGATGAGTACAGGCGTCGCTACGCGACGCCGGAACGCCGCCAAGGATTGCTTCATGACGCCCCAATCCGCATAATCGCGCCAGCTATGGGCGCGACGAGCTAATGAAACCCCCGTCCCTACCATGGGAATATGGGACACTGCCTCCCCCAAGAGGCTTTTATTTGTGTTCCGACTCAACATCTACCACCACAAGATCGCGTTCGCCAAGCTGGTCCGTTCAACCGCCTGTTGAGAGGCGACTTAATTCAACTGAAAGCTACCCCTTTAGATGACCGTGCGCCCAGATAAAGTGTCCCCCGAAACCACGGCTGACGACAGTTTGTCGAACGAGACAAATATAGAACCGACCGCCGAATTGCCTGCGCTGCGCCTTCTCCTCGCAGCCCCCCGTGGCTTTTGCGCCGGCGTCGACCGTGCCATCCAAATCGTTGAACTGGCGCTCACCAAGTACGGCGCCCCGGTCTACGTCCGGCACGAGATCGTTCACAATCGTTATGTTGTTGATACCCTCAAGGCAAAAGGCGCCATTTTTGTGGAGGAACTCGACGAGATTCCCGATACCGACCAACCCGTTGTTTTTTCGGCACACGGTGTTGCCAAGGCCGTGCCCGAGGCCGCCAATGCACGGAATATGTTTGTGCTCGATGCCACCTGTCCGCTGGTTTTCAAAGTCCACTTCGAAGCCGAACGGCACTTCCGGGAGGGCCGAGAAATCGTGCTTATCGGCCACGCCGGGCATCCGGAAGTGGACGGCACCATGGGCCAGTTGCCTGAAGGTGCCGTCAAGCTGATTGAGACGGTGGCCGATGCAGAGGCTTTTGTTCCCCTGGATCCGGGCAGGCTCGCCTACGTGACACAGACGACCCTGTCGCTCGACGACACAGCGGCCATCGTCGCGGTGCTGAAATCGCGCTTTCCAGAAATCCGTGGCCCGCACAAGGAAGACATCTGCTATGCCACGACGAACCGGCAGAACGCGGTCAAAGCCATTGCAAGCCAGATCGACTGCCTGCTGGTGGTTGGCGCCCCCAACAGCTCTAATTCGTTAAGGCTTGTTGAAGTCGGGACACGGGCAGGGTGCGCCAAATCCAGGCTTATTCAGCGCGCAGATGACATTGTCTGGGCCGACCTTGAGGGGGCGCGGACGATTGGCATCACCGCGGGTGCGTCGGCTCCGGAAATTCTGGTCGACGAAGTGATCGAGAAGTTGCGAACGCGCTTTGATGTATCTGTTGAAGTGGTGTCCACGGCTGAGGAAACAACCGCTTTCAACGTGCCCCGGGAGTTGCGCGCGCCAGCGGCTTGAGGCATTCGGAGTTCGTTGACCTGTGCGCGTCGATTTCCCGAATTTATCAAACTGGCAAACTTGACCGCAGGCGAGCGTCGTCTCACGCATCCTTCTGGTGGGACTACCTTCGTTTTCCGGTCGATCCTGCCAATTCACCAGAACAGCGAGTTCACGATACGCATGGCCGTTTACACAGAAGTCACCGACGAGGATCTGGAAGCGTTCATCGCCGACTTCAGTGTCGGCGAGTTATTGTCGTTCAAGGGCATTGCCGAAGGCGTCGAGAACACCAACTACATTTTGCATACGACGACGGGGCCATTCATCCTCACGCTTTATGAAAAGCGGGTTGCGCGCGGTGACCTGCCTTTTTTCCTCGGATTGATGCAACATCTGGCCGACAATGACATTCCCTGTCCGCTTCCTGTTGCCAATGGCAGGGGCGAGTTGCTTGGGGAACTCGCGGGGCGCGCTGCCGCGCTTGTCACCTTTCTGGAGGGTTTTTGGGCGCGACGACCAAGAGCTGAACATTGCGCGCAGGTTGGCCAAGCGCTGGCGCGTTTGCATCTGGCGGGACAGGACTTCAACTTGAAAAGGGACAACGCGCTCGGCCCTGACGGCTGGCAGGCGCTCTATTCGCGTTTTGATGAACGCGCAGACGAGATTGCGCCCGATCTTGCCCAGACGATCTCGCGCGAACTTTCGGAACTCGCAAGGCTCTGGCCCGGCGACTTGCCCGAAGGCGTGATCCATGCCGATCTTTTCCCCGACAACGTGTTTTTCATCGGCGACAAGCTATCAGGGCTCATAGACTTTTATTTCGCCTGCAATGACTTCCTGGCCTATGATCTGGCCATCTGCATCAACGCCTGGTGTTTTGAAAAGGATGCGGAACTCAATCTGACGAAATCGCGCGCGCTTATTCGCGGTTATGAGTCCGTTCGACCTTTGGAGCGCAACGAGCGCGAGGCGATGCCATTGCTGGCGCGCGGTGCAGCGTTGCGTTTTCTGCTGACGCGCGCCTACGATTGGCTACATACGCCTGCTGGTGCCATCGTAAAACCGCACGACCCACTTGCCTACCTGCGCCGGCTTCGTTTCCATCGCTCAATCCCCTCGATTGCCAGCTACACTGGCGAGGATACGTGATGAAGGAGAACAAAGTGGGTGAACGGCGGGGCGAACGGGCCCTGCCCGAGGTGGTTATTTTTACCGATGGCGCATGCTCGGGCAATCCCGGTCCCGGCGGTTGGGGCGCTATCTTGATGTCGGGGGCCCATCGCAAGGAAATCAACGGCGGTGAAGCATCCACGACCAATAACCGGATGGAACTTTTTGCCGCCATTGCCGCGTTGCAACAGCTCAAAGGGCCAAGCAAAGTCGCGCTATATACCGACAGCTCTTATGTGAAAAACGGTATTACACAGTGGATACATGGCTGGAAGCGCAACGGCTGGCGCACGGCCTCAAAAAAGCCCGTCAAGAACGCGGAACTTTGGCAGCAACTGGACGAAGCCACGCGCCGTCACGACTTGGAATGGCACTGGGTGAAGGGCCATGCCGGCCACCCTGAAAACGAACGCGCAGATGAGCTTGCGCGCGAAGGCATGGCTCCGTTTCAGTCGTGAAACCCGGAGACAGGCTCGACCCATCGTGAATATTTTGTTATAGTTTGACTATTGCGAAGCGCTGCTTGCCAGCTCAGAATCAAATTTTTGGTGTGGTTTGGATCGAAGCAGTTTCGGCTGGCGGCAGACTGAAGTGCGCGCGAGATCGTTTTCATGTTTCGTAGAAACACGACCCCAATCTAACTTTCTGTTTATCGCCAAATTTTTCACGCTGAACCGCATTACACCTGAGCTAAACATGATCTCGCCACGAAACGGACGTTTCCTCGATAAGCCAATCCGGGTTTCAAAACGAGGCACGAAGTGTTGTGATTTCATATGATGCGACTATGTATTGGCTGTTCATGCGTGCTTCAGGAATTTTCCTGAATCTAGGAACGTGCTAACTGATCATCAACGACATTCACCAGCGTGCTACCTGGGAGAGACCATCAATGCCATTGTTCGCTTATTCCGTGGCCATTGCTACCTTGATGTTATCCTTCGCTTCGGTGCCTGCCCGTGCTGATTCGTTGTCTGGAGCGTGGAGTGGCAATGGCTCCGTGCACTATTCAAGATCGCGTGAACGCGCCCGCTGCAATGCCCGGTTTTCGCGCGTTTCTGGCACGCTTTACAAAATGAACGCAACCTGTGCGACACCGTCAGGGCGCGTAGTCCAGACCGCTACGGTCAACAGAGTCGGCGCCAACGAATATGCCGGCAAGTTCCGCAATCCGCAGTACAATATAACGGGATCAATCAGCATCAAGCTGCACGGCTCGACGCAGTATGTCAGATTGGTCGGCGACGGTGGAGGATCGGGTTCCTTCAAGATGCGCAGGCGCTGACTTTAATCGTGCCTGAAGAACGCTTCACCGATTTACCGAATGGCCAAGGGAACTTGGCCATTCGTTTTTTCAAGCCGCGATGACGATGGACGATGCGGTCGTCCTCGCGAGCTGGATGTTAATCAGATCTTGTCGCCGATCATGCTGCACAGCTTTTCTGCGCTCGACTGATCATGATTGGACGGCGCATCCTCAACATTGAGGGTTTTTACAACGCCATCGTCAACGAGCATTGCATATCTCTTGGAGCGCACGCCGAGCCCACCCTTTGACAAATCGACATCCAGCCCAATCGCCTTGGCGAAATCTGCCGAGCCGTCCGCAAGCATTTGGATCTTGTCCATCGCGCCGGTGTCTTTGGCCCATTGGTCAAGCACAAAGATGTCGTTGACTGCTGTGCACGCGACCGAATTCACGCCCTTGGCTGCCAGGTCATCCATGTGATTGAGGAAACCAGGCAGATGCTTTTTATGGCAGGTTGGCGTGTAGGCGCCGGGTACGGCGAACAATGCCACCTTCTTACCGGAAAATACCTCAGACGTAGTGATGGGCTTGGGGCCATCCGGTCCCATTACAGTGAAGGTCGCATCAGGAAGCTTGTCGCCAACCTTGATCGTCATATTCTGTTTCCTCATTGAGCATTTTGATAGCACGGCCGACTTTGTGTGACCGCTATGCGAAGGGGCCCTGCAGGCCATAATCCTTCTGTCGGACGCTATGTGGCCATACTGCTTTCGAATGGCGACACTCTCCAAACAAAAGGGGCAACACGTATTCTCTCTTAGCTATTGGAACAACGTATACTGCTGTCTTGCGAGACCAGATCGTGTTCAGGTTTTGTAGGGACACACATGTTTTGTAGAGACAAGAGCGCGATTGAACTTTTTTGAAGCATGTTTTTCACGATGCGCCGCGTCACACTTGCGTTAAACATGCTCCAGTTGCCGCGGGGAGGATAACCGCTTGCCGATTGTGCCACCAGACCTTGCGTTTGGCGATTTTGTTTGACGGCCGGAATTGCTTCACTGCAACTTCAATTGCGTTTCGGAACTGGATTTGTCTGAGACGATCGTCACGCGCAAGGTCTCGCCCTTCAGGGCTTCGACATCGGCGCCTTCCGACAAATCTATCTCATAAACAAGGGTGTTTTCGCCGGACTTGCCCTTGACCCTGGTCATTGGCACAAATTCACCTGGCGGCCCCTCGACGAACACATCGGCGCCAGCGGTGCCGTTGGGGAATGCAACGTGCATGGTCACTTTGGGCGGATTTGCTGCAAGTGCCGTTTCGATTTTCTCTATGTGAGGGTGGCCTGGCTGAGGATCACCTTGGGCGGGTACGCGGGCCAAAGCCTCAGCAAGCGCAGCCGGCACGGGCGGTGCTTTTCCCGCAGGCAGCGAAACTTCATAAGTAGCCTCACTCGGCACGCAGATGTTGTTACATACTCCGAACGCCAACTGGAGTTTCAGCGTTGCGGCGTCTCCAAACTTACTTGGGGTTACATGAACAGGGAAAACGACGTGTTTTTTGTAGCCTATGGTGCTTCCGGCCGCATCGGTCATGCGCATTGGTGCAGGATAGTGCACTTCGACCTTTGCGACGTTTTCCGAGCCAGACCAATCAAACTCGGGTGGAACACCACCGGCGTCACCCGGATTGCGCCAGTATGTCTTCCATCCCTCTGAAAGCTCCATCTCCAAACCGGCCACGATCTGCGGTGTGACTGACGCTGCGCTGGAAGCCTCTTGAGCGGCGATTTTGGGCAACGTTGCGATCACCAGCCGGGTGCGTACGTTGTGACCCTCAACCCAATCCGAGACAATTTCCTGCGCGCTGAGCGGGGCTGGTGAGGCGAAGACAGTCGCAACGGCGAGCATCATAGCGGTGCGGAAACGAAACTGTTTTAAAACGGTGTTCATTTGTGAAGATCGTCGCATTGGAAAGCGCGGGTAGCGAACAGGGGCGCATGGAACGGTAGGCAATAAGGCTGCAATTGCGTTCCAGAGCTAAAGAATACTCTTTCGTTATGCTGCGTCATCATCGGTCCTGAAATGCCTGGATTCTTCGTATCGGCGGGAACTGCGGCGTATTGGAGCGCATCAAGAACAACGTATCAACTCAGCAGGGTACGTTCTCACCATGTGCCACTGCAAATCAATCCATCGTCACTGGACTGTCATCGGCAGTTGCTCGGTTCATGTCTACCCTAAGCGTATTGCGACGAAGTGGACGCCGGTTCGTACACAAAATGTTGGCAACTGGATGAGAATTTGCGGCGTTGATGCCAGGGTAAACTGGCAACTTCACAGGACGGTAACTGAGGGTTAGTGTCAACCGCATGACAATGCTACAACATGATGATGCAGACGACGGCTATCTGGAGGGGCAACTGCTGATCGCAATGCCCCGCATGACCGATCGCCGCTTCCGGCGGACGGTGATCTACTTGTGTGCGCACTCCGACGAGGGCGCAATGGGGTTAATCGTCAATCAGGAAGCCGACAACATCGACTTTGCAGACCTACTTGAACGACTTGGTCTTGCAGAGGGCGCCGACGCCATCGTCAGCTTCGAGGATATGCCCGCTGAGCTTGCATCTAAACCGGTTTATATTGGCGGTCCGGTAGAAACCGGCCGCGGTTTCGTGCTGCATAGTTCAGATTATTTCGTAACAAATTCGACCCTGCCGATTCGCGGTGGGGTCTGTCTTACGGCGACTTTGGATATTCTGCGCGCCATTGCGACGGGTGAGGGTCCTGAGCATATGCTTTTGGCGCTAGGCTATGCGGGTTGGTCACCGGGACAGTTGGAGAGCGAGATCCAGGCGAACGGCTGGCTTCACTGTGCTGCCGACCACGATTTGATTTTCAATGCCGACAGCGAGGCAAAGTATTCTCGCGCGCTGGCCAAGATCGGTATCGACCCATCGCATTTGGTCGCTGACGCCGGCCACGCCTGATTTTTGTTTCATGCCAAGTTGGCGAATTTTCCTGAAATCAGCTCTGATGCCACGTTGATTTGCTTGATCCGCTCTTCCCTGACAGCCAAATCATCCGGGCTCTGAGCGAGATCGGGGTGCCAGCTCATGCGCAAGGCATCGATCACCTTCTTGGCCGTCGAGTCGCCCGCGTTGGGATTGAGCCCGAGCACGTCAAATGCTTCTTCACGATTTCTGGGCATTCGAACCCCTGCCATCGTCTCGGCCGCCATGCCTTCGCGAGCGCTTTCGGCGATGCGTCGGATGCGATCGAGATCGCGCATCAGAACACGGTAGGCCGCGACTGGCACTTGCGCTTCCCCACCGTCGCCTGACGCGGCGGCCCTGGCGACCGACAGACGCTCACGTACGCGCGCGAGCTCTTCGTTCAAAACACCGCGCAGGGGTAGTTCCTGCGGCACCTGACGGACTGCGATGTCAACAGTCGTGCAGACTTCCTCGACGCCAGCCACAGGATACTGTGGGGAGTGGGCATTTTTTCTCGGCTTTGCGGCAACGGCTTGTTGCCATTTGTGAACCGCTGCTGCGCCGGTTTGGGCGGCTGTAGCGCGGGTTTTTGCTATCGCATCGGAAGCAAACCGGACAGCACGGTCTTTGGCGGGCAAATGACCCGCCAGTCCATGTGATGCACGCTTTGCGGTTGCCGCAGCCGCAGCTACCCGATCTGGCCGTGACCACGCCATCCAGCCCAGCGAACCCAACAAGACCGTGGCCAGCAGCAGAAGTGCAATACGACCTGGTGTTGGTATAGCGTTATAGGCGTCTGCGTTGTGATGACTTTCAGATTGTTCGCCGAGCGCAGATGTTTCGACCGGCCCATCGGGTGAAATGACAGTCGCCCCCCAGGCCATGGTTTCGGGCGCAGGACGACCATCTGGTGCTTCAGACGATGTTGCGTTGCGTTGTTGCACGTGGCCGGAGGCATTTTCACCCGTTGACCGGCCGGTGCCGCCAATGTTCGGCGCGGCGCGGCTGGTCGGCGATATCGCAGCCAAGTCCGATCCACCAGTTTGAAGGCGGCTATGGTCGACCCCGGCCTTGCCGTCGCTAACGCTGCCTCGGGGCACACCTGTAACGTCTTGTCCGCGGCTACCTGCCCTCAGCTCGGGAAGCGGTTCGGTCACGATTGTCCGGGCCAACAATTTCTCGCTGAGCGCTGTGCGTGAGGCTTGCGCAGGCTGGGCTGCGGCAACTGATGATTGTGAGTTCTCAGTCGTGCCGCCAGGCTGTGACGCATCTGCGGCATTCGGCGAACCGGTTATCCGCGCGCCGAAGTGCGCGACGGGCGCGTAATCGGCAGGCATAACGAAAAGGAGTTCGGCAGCGCCTGAGCTTTCGCAGTGAGCGGACGAAGTCGGCGATGCGTTGGTTTTTTCAACTTCAGAGGCTGTTGAACATGGTTTTGCAGCCTGCACGAGCGCAACGTGCAGTTGATCGCCCTTGCGCCAAACACGCGACGTTCTGCGACCGCCTACTGCCTCGGCAACTTTTGCCCAAGACACCCGTTTGCCGCCGCAGAGAACTAAAAATTTATGGGCGACCATCGTTCTGCATTCGGACGTGCCGCCTTCGGTGCATGCCATAACGACTTGCTCAAGTCGCGGCCCCACGATTGCCAACTCTTCTAAGGGCCCCGGTTTCAGCCTGACGGCATTCCCCTCGACACTGCAGGTAAACGGAAGCGAAAGACGCTCAGCGGCTTGGGCGGCCGTGGAACCCGCCGCACTGAAGACCGCAAGTGATGCTACCGCGCCCAAAATCAGTTGCCGAACTTGCACAATAATCCCCTTATGCCAATTGTCAGCAAAAGTGTGCGTTGATGCGGTAATGAGCTTAACGCCATTATGACCCGTTCCTTTGCGACATGCACGCCACGTAGTGTCGAATCACGTTGATGAATGGATTAAACCCCAACCTCCACTTAGCAACGAAACGAGCCTAATCGGCTTTCTGCAGAAAACCTGTTTATGCAGTGACGTTCGCTGATCCAGTGCGGTTCGAACGCCATGATGGCATCTGGCCCGATTGCGCCCACACGGCTGCCACCCTACACGCGCCTTGACCTGGATGTGAGCTGGAACTCGCCACAGTATTGCCCAAAAGCAGCACGCGTTACGAATTAGGCTCTTGGAGCTGGCAATCCTGCGGACAGGGATCGCATGCATAAAGTTGGTGCTGTAAAAGTGCGTAAATGTTGAAACTCGAACTTTGAATAAATCTCAGGGTCTAGGCCGCCTTTCTCACGAGGGCACGGCCGTCATCGCGCTGGCGCGAGATCGACCCGCAAGGAGGGAGGCGGGCTAGCTTCTTGTTTGGTCGCATTTTCTGCGACGAACCGGTGTCCACTTCGTCGGAAAATGCTCCAGAGCGTCGTGCGTTATATCGGGATCTAACTTTCTGTTTGGAGCATGTTTTTCACGCTGAACCGCTCTACACTTCAGCTAAACATGCTCTTTAGTCTGGAGCATGTTTTTCACGCTGAACCGCTCTACACTTCAGCTAAACATGCTGTAGCGTAACTGGGAGGGAAGAGAAATGTCGTCCGCTGAGGCCATGGCAGCGATGCCGAATGCGAGCGTGCGCATGAAAAACAATGCCAAACCGCCGAAAGCCGTAAGTATTTCTTTGCGGCAGGATGAAGCGCCTGATGATGCAAGCGGCCGGACCGATGTTGCGGAGTTAGACCGCGAGACGTTTATACCGGTTACCCGGTTTGCGCTGATGGACCGGTTGACCGCCCCGAAAGCGTGGCCTAAAGCGCTGGAATCTGACGTGCGCCGCTTCTTTCAGTATCTCGATTATTGGCGACACCAGCGCTATGCCTGCCGTACCCTGGCACTTGAACAGGCTTACGAGCCGTTCAGTCCCGACACCGACCTGCTCTTGACACGAAAATTCACCGATGAAGAACGCGCCTCGATGCAAGAGCGCGTTATCAAGGGTATGCGGCACCTGCTGGAGCAGGCCAACTACCGCTGCATTTCACCGGAGAATGTCGAAGTTATCCTGACTAACGAGTCGCATTACGGGCTCGATCTGCACGTTGACTTCTCAGCCTTTGAGGAAGTGCAAATCTATTATCGCGGCGCCTCCACAATGCAGCATGAGAAGCGCACTTTGCGCAAATTCATGCGCAAGGAAGAGTTCGATGTACCAATCTATCAGCGGCTATGTCTGCTTTTCAAATTGAAGCCGTTTGATGTGCGCGTCCGCGAGGTTATGGAAAAGGAGCGGGTCAGCCACAAGGAAGCAAAGAAGATTGTCATGAAGCTGCGGGCAATGCTTCCCGCGGAAGTGCGCGAAGACAACATCTATCTGAAGCTGTTCAAGAACATCCCGCGCACAGATCTTGAGATGGTATTTCCCAATACGGTCGTGAAGTTCCGGTTTTTCGACAAGCTGAAACTCGGCGCGACGTCGGTGGGTGGCCTGGGTATGGGTATCGCCAGTTCAGCGGGCAAATTGGCACTATTGTTTTCCAATCCAATTGTCGCGGCAGGGGCCGTGGCAAGTATTGGCGCGGTTGCCGTGCGGCAGGTGATGGGTTTCTTCAATCAGAAACAGCGCTACATGGTGGTGATGGCTAAGAACCTCTACTTCCATTCCATGGCTGACAACCGCGGCGTCATGATCATGCTGGCCGACCGGGCGGCGGAAGAAGACGTGAAAGAAGAAATGCTGCTTTATACGGTTCTTGTGAAAGAGCGCGCGCGGCACTCAGATCTTCCTGCCATTGACGCGGCGATTGAGCAGTATCTGGCGACCGAATTCGGTGTAAATGTTGATTTCGATCTCGAAGATGCGCTCAGCCGGCTGAAAGCAGACGGTATCGTTACGGAGGATGCAGACGGTTATCTGCATACGATGCAGCCGGGCGAGGCTGCTGCCCACCTCGATGCCATGTGGGACGTATTCCTGGACCATCTGCCTGAACCTGGAAGCGGTGAAGGCTATGAGTTCGAAGGTGATCCTGGTGCCGTGGAAACAGCTATTCGACAGGCGGATACCCTGCGAGGCGATACCGACGACATGGCGGTGAGCGTTAACGCCGACACCAGCGCCAACGGCTGACCCGAGCTCTTTCGATTTGCGATCCTATTCTGCGGCTTTTCAGACAGAATGGTGCGCACGAATGCGCAAAGCGCGCGTGACAAATGTCCAGAGCAAGGTTTGTGGTGCGCTCTTCCATTGTCGTCCTCGCGCGTGTAACACAGCGGCCAGCAGACGGCCGCTTGGGCAATCCCGATTGGCACAATCTCATTTTGGCACCCCTTCATTTTTGAACGCCGACACATCCGACGCGAGCCGTTTACCGCATGTCCAAGCACCGCATCTTGTTGAAGCAACCCAGCCGTGACATTGCCCGCCGTCTGGAAGGTGCTCTCATCAACCTCATTGATCCTGCACCCAATGCAACCACGATGTTTGAAACCGTTGACGGCGGCATGCGGGTCGATGCCTATTTCGACCATGCACCCGAACCCGATGCTCTGCGCAACCAGCTTGCCAACCTGCTGCAATTGCCTGAGGAGGCAATTGGCGAGATCGTCTTGGAGGGCGTTCCAGACGAAAACTGGGTTACTTTATCGCAAGCCGCGCTGCCACCGGTCGAAGCCGGCCGGTTTACAATTCATGGCAGCCATGATGCTGCCCGTGTGCCGCAGGGCCCGGGGTCGCTGCAGATCGATGCGGGCGAGGCATTCGGCACGGCACACCACGCCACGACTTATGGCTGCCTTCTCGCCATCGATAAATTGATGCGGCGAGCCACGTACAAGACCGTGCTGGATCTTGGATGCGGCTCGGGTGTGCTTGCGCTTGCCACGCACCGTGCCTTGCCAAAGGCCAAAATTGTTGGAACTGACAACGACCCCACTGCTATCGATGTTGCGCGCAGCAATGCGAAAGCCAATCGCGCTTCTGCAAAACTGAAATTTTTCGTCGCTGAAGGACTTGGCCATCCCGCCATGCGGGGTCAGCATTTCGACCTGATCATCGCCAATATCCTGGCAGGACCGCTGATACGCCTCGCGCGCTCTATCGCACGCGCGTCAGCTCCGGGTGGTCATGTCGTGCTCTCGGGCTTATTGGTACCGCAAGCGCCATCTGTAATTGCCGCCTACAGGGCCGCTGGCTTCCATGTGGTGCATCACGCCCGCATTTATGAGTGGTCGACCCTCACATTGTGTCGCGACCAGCCACGGCCACGCGCTGTGATCACGTAACGTTGAGTTTGCTTATGATAAGCGCCATTCATGCCGCGCCGACGCAGGTCGGGTTCTAGATCGCGTTCACTTTTCATGGAATCGCGAACGCGCTCTATTTTCTTTTATTTTGAGCATGTTCTTCACGCCGAACCGCGTACACTTCGGCTGAACATGCTCTCTTCGTCTGGAGCATGTTTCTCACGCCGAACCGCTCCACACTTCGGCTAAACATGCTCTCTTCGTCTGGAGCATGTTTTTCACGCCAAACCGCTACACACTTCGGCTAAACATGCTCTAACCCAAGCGATCGCGGAACGTTTCATAGCCAAAACGCTTGATGACGCGAAAGCCGCCATCTTCATCCAGAATTGCCAGATCAGGCAGTGGCGTACCGTTGAAGGTGGTCGTCTTCACAAATGAATACTGCATCATGTCGGTGAAGATGAGCCGGGTGCCATGCTGCAGCGGGCTATCGAAAGAATATGTACCGATCACGTCGCCGGTCATACACGTCTTGCCGCCTAGGATATAGGTGTGCTCCTTTTCGCCTGCTTCACCAGCACCGATTATCTCGGGCCTATAGGGAACTTCCAATACGTCCGGCATATGCGTGGAGGCGGATGTGTCCAGAATGGCAATCTGGTCGGGACCGTTGTGCATTATGTCGAGCACTCTGGCTGCCAGATAGCCGGTGTCGACCACCAGGCCCGCTCCAGGTTCCAGGACGACTTCGAGATTGGGAAACTCGGCACGGAACGTTTTCAGCGCGGCTATCAGGCGGCCAACGTCATAGCCGGGTTTGTTGACGAAATGCCCGCCACCAAAATTTACTGCAGAGACGCGCTTCAGATAGTGCGCAAATTTTTTGCCGACGTGCTCGATCAGTCCGACCGAGCCCTGATCTGTCGCTTCGCACAGCGCGTGTGTATGGAAGGTGTGGATGTTGTCCCAAGGCACGGCATCGAGCTGGTCAGCGGGCGTGCCGAAGCGAGAGCCCGGCGCGCACGGGTTGTAAAGATCGCCGCCAAGCGTGGCCATCGAGAAGCCGGGGTTGACGCGAATGCCCGCCTTCTTGCCTGCTGCGTAAACCGATGGCAGAAAACGCGCGATCTGCGAGGGTGTATTGAAATAGATATGGTCTGCAACCTTGGTCAGCGCGGAAACTTCTTCTTGCGTATAGGCCGGTGCATAGACATGCACTTCCTTGCCGAATTCCTCGCGCCCAAGCCTTGCCTCGTAGAGCCCGCTGGCGGTCGTGCCATCAAGCGTATCACGCATGAGCGGGAAGGCGGCCGGCATGGCCCAGGCCTTTGTCGCAAGCAGAATCTTCACACCGGTTTCGGCCTTGATGCGCGCAGCGGTCGCCAGGTTGCGCTTCAATGCGGCCACGTCGAGGATGAATGCGGGTGTTGCAATACCATCAGGCAGCGCCGGTGTGGCGGCGTGCCGTAACGTGGCTGTATGCGGCGCTGGTGACGTCATTTGGAAATCCGGTGGTGGCAGTTGCTGCGGAAGTACAGTGGCAACCCTGCTTATTCGGCGATTTTGACCGTAAAGTCCCGCGTCATCTTTTCTCCGCTCGCCAGCGTTGCGGTGAGCGAAAAGCTGTCTGAGCCAGAGGCGCCTTTGTAGGCCGTGTAGTAGACACCCGTGCCAGACGCTTCTGCATTCTTGCAGGTACCGCCAGCCGAAGCTGCGATCTTTGTCTTCTGGCCGCTGCGGTAGGACAGGTCGCCCTTCGAAGGCTTGCGGGTGACGGCCAGTTCGGGCGGTGGCAACGTTCCGCACGCGGCATCGAGTGCTGCAAAAACAAACACGCGGCCCGGCCTTTCGGGCACCATCGTGCGGGTGCGGGTTGCGCTGTCAGGCTCTGACCCGGGCTCAGTATTGGCAAGTGGCGCGCTATTGGTATCGCCAGCGTCAGGAGCCAAAGGAGACGACTGAGAACAACCAGTCACGAAAATCTGGGCTGCGATTACAAACATCGAGAGCCCGCGTGCGGTATTGCACATTGTTCGCGCTCCTAACCTTCTATCAGCGCATCAAACAGGGTGCGATGGCCCAATGGAAACGATGTCGTCGGGTTCGACAAATTCGGGCAATTCGCCCTTACCAACGTTGGCATAAGCAAACCCCACCGCCACGTCCGGCACGCCAAGCGCGATGCATATGTCCCGGTGACAGTCGCTTGCAAACATATAACGATCATCCTCACCCTTGGGATGCATCACGTCGGCCAGCCCCTTGGACTTCGCCCCCCCGAAAGCCTTGACGATCTTTTCCGCGTCGCCTCCCACCGGCAAAGCTTCTTTGCCATCACCGTAGCCAGGATTGGAGTTGTAGCGATCCATGATCTCGCCTTTTTCCGCCAACCACGTCTTAAGCACGTCATCGTCATGGTTGAGAACGGCGAGGACGGCGCGGTCCAACTGTTGGGACAACATCGATGCGAGCTTTTCGATGGCTTGCTCATCCTGCTCGCTGGTTGCACGCTCAGTGATGTAGGTCACGTCGTTGGCGAAAACAACAAATGCCTCATAGCCTGAAAGGGCGGCGACCACCGCATCACGCAGGGCTCCCTTGCACGTGTAGTTGACGTAGAAGTTTCCCACACCGCTTCCTTTCTCAGATTGACCGGCGTCTCGCTTTCAAGGGCTTTAAGTCTTGACCTTGAAGAGGGCTTCCTGGTCAGAGACCTTGATCTCCTTGACGTGCCAGGGCAGACCCTGTCTTGCCAGCTCTTCCAAAAATGGCTCGGGTGGCAACTGCTCGACATTGAAAACGCCTTTGCCCTTCCAGATGCCCTTGAACATCATCATTGCGCCGACGACCGGGGGAACGCCGGTGGTGTAGGAAACAGCCTGCGCGCCGACTTCCTTGAACGTTTCGGCATGATCGCAAACATTCCAGATGATGTAGCGCTTCTTCTTACCGCCCTTGACGCCGGTGAATATGCAGCCGATCGATGTCTTGCCGGTATATCCTTCCGCCAGCGAGGACGGTGCTGGAAGCAGGTGTTTCAAAAATTCCATTGGGATGACGTCAACGCCCTTGTATTTCACCGGATCGATGCGCGTCATGCCGACGTTGCTCAGCACGTCGAGATGCTTGATGTAATTGTCTGAGAACGTCATCCAGAAGCGGATCTGCTTCAATCCCTTGATGTGCTTGACGAGGCTTTCTTCTTCCTCGTGATAGATGAGATAGGATTTGACCGGCCCGACTTGCGGATAATCTATCATCGTTGAGATCGACAGCGGATCGATTTCGATCCACTTGCCATCCTTCCAGTATTTACCGCGCTGCGTAACTTCGCGCAGGTTGATCTCGGGATTGAAATTGGTGGCGAAAGCCTTGCCGTGATCGCCTGCGTTGCAGTCGATGATGTCGATGGTGTGGATTTCGTCGAACAGTTTCTCTTGCGCATACGCACTGAAGACATTCGTCACGCCAGGGTCAAAGCCGCAGCCCAGAACGCCCATGATGCCGGCGGCCTTGTAGGTCTTGTTGTAGGGCCACTGCCACTTGTAGGTGAATTTTGCTTCTTCGCGCGGCTCGTAGTTGGCCGTATCCATGTAGTGAACGCCCGCTTCCAGGCACGCGTCCATGATCGGCAGATCCTGATAGGGTAGAGCCATGTTGATGACGAGGTCAGGTTTGACCTTGTTTATCAGTTTTACGGTGGCTGCAACGTCGTCGGCATCAACTTTGGAAACTTCGATTTTTGATACCGCTTCGGCTTGCACCTTCTTGCAGCTTTCGAGCCGGCGTGAGGCGAGGTGGACCTTCTTGAACACATCGCGGTTCATCGCGCATTTCTTGGCAACGACAGAACCGGCAGCTCCGGCTCCGATGATGAGAACGTTCTCCAAGGCAAGGCTCCTTGCGGCTGGGGACAAGTATCGGGTGGCTCAGGATCCAGAAGCTATTACGCACCCTGCCCGCATTTTCCGAGCAGAGTATCCTAACAACGCGCGCATCGAACTAGAGCGCATTCCGATCCGACATCACGCACGACGCTCTAGCTTCTTGTTTGGTCGCATTTTCTTCGACGAACCGGTATCCACTTCGTCGGAAAATGCTCTAGAGCGCATTTTGATCCGATGGAATCGGATCGGCGCTCTAGCTTCTTGTTTGGTCGCATTTTCTTCGACGAACCGGTATCCACTTCGTCGGAAAATGCTCTAGCCGATTGACCGCCGCAGTTCAACTGCGCCGTGCATCCAGACCAGTCGCTTTCCAGGGCCTGCCTCACCGCTTGGGTGATTTGACGAATTCCGCCATACTTGTTTGGCCGTGACGATCAGGCGCCCTCCCCTGCGCACAGGGTGTCGCTGCGCCTGCAGGCACAACGATTAACCTTGAATGGGAAGCCGGCATGCGCGTTATGATCGCTGGATGGCAAGGACAAGTCGCACGAGCGATTGCAGAACGGGCGCCTGGACGCAGCGACATATCAGCGTGTGCTCTTGGCCGCCCGGCTCTGAACATTTGCGAAGTCCGCACGATTGAACGTGCGCTTTCGGAAAACCGCCCCGACGTGATTGTCAACACGGCTGGCTATACGGCCGTCGATGAGGCTGAGGAGAACCCCGAGCGAGCTTTTGCGTTTAACCGTGACGGTGCGCGTCTGTTGGCGCAGGTGGCAGCCAAGCGTGAGGTCCCAATCATACATCTTTCAACGGTCAACGTTTTCGATGGTGCGAAGGCAGCGCCTTATGTCGAGGACGATGCGCCCGCGCCGCTATCGGTCTATGGGCGATCGAAGCTGGAGGGGGAGGCCGCGGTGCGAGCGGCCAATCCGCGCCACATAATTTTAAGGACGAGTTGGGTGTTCAGCCCGTTCAGCGATACCTTCCTGCCTGTTTTGCTGGCGAAGGCGCGCCATGCGCAACAGCTTCGCGTCGTCGCCGACCAGACGGGCAGCCCGACCTATGCGCCAGACCTTGCCGAAGCTGTTCTCGATGTCGCGGCACGGGTGCACGGCGACAAGCCAAACGATACCGCCCCACTGTGGGGGACCTACCATGTCGCAAACGCAGGCGGGCCCTCATCATGGCACGAACTGGCCGTGGAGATTTGCAGGGCGGCGCGCTTGCCGGCGGGTTCGCACCAGGTCGAGAAGATTTTTACGCACGACTATCCAACCCGTGCTCCGCGCCCTCGCAATGCCGCTCTCGACACAACGCAAATCGGCAAAACGCTTCACATCAGCCTTAGGGATTGGCGCGCAGCGGTCAACGACGCTGTCGCACGTCTATAGCGCTTGAAACGCAGAGATCAGTACTTCTTCTTGACGTACAAGTGCTTGGGCAAAACCTTGCGCTCGTATTTGGGATTGAAGACACGATCTGGCAGTTCGATCAGATCATGGGGGATTTCCTCATACGGAACCTGCGCAAGCAAATGCTCAATGCAATTCAGTCGCGCGCGCTTCTTGTCGTTTCCCTCGACAATGTACCATGGCGCTTCGGGAATGTTTGTGCGCTCAAACATCTCCTCCTTGGCCTTGGTATATTGTTCCCATCTGACGCGACTTTGCAGGTCCATGGGTGACAGCTTCCACTGCTTCATTGGATCGTGGATGCGCATCAAGAAGCGAAGCTGCTGTTCTTCGTCGGTGATCGAGAACCAATACTTGATAAGTTTGGTACCTGAGCGCGCCAGCATGCGTTCGAATTCGGGCACGTCGTTGAAGAACTCCTCGACCTGTTCGGGCGAGGCGAAACCCATGACTTTTTCCACCCCAGCGCGGTTGTACCAGGAACGGTCAAACAGCACGATTTCTCCTGCCGACGGCAGATGTGGCACGTAACGCTGGAAATACCATTGCTGCTTTTCACGGTCGGTGGGCGCGGAGAGAGCGACGACGCGGCAGGTGCGCGGGTTGAGACGCTGCGTAATGCGCTTGATGACACCGCCCTTTCCGGCAGCGTCGCGTCCTTCGAAAAGGACGACCAGGCGGAAGCCCGTGTGCTGCACCCAGTCCTGCAGCTTAATCAGTTCGGTTTGCAAGCGCAGCAGGTTGTAAAAGTAGATCCTGCGATCCATCTCCAGCTTTTTGCGCTGGACATGAAGCTCTTTAAGCTGCAGCGGCGCACGCAGGTCGTCGATCTCGTGTTCGAGTTCCTCGTCAAAAGAATCTTCCAGTTCGGCGTCAATCCAATCGCGAACCTTGCCATCAGACTTCGACGAACTTTTTGATTGCTTTACAGCTTGCTTTTCACGCTTGTTGGCGGGCGCAACCTTCTTGTCCATTCTGTCTCCTGGATAAAGTCGACGTTTTGGCGTTTGCCATCAATCTTTACGCTGAATCTGCCATGCTGCAACCCCATTGGCTAGAGCGCTTTTCGATCCGATGGAATCGGATCAGCGCTCCAGCTTTCTGGTTTGGTCCATTTTCTGCGACGAACCGGTATCCGCTTCGTCGGAAAATGCTCGCTTTTTGGTTTGGTCGCATTTTCTGCGATGAACCGGTATCCACTTCGTCGGAAAATGCTCAAGAGCGTCGTGCGTTATATCGCACGACGCTCTAAAGGGTTTCTGGTTTTGTGGAATTTTTCTGAAATGACAATTCTGAAATGACAAAGCGTACGACTTTAGAGAAGCGTTCATGAAAGCATACCACCGTCAGAAGCATGCTTCGAAACGCCTCAATAAAGTGACTTGTTTAAACGATCCTGGAGCTCTGCGTCATAGGTTGCGCCGTCGAATTTAGTATCTGATATGGATTGAAGGATGTCGCCGATGCTGGGCAGCGTTCGCCCGTTATCGGGTTCACTTGCCCACACTCGCGCACGCTTCAAAGCCCGTGCGCATTGGAAGTAAACGCGTTCTATTGAAATTATAAGAACCGACTTTGGCAGTTTCCCAGATATCGCATAGCGTTGCAGCAGATCAGGGGCGTTGGAAATGATCGCTCTGCCGGCAACGCGGATTGTCTCATCGCGTCCAGGCACCAGGAACAGCAGAGCTATACGCGGGTCTGCGATGATATTGCGAAGCGTATCGATACGACTGTTGCCTACGCGATCGGGCAGCACCAGCGTTTTGTCATCAAGCACATCGACAAAACCGGCAGCATCACCGCGTGGCGAGCAATCCAGACGACCGGCAGAACCGCTTGCAACCACGACGAAGGGCGAGGCCTTTATCCAGGCTGCATATTCCCGCGTCAGCGCTGTTACCTCTTTGAGAAGGGCTTGCGGCCGCGGTGCATCGTAGATCGCTTCAAGCTGCTCGGCAGTCGTGATTCGATTTACATCGTTCATGGCTTTGGCTCACCCCCGGCTCATACCTTTCGCCGCAAGTTCGGCTTCGTACGCCGCCCACCGCTCGCCTTTTTCACGGCCCAACGTATCGAGATAGGTCCACGCGAAAAGCCCTGTCGAATGGCCGTCATCGAAAAAGATCTTGGTGGCATAATTGCCGGTCGGCTCCAATTTGGAGATTTTGACGTTGCGTTTGCCCGAGACCGTCACACGCTGGTCGGGAGAATGGCCCTGCACCTCGGCAGACGGGCTCATCACGCGCAACATTTCAGCGGGAAGGTCGTAGGTTCGGCCGTCGTCGAAGCTGACATTGAGCATGGTGTTATCGCCTGTCAGTGTGAGCTTGGGCGGCGGTGTTCGCTTTCCTTGCGCCGCTTCCACTTCGCCCCAAACCCTGGCAGCAAGATCGCGGTAGGTTTGTGCGTGAATGGAATCGGGTTCGGTTGCCGTGATCGGCTGGCCGGCATCGGAACGCTCGCGAATTTCGATGTCCAGAGGAATTCCGCCGAGGAAAGGTAGCCCGAGCTTTTCGGCTTCGTTGGCAGCACCGCCATGGCCGAAGATCTCATGGCGCTCGCCGCACTTGGTGCAGATGAAGTAGCTCATGTTCTCGATAATGCCGAGCACGGGCACATCCACCTTGCGGAACATGTTGAGGCCTTTGCGCGCGTCAATCAAGGCGAGGTCTTGTGGCGTAGAAACAATGACGGCACCGGAAAGCGGCACTTGCTGCGCCATTGACAACTGCACATCGCCAGTGCCTGGCGGCATATCGATCACCAGGACATCGAGATCCCCATCAATGTTCCAGGCCACGTCGCGCAGCATCTGGTTGAGTGCCGACACCAGCATGGGCCCACGCCAAACCACCGGAGTGCCCTCATCGATCAGAAAGCCCATCGACATGGCTTTCAGGCCATAGCCCTCCATAGGCCTGAGGCCGTTGCCGTTTGGCATGGGTTGAGGCTGTCCTGAAAGTCCCAGCAGCCGCGGCTGGGAAGGGCCATAAATATCAGCGTCGAGAACGCCGGCCTTCAGGCCATTTGCCAGGAAGCCTAGCGCAAGATTTACAGCCGTGGTTGATTTGCCAACGCCGCCCTTGCCTGATGCGACAGCCACAAGGTGCTTGACGCCGGGAACACCGGCTGCCGCCTTGGGTTGGGGTGCTGGGGCAGCGCCGTTCCGGGCAACAGGTGCAGGCGCAGTTGGCGAACCGTTAGGGCTTTGTGCACCGGCTGTGCCGCGCGGCGCCTCCGCCGTCAACACCGCGGTAGCGCCAGCTACGCCATCAATTTCCTCGACAACCTTTTGCGCGGCCCTGCGCAATGGCTCCAGTTCTTGCGCTTTTTCCGCAGGGACGGTGATCGAAAAATAGACGCGGGCGTCCTTTATCAGCACTTCAGACACGAGGCCAAGATCAACGATATTATCAGTCAGGTCAGGACCTTTGACGCGCCTCAACGTGTCGAGTACCAGTGTTTTTGAAACCGTCATCGGTCACTCCCGGGAAAATTTGCCCGCCGCTCAGAACCTCCAGCTACCCCGCAAGAGGGAAATGGCCGGTCGCTTACAGCAGGGCGATGTGATGGTTGGTGCTGCGCGGCCCAATCGCGCAACACGATGTTGAAATCTGGATCGCCGTTTCGATGCCAGAGAGTACGGCTATCTTCAAGGAGATAATGCCGACCTGACAACTCAACAATTGTCGCGGCATGAATTGTTGTCGCCCTTACCAATGTCGAGCCTTCGAAGGCCTGCATTCGAAACCGTGAATAAGCATGAAAAACGCCTAACAACCGGTGCGAACAGGTAAGTCCGTCATAAGTAGGTATTTCTTGGAATAAACTTCCTTAAAACTAGTTTTTTGGGTCATTTTTTCTTTAAGACGTGAACTATCGCTTAATTGATGGTATAAATTACCAGGACCACAGTGATGCCCTGACACGCTTGGCGACCTGCTGGCCCTCAACGCCGCGCTGCAAGACAGACATTGATCGCGCGGATGTTTCACAACGCAAATTTGTAAACTGCGACACCAAGGCAGGCGCCATGACGGTTACGTTTGGGACCTGGACGCTTGAAACGTTGGCACTGATGGCCGCCGGTGGCGGACTGATCGGTTTTCTGGTGGGTCTGACAGGGGTCGGAGCCGGCGCGCTGATGACACCGATGCTGATCTCCGGATTTGGCGTCAGTCCGGCCGTTGCTGTGGGAACTGATCTTTTATTCGCGGCAATCACGAAAGCCAGCGCAGCGTGGCGGCACCATCGCATGGGCCATGTCGCTTGGAATATTCTGGTTTGGCTTGCCGCGGCCAGCCTTAGTGCGTCGGCAGCAACGCTCGGGTGGCTTTATCTGGCGGCGCCAGAAACCGAGCGCCTGTCGGAAGTTATTCGCGGCGTGCTTGCTGTTCTTCTGTTGGCAAGCGCTATCATTATACCACTTTGTCCGTGGGTGCTGCGCTCACGCAGGCAAGGTGCGGACGCGCTTGACGTCGTCGCACGTCGCCGACCGACGTTTATCACCGGCTTGATCCTTGGCGTTTTGGTGACACTCACGTCGGTTGGCGCCGGCGCAATCGGCGTTGCCGTGTTGTCGGCGCTCTATCCCTCTTTGGTGGCCCGGCGGATTGTTGGTACCGACATCGTGCACGCAATTCCGCTGTCATTTCTTTCCGGCCTTGGGCACCTTGGGCTTGGAAATGTCGACTGGCTGGTTTTGGCCACGCTTTTGGCAGGATCGCTGCCAGGCATTGCAATCGGGACGCGCCTTACGGGCCTGTTGCCGGACTGGATACTGCGCCTCGTCCTTTCAGCGATACTTTTGTATGCGGCTTATTTGTTGTTGCCGTTCGTTTTAATGCTGTTTGGCGCGGGCTCCCCTGCACCTTGAACTTCTGTCATGTGAAAGCCGGTGAACCATTTTAGCGCATCCAGCGACAAAGGACGGAGCGCGAAAATCCGGCACAGATAGAGGGTTTGCAGCGATTGGAAGCAAGGGCCTGCAATTGCGCGTCTTCGAAAAAGGGGTCTGAGCCTTAACCACCTGCCTCAAGTTTTCCGCAGTGTTTGATGGCTGCGTAATGCTAACGAGGCTACACTTTGCGGCAGCTTTTGGGACCATTCATTTTCTTGCAACGAGCCTTAATCGTGATGACGTCCTACAACAGATTTTTTGGCAAGCTGACTGCAACGCGATACCGCGCAGCGGTCTGTACTTTAGCGTTCTTTTTGATCGCAGCGTTTGCAAGCCCTATCGCCCATGCTGCAAGCGCCTACAACGCCACTGCTCACCACGCGACACCGGCCAGCGGATCCAGTCACCATGGTCTGCCGGCACATCTCCTTTTGGCGGCGCAGCGATGTACACCTGAAATGTACAAGGCGGGCCTATGCGGACGCTATCCTGGCGCCAACACGGTCCGTCCTGGCTCGGTTTCGCCTTCGCGCATTATATGCATTAACGGCAAGCGAACCGAGCGCGGCTGCATCTGCCCGCGTGGCACGACATTGCGCAGGATCAGGCGTTCGACCTTCAGTTGTGTCCCGTCGCGCTGCCCGCGGCAAACAAAGAGGGTTGGCAGGGCCTGCGTTCCCATTGTTCCAGACAGACCGACGATCAAGTGCATCGGTGGACGCGTCATCTCTGGACGTTGCGTGTGTGCGCGACCCAAGCGGGCGCAGCGGATCGGACGCCTTAGCTACCGATGCGTAATGCCACCGTCGGTTTGTCCGCCACGCACGCATCGGGTGGGTAAGCATTGTGTGCGCGATCCTCGCCCCGACCCGGTACCGCCACGCGGTTGCCGCAAGGGCTATGAACTCCGGAACGGCAAGTGCTACCGCTTAACGGACGGCACCTCCGGCTGCCCCAGCGGCACAATCCGCAAGAACGGCCGTTGTATCTCTGGTTCACCTGCGGCCACCGTGTCGGGCGAAAAGCCACCTTTGCCGGAACCTGCATTATCCGCAACGGACACAGACAGCCCTTTCGAGCCCGATGAAGTACTGGTTGAAATCTCAGGAACGGCGCCACAACAAACCGCGAACCGCCTAATCAACGCGTTCAGCCTTACGACACTGTCGAGTACGCGTCTCACCATGCTCGGCACCAATCTTTATCGCTTCCGGATCGGTTCTGGGCAAACGGTCGAACAAGTTGTGACGGCCATCGCGCGCGAACCGGGCGTCGAAACAAGCCAGCCCAACTGGCGGTATCGATTGAACCAGAACCCGCCCGCAGCACTTCCCCGAACGGCAACTGACGACATTGCGGCGGATCGAAGCGCGACCGCCAAGAAAACTTCAGATCCGTGGGCCAAGTGGGGTGCCAGAAAAGCGCCTCAACAAAAAGAGCAGACCAGCCAACCGCAGGATGGGCAGCAACAACCATTGCAGCCAGTTGTCGGCAAACAGCGCCGCGAGACACTGCCACAATACGCACTCGGAATGATCGATGCGTCTGATGCGTTGCGCATTTCGCGGGGGCAAGGCGTGCTGGTCGCGATCATTGATACCGGTATCGACGAAAAGCATCCTGAGTTGGAGGGCACGATTGCTGCACACTTCAATGCTTTTCCATCTAAACCACTGACGCCTGACAGGCATGCAACGGGCATTGCAGGGATCATTACAGCTAAAAATCAGCTCGCTGGCATCGCACCTGATGCGCGTGTGCTTGCCATCCAAGCCTTCACGCCAACCAAGCCAACCAATGAGCAACGTGACATCGGTGGCGCGGGCACATCGCATCGCATTGTAGTAGGGCTGAACTGGGCGTTGATGAAAGGCGCACGTGTCGTCAACATGAGCTTTGCGGGACCGAAGATGGACGCCCAAGTCGCGCGCCTCATCGTCAAGGGCAATGAAGCCGGCGTGGTTTTCGTTGCTGCTGCGGGCAATGGCGGACCAACAGCTCCCGCGGCTTTCCCCGCCGCTCATCCCTCCGTGATTGCCGTCACCGCAATCGATAGCGGGCGTCAACTGTATCGGCACGCGAACCTTGGCCGATACGTGGATCTGGCTGCCCCGGGCGTCGACATCATGGCCGCCAGCCCTGGCGGCAACTACGATTTGTCCAGTGGCACTTCGTTTGCCGCCGCGCACGTGAGCGCCGTTGCCGCTCTGCTGCTTGCGAAATCCTCACGTCTGGATCGCGAAAAATTACTGTCGCTACTCACATCCACAGCAACCGACCTTGGCCCCCCGGGCCGAGACGAACAATTCGGCGCGGGCTGTGTGAACGCTTTGCGTGCACTGACCGGACAAGCCGTGCTCACCAGCGGACAACAATGACTTGCATCAGCCACTGCCATTCAGTCGGCAAGTAAGGGATTTTTGCCTTTTCAAGGCCGGTTTTTTGGACAAATTGTAACGCCAGATCGCTGGCACCGGAACCTTTTGCAGCCTTTTTCTGACGTCAAAGTGGGGCAATGGAACGTCCGCCGTTCCTTAACCGTTTCATGCTAGTGTGGCGTCACGCCTTAGTTGATCGATGTTGCGGCATGCTGGGAATCAACTAAGGCGCGACGCCACACTAAGCCAATGATTTTGCTAGTGACCTTCATGTCGCGCCAAAATTGTATGCGATTGCGGCTATGTTTCAATTTTGGCGCGACAGGCCACTAGGCTTCAGGCCGAAGATGTGCAGGGTGGGTCAGTTGGCTCTGTCAGCGCTGCGGAAGCCGATTGTTACGATGATTACACTGAGGATCAGCCGTTGAGCCATCCAGCGCGCAAAAAATCCGATGACATGGCGCCGGCGCCGCGTTCTGACCGTGATGGCCGACCGATGCCGCTTTCCGATCCAGAGGTTGGTGAGGCTATAAGCGTTGTGGATGGGGAAGGGACGCTGCGAGCGGACAAAAAAACGTCCTTGAATGTGCGTTTAGCACGATTTGGGCGGGGCGTTCTCAAGTCTGTGTTGCCATTCGTGATGGTGGCGGCTGGTTATGCTGGGTACCAATATCTCAAGTCGACGCGACCAGAAGCACCCAAACAGGCACAGTCGGAACGCGCATTCGCCGTTGAAACGAAACTGGTCAACCGGGTCACGGTGCAACCTAAAATTACGCTGTTTGGCTCGACTGTGGCTGGTCGGCAAGTGGACATTCGCGCACTGGTGGCCGGGCGTGTCATCGAAACAAATGACGAGCTGCGCGAGGGCGGCTTTATAAAAGCTGGCCAGACCCTGCTGGCGATAGATCCATTCGACTACAAGTCCGCACTCACAGAGGCAAAGGCACAGCGGGCAGAGGTTGCCGCAAGGCTGGGTGAGCAGCAGGCTTCCGTCGCATCCGACAAGACATCTCTCGAAAACGCCAAAGAACAATTGGAACTCGCGCGAAGCGATTTGTCGCGCGCGGAGAAACTTGTCGGGCGCGGCAATCTTTCTGAGCGTTCTTTGGACGACCGGCGGCAAATCGTTTTGCAGCGCAAGCAGGCGGCCGATCAACTCACCAACTCAATCCGCGTCTGGGAATCGCGCATTACGCAAACCAAGGTTTCCGGCGACAGGCTCGATGTGGCGATTGCACGTGCAGAAAAACGCCTTGCGGAGAGTGAATTGAAGGCACCGTTCGATGCCTACGTTACAGAAGTTGGCGCTCAGGTCGGCCGCATGATGTCGGTTAACGACAAGGTTGCGACGCTGATCGATACCAACTGGATTGAGGTGCGTTTTTCACTGACGGACAGCCAGTTCGGACGGGTTGCAGCCCGTGGCGACGCATTGCGGGGACGTGATGTGGAGGTGCACTGGTCGCTTGGCGGCCAAACCTTCACCTACAAAGCCAAGATCACACGCGTGGCTGCGCGCATCACCTCGACAAACGGTGGCATCGACGTGTTTGCCCGCGTCGAAAATCCTTCCAAGCCCGTGCACCTTCGGCCCGGTGCGTTTGTCGAAGTTGCCCTGAACGATGTGCCTTATGAGGACGTGGTCACAGTTCCCAATACCGCTCTTTACAATGGTGACACCGTATATGCCGTTGTCGATAGCCGTCTCGACCCACGCCAAGTTTCGCTTGTGGCAACCAGCGGTAACGATCTTCTGGTGCGAGGCAATTTGCAAAACGGTGACGCCGTCGTCACGACGCGCATGTCGACACCGGGGAAAGGTGTTTTGATCAAAGAGCTTGGTACGACCGATACGGCCGCAGGCTCTGGTAGATCAGCTCGAGAACCTGCCTACAGCAGCTCTGGTGACGCAGCGAAAAAAGCTGAAGGCGAGCCGGCAACTCGATTGCAATCCGAAAACGGCATGCCCTCTGCTTCGGGGCAGCGCGCGAGCAACGCACGATGAATACAGGCGGTTCAGATGAAACTGGCGTCGATCCCGCCGGCACTGCCCCATCATCGCCCAGCGCCTCAAACCACCGCGGGTTGATCTCGACCTTCGTGCGCCACGGCACGGCACCAAACCTGCTGATGATGACACTTGTGTTGATTGGCGTGTTCGCAATCGCCAAGCTCAACCGCCAGTTCTTTCCTACAATTGAAATTCCGGTCATCACCGTGACCGTGCCTTGGCCCGGCGCCAGCGCAGAAGATGTCGAAAGCAACATCCTCGACGTGCTGGAACCCGAACTGAGGTTTCTGGACGATGTCAATGAAGTGACATCCATCGCTAGCGAAGGCAGCGCAGTCATTTCAATCGAACTGATGTCGGGGGCAGATGCACAAAAAGCGCAAAGCGATGTTGAGCAGGCTGTGGCACGCGTTACAACGCTGCCGGAAACCGCAGAGCGTCCCATCATTTCCCGCGCTGCGTTTTTCGATCAGGTGGCCAAGATCGCGGTTTCGGGCCCTTTCACCGAAAAAGTGCTCAAGACCTATGCCAAGCAAATTCGCGACGGTCTACTTTTTGCCGGGATCGATCGCGTAACATTCAACGGTGCGCGCGACGAGGAGATATGGATCAGCCTCAAGGAAGCGGACCTGCGCCGGCTGGGGCTGACGCTTGATGGCACGGCGCAGATTGTTCGTGAAAATACGCAGGACACGCCGGCGGGCAAGCTAGAAGGCAATTTCGATGTCCTTTTGCGCTCCAAGGCGCAACGGCGAACGCCAGAGTTGATTAGCGAGATAGAGATCCGCTCAACGACGACGGGCGAAAAGATCAAGCTCAAGGATATTGCTGAAATCGGTACGCGGTATGACCGGGAAGGTCACATCGGCTTTTTCGAAGGCAACCGCGGGATCGAACTCGTCGTGCAGCGCTCCGTGAGCGCAGACACCCTTGAGACCATGCGCATCATGAATGCCTACCTCGAAGAATTACGGCCGACACTGCCACCGACATTGCACGTTACGACTTACGATGTATCAGGCAAACTGGTCGTCGGCCGACTTACCATTCTGATCGAGAACGGCTTGCAGGGCCTCGTCCTGGTCCTGGCAATGCTGTTTATCTTCCTTAATGCACGCATCGCCTTTTGGGTGGCGGCAGGCATCCCAATTTCATTATTGGCAGCGCTTGGCGTGATGTGGGCGACGGGCCAGTCAATCAACATGGTGTCGATGTTCGCGATGATCATGATGCTCGGCATCATCGTCGACGACGCCATCGTGGTCGGCGAACAAGCCGCGACGAACGAAGAAAACGGCATGCCGCGGCTCGAAGCTGCGGAACAGGGTGCCATCAAGATGTTTGCGCCGGTGGTGGCCGCCACGCTGACCACCGCGTGCGCATTCATGCCGATCATGTTTATTTCAGATCGCATGGGCGACATCATGGGCGCCATCCCGCTGGTTGTGTTGTCGGTGTTGGCTGCTTCGACCATTGAGTGTTTCCTGATCCTGCCAGGACATTTACGCCATGGACACGCAGGCAAGATCCGCCCGCCCAGCCGTGCGCGAGCGGCCTTCGACCGTCGCTTTGGCCATTTCCGCGATCATTGGTTCACACGTTGGGTTACCTTCTGCTACCGGTGGCGATACACGACCGTCGCGGCAATGATTGCAATCCTGATCCTATCTGTTGGCATGCTTGCCGGTGGCCGGGTGGGATTTGAGTTTTTCCCGTCTCCGGAACCAGAAAACATCACCGCCGACGTGACGTTTGCGCCAGGCACACCACGCAGCGCCCAAAGCGCGGCGACAGCAAAAATTGAGGCGGCACTGTACCGCGCAGAAGAACAACTTCTGGCGGATTTTGCGGCAAAGCCTAAGGCGTCCGACGATCAACAATCAAATGCAGCCAACCCAGAAAAGGTGATCGTCTCACCTCGTGACGCTCAAAGCAGCGGTGTTTCGATCACCGCACGCAGCAGACCGTTGCCTGCGACAGAGCCCCGGCTTGTCGAAACGGTTTTTACGACAATTGGCAAATCGGGACGGTCGCAGGGAGATAATCTGGCCGAGATAAACGTCCAGCTAACGCCTAGCGAAGAGCGACTTATTACGACGAAGCGCATTATTGCCGCGTGGCAGAAGGCGCGCCGAGAGATTCCCGGCGTGGAGCGTGTGGCGATCTCTGGAAGGAGGGGCGGGCCACCGGGTCGTGATGTCGACGTCCGCTTGCAGAATGGCGATATCGAAACGCTTAAACAGGCCGCAGAAGAAGTGAAACTCGCGCTAACCAGCTTTCCTGGTGTGTCGGGGATCAATGACGATCTGACGTATGGCAAGCAGGAATATGTTTTCGAGTTGACACCGCGAGGCCTCGCTCTTGGCTTTACGGGTCAAAACATTGGACGACAGGTGCGCAATGCGTTTGAAGGCAACATAGCCACGCGCTTTGCGCGAGACGACGAAGAGATCATCGTACGTGTCAAACGGCAGCAGGATCTGGCTGGGCGCGCTGACCTGGAACGCCTTTACCTGACAACGCCAGCGGGCGAGCGCGTGCCTCTCACCGAAGTTGTAAACATCTCGGAACGGCGCAGCTTTTCCATCATCCAACGCAAGGATGGCGTGGCAACTGTGGCGGTCACGGCTGATATCGACAGCGAGGTTACCAAATCGCAGGATGTGCTCGACCGGCTTGCTACGGAAGCGCTGCCGCCCATTATGGAGAAGTACGGGCTCTCCTACATATTCAAGGGACGCGCCGACGAACGGCAGAGATCGTTCAAGGATCTCAAGGCAGGTGCGCTGCTGGCGCTTTCGCTTATCTACATTGTGCTGGGATGGGTTTTTGCGAGCTACTGGAAACCGATTGCGGTGATGGCAATCATCCCGTTCGGATTCGTAGGAGCGGTCTATGGCCACTATATCATGGGCTACAACCTCACCATTATCAGTCTCATTGGATTGCTCGGCCTATCGGGCATTCTGGTGAACGATTCAATCGTACTGGTCACCCGTATCCGGGAGCGCATTCTTGAGGGTGAGGATCTCGAACAGGCATGCACCGGCGGGGCTCGTGATCGTTTTCGCGCGGTTCTGCTGACGTCGCTGACAACGATTGGGGGACTTTTGCCGCTCATCTTCGAGACCAGCCGGCAAGCACAATTTCTTATTCCGATGGCGTTGACACTCGTCTTCGGGCTGGCGACGGCGACAGTCCTTGTGCTCATACTCGTGCCATGCCTGATCGGTGTGGGAGGCGATGTGGCAAGGCTTGCGGGACGACGCGGGCGCGATGCGTTCGCAGAGGCCGGAAGTCGTGGGCCAAACATAAACGACACGCCAGCACCCGCAGAATAAGTACAATCGCCTTGTTGTTCTGCGGAAAATTCTTGTCAGAAAAACTCAAACCCAGAAAATCTACGCAATAAAACGTGATCGAACCTCTATCGATCGTGATCAACGCCTGTGCAATTGTTGCAATTAGCCCACGGCCATCACGTGAATTGCGGCCATTCAGGGGCAAACCGTTGCGCGCGAGGGAAACTGCAGCCAAGCTGGGCAAGGTTTTGTTGAGCAAATCAGCCGAATGTACCGTTCGAGGTCCGGAAGGGCCCGTTGGCGTTGAAATCGCTCCGCCTAAACACCTCGCCCCGCTGAACAAGGATCTAATGATGTCCCCCACCAGCTCTATGCTTCGCCCGATGGCAATCGCCCTACTCTGCGCCCTGATTTTGCTGCCAGCTTCTTCCAAACCGGCTGCGGCACAGGATTTCTTCTCATTTCTGTGGAGCGGCGGATCACGTGACGTTGTTGCGTTCTCGCCAAAGTACAGTCCGCGCCAAGTCATCGTATCTTTCGGTGATCGCAAGCTCTATTGGATCCACAAGCGCGGTGAAGCGATTTCCTACCCGATTGCGGTGCCACGTCAACAAAGCCGCTGGGCCGGCGTGACGCGCATTTCTCAGAAACGTGTCAATCCGTCGTGGACACCGACACCGACCATGCGGCGCGAAAATCCGAAGCTGCCTGCATATGTTCCCGGCGGTCATCCCCGCAACCCGCTCGGTGTTCGCGCACTTTACCTGGGCTCTTCGCTCTATAGAATTCATGGGACCGATGCGCCCTGGACGATCGGCACGGCCGTGTCGAAAGGTTGCATCCGCATGTACAACGAGGATGTGCTCGACCTCTACCCGCGCGTACCTGTCGGCGCCAAGGTGACCGTGACCTGGAAGCGCTTCCAATAGGCAGCCAACAGCGGTGCTTCGCACAGCCTTCTAAAAAAGCAAATTTAAAAACCGCCGCGGGCCGAAACCTGCGGCGGTTTTTTTGTAAAGTGCAAAGCTGTGCGCCGTGCATCGCAACGCAGGGTCATGTTGCAGGCAATTCAGATTGCGCTGCAGCCGCCATCGTCGCCTTTTAAGCGACGATCTATCACTTCAGCTTTAGCCCGAACCTCAGGCGTGCTCTGCTTGCGTCGCGCGGCTGAACGGTCGACGATTTGCGCACGCTGTGCTTTCGTCCATAATCCAACGCGCTCGCCTTCCTGCAGCAAGGCGCAGGTGAAATTTAGACTGCTCGACGCCTGCTGCATTAGATTTGAGTAAACCCACGTCGCATACCCGCCAATAGCGCCGATGAGAAGTGCGACCGCGAAACCCATGGTGATGATAGTGATGCGCATCACTTGCCTCCGCCGTTGGAAGGACCATGCTTTTTGTTCATGGCGCGTGTAACGCACGCTTCCGACCGCCTCACCGCGCTTTTCTGTTTGTCATCCAAGGCAGTGCTTTGCGCGAGCGTCGCTATTGCCTGTACAGAACCATCGTTTGATATGGCACCCACCTCGATTGCATCGGCGATCACTGCGCACGCGATCGCGTCGTCAATGGTAGAGAACGATGTGCGGCCATACATCTGACCGAGGACAGCCCCGGCACCCAAGCCAACCAAAATTACCGCGGTAACGCCGAGTCTGGACATTTCGTGATCATCCCTCGTGTGAAGCCTGCCCGGTACCCTCGCCTGGGCAACGCAATTTTGCCCATAAGTGTGGCGGGACAGATTGTGCCCACATTGCGCAAACCAACCTGCGAGGCAAATCTATTCAAACAAGTGCGATTGCCCGCCACACCAGATGTGTTACAGTGTAACATGTAGGATCTGAGAACCGGAAAACCCGAGCCACTCATCAGATTGTGCAAAACACCTATGAGGAGACATAATGTTCAGCACTTGCACGACGACAAAATTCCTGGCGCTTGTCGTTACAGCCCTCACCACCATGCTGTTTTTGGCTAGCTCTCCAGCCATGGCGCAATCGGGGCTTTTGAAAAAGAAGACGAAGCTTGCGCCGATTACGCTTTCGGCAGGTAAACCACTTGCTGCGGCGCCTTATGAACTGGAAGCCGGCAAATATTATACGATCGACATCGTTGCTGACGGTTCTCAAGAACTTGGAATCGTCGGGCCGGAGTTCTTTCGCAACTTGTGGATCGAAGAGGTCGTGATCAACGACATCGAGGTGCGCCCATTGGGACTCGACTCCCTTGAATTCGATAGCGAGGGCAAGGCGACGATCAAGTTTATCCCAATTCGTCCGGGAACATTCGAGGTGAAAATTCCCAATTCGAGGGGTGACACGCAGAAGGCGACTTTTGTGGTCAAGGGTTAGAGCATTTTCCGACGAAGTGGATACCGTGCCCTCGTGAGAAAGGCGGGCTAGTGTGGCGTCGCGCCTTAGTTGATCGATGTTGCGGTACGCTGGGTATCAACTAAGGCGCGATAAACGCCACACTAAGCCAATGATTTTGCTAGTGGCCTTCATGTCGCGCCAAAATTGTATGCGGTTGCGGCTAAGTTTCAATTTTGGCGCGACAGGCCACTAGAGCGGTGATCCGATTCCATCGGATCGAAGAGAGCTCTAGTGAGAGCGCCTCATGCTGGGAGCAGCACTGCCAAGCCACTCGCAGCGAAGGCACAAAGAATAACAACGAGCCACGGTGCCACTTTCCACATCTGCAGCGCTAGGAATGCAACCATGGCAAGCGCGAAGTCGCGCGCGCTGGTTATGCCCGTGGTCCAAACCGGATCGTAAAAAGCAGCAACGAGCAAGCCGACGACGGTCGCGTTTATGCCGCGCAATAAGGATTGCGCCCAGGACCGCGTCCGCAAGGTTTCCCAAAATGGCAATGCACCAATGACGAGCAAGAAAGAGGGCAGGAAGACGGCCAGAAGACTGATGGCTGCTGCACTCCATCCACCGATCACCGCACCCAGGTATGCAGCGAACGTGAACAATGGGCCAGGCACCGCTTGCGCCGCGCCATAGCCCGCCATGAACTGACTGTCGTTGACCCATCCTGGTGGCACGACCTCCGCCTGCAAAAGTGGCAGCACCACGTGGCCACCTCCAAACACCAGCGATCCCGAACGGTAGAACGAATCCATCAGCTTGACGTTCATATCGCTCGATTGCGCGGCAAGAATTGGCAGGCCAATCAAAAGCGCGAAGAATAAAAAGAGTGAAAGTAGTGCGGTCCGGCGTCCGATTGCGAGAGGGATCGCGGCAGGCGCCTCCGGCGTCGTCTCAACTTTCAGAAGCATCACCCCGACGATGGCGCCCATGACGATTGCTGCGACCTGAGACCAGGCGGATGGGAACAGCAGCACCATGCAGGCAGCTACGACGGCCAGGGTTGCGCGCTCTTTATCTGGCGCGAGAGCACGCGTCATAGCCAGAACGGCCTGCGCGACGACGGCCACGGCTGCTATTTTCAACCCGTGCAACCAAGGGCTTTCTGCAGTGCTGCCGAGGGCCGACATGCCAAAGGCGAAAAGCACCAGCGCAAGTGCTGATGGAAGCGTGAAGCCGGTCCAAGCAGCAAGTGCACCGCCAAAACCCGCACGCGATAGACCCACCGCCAAGCCGACCTGGCTGCTCGCGGGACCGGGCAAGAACTGACAAAGCGCGACAAGGTCGGCGTACGCGCGGTCGTCCAACCATTTGCGGCGCGCAACAAACTCCTGATGGAAGTAGCCCAGGTGCGCAACGGGCCCACCAAATGATGTCAGACCGAGGCGAAGAAACACCAAAAATACTTCCGCAATGTGTGACCGCCCTAGCGCTTTTCGATCCACATCATGGCGCATGCATTTCTCCACGGTTTTTTTGGGGGGACAGACCTGGCTGGTTGTGACCTCAAACCCGTCTTTAATCCGCTTATCGAGAGGGTCCCCAAGATTGTTATGGTGGATCATGCTATACAACATCGCCAGCGTATAGCGGTCGGTGAAATCAGCCGGGAGTGGTGTTATTGTCTGGGAAGTCAGTCAAGACATCCATGGCCCGGCAGCCAAAATGGACTGGGAATTGGATCGGACCAAGCTGGGATCTGATGGTTCCGGTTTTGCCCCCGAACTCAAAACATGTAGAGACTATCGGGTAGCGATAGCGCCTAGAGCGCTTTTCGATCCGATGGAATCGGATCGGCGCTCTAGTTTCTTGTTGGGTCGCATTTTCTGCGACGAACCGGTGGCCACTTCGTCGGGTACTCTAGGCTTTAGAGGGAACTTCGCAGGGTCCGGACCCTACAACCTGATGTCTTTTAGAAATCGAATTGCCGACCCGCACGACTGGGGAACCAAGAACACCTATCCGAAAACTTCTTCTTACTTCGCAGGCTTCATGTCTGACGAATTGATGCGCCGGTTGGCGCCGGCCAGCAGCATCTCTCGACGACATCAACCCGGGGTTTGAACGGCTGGCACCGCAGGTTCGCAAATTCCATCATCTCAATGAGGGGGTATAATGGCATCACACGAACCGCAATTGACAACACCGATGGCAGCTTCACCGTGCTCATCGACCCTGCATCTGTACCGTGCGGCGGTATCTTTCTGCGAGGAACAACATGACAAAGAACACGATCGCAATTGGCGTCGCCATCTCCCTTATGACCTTCATACATGCCGCTGAGGCAGAGCAGCGCCAGTTGGGGGCGCACGAACACGGCCATGGTAAACTCAACATCGCCATCGAAGGCAAAAGGGTCCAGATGGAGCTTGAAGTCCCGGGTGCAGATATTGTCGGCTTCGAGCACATGGCGACAACCCCAGAGGAGAAAGCCCAGGTTGCGCAAGCCGAGGAACAACTGAAAGACGCTTTGAAGCAGTTCGTGCTGCCCGCTGCAGCGTCATGTACGCTGGTCAAGGTTGACCTCGGGATTGACACCGGAGGCGATGAAGAGCACGTGCATGAGCATGAGCATGAGCATGAAAATATTGGACGCAAGGGCGATCACAAGGAGGATGCACATGAGGGCGAAGTGCGCCATACCGAGTTTCATGCAACCTATGCGCTGGACTGCGCCAGCCCTGAGCAGATCAAGATGATCCACTTCGCGTACTTCAAGTCGTTCCCCAATGCCAGGTCGTTGTCTGTGAACATCGTCAGCGAAACACAACAGGGAAGTTACGAGGTAACGGCGAACAAGCCAGACATCGATCTTTCCGGGAGCATGTAAGCTTGGTGCTTGAGAAGTCCGCAAACGCAACCATGCACCCTCAATCGCAGGCGTCACACGGGGTTATCGACATATCGGGCGCCCGGTTTACATGGCCGGGCGCCAATGGGTTTACGTTAGCGATTGAAGCATTCTCTTTAGCAAAGTCAGAGCGCTTGTTGCTGATTGGACCGTCGGGCAGCGGCAAATCAACGTTTCTCAGCCTACTAACCGGCATCAATGTGCCGGACGCCGGAGTTATCTCAATCTTGGGGACTGACATCACCCGTCTCAGGAGTGCATCGCGCGATCGTTTCCGGGCCGAGCACATGGGCATCATTTTCCAAATGTTCAATTTGTTGCCCTACGGCTCGGTCATCGATAACGTCGTGCTTCCACTCAGTTTCGCAAAAATGCGGCGCCGGCGTGTAGAACAGATGAGTACCGCGGATACGGAAGCGCGGCGGCTGCTGCAGTGTCTTGGACTTGGTGCCGAGGACTATGAGGGAAGTTCGGCTGCAAGTTTGAGCGTTGGCCAGCAGCAGCGGGTTGCATGCGCCCGCGCCTTGATCGGGCGGCCCGAACTCATCATCGCTGACGAGCCGACGTCGTCGCTCGATCGAGACACGCAGTTGGCTTTCCTGGATCTCCTGTTCGCTGAAGTGCAGCACGCTGGTGGCACGCTCGTCATGGTCAGCCACGATCCGAGCCTCGCTCCCCGTTTCGATCGCGCGATCAAGCTTGATGAGATCGCGTGGACCAGCCGCAAACGGGGGCAGAAATGATCGTTGCCCGCCTTGCTACCCAGTCGCTTGGCAACCGGTCGCTCAGCGCAGCGCTAACTGTCCTTGCGATCGCGTTGAGCGTCACCCTGTTCCTTGGAGTCGACAAAGTGCGGACCGGCGCACGTCAAAGCTTTGCCAACACCATTTCTGGAACCGATTTGATCGTCGGTGCCCGAACGGGTGAAATTCAGCTTCTGCTCTATTCGATTTTCCGGATCGGCAATGCCACCAACAACATCACCTGGAAGAGCTATTCTGACATTGCGGCAAGCCCAGACGTTGCCTGGAGCGTTCCGCTTTCGCTTGGTGACAGCCACCGAGGTTTTCGCGTTCTAGGTACGACGCCGGCGTTTTTCGAGCACTACAAATACCGGCGCCACAAGCCGCTTGAGTTTTCCCAAGGCGCGCCTTTTCAGGGACTCTACGATGTGGTGCTCGGTTCTAGTGTGGCTGAAGAGTTAGGCTACGCGTTGGGCGACAAGGTCATCATTGCGCACGGCACTGGCCGGATTTCGTTTATCGAACATGGTGACAAGCCGTTTCGCGTTTCGGGCATATTGAAGAAGACCGGCACGCCAGTTGATCGCACACTGCATGTCAGTCTGGCGGCAATCGAAGCGATCCACGCCGATTGGACGAACGGTATGCCGGCCCCTGGACAAACCATATCTGCCGACCAGGCTCGCAACCTCGACCTCACACCGAAGGCGATCACGGCGGCGCTTATCGGCCTCAAGTCGAAACTCGCAACATTCACGATGCAACGCCGGATCAACGAGTATCGTCAGGAACCGTTGTCCGCCATCATACCTGGCGCCACATTGCAGCAACTGTGGGGACTCATCGGCACCGCTGAGACGGCATTGTCTGTGGTTTCAGCAATGGTAATCGCGACCGCCCTTCTAGGCATGGTAACATCGATCCTGACGACACTAAACGAACGACGGCGCGAAATGGCAATCCTGCGCTCGGTCGGTGCAACGCCCGTCACCATACTCGGCCTGTTGACCATCGAGGCAGCGTTGCTGACACTATTAGGCATCGCGCTCGGGCTGCTGTTGTTCTACATCGGACTCGCCGCTTTCCAACCGGTGATTGACCGTAGCTACGGCCTGCAATTGAGTGTCGATACGCTCGACTGGGACCAGTGGGTCACACTTGGCGCTATCTTCGTCGCCGGAGTCCTGGCCGGATTGATTCCTGCCCTTCGCGCGTATCGCCTGTCGGTTGCCGATGGTATGACCGTCAAAACATAGGACGACCTGGAATGTACCGGACCGGACAGTTCACTGCACTCACGATCGCCCTGGTCGTGGCGATCGCGTCGTTTGCGCCTGCTAGTTATGGCGACAACCTGGTGCAGCTCAAGTGGGCCGACCTCGTCCCGAAAAATATGACGCCCGCGCGACCTGACAAGACGTTTTTTTCAGGGTCAACGCGCACCGTGGAAGGTGAACCGCCGCCACCGCCATTGCGCGAGGGAAATTTCATGTCGATGAAACGGCAGCAGCCCGGCAGCGATCGTCCTCCAGCTATCGTGGCGGAACTTAATGGCAAGCGCGTCCAGATCGGTGGATACATCGTTCCACTCGATTTCGAGGCGACTTCAATAAAAGAGTTTCTGCTCGTGCCGTTCGTCGGTGCCTGCATTCACGTGCCGCCACCTCCGGCCAATCAAATTGTGTATGTGAAGGCTGAGAATGGTTTCGAAATCAAAGGAATGTTTGAGCCGGTCACTGTCGTTGGAAACCTCAAAGTCGAAACAGCATTCACGGGGCTGGCCGATGCAGGCTACACATTGCAGGCTGAAAGCGTCGAAGTGATCCCCGAATAGAGTTTGTCAGTTTCCATTGTGCGGCGAAAATTGCGCGATATGCGGAACTTGGTCAGGCGGTGCTGGTTAACCTGCAATCTTTTTAAAGATAAAATCTTTGTTTCAAACGATATCCGGCAATGTGCGATCGTAACGCTATGTGGACAATCGCCCATACTCGGCTGCTAGATGATCTATCAGGCTACGTACGGCGGGCAACAGGCCGCGCCGGGTCGGAAAAATCGCGTGCACAATACCCGACCTGGGTTGCCATTCTGGAAGAATATCGACGAGCGCGCCTGTTTCGATGTCGCTGTCAATCACCATGGTAGGCAGTTGCGCGACGCCGACACCAAGCAACGCGGCACTCCTCAACTGCGCGATGTCGTCAGTGACGAGGCGAGGCACGTAGGGAACGCTTACGCTCGCACCGTCGGGGCCTTCGAGCTGCCAGACGTGCTCGCGATGTGCCGGCCCGAAGCCGACGCTGGGCAGATCAGAAAGGCTTGCGGGCACGGCAGGCCCGCTCATGTCAACCAGACAGCCTGGGCTTGCAACGAGCCGCTGCGTGCTGTCGCCCAGAACGCGCATGACGTGATCGGTCTCCTCAATCGGGGGGAAGCGCACGCGGATCGCGACGTCGATGTTATCGCTGATCAGGTCAACGCGCCGGCTGGTGCTTTCGAGTTCGACGCTGACACGGGGATTGGCAGCCATGAAGCGTGCAATCATGTCACCGACCTGGAAGCAGACCAGTGTTGGCGGGCAACTGACGCGAACGGTACCTTGCGGCTCAGACCGAGAACGATCGATCACATCCTGGGCTGCTTGCGCCTCCACCAGCATCGCAACGCAGTGGCGATAGTATTCCTCGCCAATTGCAGTCACCGCAAATCGACGCGTCGAACGCTGGATCAGCCGCACGCCGAGCCGCGCTTCCAGTTCACCGACGCGTCGGCTCAGTTTCGATTTCGGGATTCCGGCGGCACGACTTGCAGCTGCAAAACCGCCGTGTTCCACAACAAGTGCGAACAGGTAGAGATCGTTGAGATCCTGCATGAAGCCCATCCTAGGCAATCTATTGTTCTATATTTGGAACGGATTGTATGGATTTACGGGGCTAGCGGCAATACTGTCCTGTATTTAGATTTCCTGCAACAGCGACGGCCACAAGCGGCCCGCTACGGAGGAAAGACATGAGGAAGATCCTTGGAATCTACAGTGCGCCCCGTCCCCACTGGGTCGGTGACGGCTTCCATGTCCGTTCGATGATCTCGCCGCAACTACATGGCGAACACCTCAGCCCGTTCATCATGCTCGACTATGCGGCACCTGAGACGTTTGCACCGACCAAACACCGGCGTGGCGTCGGGCAGCATCCGCATCGCGGTTTCGAGACCGTCACCATCGTTTATGATGGCGAACTCGAACACCGTGACTCGACAGGTGCTGGCGGCACGATCGGTCCTGGCGACGTGCAGTGGATGACGGCGGCAGGCGGCATTCTCCATGAGGAATTCCACTCCAACTCGTTTGCCGAGAAGGGCGGCAACATGGAGATGGTGCAGCTCTGGGTGAACCTGCCGGCTAAGCACAAGAACGCCGAGCCCGGCTACCAGACATTGCTCGCCAAGGACATTCCGAGTGTGGAACTGCCTGGCAAGGCGGGCACGGTTCGCGTTATCGCCGGTGATTTCGACGGTGACAAAGGGCCGGCGCGGACTTTCACGCCGATCAACGTCTGGGATGTGCGTCTTAACCGCGACAAAAGTGCGAAGCTCGCGTTGCCCGAGGGTCATTCGCTGGCCGTGATCGTTCTTGCCGGTACTGTCGAGGTGAATGGCGCTGAGGTCGTCCGTACGGGACAGCTCGTCGTGCTGTCTCGTGAAGGCGGCGAGATCACGCTCGAAGCAAACGGCGATGCCAAGCTGCTTGTATTGTCCGGCGAGCCGATCAACGAGCCAGTCGTTGCTCATGGCCCGTTCGTCATGAACACGATCGGTGAGATCAAGCAGGCGATGCTCGATTTCGAGGCCGGCAAGTTCGGCCAGATGTACGAGCAGGCAAGCTAGTCCCTGAGCCGGCGCGGCACCCTGGGCAACAAGGTGTCACGTCGGCAGCTATTTGGCCAAACCACCACACAAGAATGCCTTCCGATCCGTTAGAATCGGATCAGCGCTCTGTTTTCTTGTTTAGTCGCATTTTCTTCGACGAGCCGGCGTCCACTTCGTCGGAAAATGCTCTAGCTATCAAGCCTGCCCATCCTCATTTTTCAATCGCTAACCTGAAAGGAGCCGCCATGACGAGTGAACCAATCCGCGACCCGAAATCAGATCACCTGCTGACGCCGGAGAACTCAGCCTTCATTGTCATTGACTACCAACCCATCCAGGTAAGTTCTATCCGCTCGATGGACCAGGAAGAACTGGTCTTCAACATCACTCATACGGCGATGGCAGCGGTGAACTACAAGCTGCCGATCGTGCACTCGACCGTGAATGTGAAAACGGGACGCAACAAGCCACCGATCCAGGAGCTGCAAGACGTACTTGGCGACTACCCGACGTATGACAGAACGACCATCAACAGTTGGGAAGATGTCGAGTTCAAGAAGGCGGTTGAGGAGACCGGGCGCAAAAAACTGATCATGACGGCGCTGTGGACCGAGGCCTGTCTCGCCTTCCCGGCACTTGATGCGATGAGAGAAGGTTTCGAAGTGTATGTCGTCGCGGATGCTGTCGGTGGCACGTCCGTTGGCGCTCATGAAGCAGCGTTGCGGCGGATCGAACAGGCAGGCGGACAGTTGATCAGCAAAACGCAGCTCTATTGTGAATTGCAGCGTGACTGGGCGCGAGAGGCGACCGTACCCGGCTTCATGGACGTGTTTGAGAATTGGGACGGATTCAACCCCGAGAAGGCATTCAAGGGCTGACAACATCCAATTCGTCGGAAAATGCTCCAGCTTTTTGTTTGATCGCATTTTCTTCGACGAACCGGCGTCCACTTCGTCGGAAAATGCTCTAGCGACAAATCAAGGCAGGGTTTTCAACTTGCCGTGCTGTCAATGACATGCACGAACGAAACAGGAGAGATGATCATGAGCAAGGTATTGGTTCTCTACTATTCCAGTTACGGCCACATCGAGACGATGGCGCAGGCAGTGGCCGAAGGCGTTCGCGAAGCCGGCTCTGAAGCCGTCATCAAGCGCGTTCCGGAGCTGGTGCCAGAGGAGGTCGCAAAAAAATCCGGTTTCAAGCTCGACCAAGCCGCACCGGTCGCGACCGTATCGGAACTACCTGAATACGACGCCATTGTCTTGGGTATCCCGACACGCTTTGGCAACATGCCCGCGCAGATGAAAAACTTCCTCGACCAAACCGGCGGGCTGTGGTTTGAGGGCAAGCTGATTGGAAAAGTCGGCAGCGTCTTTACCTCGACAGCGACGCAGCACGGCGGCCAAGAGAGCACCATCCTGTCGACGCACACGGTTCTTTTGCATCACGGCATGGTGATCGTCGGCCTGCCCTACTCGTATCAAGGACAAATGGGTGTAAAAGAAATCGTCGGTGGATCGCCCTACGGTGCCAGTACGATTGCCGATGGCGATGGATCGCGCCAGCCTTCCGAGAATGATCTTGCAGGTGCGCGCTATCAGGGCCATCACGTGGCGCAAATCGCGAGCAAGCTTGCGAGCAACTAACAGCGGGTGCATGGAGCCGCTACAAAAGGAGCAATGACATGAGCTGGAACCCTTCACTGGATCCAGGTTGTCCCGACGACATCGGCATCGACTCGATTGAGACGCTGATCATACCGCGTGCGCGTGACCTCGGCAGTTTCGAGGTGCGCCGTGCTCTGCCGGCTCCCAAGCGCCAGATGGTCGGTCCGTTCATCTTCTTTGACCAGGCGGGGCCGGCCGAGTTCATCACCGGCCAGGGCGTAGACGTGCGCCCGCACCCGCACATCGGCCTTGGAACCGTCACCTATCTCTACCGTGGCGAATTCCAGCATCGTGACAGCCTGGGCTCCAACCAGGTCATCCTGCCAGGCGCTGTCAACTGGATGGTGGCTGGCCGCGGCGTCACGCACTCGGAACGCACCAGCGAAGAGACACGCAAGGCACCGCATTCCCTTTTCGGCATCCAGACCTGGATGGCGCTGCCCGAAAAAGACGAGGATGTCGCGCCGAGTTTTGCTCATCACGGCACCGACACGCTGCCCGAGTTCGAGGACGGCGGCGTCAAGCTGAAGCTCATCCTGGGCAGCGCCTACGGGAAGACTGCACCTGCGAAGATGTTCTCCGACACCTTTTATGCCGACGTTACGATGCAGGCTGGTTCACGCCTGCCCTTGCCTGACGATCATGAGGATCGCGGCCTTTATATTGTCGAGGGGTCCGTCAGCATAGCGGGCCAGGACTTTGTGGCAGGCCGCATGATGGTGTTCCGCCCCGGAGACAAAATCACGGTCGCTGCGGGTGAGCAAGGAGCGCGCTTGATGATCCTCGGTGGGGCAACGCTTGAAGGGCCGCGTTACATTTTCTGGAACTTCGTTTCATCGAGCAGGGAGAAGCTCGACGAGGCCAAGGAACAATGGCGGCGTGGCAATTGGGGCGAAGGACTGTTCGACCTGCCGCCTGACGACCGCGACGAATTTATTCCGCTGCCTGGTTAGAGCGCCGGCCGGCTTGATCGTAACGCCGTCAAGGAATCTTGCCACACAGTTAAGCGGAGTTATCCGACAATGTCTGAAATTTCGATCGAACGTGAGGAAGCGGACGGAAAGGGCCGCTATGTCGGGCGCATTGCCGGCATCGACGGTGAGGCCGAAATCACGTTCACGCGCCGCAACCCAAAACTGATCAGTGCCGACCACACAGGCGCGCCCGAAAACATGCGCGGCACGGGCGCGGCGTTCGCGTTGGTCGAATACATGATCGCCGATGCGCGCCGCGAGGGGTTCAAGATCATTCCGATCTGTCCCTACGTGAAGGCGCAGTATCGCAAACATCCCGAATGGGCGGACGTGATGAAGGGCGTGCCGCCGAAATAGACTGTCAAAATGGTTCCATCCACGGCGCCGTGCGATATATCGGAACCGCTTTAGGTGGTTAATGCTGACAGCAGGTCGCGCGAAATCCGGTCGGCAAGCTTGCGCATGACCGCGTAGCCACTTGCTGTGTCAGTTTCAAAGTATCCCGTCAGGTCACTGCCTGATATTTCCAGCATAGTCGTATCTTCGAGACAGGACGCCGTAGCCACGCGGCGTGGCGCTTCGCCAGTCAACGCAGCCCAACCGAAGGTTTCACCGGCCTCCATGATTGACTGAGCTGTTGACGCGCGATTGCCAACGCCCAGCGAAAACCTCACGCGACCCGATACGACAACGAACACAGCATCGGCAGCATCGCCGAGCTTGTAGACGTCATCGCCTTCCTCGTAATTTTTGGTTTTGGCGAGCTTGGCAATGGCAGCGATCGAATCGTTACTCAAACCAGAGAACAATTCTGCTTTCTCCAAAACTTTTTGCGCTTCGGCTGCATCGATCATTGCTTACTCCTGCACTGGCGCGGGTCGCCTGCCCCGTCAGCTCTTGTCATCTTATGTAACCTTGTGAAACGCGTCGACTGCGGACTTAAAACAAAGCGCATCACCCAAACTTGTCATAGCGAATGCAATCAGCCGGCAATCTGGCTTCCATGATCAACATTCTCAATGCGCCATCAACCATTGGCGGCGGCCCAGCAACGAAACCGACGATTTCTCCAAAGCGGCCTGCCATTGCGCGCGAACATACCTCGTGCACAAATCCACCGGCCAGACGGATCTCAGGATATTCGGGATGAATGTCCTGAGGAGGATCTTCATTGGACAGCGCGATCGTGACTTCCAAGTTACCAGAAGCGCGGCGCGCAATTTCGGCAAACTCAGCCGCATAGAAGCAATCCTCCATGGTGCGAACACCAAAAAAGACGTGCCCCTTATGCTGATCGAAGTATCCGATGCGGGCGGCGTGCGTGGCAATGGAAACCATTCCTGCGATGCCAGAACCGCCAGCGATGCAGACAAAATCCTTGTTTTCCTCCGGCCGAAACGTGGCGCGGCCGAGAGGGCCGAAAAGTTTAAGCGGCTTGCCATCGACCTGCCTGTCAAACAGCCAGTCGGAAAAGCCTCCTCCGGGCTTGCGTTTGACGACGAATTTAAGGCGATCTGGCGCGTCTTCGTGGTTCACCATAGAGTAGGCCCGCGCGCCGGTAACCTCTTGGCACGTCACCGCAGCGAACTGGCCAGCATGAAACGACATAGGGCGATCCAGGGCCACTTCAAAATCCATCACGTCGTGGGTGAGCCGCCTGACATTCTCAATACGACCGGAAAAGTTTTCGGGCCGCGGGGCGCCATCCGCCATGCGCTCGACTTTGGCTGGCACGCGCAATGTGCAATCGCCAGCGGTGTGCGCTTGACAGAGAAGCACCTCGTTTTTGGAGCGCTTGACGTAGGCCAGGCCGGGCGCCTCGTTCCAGGCAAGAGAGACATCGCCCTCCATGACGCGCGCACGACACGTGCCGCATGTGCCCGTTGCACACTCGTAGGGGAGCGACAACCCCTCCTTCAAACCGGCATAAAGCAGGTTATCACTCGTCTCGGCAGAAAATTCCTGGATACCCGACTTGCTTTGGACGGTCACTTTCATGGCAGGTCCATCTTCCGGCGCCCATCCCTCTATTCTATAGCTTCGCGTTTGTTGCTCTTACCCTGGCATTGGCTTGCCAGACATTCACCCTCAACCTGCAGTGCAGGGGCGCACTCATGGCATTAAAAGTCGGGCACGCGTATCGGGCCCACGCTTGTAATCCCGCAATTAATCCCGCGATCAATTTTGTGCAAAAAAGGAATCGTCGTCCATATCGTCTTCGTCGTCGAACTCATAGACGATTTCCTCTTCGATGAACGCGAAGATTTCGCCATTCTCTTCCTTGCACTGGTAGGTTTTGAGATCTTTTTCAGTTTCCGTACCCTGCTGTTCGAGCGTACTAAGATTCCAAGCCCACAAGTGTTTCGTGCATGTCAGCACGCAATTGGCGAGGACGCCGGATTCCTCAAGAGGCTCCTCCATGTGCGGACACACAGGTGGCATCGCAGCAAAACCGCTTCCGTAGTTTGCAATAAGGACAGGGATGACACCACCGCCGACCCAAAACTTCTTCAGCGTATTGGGTTTGACATCGCTCGCCATGCATACCTTGGTCCAGCTCATTTCCGTCGTTTTCCTTCCTCGCAACCTGGTGCTGCGGCGCGCCCCAACCACTGGCAAAAGAACATTCACTCAGCCCGCGTTGGTAAATATACCCGCCTTGCTCCCCCATTCATGGCCCTGATACATGGCCGTGAGCCCTAAAGCAATTGGCAGGAACATCGGGCCTGGAGCGGGCTCCCGCCCGCATTCCTACTGCGGACTAAAGTGGCCAGTGCGACCCCTTATCAAGGCGACGGTTGTCGAGCCGCACCTCGCGATTGACGAATTTGGCCTTGCCGTCCTCGAGTTTGAACTTGTCGTAGTACTTTCCAACGAGGAACAACCGGCTTTCACCAGAGTCGAGATGCGAATTCACACCATCCAGCATGTTCTGGTAGATCACGAACGAGCTGACAGCCTCAGCGCTGGACATGTCATCGGCCACTTCCACGGTATAAACGGAGGTGTGCCTGCGCAGTGGCGAATGGTCGGTGTTATGCTTTGGAAGAAGCTTGACCAGTCCTTCCATGTCTTTGCGCTTGCCTTGCAGATAAATCATGTCCTTGTTGATCTCAGGGCTGAACGCAGAGATCCGGTAGTGGAATTCCTCATCGCATAGGTTGAGCCAGTCATCCCACTTTTGATCGTCAAGCGCCATTGTTGCGCGATAGATCGTGTCGCGAACTACAGATGCTGCATCGTGTCCGTTCTTTTGCATGGACGCTTCTCCCGAAAAAACTTAAACGCTCCGGTTTTTTCGCCGGGCTTATTGGTTGGCCAAAGTTCAAGGCCTTGGCTTATTTGTCGTGCTACTTTGTCGTGCTGTGGGGTAGCGGCCTTCCGCTTTCAAGCCGGGAAGGCCGCTCCTACTGAAGTGTGACAGGGGGCCGTTGGGCCCGATCGTCATTTCTCAATCAATCAGCGCATTTGGACTGCGCTCATTTCACCTCACAGCCCTTAGATAAAGCGCTTATTCGGCGGCTGCCGCAGCCTCGGCCGGATTGCGCTCGTGCCAGGACTTTTCCGGATCGTTGGGCAAACGGTTCATCCAGCGACCCCATTCGTCGTAATAGTGACGCATGCCGACTTCATCGTGGATGGTCTGGTTTTCCTGACGTCCGTGCAAAATGCGACGTTGTTCGGTGTGCGGACGCATCGTTGTGCCTTGTCCTGCCACACCGATCAGATCCTCATGCAGGTTCCGCCCGAACGGTCCCCAGATCGAGTTGTGATGGTTGATGCGGATCTCCCTCTCCTGAGGCGTATCCCGCTTCAGACCCAGACCACGGAATTCGATCATGACCTTATCTGGTCCAAGTGGGGTCACGATATCGCAACGCAACGCAGAGCCGCGCAGGTTGAAATTCATTCCCGGGAAGAGATCAACCATATACCACTGGTTGGGCGGCAGGTGTGGGAACGACAGCTCAGCACGGCTCTCGAAACCCTCGTAGTTTTCATAGTTCACTTCGAACGTGCCAACCACGACATGGCCGTGCTTGAAGGCAAAGTTCTTGCGCGCGAAGTAGGCATCGTTAAAGCCCGTCACGCGGTTATGGTAGTGCATGAAATCGTGATAGAATTCGCTGTTGGTGTCATGCCACAGCTTGTAGTTCGTATCGATGATGGCCTTGTGGTAGTGGAAAACCTCCAGAGGCTCCGCGTCAATGCTTTCGCGCAAGCATTCAAATGGCTCGCCTGCCCACTCTTCCAGGCTAACCTTGGGGCTGTCATCAAGCGTCACCCAAACGAAGCCACCAAACTTGACTTCGCAGCGCAGGCGCCTCAAGCCGACATTTTCCTTGCAAAGCCTGTCTTGATAGCCTTCTTTTTCGCGCGCCACGTAAACGCAGTTGCCCTTCATGTCGAACTGCCAAGCGTGGAACATGCAGGTGATACGTTTCGGATTGCCCGAAGGTTGCCCCTCTAGGAAACTTCCTGACGGACGCCGCTCGAGCAGCATTCCACGATGCGGGCAAACATTGAGGAAGGCGCGGATTTCCTTGTCGGGACCGCGTGAAACGATAATCGGCTCGCCAGCGATCGACGTGGTACGGAAATCGTAGGGTTCGGGCAGCTCTGACTCGTGGCAAACGGGCACCCAGACCCGCTTGAAGATTTTTTCCATCTCGTCATTGAAGATTTCCTGGTCGGAGTAGACCCGGCTGTCGATCCATTCGCCCTCTTTGAGCTCCGGATTGGCAAGCCATTGGCTGTGATTTCGTGCTGGCATTCCTAGACCTCCTCATCGCCCGTTTGTTTTGTAGCGTCTGTGGACCTGCTTTTGGGGCGCAACAACTGTCAGCAAACCTCTATATCCAACGGTATCGTTGGCGATATCATCGGGTGCCCAAACTACCATCATGTTGCACGTTGCAACAGCAGTAGCATGCGCCCGAGAATGGCAAACTAGCCCGCAGATTATTGTCCGGAGCTTGCCACACAGATGATTGATGAAAACAATCAAAACTTCCTATCATGTGATCGAACCCGCAAATGAGAACGGATCACTGAGGGGGTGAGAATATTTCCGAACTTTATTTTAATTCATTTTGAGCACATCAACGGCTTAAGATTCGGGTCAACTTTAGCAAGATGCGTTTGTGATAGATTGCAGGCATAACTGCATCAATACGAACGATTTTACATAACGAGCTTTGCAGCGTGCCATAGGCTCTGCGACAAGTTGGCCAAAAGCGCACCTTAGCGCACTTCAATTTCGCGCCAACATGTTGCACTTCTCCGATGAATTCGGAGGTTGAGCTTGCGCAGGGTTTGCGCAGGCCAAGTCGTGAAAAGACAAAGGTTTGCAAGCTGCTAGTGTCGGCACAAAAATGCCGGTAATCGCAACCTGAAACGGAGGGTTTCTACAGTAAAAGCTGGCGTTATTACTCCGCAAGACCAAGAGGAACACAAGTTCCCGGGTGAAAACTACAAGCTTCGGGAGGAAGCCCATATGCGATCGCACTTTTTTCTCGGAACCAGCGTTGCCGTGGCTTTTGGCGCATTAACCGCGCCTGCTGCGTTGGCCGAGGTCAATTTTGGCAAGACGGGTGAGAAAGTCTCACTCATCGTGGGCTATCAGCCCTACTACACCGAATCCTGGTCAGGCGTTGTCAATAACGGCAAGAGCTTCTGGAAGAAGTATCTTCCCGAAGGGTCTACCGTTGAGTTTCAGGTTGGCCTGCAAGGCTCCGTCATCGTCAACGCAATGACCGGCGAGAAGCAGCATATCGGTTACATGGGCGACATGCCCTCAATCGCTTCCACGTTCCGCAACATCAAGGAACGCGGCGGTACCGACATTCGCATTGTCGGCGTTGCTGGCACGTCAAAGCAGCAGTGCAATATCTTTCTCGTTCGCAATGACGCACCGAAATTCGAAAACGGTGTGGATGCAGTAAAATGGATGGATGGCAAGATCACGTCTGCTCCGCACGGCGCTTGCACTGACCGCTTTGCGCGCATTGCCTTCGAAAAGGCAGGCATCAAGCCATCACGCTATCTCAACCAGAATATCGAAGTTATCACGACCAACTTCCGCGCAAGAAAGCTTGACGCAGCGGCAATCTGGGAGCCGACAGCAACAAAGATCGAAAAGGCAGGATTAGCCCGTCGTGCTGCCTCCGGTGAAGACTTCGACACGCTTGATGGCGCACTTATCGTCATGCTCAACGATCTCATCAAGCAACGCCCTGACGTGGTCGAAGCGTGGATGGAAGGCGAACTCGATTCTCAGCTATTTCTTGCCGACATGAACAATGCCGGCGAGGTCTCCAAAATGGCAGAAGCCCAAACCGAGCAGATTGATCGCAAGGTGCTTTGGGGCGCTCTTTATGGCTCTGACGTCGCACCAGGTTCTGTAAAACTCGAGCTCGACTTCGTCGTCAATGACCGCGTGAAGGGTCTTTTGAAGGATGCCACGGCGTTCCTTTATAGCCTTCCGAAAAGGCCTGCGGCGGCTGAACAGATCCGCGATGGTGGCGTCGACGACAGCATCGCACGCAAGGTTTTGGAGAAGCGCGGTCTGACCAGTCCTCTGGGCGTGATCAAGGCACAACCAATGTCGGCTTTCAAAGAGTAAGTTGACATTGGCACCAATGGAGGAGGAGACGGGCCATCCCGTCTCCTCCAACGTCGGATGCCATGACTGGCTGGCCCTTACGGAACGCGATCTGGCACCGCACACTGGATTTGTGCACGCGGGATTTATCTAGCGGGCTGGCGCGGTGAAGGCATAGCGCACAAGTGACAGCCGAACAGTCGGCGCCAACGCAAAAGCTCCGCACATCTAAACTGAACTGCTCCCATTTATACGACTTGGAACACAGGAACAGCGCACATGGCTTCAACGGCCCAATCTGAAAACAAGACCGACACGAACGGGCGCGTGATGACAGCGCCAACTGGTTTTGCGCTCGTCTGGTACCGAATCAAGGAATCGCTCACGACACCAAGACCATACTTGATGCTTTTGGGTATTTTGATGTGGCTCTTTCTCTATTGGCTACTATGCGAGGGACTTCGACTCGACCGGTTTGACAAAATCCCAGGACCAATTGCTGTTGCCAAGGAGTGGTTTTCCCCCACACCTTTCCAGGGCATCTCGCTGTTCACCGAAGACTATTACAACAACATCTATGTGAGCTGCCGTCGCATTCTAATTGCATTCGGACTTGCCACGGGCATTGGCGTACCGCTTGGCTTGTTCATGGGTTGGTCGAAAAAGTTCAAGGACTACACCTTCCCGATTCTGGAGATCCTACGCCCGATCCCAATTCTTGCCTGGGTCCCGCTTGCAATCCTTATGTTCCCGGGTTTCGAAGCGCCGGTCATTTTCCTGGCTACGCTGGCATCATTGTTCGTCACCACGCTCAATACGATGCTTGGCGTACAGTCGATTGATGAATCCTACTTCCGCGCAGCAGGTTGCCTGGGTTCAAGCAACTGGGACATTTTCAAGAACGTGGTCGTTCCGGGCGCATTGCCCTATGTCTTCACCGGATTGCAGATTTCAATCGGCGTGGCCTGGTTCTCGCTCGTCGCTGCAGAGATGGTGTCGGGCGACCACGGACTTGGATACCTGATCGTCGATTCATACATGAACAATGTCACCGTGCCGATGGTGATCGGAATGATCACGCTGGGATTTGTTGGCTGGTTCACCTCTGTGCTGGTTCGAATCGTCGGCAACTGGCTCATGCAGTGGCACGTAAAGGCTCTCGCACAGCAGGGCCGGTAGACCTAACCAAATCTAGGGACACAAGAACCCCATGAACATGACGACACCGAACGCTACGATGAAGCAAAACTCTGCACCAATCGTCTCGCCTGGAAACGGGTCGCCGATGGGAGGCGCGCTTTCGATCAAGAACTTAACGAAAATCTACGATCCGGAAGGCGTGAACGTCTGCGCCGTGGACGATTGCTCGATGGAAATTGCAGCCGGTGAGGTCTGCATGATCGTCGGCCCCTCTGGTTGCGGCAAGACCACGCTCCTGAATGCAATCGCCGGATTCCATTCGATAACAAGCGGAGAAATTCGCCTCGATGGAGACCTGCTTTGCGGACCGGGCAAACCAAAGGCGGAGCAAGGAGCCGACCGCATGGTCGTGTTCCAGAACGGTGCCTTGTTCCCCTGGAAGACTTTGGCGGAAAACGTTGCCTATGGCCCGATCGTGCAAAAGCGCATGTCAAAATCCGAGGCCAACGACAAAGCCGAACACATGCTGGCTGAGGCCGGCATCGGAGAATTCTGCAGCAAATATCCAGGCGAGGTTTCGTCAGGCATGGCGCGGCGTGCAGAGATCGTGAGAGCGTTAATCAACGAGCCAAAAGTGCTGCTGCTCGACGAGCCCTACCGCGCCATGGATGCGTTGACCAAATCTATCATGCATGAATCACTTCTTGAAACCTACGACAGGACCAAGGTTACGATCTTCTTCATTACGCATGATCTCGAAGAGGCAATCTTCCTGGGCGACAAAGTTCACATTGTTACAACCCGGCCTTGCAGTCTCAAGAAGACCGTGGATGTCAACATCCCCCGCCCCAGAACGTACGAGAGCCTGTCCTCGGAAGAATTCCGTACGCTCATGGAAGAGGTCAACGAGGCCGTCCATGAAGAGGCCGTCAAAGCATTCCAGGCCGGCGAACGAGAGCTTGCTTGATCAAGCCCAAACACATGGCTTCAACTGAACGGAATTTATAAATATGGCGAATGTTGCTCACAGTGAAACGTCCACTCCGGTCGTGCGACGGCGCTCAGCAGTGCAGAAGATGCTTGAAAACCCTTCGATGTGGCGTGGCATCGTTGCGATCATACTTTTCATGGTGTTTTGGGAGGTAGGAGCTCGCTTCGACGAATGGTTTGGCAAGGAGTGGACGCTTCCATTCGTCGGTCTCATACCGCCGCCAACCGACGTCTTCGCCGCTTGGCTCGAAATCATTCCCAAGGCGGGTTATTGGGATAGCTGGATCCAGAGCTTCAAGCGCGTGTTGACCGGATTTGGTGTCGCGATGATTCTCGGCATCCCGTTTGGTCTCGCGCTAGCGGTGAACAAGTATTTCCGCGACATCTTCTTTCCGCCATTTGAAATTCTGCGCCCAATTCCACCACTGGCCTGGGTGCCCGCATCGCTCATTTTCTGGCCCACCAATGAGATGTCGATCGCGTTCGTGACATTCCTGGGCGCGTTCTTCACCATCGTCATTAACGTGCTTGGTGGTGCACGCACCATTGACGTGCGTTACCTCAGGTCAGCGCAGTCGATGGGTGCAAGCCAGTGGGATCTGTTCTCCAAGATCATTTTCCCGGGAACATTGCCGTCCATCTTCACCGGCGCCGCTGTCGGCATGGGCATCACCTGGGAGGTTGTTCTGGCCGCAGAAATGATTTCAGGCGGTGGCACGCAAGGCGGAGGCGGACTGGGCTTCTTTATCTGGAACTCCTACATGGGCGGCTCACTCACCCAGGTGGTCGTCGGCATGATCTCGATTGGCATCGCCGGTTACATCTCATCGAGCGCGATACGTTGGCTTGGCGATGTGATGATGCCGTGGCGGCGTCTGTTCTAATCTAGACGCCAGTCCGGACCTCCAAGCCCCAAACATTGAATGAACAAACAACATCAATAGGCAAAATTTTCATGACAGGCTCACAGCCCATGACGGATACCGCATCACGCCCCGCGTCATCGGTGGACAATTCATCCTCTGCATCGGCTGATGCGCATGCTGCAGGTAAAAGTCACCTCGTGGTCGAAAACATCTCGAAAGGCTACGGTGACGAATGGGACTTTCAGGACGTAATCTCTGAATTGTCGCTAGATGTGCTGCCGGGAAAGATGACAGTCGTCGTTGGCCCGTCCGGGTGCGGAAAGTCGACGCTGGTGAACTTGATCGCAGGCTATGAAAAGCCTGATACCGGGCGCATTGAGATCGATGACAAGCTGGTGACAGGGCCTGGTAAAGACCGCATGGTGGTGTTCCAGGAAACCGCGCTCATTCCCTGGCAGACGACGTACCAGAACGTCGCCTTCGGTCCTAAGCTACGTGGCGAGAAACGTGGGAGCGAACTCGACGAGGAAGTCAAAAGGCTGCTCGTTAAAGTCGGTCTCGGTGAATTCATGTACAAATATCCGCTTCAGTTGTCAGGTGGCATGCAGCGGCGCGCGGAACTTGCAAGGGCTCTGATAAACCAGCCGCGTATCATGATCATGGACGAACCGTTCCGCGGACTGGACGCGATGTCGCGCGGGCTGATGCAGGAATTTTTCCTGCGCCTGTTTGAGGAAAACCGGCGAACCAACCTATTTGTGACATCTGAAATCGACGAGGCGATCTTCCTCGCAGACAGGCTTGTCATTCTTTCAAACCGGCCGGCAACCGTGCGAAAAGTGATTGATATTGACCTGCCGCGACCGCGCCACTACTCGATGCTGAACTCCAGCAAGGCCTTTGCTTATAAGCGCGAAGCGATGGAGATCCTGCACGAAGAAGCCATGAAGAGCTTCCGTCCATCAGCCTCGTCAAACGCAGCATCGGCGAGAAACTATTCGGCAGGGAGCGGGCATTAGGCTGCTTGACGAGGCAACGCACCCATTGATGGTTGGCAGCTTCGTTTTGCAAATGGCTCGATCCAACTTCGCACTTGGATTTTTCCAAAGTTGAGGCCGAAAGCCGCGAGGATCAAGGCACTATGCTTGAATTCCTAGCTTCAGTTGCGCAACGACAAAACGTCATCGCTTTGGCCATTGTCGGGGCGTTATTGGTGACAGCGGGCGCGCTTGCCGCGCGCCCCGACGCCAAAGAGCCGCCGCGACCGCTTAGCCGCCAACTGACGTTAACCGGTTATGTGTTGACGGGTGTGTCTATGCTGCTCTTCATAATTGCTGGCTATATGTCGGATCAGTGAACGAAGAACGGCTGTCGTAAACCATCATTCAAGTAATATTCAAACAGGCATCGTCGAACCAACTCCCACTCGGGTAACACTGGCTCTGGCGTGCGCGCAAAGCAAAGTCACCAGTTGGCCCGGTTGCAAAGCGCCAGCTCGTTGGCTAGAGCGCATTTTCTTCGACGAACCGGTGTTCACTTCGTCGGAAAATGCTCTAGAGCGTCGTGTCCAAATCTGTCTGCACCCGAGATTTGTAGAGAATTGTCTGTAGACCATGCTTATTGAAGCAGAGAACCTCACCAAGTCATTCGGCACCACCCAGGCCGTCAAAGGCATATCCTTCAAGGTCAACGCTGGAGAAAGGGTTGGTGTTCTCGGCGTAAATGGCGCTGGCAAATCCACCACCCTAAGAATGCTGGCGGGAACCATCGCACCCAATCAAGGCCGTGCGCTGATCGCCGGTTCAGACATCCAGACAGCACCGCTCCAGGCACGCCGCGCAATTGGCTACTTGCCAGAAGCCGCAAACGGTTTCAGCGAGCTTCGCGTGGCGGAGTTTCTCGCATTCGGCGCTGAGGCGCGCGGCCTCAAGGGCGCTAGACGCAATAACGCGGTTCGCAATGTTATCGACATGCTGAACCTTGGTGATGCAGCAGCCAAGCACCTTTCGGTGCTCTCGAAAGGCTGGCGGCAGCGTGCGTGGCTTGCGCATGCCTTGATACACGACCCGCCGGTTCTCATTCTTGACGAGCCAACCGACGGTCTCGATCCCATTCAGAAAATCGCCCTCAGACGCCTTCTTGCCGACATTTCACGCGACAAGGCAATGCTCATTTCAACCCACATTCTCGAAGAGGCCGAGGCGTTGTGCGACCGGATTCTTGTCATCGATAGCGGGCGCATCATTGCCGACGCGCCAACGGCGGAACTCGCTGACGAGCATGGCCGCATTGCTCCCGCGTTCCTGAGACTGACGGGCGCGGGCGAAAGTACATCACAAGTGAAGGAAAACGCTTGAGCAGCAATGTGAACGCCATGGCAAAGGACAAGTCGGGTTCGCGCCGTGGCATGCGCCAATTTTTCGAGGCCGTCAGCACGTCGGCTCGCTATGAATGGTTGCAGATCATAGCACGAAGAGTGACCCCGCTGTTCCAGGCTGGCTTCCTTGTCTCGTTGGCGATCGCGGTATTCCTGGTCGGCCGGGTCTACGAAACAGACGTCACCAATCTCGATGTTCAATGGCTGTTTCTTCCTTGGATTTCCGTCATCTTCATCCCAGCATTGGCGATGCCTGTATTTGCAGACACGCCCGGTGAAAAACGCCTTGAACTGATCGCCGGGCTCCCAATTTCACCGGCCGCCTTTGTCATCGGTAGGTGGCTGGCTGGTTGCGTGCTGCTTTTGACGACATTACTGCTAACCTTCCCGTTTCCTTTGACGATGGCGTATCTCGGCAACCTCGATATTGGAACCGCGATCGCAGGTTACATTGGTTCGGCCGGCCTGCTTGCCACGTATTATGCCATCGCATTGTTGGCCGCGGCCCTCACCAGAGACCAGGTTGGTGGATATGTAACCGGCGTAGTGGCGCTGCTGGTATTCCAACTCATTGCAAGCGATACAGCGACAGGCATTCTTCGCGGCACCTCAGCAGAACACCTTTCGAACTACCTCGTCCTCATCAGCCCGGCCCACTGGATGGCGGACATGGCAACAGGCCGAGTTGCCATTGCAGGCCTGGCACTGTTCGCCACAATCGTTGTGCTGGCTCTGGGTGCGGTCGTCATCTTGGTTGCGCGGAGAAGAGCGCCACCCTCAAACCTTGCGAGCGGCCAACGGCTGCGGCAAGTGTTGAGGGTGATCACATGGCTGGTCATCGCAGTTCTACCCTTTACCCTTGCACTTTCTATTGACGCTGATGTCGACCTGACGGAAGCGCGTGAATTCACGCTGCACGCCGAAACCCGCGCAACCGCTGAAAATGCGCCGCCCGGCACGAAAATCGATTTTTACTGGAACGCATCAAACACAGACATCCCAGCCAGCATTCGCCAACACGCATCGCGTGTACAGCGCCTGTTGAAGCGCATCGAGCGGATTTCTGCCGGAAGGATCACGCTAGTCACGCATGATCCTGCGCCCGACACCGAAGCAGAAGATCAAGCGCGCATCAATGGCGTGCAAAGCGTGTCACTTTCGGCGGGTGGCAATTTCATGCTCGGCGCGAGCTTCAGTCACGATCAGCGTCATTCTTCAATTGCCTATTTTGTGCCGGACCGCGCACCGGCACTGGAATACGACATAGCTTCAACACTTGCCGCCCTGGCCAGAAAGAAAACTCCGAAGATCGGCATCCTGTCTCCGTTGATCCTGCCGCGCAACGCAACCGAGCCACGCACTGGTCTGACAATACTGGAGGAGATAAAGCGCCTTCATGACGTAGCGATCATTCCCCATTTTGCTGAAAAGCTGCCCGACGATCTGGACGCGCTGATTGTGATCGATGCGACAATTTTAAAGCCATCCATGCTGTACGCCATCGACCAGCATGTGATGGCCGGGCGGGGGCTCATCATAATGATGGACCCGTTCGCGCGTTTTAATACCTCATCGAACGCCGTGCTTGCGGACCCCAGTGAAACTGTCAACGACATATCCGACCTTTTGTTGAAATACGGCCTGCGCTTTGAGGGAGCGCAAGTCATCGGTGACCCGCAGCAAGCCTCAACGGTCGGAGCAGGCGATCAGCGCTTCCTGTATCCGTTCTGGCTGCGGGTGCGGAAAGAGCAATTGTCAGGTGAACATCAAACGACTGCCGGGCTCAATGAAATGGGCTTTGCCGAACCCGGCTCTTTTACAATCCTCAAGCCAAAGACCGTTCAGCCGCTCATAACCACAACCGAGCAAGCAGGCGCACTTGGCCGCACGCTCTTCAAGGACGGCAACCCCCAGGCATTGGCCGCCCAGCTCACGCCTGGTGGCGGCTCACGCGTCATTGCGGCGGCAATATCGGGACACCTTAACAGTGCGTTTGCCAAACCGGTTGGCAGCGCAGACGTACCCATAACGACACAGACCGACCACGCCCGGGTGATCGCAGTCGCTGACATCGACTGGATCTTCGATCCTTTGACCTACACGGAGACGGGCGCGGAAGGCCGTCAGCTTGCCCGTCCTCTCAACGATAACATCGCGGCACTTTCCAACTTTATCGATTGGACGTCCGGGCAGGCCAGTCTTGCTGGAATACGTTCGCGGGGGCACCTGTCACGACCGTTCGTGAGGCTGCACCAAATGCTGGCAGAGGCCAATGAACGATATCGAACCAAAGAGGCTGGACTTCTGGAGCGCATCCAGCATGTCGAACAAAATGTTCGCAAGGTCCTAGAGGTGTCGGGCGCAAGGTCGCTTGATGAACTTCCTGCCTCAATACAGGAAAAGGTACGGGAACTGCGGCGCGCCCTTCTCCCCTACCGGCGACAGTTGCGCGACTTGCGAAAGGCAATGCGTGAAGATGTGGAGCAACTCGGCTGGTGGCTGACGATCCTCAATTTGATCTCAGGTCCACTCCTTGTATTGATGCTGACTGGCTTGACGATGACATGGCGCACTGCAAACTTGCAGAAGATAATTCATCCCAATCAGCCTCCCGCGTAACGCCTATCTAACCTTTCAAACTGTTGTAGTGAACTGCTTGTCGTGCGTCCGCCGCATAAAAATTCTTCGGGCGGAATGTATATCGGCCATGTTTGTTACACTCAGTCCCATGCTTGGCGTAGCTAAAGCCTGATTCCGTTTCATGGAATTGAAAACAGAGCTTATGCTTTTGATTGTCGCCAAGTTTTTCACAGCCCCTCCGGGGTGAACTTCTGCCAAACACGCACTCTGGTCTGGTGCATATTTTTCACGCCGAACCGCTGCGCACTTCAGCTAAACATGTGCTGGACTTTGCGACGGCTAGCTTGAACATATACAAAGTGCACGTTGGCAGAGCGAACCTGATTTAACGCCCAGCGCACCACGCATCCCGTGCAGCGCGCCACGTGATTAATCTCATCTATTTTGCAATTGCGTTGAATAGACAAAGCCACCCTTTAAATAGGTAGCTTTGATTAGAATTGATCTGCGCAGACATCCACGCTGATACGATCAGTCGCATAGCGCGCTGCAACAACGGGAGCGGGTGGAGTTCCCCAAAAAAAGGCTGCCGTTTGGCTCTCCAGTTCGATGCGTTGGGCCAATCGAGATAGCCATACCAAATCAGAAGTGAGCGCACTTTGGCAGGGCGGAAGCCAATGCCGAAAGCAGCAGCGTTTACTTGGCTCAAGGGAGAGGAAACATGACCAAGGTTGACGATACGGGCCCGTCTTATCCCGATCTTTCCGGCTTCGACCTTCCTGCCGATAAACTGGCGCAAATAAAAGCGATGCAAGAAGCGGAAAAGCGATCCTTGATGGCCCGCAAAGCAGAGCTTGAAGAGTGCGAATGCCGCGAGGGTATGTTCCCTAATCCGATCGCCAGCCGCCGCTCACTGTTTGCCGGTGCCGCCGCTGCAGTCGCTGCGGGAGCCTTACCCGTCATTGCGCGCGCCGATGCCCCTCCCGGAGCAATTGAATTTGATGTTCCCGATGATTCCACCAAAGTGCAGGGCCGTCTGACCAATGACGACGGTGGTTATGGGTCGCGCTCTCAGTTCGAAGACGAAGTTCGTTGGCGCTTTCCCACAGCCACAAAAGAATCATCCTGGACCATGACGCCGCTGGCGGCAGGCATGGGCATCATCACACCATCGGGTCTTCATTTCGAACGCCATCACGGCGGCATTCCGACAATCAACCCGGCAAATCATACGCTCACCGTTCACGGTATGTGTAAGACGCCGAAGAAGTACACGATGGCGGACCTGAAGCGGTTTCCCTCCGAATCGCGCGTCCACTTCATCGAGTGCTCCGGTAATGGTCTGACCGAGTTTCTCAAGCCCAACCTCAAAACAGTGCAAGGAACGCACGGCCTAACAAGTACGTCAGAATGGACTGGCGTCCCGCTTTCGACAATTCTTGCAGAAGTGGGCGTGGAACCAGGCGCGGCATGGATCCTGGCGGAAGGCGCTGATGCAGCCGTCATGACGCGCAGTGTTCCTATCGACAAGGCATGGTCGGACGCCATGCTCGTTTACGGCCAGAACGGCGAAGCCATTCGTCCCGAGCAGGGCTACCCACTGCGCCTGTTGCTTCCTGGTTTTGAAGGAAACACGCACATCAAGTGGCTGCGGCGGCTTGAAATCAGCGACAAGCCCTTCATGACACGCGAAGAGACGTCCAAATACACTGACGTCGTGAAGGACGGCAAAGCGCGGCAGTTCACGTTCATGATGGAGGCTAAGTCTGTCGTCACGTTCCCATCTGGAGAAATGAAGCTACCCGGCCCCGGCTTTTATGAAATTACCGGCATTGCCTGGTCGGGCAGAGGACGCATCAAGGACGTCGAGGTTACAACCGACGGCGGCAAGACCTGGCACTATGCGTCTATGCAAGGCCCGATCCTGCCAATCGCCCACACCCGCTTCCGTTTCCCATGGATGTGGGATGGAAACCCCGCACTCATCGCTAGTCGGTGCATTGACGAAACCGGTTACATGCAGCCGACGATCGCCCAGATCAACGAGGTGCGTGGTGTCAACGGAAGTGCCAAATACGGCTCGATCTACCACCTCAACGGCATCATGGCCTGGGCGGTAGCAGCCGATGGCACGGTAACCAACGCTGCACATCAGGTCTAACCGGCAAACAAGGTCTCTAGATGCAGGGCCCATGCGCTGATCTCCTCGTGGAGACAACGCGGGCCGGGAGGAACAACATGACGAAAAAGCCATTCACACGTGTTTCAATGCACACTGCGTTGAGCGTATCCGTGCTTCTTGCATCTGGTGCATTCGCCGCCACTGCAAACGCTGAAAAATTCGGTTTCGGCACGACGCCAACTGCGGAAGAGATCGCGGCTATTAATATTGACGTTATGCCCGATGGCCGCGGCTACCCAAGCGGTTCAGGTACCGTTGCGCAGGGTAAAGAAATATACACCCAGCAATGCGCGTCCTGTCATGGCGACGACATGCAAAGCGTGAAGGGCACTGGCGCCGATGCACTCATTGGTGGGCGCGGCAGCATCGGCACAGAAAAAACAAAGAAAACCGTTGAAAGCTATTGGCCCTATGCCTCGACGCTTTTTGACTACATCAAGCGGGCGATGCCGTTCACTGCACCGGGCTCTCTCACCAACGACGAAATCTATGCCGTTTCCGCCTACATCCTGCACAAAGGAAACATCATCGATGCCGATGCGACGATGAACGCGGAGACGATGTCAAAGGTCGAAATGCCTAACAAGGATGGCTTCATCCCCGACCCGCGCCCTGACGTCTTCAACTACCGATAGACGATAAGACAGCTATTTAATCGAGCGCTTCTCGGGCTGCGTCCACCAAAACGCAGCCCTTTTTCTTGTCCAAGCCTCGGCTGATCGGGCCGCGCGCGCGCGCCCCATGTAAATATTTTACAGTAGCCACTGGTTGGAAGCCTCTGCGCTTCACGCTGCTGCTGCAGGTGCAAATCCGCATCCCAAATCGAACGACCCTATCTATGAATAGATAAAGTCGAATGTATATTTCCGACACATCCAATCCGCTTTAGAAATTCACTCGGCAAATGCACCGCATTACGGACATGCGACAAAATGATTTAATTCAAAAGTCTTTTTTCTTGACTTCTATCAAACACAATTAAAACGCCCTCTTTAGACTCTCTATTTATCGCCATCACGCCTGGGGTATTTTTTCTTGGGGCAATTCCGATGGCATCAAACAATGGGCAACACTCAACAAGGTAGGACAAAAATGTCGACCTCAGAGATTCATCGCAGTTCACCACCAGCCTGCCGGTCCAACACACCTGGAGGCTGCTCAGATTGTACTTTGAGCTATGACTGTGATCGGGCGCAAAGCGGAATACCAGTTGCCTGGCCATTGACCGCCCTCGCAATTCTCGGATTCATTTCGGTCGTCGGACTTGTATTAGGCGGCTAAGCACGCATACGCCCTGCGCGTTCTTCAGCCCAGGCACCGTTGACAAGTTTGAAGAATGCCTTGCTTGTATGAATATAGCGCATTGGGGCCATTGCCCCCCTATCCGTCGCATGAAAACGGGTAGCTGCGGTTAACTTCAAAAGCGGTATCTAGAGCGCATTTCGATCCGATGGAATCGGATCGGCGCTCTAGCCTTTTGTTTGGTCGCATTTTCTGCGACGAACCGGTGTCCACTTCGTCGGAAAATGCTCTGGAGCGTTTTTCGTGAGGAAATGGATACCGCTTTTGATCGTCGCCATGTTTTCACGGCTCTACCGCTCCACACTTCAGCTAAACATGCTCTCTTTGCGAAGCATGTTGTTCACGGCTCTACCGCTGCACACTTCAGCTAAACATGCTCTCTTTGCGAAGCATGTTTTTCACGCTGAACCGCTGCACACTTCAGCTAAACATGCTCGGGCGCGGCAACGGAAAACAAAAAATGCTGGACAACACTTAGGTTGTCCAGCACAGGTCGCGGAAGCCCTTGCAATCAACTAGAGCGCCGTATCGAAGGCTATTTGAGCTTTTCTTAGCTTGCCTTCTTTTGTCCGGTCTTTATTTCCTCAATCTTGCTTTCCCACTTCATTGCTTGAGCGAACGCGAGCAATTCTTCGTCAGGCATGTTGATCGTTTCTTTGGGGCCGGGATAGTCGCGGTCCACGACATCCTTCATGTAGCGCGTGATTACGTCTTCCATGATCGGGATGAGGTCTGTGTAGATCCTGGAATGCTTTGGAACGTGCTCTTCCCAAAGGTGGAACAGGTCGGAGGAGATGATGTGAACGCCGTCAGCACGGTTGCCGGCGCCAAGGCTGATAATCGGAATCGGCAGAATTTCAGCCAGATACTCTGCCACTTCCGATGTTGTGACCTCGCACAGAATTGAGAAGCAACCGGCGTCATACATGGCCTTGGCGTCGTCGATGAGCTCCTGAGCGCGCTTGGACGTCTTTCCCTGGGCGATGAAACCACCAAGCTGCGGCATGCGCATCGGCGTGATGCCGATGTGGCCCTGGACGGGAATGCCCGCGTTGACGATCGCCTCGATATTGGCGGCGTGGTGGCGATTACCCTCGCACTTCATGACCTCAGCGTTTGCATTTTGCACAAAACGCCCAGCATTCTCGATGGCCTGTTCTTTGGAAACGTGGAAGCTCCAATAGGGCATGTCGACCATGCGCAAACCGTACTTCGAGCCGCGATCGATCGCCTGAGCCATCATCATGACTTCGTCAAAGCTAACCGTCACCGTGCTTTGATGTCCGAACAGGATCATGCCGCCCGTATCGGAAACGCACAAGATATCCATGCCTAGCCGGTCAGACACGATTGCGGTGCGATAGTCATAGGCCGCAAGCTGGGTGATCGGCTCACCCCGCTTCTTCTTCGCCATCAACGTATTGATGGTGACTTTTCTGCGTTTCGCCTGCTCGGCCATGGCGCTTATCTCCCAAGGAATTATATGTGATTTTTTGCCGTTCATTTAGGGGCCGGCTCGAAGACCGAACCAGCAACCTGCGCCATTATTGGGCCGTCGAAGGGCATGCCAAGTCAAATGAGCAGAAGCTATTTGGCGTTTGTCAAAACCTATGAAGGGCTGGCTGAGGGGTTGAAAGTCAGCACCACGGCCCGCGCGGCCGCTTCTTTTCGGGGTCGAAATAGGGGCGCGTTACGTTTCGGATGTTAACAAATTGTCCGTTGGGATCATGGAAAGAGCAACCTGCGTTCCTCTCCTTCAATGCATAGCCCAGCCCAAGGACGCCCTTTGCTTGCACGCTACCGCAGGCAGAGGTAACAGTAAGTTCTCCGGGCTTTTTCGGCCGTTGGATAGTCGCGGGCGGCTGGAACAGCTCAACATCGCATGACGCCTTGGCCGTGAATGCAATCAGCTCGACCTCAGGCTGGAGGCTCGTCGATGAGAAATTCGACGTCGAGAACCCTGCAAGGCCAACCTCATGCGCGCCCACTGGAAGGACGAACTCATTTACAAAAAGGACGAAACCCGCTTCGATGCGAAGCATATCTGCAGCTATAAAGCCGGCCGGTCGAGCACGCTCAGCGAGCCCAGACCAGATGCGGACAGCCTCGTTGGCGGGCACTATCAGTTCAAAGCCGCGCTCCCCGGTGTAACCCAACCTTCCAATTCTGACCGGCACACTGGCCAGTTTGAGTTCCATGGTTCTGAAGTAGTTCAGATTGGCCAGGCGTTCAGCCTCATGTGGCGATAGCATGGGCTTGATCGCATTGAAGGATTGCGGACCCTGCAGTGCAAAAATGCGGCTTTCATCCGTTAGATTGTAAGCCACCTGTCCCAGTTCTGATGCCACGTTCACGAGATCTTCGATGTCATCGGGGCGGCCGCTCATCACCTCGAATGTTTCACTATCCGTCCGCCAGACAGTGAGATCGGCGAGCAGATGTCCGTCCTCAGCCTCTCTTAAACAATAGCGGATTGCTCCCACATCCATGTCTGTTAAGGGCCGTGAGATCAGACGCGCCAAAACATCGCCGGCACGCGGCCCAGAAACCGTCCCGCGCGACATGAACGAGAAATCAAATAGTGCCACGTCTTCTCGGCATGCCGTCGCCTCAGCGTTGGCATCCCCGTAATGGGCTTTAAATTTCCTGATATCGAAGGCCATCGCACTTTGCCATTTCGAGCGTGACTACTTTGAGGGTATCAGCATCAGTGCCTGGGCTGGAGAAACTAGCCGCAAAAAGGCACCCGTCGATCAATATGGAATTTCTAGAACGCCGATCCGATGGAATCGGATCGGCGCTCTAGCTTTTTAGTTTGTCGCATTTTCTACGACGAACCGGCGTCTACTTCCTCGGAAAATGCTTTAGCCCACAACGATCTGGACGAGAATCGCCGCGCCAACGAGCGCAAGCAGCACAGCAACGATGCGGCGCAGCGTCTTGCGAGGCAAAACATGAGCCAGCCATGCCCCGGCCCATGTGCCGAAGACGATGCCTGCTCCGATCACGAACCCAAGCCAGACGTCGAGACTACCCGCATAAAAATTACCTGCGGTGGCCAGTACTGCTATTGGCAACTGTATGGCTTGGGCCAAGCCAATGGCCGTCAGCACCGGCAGATGGACCCACAACAAGATCGGAATTAATACCAGCGGGCCCCCGGTACCTGTCAGCGCAGACAAAAATCCGGTTACCGCGCCGGCCATTCCCAGATAGCCTTTGCTAACGGGGCTATCGTGGCCATCCTCCCGCTCTCCCCCCGACGTTAGCGCATGAATGCCTGAACCAGCCGTCAACAAGCCAATTACAAGTTCAAGCGCGCTAGCAGGTGCGATTGAGACCGCAAGGGCGCCAATCAGGGCGGATGGCATAGCCGCCAGCCACAATGGAACCGTCATTTCCCAACGAATTGATTTTTTGCGAGCAAATACAAACGTGCCCACCGCTCCCGACAGCAAATATGCAAACATTGCAGCGGCGATTGCAGCCTTTAACGGAACCCCGGCCAGATAATGCAGCGCGGGAACCAGAATGACGCCGCCCACACCAACGCAACCAATCAGTCCGCCCGACATCAATCCAAGGCTGCCGTAGAGCAGCAGGTCAGCCAACGACATAATTGCGTCCCATGGGATTTGTGCGGTTGAGGGCGCAGCCGCCATTCCGCGTGAACAAGGCAGCAACGCATATGCCAGCGACATTCATTACGCCAGCACCTTTAGTTTTGCAGGAGAAAGCCTTTGTGGCCAGTCACGCAGATAACAGTTCTATCTAACCATAAATAGACAACTTCTATGATCGACCCTGGCAAACAAACTGGCAAGTTTGATAGCTCGGCACTATATTCGACATAGATCAAACAGCGTGCGATCTAATGTCGCGATAATGTTTAGGGTTGGAAACGAGGCTCAATATGTTCCTTCGGCAATTCAAATATTTGGTGGCTGTTGTGGAGGAAGAGCACTTTGGCCGTGCCGCTTCACGATGCTGTGTAACCCAGCCCAGTCTTTCCAGCGGTATCAAGCAATTGGAACTGGAACTTGGCGTCCCGATCTTTCTTCGCGGACGCGGTCAACGCTTCCATGGCCTTACCGCTGAAGGAGAGAGGGTCACCAACTGGGCGCGGCGCATCATCTCGTACTGCGATGCGATGAAAGACGAGATCAAGTCGATGCAGAACGACCTGCATGGCTCCTTACGAATGGGAGCGATGCCGTCGATGTCTCCCATTCTCCCCGTGCTCTTGCAAATGGTGCGCGAGCAGCATCCAGGAGTTCTTGTTGACGTTCACTTCATCGGCAACGAGGCGATGAAGCTCGGACTGGACAATTTCACGCTCGACTGCGCGCTTACCTATATTGAGCGGGCCGACCTCGGGCGGCGCAACGTGATGCCGATCTATACCGAGAAACTCAGCCTGCTGGTTCCCGACACACCCGAATTCAAAAATCGCACGAACATTACATGGGAGGAAGCGGCCAGCCTTCCGCTGGCTTTGCTACGTCCGAGCATGCATGAGCGCCGATTCGTAGACCGCGTTTTCAAAAAGGTTGGTGTCACGCCATGCCCGAAGGTCGAATCGGAATCTATTCTTCATCTGATGTTTCAGGTTCAATTTACCGAATTGTGCACGATCATCCCGACGCACTTCTCACGCATGCCCGGATTGCATGCGGGCACCAAGGCCCTTGACCTGATCGACCCGGTCATGAGCCAGGAGGTTGGGCTTTTCTGGGCTGAAGGTGACACCGTGATGCCCATGGCAAGGGTGATGGTGGATGTAGCCAAGGTGCTTCACAAAACCGGTGAACTGAGGCGACTGCTCGGTGAAACAACCGAACATGTAGAAGCCAAAACCTCAACGCCGAACGTGGCCGTGCGAAACCGAAAAGCGCAACGGCAGAGCGCCTGACACGCAGGCGTGCAGGCCTATTGTAAGCGCAGCCATGGTGGTGGCAACGCGCTCGCGGAGCGGAAGCAACAAGGCTCAACAGCGTTGTTCTTCAGCCCGCGAGCCTGCTTTTCAGTGTCGCCACGCGCTGGTGAAGCTCCGCCACAACGGCTTCACGATCCAACCCACGCTCCGCGATTTCGCTCAAAGGTAACACAGACTCACGGCCATGGCTGGCGGTCTGAGCCTGGTGCGGCGTTGATACAAAGAAATACGGCTGCGAATGTTCCGCATCGCCTGGTGAGATGCCTACCTTAAGGCTTTCAGCACCACTACCCGGAGGAAGCGGCATTTCATAGCCGATCTGGAATTTTTGCGGCCAGCATGTGAGCGGTTTGCCTGCCGCCTCGCTTCCTTCGTCACGCTGCCGCAGTTGCAATAGCACCTCAGTTCCGAGGCGAAGGCACTTTTCGATCGCGGCAAGTTCGGTTTTGTACGCGTCCGCCTCATGCTCCTCGTGATCGCCGGTCATCACGTCGGCGGCCTGATATGGCAGCATTTTTGAAAACCGCTCCCGGTCAATGCCCCGGTGCAGCAATTCGACGAGCGCCCACGCCTCAATATGTGCAGGTGTCCGCTCCTCGAAATTTACAGCGTGCGGCACCGGCCTGCCTTGCTCCCGGAATTGAAGTTCCAGGGGGCCAACACGAAGCTCGACGGCGTATTCATCCAGAAAAGGCTTTGTCTGGATTACGCCATCACTCGCATTCCAGACGAGCTGGGTGGGATCACCGCTACCGTTGGTCTCAACGTAGCTATTTGCGAAGCGGGCTAGCCAATGTACGCCATTGTGCGCCTGCCTAAGCGCTGCCGCCAGCTTGTCGTTTTCAATTTCGTTCAGCTTGGGCCAATCAATCGATGCCATTGCCAGTTCTCTCCCTAGGTCTTCTCACTTATGCAGCACCATCTCTGCGTTATAACCAACCCTCAGCGAGCGCAATTTGCAGCGATATCTCAAAATCGACAACGCCAACCGACCGAACCGACCAAGCCACAATATGGCTGATCAAGGCAAATGACCGGGGTTATTCTATTCGATCGGTGCTGCTTTCGTTCGTGTTCAGATGGACGCTTCTACGGAACAATCTGCCGACCTTGGAAAAGGCTTTGGCTTCTGGAGCTCGGTCATCCGTTTCCTAGTCTGTCCCTCTTGCGTCGATTGTAAATTTTGTTCAGCCTATCATGGGATTGAACAGACTTGCATTGACGAACGAATGGACCCGACCGAACCTGTGGTCCTAGCCCGCCTTTCTCATGATGGTATGGCCGGCACGGAGGTGAAAATGATGACAGGCCAGGAGAGCCGTGTAGTTCGATGTGGGACATCGGGCAAGCGGCGCGACACAGACTGTCATCATTTTCACCCCGCCCTGCGGGTCGTGCTGGCGCCAGCGCGATGACGGCCGTGCCCTCGTGAGAAAGACGGGCTAGCGTGCTGTAGCATCAGCACAGGAATTGAATTTATTATAGCCAACGTGGGATAGAATTGATGACGGACACTGCTACACCGCCCCACGCTGCCCAATCGAGACCAGATCCGGAGTCATCCTGAAATGCAAAACGTTGATGCGAAAGGCGGATGCCTCTGTGGCGCGATACGCTACAACGTCTATGGACGCGTAATGGCAGCCGCGGCCTGCCATTGCAGGGACTGTCAATATGTAAGCGGCGGCGCTCCCGCCTATGTGTTCGTTGTCGCCAAACCATCTGTTGCGATTACGAAAGGCATTCCTGAGCATTATGACAGCGTGGCCGACAGTGGCAATCGTCGCCGACGGTACTTTTGCGGCAAGTGCGGCACACCGCTTTATGCCGAGGATAGCGCATTCCCCGATATCGTCAGCGTCAAGGTCGGTAGCCTGGACGATCCATCCATCTTTAAACCGGAAGCGCAGTTCTGGACGTCATCAGCCCCCAAATGGCATCGCATTGACGCCACTCTGCCGAAATTTGAAAAAGGTGCCAGCAAGTCTGAGTGAATGAACCTTTATTGCTGATGGCTTTATTGCTGATGGTTTTCCAACCTGCCTTCGCTGTTGGATTAGTCTGATTTCATTTCAAGACATCATCTTACCAATGATAGGTTTCGTTGATTGGCCGCTGGTCGTAATTGAGCGCAAACTTCGAGAGTGAACGCGAGGTGCATGCAATGTCTGAGACCAACCAAATCAATGAAATCCTGAATGAAGTATCCTTATTTGCCGGGTGTGCCCCCGAAGCACTGACCGCCATGGCGGAGGCTGCGCACACGCACGAATACCCGAAAGGCCAGGTGATCTACGAGAACGGTGACCAGGCGCTCGATATGTACGTTCTCCTGCACGGATTGGTCAGCTTCAACACAGCTTCAGGCGTAGGCCATCTCTATGTTGAAAAGCTGATGAAACGTCACATGATTTTCGGTTGGGCCGCGCTTATTCCAGAGCATCCAAGAAGGCTTGGAAGCGCTGTTTGCATGGAACCGTGTTCGGTTCTATCGATCAACGGCGACCGGGCGATGGAGATCCTATCTGAGCATCCTCAATCAGGCTTCATCATCATGAAGCGACTATGTTCCATGATCGCTAATACGTTCATTGAAAAGAAATGATGCTGCCGGCGCGGGCTGACGGGCAATTGCGCTAGAGCGCATTCCAATCCGGTGAAATCGGATCAGCGCTCTAGCTTCTTGTTTGGTCGCATTTTCTGCGACGAACCGGCGTCCACTTCGTCGGAAATGCTCCAGCTTTTTGGTTTGGTCGCATTTTCTGCGACGAACCGGTATCCACTTCGCCGGAAAATGCTCTGGTTGGAACGAATTAGTGGCTCGTGCCCTCGGAAAACTTGATCTTGTTCCAGACATTGTATTTGCCCGAAGGTTTACGCATCGGGATGCGCCGCAACTCCGCTAGCGTCTTCGCGTCATAGACGATCACGGCACCGTCCTGCTCCCAAACTGACACCAACGCGTACTTGCCATAGCGATCAAACTCGACATGCGCCACGGTCTTTCCAGGCGCTGGCCGCAGCGTTTTGACAATCTTCAACGTTTGCTTGTCGATGACGTGCATGAGATCCTTGTTTGGCCCGAAAAACACATCGGCCCAGACATAGGGACTGGACTCATGAGAGCGCAGAAAAAAGCCGGGACCTTTGGTTTTTATGGTCTCAATCAACGACCAGTCATCCATGTTGATCACGCTGAGCTTACCCTCCTTGAGGTGCGGCGTAGCCATCACGCGCTTGCCATCGCGCATCCAGCTTATACCCGAGCCCAGATGAGGCATGCCTGCCAGCGGCAGTTTTGAAATTTCACGACCCACGGAAAGATTGACCACCACGCCGTTCTCACCATCTCTGGAGGTGCCAATCAGATTCCGGTAGTCGGGATCAAAGAAGAAATCATCAATTGGCTGGCTGACTGGTATTCGGCGGCGCGCAAACAGACCTTCCGTCTTTGCCAATGCCTCCACCATGCCCGCCTCATGGCTATGAACAAAGCCCTCATAAACGGGAGGGGCATCAGGATCGGTGCTGATCTCCCAGATCTCTGCGACGTCCTTGAGTGCAAGAATAAAGCTATTGCGGGTCGGTGCCTGGTACACGGCTGAAACACGCGATGGCGTACCGCCCCGGTCGGCGACTTCAAAGATGCGCTGAACACTTAGATCCGACGTTGATACGATCGTTAGAGTGCGCGGCAAATAGTTTGCCACCGCCAGCCACTTTCCATCAGACGAAATGGCGATGTTGCGTGAATTCAAGCCCGCGCGCACGCGCCCCACTTCCTTGAGCGACCAGATATCATATTTCTGCACCCAGCCGTCCCGCGACATGACGAACACAAAGCGACCATCCGGCGTGAACTTGGGGCCACCGTGGACGGCATAGGGTGTCGCAAAGCGGTCCAGCCGCTCGAAAGAATCGCCATCAAGAACAGAGATGTGGTGGTCACCGGTTTCGACGACGAGGAACAGGTTCATCGGATCAGACGAAAACACCGGTTTTTCTGCCGGCACGTAGGATGTGTTGAACGTCCGGCTGGCTGTAATATCCGACGCTGTCCAGACAGGCATAGAAGCAAGCGGCGTCTTTATAAAAGCGACCAGCTTACCAATGTCGTCGGAGGGTATGTCACCACTAAACGCAGGCATTTGGGTTGCAGGACGCCCACGCGTCACGACATCGGCGATTGCATCCGGCTTCAAACGACCAAGGGTTTCGGGAATAAGCGCGGGTCCGGTTCCCCCTAGCCGGTCAGCGCCATGACAAGAGCTACACTTGTCAGCATAGATCTGTCCCGGCGAATTCTTTTCCCGCTGGCCGCCTTCAGGTTCAGCCCGTGCGACAACCGAAGTCAACGCCACCGCACAAGCAAGGCTAACCGAAACGATGCGCAGGATCATGCCGCCGGCCTCTGAAGGGTCTGAGTTGAACAGGTGTCTCGATGCTCGTGCTTTGTTCAAGCCCAATCTCTGAGTTATCAAGATAGCACGCTGGATCAGCAGCCCAGGGATCTCCCGTCAACTGCAACGCGCGAATGCGTGTGTTGCCGCCGCAGACCGCCTTGTAAGCGCACGCTCCACAGCGGCCCTTCAACGGCCGCGGGCGGGTCCGTAACGCTGCCAGCATAGCATCGCTTTCATCCTGCCAGATGACACTGAAAGGACGCTTGCGCACATTATCTATCGAGTAGCTTGACCAGTACGTGTCGGGATGGACCACGCCTTGTGGATCGATGTTTGCAACCCCCAACCCGGAAGAATTCCCACCCCAAGCCTCCAGGTGTTGGCGGACATTTGCGACGGCCTCAGCAGAAAAGCGTTCGCTTGCCCACCTGAGGAAATAGACAGCATCGGCGTCATTGTTGCCGGTTACAATTTCGAATTCGATATCATCCTGCACGGCTTGCCACGCCGTATCGATGAGCAGATCCATTGCAAAGCGGGTTGTCTGTCCTTCAACGTCATCAGCGCGATGCTTGTTGCCCCGGCCCGCGTAGACAAGATGGGACAGGTAGAATTTTTCAACGCCCTCGTCGCGGGCCAGCTTCAACAGATCTGGCAATTGTGCGGCGTTGTCGTTCGTCATCGTGAAGCGGAGACCCACCTTGACGTCGCGCTCCTTGCACGCGCGCACGCCAGCCAAAGCACCGTCGAATGCACCTGTCTGCCCGCGAAACCAATCGTTCGTTGCACCAATCCCATCAAGACTTATGCCTACATAGTCAAACCCGATTTCGGCAATCTCGTCGGCCGTCTCGCCAACGATCGGCATGCCGTTCGTCGACAACGCCGTGTAAAGGCCGTAGCCTTTGGAGCGTCGCGCGATGTCAAGCGTATCAGCACGCGAAAGGGGCTCCCCACCTGAAAGAATCAGCGCAGGAATGCGGAATGCGGCGAGGTCGTCCAATACATCAAAGGCTTCTTGCGTACTGAGTTCGCCAGGAAAGTGGTGATCGGCAGCCACCGCATAGCAATGCCGGCACTTCAGGTTACAGCGTTGCGTAAGATTCCAGATTACAACGGGCCTGACCGCCCCGGTGCGGCCTCCTCTACGTCGTATCGGGCTTGGCGCAACAAGCTGCTTCATGTAGTGGGATAACCGGAACATACTTTCAGCTCCCGCCTGTTGATATTCGAAGACCTGTCTTTTTCAGGATGCGCGTCGAGTAAAGTATATCGGATGCCCGACACGCGTCGCCAAGCAAGACCGAAATTTCTGCACGCTTTGATTCCACTTCATCACGTGTTGCACCATGCACCATCGCGAAGAGGTTGTAGGGCCATGCAGGTCTTGCGCGCGGGCGCAGATAGCAATGCGTGACAAAGGAGAGCGCTCCAATCTTGGCACCCAGTTGCGAAACCTGATCGTCATCGACATCCCATACGGTCATGCCGTTTGCCGACATACCAAGCGCATAATGATTGGGGGCCGCAGCAATGCGTCTTAAGACACCTTGCATTTGTAAAGCCTTGAACCTGGACAGTACGTGCTCCTCGGTACTACCAACCTCCTCCGCCAGAACGGCGAATGGGCTGGGAACAAGTGGCAATCCGGCTTGCGTTGCCTCAATCAGTTTTCGATCAAATGCGTCAATCCTCGTCATGCCGCCACCCTGAAGCCGACAAAGTACTCCTCCAATTTTGGAAACAGTAAAACGCTCAATCCAGTTTCACTCTCAATTTTTCTTGCCACGGCTTCGATCTGCTCTGCACTTTCGGTTGCCATGACGAACCACATGTTGAGCACATGGTCGCGCGCGTAGTTGTGCGCGACCTCAATGTGGCTATTCACGATTTCGGTCACGCGCTCAAAGCTCTGTTCCGGCACAGCCATGGCACATAGGCAGAATGCACCACCCATGGCCGCAGCGTCGTAGAATGGCCCGAACCGTGTGAGTATGCGGGCCGCCAGAAGGCGTTCTATACGGTCGCAGACATCTTTTTGTGTGACGCCTAGTTCAGCAGCTATCGTTTCGAATGGAGTGGAAACAAGTGGCAAACCATCCTGCAGCCGGTTGATCAAGTGCCGATCGATCTCATCGAGTTCGATGTGTTCTGCCTTCAGCTTGTTAGCCATTCGATGCCCTTCGTTTGCTAATCAAGGCGCCGGTTTGCTTGAAGCAACGCTGCGAGAAGAGGATGCTGCGGGGAAGATGATCGAGACCTGCTATCCCTGAGGCCGATGCAACGGTCCGCAAGGCTTGTTCGCGGCTTCTTGCGTGAACCATGCAATAAAGGTTGTAGGGCCATTCGCGCGCATATCGTGTTCGCCGGTAGCACAGATTAACACCGGGGACCGCGGCCAGGGCCTCACCAGAGCGTTCGATCGAGGCCTCCGGCACGTCCCAGACAACCATTGCATTGGAGCGCCAACCAAGCGCACGGTGACGCACTATGACGCCAATTCGCGGAATGATGCCGCTGGATACAAGTCGCTCCAACCTGGAAATGACGTCGGCTTCCTCAATATCGAGCCCATTGGCGACCATTTGGAACGGACGGGATATCAACGGCAATCCATCGCAAAGCTGCTGCGCGAGTTGCCGGTCGAGATCATCGACCCAACCCGCCGATACGGGCCTATACTCTGCGCTTGGATGACGTATGTGGTTCGATTGCCGAGACAATCCAAACCCCAGATCTATATGGAACGCCCGTTCTAGTCTAAGCTGCAAAACCTTGTGGCCCGTCCGTGCGGTGATCTGTTCCAGGCATTGGCTGACATGTCGATCGTCAGGCCCTGTGACCACAAACCAGAGATTGAGTGTGTTTTCACGTAAGTAGACGTGATTGATACCGGGAAACCCTGTCAAAACGTCTGCTATTGCGTCTATGTGCAGGTCTGGCGCGGCCAGCGCAGCTAATGTGCTGACACCCAGAGTGTTCGGCCGCACAACGCCACCAACGCGAGCCACGACGCCTTCTTCGACAAATCGCCTAAGCCGGCTCAGGACAAAGTCTTCACTAACGCCCAGTGCATCACCAACAACCGTGAACGGGCGACTAACGAGTGGAAAGTTGCGCTGCCAGTCGTCAAGCAGAAGGCTTTCCACGACACTGTAGCTCGCCGGTTTTTCAGACGCCGGCTTGGGCAGAGGTAACGCTGCAGAACTGGCCATGACTAGAGCCCCGTTTTGTGCGCACGCGCGGTAAGGAAAATTCCGCTCGGACTTTTCGCGTTTATTTCCGCTTTCTTCTCGTAGGTATGTGCGTCGTAAACCTGCACGACGTTACTGTCTCGGACTGACACCCAAACTTCGTTTCCGCGCGGCGTGAATTCCATGTGCAGCACTCCAGGGCCCGGCTTCCACTCACGCACGACCTTGCCCGTGAGGGTGTCGAGGACCTGTATCGTATCGTTGAGCGGATGCGCGAAATTCACCCAGACATAACGGCCGTCGGGTCTGGCGATTGCAAATACCGGTTGCCCATGGACTGGCGTACGCGCGACTTCCTTGAAACTGCGGCTATCAACCCACAGCACTTCGTGATGACCAACCTCCGGCAGTACGAACCTGTCTCCCGCAAGCGCCCAACCTTCCAGGTGTGGCATCTTATAAACCGGTAACTTTTCCTCGCCACGCCCGTACCCTTGAAGGATCTTTCGCGGCGCTGGCGAGGCCTGCCACAGGTCAATCGCAGTCAAGCCGTCTTCACCGTAGAGCCCGGCTATGTAGGTTCTGCCATCTGGCGTAATCAGCGCGTCATATGGATTGCTGCCGATCTCTGCAAACTTGGTAATTTGCGGCTTGCTACCCTTGGAAAAGTCAGCAATCCAGGTCTCACCGGCATCCCATAGGGAGAAAACGAAGCGTCGGCCTGGCGCGTCGACGAGGCCGATCGTCTTGGAGGTACCGCCTGACCACTTCGCTGGAATGTCAGCCACTAGCGCCAAAGTATCAGCGTCAAACACACGCACGCCACCGGGTTCATAATTGGAAACCGCCACAAGAGTACCATCATCAGAAATCGCACCACCGATGGAATTACCTGCTTGCATGACGCGGTGCGCGATAGATCCGGTGAGAAGATCAACCTTGGTCAGACCTCCGTCACGGCCGAACACATAGGCGTAGCGCTCATCGCGCGAAAAAACCGCGGACGCATGAGACAAGTCGCCGAGACCCTCGATGCGTTTGACGGCCACACGCTTCGTTGAATCGATGATGAGGAGAGATCCCGTCGCGCGCTCAATGACAATCCCAAGGTCACCGGTGCCACGGACACTCGTCGGTTCGCTGGGCGCCGCATGAGCGATGCTCGCAATCGCCATGAGAACGAGCCATGCCCCAAACTGCCTGATCAGACGCTTCATTGCCTAGAGCCCTCGAGAAGATACTGCGCAATCCAAAGAGCGTCCGCATCGCTGAGCAATCCGCGCCACGGCGGCATTGGTTTTCCAGGCACGCCATCGAGAATGATAGTTGCAATCGTCTTGCGATCACGACCGGAAAGTTGCTGTGGGCGTATGTCAGGGCCCAATCCGCCCTTCAAAGTCATTCCGTGGCACGACCCGCAGTCTTGCAAGACGAGATGTCGAAGCTCGGCCGCACGCTGTTGCGATACCTCATCTGCCAAAGCCGTCGATACAGGCATCGCTGCAAGCATTGCCGTTAGAAATAGCGGCGCCCTATGCATCGGCCAGCATCTCCAGCACAGATCCGACTGGCGGTGCTTTTGCCCCGATCGCGGCGACATATTCACGATTTTCATCGCCACCAGCGTAAAGCGATACGACATCGCCGATAATAAAGAGAACCGGCCCGTGAAAGTTCATGGCAACAACCGCCTCGCGAATTCCGCCTAGATGCGTGACGAACCGCTGTTCATTGGCGGTCGTGCCACCTGCGATTGCTAGAGCGGGCGTTGTCTGGCACAAGCCGTTTGCAATCAACTTGCTAGCCACCTCGCCGATACTTGATGCGCCCATGTAGACGACGAGCGTGGTTTGCTTGTTGGAAAGGCCCTGCCAGTCAAATGCGAGCGGTAAATCATCGCGGCAGTGACCTGTTATGTAGCGAACACTTGTTGCCAGTCCGCGATGTGTCAGGGGAACGCCCGCACTTGCCGCGCAGCCTTGTGCCGCGGTAATTCCTGGCACCACGTCGCAGCGTATGCCTGCGGCTGAAAGAGCTATCAACTCCTCAAACCCCCTGCCAAAGATATATGGATCGCCGCCCTTGAGACGCACGACCCTGCGTCCCTTACGCGCCTCGGCAACCAAGATACTATTTATCTCATCTTGCGGAACAGGATGATGCTGCGGCTTCTTGCCGACCGGAATTAAGCGTGCATCGGGGTTGGCAAATGAGAGGATTTCGTCTGAAACAAGCCTGTCGTACACGAGGCTTTGGGCTTGCGAAATCAGACGTGCGGCGCGCAACGTGAGCAACTCGGGATCCCCAGGCCCTGCTCCGACCAAGTACACTCGTCCAGGCATAACCATCGCTGCAACCCTGATTGCTCAACGCCGTATTGAAATTGGGCTTTTGCACGCGCGCATTTGTCTGCGGAACGTTGAAGGGCGGCTTTTTGATACGCCGCCCTTCAAGCATTCGTTAGTAGACGTCGTTGCGTGTGTTGAAGACGTTGAACTTGCCCGTCGGCGTAATCAGCTTTGGATCCTTGATTACGGTCTTGAGCTTCAGCGTCTTGTCATCAACAACCACGATGGCCGAAACCTTGTCCTTTGAATTCCAAACGGAGAACCAGATTTCATCGCCGGCCTGGTTGAATTCGCCCTGGACCACACGCGGCTGGCCCTCGGGGATGGCAGCCCACTGCCCGATTGGAAGCTCGGTGTACTTGGGCTCCTCTTGTGTGAGGTCGCTGACCTTGAACACAGCCACAGTTGCCGAAATCTCAGCCTCAGGATTGAGCGGCGCATCGACATAAAGGTGTTCGGACTTGGGATGCGATTTGACGAACAACGATCCGCCACCGAGGCCTTCAAGCTTCTGCACAACCTTCCAAGCGCTGTCGGGATGCCCCTCAGGATCTGTACCTATGAGAGAAACCGTCTCATCACCCAAGTGCGACGTCACCCAGACAGGACCGAATTTTGGATGCGTGATATTGGCACCGCGACCTGGATGCGGCGTCTTTCCACCTGTTTCAATAAGCGCAACCAGCTTGTCTTCCTTGGTGTCGATCACAGCGACCTTATTGCGGGCGTTGGCTGCCACAAGGAAATAGCGTTTGGTTGAATCGAATCCACCATCGTGCAGGAAACGCTCGGCTTCGATCTCAACAGTCTTCAGGTTCTTGATGTCGGAATAATCCACAACCAGGATCTTTCCGGTCTCCTTTACGTTGACGATAAACTCAGGCTTGAAGTGCGAAGCAACGATGGCGGCGACGCGTGGTTCCGGATGGAACTCTTGCGTGTCATAGATCATGCCACGCGTGGACTTGATCTTGAGCGGCTCAAGTGTATTGCCATCCATGATGACGTACTGCGGTGGCCAGTATGAACCAGCGATTGCATACTTGTCTTCGAAGCCCTTGTACTTCGACGTTTCGATGGAGCGCGCCTCGGTTCCCACCTTGATTTCCGCAACCGTCGCCGGCTCCTTCATCCAAAGGTCGATCATGCTGACCTTCGCATCGCGGCCAATCACGAACAGATAGCGGCCTGATGCCGACATGCGAGAAATATGAACCGCATATCCGGTTTTAAGGATCGTTATGATCTTCTTGGTGCCACCGTCAATCAGGGCAACCTCGCCTGAATCGCGCAATGTTACAGAGAACAGGTTATCGAGCTTCAAATCGTTTTGCTGTTCCGTCGGTCGCTTGTCGACGGGCACAACGAGTTTCCAGCTCTCCTTCATCTCCTTCATGCCATACTCGGGAGGCGTGGGTGGCTCGATAAGCAGATACCGCGCCATCATATCGATCTGCTCTTTGGTCAATTCACCAGAAGAGCCCCAGTTGGGCATGCCTGCGGGCGATCCGTAGGTGATAAAATCGCGCAAATACTCGTAGCCATTTTTTCGCGTTATGTCAGTGGTTAACGCTTTACCTGTTGCACCCTTGCGCAACACACCGTGACAGCCCGCACAGCGTTCAAAGTAGATCTTTTTCGCAGTTTCAAACTCTTCAGCCGAAATGACGGGGTCACCCGGCCTGCGACCTGGAATCTCCAACTTCATTTGAGACAGGGTATTCATCTCAGGCACATACATTGCGCCAGGAGACGTGTCGTGTTCTTTGATCTTATCCTGCGCAACAGCAGGTGTGAGCGGGAACAAAAGTGGCAGCGCAACGCTGCCGAATACTATCCACTTCTTATATTCGCTTCGCGAACCGTTGAACATAATCCCATTCCTCCGAACTGAAACTGCCAAGCCCACACTGGTACAAGGTGCAAACCGGCTCCTTGACTTTGGTGAAGGTGGCTGACGATTACTGCCATCACTCTACCGCTCGTCATCAGCGAGGCTCATCATGTCCGAGGTAGGTTCATCAGCGTCGACGGGGGATTCGGCGTTGAAACACCGCACAACCTTATGGTTGAGTTATGTGGTTTTGCTCTTACTCCTGGTTTTGACGCCTTTGGTTGATTGCGCAGCCCAGGGCAGTTCGCACAGCGGCATTTCGTTGGGGGCTGATGCCATTGCGCCAAGTGTTCCTGATCGAGAGCTTGCCGCCCGTATTTTTCCCAAGGCGCCCCGCGACTTTATCCTAGAGCGCTCCAACCGATCCCCACCCGCCTGGAAGGTCTCAACCGCCAATGGTCTGATCGGCTACATCGCATCGACATGGGAAATTTCAGGTTCAACCGGATACTCCGGCCGCCCAATCGACATCCTGATCGGTGTAACTCCGGATGCTCGCATAAGTGGTGCGATCTTAATGCGCCACAACGAACCCGTCCTCACCCTTGGCATTTCGACAAAAGATATCGCTAACTACATTGAGGGCTTTACCGGATACGATTTAACCTCGCCCCAGATCGAAGCGTTTGCCGACAGCGGCAAGCTACCCCCGATCATTACCGGTGCCACCGTTTCAACCGGCGTCATTCGCGACGGCATTCTCAGGACAGCGCGCACAATCGCAATTGGGCGCGGCGTGATCGCAACGAAGGCCAAAGATATTGAGCGGGTTGCTTTTTCGCCTCGCACATGGTCGCAAATGGTTGAAGAAGGCTCACTAAAGAACGCTAGGCTAAGCATGGCTGAGGCGGCGGAGCGTCTAGGCAAAATCGCTATACCTCTGGAGCCAAGTGACGCACCGTTTATTGACGCCTGGGTCGGCCTGATTGATCCACCGACTATCGGACGTAATCTGCTGGGACAACAGGTTTTCACTCGCGCCGTTGGTTCGCGTGGCCTGGGGGCGGCATCAATCTTTGTCGCATCCAATGGGGTGAACTCGCATCGTGGCACGAGTTACCGCCGAAGTGGCGTGTTCGATCGCATCGAGGTGATACAGGCCGACAAAACTATTAAACTAAAGACAGACGATTTCCTACGAATTGACCGGCTCGCGCTTAAAGACGCGCCAGGGTTTCGCGAGATGAGCGTCTTTCGCATTCCTTCAGATGCCGGATTTGAGCCATCCGAGCCCTTTCGGGTTGAAATTACAGCGGAGCGTGAACGCACCGACGGCACCACGGCATCTTTGCGGTTGCCTATTCCTTACACCTTGCCGAAGCAATACATTCTAGAGCCTGCCGCACCCGCTGCCCAATTAGAAGAACCAACGCCGCTGTGGGTCTCTGCGTGGCAACGCAAGCCAGTGACAATTGCATTCGTCGCGTTGTTGACTGTGTGGGTGGCGGGCGCATTCTTTGTCCAGGAATACTTTGTTGCGCGGCCTCAGTTGTGGCGCATCGGCCGCATGACCTTTCTCACTGTATCGTTGGTCTTACTGGGCTGGCTCGCGAAGGGACAATTGTCCGTGGTGCAGGTGATTGCCTTCATGCACTCACTGCTTAATGGCTTCCATTGGCAGACATTCCTGCTTGAACCCGTAATTTTCATGCTTTGGAGTTTCGTTGCGCTAGGGCTTTTGTTTTGGGGGCGCGGCGTCTACTGCGGCTGGCTTTGCCCTTTTGGGGCCTTGCAGGAAATTCTAAACGAAATTGGAAAGCGGCTTGGAATCAAACAGATCGAGGTTCCATTCTGGTTGCAGGAGAGACTTTGGGCGCTGAAATACACAGCCTTTGTCGGCCTTCTTGCGGTTTCGTTCTACTCGATGGAAATGGCGTTGGTCGCTGCGGAAATAGAGCCTTTCAAGACCGCAATCACCATGCACTTCGGGCGCGAATGGCCGTTCATTCTATATGTGCTCCTCCTTCTCGGCGCCGGCCTGTTCATCGAGCGGTTCTACTGCCGTTATTTGTGTCCGCTCGGTGCTGCGTTGGCCATCCCTGCAAAAATCAAGCTCTTCGACTGGCTGCATCGCCGGCCGCAATGTGGCCGCGAATGCCGGTTTTGCGAAACGCAGTGCACTGTTGGTGCCATTGATACGCTGGGCCGCATCAACCCCAACGAGTGCATTTTATGCCTGAAGTGTCAGGTCATCATGAACGATGAAGCGCAATGTATTGCCCTCAAACGTAGAGCCGCGCGCAGAGGTGATTCTGCCCCCTCACCCGCTCCCGCAAAGGGCTGAAAGGAAGTCGCCAAATGAAGTTTTCGCGCAGGAGTTTCATTGTCACGGCTATCGGAGCAGGGCTTGCCGGCGGCGGCGCCATGTTCGCAACACGAGACGGCAATCAAGCGTACCAATGGCGTGGTGCAGCGCTTGGCGGCGAAGCGCGCGTAGTGCTTTTCAATGCAGATGAAGCCACCGCCCGAACGGCACTTGTTGCAATAGAAAACGAGATCGAGAGGCTGGAAAACATATTCTCGCTACACCGCGAAACATCCCAACTCCGCCAACTTAACCGGGACGGTCGCCTTGCCGCGCCATCTCATGATTTGGTCGACGTCTTGAACGCTAGCCTTGAGTGGAAGAAGAAAACCGCCGGCGCGTTCGATCCTACCGTGCAGCCAATCTGGCTCAGCGCAGCGGCAGGTGAACCGATCTCGTCGCAAGTTCTGGAGCGGGTGGGCGGTGGCATCTCGATCAACAGTGAGGCCGTGACACTCTCTCCGGGCGCTTCTTTGACGCTGAATGGCATCGCACAGGGACACATCGCCGACCGTGTAACGGGCATTCTTGGTGCCCATGGTTTTAACGATGTGGTGATTGATGCGGGGGAATTGCGACTGGCGGGACGTCAACGCCGCGCAGTCGGCATTCCATCAGCAAAAGTGGCCGTATCAGTGGCCGAAATCGCGGTTGCCACCAGCGAACCGAAATCCCTGGTTTTCGATCCGCGAAGTTTCCGCCATCACCTCATCGATCCAAGAACTGGTGACAGCCCCAGACACTGGTTGTCGATCTCGGTTTTCGCTCCTACCGCACGCATGGCAGACGCCCTTTCCACAGGGTTTTGTGTTCTGCATCACGATGTTGTTGCTGACCTTGTTGCATCACTCCCCGAAGTCGCCGTAGTTGGAGCCGATGCCAAAGGCCGTATCCGCCGCTATGGCAACTTGGGGTTGCTGCGCGCCACGTGAGCAACGGATGAGACGATGGGCTCAAATCCACAAAATTCGCTTCGGGTTCCCAAATTCCTGACCGAGGGATTCCGCTATTTCTTCCTTGCCGGTCCCCTTTACGGCATGCTCGCAATCGGCATCTGGCTGCTTTGGCTTGGCACGCAAGCAACCGGTGCAACTCCAGAATTGTTTGCAGCAACGCATGTCTCATATCAGTGGCACGCCCATGAGATGATATTTGGCTATGGGGCGGCGGTCATGGCCGGATTCTTCCTCACCGCTGTACCAAGCTGGACTGGCACGGAGCCGGCCCGCGAACGTTTTATTACCAGCGTTGCCCTTTTGTGGTTGATGGGACGCGTTGCGGTAACGTTCTCCCCCGAGTTCCCGGCAAGCCTGGTGATGGTCATCGATACGCTTTTCATACCCGTGCTTGGCGTCAAAATCCTGCTGAACCTTTTAAAACGGCCAAAACCACAGAACATGATGTTCCTTGGCATCCTGGCCGTTATGACTGTCGCGAATGTCATGGTGCATTTGGAGTGGATCGGCTTTTGGGACGACGGAGCTGCCGCAGGCAACCGAATGGGACTGTTGACGCTCGCCGCCCTGATCGCGGTTCTTGGCGGAAGGGTGACGCCTGCATTCACACGCAACGCGTTGATGCGAAATGGCGTTGAGCACGGCTTGCCTCGCACGCAAACGGTATTTGACCGATTGGGGATGGCGAGCGCCCTCCTTTTACCCATAATTTATCCGTTTGCCCCTGCATTGATTACCGGTACGATCGCGCTGGTTGCCGGTTTGGCAAACCTAATGCGGCTTGCGGGATGGAAGTCCACCGCGATCCTCGATCAGCCAATCGTATGGAGCCTGCATCTGGGCTTTCTGTTCTTGGCGCTTGGCTATTTGATGCTTACAGCGTACCAATTTGGCGTTGGTATTGGCGAAACCCAGGCGCTGCACGTTATTGCAATCGGCGCTGTCGGTGTGATGACGCTTGCCATCATGACCCGAGCTTCCCTTGGTCACACCGGACGCACCCTGGTCGTCGCCCGGCCTATCGCATTTGCGTATCTTCTGGTTGCAGCCGCTGCGTTAACTCGCTCGCTCGGACCGGAGATCTTTACCACCCACTACACCCTCGTCATGATGGTGTCGGGATGTCTGTGGATTACTGCATTCGCAATTTTTGCCGCCATCTATATGCCAATTTTGACCACTCACCGCACAGACCGCTCTGCGTAACCTGGTGCTCTATCAACGGGCCAAAAGCTACTGGCTTGCCTTTCGTTAAGGCGACTTGGACGTGTTTGGCGACACTGGTGCGGATTGAGCCAGTCCATGAGGAGCCAAGCGCGATGCGCGAAGTGATGACCAAATCCATGGCCCGCAATATTTTCTATGGCGGGTCCATATTCTTTATTCTCTTATTTCTCGGTTTGACCCTTCACAGTCACGCCTACATCACAGGAACATCGACAGCAAGCATGCCACTGACCGATTCCGTTGCGCGCGGCAAGCGCGTATGGGAGGCCAATGCCTGCATCAATTGCCATACGATCCATGGTGAAGGCGCCTATTTCGCCCCAGAGGTTGGCAACGTCATGACGCGATGGGGCGTAATCGACAATCCCGAGGATGCTTTTCAAACGCTGAAAGGTTGGATCGAGGCGCAACCATCAGGCGTTGAGGGTCGCCGGCAGATGCCACGTTATCACTTCAGCGACGAGGAAATCCGCGATCTCGCCAACTTCCTCATCTGGGCAAACAAAACCGACCTCCAGGGCTGGCCGCCAAACAATGCCGGTTGAGGAAGACGCGAGGGACGCGGAGATCAGATCACATGAAATATGAAACTCAGAAGATTGCCTACGCTTACTTTCTCACCGCGATGATCTTGTTTGTCGTGCAGGTGTCAGGCGGCTTACTTGCAGGGTGGATATACGTATCCCCAAACACGCTATCGGAAACCCTGCCATTCAACGTCGTGCGCATGCTGCACACGAACTCGCTGATCGTCTGGTTGCTCCTTGGCTTCTTTGGAGCAGCGTACTTCCTCATTCCCGAGGAAGCAGAACGTGAAATTCACTCTCCCATGCTTGCCTATCTGCAGCTTGCCATTCTTGTTCTTGGCACGGCAGGTGTTGTCGTCACGTATGTGTTCGACTTGTTTCACGGCAATATCCTTCTGGGGAAAGAGGGACGCGAGTTTCTTGAGCAGCCACTCTGGGTCAAGCTTGGAATTGTCGTTGCAGCACTCATATTCCTTTACAACGTCACAATGACGGTTCTGGCCGGGCGCAAGACGGCGATCACGAACGTTTTGCTGATCGGGCTTTGGGGTATCGCAATCCTGTTCCTGTTTGCATTCTACAATCCTGAAAACCTTTCGCTCGACAAGATGTACTGGTGGTACGTGGTTCACCTCTGGGTAGAGGGCGTTTGGGAACTCGTGATGGCATCAATTCTCGCATATTTGATGCTTAAGTTGACAGGCGTTGACCGTGAGGTTGTCGAGAAGTGGTTGTACGTAATCGTTGCAACATCATTGTTCACGGGCATTCTTGGCACCGGACACCACTATTATTGGATCGGTACACCCGGCTACTGGCAGTGGATCGGCTCAATATTCTCCAGCCTTGAGATTGTTCCGTTCTTCCTGATGATGGTCTTCTCTTTTGTGATGGTTTGGAAGGGTCGCCGAGACCACCCGAACAAGGCTGCACTTTTGTGGTCGCTTGGCACAACCACGCTGGCCTTCTTTGGAGCGGGCGTTTGGGGCTTCATGCACACGCTGCACGGTGTCAACTACTACAGCCATGGTACGCAAATCACCGCGGCTCATGGGCACCTTGCCTTCTTTGGAGCGTATGTCTGCCTCAACCTGGCGATATTTACTTACGCCTTCCCGATTCTCAAGAACCGTGATCCCTACAATCAGGTGCTGAACATGGCGAGCTTCTGGTTGATGGCTGGCGGCATGTCGTTCATGACCTTCGTGCTGACGTTTGCTGGAACGATTCAGACCCACCTACAGCGCGTCATGGGACAAAACTACATGGATGTTCAGGACCAACTGCAAGTCTTCTACCTGATGCGCTTTGGCGCAGGAGCAACAGTGGTTCTTGGCGTGCTGCTATTTGTCTACGCCATTCTTGTGCCGCAACGTGAAGTAATCAAACAGGGCACCGAGACCAAACTGAGCCCGGCGGAGTAACTTATGCAAGCCGCTGTTGACATGAATAACAACAAGGGGGCTGAGGCCCCCTTCTATCTTCCCGTCGGGAATGAATGCGAACTATTTTCTGCTGCTTTCAACAACCGTATTCCGCTGCTACTCAAAGGCCCGACCGGTTGTGGCAAGACTCGCTTTGTTGCCCACATGGCGGCGCGCCTGGGTCGACCACTTTACACCGTATCGTGTCACGACGATCTGTCCGCATCCGATCTTGTGGGTCGATTTTTGCTACGCGGTGGCGAAACCGAATGGATCGATGGGCCGCTGACACGCGCAGTCCGCAAGGGCGCCATCTGCTATCTTGACGAGGTTGTTGAAGCACGCAAAGACGTAACAGTCGTTCTGCATCCACTCACCGACGATCGGCGTATTCTGCCGATTGACCGTACCGGGGAAGAACTGGAGGCACCGCCTGACTTCATGCTCGTTGCGTCCTACAATCCGGGTTATCAGAGCATAATCAAGACCCTCAAGCCGTCAACGCGGCAGCGCTTTCTGGCCGTTGAATTCAACTTTCCACCTGCGGAGCAAGAGACCGCGATCGTCTCGAAGGAAAGCGGTCTTTCAAAAGACAAGACGGCGCCGTTGATACGCCTTGCCGGCAAACTGCGGGCGCTGAAGGGGCAGGATCTCGAAGAGGGCGTTTCGACCCGTCTGCTCGTTTATTGCGCAACGCTCATTGCCAACGGCATGCCCATCGAACGCGCCGTCACCGCCGCACTGATCGAGCCGCTGAGCGACGATGCCGACGTCAAGCACGGGCTCATGGATCTGGTGGCGGCGGTCTACGGCTAAGGCGTGTGAGTGCGTGCGCCAACTCACGTTGAGCGATTTGTCCAAAGCACCACTACGAACGGCATCGCTCTGACTTCTGGATCGGCGCGCCGATTGAGAAATAGAATTGGCTCCGATTTATCGCACGGTGCTCTAGCTACTTGTTTGGTCGCATTCTCTTCGGCGAACCGGCGTCCACTTCGTGGGAAAATGCTTTCGGGAGATCATAGCCCATGTCGTCGGTCGATATCGAGCTCTGGGAGCCGGAAGAAAGCGTCGGCAAAATATGGCACGCGTTTGCATCGTCAATCCACCAGCCTGCCCAGCATGCCTCGGCCAAGGTAAGGCTGGATGACGTCCGCGCACGCCTCGCTATAATGTTCCGCGGGCTGGGCGGTACACATGACGTTGAAATAAGGGCAATTCCGCCTCAAACCTCGCACCATCGTCTCTCCTGGCAAAGGTCGCTTGGAGCGCCTCAAGAACGTCTGCCGGCGGCCAACTTCGATGGCGAAGTCCTGAGGCTTCCCGAGGAGATCGACATATTCGATCATCCGGACAAGAATTTGTACCTTTACCTATGGCTTGCTGCCACAGCAGTCCATGCCAACGCGCCCGCGCCCGAAACGGATCCTTTGCGCGCTGACATCCGCTATTTGCAAGCCGGCTTGGCCATGACGCGATTAACCCTGACTGCCTGCCCGGGCCTGCGGCCGATCTATGCCGGTATGCGCGGCGAAATATTACGCGATAGAAGGGACCGTCGGTTGCCACGCTCTGAGGCCGCAGTTGAAGACGCCATTCGGCATATACTGGGTGGCCCACAACCGGAAACTGAATATTCCCGCTCGGTAGCCGCCTGCATCCACGGGCAGGCTGAAGATCTGTCTCAGTTCACGGCGCCGCACAACTATCGGCCGCACGAACCGGTATTGTTATGGCTCAAGCTCGAAAGCCCACGTAACGGCACGAACGCAGGTCATAACGACGATCCCCATCCGCAACAGTCCCAGGCTGCAGAACCTGCCGAAGACGCGCCGCAACGCAAGGCATCGCGCAAGGCATCTGATCAGGCGGCACGCAATGACAGTCTCATCCTGCACAAGTTTGAATCGATACTTTCCTGGACCGAATTCTTCAATTTAAACCGCAGGGTTGAAGACGACGATGAGGATACCGCGAAAAAGGCCGCCGATGATCTCGACGAGATAAGTTTAACGAGTGTACCTCAACGTGCCCGAACAAGAATAAAGCTGCATCTTGATCTCGCGCCGGAAGAGGCGGAGATGGAACGGCTGGCCGGAAAAACGCTATACCCCGAATGGGATCATCGCAGGCGCGTTTATCTACCTGACTACTGCCGCGTCTTGACTGCAGACGCACAGCCCGTCTCAGAAATTCCAGATTTTCTAAGATCACCCCAGACGCAGCGCCGTATCCGCAACGTCAAACGTCAGTTCGAAGCACTGCGCCCAAAAAGGCAACACCTTCCGCGGCAGATCGATGGAGAGGATCTGGACATCGAAGCCGCCGTTGCAGCGCGTATAGAACTTAAAACAACAGGAGAACATTCTGACCGGGTGTATCGCGCCAACCGCAATCAGGAACGTGATCTGGCCGTGTCCATTATGCTTGATACCTCTCGCTCCACCGAGAGCGTGATTGCGGGCCGGCAAGTGATTGATATCGAGCGTGAAGCACTTATCGCACTTGCATGGGGTCTCGACACGTGTGGTGACGACACGGCCATTCACACATTCTCATCCCTACGGCGAGACCGCGTCTTCGTGCACAATGTGAAGCGGTTCGATGAACCAATGAGCGCATCAATAGAAGCGCGGGTTGCCGGCTTGAAACCTGGATTTTATACCCGGCTGGGTGCTGCAATCCGCCATTCATCCGCTGACTTGCAGCGCCAGGCGAAACAAAGGCGCTTGTTGATCGTCATCACCGATGGCAAGCCGAACGACCTCGACCACTACGAAGGTCGGCATGGAATAGAAGACAGCCACATGGCCGTGCGTGAGGCCCGCCGTAATGGCCAATCCGTGTTCGGCGTCACGATCGACAACAAGGCGCAAGCAACGTTTGCACGCATCTTTGGCTCGGGTGGATTTGCCGTGATCTCCAAACCAGAAAAGCTAATATCCGCTTTGCCACAAATTTATCGACATCTCGTCGCCGGTTAACGGAGGAGGGATGACGGACAACGCGCAAAATTCCGATACGGAAGACGACAACTGGGGTGTTCTTGGCGAACTGCCTGGCGATTTCATGATGTGGGTGTTGATTGCCAGCGAACTACTCGTGTTTGGCGCAGCACTTCTCGCGTTTGTTGCCGTTCGTGCCACCGATGTCACCGGTTTTGCCGCCGACCAGCAACAGCTCAATCAAACGGCTGGCGCAGCCAATACGATTGTGCTCGTAACGAGCGGATTTTTTGCGGCTTTAGCCGTCTCGGCGAGCGCAAAATTCCAAAAAACGCGTGCACGTGTGATGCTCGCGGCAGCGATGACGCTCGGGCTTGTTTTCATCGGTGTAAAAGGCATTGAGTACTGGCAGAAGGCGGAGGCTGGTATCGGTTTGGATTCAAGCCCATTCTTCACGTTCTATTACCTCATTACAGGATTCCACGCTGCCCATGTAATTGCCGGCATCGTAATCTTTGCGCTGGTCTCCTACTTTGACGATAAGCGAAACATCGAGACGGCCGCCGCGTTCTGGCACATGGTCGATCTTGTTTGGGTCATCCTATTCCCCATCATTTATCTCGTGAGGTAGACCTTGGCACTGCGAACGCTAACTCAGGCCTGGATAACGCTCGTCGTGCTCTCCATCGTCACGACCGGGCTAACATTGGTTAGCGAGCATGGCATTTCGCGCAAATTGCTCATTGCCGTAATTCTGGCGATTGCGGCTGTGAAAGCGCGCATCATTCTCACGCGCTATCTTAATCTTTCACAATCACCCTTCTGGACGCGCGTGTTCGACATCATCGGAACGGTCTTTTTTGCTCTTTTATACGGCATCTATCTCGTAGGGGGCGCAGCGTAGAACATGCCTCCGGATCAGAACGCCAGCAACAACAGGAAAACGCCGCTTTGGCTGTATATTTTTAGCTATGGGCTGATGGGACCGGCCTGCGCTATCAATGCTGTGTTCATCGCGATTGGACTCAAGATCTCCGAACACTTTGGCATCACTGGTCTTTATCTGGCAGCAGTGGTTGGTGCACTCATTGGTGTTCTGCCAGCGATATGGCTGGCGCGTAAAATCAACGAAGGCATCAGCGAAAAATCGTGAGCAACGGATTATAGCACCGGGCTGTTCACCATTTCAGCCGCACACCATACAAACACAGCCGCTGATCCAAACCTTAATAGACCTTCCGCCATGGCGCGCTGCGATCTTCGAGCATGAAGTTACGCAGTCGCTCGACATCGGCGATCGTAGCTTGGTTGTGATGAACCGTAACCCCAAGGCTTTCCAAACGATTGAATGCCCGTGACAGACTTGGCGGCTGCATTCCCAGGCGCCCGGCGATGAGTGATTTGTCATAGGGCAGTTTGATCGTGCACGAACCTTGATTGCAATTGCTCAAATCCAGCAGAAATTCGGCTACTCGCTGGGCGCCAGTATGCGCCTTCAACTGTTCGATCTGACCAACAAGCCCCTGGAGATGTTTGAAAACCGAAGAAACGATGGCCAACCCCACCTCCGGCCGTTCTCGCATCAAACTCACGATGGCACTGGCGCGCAACATGAGCACACGGGATTCGGTTACCGCCTCGGCAGAAACTGGATAAAGCTCGCCATTTAGCGCGACAGCCTCGCCGAAACTGCGGCCTTTAGTAAAAACACCGACGACCGCCTCAGAGCCGGTTGGCGTGATCCTAAAAAGTTTGATCCATCCGTCGAGAGATACGTAAAGATTTTCAGCAATGTCTCCCTGTAGAAAAAGCGATTCACCGCGCCCAAATGATTTTACCGTCGCCCTTTGCATCAGGGAAAGGCAAAGTTCATCGGGTAAACTCGCAAACAGCACAGCTTCTCGCGCCGTCGCCAGGTCTTTGTCATCAATCATCGATGGCTCCGCTCGGTGGCAGGAGTTAACCGGACCCTTGACTTGCAACTCATACCCCAGAAGCTAACCCGACAGTTGCCATCAGGAAAGCGAGATATTCGGCTAACCTGTTACTCGACAGAAATTTTTCTTCATCCCATGGTTAGTCTCATGCAGCTTTAACGCCTATTCATCGGTGTCAGCGTCGCATTCGGCACCAGGACTTTGGTCTTGGTTGCGCAGATGCTGGCAGGTTTTCTGCCCTTATCCGTTGAACTAAAAGCGTTGCAGGCACCCAAGTGGGGACGCTTTGCAGACAGGACAACGCCTGAAAGATGCTACCTCTGGTTTATCAATTGAATTTGTGATGCTGCTGGCTGCGGAGAAATTGCAGCATTATCCATGTGGCGTCCAATCGGCCCTACGGCTCAAAACTTCAGCTAAACATGCGTAAAACCAACGCGCCCCGGCTGGCCAATGGCCAGTCGGGGCGCTCTTCAGACAGCCGCGATAGCGGCTTGCGGAAAACGCTAAACCCACCTTACGACAGGAAGATGACGATAGGTCCTGAGTGTGGAAATTTGTGCTGACGTGTAGCCCAGTGCTGCCAGATCATCATCTGGCATTCGTGCCAGATACGGTAGCACGACCCGTTTAGCGCGCGCCTCCTGGCTGGCCTGCACGGCTGCTGCAAAGCGCTTTAGGATGCTCAAAATCGCATTGAAGGGCGAACTTTTGAGTTTTCGCGTCGGCAAAGGATTGCCTTGCTCGGCCGGGGTCATCCCGCCGAGTGTCAATGTTGATGGGCTCATGATCTTTCAACACCCCGTGGAAGCGGGGCCCTCTTTTGAACTCCGGGCGCTTGGTTTTCCAAGTCATCCGAAGCAGATTAAAAGAATCTAGGCCTCATTTGCCAATGCAGGTAGCGTCGATGCTGCATCGCAGCAATGCGCCCCATACATAGCCGATAAACAATTGCTTAACGGGTCATTTGCGGCAGGGAATGCAGCGGGGTGCCAGACCGTCTCAAGTCCAGACCCTCTCAAGTCCAGACCCTCTCAAGTCCAGACCGTCTCAAGTCCAGACCGTCTCAAGTCCAGACCGTCTCAAGTCCAGACCGTCTCAAGTCCAGACCGTCTCAAGTTCAGACCGTCTCAAGTATTGTGCCATTGCCCACGAGCGTTGAGCGCCGTATGCCAGTGTCCAACCGGGAAAGCCCTTGCAATAGGAGTTCTATGTTTCAGTCTTTCGACGTCACAGCCGAACCTGGCCGTATTGGCGAACGCGTGGAAAAGCTGCGCGCGTTAATGCGCAAGCGCAAGATCGATGCCTATCTGGTGCCGCGCGCCGATGAGCATCAGGGCGAATATGTTGCGCCCTCCTCTGAACGGCTGGCCTGGCTGACCGGCTTTACGGGCTCGGCAGGTTACGCCGTGGTCGGCTTGGAGCGAGCGGCACTGTTCGTGGATGGCCGCTACTCGGTTCAATCGCGCGCGGAAACCGATACCGAAATTTTCGAGATCCTGCCGGTTCCGGCGAAAGGCCTTAATGACTGGGCGGTTGATGCGCTGAGCAAAGGCGACATCATCGGCTTTGACCCGTGGCTTGCCACGATTTCCCAAGTGGGTAGGTTGCGCGTCGCGCTGCGGAAACAAGAAATCCAATTCAAGGCGGTCAATAGCAACTTGATCGACCGTTTGTGGGGCAGGGAGCGCCCTGCTCCGCCAACCTCACCGATCAAAATTCAGCCCGACGACCTGGCCGGCGAAAGCGCTGCCGACAAGATCAAGCGGATTCAGAAAAAGCTCATCGAAGACGGTCAGGATGCCGCGTTACTTGCGCAGCCCGACAGCATCTGCTGGTTACTCAATATTCGTGGCGGCGATGTCGCGCACAACCCAGTGGTGCTTGCCTTCGCCATTGTAAACGCCCGCGGCAAGCCGGACGTGTTCATTGAACCGCGAAAGCTGAACACCGACACACGCCGGCATCTCAAGACAATCGCCAACGTGCGTAAACCCGATGACCTGCCGGGCATTCTCGACAATTTGAAAAAGGCCGACCGTGTGGTGCGCCTTACACCGCAAAATACTGCCTGGTGGTTTGCCCGGCGGCTCGGAAAGCAGCATTACGTTACCGGCCCTGATCCTGTGGTATTGCCAAAGGCGATCAAGAACACAGCGGAAATTGCTGGCAGCCGCGCCGCGCATGTGCGCGATGGTATCGCCATGGCGCGGTTCCTGGCCTGGCTCGATGCGGCCGCACTGGCGAGAGGCGGCGTCGATGAAATCAGTGCCGCTGAAAAGCTCGAAGCTTTTCGCCATGAGACAGGTGCGCTCCGGGAAATCAGCTTCGACACCATTGCCGGCAGCGGTCCCAACGGCGCCATCGTTCATTACCGCGTTAACCGCTCCACCAACCGCAAGCTCGGCAAGGGAGAACTCTTCCTGTTGGATTCGGGCGCCCAATACGAGGACGGCACCACCGACATCACGCGGACCGTTGCCATTGGCAAACCGACTGAGGAGATGCGCCACCGCTTTACCCTCGTTCTGAAGGGCCACATCGCCATCGCCATGGCGCGATTTCCCAATGGTACACGCGGGGTGGATCTCGACAGTCACGCGCGCATGGCGCTGTGGCAGGCCGGGCTCGACTATGACCACGGCACCGGTCATGGCGTGGGATCCTACCTGTCGGTGCACGAAGGTCCGCAATCCATCAGCCGTCTTGGACAGGTGCCCTTGGAAGCGGGAATGATTTTGTCCAACGAGCCTGGCTACTACAAAGAGGGCAGCTACGGCATTCGCATTGAAAACCTTGTGTTGGTCCGTTTGCCGGAGATACCGCAAGGCGGTGAGCGTGCAATGCTGTCGTTTGAAACGTTGACGCTGGCTCCAATCGACCGTCGCTTGATTGTGAAAAGCATGCTTGTTCCTGCCGAACGGGAGTGGCTTGATGCCTACCACGCGCGCGTTGCTGAAAGTCTAGCCGGTGAATTGGATGGCGAGACCCGGCGCTGGCTGGAGGCCCAGTGCAAACCGTTGTAACGATAAAGCCTGCACGAGCTTTGGGATATGCCTGCAGCGGATTGGCTACTATTTGCCGATGAGCGCGATCCAGTCGTCCTCGCTCAGCACGGTGACGCCCAGTTCGGCAGCCTTCTTCAACTTCGATCCCGCCTGAGCACCCGCCACCACGTAATCAGTTTTTGCCGAGACTGATCCTGATACCTTTGCGCCGAGGCGTTCTGCCTGCGCCTTGGCTTCAGAGCGGGTGAGCTTTTCAAGCGTTCCGGTAAAGACCACTGTCTTACCCGCAACCGGCGTGTTGGATGCAACTGCTTGGAGCGGTTCTGGCGTGATGTGCTGCAAGAGCTGTTCGACGATGTCGCGGTTGTGCGGTTCGGCAAAGAACGCCACGACCGCATCGGCCACAACCTTGCCGATGCCGTCGATGTTGTTGAGGTCCCGGTATGACTCGCTCTCTTGATCCTGCGCTGCTGCCATGGCTTCGTGAAGCGTGCCGATTGATCCATATGACCGCGCTAAAACCCGCGCTGTCGTTTCACCTATATGGCGGATGCCCAGGGCGTAAATGAAGCGGTCCAGGGGAATTTGGCGTCTGGCTTCGATGGCTGCGAAAAGTTTTTTAACCGACTGCTTGCCCCAACCTTCGCGTTCGGCGAGGTTTATTTCACCTGCTGCGTTGCGTTGCTCCAGCGTGAAGATGTCGGGCGGTGATTGGATGATCTTATCAGCGTAGAGCTCCGCGATGCTTTTGTCGCCAAGTCCTTCGATATCGAAAGCATTGCGCGACACGAAGTGCTTGAGCCGCTCGACACGCTGTGCCGGGCAGATCAGCCCACCCGTGCAACGGCGGACCGCATCCATGTCTCCGCTCTTCTCGTCGACCTCGCGCACTGCATGACTGCCGCACGCCGGGCATTCTTCAGGGAACACATAAGGCACGGCATCTTTCGGCCGTTTTTCTTCGACCACCTTGACGATCTGGGGAATGACGTCGCCAGCGCGTTGGACCACGACTGTGTCGCCTATGCGCACGTCCTTGCGGTTGATCTCGTCCTCGTTGTGGAGTGTTGCGTTCGACACAACCACGCCGCCAACGGTGACGGGCTCCAGCTTGGCGACGGGTGTCAATGCACCGGTACGACCAACCTGGATTTCAATGTCACGCAGAACCGTCATGGCCTGCTCGGCGGGAAACTTATGCGCAATGGCCCAGCGCGGTGCGCGCGAGACATACCCAAGCCGCTCTTGAAGGTCGAGCCGGTTCACCTTGTAGACAACGCCGTCGATGTCATAGCCAAGGCTGGCGCGCTTCTCAGCAAGTTTGGCGTAATAGCTGAGCAATTCATCCGCACCATTGCAAATCTTCATAAGCGGATTGATTGGCAGACCCCATTTTCCGAAATCGGCGACCATGTCCGCCTGCGTGTCTGCGGGCAGTGCCGAGACGTCACCCCAGGCATAGGCAAAATATTCAAGTGGCCGCTGCGCGGTGATTTTCGAGTCGAGTTGCCTGAGCGATCCCGCCGCCGCATTGCGCGGGTTTGCAAACACTTTTGCGCCTGCTGCGGCCTGTGCCTTATTCAGCTCGGCAAAATCGGCGTGGCTCATATATATCTCGCCGCGTACTTCCATAATGTCAGGCACACCCTTGCCCTTCAAACGGTGCGGTATCGACTTGATGGTCATGACGTTGGCGGTAACGTTCTCGCCTTCCGTCCCGTCGCCACGGGTTGCAGCCTCAACCAGCACGCCTTTTTCATAGCGAAGCGAAATTGAAAGGCCGTCTATCTTTGGCTCGGCGGTAATCTGGAGCGGATCGGTTTCTGGAAGTTTCAGGAACTTTCGCACCCGTTCGATGAACTCGGTGACATCGCCGTCGGCAAACGCATTGCCCAGCGATAGCATGGCCACGCGGTGGCGCACCTTGGAGAACCCGTCCGAAGGCGCGGCGCCAACTTTTGCCGAGGGGCTATCCTCGCGAATGAGTTCAGGAAAGCGCGCTTCGATTTCACCGTTGCGGATGCGAAGCGCATCGTAGTCTGCATCGGTGATCTCTGGCTCATCATTCTGGTAATAAAGCTTGTCGTGATGAGCTATCTGAGCTGCCAGCCGCTCAAGTTCCGCAGCAGCCTGTTCAACCGTAAGGTCAGCAACGGCAACGTCTCCGCCTGACGCGGAATTTGGTCGTGCGCTCTTGGCCATGCGCGGCTTAGCTCCGTGGCATCTATCACAGATCGGTCGAAGTGCTCTAATACCCGATACGAAGCAATTCGAGAATGCGTGCCAGGACCCAGGCGGGTGCAATCATCAGATCGAAAAACATCTCGCTCAGCACGCGCGGGCGCCCCTCGATACGCCGCCCAACCAGCCAGAGGAAAATGCCGAGCCCCAGAAAGAAAATTGCGGGTTGCCATAAGGGCAGGGCGGCATCGCCCTGATAAAAAGCGGCAATAACGATCATGACTAGCGAGACAATCGCCATGGCCAGACCGATGCGCACGGATAGGACCGCGTAAGCGCCACTGATCACCACGGCTGCGACCACGGCCCAGTCCACTCCTGGAATTGCCGCCAGTGTCGCAGGCTCAGGCAACGCCTTGGCGAGCGCAAAACCCGACCACAGCAGAACCGGCTGGGCGATGAATTGCATCAAGCGGTTGGTCAGCGTGGTGTGTCGTTTTTCGAAGTTGGCGAAAAGGCGCTGGACGAGGCGGGGATCTCTTTCTTCCATGAGTGCTCAACCGATGCGGCGTTCACGCATGTTTGTAACAGTGGCGCGAATACTCAGGGGCGTTTCGTGGCGGGATGGATGCAGCAAACGGAACCAAATGTTGAACATCACCTGCCAGCTCAAGGGCCACCAAGCGAAAATTTCGGGAAATTCTTCCAGGCCTTCGAAATCCAGGAATCGCCGTCTTCTCTTGGTGCCAGACCATCGGACTGTAAAAGCGCATAGGCGTCCTTGTACCAGCGTGAATTCGGGAAGTTGTGCCCCAGGACTGCAGCCGCCGTCTGTGCCTCCTGCTTGATGCCCAACGCCATGTAACACTCAACCAATCGCATCAATGCCTCTTCGACATGCGCGGTTGTCTGGTATTCCGACGCCACCGTCTTGAAGCGATTGATCGCGGCAACATAGTTTGAGCGCTCCTGATAGTAACGGCCAACCTGCATTTCCGACGCTGCCAGCGTGTCTTCAGCGAGACGGATACGGTTATCAGCCTCCTGGGCGTACTTGCTGTCGGGATAGAGCGCTTTCAGCTTCTTGAGTTCCTTGAGCGCCTTTCTCGTAGATGACTGATCCCGGTTCGGTGTGCGCATTTCGTCAAAATAGGATGACGCAATGATGTGATGCGCGAACGCTGCTTCCTTGGTTCCCGGATGCATCGTGGTGTATCGCTGGGCCGATGCAATAGCTTCGGGAAGCTTGCCTGCCTTGTAGTAGGCATAAGCCGACATCACGATAGCGCGCCGTGCCTCGGGTGCATAGGGATGATCGCGATCAAGATCTTCGAATTTCTGTGCCGCCGCCTCATACTTACCTTTCGTCATGAGGCTATCGGCGGCGGCATACATCACACCTGGTGGATCAGGATTGAGCGCCTTTTGCAGATCATTGGACGATGCACAGCCCTGAAGCACAAGGAGTGCACCAGCCAGAACCGCGCCGACGAGCAGATTGAAGCCTCGCCCCGTGTCTCGCATCGCGTTCATCGCTCTTGTCCCCGTCTGGATTGTTTGACCTCGAATGGTCAAGCAACCATCTGCCCCATCATTGCTTGGCGTTCTTTCTGCCGGTCTAACTTTCAGCCGGCCCAACACAACGACGTGGTCACAAACCCAGCGTTGTTTGGTAACGGCTTCACAGCAATGCGGGACGCTAGTTCCCGAAGTTGCAATAGCACACGAGTCGGCCCCGTGTCCCATTTGGTGGAGGTTTCTCCCGATTCTAGAGCGCAATCCGATCCGATGGAATCGGATCGGCGCTCTAGCTTTTTGTTTGGTCGCATTTTCTTCGACGAACCGGTGTCCACTTCGTCGGAAAATGCTCTAGGCCGCGTCGGTTTACATCTATCCTCAACCGCGGTTGAGAGCTTGTTTGACCCATGTATTTCACCCCGAACCGCTGCGCACTTCGGCTAAACATGCTCTTTGCCTGACACATGTTTTTCACGCCGAACCGCTGCGCACTTCGGCTAAACATGCTCTTTGCCTGACACATGTTTTTCACCCCGAACCGCTGCGCACTTCGGCTAAACATGGTGGTACAAAAAACAAAGGCGGAGTGCCGTCGTTGTGACAGCTCCGCCCCCTGCGTTCTGCATTGTCCATTCTTGCCGTATTCCATTTTAGCGTGTTGCCCTGGCCGGCAGCAAAGGCCTTCCAGCGCCCCAGCGCTTACCCGCAAGAACGGAACCGCCTCTACGGACCGTCGCACTCCCCGCGAAACGGTGCGGCGGCGCAGGCACTAACCTCGCCAACCGCAGGCCCGTCGTCCACCCCCCGGTTGCAGACGGGCAAACCCTTTACATGCCTATTCCGCGTAGGCCATCGCAACAGACGTCAGACCGTAACTGGCGCTTGCATCGATGATCGGACGGTCGTGCACGCGCGGGGCTTGAACCAGTGTCCAGGCTTCGTCATCTGCGAACATAGCCATCAGCGCATGAGAGTTGAGACGGTGGCCACCGCGAACCGAACGATAAGCACCCATGAGGGGGTAGCCAGCCAGACAAAGGTCACCCACGGCATCTAGCATCTTGTGACGCACGAACTCCTGCGGGCAACGCAGGCCGTCGCGATTGAGGATGCGACCGTCACCTATGGCAACCGTGTTGTTGAGATTTGCACCAAGCGCCAAACCGTTTTTCCAGAGGCGCTCAACGTCCGACATGAAACCGAAGGTGCGGGCGCGGGACAGTTCATTGCGGAAGATGCTTGGTGACATTTCGAAGGCCAGCCTTTGGCGGCCAATCACCGGAGTGTCAAACTCGATTTCGACGTCGAGATGGAAGCCGTTGTGCGGGGTCAACTCACCCCAGCAATCGCCATCCTCAACACGGATCGGCTTGAGAACTTTAATGTATTTTCGTGGAGCTGAAAGTTCGCGCAGCCCGACTTCCTCGATCGCCTCAACAAACGGCGCAGCGCTGCCATCCATGATTGGCACTTCTTTACTATCGATCTCAATGAAACAGTTATCGACACCAAGACCGCGAAGCGCCGCCAGAAGATGTTCTACAGTGGATATCGTCACTCCGTTGTCATCACCGATAACCGTACACAGGGTGAGGTTTTTGACATTACGGACATCAGCCGCAATTTCTGCGACGAGCCTGGTGTTGTCAGTGACGATAAACCGGAGCCCGGCATCGGCTTCCGCCGGATGCAGAATTACCGATACCGGAGCTCCGCTGTGCACCCCCGTGCCAACAAGCTCAATCTCGCGAGCAATAGTAGTTTGTCGCGCGCCGACGAAGCGATTCGACATTTTGGCCGTCCCTCGATTTGCCCTGGCGCAGCCGCGAAAAAATGTCCCCACGCGGCAGCTCCACCCCCGACGACTTTAAGCCTCCATTCGACCGTCATTCGAACCACCTTAGTGGTGTATCTTGACGGCCACCCTTGTGTCCCCCAGGACACTCAACATATTGGAATGCTTAACCTTCGTCGTTAACGATTTAACGATAACCGTGCCCCCATGACGACACAAATCACGCTTTTTTACACAGTGTTACGTCACAGGCTGGGCTTAAGATGAACACGCAACTTAAGTCGAATAAAGCAGGAAATCAACGACGCGTCCTGCCATAAACCATAGGTAGTTCAACGGGTTGCTCGGGAGACACCGCAGCACCTAACGTGCCATGACCGTCTGTAATCGTTGTTTTTCCTGGGTGCGAAGAACTCGTTGTGCTTTTTCGCGCTATATCCCGTTCGCCTTGCTGAGGCACTTCTGAGTACGAATCGGAGGGCTTGCGATGACGCCCGGTGATTCGCGCGAGAAGGCCTGGTTTGCGGCTGTCCGAGTGAACCGGCTGTTGCATTCTTCCATCACTTGGAGAATTCGGCGGCGCAGCAGCGCCAGCATGATAGGCGCGCTGACCAACGATCGGGAATTCATCAACCTCTGGCATACGGCGTGCGGGTGGACGGCGCACCTCAAGTGGCGCTTGCGGACGAAACGTCGCTGATTGGACCGGCTGAGGTGCTGTTGGTGATGGCGGTAACGCGCCAGATGGTGGCGGCTGGTAACCACGCTCGATCACTACGTTGCCGGGGGCCTGCCACGTCTCCCGGCCTGGCGGAGATGACGGCGCGGGGCGCTGGTGGGTGTGCTGGTCTGAAGGAGGTCTAGCGGCGACCGCATGCGGATCCTGCGGCAGCCTGTCTTTTTCAGCATGTGGCGCGGCGGATCCCTCCTTGGCGCGTGCCAAGGCCATAGCCTCCGACAGCCGGTCTTCAAAGGCCTGCGTGGACTGACCGGGCGCCGCTGGCGGTGGCGGCGGTGGGACGAGCCGGGTATTAGGCCAAGCTTCAGGTGCCGGCGGGGGACCCTTTTCGGCTAATTCGGCGCGCTCCATTCCCGATGCCACGATGGACACGCGGATAGCATCGCCCAGCGCATCATCAAACGTCGCACCGACGATGATGTTGGCATCGCCATCGATCTCCTGGCGAACGCGGCTTGCGGCTTCGTCCACCTCGTAAAGTGTCATGTCGTGACTGCCGGTAATGGACAAGAGCAAACCGCGCGCGCCTTTGAGCGTCACGTCATCGAGCAGCGGGTTGGCGATGGCTTCTTCGGCTGCCAGTCTCGCGCGGTCTTCACCGACGGCCTCGCCCGTGCCCATCATCGCCGCGCCCATGTCTTTGAGGACGGTGCGCACGTCGGCAAAGTCGAGATTAATCAGGCCGTCCTTCATAATCAGATCGACAATGCAAGCAATGCCAGAATAGAGCACCTGATCGGCCAGCACGAATGCTTCGGCAAATGTCGTCTTGGCGTTGGCGATGCGGAATAGATTCTGGTTGGGAATGACGATCAGTGTGTCTACGTGTTTGCGAAGTTCGGCAATCCCTGCCTCCGCAGTCCGCTGACGCCGGGTTCCTTCGAACATGAACGGCTTGGTGACGACGCCGACCGTCAAAATTCCCAGGTCGCGCGCCACGCGCGCAATCACAGAACAAGCTCCAGTGCCGGTGCCGCCGCCCATGCCAGCGGCAATGAACAGCATGTGCGAGCCTGAAATCTGGGCGCGAATTTCATCCACAGCTTCTTCGGCTGCAGCCTCGCCAATTTCGGGCTTGGATCCAGCGCCAAGCCCTTCTGTAAGGTTTACGCCAAGCTGAAGCCGGTGCTCGGCACTGGAGGCCAGCAGTGCCTGTGCGTCCGTATTGGCGACTATGAATTCGACTCCGGTCAGGCCGGCAGCGATCATGTTATTGACCGCGTTGCAGCCCGCTCCGCCGACACCGGCCACGGTCAAACGCGGCCTGAGATCAGTCAGCTTCGGCAATTGCAGCGTAATGCTCATCAGGTTCCCCCGCTCGCCCCAGTGCGCCAGAAGCGGCGCTTTTGAAACTCTCAACAGTTCATCAACCGATCCTCGTGGCTTCAGCCGTGGCAGTGGCTGAAGCCACGAGGATCAAAAGCCTTCCCTCAACCAGGACCCGACGCGACCCAAATAGCTTTGCCCAAGCGTGTCCCGCTCCTGATCTATGGCAACAATGCCTTCGCCAGAAGTTGCTGCCGCAACCAGCCCAGCCACCGCCGAGAATGGTGGCATCGATATCGCGGCCGGCAGTGCGGCTGCCGCATCGGGTGCAGAGACGCGAACCGGCGCGCCAAGCAGATTGGCCGCAAATGCGCCGCAACCGACCAATTGCGAAGTACCGCCCGTCAATACCACTCGTTGCCCGGCCCATTCGCGCAGGCCGCACTGCTCCAACCGCTCGTCAATGAGGCCAACGATGCTAGCCAGACGCGGTCGCAAGATCTCGCTGAGATCGGCTTTGGTCGTTTTCGACAAAACCCCCTCATCGTCTCCCGCAAGCGGGTATGAGAATGCTTCACGCCCGTCGGAGGGCGCCGTGCTGAGTGTGCCATATAGGGCTTTGATTCGCTCCGCGTGGGCAAGTGGTGTCTGCAATCCACGAGCAATATCGAAGGTCAGGTGGTGCCCTCCGACCGGAATTGTGTCGGTGTGAACGAATCGACCGTCGGCGAAAAGTGCAAGCGATGTGACGCCGCCACCGATATCGATCACAGTCACGCCGAGCCGGCGTTCTTCCGTGCTCGTTGCAGCCAGCGCACTGGCGTATGGGGCCACGACCAAGCCGGCGACGCCAAGGTAGCAGCGTTCGACCAGCGTCATGAGGTTGCGCACCGGCGCCTCGTCGGCGGTGACGGTGTGCAGGTCGACGGTGAGCTTTTCGGCTGCAAGGCCGCGTGGATCACCACCACCGGGAGCACCGTCGAGACGATATCCAACGCGGTTCATGTGAATTAGCATACGCCCGTCGCGCTCTGCGTATGCGCGCGCGCCATCGAGCACGCGATTAATGTGTCGGCGCGCCACCACACCGCCATCGACGTCAGCATTTGCCGCAAATACATCAGACTTCATTCGCCCGCAGGCCACCGAGACGTAAACATCGTCCAATGTCACACCGGCCATGCGCTCGGCCTGATCGACCGTGGTTCTGACCGCAGCTTCTGCCTCTGCGAGACCTGTAATCACGCCAGCCTTTAGCCCGCGCGAACGCTGGTGGCCAAAACCCAGCACGCGAAAGGCCGTATTCATGCCGGCAAGTATCGACGGGCCGCGCGGCTCCAGCGCAACGATCAGGCACGCAACCTTGGATGTCCCAATATCAAGGAGCCCAATTACCTGCCCCCCCGCATGACGCGCGCTACGCATCATGGCCGCCCCCTTTGCCCGATGCCGTTGCTGGCCGCACCGGCATCGGCAAACGCATCGGAGCCCCGTACATTGCCGGTTCTGGCTGGTCTCACAGCAATCCGGCCGCTGGCGCGCGCATCGATAATCAGCGGCGGGCCGGACAGCAGCTTCGATAAGCTGTCGCCAGCTTCCAGGCCGTAGAGTACAACTGCGGCTCCATCCGGCGGCAGCTCGATGCGACCGCCATTCGCCAAGCTGATGGACCAGCGACGGCCGTTGACACGTTCGGCACCCACAAAGACATCGGCAAGCGGCCGGTAGCGAGCCAATAAAACCATCAACTCGGCGGCGTGCTCATTGGCCATGGGCCCTGACACAACGGGCAAATGCTTGATGCTTTCCTTTGCGATCGCCTGGAGGACACGCCCGCTTTTGTCGATCAGTTCATCGCGGCCGACATGACGCCAAACGGCAAATGGAGTTCGCTCGGTGATCTTGACGCTGAGCTGGCTCGGATAGACACGTCGAACTTCCGCCGTCGCCACCCAAGGAAGCTGTTCGATGCGCAAACGAGCGGCTTCACTGTCGAAACCGACAAGATAGCGTGCACTTGCCAGGTCGAGTGCCTTGAATATCGCGTCGTCAGATGTGGACCGCTGGCCGGTTACAACGATCTGATCGAGACCGAGACCGGCGTGTTGTAAAAGATCGACAATGACTGGCGAGGCTTGTTCGGCAAAATCCTGCCAGGGCAGCGCACCTTCGTGCACTGCTGATGCGAGTGCTACGCCCGCAAGGGCAGCCGAAATGAGTAACGCTGCGCGCCGTGGCAGAGACTTGGATCTGCCACGCCTCATTCTGGCTCTGTCGCGGACACGTCGGTCCTTGCGCCCCGCAGGCCTAGAGTGCTTTTCGATCCGATGGAATCGGTTCAGCGCACTAGCTTTTTGATTTGGTCGCATTTTCTGCGACGAACCGGCATCCACTTCGTCGGAAAATGCTCTAGCTTTTTGATTTGGTCGCATTTTCTGCGACGAACCGGCATCCACTTCGTCGGAAAATGCTCTAGCTTTTTGATTTGGTCGCATTTTCTGCGACGAACCGGCATCCACTTCGTCGGAAAATGCTCTAGGACTGCACGGATTTCGCTGGTCTGGCGCAATGGCAATGGCGAACTTAACTGCGGGTTCTGCCTGCGGGCCTGCGGAAGCAGGGGAGGCAGCCGTGTTTGAGGGGGGAGTAGCTTGCGACATGGGTGTCCGGGGCGATGGCGCTTGCCGCCGCCGATCCAAACGGGCCCCGTGTCCTACCTGTTGCAACTCGCGTCCTCTATAATCCATCGAACAAGCGTGCCAAACGGCCAGCCCGCGTACTGCGCCAACTCCGGAACCAGCGACGTTGCCGTCATCCCGGGTTGCGTATTCACCTCCAGGCAGATCAATTCGCCGGTTCCTCCGGGCGTATCGTCGAAGCGGAAGTCGGCACGCGACACGCCACGGCAACCGAGCGCCTGGTGCGCCAGGAAGGTTAATTTCCGTATGGATTGGTAAACATCTGGTGAAAGATTGGCCGGTAACACATGTTTTGATCCGCCGGCACCGTACTTGGCCGCAAAATCATAGAACGGGAGGTCATCGCGCGGCACGATTTCGGTGATGTCGGAGACAAAATCGCCGATCACACCGCATGTCAGCTCCCGTCCAGCAACGAATCGCTCAACCATTACGATCTGGTTCGGGTCGTCGCGCCCAAGGATGGCCTCTGACATGGCATTATCGCCTGGACGGACAATCACGACGCCGACGCTTGATCCTTCATCCACCGGCTTCACTACATAGGGCGGCGCCATAACATGGCTCGCGGCGGCCTCATGCCGTGGCACGAGAATCGCCTCGGCAACAGGAACACCGGCTGCGGCCATCACCGCCTTCGCCCGTTCCTTGTGCATGGCAAGCGCTGAGGCCAGCACGCCGGAATGGGTGTAAGGGATCTGCAGAAATTCTAAAATACCCTGCACTTCACCGTCTTCGCCATGGCGTCCATGAAGCGCGTTGAAACAGGCCTCCGGCTTCAGCTCCATCAAACGCTGAGGCAGATCACGGCCGACATCAATGCGTGTTACGGCATAGCCTTCGCCTTCGAGTGCATCGGCCACCGCATTGCCTGAATTCAGCGACACCTCGCGCTCGGCTGATAGTCCTCCCAACAAAACGGCAACTGAACTGCGCGTGCGATCTGGAGCGGGGCCGAGCTTGGACATAATATGTCGAGGTCCTGAGGTACGTGTTGCTGCTGCATTCGACGTGGATCATCGCGCTTGGGCGGATGAACCGACGTTTCGCTGGGTGTGTATCATATTCAACAGGCTCCGCCAGCCGGCCCGTTGCGTAGGCGAAAGCGTAGCAGCGCGATCATGCAGTGCCCTGTGTTCGACCGCGCGCAGCCAGCGCCGCGTTTCACGCGGCAAGTTGACCGTCTCGTTGACAACCAGCCCGGCAACCGTCTGCCGCTGATGCGCCCTTAGAGTGTGGGTCTTCTTTTTTCGATGCAGTCGATACCCCTCATCGCGCACAATCATCGACGCCTTACGGATGATTTCGCCCACCACTTCACTGTGCTCATAGCCAAGAGAAAATGTTAGATCGTCGGCATAGCGCGTGAAGCGTGCATCGCTTCCAGCCACGCGCCACAGCATGGCCTCAAGCCTTGCATCCATACGATAATTGACGAGGTTCGAAAGCCGTGGGCTCGTCGGCGCGCCTTGCGGCAAATGCCCGTTGTGCGTTGTCAGCTTGGTCAAAAGCCGGCTGGCCCTGCGGTTCCAACCAATGAACCTGAAATAGTTATAGATGCGAGCGGAGGAAGTGGCGGGAAAGAAGCCGACAATGTCGAGTCTGATGACCACCGCCTGTCGACAATGGTGTTGCGCGTGTCCGACGATCGATCTTCCGCGTTCAAATCCGAATGCGCAGCGATGTGTTTTCAATCCTGACAGTACGCGCCTGAGTATCAGGCGCTGCATGCGCTTCAACTGATCGTCTGGCGCTTCGATCGTCCTCAATCCACCTGCGCGCTTTTTGATAAAGAAACTGCGATAACTCGGCTTAAGCGATTGCAGTTCTGATGGCTTCACTTTGAGACGGCTTGCCAGTTCTTCAAGGTTGTGGCCTGGATCGAGACGCCTGGATATCCACCTAAACAGCCCCATCGCACGCCCCCGCCACTTGGTTTGCCGAAATGATGTGGCGGACGATGATGTCCACCGTCCGCCCGCCTTGGCCGTTCACGAAGTGCGAGTTCGTGATTCTGATTGTGGCGTCCAGAATATCCAGACGAGGCGACGAAACATCGCCCTTTGCTCTGCATTTGAGCAGCGCCAAGGTTTTTCGATTAATCGATGCTATGCGCTACATGTCAATACGTGGCAGCCCCTGAAGCGGCTCAAGCAACGACGCTAGGCAAAACCCTTATTCAGCTTCCACCTTGGCCAGATCTTCGCCTATCGCATGTCCGGGTAACGGTTCACCAAGACGGATGATTTCCCAGTTGAGCGTGATGCCTGAGTTGGCCTTGACGCGCGCGCGGACCGTCTCGCCGAGTGTCTCGATGTCCTCGCCGCAAGCGCCCTGGTCATTGATGAGAAAATTGCAGTGCATTTCGGAGACTTTGGCACCGCCAACCCGGTAGCCGCGACAGCCAGCGGCATCTATCAGCTTCCACGATGAGTTTCCCGGTGGGTTCTTGAAGGTCGATCCGCCGGTGCGCTCCTTGATGGGCTGGTTCTGCTCACGGTACTCGGCGACATCAGCCATTTTCTTTTGAATTTCCGCGGTTTCTCCTGGCTGCCCTTGGTAAAGCGCCTCTGTGAAGATCCAATCGGAGGACACACTGCAATGACGATAGGTGTAACCCATATCGGCATTGGTCAATTCGTGGATATTGCCTTGCCGGTCAACGGCACGGGCGGACACCAGCACATCCTTGGTTTCGGTACCGTGGGCGCCTGCATTCATGCGCAACGCCCCGCCGATAGAGCCGGGAATACCGCGATAAAATGCCAACCCGTCTATGCTGGCTTCGGCCGCGGCGCGTGCCACTTTTACATCGGGCACACCGGCACCCACGCGCAGGCGATGATCCGGCTCGACAGTGATGCCGCCGAAGCCGCGCCCCAAACGAATAACAACGCCTTTGACGCCGCCGTCGCGTACCAACAGGTTGGAGCCCAGACCGATGGTGAATACGGGCAGGTCCGCCGGAATGGTCTTCAGGAAATAGGCGAGATCAGCCTCATCGGCAGGCGTGAACAGTACATCTGCCGGCCCACCGACACGGAACCAGGTGATATCTGCCAGAGCCTTGCGGGATTTCAGCCTGCCGCGCAATTGAGGTAGCGCTGCCGTCAGCGTTTCAGCCAAAGCGCCTTCGCTGGTCATATGCGTCATCCCAATTCTGCCAGCGCCTTGCCCGTACTGCCTAACTCCGGCCGCGCGCGATGCGCAATCATTCGCCGGCCATGCGGGCGTGATCGTCTTCCAGCCAACCCGGCAGCGCCTGCGCCCACTCGGTTGATGTGCCAGCACCCAGACAAATCACCATGTCACCGGGCCGGCCATGCTTGCGCACGATACCGATAAGTTCGGTTGGGCTGTCAATGACGAGCACGCCTTGCTGACCGGTCGCTCGTATGCCTTCGGCGAGTGCGTGATTGTCGATACCCTCGATCGGCTGTTCGCCGGCGGTATACAGCGGCCCCACCACGACGCCATCGGCATCCTTAAAGCAACTGGAGAATTCGTCGAAAAGGTCGCGCACGCGCGTGTAACGGTGCGGCTCAACGACGGCGATGACCCGTCCCTTGGCGCCGGCGCGCGCCGCCTGTAGCACCGCTGAAATTTCTGCTGGGTGATGACCGTAGTCATCGAAGAACGAAATGCCGTTCCAGGTGCCGGTCGGCTGAAAACGCCGGCGGACGCCCGAGAAGCCGCGAAGTCCATTGCGGATCATATCGTCATCGAGGCCGGCCTCGATCGCGACGGCAACGGCTGCAAGTGCGTTGAGCGCGTTGTGGCGTCCCGGCATCGGCAATTCGAGCCGCTCAATTGCGCGTTCAGAACCGGCAACGCGTGCGCTCAGCCGTGCATCAAATGTGGTGACGTGCCCGGTCTGCGAAACGTTGGCAAGCCTGCAATCCGCGTCGTCCCGCGTTCCATAGGTGAGAAGCCTGCGGCCGTCATGGCGCAGGTCAAGCTCATCGAGCATCTTTCGCACGACGGGATGGTCAGTGCATGCGACCAGCAATCCATAGAATGGAATGTTGCGCATGAATGCTTCATATTCGCGGTGCATGGCGGCAACCGAACCGAAATAGTCAAGGTGCTCGGGGTCAATATTGGTGACGACGCCGATCTCTGTGGGCAGCCGGGTGAACGTTCCGTCCGATTCGTCGGCCTCGACGATCATCCAGCGACCTTCGCCAAGGCGCGCATTAGAGCCCCACGCATTGATGATGCCGCCGGTTATCACCGTGGGATCCTTGCCTGCCGCCTCAAACATCTGGGCAACAAGCGAAGACGTGGTCGTCTTGCCGTGCGTGCCGGTGATCGAGATCGTCGCGTGAAGACGCATCAGTTCGGCCAGCATTTCGGCACGGCGGATGATGACGAGCCGCTTCTGCCGTGCTGCCTCCAATTCGGGATTGCCGGGTTTGACAGCGGTTGAAATCACCACCTGCCGCGCGCCGACGAGATTGATTGGATCGTGACCGATGAACACGCGCACGCCCTTTGACCGCAGCCGGCGCACGTTTGCACTATCCTTCTGGTCGCTGCCCTGGACGGAATACCCCTTGGCGAGAAGGATCTCGGCTATGGCGCTCATGCCGATGCCGCCTATGCCGATGATATGGAACGTTCCCAATTCAGCAGGCATGCGCATGGTGGTTGCTTCCCCTCGTCCCCTCGGCACCGTTCACGGCAACGGCGCGCTTCGATATCCAAATTACTGTCCAGCGAGCCTTCCCACCAGATCCGCCAGACGACTCACAGCATCAGGCCGCCCTTGGGTCTTAGCTGCGATTGCAGCGCTTTCAAGACGCTCAGGCGACGACATTGCCGTTGTAATCTCCAACGCCAACCGCTCAGGGTCGAGATCTTTTTGCTCGATGCACCAGCCGCCGCCCGCTTCCGCGAGCCTTATTGCGTTGTAAAGCTGATCGTTATCAAGCGAATGAGGCAACGGTACAAGCAGTGATGGGCGTCCAAGCACTGTTAATTCGGCCACCGAGGACGCTCCGGCGCGTGCCACGACCAGATGCGCAGCCGCCATGCGCTCTGGTAAGTCTTTGAAAAATGTAGCAACTTCAGCGTTTATGCCAGCCTCGCAATAGGCCTGCTCGACGCGAGCGATATCCTCTTGTCTTGCTTGTTGAACAACTTCCAAACGGGCGCGATCGGCTGCCGATAGTTTCGATAGGGCTGGGGGCAGGGCATCGGAAAAAAAGCGCGCACCCTGGCTGCCGCCAAAAACCACGAGCCTGAAGGGGCCGTGTGCGGTTGGTGACTGATAGGGGATCGCGGATGCCGAAATCACCACGTCGCGTACCGGGTTGCCCGTAAAATGCACTTTCGCCTGCCAGGGAATATCGAGATTTCGGACGTTCTCGAATGAAGTCGCAATGGCCGTAACCCGCTTCGCCAGCATGTGGTTGGCACGCCCGAGAATCGCGTTTTGTTCATGAATGATGGTAGGGATTGAGCGGAATCCAGCGGCAATAAGTGGTGGAAATGTCGGGTAACCGCCAAACCCAACAACGACCGCGGGCCGAACTTTTCCCAACAGGGTATATGCGCGACGGGTGCCGCGCCCGAGTGTTACCGCGGTTTTTGCGACCGCTGTGGGCGAGCGGCCCTGTAGTGTTGCGGCGGGTATTTGATAAAGCTGGCGAGCGGGAAACCCCGTGCCATAACGGTCGCCGCGCTCGTCGGTTACCAGGTCAATGGCGTAACCCCGGCGTCCCAATTCCTCTGCCAGCGCGAAGGCAGGAAATAGGTGGCCGCCCGTGCCGCCCGCCGCAAGCATGATCGACCCAATCGTTTCAGCCAATTGTTCCGCCCCCAAAATTGCCAAACTGAACCGGGCCGCTTGGCCGGCAGTCTCCTGCATACGTCAATAAACGGCAATTTGCATTGAACTGAGTTAATCCGTATTTCGTGATTTCACCGCGTTGAATGTTGCTCGCTAAAATCCACCCTTGGGGCAAATCGCGGCTTTTTAAGGCGCACCGGATCAGGCCTTCGGCGGGTCAAAGCCAAAATCAGTCCAAGCGTTATAGATATTGCGATCGTTGATGAGCCACCAATCGAAATAAAGGGCAGCGTCATGCCCTTGGCAGGCAGCAGGCCGACGTTAACGGCCATGTTGATCAACGCCTGAAGGCCGAACAGCAAGGCAAGCGCCTGGATCGCGAGCCGGGTAGCAGCGTCGCTTTCGCGGGATGCGGCGGCAAGGGCTCTAAGCACGATAAACGCGAATAATGCCAAAAGTGCGAGGCACGCGATAACGCCGTACTCCTCCGCCACGACAGCAAAAATGAAATCCGTATGTGCGTCAGGGAGAACGTTCTTGATGGTGCCTTCGCCTGGTCCGCGGCCAAGGAAGCCACCCTCCTGGAAGGATTGCATGGCTCTGGCCACCTGGGTGTTCTCATTGGCACCTGGGGTGAGAAAGCGATCGATGCGCTGCGCGACGTGGGGGAAAATATTGTAGGCAGCACCCAGCCCCAGTAATCCGACACCAGCAAGCCCTGCCGCTGCGACGATGGGCTGGCCGGAGAGGAAGAAGAGCGCGCCCCAGACAGCAGCCACCAGCAATGTCTGACCGACATCGGGCTGCACGACGAGAAGGCTGGCCAAACCTACTCCGGCAAATACTGCAATCGCCAGCGCCGGCATGTCCGGCCGCGTTTGCGCTTGGGCAAACAACCAGGCCATGAGCACGGCGAAAGCGGGTTTCACGAATTCGGACGGCTGCAAGGAATGTCCGGCTACCCTGAGCCAGCGGCGCGCGCCATTGACCTCGACACCAATGACGGCAACCAGCACCAATGCCACGATCGAGACGGCAAACAATACAAGTGCAAAGCGCCTGACCGACACGCGATCGAGCAACGAAACAACCAGCATTACGCCGACACCTGTCGCTGCAAAAAGAAAGTGACGGACGACGAAGTAGTAAGTCGCATAGCCCTTCTTTTCGGCCACTGCCGGACTAGCGGCCAACGAAAGGACAAGACCCGCCACCACAAGCGACAATATTGCGGCCAGAAGCGTGTGATCGACGGTAAACCACCATTCGGCCAAACGGCTGCGATCCGCGCGCGATACCCTCATCGCGACACCCTCATAACGAGCGCTCGCGCATGTTAACGCCAGGCAGCAAAGCAACCAACTGGCGGAAGGTGTCGCCGCGCATCTCGAAGTTCTTGAACTGGTCGTATGAGGCGCAAGCTGGCGACAACAGAACAACGTGCTCAATGGCTTGGGAGGTTGTTGTGCTTGCGGCACTACCACGAGCCGCAGTGCCTGCATCACGTGCAGCAGCGGCGACCGCCTTTTCCAGCGTGCCGCACACTTCGAAGTCCACCTTGCCATCAAGCGTTGCGGCAAACTGTTCGCTCGCCTCACCGATCAAATAGGCTTTTGCTATGCGCGGGAAGTGCGGCGCCAGCGCACCTATGCCGCCCGCCTTCGGCTTGCCGCCGAGTATCCAATAGATGTGCGATGGGAAGGACAAAAGCGCCTTCTCGGCAGCCTCAGCGTTGGTCGCCTTGCTGTCGTTGATGAAAAGAACCCGGCCTGCGGTTGCAACCTCCTCCATGCGATGAGCCAAACCCGGGTAGCTCTTCATGGCTGCGCCGATTTCGTCGTGGGGCAACCCCAACCATTCACAAATATTGAAAGCGGCGGCGGCATTTTCCTGATTGTGTGCGCCACGCAGGGACGCAATACCGCCGATGTCGCTCAGAACTTCCAGAACTCCATAGTTGTTTGCAAACGGCAAGAACCTCTGCAGCCTTGCCGCCTCGCTATAGGTCACAGTGCCGGTCTGGGCACGACGGCGCGAAAACATCGACACGGGCTTGCCACTATCCTCAGCGGCATGCGCGATCCGATCGCTTAATTCTTCAAGAGCCAACCCATCCACGACCCCCACGACCGCCATTTGTGCAGACGTTACGACGCGCGCCTTTAGTGCGGCATAGTTGTCCAGCGTGCCGTGTCGCTCGATATGATCTGGCGAGATGTTGAGTAGTGCACCAATGGTCGGCGCCAGGGATGGTGTCAGGTCGATCTGGAACGAGGAGATTTCGATGACATGGATTTTGTCCATCGACGGTGGCTCAAGCGTGAGAATTGCCTTGCCGATGTTGCCACCCATTTGAGCGTTACGGCCTGCCGTCTTGAGGATGTGGGCGACGAGAGCGGTGGTCGTCGATTTGCCATTCGTGCCGGTAATACAGACCACGGGTGAATTGGGGCAATCCAGAGCGCGCTGTCGGAAGAATAACTCTATATCGCCGATGATCTCACAGCCGGCCGCACGCGCCTTTTGGACAACCCAGTGCGGTTCGGGATGTGTCAGAGGCACGCCTGGTGCCAATACCAATGCGGCGATGCTGGACCAATCCGCCGTCTCAAGGTCTTCCAGGACAAAACCAGCCGCCAGGGCCGTCTTGCGTCCTGCTGCACCGTCATCCCAACACACAACGGTTGCATCTCCATCTGCAAGCGCGCGTGCTGAGGCGATGCCTGAGCTGCCCAGCCCGAACACCGCCACCCGCCTGCCTGCGAATGTCGTAATGCGAATCATATCAAGAATGTATCGCAGTTCTGCGCGCAGCGCTGTTGCAAGCGCGACCCTGACCGGACTGGATCATGAGCAGGCTTCGACTGGTTCGTAGTGGCCTGTCGCGCCAAAATTGAAACATAGCCGCAACCGCACACAATTTTGGCGCGACATGAAGGCCACTAGCAAAATCATTGGCTTAGTGTGGCGTTTATCGCGCCTTAGTTGACTCCGCGTGGGCCGCAACGTCGGTCAACTAAGGCGCGACGCCACACTAGTCTTATCTCAGCTTCAGGGTCGCCAGGCCGATCAGCGCCAGGATGACGGAGATGATCCAAAACCGGACGACGACGGTCGATTCCTTCCAGCCTTTTTGCTCGTAGTGGTGGTGCAGCGGCGCCATCCTGAACACGCGTTTTCCGGTTAGCTTATAGGACAACACCTGGATTATTACTGACATTGTCTCCAGCACGAAAAGACCGCCAACGATCGCCAACACGATCTCGTGCTTGATGGCGACGGCAATTGCTCCGAGTGCGCCGCCCAGCGCCAGCGAGCCGGTATCGCCCATGAAAATCATTGCCGGCGGCGCATTGAACCACAAGAATCCCAACCCCGCACCGATAAGAGCGCCGCAAATGATCGCCAATTCACCAGCACCGGCAACGTAGTGGATCTGAAGATATTTGGCGAAGTCGACGCGGCCGGACAGGTAGGCAATCAAGCCGAAGGTCGAGGCAACGATCATGACGGGTACAATTGCAAGCCCGTCCAGACCATCGGTCAGGTTGACGGCGTTGCCTGCGCCAACGATCACCAGCATACCAAAGACAACGAAGAACGGACCTAGATCGATCAAGACTTCCTTGAAGAATGGCACCGTCAATGCGTCGGAAAAGCCTGGAACGCCGAGCTTCATGATGACATACGTCGCAAGGGCTGCGATGCCTGCTTCAAGCGACAAGCGCACCTTGCCGGAAAAGCCTGACGACGTTCGTTTTTTCAACTTCAGGTAATCGTCGTAAAAACCGATCGCGCCATAACCAAGCGTGACGAACAGTACGGTCCATACATACATGTTGGACAAGTTGGCCCAAAGCAGCACCGATACCAGCACACCTGCGAGGATCATCAAGCCGCCCATCGTCGGCGTGCCAACCTTGGCGAGATGACTTTGCGGGCCGTCAGCGCGTATCGGCTGCCCGCGACCCTGCTTGATCCTTAGAACGTCTATGATGCCAGGCCCAAAAAGCATGACAAATAGCAGGGCCGTGAAGATCGCGCCACCGGTTCGAAACGTGATATACTTAAAGACGTTTAGCGGGCTGAGCTGATCGCTGAAGTTGACAAGCTCATAGAGCATTTTTTATTTCCCCCGACTTCCGGTCCGGCCGCTAGGCCGCCCGCGTACCAAGCCCACGGACCAGATCGACCAGCGGTGCCATGCGCGATCCATTCGATCCTTTGATCATCACCGCGTCCCCGGCCGCGAGTGATTCATTGAGTGCGGCTTCCAGCCCGCTTGACGTTTCGGCCCACGCACCCTGCCGCTCCGGCGAAAGCAGCGTGTACAGATGCCGCATATTCGGCCCAGCGGCAAATACTAGATCGATATTGGCTGACATTACGGCCGCGGCCAATCCGGCATGCAGCCTGGCAGCTTCGTCACCCAATTCGAGCATATCCCCGACCACAGCGATGCGGCGGGGGTAGAGCGAACGCGGCAAAGCCGACATGGCGCGCAGCGCCGCGGCCATAGAAGCCGGGTTGGCGTTATAGCTCTCGTCAATCAAGAGAATTGTACCGCCGTCGACTGCGATGGCTTCGCGCGTTCCCCTGCCGGTTGGCGGGCCCAAACCAGCAAGAACCCGAAGCGCTGAAGCCACATCAACACCCACCGCACGAAGAACGGCGGCAACACCGAGCGCGTTGAGCACCATGTGTTGACCGTTAGCGCCAATGGCGAATGCGACGTCAGCGTCCGACGCCGTGGCGCGTGTGTCAAAACGAGCGCAAATTTGGGTTCCGCCTGCATCGCGCTCTGGTACCGCTGAGCGTAACGATACCGAGCCGGCTCCTTCGCCATCCGGCACTTGCCCACTACCAAACGAAACGATTTCAACACCGGGCATGGCCAGAGCTGCTTCCCGCAGGATGCCATAATAGGCATTGTCCCGATTGAGCACCGCCAAGCCACCAACGCTGAGCCCTTGAAAAATTTCAGCCTTCGCGCGTGCAATGTCCTCAATGGAAGAGAATGCGGCCAGATGTGCAGCCTCGACGGTCGTCACAAGGGCCACATGGGGCTTAACAAGTTTCGTCAGGGGCGTAATTTCACCTGGATGATTCATGCCGATTTCAAACACGGCAAAGCGCGTTTGGGCTGGCATCCGCGCCAACGTGAGTGGTACGCCCCAATGGTTATTGAACGACTTGATGGAAGCGTGGACATGCGCCGGCGCCACAGCCTCCAGCGCGACACGGAGCATTTCCTTGGTGGTTGTCTTGCCAGCGCTCCCGGTTACTGCGATGACGCGCGCGCCCGCGGACAGCCGCGCGCGGCTAGCTGCGCCCAATCGTTCCAACGCCAGGAGCACGTCGTCAACGCGGATCAATAGTCCGTCGCCATCTTGTCGCTGATACTTGACGGACACCAATGCTGCCGCGGCGCCCTTTTCAAAGGCGGCGGACACGAATTCATGGCCATCACGCTGGTCCTTCAAGGCAACGAAAAGGTCACCGGTGCCGAGTGTGCGGGTATCGATTGAAATGCCTGACACGGAGACAGATTTGTCGGAGGGCCGTGCATCAGCCTGTCCACCAGCCGCTGCCACCAGTGCATCGATTTGCCAAAGCGCTTCAGGCACTATCCGCCGTCTCCCGTCATAGCTGCCCGGGCCACGTCGTGGTCCGAAAAAGGCAGGACGGTGTCGCCAATGATCTGGCCGGTTTCATGACCCTTGCCAGCGATGACGACTACATCACCTGCGCCAGCCATCGCCAATGCTGTCACAATTGCCAGCTTGCGGTCGCCGATCTCCTGGGCTCCTGGTGCTTCGGCAAGGATTTCAGCGCGAATTGCTGCGGGCTCCTCAGAGCGGGGATTGTCGTCGGTGACAATGACGTGGTCGGCCTTTTCAACGGCGATGCGGCCCATGATCGGCCTCTTGCCACGGTCGCGATCGCCACCACATCCAAAAACGCAAATCAGGCGTCCTTTGGCAAACGGACGCACGCTTGTGAGTACGGCACTCAACGCCTCCGGCTTATGGGCGTAGTCGACAACAACCAGGGCCCCACGCACTTGCCCGACCGCATCCAGCCGTCCGGGCACGCCGTGCAGGTTTTCGAGAGCTTTAAGAGCATCATCCGCACTGACGCCAACGGCCAGGGCGAGGGCTGTCGCCGTCAACGCGTTTTCCACCTGGTAGGCGCCAATGAGCGGCAACCGCACCTTGCGCTCGCGCCCATCGACGCCAAGACGCAGCACCTGGGCAAAACCTTCGCGCTTCACATCGAGCAACCGAACCGTCCAGCCGGAAGTGCCGACCGTTGAAACATCGAGGCCGCGTGCGCGGGCGGCATCTGCGACCTGCTCCGACATGGGGCCGTCGGTGTTTATGACCGCGCGCTGGCCCGGGCGCATCAACCTTGTGAACAGGCGCTGCTTTGCCGTCAGGTAGTCTTCAAGGGTCGGGTGATAATCGAGATGATCACGTCCCAGATTGGTGAACGCCCCAGCCGTCAGGCGAACACCATCGAGGCGGTGCTGGTCGAGGCCATGCGAGGACGCTTCCAGTGCCACATGGGTGATACCCTCCTCGGCCAGTTCATGGAGCGTGCGATGCAGCATGATCGGATCGGGTGTGGTCAACGTTCCGTAGTCCGCACCGTGCGGCTTGATCACGCCCAAGGTGCCGAGCGAGGCGGCCTTCAAGCCCTGTGCCGCGAAGATCTGGCGGGCAAAATCAGCAACGGAGGTTTTACCGCTGGTGCCAGTTACTGCAACGATCGTTGCTGGTTGGTTGGGGTAGAACCGCGCGGCCATCAAAGCCAAAGCGCGGCGTGGATCCTGTGCTGTCAAAACCGGGATGCTAACGCCATCGGGCCGGCGTGTTTCGTGGCCTGCAAGCACGGCAACGGCTCCGCGCGCCGCCGCTTCGCCTATGAAGCGGGCACCATCAACTTTGCTGCCGGGCAGTGCTGCAAAAACAAAACCTGGAGCAACCTGCCGGCTGTCGGCCGTCAACCCGGTCACGAAAAGGCGGGAGATGCTGTCAGGCGCAACTATCTCGGGTCCTAGGAGTTGGGTAAGAAGCATGGTTGGCAATGCCCGGCAGGCTGAAGAAAACGGTTACAACTGTCTTGCCTGCGGGGAAATCCGCAGGATGGGCAGAGATACCCTGCGCGGGCGCACCCGGCCAGATTTGGTCCATTTAGCCCCTACGCTTCGCGACCCAAAAACAATAGGCCGAAACTCTAAATGGTTTCAGGTTCGTTTGAAACAGTGTGAAGGGTTGGTCAAAGAGGCATAATCCCGCAGCATAGTTCTCCGGGCCTGAACGCTGGGCTTTCCGACGCCACAGATTGCGCTTGTGCAACACGCGCAACCTCATCCATTATTGGCAACTCGGTTTGTTGCAACGCCGAGCAAGGGTGCGATCCTTTCGATCAGGCGGGCTGTGAGGGGAGCGGCGGTGCGGCTTGCCGTTATCTGGCCTGCCGATGCTGCTGTTCGGGCGGGTTCATATATGAGAACGAGGCTCAGGTAGCGCGGCTTTTCGATTGGGAACGCGGCGACGAATGACGCGATCACTGCATTTGGATCATAGCGGCCATTAATGGCGATCTCGGCGGTTCCGGTCTTGCCGCCAACATCCACGCCTGCGACAGCCGCACGGTGCCCGGTTCCACCCTGCTCGACAACGTTCGCCTGCATCATTTTGCGCAAAGCAGCGCTCGTTTGTTCAGATATGACCCTGCGGCTCTCAACCTTTTGCCCGGCAGAGCGCTTCAGGAATGTCGGGATAACGTATGATCCGCCATTGACCAAGGCAGCCGCGGCCGCGGCAAACTGCAATGGTGCGACCGCCATGCCGTGACCGAAAGAAATCGTGGCGGTTTCGGCCTCACCCCAGATCTTTGGAAGCACTGGAAAAGCCACCGTCCCTGCATCCGTGGAGAGTTGCTCGGTCAGGCCCAGTTTGGTGAGGAATGAAGTTTGCGCATCGGCACCTGCACCCAGCGCCAGGCGACCAGCCCCAACGTTGGAAGATTTCAGGAAAACGTCGCGAACCGACATCGAGCCCGAGGCGGCGTGATGATCCTTGATTGTGAAGCGGCCGATTTTGATAGGTTCGGACACGTCAATCATGGTCTGGGGCGTGACCTGACGCCGATCCAGGGCCATGGCGACGGTCATCATCTTGAAGATCGAACCCAACTCGTAGGTTCCCGCTGTAATGCGGTCAACCTCTTCAGGACGCGGATTTGCAGACGGGTGCGCTGGATCGACACGTGGTAATGACGCCGACGCGATCAACTCACCTGTATTGACATCCATGACCAGCCCAGCAGCGCCTTTGGCGCCGTAGGTGGTGACAGCGTTTGCCAGTTCGGCTTCAAGTGCATGCTGCGCGCTCATGTCTATCGAAAGCAGCACGGCGGGTCTTGTTGTTGCTTGCGCCTGCAGAACGGGATCAACGAGGCCACGGGCATCGAGGTATTGCTCGATACCGCCAATTGCGCGGTTGTCGACGTTGACGCCGCCAAGCAGATGTCCCGCCAATTGCCCTGCCGGGTAGGCGCGCTTGAGCTCTTGCCTGAAACCAAGGCCTGGCAGCCCAAGATTGTGAACCTGTTGGGCGACTTGGGGCGCAAGACCGCGCTCGATCCAGGCGAAACGCCGGTTTTTGTCGCCCAAGGCTTGTCGCAATTCCTGCTCGTTCAGCGCAGGCAAGACCTTGCGGAGTTTCTCAACCAGCTCATCGCGATCCACGACGGCCTGGGGATCAACATAGAGCGAGGGCATCTCGACATCGTTGGCCAGAAGCCGACCTTTGCGGTCGACGATGTCGGGACGGGATGTCCCCGTGGCCATTGGCGCGTTGATGGCCACGCTTGGTGCATCAGCATGTTTGGCCGCCAAACGCACAAGCTGGACGCCGACACTTGCAAAAGCCAGCGCCACCCCAGCCATGACCGCGACTGACCTTATCGGCTTGCGCGCAGATGTATCCTGGCGGGTGGGCAACTCCTCAATCCGCCTACGGCGAAGGATCGAACATCGCGTAATGAAAACGGAACGCCGCATGTGAATATCTCCCCCGTCGGGCCGTTCGATCTATTGGCCCGTGATGGCGGCGGATTTTGCGTCGGCATATTGCGATGGACGAACAGGCACGAGGCCCAAAGCGCGGGCCAGCGGCTCGATCCGATCAGGCCGGGCCAGATGCGCTCTTTCCGCCTTCAGAACGGCCACATCGCTACGAAGCGTTGAGACATCTCGTTGCTGCGCCTGGGCGCGTTTTTCCAGGCTGCGGGTGTCGTTGTTGAGCGCGTAAAGAAGGACTGCGCTGGCAAGCGCGAAAAAAACCGATGAAAGCACGAGAAGACGCATCGCGACACCAATACTCCAGCACACAGGACAGTTCGGCCCTGCGGGCGACCAACACTAGTTAATGACTATCAACCATTCAGTGCCCCAAATCGGGCCAGGGGTGCGCGTTTGTACGAACCGCAGACCGAAGCCGTGCCGATCGTGCGCGCGGGTTGACGTTCAATTCACCTTTCTCAGACGTTAACGGCCGTCGGTTAACAATTTGGAAACTCGGTTTGTAAAGTTGTTCGGAATTTTCTGGGAGATGGCGCGAGCTGCGCGGGGCGGCACCTGCGCGCTCCGTCAAGAACCGCTTGACGATACGGTCCTCAAGCGAATGGAAGGTGACGACGACCAGCCGCCCCCCCGGAGCGAGGCAGCGTTCGGCCGCCAGCAAGCCCAATTTCAATTGGCCCAGTTCGTCATTGACGAATATTCTGAGCGCCTGAAATGTGCGCGTTGCGGGATGAATTTTCTGGTCGTGTCGATGCCCGCCCAACGCCTTTTCAACAACAACAGCGAGATCGCGTGTCGTTTGGAACGGCACCTCCACACGGCGCCTCGTGATGGCGCGGGCAACAGCACGCGAGCGGCGTTCTTCGCCGAACTGATACAAAATGTCTGCGATGCGTTCTTCATCAAAGGTGTTGACGATGTCAGCAGCAGACAACCCCTCACGGCTCATTCGCATATCCAGCGGACCATCTGTCTGAAACGAGAACCCGCGCGCTGCCTCATCGAGTTGCATCGACGAAACGCCAATGTCGAGCACGACAGCATTCACCGGCGTGAAATTTCCGGCTTGTGCCACCTCGTCGAGCCGGCTGAAAGTTGATTGAACAAGTTGAAGGCGCGGGCCGTACTCCTCAACGAGTTGCTGGCCGCTTTCAATCGCGCTCGGATCCCGATCGAGCGCAAGAACGTTACAATCAGCACTGTCCAGAATGGCGCGGGTATAGCCACCCGCACCGAAGGTGCCGTCCAAGATGTGCTGCCCTGCTTTTGGCTCAAGCGCAGCCAGCACCTGGGGAAGCAGCACGGGAATGTGCCTCGACCGCACGTCGCGATTGCCCTGCCCCGCAGTTGGATCGCGCCGTGGCGTCATTCCCGTGCACCCCCGCCCTCGGAGCCCCCGCTGCCGAAGAGTTTTCTGTGACCCTGGACTTTCTCACGCGCGCGCTTGCGGCGTTGGTCGAACTGTCCGGGTTCCCAGATCTGAAATTTGTCGCCAAGACCGACAAAAGTGACTGCACCCTTGAGCCCAGCATGGGTGCGCAGGCCCTCAGGAAGGACGATGCGTCCGTCCCCATCGATCGAGAGGACCTGGACGTCGCCATAGAGCGCGACAGACAGCTCGTCCCGCTCATCCGAATAGTCCGGCAGGCCTGCGAGAAGCCCGTCGATCTTCTGCGCCAGTCTCTCGCCACCAGCATCGAGTGCCGGAGCGTCGAGCGAGGGGTAGCAGTAGATTCCGATTGCCCCGCCTGACTTGTAGCCGTCGCGCTCGAGTACGGCGCGGAAGGCCGCGGGAATTGATACCCGCCCCTTGGCGTCGATCTTGTTTGTGTATGTCGAGACAAAGCGGTCCATCCCCTGTCTTGAAAGCCTCAAACCTCGACGCTGCACGAACAACCAACATGGCGGGCGCTGAACGCCTGCCGAATTCGATTCCACCCGCCCGGATCAACCTGCCCTTGCGGGGCACGTGGCGGATAAATGGGGGTGGGGCCACGACCGTCGCTCTAACCCTGGCCCTCTACAGGGTTGGCGCCAGTCGTGGCCCCTTAAACGGCCCGGTGCGGACGGGCATTAATGGGATTGCATGGGATTTTATGGGAGTCAATGGTTTCTTAAGGTTTTCCACAGCCACCACATGGGTTCGCTCAAGCTGCAAAACATGGGGCCGATCAGTTTGGAATTGGTGCGGTATTGCCCCACGGGGCCCTGTAAACCGCCTGCTTTTGGCCTGCTGGTGGCCAATTTTCGGTCTGAAAGCAGTGTCTTAATGGGGAAGCGAGCGATTTGGCGCGGGGGCGCCAGACGGTGGGAAACGGGGCGTTACAAGCGATTGCTTAGCGATTTATTAAGGTTACCCGTTGCAAAATCCCGGCATGTCTGCGTTGCGTTCCTTAGCTCTGATTTTGGCTGGCTCGGCTGCCTTGGCGCCCCTCTCGGGGTGCGGAATTGGCGGTGGCGGCCCTGCTTTTGTTGCCAAGTATGAGCCATGGCGCGCGGTGGAGGAGCGGCAATGCCTCGCCTCTGGACTTGTCAGGCCAAACCGTTTCGTGGCATCGCGCTCGGCGCTTGGTGGCCCCAGCGTATGTGGCGCCGAACACCCCTTCAGCGTTTCTGGAACAGCCGATGGACGGGTTGCGTTGCAGCCATCAGCAACCCTGCGCTGTCCGATGATACCTGCCGTTGACCACTGGGTCCGCTTCGTGGTCGAGCCGGCAGCCCGTTACCACTTTGGACAACCGATCAGCGGTCTCAAGGTTGCGGCCTCATACGGCTGCCGCCCAATCAACCACCGGTATGGCGCCAAGCTGTCGGAGCATGGGCACGCCAACGCGATCGACATCTCAGAATTTCAACTGGCTGATGGGCGTCGCGTCTCGGTCAAGAACGACTGGAATGGAGACGCGCGTGCGCGTGGTTTTCTGCGCGCTGTGCATCGTGGCGCATGCGATACCTTCACCACCGTGCTCGGCCCGCACTACGACAGCGCGCATCGCGACCATTTCCATCTGGACCTTGCCCGCCGCGGCCGCACCGGTAACGGCCACGTTTGCAAATGACGCTTGATCGTCGGTTGGATTAGAGCAATTTCCGACGAAGTGGACGCCGGTTCGTCGAAGAAAATGCGACCAAACAAAAAGCTAGAGCGCGATCATCTCAGCGCTGCGCCTGACGCTATTGCCGCGAAACTGTTTACGGATCCGCAATCAGATCGGCGTTCGACCAAGTTCGGCAGCCAGTAGCTTACCGAACGTCAAACTTGCGCCACTCATAACGGCATCGATAGCTCCGGTTGTTACTTTGATGAACTTGCCGCCGGCCGGCGTGGCAAGGAAGTTCCCGTATTTCTCAAGATCGTCAACCGACATATCCTTATAGGCATGCGCCAGGCTCAACATGGCCATCGCCTCACTTTGTTTCGCAATGGTCGGCTTTTGCTGAGCCATCACCTGAGATATATCTTCCAGTGTCATGCGCCGACTAGACGTGTCAGCGGTTGCCATTCCTATCAACACGGCTCGTGAAACGTTGAGTGTCATCGACGTCATCAATTCGTTAAGGTTGGTTACGGCCGCGATTTTATCCAGCACTGCTTTTCGTGCGGGCTCCTTGGCAAGTCCTTCCATGAGAGAAGGAGCAAGGGATGCCATCTCCTGTTGTCCGGCATCGCTTGCCGATGCCGTTTCGGCTGCAACGAGCTTTTTGCCGAGATCCGACACATAAAACTCGGTAACAGCGTTCGTTTCATCGGGTGCGAGTTTGCCCTCCAGCCGTTTAAGAAACTCGGCTTTCATTGTGTCAGCAGAGAAACCTTTATTCGCCGCTTTTTTCCATGCCGCGAGGAATTCGGCGGGCTCTCCAGTGGCATCGCCTTCCTGCGTAATCTGCTCGGCCTGGCCGGCAATAGCATCAGCCATCTCGTCCAGCGCATCGATCATTCCGGAAATTTCAGCCAGCTTGGCGACCGAAACGGATTCGCGCGCTTCAGACGCGGGCGTGACCAATGCCATTGCAAGTATGGTCAGGAAAAACACCAAAGATTGCTTCAACGAGCGAGGCAAAATACAGACGTTCTCATCGAACTTGTTCGCGTTCGCGAAAGCAGAAATTCTGGCGTGCATGTTGACCCTATCCGTTGCAAAAGCAGCAAAGAGACATCGCTAAGGATGTAATATGTCAACTGAGTGTCGCTCGTTTGAACCGCGACAATAACCAGTCGGCCTGTAAGCCGGGTTCTGTCTGGAGTTGCCTCCAGGGCGACCATTCATCTGGGACGACGCTCGCACGCCGCCTCTTGCAACCAACCCGGGTGACTGGCCAGGAAACGGGCTTGGCGTCATGCAGTTAACCACACACGCCCGGCCACCCCTATTTGGTCTTGCTCCCGGTGGGGTTTACCCTGCCACGCCTGTCACCAGGCGCGCGGTGCGCTCTTACCGCACCCTTTCACCCTTACCCGTCGCGCTTACGCGCGATCTTAGGCGGTTTGCTTTCTGTGGCACTTTCCCTGGGGTCACCCCCGGCGGCCGTTAGCCGCCACCGTGTTTCCTTGGAGCCCGGACTTTCCTCCAGCAGCGGCACACTTGCGCGCTCCGCCGCCAGCGGCCGCCCGGCCGACTGGTGTGCGCAATAAGGCGGAGCATGGCAATGACGTCAAGAGCAAGAACCTGATTGCTCGTTGAAACCTGCAACTAGAGAGATAGATACAGAATTGGTTCCGATATGCCGCACGGCGCTTTAAGCGGGAGTGGACCGCGGGCGGCACGGCATTCGACCTGGAAATACGAATAATTAGCCATGATTTTGTCTAACATTTTTTCTCAAAAATATCCCGACAACGAACTTTTTCTGAAAAATATCATACACTTCAATGCAGTGATGCGCTGCCCCTTCAAACGCAAGAATTAAATAACTAAGTTTTCTTGGCATTTTTTTATTCGATTAAAATTTTAGGGAAAAACACAAAAAAAAGAAAACGGCTGAAGTTCAAAAGTGCACACAGCGGAAGCAGAGTTGCAGCCGCCCCAGTGGTTTTGGTCGTGCAGTTTTGGAGTCGAGTGTCGTGAGGACCTCAGGAAAACGAAATACAAAAAAAATAGCGAGCCACATCCGCCGTTTTCGTTCAGATCGATCGGGAACGACCTTGGTCATGTTCGGGCTGCTTACGGCGGTATTGCTGCTCGCTGTGGGCATGGCGCTCGATTATACCAGAGTGGTCAGCGAACGGGAGAGAGGCCAGATTGCGCTTGATGCTGCAACGCTTGGCTATGTGCGCCAATACGTCAACACGCAGAACAAACCAACAGTCACCGAGTTCGCAGAGGGTCTGGCAAAAGCAAACGACGGAAGCAACCTCGATTGGACCTGGAAGTTCCAAGACGCGATTGTGTCAAATACGGAGATAAGACTTACAGCGACAGGAACGGCGAGATTCCAAAACTACATTCTGCCGATATTTGGATTCGATCACGTCGATCTCAATATAACGTCGACCGCGCGCGCTTATATTCCCTCGGTCAGCGTTGCGCTTGTACCCGACATTTCTTGGACGATGCGTGGCACGCGGCTTGCGGCGCTGCAGGTGGCTTTGAAGGCGTTCTCAAGCTCGATCTACCAGGTTGATCCGATCTTTGCGAACAAGCTTCGCGTCCACATGGTGCCTTACGCGGATTCCGTGAACATTTCGCTGGTTCCCGGCGTAGACCGACTTGCAGGCAATTGGGAATACCAACCCTGGGAGGCCTGGAAAACGTGGCGTGTGCAATACTACCTTGAGGTAGAAGCCGAGGAGGGGAAGAAAAAGAACGTCGTGACGTTGAACCTTCCGTCGTATGGAACGCCGACCTACAATGAAAAGGTATACACGTATCAATCCAAAAAATGGGTTCTTTCCGGCGTGAACTACCTGGCACGGGAATGGGGCGGGTGTCTGCAGTTGAAGCAATCGGAAATCAGTGAAGACGGGGTTCCGCCAGATCGATCGAGGAAGCCGCTTCAATACACCGCCTATAACGGTTTTCCGCATTGCCCAACAGGTGGAAGCCGCATGCTCGTGGACATCGGAGAAAAGAGTGCGTTCGATGCTGCTGTCGATGATCTTAAAATCGGCTGGGGCACTTCGCATGACCTGGGGCTTTTGTGGGCCAAACGAACGCTCTCACCGGAATGGGCGTCTATCCTCAACACAGAGAGCCGGCCTTGGAACAATGACAAGGAATATCCAAAGTACGTGATCATGCTTTCAGACGGTCAGGCGGCTTCTGCCATCATCTTTGGCGACCAGGTTGGCCGCGTGCGCGAAGTGATTGAAGACAATACACAGCAGTTGTGCAGCGACCTGAAATCCAAGGGTGTGAAGGTGATGACGGTTGCCTATGAAATGGAAGCGTCCGACTTCGGGTTGTTGAAGAGCTGTGCGAGCCCTGACAGCTTCTTTATCGCCTCTGCGACCAATGTGGCGAGCGTGTTCCAAGCCATCGCCGACAAGATCAAGGCGCAAAACCTGCGGATCGGCAGCTAGAGCACGTTCAGCCGAAATGGAACCATTCTGCCGAGGCGCACTTGCGCCGAGGTCAAGCAGACCGCCTTGTGCGTAGTGGCGCTATGCACGAGGCGGAATGCGAACATTTTCACTGGGGCCAAGGTTGGCCAAGAAGACCCGAAGGCGCTTTGCGTTAAACGCTTTCGGGCCTTCGTGCTGTTAACGTCAACCAATCAGGCCATTGTCGTCGCGCTTGATCGCAATGACTGACGAACGCGGCAGCTTGCCATTGCCATCCGGCCAGTCGCCACCTGGATGTTGAATGCCCACGAACATCGTGCGGCGATCAACAGACCAACATAGCCCGGTTACTTCGCACCCCTTGGGGCCGGTCAAAAATCGCGCGATCTCGCCCGTCACCGGATCACCAGCAAGCATTTGGTTGTTGCCCATGCCGGCATAGTCGCCCTTATTGGTGTCTTTGCCGTCGGTTTGAATCCAGACGATGCCCTGCATGTCAAACGCCATGCCGTCGGGTGAATTGAACATGTTGCCTGAGTTGATGTTCTTCGACCCGCCATAGGCGTTGTGATAAACATCTGGATTGCCCGCCATCACATAAAGATCCCAGTCAAACGTCGTTGCGGCGTGGTCGGCGTGGTGCGGTCGCCAGCGCACGATCTGGCCGTAATGGTTGGTCTGACGCGGGTTCGGGCCGTTTACCGGTGTTTCATCACCACCAGCATTTGGCTTGACGCCACGGTTCTTGTTGTTGGTCAAGCAGCAATAGGCCTCGATGGCGTTGGGATTCGTTGCGATCCATTCGGGCCGGTCCATAGTTGTGGCGCCTACCGCAGAGGCTGCCATGCGCGTAAAAATCAATATTTCTTCAGCATCCATCGATGTTGTTTGCGGCGTCAGTGCCAGCCATTCGCCGGTTTGGTCGTCATTGAACCTGGCGGCGTAGAGCGTACCGTCATGGAGGAGCTCAGAGGTTGCGCCGCCCGGCCTGTACCTGCCACTGGACACGAACTTGTAGAGGTACTCACCGCGTTCATCATCCCCCATGTAGACCACAACGCGCCCATCAGGTGCCAGTACGACCTCGGCGTTTTCATGTTTGAAACGACCAAGAGCGGTGTGTTTTACCGGCGTGCTCTCAGGATCGGTGGGATCAATCTCAACAACCCAGCCAAAGCGGTGGGGTTCATTTGGGCTTTTGGACGTATCAAAGCGGGCGTCCCACTTATGATACTCATACTCCCATCCATCTGCATCGATTCCGTAGCGGTCATAACCCTTGGCAACAAGAGCGCTTGGGACGGCTTGAGGCTTTACGGTTGACCCGAAATAGCCGTTGAAATTCTCCTCGCACGTCAGGTACGTGCCCCATGGCGTCTTGCCCGAACCGCAATTGTTGATCGTACCCAAAGCCATCGTGCCGTTGGGGTCGGCCGGGGTCTTAAGCAATTCATGACCGGCCGCAGGACCAACCATCCGCATCGGCGTGTTGTGCGTAATGCGGCGGTTGAACATGCTGTCCTTGACGATCGACCAACCGTCCCCGCTTTCGGCGATTTCAAAAACCGAGACCCCTTGCAGGTTCTGAAGCTTGAGAACGTCGTCAGCGTTGGCTGGAACGCCTTTTTGTTCTGCAGGCAGGTTTGTTTCGCGATTTGCGTATTCGTGGTTGATGGCGATCAATTGGTGGCTTTGGAAGATGAATGTCTCCATGCCATCAGTGTTCTCGCCAAAAATCTTTTCAGAATTTTCCAGCAGGCCGCCATTGGCAATATCGTATCCATCTGCGCTGGAAAACAAGGCATCGCCCCAACCGGCCAGGACCTTCCAATGATACCCTTCTGGAACGTGGACCGTGCCATCGGTTGCGGGCGCCACAGGAGCAAACTCAAATCGCGACGCGGCCTGCTGTGCCGCAATCGACGTTGAGCTCACGAGGCCCGTGCCCATGGCCGCCGCCCCTGAACCGAAGACCAGAACGCCGCCAAGGAAACCGCGCCGCGAGATCGCGCGTTCCACGACGAGGTCGAATTGGTTGATTTTGTCACGGGGGAAGTTCAGCTCATCCCACTCATCGGCGGAGAGGAGGGGTTTGAATTTACTCACCGGGAATGCTCCTCAAATGGCTTCTGGCAGGTCCTATTAACGGGCAAATATGACAGTCCCATATCGGCAGTTTGCAGGTACCGTGAAGCGCGGAAACAAGGTGTGCTCAATAGTTGTAATGGCTATGAAAAATAACCCACAGACACGGCCAAGTGCGGGACGCAACCAACCCTGACAGCGTTGTCCCACGCCTTTGCGTTCAACCAACGGCGCTGTCAGCCTCGGCTACTTCCACCAATCGCTTCAGGGTTTGCAGGGTTGAAGCATCCAACCGGCCATCAACGCGCAACGGCCTCCAGTGCAACTGGAAAGCACGCAGGACGAATGCAGTCTGATCATCCAGGATGCCGGTTTGTTCAACACCATACCCATACCGTCTCAACAACGATTGTGCCTGGCCGACCTCATCGCAGCATGCGTCCGTGCTGAAGACCCAATCGCCTTCACGAATGGGTTCAGGGGTAATCCAACGTCCTGCACCGGCATCGGCCAATCGCTGCCAATCAAACTTTTCTCCGGGATCAATCTTACGCTGCGGCGCCACATCTGAATGCGCAAGCACACGCCCCTTTGCAATCCTGTGCCGTTTCACGATGTCAGTGGATAGGCGCACGATCGCATCCATCTGCGCCTCGGGAAAGTCGGGGTAGCCATCCAGGTGACCAGGGTTGTGGATCTCTATCCCGATGGAGCAGGAATTGATGTCCGTTGCACCGTCCCAAAATGACAGGCCGGCGTGCCAGGCGCGCATGTCTTCTGCAACCATCTGGGTGATCCTGCCGTCCATCGCGACGACGTAATGACACGAAACCCTGCTCTCTTCGCGCGCCAACCAATCGATTGCCTTTTCGACCGATGTCATGCCTGTGTAGTGCAAGAGCAGCAGGTCGGGCCGGAAACCAGGACGGCGCGGCTCGACATTCACTGCCGGATGGAGATCGTCGACGTGGGGGCTGTCTGACACAATCAACGGAACACATCGGCTCATGCGCCGCTCCCGGACGTCATTCCGGTATCGGGCTCATCGGGCGAACCCATGGCCGTCTGTAGACGGTGCTCGGCGCGTTCTTTCAAGACCGCGTCATAGGCTGCATTGATTGCCGCCAACTTTCTATCCGCCATCGATTGAAACTCGCGAGGCACGCCATGGGCCGCCAGGCGGTCGGAGTGATTTTCCATGGCGAGCTTGCGGTAAACGACCTTGAGAGCCTTGTCGGATATGTCGTGGGGCACGCCAAGCACCTTGTAGGGATCGTCAGGATCGACAACAAACATACGCCTGATCTGGCGGTAGTGATGCTGGTCGTACCCGAAAATACCGGCCACCGTCAGGAGAAACGTTTCCTCGTCACGGTGCAGCACGCCGTCAGCAGAGGCGACGTGAAACAAACATTCGAAGACGTCGTGCTTCAGTTCGGGTTCCTGAGCCAACAGATCGGCGATCTGTTGGGCATATTGCTCATACCCGGCCACATCCCGCTTTGCCAGGTCGAACACCCGACGGACGGCGTCGCGTTGATCGTCGGGAACATGAAACCAGCGTTCGAACGCATCCAATTCGGCTGCGACCGCCACACCGTCTGCCTTTGCCATCTTCGCGGCAAGCGCCACGAGCGCCATTGTAAATGCTGTTCTTTGATGCGACGGCGTTGTGCAGCGCTTGCCATCAAGCCCGAACGCGGCTGCCAAACGGCGCAGTGCACTGCCGCGAGGGTTATTGCGCCGCACAGAAAATATCGATTTCAGTTTCGCCCATAGCATCTCGAATACGTCCCTCTCACACGCATGCGATCCTCAATGCTGCAATGCGGGATGAGACTCGCACGGCAATGAAAGAGGTAGCCTCATCCACAACGCAATAGGAAGTGAATCATATTTCATCATCATTGATTTGACCGTTCTGATCTCATTGAGCACACTGTCACTTGTTCCGCATCTCGGTTGGCCCGCTTCATCTGGTATGAATGCCGCGTACCGATGGGATTATGGCACGATCGTCACCGGTCGATAAATTTGTCACGAAGGAATGGCGGTGACGTTTCCAAGACGCCGCAGAGAGCGTCGAGTTTGAGGTTTGTTAACGCTTTGCAGTGCATGAGCCGCGAGGCGGTATGAGGCCTTAATTAAATTAGTTGGAGGAGGCAGGTATGAGGAGTTTGATTTTTGCAATTTGTGCCGCTGCACTGTTCGCCGTCTGGGCGAGTGGGGTGAGAGCCGGGGTTTCAGACCGTCTTTTCCCGCAGAGCCACCACACGCAGGCCACAGACTAGAACCAGAGTAGACGGCGGCGCGTAAGATCAAAAACAATTTTTGACAAATGCTTTTGTTGAACAGGCAACGAATTGCGCAAACGACATGCGTGCTGAACGTTGCCTGCTCATTTTTTAGTCCATTTCTCTGTCTCGCCCCCTCCAGGGTCCCTATCTGATTTCATTGTGTTCTCATGGGACCAATGTGCGAGAATTTCCAACATTGACGCACGGTGCTGCAAGAGGTAGCCCAGGTTCTGCTTGGCAGTTGCCTTCGTTCCAAGCCAGATGCCGCGTGCCTTCATGCACGATGCTCCACCCCTATTTTATGACGATCGAAAGCAGGCAAGTAGACGCTCAATGAGCAAGACGGAAGCTGACGGGCTGTGGCAGTTCTGGATCGACCGCGGCGGCACCTTCACAGACGTCATCGGCCGCGCGCCGGATGGTCGCCTGTTTGCCCGTAAAATCCTCTCTGAAAACCCCGAAGCCTATCAGGATGCCGCGTTGGAAGGCATCCGGCGCGTCCTAGGCATTGCCTCCAATGTCGCGATTCCTGCGGAACGGATTGCGTCGATCAAGATGGGCACGACGGTGGCGACCAATGCGCTGCTAGAGCGCAAAGGCGAAAAGACCGCGCTGGTCATTACCAAAGGTCTCGAAGATCAGCTTGAAATTGGTTATCAGGCACGCGCCGACATCTTTGCTCGCAAGGTTCTAAAGCCTTCAATGTTGTATGGCGCCGTTATCGCTGCCGATGAAAGGGTACGCGCGGACGGAACTGTCGAGCGCGCGTTGAATGTCGAAGCACTGCAACGCGACCTTGAGCGCGTTCGCAAAGACGGATTCAGTGCCGTAGCCATTGTGCTGATGCATTCTTATGCGCATCCCGCGCATGAAAAACAGGCCGCCGACATCGCGAAGCATGCTGGCTTTACACAGGTGTCGGTCAGTCATGAGGTTTCGGCGCTGATCAAAATCGTTGGCCGCGGCGACACGACGGTTGCAGACGCCTACCTGACGCCGATCCTGAAGCGCTACGTTGACCGGGTGAGCAGAGAGCTGCAGCCGGCCAGCGCAGACATGGCTGCGCCCAAATTGATGTTCATGGCGTCATCGGGCGGGCTAAAATCCGCCGACGTATTCGAGGGGCGCGATGCCATCCTGTCTGGACCGGCAGGCGGCATTGTCGCCATGGCGGAGACCGCGAAAGCCGCCGGGTTCGAACATGTCATCGGCTTTGACATGGGTGGCACCTCCACCGACGTGTCGCACTTTGCCGGTGATTATGAACGGACGTTTGAAACCGAAGTTGCCGGTGTTCGTTTGCGCGTGCCGATGCTGCGTATCAACACGGTCGCAGCGGGTGGCGGGTCGGTGGTCAATTTTGATGGCACGCGACTGCAGGTCGGTCCGGAAAGTGCCGGGTCGAACCCCGGGCCCATGTCTTACCGCCGCGGTGGGCCACTGACGGTCACCGACGCAAATTTAATGCTTGGCAAGCTTGCCCCGGAGTATTTTCCCCGTGTGTTCGGTCCCGCGCAGGACCAGCCGCTCGACCGGGCAAAGGTCGTGACTGCTTTTGAGGACCTTGCCCTGAGCATGGGGGGTGAGAAATCCGCGGCAGACGTTGCTGAAGGCGTTATCCGTGTCGCGGTGGAGAACATGGCCAATGCGATCAAACGGATCTCAGTCGCGCGCGGTTATGACGTCACCACATATGCGTTGAACTGTTTTGGCGCCGCGGGGGGCCAGCATGCGTGTCTCATCGCCGACGCTCTTGGCATGGAGACGGTATTAATTCATCCGCTTTCGGGGCTGTTGTCTGCCTATGGTATGGGCCTGGCGCCCGTCCGCGCCAGCCGCGAGCAATCGGTTGAAGCGGAATTTGGCGACAGTACCTTGCGAACGATTGCAAATCTGAAGGCGGTCATGGCGCGCGAGGTTACCCAGAGCGTTGTCAATGAAGGCGTTCGGCCTGAAAACGTGCAGGTTACTTCGCGCGTGCATCTGCGATATGCCGGCGTCGATACAGGGATCGCCGTGCCGCTATCTTCGCCTGAGCGTATGCGCGAAGCGTTCGAGGATATGCACTCAAGGCAATTCGGCTTCATTTCTCCTGAAAAGGCGCTCATTGCGGGGGTGCTTGAGGTCGAAGTACTGGGCGGGATGACGGCCGTCAGCGAGCCGGATGGTCCCCGCGCTGCTGTTGTGACCGAGGGGCGCGACAATGATATGCTGGCGCCCCGCCCGGCCAGCACAACGCGGATATTTGCGCAAGGCAAATGGCACGATGCCGAAATATTTGTTCGCGCAGAAAGTCTCGCGCCGGGCGTTGCTCCGATTAGCGGGCCGGCGCTTGTCATCGAACCCAACCAGACGATCGTTGTCGAACCTGGCTGGTCGCTGGCGGTGACTGAGGCAAACAACCTCGTTATGACACGGCGCGAAAAGCGAAAGCGTGAAGCGCTTGGACGCGAAGCCGACCCCATCCTGCTGGAGGTCTTCAACAACCTCTACATGTCGATTGCAGAGCAGATGGGCGAAGCGCTTCGCAACACAGCGCAATCCGTGAATATCAAGGAACGCCTTGATTTTTCATGCGCGGTCTTCGATGCAACTGGTGCACTTGTTGCCAACGCCCCGCACATGCCTGTGCATCTGGGTTCCATGGATCGTTCGGTGGAAGCCATCGTTCGGGAGCGTGCCGGGACAATGAAGCCGGGCGATGTCTTTATGCTCAATGCGCCCTACAATGGCGGTACGCACCTACCGGATATTACCGTCGTAACTCCTTTATTCAACGACAACGGCGAGAACGTTTTATTCTATGTTGCCTCGCGCGGTCATCACGAGGACATCGGTGGCCTCACACCGGGTTCGATGACGCCAAAAGCAACCCGCATCGAAGAAGAAGGCGTCTACATCGACAACGTCCTGCTGGTCGAGGCTGGCCGCTTTCTCGAACACGAGACGCGCGCGTTGCTGGAAGGCGCGGCCTTCCCCGCGCGGCGTCCCGACAAGAATATCGCTGATCTCAAGGCTCAGGTTGCAGCCAATGCAAAGGGCGTCGCCGAGCTGAAAAAGATGGTTAGCCACTTTGGGCTCGATGTCGTTGAAGCCTACATGCGCCACGTCCAGGACAACGCGGAAGAAAGTGTGCGCCGTCTCATCGCGCGGCTGGAAGACGGTCAGTTTTCAATTACGACAGACCAGGGTGCGCAGATATGCGTTGCAATCACGACCAATAAATCAAACTGCTCCGCGCGCGTCGATTTCACCGGCACCAGCCCCGTGCAACCCAACAACTTCAACGCCCCCGAACCGGTGACACGCGCTGCAGTGCTCTATGCGTTCCGAGTTATGGTCAATGCGCCGATACCGATGAATGCGGGTTGCCTGAAGCCAATAGAGATTGTCATTCCCGATGGCGCTATGCTGAAGCCTGCCTATCCCGCCGCCGTCGTCGCCGGCAACGTTGAGACCAGCCAGGTGGTGACGAACGTGCTGTTCGCGGCGATGCGGGGACTGGGCACTTCACAAGGTACAATGAACAATCTGACGTTCGGCAATTCCCAAGTACAATACTATGAGACGATCTGTTCGGGTGCTCCGGCGGGCTATCACGACACTGCGCACGAACACGGGTTTGATGGCGCTGCGGCCGTGCACGTTCACATGACGAACACGCGCCTCACCGATCCGGAAATTCTGGAACTGCGTTATCCGGTATTGCTGGAAGAATTCTCAATCCGCCGTGGTTCAGGTGGCAAGGGGCGTTATACGAGCGGCGACGGCACCCGCCGCGTTATCCGTTTTCTTGACACGATGAATTGCGCCATTCTGTCCGGCTTTCGCGACGTTGCCCCTCCTGGCGTCGATGGCGGCAAACCGGGAGAACGTGGACGCAACGCCGTTCGGCGCAATGCAGGCCAGGAAGAAGACCTTGGTGGTTGCGCTGAAACGGTTCTAGAGATCGGTGAGGCGATCATCATCGAAACCCCAACGGGCGGAGGCGTGGGGTAGATCTGATTTATGCGCTCTACCGGCGCACGCGGGCCTCTGATCTCCATCAGAATCTAAGGAAAATTCGAAAAGACTTCGAGAATTCGGTCGGATGCAGAAGGAAGTACGTGCTGCAATGAGAGTTCCGTTGATCTGCAAACTGGACAAAATTGCTGATCTGGAACTGGAGATTACCGGCGGTTGCTATTTGGCAGATTTTTGATCTGCTAGAATGCTGATCCGATCCGATTGAATCGGATCAGCATTCTAGCTTTTTGTTTGGTCGCATTTTCTTCGACGAACCGGTGTCCGCTTCGTCGGAAAATGCTCTAGAGCGCATTCCGATCCGTAGGAATTGGATCAGCGCTCTAGCTTCTTGTTTGGTCGCATTTTCTTCGACGAACCGGTGCCCACTTCGTCGGAAAATGCTCTAGGCTGAAAGGGCCGAGCACGTCTTGCCCGAGCAGAACAAAAATTCCTGCTGGGGTGGTCAACCCTAACCTTGGAGGAATTTCATGCGATTTGCCGTTGTGTTCGCCGCTCTATTGCCAATTTTCGCGCAGCCAGCTCTGGCAGGCGAAACTTCAGCCGACCAGATGGTGGGGAAGGCGCGTGCGGCCATCAAGGAACTTGGCGGAGGCCTCAAAGAAAAGTTGGTTTCAGCGATGAAAGAGGGCGGCCCCGTTGCGGCACTCGACGTTTGCAATATCGATGCGCCAAAGATTGCCGCTGAACGTTCCGCAGCCAGCGGCATGGACGTTGGACGCACCGCGCTCAAAGTGCGCAACCCAAACAACGCTCCCGATGAGTTCGAAAAAAGCGTTATGGAGCAATTCGTCGCAGATCTGAAAGCGGGTGCGGATGCATCCAAGCTGGATCGCGCGGAAGTTGTGATGCAAGACGGCAAAATGGTCTTCCGCTACATGAAGCCAATTATGACCGCTTCCAAGCCATGTCTGGCATGCCACGGCTCCGAGCTAAAGCCCGCTGTAGCCTCAAAGATCAAGGAACTATACCCGGAAGATAATGCCACTGGATTTTCAGCAGGCGAGATGCGTGGCGCGTTCACCGTGACCAAGACACTTGATTAGCGAAACTGCCCGCAGACCTGCGAGGGTGCTTTTTGCGTCTGCAACGGCACCCGAATTCATCCACAATACGAATGACTTAACACGAACTTTGACGCGTGAATCGCGAGATACATCATCAATCGTTTACGCAAGCGTCATTGAGTTTTATCCACAATCTTCTTCGGACAGGTCACGGAAAAATCGCGACAATGCACCCTAAGATTGTTAGCCTCTTAAACGTCTAAAGAGTAAGGCGCTTAGCAATCCTCATTGACTGGTTGCATAGCTAACACTCCAAGGATGTTCAGGTGTTGTTTCGCGTTTGGCCTGATGCGTTTGTGTCTTGCGTAGAGTTGTTTGCGTTGTGTAGCGGCGCCAGACAGGGTCGCGTTTTGAAGCATTGTATTTACGTTTATTTTGAGGATGAAGAACGGTTGGTCGCCTCGTCGAGCCCCTTAGGGTGACGTGACCAAAATCCCCCCAGCGGCCATACCGTTACCAAATGCTCAAGTTCGTAACTGCATGAAATGCCTTGAGACGCAATCCAGGTGCCGCAAGGAGTAAATCGGAAGGTGGGCTTAGGCCTACAATCCGTGAAAACTTGAGTTGTGTTGAATTGCGCGCACCGTGCCGCCTCCGCCCCCTGGCGGTGCTAGAGAGCGCGTTATAGTGCCGACGACCCTGGTGTTTCGCCCGTACAGTCCCGCCAAAAGCCCCGCGCTTTTTTATTTTGCAGGACCAGAAGACGGGCATGCCGGGGTCGTTTGCATTGGAGCCCGGTTACATTTCATGAGATCGCAAATGGGTCATCAGATCGCAAATGGGTTCGATGTTCATGAATCGGGCGTGATTTTTTCAACCCTAATAGAGCGCATTCCGATCAGATGGAATCGGATCGGCGCTCTAGTTTCTTGTTTGGTCGCATTTTCTGCGACGAACCGGCGGCCACTTCGTCGGAAAATGCTAGCTTTTTGGTTTGGTCGCTTTTTCTGCGACGAACCGGTGGCCACTTCGTCGGAAAACGCTCTAGCTGCAAACCTCCGCAAGAAAAGCCGCAACGCCTTCCTTATATGCTTTGTCTCCGACAGCTTTCATGTGATCGCGGCCCGGAATTGTCAGCGCGTGCGCGCCGGGAATGAGTTCGGCCAGTTTTTCTGCCGAACCTCCGACAACATCGGTTTCACCGACAGCGACCAGGACGGGACACGATATACGTGCCACGTCGTCAACCGACAAACGATCCCGTGATGAGCGGATGCAAGCCGCCAGCGCTTTGAGGTCGCTTTTTGTCTGCTCTGCAAAGGCCCGGAATGTTCGCGCCGTATCGTTGGTGACGTCTTCTATCGACGGAGCTTCCAGGGCTGCTGCGACCGGGCCGGTGCCAGCCATGCCACGAACCATGTTATAGCCAAGACCGCCGAACACTGCCGCCTTGACCCGATCGGGATGCGCCAAAGCCAGAAATGCCGTTATGCGGGCGCCCATCGAATATCCCATCACGCAGGCTTGGTCGATGCCGAGATGATCGAGCAAGCGGCGCGCATCCTCGGCCATCAGCGGGGCTCCATAGTCCTCAAGGCGGTAGAGTTTTTCGCTCTGACCATGCCCACGGTTGTCGATGGCAATGACACGGTAGCCTTTTTCGCGCAGGAACCTGACCCATAGCGTTGAAACCCAGTTGACCTGCACGTTTGACGCAAAACCGTGAATAAGCAGGACTGGCTGGCCCTTCCCTTCATCCATGTATGACAGTTCCACTGCCTGGGACATGAAGCTTGGCACCTATACCACCTTTCTAGTGTTCCGACTCTGACGCTTGGTTCCCTGTCGGGCCCCGACGCGTCAGCCCGGAACCCTAGCATTCTCATTGTTTGTGTTCTGGATTCACGATCGTTTGACGACCTTCGCCCGGGAATCAAACGTTTGATCCAGAACACTAGGGACTCTAGTTCCAGCCGTTGCGTCCCTGGGTCCCAGCTCCCTGGAGCAGCCTCACAGTTTAAGCCAATCCGGCGTACACTAGCTTCTTGTTGGGTCGCATTTTCTTCGACGAACCGGCATCCACTTCGTCGGAAAATGCTGTAGCTTCTTGTTTGGTCGCATTTTCTGCGACGAACCGGTATCCACTTCGTCGGAAAATGCTCTGGCGACCTTCCAGTGTTCGACGATAGTCAACCGGCCTCCCCTACCATTTCCGATTGAGCGGGGCTATGGTCTAGAGCGCTTTTCGATCCGATGGAATCAGATCAGCGCTCTAGCTTCTTGTTTGGTCGCGTTTTCTACGACGAACCGGTATCCACTTCGTCGGAAAATGCTCCAGTGCAATTGGACATTACATTTCAGGAGCGGCTGCGTATGGCCTCAAGCGTCGTCCCACACTTCGCCAATGACAAGGGCGTGGAGAAGATCTTCATAGGTGTGAAGGAATTTCAGTGCATGGGCGCTCGACCGCCCTACGATCATCCCCACGTTTTTCTAGACATGGGCGCAGACGGACAGATCCTGTGTCCCTACTGCTCGACCCTTTATGTGCATGATCCGCGCCTGAAGCCCACAGAGAGTGATCCTGCGGAATGCCATGTCGTTTTAGAAGCTGAGAGCAGCAACGCGCGCTAACAGCGGGTACGATTAGAGCGCCATTCGACTTAACGACGTCAGCCTATCGCATACCCTGGATTGGCTCGGGCATTGATGTCCCTATCCGTCGAGATGCCGTCATGCCGAAGCAAAACCTGGCAACCAATAGCAAGGCGCCCGACGCCGAAGTTGTGATCGTGGGTGCTGGGATAGGTGGTCTGGCGGCGGCGCTTGCAATGGCCCAACGCGATGTTTCCTGTCACATCCTTGAACGCAGGACGACCTTTGAGCCAGAAGGTGCGGGTATTCAGCTCGGGCCTAATGGTACGCGCATTCTAGGGGAACTCAGCATTCAAGATGCACTCGCCCCCCTGGCCGGTGTTCCTGAGTACATTGATGCGCGCAATGCTGCTACAGGCGCATCCCTTGCCCATCTGCCACTTGGCGGCTGGATAGAAGCACGCCATGGTGCGCCTTATTGGGTCCTTCACCGGCAGGACCTGCATCAAGCCCTGCTGCAGGCTGTTCAAAACAACAAGAACATCACCATCACGACAGGCTTCAGTCCAACTTTCGTGGAGCCTGATGAGAAAGGTGTCACGGTCGCAGACAACAATGGAAAATCGATCAGGGGTCACGCGCTTGTTGCCGCCGACGGCATAAGATCGCAATTGCGCGACGACCTGTTCGACGGATTGCCGCTCGCGTTTGCTCATAAAAGCGCTGCGCGTGCCGTGATCCCCGCCAACAAAGTGCCGGCCGAACTTGGCCAAAATGCCACGACGATCTGGATGTCGCCGCGTGCCCATGTCGTGCATTATCCGGTTCGCGGCGGGCAGGACCTCGCCATGATATTCGTGCGCAAGGATAGCATTGCAAGCGACGACTGGAGCACGTCGGTTCCACGAAGCTGGATCACAGACGTCGCAGCCGAGTTTGCAGCACCTTTAAAACAACTTCTGTCGGTGCCGGAACAATGGAAGAAATGGGCGCTATTTGAGCTGCCTCCTGTGCCGCGCTGGAACAAGGGCAACATCGCACTTCTTGGCGATGCCGCTCATCCGACACTGCCCTTTCTTGCGCAAGGTGCTGTGCTGGCGCTTGAGGATGCTGCGATCCTGGGGCGGCGGATTAGAGAATCGCGCAACGACATTCGCCGCGCCTTGACCGCTTATGCCCAAGCAAGACGCCACCGCGCATCCAGGGTTGTGGCGGCAGCCAAATCAAACGGCCGCATCTACCATCTCGACGGGCCTATGGCTGCGGCGCGCGATACCACATTGCGCGTGACGCCTGCGCGCCTGCTCATGGCGCGCTACGATTGGGTCTATGGCTGGCGTCCGCATTGACTGGCGTTGATGGCAGCGAGGGTGTTCCGGTCTTGACAACTGCAACCGTGCAGATGTCTCGCAATCAACAGCTCCAATCAACTGCGCCAGAACTCCTTACGGAACAGCACCAGTACGGTGAATAACTCCAAGCGGCCGAGTAGCATCGCGAACGACAGCACCCATTTGGCGCCCGAAGGCAGCGTTGAATAGTTGCCATTGGGACCGATGATGTGGCCAAGCCCGGGCCCGACGTTGCCGACAGCCTGCGCCGCCGCCGTCAACGATGTGATGAGATCCAGTTCAAGTGCGGCCAGTAGCACGGTGAAAATTCCAACCGTGGCCATGTAGATCGCCAAGAAGGCAACAACAGAAAATGGCACGTCCGCTGGCAACCTCCTGCCGTTATACATCAAGGTAACGACACGGTTGGGGCTCATGAGGTGCAGGAAGTGACTTCTGGTCAACATTCCAGCGACCTGTAACCGGTAGATCTTGATGCCACCCGTGGTGGATCCTGAACACCCCCCGACAAACATGAGAAGAAAGAACAAACCCACTGAGAACGTGCCCCAGGCGGTATAGTCCGTCACGGCATAGCCTGTCGTGGTGACGACGGCGACGACGCTGAAGGTTGCATGGCGAACAGCTTCGTTGGCGCTGATGTCTCGCGTCAGAACGAGCCAGCCAGCCAACGTCAATGAAACAACGACAACGAAACTCAACAAACCCTGAACCTGAGTGTCCCGCCACAGCGCACCGCGGTTGCCGTGCAGCATCTTGATGAAAACAACGAAAGGCAGTGCGCCCAGCAGCATGAAAACAACCGCAGCCCACTCCAATGCCGGGGAGCGGAAAAACCCAAAACTTTCATCGTGTGTGGAAAAACCCGCCGTCGAAACGGTTGTCAGCGCATGGCACACCGCATCGAATGCGGTCATGCCCAAGGCGGCGTAGACAACAGCGCATGCAACAAGCAATACGGCATAAACCGCCGCTATCAGCATTGTCAGCTCGACCACGCGCGGCATGATCTTTTCTGACCTGTCGGTGTTTTCCATCTGGAAGAGCTGCATGCCACCAACCCGCAGGAACGGCAGCATCAAGATCGCCATAACGATGATGCCCAGTCCGCCCAGACCCTGCAAAAGCGCTCGCCAGAAAACGACACCACGCGGCAACTGATCGAGCCCGACAAGCACAGTTGCTCCAGTTGTCGTGATGCCCGACATCGCCTCAAAGAAACTGTCGGCGTAGCCAAGCCCAAGGAGCTTAAACGGGACCGCTGCCGCCGTCGTCACGGCAATCCACGAGACCGTCGTCAGAAGGAAACCTTCCTTCACACCAAGTTGCACCGGCGAATCATCGTAAGCCACGAGCACCATCAGCCCGCCAATGAAAAACGTCAGGACCGCTGCACCGAAAAAAATCTTCCAGTCCGCATGCCCATCGGCAACGTCCACGACGGCGGGGAGAACCATCGCGGCAGCAATGGTGCACAGCATCAAGCCGACAACGAAAATGATGGGACGAAGCTGGATCAAGCAGGCATCTCCCGAAGCCGGGCCACTATAATAGACAGGAGCAAGGGTTGCCGGTAAAGCCTACCAGGCCCATCCATGCGTAGCGTGCCGGCAATCGTAGTAGAGTTCATCTGCTCAGGCTCACGGTAAATCGACATTCGAGGCTGGCGTGCAGCGGCGCAAATCAAATTGCCACTGTTCAGGTTTGCATTTCCTCCAGCAACACTGCCTGAGCAGCAGCCAGTCTTGCAATGGGAACCCTGAAAGGTGAACACGATACGTATGTGAGACCTGTCTCATGGCAGAACCGAACCGATTTGGGATCGCCGCCATGTTCTCCGCAAATGCCGATCTTAAGGTCATTTTTAACCTTGCGCCCCCTCTCGACACCGATCTTGATCAATTCTCCAACGCCTTCAAGGTCGATGGTTATGAACGGGTCCGCGGCAAAGATGCCATGGGCTGAATAGCTTGCAAGGATCGGCGCTGCATCATCGCGACTTAGCCCCATCGTGGTTTGGGTCAGATCATTGGTTCCAAATGAGAAGAACGCTGCGCCGTTTTCTCCCGCCGCGATCTCTCCGGCCTTTAATACCGCTCGCGGAAACTCGACCATGGTGCCAATTTGGAAGTCGACGCTCGCGCCCTGCTCCCTAGCCACATCGGCGGCCGTGTCGCGAATGACGGCAGCGACCAGATCAAATTCCTGCCGATCAATGACGAGCGGCAGCATGACCTCGGGTGTGACGGGCTGCCCGCTTCTACGACCGGCTTCCAATGCAGCTTCGAAAATGGCGCGTGACTGCATCTCGACGATCTCGGGATAGAGTATTGCGATTCGGCAACCGCGAAACCCGAGCATTGGATTGACTTCGGAGAGTTCCACCACCCGGCGGCGGATGGCGGTAACATCTATGCCCAACTCCTTCGCCACGGCTTCCTGCTCATGAACCTGATGCGGCAGGAACTCGTGCAACGGCGGATCAAGCAGCCTAATCGTGACCGGTTTGCCGGCCATGATCTCGAAAAGCTTGATGAAATCGTCACGCTGCATGGGAAGCAATTTCTGTAGCGCTGCGCGGCGACCTTGTTCGGTGGATGCCAGAATCATTTCACGCACAGCAAGTATGCGTTCCACTTCGAAGAACATGTGCTCGGTGCGGCAGAGCCCGATGCCTTCGGCGCCAAAGTCCCGTGCCTGCTGTGCGTCTCTGGGCGTGTCTGCATTGGCGCGCACCCCAAGGCGGCGATACGCGTCGGCCCACTCCATCAACGTTCCAAAAGCCCCCGACAATTCGGGTTGGCGCATGGGCACGCGGCCCCGGATCACTTCGCCGGTTCCACCATCTATGGTGATGATGTCGCCGGCCTTGAACGTCTCGTGGCCGATAATGAGGGTTTGCGCGGCCAAATCGATACGCAAGGCACTGGCACCTGAAACGCACGGCCGGCCCATGCCGCGCGCCACCACCGCAGCGTGGCTCGTCATGCCGCCGCGCGCCGTCAAGATCCCAACCGCTGCGTGCATACCGTGGATGTCTTCCGGACTTGTTTCGGAACGCACCAGAATGACTGAACGCCCTTGCGCGTTGGCTTCCTCGGCGGCATCAGCGGTCAATACGATCTCGCCGGATGCGGCTCCGGGCGAGGCAGGCAAACCTCTGGTCAAGAGATCCTTTGTTGCATCTGGATCGATCGTGGGATGCAAAAGATGGTCGAGCCCAGCAGGATCGATGCGCAGCAGTGCTTCCGGTCTGCTCAGCACACCCTCGTTGGCCATGTCGATGGCGATCTTCAGGCCGGCTTCAACGGTGCGTTTTCCAGCGCGGGTCTGCAACATCCAGAGATGGCCACGCTCGATCGTGAATTCGATATCCTGCATGTCACGATAATGCCGTTCCAGCATCTCGAACACGCGTGCAAGTTCTTCGAACGCATGCGGCATTGCTTCTTGCAGCGATGTGCCTTCATTGCTCATCAAGGTTTCAGATTGGTCGACTGCGTCGGGATCTGTCTTGGCCAGGGGCTGGGGCGTACGTATGCCTGCGACGACGTCTTCGCCCTGCGCATTGATGAGGTATTCGCCGAAAATCGCCTTTTCGCCGGTGGATGGGTTGCGGGTGAAGGCGACACCTGTCGCGGATGTCTCGCCCATGTTGCCAAACACCATGGCCTGCACATTGACCGCGGTGCCCCAGTCGTCGGGAATGTTGTGCAAACGCCTGTATATCTTGGCGCGTGCATTATCCCAGGAACCGAACACCGCACCGATCGCGCCCCAAAGCTGGGCGCCAGTATCCTGGGGAAATGGTTCATCAAGTTCGGTTGTAACAGCCTCTTTGAACTCGTCGACGATCTCCTTCCAATGGTCGGCGGAGAGGTCCGTGTCGAGCGAAAGGCCATTCAGGTTCTTGAAATTTTCCAGAATATCCTCGAACAACCCGTGATCGACGCCAAGGACCACATCGGAATACATCTGAATGAAACGCCGGTAGCTGTCATAGGCAAACCGCTCATCGTCGGCGTGGCGCGCAAGGCCTACAACCGTTTCGTCGTTGAGGCCGAGGTCGAGGATCGTGTCCATCATGCCAGGCATGGAGGCGCGGCTGCCCGAACGGACGGAGACCAGCAGTGGATTGTCCTTATCGCCGAACCGGCGGCCAGCTTTGGCGCCGATTTCCAGCAATGCTGCCTCAACGTCGGCTCGCAAACTATCGGGCAAGGTGCGCCCATTGTCGTAGTAGGCGTTGCAGACCTCTGTCGTAATCGTGAATCCCGGCGGTACGGGAAGGCCCATCAGCGCCATTTCGGCCAGATTGGCGCCCTTGCCACCGAGCAGGTCTACAAGTTCAGCGCGCCCGTCGGTCGCGCTGGTGCCGAAAAGATAGACCTGTTTGCTTACCGGCATAAGAACCTCGATTTGCCGTTTGGTTTGCCCGGGAAAGACAGGCGGCTGCGGTTCTCCCGCGCGTTGGCCTATCCGACGAGGCCCGCAATAGCAGTTGAGCGGCGCAATCGAAAGCCTTGATGAAAGAGACCGGCAGACGGGAGAATGCCCGGAGCTGTCGCGAAAAGCCTTGGCAAGAGGTCGACTGCGCGTGTTTGGCGCCCGGATTTTGAGCCAGTTCACTTTGCGGGAGATTGCCTGCAACCTCGAAATATTTGATCTTGAGGAGTTTTTTCAGGCTGAACCGCGTCACTCTTCAGCTAAACATTCTCCAAAACCGCTCCAACACTCCGCTGCAATCTTGAGCGACATTTTAGAGCGCCATGCGGCTTCACAAATCCAGCGTGACGCGTGCATAAGTCCAGATCACTAGACCAATACCTTCCAAGCCACGCCAATCCGGCCAACCGAGAAGCATCATCCAGAAATGAACCAGCCCCTGCCCCAGGTCCTCAAGACGCTCAAAGCCAACGAGCAGGACGCCATGTCGCGTCTTTTCGATTTTCTGCGCATACCGAGCATTTCGACTGACCCGACCCACAAGGACGATTGCAAACGGGCTGCCGATTGGTGCGCGTCCCAGTTGCAAGACATCGGTTTTACAGCATCCATCCATCCCACCAAGGGCCATCCCATGGTGGTCGCGCACGACCGCAAAAGCGTGCCCAAAGGCATGCCGCATGTGCTGTTTTACGGCCATTACGACGTGCAACCTCCCGATCCGCTGGAGCTTTGGAAGTCGCCGCCGTTCGAACCGCGCATCGCCTCGGACAAGGCCAATGGCAAGGTGATCGTTGCGCGCGGTGCGGAGGACAACAAGGGCCAGTTGATGACGTTCTTTGAGGCAGCGAGGGCCTGGAAACAGGTTGCGGGCGAACTGCCGATTGCCGTTTCGGTGATGATTGAAGGCGAGGAGGAATGTGGGTCGCCATCACTTCCCGCCTTCCTGAAAAAGAGCGGCAAGGAGATCAAGGCCGATATCGTGCTCGTGTGTGATACGGGCCAGTGGGACAAGGACACGCCCGCAATCACGACGATGCTGCGTGGCCTGGCGGGAACCGAAGTTGTAATCAAGGGGCCCGACCGTGACCTTCACTCCGGCATGTACGGAGGACCTGCCATTAACCCAATCCGGGTCCTGACTTCAATCCTGGGCGACATACACGCTCCAAACGGGCGCATCACCATCCCTGGCTTCTACGAAGGCATTGTCAAGCCAAGCGCGGCACAGGTCAAACAATGGCGCAAACTTGCCGAAACAGCGCCCGACATGCTCGGCGCGGTCGGGCTATCGGTTGCCGCCGGAGAATCCCGCTACAGCTTCATCGAGCAATTGTGGTCGCGGCCGACGCTGGAGTTCAATGGTATTAGCGGCGGTTACCAGGGCGCGGGTTTCAAGACCGTGATCCCGTCGGAGGCTTCCGCCAAGATAACGTGCCGGCTGGTGCCGGGCCAGGAGCCAAACCGTGTAATCGCCGCCATCCATGACTTCATCACGCAACGGATTCCGGCCGACTGTTCCGTCGAGTTCATCGGCTCGCATGGCTCGGCTGCGATTGGTTTCAACACTGCAATGCCTGCGATGAGGCTTGCCGCGGGAGCGCTTGAGGAAGAGTGGGGCCGGCCCACGGTCTTGATGGGGTGTGGCGCCTCGATCCCAATCGTTACCTCATTCAAGGACGCACTTGGGATGGACAGCCTGATGGTTGGCTTTGGTGTCGAAGACGACCGGATCCATTCACCCAACGAAAAATATAATGTCACAAGCTTCAAGAAAGGTGCGCGAAGCTGGGCGCGCATTCTCGCGGCGTTGGCGGAAGGACAGGCAAAGTAACAGTTAACGCCTATTCGCCACCGGAGCACGATTGCTGGATCGCTGTTCACGAGATTGCACGCCCGGTCTTGTTGACTATGCTGCCACCCCGCCGGATACACTGGGGGCGACCAAACGTGTCAGGAGCCAATAGAGCATGACAATCATCCGCATCGCTTGCGCTGCCATAGCCCTATCATGGCTTGGCGGGACTATATCACCGCCAGCCGACGCGCAGCGCAGCGATTATCGTGACCGTTATGACAGTCGTGATCGGGACAGCCGCCAGCGCAACGTGCCGGGCAGGTTCGACTACTACGCACTCGTTCTGTCGTGGAGCCCGACCCACTGCGCAAACGCCCAACGCGGCCGTGACGACCTGCAATGCAACCGCCGCGACGGGCGTCGTTACAATTTTGTGCTGCATGGGCTTTGGCCGCAATACGAGCGCGGTTTCCCGGATTCGTGCCCGACGCGCGATCGCCCGTTCGTTCCAAATCGGATCATCGACCAGATGCTCGACATTATGCCTGCAAAAGGTCTGATCATTCACGAATACAAGAAACACGGCACCTGCTCGGGTCTTGACCCTGCCGGCTACTATGACCTGTCGCGCCAACTGTTCAACCGCATCCGAATCCCACAGCGCTACGTCAATCCGTTCGATGTTCAGTTCGTCGCCCCAGAGCAGTTGATGAAGGATATGATTGAAGCCAATCCTGAATTGAAGCCCGATATGATGGCGATTGGATGCGGTGGTCCGGGAAACCGGCTGAAGGAAATCCGCATCTGCTTTACAAAAAGCGGAAAATTCCGCTCATGTGGCAGTAACGAAAACCAACGGCGGATGTGTTCTGCAAGGCAAATGTATATACCGCCGGTCAGATCGACTTGGAAGGATCCGCGCGGGGGGCGTCCAAGCGGTAGGCCACTTAATGACAAGGCTAATCGCGACCGAGAATCTGGCGATCAGAATTCCAAGTCTCGAACCAATGGCGATTTCCTGCCAGGCCCGCGCGGGATCTAGAGCGCATTGCGATCCGATGGACTCGGATCGGCGCTCTAGCCCGCCTTTCTCACGATGGTATGGCCGGCGCTTGTCATGTGAGCCCTTACTGCCTCAGTCCGGTTGATTCGTTCATGCAAGCCCCCACCGCCATGTGGAAAAGCACAAAGACGCAACGCTTGAACGGGCGCCGCCGGGTTGCCTCAACGCCCCGGTGTCAGCAAAAATTTAGCAATGATTCTAAGCGCGAGGCATTGACGCGAAGGTGCAGCAGCGGCCGGAAAACTTTCTTCGACTAAGGCCTGGCCGGGATGGCGCGCCGGCCTGGAGGGAGCGCATAGCGGAACAACCTTGCTGCGAGGCGCAACCGCAATCCGTCGCGAACTCAGGCGTAGCGGCATCTGATAACACAACATTCACGCCGGGCTTGGTTCGTCACGACGGGCCAGGGTTGGTTGATGATGCGCAGCCAGTGATTAAACCACGCCGCTTGGCCACGCGCTCCGTTTTCATCACCGGTGCGCTGTGTTTCCTTGCTGGTGCTGCTGCGTGGCATCTGGTGGGCTTTTGGGCGTTTGTCTCTGGCATTGTCTATAACCAAGAGGAAACCAAACTTGCAGGGAGCCCTGCTCCGGCAACCGAAAAGCCGGAAAACGTCGCGCTTCTTGCTGGTGGGGCAGTAAACCCAAAACAACAGAAAAATGCAGCAAGCACCCAGAAGGCGCAGGCCGTTGTTGAGACGCTTGCGGACCTTCTGCAATGCGCAGAAGTTCGCAGGGCTACATCGGGCCATGCGACGGTCAAAGCCTGCCGGCCTTTGCGCAGCAGACTTCAGCATGCCCCCGCTGAACGCGGCAACCGTGAACTCGATTCACGCGAGGCAGCCGAACGTCTGGCCACCGGCTGGAAGACCGGCGTATCGGCGATCGAGACTGGCTCGCTGCCGGAACAACGCAACACCAGGCCATAAGCCGTTCTGTCACGACATCACATAAAAAATAGACAGCAGGCCGTTTCGTCCATCGGCACAAGACCTTCATCGCCTGAGATTTTCTAGAGCGCATTCCGATCCGATGGAATCGGATCGGCGCTATAGTTTCTTGTTTGGTCGCATTTTCTTCGACGAACCGGTGTCCACTTCGTCGGAAACTCTCGCCGCCGCATTGCGGTCTCTAAAATCGGCTAGATTCCTCACTGTGTTTATCGCACTGATGCGGGTCAGTATTGCGACTATGCGGTTACGAGCATTGTGGGGGAGATGATGTCAGACACGCCAACGTTCAAAGCTGGTCAATGCTGGCGCTATCGCACGCCTGAAGGGTTTGAGACCTCGCGCCTCGTGATTGGCGCGATTGCCTCGTTCAGCGCAGATCGCCGCATCATTTGCCTGAGTGTTACCGATGCGCCCGAACGTGAGGCTGACGGCACCATCAGCCGAGTTGTTATTCCGTTCCTAGCCTTGTCCGAAGGCGCTTTGGTAGCGACTGTTACAAGCCAGGACGAGGCTGGACCATTCGAACCTGCTCCCGCGTTTGCAGCGGAACTGGAAGCGTGGAGCAATGACCCGCGTGGGCTCACCTGCTTTACCGTGCCGTTCGAGGGGTCTTTGAATTTGCTGATCGCCCAGCAGATGGCGGCGATCATCGGAACAGATGCGGCCTGACGGCTGGCGTTTCACTCATTATGCGTATCAGATTATGCGTATCAGACCGCGAGTTTTAAATTGCCTGGCTCGCCAATAAACTCCGGGTAACGCGACCGCTGCATTGGCTGGGCACGACGGAACCGGGTCAGGCCGCCGTCCTTGTCAATCGTTCGGCCCGCCATGCGGCAGGTGCGGGCACGATGTAGCCTAGCCCAGGTCTTGCGGCACAGGCGGTGAGTGAAGTCGGGTCCTTACTCCATGCGCGCGCGATCTGCATCACCTGGTCCTGCGTCGGTGCCAAAAGAATTTCACCACCCACGTCACCCATTCGGCCTTTGACGCCGCGCAACTCGAACAATTTCAGGCCAAGCGTTTGTTCAGCCCGAGATATTGCCCCTTTGGACCAGACCACGTCTCCGCCGGAATTTGCAAATGCGCGCAACAAACGCCCCTCGCGGAAGCGCACCCAGGCGAAAAAGTCGAGCGCTGGATAGCTGAAATAGTATTGAACGTCGGCGAAGGCTCGCGACAGGCGTGTCATCAACGGCGTGCACTTGTCGACGTGCCCCGGCCCTACAGGGTGAGGCAATGCCAGACCGATCACGAAAGTCCAGCCATCCACGGGTGGCGAAACAAATAACCGGTCAGGACCAAGCCACGGGTCGTAGATCGTGCCGATGCCGTTGTTCCAGTTGGATGCTGTTTCTCCAGATACGCCAAGCGCATCGAGAACAGATTCGGTGTCGGTTGTCAGGATTGCAATCCAGGACATCTTGTAGCCGAAAGCGCGTGGAGTATCGGGCACAAGGTCATATAGAATGCTCTTGCGCGCGAACTTTGGCATCGCACACATGGTGACGATGGCTATTGCCGTTACGGCCAGTAATGTACCAGCTAGAATCACGTCCGATGCACCCCACTGAGCCCGGAAACCTGATTTGAGACCGCCGCGTCCCATCTCAGGCGTGATGCAGTGTCACTTCGAAAGGTTTACTGCGGGAAACATCGATACATTGGATTGCAGCGTTTTCACCTGCTCCATCTCCCGCACTTTTATCGATACGGTGCGTCGCACTGCACAAGCAAGTGCAAAGACGTCTGCATATTGGGGAAAATTACTTTTGCAGGGGATCTGGTGTGGCAACGCCATCAATAAACGTGTGCGGGACGGACCAGCGCCGACCGGCAGCGGGGTAGGATCCAACCGGCACCGATCCGCCCTTCTTCACGTGCGGATTACCTGAGAGGGCTGAAAGCAATCCGCCGGTGCAGGAATGGCAACCGGATTTGCGTGCACCATCCGATAACGCCAGCATCTGCAACCACGGCGACCCTAAACGCCCCAAGCGACAGTTTTATGTACAAACGTGATTACAAATTGGTTCGTCCTTGGAAGGAGACAATTTCCCTATTGAAGACAAATAGCAGCGTGGCTGCTATCGCTCCCTCCACCTTTACTGCCCGCCTGCCCCCCCCCCTTGTTACCTGGGACGGCAATCTCCAATTTCAAAATTGCTATTCGTGGTTGCAGGCGGGGCAAATTCCAAAATTTATAAATGTTAAAGTTCTCAGGAGGTTTCCAATGGTATTCGGTTCGGTTCCGAATGTTCCCCGGGTCATGCAGCACACCCGCAGCACAAACGTTGCCGATGACATCGACTTTGAGATTTTCGGCCAGGAAATGCAGTTCGTTGAGATTGAACTCGATCCGGGAGAAAGTGCCATCGCCGAAGCAGGCGGCATGATGTTCAAGGCGCCGGCAATCCATATGGACACGATTTTTGGCGACGGCTCGGCGCAGCAACCCAAGGGCTTGTTTGGATCGATCATGGGCGCAGGCAAGCGGCTGCTAACCGGTGAAAGCCTGTTCATGACCGTGTTCACCCACCATGGGCAGGGCAAGGCGCGCGTTGCTTTCGCCGCGCCGTATCCAGGCACTATCCTGCCGTTCCACCTGGCCGACATGGGCGGTGCCATCATCTGCCAGAAGGATGCCTTCTTATGTGCAGCCAAAGGGGTTTCGGTCGGCATTCATTTCCAGAAGCGCGTGATGACCGGCCTTTTTGGCGGCGAAGGCTTCATCATGCAGAGGCTGGAGGGTGACGGTTTTGCCTTCATCCATGTCGGCGGCTGCCTGATTGAAAAGGAATTGGTACAGGGCGAGGAACTGCATGTCGATACCGGCTGCGTTGCGGCCATGACGCCCTCGGTTGAATTCGACATCGTGCGTGCGGGGAACATCAAGTCGATGATTTTCGGCGGCGAAGGCGTTTTCTTCGCCCACCTGCGCGGACCAGGCAAGGTCTGGCTTCAGTCTTTGCCGTTTTCACGTCTTGCCGGCCGCGTTCTTGCCAATGCCGGGCCTGCAGGCGGCACCGGCGAGGGCTCGATCCTCGGGCCCTTCGGCGACATGTTTGATGGGGACAACGGATAGGCTTGGCGCGCAGCCAAGTTTCGCACTTCAATGCCACATGCCCGCAGCGCGGCGCATGATGCTCCAGATGCCGGCCTGTGCGCTATCCTTGTCGCCGAACCTGGACAGCATATCAATTGCCGGCGGCACAACAGTGACGAGCGCATTGACCGAGAAGTAGCGCCGGCGCGTGGTAGCATCCATGGGCCAGGCCGACATCCTGTCAATCGACCAAAGGTAATTCGCCTCGCGGTCGATTTCAGCATTGAGAAGCGCCCGTTTATCGGCGCTGATATTTTTTTCGAGTACCAGTTGCTGCAGGTTTTCGATCCTGTCCTTGATCGCGGGCACTTCTTGGGACTTGAAGAATGCCTGCTCTTTGAGAACGCGTTTGCGAAGCAACAGCATCGGTTGCACGAAGCCGCGAAATGTGAAGATCAGTGTCACCGCCCACATGGCCACCAACGGCCACAGCCAACTGCTTAGACTGGAATGCGAACAGACCAAATCCGGATAATGCGGTATCAACAGCCACCAGCCTGCAAACCAGGCGAGCGGTATCGCTGTCAAAAGTGCCTGGAAGAGGTATAGGTCGCCGATTGGCTTGAGGCCCACCGCACCATCGAAGTGATCCGGCCGAATACGAAGTTCGATATTCTCGTCGGCCAGCACTCCGGCAAAGGCACCATGACCGGCGGTAGCACCCAGGAACGTACCTGCGAAGAAACCGCACAAGGCTATCACCAGAAAGACAAGCGCAAGTGTTGAAAGGTATTTGAGAACTGCGGGCGTTGGCGCGTTGTGGAGCGCCGCCATAAAACCACCCCAACCTCCCGGGCTGTTGTCTATCCCTTTCCAGAATGCGAAAAGCCAACTGGACAGGACGAGCAAGAACACGCCGAAACCAGAGTACCATCGCCAGCGCCGCCCGACGGCTGCCATCTGTCCAAGTATATCGGAGTACTGCGTCGCCGACAGAATGAGTGTGTTGTTGGTTCTGAGTTGCTCGATGGCCTTATCGAGCTTGTCGGAAGCGCTGACCGCCAATGCGACGGTAACCATGAACGTTAAAGCGCCGCTATAGAACATCCAGTCCCAGCAGGCGAGATGCCATCCCGAACGGCGCACGTCGTTATAGATAAAATAGGAGGTTACCAAAGCGAGAACGAAGACCAGCCTGCGGTAACCTTTCCAGCTCATCACGGCATTCAGCGTTTTGTCAGTATCGAACATTGTGTACTTATGAAATAAACTCAGCGAAGCCGCACGCGTGCTCATTCATCGGCATGCAAATGAACAAAACCAAAGAACCCTAGTGTTCCGACTCTGACGCTTGGTTCCCTGTTGGGCCCCGGCGCGTCAGCCCGGAACCCTAGCACCCCATTTAGGGCATTTTGCCCACAATGAGCAATATGCCAAGAGCTGGAATTTCCATATACACTTGATGACATCTTCCGGCGATGCAGGGCGCGGGCGCGATCAATAGAGAGCGAGCCTGGACACGGCGATGGCGGTTGGGCTATCGAGCCGAAATTCTTTGCACGCAACGATCGACGAACCCGCGCCAAAGTGGATGCATCAGCAATACCGCCAAGGTGGATTGGACATTGTCAGGTGTGGCACTGGCCTGAGTTGGGTCTGAAGCGCTCTACCGCCCCACGGCGCTGCGCGCCTGGTCCGCCGTTTCATGGAACTGTGATGCCAACCCCTTTTCCTCAAGCGCCGAACCCAGCTTCATGCGCAAGAAACCGCTTGAGCCGTATCGTGTGACGTCGAGATAATACTCTTCGACCACGTCCTGCACCATGGCGCTGTAGGCATCGAACACCTCGGGCGCGATGGTGGCACCGGAATAGTTGACGACGGCAAACACCTTTCGCCCAATCGGCGCCATCAGTTTTTCGACCATGCGGCGAATATCGCGGACATCGCGCGGCGAGGCGATCTGGATCTGCTCGAAATCGATGAACAGGACGTTGAGGCCTGGGTCATAGCTGAAACGAGTTGAAAGCGGGCGGCTCACCATGCGTTCGCGCAGCCGCATGGGTTCATCGATAAAGATCATTTCATCCATCTGCTCTGGTGCATCGACAAGCGGTATGAAATCCATGTGGGCGAGAATATCGCGCTCAATGTCGATACCGGGCGCCACCTCGGTGAGTTGCATGCCCTCGGGCGTCAACCGGAACACGCAACGCTCGGTCACGTACAGCACCGGTTGGGCGCGCTTCATCGCATAGCTGCCGGAAAATGTGCGGTGTTCGACTTCGCGTACAAATTTGCGCGATGAGCCCTCCTGGATGATTTTCAGGCGGCCATCTTCCACGGCGACTTGAAGCCCGCCAGCGGTGAATGTGCCAACGAATACGACTGACTTGGCATTCTGCGAGATGTTGATGAAGCCACCCGCACCAGCAAGCCTTGGGCCGAACCTGGAAACGTTGAGGTTGCCTTCGACGTCTGCCTGCGCCAGCCCCAGAAAGGCAATGTCGAGACCGCCGCCGTCGTAATAGTCGAACTGGTAGGGCTGATCGACAATGGCCTGGGTATTGGTTGCCGCACCGAAGTTGAGGCCCGAAGCCGGCACACCGCCGATAACGCCGGGTTCAGCCGTCAAAGTCATCAAATCAATCACGCGTTCTTCGGCAGCAACGCCGGAAATACCTTCGGGCATGCCGATGCCGAGATTGACGACGGCGTTAGGCTTGAGTTCGAGTGCCGCGCGGCGGGCGATGATTTTGCGCTCGCTCATTTCCATTGGCTGGATCGACGTCATGGGTACGCGCATTTCGCCCGCGAATGCCGCCGAATAGGGTTCGGCGAATGTCTGCATGTGGTATTCGGGCTTTTCGGCCACCACGACACAGTCAACCAACACGCCGGGGATCTTCACCTGCCTGGGATTGAGTGCGCCGCGTTCGGCAATGCGCTCGACTTGCACGATCGTGATACCGCCGGAGTTCTTGGCCGCCATGGCAATCGCCATGGCCTCCAGCGTCAGTGCCTCGCGCTCCATTGTGATGTTGCCGTCAGGATCGGCTGTCGTGCCACGCACGATTGCCACGTCGATCGGGAAGGCGCGGTAGAACAGGTATTCCTCGCCATCGAGCTGCATCAACGATACGAGGTCGTGCTCGGTGACACTATTGATCTTGCCGCCGCCATGGCGCGGATCAACAAACGTGCCCAGCCCGACGCGGCTGATGTGACCCGGTTTGCCTGCTGCTATGTCGCGATAAAGGTGCACGATCACGCCTTGGGGCAGGTTGTAGGCTTCGATTTCGCCCGCTACCGCCAGCTTCTGCAATTTGGGAACCAAGCCCCAGTGGCCGCCGATCACCTTGCGCACCAGTCCCCGGTGGCCCAGATGGTTGAGCCCGCGTTCCTTGCCGTCGCCCTGGCCCGCAGCATAGATAAGGGTCAGGTTACCGACCTTTTGTCCTTCAGTGGATGCCTCCCCCTGCTCGCACAAGAACCGCTCCTCAAGGGCAACAGCTATGTTTTCAGCAAACCCAATGCCAACAAAGCCGCCCGTTGCCACCGTATCTCCGGCGCGGATCAATTGCACGGCATCGCGCGCGGTCACGATCTTGCCGTTGCCCATGGTTTCGAGCGCGGTGCGCTGGTGCTGCTGGCTGCTCATTGCATCCTCTTCAATTTGTCACTGCCCGGCCGGCTGATTTGCGATTTTTCAGCGGTGGATATTGGTCCCCAGCAGGGCATGACGTTCCAGCATCGAGATTCTTGCTTTAGGTTCGGCATTCGCTGCACTGCGTCAAGCGGGTGGTGGCGCGAGGCGGGAGTTATGAAACGGTAAAGCGCGCGGCTCGTGCCATATTGACCGAAAAGCCAACAGTTTTATTCGCGAGTGCCTACGATAGTCGTATCGGTAGCCTACCGAGACAGCAAATCGGGAGACGCCAGGGTCGCCCGCCTCTCCACTGGATGAGCGAAGAAAAACGTGCAACCTCGCCAAGGTCGGCCCGTTGAACCGGATCTCAATCGCTTAGGCTGGCTTTGCGGGCAGATTTTCTGTCTTCTTCGGCGACAGCGCTCAAGTCGGCGTCAAATTGAATCCGTTCGGCTCCCGACAGCGCCACGAACCGCTTGCCGCGCGCACGTCCTATCAAGGTCAGACCGGCCTTGCGCGCCAGGTCAACGCCCCATGCCGTGAACCCCGACCGAGAGACAAGAATGGGGATACCCATTTTCACGCACTTTATCACCATCTCCGACGTCAATCGCCCGGTTGTGTAGAAAATCTTGTCATCGGCGCTGATGTCATTCATCAGCATGTAACCGGCAATCTTATCGATGGCGTTGTGGCGGCCGACATCCTCCATATAGACGAGCGGCCGATCCTCGCGGCACAGGACACAGCCATGAATGGCACCTGCCTTGAGGTAGAGCGAGGGTTCGGTGTTGATCTTCTTGGTCAGCTCATAGAGCCAAGACGTCTTGATGCGGGCGTCTTGGGATAGCTCAATCGTATCGAACGACTCCATCAGATCGCCGAACACGGTACCTTGCGCGCAGCCTGACGTCTGCACCTTCTTCTTCAGCTTTTCCTCATAGTCGGTCTGCCGTTGGGTGCGTACCACCACGGTCGAGATGTCATCATCATAGTCGATTGCAATGATCGCATCGTCGCGCTTGAGCATGCCCTGGTTGTAAAGGAAGCCAATGGCAAGAAGGTCTGGATGGTCGCCGATCGTCATCATCGTTACGATTTCGCGTGCGTTCAAAAACAGCGTCAACGGGCGCTCTGTGACGACGGCTGTCTCGACCGCGTTGCCTTCGTGATCTATGCCTTGCACGAGTTGTGAAAGCCTTGGGTCGTCAGGTGTCGGCTTTACGATAAATTCGCTCACAGAAGTTCCTTGCCTTATTTGCGCGTTTTTGGCCGCGATTGTGAGCGGCTCAGGGTGCAGACACCACGTTAGAGCATTTTGCGACGAAGTGGACACCGGTTCGTCGTAGAAAATGCGACCAAACAAAAAGCTAGAGTGCTGATCCGATTCCATCGGATCGAAATGCGCACTAGACTTATTTTGCCACGGAGCCGAACATGCCGCCACCCAATCGCCGCGAACGCCGCGCCATGCGAAAAGATGGCGTACTTGATACCTCAGCATTCCTGAAGCTGGCTGGCAAATTCATAGACCTCGCCAACCGGGAAAACCAACGCATTCCGGCAACGGAACTGCACATGGCGTTTTTATGGGCGGCTGCCCGATATAACGCGCACGTTGCCAAGGCGGTTCTAAACGTCGACAACCAGGAAGAATTCGTAAAGGCGATGGCGAATGAATACCGTGACATGCTGCGCCAGCATCTTGGTGATCCTGGTCTTGGCAATGGCGAGGAAGACGATAAATCCGACAGTGGGGACCGTGGCGACGTCGGCCACAGTGGGAACCCTGGCGAGGGCGATGGGACCGATGGAGATCTCAACTCAGGCTCGAACGCCTGACGCATTCTGATCCTGCATAGTTCTCACTGCAGTTTACCGCCATACCAGCACATCGGGTCCAGGCCGCGCACATTCGTCGCTTGCCCGAGCGGCTTGCTGGCGTCGAGCAGCGCTGCTTTCGCGGCCGCTCCGATCATGGGCTCCTCACGCCCGTGCCCCTGACAGGCAGCCGCAGCGGCAGCCAGCGCGACGGCTTCGGCGCCGGTATCAGGCGCACCGCCTATAATATCGCCAAACATCGAACCTGCACGCGGCAGAACAACGAGATCACTTGCAGCGCCTACTTCAGCAGCAGGTTTTCCGTCCACTTCGCCAATTGGCAGAACGACGACAACGTTTGCAAGGCTTTTCAGCGATGGTTTTGGTGCATTCGCTGGCGCGGAAGTATCGGCTGCCGGCGCTGCAATGTCTCCAGCGACAACAAACAGGTGATCCTTGAACCGCATCGATGCCTGGCGCACGACTTCTTTCAATGGTTCTGAATTCAGGGGCTGTGCAATGGCGATGATCCTGGCTGGCGTATTGATTGCAAACCCTATTGCATTGGCCAAAGTTTGAGCGTCTCCCGGCAGCAAACGAACAGGTATCAATCGACCTTTGGAATAGGCAGATAACAACAGCTCAGCGATTGTTGTGCCGTTGGATGTCTTGACGCCTGCATCCCAGCCGGATGCGCCCGACGCCGCTGACTTACCTGCATTGTGGGCATCAACCCCGCCGGCGATGCCGCCACCCTGCGGCGCCCTTAGCGGTGCGGCGTACGGTGTGCGATCGTTATCTACAAAGTCCCAACCTATGATTTCGCCCTCACCGTCACGTGCGAGGCGATGGGCGATCCTGCCGGAGGTATAGTCGATGCCGCTATCGATCAGTGCCAGTGCGGGGCCACCCGGATCCTGCTCGGGTGGCACTTTGGGGTCGGCAGCATTCGCCAGCTCAGCGCCATAGCCAATCGCTGCGGATAAGAAGCACGTCAAAGCAATTGCCGGTGTCAAACGCCAGCGTATGGACATTGCGCGCTCATTCCTTGCTTCAGGCTTCGTCGGGACCGTCATCACCGTGCTTTTTCTGCGTGCCGAAAACATCACCAGACAAATGGGCTGCGGCCGCGCCTTCGTCGAGGCGATCGGCCAGCATGTCACCGCCGCGTATGACGGGGCGAGTGCCGAGGTCGCCTGCTTCGAGTGCCGCTGTCGCTTCGGCTGCCGCTTGAGCGACGCGTCCTTGCAACGGTCCGATAGCTGCATCGATGAGATCGGCGATCTGTTCGATCTCATCGAGTGTGAAAACAGGAAGGCTTCCGGCCGCGACGTCATGATCGGCGGCAATAGCGATCACGTTTGGATCCTGCTCGGCCAAGGAACGACGCGTGAAAGATTCAAGGCGTCTTGCCTCGATCTTGGGAATTGGCGCAGATTTGTAGCCTTCGACGATGACGAGGTCGGCTGGCTCCAGCGCAGCAATGACCTCTTCGAAGTTTGGTTCGGGTGCGCCGTCGAGTTCTGTCACGATTGCCCAGCGCGCGCCCGACACGACCGCGACCTGCCTGGCGCCGGCCCGGCGATGGCGTGCACTATCAGTTTCTCCATCGTCAATCTGGAAGGCGTGATGGGCGTGCTTGACGGTCGCCACTTTCAGACCCCGGCGCGTGAACTCGGCCACGAGCCGGACAGTCAACGTCGTCTTTCCGGACTTCTTCCAACCGGCAATGCCTATAATGGGAACCGTCCAGCGGCTGATCTTTTTGTTCTGCGATGCGCGCGTCACGCGTCACCTCTCGTTAATGCCAACCATCAGTGGTTCAATACCACCGCCAAAAAAACTGGCAACCGATAGAAGTCATGCGACCGTCGCACATCCCATCGCACTATCATGCCTCAAGCAAACGCCGTGCCTCATCCAATTCTTCGGGGGTGTTTGCATTGAAGAACGGATCGACTTCCTGGCCACCAATCATTGTCGGCGCAAACTCCACTGCCAGAGTACCATGACGGTCGGTCCACGCCAGGACCTTCCTGACACCTTCACGAAGTGCCGCCTCCAGATCATCTGCCAAATCAACTGGCCAAAGACCAATGACGGGATGCATGTGGCCACCTGAGCGCGCCAGGGCAATGCGCTCGCCAGCCGTGGAGCTACAGAGGCCAGCTTTCAGTTGTAGCACCAGGTCGTCAGGTAGAAACGGCGCATCGGTTGACGCGGTGGCAATATGACGGGCATCGGGGTGGTTCGCCTGCACCCAACGCATGCCTGCCAAAACACCTGCAAGGGGCCCGACATGGCCTTCAACCGGATCACTGGCAAGCGGCAATGCAAACTCTGCGAAGCGCTCAGGATCGCCGTTAACATTAAGGACCAGAGCGTTCACCTGCGGGCGAAGCCTGGCGATTACGTGTGCCAGCATCGGGCGGCCGCCAATCTCCAGCAGGCCCTTGTCGCCGCGTCCCGCTCCGGTAGCAAACATGCGCCGTGAAAGGCCGCCTGCAAGCAGCACGCCGATTACGTCGTTGTTATTCTTGAGAGGGTGCGCTTGAGCGCCTGAGGTCGTTTCATTCACGACTGAGTGACGCCCTTTGTAGTTCCGCCGCCTTTTTTGACATCATTCGACAAATTCTGGTCCGTTTGTTCCGCAGCGTCATTTTCCGTTTCAGCCTCATATTCGGCCAATGCCTCTGCCTCCTCGCGTTTCACAACTGCAGCACAGGCTGCGCCCGCACCCCCGGTTTCGCCACCGGTGACGGCGTCGGAAGCAACGTTTTGTGATGAAATATCGTATTGTGATGAAGCCTCGTCATCTGGCGCCGTCTGATCCTGGCCGTTTTGGTCACGCTGCTCGCCTGGCCCACCGTGCTGGGCTGGTTGGGTTGTGGCGACCTGATCGTTTGCAACCTCCCCATCGCCACTTTCGCGTTCATCCGGGCGGCCGAGTTCTTCCCATGAGGCCAACTCCTGATCGTTGAGAAAGCCTCGGCCGACCCGATATGCCGTCTTAATAGCACTGACCGGCACAACCGCAGCGTCGGTATAGTCTTCGCAGTAGTCGTCGAGGCCATCCATATTGGCGAGCACGGGGTTTGATACCCACAACTTGCGCAGCGCCTGTTTGCGTGCGTCGGCGGGCACATCGTCCTTCAGGAACTGCGTGTAATCGGAATCGTAATCCAGTTTATCGAAATCAAAATCGGAAAAGTCTCGCAGCGAGGACCCTTCATCGTTTGATTGGGGCTCACCTGGATTGCTGGTGGTGGCGTCACTCCGGCCCGAGGTTTTTGCACTACTAGAGGCAGCTCCGCCGGCCGCTGACGGATCGCTGCCATCGGTTACTAGATTGGCGCCTTCGCTGCTCTCATCGAAGTGCTCGCCCTGTTCTTGCGGCTTCTGCTTCAGGCGTGACCAGCGAGCCAGAAAGTTTTCGTTTGATGATGACGACATCGCGTTTCCAAATCCGGGCGGTTGTTGGCGACCGAGAGACGTTTGCGGTCGCGCCGTGAAGCCAATTCAACGCGCCAATCGCGCCAACGTGCGAACCCACCGGCTAGACAACAGCATCTCAAACATCAGACCGCAACACAGCATCGGGCGCGAAACAAAACGGCTCAGTGGCGGAGCACCGGAGGCAGTTAGTTGCCTATTGCCGCCCATCGTTCTTGTCGAACTCGCTAGCTGCCTCGCGCTCAGCCATCCGTTTGCGCAGCATCACAATGGGCTCCTGGCCGAAACGATGCACCTCATCGTCCGGCTTATGTGGCTGGCGCTGCCGTTTTACAAACTTCTCTTCGGTGAGATGTTCGGCAACGAACGCCTCGACAAAAGCTACAAGCCGCTTGGGCATAACAACGCGGTCGACGGAATCAAAGGCCATATCTCCGTGCATTTGCGCTTCAAATGGCGATGCTGTCACAGCATGTACACTCACGGGATGGTGATTGCCGGTTTCGCCATCTTCGCGCAAAACCACATAGACCGAAGGTTCTCCATTTGCGAGATTGACGCGATAGGACATGGTCTCCTTGCGGTGAAGGACCAACGGCATCGTCGCAGCATGGTATTGTGTAAATCCAGGTTCGTTCGTCAGCAACCGCCAGTTCGATTTCTCAGGAGCATCAAGGAAAACGCTCGTCGTGCGCCATCTATACTCCTGCCACGGATGATCTATTTTTTCCCGTGCAACAACGACGCCCAGAGCGATACTAAGCTCACCTGACATGCATCCTCCCAAACAAACGGCTTAAGGCTTGCAACTAAAGTTTATAATACAGGAAGCCGAACTCGCCAACGCCTTATATAAAAACAGCTTGTGCGAACAACTCGCACAAGACAACCGCTAACGGGAGCCGACATGAGCCCTGAGAAGAAAGCTGAGCTTCTGGTTTGCAATTGCCAGCGGACGATGGACATCGACGGAGAAAAACTTGCGCGCGCGCTTGGGCGAGACAGCCCGGTTTTGGTGCAATCTGAGCTTTGCCGTGCTGGCCTGAAGACATTCGAAAAGGCGGTGAGAGAAGGCGGTAGTCTGCATGTTGCGTGCACGCAGGAAGCGCCGCTGTTTCGCGAGGTGGCGGAAGAACACGCGACTTCAGACATCTCATTGCGGTTTACCAATATTCGAGAAAATTCCGGATGGTCGGACTCCAAGGGCGGGGCGCTGCCGAAAATGGCGGCGCTGCTTGCAGAGGCCACCTATTCCTCCAGGCCTGCTGATTCCATGACATTGTCGTCGGCAGGCGTGTGCCTGATTTACGGACGCGGAGAAGCTGCGCTGGCGGCGGCGGAAAAGCTCGCAGGCCGCCTCGATGTGACCGTGCTGTTGACGGACGCGTCAGACGCGCTGCCCCCCTCCGTGGTCACCGCGCCTATCGCCAAAGGCATCATCAAACGGGCAAGTGGTCACCTGGGTGCTTTTGAAATCATGGTCGACGGTTTTGCGCCCTCGCTACCTTCTGCGCGATCGCAACTTGATTTCGCCATGCCGCGCGATGGTGCAAAATCCAAATGCGACCTTATTCTTGATCTCAGCGGCAATGCACCACTGTTCACTGCCGCCGACCGTCGCGATGGCTATTTTTCAGTGTCTCCAGAGGACAATGTTGCAATCTCAGAGGCTCTGTATGCGCTGACCGACCTCGTGGGAGAGTTCGAAAAGCCTGTTTACATAGCCTTTGACGCAGGTATCTGCGCGCATTCGCGTTCAGGAAAAGTGGGCTGCCGCAACTGTCTCGATCACTGCCCGGTCGGCGCCATCACACCCGACGGCGATCACGTCCGGATTGACCCGGCCATCTGCGGCGGTTGCGGAAACTGCGCCAGTGTATGTCCGACAGGTGCAGCAAGCTATGCCTACCCGCGGCGTGAGGACATTCTCGCGCGATCTGTGCTCATGCTGGACACCTATACCAAAGCTGGCGGCAAGCGACCCATCATGCTGTTACATGATGAAAAGCATGGTCGGCAGACCATTGACGCTATGGCCCGGTACGGGCGCGGCCTGCCAGCAAATGTGCTGCCGCTGGCCTTGAATTCGGCCTTGCAACTCAGCCACGACACGCTTTTGGAGTTGATCGCGTTGGGGGTGGAACGCACGGTTATTCTTGCACCTCCGGAAAAACCGGCGGAGCTTGCCGCCTTGGAAATTCAGACAGAGCTTGCAGGCGAAATTCTTAACGCTCTGGGCTATGACGGGCCACGGTTGCGCATCGTTGCGGAAGCCGATCCATTCGTCGCTGAAGCACTGCTCCACGAGTTGGCTGCGTTGAGGGAGACACAGGCGCATCGCTTTTCACTCGCTGGTACGCGTCGCGATTTGACACGGATGGCGATGGCGAAACTGAATGCGGCTGCTCCAAGCCCGCAGGAGATCATCGCTCTCAGCCATGGTGCACCTTACGGCCGTATTAACATTGATACGCAGGGTTGCACGCTCTGTCTTGCTTGTGTCGGCGCCTGCCCGACGGGCGCGCTCGGTGACAATGCGGAACGCCCGGAAGTATCGATCACGGAAGCGGCTTGCATTCAGTGCGGCATCTGCAAGGTAACCTGTCCGGAAAACGTAATCACTCTTGATCCGCGCTACAATTTCACAAACGCTGCCCTTTCGCGTGACGTTATCCATGGCGAGGAGCCTTTCCACTGCGTTTCGTGCGGCAAACCCTTTGGTGCGCGCGCCATGATCGAACGGGTCACCGAACGTCTACGGTCACATTCAATGTTCGCTGATGAGAAACAGCTTGCGATTATACAGATGTGTGACGACTGCCGGGTGACTGCCATGGCCAACATGGAAGGCGACCCTTTCAAAGGCGGCGATCGCCCACGCGTCGTTACAACGGAAGATTATCTTGCCGATGAGAGCGCCGCCAAGACCAACGGCAAGCCACCGCGTACGCCGGATGATTTCCTGAATTGATCTTGAATTACGGACAAATCGCTTTAGCTTTTTGTTTTGTCGCATTTTCTGCGACGAACCGGTGTCCACTTCGCCGGAAAATGCTCCAGAGCGCATTGCGATCCGATGGAATCGGATCGGCGCTCTAGCTTTTTGTTTTGTCGCATTTTCTGCGACGAACCGGTGTCCACTTCGCCGGAAAATGCTCTAGTGGCCGCCGCTTGGAAAGCGTAAGGGCCAAGCGAATCTGGCCCAATCTCGTCGCTGTCCGGCTTGATCGTAACACCGCTACACCCGGCGCCGGCCGGCTTGATCTGTAACCAAATTCACCGCGGCGCAATGATCTCGATATAACGCACTACGCTTTAGAGTACGTTGTCGGTGCTTGACGAGAAACGCGTCAACTTTCAGCGGCCAGGGGAAGGTTCACGAGCAGGTTTTGCGGTTTCATGCGGACCCGGTCTTCTTCCGTCATGGCCAATGCCAGATAAACCGGCCGCCCCTTGACGCGATCGATGACCAGACGATCGTCCAGGATATGCATGCGAAACAACCCGATGAGCCGTTCCATGCTTCCTGGTGCGAGTGCTTCACCCTGGTATAGGGTGTTGAGTATATTGGTTGCCTCAACATCCAGCCCGATGTGCCAGCGCCAATCGCTATCTTGCAAATTGGATCGCGGCTCGACCTTCACATCAATGCGTACGAGGTGCGACAGCCAGCTTTCGATGACACGGGCAAACGCGTCTACGGCCGGCAATTCGAAACGGAAATCGACGACGGTGTCGAAACGATCGGACCGCGGCCAGTAGATGTCTGCGTTGTCATTGTTCAAGACGTCCAACGTCACGGTTTTTTGCGGCGTGCCGGTTTCGGCCAAAAGCTGACCAAGCCCAGTCTCATGTAAACCACGCGCGTGCATGTCGACGATTTCTTGGTCCGCCAACAGCATGCGCCCGTCGTCAACCGAAACGGCCTGCTCGCGAAAGAATATCTCAGCCGCCCGCAGTCGCATTGGATCGGTAACGTTCTTCAATACGTTGCGCAGTATGAGGTGCACAAGCTGATCGACGAAAACGGAAGGCAACCGGACGTTGGCCTGCCGCATGATCCTCAAATAGGCCCCCTCGATCGTGCCTGCGGCTAAAAGCTGGTCTCGGAATGCCAGTAGCATGCGGTAGTTGTCGGCGGCGTCTTTATCTTTGATCGCGGAAATCTGTGGCTCGGAAACGCCCATTGCAGGGGATTCAAGCAGCGCTTCGTGCAACTCCACCTCGGCGGCACACGATTCCTCGATGGGATGGATCTCGGGACGTGTCAGATATGCGCGTATGAAGTCTGGCGTTACCCGCAGCCAGCCGTCGCCATCGACATCGAGCAAATGCATGCCGGCTGATTTCCAGAAATTGCGCGGCGCTTCAAGTGTTGCTGGTTTCGTCATCGCTCTCGATTTTCCAGATCCGGGCATGCAACGGCGTGTCGGAAGGCGGGCGGATGGTGCGGAACTCCTCCTTGATTTGACCATCACTAGCAACCGTGCGGCGAACCGTCAGCACCGTATTTATGGGCTGGTTAGCGGCGAGCGAAACAGCGAACGCGACTTCCTCCTCCGCAACAGGCATGGCGGCGTCCAAGTTGGGGGCTCCATAGCAGTCGACGAAATGGCGGGCCAGGCGGTAAACAAGCTCGGCGCGCTGCGCCTCATCTGCAGCGCTGACCACCACAAAAGTTGAGCGACCAAAGCCATCAAACCCCAAAAAACCGTTCGCAAACGCCTGGCGCCGCTTTCCAGTCAGAACACTTGCGTCCTCATTTGCAAATTCGAATGCACCCGAAATGGCCCATTCGCCGACACCGGCGGCCACCTCGAAAACAGCGTCGTCGCTGGCGTCGAAACGGATTGTCTTTAACAGTTTGAGTGGCGCCATGACACCTGGCCCGATTGATCCGTGGCAATGCCGGACGGCGTTTCAATGAGGCTGCTGATCGGTAACGCCAGGACCTCGCCTTCTCCCTCACCCTCACCAAACTTGACCAGCAGACCAAGATCATCGCTGAGCCCTAGAACGGAGGCCTTGGAGACGCTGAAACTATTTGCATCGCGACCAGTCAACTCACCTGCCTTGCTGGCCTGTTGCGTTGCTATAATCGCTGGATCTTGATGACCCTCAATGCGGCCAACCCAGCTATCGGCGAGCGCCGCGATGCCGTCGTCCTGCCAGGTGTTGATCCAAGACAGCGTGTAGGAGGCGATGACTTCGAGAAAATCGCTGCGCGTGCGGCTATCGCTTCCTTCCTCGACCAGCGTTGTGAAGTCACGCCTTTGACCAGGTTCAATGCCACGATCATTAGGCACAAGCTGGATAGCCGCGCTTGCAACCATCCAGTCGGGAACCTCATCGTCTCGGGAAGGTGCAACCGAAAAACGGAAATGCCCTGCAATGCCGGCGTTGACAAGCAGGGCATCAGGCCAGCGCAGCAGCACCGATGTTTGTGGCGGCATCAAAGAGCCAAGAGCCTCAATCACGGCAAGCTGGAACAACGGAACTATTTCCAGCGCCTGCTTGCGCGGCACATCTGGTTCCAGCACCAACGCCAACTCAATACGCTCTGTGTTACGAGACCAAATGACATCGGCTGCACCATAGGTTCCGCTCATAGCGCCCTGACATGCCGCAACGAACGGCTGCATCGGCGCCTTTACGCCATAGCCTGTGAGAAGTGGTGGAAAGCGTGGATCTTCGACGTGCATTCAGTACAAGGTCCGCAGCTTTATGAGCTGAAAAAGCTGGTCAGCGCGCGATGAACGCCGCCCGTCATCCGAGTTTGATTTCCTGTTCGATATTGTGATCGAGATCGGTGTCCTCGGCGGTCAAATGCATCTTTAGCGTGATGCTCTTTTTGCCACTGGCTGCCGCGGCGTGCGCCACACGTTCGATTTCGCGTTGAGACGTTACACCGACCTGCTTCAAGAACTTTCTCATAGCCATGTTGAGTTGATCTTCGTCCATTATATCTTTCCATTTTTTGTTCGTTTGGGTCACGACGCAGGCCGATAGCTTTGGCCGGCGATTGTAATTCTAAAGCCTTACATTTTTTGAAGCCGTTACCTCGCCGGCACCAGAGGGGACAAGGTTCAAGCCCGCAGCAGCGGCAGCACTGATGGCGACAAGCACAATCAAACTCAGTAAAAACGCCTTCATGGCTTCTTCGTCCTTTCTTTAATGCGTAACAAAAGGGCCTGAACCCTAGTGTTCCGACTCTGACGCTTGGTTCCCTGTCGGGCCCCGACGCGTCAGCCCGGAACCCTAGAGCGCGTTCACTTTTCATGGAATCGCGAACGCGCTCTATTTTCTTTTATTTTGAGCATGTTCTTCACGCCGAACCGCGCACACTTCGGCTGAAAATGCTCTGGCATTCTCATTGTTTGTGTTCTGGATTCACGATCGTTTGACGACCTTCGCCCGGGAATCAAACGTTCGATCCAGAACACTAGCGATGTTAGAGCGCATTTTCTTTGACGAACCAGTGTCCACTTCGTCGGAAAATGCTTTAGTGTGTTGTCAGCGTGTGGGCACATTGCTGCGCGGATGTCGTGCCTCGCTGCCACTTTCCGGTTTTTCAGCATCGTTGCCTTCTGGCTCTGTTGCCACCTTTAGAAAAGCGATCAATGCGTACCTCTGGGCGCTATCTGTCATTTTCTGAAGCGGCATTTTCGATCCAGGCGTAAAATTTTCTGGCCCGAGTTCGAACAGCTTGGCGACCGTCTGTTCGGTCCAGATGATATCGAGTTTCTTCAAGTCCTTGGAATAGGGATAATCCGGCACGCTGGCAATGCGGCGGCCAAACACCTTGTAAAGCGTTGGACCTGCGCGATTCTTGCCGTCTTTTTTTAGGGTGTGACAAACGCTGCATTTGCGTGCGAATTGCAATGCGCCGCGTGCGACCGGGTCGTCCGCGTTTCCAGATATCTGAAACCTGCGCGGATATTCACTCAGCACCTTCTCGTATGGCTGGCGCGGCGAGATCTGCCAGCGGGTGGCAAAGTCGTCGAGACCACCATAGTAAAGTGCCGTCGATCCGGGAGCAAATGCCAGCGCCCAAACCGGACCATAGGGATTTTGATAGGTTTCAATTTCTGCCCAATCCGCCAGCCTGAAGACGCGGATTGTGCCGTCACCTGCTGCAACGGCGAGAAGACCGGGCTTGGCAACGGCTGCGATGGCCAATACCGGCCGCTCAAAGGAGGTGAGCGTTTTCACCACGTCGCCGGAGTTGCCATCTATCACGACGACGCCTCCGTCGAGAGCACCGGTGACGAGCGTTTCTCCCATTCCCGGCATACGTTGCAGAACATTGAGGCCCCAACCGTGTTTGTGAAGCGGCCTTATGAATGTGCCATCGGCACGATTGAACACGCGCAGCGTGCCGTCGTATCCAGCGGTGTAGACGCGCTCCCCGTCGGCAGAAAACTGTGCTGCATTGACCGGACCGCCATGGCCTTGCAGCACGGCTACGTCCTTCAGTGTGGAAAGGTCCCACACGCGTGCGGTGCGATCCCAACTCGACGTGACGGCGAAACGGCCATCACCGGACACTGCGACGTGGTTGATCTTGGCGGTGTGCCCTTTGAATCGGTGCAGGAGTTTGCCTGTCTCAAAATCCCAGACCGATAGTGCACCATCGTCGCCGGCGGCCAGCACCTGAGATGTTCCTGGTACGAACGCCACGGCATTGACTGCGCCATCGTGCTGATCGAAGCGTTGCAAAACCTTTGGTACGTCGCCTGATATGTTCCAAACCATCAAGGCGTAATCAAAGCTGCCGGTGGCCGCCAGGTCTCGGGCGGGATCTACCGCGACAGCCTTGATCGGACCACCATGGCCGATCAGGTCGCCGGTGTTTTGAGCACGCTTTGCTGCGTCTGCCGGTTTGTCTGATGCCGCGATGGCGGCAACAGGGATCAGGCTTGCGCAAAACATCAACACCAACATTGCCAGGACCGGTAACGGATCGCGGCCAGCCATAGCGAAGCGGAGTTGCTGATCCATACGCATATCAGCGCCAGCCACCGCGTGGCTGACGCCGTGAGGGCGCTGACTACTCTGCAGGCTGCAATCGCTCATCGGATCCCGGCCGCGCATCGCGTTCCTTTTGTGTTTCCTCAGCCGCCCACACGCTGTGATGCTCCTTGGCCCAGTTGACGTCGACTTCGCCAGAGCCCATCGCATCGAAGGCACCCTCCATTCCAATCGTTCCGATATAGATATGGGCGAGGATCACGCACAGCAAGCCGAGCGCGACGATGGAGTGCCATGTCACCGCATATTGCATTTCTTCGACAGCGGTCAGGCCCGTTGGAAGATGCAATCCAAATGAATTCAGGAGCGTGAAGGTTTTGTCGAATAGCGGGAACTCAAAGGGCAGGAGCAGGGACAAGCCGCTGAGCGACAGCGAAACACCACCGATCATGATGAGCCAGAACAGGATTTTTTGACCGGCATTGAACTTCTTTGCAGGTGGATGTGAGTGTTTCGAGAACAGGCCACCCGCCTTAGCCAGCCAAATGAAATCGTAGCGGTTGGGGAAGTTGTGGCGCACCCAAAGCAGGAAACTCAGCGCCAGTCCGACCATGAACGCGAATGCGACATAGGCGTGGATCCACTTCGACCCAGCAGCAAAGGATGCAAACGCGGCTTTTCCCATGACTGGTATCAGCAGGTCGCGTCCATAAAGGGCTACAAGGCCGGTGGCACCTTGCAGCAGGAACGAGACCGCCATAAGCCAGTGCGCCATGCGCTCCACGCCGGAGAACCGCGTGATCGTCTGGCCTGCTGGACCGTGTTCGATCCGCACTGTCCCGCGCACGAGATAAAACAACGCCAGAAAAGCCAGCATGCCTGCTAGTGCGTATCCGCCCCACTCAGGCAACTCGTTGCGCTTCGTCTCAGTCCACTCGGTGCCTTCAGCCTGGACCAGAATACCCGATGCGTGATCGGGAACTGAAACAGTGCCGGGAACGCCTTCGCGCAGCTTCTTCCATAGTTCGATGTCATAGTTGCCACCCTTTTGCGGAATGGTTTGTACAGGCGCTCCCGTACTTTCCTGATTCACTGCATTGGAGGGCGGACGCACGGCCTGTGCCAGCGCTGTCGGCGAGAGTGACGCCAAGACCGTGAGGGCTAACAGCATGGCACCGAGCCATAAGCCGGCATGCTGGAGCTGGAAGGTCGAGCTGAGCCCGCGAGACATCCTCGTTGGTGTCGTCATGACTGGTTTTCCCCAACCATTTGAATTGTTAGCGAACCGCTGGCGCGCAAAGGGCGGCCGAAGCCGCCCCCTGCGTTCAACACGCGATGATGGCCACATGAGGCCGGCACATCAGCCCTGAGGACCAGGGTAAGCCTTGCCCCAACCCCAGGCGCCGGAGCCAAAGCCACGGGCGACGACGCGCTCGCGGTAGATGTTGGAAACGATGTCACCATCGCCTGCCAACAGCGCCTTGGTCGAACACATCTCTGCGCACAGCGGAAGTTTGCCTTCGGCAAGACGATTGCGTCCGTACTTCTTGAACTCCGCTTCTGAGTTGTTGGGTTCGGGTCCGCCATTACAGAAGGTGCACTTGTCCATTTTGCCACGTGAACCAAAATTGGACGCTTGTGGATACTGCGGCGCGCCGAACGGACAAGCATAGAAGCAGTAGCCGCAACCGATGCACAGGTCCTTGTTGTGAAGCACGACGCCTTCGGAGGTCTGATAGAAGCAATCGACCGGGCAGACGGCCTTGCACGGTGCATCCGAGCAATGCATGCATGCCACCGAGATGGACCGCTCGCCAGGCTTACCGTCATTGATTGTGACGACGCGCCGACGGTTCACACCCCACGGCACTTCGTTTTCGTTTTTACATGCGGTGACGCAGGCATTGCATTCGATGCAGCGCTCGGCGTCGCAGAGGAACTTCATACGTGCCATGGTTTAGGCCCTCCAGATCTTGCAGAGCGTTGTTTTGGTTTCCTGCATTTGGGTGACGGAATCGTAACCGTAGGTCTGTGCGGTGTTGGATGCCTCGCCCAAAACATAGGGATCGGCGCCGTCGGGATACTTGGACCTGAGGTCTTTGCCCTGGAAGTAACCGCCGAAGTGGAACGGCATGAAGGCGACACCCTTACCGACCCTTTCGGTGACCATGGCCATAACCTTGACCTTGGCTTTTTCGGGCCCTTCCACCCACACCATCTCGCCATCGCGGATACCTAGATCGTTGGCATCCCTCAGGTTGACCTCGACGAACATGTTCTGCTGAAGCTCTGCAAGCCACGGATTGGAACGCGTTTCGTCGCCGCCGCCCTCATACTCGACCAGACGGCCGGATGTGAGGATGATCGGATAGTCTTTCGAGAAGTCGTTTTTCTGGATCGACTCGAACAACACCGGCACGCGATGCATGTGGCGATCCTTGAAGGTGGCGTACTTGTCGAGAAGATCCCGGCGCGGGGTATAGAGCGGCTCACGGTGCAACGGCACAGGATCAGGGAACGTCCACACGACCGCACGCGCCTTGGCGTTACCGAACGGTGCCAAGCCATGTTTGATGGCCACGCGCTGAAGACCACCGGACAGGTCAATCTTCCAGTTCACCTTGCCCATCTTTTCAGGGTCGTTGCCGCCTGCGACCTTCTCAATCGAAGCCCGCTCTTCCGCAGTCAAATCGCCGGCCCAGCCGAGCTTGTCGAGCATCGCGTAAGTGATCTCGGGATAACCATCCTCGATCTGCGAGCCTACAGGCCAGCTTTCGACCGCCAAAAGATTGTCTGCGTCGACGTTGCCCTTGGCCCATTTCTCTGGCGCGGTAACACCGAAGCGGGCACGGAAGCACAAGCCGCCTTCCGCCACCGGCTTGGATGTGTCGTAGAGGTTGGGCGTGCCTGGATGTTTCATCTCGGCTGTACCCCAGCTCGGCCAGGGCAGCCCGTAGTAATCGCCATCGCACGGGCCACCCGTGGCCTTGAGCGTTACCTTGTCGAAGGTGTGTTGGTTGGCCATGTGGGCTTTGAGGCGCTCGGGCGATTGGCCGGTGTAGCCGATGGTCCACATACCGCGGTTGAACTCGCGGGTAATGTCCTCGACGTTCGGCTCGGTGCCTTCGACCTTGATGTTCTTGAACATCTCTTTTTCGAAGCCGAACTTCTTGGCGAACAAATACATGATCTCGTGGTCGACCTTGCTTTCGAACAAGGGCTCAACGACCTTCTCACGCCATTGCAGCGAGCGGTTGGACGCGGTTACGGACCCGGAGGTTTCGAACTGCGTGGACGCCGGCAACAGATAGACGCCGTCGGTGCGGTCATGCATGACTGCCGAAACCGTCGGATAAGGGTCGATGACGACGAGAAGGTCGAGCTTCTCCATCGCCTTTTTCATGTCCGGCCCGCGCGTTTGCGAGTTGGGCGCATGCCCCCAGAACACCATGGCACGGGTGTTGTCAGGCTGGGTGAGGTTGGCCTTGTCTTCCAAAACGCCGTCGAACCAGCGTGAAACGGGGATGCCCTTCTCATTCATCATCGGCAGGTCGCCGCCGTCCTTGCCCTTGCCAGGCATCTTGGCGAAGCGATCAGCAAGCCATTGATAATCGGTTTCCCAGACGCGCGCCCAGTGCTTCCAGGCGCCTTCCGACAGACCGTAATAACCAGGAAGACTGTCCATCAGCACGCCGAAATCGGTGGCGCCTTGAACGTTGTCGTGGCCGCGGAAGATATTGGCACCACCACCGGCAACGCCCATGTTTCCAAGCGCAAGCTGCAAGACGCAGTAGGCGCGGGTGTTGTCGTTACCGTTGCTGTGCTGGGTTGCGCCCATGCACCAGACCAACGTGCCGGGACGGTTGGTGGCCAACGTCCGCGCAACGCGGCTGAGTTGCGAACCTGGTACGCCGGTTACGCGTTCTGTTTCCTCAGGGGTCCAGTTTTTCACTTCCTCGCGGATGTGATCCATGCCCCAGACGCGCTTGCGGATGAACTCCTTGTCCTCCCAGCCATTCTCAAAGATGTGCCAGAGGATGCCCCACATCAGCGCCACGTCAGTGCCCGGGCGGAAGCGGACATACTCGCTGGCATGGGCCGCGGTACGCGTGAAGCGTGGGTCGCACACGATCAACGAAGCGTTGTTCTGCTCCTTGCACTTCAAGATGTGCTGCAACGACACGGGATGAGCTTCGGCCGGGTTGGAGCCGATAAAGATCATCGCCTTGGAATTCATGATGTCGTTGTAGGAGTTCGTCATCGCGCCATAGCCCCAGGTGTTGGCAACACCTGCGACCGTTGTGGAGTGACAGATACGCGCCTGATGGTCGATGTTGTTGGAGCCCCAGTAGGCGGCGAACTTGCGACCAAGGTAGGACTGCTCGTTGTTCCACTTCGCCGAACCGAGCCAGTAGACAGAATCAGGTCCGGACGATTTGCGGATCTCAAGCATCTTGTCGCCGATCTCGTTGATCGCTTCGTCCCACTTGAGTTGCTTCCATTTTCCGCCAACGAGCTTCATGGGATACTTCAGCCGGCGCTCACCGTGTGCGTGTTCGCGGACTGCAGCACCCTTGGCGCAATGGGCACCCAGGTTAAAGGGGCTGTCGAAACCAGGTTCCTGGCCGATCCAGACACCGTTTTGGATTTCGGCGATCACGGTGCAACCAACCGAACAGTGTGTGCACACCGACTTCTTGAGAGTGACGTTGCCTGAGGCTGCATTGGGCGCGGCGGCCTTGGCAGGCTGAACGCGCGAGCCCGTGAACGTGCCGACGGCTGCAATGCCTCCAACGGCCAAACCTGAATTGCGCAGGAACGAGCGGCGGTCGACGGTGGCAAAAGTACCTTCTTCGCGAACGGCTGCTGAAAGGCGCCCCCCTGTCGCGGCGCGGCTGACTTTTTTCTTGAGCATCTTGTCTCTCCATGTCTCGCGTCGCTTGGCTTGGTCTTGGCGGACCCAAGCGTTGCAACGCGGCGCGAGGGATTACATGAATTTGGCGAGTTCGTAGTAACGCTTGACGTGGTCGCTCTCGCGATAGCCGCCCTCGGCAGCTACATCAGGCGCAGCGTCTGCCGCGGCTGGTGCCACACTGCCCACAAGTGCCGCGCCACCACCCGCAACACCGGCGCCCGCCAGCTTGAGGAAGCTGCGGCGGTTGGACTGCGCCACTTTCTTTTCCGATTGCTTCATTTGTCTCTTCCTCCGTAATACCAGCCCAGGGGCTGGTTTCATCTAAATGTATCATGCCACTGGATCCGCGCACGCCAAGCGTCACGCTTAATCCAGCCTCAGTGCGTGTTCTTCGACTTCCAGGAACACCCCTCCCAGAGTACCGAGCGCGGCGTAAAAGTTGGACGTGGTGTCGAGTGAGAGATCACGAAAGAAATGTCCGGCCCAGGTGTTGACGTGTGCGGCGAAAAACGACCGCTGTCTTTCTTGGGGTATCTCGCCAAAGTCACCTGCGATGAGCCCTGCCATCATCTCAAGAATCGACGAAATGTGATCCTCTGGTTCCTTGACGCCGTCGTTGCGTTGAATGCCAAGTTCCGACATTTCCACGCGTAGCCGGGCCAGAGGCTTTTCATGCAGGAACCCGGTTAAATAGTAGCTGCCATAAGGCACCAGAATGCCTCTCCCCAACCCGATGAATAGTTCCTGATAAGCATCGCCTTCAGCAACCTCATCGGTCTTGCCGGCGGCATCAGCGAGCGCATTCACCGCCCGACCCAAGGTTGTCGCTTCGTCAGCCGACAACGCGGCAGCCATCTGCAGATCCCGAGCATGAGGAGCGGCCGTCAAAAAGTGCGCGAGAAGGCGATAATGTTGCGCACGCAGCTCGTCCTCTGGGGAGAGAACGCGCGCTTTCGCATCGGTCACTTCGGCTTCCACCTGGGATTGCGCGTGTAGCACGCAACCACCTCCCGAGTTTCTTGTTTTGCACCCTTGTATACCACGGCAGTCTGCCCTTTAAACCGCGGGTCTGCAACATTGTCGCGGCTCAACTTTTAGTCACAAATTCAAGTGATCTCGCGCTGCACACAACTGCGTATCACGCCATGAGATTGCTTCTATTAACTTTGAAGGATTGTAACGATCTCTGTGCATTAAAATGCATAATTTTGCATGTTGCGTTATGTTGCAGCGCAATAACGGTTCATGTTGCACGCAATCGTATTCAAGCTAAGTTGCAGATTGTAAACCTATATCCTGATCGGCACAGCTTGCAATCCCTGCGCAACCGCTTGCACTGCGAGCAGTCCAAGCACAAACATTGAGACCTGTTCAATCCATGCAAACCGACGCCGTTTCGACCATTGCGCAACTCCCTTCTTCAGAGTTGATCGACCCGTTCGGACGGCCGGTCACCTACCTCAGGGTTTCGGTAACCGACCGATGCGATTTCCGCTGCGTCTATTGCATGTCGGAACACATGACGTTTCTACCTAAGCGCGATCTGCTGTCGCTTGAAGAGCTTGATCGTCTGTGTTCGGCATTCGTTGCAAAGGGCGTAGCAAAGCTGCGCATCACCGGTGGCGAACCGCTCGTCCGCAAAAACATCATGTGGCTGTTCAAAGCGCTTTCGCGGCATCTCGATAGCGGCCAGTTGGAAGAACTGACACTCACCACAAACGGCAGCCAGTTGCCGCGCTATGCGAACGATCTGAAAGCGTGTGGCGTTGAACGCATCAACATCTCGTTGGACACTCTAAAACCCGACCTTTTTAAAGCCATCACCCGTTGGGGCGATTTCAACACCGTTATGGACGGCGTCGAAGCGGCCGAGAAAGCTGGTATCCGGCTGAAGTTCAATGCCGTGGCTTTGAAGGGCGTCAACGAGGATGAGTTTGAGGAGATGGTTCGTTTCGCGCATGGGCGCGGGGCGGACCTGACGTTAATCGAAACGATGCCGCTGGGCGACATCGACGGCGACCGCACGGATCAGTATCTGCCACTGTCGATCGTGCGCGCGCGATTGATGGATCGCTTTACGCTGGAAGACATTGACTACAAAACCGGGGGGCCGGCGCGCTATGTGCGGGTGAAAGAAACCGGCGGCCGCATCGGGTTCATCACTCCAATGACGCATAATTTCTGCGAAAGCTGCAATCGGGTCCGCTTGACGTGCACGGGCACGCTTTACATGTGCCTTGGCCGCGATGATGCAGCCGACCTTCGCGCGCCGTTGCGAGCCAATGTCGATGATGCAGCGCTATATGACGCCATCGATGCGGCTATTGCGAAAAAGCCAAAGGGGCATGACTTCATTATAGAGCGGGGGCGAAACAAGCCGGCTGTTGCGCGCCACATGAGCGTGACGGGCGGTTAACCGGCTGGCACTTTGCAAATGCGCAGTTACGAATTGTGCACGCGCCAGAGCGCTGATCCGATGGAATCGGATCAGCGCTCTGGCATCTTGTTTGGTCGCATTTTCTGCGACGAACCGGTGTCCACTTCGTCGGAAAATGCTTTAGAGCGCATTCCGATCCGATGGAATCGGATCAGCGCTCTGGCATCTTGTTTGGTCGCATTTTCTGCGACGAACCGGTATCCACTTCCTCGGAAAATGCTTTAGCAACAGTTGCCGTTCTTGCATGGCGGCTTGCGGGTTTTGCACACTCACCGCGCAAGAAGAGCGCGAACCGCCGCTCTCAATTGTTCCAAGGTGAAAGGTTTGGAAAGCGTTGCCAGTTTGTTTTTGTCGAAGCCCGCTGCCCGCCTGAGCTCATCGCCCAGCCCTGAGATGAGCAGCACTTTGAGGCTTGGATGGTGTGTCGTGACATGAGCCGCCAAGCCTATGCCATCAAGCTCTGGCATATCCAGATCGCTCACAAGAACATCGAAATGTCTCGATTGGATTTGCGATAAGGCGCGCTTTCCATTTTCGACTTCCAAAACGTTGTGGCCATCCCCAGACAGCGCGCGCGAAGCAAAAGATCGTGTCGCCTCGTCGTCATCTGCAATCAATATCTCTGCCATCTTTTCATCCTTCATCGGGCCCCGGCAAATGCCAGTTCAGCCGTGCCGACTTGGAAACTGTGCCAGCGATGATTGAAAGAGGAAAGAAATTGTTTGTTGCCGCGTCATGGGCGCCAAATTGAGAAGCGCCACGTACATAATCCGGGCATATTCGAATTACGGCACCGCCGGAGTTGGCGATAGCACTGCCAACCGCATGCCGCATGGTGATAGGGAACGGCGGAGATCAAGGCCGTTTGACGATGCGGCCGACATAAGGAAGTTCCCGGAACCGGTGCGCGACATCCATGCCATAGCCGACCATGAATGCGTCCTCGCACATGAAGGCGCAATAATCCGCGGCGATGTCGACGGCACGTTCGGTTTGCTTGTTGAGCAGTACGCAGGTGCGGATTGAGCGCGCGCCGCGGGCCGCCATTAGATCCTTTGCGAAGGCCAATGTCCGCCCCGAATCAAGCACGTCATCGACGAGCAATACGCTTCGGTCCCGAACGTCCATCTCGACGTCACGCAAAATCTGGACCGAGCCGATTGAAACTCGGCTTTTTCGGTAACTTGACAGCGTAATGAAATCGACTTCCGGTGACGCTCCGGCCCGGTGGAGCGCACGGATGAGATCGGCAGCGAACACAAAGCTGCCTTTGAGTACGGCGATGACCAGAAGTTGATCGTCTTCGGCGCTGGAAATTTCGCGGGCCAGTTCCTCAAGACGCGCCGAAATGACATCCGCCGCATACACTACATCCAGCGATTCATTCTGGTTAAGGACTTCAGAAATGGCCAAGACCTCATCTCCTGCTCAAACCGTTATCCAATGCGCAATTGCTCTGCCCTCTTGCCAATCGCACTTGGTAACGGCATCGAGAGACCTGAAAATGGCAGGTGGGCCCGGTCAAGCTCACACTCTGCAAAGGGGTAGGCATGGTGCGGACTGTCTGTCCAGAAAATGGGCTTTGTAGGTTCGAGCAATTGTCGTCCCACGAGCCCGCCACATTCCTGGCCGATTGATCGCCGGTGGCGTCCAACCACTTCCATTGCTGATATAAGGACCCACAAAATGAAACTCCAGCCCTGAGACTGTTTCAAACCCGTGATCCGGCTCAATAACGTCGCACTCAAATACGATACTGGCCCTGAGGTGCTCACGGAAGTGAACTTCCACCTCCGACCCGGCTCGTTCCACTTTCTGACCGGCCCGTCAGGCGCCGGCAAAACGTCGCTGCTGCGTTTGTTGTTCATGTCGATCCATCCGACAAGTGGCGGGATTGAGATGTTCAACCAGGACGTCAGCCACGTCACCACCAAAAAACGCGCCCAGCTCCGCCGCCGGATTGGCATCGTTTTCCAAGACTTCAGGCTGCTCGATCACCTAACGACCTGGGAAAACGTGGCGCTGCCGCTTAGGGTTATCGGCAAGCGGATTGGCGATTATCGCGAAGACGTCACAGATCTGCTGCAATGGGTTGGCCTTGGACACCGCATGCACGCCTACCCGTCGGTCCTGTCTGGCGGTGAAAAGCAACGCGCGGCGATTGCCCGGGCGGTGATCGGAAAGCCCGAGTTATTGTTGGCCGACGAACCGACCGGCAACGTTGACCCGCAGATGGCGCGGCGTCTGTTGCGGCTGTTCATCGAACTGAACCGGCTTGGAACCTCTGTTTTGATCGCGACCCATGACCATCAATTGATGCGCCAGTTCAAGGCGCCCCGCTTGGAGCTACACGAGGGCAATGTCCGCATCGTCTGACACACCGACCGGCCGGCCGATGCCTCGTCAACCTGGCTCGGGCGGGAATTACGACCCCTATGAGGATGTTGTGACGGGGCCTGTCACCCAGCCGGCGCGTCTGAACACAACAATGCCACCGCCGGATCTACGCGGCTCCTATGACACGCCGCAGCCGGTTTTGCAGGATCAGAAACGGTCGCATGCGCCGATCGTGCCACCGGATTCGGTGGCGGGAAGCTCTCTGACGCTGGTTATTTCCATCATGTGCTTCCTGGCCTGCCTGACCGCGGGCGCTTGGTACATGATGAACCAGTCCGCCGCAGCCTGGATGAACGACATCGCAAGCGAGGTCACGGTTCAAGTAGAGCCTCGCGAAGGCGTCGATGCCGAAAAATCGACCGCAGACGTTGCCGCCGCACTTAGCGCAGAAACCGGCATCAGCGCCATCAGGATCCTTTCGCTGGACCAGTCAGGTGCAATGCTGGAGCCATGGCTTGGCAGCTCCGATGCCTGGAAGGCTCTGCCGATCCCGCGGCTGATCGCCGTGGAACTAGACCGGACGAACCCGCCCAACCTGGATGCCGTGAGATCTCGTCTAGAAAAAACTTTCCAAGGCGTATCACTCGATGACCACCGACAATGGCAGCGCCAAATCCGCACTGTCACGCGGTCGTTTGCTCTTGGCGGCTTGACAATCCTATTGCTCGTAGGTGCGGCGACAACCGCCATCATCGTGTCGGCTACCAAAAGCTCAATGGCCTCCAACCGTGAGATCGTGGAAGTTCTGCATTTCGTGGGTGCGACCGATAAATTCATCGCGCGCGAGTTCGAGAAACATTTCCTGCGTCTGGGGATACGAGCCGGGCTGATTGGAGCCGTTTCTGCCATGGCGGTTTTCTTCGCCATGCCATGGGTCGTACGTCTGCTTGGCGGTGGTGCAGTGACGATGGCGGAAATGCATCGCCTGATTGGAGCGGGAACGCTTGATGCAGCCGGCTATGTCTTATTGATTATTGTCGTTTTCATCATTGCCACACTTTGCATGATAACCTCGCGCCTCGGGGTGTTCGGCATTCTGAATGCCCGAGAATAAACGTGTTTTGCAGATGCTTGGAGCAAAGCCCGGCGTCAATGTATTGAAAGTGCGCGCGCATTTATTCACCCACTTTCGCAGTGCGGATTTATAACGCCCTGTTATCTTGCAAAAATTCAACTTGAATATCTTATTGAAGCAAAGGTTACACTTGTGACTGTTTGGTCCTGATCGGCTAGAGTGCTACTCGGGTGGGTTGAAATCGTAGGGCCGCAAACGACATTTCGTCGGGCGGCACTTTTTTGCTCGATTACAGATTTTTCGTCTGCCATGCGGGCACGCGCCGAGGTCTACCGGCCTCTCGTTCCGTGTGCATCTGTTTGCTATGAACCGGATTGGTTGCTGATATGAGCAGATTTAGCCGGGTACTGATAACGCTCGCGGCGATTTCCGCCTCGGTGTTGGTGCTTGGCTTTTTTGTTTTCGCGGGCCTTGCCACGCGAGAACCGGCGAGCGAAGTGCCCGCAGCAGACGCCATCGTCGTTGTGACCGGTGCTGAGTTTCGCATCGCTGAGGGGGCACGCCTTTTGGAGAAGGGTAACGGCAAGCGGCTCTTTATTACAGGCGTCAATCCTCGTGTGTCACAGGCTGACCTCATTCGCATCACGCGTTTGCCGGCGGAACGTCTGGAGTGCTGTGTCGATGTCGACACAAAGGCACTGGACACGCGGGGCAATGCACGTGAGGCAAAGGCGTGGGTCGCCAAACACGGTTTCAAGAGTATCGTATTGGTGACATCGAACTTTCATATGCCGCGCTCCACGGCAGAGTTTGCGCTCGCGATGCCAGAACTTGAAATCATTCAGCACCCGGTTGTGCCAAGCCGTTTTGCCAAGGATGCCTGGTGGCTGCACTTAGGCACAGCCCGGGTCCTGCTTGCAGAATACGTTAAGTTCCTTCCCGTTGCTGTTCGCCTGGCGACACCGCGCGCATTGGATCCTTGGCAATCGAGCGCTGGCACCGTAACAGATGGCGACACCACTTTACGGGCAGCCTTCTAGCGCATTTTCTTCGACGAACCGGTGTCCACTTCAGCTAAACATGCTCTCTCTTTCGTCTGGAGCATATTTTTCACGCCGAACCGCTGCACACTTCAGCTAAACATGCTCTCTCTTTAGTCTGGAGCATGTTTTTCACGCTGAACCGCTGCACACTTCAGCTAAACATGCTCTTTAGTCTGGAGCCATGTTTTTCACGCTGAACCGCTGCACACTTCAGCTAAACATGCTCTTTAGTCTGGAGCCATGTTTTTCACGCTGAACCGCTGCACACTTCAGCTAAACATGCTCTGAGCACCCTCGCAGCCGGGATGAAGCTTTCGCGCAATGCTACGATCAATCCTTTTCGCCATCGTCTTCTACGTCAACACGGCTCTGTTCCTCATTATAGGCTCGCCACTGCTGTTTGGGCCGCGCCGTTGGGCGATGGCCGGTTTGAAGGCCCATGCCTACGCCTCGCTGTTCTGGCTACGCTTGATTGTCGGCACAAAGTTTGAAGTTCGTGGCAGGGAGCACAAGCCTGAGGGACCGGTCCTTATCGCTTCGAAGCATCAGTCTGCCTGGGACACGTTCGCGCTCATCACGCTTTTTCGCGATCCCGCCATGGTGATGAAGGCAGAGCTTGGATGGATCCCATTCTACGGCTGGTTCAGCCATAAGTTTCAGCACATTTTCGTTCAGCGTGAGCGCGGTCCTTCGGCATTGAAACGGCTTATCGCTGACGCCAAGGACCGCGTTGGCGCCGGACGCGAGGTTGTAATTTTTCCAGAGGGCACACGCCGTGCGCCTGATGCGGCACCGGACTACAAGCCGGGCGTGGTCGCAATCTACGAAGCGCTTAAGGTACCTTGCATTCCGCTTGCGTTGAATTCCGGGCTGTTCTGGCCGCGGCGACGGCTGATACGATACCCAGGTACCATTATTGTCGAGTTCCTAGAGCCGATTCCCGGAGATCTGCCGCGGGCCGCGTTCCGCCATGTGCTTCAGGACCGCATCGAAACAGCAACTGCGCGGCTCGTTGCTGAAGCGCGTGCGAAAAATGCAGATCTCCCCGACTCGGAAGACCAACATTCATCGGCCGGAGATACGTGAGCCCGCATGGTTGCAAGGCGTCAACTAATACTTAAAAACAAATACAGAACTAAATAGGAACATTTATTGACTGTTGGGTGTTTCTGACCTATGTTTGGCGGTGAGGCGCTTTAGATTTTGGAACATCGCACCAAATCCAGCGCTCGCACTTTCGTAGGTTCAGTTTGGATTTGCCCACTATGTCCGCAACCCTGCCTCCAGAACGCGACGACATCGCTATGCCAGCGCCGATTGCCGAGGAGATCTGGCGGGGCAAATATCGTCTGAAACGTCCTGACGGGTCTGGCGATCGTAATCTGGCAGACACCTTTGCGCGTGTGGCTGAAGCTGCCGCGAGCGCTGAAAAGGGCGATAAGCGCCGCGCCCGCTGGCGGCAAAAATTCTTCGATGCGATGGCGGACCTGAGCTTTTTGCCTGCCGGGCGGATCCTGGCAGGGGCTGGCACCGGGCGTGAGGTCACCTTGTTCAACTGTTTCGTCATGGGGACAATTCCCGATGACCTCAGCGGTATTTTCGAGAGTGTGAAGGAAGCCGCCCTGACCATGCAGGCCGGTGGTGGCGTGGGCATGGATTTTTCCACACTGCGGCCGCGTGGAGCGCTGGTGCGTTCGATTGGAGCGGATGCTTCAGGTCCGGTCAGTTTCATGGCGGTGTGGGACGCGATGTGCCGCACGATCATGTCTGCCGGCGCGCGGCGCGGAGCGATGATGGCGACCATGCGCGCCGACCACCCCGATATCGAAGCCTTCATCGACGCCAAGGCGAAGGCTGGCCATCTTGAGAATTTCAATCTTTCGGTGATGGCCAGTGACGCATTCTTATCCGCCGTCAGAACCGACCGGGACTGGAACCTCGTTTTTGAGGGAAAGATCTACCGTACTGTGCGCGCGCGCGACCTTTGGATGCGGATTATGCGAGCGACCTATGATTACGCCGAACCTGGCGTCATCTTCATTGATCGCATCAACGCTGCCAACAACCTGTCATACTGCGAGACGATCAGCGCCACCAACCCTTGTGGTGAGCAACCGCTGCCTCCTTACGGGGCGTGTCTTTTGGGCTCCATCAACCTTGCCGCGCTGGTCCGTGACGCGTTCACGCCTGATGCCCGGCTTGATGAAGAATGGCTTGCAAAGCGCGTGGCTACGGCAATTCGTTTTCTGGACAACATCATCGACATTTCACGCTATCCGCTTGAAGCCCAGCGCCAGCAGGCGCAGGCCAAGAGACGATTGGGGCTTGGCATCACGGGGCTTGCAGATGCGCTCATTTTTGTCGGTCTGCGCTATGACAGTGCGGCGGCGCGGGACGCTGCGAAGCGCTGGATGCAGATAATTCAACGGGAGGCCTATCGTACCAGCGCCAAACTTGCCGCCAAGAAGGGTGCATTCCCCCTGTATGACCGTGACGCCATACTTGCCGCCCCGATGGTCGCAAGGCTTGATGGCAAGACCCGGCGGTTAATTGACAAGCAAGGTTTGCGCAATGGCTGCCTGACATCCATTGCGCCGACGGGAACCACTTCGCTGCTGGCCGGCAACGTTTCGAGCGGCATCGAGCCGGTGTTCGACTGGCACTATCATCGCCATGTGCTTGGCCCGGATGGTACCAGGCAGGAACTGACGGTGGAGGACTTCGCCTACGCAACCTACCGCCGCCTGCATCCAGCAATGGGCCGGGATGCTGGATCGGAAGCCAGCCTGCCTGAGGCGTTCGTGCGCGCTGCAGATCTGGCTCCTGGTGCACATCTGGCCATGCAGGCCGCGCTACAGCGCCACATCGATGGTGCGATCTCCAAGACAATCAATGTGCCTGTCGATATGGCGTTTGCTGATTTCGAGGCGGTCTACCTGGAAGCGGACAAACTCGGCCTCAAGGGTTGTACGACCTACCGGCCAACTGCCGTACGCGGTGCGGTGCTCGAACGCGACGTCGATCCCGGCGGGAGCAGCGCCAATGAGCAGGTGGCTTCTGGCGAGCAGGTATTTTCTGGTGCGGGAGGTGCCGATCCGGCGGATGCAGTGCAGCCTAGCCACAACACCAAATCCGCAGGGGCTGCGCGATTGGCCGAACAGGTCAACCCTGCCACCACCTCAGTTCTACAGACACCGCACTCGGCGCGTGGGGCTGCTGGCGCGATGGCCGGCGATGTCGTCTATATGTCCAAACCTCTTGAACGGGAGGCTGCGCTTTCCGGTGTCACCTATAAATTGAAATGGCCTGCAAGCGACCATGCCATCTACGTTACGCTGAACGACATCGAAGTGGGCGGTCGTCGCCGGCCGTTCGAAATCTTCATCAACACGCGCAACCTGGAGCACTATGCCTGGACTGTCGCGCTTACACGGATGATTTCCGCTGTTTTCCGGCGTGGAGGAGATGTCACCTTCGTGGCGGAAGAATTGAAGGCGGTGTTTGATCCGCAAGGCGGGCAATGGATCGGCGGGCGATACGTGCCAAGTCTGCTGGCGGCTATTGGCGACGTCATTGAGCGTCACATGATCGAGACTGGGTTTATCGACGGCGCGGGAACAAGCGGTGCTGGATTGTTTGTGAATGAGAGGCCCGGAGAAGAACCTACCTTGGACGTGGTTCAAATACAGAAACTGGGGGATACGGGGCATGCGCTTGATAGTCCAGCAAATGCCGCAATGTCTGCGAACACCGGTTCGGCTTCAAGCGCGGCACGTGGGGCAGATACACGTGGGGCACATACACTCGTGGCAGATACCAGCGGCCTGCCAACAGCTTCCGCGGTTTTGCGAACGCCTGGCGTGCACAGGCAAGTCCGACCTCCTCCAACCCGGTTCTGCCAGCGTTGCTCCTCGCCCAATCTCGCCTTGGTGGAAGGCTGCTGGACCTGCCGGGACTGTAGTTTTTCAAAGTGCGGATAGAGCGCCGTGCGATAGGCAAAATGCCATCTGGGCAGGTCAGGAGGGCAGGGGCAGGCAATTTCGCGGCGCCTCGGCAGCAGGACGTAGAGATGGAAACAGGCCACACTGACCGGATTTAAGAGCGTCTGCACATGCGCAAAATGCGGGCGCTCAAGGTTATGTTAACCGCTATCGCTGCATAACGGGATTCACCAATGAAGCAGGGGTTTACGCACTGTTGACCACGTTGGCAAATGGCAATGCGGGAGCCATAATTTAGCTAGAACTTTCATGCACACTCCAGCTTGTAATTCAGACACGCAAAAGCGTGCGTCGAGCGTTGAGTAAACAGGGGTAGTGAAGTCATGAGTGCGCGTATCATAAATTTCGAAGAGGCTCGCACCAGCCGCGGGCTTGCCAGATCGCGCATGACCGGTACTGATCAACAATCCGTTGTTGCCGAATCGGAAGAGCTGATGCAGCGCTTCCAGTTCTGGACGGGTGCATCAGGCCACCGGTATGTCCACACGATCTATACGCTTTTGGACTGCCCTGCCATTACCACGGGCAATGTCATTCTTGTCAGGCGCAACGAAGACGGTCAGCGCACTGCTTTGGATGTTGGCGTTTTGGGACCGGATTCACCCTCGCTCAACCTGGCTGAAATCCGTCACCGCGGTGCAATGATGGGCGCCAATGAGGTGCACGTCCACCTGCTTGCGGAAAGCCACCGCGACGCGCAACGCATTGCGTTTGATCTGCAGACGGGCCATTGCGAAGACGATGATCCGGCCTCGATCACGCGGCACTGAGTTGCCGGCGTGATGCCATTGGCCTCTGGTTCAAAGGCCGTGCGGGATACGCGCAAAGCAATCACTGGCAATTGACCTTCATGCGGTAGCCAAACCGGCGGCGTGCATCTGGGCGCATCCGCTTGACGGAACACTGTGGCATCCGCTCGCGTACGGAGATGCGCCGCAAGACTTCAGCGCGCGGTGACACCAGCCCCCGCGACGGAGTGCGTGCAAAGAAGCTGCCCAGTACGACCATCAAACGTTCAAGTTCGCGCTCGCGAATGCCAAGTTCGGACATGTGGCGAAGGGTATTGATGAGGTAGTCGAGATTGACGCCTGAGCGGCCGCACGCGCCACGAATGAGTTCAGCTTGCGTTTCAAGTGAAAGATGTCCGGCGTAACTTGGGTGGTCACGCTCGACGATGTAGGTGATGGCTGCCACCACGCCAGCTTTTTTGCCCTGGGTTTCGATTGGCAGCAATGCCTCGCGATATACGCCATTGACCTGCTCACGGGCGCGCAAATAGCAAAGTACGTCCTTCACGTTTTTGGCCGCAACACGATAGGCAACGCCCTCGCATACCCCACCACGGTCAAGCCCCAGCACCAGCCCTGGCCGCTTTGCTGAACCGCGATGATGTACGCTCGTCACGCAGAACCGGCGTGAATAGCCGACAAGACGAGCGCGGCATGCTTCTTCATGGGCGAACCCCGGCCGCCACATCAATGAACCGTAGCCAAAAATCCAAAGGTCGTGCATAGCCTCGACCATCGCAATGATAGCGTTGTGCAGGTGACCTGCGGAACTCACAGCAAGCGCGACAGACTTTGCCGGCTCAACGCTTGCCGCTATTGGGGACAGCCTTACCGCTTCGTCCAAAGTCAGGCGACGCGATATCTTGTCCAGCCTCAACGATACCACGGCGAATTGCGCGTGCCTCCGCGAAACGCTTGAACAAGGTTGCACCGTCGTCCGCCCGGATCGCGGCCTCCAAGGCTGACAAATCCTCGCCGAAGCGCTTCAGCATGTGCAGTACGGCCTCCTTGTTATTCAAGAAGACGTCCCGCCACATGGTCGGGTCGGATGCCGCGATACGCGTGAAATCGCGGAAGCCGCCGGCTGAAAACTTGATGACTTCGCTGTCAGTGACCCGCTTTAAATGTTCGGCTGTGTTGACGATATTGAACGCAATGAGGTGCGGCAGATGCGAGGTGATTGCCAGCACAAGATCGTGGTGTTCCGGCGTCATAATCTCGACCTTGGCACCAAGCCCCGTCCAGAACGCCGCCAGTTTTTTCGCCGCTGGCTGCTCGGCGCCGTCGGGTGGCGTCAGGATGCACCAGCGCCCATCAAACAGTTCTGCGAACCCGGCCTCTGGGCCGGACTGCTCTGTTCCAGCAATGGGATGGCCAGGTACGAAGTGCACGCCTGCGGGCAGATGAGGCGCCATATCCGCAACGATCGACGTCTTGACGGAGCCAACGTCTGACACGATGGCATCAGGCGAAAGATGCGGTCCGATTTCCTGTGCGACGCGCCCGCAGACGCCAACTGGTGTGCAGACGATAATGAGATCGGCATTTTGGGCTGCTTCCGCAGCCGTCGCATATGCTTTGTCGATCAGCCCAAGTTCCAGTGCCTTTGTGCGCGTCGCCTCGGTTGCCGAAGAGCCGACGATTTCACCGACCAGAGCGCCATGCCTGCGCGCTGCGTGAGAGATCGATGATCCTATCAAGCCTATACCGATCAGCGCGAGCCGCTTGAACATGGGGTGAGTTGTATCTGCCATCAGCCCAGCGCCCCCATGAATTGCGAAAGTGCGGCTATGACCCGGCGGTTCTCATCTTCGGTTCCAATTGTCATCCGCAAGCAGTGACCGAGCCCGTAGGCGCCAACCATACGCAAGATTAGCCCCTTGGATTTCAAGAATGCATCAGCATCGCGAGCGGTTTTCCCGGGCTGGTCGGGGAAATGGATGAGAATGAAGTTGGCCACGCTGGGTGTCACTGTCAGCCCAAGCCTGGCGATTTCGGTTTCCAGCCTCGGCAGCCATTCGGAATTGTGAGCAACTGACTTTTCGACGTGTGCGGTATCAGCGATTGCGGCGGCGCCTGCAGCGATGGCAGCGCTCGACAGGTTGAAAGGCCCACGAATGCGGTTCAACACATCAGCGACGGCCAGTGGACAATAACCCCAGCCGATGCGCAGTGCCGCAAGTCCGTGGATCTTGGAGAATGTGCGCGTCATAACCGTGTTGTGGGTGGTCGCCACCAGCTCAATGCCCGCTTCGTAGTCGTTGCGCACTACGTATTCGGCATAGGCGCCATCGAGCACGAGAAGGATGTCGCCGCGAAGGCCAGACCTCAGGCGTCTTACCTCATCAATCGGAATATAGGTTCCGGTCGGGTTGTTCGGGTTGGCAAGAAAAACCATCCGCGTATTGTCGGTAACCCGTTTCAGAATGGCATCGACATCGGTTTTCAGATTCTGCTCGGGTGCCACCACAGGCGTCGCGCCGTTTGCGAGAATAGCGATGCGATATACGAGAAAACCATGTTGGGTGTAGATCGCTTCGTCACCTGGACCCAGATATGCGTGCGCCAACATCGTGAGGATCTCATCGGAACCAGATCCGCAAACGATCCGCTCGACATCGAGCCCGTATCGGCTTGCAATCGCCTCACGCAGAATGGTCGCCTGGCCGTCGGGGTAGCGCTCAAGTTGTCCGGCAACGGATTGGTAGGCTTCAACCGCAAGGGGCGATGGCCCCAGCGGTGTTTCGTTGGACGACAGCTTGGCCGGTTTCACGCCCGACGGCAGTTTGCTCTCGCCGGGGACGTAAGCCTCGATCTGGAGAATTCCGGGTCTGGGCGTGGGGGCAATTGAGGTCATTTGAAGGTCTTTGTTGAGAATGCGGCTATGGTTGCAAGCGCGGCATTCATAGACGAGGCGAAAGGCGATTCCTAGGGTTCCGACTCTGACGCTTGGTTCCCTGTCGGGCCCCGACGCGTCAGCCCGGAACCCTAGAGCGCGTTCACTTTTCATGGAATCGCGAACGCGCTCTATTTTCTTTTATTTTGAGCATGTTCTTCACGCCGAACCGCGCACACTTCGGCTGAACATGCTCTGGCATTCTCATTGTTTGTGTTCTGGATTCACGATCGTTTGACGACCTTCGCCCGGGAATCAAACGTTCGATCCAGAACACTAGGGTGAGACACTACTCACTGGAAACCTTGTCAGCATAGTTGCCCTTGACCTGATGGCACGTATTCAGCTATCCAAGAAGTTGTATCTTCGTGGTGATTTGGCCGGCCGGCTTGCAGCCACGTAAAAAAAATCGCTAAAAGGCCGTGCGAGACCGTCACTCGGTTGAACCGGCCAGCGAAAGCGCGGGACTAGAGGAACGGTCTTTTTTCATGTCCGCTCCAACCCCGCTCTTGTACGAGGTTGGGAGCGAGCCGTGAACGAGATCGCAAAGCCCAGTATCGAAGACGTTGGACCGGCAGGCGAGACCAGCCTGCTTGAGACGTTGCCTCGTCTGAAGGAAGCCTGGACGCCGTCCTCCAAGGTCGTCCGTTTTGATAATGAACCGCTCAAGCTGGACAGTGGCCAGCAACTGCCATCCTTCCAGGTCGCCTACGAGACCTGGGGTACCTTGAACGAGGACAAGTCCAACGCGATCCTCGTCTGCCACGCACTCACGGGCGATCAATACGTCGTCGGCAAGAACCCCGTGACCGGGAAGCCTGGCTGGTGGGAAACGCTCATCGGTCCTGGCAAGGCCATCGATACCGACAAATTCTTCATCATCTGTGCCAACATACTTGGCGGCTGCATGGGCACAACCGGCCCAGCTTCGCTAAACCCCAAAACCGGAAGACCGTACGGCCTCGCATTTCCCGTCATCACGATTTCCGACATGGTCAATGCGCAGGTTCGTTTGATCGATCATCTCGGCATCGGACAACTGTTTGCCGTCATCGGTGGTTCAATGGGCGGTATGCAGGTGCTCGACTGGGCTGTGCGCCATAAGGATCGCGTGTTTGCCGCCATGCCGATTGCAACGGCTGCGCGACACTCATCGCAGAACATTGCATTTCACGAGGTTGGACGACAGGCTGTCATGGCTGACCCCGACTGGTGCCGCGGCGATTATTTCGAACATGGCCGTGTTCCGGAAAAGGGTTTGGGCGTTGCGCGCATGGCTGCCCACATTACCTATCTGTCGGAAGAGGCGCTGCATCACAAGTTCGGGCGCAACCTGCAGAACCGCGACGAACGCACGTTTTCGTTCGATGCCGATTTCCAGGTGGAAAGCTATCTTCGCCACCAGGGCTCGACATTCGTAGATCGCTTCGATGCCAATGCGTATCTCTACATCACGCGTGCAATGGACTATTTCGACATCGCGGCCGAGCATGGAAATTTTCTTGCCAATGCGTTCAGGGGAACGCGCACGCGCTTCCTGGTGGTCTCTTTCACATCCGACTGGCTCTATCCGACGCGTGAAAGCCGGCATATCGTCAGGGCTTTGAACGCGGTTGCTGCCAACGTGTCGTTTGTCGAAATTGAATCCAATAAGGGGCACGATGCATTCCTGCTCGATGAACCGGAATTTTTTGCATCCGTGGCTGGCTTCATCAACGCCGCTGCCCAGCACAGGGGCTTGCAGACATGAGTTCACATGAGGATCGAACCGGCATGAGTGCACTTCGCCGCGCCAGCAATATCCAGGCCTCGACACGCCCTGACCACCTGTTGATTGCTGAAATGGTGGCGAAGGGCGCGCGGGTTCTCGATGTCGGCTGCGGCGATGGGGCACTGTTGCAATTGCTTGGCGAGGAAAAGGGAGTTGATGCGCGCGGCATAGAGATCGAGCGCGAGAAGGTCAACGCCTGTGTTGCGCGCGGCCTATCGGTCATTCAGGGGGACGCGGACAACGACCTTGCTGACTACCCCGACGATGCCTTCGATTATGCAATTCTCAGCCTCACCATCCAGGCAACGCGCCGCCCCAAAACCGTACTTGAGAATCTTTTGCGGATCGGCCGGCGTGCAATCGTTTCATTCCCCAACTTTGGACATTGGAAAGTGCGAGGTGGGTTGCTCATCAACGGGCGTATGCCCGTTACCGATAATCTGCCTGAAAGCTGGTATGAGACGCCGAACGCGCATTTGTGCACGATCTACGATTTCGCTGACCTGGTGAAGTCCATCGAAGCGGAAGTTGAGGATGCGTTTTCGTTCAACGCACGCGGCAAGCGGCTCGGCATCAAGCAATCGATCTGGCTGCAAAACCTGCTTGGTGAGAAGGCGGTGTTTTTGCTGAAGCGCCGGTGATGATCTGACGGGCTGGTTTACTGCGCAGTGCATTGACGGCAGACTATGAAATCCGAAGCTATTGGTGTCTGTGAGGCCGTAGACACCACCGCCAGAGCCGCCACTGCCACCCACCGTACCGTCGACCACCTCGGAGGGAACTTGCGCTGCAACATTTGGCGCATCGGTTTTGTTGTAACCAGCCTCGACCGAAGCATAAATGCCGCCGCGACTTGCTGGTGTACCGCACGCCAACACATCCTTGCGTGGGCGCGCTCAAGGCGGCGGCAGCCGTTATGGCACAAGCTATTTGCGTTTTGTTTTGGCCGGCGGCTCTTCGCCGAAACCCAAATCAAAGTCGAACAACGACGTCAAAGGCAGACTCTCGCTGACGCCGCCATTATACGACTTCAATACCCGCACCTTCGTGCCGACTTTTGCAATCGAGGCTAAGTGCACGACGTGCTCATTTGCCAACCGAAAGCAACCTGAAGAGTTGGCACGCCCAACAGTACGTTCATTGTTGGTACCATGTATGCGGTAGACCGTACTGCCAAGATAGAGAGCGCGTGCGCCCTGCGGGTTCTTGATGCCGCCTGAGACAGTGATTGGCAGACCTGGAACGCGTTGGCGCATCTCCGGTGGCGGTGTCCAAGACGGCCACGATGCAATGCGGCTTACACGCTCCGATCCAGTCCAGGTGAAACCTTCGCGGCCGACCGAAATGGGATAGCGGTAGGCCTTGTTGCCTGGCAGCACGTAATAGAGTTTGCGCTCCTGTGTATCGATGATGATCGATCCAACCGGTTCTTTTCTGCTGAGGTAAACCACAGGCGGTGCGGCTGGCTTGATGTCGGGGCGCTCACCGCCCTCCATATACTTGGGATAGACAGTGGGTTTGTAGCGTTTACGCGCTGCCTCGCGGCGCGCTTCCTTCTGTTCCTCTTTGCGCCGCAAGTCGCTTTCGAAAACCGGACCACGCTCCGTCCAACCCTGCGCACGGACAGTTCCATGCGGGACTGCGATGACAGAAACAACGGCTGCCAGCATGATGCCCAAGTATTTCATGCGGATCCCTCGCCTTCTGGAGCGGCACATACAAGTGCGCCGACGGTGTTAGAGCGCTCGATTTCAACGCATCTAGAGCGCATTCCGATCCGATGGAATCGGATCGGCGCTCCAGCTTCTTGTTTTGTCGCATTTTCTGCGACGAACCGGTGCCCACTTCGTCGGAAAATGCTCTAGTCGTTCACGTTTAATGGAATCGCGAATAGCGCAACAAGCTCGTTAGCGCAAATTTCCACATCGTTGCTAACCAGTGTGGCCAACCTGCGTCACCTTCCGGTCCGCGCAAGCGTGGCGGGCCTCTAACGCCGTTTTACCGCAGCCAATTCACCTATGACAGGGGCACGTGCCACTTTGCCGATCGGCGCGATGACGTCCTTCTTGGCTTCAACAACAATTACGCCTGAAAAGCCAGGCGTCAACCTTTCCCCCAGCCGCTCGATACCACGGGCCGTCCGCACAATGAGCCGGCTATCGAAGGGTGGAACGAAGAGCGCACCAGACCAATTGACCGGCGTTAATAACGCATCGCTCAAAAGCATCTTCAACTGACGCCAACTGTAGGGCTGGCCCTGGCCGAAGGGGGTCGTGTCGATGCGTGCCCAAACGCCACGCCGATTTGGAGTTATAATGATGAGGCTGCCCTGCGGGGCAAGCACGCGCCACATTTCGCGAAGCATCGGCCGCACACGCTCGGCGTTTTCAAGACAATGCACCGCCAGCAGCTTATCAACTGATGCATCGAGCAAAGGCAGCTTGTCTTCGTCGGCGAGAGCAGAAAGGGTGCCTCCATCGCGCGGCCAGACAAGCGCGCCCTGGCGCGCCGGCATAAGCGCTGCGAGCCGTTTTGCGTCTTTGCGGAAACCGGCAAGGTAGGGCGTGGCGAAACCAAGACCGACCACGGTATCGCCCTTGACCGACGTCCAGCACGCACGAATGTGGGGTTGCAGCGTTCGGCGCACGACCCCACCAAGCCGGCTGGCATAGAAATCGCGCAGTTCTACAACATCGTGATGCATGTCTTACACTCAAGGGAATTTCTCGCCCGCACGCAAGCCTGCCAGCAATCAATGCCGACGAGGCAATCCGTGTGGCCGCGTGCGCCTGATCCCCTCGACAGACGGGATGAAATGGCCGAGAAAGCGGGCTGAAGCGCATCAGCTTGCGCATAATACCGCCGGTTCGGCATGTGAAACAACGATTACGGTTGTCGTTATCGCTGACGCGGTCACCGGCATTGAAAGGCAAAAAATGGCAAAACTCGAAATACACTTGTTCCCTTGCCTGGATGACAACTACGGCGTGCTGGTCCATGACGCCGAAACGGGCATGACAGCATCAATCGACGCACCAGACGCCGACGATGTGCGTGAGGCGCTCGCGGAAAAGGGGTGGAAACTCACACATATTCTGACCACGCACCATCACCACGACCACACAGGCGGCAACGCCGAACTGAAGGCTGAAACGGCCTCTACGATCATTGGTCCGAAAGGAGAAGCCGCCAAAATTCCAGGCTTGGACAAGGCGGTTGGCGAGGGCGACACATTCCAATTCGGCGGCAGGGAGGTGCAAGTTCTGGAAACCCCCGGCCACACGCTTGGACACATAACCTATTATATTCCCTCTGAAAACGTAGCTTTTGCCGGCGACACGCTGTTTGCACTGGGTTGCGGACGTGTGTTTGAGGGGACGCCTGAAATGATGCATGCCTCACTGCAAAAGCTGGCGGCTTTGCCCGGTGCTACGACGGTTTATTGCGGACACGAATATACTGCCGCCAACGCCAAGTTTGCGCTGACGATCGAGCCTGAAAACGAAGAGCTGCAGGCACGCATGAAGGTGATTGAGAGGCTTCGCGCGTCCGGCAAGCCTACCGTCCCGACGACGATTGGTGCTGAACTGGCGACCAATCCATTTTTGCGCGCGCACATCCCCGCCATCCAGCAACGACTTTCCATGAAAGGCGCACCGGACTGGCAGGTTTTCGCTGAAATCCGTGAGCGCAAAAATCGGGGCTGAGGCCAAACTGAGCGCAGTTGATTGATGGTTCGACAGAGGCGCCGATGCACGGCAGCATGACCTGTGACGAGATTGTGCGCTTGCTTGACCTTGCGCCACACCCCGAAGGCGGCTTTTACCGCGAAACGTTTCGCGACAGTGCCTGCCTTCCAGGAACGTCGAGAGCATTCTCCACCGCCATCTATTTTTTGCTCCCAGCCGGCGTGATTTCGCGTTGGCACAAGGTGAATGCCGTAGAGACCTGGCACTGGTACACGGGCGCCACACTCGAACTATCCATTGCGCCACCGGCTGGCGGCCGCGTCGAACGGCATTTTCTGGGGCCGGATGTTGAGATTGGCGAACGACCCCAGGCGATCGTTCCAGCCAACCACTGGCAACAGGCTGAAAGCCGCGGAAACTGGACGTTGGTTGGCTGCACCGTTGCGCCGGGTTTTGAGTTTTCCGGCTTTTCAATGGCCCAACCGGGATGGTCGCCTTGAAGGCAAGCAACGATTCCCGGCTGGACAGCATTCGACCTCGACGGATCGTGTGTGACCCGCCCTGTTGGGGCGATTGATGCAGATGCGACACATATAATCTGTTCTACGCTGGTTTTCCACGCCGTTTTGCATGCTGCCTTTGCCATCAATCTGTTGAAAACACGCAAAAACCACCGATCCTCCCTGGTTGTGCCCCGCTCACGCTTGCCGCACCAACGCGACTCACTGAAAACTCAAGGTCGCTATTTTCTAACAAGGCGAATTCGGGGGGCCTTTGAGCATGAAGCGTGAGCAGCCGGGCGCGATTTTGAGCACGGTGTTTGTCGACTACGACAACATCTATTTGTCGCTCAAACGCAAGAATGAGGAAGCAGCCAAGCGCTTTGCGAAAGATGCTCCGCTTTGGGTGGAGGGACTGGTGAGTGGCCGACTGATTACGCCGACCAACTCTCCGGCAAGCGAAATCAAACGTCGAATTGTCATGAACCGGTGCTACGGAAATCCCGTCCCGCGGCGCAATTCGAATGACAATTCCACCGACATGAACTCGTTCCCGTTCGTGCGGCATCATTTCCTGCGCGCAGGGTTTGAGGTAGTGGATTGCCCGCCGCTGACAGCGCAGCTCAAGAACTCCTCCGATATCCGGATGGTCATGGACGTGCGGGATTATCTCACCCATGACACCTACTTTGAGGAATTCATTATTTTGTCCGGTGATGCGGACTTCACGCCGTTGCTGCATCGGTTGCGTGCACATGCCCGCCGCACTGTGATTTTTGCCAACGATCACACCGCCGCCCCTTACACCGCGATCAGCGATGGTGAGGTGCGGGAAGCAGATCTGATCAACCTGCTGATGGAGGGTCGCGCCGCATTTTCAGCCGACGAGACCGCTTCGCTAACCACACAGCAGGCCCTTCCGGCGACGGCCGACCTTGAGGGGACGCGCCGTGATATTATCAAGGAGGTGGTAAGTGCGGTGCGCTCGGCGGGCCAACCGGTGCCGCTGGAAGCACTTGCAGATCGTGCCGTACGCAATATCGGCCACGACCGCACCGTTGGCACAGCATGGGGCGGCGCAGGGAGCTTCCGCGACCTGTTGCTCAAGGGCCTGCCAGAGGAGATCCGACTGAACGAGCAGCCACCGTACTTTGTTTACGATGCAAGCCGACAGATCGCACATCATCCCGAACCGGAGATCGAGTCGGCGTCAGAACATGCGCGCACTCAACCGACGCATGCGAAGCTGCCTTCCCACATGGCCGCTCAATCGTTTGCAAATTCGCTTTCGCCGCAAGAGGCGCGTGCCGAACCGCGTCTGGACATGTCTGGCCGACAGCCGGAAGCTGAGCCGCAGCGACTGCACGCCCAGTCTGCCACGGCGCCTTCAATGCAGCAGCATGACGTGCGCCATGAGCCAGCCTTCAGGGCGCCGAACGACGCGCAACAGTCCTACGCCAAGCCAACGCAACCAATACCTGCGGGCCTGCCTGAACGGCACACGCATGCGGCAACCTACATCGACATGCCACAGATGAAGGCCGACGTGCCGCAGGCTCGACCGCAGATGCAGCGCGCACCTGAGCCTGCACAAGGCGAGCCGCACCAGCAGTTCGGTAGCCGAAGCGCACCGACCAACCCGCAACAACGGACCGCGGCTCCACCACAGGCGGCAGCGGCTGCGCCGCCATCGGCGTCTGCATCACAAAAACTGCAATCGTCGATGCAGGCCCAGCCCCAGGCTTCCACGGCCGCGCCAGCACGCGCGCAGGACAACGGTGCGACAGCCATTCAGCGTTCCATCGCGCGCATCCATGAGGCTTGCCAGGCACCGCCTTTGTCGCCGCCGGAATATCGCATGCTGTTCGACGTCATGGCGCAGGAGATCAACCAGAACGGGCTCAATGGACACCAGACGTTGACCAACATCGCCCAGTTGGCGGAAGAGCACGGGGTAGATACGCGTCGCGACGACATCCGTTTCGTTCTTGACGTCATATCCGAAACCGACCCGTGGTTTGACCAGGGTGCCTCGGCAAAACTATTTGCCGGTCGGTTCCGCAACTTCGTGGTCGCTCGTTGCCGCAGCCAGGGGCTAAATCTTTCGGCAGACGAACTGGACCTTATCGATGCGTGGTTTGCAGGCCCAGCGGCTCCGCAGCAGCGCACTGCCCGCACCCAGCAATCGCAATCGTCCTATCAGCAAGGCCAGCCATCAGGCACTGACGATGCCATGCCAGCATCTGGAGGGAACCGCTGGTATGGGTCTCAGCCAGCGGCTCCGTTGCAGCAACCGGCCGGGGCCATACCGCAAGCGCAAGAACGCTTCGGTCAGAGCGACGACATGGGGGGCGATGAGTTCCCGCGGATCGTTCGCCGCGGCCTGCGCTGATCGCATCAAGGCAAACAGAAAAAGCAAACGCCCCGGACCCAAAAATCCGGGGCGTTTTTTATTTGTGGCTAGAGCGCCGATCCGGTTCCATCGGATCGGAATGCGCTCTAGTTTCTTGTTTGGACGCATTTTCTGCGACGAACCGGTGTCCACTTCGTCGGAAAATGCTCTAGTTTCTTGTTTGGTCGCATTTTCTGCGACAAACCGGTGTCCACTTCGTCGGAAAATGCTCTAGCTCGCTCTGCCGGAGCTGTGCCCGACACCACGGACGGGAATTCGCGTCACGAGAAAAACTGGCCGCCGTTTGCGGAAATCGTCGAACCGGTGATGAAGCCGGCATCGTCGGACGCCAGGAACGCCACACAGCGCGCGATCTCCTCGGGCTCACCCAGGCGACCAACGGGGATCTGGGGGAGGATGTTCTTTTCCAGAACACCAGGGTCGATCGCTTTCACCATCTCGGTGGCGATGTAGCCGGGGCAAATCGCATTGACGGTAATACCGGCCCTGGCTCCTTCCTGTGCCAGCGCACGGGTAAAGCCGATGTCGCCGGATTTGGCGGAAGAGTAGTTGACCTGCCCCATCTGGCCCTTCTGCCCATTGACCGACGAGATGTTGATCACGCGGCCGAACTTGCGCGCACGCATGCCTTCCCATACGGGCCGTGTCATGTTGAACAGACCGTTGAGATTGGTGCCGATCACTTCGTCCCACTGCTGTTTGGTCATCTTGTGGAACATGCCGTCGCGCGTGATGCCGGCATTGTTGACAAGCACGTCTACGGGGCCCAATTCCTTTTCGACCTGGGCGACACCTTCGGCGCAGGCGTCGAAGTCGGCAACCGACCATTTGAAGACCGGGATGCCGGTTTCAGCCTTGAATTTCTGGGCCGCGTCATCATTGCCTGCATAGTTGGCAGCAACGTTGTAGCCTTTTTCCTTAAGGGCGACGGAAATGGCGTGTCCAATGCCGCGTGTTCCACCCGTGACGATGGCAACTCGTGCCATGAGAAACCTCCCTTGATGTTTTATTTCGTTGTTTCATTGAATGTGACGTGACGTGCGAACGACTGCGATGAGCGTTCGCCCAAAGCAAATAGTGTTTGCGCGGCCAACCTGAAACCTCTTGGCTTCTGGCTGGCCGCACAAGCAACACTATCAATCGCGCTCGACGCAGAGCGCGATGCCCATTCCACCACCGATGCAAAGCGTGGCGAGGCCCTTCTTGGCATCGCGGCGCTTCATTTCATAGAGCAATGTATTAAGGACGCGCGCACCGGAGGCCCCAATGGGGTGACCGATGGCGATGGCACCGCCGTTGACGTTGACCTTGTCGGTATCCCAACCCACACCCTTGTTTACGGCACAGGCCTGGGCGGCGAACGCTTCGTTGGCCTCGACGAGATCAAGATCCTCATGCTTCCATCCGGCCCGCTCAAGAGCCTTCTTGGACGCCGGGATCGGACCGGTACCCATTACGGAGGGTTCGACGCCGGCGTGGGCCCAAGACACGATACGCGCCAACGGCTCAATACCGCGTTTCTTGGCTTCCTCCGCGGACATCAGCACGACAACGGCGGCCCCGTCATTGATGCCCGATGCGTTGCCTGCCGTGACGGTACCTTCCTTGGGGTCGAAGGCTGCGCGAAGCTTGCCCAGGCTTTCGACTGTCACGCCTTCCTTGATGTATTCGTCCTCATCGACGACGACATCGCCCTTCCTGCCCTTGATGGTGACAGGTGTGATTTCATCTTTGAATTTGCCAGCCTTGCGGGCGGCCTCTGCCTTGTTCTGGGATGCGGTTGCAAACTTGTCCTGCTCATCGCGGGTGATCTGGTATTGACGGGCAACGTTCTCAGCCGTGACGCCCATGTGGTAGTTGTTGAACGCATCCATGAGCCCGTCACGCAGCATCGTATCGAGCATCTTCATGTCGCCCATCTTGGTACCGCTACGCAGGTAGGCGACGTGCGGCGACTGGCTCATGCTTTCCTGGCCGCCGGCTACGACGACGCTGGAAGAACCATCCAGGATCTGCTGCATGCCGAGGGCAACGGCACGAAGTCCGGAACCGCAAAGCTGGTTTATGCCCCAGGCAGGGCTCTCAACGGGGATGCCAGCGGCCACGGAAGCCTGGCGGGCCGGGTTCTGCCCGGTGTTGGCCGTCAGGATCTGCCCCATGATAACTTCGTCAACGTCGGCCGGCGTGAGGCCAGCCCGGTCAAGTGCAGCCAGGATCGCGGTTTTGCCCAGCTCGTGTGCGGGGACGCTGGACAGCGCTCCATTGAACGAACCAACTGGGGTTCTTGCCGCGCTGGCAATCACGATCGTCTGCTTTTCACTGCTCATGGTGAATGCTCTCCTTGGGGGGTTGTATTATGGATAGAGGTGCGCCGCCGAGGCCTCTATGGCGGCGTGTTTTCTTGTCAATTGGCAGGTGGGCGCAAGATAGCAGCAGCATCCGGCTGACTGCAATTCAGACATGAGGGGGAGAGTCTTGCCCTAAATAAGGTCAAAACGGCTTTGACGGCCCGGGACTGCGTGGTACGATTCCGCGGTGCAATAGGCGTCTGTCGTCGCCGGATCGAGTGCTCAGGACAAATCACGGGTTTGCAATGTTGAACAAAACCGAAAATCAGGCCGAAAAACGCGAGGCCGTCGTCATCAAGAAATATGCGAACCGCCGGCTTTATAATACAGAAACAAGTACCTATGTGACCCTGGAAGATCTGGCGCAAATGGTGCGTTCAGACCGTGACTTTGTCGTTTACGATGCCAAATCGGGCGACGACCTCACGCATTCGGTTCTGACACAGATTATCGTGGACCAGGAAGGCCGCGAAGGCGGTCAAACGCTCCTGCCTATCCCGTTCTTGCGCCAGTTGATCCGTTTTTACGACGATTCAATCGGTAAAATGGTTCCTAGCTATCTCCAGTTTTCGCTGGAAACCTTGGCAAAGGAGCAAGAAAAGTTCCGCCACCAGTTTGCCAATGCTTTTGGCAATCCCGCAGCGGCTTTCGAGGCCTATCAGGAGCAGGCGCGCAAGAACATGCAGATGTTTGAGCAAGCGCTTTCCATGTGGTCGCCGTTCGGGCCCAATCCAACAGGGCTCAAAAAGCCAGATGCGCCAGGCACGGGCGCGGAGATCAGTCACAGCGCAGGGGCAAAACCGGCTGCCGCCAGCACAAGCGGAGGCGCTGACGAACTGGCGGAATTGAAGGCGCAGCTCGCCGCCATGCAGCAAAAGATTGAAAAGCTGACCGATGGGCGGGATTGACGCTAGAGCATTTTCCGACGAAGTGGACACCGGTTCGTCGAAGAAAATGCCAAACAGCAAGCTGGAGCGCCATTCATTCCCATGCGTTTGAACGCAGGCAATCCGTGCGCTTACGCGCTACTCAGCCTTGCTAGTGCTCGCATCGTAAGATATCGGCGCAGGTGAGGGATCATCGACATAGTCGACAGCGGGAATTGGCTGTCCGTAAAAATAGCCCTGCAAATAATCTATTCCCGCATCCGTCAGTATCCTTGCGGTTTCGACATCTGCAACCCACTCGGCGACGGTCTTTATTTTGAACGTTCTGGCGATTTCCACCATCGTATTGATGAAAACCTGGTCATCGTCGTCGAACAAAAGGTTTTTTACAAACGCACCGTCAATCTTGAGCATGTCGACGTTGAGACGCTTCAAATTCTTGAACGACGTGTAGCCAGCGCCAAAATCGTCAATCGCCACCTTGCAGCCCATATCCTTCAGGCTGTCGACAAAGTGCTCTGAGTGTTCAAGATCCTCGATCGCCGCTGTTTCTGTGATCTCTACAATCATGCGCCGGGTGATATCGCGCTGGCCGTCGGTCAATTCACGGAGCGATCGCAACCACTCCGTGTCGACCGATGTCAGACCAGAAACGTTCATTGCGATTTTGAGATGCGGGTGGCTGCGCAAGAGGTCTACGGAAAGTTCCAATGTGCGTTGGTCAATCAGATGCGACAGCCCGATCTGCTCTGACGTCGGTATGAAATCGCCGGCTGAAACTATGCTTCCATCTTCCTTATGCAAGCGCAGCAAGCACTCATAAATCTCGGGCACTTGGGTTTTTGCGTTGACCAATGGCTGCAAAACCAGACGCATGCGATTTTGGTTAAGTGCAGAGACCACGTCATCGGCAATTGACTTCGATTTCCGGCGCAAGGATTCCCGCGTTGGGCTGGGTTCATACGGCATAAAGCTGTCGAAGCGTTTTGCGCGCGCGCCCTCTAGTGCCTGTAACGCTGCCCCCATCGCATGTTGCGGCGTTGTGGCCTGGTCAGGAACTACGACTCCGCCGATTGAAACCGTTGCCGTTAGCGGGCAGGACGTTGTGATGATGGAGGCAGAGCGTACAACCTTGATGAGCCGTTCTGCTGCAATTTGCATTTTAACGGGCCCGCAATCGCCCAGAACAATGCCGAATTTGTTTGAAGAATACCGGCCAAGCGTATCGCCGGCCCTGATCGCGTCCTTCATCAACCGGCCAACCAACGCGATTACTTCGTCGCCGACATCGAACCCAAAGGTTTCGTTGACCATCGACAAATTGCTGATCGAAACCATCAGGAATGCTGATTGTTTTCGTTCATGGATGGAGCGCGATATGACTGCGCCGAGTGCGTCCGTCAGCCGGATGCGGTTCAACTGGCCTGTCAGTTCATCATGGTCGGAATGATATTGCAGCTTTTTCTGCTTGATAAACTCTTCGTCTATCACGCGCAGCACACCGCGAGCATGCAGTGGCCGGCCGTTTTCATCAAGGCTGATACGACCAAGGTCCTCAAGCCAGAGCGAGGTGCTGGAGCGCCTGCCACCTGGTTGAAACCTGAATTGGATTTCGTAGGGCGCTTCTTGCCGTGTTGCATGAGGGAAGCGATTTGATATGGCCGCCAGCCGTCTATCGAGGTGTTCTGATGCGATGAGCGCGCTAAAATGCCTGCCGGTCGAGATGCAATCAAGGTTGGCGACCTTCAATACCTCGGCCGCATTGGCATCCCATTCGATCGTGTCGCTTACAAGGTTCCAGGTGTAGGCGGCCTGTTGTGAGGCTTCAGCCAAACAGACGATTTGAGCGGCCTGCTGCTCAATGGCTGGGCTGCGAACCTGTTTGTGGGCCATGCCATGCGAGGGGCTGGCACCTATGGCAATTAATTTGTCCGGCACCCTGGATGTCCCAGCTCGTTTCATAGCGGTGGATTTTGTCACGCTCCACTCGATGGGCGCGCCGCCATCAAATTAGTTCCTATGCCCAAATTAGGTGCAATTTACTAACAAGCCTTAAAATGCAGGTTGCTGATCGCATTCACAATATGGCCTTACGATAAAAAATGGACGAACGCGTTGCCGCATTCGTCCATTTTCGAAGCGTTTCGTGTTGCATATGTCCTCCAGCGATTGGAGGAGCTTGGCTCAACCTTGAAGACCGCCAAAACCAATGTCGCGCCGCGCAACCCTTATGCCGATTGTGTACCCTGCTACGACGTCAATCAGCGTGGCGACCATAATCATGAAGAAGACCGACGTGAACGCGCGATCAACCAGGAGAAACTCCACCAGGCATGCGATAAACACCAGCATCGAAAAGCCGTGATCAAGCAATGAGGCCGTGGAGGTGTAGGTTGCTTTCAAGATCTCCACAAACAGCAGCAGGAACGTAATCAGCAGAATGAGGTCGCCCCAGGTGAACGTCCAGTATGCGCGAGCACCGGCTGCATCAGCACGTATTGACGGCAGCGAAAAGATTACCTTGCGCAAAATAGCATCGGCGGTGTCGCCCCCGCCCATCAAAACCACGACGTTGTAGACGATGAACGCGATTATCATCATAGGGATGGATCTGAGCGACATAAGAATTCCCCTAAAATTTTCCAGACTTTCCCACCTAACGCGGGATTGTGACAATTTCACCGCAAACGGTTCTGGCGTCACGCAAAAATAAACTGCCGCGAAAGCGTTAGACTGCATGCCTCAATTGACGCTAGATCGCGTTCACTTTTCACCGAATCGCGAACGCGATCTATTTTCTTTTATTTTGAGCATGTTCTTCACGCCGAACCGCGTACACTTCGGCTGAACATGCTCTAGCACGCCATTGCCCTGAAAGGCCACCGCGCCAAATTTTTAAACAGTAGGCGCCAAATCACGCCAGCTTAGGCGTCAGCCTTGGGTTCAAGGATCTTGCGGCCGCGATACATGCCTGTTTTCAGGTCGATGTGATGGGGACGGCGGCGCTCGCCGGAATCTTTGTCCTCAATGTAGGTAGGTTGCGCCAACGCGTCATGGGCGCGACGTTGGCCTCGCTTCATGCGCGAAACTTTGCTTCTTGGAACGGCCATTGGAAAACTCCATTCATGCCTGAACGCCTGCTAAGCCCTTGGCCGAACGCCGACCAAGACCTTGCGGGTCCATTTTTTGTTGAAATTCCAGCAGCTTGAGGATCGCATTGCCGCGCCACCGCCTGATACCTGGAATGCTTCAGCGCGCCTTATACTGGTAAAGCCGCACAAATGCCAGCCCCGTGCGACAGACAAGATTGCATTATCGAGAATTTGGAATGCAGCCAAAACCGCCAAATATAGCCGCCCGTGCCTGGATAATGCGGGCCAGCCGCGACGTGCCGCGCCCCGGTTTGCCAGCATTGCGCCTTATGGGATTTGGCAATGCAACAGCCATAAGCGCGGCCTGACGCTGGCTCAGGCTGCGTACCGACTTATTGAAATGGTAGCGCGCGGCAGCTTGTGCCCCGAAAACGCCTGGTCCCCATTCGGCAATATTCAGATAGACCTCCAAAATCCGTTCCTTTGGCCAAACGAGGTCCACCGTGATCGCTAGTGGCGCCTCAAGCGCTTTGCGCAGGTAGCTTTTCGATGACCATAAAAACAGGTTCTTGGCGACCTGCATCGTAATGGTTGAAGCGCCGCGCGGCGTGCCGTTCCGTGCCCGGTGGATCGCCGCAACGATCTCGGCGGGGTCAATGCCCCAATGCTGGCAAAACCGCCCATCTTCCGAAACCACGACAGACCTTTGGAGATTTCGCGATATTTTCGAAATCGGGACCCATTGGTGCGATATTTTTTCGCCCGTCATCGCGCGCCAGGCCATCAATGGCGTAACTGGCGGATCGATAAACCTGAACAGCACGATGAGCAGGAACATGGCTGCGTACCAGACCGCAAATGCCAGTGCCGCGTAACGCAATATGGTGAGCGAAATCGCGCGCCATGATCTATCGGGCTGCTTTCGTTCATTGGACCGTACTGGTCCATCGCGCGCTTCCGGTCGCGGTACGCTAAAATTTCCAGTCCATGTGTTTGCTTGGGCGTCGGTTGCTCCGTGAACGGCCCTGGTTGCAGAGTTGACCGGCCTACTGGCAAGCTTGCTGGCTGGCACGCCGTGCTCGATGGCCGTTTGTGATGGCGAGTGGTCTTCTGGTGGCGTTGGCGGCTCGGTTTGAGGCGCTGTAGTCTCAGAGGGAACCCATTGCGGTGATGGCGCAATTCGTCGTGCCAACGGCGAGGTCGCCTCACCTGTTGCGGCATGGTCCTGCGCTGCCGGCTCCTTCACTGCCGGCTCTGGCAACGATTGCGCCGTTGTCGATTGCGACACGTGGTGATCTTGATCCTGCGGGGGATCGGGCCTCGCGAAGGCTTCTCGCCCAGTCTCCACGTCGCCCAAAGGCTTCACTGGTGGCGGTTGCGGTTCTTCCTGAGGGATCTCGACGGGTGCGTCCAGCGGTGGTTCCAGGGGTGCGTCTGGCAACGATTGCTGCCGATCAGCCCAAACCTCAACCGGTGCGTCGACCTGGTCCCAATCATGCGCACGCTGCCGGCCAGCGTTTGCGAGGTCGGGTACGCCTGCTTTGCTTTGTTCGACTTGCGTTTGCCGGGCTAAAGACGCCGCGGGCGAAGTTTGCGTTGGCGGGGGCGTATCGTCGGCAAGTTGCTGCCCTACGACTCTGTCGGGTTGAGCGGTCTTGAACGTTACGTCTGCCTGAGAAACGCGGACTGGTATTGGCCCCGACTCCGGCATTTGCCCTGATTTGCGCTCGATACCTGTTTGGCGCTTTGGCGCACGCGTTGCTGCCCGGACGGCGCCAATTACGGCACGGCGGGCGAGAGATGCGCCATGAGATACTGCCGGTTCGTACTCACGTCCGGCCAGCCTGCGGATTTGTGGTAATTCCACGCTGGCTGGTGAAAATGCCGGTTTGGCGACACGCGAGGATGGTGTCGCGTGAGCGCCGGTCTGGGGGTGGGACACATTTGCGAGGTGGCGGTTCTGCTGTGAGACGATGCTGGAAATGTCGGGCAACCGGGCTGTAACCGCCGGCACCAGCAACGGTTCAAGGTTCACGGATCTCGCAGTCTGTTGTTGACGCCTCCGGGTGGCTGCGAGCACTGCGCCGCGCGCTGCACTTTGCGCCAAACGGGCACCGGCTGCCTGGGGGGCTCGCGCAGGGCCATGAGGTGTGCTGAGAACGGCTTTAATCGTTTCCACGATAAAATTTTGTGCCGCAGTAACGCGAAAGCCAGCGTAAACCCGTTCGTCCGGCATGACCGTGTTCTTAGCTTCACTGAAACCGTCGGAAGATCCGCTCATGCTGCCCTTCGACGGGACTGGTGCTATACCCCGCCTTCACCGTTTAGCAGCCGGCACGAGTGCAACGGGAGCCGGCAAACAGTATGGTGAGCACCTTCACCTCTCAAGGCCTTATTAGAACACTGATGACATTCACGCAAAAACTAGGCCGGGCTGCGGCCGCGACCGAAGCTCGATTAACCAAGCTGCTCGACGAGCTTGCGCCGCCAGAGCAAACCTCAAGCAGGCTGGCTGCCGCCATTCGTCACGCCGTGCTTGGCGGGGGAAAGCGGTTCCGCCCCTTCCTGGTGATAGAAAGCGCAGCCTTGTTTGGCATTTGTGAGGATGAGGCGCTTAACACTGCCGCGGCGCTGGAATGTCTTCATTGCTACTCTCTGGCGCATGACGACCTGCCGGCAATGGACAACGATACGATGCGGCGCGGGCAACCGACCGTCTGGCACGCCTATGACGAATGGACCGCCATTCTGGCAGGCGACGGCCTGCTTACGTTCGCTTTCGAGATCCTGGCTCAGCCTGAAACGCATGCGGACGCTGCCATTCGCCTGGCACTGATAGGCGAACTGGCCAGCGCATCGGGTGCGCGCGGTATGGTTGGCGGACAGGCGCTGGATTTGGAAGCAGAAAAGATCGATGAATCCGGGGCCGCGACATTGCAAAGCATTCGCAGCCTGCAAAGCATGAAGACGGGTGCGTTGATCCGCTTTGCGTGCGCATCGGGTCCAATACTGGCCGGGGCGCGTGCCGCTGACTGTGAGCGCATGAAGAGTTTTGGCGACGTGCTGGGGTTTGCATTCCAGATCGCCGATGATCTGCTCGACGTTGAAGGCACACCTGAGGAAGTGGGCAAGGCTGTCGCCAAAGATGCGGATGCGGGCAAGGCGACGCTTGTTTCGTTGATGGGACTGGAAGCCGCACGTTTGCAGCTTGCCGAACTTGAACGCGAAGCTATTGCACTGCTGAAACCATTCGGTGCGCAAGGTGTAACGCTGGCTCAAGCCGCATCATTCGTTGTAAACCGGCGCAATTGAGTTTTGTGCGTTGGTGGACGATGTTGCATCCGTCAACCAGATGCCGAGGTTGAAGCCGGTGCGCGCTCGCTAAGAGAGCCGATGATAAAACCGGCCAGCGAAAGGCCAATGGCAACAAAGCCGATGACGGGTGCAGATGCGTCCGCCAGACCGAGCGCCGTCTTGACGGGGCCGAGACCGACCAATGCCGTGAAGCCCAATATCAGCGCGGCCAAGGCTCCGCGCCTCGTTGCGCGCGGCCAATAAGCACCGCCTGCAAGCAGCACGAGCCCCGAGCAGAAATAGATCGAACCGGAGACAGCGAGATAGTCCCAGATGTCTTCCCCGCCCTCGTAGATAAGGCCCCAATAGATCTCATAGAGCGCAATCAGCACAATGCCGATGCGGGTGGCCCAGATCTGAAAACTGGCGTCGTCGTTGCGTCCGCCCAAAGGTGCAAGGATGTCGCGAGCTATGATCGAAGACCAGCAGAACAGGTAACTGTCCTGGGTCGACATGAAGGATGCGAACATCGCCACCGCCAGCAAGCCAACCAGCCAGGCGGGTAGCGCGTCCCCCAGCATCACCGGTGTTGCGACCAGGTCCGCATCGCGTCCATGCGCCGACAGCGTTGCGGCCATTTGCGCGCCTGCTCCTGAAAAATAGGCAATCGCAATGATCCCTAAGAATGCCGGCAGCACCATGCGCCCCATGAAAATTAAGGAGGCGATCAGGTAGGTTTTGGGCACATCGCTTTCTTTTTTGATGCACAGCGCACGCGACAGCGCCGTGGGCCAAATTGCAGAGGACACCACGCCGGCAACCAGAACCATCCAGAGCATGTAGGCTGGGCCGAAGTCCTCGCTGACGACGGGGTTGAAGCCTCCGGCTCCTTTTTGCTGCCCTACCGCATCGACAACGGATTGAAACGGCACCACCTGCAAAAGTGCTACGATGGCCACCACGACGCCGACGGTCAGCAGCACGAACTGAAAAACATCGGTCGCCACCACTGCGCGCATACCGCCAAATGCCGTGTAGACGACGGCGATCGCCACCAGCGCCACCATGAGCCCGATGACGACAGCAGGTTGCGCTTCCACGCCCAGCAACGTGATGATAAAGAGTGCGGCGACCTTGACGAACAGCCCCATGTTGAGAATGCCGCCCAACGCCATGACGGCGGCGCCGAACACGCGCACGTCCTGGCCGTAGCGCTCGCCGTAGTATTCCGGCAATGTCATTACGCCTGCGGCGCGGACCGGCTTTACAACGAAGCCGGTCAACCCTACGGCGAGACATCCGATGAGTGCTGCAATGCCGATGTGGAACGCAGAAAAGCCCGCGTTGAAACCCTTCTGCGCGTTGTAGGCGATGGTGATGAGGCCGATCTCGGTTGCTCCGAGCGTTGCAATTGCGGTCTTCAGGTCCAGGTCGCGGCCGGAGATGAAGAATTCCGACAGGTCATGCTCGCGGCCGACCTGCTTGCGCCGCACCCCGCGGTGGATGACGAAGAGAACGACGACGTAGATCAACAGTCCCAGCGACAGCCAGACCAACGTTGCAGTGGCGATGCCGCCCATGTGTTTTCAGGACTCCCACTTGGCTCAAATGATGTGGGCCAAGCATAGGGTGCTTTGAGGCGCGGCGCCAAGGGAAGGCTGACGGCAATATTGGCAAATTGGTGGGGAGCACTGCTACAAATCGCGTTTACGCAAAACGCCCGCGACCGACTGGCCGCGGGCGGTTGTTGTTTTGGATTTGCACATCCAGCGGGTGTGTTATCCGGCGCGCTTGGGGCGCGATATTCAGAACTTGTAGTTCAGACCGACGCGCATGGTGTGGAAGGCGTTGTCGAATTTCGCTGCGTCTCCTGCCCCATCACTGATACGCGTATCGTCGAGATCGATGTAGAGGTACTCGGCCTTTGCCGTCCAGTTGGTGGAAAGCGCCCATTCGATGCCGCCACCTACTGCATAACCCGTCGCCGTTTCGCCACCGCTGAACCTGTTGCCATTAACATTCGCGGTATAATCCATATCGGCCCAGGCAACACCACCTGTCGCATAGATCAGCATCCTGTCTGCGGCAAAGCCTGCGCGTGCCCTGATGGTTGAAAGCCAATTGAGATCCGCGGATGCAAAATCTACCCCCGCCCGGTCTTTGCCATCGACCCAGCCGCCTTGCAGGTCCGCTTCAACGCCAATGAGGAAGTTGCCAAACAGCGCGTTGAAACCGATCTGGCCGCCACCGAGGAAACCGCTCGGATCCACTGAGCCAACGTCGTTTACGTACGCGTCATCGTCTATGATGGCTGCTTCCGTGTTTCCCCACGCATAGCCGCCATTGATGCCGGCGTAAAAGCCGTGCCAGTTGAACAGGCGGACGGGCGGCGAATTATCGATCGGCTCGACGTTGGCATCATAGCCACCAAGGTCGGCGGCCTCAGCCGGCATAGTGACGGCCGACACAGACAGCGCCGCCGCGACTGCAACCGCAGCCGACACGGCGCGGATTTCCTTGAACTTAGACATGAACGCATTCCCCTCTCTGGATCATCGCAACTCAAAGCTTGGCGATGGAACAACGCCGGGAATATGGCGGAGATTTGGTGAATGAAAACATCACAAAAATCACACACTCGCAAAATTGTGCGTTATGCTCACGTCGATCATTCTGAAACTCTGATCTTTTCCGGCTTTTGCGCGAGTGGGCCAAAACGACGCGCGATGTAGTCTTCCACAATTTGCTTGAACTCGGCGGCAATATTGGGACCGCGCAAGGTCAAAACTTTCTTGCCGTCGATGAAAACGGGCGCGGCCGGTTGTTCTCCCGTCCCGGGCAAAGAAATGCCGACGTCGGCGTGCTTTGACTCGCCCGGGCCGTTCACAATGCAGCCCATAACCGCGAGGTTAAGCGTCTCGACCCCGGGGTAATTCCTGCGCCATTCCGGCATGCGCTCGCGGATCATCGTTTCCACGTCACGCGCCAATTCCTGGAAAACGGTGGACGTCGTTCGACCGCAGCCAGGACACGCCGCAACAATGGGCACGAACGAGCGCAAGCCCATCGTTTGCAAGATTTCCTGGGCAACTTTGACTTCAAGCGTACGGTCGCCACCTGGTTCGGGTGTCAATGAAACGCGGATGGTGTCGCCGATGCCGTGTTGCAGTAGCACCGACATTGCGGCTGTTGATGCGACGATGCCTTTGGAGCCCATGCCTGCTTCGGTGAGCCCCAGGTGCAACGCATAGGAGCAGCGGCGGCTAAGCATCGCATAAACGTTGATGAGATCCTGGACGGCGGACACTTTTGCGGAAATCACTATCTTGTCGGCAGAGAGTCCCAGCGCCTCGGCGCGTTGAGCAGATAGCAGCGCGGATTGTACGATCGCCTCGTGCATCACTTCGCGCGCATCCTTGGGCTCAGCGGACCTGGCGTTTTCGTCCATCAGATGTGTCAGCAGTTCCTGATCGAGCGACCCCCAATTGACGCCGATGCGGACCGGCTTGTCGTGCTTCATAGCAAGTTCGATGATGTCGCCGAACTGGCGGTCTTTCTTGGCCTTGAAACCAACGTTACCCGGGTTGATGCGATACTTGTCAAGGGCTTGCGCTGTGGCGGGATTTTCAGCCAGCAGCTTGTGGCCGATATAGTGGAAGTCACCAACAAGCGGCACGGCTATGCCTTGAGCACGCAGCTTCTCGACGATGTGCGGCACCGCCTTGGCCGCCTCGTCGCGGTCCACCGTGATGCGCACGAGTTCGGAGCCTGCGCGCGCCAGTGCGGCGACCTGTTTCACCGTTGCCGCAATGTCGGCGGTATCGGTGTTGGTCATCGACTGGACGACAATGGGATGATTGCCGCCCATCACAACATTGCCGATGCAGACGGCCGTTGCCGGGCGCCGAGGCGCCAGGCGCGATGAAACCTGCTCGCTTGGGGTCATTGGCTCATTCACTGTGCCGTCGTCCATTTCAATGCCACCAGATTTGTTGCCCCTGCCATACAACAGCGTGGCTAGTCAGGCTAGAGCGCATCCCGATCCGATGGAATCGGATCGGCGCTCTAGCTTTTTGTTTGGTCGCATTTTCTGCGACGAACCGGTGTCCACTTCGTCGGAAAATGCTCCAGAGCGCATCCCGATCCGACGGAACCGGATCGGCGCTCTAGCTTTTTGTTTGGTCGCATTTTCTTCGACGAACCGGTGTCCACTTCGTCGGAAAATGCTCCAGAGCGCATCCCGATCCGACGGAATCGGATCGGCGCTCTAGCTTCTTGTTTGGTCGCATTTTCTTCGACGAACCGGTGTCCACTTCGTCGGGAACTCTAGCGGTGCTGACCAAAGCCGCTCGGGCGCAGCGCGTTGCATCACAGATCCTTTTCGATCGCGCGGGCCCACAACAATGAAAACAGCGCCACCACCGCCAGCACCAGCACGATGGCGGGACCGCCAGGCGCATCGCTTCTTGCGGACAGCCAAAGCCCCGCGACAACGCCTGCTGAGGCCATACATGCCGATAGTATAACCATGTGTTCTGGCGTGCGGGCGAAAGGGCGCGCTGCGGCGGCAGGCACGATCAAGAACGCAATAACCAGCAGGATGCCAAGGATCTTGATGGCGATGGCGATGAGAACCGCAAGCAAAAGCATGAAAACTGCCTTGATACGCTGGCCTGGCACACCCTCAGCGAGTGCCAATTCCTCGTGTACAGCGAGGCGCAGCAGCGGCTGCCAAATGAACGCGACAATGGCAACCACAACACCGCCGCCAACATAGATCCAAATGAGATCGGTGTAGGTTACGGCGAAGATATCACCGAACAGGAAACCGAGCAGATCAACAGAGGGGCCGGCAATCAGCGATGTCGCAATGACGCCAGCAGCCAACGAGCCGTGATGCAGTAAGCCCAGTACGGAATCGAGCGGTAATAGGTGTTGGCGCGACAACAGCAAGATCAGCATGGCAGCGCAAATGGCCACGGCGAGGATCGAAACCGTCATGTCGGAACCAATTGCCACCGACAGTGCAACACCCAGCAAGCTCGCCTGGGCCATGGTCTCGCCAAAGTAGGCCATTCGCTGCCATACAACGAGCGAGCCTAGAGGTGCTGCAACCAACGCCAGCCCAAACGCGGCTGCCAATGCGCGCAAAAAGAACGGCTCCAGCATATCAGCGGCTCTCCTTGCCGGAACCGGTATCCGAACTTTCGGTAAGCGGACGGCCCGCCAGATCATGCGCATGATCGTGATGGTGTTCATACAGTGCGAATGCGCGCGCGGCGTCTGGACCAAACAACCTGACGTACTCGGGGTGCTTGGCCACGGTTGTCGGTACGCCCGAGCAGCACACATGCTGGTTGATGCAAAGGACACGGTCGCTTGCCGCCATCACCACGTGCAGATCATGGCTGACCAGCAGAACGCCGAACCCGCGCTCGTTGCGCAAGCGTCCGATCAAGTTGTAAAGTTCCGCCTCGCCGGTGGCATCGACACCACGCACCGGTTCATCCAGCACAAGCAGATTGGGTTGCCGCAGGAGTGCGCGTGCCAGCACAACGCGCTGGCCCTCGCCACCTGACAGCCGCGCGAGTTGCCGCTCAACAACGTGCTCAGCGCCTACGGAACGAAGACCTTCAATGATATCTGCGCGCGTTACGCCGAGGCCGAGATGCAAAAAACGTGCGACCGTCATGGGCAGCGCCCGGTCGATATCGATGCGTTGGGGGACATACCCAATGCGCAGATTGTCGGCTCTGAAAATCTCACCGGCGTCGGCGTGCGCGAGCCCGAGCAACAACCTTACGAAGGTCGTCTTGCCTGCGCCATTCGGGCCAATGAGCGTTACGATTTCGCCGGCGTGCAAGTCGATATCGACGGCATCGAGAATCTGGCGTCCGCCGCGCGAAAAGGACAGGGCGCGCGCTGAGATCAGGGCGCCAACATCAATGTTAGCGCTCAAACCTGCGTGTGAATGATGAGAATGTCGGCACGCCGTATCCGCGCTTTTAACGTGTGCGGGTTGGCCAGCGTGGCTTTCGCCAGAGCCGCGCTCGCCAATCATTGGGCCGGCTCTCCCGCCTTGGATGATTTGGCGGCGCATCGTGCGCAGATGCCTGACACTTCGACGAATTTCACCTTGGCTTGGAAGCCCTGGCCGTGGGCAACTTCGTTGATACCTTCAAAGATCCGTTGTGCCTCCGCTTCCGTCACGGCACCACATTTCTCGCACGACAGGAAAATTGGGCGGCCTTCCTTGCCGTGCTCATGGCGGCGACAGGCAAAATAAGCATTTTTGCTTTCCAGCCGATGGATGACGCCTGCATCCAGCAACGCATCAATCGAGCGATAAACCGAAATGGGTGCCAGGCGCGTGCCTTTGTTGGAGAGCTTTTCCAGAATATCGTAGGCGCCAATTGCGCCTGTCGTAGCCGCAATTTCGGTGAACACCTGCTCCCTGAGCGCGGTGAAGCGCAGGTTGCGGTTGGCAAAAATGTTGCGCGCGCGATCAACGGCCTGAGAAAGCCGGGAGGGCGAAACGCTTTGTCGGGACGGAGCCGCAACTTTTTGGGAAGATCTGCTCATCCGGTCCGGAATTGGTTAGGGTGCACCGCGCTAGTGGCCTGTCGCGCCAAAATTGAAACATAGCCGCAACCGTATACAATTTTGGCGCGACATGAAGGCCACTAGCAAAATCATTGGCTTAGTGTGGCGCTTATCGCGCCTTAGTTGATACCCAGCGTGCCGCAACATCGATCAACCAAGGCGCGACGCCACACTAGGCCGGGCATCGATAAATTTTCGCCCGTCGGATCAACACTGGCCCCACGGTGCGCAACGCGGCGGTTATCGCCCGAATACCGAAGAAAGAAAAGCCGCATCGCAGCAAATTACACTGGCGGGGTGGCTTGGTGGATTTGCATAGGCACGGTTGCGCGTCCAGACCGCCGCTCTGCCAAATTCCTCAATTATTCCTAGCATTTGCCACAATCGAGCGCAAGTTTGATGGGCTTGGTTTCCATCCCCTCCCTTCCATCACGCCGCAGGGACAAATTTCAAGAGTTTTAAATGGGTATCCGCGAGGCCTATATCATCGCCGCTCGACGTACAGCACTCGGGCGCATTGGTGGGCTGCACCGCGGCCGCCGTATTGACGCGCTTACAGCACCGGTCGTGACTGCCGCATTAGCTGATGCCGGGATTGACCCTGACGCCATCAATTGTTTTGCCCTGGGCAATGCAAGCGAAGGCGGGAACCCAGCACGACTGGTGGCGCTCGCTTCTGGGCTGCCTGAAACGGTGCCATCCACGACGGTTGATTGCCAGTGCGGCTCAGGGCTGGAGGCGATACTGACAGCAATTCGTGCGATCCGGCTGGGGGAGGCTGACGTGGCGGTAGCAGGCGGCGCTGAAAGCCTTTCGACGGCGCCGTGGCGCATCATGCGTCCTCGCTCGCTCTACCAAACGCCGCATTTCATGCGCTACGAGCCATCCATGACCGACTCGGTGGACGAGCCACAGCCTTTTGAAGCCTCTGAAGCAATGGCAAAACGGCTGGATGTTTCACGCAAGGCGCAGGATGCTTGGGCTTTGCAATCGTTTCAACGGGCGGAAAAAGCCCGTGATGAACGCCGTTTCGTTGGAGAGATCGTGCCATTGAGGGCCAACGTTGAAGAGGCCCGCGACCAGAGTGCGACAACGCCCGACCTTGAGGATTTTGAAGACGCCGTCGCGTTCCTGCCAGAGGATGGGACGCTGACGCCTGCCAACACCAGCGCCATGCACGATGGTGCCGCCATTGCAATCATCGTGGCGGACCGAGTTTGGGAGCGCCTTGGACGACCGCCAGCGTTGCGTTTTGTACTGGGCGCCTGCCAGGGCGTACCCCCTGGGGCTGAAGCCACCGCCCCTTTGATGGCGATCGAAAAGTTGTTCGCTTTGGCTGGATCGCTGGGTAATGGCGCATCCTACTCTTTGGACAACCTTGGCGTGGTCGAACTTTCGGAGAGTTCCGCTGTACAAGCCATTGCCGTGCAGCAAAGCCTGGGAATTGCACCTGAAGTGATCAATCCAGACGGTGGAGCGATTGTACGGGGCCATCCGTTGGGTGCTTCCGGCGCAGTGCTCATTGCACGGCTGTTCACGGGTCTGGTCCGCAACAATACGTCAACCGCCAATGCACTGCCCCATGCACCACCCACCGGCCTTGTCGCACAAGGTGCTATCGGCGGCTTGGGCCTGTCGGCACTGTTCGAGCGTGCTTGACGTGGCACGGGGACAATGCCAGCGCGTTAGCGTGTAGCCTGCACAGCGCTTGCGGCGGTGCTGCAGACGTACAGAAATACAACCACAAAGTGCCGAAGCGAACCGAAGCGTGATATATAGCGTTGTCATAGGCGAGCCGCGGCCTTCCTGATTGGGGCGCGGCGACGATGCGGAATGGTGGCAAAATGGTAATAGTTGCGCCCAGCTTCAGCGCGTAATTCGGCCCAGGAAAGCCGCATTTTCGCGTTACTTCGGAGCCACGGTGTGGCTATTGAGGCCCTTTCGGTCCGGTGCCTGGGTATGGTCTGGGGCGGCGCAGCCATAGGGCAAATGTTGAGGGTCAAATCAAACGACGTGTGGCTTGGCCTGACAGGATGGCGCTGACGCGGTGGTTGGCGTGACACGTGCGGCATGAGGTGGAGGCTCACTCATGGACACAGGGACGTCCATTCGCGACATGCTTGCCGGCTTGGGCAACATGGATGGAGCCCAGCTCCTTTCGCTTGTTCCCTTCGCACTATTATTGATCACAGTTGGCTTTTTCATTCGGCGCATCTGGCAGCGCGTGACGAATGCGATCGAGGACACGATCTTTTCCAACTGGCGCCTTGCCCTGCTCGCAGCGACTGGCCTGGTTTTGTCGCTGGCATCGGGTTGGACAACCTGGGACGGCATGCGCAATTTCACCAACGAGCCGACGTTGTCGTTGATGATAACGTTTGGCATCCAGGGCGTGATGCTGATCGTCGCGTGGCTGATCGGCGAGAGTTTCGCCACGGGCATGCGCGTTCGCGCGGGCGGTGGAACGGGTGGCTGGGATCTTGTGGTTGCGGCGCTGTTCTCGATACTGGCGCTCGTCGCCATAACGATGTGGTATGGCCAGAGTACCGCGAGCGCAGGTGCGGCGCCCGCCAACTGGTTTGATTCAGAAACCGCGCGCACGATCAAGAATTTCTCGATTTTCGGCGCGATCACGGCTTTGGTGCTCGCGTTCATCATCGCTGCAACAAAAAGCGACGTGGGCGCGAACTATGTGCAGAGCGCGCGCCTGATTTTCAAGAATTCAATGCTATGGCTGATGTTCCTGGCCACCATGGCGACGTCAGTATTTTTCTCTTTCGATTCGCTTTTCACGACAATCTTTCCCGCGGACGAAAGAAAGCGTGCCGCTGAAATCCGCGCCACGAACGAGGTTGCTCGCGTTGTGTCCGACATAGGTACGCTTGCTTCCAAGCGGCGGCTTGAAGAAGCACGCGCGCTGTTCCAGGCCCCCGCGTGGAGCGATTACGAACTTGAACTCGACAAAGTCGAGAGGCTCGCGCGCGAGGCACCCGACAAAATCCGGGCCCAGATTTCACAAGAGCTGGAGGCACAAAAAAGCCGTATAGCGGAACTGGAAGAAAAACGCGCCACAGCAACGGGCGGACAAGCGGGCCTTCAGACACGCAAGAACCAACTCACCGAAGAGCTTTCGCGCCTGCAAGGCGAACGGCCTGAAGCCGTTGCATCGGCAAGCGCGCAGAAGGTCGTGGTCTCAGAGATCGAGCGCCGACTTGATGAACAGCGCACCAAAGTGCTCGCAGAGGAAAAGGGCGTTGAAGGCTCCGGTAAGGTTGGCCGTGGACAGTTCTGGCGGGCTGCGAAAGCCGATGAGGAAAAGGTGCGCGCCGAGTTGCAAGTGGCCGAGGAGCGGCTGCGTGGCCCGGCTGAACGCGTAACTTCAATCGACAAGCGCGTCGCCCAGATAAAAGCGGAGCTGGCGCAAATCGACGGGGATCTTGCCAAACTGAAAGGGGAGGCCGACACAGCGGCGCAAATGATCTCGGTGGCCAAGGAAGGCACCGCCGCGGATAACAGCGATCGCTTTGATCCCGCGGCTGGCGTGGCTTCGCTGGCGCGTCAGCGCCAAGCCTTCCGGCAAAAACCAGACCGGCCAACACTTGCCGCGATCCAAAGCCAGTGCGCTGCCTTGGTCGGCGCAGCCCTGAAGGTCGACAGCCTGCGTGACACAGCCGCTGGCGTTGACTGCAATCCCAAGCAAGCCATCGAGGCCGCCGCGCGTGTGTTCGCACTCAATGCCGGGCTTGACGCATTTTCGCAGAATTGCGCGGGCGGTGAACACCTTCCAACCAACGGAAGCACTGACGCGTTGCTCGAATTCGGGCGCCGCTGCCTTCAGGACTCCGGACTTGCAGGCGCAGATACGACTGCGCTTGGCGCGACGCTTTCGCGTATCGACCTTAACCGCGATGACAAGGCCCACCGTTTCGTCGTCACCTGGAATGCTTTCCAGGATGGCAACCGGCTTGCCTATCTTGCGCTGACGATCGCCATCGCCATCGACTCCTTGGTTTTCATGTCGGGGCTATTTGGCGCCAACGCGGTACGTTCACCACTTTCGGATGTGCCTTCATTGAAAGCACGTTCCGCGCAGCAACTTGAGGCCATTATCGAGAATGCCCTGTTGCCAGATACCTTTGCGAATGCGGATGCCGTGCTTTCAGCCATGCAGCCCATAACGCCGTTGGAAGGGTATACGCAGGAGGTGGTTGTTCCGCCGGAAGAGACCATCAACCGAAACCGCGTTCTCAAGGTTCTCAATGCGGCTGCGACGATCGGCGCGGTCTACCGGGACGTCAACCGGCCAGAGCGATACCTGGTCCGTCCCGAATTGTTCGAGTTCCTGTCTACAGTGGCCAAGCGGTCATTTGAATCCGACAAGGAAAACGTCAAGCTCGCCGAACTCAAGCAGGTGGTGTCGGTTGCGCTTCAGCCAGACATTGGGCGCAATGCGGAAATCGTGTTGAACAACATGACGCCGATCAACGAGGCGCACGGTTTTTCTTCACAGATCAGGTTGCGCAATGTAGCAGCAGACGAGCTTTCTGTGGTGCGCAAGGTGTTGAACGCGGGAGCGACACTTCAATACGTGCAGCACCACGAACCCAAGCGGACGGATGATCACGAGCAGCCAGAAGATCTCTATTTCGTTCACGGCCAGCTCTACAAAACCATTGCGCTGTTATCTGCCGCCTTCCCGCGGCCGGCGGCTGGGCCAGCACTTGCACCGATGCCTGCCGCGCCTGCCATTGCCGGGCCGTCGCGCGACCCTATCGACGGCGGTACCCTGGGCACCGGGACGACGCCGCCAGCCGGGGGTGAACTGCAATCGCCGCGACGGATCGCGCGCCCGCCTGAAAGCACCCGGTCACCAACCCGGCAATTGACACAGGCTCCGCTGTCACAGCAGGAACGGGAACATTTCGAAGCCCTTTTTGAAGACGAACTCCTGGGCGCCCTGGGCCTCAACAGCCGCACGGTGGCAGCACGATTTGCCGGTGAGGGTGTGCAGGAAGCGGCTTTGAGCGTTTGGCGGGAGTTGCAACGCCACGCCGCGGCCAACCACGACCTGGGGCAACTGCTGCGGCAGCATCAAAGCGACCAGGAAAAACTGCTGGATGCGACCTATCAATCGCTCAAAAACGGGACACACGGCGACCAACGCAAGGGTAACCTGCTCGACGCATGCGATCACCACATCCGCGAGGCGCTGCCGGCGCTGATGCTGTTTCCAGAAACCGGGCTTGTGCGGTATCTGATCGAGGAACTTGAGCTGGCTGCGGGACCCGATGATGGGCAGCGGCCCGAGGAGCACACCCTTTTGGAACAGCTCCGCCAGGTCAATGATCTCATGAGCCACTCAGACCTGGCTGACGCAGGCGACTGGGTACGCATCCGTGCGGCACTTACCGAACGGCGCGTTGGGGGCGAATTCCCGCGTATTGTGAGGCTACCACCGCATCCCAAGAACGGCTCGGGCACAACCTGACCAATCAGCGCTTGCCTTGACCCTATGCTCAGGTGATCTCAGGTAAAATTGGGATCGTTTTTTCAACTTTGCGCACACCGTAAGCGGCGGCAGGAGTTTGACGCGCCCGATACGAGTGACTACACACCAACCCAATGGGTTCACCCGTGTCAGGTGCGACCGCATATTGGGGGGAGAAATGGCGCGAACGGCGATCACACTTCACCAGGGCGACCTGCCATCGGGTGTCGATTTTGGCGCGGCCGTTGCTGTCGACAGCGAGACGCTAGGCCTAAAGCCCCACCGCGACCGGCTTTGCGTGGTGCAGCTTTCGGCAGGCGATGGTACAGCGCACCTGGTGCAATTCGACGGAAGCGACTACAGCGCGCCAAATCTAAAAGCACTTCTAGCGAACCAGAACGTGCTGAAGATCTTTCATTTCGCGCGTTTCGACGTGGCCGTGATTGCCAAATATCTGGGCGTTGATACGTCACCGATCTATTGCACCAAGATCGCTTCCAAACTCGTGCGTACCTACACCGACCGGCACGGCCTGAAAGATCTCGTTGGCGACATGCTTGGCGTTGAGTTGTCAAAACAGCAGCAGAGTTCCGACTGGGCTGCGCCAAAGCTCACAGATCAGCAGATGGCCTATGCGGCATCCGACGTCTTACACCTACACGCCCTCAAGGAGCGCCTCGATACGATGCTCGACCGGCAAGGACGGCGTGATATGGCCGAAGCCGCGTTCAGCTTCCTGCCGACCAGGGCCGCTCTCGATCTGGCCGGCTTTGATGACATGGACATTTTTTCGCACTAACGGAAACGTTTGCCGCGGGAACATAATTCGTTGTGGATCAAGGCGAAATTGGCCCTCGGTAGCATTCTGCCGGTGGCTTGGCGCAGGACTTTTCCCGCGCACTGTGCTGCGCTGCAGCAACTTGTGAAAACTGACCGGCGTTCGATCCGACGGGGCCATTGCCAGCAGTCCCAAATTCACCCAATTTGGTCACGATTCTAATTACATGATCGGCATTTGAGCTGGGGCGCCGGTCGGCGGATAACATGGTCATCTCGACGCAAATCGACGGTTCTGGCCGGCACGGCGGTGGTATGCCCCAATCTGGTGGTGTGCGCGATGGCAGTGTGAACCAGCGCGCCAAACGCGTGCACAGCGCCCAGCGCCATTCCAAAGTTGTTCATTTATTGCGCCGGTTGCTGCCGCTTTGTGCCATTGGGGTTATTGGCTATTACGCCGCGACCTTCATCGGTGCGTCGGGATTGGGCGGCCAAATCGCGCTGAAGGCCATTCCCAAAATTCTGCCTGCCGACCTCACGATGCATAACCCAAGCTATCGCGGATATACAAAAACCGGCGGTGCCTACGTTGTGCGTGCCAAGACTGCAAAACAGGACCCAAAACTCAATAAGCATATTCTGCTTACCAAGGTCAGCGGCGACCTGACACAGAAATCCGGCACAACCTTGAAGCTGCAGGCTGACGATGGAACTTTTGATACGGAAAGCGAAAGCATCACTCTGCGCAACAATGTCAGCCTGACAAGTTCGTCAGGGGCCTGGGCGCGTCTTGAGACAGTGTCTATCGACAATCGTACCGGACTGATTACCTCTGACCGGCCCGTTGAATTCGGAAACCCCCGCGCAACCATTAAGGGCAGAAACCTTCAGATCAAGCGCAAGACCAACGAGATGGCGCTGACAGGCAGCGTGGTTGCAATAATCCAGGCACCGCAATCAGACCAGACAACAGGGCAGGTGCCGGCTGCGCAAAACGAAGCTAGCACTCCGCGTGCACTGGCACCGGCAACAGGGGGGGCGGCAACAGGCGCTACGCTCGATGCTGCAATCCCGACGGTGGCGGCAACGCCGCGTGTCGACAACGCAGTATCCAGCCCCGCGCTAACCCGCATGTTCACGCGTTCCAAAGGGCCTATCGAGGTTACGTCTGAACGCCTTGAACTTGACGACGTCAAGAAGACGGCGACTTTCATCGGCAATGTCGTGGCGACGCAGGGTGAGACAAGGTTGACTACGCCGGAACTGCGCGTTGCATATGACGGCGCACCAACGGGCGGCCTGGCCGGTGGACCCAGCACGGCGACACAAATGCCTGAAGGCGAACTGGACGGGACCCAGAAAGGCGGCAAAAAAACCTCAAGCGAAGCCAAGATTACCGCGATCGTGGCATCTGAACCGGTTGCCATTACGCAGGCACCGGCGACGCACATGACGGCGCGCACCGCCGCATTCGATGCGCGCAGCCAACGCGCATCGATGACCGGCGAGGTGATTATCACGCGTGCGCCCGATACGCGCATTACAGGGGATAGCGCAGGATTTGACGATATTGCGAACGTAGCTCACATCGACGGCAATGTCGTTCTCACGCAGGGAAGCGACCGCCGGGCAACAGGCGACCACGCGGAGTTCAACAGCAAAACCGAAACGGCATTGCTCACCGGCAATGTCGTTCTCAACCAGGGGCCGAACGTTCTCAACGGGCGACGGTTGTATATCGACCAGAAAGCAGGGCGGACAGAACTCACATCACCGCCGATGGGGAGTTCGGGTCCAGGCCGCATTACCGCACGCTTCATCCAGCCAGAAACAGCGGCTAGCAACAAGAAATCCAGAAAAAGCAAAAATGCAGAAGGTGACAACCCGTTCGCCATGGCCAGCTTCCAGACAGAGCCTGGTGCGCCAATAGACATTGCCGCCGATCAACTGGAGGTGTTTGAGCCTAAAAAACTGGCGGTCTTCCGCGGCAACGTGGACGCCAAGCAGGGTGGTTTCAAATTCCGCACTGCCGAGCTCAATGCAATTTACTCTGGTGAAGCGGGCATTGCGCAATCAACTGGCGCTCAACCAGATGCGGCGGCGGCGGAGCGCGCGAGTGCGAAGGGTGCTCGTATCACCCGGCTGCAGGCGCGTGGCAAGGTGGTTGTGACCTCCGCCAACGGTCAGACAGCCAGCGGTGACTGGGCCGACTTCGATGTCGCTGCAAACAAGGCGACATTGGGTGGCGATGTGGAGTTGAAGCAGGGCCGGAACATTGTCAAAGGCACCCGTCTGGTGATCAACATGGCCACCGGTGAAACCGTGATTAATACGGACAATTCAATTACTCCAGGCCTCGCCCGCAACAAGCCGGGCGGGGCTTGGCGCGCCTATGAGAAGCCTTCGCGTCCCAGCGCAGTTTTTTTCCCCAGTGATGCGCGCAAGAAATCCGGGGACACCAACAAGCCTAAAGCCAAGGTTACCAGTGGTTGGAATTCCACAACCTCGCCGGGTGCAAATTAGAGCTGTTCAGATCCACGAGGTTCCGTCTGGATTGACCGTCAACTCAACCGACCCGATCCAAGCGAAACGCGATATGCCGCTTCAGGAATTGAGCACAAACGACAGGCGCTGTGGGAAACCGGGTGCGCTGCGGGTTTTCATGTGATCAAGAGTTGGCTCTATCGTTATGATGCGTCGTGCGAATTTCGGGCACCACCGACCCATCGCAACACCCAGCAGCGGACCATTTGCAATGAATCCGATGCCATAGGGGGCTACGCAAGTATCGGTTGTTTTGAACAACATCGCGCCATCCTGTTATAGCGTTAGTGTAGAACACAGTGCGGCGGCTCAGTGCCAGTAACGCTACGCCCATAATCACCTGCAACCTCGATGGGTTGCTACGACTGGAACCAGACGTGCTGAAAAAGCTATTCCAGAAATCCGAAGCTACCGCGGGCAAAGGCCGAACCGGTGTTGTTCGCAATGAGACCAGTCTGCTGCCGCAGGAATTCGCTTACGGCACGCCACCTCACTCGACCCATGCCGCAACTGGGCTGAACGTGCCGGTGCGAACTTCAGCAGCGACAGATGCATTTGGCGCATCCGACATCTACGATGACACCATCGATGGGCCAGGATACCTCTCCATTCATGGGGTCAAGAAAGCCTACAAGAAGCGCACGGTTGTTCGCGGCGTAAGTCTGACTGTCGGGCGTGGTGAGTCCATTGGCCTGCTTGGTCCAAACGGTGCCGGCAAGACGACCGTCTTCTACATGATCACCGGGCTTGTTCCCGCCGATGACGGGACGATAACGCTCGATGGCGTCGACGTCACGCAAATGCCGATGTACCAGCGGGCGCGGTTGGGAATCGGCTATCTGCCGCAGGAGGCTTCCATCTTTCGTGGTTTGTCGGTGGAACAAAACATTATGGCGGTGCTGGAAATCGCCGAGCCAGACAAGCAGGCACGCAGGGACAAGCTGGAAAGCCTACTCGATGAATTTCAAATTACACGGTTAAGGAAATCGCCGTCGATCGCGCTTTCAGGCGGCGAACGCCGCCGTTGCGAAATTGCAAGAGCGCTTGCGTCCAACCCCTCGTTCATACTTCTGGATGAACCTTTTGCCGGCATTGATCCCATTGCGGTGGGCGATATCCAGGAACTCGTTCGGCACTTGACCGATCGAGGGATCGGAGTTCTCATCACCGATCACAATGTTCGCGAAACCCTGGCGCTTATCGACCGGGCTTACATCATATATGATGGTCAAGTTCTTACACACGGTAACCCTCAGGAAATCATAGCCAACGAAGATGTTCGCCGCGTGTACCTCGGGGACATGTTCGTTAACGAGCGTTGATTATACCGGACAAAGAAGAACCGGCGTGAAGGCCTAGCCCGCCTTTCTCACGGTGGTATGGCCGGCACGGAGGTGAAAATGATGACAGGCCAGGAGAGCCGTGTAGTTCGATGTGGTACATCGGGCAAACGGCACGACACAGCCTGTCATCATTTGCACCCCGCCCTGCGGGTCGCGCTGGCGCGGCCGGCCGCTGCGTCGGGCGGCTCAACCGTAGACCACCGCTACGCTTTTCGCCTCCCTCCTTGCGGGTCGATCTCGCGCCACCGCGATGACGGCCGTGCCCTCGTGAGAAAGGCGGGTTAGAGGATGGCGCTTACCACAAAGCTCGAGATTCGGCAGAGCCAGCAGCTGGTCATGACACCGCAGCTGCAACAAGCCATTCGGCTGCTTCAATTGTCGAATATTGAGCTTTCTCAATTTGTGGAAACCGAACTTGAGCGCAATCCGCTTCTAGAGCACGCTGAAGCAGGCGATGGCCCGTCACCGGACGATGCGGCCTCTGAGCGGGTGAATGGGAACGACAGTGAGTATTCGGCGGAACATTCCGGTTCCAGCAGTGAGGGCAAAGCCTCCAGCGACGAGTTCAACACTGAAAGTGCCAATGGAGCGGAGAGCAGCGATACGGCTCCTGATGAGGCCTGGCTCGACATGGCCAAAACCTCACCCGACCCAGAATCGGCCTTCGACACCGAATTCGACAACGTTTACCCCGACACTGCGGGAAGCGACCTTGGCGCAGCGGGATGGGCTGGCGTCAAGTCACGCGACAATGGTTTTGGCGGCGAAGATTCCAACCTGGAAGCCTACGTTTCTGCCGACCTATCATTGAAGGATCATCTTGCCGCGCAGCTTCCGTTGGTTCTGGAGGACCCTGCTGAGCGAATTGTCGGCCAATACATGGTCGATCTGGTCGATGAGTCCGGTTACATCTCATCTGACCTCGACCACCTCGCCGAACGGCTCGGTGCCAGCGAAGAGATGGTGGCAGCGGTACTGAAAAAGCTGCAGACACTGGATCCACCAGGTGTTTTTGCGCGCTCGCTCAGTGAGTGCCTTGCGCTGCAGCTTCGAGAACAGAATCGGTATGATCCGGTCATCGCTGCCCTGCTCGACAACTTGCATATGCTCGCCAAACGCGATCTTACCGGGCTTCGCCGCGCCGTCGGTGTAGATATGGATGAACTTTCCGAGATGATCCAGGAGATCAAGGCTCTCAATCCCAAGCCTGGCCTCGGTTTCGGCTCGGTTCAAGTGCAGCCCGTCGTGCCTGACGTCTTCGTTCGCCCTGCACAGGACGGCAGTTGGCTTGTAGAACTCAACTCCGATACCTTGCCGCGTGTACTCGTCAACCGTTCCTACTACACACTCGTTTCGACCAAGACAGCGTCTGAAAAGGATAAGGGTTACCTGCTTGAGTGCCTACAGACGGCCAACTGGCTTGTGAAAAGCCTTGACCAGCGCGCGCGAACAATATTGCGCGTCGCCGAGGAGATTGTGCGCCAACAGGATGGGTTCTTCAGCCATGGCGTGCAGCATCTGCGGCCGCTCAATCTCAAGACCGTGGCCGACGCCATCAGCATGCATGAGTCAACGGTTTCGCGCGTCACTTCGAACAAATATCTCTCCTCACCGCGCGGCATCTTTGAACTAAAATATTTCTTCACGTCGGCGATTGCCAATGCCGACAACGGCGAGGCGCATTCATCGGAAGCGGTACGTTTCCGTATCAAGCAACTTATCGATGCCGAGACGTCGCGCGCGATTCTTTCAGATGACAAAATTGTGGAGCGCCTGAAGAGCGATGGCATCGATATTGCGCGCCGTACTGTGGCCAAATATCGCGAGGCGATGCGGATTCCCTCCTCCGTGCAGCGCCGACGCGAGAAAGAGATGACCGAGCGTTTAGGCCGTGTTTAAAATCGTGAACGCGATATCTGGGACACTGCCACATTCCACCTTGTTTCACTCGAAGCGAGTGTTAGGGTAAAAATTCCGGTAAACTCATGGAAATCCTTTTGATTTTCCCTGCCTATCAGCAACTGGAACATTCATCGGGTCAGAATTTATTGAATGCATCTGCTTAGGAAAGTAATGAGAGAATTTGTAGCCCTTCTCGGATACCACCGACTTGAGGTGATAGTTCGCGAAAGGCAGCTATTTGGATTATGAACCGGGTTTCGTGATGGTTGACGCGCTTGGCGTGAGGTTGCAATGGCAGGCCCGGAACAACGCAAGCGGCAACCACGAATTGGCACTGCTGCTGGAAGCGAATTCGCGTCTCCGCTGACTGAAATCGTCTTCTACAACTCTTTTCAAACGGGAGGCCGAATGTGCGCTATAATTCGTCGGAGTGCCGCAAAATGGCGGGTGCACCATTCAACCAGAGCGCTAGATACCCCGGGGAGTTCTCCGTTCTATCCGCATTAGGAACGCTCCAACTGCTTCGTCATCAATTGAAGTAGTTTCAAGCAACAGCCGAACCTCAAGCAATCACAACTACACTCACAGGTTGAAATATGACAATTCAGGTTACCGGTAAAAATGTTGATGCAGGCGATGCCTACAAATCCTATGCAGTAGATAAGATTTCGACGGTCCTGGAGAAGTATATCGGCCCGGAAATCTCCGGTCATGTGCGTCTGGAGAAAGACAAAACCGGTTTCCGCACCAATTGCTCGATTCGTCTTCGCACCGGACTTCTGGTTGAGGCGCATGGTGACGGCGGCGACGCCTATTCAAGTGCCGATGCTGCCATTGATCGTCTTGAAAAAAGGGTGAGGCGCTACAAAAGACGCTTAAAAAATCATCACAATGGCCGTGATCATGACACTTTCGGCGATGAAAGCTTCGCGCGAGACTATACAGTCCAGGTTTCGGAGGATGAAGACAACGGGCCGACGCCTGAACACCCGATGATTATCGCAGAGGCAGAGCGAGGCATTCGTGCATTGACTGTGAGTGCTGCGGTCATGCAGCTTGATTTATCGGAAAATCAGTTCCTGGTTTTCAGAAATGCTGCACACGGTGGGCTTAATGTGGTGTATAGACGCCACGATGGAAACATTGGTTGGATTGATCCGGCCGAGGAAGTCGCGGATAAGCGCGCAAACGCTGGTGAACTCCAAACCAGTTGAAGACAGACGGGAAACCTGCCGCAACTTTGGCATGTTTCTTGAGTTTGCATATGGGTTGAGACTGAACACCAAGGGTAAACGTGCGCCTTGGGCAGTCAGACCATGTGGGGTTGAACGAGGATCGACCTAAGCCACGAGCAACCGCCTTGCCTCGAAGTTGGGGGCATGCGTTCGGGTGAGTGCCATCGAGGCAAAACAGGACGGGGCAAAGGCCGGACGGCAGACGACTTCCGGCATACCTTCCTAAACTTTGACGAGTGGGACGCGAACAATGGATCTTGGCGATCACCTGGCAAAGGACGGCGTCATTGCGTCGCTCAAAGCGAAGAGCAAAAAACAGGCGCTGCAGGAGCTCGCGCAACGCGCAGCCGATGTCTCCGGTCTGGAGCAACGCGACATATTCGACGCCTTGTTACAACGCGAGCGGCTCGGTTCAACTGGGTTTGGACGAGGCATCGCCATTCCGCACGTGAAATTCCGCAGCCTGAAATCGATCATCTGTATTTTCGCGCGTATCGAAACGCCGATCGATTTTGATGCTCCGGACAATGAGCCGGTTGACCTGGTTTTTCTGCTGCTCGCACCCGAGCATGCCTCGGGTGATCATCTGAAGGCGCTGGCCCGCATTTCGCGCCTGGTGCGCGAACCAGCCATGCTTGAGCGTTTGCGCACCGCTCCAGATGCCAAAGCGCTACGCGAAGTGCTTGTTTCGCCCGCAGCATCTCACGCGGCGTGAGAGCCGGCCGCGTGGGATATTAGATACTCAAAAAACGGGGCGATGCGGAAGCGGCTGGCGAGATTACCGCAGGTCATTTCGTTGTGACCGCTTCATCCCGAGGCGGGGACACCGTGATGCCTCATCATGAGCAGGGCGCCCAGCGCGACGCCTCCAACGATGATGCGCCACCAACCGAAAAGCGCATAACCGTGCCGGCTTACGAACCCCAAAAGAAATTTTACGACAATAACGCCGCAGATGAATGCGGTGATGAAGCCCAGCGCAATACTGCCAACGTCATCGGGCTGAATGACATCCCAGTTCTTGTAAAGGTCATAGGCGAATGCTCCGGCCATCGTTGGCATCGCCAGAAAGAATGAAAACTCCGCCGAGGCTCGTTTGTCTGCGCCGAGCAGCATAGCGCCAACGATCGTCGAACCAGAGCGTGATACACCGGGGATCATTGCCAGACACTGGAAGAAGCCGATCTTGAGTGCGAGACCGGGGGGAAAATCCATTACGTCGTTATAGACCGGCTTAAGCGGTAATTGATCGACCACGAGAAGAATGGCCCCGCCGATAATCAGCATCACGCAGATCAGCATTGGCGTTTCGAACAACACGCTTTTGATAAACGAATGCCCCAATGCCCCGATCACCGCTGCCGGCAGGAAGGCGATCAATATACCCAGCACGAACCGCTGGGTGCGGCGGTCGAAGGGCAGAGCAAGCGCCATGTTGATCAATCGGGCCGCATAGACTGACAGGATCGCCAGTATTGCTCCAAGTTGAATGAGCACCTCGAAGGTTTTGCCCGGCGAGTCGAAACCAAGGAAGTAACCTGCGAGAAGCACGTGCCCCGTCGATGAGACCGGTATGAATTCGGTCAACCCCTCGATCACGCCAAGTAAAATCACTTGCCAGGTGGGCATGAAAGCTTCTCCGATTGAAGGGAAACCGAGAAATACCGGATTCCGAGGAACTTGCGCCGAGAACATCGGGCGTCAAAGCCGATGAATTAAATGGCGCCACCCCATTGTGTGCTGAAGTTGCAGCGTCTTTTGCGCCGGAGCTTATTTAGAGCGTCGTGCGATATATTGGAACCAATTCTGTTTCTAAAGCCCGCCTCCCTCCTTGCGGGTCGATCTCGCGCCAACGCGATGACGGCCGTGCCCTCGTGAGAAAGGCGGGCTAGTGTGGCGTCGCGCCTTAGTTGACCGACGTTACGGCCCACGCGGAGTCAACTAAGGCGCGATAAACGCCACACTAAGCCAATGATTTTGCTAGTGGCCTTCATGTCGCGCCAAAATCGCAGCGGCGGCGGCTATGTTTCAATTTTGGCGCGACAGGCCACTAGAGTGCTTTTCGAAGCGATTCCTTCGGATCGGAATGCGCTCTAGATCCAACCAGCATCGTCCCCACGTGAGCCGTTCATAACTGCAGGATAGTGATATGCCCGTCATGCACACGCTTACGCATTTTCGGCTCTGCCCGCATTCCCGTTCGATACGCCTTCTTTTGGCTGAACTGGAGATCGGGTTTGCGCTGGTGGAAGAACGGCCGTGGGAATATCGCCCTGAGCTTTTGGCAATGAACCCGGCTGGCGAATTGCCGGTACTCGCACTTGAAGGCGGGCCGACGCTGTGCGGCGCTTATGCCATTTCAGAATTTGTGTCTGAGGAAATGAAAGGCAAGCAAGGTGGCACGCATGGCGCACCATTGTTTCCGGGCAGCCGGGTGGAGCGTGCGGAGGTGAGACGCCTGGTTGACTGGTTTCACGGCAAACTCAACCGCGAGGTCACGCGGGAAATTCTGGAAGAGCGCGTCTACCGCGCTTATCGTTCTGACAATCCGGGTGCGCCCGATACCACGATCCTGCGAGCGGTCCGCGCAAACCTGCGTTATCACATGAGTTACATCTCGTATCTGGCCTATGATCGCGGCTGGATTGCCGGTGACGATATGAGCTTTGCTGATCTGGCCGCGGCGGCACATCTGTCGTGTCTTGACTATCTGGACGAGGTACCCTGGGATGACTTCGAGCCGGCGCGCGACTGGTTCGCGCGCATCAAATCCCGCCCATCGTTCCGACAATTGCTGAGCGATCGCATTTCGGGCATTTCGGCTCCGGAACATTACGCCGACCTTGACTTTTGAAAATGGCAGCGAACCCTTCAGACTTCGACCCGAGTGCCTATGTCGAGCAGCTTCGCTCGGAAGCGGCAAAACTGGGCTTCAATACTTTGGGTGTCACGACACCGGAAGCATTCCACAGCACTTCTTATGAGCCTGCCGCGGCGCTTGACCGGTTTATCGCGGAGGGCTGGCATGGTGACATGGGGTGGATGGAAACGCACCGGTTGCGCCGCCGCGATCCACAAGAGCTATGGCCCTATGTCCGAAGTATCATCATGCTGGGGGCGAGCTATGCGCCGAGCGAAGATCCCATGGCGATCCTGGACGAAAAAGATCGCGGTGCGCTTTCGGTCTATGCCCGAGGCAAAGACTACCATGACATTCTGAAAGGCCGCCTGAAGCAACTCGCCCGCCAGATTCATGAAGATACCAACCGAGCTTGCAAGGTGTTCGTTGATACTGCACCGCTGATGGAAAAGCCGCTGGCTGCTGCTGCGGGTCTTGGCTGGCAGGGCAAGCACACCAACCTTGTGTCAACGACCGAGGGCTCTTGGCTGTTCCTTGGGGCCATCCTGACAGCGGCCAATTTGCCAGTCTCCTCACGGCACGAAGATCGCTGTGGTTCGTGCCGGCGCTGTATCGATGTTTGCCCGACCAATGCATTTCCGGCACCCTATCAGCTCGACGCCCGGCGTTGCATCTCCTACCTGACGATCGAACACAAAGGTCATATCCCGCGCGCCTACCGCCGCGCCATCGCCAACCGCGTTTTCGGGTGTGATGACTGCCTGGCGGTGTGCCCGTGGAACAAGTTTGCCGCCGCTGCGCGCGAAACACGGTTTGCTGCACGACAGGAAACCGACAATCCACCGCTTGGCGAACTGCTCGCTCTTGACGACACGCAATTCAGGACGCGGTTTGCTGGCACACCGATCAAGCGAACGGGGCGTGACCGGTTCATGCGCAACGTGCTCATAGCCGTGGGTAACAGTGGCAATCAACGTTATGTTGGCGCCATCATCAATCTTCTGGAAGATCAATCGCCGTTGGTACGCGCCATGGCCGTGTGGGCGTTATCTCAAATCGCTGAGCGAAATTTGGTGAAGCGCGAAGCGGGCATTTGGTTGCCGCTAGAAACGGATGATGTCGTAATGAGCGAATGGCGCTACGCCCTGCGCCGGCCAGCTTGATCTTGGCACTCAAATTCGCCACGGCAGAATGACCCTGATATAATGCACGGTGCTCTAGAAAAGCCGCTGCCTTGATGGCGCAAAATAAGCAGCACGAGACAACGGGTCCAACATGACGAGCGAAACTTCCTCCAACGCGCCGAGAAACAGATTGTTCTGTTTCGGGCTGGGTTTCAGTGCCCGCGCTCTGATCGAACGGCTTGACCGGCGTGATTGGCAAATTGCTGGAACCGTGCGTGATGCTGAAGCAGCGGACCGCTGGCACAGCGACGGCGTGGAGGCGCTCATCTTCGATGGCAAGGCGCAAACTCCCGGGATAGAGGAGGCCATTGCCGGAGCGACACACATACTAATATCAGTGCCTCCTGACGCGCCGCCGCCCGAAGGCCTCGGAGACCCAGTGCTCGCACACTACGCCATGGCTCTGTCTCATGCCGCAAATCTCAACTGGGTTGGATACCTGTCAACCGTTGGCGTCTATGGCGATCACGACGGGGGCTGGGTGGATGAGACGACAAGGGCTGCGCCCGTCTCGCGCCGATCTCATCATCGCCGCGCAGCAGAGATGGCTTGGGAAGCCTTTAGCGCTGAAACGGGCAAGCGCGTCATCATCTTTCGGCTTGCGGGTATCTACGGCCCCGGACGGAGCGCCCTGGAGAATGTGATGAAGGGGCGTGCGCGCCGCATTATTAAGCCGGGTCAGCGTTTTAACCGCATACATGTTGAAGATATTGCCAGAGTGGTGTTGGCATCGATGGTGGGGCATGGCACGGCCCCGATCCTGAACGTCTCAGATGACCTTCCGGCACCGCCGCAAGACGTTATTGCGCTTGCTGCCGAGCTGATGGGCGTACCTTTGCCGCCCGAAGTGGCGTTCGACGACGCCGATCTGTCTGCGATGGCGAAGAGTTTTTACGGTGAAAACAAACAGGTGCGCAACGATCTGCTGAAAAGCGATCTTGGCCTGACGCTGAGGTATGCAACATACAAAGAGGGGCTTCAGTCGCTGGCGCGTGGGCTCAAGAATAAGTCCTCATAGCGATTAAGCGCGCCCGGCACCCTCTGCCGTGAAGCAGAAAAAACAGCAAAAAATTCAGATGTACCGCGGCGGTCGTTCAGGCGTCGTTCAAGAGGTGTCCGCTTTATTGCCCGAATTGTGTTGGAATATTGCACTGTGAGCAAAGGTTCGCATTTTATTTGCCGTACCGACGCCGCAATTCGGGTGGGAGGGACGTTATGAAGGCTGAACGACTGCAACCTTTCGCGCGTGTCGGCGACAGCAATTGCATGCTGCGCGACGTTGCGTGGATTGCCCTCGCGGTGTTGACGATCACAGGCTGCGCAACCCAGGCTCATGCCGTCACCGCAGCGAGTTCCGCCCACGCCATTGCCGATAAGTTCTCGCGCGCTACAAGCGATACACAAGCCAGAACGGGCGCTGAGGTTGAAGCAAATGCAGCGAAAAAGGCCCGCGATAGTGTCATTGTGACCGCTGGCGGGGATGCGCGGAGCGACGCTGAGGACCTCAAAGCTTACGAAGAGGACCTTCTGAAACGGGCGCAGGCGGAAGCCGATGCGCGCAGCAAGGCGGATTTGGCTCGCGAGCAGGCCGCTGCGCAGCAAAAAGCCAAAGCGCAGAAGGAAAAGATCGCGCGCCAAATCTCTGCTGATCTGGCGGCTGCCGAAGAAGCGCACCGGAAAGCCAAAGCTGCTGCAAAGCGTGCCGAAGAGATGCGCGCCGAAGCTGAAAAAGCTCGTGAAATGCAAATGGCTGCTGAAAGAGAGAAGGCGGCTGCGCGTGAAAGCGAAGCGCGCGAACTCGCGGACCGTCTGCGTGCAGCGCGCCGCTTGCGTGAAGAAACGCGCGCGCTGGCCGCGGCCGAAGCCAAGGCACGTAGCACACAACAAACCAGAACGAATGATGACGCGCATGCTGGGTCCGACAGCGCGAGCGGTTCGGAGACGGATACACAGCCCCAAGGCACAGACGTCCGCCGTGACCTGGTGCAGAGGCCGGCGCCACATGCACTTGGGGGGCCAACGATGACCAAGCCCATCCCAACGCTGCCAAACACCGCTCAACGACCCGAACCTGCTTCGCGCCCTGCCCCGGTTAACTGGCGGCAGAGGCCGTCAGCAGACGCTCCTGCAATTATCATGAATGGACTTGCAAGTGATGACGTGAAGGCGAACAGCCATCGCGCTACGGTGCTGCTCATCATGCAGCCGGGAAACCGCGGCATCCGCCGTTGGAACAAGTCCGCCGACCCGATGCTGTGCGTTGAATCGAGTTGCTACATTTCGAAGGGTGCGGCGATGCCGGCGCGGCAGTTGTCGAAAGGCAAGGCGTTTGGCCCATCTGTCGCTTTGGGAATGCGCGCGGGCGCATGCCGCCACAGCACGACCTGCGTTTTCCGAGACGTCGATTTGACAGCCGACCGTGTTTGGCTGAGGCCCATAGACCTACGCATCATTCGGCACGATCGCCGCGAGGCGCGGATAATTTCCGCAGATCCCACGTGCGCAGTAAAACATGGGCGTATTTCCTGCCGCCGCACGGTGATAAGCAAAGATTACCGCGCCTGGATCATACCTGAGGACGTTGCCCAGCGGGCTGGTGCCGATGCGCTTTTGGCAGCGCTCGGAAGCGGCCTGTCAGACCACCGCCTTGCCAGTTCACCGAAGCAGTGAATGAATACGGTTTTTGAGGTGGTGTCTTTTACGTTCACGCCGCGTTGGGCAATGGTGCGACCACCGTGCTGCTCATCAATATGGCCAGTAGATGCTGTTTGGCCATGCCTCCCGTTCATCGAGCGGGCCTTTTCGGGGCATGCGACCGCGCTGCCTCGTTGGTGATTTGCGCTCTGCCGAAACGCTGCGCACCGGCGGAGCCTGGCGCGTTTCTACTTTTTTGTCTGCTGCAGCACTTGGTGTGCTGCTATCGGCAAGAGGCTGGGTCTCGCCACCGCTTTTGGCGGGCAGCCCCAGGTCCGCGCTTGCAAGCAGCGCTATATCAAACCCCGGCGCCTCGGTTGCGGAGGGACCGTGTCCATCCATCAAAATAAACACTGTGCCAGCCTTGAGACTTTTTGCCAGCGCTGACGAACTGCCGCGATCCATGAACCTGACCCGCCGCAGCGCACGTGCGCCTAAATCGGCAACAACGTGGGCGGCATCAGCATCGTCGTCCATGCCAATAGCAAACCACCGCGCCTCTCTATCCTGGCGTCCCGGTGACAGGAGAACTGCGGCGTGCAGGCCAAACGGCCGCGTTGGATCATCAACAGCAATTGGCATACGGTCGATCTGACGGCCATTCTGCATGACATAGGCTGAAAGGTCTGCACGAGACAAAATGATCGAGGTCGTGTCGCCTCGTACGCCGGTCTCGGTTGTGGTTGCAGATTTTGCAGTTGGTCGCCTTTCCATGTCGCCGGCTCTTCCCGGTTGCGGCGCAAGCTCGGGCTGGGCGAAACGCGCGACGCGATTGGGAGGTGTAATCCCACCCGTTTCAATGGGGTCAGCAAACGGGCCTGGCGCCGAAAAGACCTGTGGCCCGGAGCGCTCCTTGGCGACGACAACCAAAGCGCCCTTCTGCGTTGCCTTCATCAGAAGTTCGGCAAAGTCTCGCGGCAGGCGAATGCCAAGATCGGTTACTCCATTCAGTCCGTTTCCGCCGGCAAACAGTTCCATCCCGCGCCAGACCAGAGTTGATGCGCCAGCATCTGAGCCGGCTGCGACGCGGCCGTCAATCGCAGTCACCTGGAAGACGGCAGGCTCAACGGCATCCGCATCGGCAACCTTTATCGTCGATATGCCGATTTCGATACCGTTACGGTAGACATGGAGCGTGCCGGCGCGCGGAGAAACTACAATTGCGAGCGCGCCTTCAGGGGAGGTTGTCGGACTCCAGACAAACCGCCCAGCCGACAGGCCAGAGACGTTCTGATAACGATCCGCCTGCGCCGTATTGACGAGAGCCGCAATCAATAATCCCAAAATAGCACCCAGCCGGGCGCACCGTTTCAGCATCGCGTTTCCAGCATATATCGCTATCGCCAGAGCACGCGGCGAATCAATTGAACTTGTACAAGTATACAACCCCTGATCCGAGCGGCGGATTGCTGGAAGATCACGCTAGGTGTGAAATCGCCCGTCTGGAGGCTCTCAAACGCGGCTAGTGTGGCGTCGCGCCATAGTTGATCGATGTTGCGGCACGCTGGGTATCAACTAAGGCGCGATAAACGCCACACTAAGCCAATGATTTTGCTAGTGGCCTTCATGTCGCGCCAAAATTGTATGCGGCGGCGGCTATGTTTCAATTTTGGCGCGACAGGCCACTAGGGTCGGAACCCTGAACCCGAAAAGTTGCTCCGCATGATCACTGACCCTTGGTTTTTCGCCGTCGCGATTCCCGCAATCGTGCTAACCGGGCTGGCCAAGGGCGGTTTTCTGGGTGCGGCAGGCGGGCTTGCCGTTCCAATGATGACCCTCGTGATATCCCCCGTCCAGGCGGCTGCCATTATGCTCCCAATCCTGAATGTGATGGATTTGGTGGGCCTTATCGCCTACCGACGCGATTTTGACTGGCGGAACCTGTCTATACTTCTTCCTGCAGCCGCGATTGGGGTTGTCATTGGATGGGCCACAGCAGCCTATGTATCAGAAGCCCATGTTCGCCTCATTGTAGGACTGGTGGGCCTGATCTTCACCGTGAACTATTGGATTTCCGGGGGTACCAACCGCAGGCCAACCCAACCCAACCGGTTGAAGGGCACGTTCTGGGGCATGGTGGCCGGCTTCACCAGCTTCGTCAGCCACACCGGCGCACCCCCATTCAACGTGTATATGCTACCGCAGCGCCTTGCCAACACGGCACTGGCCGCAACGGCGGTTGTTTTCTTCACAACCGTAAACTTCTTAAAACTTGTGCCGTACTACGCGCTCGGCCAGTTCTCGACGGCCAACCTGGCTACTTCAGCCGCCCTACTTCCATTGGCGCCAATAGCTATGCTGACGGGTGTCTGGCTCACCCGCAGGGTTGCCCAAGGTGCGTTCTATCGAATCGCCTACACGGCGCTGTTCATCATATCGCTCAAGCTCATCTACGATGGCGTAGTGGCGCTTGCGGGTGGTTGATAGAGCCGACAAATGGTCGGTGCCATGTCCGCCATCACGCATCTGCATCGAGGCCCGTCCAAAGCGCTTTTCGATCCAATGGAATCGGATCGGCGCTTGCTTTTTGTTTGGTTGCATTTTCCGACGAAGTGGACGCCGGTTCGTCGGAAAATGCTTTAGCAAACGCTCGCATTCCGGGCGTTTGCAGCGCGGAAATGCCTGCTGTGCCACCGCTCCGTGAAACAGGCAACCGCTCTGGCTCGAACGTGCTTCAAGATGAAATTAAAAACGCTTTGGGATCCTAACCAGCTAAAGCACAACCCAAGGCAAACTCAACAAAATGACGAGCAGCACCCAAAGCAGAATACCTTCCCTTTTGGCTTCACTCATGTCGTTCCCCAGCGCAACTGGAATGGGCCAAATTTCCTGACAATCACCATACACCGTAAATGCCGGGGCTCAAAGCACTCTCACCACTTACCCACCGCTTGCCGGCACTATTTTCATTGCTGAATCGTAGATGCGACACGTGTTGCAATGCAGCAGATCCAGGTTTGCCAAATTGGCGACCTGTTGTTGATTGCCCACGGCGATCTAAGCAGCTAGCGTTTGGTTCAAATTCACAAATGCAGCACAGAGTTGGCATGCCATGGCGTCAAATCCCTACGAACAAAACCTAGATAAGTGCCCTGCCAATCACCAGCCGCTGACCCCGCTCACCATCGTTGCCCGCGCAGCCGAGGTTTACCCCGACACGATCGCTGTCATCCACGGGGCAAGCAGGCTCACCTACAAAGACTACTTCGCTCGTTGCCGTCGATTGGCCTCGGCCTTGTCGCAACGCTACATCGGCAAGGGTGATACGGTTTCGGTGATGTTATCCAATACCCCGCCCATGCTCGAAGCGCATGTCGGCGTGCCCATGGTCGGCGCTGTTCTGCATTCGCTCAACACACGTCTTGACGCCGCAATCATTGCGTTCCAGCTCGACCACGCCAACACCAAGGTCCTGATCGTCGATCGCGAGTTCGCGCCGGTCATGCGCGAAGCCCTGAAGATAGCCAAGGTCAAGCCCTTCATCATCGACTACCACGATCAGGAATTTCCGCAGGACAACGAACGTCTCTCCTACAATGATTACGAGGAGTTCGTGCAAACCGGCGCCGATGATTTTGCCTGGCGCATGCCAGATGACGAATGGGACGCGATCTCGCTGAATTATACCTCCGGCACCACGGGTAATCCCAAGGGCGTGGTATACCACCACCGAGGTGCCGCCCTCATGTGCTACGCCAACACGATTGCAACGGGAATGCAGCGCGGCGCTGTCTATCTTTGGGCGTTACCCATGTTCCACTGCAACGGCTGGTGCTTTCCGTGGTCGGTGACGACTGTCGGTGGAACGCATGTTTGTCTGCGTTGGGTCCGCGCCAAGGCGATGTACGACGCCATCATCGAGCATACCGTGACGCACCTTTGCGGCGCTCCAATCGTGATGGCCACGTTGCTGAATGCACCCGATGATGAAAAGCGCGAAATCAAGCACAAGGTAGCGTTCTCTCATGCGGCAGCGCCCCCGCCCGAAGCCGTGCTGGGTCAAATGCAAGATGCAGGCTTCGCGTTGACGCACCTTTACGGCCTCACCGAAACATATGGTCCCGCCGTGCTTAATGAATGGCGCGATGAGTGGGACCACCTGCCCAAGGACGAAAACATCGCCAAGCGCGCCCGCCAGGGTGTGCGTTACACCGCCCTGGAAGCGCTATCGGTACGCGATCCCGAAACCATGGAACCGGTTCCCGCCGATGGCGAAACGATTGGCGAAATCATGTTCCGCGGCAACCTTGTCATGAAGGGTTACTTGAAGAACCCCAAAGCCACCGATGACGCCTTTCGTGGCGACTGGTTTCATTCCGGCGACCTTGGCGTCATGCATGCGGACGGCTACATCCAGCTCAAAGACCGTTCAAAGGACATCATCATTTCTGGTGGCGAAAACATATCGTCAATCGAGGTGGAAGATGTGCTCTACAAGCATCCAGCCGTGGCCTACTGTGCTGTGGTTGCAAAGCCTGACGAAAAGTGGGGCGAGACACCGTGCGCGTTCGTCGAACTCAAGGCCAATGCACAAGCAGATTCGGACACACTGATCGCATATTGCCGAGAACACCTGGCCCGTTTCAAAGTTCCACGCCATGTCGTGTTTGCGGAAATCCCCAAAACATCGACCGGCAAAATCCAAAAATATGTTCTGCGCGAGAAGGCCAAGGCAATTTGAGGAAGCCGAAACAATTCGAGCACTGGGATTGGTGCTGTGCGTTTGGGACGCGACCGGAACCGCTTCGGGCTCCACGCGCGAGCGGCAATGCCGTTCACCACCAAACTTTCATAAGTTAAGACAATCGACAGCCCTTCGCAGCACGCAAAGCCCTATCACTCCGGTGGCCCAATCGACCTTGGCGCCTGCGATTCGTAGCGCCGACGCCGCGATGCACCCGATGCACCCGATGCACCCGATGCACCCGATGCACCGATGCACCGATGCACCGATGCACCGATGCACCGATTTCACGTTCACCCGCACCCAAAATCAACATGGATGTGCACATATCTTCGAAAAAGAAAAAGTTTTTTTGGCAACCGTTCATTCTTAAGAACGTTTCAACCGACACAGAGTTCGGCGCATGTGCCGTGCTAGGGTCCACGTTGGGCCATCGTTAGAGCGTTGTTCGTTATATCGGGATCATTCTGTTTTTAAAGCCCGCCTTTCTCACGTTGGTATGACCGGCACGGAGGTGAATGTCTTTTGTGTGGTTCGCAGCACTTTGCGGACGAGCCCGAGGCTATTTTGACGGAACTTGACCGGGTGAAAAGCCACCGAAAAGGCCACCCGAACACCAGAAGGAACGGCATGACTAATCTATTGCCCAATTCCGCCAGGCCCGGTTCCGCCAAAACCTTTGCAGGCGTGCTCACGGTGGCCGCCACGATGCTGATCGTCGCACCAGTTGCGGAAATTCAGTTTTTTTCCCCAAGTGCTTCAGCAGCAGCCAAAAACAAGACGAAATACGCCAAGGAAAAAAAGTCGAAATCAAAAAAAGCCAAAACGGCAGCAAGCATACGCGCGCTGGAGCGGGCGCGAAAACGCCAGGTGCCGGTCAGAAAAAGTAATAAATCCGCGCATCGAACAGCCCCCACCGTTTCGCACGGTGCTGCTTCAAAGGGTGATCAAATCCAGCCGACGCTTCAGGACAAAAAAGCCGCCGTACTGGCTGCCCCACCCGAATTGCTCAAACAGATCGGCCGTCACGTCATTGTTGGCTATCACACCGCGCAACAGCTCACGCCACTTTTGGATCGCGGTGCACTGGGTGGGGTGTTCGTAACCAAGCGCAATGCTCGTCACCGCACAAAATTTCACCTGAAAAAGGAACTTTATGGTTTCAAAAAACGAGCCTCGGATGCCGGCCAAAAAGCTTTCTGGCTGGCCACAGACCAGGAAGGCGGCAGCGTTTCGCGCCTGTCTCCACCGTTGCCCTATCAGCGATCCTTACAGCGTGCAATTTCGAAACTGGAAACATCCGATGAACGGCGCGCGGCTGTTGCAGCCTACGCAACCAAGCAAGCCAAGGAACTGGCAGGCCTCGGCATCAATTTGAACTTTGCACCGGTAGCCGACGTCAACCATCACACGCGCACCATCCATGACCGGCACACGCGCATCCGCCGACGCGCAATCGCAGAGGATCCCGACGTCATTACGAATGTCGCGCGCACCTATTGCAATGCGCTATCAAAAGAAAAAATCCGTTGTACGCTTAAGCATTTTCCGGGGCTTGGACGCGCCATTCACGACACGCACATCACCAGTGCACGATTGAAGGCATCGCGCGATGAACTTGCCAAAAGCGACTGGATCCCGTTCAGGCAAGTGTTGAGCGACACGAACGCCTTCGTCATGGTCGGCCATCAGCATGTGGATAGTATAGACAAGGAGCGCCCTGCATCGACGTCATCACGCATAATCCAGAAACTGCTGCGCGACAGTTGGAACTATGATGGCGTCGTCATTACTGACGATCTCGCCATGGGTGCCATTGCACGGCATTACACGGGCGGTGTGCGGCAAGCGGCAATAGACGCCTTGAACGCCGGCGCCGATCTCGTTTTGATCGGAAATGGCGGCGAGCAGGCCTATGAAGTGCTTTATGCACTCATTCTGGCGCATGAACAGAAACGCTTGAACCGCGAAAAACTCGCGGCAAGCGATGCACGACTGCTGAAAGCTGCCAAAGCTATCCGCCCTGCGACAAACAGCGCCCGCACTACCACAAGCGTGCCGAGAGAAACTCCTCAAGGCAAGCTTTCAGGTGGCGACAAGCCTAGTGTGTCGAAAGACGATCACACGCCCAGCAAAACGGCGCGTCAATGACGCGCCGCCAAGGGTGTTTCAGAAAGCCGATTGATCTCTTCCTTCAGCTTCAGCTTTGCCTGTTTCAATTTTCGGATTTCAATATCGTCAGATCCTGGCCTTGCAACTTCTTCCTCAATCCGGCGCTCTAGAAGCTTATGCTTTTCTGCGAGTTCGGTAATATGAGCGGACAGCGGCATCAGGCCCTCCCTTCAAATTAACAACGCTAAGAAGTGTGACAGAACTGTTGCGCCTTGTCCACGAAGCGTCGCATCAACATTCGGCGATTTTGCCCCTGGGCTAGCCAATAGCTAGGAATATTGTGAAAATCCTGTTTGAACTTTCGCCAATTTGCGCCACCCGCAACAAGACGCAATATGCCCCCGTCGCCACGCATTTTTATTGAGAGACTTGCCAGAGCATCAAAACAGTTGGATATTCGAATCAGGCAGAACATGCATGCGCGCGGTTGGCGTTAATTTGGCGCACAGACCGGCGTATTGTTGTGTTTGGGCTATCGTTTGGCATGATTGAGACAACACTATCAAATCTACAATCATGTGAAGTTTGGACGTGAGTGACACGCAGTCGTATTCGGAAACCGGGCGTAGCGTACGCATTGCCCTCGATGGGAGCGGCATGGAGCCCCGTTGATCCGGTAGCGGGATCGGATTTGGACCAGAATGCAGCGCAGCGAAACCAACCTCCGAGAACAGCTTGCGGCACTCCGCAACGAACACCGTGAACTCGATGACGAAATTATCGCCCTCGAAGGGTCGGGCAGTGCCGATCAGTTGCATGTAAAGCGATTGAAGAAAAAGAAGCTGGCATTGAAGGACCAGATACAGCTCTTAGAAGACAAGCTGCTGCCCGACATCATCGCCTGAGCATTACAAAAACATCGAACGCTAGCTTTTTCCAATCTGGTGGAAGTGGATCGGCGCTCTTGCTTCTTATCTGGTCGCATTTTCCGCGACGAACCGGCGGCCACTTCGTCGGAAAATGCTCTTTATCTGGTCGCATTTTCTGCGACGAACCGGCGGCCACTTCGTCGGAAAATGCTCTTGAGCTCCGTGCGATATAGCGGGCCCTGCTGCAACGTCACTGCAGCGCTTGTCCCGTCTGCCCTAAAACCGGGAACACCACCTTCAACCCAGCTACAATCATCTCGATTGAAATTGCGAGCAGGATCATGCCCATGAGCCGCGTGGTTATGGTGCGCATTGTATTACTCAGCACCTTTCCAAAACTGGCAGCAAAAAAGAATACGACAAACAACATCGCAATAATGGAGACGACCACACTCGAAACAGCGAATAAGCCGACCAAAGTATTTGTGTGACCAGCATAAATAATCAAAGTTGCGATCGTACCGGGGCCAACGATGATTGGAAATGTAATGGGATAAAAGGCCAGTCCCGAAATCTCGCCCATACTGCTTTTTTCAGGGCTGCTACCGTGATGAGCTGTAATATCGCTGCCATTGAGCATCGACCATGCGATATGGGCGAGCACCACGCCGCCAGCGATGCGAAATTGATCGATCGTAATGCCGAAAAACGCGATGATCTTTTGTCCCGCGAGCAAGATTACCAAGGACATCACAAGGCAGTTGATCGCGATCTTAACCGCCAGCTTGCGCTGCTGCATCACGGTGTAACCGGCCGTCAGCGACAAAAATAACGGAAGATTGACGAAGGGATTCATAATGGCGAAGAACGCGCCAAATGCCTTGGTCAGTTCGGTCATATCCATGACGGCCAGGTCACCCATCATCAGCTTTGGCACATGCTCATTTAGAGCGCTTTTCGATCCGATGGAATCGGAACAGCGCTCAAACTTTTTAGTTTGGTCGCATTTTCTGCGCCGAACCGTTATCCACTTCGTCGGAAAATGCTCATTTAACCGCAGCCATTATTGTTTGATGCAAACCCTATACAGGGCTGGGATCTGGAAACAATAATATACCATTTACGCCCGAAGTGTTTCAGGCGGTGAGGGAGCCTGGAGCTGTTCAAATGGGAGAGTTGGCCGTCAGCAACAAAGTGTCCTCAACACACATGCTTTACATACACGTCATCCAATTTACCAACATCGGGCCAAAGCTCTTCACACGCTAGCACTCCGACTCTGACGCTTGGTTCCCTGTCGGGCCGCGATGCGTCTGCCCGGAACCCTAGCGTTCTCATTGTTTGTGTTCTGGATTCACGATCGTTTGACGACCTTCGCCCGGGAACCAAACGTTCGATCCAGAACACTAGCACTTGCCAATCCGTTCCGATGTCACTAAACCCGCGCTTTCTCCGTACCAAACGAAGGGAGGCGGAGCGCCGGGATGGCGGTCTGACGTGAACAAAACATGACCGTAAAAAGCGGAAACGCCAAACCGCTTGTTGGCATCATCATGGGCAGCCAGTCCGATTGGCCGACAATGCAGCAGGCCGCCGAAATTCTCGATAGCCTTAACGTTCCATACGAGGCACGCATCGTCTCGGCTCACCGCACGCCAGAGCGACTTTACCAGTATGCCAGATCAGCTCACGGCAACGGCCTTAAGGTCATCATAGCGGGGGCCGGCGGCGCCGCACACCTGCCTGGCATGACGGCCTCGATGACAATACTGCCGGTGCTCGGCGTTCCCATCGAGTCAAAAGCACTTGCCGGTCTCGACAGCCTTTATTCCATCGTCCAGATGCCCAAGGGCGTGCCGGTTGGAACGCTGGCAATTGGTGCGGCAGGGGCTGCAAACGCCGGCCTCCTCGCCGCACAGATCATTGCGACGCAGGATGCCGCCCTAAGCCAGCGAATCGTCGCTTGGCGCGCAGAGCAAACCGCCGCAATCGCACAAGCACCCAAAGATAGCGCGTGAGCCGTACCATGATTGCACTTCCCCCCGGCGCGACGATCGGCATCTTGGGTGGCGGGCAGCTCGGCCGCATGCTTGCCATGGCTGCCGCGCGCCTGGGACTGAAGTGCGCAATCTACTGCGACGCTTCGGGTCCAGCATTTGATGTTGCCGCCACATCTATCATTGGCGGGTATGACGATCTCGATGCCGTGCGGCAGTTTGCCAAGACCGTGGATGTCGTCACTTATGAGTTTGAAAACGTACCTTGCGCGCTGGCAGAGGCTGCCGCCGAAATACGGCCTGTACGGCCCGGCGTCAAAGCGCTGGAGGTCGCGCAGGACAGATTGAACGAAAAACAGTTCATCGCGCAACTCGGCCTGCCCGTGGCGCCATTTGCCGCTGTTGACGACGAAACCACACTGGCTGAAGCGGCCAAAAAGCTCGGCCTGCCGGCGATCCTGAAAACACGCCGACTGGGTTACGATGGCAAGGGGCAGGTGCGCTTGAAGCGTACATCAGATCTCCAGGACGCCTGCTCCGCCATAAGCAACGCACCTGCCATTTTGGAGGGCAAGGTCGAGTTTTTATTGGAGGTCTCTGTGTTGCTTGTGCGCGGGATCGATGGCGATATTCGCGTTTATGACGTGCCACAGAATACGCATGCCAACGGCATTCTTGATACCTCGACAGTTCCAGCCCCGATTTCCCAAAAAGCGCGCGTCCGCGCTGCGGACATCGCCACCCAAATCGCCGAGGCCCTGGATTACGTCGGTGTCTTGGCCGTGGAGCTGTTTTTCCTCGGTGAGGATGCGACAGAACCATTAATTGTCAATGAGATAGCACCACGAGTTCACAATTCAGGTCACTGGACGATTGATGCTTGCGTCGTGAACCAATTTGAAAATCATATCCGCGCCGTCGCAGGCTGGCCGCTGGGCGATCCCCAGCGACATTCGGATGCGGTCATGACCAATTTGATAGGTGCCGACGTCAACGAATGGAAAAACATGGCAGCCGAACCCAACGCGGGCCTGCATCTCTATGGCAAGAACGAACCGCGTCCAGGCCGAAAAATGGGCCATATTACCCGCATTGGCCCTAAATCCGGGGACTAAAGATGGCCATATCGGGCAGATCGGTAGACAAGCTATCAGGCGTTTGTTAAATACACCCCTCATTTCGAAACACCGGCCGCCTGGGTCAACCTGGAGCGGGAGCGGTGTTTTGTAACTGTTTGATCATCAACCAGCACCAAAGGATAGGCACGCGTGCAGGTTCTCGTTCGCGACAACAACGTCGACCAAGCCCTCAAGGCGCTCAAAAAGAAGATGCAGCGCGAGGGTATCTTCCGCGAGATGAAGCTCCGGAATTATTACGAAAAACCTTCAGAGAAGAAGGCCCGCGAACAGGCTGAGGCCGTGCGCCGCGCCCGCAAGCTGGCTCGTAAGCGGGCCCAGCGCGAAGGTTTGCTGCCGTCCAAGGCCAGCAGCCGCCGTCGCTGATTGCGGTCGACGCAGGAACGTCAAAAACTCGCATTTTGAGGCATATGCCCGTGCCGGGAGACCGGTGCGGGCGCGTGTGTTGCATCACGCCTTTGTCAAGCCATCGTGGCTGCGCCAACCCACCACAATATCATTATACCCAGCATCATCTTGATGAGTTCGTCGCCCCTGGGCTAGAGCATCGGGCGTTAAATCGGCGCCATTCTGTTTCTCAAGCGGAGTGGCGACGGCTGCGGAGAGCGATGCAGTCCGTAGTGGTGCTACGGACAAATCGCTCGACACAGCGGGCGTCCGCCGCTTGGAAACCCTTTGGGCCGGGCGAACTTTATCCAATCTCTTCGTCGTCCGTCTTGTTCGTAACGCTGCTACGGCCTGCGACGACCAACTCGATCTTGGACCAAATTCGCCTCGGCAGAATGATGCAGATTTAACGCCCGATGCTCTAAAGGGAGGCTGGCAACCTGCCTTTACCTGCCGCAAGAGCGTATTCCGATTCGGTGAAATCGGATTGGCGCTCTAGCTTTTTGTTTGGTCGCATTTTCTGCGACGAACCGGTGTCCACTTCGTCGGAAAATGCTCTAGTTTCTTGTTTGGTCGCATTTTCTGCGACGAACCGGTGTCCACTTCGTCGGAAAATGCTCTAGTTTCTTGTTTGGTCGCATTTTCTGCGACGAACCGGTGTCCACTTCGTCGGAAAATGCTCTCAATTACATTGCTCTGCGACCGGGAGAAGGTTTCGTTTGCGCACGAACCTGTTCGACCCAGGCTATGATCTTGTCGAACGACACCTCATCATGGTCGAGATGCCCTGCTCCAGGCACCGTGATGAAGGCTTTTGACTTCGCACTATTGGCCGCTTCAAACACCGCCCGTCCCATGGCCTCGGGAATCACCTGATCCTGGTCACCGTGAACGATGAGTATGGCCGACGTGACCTTGCCAAGGTAACGCATCGTTTCATAGCGATCCTTCAACAGCCAGTCCGCTGGCAGGTAGGGATAGTGTAGGTGCGCAAGATCAAGCATCGAGGTATAGGGCGCATCCAGGATAACGCCTGCCGGTTGCATTGCGGCCGCCACCTGCACCGCCACGCCTGTGCCCAGCGACTCTCCAAATAAGAAAATGTCATCAGCGGGCACCCTCTTTTCCTCGACAAGATACTTGAAAGCGCGTTTGCCGTCAGAAACGTTGTCGCTCTCGGTCGGTCTGCCCGTTGAACCAGAATAGCTGCGATAACTCATTATGAGGGCGCCTAGGCCCGCATCCCTCAGGCGCTTCAACCTCAGCGCCCGCCCCGCAAGCCCGCCCGCATTGCCGTGAAAATAAAGCACTGTAGGTTTTCCAGACCGCGCCTGCGCAAACCACGCGACCAACGTGTTGCCGTCCGGCGTCTGAAGCTCGACGACATCGAACCCGTCGAGGCCAATTTCGGATGGCACAAATCGTTTGGGATCGGGATGGTAGATGAGAAACTGCTGCAGCGCCGATGATCCCAGATACAAAAGCGCACCCAGCACTACGCCAAGAACGAGAACAGCATTGATAATGTTCATATTGCGCGCCTGCTTTGCCATGTTCCAACCAGCGCAGTTTCGGCATCAGGCGCCCTGGCGCTTGAGATCATAGTGTATCGAAGCATTTCAGGAGATACTTCGCCCGTTCCGGGCCTGGAAGATGTCCAAACACGGAGCCACCGCTCTTGGCAAGGAATGGCGCAAAACTCAATACGTCTTCACGCCTGAATATTCCGTGATCGCGCCCGTGCCGGATCGCCCAACAGTCAGCCTCCGTTTCCATCGACGTTTTCATCTGGAACCAGTGCCCAAGCACGTGATGCGCGCATTCGTGTTGATAGAAAAAAAGCTGCAACTTGTCTGGGAGTTTGCCAATGATGTCGGGGTCGATGGCAATTATCGGCACGCGGTTGATGATGCCGGCCCGCCCCACGTCGCCAAGGTTGGCGATTTGCATGGTATGGACAGCCACGCCACGAATATCCTTGCAGCTCACATTCCGGCCGGCGATCAGCGTTTTGCCCCGCTCATCACGGCTTTCGCTTCGGCCAGCTCCATCGGCCATCACCGTTGAACCGGCGTGCGCAAAGCCACTGGTACCTACCGAGAAGAAAACCAGCGCAAGCCCTACGACGCGTGCAAGTAACCGCAACACGGCATCAATGCTCCTGAGCAAACCATTGACTTGCATCAACTTGGTCCGAAGCGGGGCAAACTGTCAATGTGCAGGGCGCCGCCTGCCGCGCGAGATGCGCTCCAGGAATGGCCAGATGTGCTTTTCGTAAAGACCATCACGCGTCAAGGTCGAATGGTCTGAACCCTCCATACGCGCCAGAACCTTGGGCTCTGGCGCCAGTTGGAATAGGCGCGCGCCCTGTGCGTAGGGAACGACGGTGTCGCGCGTACCATGCGCAATCAGCAGCGGCATTTTGATCGCACTGATCCGCTCGCGGGTAAGGAACTGGTCCCACATAAGATAGCGGACCGGCAACCATGGATAGCGCTCGGCTGCGACGTCAGCCACCGCCGTATAGGGCGCTTCAAGGATGAGCGCCATGGCAGGCACCTCACCAGCGAGCTTGGCAGCGACGCCGGTCCCGAGTGACAAACCGTGCAACACGATATTTTCTGGCGTGTGGCCCTTGGCGATGAGCCAGTCATAGGCGGCACGACCATCGATCATCAGCCCCTGCTCGCTGGGTTTTCCCGTTGAACCAGGATAGCCACGGTACGAAATCGCGAGCACGCCTTCCCCATGCTCGCGAATGCGCTTCCACCGCCACGACTTGCGTTCCAACCCCCCGCCCTTGCCATGCAGGAACAGAAAAACCGGCCGACCCGGCTGCGGCGGCAAATACCAAGCTGCAAGCCGCTCACCATCCGGCGTTGAAATTTGCACACGCTCACTGCCTTCGATGGCCAGCGTGTGGGGTTCGGCGAGGTTTCCAGTGTCGCGCACATTGAACAAGAGATCGCGCTGCATGGTGTACATGGCGACAGCGATACCTGCGTAACCGACCACGGCAACCACGGCAGCACCCAGCAGAAGCATGCGCAAACGACGCGTCAAATCTCACTCCTGTTCAAGGCGCGCGTGCTCAAAACACTACCGGCTCAAACTTGACCCGTCCTCGTGGGCACTCGTCAAAGCATGGCAGACAGAAAGCCAACGCGGGTCGATAAAAAAAGCGCGCAACAACGTTGCTCCACACGCGATGAAAAACCAGAAAAGCCCCGGCATCTGCCAGGGCTTTCCGATAAATCGCTTCTCAGGAAACCCGTCGCTCTAGTGGCCTGTCGCGCCAAAATTGAAACATAGCCGCAACCGCACACAATTTTGGCGCGACATGAAGGCCACTAGCAAAATCATTGGCTTAGTGTGGCGTTTATCGCGCCTTAGTTGATACCCAGCGTGCCGCAACATCGATCAACTAAGGCGCGACGCCACACTAGTCGCGCAAAGCCTTGGCGATATCTTCTGTCATTTTTTTGGCATCGCCCAGCACCATCACGGTGTTGTCACGATAAAATACAGGGTTGTCGATGCCCGCGTATCCTGACGCCAATGAGCGCTTGTTGAACAACACCGTCGCCGCCTTCCAGACTTGCAATACAGGCATGCCGTAAATGGGCGAACTGGGATCGTCTTCGGCTGCCGGGTTGACGACGTCGTTGGCGCCGATCACATAAACCGCGTCGGCCTGCGAAAACTCCGAGTTGATGTCTTCAAGCTCGAACACCTCGTCATAAGGCACGTTGGCTTCCGCCAGCAGCACGTTCATGTGGCCCGGCATACGTCCGGCGACGGGATGAATGGCGTAAGAAACCTCGATACCCGCTTCCTTCAGCGCATCCGCCATCTCGCGAAGTGCGTGCTGGGCTTGGGCAACGGCCATACCGTAACCTGGTACGATGATCACCTTCTGAGCGTTCTTGAGCAAGTAGGCCGCATCATCGGCTGCACCGATCTTGACCGGCTTCTGCTCGCCATCGCCACCACCAGCGGCAGCCGTCTCACCACCAAAGCCACCGGCAATCACCGACAGGAACGCGCGGTTCATGCCCTTGCACATGATGTAGGACAGAATTGCGCCCGACGAACCAACCAGTGCACCAGTGATGATGAGCGCGATGTTGCCTAGCGTAAACCCGATGCCAGCAGCCGCCCAACCCGAATAGGAGTTCAGCATCGACACAACCACGGGCATGTCGGCGCCGCCAATCGGCACGATCAACAATACGCCGAGCGCCAGCGAAACCAGCGTAATCAGCCAGAACAGACCTGCCGAACCGCCCGACTGGTAGAACCAGTAGATCAGGGTTACCAGGAAGATGCCCAGCGCCAGGTTGATCAGGTGCCGCAGCGGCAGGATGATCGGCTTGCCCGACATCCGCCCCGACAGTTTCGCAAACGCAATGACCGAACCTGTGAACGTGATGGCACCGATCGCGACGCCAAGGCTCATCTCAATGAGGCTGGAGCCGTGAATTGCGCCTGGGTGCCCAATGCCGAAGGCTTCCGGCGCATACAGTGCCGCCGCTGCCACCATGACCGCCGCCATACCCACCAATGAGTGGAATGCGGCCACCAGCTCGGGCATCGATGTCATCGGAATGGTCTTGGCCGTATAGGCGCCAATGCCGCCGCCGATGCCCATGCCGACCAGGATCAAAACCCAGGTACCAAAGCCCATCGGGCTTGCAACGCCCAGTGTCGTCAGCACGGCAATCGCCATGCCGATCATGCCGAACATATTACCCTGACGCGATGTCTCGGGATGCGACAGGCCCCGCAAGGCGAGAATGAACAGGATCCCCGAAACGAGGTAGAGGACGGCGACGAGATTGGCGCTCATGTCAGGTTCCTAATTGCGCTGGCAGGGCGAGCGGCTGAAGCAAATTGCGAAAGACGGTTCAGAGTGCGGAAACGAGAGCCTAGCCTCACTTCTTCTCTTTCTTCTTGTACATGGCGAGCATGCGTTGGGTGACGAGGAAGCCGCCGAAGATGTTGACCGACGCCATCACGAGGGCGAGGAAGCCGAAGACCTGCGCGGCTGTGGAGCCTGAAGCGGCTCCCTTCACGCCCACGGCCAGAAGCGCGCCGACGACGATAACCGACGAAATGGCGTTGGTGACGCTCATCAACGGCGTATGCAGTGCAGGCGTCACCGACCAGACGACGTAGTAGCCGACAAAAATCGCCATGACGAAAACCATCAGCAGATAGAAGAACGGATCGACCGCGCCTTCGCCACTGCCTCCCGCGGCATAAGCAGACGCAGTTCCCGCAGCAAGCAACGCACTGGAGAGGAGGCCGAGCCGGACAGCATTCGCAACTTTCATCTCTGTCTCCTTCAATTGCCGGACTGGGTGAGGCTGGGGTGCACGATCTGGCCGTCCTTGGCAACCAACGTGCCCTTGACGATGTCGTCGTCCCAATTGACGGCAACGGCCTTCTCATCCTTGTTGATCAACGTCGTCAGGAACGAAAGCAGGTTGCGCGCATAGAGACTGGATGCATTGAACGCCAACCGGCCTGAATAGTTGATCGGGCCGAAAATCGTGATGCCGTTGTCTTCAATCGTCTCGCCCGGCTTGGTCAGTTCGCAGTTGCCGCCTCGCTCAGCAGCCAGGTCGACGATGATCGAGCCCGCCTTCATGGAGCGCGCCATTTCAGCGCTGATAAGGCGCGGAGCCGGACGGCCGGGAATGAGCGCCGTCGTCACGACGATGTCTTGCGACTTGATATGCTCGGCCACCAGTTCCGCCTGTTTCTTCTGGTAGGCTTCGCTCATTGGCTTGGCATAGCCAGCAGCCGTTTGCGCCTGCTTGAATTCATCGTCCTCGACAGCAATGAATTTACCACCCAGCGACTGAACCTGCTCTTTGGTCGCGGGGCGCACGTCTGTGGCGGTGACGATGCCGCCCAAGCGTTTGGCCGTTGCAATCGCCTGAAGCCCCGCCACGCCCACACCCATGATGAAAACCCTGGCCGCGGGAACGGTGCCCGCCGCCGTCGTCATCATCGGCATAGCCCGGCCAAACATCGAGGCCGCGTCGACCACCGCCTTGTAGCCCGCGAGATTGGCCTGGCTTGAAAGCACGTCCATGGATTGCGCGCGGGTGATGCGCGGCATGAATTCCATGGAGAACAAGGTGGCCTTGTTGCCAGCCAATGCCTCCAGGCCTGGACGGTCGTCGAACGGCTGCAGATTGGCGATGACCAATGCGCCGTCCTTGAGCTGTGAGACTTCTTCGGAAGACGGCCGGCGCACCTTGATCAGGATGTCGGCTCCGTTGAGCGCTTCGTTTGCTGAACCGACAATTTCGGCGCCTTGCGCCTTGTACATATCGTCAGTGAATAAGGATCTTGTGCCTGCCCCACTTTCGACCTTAACCGTCGCTCCCAGCGCCGTGTATTTCTTTACAGTTTCCGGTGACACCGCAACGCGCGGCTCGTCAGCGTTTTCAGCCGTGACAGCTATGGTGAGCATTGATGCGTCCGATTGAGACCGCCACCGGAAACAACCGATGCCGATAAAACGAAACCTAGGCCGGAGACGGCGGTCAATCCGCACCTCCGTCCAGCGAAACCCATGTCAGGCCACTGATTGCCGCCACCTGGCAGCCGCGCAGCCGTCAGTGCACGAGGAAGATCCCCATTCCGATCAGAATAGCCGCAACGGATATGATCAGCACCTTCGTCATTAGGAGGAAGCCGGCGTAAGTTCGCGTATGTTCGCGGTAGTCCATATCCTTATGGCCGGTGCTGGTGTCGATCGACATGGAATAAAGCCTCCCCTTTGTTTAGCAATTTGTACGGGTTTTCGTAGCCCAAGCGGCCCATCCCTTCAACTGCTACGATTGGGAAAGGTTGTCGCAAATCGCGTGCCTCCCGCCCCAATTTCGAACGATTTGGTCGCAATCTGGCGGTGCAGATCGGCCAATGGCACATCCAAAGGCACAAAGTTCAGGGGCTCTAATGTTGGAACATCAGCAAATGCGGGCTTATTTTCTTCCTTATTTTACGCCGTTTAAGGGCGCCAATAGCGGCATTCGTTGCGGGTTGGGCTGGCGCGTTTGCGCAGCGGGAACCGCACTGGTCTGGCTGACTGCCTCCGCGGCGGCTTTTGACGTGCTTCCCGATGAACGAGCCAGCCGCGAACAGTGCGAGCGTCGTTTCTGTCAGATTGTGCTTGGCAGAGCATCGTCGGGCCCACCCCTGAGCTGCGAGATGACCAAGACCTGGGACCGGGTCAAACTCAAGAAGAACGGGGAAGCAAACTCTCTGCCTTGGGGATTTGGCGACGCGCGCTGCAAAGTCTCGCTCAACATTCCGCATGCTGAAATTGTCAAGGCACTCGAAAAACCCAAACATACGTTTCAATTCGAAAGGCAGACAATCGATTGCAAGATCGAGGGCTCGGATAAAACAGTCAGTGATTTGCAAGTCGTTGCCGCGCCAAAAATCAAGCTCAAGAACGGCAAGGCCGACAAGGTCTATTTCAAGATCAAAGACGTGAACGGTGATTCAAGCCTCAAGACCTTGGTTTGGACTGCAGCCAAACTTGCCGATAGCTTGGGTTTCTTCAACAGCGGTGCCACCAAGGAAATCAACAAGTTCATCCACAAGACCTGCGAAGAGCGTTACGGCGCCAATGCCAAAGCCGGAGAAAAGGATAAGGGAGACAAGAAGGACAGGAAGGACAAGTCTGAGAAGAACAAGGGTTAACCCGCCTCCATCCTTGCGGGTCGATCTCGCGCCAGCGCGATGACGGCCATACCATCGTGAGAAAGGCGGGCTAGGCGCGCGCATGCTGAAATCGTTCAACGCTATCTTTCGCTCTTCAATGGCCACTGAAAAAAGGTGTGCGGCCGGCGTTCTTGTCGCTGTGATGATTGGTATGACCACGTTGGGCGCTGCCAACGCTGCGGAAAGCTCAAGCCATTCGCCAGAACAGCAATCCGCTACACCCGATCCGGCAGCCTCCAAAGCCACCGCAACCCCTCCCGCATCACAGCCTGCCACGAACCTGGAAATCCCGGCAACGAATTCGTCCAAGCCGAATGCAGCGGCAAAATCAGCCGTGTCTGAAGATTGTTTCGACGAACTTGAAAACGGTACCGGCGCTGAGTTGGTCTGCAAATTTCCAATGCGGCTTTCGCCCGACGAACAAAAAGAGCTGGAAAAGGGGTCGCGCGGCTACATCAAGAACCTCACGTGCACGCTCGACATCCGCATAGCGCGAAGCCTGTTGGAAGAGCCGGTGGACAAGAAAGACTACGTGTTCGAGAGCCCCGAGCAACCCGTCGCGTGCCAGGTGGAAACCTACAAATCAACCATCGACATCACAGCAACGTTTGCGCCGCGCATCGAAATCAAGGACTACAAAGCGGTCACGGCAACACCCGGCCTCGCTAACGTGAAAGGTGTCAGCCGATTTATATCCTGGCCGGTTGTCCAATTCATCAACCGCTGGCCGTCAATTCGAAGCGGAATGGTTCAGGTGGTCAACGCACTTCTGGAACGCCAGCGCAACAAACAAAATGCCGGCCAACAATGAGGGCCCGTCAGCAGGCGAAACGCCATTGCGCCTGGCGCTAGTCTTCCGACTCTGACGCTTGGTTCCCTGTCGGACCCCGACGCGTCAGCCCGGAACCCTAGCATTCTCATTGTTTGTGTTCTGGATTCACGATCGTTTGACGACCTTCGCCCGGGAATCAAACGTTCGATCCAATGGAATCGGACCGGCGGGCTAGCGAATTGTTTGGTCGCATTTTCTTCGGCGAACCGGTATCCACTTCGTCGGAGAATGCTCTAGGCGCATGACTTATCGCCAGATCATGCAACCGGTAATTTGGTCCGGTGATTTGCTCATGCGACTTCGGGCAATGGTACGCCCGATTTTTGAAACGCCTGTTGCTGCCGCTCTGCCACGACGGCTGCATCGAAATCCTCGATGGTCTTGTTGAACAACTCATACCAATTGAGTTTCGCAGCAAGATGCAGGAACACCCCGCCTAGACCAATCGCCGCGCGATCCATGAATACAAATTCACGCGGCACCGTCACTGGACCTTTCTCCTTCAGGATTTTGTGCACCGTGAAGGCTTCCTTGCGGCCATATTCACCAGGGGTCGTGCCGTCGGCGATGATACGCTCGCGGTCATCCAGAAGTGGGCCGTAAATAAAGCGCGCCCAAATCGTCAAACCCTCAATCAACTCGTTGGTCAAACCCTTGAAACCCCAGGTTTCATAGGCGGCGACCACACGCGCTTGATCATTTGCCAGGAGGCCACGATAGAGATCGACGACACCTTGCACAAATGAAACCGGAAACGTTCGAATACATCCATAGTCGAGCAGATTGATACCTGCGGGGCGGCCCTCGCGTTCAAAAACCGTATAGTTGCCAAGATGCGGATCACCGTGGATGACGCCGTAATGGCTGAATGGAAACCACCAGGCCGTGAACATCGCTTTGGCAATGGCGTTGCGGTCATCCAACGCATGGCCTTTGTAGCTGAGCAGTGGTTGCCCGTCGCACCACGTCATCGTTAAAAGCCGTTTGGTTGAAAGAGATGTATCCACCTCGGGCACGACAATTGCGTCATTGCCCGCAAAGATCGCACCATAGAGCCGCGTATGTCGCGCTTCCAACTCGTAATCGAGTTCTTCGCGCAGACGTGCCGCAATTTCCTTCGAAATCTCACGCGTATCGACACCTGGGTCCATGCGTGCGTGAATCTGGAAAATCATCTTGAGCTGCGTGAGGTCAGCCTCCACGGCTGATTGCATGTCCGGGTACTGCAGCTTGCAAGCAAGTTGCCGGCCATCGTGCGCGGTTGCCCGGTGCACTTGGCCCAGCGAAGCTGAAGCACTGGATTTTTCCGAAAACGACTGAAAACGAGTGCGCCAATCTGCCCCGAGTTCAGCCTGCATGCGCCGACGCACGAAAGCGGGGCCCATTGGTGGTGCAGCACTTTGAAGATGCGAAAGCTCTCGGGCGTATTCCTTCGGCAAGGCCTCTGGAATGGTCGACATGAGCTGAGCCACCTTCATCAACGGACCCTTGAGGCCGCCGAGCGCGGCTGCAAGTTCGGTGGCCGCTTTGGAACGGTCATGCGTGCGCCCGAGCAGGCGCTGGCCCGCCACCTTAAGCCCGACCGCACCAACGTTCGTACCGACCTTCACGTAACGCGCGGCGCGCGCTGAAAACCGGTTTTCTTCATTGCTCATTGAATTTGCCAATTGGGCTGCAAACAATCTGGTGCGCAGGGCGCGATCAACGGAACATATAGGTTTGCGCCCCCGCATCGCCTAGTGTTCCGACTCTGACGCTTGGTTCCCTGTCGGGCCCCGACGCGTCAGCCCGGAACCCTAGTGGCCTGTCGCGCCAAAATTGAAACATAGCCGCAACCGCATACAATTTTGGCGCGACATGAAGGCCACTAGCAAAATCATTGGCTTAGTGTGGCGTTTATCGCGCCTTAGTTGATACCCAGCGTGCCGCGACATCGATCAACTAAGGCGCGACGCCACACTAGCATTCTCATTGGTTGTGTTCTGGATTCACGATCGTTTGACGACCTTCGCCCGGGAATCAAACGTTCGATCCAGAACACTAGGGTCAGGACCCCAATGCTACAGTTCCCGCGCCAATTAAATCTGTTTACGACTTGCTTTAGCACTTCCCCGCGAATGCTTTTATACTCACTGTCGCCATTAACCAGTTGTTCGTGGCCGCTGATGAATTTTTTAGCGATTTCACGAGACCCAACAATACTTCGTTCAAGAAACATTCATCAGCGCGGGAGCTTTTTTATTAACTGAGCGTTAACCCAGTAGAACTAGCCCTTAGATGGGTGCCCCGTCCGACAGCCTCCTTGCACGGAAAGAACGCCGGCTAACGGAACCCATGCAACGCAACCCTGGTACTTGATGTATGCGGACCTTTACCACACTGACAGTTTTGGCGATTGGCGCAGGTATGGCAGCCCTTTACATGCAGGATGCCGACCTGTCGGAAATCCCATCCGTCCAAACGACGGATTTGGTAAACGAGAACCAGACCGCTGCGCCTCCCGTTTTGACTGCACCACGTGGAAAAATTCACACCACACAAGGGAGTGAACTATTCGCTCCGCAGACTGCCGCGCCGCAGACGACGGGGGCCGTGGCAATTGAGGCTGCTCTCACTGAAGACGCAACAGGCTCACAAGACGCATTAACGGTTGCCGTTCCCACGGGACCGTTGTTGCGAAGTGCCACAACAGCGGCGCCAATAGACACGGCTGTGCCCGTGCCCGGGGGTGGACGTTTTCATTTCACACCCGACCGACCGATGAGTGCTTCGCCTGTGCTGCCTGAGGCCGACGCACACGGAGATGCGGAACCTCCTGTGGATGCGTATGAAGAAGCCAACACCGCACCAGCGCGAACCTACGTCCGCCGCTCCGTGCCGCGTAAAACTCAGCGTCAGCGACAGGCACGCCGGAACAACCACATCGAGTCTCTATTTATCAACCCGTTGGGCACGCGCTGATCGAAACAAACTTGAAGTTGCAACGCCACGACGTGGGTTGAGCAACACACGGCTCGTCCTCAACGCACGACGCTCTAGCTTTTTGGTTTGGTCGCATTTTCTGCGACGAACCGGTGTCCACTTCGTCGGAAAATGCTTTAATCAACGTTCGGCGCGTTTTTCCTGCTTGAGCTTTTGGAAAATGGCCAGAAACTCGATGGCGCCCGCATTTTTAATGTTTTCGTCCATCCGTTTATCGAGTGCGGCGAGCAACTCCTGGGACGATTTTCCGCGCACGATCGTGTTGCGGTAGTAGGCCGAACGCGAGAAGAAATTCGGCGTAGATGCCGCCCGGCCTGCGCGCGTCATCATCTCAAGGCCAGTACCCGGCCCGGCCAGGTTCATCAACTCGATTTCAGCACCACTCAGCCGGTTGTATCCGTACCGAGACGCGGTCTCTCGCAGACCCTTCAGCTTGATGACCTGCAACCACGGGCCAATATCGCCATCCACGTTTATTGCGTGAATGCCCCGCCCCACACTCGTCTTTGAAAATGCGACGTGGCGTGACCACTTGTAAGGGATAGATCGCGCTTTGCGTGTCATTCGCGCTAGCGCATGCGCCTTGACGAGCAGTTTTTCGCGTCGCTCAGACCCGCTTGGTGCCCTCGCTGCCAGCTTTCTCAGGCGCGCAACAAAATCGTTGCCATGTTTTGACAGTACGTTGATCGAGTTTGCGGCCAATAGTTGCGCATAGCCAAGCGCTGTGGAAATTGGTTTTCCCTTTCTGGTGATGGGATGGATACCCGCCTGCATATCCGCCGTGCCCAAGCCGCTTGTTTCAAGCGCATAAACACGCACCACCTGTGCTCCGGTCAGGCCTTGAGACAGCGCCTCGCGTGCGTACCGTTCCTTGAAAACATGCTCGGACACGACGTCGGGGACAAACCCAAAATGCCTGCGAGCACTGTCGAGAAAATCGGCCACGGTGGGAAGTCCGGGCGACTTTGTCTTGGTCTTTTGCTCGGGCTTTTTTTCTTCATGGCTTTGACGAAAGCGCCACCATCGCTGTGCCAGGGCTTTGGAGAGCTGGGGCCCTTCATATGAAGGTGGAAGCCCGTTGACGTAGTCGTCCGAAGTCAGCGTTTTCTTGCTGCGCTTTTTCGCGCGGCGGTCGCGGCGCTTGGCTTCGACATGACCCCAGTAAGCATCCAGAGCCGCAGCATGAAAGACCTTGGCGGCAAGGTAATCATCAAACAGCTTTTGATCGGTTCCACTAAGGGTCTCGCGGAAGTCTGCTTTCAGCGAGCGTGCAGAGGCATCGACTGCCTGAAAGACAATTACGAATCCGATAGCAAGCGCGACCCAACGTGCTGGCGCCAAGCTACCTTGGATCTTCTTTTTCACGGTTGCCGCCTCCGGTATTGATTTGTTCCGCCAATGCTGCTGGCCTACCGTCTCAACGCGGCAAAAGATCCAGGCCGTCTTTGATGATGCGCCAAAACAATTTCCTGCGTGGTTATGCGGTCCTGATTGATCCAAATTAGGGCATCGACCGATTCCGTTATAAGAGCATACCGGAGCACGACCTGCAGCCGCAAATGGGATGCAAAATATTTCGCAAAGATGTGGTAGGCTTATCGGACAATGCAGCCCGCACTTGAATTGCCACCGTCCATGAATTCGGCCGCCGGATTTCGCGCCCACGCCCCTCCATTATTGAGCCGGGCGCCGTCGGCGACAGTCCTTAGCGCCCCCTCGTCTCCTACAGCCCGACCCAGCGACTTTGACCTCAACCCAGGGCTTGAACAGGATCTTGCGCGCACCACACCTCTCAGACAGGCCGCAGTTCTGGTGCCGGTCGTCGCAAGGCAGCCATTGACTGTCTTGTTCACCTTGCGTACCGAGCATCTAGCGAACCATGCCGGACAGGTCTCATTTCCCGGCGGAAAAATCGATGATAGCGATGCGAGCGCCACCGCAACGGCTATCAGGGAGGCTCAGGAGGAAACCGCTTTACCTGGAAGCGCGGTTGAGCCCCTTGGATTCCTGGATACCTACCGGACGTCTACAGGGTACTCGGTTGCGCCGCTGGTCTCGCTGATTGAACCAGGACATCCCCTGCGTCCCAACCCTGATGAGGTCGCCGACATCTTCGAAGTTCCACTGTCATTCTTGATGGACCCAGCCAACATTACGCTACATTCACGAATGTGGCTTGGACGAGAACGGCGGTTTTATGCCTTTTCATATAAGAACAGGTATATTTGGGGCGCCACAGCCGGAATTCTCAACAACATGCGTGAGCGGCTGTATAGCGATTGAATTGTTCAAACGACGAAGGCGCAGTCATGCATGGCTCTGCACGCGACGCTCGCCTCAACAACGCTCCCTGGCTTACGGCACCCGAAACCCGGAAAATCTTTGACGTGCTGGAGCAGGCTGGCTACAGCGTCCGCGCGGTCGGCGGCACCGTCCGCAATACATTGCTTGGCGAGCCTGTTAGCGACATCGATCTGGCGACAAATGCGCTGCCTGACAAGGTAATCGCCGCTGCTCGTGATGCCGGCCTGAAAGCCGTCCCTACCGGCATTGAGCATGGCACCGTCACCATCGTCGTTGCTGGCACCCCCTTTGAGGTGACAACACTGCGCCAAGACGTTTCAACCGACGGACGTCGCGCGACGGTCGCCTACACTGACAATTGGGTTGCAGACGCAAAGCGCCGCGACTTCACGATCAACGCGATATACTGCGACCGCAATGGGCACTTGTTTGACCCGGTCGGTGGGCTTGATGACATCGCGATACGCAAAGTCCGTTTCATTGGCGACGCTCATCAACGCATTCGCGAAGACTATCTGCGGATATTGCGTTTCTTTCGCTTCAGCGCGCAGTATGCGAATGGGAAACTCGATCCCGTCGGCCTTGCCGCCTGCCGAGCAGAACGCGCAGGATTGGAGCGCCTTTCGGCAGAGCGAATTCATCGTGAATTCATGCGGCTGCTTGAAGCACCGGCGGCGGTCGCAACGCTTCGTGCCATGCAAGAGCATGGTTTTCTCAGCGATATTCTTGGCACCCAGTGCGACATAGATGCACTTGCCAAGCTCAACGCGATTAGGGCTGCAAATTCGCAAAGCATCCATGGCGCGGGTATTAAGCGGCTACTTCACTTTGCTGTACTGGCTGTGGCAGACGAGAACGCCGCACGTTTGCTTGCGATACGTTTGCGCATGTCGAATGCTGAAGCCAAATATCTGTCAGCGGCAATGTCAGCGAAACAGGAAATTGACCGCACAACTTATGATGCAGGTGATCTATCGGTGAAGGCGGCGGTTTACAAGTTTGGCAACGAGGCCGCGTTCAATGCAATTGCACTTTCATGGTCACGCGGCAATGCACCAGTTGACAGCCCTGCATTTCGCCACCTGGCGGAACTCGCCATTGCCTTCCAACCTCCAACACCGCCCTTTACAGGCAGCGACGTGATTTCCCGGGGCGTTCCCGCCGGCCCCCGCGTTGGCGTTGTTCTTGCGTCATTCGAACACTGGTGGGTTGGCGCCGGCTTCCCCGAGGACCACTCACGACTTGCCCGCAAGCTTGACTCGCTCATCAAAGTTACCAACTCATAAAACCCCGCTTCATGATCGATCCAACCTGGCTTATGGTCGAAAAGCCTGATGGCAAAGCCTTGTTCAATAGATAGCTGAGTGCTGCATTTGTGAGTTGAGGTTTGCGTGTCCTGCACTCCCCCAGACATTGGCGAACAACATCGAAACGCGCGTCGGTTTACCCAGATCGCGTTTGGACTGGCCGCACTCGCCGCGATTGCCGTGGCCGCCATCATCGGCCATACGGTCGTAGGGACTGTGCTAACCGATGAGGCGCGACAAGTTGTGACCTGGAGCCTCGTTGGCTTGGCGGCGCTGGATGCAGCACTGCTATGCTCGTGGCCGGCAATCACCCGTTGGATTGAACAATGGTTCTGCCCTCCAGCATCTCACTGAGCGAGCCCGGCGCCGGCCGGCTTGATCCTGGACCAAATTCGCCGCGGCAGAATGATCCCGATATAGCGAACGATAACGCACGGCGCTCCAATCCGGCGTTCTGAAAAAAAAATCAGCACCGTTGAACCTGAACGACCCATGCAACGACATACAGGTTGTATGGGCCGCATCAGGCGCGTCACTGCCACGATGAAGGCGTTCTGTGGAACGGTGGCAATGTATTTGGTTGACCTTCGTCAGAGTATCGGCACGAACAAGCGAAAGGCACGCAAGTAGGAGCAGCAGCCTCCAATAGCTACAGAGGATCAGGAAGCCCTGCACCGCGATTCTGTCGTCCGTGACCCACCGACCATCGCGCGTTGACAGGGCAATCCAGGAGCGGCCTCCCTACGCTCCTTTGCCGCGCCCCGAGACCACAGGCGCTATTCCCCCGGGCGCCATGGGTCTATTGAAGGGATGCCGGCCGCGCCCGCGCCGATCTGGCGCGGGCGCATATTTCATCACAAGGGCATCGTGCGATGTGCGGCGTGTAAAACATGAAAACGGCACCGCTTGGCGGTGCCGTTCATGGTTATACGTTTTGAAATATATTTTCAGGCCTGGGCCAGATCAAACGGCGAAATCCTCAAGGGTTGCGCCCTTGGAAAGTTTTGCCACCAGCCAGTTCGGTTTACGACCGCGGCCGGTCCAAGTTTCCGACCTGTTGTCGGGGTTCACAAACTTCGCCACCTTTGTGGAACCGCGGCGTCCAACCCGCGCCACCGGATAAAGGTCAGCAATAGTAAAACCGCTACTGGCCAGGATTGCATCGATTTTGGCTTTTACATCACTCTTAGCCTTGGTTCGCGCATGGGCTTTTGCCTTTGCGACTTTGGCTTCCAGATCGTTCAAATCCTTTAAAGAAAGATCTTCGACGTTTACACTGCCTGCCTTGGCTCTCGCAGGAGCTTTTCTTTTCCTCATGACTTACACTTTCACGCGATTCAAATTCCAAACCTGGAGCGATGGCTGCACCTGCGGCCCCCCTCATCAAAGGCGCGTATATCATAAAACAGCTTCGCGGAAGAATACAAATTTTGATATCCATTATGGTTTCGGATGAAATGTAAATTCGACAGACGATCTCAAATCCATGCAAAATATTTGGCGGAGAAACTTTTTTCGACCGCCTGCAGAACAATCCTTTGCTCTTTAGCTAAGCACCTAGAGCGCATTCCGATCCGATGGAATTGGATCGTCGCTCTAGCTTCTTGTTTTGTCGCATTTTCTTCGACGAACCGGCGTCCACTTCGTCGGAAAATGCTCTAACGCTTAAGGAAAACTTCAGGGCCGCTATTCACCGACTTCCAACAAACGCGGCTTTAAAAACAAACAGTTTTCAGCGACAAGTAAAAGGTGTCCGCAAAATTTCGTGCGCTTTTCAAGGCTCAGTGCAAAATTGATCCAACGTCATTGCAGATGATGATCGGGCATATTGCAATTCATTCTTCCAGGCCTTCCCACTGACACCAGAGTTCATGATTGCCGCAATGATGGTTTGATGGTGGAAGGACTGTCACACCGCGTTGGAGAACCGCGAATGAAAGCGGTTTGTAACAATCTGAAATGCATGCCCAAGACATAAGAACGTGCCTCATGTTTACACATGAACGGATGATGAACGCAATATTCAGCTATAGTTCAGCACCAATAGTGCATTTTTTCTCGACCCTGCAGAAGTTACTTCCCCGGCGTGATCCAGGGGCGCGGCCCGCAGGGTGGTCGCGTCCCAACGCTTGCACTTGTGGTTGCTCTTTGTTGGCCTGCCTGCGATTTCTTGCCTCACCGCGAAATTGAATTGCTTTGGCATCTGGCTCGGAGCTGCAGATCGGATCAATTACGCAAGTGGTCCTGGCAATCAATTTGGCGAAACGAAACCGTCCATAGCCCACCGTTGCAGGCGGGCTCATGCAAACGTGATCGAAGCCGAATGAGGCCTCACAAACTTCCCTTCGTGTCTGAAGCAGCGCACTCATTCGGCCTGAAAGACCAGCCACCAAACTTCACCCGTTCGACTGCGGCAAGGATCAGGTCGCCAAGGCCACGATCAAAAAAACCCGTATTATTCAACTGGGTTTGATTTAGGCGAACCAAGCCGTTAGGTTTCGCCACCATCCCCTCGCGAACGCGAAACAACAGCTTCTGAACGGAGCCATCAATGACCTTCAAGCTTCCCGAACTACCCTACGCCTATGATTCTCTGGGCCCTTACATGTCGGCCGAAACATTGGAATTCCATCACGACAAGCATCACCAGGCCTATGTTGACCAAGCCAACAACCTGGCCGGTGAAGGCTCAAAGTACGCAGGCAAAAGCATCGAGCAGATCTGCCAGGAAGCGTTTTCTTCAAAAGACCAGCCCGTCATCAATAACGTTGGCCAGCACTTCAATCATATCCATTTCTGGCAGTGGATGAAAAAGGGTGGCGGTGGCAGCAAACTTCCTGGCACCATTGAAAAACTCGTCAGTGGCTACGGTGGGCTTGAAAAGGTTCGCGCAGATTTCATCGAAGCGGGCAAAACTCAATTCGGTTCTGGCTGGGCCTGGCTGGTTTTAAAGGATGGCCAGCTTGCAGTCATGAAAACAGCTAACGGTGAAAACACGCTGATGCATGGCGCCAGCCCGATCCTGGGTTGCGACGTGTGGGAACACAGCTATTACATCGACTATCGCAATGCGCGGCCGAAATACCTGGAGGCCTGGTTCGACAACCTCATCAACTGGGAACACGTGGAGGCTATGGCCGCAGGCAAAAGCTGAAGGCGACAGAGCCCGTTAACCAGTTTGGGTTAGCTTAGTCGGCGATCTGTAGCCGGCCCCAAAGATGTGAAGGGCGCCCCACAGACGGGCGCCCTTTTTTATTTCCTCACACGGCGCGGCCATCAACTGTTGTATAATTGTACCACCAAGTGACTTGTTACTCCTTAGCGACACGGATCGCATAGTAATATGTCAACGTCGCTTATGCCTTGTCTGCGCCGATTTGCGCGGTTAGACCATGTGTCAGGGGACAATCGAGGGGACGCGCAATGCGCTTTTGCGCCGGCAGAAACGTTGGCATCGCCAAGGGCGCTATATTGGCTGCCGTTCTTGGAGCTGTTCTTGCCGGCTGCGCCACGCCGATGGTCCGGAACGGCATTTCCTCGGCCGATCTTGCCAACAGGGCGAGCATTGCCGGGCTTCCAGGCGTTCGTTTTTGGGGCGACGAGGTTCCATCCGATTTTCGCGCTGAATTGCGACGTCGGCTCCCCCACATGCCACGCCTTGCGCAGAATGCCGATCGTGAAAGCGGACGCCCAGTCGTGGAGATCCTGGCTCTGTCAGGCGGCGGCAGCGACGGTGCTTTTGGAGCCGGCCTCTTAACTGGATGGACAGAGCGTGGCGACCGTCCTGAATTCGAGGTGGTCACCGGTGTCAGTGCTGGCGCCATCATTGCGCCGTTCGCATTTCTCGGGCCCAAGTATGATCCCGCTCTCAAAACAATCTGGACACATTACCGCACGTCACAGATTGTCACCGCGCAGATCCTTCCAGGTCTGTTAGGCGGCAGTTCATTGGCTGACACGACCCCCCTGGATGATCTCATCAGCAAATACGTGACACCTGCCTTTCTCCGGGCGATCGCGCGCGAATATCGGCGCGGCCGACTGCTGCTTGTGGGGACGACAAATCTCGACGCGCAACGCCCTGTTGTTTGGAACATGGGCGAAATTGCCGCCAGCGGAGATCCATACGCGCTGGAGTTGTTCCGCGATGTCATAAAAGCCTCCGCGGCAATCCCCGGCGCCTTCCCGCCTGTGAAGATCCCGGTGGTGGCTGATGGCAAGAATTATGATGAGTTGCATGTCGACGGAGGTACGACGCGCGAGGTGTTCGTATCGCCAATCAACGTTCCGTTCAGTACCTACGATCCCCTTTACGCCAAGCGCCCGATACGCCGCCTTTACGTCATCAAGAACGGCAAGGCCGTGCCGGAACAAATGGTTGTGAAACCAAAAACACTCGACATCGCCACCCGATCAATTGCAACGCTAATCAAGAGCCAGAACATTGGCGAGATTTATCGCATTTGGCGCATGTCCCGCGATAACGGCGCGGACTTCAACTTCATAGCTGTTCCGCCAACCTTCTCGGTCGTGGCACAAGAGGCGTTTGATCCTGTGTATCTTGAAGCTCTCTTTGAGACGGGACGCAAACTGGGACGCAGCCGTAAACCATGGATGAAAAAGCCGCCCGATCTGGTGCCGCGTCAATCCGGCTGGGCGCGTTGATCCAACGGCTATGAGAAGCCCAGCGAACTCAATTTTCCAACGCTGTTTGCCACCATTATACTGGCTTTGACATCGCCACAGACGTTACTTGTCGGTTGGTGGTGAAAGACTGTCGAGATAGGCGATAAAGCCCTCGATCTCTTCAGGTTGGAACACGAAAACGGGCATGTCGGGATGCCCCGATACAATACCCTCAGCCAGCGCTTCTGCGAGATTTTCACTGGGATATCGCGTCACAACATCGCGAAACGGCGGTGCCTGTTCATGCGGGCTCGTATCGTCCATGCCAATTGCATGACAACGGGCACATTTGTCCTTCACAATCGCGCGGCCGGCTTCCGCCAGCTCGTCCTGCAATGCCTTATCCTGCGACCGCTCCTGGCCATGCGCCGTCGGATAAGGCCGGACCGTTGAAAGTGAAACAGCAACAAGGAAAATGCCAATACGCTTTGCCAAACGCGTCATAAAAGAAGCCCTCATATGAATGCGCCAATTAACCGGTAAATGCGCAAGGCGTATTTCGCCCGCAGACCGAACGATGTCTTACACCTACACATAAGCGACAGCGAGAGGTAGAGGTCGTCGCGCTCTGCGACAGCAGCGCCACCTCATCTTCCGGTGCGGAAAATGCTCTTCATAATCTGACCGACGACGCGCCGCATGATCGAGCTTGTGGCGTAATCGCCGGCCCGCTCTGCAAGGGAACGTCCACCGCGGGGGCCCTTTTCGAACGCCTTCTTTGCAAGCCAATCGCCCCACCCCTGGTCTGATGAGGTGCCCGCCTGAAGTTCAGCTTCTTTCTTGGTCAACTCGTGTGCGCGCTGCGCCAGCATTTCATGCGCCGTTTCGCGATCGACCGCCTCGTCATATTTGCCATAAACGGGACTATACTCGATCACGCCCAGCCGTTCGCCATCGTCAAGCGGCCCAATGCGGCCATCGGGCGGACGCATCATCGTGCGCTGCACGATAGAGGGTTCACCCTTGTTTTCGAGCATCGACACCAGCGCCTCACCCACCTTCAAGGCCTTGATAACCTCCTCGGTATCGAGATCTGGATTTGGCCGGAACGTTTCGGCAGCCGCCTTGATGGCGCGTTGCTCTTTTGGCGTGAAGGCCCTCAAAGCGTGCTGCACACGATTGCCGAGCTGCGAAGAAACTGTGTCTGGTACGTCGAGCGGATTTTGCGTAATGAAATAGACGCCGACGCCCTTTGAACGGATCAGACGTGCGACCTGTTCGATACGCTCCAAAAGTGCCTTGGGCGCTTCGTCGAACAACAAGTGCGCTTCGTCGAAAAAGAACACGAGCTTCGGCTTGGGCTGGTCACCGACCTCCGGCAAGGTCTGCCAGAGCTTCGTCAAAAGCCACAACAGGAATGTCGAGTATAGCCGCGGCGACTGCATCAGCTTGTCGGCGGTCAGCAGGGACACAACACCCCGGCCATCAGGAGCTATGCGCATCAGGTCGGCAATTTCGAGCGCCGGTTCGCCAAAGAACTTGTCAGCGCCTTGCTCCTCCAAAACCAGCAGCCGCCGCTGAATGGCGCCTACCGAAGAGGTGGCGACGTTGCCGTACATTGTCGTCAATTCCTTGGAACGTTCGCCAACGTTGTTGATCAGCGATCTCAAATCCTTGAGATCAACGACAGGCAAACCTTCATCGGCAGCAACACGGAAAGCGATATTGAGAATGCCCTCCTGCACTTCGTTCAACTCCATCAGCCGCGACAGCAGCAGCGGACCCATATCAAGCACGGTTGCGCGAACCGGGTGCCCGGATTCACCAAACACATCCCACAGAATCGTCGGATATGCGCGTGGCTCGTAGTTCTCAAGCCCGATCAATTCGTTGCGTTTTACGATAAAGTCCTTCAGCTCTCCCACGGCAGCGATACCGGAAAGGTCACCCTTGATGTCGGCAGCAAACACCGGCACTCCGGCAGCGGAAAAGCCCTCCGCCAGTACCTGCAATGAAACCGTTTTGCCGGTGCCGGTCGCGCCCGTGATAAGCCCGTGACGGTTAGCGAATTTGAGCTGTAGATATTCCGGCTTGGTACTTGTGCCCAGATAGATCATGCCTTCTTGGATTTTCGGCTGGCTCATCACATCTCCCTTGCCGCCGGTCCGCGCCGGCCGGGCTCGTTTAACGCTCGCACTTAACGCTCGCACTGGTTGAACCGCATCCCTGAATGCAGCCTCACACCTGCCGTCTGCCTGTATCAGCGTCTTTGCACGCTACCCAGGTGAAATGCAAACGCCCCACGGCGGCCTGGCCATGGCGAACCCAGGCCAGATCAATCGTTGGTATAAGGCGGCGCGATTGACATGTCTCCAGCCGACGCGGAAGACTATAGAGAACCAACCTGAAAGCGCCGAGCCCTGGCGCCTGAAAACACTTTAGTCCTCAACAAGACAGTTGACGAAAACTCCTATGCCTGATCAGACGACCTCAGACAGAATCACGCCTCTTGCCACCGAATTTGCCGAACCAGAGCACAAAACCTGGCTGGAACTGGTAGAAAAGGCGCTAAAGGGCGCTGATTTCGACAAGCGGCTGGTCTCACACACCGCCGATGGCCTTCGGATCGAACCACTTTACACCAGAGCCGATGCGGTATCAGGCGCTGACGCAGCGCAGCCGGGACGACCGCCCTTCACGCGAGGTTTCGCCAAAAACGGTGACGATCTGGGGTGGAGCATCGAACAGATTATTCTTGGCGATAGCGTCAAGGATGCAAATAAGACCGCACTCGCCGAACTTGAGGGTGGCGCAAACGGCATCATCTTGCGGATCGGTGCACCCGGTCACGTCGGCATTCCCGTCACCTCCGGCAACGACATGGCACATCTGCTGGAAGGTATTTATCTCGACCTGGCCCCGATCACACTTGAAGCCGGGCACGCCGCAAATGAGGCTGCACTCCATCTCAAAGATGCGCTTGGAATTTTGAAGGCGCCGGCAGACAAGGTCCAAGTCCGCTTTGGCCTCAATCCAATTGGTGCCCTCGCCCGCACCGGCCATGCTCCCGCTTCTTCGGCAGAAACAATCAGTCAGGCCGTCAGCCTCGCCAGGGACCTGCACCGCGAATTTCCCTCAGCACGCACGATCCTTGTCGACAGCCGCATCGCGCACGAAGCCGGTGGCAGCGAAAGCCAGGAACTGGCATTTCTGGCAGCCTCGCTCGTTGCCTATTTGCGAGCCTTTGAAGAGGCCGGTGTCAGTGTGGACGAGGCTTTGGCGCAGACAACGCTGGCATTAACTGCTGATACAGACCTGTTCCTGACCATCGCCAAACTACGTGCAGCACGCCAGATCGCCGCGCGCATTGCAGAAGCCTCAGGTGCGGGACAAGGCGTTCAGACAATGCGGATCGCTGTCACCACCTCGGCGCGCATGATGACCAAGCGAGACCCTTGGACCAACATGCTGCGAACCACCGCCGCCACGGTTGGCGCCGCACTGGGTGGCGCCGATGCCATTACCGTGCTGCCCTACACGTGGGCTTTGGGCAAACCCGACGCCTTCGCCTACCGCATCGCTCGCAACACACAGATCGTCGCGCAAGAAGAATCATCGCTCGGCAGGGTTGCGGATCCCGCGGGAGGTGCCTGGTACGTCGAAAAACTGACCAGCGACCTGGCTGAGAAGGCCTGGAGCGGCTTTCAGGCCATTGAAGCCGCCGGTGGCATTATGAAAAGCTTGGAAACAAGCCAGATCCAACGTGATATTGCAGCCACAGCAGCCGCGCGCGATGCCCAGATTGCGACCGGCAAACGGCAACTCACTGGTACATCCGCCTTCCCGATTTTGGGTGGTGATGGCATTAAAGTAGAACCTTGGCCGCCCGCTGCCCCGCTCCAAAGCAAGGGATGGTTCACGCCGCTGGTGCCACATCGCCTGTCGGCCCCTTATGAAGACTTGCGCGATTCGGCTGACCATTACACAGAGCGTACCGGTCACACACCGACTGTCTTTCTCGCCAGCATGGGCACCATTGCCGACCACACTGCGCGCACGACGTGGGTCAAGAACCAACTGGCGGTTGCCGGTATCGCGACATTGGTCTCTGACGGTTACAATTCCCCCGAGGACGCCGCGGCAGCTTTGCGTGCATCCGGGCAGCAAACCGTTTGTGTATGTTCTTCCGATAATTTGTATGCGCAAATCGGAAGTGCCACCGTGAAGGCACTGATTGATGCTGGCGCTCGCTACATCATGCTTGCAGGTCGCCCAGGGGAGGTAGAAGCAGAGTTGCGAGCCGCAGGCGTGGACCAGTTCATTTTCACAGGGCAAAATGCCGTTGAAGTGCTGACCAGGCTTCAACATGGCCTGACAGCGTGACAAACCGCCTTTTAGAGCGGTTCAGACCTAGAGCGCATTGCGATCCGATGAAATCGAAAAACGATCTAGGCTCAGGCACATCAAAAGCGCCGGCCCCTCGCGCAAACATCTTTTGATTGCAGGATTGTCGCGCGGCCGCCCCGCATCGGGAACTGCATGTGTTTAGGGTCTGGACCCTAAGCGAAAATTGCGACACTCGCTCGCTAAGCTCGATCGTGTGAACTGGGCACTGTTCCCCTGGGAACTGCGGTGCGGCATGCTGTGCGTCACCCTCCCCTCAGATCAATCGCGCCAACACCGCGCCGCTGAGCTATTTGGGAGAAAATCCATGTCGTTCACCAACCAACTTATCACAGCCTTTGCCCTCGCTGTTGCGGCAACACTCGCAATGTTCAGCCTTGGCCCTGCCGTTCATGTGCTGATTGAGATCCTCCGTTCCAACATCATTTTTACGACGGCGATCGGGTTACCACTCGCCACGACGGTTTCGATGTTGATTGCGCTGCTGGCCCTTCAGCGCTGAACCACGCTGTTAATCGAGATTTCCCATTTTTCCAGTTTCCTCCCCCACCTGGCCGGCGCCCCAGCCGGCCCTTTTTATTTTTTGTTTTCACTACTCTGTCGACGACCGATCAATTTTCTAGAGCGCATTCCGATCAGATGGAAACGGATCGGTGCTCTAGCTTCTTGTTTGATCGCATTTTCTGCGACGAACCGGCCATACCATCGTGAGAAAGGCGGGCTGGATCCGGCGCAACGGCCCCCTTTCGCAGCGGTTGCCCAACGGCCGCAACGGTTTATGATGCGATGCAATGTCATCTTCATGGGAGAACGGGGTTTCAGCAGCCCCGACTGCGAGCGCTTATGACCCAGATCCCCGATTTTTCGACCCTGTCGCTAGTTTCTTCAGGCGCTTCAACCCCGCCTGCGGATGTCAAAGCCACGGCGAACGATGTCTGGACCACGCCTGAAGGCATTGACGTCAAGCCGGTGTTCACGGGCGCCGACATTGAGGGGTTGGACTTCCTCAACTCCTACCCGGGCATCGCGCCCTACCTGCGCGGGCCTTACCCAGCAATGTACGTCACGCAGCCATGGACCATCCGCCAGTACGCCGGATTTTCAACGGCTGAAGATTCCAACGCATTTTATCGACGCAACATCGCTGCTGGACAAAAGGGCCTGTCCGTCGCCTTCGATCTTGCAACGCATCGCGGCTATGATTCTGATCATCCACGCGTCAAAGGCGATGTCGGCATGGCAGGCGTGGCCATCGATTCCATCTTTGACATGCGCACCTTGTTTTCCGGTATCCCGCTGGAACATATGAGTGTGTCGATGACCATGAACGGCGCTGTGCTACCCGTGCTGGCATTGTTCATCGTCGCCGGCGAGGAACAGGGCGTGCCGCATGAGAAGCTTTCAGGAACCATCCAGAACGATATCCTGAAGGAATTCATGGTGCGCAACACCTACATCTATCCTCCTGCGCCATCCATGCGCATCATCTCTGACATCTTCGGTTTCACCTCCCAGCACATGCCGAAGTTCAATTCGATTTCCATTTCCGGCTATCATATGCAGGAAGCGGGCGCGACGGCAGACCTTGAACTGGCCTACACGATCGCCGACGGCATTGAATACGCCCGCGCCGGCGTTGCTGCCGGTCTTGGCATCGACAAATTTGCCCCGCGTCTTTCGTTCTTCTGGGCAATCGGCATGAACTTCTACATGGAGATTGCAAAAATGCGGGCCGCGCGCCTGCTCTGGGCCAATCTCGTCAAGAAGGAGTTCGCGCCGAAAAATGAGCGTTCATTATCATTGCGCACACACTCGCAAACGTCGGGATGGTCGTTGACAGCGCAAGACGTGTTCAACAATGTGACACGCACCGCGATTGAAGCATTGGCAGCGACCCAAGGTCATACGCAATCGCTGCACACCAACGCGCTTGATGAAGCCATCGCCCTGCCCACCGACTTTTCCGCACGGATCGCCCGTAACACGCAACTCTTCATTCAGCAGGAAACAGGTACGTGCCGCGTTGCAGACCCATGGGGCGGCTCGTTCTTTATCGAGCGGCTGACACATGATCTCGCCGTCAAGGCGCTTGCGCACATCGAAGAGGTAGAACAACTTGGCGGTATGGCCAAGGCGATTGCCGCGGGTATCCCGAAGATGCGCATTGAAGAAGCTGCCGCCCGCACCCAGGCCCGCATCGATAGTGGTCGCCAGACAATCGTCGGCGTCAACAAATTCCGGGTGCAAGACGACGCAGAGATCGAGGTGTTGAAGGTCGACAACCGCTCCGTGCGCGAGCAACAGATTGCCAAGCTCGAGCGCCTGCGCTCGGAACGCAATGAAGCCGACGTCACCGCCGCGCTCGATGCGCTGACCGAAGGCGCCAAGGGCAATGGCAACCTTCTCGACCTGGCCGTCAAAGCAGCACGGGTCAAGGCGACCGTTGGTGAGATCTCTTTGGCGCTGGAAAAGGTGTTCACCCGCCATCAGGCCGAGATCCGCGCGATCTCCGGCGTCTACAAGTCGGAGGCAGGAAACATGAACAAGGATGTCGGGCTCGTGCTGCGGCTGGTTGATGAGTTCGAGGCAAACGATGGGCGCCGCCCGCGTATCCTCATTGCCAAGATGGGCCAGGATGGACACGACCGTGGTCAGAAGGTGATAGCATCCGCGTTTGCAGACCTTGGATTTGACGTGGACATCGGTCCGCTTTTCGCCACCCCTGATGAGGCCGCCCGGCAGGCCGTCGAGAACGACGTACATATTATCGGTGTGTCTTCACTGGCCGCCAGCCATCTCACGCTTGTACCGGAGTTGAAGGCCGCGCTCGAAAAGGAAGGCCGTGGCGATATCGTCATTGTCGTTGGCGGCGTTATCCCACCGTCCGACTATGACGAGCTTTATGCTGCGGGCGCCAAGGCTGTGTTCGGGCCCGGCACCAACATTCCCGAAGCTGCCGCCAAGCTCATTGGTGATCTCAATGCAATGCTTGGCTACGAGACCAAGTCCGCCGCGGAGTGAGAAAGCGCGGGGACTTGCGCGGCAAGCATGCTTGTCTCGAATGAAAGCGAACCTCACTTATTATTCAAGGCGCTTTTTACGTTGAGCGCCTTGATAACAAGCAGATCAAAATCGTTTGGCTTTCAAACTCATCTGATTGTGAAAAGAGCAAATTTCAAACTGGCTTTCCTGCGGCCGTCGCCTCGGGGATCTCGATCAATTTTCCCGTCTTGCAGTCATAGATATAACCATAAATAGGTATCCTCGCCGGAACCAAGGGGTGCTGGCGAATACGCTGGACGTCGGATACAACGCTATTTGCGTTGTCCGAAATTGTCAGCCACTCGATATACTTGCCTTCGTCTGACCCGGGCCCATTACCATGGTCATGCCAGCCTGATGCATCAACCGTCGCAGTCTCCAGGCTGCTGGAAAGAAGCTCACGCATGGTCTGATTGGTGAAGGTCTCCATGCCGCAATCGGTGTGATGAATCACGAACCATTCACGCGTGCCCAGTAGCTTGTAGGAAATAACGAGTGAGCGTATGGCATCGTCGCTCGCCCGCCCGCCAGCATTGCGTATGACGTGAGCATCACCCTCTGAAAGGCCAGCATATTTGGCCGGATCCAAACGCGCATCCATGCAGGTGAGGATAGCGAAGCTGCGTCCTGGTGGCATCGGCAGATGTCCCTTGTCAAAACTCTTTGCATAAGCATCGTTGGCAGCAAGAACCTCATCGCGAATTTTGCTCATCAGGTCGTTCTCCCGAAATATCAGTTACACATGAAATCCCGATGCTTTGCGGGCTTTTCTCGGCTCCCAAACGCTCATGTCTGACCAGACAGAAGACCAACCAAATGACATAATCTGGAAGCGGATAAATACTATCCGCCGAACGCCACTTCATTGGAAACGAAAATTTCGAAATAGTTCGTGCCCAACAAAATAAAGCGCATCATGCAAGCTCTTGTGAAAAAATGATGCAGATTAGAGTCGGGAACTTTCGCAACAAGCGCACCGCCACCAAAGACGCAAAATGCACCTGAGCATACCTATGCTGTGGCCCATTTCATTAGTGCGGCACGGTTTGTACGCTCAGCACGCATCAAGATAAACGAGCCTGTGGGCGCTACTTTTCCGTACCACTTACCGTGAACGACGTTTTTGTACGGACATCGGCGTTGCCTGCACCGTACAGTCTCACTGAGACATGTATGATTTTGTTTCTGCAAAAGCATTGCACCACACACGGGTGTGGCTTCGAATAAATTTTAGAACCGGCCAGCGCAACTTCAGGTTTGCGTCAAGTGACAAAGAACAATCACAGGCAATAATGCTTGTCATTGATGTAGTATGCTGCACGTCGCACAATTCAGTCTTGGATTGTGCGACATGCAAAAGACTCTCACATTAGAGTCCGGACCCTTGGGGAACCGGGGACTGGGGAGGAACAATGCCACGGTCAATTGCCACCTACCCAATCTCGCGGCTGCTTGGCACGCTAGCCGTAATCGGCATTTCGGCGCTCATAATTGGCGCCTACATGATTCCGAACACATATGTCGTCCGCTACGCCATGCCCGAAAAGGCGACCTGGTGGATCGCGCCGTCGATGCTCGCGGGCAAATGGGGCTATTTCGATCAAGAGAGCGTTACTATTGCCGACACGTATTGGCCTACGGGAAGGCGCGCCCTACAGGCGCTCATGGACCAGCAGTCAGACATCGCATATGCCGCCGGCCCACCCATCACCACGCTTGCCTATCGCAATCAGCCGGTCCTTGTGCTGGCGCAAACAATGAGTTCGCGCAGTATCGTCCATCTTCTTCCTAACGTAGAGCACAAAGATGACTGGTACCGTTATCCAATCGGGCTGGCACGCGGCACGATCAGTGAGTTCTACCTGATCGCCCACCTCACGAAGCTGGGAAAGCTCGATCTTTATAAAAACGGAGAACTAACGCTCATCGACCGCCCGCACGTGGAGGCCAATTTCTTGACGCTGATGCAGAACACGACGCAATCCATCGTTCTGTTTGAGCCGTTTGCATCGGTTGTCACAATGGCAGGTCAGGAAAATCGCAAGTTTACCGAAACCACTGATCCTGCCGTCTATAAGGTCAGTTGCTTCATACTGACCACACCTGCCATGTGGAAAGCACACCGCGAAGCGATCCTGCGGGCGCTAGCCGCAATACGTCGCTCCAGCAAGGAGATGATGGCAGACCCGCCGCGCGCCTGGAAGGACGTCCGCCCATTACTCGCCTATAGTGATAAATCCGAAGTCTGGGGCAAACGCGACTGGCAGAACGTCGATTTTCGCCTTGTGACAAACAAGAGCATCATTCGCCAAAACCTGATGCAAGATGCGAACATTGGAGTGCAGGCAGGCATCTACAAGAGAGAGCCCAACCTAGAACCCGTGCTCTCTATTGTTGATGAGGTCGATGCATATTTGAAAGAGAGAGGCCTCTAGTCCGATGAGCGATGCTTCGTCGCATGCATCGGCTGCACCCAGTTCTACTGCTCCGCCGGGCCGGCGAGAGCTGATTGCAATTGCCATGATTGTCATCATGGGGGTGTCTGCATCAGCCTTTCTGATCAATTCGCGCGTAAAGCTCCAGGAGTTCGGCAACACCCTTCACAGCTACCATGCCGAAGGGTTCGAAGTGATCCGATACATTCGCTATCTTTTCGATAGCAATGCAAAGGGTTGGTCCAATGAGCCCATTACGGAGTTCATAACGGCGCGTATCGGAGAGGCGATCAAATCCGGAGAAGTCTCGTCGCAAAATGCGCAGCAGATGCTGGATGGCCTCAACCAGCCTCTCACGCGTATGATGACCTCGCTTTCAAAAGCAGACATTGCTTTCCTGCGCAACGATGCCGACATTAGAAAGGTATTTTCGCTCGCCAAAATAATTGTTGCGGCAAAACCGCAGGACGTGCCGTCCGTTCTGGATTCGGTTGACCCGAACCTATCGGCAGCGATCTCATATGGAGACGCTCTGACGGAGTTTCGGTATCGTATCAAGCTCATAGATGAACTTTCCAACCGCAGCAGCGAACCATTGCTCGCGCTTCTCGTCGGAATTGGTTCGGCGGTTCTGCTTGGCATTCTGGCGGTGTGGTTCCGCGCACTACGGCCTGCAATTTTACAATTGCAGCGTACCAACAAGGCGCTGGCCGACACCGGCCAGGCACTCAAGGAACAAAACATCGCGCTTGAGCGCAACGAACTGGAATCGCAGGCCGCCCAACGCGTAGCGAAATTTGGATATTGGATCGCCGACAAGGACGGGCAAATCACCGGTTCGGAAGGCCTAGCGCACATCTTGGGAATGCCGATTGGCCAACTCCCCAAGACGCTCAAAGACCTGGCAACAATCGGAACTCCACGGTTGCTGATGAGCCATGCGCCCGATGCGGATATCATGTCTGGGTATCTCAAGCTGCAAAGCGAGGCTGGAGCGCGAGAATTCATGCGCGTCGTCGAGGAAAAAAACGGCGAAGAACGCATCATCCGCGAACGCGTGGAATCCCTTCGTGAACCGCGAACAGGATCACGCTACATGATTGGCATAATGATCGACGTGAGTGAGCTTGCCGAAGCACAAGCACGCATTGCGCGAACTGAGAAATTGGATTCGATCGGCGTTTTGACCGGCTTCATAGCCCATGACGTAAACAATGTTCTGGCTATCATTCGCGGTAGCATAGACCTTCTGGAAGTCTCCCCCAAATCGCTGAACTCTCGGCTTGAAGCAATGCGCAGAGCAGTCGAAAGCGCAGCCGGCCTCATTAACCGCCTGAGCCTCCTCTCCAAAGGTGAATCGGAAGAAGAGGAGCTCTTCGACCCGCGTCAATCGCTTAAGGCATGTGTCGAACTGTTCCTTTCCAATGCTCTCACGTCAGTCAAGGTTGAATTCGATCTTGGCGACGGCCCAACAAGGCTCGTGCGCATGAACCGCGGGCAATTCGATAATGCCGTTCTCAACCTTCTGATAAATGCGCGCGAGGCTCTCGATGGATCAAACGAAGGCGTGATCACTCTGAAATGCCGAACCGTCTCCAACCCGCAACTACAAGCACGCGACGGGCGGCTCATGGACGGCCAGTTCATTTGCATCGAAATCACAGACAATGGCTGCGGCATGAGCGCTGAAGCGCTTCGGCGCTCGTTTGATCCATTCTACTCCACCAAGAAGCATCATTCGGCGCGACCGCGCGGATTGGGGCTGTGGTCTGCCTACCAGCTCTTGAAGAATTCCGGCGGCGATCTGTCAATCGTGTCAAAGGAGAGCCGCGGCACGACTGTGACGATGCACCTGCCTGTGTATTCGCGCGATGCAAACATCTGCGAAACGCCTTCACGCAATTCAGCGGCCCTGACAAGTCGAATTGATGCCGAGGTTCTGATTGTCGACGATCAACCCGACCTGCTCGACGTGCTCGACCAGCAATTGAGCCTGATCGGTTACAGCACCTGGACCGCAACGAACGTTACCGACGCCGTCGACATTCTCAAAAAGCGGCCAGAAATAAATCTCATCATTTCAGACATCAATCTCCAGCACGGTGAAACAGGCTTGCAACTTGCCCACCATGTCCGGAAATCTATTGGCGACATGGCCATTGTGTTCATCAGTGGGTATTTGTCGGCGGAGCAAAGCGGGGGCGAGTTCCAGGACATCGTGGTTGTGCCCAAACCCATCGATTTGGACGTTTTGGATGCGGAAATGCAATCTGCGCTCCACAACGCCAAAACCATGGCGTCACATTTGCAATAGAGGGACGCGCCACTCGCGCCAAGTTTGGAGCGCCGATCCGATTCCATTGGATCGGAATGTGCTCTAAGTCACGTCGGACGATTTGTCCGTAGTAACACGTGGCTGACTGCGGCAACCAACTTACTCCGCTGCGGCTCGCACATCCGCCGCTTCCAGCCATGATGCCAGGTCGCGCAAAGCACGCTCGGAGGCAGCACGCTTTTTTGCAAAAGCTTTGGCTTTGCCCTTCAGCCGTTTTCCATCGGCATCAACCTTTGGCGCTTCCCCCGGCGGCAACAGCCCATAGTTGATGTTCATCGGCTGAAACGATCGGCGCCTGGAGGATGGCGCAACCTGATTTGTCTGGTTCGTGCGCTCCTCCTCCTCGCCCTCGCCTGAAAAATCATGCACGAGATGACCGCCGGTAATATGGTTGACCAGCGCGCCAAGGGCCGTCGTCGCAGGAGGTATCACGGGATCGCGTCCAAGCCGCTCGGCTGCCGCCAGACGCCCCGTCACCAGCCCCATCGCCGCACTTTCCACGTAGCCTTCAACGCCAGTGATCTGACCGGCAAACCGCAAACGCGGATCGGCCTTCAATCGCAGCAACCCGTCGAGCACCACGGGCGAGTTCAGGAACGTATTCCGGTGAAGCCCGCCAAGCCGTGCAAACTGGGCTTCGCCCAGACCAGGTATCATGCGGAAGATGCGCGTTTGTTCGGCGTATTTCAGCTTGGTCTGGAAACCCACCATATTCCAAAGCGTGCCCAGCGCGTTGTCCTGCCTCAGTTGCACGACCGCATAGGGCCGTTGCCCGCCGCTGCGTGGATCTGAAAGACCGACAGGCTTCATCGGCCCGAAGCGAAGGGTCTCGCGGCCGCGTTCAGCCATCACTTCAATTGGCAGACACCCGTCGAAATAGGGCGTGCTTGCTTCCCACTCCTTGAACTCGGTCTTATCGCCCGCGATCAGCGCATCGATAAAGGCTTCGTACTGGTCCTTGTCCATTGGACAATTCAGATAGTCCGCACCTGTACCTCCAGGACCTGCCTTGTCATAGCGCGACTGTTTCCAGGCGGTGTCCAAATCAATGCTGTCAAAATGCACGATAGGCGCGATGGCATCGAAAAACGCCAGACTATCTTCACCAGTCAACTTGAGGATCGCGGCGGTAAGCGCCGGCGATGTGAGAGGGCCGGTTGCGATGATAACGCTTGACCATTCCGAAGCTGGCAGGCCAGCGATCTCTTCACGTGCGATCGTCACCAACGGATGCGACGCCAACTGATGCGAAACCGCGGCAGAGAAACCATCCCGGTCGACTGCCAACGCACCTCCTGCGGGAAGTTTATGGCGATCCGCAGCCGCCATAATCAGCGAATCACAGCGGCGCATCTCTTCATGCAACAAACCCACCGCATTGCCCGCCCAATCGTCTGATCGAAACGAATTGGAACATACCAGTTCCGCCAAACCATCCGTTTTATGAGCATCAGTGCCGCGAACCGGCCGCATTTCGTGCACGATGGCGGGAATGCCCGCCCTGGCCAGTTGCCAGGCTGCTTCCGAACCCGCAAGCCCACCGCCTACGATATGGACAGGTTGAAATTCTTTGTGGTTGCCGTTGGTTATGCTCATCAGCCATTAAACCTGACGTGTTTCGCCCGCTTATAGTTGTGTCCACACAGTATTGGATTGCGGGGACCGTCACAACGCAAGGATTTGGTGGCGAATCATTCTGGTGTTACGCGAATAATGGGTTCGACTTGGGCGTGACCCAGGGTCACGAGTGTTGCCTGTTATCCGCGTTCGAAACGCAACGCAAATTTGCGAAGCGCTATTGCTTTAGCCCGCAGCCGCTTTCTGTTAGCGTGCCGACCTGCTGAACACCTTGGCGAGGCCTGATGTCTGCGCAACGTTACCTAATGACCGCCATAACGATCTACGCCGCGTTTGCGCTAACGGGCTGTACGCACGAGCGCCATGGGCCGACGTTGGGCCATTTCGACGACTTCGAGGTAACCCGTCCCAGGGGCGACGTGGTGCATGTTTGCAGTGCATATGGATGTAAGAAACAGACCAAGTTCCGTTTCACGGAAGCAGACATCGCCGAAATTAAAAAAATCATGAAGACGACGGCCAAAGACGATAGCGCTGCAGAAGAACGCCGCGCGGTGGCCTATGCGATCGGCTGGATGGAAAACCGTGTCGGCAAGGCAATAGGCACCGATAAGGATCGCGCCGGCATGGACTTTGCTGCATCGGGCGATCCTACCCAGCAAGACTGCGTCGACGAGGCAACAAATACCACGGCCTATTTGCTGGTGTTGAATAATAACGGGCTTTTGAAGCATCACACGGTTGGCACCCCGTTCGCCAAGGACGAACTTTGGCGAGGCGTTTCAGGTTGGACGCACTGGACCGCAGTCCTGCTAGAAAACAACGGCGGCAAGAAATACGCGGTCGATAGTTGGATCTATGCCAACGGCGAAAACCCGGCCGTGGTCGAAACCGATAAATGGTACATATCTGACTTGGCTAGTCTGCCTGCTTCGACGCGCTAGTGTGGCGTCGCGCCTTAGTTGACCGACGTTGCGGCCCACGCGGAGTCAACTAAGGCGCGTTGAACGCCACACCAAGCCATTGATTTTGCTAGTGGCTTTCATATCGCGCCAAAATCGCAGCGGCGGCGGCTATGTTTCAATTTTGGTGCGACAGGCCACTAGAGTATTTTCCGACGAAGTGGACGCCGGTTCGTCGAAGAAAATGCCGCCAAACAAGAAACTAGAGCGCCGATCCAATTCCATCGGATCGAAAAGCGCTCTAGACGGACAACAACGCTGCAATTTCCAACCACCCGATTTGCGCGGCATCGCTGCGCCGGCCAGCCATATTGTTTGCACGTTTCATTGCCTGAACCTTGGCCAATCGACCTTTCCCTGGAACAGAACGGCTAACTTTCCGGCGCTCCAGCCATACAGATGGCGCATCATCGTTTGTATGAACGAAGCGTCGGGTCAAATTGGGTGAGTGCTTGCGGGCAGACCAGAACTTGTCGGCAAACCGAAAAAAGAAACGATGACTGACATCTTGACATTGAACATCGATCAATATAAATAAAACGACGTTCAGTTTTGTCGTAACTGTTGTTTTGGAGCGTTGTAACCGCATGTGGATCTCACGGCGCAGGCTTGCGAAAGATGTCTCCGCCTGGCGAGCAGCGGGCTGGGTTACACCCGAGGGTGAAGTGCACATCCAGCAAGCGTTGCTCGACCGCCGTACCGGCCCGGGATTGCCTGCGGTTCTGGGCATTCTGGGCGTTGTCCTGCTGGGTTTTGCCGCGATGAGCTTCGTTGCGGCCAACTGGCAGGACATACCGCGCCTGGTGCGGCTTTTGATTATTTTCGCTGGCTTGGGCGGAGCCTACGTCACCGCTGCGGCACTCTTTTCGCAGGGCATGGACGCATTCGCCCACGCCGCCGTTCTGTTGGGTGTGGCCGTTTTTGGTGCCGGCATCATGCTGATCGCACAGATGTACCACATTGAAGGGCACCCCCCGGATGCGGTTTTCGTTTGGGGCATGGGTGCATTAGGCGCCGGCGTTTTGCTTCGTTCCAACCCGGCACTCGCCGCAGCAACGTTGTTATTCGGGTTGTGGAGCGGCTGGGAAATGGCACTTTCATCCAGTCCGCACTGGCAACTCCTACCTGTTGCAGGCGCGCTCGGCATCGCCTTCGCTTTCAACCGCTGGTGGCCTGGGCTGCATCTCGTTGCAGCGTTGCTTACCTATTGGTTGGCGTGGGTCGCTTTCATTATCCAGGGCGTTCAAGGTCGCTGGATTTTGGTCGCGGCAGGACTTCTGGTTGCGGTGGTATCGCTGAGCGTTATTTACCTGCAGCGGCACCGTGAGCAATCCAATGAGCTGTTGATCGAAGGGGCCGGGGTGACGCTTGGGTACGGCATGATCGCAGCTTTCGCCGGCCTTTGGGCGATACAGTTTCTGGATCGTACAGGGACGGACCAACTAGCCGTGTTTGGTGCGCTCACGCTGGCTCTGCTGGTGGGCGCAATTCACCAAGGCCTACATCTGGGTATCAAGGGTGCGGTGTGGCTCGGTTATGCGGGTTTTTCGGCACAAATCTTCACTCTTTATGTGCGGACGGTTGGGTCCCTGCTGGGCTCTTCCGTGTTTTTCCTCGTCGCAGGATTGATTGTAATTGCGCTGTCTGCGGTCGCTTGGCGCTTACACCGGGCGGAAGGCAGCAAGGCTTTTGGGGATCCGTCATGAACGCGCAGCCAAACCGCACCCAACCCACCCAGGCCGCTGTTGACACCTCCGCAGCCCTGAACACGTTTGCCAACCGGATTGCAAAACGTCTTGCAAACTGGCGCACCGCACTGATTGCGGTCGTCGCTCTGGCACAAGCAGGCGTTTTGATCTTCATGGTCGCAGATCGCGAGGCCTTGCTGAGTTCAGGACAAAAAATCGACCTGCATGTCCGGCCTGTCGATCCTCGCGATTTGTTCCGTGGCGATTACGTAACGCTGGGCTACGACATCTCCACTATCCCGCGTTCGTTCATTTCCGGTGACCTTGGCCGCAGTGAGAAGATCTACGTGCGCCTCGTGCGGGACGGTGACGAATGGAAACCCGTTGCTGCGAGCCGGACGCTGCAACAGGCAGACGCACGAACATTGCAATCAGCAGACGGTGTCACGCTGGCAGCGTATGTGCAGTATGCCGCCAATGCCCAAACAACCGCCCCGAACACAACATTCCGGGTGCGTTACGGTATTGAAAAGTTCTTTGTTCCTGAAGGCAGGGGCCGGGCCATCGAAAAGGAAGTTCGCACAAAATCAGTAATAGCTCATGTTGCTGTTGGCGAGGATGGCACCGCCGCGCTGAGTGGCCTATCCGTCGCTGGAACACGTTACGAGATGCCTCCGCTATTTTGATAACACCACAACTAGAGCGCCGATCCGATGGAATCGGATCAGCGCTCTAGCTTCTTGTTTGGTCGCATTTTCTACGACGAACCGGTGGCCACTTCGTCGGATACTCTAGCCATTGTGGCCAGATTGCAGCGACGGAGACGTTTTTTACCTCAGGATTGATGTAAATGGTCGCCCGTTTCGACTGAATCATGCAGGTTTCGATGCGACACATTCAATGGATCGTAGAAGGCCTGCTACCATGAAACATAAATTCTCAACTGTAGCGTTGTTTGGTATTTTGATCTCTTTGGGCATGCCCTCAAGCTTGGCCTTGGCCGATGATACCGGTCTTGCGACAGCGCTTCATGATGTACGCCCGGAGCGTGGCAAACGGCTTTGCCTGACCGACCATTTCCACGCCGGAAGCAGCACCGGTCAGTCCAACAAAAAAACGGCAATGCGCGAAGCGATCGCGTCATGGCAGGGCTTTACTGCGATGGAATACGGTTCCGACTGGGCTTATTTCAAATTGGCCAGCTCAAAGTCCGTCAAATGTTCGCAGGCAACGAGCGGTTGGGCTTGTGACGTCGAAGCGCGGGCGTGCAAACGCATGCGTCGCAGAAAATAAAAAAACAACAGTGCATTCCTGCTGTGTTGGTTTGCCAGTAAATACGCAGCGACTTTGGAAGATCGGCGCTCAGTCAGCGCCGATCAATTTGTTTGGGACGTATTGTGGCAATTGATGAGGCTTAATTGGTAGTGCGTGTTTACCGCCCGAGCAGTATCCGGCTCAAAATGCGCTGTATGAATCCCCAGCCCCACCTGTAAACAATCAACCTCAGCAACCAACCCATTATGCCGCTGCTCTTGAAGCCCAGCAGTGCGCCAAGCACGGCACGGAAAATGTCGTAAAGAGCACCGCCTCCGGCACTGGGGTTGCCCGGTAAATTGTCGGGAAGTTCAGTCTGGCTACCGCCCCGTCCACCGGGAATTTTGAAGCCGCCGCGCCTCAGGATATCGGACAGATCATCAAAGCGAGAGCCGCCCCGGTCGGGTGAGGGAATATTTTCGCCTGGAATTGGTAGCGGTTGCTGTTCGGGTAACGGGCGTTCCCGGTTGTAGTTACCTGAGTTGCCGTGTTCAGGCGGTCTGGCGTTGGATGTTTGTCGCCCTGAGCCATCCTGCATGCGTTTGAGCGTTTCATCCAGCCCGGGTATCCGGCGCAGAATGTCATCGAAGGGTCCGGCGGCGGCGCGCGTCAGTTCGCCCATGGCCAATGCGGCGATCGACGGCAGCATGTCTTCTATTGAACTGGCTGGAAGACCTGACGCTTTTGCAGCCTGAGCTGCCACCCCACGGCTGCGATCCTTGGTCCAGAACACATGATCAAGAATTGCTTTACCGTCCGTCTCCATGCCTTTACTTCGGATCAGACGCGGGTCGCTCAGATAAGTCTCATGGTGGCTATCGCCGACTGCGCGTACCAGTTCAGCCAACCCTCCCCGCGACAAGGTGAGCCGTTCCATGCGCTGCGATATCTGTTCAACGACCGAGCGGACAGCAGCCTGTGTAGAACTGGCATCGGTTCCAAACGCCTTAGCCAGTTCGTCCACGAATGGGCTATCCGGCCCGGCCAGTGCATTTTTTATGGTCTGCAATGATGTGCCCTCAGCTTTTTAGATCACCTAGTGTTCCGACTCTGACGCTTGGTTCCCTGTCGGGCCCCGACGCGTCAGCCCGGAACCCTAGCATTCTCATTGTTTGTGTTCTGGATTCACGATCGTTTGACGACCTTCGCCCGGGAATCAAACGTTCGATCCAGAACACTAGCCCGTCTCCCTCCTTGCGGGTCGATCTCGCGCCAGCGCGATGACGGCCGTGCCCTCGTGAGAAAGGCGGGCTATTTGCATTCATAGAGCATTTTCCGACGAAGTGGAGACCGGTTCGTCGAAGAAAATGCGACCAAACAAGAAGCTAGACCGCGTCTATTTGTGTGTGGGCAGGATTGATTAGGACGGGATCTTTTATCAGCACAAAAGAATACTCCGGCCTGCGACCAAAAGGGGACTGTGCCGTTGTTGCAACGCTGGGGCACATTTGGCATGGTCCGCCCGCATATTTTGATTTCACAATGATGGTGGGGCCCAAGGCTAGTCGACGCCAGGCATTTGCCCAGTGTAACAAAGGCGGCAAGAACAGTGCCCGTGATCTGATACAGGGCTAAAAGGGGAACGTCCGAATGACTGAATTACTCTGGGTGATCATCGCCTGCGGTGCGTTGTCAATCCTATATGCGGCATACACGATTCAATCGGTTATGAGCGCAGACAGCGGTAGCGAGCGCATGCAGGAAATTTCCGCAGCCGTCCGCGAAGGCGCGCAGGCTTACCTCAATCGCCAGTACACGACCATCGCCATCGTCGGCGTCTTCGTGTTCATCGCCGCCTGGTTGCTGCTTGGGCCTCTTGTTGCGGTGGGATATTTGATCGGCGCGGTCCTGTCGGGCATTGCAGGCTACATCGGAATGAACGTTTCCGTTCGCGCCAACGTCCGCACGGCACAAGCCGCCACGCAATCACTTGCCGCGGGCCTTGACCTTGCTTTCAAGTCAGGCGCGGTGACCGGCATGCTGGTCGCCGGCCTCGCGTTGCTCGGCGTTTCCGTCTACTACTACGTGTTGACACAGGTGCTGGGTTACGCACCATCCGACACCACGGTCAAAGATGCGCTCGTCGCCCTCGGCTTCGGGGCGTCGCTGATCTCGATCTTCGCCCGTCTTGGTGGCGGTATCTTCACAAAGGGTGCAGACGTCGGCGGTGACCTGGTTGGCAAAGTCGAAGCTGGCATTCCAGAAGACGATCCGCGCAACCCGGCAACGATTGCTGACAACGTCGGTGACAATGTCGGTGACTGTGCCGGTATGGCTGCCGACCTGTTTGAGACCTACGCAGTGACAGTTGTTGCGACCATGGTGCTTGCAGCGATCTTGTTTGCCACCCAGTCCAACCTTGAATCGCTGATGGTTTACCCGCTTGCGATCGGTGCAGCCTGCATCGTCACCTCGATCATCGGCACCTTTTTCGTCAAGCTCGGTTCCAACGGGTCGATCATGGGCGCGCTCTACCGCGGCGTCATCGCCTCGGCCGTATTGTCGATCGGCGGCCTGTGGGTGGCGACGCAATATGTGCTTGGCGGTTTCGGTGAAGTCGGTCGCGTTGGCGACTTTGTCATTACCGGGCAAAATCTCTTCCTGTGTGGTCTTGTCGGCCTCGCATTGACGGGCGCGATTGTCTGGATCACGGAATACTACACCGGCATCGGCTATCGACCGGTACGCTCCATCTCGCAGTCCTCCGTCACCGGTCACGGCACCAACGTCATCCAGGGCCTGGCCATCTCGCTCGAAGCGACGGCACTGCCTACGTTGGCAATCGTTGCCGGCATCGTGCTGACCTATAACCTGGGCGGCCTGTTCGGTACGGCCATCGCTACCACAACAATGCTTGGCCTTGCCGGCATGATCGTCGCTCTCGATGCCTTCGGCCCGGTTACTGATAACGCCGGCGGCATTGCGGAAATGGCGGGCCTGCCGAAAGAAGTACGCCAGGCAACGGACGCGCTCGACGCGGTCGGCAATACCACCAAGGCCGTCACCAAGGGCTATGCCATTGGCTCGGCGGGCCTGGGCGCGCTGGTGTTGTTTGCAGCCTACAACTACGACCTCCAGCACTTCATTTCGGAGGCCAACAAGGACGGCTCCACGGTCTACCAGTTCTTCAAGGGCGTTAAAGTCAACTTCGGTCTCGACAACCCCTATGTCGTTGTCGGCCTATTGCTGGGCGGTCTCATTCCCTACCTGTTCGGTGGTATCGCAATGACCGCTGTCGGCCGTGCCGCAGGATCGATCGTCGAGGAAGTTCGGCGCCAGTTCAAGGCCGATGCCGGCATCATGAAGGGCACCTCAAAGCCTAACTATGCCCGTGCCGTCGATATTCTCACCAAGGCGGCGATCAAGGAGATGGTGGTTCCGTCCCTGTTGCCGGTGCTTTCGCCCATCGTTCTGTTCTTTGTCGTTGACGCGATTGCCGGCAGAGGAGCTGCATTCTCGGCTGTTGGCGCAATGCTGCTGGGCGTGATCGTGACCGGTTTGTTCGTCGCCATCTCGATGACCTCGGGCGGCGGCGCCTGGGACAACGCCAAGAAAAGCTTCGAGGACGGCTTCGTCGACAAGGACGGGGTAAAGCACGTTAAAGGTACTGAAGCGCACAAGGCGTCTGTCACGGGTGATACGGTCGGCGATCCATACAAAGACACCGCCGGTCCGGCCGTCAACCCGGCGATCAAAATCACCAACATCGTCGCGCTGCTGCTCCTCGCAGTTCTGGCCCACATGTCTTAATGGCGCTGGCGCTGGCTCGATAGCCCAGAACCTTCAAGCACCAAGGCCCTGGACCAAAAGAACGGTCCGGGGCCTTTTGCCTTTGATGCAGGATTTTGGCGCTCTAGCGACGTTACGCCATTTGTCTGGCACAAGCGATTACTTGCACATTTTTCCCAGCATCGGTCCGGCAGGAACATTCTCGCAGCGGTAGCGAGCGGGAAGCGGACAGCCTCTAAGGTCGGCGGGTGTCGCATATGCCCATATTTCGAAACGATGCGAGCAGGCATGGATGAAATCATAGGCCGCCACGCACGCGGCGCCCGGTGACCAGCCCGAAGCCGGAGGCGCCAATTTTTTTTGCTGAGATGCACTCAGAACCATTAACCCTGGCGGGCGCGGCGTCACTTGTGTGGAAGCAACAGATGGCCCAACCTCGAAAACACCGCTGGGTTCACTAAAACCATCAAGTGTTACTCTGCCTGGAGCGCATCGCTGCAACGGTTCGACCACCGCACGCAGTTGCGTTGCCACCCACACCGGCTTCAAACCGGCAAAAGTCACCGGGATCGCCAGATTGTTAAAGGCGACGGCCATCCCAACGAGCAGAGCCGCCGCGGCAAGGCGTTGTCCATCAAGCATCGCCTTCGTACACAACACCGCAAACGTGAGTGCAATCGCGCCAAGCGCAACAGCAAGCGGCGATACAGTCTGCTTCAGCAGGAAGGGCAACACCCACAATCCGGCAACAAGCACTGCCACCAAAAGCACCCAACCGAGCGTGCCAAGCCTAAACCAGAGGCGTCGATTGGTCTGTTTTTCATCTCTGGTCGCGACGCTCTCCGTAACCCACAGCGCAAACAGCACTGCAAGCGGCGGCAGCATCGCCTGCACCATGTAAAGCGGCGTTTTGCGTGTGAAAAGCTCCAGAAACAGCAAATAGGGCACGGGCCAGGCAACAAGTACGCGAACCGCGGGGATCATGCGCTCATGCCACGCGGTGAGCAGCGCCGGCCCAAGAAAAAGACCAGCGGGAAAAGCCCCTAGAAGAAGGAAAACAACAAACAAACCGGGCAGCACACGCCACTTCATTTCCTGCGGACCAAGAAGCAGATGCAGCCCCTCTTCGTGCCATTGGGAAACGGCTTGATCGAGTGTCCCGGCCTGCCAAAGTACCAACGGCCATAACGCTGCAATCACAACAAACAGCACTACCCCTGGTAGAGATGCCAGCCGCGCCAGCCAACCTGCCTGCCCCCTGTCCCACAACACCAGACCGGTCGCCGCAAGGGCTGCAATCAGCGGTACGGTGGCGACGTTGACGACAACACCCAATCCTAGCGCCAGCCAGAAAACGATCGCGTTGGAACTGTCAGGTTTATCTGCATCACCGGCCACATACGCTCGCGCCATGGCAAACATTGCAGCACAGGTTGAAGCAAGCATCAGTGCTTCAGGCATGGCCAAGGTAGCCTGCACAGTGATGACCAGCATCGTTGCAAGCAATGCCGCGCCAACAAATGCAACGCGACCATTAAACAGGTACCGCGCACCCCAGAACGCAATAAGCACGGCCAGTATGGTTCCAAACATCGAGGGGATGCGATACCCGCGGATCTGGTCAACCTGGCCGGTCAGCCATGCACTGCCCGCTTGCAACCACAGAACGGCAAGTGGCTTTTCAAATTTGGGCTCGGTCTGAAACGCCGGAGCCGTCCAACCGCCCACACCCTCCGGTTCAAGCATTTGCTTTGCCGTCTGGGCATAGATGACCTCCGTGCGGTCAAGCGGCGCAAGAAGCAGATTGCCGGAAAGGTCGAGCGCCAACACCAACACAACAAGAACCATGACAGCCAGAAGCGGAGAAAATGCCAACCGCTCCAACGTGTTGTTCGCCCAGCGCTCAACTGAAGCTGTCACCCCATCCAACAAAACAGCCAACGCCCCCCAGCCAAGACTTGGTTCCGATATATCGCACGACGCTCTATGCAAAAGCGAACCAGAGAGCCGATCCCAACCCTGGCATACCACAACGATGGCCAAGGCACCTCTTCCAGCTTTGCCCATGCACAATTGTTAGGCGGCGTGGCGGTTTGCCCCGCCTTCTACAGTCGATATTGACCGCGGCAGCGCCACGCCGCATTCTTCACCCGTCAGATTCTTGGTACGTGGGAGAGACTGGGCTTCAAAAAACTGAAGTCGAGCGCCGAAGGAGCAACCGCCCCGGAAACTCTCAGGCAGAAGGACCGCGCACCTATCGACACTCTGGAAAGCAGCCGTGGTTGATTGTGTAATATCTGCCCGGCTCACCCAAGGGGACAAGGCCACCAAGCCGCACATTGCAAGATGCGGCATGGGTCCAATCTCTCAGGTTCCGCGACAGAGGGGGCTGATTTCCGGTCAGGGTCATACCTTGTCCCGTCCTGCAGCCCACGGAGCCTGATATGTCCGACGCGACCGCAACCGACAATGACACCGCGCAATTGAAGCGAACGCCACTTTACGACCGGCACGTGGCTGCCGGTGCCAAGATGGTGCCTTTCGCAGGCTATGAAATGCCCGTGCAGTATCCACTTGGTGTTCTCAAAGAGCACCTCTGGACACGGGAAAAGGCCGGGCTGTTCGATGTTTCCCACATGGGGCAGGCGTATCTGGTTTCAGCAGACAAGAAACATGAAACCGTAGCCAAATTTCTGGAACAATTCGTACCGGCCGCACTGAAAGAGCTGGAGCCAGGACAGCAGCGCTACACCCAATTGCTGAACGATGAAGGCGGTATAATCGACGACTTGATGGTCACGCGTGGCGCCGATGATGTGCGCAAGGGTGTTCTTGTGCTCGTCGTCAACGCAGCCCGCAAGCATATAGATTTCAAACGCATCGCAGCCCGTGCCGACGAGACGAAATCGTTCCGGCTCGTACCCAATCGACACTATGCGCTGCTCGCGCTGCAAGGCCCAATGGCCGCAGATGTTCTGGCAAAACTTTCCAATGATGTCGCCTGCATGGATTTCATGAGCGCGCGACGGATCGACCTCGATGGGATTTCAGCTCATGTTTCCCGCTCAGGGTACACTGGCGAGGACGGCTATGAGATTTCTGTGCTCGGTGAAGACGTCGGAAAACTCTGGGACAAGTTGGCAGATGACGAGCGCGTCGCTCCAATTGGTCTTGGTGCGCGTGATTCACTCCGCCTGGAAGCCGGGCTCTGCCTATATGGCCATGACATAGACGAAACGATTTCGCCAATCGAAGCCGGCCTGCAGTGGTCGATCCAGAAACGCAGACGCACCGAAGGTGGCTTTCCGGGGGCCGAACGCATTCAGAATGAATTGGCCGATGGCGTAAAGCGTACACGCGTTGGAATTATTCCCCAAGGCCGCGCGCCCGCTCGCGAGGGTACCGAAGTCCTGTCATCCACCGGCGACAAAATCGGTATCGTGACGTCAGGAGGGTTTGGCCCTTCGGTCAACGGCCCTATTGCCATGGGCTATGTGCCACCCGATCATGCAGCGGTGGACACCGAGGTTCAACTCGTCGTACGCGGCAAGTCGATGCCAGCGCGTATTGCGCCACTACCGTTCGTGCCTCACAATTTTCATCGCAAAGGAAGTTGAGGCCACAACCCCATCATCAATCCTACGTAGCTAATACCCTGCCTCCCGCAGTTGGCCGAATGGCCGAAGGCTAGCCAGAAAGGAAATTCGCATATGGCACTGGAGCGCTTTACCGAGGATCACGAATACATCCGCATTGACGACGGCGTTGCCACCATCGGCGTTACCGTCCATGCGCAAGAACAGTTAGGAGACATTGTTTTTGTCGAACTGCCTGAAGTCGGCCGCAAAGTCGCTGCCGGTGAAGCTGTTGCGGTCGTCGAAAGTGTGAAGGCGGCAAGCGATGTTTTTGCGCCGCTCGAAGGAGAGGTGGTCGAGGTCAATGCCGACATTGTCGAGAACCCGGCGCTCGTCAACGAAGATGCCGAAGGCAAAGCCTGGTTCATAAAGGTGAAACTGGCCGACGCAGGCGCTGCGGACGGCCTCATGGACCGCACCGCATATGACAAGTTTGTTGCGGAGAACGGATAATGGCTGGAGAGCACCACGCAACGATCGTATGGCAGCGCGGCGACCAGGACTTTCTCGATAAAAAGTATTCGCGCGCGCACATCTGGCGTTTTGATGAGGGTTGCGAAGTACCAGGATCGTGCCCGCCATCGAAACTCATCCCCGCTCCGATGGCCAAACCAGATGCGGTCGATCCCGAGGAAGGGCTGATTGCATCGCTCTCGGCATGTCACATGCTGTTCTTCCTCGCGTTCGCCGCCAAGGCTGGATACAGGGTCGACTCATATGTCGATGAAGCGTTCGGCGTGCTCGGAAAGAACGACGGTGGCAGGACCTTTATGGAGCGCATCACGCTGCGACCGCTTGTGGCCTTCTCAGGCGATACAAAACCCGATCAGGCCGCTGTCGACGATATGCACCACCGCGCGCACGACCAATGCTTCATTGCCAATTCGTTGCGCAGCGATATCGTCCTTGCACCGCCGCCGCCGACTTTGGCCTGAGGAACGCCCATGCGCTATCTGCCACTCGAAGCGAATGATCGCCGCACCATGCTGGATCGCATAGGTGTAGCAAATATCGACGACCTGTTTGCCGCCGTGCCAGCCGATAAACTCATGCATGAGTTGCCGGACGTGCCCAATACAGCAAGCGAAATGGCCGTCGAGCAGCAACTGAAACGGCTATCGTCAGCCAGCGTTTCAGCCGGCGACGTACCATTCTTCTGCGGTGCAGGTGCGTACCGCCATCACGTGCCTGCAAGCGTTGACCATCTCATACAGCGCTCGGAATTCCTGACCAGCTACACGCCCTATCAACCCGAGATCGCTCAAGGCACGTTACAGGTGTTGTTTGAATTCCAGACGCAGGTCGCGCTGATCACCGGCATGGATGTGGCCAATGCCTCCATGTACGACGGCTCGACCGCGACAGCCGAAGCCGTTTTGATGGCGCATCGCCTCACACGACGCAAAAAGGCGCTTGTGTCTGGTGGGCTGCATCCCCAATACCGCGACGTCATCACCACACTTTCACACCATGGCGGCGATCTGGTAACCGCGCTGCCGCCCGACGCAACCGGCTCTGAGGACATCATCAGCGCCATTGATGATGCGACCTCTTGCGTCGTGGTGCAATATCCCGACTTCTTCGGCTCGGTCCGTGATCTCAGCGCCATCGCAAAGGCCGCTCACGACAAAGGCGCACTCCTTGTCGTTGCAGTGACGGAAATCGTTTCACTGGGTGCGCTGAAGTCACCAGGCGAGATGGGCGCCGACATCGTTGCCGCGGAAGGTCAATCGATCGGCAATGGTCTGAACTTTGGCGGTCCCTACGTGGGGCTTTTTGCATGCCGTCAAAAGCATGTCCGCCAGATGCCCGGCCGGCTTTGTGGCGAGACCGTCGACGCCGATGGCAAGCGCGGTTTCGTGCTGACGCTGTCCACGCGTGAGCAACATATCCGCCGCGAGAAGGCGACATCCAATATCTGCACTAATTCCGGCCTGTGCGCTCTCGCCTTCACAATCCACCTGACGCTTCTGGGCGAACGCGGCTTCACCCAACTCGCCGCCATCAATCACGCCAACGCTGTGGCACTGGCTGACGCACTGTCCGGCGTGCCAGGTGTGGAAGTACTGAACGACGCGTTCTTCAACGAGTTCACGCTACGGCTTTGCAAACCGGGACATCAAGTTGTGGAAGCCCTGGCTGAGAAAGGCGTGTTGGGCGGTGTACCCGTGTCAAGGCTCGAACCTGAGCGACAAGAGCTTGCAGATCTGGTGATCGTTGCATCGACCGAACTCAATTCAGACGAGGACCGGTCCGAATTTGTAGCCGCACTCAAGGAGGTGCTGGCATGAGCATGAACCGTCAAGGCCGACCAACCACACCTTCAACGCTCGCGGCCAACCAAACCGATGCAGAGAGCAGCAGCGGCGAAGAGACATTCTCTGGCCACAAGGGACTTCAACACGAAGAAGGCTTGATCTTCGAGAGAGGCCGCAGTGACAAGACCGGCGTTGACCTTGCCGACCCGCTGCCTGTCGAACCTCGGCTGGGCGGACTGGCGCGTCAAAATCCAATCGGCCTGCCGGGCCTTGCCGAACCCGAAACCGTGCGCCACTACGTGCGCCTGTCGCGCATGAACTACGCGATCGATTCGGGCCTGTACCCGCTTGGATCGTGCACGATGAAGCACAACCCGCGTCTGAATGAAAAGATGGCGCGTTTGCCAGGCTTCGGTGATGTGCATCCGCTGCAGCCGCAATCGACTGTAAAAGGCGCCATCGCACTTATCGAAATGCTCGCAGGCTATCTCATGGAGCTTACCGGCATGCCGGCCATTGCCATGAGTCCTAAGGCTGGTGCACACGGTGAACTGGCGGGCATGCTGGCCGTCAAGGCCGCACACGATGCCGCCGGCGATACAGACCGGCGCATTGTGCTGGTGCCCGAAAGCGCGCATGGCACCAACCCTGCCACGGCGGCATTTGCCGGCTATTCTGTGCGAACCATCGAGGCCAGGGCCGATGGCACGGTCGCAGCCCAGTCGGTGAAGGATGCACTCGGGCCTGAGGTTGCCGCAATCATGCTGACCAACCCGAACACGTGCGGCCTATTTGAACCTGAAGTGGTCGATATTGCCGACGCGGTGCATGAAGCCGGCGCATATTTCTATTGCGACGGCGCTAATTTCAACGCCATCGTCGGCAAGGTGCGCCCAGGCGACCTGGGCATCGACGCCATGCACATCAACCTGCACAAGACCTTCTCAACGCCGCACGGTGGCGGCGGACCAGGAGCTGGTCCAGTCGTGCTTTCTGAGGCGCTCGCCAAGTTTGCACCACTTCCATTCTTAACCAGCGAAAACGGACGCACCCGTCTTGTCGAAACGCTGTCGGAGGCGGAATCTCTTGGCGCCGATCCTTTTGGCCGCTTGACTGCGTTTCATGGGCAGATGGGAATGTTCGTTCGCGCGCTTTCCTACATGCTGAGCCATGGCGCCGATGGCATGCGACAGGCGAGTGAGGATGCGGTCCTGGCAGCCAACTACGTCCGCGCCGGGTTGCGCGACGTGATGAGCCAGCCGTTCGGCGATCAGCCGTGCATGCATGAAGTTCTGTTTGACGACAAGTTCCTGAAAGACACTGGCGTCACCACGCTCGACTTCGCCAAGGCGATGATCGACGAAGGCTATCATCCGATGACCATGTATTTCCCGCTTGTCGTGCATGGCGCGATGTTGATTGAGCCGACCGAAAGCGAAAGCCTGGCAAGCCTGGACAATTTCATCGCAACCTTGCGCAATCTTGCGCAGGCGGCACGCGATGGACAAAAGCAACGCTTCACCGCAGCGCCGCGCTTCACCCCGCGGCGTCGGCTCGATGAAACGCAGGCCGCGCGCCAGCCCGTGCTGCGCTGGACACCGCCGGTGCAAGAAAAAGAAGCAGCCGAATAGTGGATACTTTCAAAGGCTGACCTCGCTCGCGGTGGCGGCAAGCGCCACAGCCGCGGCGCGCGCGCTCGCCCGCTAACTCGCCCGCTCACACCATGATCTTGCCGTCTTTCGACAGGAGGACAGCAACCCACCTCCAGCTTGGTATATGCGCGCAAATAATCATCACGAGGACCAGGATCGGCACACTGAGAAACATGCCGACAATGCCCCATATCGTGCCCCAGAAAGCAAGGCCGAGCATGATCGCGAACGGGCTCATATTGAGCGTGCTTCCCATCAACACCGGCTCAATGACATTCCCGACCACGAACTGAAGGAGGGTCAGTCCGACCACCAGAGTAAAAAACGGGGTCAGCGTGTCGAACTGCACAAGCGCTATCAGGGCTGGAAATGTAACCGCCATGATCGAGCCTATGTTGGGGATGAAATTCAATATGAAAATGAGCATGGCCCACGTCTCGGCGAAGTCGACACCGATTGCACGAAGTATGGCGTAGGAGACGCTACCAGTTAATAGGCTGACAAGTGTCTTCATCCAGATGTAGCGGCGAATGCTTTCGGAAATGTCGTTGAGAAGCTGTGCAGTCTTCACTGCCTGTTCCTTGCTTTGCGACATCGCCGCAACCTTGGGCGCAAGGTAGCGCTCCTCTCCCAGGAGAAACCCCACATAAGCAATCACAAGCACAAGGCTCACCATGAAAGACTGGGCGGAGAAAAGCAGTGTGGGGATACGTCGTACGAGGTTAATTTCCTGCAGCAGAGTGCTGACCTTTCCGGACGCGACAGGGCCCAGCCATTGCGAAAGCTCACCAATCATACCTTCAAGTCGGCTGACGTAACGTGGCCATGCCTCTTTAATCGCATCGGCTTGTCCAAAGAGAACCGAGACAACCAGATAAAGCGTTATCACGACGACGGTGATGCCCAGCACCATGGCGACCGAACGGGGAATGTGCACCGAGCCGATACTTATCCGCTCGAACAATTTGATGAGTGCCTCAAGCAAATTCCACAGCAGGATCGAGATCGCGAGCGGAATGAGAAACGAGCTTCCCAGAACAAGCCCCGTTATTGCAACACCCGTCGCAACAATCGCCAACCCCGCGCTGCGCAAGGTTTCAGTGCCGCCATCCATATTCATTAATGTTCCTCGATGTCCATCATTCAGGACAAGTTTGGGCAGCAAAACTCACCAAACGAAAGCTGCGCATTCAGGCAGAGCTGCCGGTCCCCATATGCAGTTCAACGACAAGATCATTTGCAAGATCTTCCAACGTTTCGCGCAACTGCGCCTCCTCAAGACCCGCAGGTAGCACGACATCGGCGTTCGCCTCAAACATCGCCTCACCCGACATCGACCCTGCGAAAATGCGTGAATTGAGTTCGTCAATACTGACGTCCAGCCCTGCAAGCGCCGCAGAAACTTCGTGTACGATACCGGGGTGATCGACACCGGTCAGAACAACGCGCATGTGGCGTCCCTTGGCACGGGCATGGTCTCGTGAGGCCTCATCCCGGCGAATGGTGACCCATATCCCGGCCTCGCCGAGCCCGCCCAGATCTGCCTCAAGCCCATTGACGTTTTCGTCGGGTACGGAGATGCGCAGAATGCCTGCGAACTCGCCACCAAGACGTGCCATGGAACTATCGATCCAGTTGCCGGAGTGAGCGCTTATCGTCTCAGAGAGCGCCTTAATAAGCCCCGGCCGGTCGCGCGCGATGACTGTCAAAACCATATCCTGCGCCATCGCGCATCCTCCCTATGCGAGTGCATTTGCAGACTTTTTTTCCCGATGGGCCCGCACCCTAGTGGCCTGTCGCGCCGAAATTGAAACATAGCCGTAACCGCATACAATTTTGGCGCGACATGAAGGCCACTAGCAAAATCATTGGCTTAGTGTGGCGTTTATCGCGCCTTAGTTGATACCCAGCGTGCCGCAACATCGATCAACTAAGGCGCGACGCCACACTAGGCAATTCACCGGCGCACAGCGTGGCGCGGACGGCAGTGGATTGCAAGGGGCTCGACGCAAGCCACGGCACTCTCTCAGCAGGCCAAGAGCGCAAATCGCCACAACACGTCGTTGAGGCGTAAATCGCGACGAAATCTACCTGTCCGACTGCTGGCTTTGCGAATGCACGTTTTGCCCGTGCCGCTCCAGAACCGAGCGCGCCTGCTCAACCAGCGCATCTGCAATGGCCGCCTGACCTTCCGCTGTCGGGTGAAACGCACCGGAATAGGTCGCGGCAAGAATAAGCTGGAAGAACGAAAGGCTATTAAGCTTCAGCGCCTTTTGAAGGATAGAGGGCGCCACGTGAAAATTACCTGTCATGAAGGCATCGTTGGGGGTGCGAAACCAACGCTGGCGCTTGGCGTATGGTGGATAGTCCGCTGGGTTGTATGGTGCCCATTGGCCATTGATCTTGTGGGGCAGACGCAGGTCATCTGCGATCGAAAAAGCGTTGTCGGTAAACCCTGCGCAAATACCGCGGTCGACAAAATCCTTGCGATGGTGCTCGACAAATGTCCAGCCATGCTCCTGTGCACTGCTTTTCATGATCCGGTGCAGTTTGTCGGAGACCCATATGCCCTCGCGCGCCTTGGCTGCGCTCAATCGAAAATCGCTGACCACTTCCATGCCTGCGGTACCGTCCGGGCAGACCTGGGACCCATCGCCTAGCAATGCCAAGCCGGGATACCCGGTCAACAAGATGCGGTTGCTTTCATTCCAGGGGATGTGAAGGATGTAGTGTAGGGCACGGTTCAATGCCTTGTATCGTTCGCTGAGATTTGCCAACTGCCCTTCGGCAAGTGCCAGTCCATAAACCTGGCCAAACCAGCCACCAAGTTTTCGCAGCGTTGACTGGTCGGCAAGAATGGCGTTGGCCAGCAATCGCGAAAAACCGATATCGTTGCCGCCGATCGACAAGAATAGAAGGTCGATTTTGCGAGCCGTTTCGACAGGACACTTGTTCAGCACCAGGCCTTTCAATTCCGGCACGGCGCCCTTGTTATGATAGGCCTCTGGAAGATCCTGGGCTTCAGCAGTCTTCTTACCGCACTGGGCCACTGCGGCAGCCGAAACCTGAGATAAGTCCGGCGGGTTTGGCACCCATTCGTTACCTTTGTAGCGCAGGAATAAGCCGGCGGTAATTTCGGCCCCGGAACATGCAAGCCCGACATAGGTAACGGCCCGGTGCGGATCTTCGATCGCCAGTTGCAGAGCGGCGCGAAGCTGGTGCGAATAAAGCGAACGATGGCACGCCTGATCGAGCCATTGCGCGTTGCCCTTTATGAAAGCCTTGTCACCGATTTGTTTCCAGGCACCAGCTCGCGCGGGATACCCGTCAATCGTAGCTTCTTTTGAGGCGTCGCCATAGGTTGTATCGCGGTCACGTGAAAACTTGACTGGAACATCGGGGTTGCCTTCGCCGGAAGCAAAGCTGTCGCCCATTCCGACAATTAGCAGATCCTGCACCTGGATCGACGCGCGCTGAAGTTCTATGCCCCCCACCGAGACCGTTACTTCCGATCCTTCTGGATATGGCACTTCGATAATAAAGGGCTCGTTGCACGTGCGCAGGAATGTCTCAGGCGCCAGTTTGCCTTTTGAATCATTGGGCACAGTCGACCATGTGCATTCGACCGTGGAAGCCTCCGCAACACCCTGCAGCGTGACCACCACACGGTGCTTATGGGGCTCAAGAAAGTCCGCAGCTTCCTTGCAGCGGTGCTTATTAATCGCTGCGCTCCAGCATGTGTCATCTACGATTTTGGCTGCCCAGCCGCGCGGAAATTGCGCTGCCAGCTTGCGCTCAACCGAAAGGACGGGTGTGCGTTTTTCAGCGCTGCTCAATGCCTCATAGATTTTGCGGTGCATTTCCGTCGCGCCTGGATTGGCAAAAAAGCGAAACGAGTTCTCAACCCGCCAGGAAATTTCTGGCGCCAGTGGTGTGCCACGATAAACTGGCGGCGACGGCGCCATCTGGGCGTCGACTGGGGCTGGATTGTTGGCCGTTCCGGGCACTCTATTTTGTGGTTGAGGGTTCGCATCTGAGTTTTTGCCCGACGCATCATCGGCGGGTTTGGAAGGCGATTGGTCTGGTGTCGCATCTATCAGCCGTTGCAGCGCATCACCTTCAATGGGAACTGAACGTTCTTTGCCGTCGGTTCCAATGACATCAGGTGAAATGTCACCTTGTCCGTGCGGGGCGGACGGCGTGACGGGAGGCAACTGGTTGTTCCTAGGTGCAGGCTCTGCCGCATTTTCCGGCACGGTAAGATCGGGCAGCGGTGCTTCTTTGATTGGACCGGTCGGCGCGTAGGGTGTGCTACCCTGCGCATGCGCTGATGTTACCACCGCCATACATGCCACTACCGCCGCAATACCACGGATGATATGCCGCTTCCCGCGCGCCCAACCAGCCACCAGCCCTGCCCTCAAGATAAAGTTCCAGTCTCGCTACACACTGCTGAAGTGATGACGTCCAATTTCGAGAATGTGACGATGGTCCAATTCCGCGTGCCTCGAATGTCCCGGTCGGGCCTCATTTGCAGCTCAGCGTTACGCACATGAGCAATCCCGTAATCTGCTGGCCAATCACGAATCAATGAGTGCACGCGATGCGCCATTGCACTGCCACGCTGCCTACAAGTGCCCAGTCGATGCGAACCGCCACAGCCGCCAAACTCGGATCAAGGGCACCATGGCGTCATCGGCGCGGATGGGTGGTGCAGCACCATCAACCCTGCCCTTTTCACAAGCGCGTAAATAGGGCTCAACGAGGGCAACGGGTAGGACGGCAAGTCGCAGGGGTTTGGGCCAACGCCTTAAATGTTCTTGCAGATCGCCCAGATTCCGCCGCGCCATCTGAAGTTCACTTTTTAAATTGAGCACAAGTCCGCTGTTCGGCGTGTCCATTTTTCCCAGGCCCGAACGCGTTGTTACGGCGCGCCGGGCAAGCGAATAAGCCAGCCCAGCCACCGCGATAGACGCTGACTGTTGCGCATCAGGCCGCGCGCCAAGAACGGTAGCCGCGCGCGCCATGGCGGCAGCATCAAGAGATGCAAGCCGGCGGCGCGCCCCGGGAATGGGCAGTTGTGTTTCCAATTCTTCGTCAGGAACGCGTGCATCGACACTTGCCAGCAGATCAGCGCGGTGAAGTCCGCGACGAACGGCAACATCTGCGAGTGCGTCCGCCACCAGGTTGCCCGTGCGCGCTTCAGGCGTGAAAGACGCTATCCAGTCGCGCCACCATTGCAGCCGTATTTCGACCAGCAATGGTTCGCTCACACTTTCTGGGATACGCTGCAACTCACCCTCGAACGCAGCGAGCACCAACAGATCGTCACGCACTTTTCGAGGCGCAAGCAACGCGGACAGGTAATAGTCACGCGCATGGGCGCGGGCGGTTTCAACTACGACTGTGCGTGCGGCTTCGTCCATTTGGCTACATCCGCCTCGACATGCGATCCTGCCGACGAACTGATTTCCTGTCCGGGTGCGTTAGGCAACCACCAATAGCGCGGCAGCAACCTTGCGGCGTTCCCCAAGCAGAATGTTGTAGGTTCGCGCTGCCGATCCTGTTGTCATCGCCTCAAGCCCGATTCCAGCATCCTGGAATGCGGCACGCAACTGCGCCGAGGGCAGCGCGTGAACACCGCCAGTGCCAAACAGCACCACGTCTATAAAATCAGCTTCGTTGAATATCGCCGCAAAGTCATCCTTGGTGAGTGCATCGGCAGGCGCTTTAACACCCCACGCCCTGATCCCGCTGGGCAGGCATAAAAGCGCGCCTTTATGGCTCATATCTGCGAACCGGAAGCCACCGTTGCCATAGGCGTCAATCGGAACCTGATAAGGGTAGCTTCCAGCGGCGTCTTCAAACGTCGTCATGACACAAGACCAACTGAACGGCGGGCGATCGGCAACCTAGTCGGCCTTTCTCACGAGAGCAAACCAACCAAGTACAAAGGTCACGCCTTCGCCTTGGCGGCTGCTCCTGTCGCGCTGCCGCCTTCGCCAGACCAATCTCGTTTGACACCGATCCACAACAGAAACGGCGAGGCCACGAAGATTGACGACCACGTGCCGATGAGGATGCCAAACAGCATTGCGAACGAAAAGCCCTTAATGACCTCGGTGCCAAAAACATACAAAGCAAGAACGGCTAGGAATGTCGTGGTAGCGGTCAAAACCGTGCGCGACAAGGTCTCGTTGATCGACAAATTCATCAACTCAGGTAGCGCCATTCTCTTGTAGCGGCGCAAATTTTCGCGAATACGATCAAAAACGACGACGGTGTCGTTGATCGAATAACCAGCCAATGTCAGCAGCGCCGCGACTTCCGACAACCCAAAGTCAAGCCTGAGCAGAGAGAACACCCCAAGCGTGATGATGATGTCGTGGACGAGTGCCAGAATGGCGGCAACACCGAATTGCCACTCAAAGCGGAACCAGATGTAGACGAGGATACCTGCAATCGCGAACAGGACGGCGATAACGCCTGCCTCCTTCAACTCGCCGGAGACCGCAGGACCGACAATTTCCGTTCGACGAAATTCGTAGTCAGGACCGAGTGCGCTGCGCACTTTGCCTTCAACGGCCTGCTGTGCTTTTTCTGCGTTCTGCCCTTCGGCGGGCTTTTGTGTTTCAACGCGGATCAACGCTTCGCCGGGCAGGTCGAGCGCCTGGATCTGAATTTCTCCCAAACCCAATTCGCCCAGCGTCTTTCTAATTTGGGCAACGTCGATTTTACCCGATGTCTGCCGAACCTCAAACAACGACCCACCTTTAAAGTCGATGCCGAAATTGAGCCCGCGCGTCGCAATAATTCCGATTGCCAATAAAACGGCAATCATGGAGCCGGCAATGAAAAACTTGCGCACGTCCATGATCGGGAGGCGCTTGTTGTGCGGCCAGAAATCGACGCCCTTGAACATTGATTTGGTCCTTTAGCTTGAGAGGTCGACTTGAGCCGTCAGAGCGGCGCGGGAATTTTGCGCGACTTTTGCCGCGCAATCCACAATGACACAAGAAGGCGCGTAACCGTGAACGCTGTGAAGACAGTAGCGAAAATACCCAGCGACAACGTGACTGCAAAACCGCGAACCGGGCCAGCACCAAGCCAGAACATGACAAGACCCGCAATCAATGTGGTCAAGTTGGAGTCGAGAATTGTCGTAAAAGCGCGGTTGAACCCGGATTCTATCGCTGAGATCGAAGTTTTTCCGTTTCGCAGTTCTTCACGGATGCGCTCATAAATCAGCACGTTGGCGTCAACGGCCATACCAACCGTCAAGACAAGACCGGCAATGCCCGGCAGCGTAAGTGTAGAGCCCAACGTCGACATCACACCGACGATTAACACCAGGTTCAAAAATACAGCGATTAGCGAGAAAATGCCGAACAAACCGTAAGCAAACAACATGAAAAACGCTACCGCCATTGTGCCTACGACTGCGGCCCACTCGCCTGCTTCAATTGAGTCTTCACCAAGCGAAGCACCGACCGTTCTCTCCTCAACGATTGTGAGTGACGTCGGCAGAGCGCCAGAGCGAATTTTAACAGCCAACTCGTTGGCCGTTTGAACTGTGAAACTTCCTGAAATCTGCCCGGAACCACCTAGAATCGGTTCCCTGATAACCGGAGCTGACAACACGCGAATGTCGCGTTTGCCACTTTCATCCTTGCCGTTGTCGAGTACGATGGCGAATGGCTGGCCAACATGGCTCTGCGTGAAGCGGCCGAACTTGCGCGCACCCGCCTGATTGAAGCGGAAGGAAATGATCGGCTCATTGGTGCGCTGGTCGAAGCCGGGCTGGGCATCCACAAGATCCTCACCACTGACCACCTCGTTTTCCTTGATGAGCTGGCTGCCACGATTGGCTTCGTCTTCCCGAATGATGACGTAGCCATAAGGAACGCGCGTCGCCAACGCCTCTTCTGCGGAAATTGTCGGGTGCACTTCATGAAACGACAACGACGCGGTCTGGCCGATTAGCCTCTTTAACGCCTTTGTGTCCTCGAAGCCGGGAACCTGGACAAGGACGCGATCGGCACCCTGGCGCACGATGTTGGCTTCGACGTTACCCAGCGAGTCGATGCGCCGGCGAATAACTTCGACGGCCGCACCCACCGCATTGGTCAATCGTTCCCGGTAAGCCTGTTCGGTCGGCTTGACAATAAACGTGCCTGGAGAGGCTCCTGCATCAACCTCGTAGTTGTTGCCGCTGGTGCCCAAAATCGCGTTGCCGATCGGCGTAATGAGCTTTTTGAGTTCCGATAATGCCTTGTCCGCCTCCGCGGGATTGGCCAATGTGAGATGCACGGCTCCATCGCGTACACCCGCAGAGCTTTTGATCCCCGCTTTCAACAGCGCCCCGCGCGATTCTTCGCGCACAGAGCGAAGCCATTTGTCCAGCAGCTCCTTGGTGTCCATCTCAAGCAGCAGATGGGCGCCACCCTTCAGGTCGAGACCCAGGCTCAACTGCTTATGCGGCACCCAGTCCGGCCACGTGTCCACCGTCGCCTTGGGCAACAGGTTTGGCAAGGTGGTGAGAATACCAGCCAGACAAACAAATAGGATTGCAATGATTTTGGTTCTGCTGAAGTGAAGCATGGAGGAACGGCCTTCCTTGCCTGTTCGCAATTGGAGCCGACGGGCCCGCTGGCATCAATGGACCATGCACCTGACTTGCGCCGGGCAACGACACCATCAAATCTTAATGCACGTGTCAGCCGGCGTCCTTGACCGGCTCACCCTTGGTACGGACTTCCATAAGTGTCGATTTGACGACGCGAATGCGAAGCGAATCGGACAATTCCACCTCGATATCGTCAGAACCCTCATTCACCTTGGTCACCCGGCCGACAAACCCGCCCGATGTAATCACGGTGTCGCCGCGGCGAACCCGCTCAACCATTTCGCGATGCTGCTTGGCGCGCGTCTGCTGTGGACGGATAATGAGAAAATAAAAGATACCGATCATCAACAGCATCGGAATGACAAGGCTGGTGAGCATATCGCCGCCAGGGGCGCCTGCGCCCTGGGCCAGGGCCGGGGTTATGAAGTTCATGCGTGGTTCCCTTGTTTCTTTCCTGCGCATGTAGACGCCCGCAGCCGCCATCGCAAGACGGCGGACGGGTTGGCACATGGGTGTTTCGCGCGCGACTATAGTTCCGCGTGGCCCTAATGCAACTGGGTGATCGCCCGAAAAAGCCTTAGAAACGCTGGTCAAACGGATAGGAGTGGGGCTAGAACGCGGCGAGACATGCTTTCCAGCGCATTGGGCTGAAAAAATGTCACGTCTTTCGGATCAACCCCAAATGCAACAGCAAATGACTGAAACTGCTTCAAGAGACCATCCGTTGTCAGAACGGCTCGACCGCATTGCCGATGCCCTGGAGCGCTTGGCGCCCCCATCTCCGCCAGAGCCGGACTTTACCCAAGCCGACGGTTTCGTCTGGCAGCCTGAACCGGGGATTTTCCAGCCTGTGCCTAAGATCAACCGCATACCCTTGCCTCTCCTCAAGGGCATAGATCGCGCGGCTGGACAGCTCCTCGACAACACCACGCGTTTTGCCAAAGGACTGCCTGCCAACAACGCCCTGTTATGGGGCGCACGCGGAATGGGCAAATCCTCGCTCGTCAAGGCCAGCCATGGCGCTGTTGCCGACGAAATGCGTCAACGGGGCGGCGCGCCTTTGAAACTCGTTGAAATCCACCGCGAGGACATAGCCACACTGCCTCGGTGTCTTGCGCTCATTCGCGGCCGAACAGAGAGGTTCATCGTGTTTTGCGATGACCTGTCCTTCGACCGCGACGACACATCCTACAAATCGCTCAAGGCCGTGCTTGAGGGCGGCATCGAAGGGCGGCCGGAAAACGTTATCTTTTATGCCACCTCGAACCGGCGCCACCTGATGCCGCGCGACATGATGGAAAACGAGCGATCGACCGCGATCAATCCATCAGAAGCTGTTGAGGAAAAGGTTTCGCTATCGGATCGGTTTGGACTTTGGCTCGGCTTCCACAATGGGTCGCAGGACCAGTACCTGGACATGATTTCAGGCTACGTGAAACATTTCGGGCTGAAGATTGATCCCGATGAGTTGCGGCGCGATGCGCTTGAATGGTCGACGACGCGAGGTGGGCGTTCCGGGAGAGTTGCCTGGCAGTACATTCAAGACTTGGCCGGCCGCCTGGGCCAGCCGTTGAATGAGCAGTGAAACCTGAAAAAAATTCGCCGACGACAAAAAGGGCCAGCCCCTGCGGCCGGCCCTTTCATCTGCCCTCTTTCCCTCGCGGTTTTACGCGCGTCTTCCCCGCTTCATTCGCCAGCGCTCACAGTCGGTCCAGATAGGGCAGCGGATCGACCGGTTTTGAGCCTTGGCGAAGTTCGAAATGCAGTTGCGGCGTGTCCACCTGGCCCGTGTTGCCAACCTTTGCAATCACATCGCCACGCCGAACCTTTTCTCCGCGCCGCACAGACAGCCGGTCAGCATGGGCATAGGCCGTGACCCATCCGTTGTCGTGACGCAGCAAAATGAGGTTGCCATAACCTTTGAGTTCGGAGCCGGCGTAGACCACCTCCCCATCGGCAACAGCGTGTATGTCGGCACCCTGCGGGGCTGCGATGTTGATGCCGTCGTTGTGGGTACCGTCCGGGCGTTGCCCGAACCCTGAGATCAACTTGCCGCTTGCCGGCCGACGCAGCTTGCCGACAGCTACGTTACCAGGCGTGATTGCAACTGTCCGAACGGGTTTGGCCGTTTCGTGAGGGCTGGGCACGGCGGCATCCGTCATGCTCCCGGCATTCAGGGCGGCAACGCGACGCCCCGGATTGATAACGGTCGGCTGCGTCGTCGACTGGATCATACGCGGCGGTGCGGACTCTGTGCGCGCTTCATAATTGGAGGCGGCATTGGAGGCGGCAATCGTGCTTTCAGACCCCGGCACACGCAGAACCATTCCCGGTTTCAACTGGCGCGGGTTTTCAATTGCATTGGAACGTTGAAGGTCGGCGACGCGAATGTCATGTGAGCGCGCAATCTTATACAGACTGTCGCCCGGCTGTACCTCATATGTGCCGCGCCAATCGCGGTTATCGGCTAGCGATGTTTCAGGAATGCGCGCTGCGGTTCTGGAGCGTGACGGCGCAGCGTTCAACGGTGCTGCAACATCGGTTGAACCACCTGGCAGATGCAAACTCTGGCCGGGACGGATATTCGCTGAAGTCAGACCGTTTGCCCGCATCAACGCGTTGACTGTTACGCCGTTGCGCCGAGCGATACCGTAAAGCGTATCGCCACGCTCAACAGTGACGTTTCCTCCATGCGAGGATGCAGGCTGGATGGATGGCGCAGGGTGCGGCTCGGGGTTGTAGCGGGCACGCGGCGGCTGGTAGACGGGTCTTGCGTCTGCGTTAAGCGTCTCATACCCGCGGGTCTGGTTATAGCGGGAGGGCGTGTCAGAAAGCGTCGAAGATGGCGGTGGAAGTGCCGAGGACTGGACGCCCTGGGAACGCGTGGAGCTTTGTGCCGGCGTGTAGCTTTCGCCGCGATAACTGTCCGGCGATCCGCTTAATGGTGCACTGCTGCCAACCATCGGCTCGGATGGTTTGGGAAGAGCACCGGTTTCGGTTCCGCCATTTAAGTTGAATGAAGGATAGTCGAAGCGTCCCACTTCGGCACTGCATCCTGACAGCGCCAGAGCCAGGGTTAATGTCGGAACGAGAGCACCCCGCTGTGCCGCGCCGTTCAAATCACGCTTGTAACGCATAAAATACATCATGATACGCACCTCTACTCCCCTTTGATTAACGCTTAACCGGTTAATCAACCCTTAACGGGAAAGAAGAGTCCCACGTCGTTCGGCACGATCTATCGCGCTGCATGCACCACACGTGACCTGCACCGAATGTTCCCTTGCTCGAGCCGATGCGCGGTCTCTTCAATGCGTCGGCACGATGCTTCGGCAATGCAATTTGCAAATTGAAAATCGGCGCGGCAGGAGCGATTGCCACACATAAATGTGTACGACGTGAATGTGCGTGACATTGGGCCGACTTGCGACATTTCCTGGGCATCGGATATGAGGGCGCAGAGCAGCAGGCAATGGCAATTGTTTTTGTCGCTCGCACGCAATTAGAGCTTTTTCCGAGGAAGTCGATGCCGGTTCGTCGCAGAAAATGCGACAAACCAAAAAGCGCTCTAGAATTTTTTGAGCCCGCGAAAAAATATAAACGCGTGCGAAAATAAATCAGGTTGCAGATGCAGAACCGTTCATGACGCCGCCAAGTTTCTCAAGTGCCGGCAGGTGCGTCAGGTTCGGAGTCAGCGGCGTGATCGATATCAGGGCATTATATATGGCCCAAAGATCCGTGCCCTCAACCGGGTTGGAACGGCGGCGCTCGAAGTTGAACCAATAGTAGGGCTGCTTCCAGTTGTCGAAACGTTCGTCGATATGCAGCAGGCTTTGGTCGCGCTTGCCCTGCGTTGTCACCATAATGCCTTTGACATCGTCAGGCGCAACCGGCGGGAAGTTGATGTTCATAAGAACTGATGGGTTCCAATCCATATCCAGCAATCGTCGCACAATATCTGGTCCATAAGCGCGGGCCGTGTTCCAATGTATGGATTCATTGCGTGCATAGTCGATCGACTGGCTGAATGCGATGGCGCGAAAACCAAGCAGCGAGCCCTCCATGGCACCAGCGACGGTACCTGAATAAGTGACGTCTTCGGCAATGTTGGAGCCTCGGTTGACGCCCGAAAGGATGAGGTCTGGCGGCGCATTCAACAGGATGTGGCGCACGCCCATGATGACGCAATCGGTTGGCGTGCCCTTGACGGAGTAGGTCTGCTTGTCGACCTCAAGGCAGCGCAATGGCTCATGCAGCGTCAACGAATGCGATGCACCGGATTGATTGGTATCGGGCGCAACGATCCAGACATCGTCCGACAATGCGCGTGCAATATCGGCGACCACCTGAAGCCCCGGCGCATTGATGCCGTCATCATTGGTAACCAGGATACGCATGTTTTTCTCCCTCTCCCCATCACCCCTTGCAAAGGGCAGAGGGACCTGCCTTCGCATTAAACCTTTTCGATTTTCTCGATGCCATTCATGTAGGGTTTCAATGCATCGGGAATGACAATCGATCCATCGGCCTGTTGATAGTTTTCCATGATCGCCACCAGCGTGCGCCCGACAGCCAGGCCCGAGCCATTCAACGTGTGCACAAAGCGCACGTCCTTCTCGCCGGCACGATAGCGCGCGTTCATGCGCCTCGCCTGGAAATCACCGCACACCGAGCACGACGAGATCTCACGATAGGCATCCTGCCCTGGCAGCCACACCTCGATGTCGTAGGTTTTCTGGCTGGCAAAACCCATATCGCCGGTGCACAGCATCATGGTGCGGTAGGGCAGACCCAGTTTTTCAAGAATGCCTTGCGCGCAGGCCGTCATGCGCTCGTGCTCGGCAATCGACTCCTCCGGCCTGGCGATGGAGACGAGTTCCACTTTCGAGAATTGGTGTTGGCGGATCATACCGCGCGTGTCACGGCCCGCTGCACCTGCTTCTGAACGGAAGCATGGCGTCCATGCCGTCATGCGCCTTGGCAGCGTTTCGCCATCGATGATTTCCTCGCGCACAAGGTTGGTGAGCGAGACTTCCGCGGTGGGGATGAGCCAGAAGCCGTTGTCTGTGTGGAACAGATCCTCTGCGAATTTTGGCAGGTTGCCGGTGCCATAAGCCGTGTGATCCTTAACGAGCAGCGGCGGATTGTATTCGGTATAACCGCCATGCCCCTCGCCGGCTGGCCCCGTGTGCTGGTCAATCATAAAGCTGGCTATCGCGCGTTCCAGCCGCGACAGCGCGCCCTTCAGGAACACAAACCGCGCGCCAGACGTCTTGGCCGCGCTCTCAAAGTCCATCAGGCCCAGCGTTTCGCCCAGCTCGAAATGCTGCTTGGGCGCGAAGTCAAACGGCCTGGGCTCACCCCAACGCCGCACTTCCTTGTTGTCGTTTTCATCGGCACCATCGACAACCTCGTCGAGTGGCAGGTTGGGAATGACCGACAGCGCCTCGTTCAGTGCTCCCACAAGCTGACGCTCTTCGTCTTCGCCACCCTGGATGAACTCCTTCAGTTCGCTCACCTCAGCCTTCAACCTGTCGGCCGTCGCGGTATCCTTGGCCCCCATCGCCTTGCCGATTTCCTTGGATGCCGCGTTGCGACGCGACTGCGCCTCTTGCAGCCTGGTCTGGTGACGACGGCGCGCATCGTCCAATTCGATAAGTTCGGCTGAGAACTTCACTTCGCCGCCTGGCTCGATGCCCCGGCGTTTCAATCCCTTGTCAAAAGTCTCGGCATTATCTCGGATCCATTTGATGTCGAACATGGAAGCCCCACCTATTCGTTCGGGTGCTGGCGCGCAGGATGCGCACGCAAATCTGGCCCGACCTATAGGACGTGCGCCCGGCCCGGTCCAGACGTGGGATCAAAAAGTACTACAGGCATGCTGAGGATTTATCACTGAGTGCGATCTACAGACCATGCATCGCGTTTCACACGGCCCCACTGCATGAGAATACATCAGGCGTTCGTCAGGGCGGTGCCCTCTTACCTCGGGCGACTGATCATTCCGCCTCAGGTTTGGGTGCCTGCTTCTCGACGCGCTTCACAACCAAAATCGACACCTCGTACAACAACCACGTCGGCGTGCCCATGATGATCATGGAAATGGCATCGGGCGGCGTCAGCACGGCCGCGGCAGCGAAAATACCGACGACGGCGTAGCGTCGTGCGCCAATTAGCGTTTCGGAGTTGACCACACCAGCGCGCGCCAACAGCGTCAACACGACCGGCAATTGGAAGCAGAGCCCGAACCCGAAGATCAACGTCATGATGAGCGACAGGTATTCACTCACCTTGGGCAGGAGTTCGATCACCGCCTGCCCGGCCGCCGCATCCTGCTGGAAGCCGACCGAAAAACGCACGAGCAGCGGCATGGCGATGAAATAGACAATCGCGGCACCCAGCGCAAACAAGAGCGGCGTCGCGATCAGGTAGGGCCTGAACGCCGCCCGCTCATTTTTGTAAAGCCCAGGCGCGACGAACTTGTAGATCTGCACGGCAACGACGGGAAAAGAAAGGAATGCAGCGCCAAACATGGCCACCTTGATGTCCACGAAGAACTTTTCCAGAAGGTGGGTGTAAATGGCCCGCGCATGCTCCACGCCAACAACACTGACATAGGGCCACATCAGGATGTTGTAGATCTGCTTGGAAACCGTGAAGCACAACAAAAACATCACGAAGAACGCGGCAACGGAGTAGATAAGCCGCTGCCTCAGCTCGATCAAATGATCGAGCAAAGGGGCTTTTGAGGCATCAATGTCGCTTTGCCCGTCGTCCTGGTCGATGGTGGATTGGGTGTGCGTGGGCAGCTTGTCAGTCACGATTCAGCGGCTCCGCTTTTCGCAGTTTCGCTTCTTCCGGACTGCGTTCCCGTATCACCGGGTGGCTTTTCAACCGGCGTTGAGGTTGTCTGGACGGCATCGGGCTGGGTGGGCTCACGCGCCGTCATAACGGGTTTGGCCTCTTCGCTGGACAAGTCCTCGTCAAAGAAGCTTCCCGCGTTGGAAGCATCAGGACCAGAACCGCTGGACGATTTCGCACTTGTCGAGGACGCGGCCGCTTCAAGTGATTGGGTTGCCTTGTTTGCCTGTGACTCAGCGGACCTGTAGGCATCGCGCGCCACCCCCTCGACTTCACTTTTCAAGCCTGTGAGATCGTCCTTGAGCTTGTCGAGTTCGGCTTCCTTGAGAACCTGGTCGAAATGGCCGCGAAACTCATTGGCCTGCCGTCTCAAAATACCGGCGTATTTGCCGATTGTGCGCAAAAGTCCCGGCAGTTCCTTAGGGCCAACGAAGATCAGGGCAATGACGCCCAGAACCATCAGCTCGCTCCAACCGATATCGAACATGCCACGTTTACTTTGCTTTGACGCAACAGCGCGCCGGCCAGTCCGGCCATACCCACGCCCGCCCCGACTTACACTCTTTTGCGCGTGCATACACCGCGCATTGCCAGACAAGCACTGCGCGACACATCGAGGCTCTCAAGGATCAGCCGGTCTTGGTTTGCTCAGACGACGTCTTCGCAGCCTCTACGGTTGGCTTGTGATCGATCGTCTTGGGCGGCGGCGTTTCCTCGGCGACGTCTTCATCGTCCGCCATGCCCTTTTTGAAGCTCTTGATCCCCTTGGCGACATCACCCATCACGTCGGAGATTTTTCCTTTGCCGAACAGCACCAATACGATCAACAACAAGATGATCCAGTGCCAGATACTCATCGCGCCCATACGCTCAACTCCTCGCCGCTGCGGCGTCCGTTGGATTGACTGGCCGCACTATTACAGAAAGGTCCAGGTGCGGCAAGCAAGCCCGCACCGCAAGGTTGCTGCGGCAACCCTTTGAAACTACTTGTGTTCGTGGACCTGCTTCGGAAACACTAGAATGCGGGCGGGATCGATCTCGACGCCTACTTCGGCGCCTTTGCTCCATACTTCGCCCACCGCCACCCTTGTGCGCGCCCGTAATGGTTCATCGAAACCATGCACGCCAATTTCGACCAACCCTACGTCACCCAGAAACTTGACATGCAATACCCGTCCGGCGAGACCGCATCTTCCCGCCGGATGCAGACGAATACCGCGCTCACGAATGCACATCATCGCCTGTTCGCCATCTGCAATCCCCGCAGCGGCAACGTGGCCAAACGGCATATCGATGCCACCGTTCTTGACTGTCACTTCCAGTTCATTGATCTCCGAGAACATGCGAGCGACGAACAGCTCGGCAGGATGATGATAAAGCTCCTCCGCACGTCCGAGCTGAACAATTCGGCCGCGGCGCATCACAGCAATGCGATCACTCATACGCATCGCCTCTTCAGGATGATGGGTAACAATCATGCAGGTGGCGCGCGTCTCCCGCAAAAGCGATAGAGTCTCTTCCTGCATACTGTCTCGCAACTGCACGTCGAGCCCTGAGAATGGTTCATCCATCAAAACCACTGACGGCCGCGGTACGATGGCACGGGCCAGCGCCACGCGCTGTTGTTGGCCGCCAGACAGGATATGCGGATAGGAAGAAGCATAGCTTTCCAACCCGACGCGTGACAAAACGCTCATGGCCTCGCGGCGCGCAACGTCCGCTGGCAGGGCTTTCAATCCAAAGGCCACGTTCTGCAGGATTGTGAGGTGGGGAAAGAGAGCAAAGTCCTGAAACATCAGGCCAACACTACGTTCTTCAGGCGGAACGAAGCGATCCGGTCCGGCAACCTCCCGGTCGTTTATTAGAACACGGCCTGAAGTGGGTCGCTCGATTCCCGACGCGATACGAAGCAGCGTTGTCTTGCCGCAACCGGATGGACCCAGCAGACAGACAACCTCACCCGGCGCAATATCAAGATCGACACCACTAAGTGCATTCGCATTATCGTAGCGGCGGGTGACGTTCTCAAATGTCAGACGTGCAGCAAAAGTTGCAGCAGCACGCAACCCGCCGGACGAAACAGGACCGCCGACAGAACCGCTCGCACGCGTTTCAGCAGCATTCACGCCGCGTTGGCCAAGCAAGCCTTTAACGCTCCAGTCCATACGTAACGATCCCAAAATATCCCTGACCGAAGCGGCCCGAGCAACGGAATAGGCTAGATCGCGTTCACTTTTCATGGAATCGCGAACGCGCTCTATTTTCTTTTATTTTGAGCATGTTCTACACGCCCAACCGCGTACACTTCGGCTGAACATGCTCTAATAGCAATAGGTGCGATAACACCGACAGCTTGGATTTAGACCTTCATATCGGATTGCCGCACTGCCATTTCCAGAGGGGTTATCGCTTGCGGCACCGCATGGGGCAAGGCCGGCACGCATAAATGGTGCCCAAGGGGCAATTATTTGGGCTCAATGCCTATGCTGATGAACCCTGATATTGCTTTTTCCGGTTAATCGCGCGCTGCAGGGTCATCAGAGGCAACCGCATCAGGGTTTGCCCCGTCGCTGTCGTCAACGCCTGCATCGTCTTTGGCCCGCCTGTCGCCGCCAGATGCCTCAGGCGCAGCCGCTGAAACGGTGTCCTCGCCATCGTATTCGTATCCGTATTCGTCCGCATGTTCAGGCTCAAGCGCATCTTCGAACGCAAGGGCCCCTTGGGCATCATCGACGTCTTCATCATCTTCAAGCGGCAACTCATCAGGCATCAGCGCCGCGATATCCTGCGGCTCTGGCACGGTGAAACCCGGTGGCAGGTTTGCATCAAGCAGGCCTGCCCCCTTCAATTCCGCGAGCCCCGGCAAATCCTTGATTGTATCCAGAGCGAAGTGTTCCAGAAAGCTTTCGGTCGTGCCGTAGGTTACCGGTCGCCCTGGCGCACGACGTCTGCCACGCGGCCGAATCCATCCCGTCTCCAGCAGGATGTCGATCGTCCCACTCGACGTCGTGACACCGCGCACGTCCTCAATTTCGGCGCGCGTCACTGGCTGGTGATAGGCAATGATGGACAGCGTTTCGAGGGCGGCTTTGGATAGGCGACGCTCATCGTAGGCATGATGCTGGAGGAGATAGGAGAGATCTTCAGCAGTACGAAATGCCCACTTGCCTGCAACCCGCCTCAAGTTGATGCCGCGCGGCGCATAGCTTTCCTGCAGTTCTGCAAGCAAAGCTGCAATATCGTCTCCATCGCTCAGGCTTTGCGCCAGTTCATCAGCCGACATGGGTCGCTGAGAGGCAAACAGCACTGCTTCAATAATCCTGAGTTTGGCGCCTCGATCGTGGGCATCAACGGCGCAAAGCGGATCACCCAGTTCGTAGGAAGGTGTCTCGTGCGCCTGGCTGCCGCTTGCCAAATCCTGATTGCTGGTCCCTGCATCCTCGGCACCGGCATGGTCCAGGTCGTCTCTAGCCGTAGTGCCCACCGCATGTCTGGGTTCGTCGCGCGAAGATGCACCTGGATCGGACGCTGGCTCCTGGCGAGAAAAACTCTCGTCGCGATTTTTTGGCACCAACGTCAATCGGGGCGGTCCCGTCTTGTTTCCCATACCTGTCTTGTCGTTCGTCATGCTTGCCTGACAGTGTCCTAAGCGCGCCCAACCACTTTCATGCGATTTTCAAACGCGGAATATCAAAACTGCAAAATTCCATGCGATGCGCCCGCTTCTCACTCATCCAGAGAACCCGACTTTGAGGTCTCCTCATCGGCGGTGGCAACATCCCTGCCATGCGGGGTCGTTCCACGACGCCGCACAAACAGCGGTGCGAAGGCCTGATCCTGACGCAGCTCAACGAGCCCGTCACGCGCCATTTCGAGACTGGCACCGAATGCAGATGCCAGAACAGTGCGCTGCGCTTCCGGGTTGGGCAGGTATTCGACCAGGAAAAGATCCAATTGCACCCAATGTCCCAGCCGCGCCCCAATCAACCGCTCAAGACGGCCGCGCGCCTCCTTGATCGACCAGACGGTTCGCCGTTTGACAACATGTTCGACTTTTGCCGCGCGCCGTCTTCTCTCAGCGTAGGCCTTCAGCAGGTCGACGATTTCGGCGCTATAGCGCGTATCCTTGAATGTTTCGACCGGCTCATGCCAGCCACGCGCAAAGACATCCTTGCCTAGCCGCTTCCGGTTCATCAAATCTGCCGCCGCCCGTCGCATCGCATCAAGGCGCATGAGACGGAATGCCAGCCGTTGAGCGGCTTCCTCGGCTGTGAGTTCCTCAGCCACCTCTTCGTCGCGTGGCAATAACAATCGTGATTTCAGGAATGCCAGCCACGCCGCCATGACCAGATAGTCCGCCGCAATCTCAAGGCGCAACTTCTGAACTTCACGGATAAAAGCCAGGTATTGATCGACGAGTTCGACAATGGATACGCGCGCGATATCCACTTTCTGCGTTCGCGCCAAAGCAAGTAGAAGATCGAGAGGACCCTCAAAACCACCAACATCGACAATGAACTGTTCATCAGCGCCACGCTCGTCGGCGCCATCCTCCCAGGTGTCGCGTTGTTCAATCGTGGTTGCCGTGCGATCCGCACGATTGTCCGCTGGTCCAGTGGACGTATCAGAATCCTTGTCGGCTGCGCTTGCCATTGCGGGCTCGGCTTCCCGTTCTTGTCGCGAGGGAGAATAAACATGCAAACTTGAGAGGCGAACTCAACGCCAATGCCACGATAAAGCGGCCATGCCAACTGTCGTGATTCTAGAGCTTATTCCGATCCGATTGAACTGGTTTGGCGCTCTAGCTTCTTGTCTCGTCGCATTTTCTGCGACGAACCGGTGTCCACTTCGTCGGAAAATGCTCTAGAGCGCATTCCGATCCGATGGAATCGGATCGGCGCTCTAGTTTCTTGTTTGGTCGCATTTTCTTCGACGAACCGGTGTCCACTTCGTCGGAAAATGCTCTAGCAGCAGCAGGTGTCAAAAGCGATTACTCTTCACAAGTCTAGACCGATTCATGGGCTTTCCAGTGCGTTAGAACCTGCTCAAGGGCAAATTCGGCGCCTTCGAGGTCAAATTGGTCGCACTGGCGTGTGACTGCCAGCGCTTCAGTGAACCGCCGGTATGCTTCACCAGACAGCACAGGAACGGCCTCTGCGGCCTCCTGCATCTCCCCAAGGTCCCCATTGCAATGAAGCGCAATGTCTGAACCCGCCGCAATTACACCCCACGCACGCTCGCGCATGGGGCCTGTCAGGGCTTTCATCCCAAGGTCATCGCTCATCAACAGACCGTCAAAACCAATTTGTCCGCGAATGATTTCTGCCGTTACCTTGGTTGACGTACTGGCTGGCCTTTCAGAATCAATATCGGAAAAAACGACGTGCGCAGTCATGGCCGCGGGAAGGCCGGACAGAGCGCGGAAGGTTGCGAAATCGGTTTCAATGAGTGTTCCAAGCGGCGTATCGACCGTTGGCAGCGAAAGGTGACTATCGGCCATAGCCCGCCCATGACCTGGTATGTGCTTTATTACCGGCAACACGCCGCCCGCCATCAACCCGTCGGCAACGCTGCGTGCCAGTCCTACAACTTGTTGCACGTCACAGCCATAAGCACGGTCACCGATGATTTCGTGCGCGCCCTTGACTGGCAAGTCGCAAACGGGTGCACAGTCGGTGTTGATGCCAAGCGCCGTTAGATCATGCGCCATGAGCCGCGCTATGGAATTGGCAGCTTTACAGGCCTTACCCGCATCATCGGCAAACAAGGCGGCAAAGGCGCTGGCCGGCGGCAGCGCACGCCCCAGAGGTGGGCGCAGTCGTTGCACCCGCCCCCCCTCCTGGTCAATCAGCACGAGTGTTTGCTTAGCGCCGATGGCAGTGCGGGCGTCGCCGACAAGCCGCCTGATCTGGTCGTGGTTGCCAAGATTGCGCGCAAACAGGATGATACCGGCAGGACGTACATGCGCCAGGAACTCGCGTTCTTGATCGCTAAGTTGCTGGCCGGCAAGACCGGTTATGAGGGCACGCCGCTCCACCCAATCCTCAATAGGATTTGATCCAGCAGCTTGGATAACCGGCTGCCTTGAGCTCGCTGCATAAGTGATTGGCCTGGCTGCGCGAACCAGGTGGTCCCGCGATCAGCCGATGGTAGCTCCCCCTCGAACCAAGATTGGCCTGCTGAACTTCCGGTGTTTTTCCGCCAAGTTGCGAAGAATATTTCTGCTGCAGGTCTGCAAAACGCGTCAGCGCGTTCATCCTGCTTGTGGCGGAAACCGGAATGGACGCCAGCACGGCGACGTAGCCAAGACCCGAGGTGGCTGTAGAAGCTGCTACCGGTGCGGATGAAGGCGCCTTTCTTGGTGCGGCAGCCTGAGGCTTACTGGCCGGAGCGGCTGCCGGCGCAGGCGGCGGCTCTTCGCGAGCAGCTTCAGGTTCTGTGCGCGAGATGATGATCGGTTTTGCCGGCGTGGAAACCTGTCTCGACGCTTCTGGTTGAGGTTCACGGACTTCTTGTGGAGCCGCGGCCGGTGGCGGGGCGGGCGCACGACCGCTGTTGATCATGGACGCCGCTGAGGAACGCTGCTCGGAACTGACCCGAGGGCTACGCCCACCGAAACCGTCAACAATCGTCATGCCGGGCACGGGAGATACCGAATCGGGCAGGCGCGCGGGAGGCGGGCGTTCAGTGTCCGGTTGCGAAACAATCGAACCATCGCGCCCGATCACCATTGTCGAAACCTTGCGCGTACCATTGCTGTCGGTGTTGTCACTCGATTCGCTGCTGGCCTCTTCGACACTTGCACCGCGCTGGCTGCCGCCATCGCTCAAGCGCCCCAGAATTTTGGAATCCTTGTGCGCAAACTCCTTGCCGCCAGGCTCATCAGGCTTGATCTTGGAGGGTGCGCCGGCGGTCCGCACGACGGGCGTATCACCAGTATTCGAAGGCCCGAACACGAGGCCGTATCCATAAACAAGTCCGCTCCCAACGCCAATTGCGATGGCCAGCACAGCCGCGATCTTGATGAACCGACCCCGCCCACGCGGCTCTTCGTCCTCATAGGCCATTTCATCGGCGTCATAGTCATCGTCGTACTGCTCGTATTGGTCCGGTAGACCCGCAGTACCACTGTCGGGACGCCCAAAACCGGGTTCGGGCGCATAGCCTTGCGCTAGGCCGGAATCGGCAAGCGCGGGAGCATCTGCAAACCCGTCCCGCGGCGCCTGGCCGTAATCGAATGGTTCACCAGGGTAGGCGGCGTCTGCATAATCCTGCCCCCCCCAACCCGGTGCCGGGCCGCCTTGCTGGTCATGTGGATGGCCAAAGCCTTGATCATAACCGGGCTGAGAAAAGGCCGGATCATAATCGGCGCCGCGCAGCCGGGGCTCGGCATGGTGGGGAGGTTGGTAGGCATCGTAACCGTCGTTTTGATCCGCATGCCCCCACGATTGACTGTAGACGGGATCGGGATTCCCCGGCATCTGCTGCTGGTAATCATAGCCAGGCGCAGCCGCTTCATTACCAGTTTGCCACTGGTTCGATTGTTCCCAACCTTGCTGGTCGTGCTGGCCAGGTTCAGGCGGATAATACGGTTCGAATTGCGGCGCGTGTGGAGCTGCTTGCGGAGGCACATAAGCCGGTGCGCCCGGCTGCTGCATCGCAAATGGATCGAGTTGTGCGTGCAGATCACCATAATCCGCGTGACTATCGGGCGGATAGAGCGGAGCGGGCTGGCCGGGCTGATAAGGCGCCTGCTGGCGCGCCGGCGCCTGTTGATTCGGCGCGTGCTGGTAGTGCTGCTCCTGCCCGGGCGCATAGGCGTGGCTCTGCCCTCGCGGCGTGGGCTCCAGATGCCTGGAATAGCCCGGATTGGCCTGCGTGGGGTGCGGCCGTGGATTGTGATGCCCGTCCGGTGCCTGGTTCGGCTCAGGCCATCGCTGGGCGGAATGCGCAGGTCCGGTTTTGCGTGCCATTATGAAAAATCCCCAGCCCTTGCGGGTAAAACCTCAGAATCGCGAGTTTAACGCATTGCGTCGGGGGCCTCGACGCCAAGAATAGCCAATCCTGAGGATATCACCCGTTGAGTTGCAGCAACGATGGCCAAACGTGCCGCAGTCATTTCCCTATCATCCTGTCGGATAAAGCGTAATTGTGGCGAATCATTGCCTCGGGACCACTGGCCATGGAGCGTTGAGGCTAGGTCATAGAGGTAAAAAGCCAGTCTATGAGGTTCGTGGGCCGCCGCGGCACCGGCCATCAGCCGTGGAAATTGCGCCAGCCGCTTCATAAGGTCGATTTCGCCTGGGTGATCGAGTTTGGCAAGGTCCGCCCCCCTCACTTCGGCACTGTCGCGCGTGAGGCCCGCGAAAACCTCCTCCGCGTTGCGGAACAATGATGCTGCGCGCGCGTGTGCATATTGCACATAGAATACCGGGTTGTCCTTGGACTGTTCCGTGACCTTGGCAAAGTCGAAATCGAGCGGCGCATCATTCTTGCGGTAGAGCATCATGAAGCGAACAGGATCGCTGCCGACTTCGTCGACCACGTCTCGCAAAGTTACGAAGGTGCCTGCGCGTTTGGACATCTTAAAGGGCTCGCCACCCTTGTAGAGCTTGACCAGTTGGCAAACCTTGATATCGAGATCGGCCTCCCCGCCCGACAACGCAGCGACGGCCGCCTTCATGCGGGGAATATAACCGATGTGGTCGGCGCCGAACACGTTGACGAGATTTCTGAAACCGCGCTCCAGCTTGTCGTAGTGGTAGGCAATATCAGCAGCGAAATAGGTGTAGCTGCCGTCCGACTTTTGTAGCGCGCGGTCTACGTCATCGCCAAAATCGGTCGACTTGAAGAGGACCTGCTCGCGCTCCTCCCAATCGTCTTCGTCATGGCCCTTGGGCTTGGGCAACTGACCTTCATAGATCAGTCCTTTTGCCTGCAACGCTGCTATGGCTTCTGCAACGCGGTCACGACCGTTCTCCTTCAGCGATGCCTCGGAGAAAAATACATCGTGGCGGATATTGAGTGCCGCCAGATCATCCTTGATCATAGCCATCATGGCAGCAATAGCCTTGCCACGGACAAGCGGCAGCCAGTCGGCCTCATCGCGATCCTTGAGCTTGCCGCCAAATTCCTCAGCCAACGCCGCTCCGACGGGTTTCAGGTAATCGCCGGGATAAAGGCCCTGAGGAATTTCGCCGATGTCCTCGCCAAGCGCTTCGCGGTAGCGCAGAAAGGCTGAACGCGCGAGCACGTCAACCTGCGATCCAGCATCATTGATGTAATATTCGCGAGTTACTTCGTGACCGGCAAATTCAAGCAGACTGGCGAGCGCATCTCCAAACACCGCCCCACGGCAATGCCCGACATGCATCGGCCCGGTGGGGTTGGCGGAGACATACTCTACATTGACCCTGCCCTTGGAGGCAGGCTTCGCCCGGCCGTAATGCTCACCTTCACGTTCGATTTGCCGGATCACGTCCTGCCAGAACGCCGGTTTGAAGGTCAGGTTCAAAAAGCCGGGTCCGGCAACCTCGATTTTGGCGACGATTTCTTCACTGGAAAGCCGCTCCTTGAGTTTTTCGGCAATGTCACGCGGCTTCATGCGGGCGCGTTTTGCAAGCACCATTGCGGCGTTGGAAGCAAGGTCGCCGTGCGTGGGATCGCGGGGAAATTCAACCTCAACCGTCGGCAGGTCCATGCCGGCGGGCAACGTACCATCTGCCTGCATAGAACCCAGCGCTTTCGCAATCAGATTTTCGACGTGCTCGAAGGCACTCATGGTGCGTATTCCTTGCGCTGTGTCACGGCATTGGCAATGCAACCGCCGCCTGTGCCGCTCAAACGGTTCTGGCAGCGGGAACGGCTTTCCGCCGCCCACGCATTATTCCTGTAAAATCTCGGACAAAAAAGTCGTGCTGCGCCTATCGCAATTCCGGCGTGACGTCAAACAGGCGGCGGTGCTCGGCAAGGGCGTAACGGTCCGTCATGCCGGCAACGTAATCTGCAACGAGCCTCGCTCGGCGGCGCTCTGACAGCCCTTCGGCCGCAGCCTGCCAATTGTGTGGCATGGCTCCAGGGTTTGAGAAACAGCGCTCAAACAGCTCCTGCACAACGATTTCGGCATCGCGCATCACCCGCATGACCTTTTCGTGCCGGTAGACACGATCGAACATGACCTTTTTCAACGCACCGAGGTTTTTCGCTACGTCATCTGAAAACACAACGGTCGGTCGGCCTGCCTTGCGAATGTCGTCGGGCGATCCCGGTTGCAGCCGGGCAAGGTTACTGCGCGCCTGTGTGACTATGTCGGCAATCATGGCGGTGATGCTGCGCCTGGTTGTCTCGTAGATGAGGCGCCCATCTACGCCATTACCACCCCCCTCGCGCACAAGTTCACCAACAGTTGGGCCGATCAATGGCATCTGAGCCAGAGCCTCGAAATCTAAAAGCTCTGCGCGCAACGCGTCGTCAATGTCGTGGTTGGTGTAGGCAATATCATCGGCAAAGGCCGCCGCCTGCGCCTCACCGGAGGCATGAGTGTAAGGCTCAAGGTCGGACCATGCTGCTAGTCCGGCCATCACTTTGGCAACAGCGCTATTGGTATCTGTGACAGGGCCGTTGTGTTTGGCTAATCCCTCAAGCGTTTCCCAGGTCAAATTGAGCCCATCGAAACCCTGGTACTTGCGCTCCAACCGGATCACGATCCTGAGACTTTGCGCATTATGATCAAAGCCGCCGAATTTTGACATTGCCGCGTCGAGCGCCCGTTCGCCGGCATGCCCGAACGGCGGATGGCCAAGGTCATGGGCGAGCGCCAGAACTTCGGCAAGATCCTCATCGAGGCGTAGCTGGCGCGCGATCGTGCGAGCAATCTGCGCCACTTCCAGCGAGTGGGTCAGCCGCGTTCGGTAATGGTCGCCCTCATGATATATGAACACTTGCGTTTTGTGGGTGAGGCGCCGGAACGGCGTCGCGTGGATCACCCTGTCGCGGTCCCGCTGAAACGGGCTTCGTGTCGGGCATTCAGGTTCTGGATGGCAACGCCCACGGCTCGCAATGGCACTGGCGGCATAACGTGCAGGCGCACGTTCGCCAGGCTTCAAACCTTCACCATACCTTTTAGCGTCAGGCTCCACCAAATTGCCCCTTAGCCGATGAATCGCACTCTTGTTAGGTCTACTGTTTGGTCTACCCGCCTTTTACCCGCAGCCGCCGTGTGGTTTTTTGCCTATCCCTGGCCGGTTTGACATCGCCTGTCGTGATCCTATGTTCCTATTCATGATTCAATGCTTACGGCAACCGGTGGGTGTTGGTTAATTGGCCAACACGTATCCGTCCGGGCACCAGGAGACCGCGTAATGACAACTCAAATCGCTGTTGACGCACCCACAGTGGCTTTAAGCGAAAGCGCTGCCCAACGCATCGTCGAGATCGTCTCAGGCGAGCCGACCGCAAAGGTGCTGCGAATCAGCGTCGAAGGTGGGGGCTGTTCGGGCTTCCAGTATAAATTTGATCTCATCGAAGCAGCCGCTGATGACGATGTCATCTTGCAGCGCTCGGGTGCGACGGTGGCGATTGACCCCGTCTCTTTACAATTTCTCGGCGGTTCGGAAATCGATTTTGTAGATGACTTGATGGGCGCGCAATTCAAGATCACCAACCCTAACGCCACGGCGTCGTGCGGCTGCGGTACCAGCTTTTCAATCTAGAGCGCATTCCGATCCGATGGAAACGGATCGGCGCTCTAGCTTTTTTGTTTTGTCGCATTTTCTTCGACGAACCGGTGTCCACTTCGTCGGAAAATGCTCTAGCTTTTTTGTTTTGTCGCATTTTCTTCGACGAACCGGTGTCCACTTCGTCGGAAAATGCTCTAGCGGCCGGAAGCCAGACATATGAAGATTGCGACGTGGAACATCAACGGCGTGAAGGCCCGGCTCGACACGGCGCTGACCTGGCTGCAATCAGCCAAACCTGACGTCGTGTGCTTTCAGGAAATCAAAAGCGTCGATGCAAATTTCCCTAAAGAGCCATTTGAAGAGCTAGGCTACACGGTAGCGACGCATGGCCAGAAGAGTTTCAATGGCGTCGCGATCTTGTCCAGGCGTGGCATCGATGACCTGCGACCGCGCCTTCCTGGCGACAACGACGATGAGCAGGCACGCTACCTGGAGGCCGACATTGCGGGCGATGACGGCATCATTACAGTCGCTTCGATTTATTTGCCAAATGGCAACCCCATCGGCACGGAAAAGTTTTCCTACAAGCTGGCGTGGATGCAACGGCTGGAAACGCGTGTGCGCGAGCGACTTTCGCTGGAAATGCCGCTGGTTCTTGCCGGCGACTATAATGTCATACCCGAGCCGCTCGACGCCAAAACTCCCAAAGCCTGGGTCGAGGATGCACTCTATCAACCCGAGAGCCGCTCAGCTTTTCGCGCGCTCAGTGCGCTTGGTTTCACCGACGCCGTTCGCACCTGCTATCCGAACGACGGCGTCTACACGTTCTGGGACTATCAGGCCGGCGCCTGGAACAAGAATAACGGCATCCGCATCGATCACATGATGCTTTCACCTCAGGCCGCTGACCGCTTGACGGCATCGGGCATCGACCGGGAGACACGCGGCTGGGAAAAGCCCTCAGACCACGTTCCCGTGTGGATTGAACTGTCGATTTAGGCTTTCTAACAGGCCGCTCAAGAACAATTTCTAACGAAGTGGACGCCGGTTCGTTAAAGAAAATGCGACCCAACCAGATGCAAAAGCGCTGATCCGATTCCATCGGGTCGGAATGCGCTTTGGCAAAAAATCAGGGGGCCTTGTACTTCAGTGCATCGACTATGATGCGAAATGCCGGCGAATTCTGGCGCTTGCTTGGATAGTAGATATAGTACCCTTCGAACGGGGGCGACCAATCGCCAAGAACGATGGCGAGATGGCCAGCGGCAACGCTTCCTTCAACCATGCCATATGGAACAAAGGCAATGCCGTAGCCGTTCATGGCCGCGTCGATCATCGTTTCAGTGTCGTTGAAAGTGAGCTGTCCTTCGACCTTGACACGAATGTCCTGGCCGTCCTTGGCAAACTCCCAAGCGTAGAGACCTCCGCCGGAAGACTGGCGCCTGTTGATGCAGGCATGTCCAATCAGGTCTTGCGGGTGAACGGGTTGGATGACGTTCGCGAGGTAGTCAGGTGAGGCGACTGCGACAAGGCGCAAGTCGGGTCCGATGCGCACGGCCACCATATCCTTCTCGATGCTCTCTCCGAGACGAACGCCCGCATCGTAACCATCTTCGACAATGTTGCGAAAACCGTTGTCGACGTCCAGTTCGAGGTGAATGTCGGGATAGATTTTCAATACTGGCTTGAGTTTTGGCCAGACGACCGTCCTCAATGCGTGTTGTGACAGCGTAATTCTGATTGAACCAGAGGGCCTATCGCGGAATGCAGTGAGTTCAGCGATATTGTCCTCGATCTCCTCTATCCGCGGCGCCAATGCCTCAAACAAGCGCTTACCGGCTTCTGTCAAGGCAACGCTTCGGGTTGTTCGCGCCAGCAGCCGAATACCCATATCCGTTTCAAGCCGCTTTATCGTGTGACTGAGGGTCGATTGCGCGACGCCGAGCTTTGCAGCCGATCTGGTAAAACTGCGCTCTTTGGCGAGGGCCAGAAACCAAAGCAAGTCGTTGAACCGGTGCTTGGCCATGTTTCCGCCCAGCCTTTCTTTAGCCAACGCGATTTATGGCCCTGATCGATCAATACAATCGATTTTATGACTATTATCATACAAGGCTAGTCGCGATACATCTGAATCCTTGGGGTCCACCTTGCCAATAGCGCGTTGGTCATGATCAGCGGACGGTTTATTGCCGCCGCGTCACAGTCCGGCTTCATGTCGGTCGAGGACAAAGTAATTGCACCTGCCTTGCGTTCTCGAAGGTAGGTTGTGCGCGCAATCATGCAGCGTGTGAAAGTTTCAAAATAAGAATTAGATCGCGCGAAAGTCACGCCGTTGTGAAGATTGAATAGGCACGACATAGACGACAGCGGTGTATGCCATGGACTTTCGTGGTTGCACTGCCTTACATCTGGCAAAAAACGCGCAGCCAGATTCCGCAATATCTTTCGGATTTCGATGCCAGGGAGCGTGCAAATGAAAATCTCGCGCAACGGAAGCCTGCCGTCCCATGATGGGCCAGGCGATTGGTTCACCGGAGCGGTGCGCATTGAACCCGTGATAAAGGCTGACGCGCCAGCGCGTGTGCAAATTGCCAACGTTTCATTCCAACCAGGCGCACGTACGGCCTGGCACATCCATCCACTCGGTCAAACGCTCATTATCACTTCCGGCGTAGGCTGGGTGCAGAAGGAGGGTGGACCGGTCGAAGAGGTTTTTCCAGGTGACGTGATCTGGTTTCCGCCGAATGTGAAGCACTGGCACGGCGCCTCCGCCACCTCCGCCATGTCACACCTTGCAGTTCAAGAAGCCTTCAACGGCGCCGCTGTCCAGTGGATGGAGCATGTCGCCGACGCGCAGTATCAACGATGACATAACGCGTCCGAAACTAACAACAATGCCACTCCAGACAGGCCGAAGTTGAACCCTGCATTGTCCGCCTTTGCCCGTCTAATCCAAGCAGTCTGGTTACCCGTTTCAGAATTTCCAAAAAGGAACGTTTCAATGAAGTCCAGAAGTTGGCCCTTGCTCCTACTTCTCGCGCTGGCACTCGCCGGCTGTCGGGAGGACAAGAAAGCCGCCGCCGCGCCACAAAAACCCGCTGCGGTCGATGTCGCGATACCGTTGAAACATAAAATTACCGAGTGGGAAGATTTTACGGGTCGCTTCAAGGCCGTCCAGAGTGTCGATGTGCGCGCACGCGTGACGGGGTATCTTCTTGAAAAGAAGTTCAAGGATGGGCAGACCGTAGAGAAGGGTGACGTTCTCTACGTCATTGATCAACGTCCTTTCCAATACGAAGTTCAACGCACGCAAGCGCAATACGAGGCGGCCAAGAGATCCTATGAACGGGCTGACCGCTTGCGCGACCGCCAGGTTGTATCGGAAGAAGAATACGATCGCCGCCTGCAGGAAATGCAATCGGCTGAAGCGGCTTTGGATGTTGCCAAGCTCAATCTCGGGTTTACCGAAGTAAAGGCACCGATAAGTGGCAAGACATCGAGTGACTTCATCAACATCGGCAACCTTGTTCGTGAAAATGAAACAATTCTTACGCGTATTGTTTCGGTGGATCCCATACACTTCGTTTTTGAGGCGTCGCAAGGCTCTCTGCTCAAATACACGCGCCTGGATAGAGAAGGTAAGCGGCCCAGCAGCGACCGCGCGCCAAACCCCATCTTCGTAAAATTGCTTGATGAAACCTCCTACTCCCATCCCGGTCGCATGGATTTTGTCGATAACGTTGTCGATACCGGTACAGGCACGATTCGCGGGCGGGCATTGGTCGAAAACCGGAAGGGGTTGATTTATCCTGGGCTGTTCGGCCGCGCGCGTGTCATTGGACGTTCCAATTTCGAAGCGGTGATGTTACCGGAAAAGGCAATCAATACCGACCAGGACCGTAAGTTCGTCTACATCGTCAATGCCGAAAACGAAGTCGAACGTCGTTACATCATGCCCGGCTCCATGCTCGACAACGGTTTCGTTGTTATTTCGGACGGACTTAAAGGCGATGAGCGCGTGGTCATTAACGGCATCCAGCGCATTCGCGCTCCCAAACAGAAGGTGACGCCAGTCGAGACACCTTTGGAATGGACAGATTTGAAAGACATGCCGGACCCGTCAAAGATACCCGATCTCGACACTATACGTGGAAACCAGAACGTCGAGCAGAACCCTCCACCCTCAGCATCGAACAATGACAAGCGCGCAGAGGGTGCCAAACAATGAGCTTTGCAAAGTTCTTCATCGACAGGCCGATCTTTGCAACGGTTCTTTCGATCCTGACCATGATCGTGGGCGGCATCGCCTTTTTCACATTGCCCGTCGAGCAGTATCCGCAGGTGGCGCCGCCGACGATCCAGGTGACGGCGAACTATCCTGGCGCCAACGCGGAGACCGTCGCGGCCACCGTGGCAACGCCGATCGAGCAGGAAGTCAACGGTGTCGAGGGCATGCTCTACATGTTCTCACAATCGACGTCCGACGGACGCATGTCTCTGACGATCACCTTCAATCTGGGAACGGACCTGGAAACCGCGCAGGTGCTGGTGCAAAATCGCGTCTCCCTGGCTGAGCCCCGCCTCCCCGAAGAGGTACGCCGTGTCGGTGTTACTGTGCAGAAGAACACACCCGACCTGATGCTCGTCATCAATATGTACTCACCCGATGGGACCTACGATCAGACATATATTGGCAATTATGCAGTTCTGAAACTGCGCGACAGGATCAGCCGGATTGAGGGTGTCGGTTCTGTTCGAATGTTCGGTGCGGCCGAATACGCCATGCGCATTTGGCTCGACCCCCAGGTGATACAATCGTTTGATCTTACCGCTGGCGACATCATTTCAGCGTTGCGGGCGCAAAATATCCAGGTGGCGAGCGGCGCGCTCAATCAGTCCCCGCAACCAAAGCAGAACTTCTACGAATACTCTGTTCAGACCCAGGGGCGATTACGGGCGCCTGAAGAATTCGGCAACATCATTGTCAAGTCAGGCGAAGATGGCCGTATCGTTCGGCTGCGCGATGTCGCGCGTATCGAGCTTGGTGCGCAGGACTACATCACGCGCGGTTATCTTGGCAAAAATCCCGCCGTCGCTGTTCCCGTCTATCAAAGGCCAGGCTCCAACGCACTGGAAACCGCCAAGGCCATCATCGATGAAATGAAGCGATCCAGCGCCAGCTTTCCGCCGGGACTGGAATATGACATCGTCTACAACCCGACCCAGTTCATCGAGGAATCGATCGTTGCCGTGGAGCATACGGTCTACGAAGCTGTGTTGCTCGTCGTCATCGTCATTATCGTGTTCCTGCAGACATGGCGCGCTGCAATCATCCCAATCATTGCCATACCTGTTTCTCTCATCGGTACGTTCGCAGTGATGGCAGCGCTTGGCTTCTCGCTCAATAACCTGACCTTGTTCGGCCTTGTGCTCGCCATCGGCATCGTTGTCGATGACGCAATCGTCGTGGTCGAGAACATGGAGCGAAACATGCGCGCCGGCCTTTCCCCGAAGGACGCGGCGCGCAAGACCATGGACGAGGTGGGTTCCGCTGTCATCGCGATCGGCCTCGTTCTGGTTGCAGTGTTTTTGCCGACAACGTTCCTGGAGGGCATATCCGGCAAATTCTATCAGGCCTTTGGCGTCACGATCGCTGTCGCCACGATCCTTTCCGTCGCGGTATCGCTGATACTTTCGCCGTCAATTGCCGCCATCATGATGAAGCCGCACAAGGAGCATGATGATGATGCCGTCACATGGTACCGGCATCCTTTGAAGTTTTTCTTCTCTGCGTTCAATACTGCGCTGGATAAGGTGTCCAGTGGCTATGCCTGGCTCGTGGGCCGCCTGGTCCGCATTCCCGTGACGATGCTTGCCATCTACGCAGCGCTCATGGCTGCTGCGGGATGGCTTTTCATGCAGGTTCCCACGGGCTTCATACCTGCACAGGACCAGGGGTATGTCATCGTTTCGCTGCAGTTGCCGCCTGGAGCAGCTCTTTCCGAGACCGATAAGGTGGTCGACAAGGCGAGCAAATTGATCCTGTCTGTTGACGGTGTCCAGAATGCAGTCGGCTTTTCTGGTTTTTCTGGAGCAACGCGCGCCAATGCCTCGAATGCAGCGGCAATTTTTCCGGTTCTGGAGCCTTTCGACGTCCGTCAGGCAAAGGGCATCACTCTCGATAAGATTGTCGGCGAAATGCAGGCAAAGCTGGGATCAATCAAAGAATCGCTGGCGATTGTCATCAGGCCGCCCCCGGTTCGGGGCATAGGCAGCGCTGGCGGTTTTCGCATGATGGTGCAGGATCGCGGCGGGCGCGGTTTGGAGGTGCTGAAGGATTCTGCGCGCGCTCTTTCTCACGCTGCCAACTCTCCAGAGAACCCGGAGGTCAGGTCGGTCATCACGTTCTTCGACACCGATACACCGCAAGTGTTTCTCGACATCGACCGGGAAAAAGCCGAACGCCTGGACGTACCGATCTCACGCTTGTTTGAGGCGCTTGAAGTTTTCATCGGGTCGTCGTTCGTCAATGAGTTCAATTATCTTGGTCGGACATTTCGTGTCACGGCCCAGGCTGATGCGCCCTACCGGCTTACAGCAGAAGATGCGCTGCGTTTGAAGGTGCGCAGCAACCAGGGCCACATGGTTCCATTGGGCTCCATCGCAACCATAAAAGACATCTCCGGTCCATCCCGCGTACCGCGCTACAACCTGTATCCAGCCGCCGCGGTAATTGGTGGCGCTGCGCCAGGCTACAGTTCCGGCCAAGCCTTGGATACCATGGAGCGCCTCGCCGCCGAGGTGCTGCCGGAGGGCATCGATTTCGAGTGGACCGAGATCGCCTACCAGGAAAGGGCTACCGGAAACACGGCGATCCTTGCGTTCGTCCTCGCCGTTGTTTTCGTTTTCCTGCTGCTTTCCGCGCAATACGAGAGCTGGACATTGCCGCTGGCCATCATCCTCATTGTCCCGATGTGTTTGTTGTCGGCAATCACCGGTGTTTACCTGGCCGGTATGGACAATAACATCCTCACGCAGATCGGGTTCGTGGTGCTTGTTGGACTGGCGGCAAAGAACGCCATCCTTATCGTCGAGTTCGCACGCGACCTGGAAGCGCAGGGCCGCGACCGCTGGGAGGCTGCCGTTGAAGCCGCGCGTCTGCGTTTGCGTCCGATCCTTATGACATCTTTCGCGTTCATCCTCGGCGTCGTGCCTCTCGTGCTCGCCACCGGTGCCGGTGCCGAAATGCGCCAGGCCTTGGGTGTCGCGGTGTTCTCTGGGATGCTGGGCGTGACATTCTTCGGTTTGATCTTCACGCCGGTCTTTTACGTGCTGTGCCGCAAGCTGGCGATGATCGGTCTTGGAAAAAAGAAAAAACCAGAACCGCAAACACCGGATGGGATAACACAGGCCTAGCCCGCCTTTCTCACGATGGTATGGCCGGCACGGAGGTGAAAATGATGACAGGCCAGGAGAGCCGTGTCGTTCGATGTGGTGCATCGGGCAAACGGCACGACACAGCCTGTCATCATTTTCACCCCGCCCTGCGGGTCGCGCTGGCGCGGCTGACCGCTGCGTCGGGCGGCTCAACCGTAGACCACCGCTACGCTTTTCGCCTCCCTCCTTGCGGGTCGATCTCGCGCCAGCGCGATGACGGCCGTGCCCTCGTGAGAAAGGCGGGCTAGAGCGTCGTGCGTTGTATCGGGATCATTTAGCCGAACCGCGTACACTTCGTCGGAAAATGCTCTAACCGCCGCCGCGCTGGAATGCGATATCGAACCGGCGCAAAAAGTCGGATTGCAATTCACTTGCGACGTTCGGCATCACGATGCTGACCCTGGCCTGTGGCAGATCGAGCAACCCACCGACGCGGCGCGGCGGCAGGGGCTCAAAGACGATCTCGGCGATCTGACCCTCTGTCCCCAGCGCAATGCTGGCGCGCCCATCGACAACGGGAACGTGCGCGCCGGCAAACGCCGCGATACTTTTCTCAAATTCGCGCGGCGACAATGCCATGATCTTTTCAATCGTCGTTGCGTTTTTCATCACGCCTTGTTTTGTCTTGCCCATAGCGGCAATGAATACCCATAACCATCGGGCATTTTTGCAAACCGTATCGAATTCGCAAACCAACAAATCCGCGCCATGGTGCCAAGATGCCAATTGGTTCAACAAACAAAAAAGGGCAGCTCGCGCCGCCCTTGCCAAACTGCAGTCTCAGGATCGGTAAAATGTTGCCCCTAGAGCGCATTCCGATCCGATGGAACCGTATCGGCGCTCTAGATTTTTGTTTTGTCGCATTCTCTTCGACGAACCGGTGTCCACTTCGTCGGAAAATGGTCTAGAACGCGAAAGAGCCGCCTTGCGGCGGCTCTTTACCAAAACCTGATCTTGTCAGGCGGCCTTTACCTTGAAGGCCGTCGAATTCTTATCCTCCGTCTGGCCCTTTTCGCTCTTTAACGCAATGCCAATGTAGCGAACACGTCCTGCAACCTTGGCTTTTTGCACGCCAAGTTCTCCAAATTCTCTTCCGAAGGTCGGGAGCGCGAGCGGCTCTTTGTTCTGCTCATCGCACCATGCACAATAATCTTCGTAGAGTGTTGTAGCAGTCAGACTAGAACCATCCTGAGTGTCAATTCTCTCCTTGTAGAAACGTTCAACATCGGTTTCGGGAGCGACCAGCCGCTGTGGCTGGCCAGCAGGCGCCGACTTGTTGTCGTTGGCGCCGGAACGCGGCGGTTCAATTGCAACGGGTGCCGCGGCAGGTGCCGCAACTTCCGCCACCGCTGCCGCGGCGGTGTCGAGTTCGGATTCTTCATTATCCAAGTTCTCGCTGCTTGTGCTCTCCTCATATTTGGGAGCTTCAATCGCCTCAACTGGCTTGACGTGCACGGCCTTGACCGCATCACCATCTTCTCTTTCAAACGCCTCACGCAAGCGGGCCATCTTCGGTGCCGCCGGGGCAAGTCGCTGATCGATACGCCATGTCGAAAATGCAATGTAGAGGCCGAAACCTGACCCGATTTCGAGCAGAACCGCGATGAACGCTGTAAGCGCCATCTGGATCTGATCAACCTCGAAGCCGGAGATCTTTGCAAGCACAGCGGCCTGCGGATCTGCTTCGGTCAATACACCGCCACTCCTCGCATCCGCGAGTTTCGACTCGGTTTGCGATATGCGGAACTCTAGTGCTGCACGTTGCTCGGCAGACCCCAGTTCCGCTGTCAGGGCGTGGTATTTGTCGCAGAAATTGCGTTGATACTTGCCCTTGGTCTTGGCGCAGCCATCAGTCCATTTCCAGGCCCTGTCATTCTTGACGGACTCGATATCGCTTTGGACCGTGACTGACGGCCGATGCTGGGGAACCCAGGAGAGCTGCTCCTTGGCTCTTTGCAGATCGGCTCGCAGATCCTTGTAGGTATCTGCCGCCACCTTACGCTGCCCCGTCGTATCGAGACGGTTGAGCGCTGCGTGACCGAAGGCCGACGTCAGCGAATAGCTGGTGACGACCACCCAGACGACGGCTGAAGCTGCCGCCTGCGACCACATCTTGTTTTTAATTGCGGCGAAAAGGAAAAACGGTATCAGTGCCTTGAGGCAATCTGCTGCGGCACTTGCCGCACCATAGATCTGTCCGTCCAACTCGGTTTTCCCGAGACTCAATCCAAAACGCCAGTTCATCGCAGCGGATACGAGTAAAAGTACCCCCGCCGCGAGGACGCCTAACACGCCTAGAGCATGTCTCATTGCCCTCTCCTTCGTGCGGAAAGCCGCCGTCTTAAAACGCCGGCTAGCGGTCTTGTTAGCCTGGAGGGGTAGGCTTCCATCTCTGACGCGAAACTGGTGTGCGCGAACAAATTGCAGAAACCACACACTGTCACCTGTGAGCTCCGGCATCATTCCCCAATGACAACCGGCAGATGGCTGTGGCGTTCCTGGTCCGACACACTCAAGAGCAGGAGTCCCGTGCTCGAAATCGTAGCTTGGCACCACTCGTGTCGCCGCTCGACATGGGCTGTGCAAAATGCATTGAATTCGATCGGGGATAACAAATCTGACGCTGAAATACGCCCCCTCTGCCTTGAAGCTAGATTGATTCGTTACGTTTCGTTAAGAGAATCAGTCTGCTACGCAACCTGCCAGAAAATTCGCACGCTTGAATTCGACATGGGACCGGACTTTGACGCCTATGTTTGTCCACAAACCAAACGGGGATAATCCACAGGTCGTCCTGCGAACCCAGCGCCTTGCACACAAGATCTTGTGTTCACTTTTCGATTGGCCCCTAACTGTGGCTTGCCTGACGCGTGGCGTGACTTCATGGGCTCACAGCAGGTTCGCTTAACGGGTCGCTGCCTGCCGCAAAAGTTCCAATCTCCGGTGTAACATTTCAGGCACGCCGTTATACGCACCAGAACTTAAGTTGCATCGGCGATGCGTTCGTGAAAAATTAACCTTGAAGGCGCGGTCGCCCAATAAATTCAAACCTGCGCGAAGTTCGGGCAATGTATTATTCTTCATATAATCATCCAGCATCGCCCTAACCGCAACAATCGGGCTTGAGCGCGCGTTGATGTTTACTCGTGGCGATCCGGAGCCAACAACTTCGATCCGAACCCTGTCAGGTCGAACGGCGAGGTTGCCGTGACTGGAGGTGTAGAATGCGTCTGGTCGGCAGCATTATGGTATTGATCACGGCCTTGAGTGTGGGCGCGTACGCCTATTTACCGCCGGTGTATCCTGGACAAGACCGCCTGGCCCAAATTGTACTTGTTCAAAATTCGGATGAAGCGCAAGAGCCCGGCCGACAGGCTGACGTTCAAACGCCTGCACTCGATAGCGACAGCACCAGTGGCTCAAGCCTACTGGGCTCGATTGCCCAAGCGTTCAAAATTATAAAGCTAAAAGACGATCCAACGCTTCATGAAAGATCAACCACGCTTCGGCCTTCGGCGAATTCGTCACGTGCACCTTCTGGCAGCGATCGAGTACAGGCGCCAACCCAACGTGGCGAAACAAAACTTGGCGTAACAAAAGTCGTAGAATCTCGCCACTGGCGCTCTTTAATCACAAGCTCCAGACCAACAACCGGTCCTCTACGAAACGAAGCCGCGCCTGCAAGAAACGACTATGACGCCCGTTACCAGTTGGTCCGTGACCTTCAGGCCGAACTCAGGCGACTTGGTTGCTACAGCGGGCGCATCGATGGCGATTGGGGACCCAGATCGAGATACGCCGCGAGGTCCTTCCTGCGAAAAGTGAATGCGTCGTTGCCGATCCAGAAACCCGACTACATCTTTCTTACCCTAGTGCGCGGACACGCAAACAGGGTTTGTGGGATCACCTGTCCCAGCGGTGAAAGCCTGGGTAGCAACGGCCGCTGCGTAGCAAGCGTGATAGCAGACCGAGCAGCACGCACCAATCCGTCCAAGCGTACAACAACCAACCTGGGTGTCCGTGCGCAGTCAGCGACAACTGGCGCCAATGTCCGTGAAGCAATGGTCGCCAAGGATCGCGTTGATGAAGCGATTGTCGTTCCCGTGCCTCATCTTGCGCAACGTCCCAAATATACGGCACGTAAAAAAACTGACGTGGCATCTGTAGCGCGCAAAGACCTGGCAGCGGTAAACACTGCCTCGCCAATTGTCGTGCGTCGTGGGGAGCCGTTGCCTGGCCGCATGTCAATTGGTGCGCCGCTCCCCCAACAAGCCGAGCTGCCGGCACCGCGGGCGCTAGTACCTCCACCAGCGCCGGTACGAGCACAACCGAGCAAACCAACGGTCGGGCAGCAGGCTCGCCTGACAATTTACGGCGATAGCTTGGACGTCACCAGACCGGATAGCCGACGCGACCAGGTCGGCAAAACCTCTCCACCGCCCCAGACCAACCCAGCCTACCGTAAACGGGCAAAGGGCGTTGCGATGCAAAAGAAAAGATCGGCCAAGAAAACATCCAAGATGCAAAAACGCTGGCGCCGCTCGCAAATGGTCCGCACGTCATCTGGAAAAGTGCGTCGCGGATCTCCACAGCACAACCTGATGCTTAGTCTCGGCGGCGTATTTTGAGTTCATGCTGCTATGTGTTTCATGACCTGCTTGTGAAAATCTGGACTGTGGACCGCGCACGGCTCATGAAACCACCAATGATCTCTATTATTTTGATTGAATAAGGTTTTTTAGCGCGTCTACCCTGGATTTCGTAGCTAACCAGCCGGCTAGAGTTTCCGACGAAGTGGACGCTGGTTCGTCGAAGAAAATGCGACCAAACAAGAAGCTAGCCCGCCTTTCTCACGAGGGCTCAACCGTAAACCACCGCTACGCTTTTCGCCTCCCTCCTTGCGGGTCGATCTCGCGTCAGCGCGATGACGGCCGTGCCCTCGTAAGAAAGGCGGGCTAGAGCTTCGCGCGATATATCGGGATTATTCTGCCATTTGAGTTTCAGACGCGATCCAGGCGATGAAAGCCTTTGCGCCGCCGGAAACAGGAAGTACGAGGATCGCCGGATTTTCATAAGGATGTAGTGCGCTGACACGATCGATCACGGCATGGGCGAGGCCATTGCGCGTCTTGATTATTGCCGAAACCTCGGTTTCTGCCTGGCGCGAACCCTCCCAGTTGTAGATCGACGTTATTTCACCCAACACATTCACGCACGCAGCGAGTTTGCCTCCAACCAATTCATCAGCAATTCTTAACGCCGTGTCGCGGTCTGGAAATGTAGCGTAAACCAATATCGGCGCATTCTCCTCGCCCAACGCATCGTGTTCCATCCAGGAGCCTCCCAGAATCTTTGGTTTTATTCACACTAGAACCCGTTCTCTTTTCATGGATCTGGAAATGGGCTCTATATTTTGTACACAGGCATGTTTTTCAGGCTGAAACGCTACAAAATTCAGCTCAACATGCTTTAGCAGCCCTAGTCCGCCTATCTCACGAGGGTACGGCCGTCATCGCGCTGACGCGAGATCGACCCGCAAGGAGGGAGGCGGATTAGCAACGCGATCTTGCACTTCGAACACAATCGTCAAACCGGCCAGACAAATGCCATCAGCCGATAAAAGCATGCCGTCCTCATCAAGAAGTTATGAAAAAATTTCGTTTGTCGCGAGTGAAGTGGTGGAAGCACATCGTGCTCTGCGACGGCTTGCAAACCGATATGGCAACGTCAAACCACAGGATGCGGATGCCATTGTAGCCCTGGGCGGTGATGGGCTGATGCTGCAGACGCTTCACGAGTACATGAATGAGCAAATCCCGATCTACGGCATGAACCGCGGATCGGTAGGGTTCTTGATGAACGAGTACAGCGAGGATGACCTGATAGAGCGCCTTGCCAACGCCGAAAGAACGCGAATTCACCCGCTATCAATGATCGCCTATGACAGGGACGGTAAGGCCCACAAAAGCCTGGCAATCAATGAAGTATCGGTTTTCCGTGAGCGCTTCCAGGCGGCAAAGCTGCAAATTTCAATCGATGGAACTGTAAGGCTGCACGAATTGATATGCGACGGTGTTTTGGTCGCAACGCCTGCTGGGTCGACCGCCTACAATCTTTCCGCGGGCGGGCCATTGCTGCCGATTTACGCGCCATTGCTTGCGCTTACGCCCATCAGCCCGTTCCGACCCCGGCGCTGGCCAGGTGCGCTATTGTCGAACAAGACCCATGTCACGATCACGGTGATCGAGCCAGAAAAGAGGCCGGTCAGCGCAACCGCGGATCATAACGAGACCCGTGACATTCGTCGCGTCGAGATCGAGCAGGCTCATGCGATCGACCTATACATGATGTTCGATCCCGGTCACGATTTGGACGAGCGCGTGATCTCCGAGCAGTTTCGTCTTTGAGTTCCCAAGCCTGCAAAAAAACAGCCGGTTCGCCCCACCTTAGACGTCAACCTTGCCAATGCGTGACGACGTCGCCTAGAGCTGGCCGGGGTCTTTCATCCGGTTTTGTGGTGCTGGAACCGATGTAGATGAACCCTACCACGCGCTCATTCTCCGCAAGTTTCAAGTCCTGCCGGATAAGAGGGCTGTAGGCGATCCATTCGGTCAGCCAGTTCGTCACGAAGCCCATTGCATTGGCTGCGATGCAAAGGTTCATTGCGGCGGCACCGGCGGAGAGAATCTGTTCCCATTCAGGCGCGCCTGGCTTTGCCTCAACCCGAGAAATCACCGCCACTACGACGGGTGCCCTCAGAAACCGGTTGCGCTCGGCCTCAAGGCGCACATTTGACGGCGGCATTGTATCCTCAGCCTGACAGGCTTTTGCAATGCGCTCACCAAAGCTGGAACGCGCATCGCCGGTGAACACAATGAATCGCCACGGTACCAACTTCTTGTGGTCTGGAACGCGTGCCGCTATCGTCAAAATCTCTTCAAGTTGTACTGGTGTTGGTCCCGGTTCCGTCATCAAATCAGGTTTGACGGAGCGGCGTGTCCGTAGCAGCGCGAGTGTCGACTCATTCATAGGTCTCTCCATGTGCACGAAAACACCATGTATTCTGCCCACAAACAGGGTCCGGATGCTGTGTGTTTCCGGTGATGCTCGCTAACTCAATTTGGGTTCTGATACAAATGACTATGCAGCGCAACCTGGCTTGTCTGATTGTATGAGCGGATTGCAGCAACCTTCAGCATGGAAGACGTGCACCGGGAGCAGAACGCTGACCCAATTTGGAGCCCAAGCCATGAATTCAAAATCCGCCATCCGGACGTTGGGCCGTTGCTGTACCATTCTGATGATTACGGCTGCATGTGCCGTGGCGGTGCCGTTATCGGCAATATCCCAACAATCCGATGTTGCCAGTACGCACCAAGCCAATGATGATCTGCCTGCGTTGTTGTTGATGGTTGACGGTTCGGGATCCATGTGGGGCGGGCTTGGCAGTGACGGAACGAGCAAGCTCGAATCCACGTCAACATCGATTAAAACCGTACTGCCACAGCTCGCCCTCAAACATCGCGTCGGCCTGGCCACTTTTGGCCCCGGCTGCCGTGTTGCCAGCGTTGACGTGGCTCCAGAAGGCGGCAGCCTTTCGGCAATCAACAATCTACTCGGAAAATTCAATCCGCGGGGCAAAGGGCCGCTTGCCGCCGGGCTTAACGCTGCTGCTGAAACATTTTCGGAAGGCGAGATTGGTGACATCGTGGTGTTCCACGACGGGCTGGATAACTGCGGCGCGGATACGTGTGCAATGGCAGCGTCAATACACACAGCCAAACCCAGGCTGAAAATTAGCACAATATCGATCAACCTTGATGAAGCCGAAGCACAGGCGATCGCCTGTGTATCGCGCGCGACGGGTGGTTATGCCTTCAATGCCAAGACACCCCACGATGTTACTACGGCCCTGAACGAGGTCGCCAGCAAGGTCAGAGCGCCCAAGACCTCCAGCCCTGACCAATTGGCTGATCGTGCACCTGGGGCCAATAGTCTCGATGACCAGTCCTCGACAGGCGCACCACGACTCATCGCCACAGCAAGTCTAGTGGCGGGTGGCAAACAGGCTTCTACGCCCTTGTCATGGCGCATTATGAATACCGATGGAAATCATGTTGTTTACGAAACGGTGGCGCCTTCCATCGTTGTCCCACTTCAACCCGGGCCTAAAATTGTCGAGGTCAAAAGTGGCAAGATCTCCGTCTCCAAAAACGTAGAGATCAAACCTGCGGGCGGCACCAAGCTCGATATGGTCCTTAATGCAGGCATCGTTCGCTTTGATACAGGTGCAAAGCGCCTTGCCAGCGACGCTGATGAACCACTGATCCGCCTCGATGCAATCAACCCGCCGTCCAAGAGCAAGTCTGGGATGGCGAACACGGCTGCGGCAACCCCGCTTTGGATCGCGCGCGGCAAGGCGGTTGAGGCATTGTTGCCACCTGGAGATTACCGTGCCGTGGCCCGTTACGGCCTTGCGCATGCATCCGCGCCGGTCACGGTGACGGCAGGCGCCGATCTGAACCTGTCTTTACCGCTTGAAGCCGGGCGCCTTGAATTGAATACGCGGCCAGCCAGTATAAAAAGCGTGGTTTATCGAATTTCCATCGATGACACGGACCAGCCTGGAGGTCGTCGAGAGCTTGCATCCTCCGCATATGCGCAACCCTCATTCGTACTCTCTACTGGCAGCTACTATGTATCGGCAATGTCAGGAACCGAAACGATCCAGAGAATCGTTGCCGTCCGCTCTGGCGAGGTGAGCAAGGAAGATTTTGAATTTGGCCTTGCCAACCTTGAGATTACAGCAACGCTCAACGGCGGGCGTCCTGGGATGGATCCACTTTTGCTCACTATCCAACGGCAGGACGCTGACAAACCTCTGACCACATTCGACCTGACAACGGCTTCACCCGGCAAAACCGTAAGCCTTCCCCCAGCCACGTATCGCATCACCCTGCAACAAGGGCTCCACAACGCGCGCGTTTCCCGCAATGTCCGTCTGGAAGCCGGCGACAGCGAAAAGCTCGAAATAGACCTCAAGACATCTGAAATCGAACTCGACACCACCGCGGGCGACGGCGCCATGACTGACGCCATCTGCACGTTGCGCGCGCCAGACGGAGCGATCGTGTGGCGCACGGTCAAGATCAAATTCCGCGCTGTTGTCGATCCTGAAACGTATTCATTCACGTGCAGATCGGGTAAAATCGTGCGCGAGGGCTCCATTACCACGGCAGCCGGCCAGATAACGCGCGTAGCTCCGTTCGCCGTAGGCCAGCAATGACGAGAACAATCGTCCGTGCAATTCGCCCCTGACGCTCAAAGAATTGTAAACAGTTGCCGGCAAGGCCACCATCACGGCCACATTTTTATTGCCACACTTGCCCGCTTGCACGTCCCATCCCATAGCGGATGCACGATCATTGAGAGCAACCCAGGTAAAACCCAATGATGCTGCCCAATTCGTCACGACATACATCCACAACGCTGGACCCGCATCCTGGCAAACGCTCCGGCTATCGTTGCTGGCTATTTGGCGTAGCGAGTGTGGTTGGCTTTGTCCTCACCACGGTTACACCCTCATTTGCCCAGTTGCCTGAGGGGTGGAGCACCGACTTTGACCTCAACACCCCGATGCAGGCGCCTAAGGAGGAAGGCAAAACCACCATCAAAAAGAAAAACAAATCGACAGGCCAGGACGCGACCTCGGCTGATGGCAACACCTCGCGCGTTCAACTGACCGCACAATTGACCGCAGATGGTCAACGTATTGGGGAAGACGTTGTCTGGCGCATATTCGAGGAAGGGAACAGCCCCGGGACGCTGGGAAAATTGCTGGCCAAGCACAAGGAACCTTCCCCTGTCGTCGCGCTTGCGCCTGGCACTTATGCCATTAATGCATCATTTGGCCGGGCAAACCTGACGCGCCGCATCACGGTGGGCAAAGGTGTCCAGACGACTGAGCCATTCGTGTTGAACGCTGGCGGTCTGCGCGTCCGCATTGCCGCACTTCCTGGAACGATGGAAGCCAGCAAGGCCCACTACGATATTCTGACCGATGAACGCGATCAACGCGGCGAGCGAGCAACTGTGCTGAGCCATGCCAAGCCCGACACAATTATCCGGCTAAATTCGGGTATCTACCACATTGTTTCCAGGCTTGGTGATGCCAACGCCACTGTGGATGCCGATGTCACAGTCGAGGCCGGCAAACTCACTGAAGCGATGGTCAACCACAAGGCCGGGCGGATTACGCTGAAGCTGGTGACACGTCAGGGCGGCGAAGCGCTTCCCGACACGCAATGGACTATTCTGACGCGTGAAGGACAGACTGTTAAATCAAGCGTTGGTGCACTTCCCACACACATTCTCTCACCTGGCCAATACGTTGCCGTGGCGACGTCGCAGGGCCAGGTCTATCGCCGCGATTTTGAAGTCACTAACGGGCAAATGACAGAGGTTGAGGTGTTGCGCCAGTGAGCGGGATGGCCCAACCCTGATTGGCGCCTGATTGGACACTTTGGTTTTGTGGTTTTGCTAGAGCGCCGTGGGTTATAACGTGAGGCGCACTCGCCTCCGCCGCGTGTCGCAAAGCCCTTTAGGCCCGGACTGCGTCGGGTAACGTATCCAATTCCCAAAAAATATGGTGCGGTCGAGAAGACTCGAACTTCCACGGGTTGCCCCACAGCGACCTCAACGCTGCGCGTCTACCAATTCCGCCACGACCGCGTACAATTGCGTCACGGCCACACCATGTTGCATAAACATATCAGGACAACATACCGGGGCCGGAGCGCTCCAGTCCTCAAACGAAGACCAGATGAGGCCGCTCACCTAACAGAGCCCGCGAGCTATGGCAAGCGCCAATGGCAAGCGGGCCGTGGGAAATAGACGCCCTGAGGGAATATTTGAGTCCGTTATCGATTCCATGAAACGTGTATCGGGGCTATCTGGTCATCCATCGAAAAAGCCGATAAGCGCTCGTTTGTCCGCTTCTGATGCTTCACCAAGGGACACCGCAATGGCGCAAAACTTCATGACCACAGCCGAGGTGAACGCACCCAATTCGATCGAATTGTGCATCTCTGATAGACCGGTTGCGTATGATGCGGCATTGGATCTGATGCGCACGCGCGTAAGAGCCATCGCTGATGGCGTGGCGCCCGAAATGATCTGGCTTCTGGAACATCCCCCGCTCTATACGGCGGGCACGAGCGCCAAACCTGCCGATCTACTCGCGCCGGACCGCTTCCCTGTTCATATTGCCGGCCGCGGCGGCCAATACACCTACCACGGTCCTGGGCAGCGCGTTGTGTACGTAATGGTGGACGTAAAGCGGCGGTTTGGTGATGTGCGTGCCTTTGTCCAGGCCCTCGAACGCATCGTCATTGAGACGCTCGCCGCCTTCAACATCAAGGGGGAGCTGCGCAATGGACGGGTCGGAGTTTGGGTGCCACGGCAGGAACGAGGACCTGGCGTGGAAGACAAGATCGCCGCCATCGGTATCCGCCTCACGCGCTGGATAAGTTACCATGGGCTCAGTATCAACGTTGATCCCGATCTTGAGCATTTCAGCGGCATCGTTCCGTGCGGGATTGCCGAGCATGGTGTGACCAGTTTTGAGGACCTTGGTCATCTTGTTGCGATGCCTGAAGTCGACATTCAACTCATACGGGCATTCGAAAATGCGTTCGGCAAACTTCAGACGGCCAGTGATCCGCTTTCGAAAGAGGCCGGCACTTGAATCAGCAAAACGGCAGATGCGGCAGCGCGGCTGGCAAAGAATAGTAGCCTAAAAAGGTACAACCCGGCTCGCACCTTGTTGGCAAGCGAGCCGGGTTATTTTTGTTGCTCATCGCCGAAGCCTGTTTACACGACGCAGATCATCAAACATGCAAACAACAATTTATGCCTGTTTGAACTCTCATACAGAGGCGTCTGGGCATGGACTTCGCGTGCGCGGGGGCTTGTGCATTTTCCGACGAATTTCCTGCCGGTTCGTTGCAGAAAATGCGAAGAAACAAAAAGCCAGCCCGCCTTTCTCATGAGGGCACGGCCGTCATCGCGCCGGCGTGAGAAAGGCGGGCTAGAGCACCGATCGGATGGAATGGATCGGCGCTCTAGTGGCCTGTCGCGCCAAAATTGAAAGATAGCCGCAACCGCATACAATTTTGGCGCGACATGAAGGCCACTAGCAAAATCATTGGCTTAGTGTGGCGTTTATCGCGCCTTAGTTGACTCCGCATTGGCCGCAACGTCTGTCAACTAAGGCGCGACGCCACACTAGTGTTCATAGCACCTAGCTCAGGGTTAGCCGCGCACTACTGCCCTTCTGGCGCTGGCGTTTCAGCCGGGGAAACCTGTGCCGGCAAGCCAGGATTCTCCCTTTCATAATAGATGAACCCATCCTCAATCGAAACCCGATCGGCCCCTTCCAGGCGATAGGAAACATCCTTCTCCTCGCTTAGGCGGATTACACACCCCTCCAAACAGAAGTCGGCCCAGGCCTCATTCGGTTTCAATGTGCGATTTTTATCGCCGCCGCCCGACGTTACCCAAACCGTATGCTCGATGGCATCCCGGTTTGTCAGCGTCGCTGCTGAAGCCCCCTGCGCAAGCAGCAATGCGGCCAGTACCATGCAGGGAGATATGAAAGCGGCTGCTGCGAACCGTGATGAGATCGCATGCGCACGGCTATCAGACAGGAACACGGGATCTATCAGCGCTTTGCAGCCTTCTTCGCAGCGGGCTTCTTGGCGGCCGGTTTCTTTGCAGCAGTCTTGCGCACGGCTTTCTTCTTGGCTGCCGTCTTGCGGGAGACCTTCTTCACGGCCTTCTTTGCTGTCTTGCGCGCGGCAGGCTTCTTCTTGGCGGCCTTCTTGGCAACCGCAGCCTTGCGTGCCACCGGTTTCTTCTTGGCTGCAACTTTGCGCTTGGCTGCGACCTTGCGCTTGGCTGCGGTCTTCTTGGCAGCGGGCTTTTTCTTCGCTGCCTTCTTTGCCGTAGCATTGGCTTTCATGGAACTCGTCCCTTCTACTGTGATGCCCTCATCGTCGTGACGCATTGTCGAACGACATCAACGGGCGATGCACTCGACACACGTCGAGTCATGCTAAGTGAAATAACAACAATGCAAAGTGCAAACGGATTTTTCTGCTGCGTACTATCGAAGGTTTCGATACATGTGTAGCAACATGCAATGTTTGGTGTACGCGCGCTTAGCTTCTAGACGATGGATATATCACTCGCACGCACGTTCCTGATGGTTGCTGAAACGGGTAGTTTCATTGAGGCTGCGCGCAAATTGAACGTGACGCAATCGACTGTGTCGGCGCGCATCAAGGGCCTTGAGGAGCAGCTCGGGCGGCCATTGTTTGAACGCTCAAAGGCCGGTGCGGAACTGACGGGCGCGGGCCAACAATTCCAAAAACATGCTCTGGCTCTGGTTCGTGTATGGCAACATGCACAACTGGAGGTGAGCCTTTCAGACCAGCATCGCGACCACCTCGCCATTGGCGCGCCCACGAGCCTATGGGATGGTTACCTGATGAAGTGGGTGTCCTGGTTGAGACATAACATCACCGACATCGCAGTCTCCGCGAGCGCTGGATTATCGCACGTGCTAACGCAGCGGCTTGTCGAAGGAACGCTCGATTTGGCCGTGATGTACCGGCCCGTGCAGCCCCCCGGCCTGACGATAGAACACCTTTTTGATGAGGAATTCGTCATGGTGACGAGCCAAAAGGGGTCGGCTCGGCGCACCGCCAGCGACTACGTCTTCATCGATTGGGGTCCCGACTTCAGGCAGGATCACGCCGCCGCCTTCCCACGGCTCACCAACCCCGGCCTCAACCTCGACCTTGGCTCGCTCGGACTTGAATATCTTCTAAATAACCCTGCCACGGGCTATTTTCCCGAACGGCTGGTGTCCCGGTTGATCGCGCGCGGTAGACTGCGGCGCCCCGCCAGAACGCGCAAGTTCGTCTATCCGGTTTATATGGTTTATCCCGAGACGCGAGACCACGAAGCCTTCGAGCCGATCCTCGAGAGTCTGCGGCGACATTCAGAAAAGTTTTTATAACCGGCAGGCGCGCCATTATTTGTCTCACGCAATGAAATTGCTCCGACGGGGCGGGCTTTCGCCCGGCGCCCCTTGGGCGCTGGAACGCTTGCGCGCTCGAAGTTTCTCTGTCCGAGCGCGCCATTATTTGTCTCACGCAATGAAATTGCTCCGACAGGGCGGGCTTTCGCCCGGCGCCCCTTGGGCGCTGGAACGCTTGCGCGTTCGAAGTTTCTCGGTCCGAGCGCGCCCTGGCTGGCATGTCCGTCGATGTCGAGGATGCCCACAGGTAGCGCCCTATTCGAATTCGATGATGACCTCATCAACGGCAAGGCTGTCGCCAACCTTGGCTGGTATTTTCTTGACGGTCCCATCGCGCTCGGCACGCAGGATATTCTCCATTTTCATGGCCTCCACTACGGCCAACGGATCACCAGCTTTTACCTCTGCGCCTTCCTCAATGTGGATCGCCTTGACCAGACCCGGCATCGGACAAAGCAGGAACTTAGACATGTCGGCAGCAATTTTTTCCGGCATGATCGCTTCCAGTTCGGCTTCGCGAAGCGTGAAAACGCGAGCAGACGTATGGATGCCGCGATAGGAAAGGTCGAAGCCGTTGGCGATCGGGCGCACCTGTATGCACACGTCCTGGTCGCGCACGACACCTGCCCACACAAGTTCGCCGGGCCACCAACGCGAGGCCAGTTCAAGCGTGTCCACAACCTTGCCGTCATCTTCCAGCATGGAAACCTTGGTCGGGCCGTCGAGCCCACCCTCAACCTTCACGTGCTGCAGCGTCTTACCCAATGCAACCACGCGACGGCTTGCGAAGGCAACCTGTCGCCCGTCCATCTGCTGGGTGATCTGGCGCCGGCGCATGTTGTTCAAATGATCGATGGCGGCGGCGACGGCAGCCAGCACCTTTAGTTCCTCGCCCTCGGGTGCGCGTGGTGCAAACCCTTCTGGAAATTCTTCTGCGATGAACCCTGTCGACAGCTCACCGCTCTGCCAGCGGGGGTGCTGCATGAGTGCTGCCAGGAATGGAATGTTGTGCTGGATACCATCGATATAGAACGCGTCGAGCGCTGTAGCCTGGACGTCAATCGCCTCCTGACGGGTCAGCGCATGTGTTACGAGCTTGGCGATCATGGGATCGTAGTACATCGAGATCTCGCCTCCCTCGAAGACCCCGGTATCGTTGCGCACGGTCAAGCCGTCCGGTGTCGAGCCCTCGTGCGGCGGTCGATATCGCACCAGACGGCCTATGGAAGGCAGAAAGCCACGAAACGGGTCTTCGGCATAGATCCGGCTCTCGACGGCCCAACCTTTCAACTTGACGTCGGATTGCGCCATTGACAGCTTCTCACCAGCAGCGACGCGGATCATCTGCTCGACCAAGTCAATCCCTGTGATGAGTTCGGTTACAGGATGCTCGACCTGCAACCGCGTATTCATTTCCAGGAAATAGAAGCTCTTGTCCTGGCCGGCAACGAACTCAACGGTACCTGCGCTGTCATAGTCCACGGCCTTGGACAAAGCCACGGCCTGCTCGCCCATGGCGCGGCGCGTTTTTTCGTCCAGAAGCGGGGATGGCGCTTCCTCGATCACTTTCTGGTTGCGACGCTGGATCGAGCACTCGCGTTCACCCAGGTAGATTATGTTGCCGTGCTTGTCACCTAGGACCTGGATCTCGATATGCCGCGGGTTTTCGATGAACTTCTCAATGAACACCCGGTCATCGCCGAACGATGATTTTGCTTCCGAGCGTGCCAGTTGAAAGCCCTCTTCGCATTCCTTTGCATCGTAAGCGATGCGCATGCCTTTGCCGCCACCGCCAGCGGAGGCCTTGATCATCACCGGGTAGCCGATGTCGTTGGCGATCTTGACGGCCTCTTTCGCATCGCCGATCTCGCCAAGGTAACCCGGCACGGTCGAAACGTTGGCTGCGGCGGCCGCTTTCTTGGATTCGATCTTGTCGCCCATGGCGGCGATGGCTTTTGGGTTTGGCCCAATGAAGACGATGCCCGCCTTCTGCAGCGCCACCGGAAATGCTTCCCGCTCAGACAGGAAACCGTACCCTGGATGAACTGCTTCGGCACCCGTGGCCTTGCAGGCTTCGATGATTTTTTCCATCACCAGGTAGGATTCGGCGGCCGGTGGCGGGCCTATATGCACGGCCTCATCGGCCATCTCCACGTGCAGTGCATCGCGGTCGGCGTCAGAAAAGACAGCCACCGTCTGGATGCCCATGCGCCGCGCCGTTTTAATGACGCGACAAGCGATCTCGCCACGATTGGCAATCAGGATCTTCTTGAACATATCCTGTGTTCGTCCTTTTACAGGGTTTTCTGGCCCCGATGCCAGTTCGTCACGAGTTCTAGACGTCCTTCACATGCGCGTAAACCGGCTAAACGCGCGACCAAAGGCTTAATTCTACTAAGCGGGCAACGCAGTTTCAGGCCCGGTTGCGCAGGCGCTGTCGGACAAGGTCGATGGCAGCCTTGAGTTCGTAAAAGCGGTCAGAATAGTTAAGCGGCACCGTGATCGTCCCAACGGCCTCTTCAATCTGTTCAATTTCCTCCACCAATGCGGCTCGATCTTTGCCCTCAATGGGATCGGCAAGCCGTCTTTCTACGGCCTTGAGGTGTGCATACCAGTACATGAGCCTGCTTCGGACGCGCCATTCGTAAATCATCGGGCCGAGCTTGAAGAGCGGCAGGAGTATCGTCGCGATAGGTACGATCATGATAATCAGCCGCTCAATAAGCGAGGCCAGCCAGAATGGCATGAAGCGCTGAAAGAACGGCGTTCCGGATGCGTACATTCGTTCAGCGTCTTTCCACATCGGGTATTCAGGATCGACACCAACAGGGAATTCCGCCACACGCTGGAACATACCGCCTGCCGCATGCGTGGACTTCAGCGCATCAATGAGCGGCCAGGCAAATGCTGGGTGAATATCACTGCGAGCAAGAAGCGCGGCCTGGGCAGCAACCATCACCACATCGTGCGAAGGCAGATTGCGTTCCAGGTCAATGGCGCCTTCCGGCAGCACGACCCGTGACAGGTACGGGAAGCGGCGCGTATAGGCTTCCGCACGGCGCAGACTTACCATTTTCAACTGGGTGTTTTCCAGCAGTGGCGCGACCAGCGGGCTTTCAGGCGCCAACGTGAAGAACGCAGCATCGGCTTCGCCAGCTTCCAGTGCCGCCTTTGCCTCAGCCGAGCCCAGCGGCAACAGTGTCGTGTTGGACTGATCGATCCCGGTTTCGTTCAGTAGATCGCCAGCAAGTTTGCGCGTGCCGCTGCCCTCAGGTCCGATTGCGATACGCTTGCCCTTTAAAGCGGCCAGATTGTCTATTTCACCATCAAGGCGATGAAAAATCCACAAGGGCTCAAGAAAAATACGCCCAAGTGAAACAACATTGGGAGCTGACTTGGCATCGGCGATACCGCCCTGCATCAAGGCAAGGTCAACGCGAGGCTCGTCCTGTTCAAGGCGCTTGAGGTTCTCCACCGACCCCTTGGAGGTTAAAACTTCCAGGGTAATGCCATTCTCAGCTAGATCGTGGCGATAGCGCTTGGCAAAGGCATAATATGCGCCCGCTTCTGACCCTGTGGTAATGACGATTTTATCGGGAGGAGCTGGCTCGACGAACTGATAAGCCAGCCAGAATGCTCCAACGACCAGCAGCACAGCCGGTCCGCCAATCAACAACAACTCCCGCCACTGCAGCTTGGAATGCGGAAACCACATCAATCAACCCTTTGCCTTCACCTCGCGCGCCGGTGCGCAAGCCGGGCTTCACTGGACCGGAGAGGTGTCAAGGTCAAGGCTATGGGAGATACACGCCCGTTATCGCGTGCGCGGCACGAAGTCTCATTGGGCGCTGTTTGGAAAAGTCCGCGAACGTTATTACTGCAACGAGCGCGCCAAATGGACGCGCTCTGGTCAAACCCATGCGATAATGGCGATGTCAGGCGGCTGGCGCGTAACGCTCCACAAGCGACCTGAGTTCAGGATGCATATCGGGACACTCAGCGCGCAGGAATGCGAGCAATGCCGCTTCGTTCGCGTTCACACGGCCATCGTGGCAAATTCGCTCGGCAAGCCAGCTCGCTTCTCCCTCTGTGACCTTCTCGTTTACGATCAATTCGACACGCTGGCGCTCAAGGCGATCAAGAGCGCGCTCTTCATTGTTGAGGCGAGAATAGCCATTCTTGAGGGAGAAACCGTCGGCCAACAGCTTTTTCACCATGCCGATCGGGCTAAGATCACCGCGATAATCGAGCCAGGCATCGCGCCGCAACGCCTCTTCACGCACAGGGACTGCATAGCTGGATGCTGACATAACGGCGTTGGCGATCGCCTTGATGAACAAGTCCGTCCATGCCGGGTTTGGATGTTCATCCTGAACCGCGTCATTAATTTCAAACAGCATCTCAGCCTCGGCACGCGTGATCGCTACGCTGCCGTCACCGCCAAAGGCATAAAGTATGCGACGAAGCAGCTCCACCTCGGCTTCGCCAATGGTCCCTGGTTTCAGCCGCAGACCATCACGCAGGACACCATGCCCGCTAATGACTGCGTCGCGGACATGGCCAAGTGTGAATTGCACCAGGCTCTCTGGCGACCATCGTGCGCGGTCCACGATATTGATGGCCAGTTCAAGTTCATTGCGCGTGTTGACTTTGCCGTCGTGACTGATGCGGTCCATGAGCCAGGCGGCATTTTGTGCCGTCACGTAGCCCACAGGTTCCAATTGATCGACGACAAAGTCGGTGATCGCCTCAATGAAGAAGTCATTCCATGAACGCGAGGTGACGAGATTGGCATCATTGATCTTGAAAAGAAGATCTGCCTCTTCCCGCGAGATTGCTCCATCGGCGTAAAACTCAGCACGCAACTTCATCGTGTCGCTTTCGCTTACGCGGCCGCGCTTGATGATATCGTCGATGGAAAGCCCCTTGAAATCGGTCATTACTCTACCCGCACGCTCTGTCCCAGAATGGAATGCTGCGAGCCTAAAATGTTAACGTTACTTTTCTGCTAATGCGTTGTTCTCGATGCGTTCACTTCGCAAAAAGGCCGCCCGAGCTGGGCGGCCTTCAGTGCCATTGGGTCTAATTAGAGTATTCTGGAAACCTATCAGAACCACTTCTTGAACCACTTGCCACGTGTCTGGCGGTCGTGCTTTTGCGCATAGATCGCGCGATTTGCAGATCTCTGTGCGGAGAGGATGCGGGCACGCTCGCGCTTGGTGATGACGCCGTCGCGCTTCGCACTGCGTTCGAGTTGGCGGATGTAGGCCTGCTGGGTCTTCAACCGTACCGCTTCAAGACGTGTCAATTTGCCGGTGCGGACACCCTGGCGGATGCGCCTGGCCTGATTGGCCTGACGAGCGTCGATCTTGCGGCTGACGCCGACAGAATGTTTCACGGTATTAGAGCCGTGATAGTGACGCTTTGAATAGTCGGCTGCCGAAGCAGGCGCTGATGCAGTTGCAAAACCAATGGCGAGAGCCGTGGCAGTGAGCAATAGTTTGCTGTTCATGATCTTCATCCCATTTCGCTCGCCGGCGTCACCCGGCCGTTGACGATGACCTAACCTTATGGGGTGGGCTTTGAACCCGTTCTGAATGGGGTAGACAGGTCTTGTTCACATTTGAAATTCGTTTGAACCGTTCGGGCCAACGCCACCTGAGTGCAATCGGCACTAGCGCTTTTTGCAACGAAATTGGGCCGCTCTCCCGAGCGACCCGATGTATGTGCGTGTTGTGTTGTTGGGCTTGGAAAGTCATCGTCCCACGCGCGGCAGGATCTTCCAGCGACGCCAGCCATCATGCTTTTCGTTGACGATATTCCAAGCGGCAGACTTTTGCATGGAGCGAAGTCTGCGATATTCGCGTCCGTTCAAATCTCCATCTGCAAGGAACCTGTTACGGGCGCGATAGATCTTGCGCTGCTCGCTGCGAAGTTTCCGGCCTTCGCGCCAGGTGATCTTTCCACTTTGGCGCCCATCCTCAATGCTCGCTGCCTGGCGGTCCATTTCGCGATCGATCGGGCGCGTCGAATGCGCCTGAGCAGCAATAGTTGTAGTGGCGAGTGTGGCGGCGGCTGCAATAAAAAGTCTGGTCGGGATCATTGGGGTCTCCATGCTGTTTGAATTGGGGCGAAATCTATTTGCCGGTTTGAAACTGATGTTCGATGCACATGACATTGCGCCGGCTGCGTTGAACCCGAACTGAATACGCCAGTTATTTAGGGTTCAGTCTCCTGGCGGGAATTGGGCAGCAAACTCAGAGAAGTGCGGCACTTGCGTTGCATCGCTTACTACGCTGACCGCCGGCCAGAACTGCCGCAATATTGCCGCTTGGCAAGGGTTGCACTGCATGAAAATTCCGGAATATTCCGGAATGCAGGCTACCGTCGTGACACCTTGTCCGAAGCAAAAAATTTCTTCGCATTGATGCCTAGTGGCCGTTCATTGATTTTTAACCCTGCCGAGCAACGGGAATGAAAGGGTGTTTCAGTTAATTTGGGCTGATCTGTTGTAAGGGGTCGGTTCCATGTTCCAGAGCGTGAAAATAAGCGAACAGCAAATTCCGCGGATGCGGTATCGCTGTCCGTCCTGTACGGAAACACACGAGGGGTTTCCTGCGCTCGCCTATAGTCTGCCCGACCCAATCTTCCACCTCACGCCAGAAGAGCGTGAGGCACGTACCGTGGTCTCAACGGATTTGTGCATTCTCGATGACGCGCGCTATTTCATTCGTTGCGTGCTGAGTGTTCCCGTCGAAGGATATGTCGAGGATTTCGAGTACGGCCCCTGGGTGGAGGTCGGCGCCGATGATTTCAGCCGTTATTCGGTTTGGTTCAACCTGGGTGTCTCGCCCGGCTGGCAATCTGTAAAAGGCCGGATTGCCAATGCCTTCCCGGAAATGGAGCAGACGACACTTGGCCTTGAGTGCACAGTCATTCTGCCCGACGACGACGATCAAAGACCATTCGTGCAGGTTCACGACATCGGCCACCCGTTATATGACGAGCAACTGAACGGCATGCAACTGGTGCGCGTTACCGAGCTTGTGGCACACCTCAAAGGGTTCGTTCTTATACTGGGATAACCCATCTGGTCTTGGTTCAAAGCAAAAGCTATGACGCCAAGGTCCAGAATTGCGCAAACGCAATCGTTCCTCATTGCTTTTGCTGACAGCGTGAACAGTTGGCGACGGAAGCGCCATGGTCAATCGTTATTGATTGACGGGGGCGGCGCCAAACGTCAGCCCTCTGCCTCATTTGGCACCCGTTATGCCAACTAAAAGGCATTCAATCACGTTCAATGACCAGGAAGAGGCGCGAAATGCACTCCTTTCAAACGCGGCGGCGGTTTCTTGGCGGACTGACGCTGGGTGCTGCTGGCGTTGGCCTTGATCTGCCCGCTGCTGCGGCTGATACGCCATCAAAACAGGCTGCTGCCGCTGAAGAAATGCCAGGAACGTGTGTTCTGTTTCCCCAGGCTGTCGAAGGTCCCTACTACTTCGACCCTGACCTGGTCAGGGCAGACATCACCGAGGGACGGCCTGGCCTACCGCTCAAACTCGTGCTGAAATTCATCGACAACGGCACTTGCGCGGCTCTTGCTGCAACGCGCGTCGACGTTTGGCACTGTGATGCTGGCGGCATTTATTCAGGCTATGGTGGGCAGGGCGATGACCGCAATGTTTCCACCAAAGGGCAGCAGTATCTGCGCGGCACGCAAATGACCGACGCGCACGGTATTGCAACATTCAGCACCATTTATCCAGGTTGGTATCCAGGCCGCACACCCCACATTCACGTCAAAGCGTTCCTCAATGAGAAAACGCTTCTAACGGGGCAGATCTATTTTCCCGACGACCTGAGCAGGCGTGTCTACGCAACGAAGGCACCCTACAAGGACAGGCCCGTGGCAGACCGCTCCAATGAGAACGATTTCTTGTTTCAGCAGGGTCAAAAGGATGGCGGCGGCATCATGCTGGCCATGTCGGAGACGGATGCGGGGGTCACAGGCACATTGCTGATTGCGGTCGATCAAAGCGGCGGCGCTGCTCAACGCGCGCAAGGCTTGTGGCGACGGCTGTTCGGTGGCGGATAACGTAAAGTTGTCAAAGCTGGGTGCGTGGTCTTCTGTCCTAGTGTGGCGTCGCGCCTTAGTTGATCGATGTTGCGGCACGCTGGGTATCAACTAAGGCGCGACAAACGCCACACTAAGCCAATGATTTTGCTAGTGGCCTTCATGTCGCGCCAAAATTGTATGCGGCGGCGGCTATGTTTCAATTTTGGCGCGACAGGCCACTAGAGCGCCGTGCAATAGATCATTGCATTTTGCGCCTGACGCGTTCCTCAAACCGCGCGACATTTACGACAACGCGTTCGTGCGTGCCCTCCCCGATCAAATCCTTCTCGTCCCGGCAGTTTACCGCAAAATAAACGTTACGGCCTTCCACCTTGGTGACAGTCGCTTCGGCCGTAATGCTCATGCCGACCGGCGTAGCTGCTATGTGGCTGACGTCAAGGCGGATGCCGAGGCTTTGATGGCCTTCAGGAAGCAGGTGTTCGACACACGCTAAAGCGGCAGCCTCGATAACGTTGATCATTATCGGTGTTGCCAGCACCGGAATGACACCCGATCCGACCTTGGCAGCGGTATGTTCTGGCCCGACCACAAGGCTGGACGTGCCTTTCAGGCCTGGGGAAACATTTGCTAAGAGATTTACAGCGGTCATTTCGTGGCCAATCTCATTGTCACGGCTGCGAACGCACGGCTGATCAATGCATGTTGGCAAGGCATCCCCTCGCCAGCGATGCTCAAGCCAGCCTACAACGGAATGTTGTCGTGTTTCTTCCAAGGGTTTTCGACGGTCTTGTTACGCAGCATGTTCAGCGCGCGGCAGACACGCTGGCGGGTGGTGCGAGGCAGAATGACCTCGTCGATGTAGCCGCGCTCGGCCGCAACGAAAGGATTGGCGAAACGGCTTTGATATTCGTCGGACCGCGCCTTGATTTTTTCAGGATCGCCGAGTTCCGAGCGGTAGATGATTTCAGCAGCACCTTTTGCGCCCATCACCGCGATTTCGGCAGACGGCCAAGCGTAATTTACATCGCCGCGGATGTGCTTTGAACTCATCACGTCATAGGCGCCACCGTATGCCTTGCGGGTGATGATGGTGACCTTGGGGACAGTCGCCTCCGAGTAGGCGAACAATAGCTTTGCCCCGTGCTTGATAAGGCCGCCGTATTCCTGCGCGGTGCCGGGCAAAAAGCCTGGAACGTCAACAAGCGTTACGATCGGGATATCGAAGCAATCACAAAACCGCACGAACCGTGCCGCCTTGCGCGAGGCATCACTATCTAGCACGCCCGCCAACACCATTGGCTGGTTGGCGACGATGCCGACTGTATGTCCCTCCATGCGGGCAAAGCCAACGACGATGTTCTTTGCGTAAGCCTCTTGAATCTCGAAGAAGTCGCCCTCGTCGACCATCTTGTTTATCAGTTCTTTAATGTCATAGGGCTTGTTCGGGTTGTCGGGCACCAGCGTATCGAGCGAAACCTCCGTGCGATCGGCGCTATCGTGGGTTGGCAGAACGGGCACGCCATCGAGATTGTTGGCGGGCAGGAAATCCATCAGGCGGCGCATCTGCAAGAGCGCTTCGACATCATTCTCATATGCCTTGTCGGCAATAGATGATTTGGTGGTGTGTACTCTTGCGCCACCCAACTCTTCCGCGGTGACGGTTTCGTTAGTCACAGTCTTGACCACATCAGGGCCGGTAACGAACATGTAGCTCGTATCCTTCACCATGAAGATGAAGTCGGTCATTGCCGGCGAGTAGACATCGCCGCCTGCACATGGACCCATGATGACGGATATTTGCGGAATGACGCCGGACGCCAGTACATTGCGCAAGAAGACCTCGCCATAGCCGCCTAGCGCATCGACCCCTTCTTGGATTCGTGCGCCTCCAGCATCGAACAATCCAATAATGGGCGCACGATTTTTCAGCGCCATGTCCTGGATCTTGGTCATCTTCTTGGCGTGGGTCTCAGAAAGCGAGCCGCCAAAGACGGTAAAGTCCTTGGCGAAGATGTAGACCACGCGCCCGTTGATTGTGCCCCATCCGGTGACGACACCGTCGCCTGGGATCTTGGTCTTCTCCATGCCAAAGTCAGTGCACCGATGCTCCACGTACATGTCGAATTCTTCAAACGAATTGTCGTCCATGAGCAGCTCGATACGTTCACGCGCGGTGAGCTTGCCGCGTTTGTGCTGGGCATCGATGCGGTGCTGGCCACCACCAAGGCGGGCGTTGGCGCGGCGCTTTTCAAGCTCCTCGATGACGTGCTTCATGGATTGGTTCCTGGCGGTTCTTGTTGTACTGGGCAGAATGGCGTCAGATAGCACGACCCGGCACGAGCGCAAACGGAACGAAAGGTGGACGTTTGCAGTAACCTGGATTGTATCAGTGGTCTTTGGAGGCTGGTTTCGATATATCGCACGACGCTCTAATCGCCGCCGCCACCGTCTCCACCGCCGCCGTCCGCTCCCCCGCCATGGTCGCCGCTATCTGCGGAATTCATATCGCCGCCGTTACCGGCGTCGCCGAGGCCACGTCCGCTTTGAGCTATCCGCCTGCGCTTTTTTCGCGATCCGCCGAGCACATTCCAAAACAACATTAAAATAAGCAGTGTGACGAAGCCCAAAAAGATTGCCGTCAGAAGCGCGTCGTCTGAAATCATATTTCAAAGATCCATGAAGCCGTTTCACATCAATACACGACCATTCAGGCCGATATTGCGAAGGCTTCGGGTTCGATGCGACGTGCCAGCTCCCCGGGCTCGATTTCCACGGTGCTTCCGCCAGGAGCATGTCCAGGAGCAACAAGCCAATCCTGCTGCTTGAGCCATGGCAGCGTTGTTGAGACGAAATTGGTCAATGGAATTTCGACCGCGAGCATCTTGGCCCATGGGCCCTCGATACGCTGCTCGGCTTCAGCCCGCGATCCCCAGCATGGCAGCATCAACCGGCCGGCGTGAAGCTTAGCAACAAGCAGCGCTGGACCGTCTGCGTCCTCCAGCATCCAAACTGACCGATCGCTGCGCGCACGCTGCAAGAACATCTCGACGCAGGCATGTCGCAGGCGGATGTCGAGATCCTTCGGGTCCAATTCCACTTCGAGTGGTGCCGATGTCCAATCGACGCCGACCATTCTGCCAAGCTCGGCCAGTTTGGGTAGTATATCGGTGATGAATTCGTTGGTCGGGATTTTCTTGACACGCGGATTTTTTGCAATGACTTCCGACCAGCGCGCTGCTTCCAACTCGTTGGACCAGAACAGCGTCACCTCGCGATTGCCACCACTGGGCGAGGCCACACGGCCAAGTCCATCCTCACCCACAACAGCCCACACGCCTCGCAGCAGAACGGCCCGCCTCACAAAACGGTCACGTTGAGCAAGTTCTGGGATTCGCATGACTGCACGCATGTCAAACCTCGCCTTCATTGCGAGTTTGATCCTAGGCCTGTGCATGATAAGGATTGGTTAACGATCATGTGGGCGGCGAGGCCAAATCAACTTTATTTCTGAGCTTTTTTGGTAGAGCCCCGTTAACCTGGGCGGCCCATATGTAGCATGAGCAACCGTTCGGCAGCCTGCATGTCCGCCCACCGTTTTTTGCGGCGCATAGATGCCTCTGCGTCTTCACCCCAGCGGCTGATCTGCCAATCTTCATCGACATGCGCTGCCTGCCAGGCCTCCTCCGCCGTCATTACGCCTGCAGCACAGCCAAGCGCCAAAAGGGCGGACCCGGTGAGCGTCGTCATCTGGTGAATTGCTGTCAACTCCCAGGCATCGCGCGATAGCAGATGAGCGCCAACGCGGGCAGCAGATCCTTCAGGTTGAGCGATATGGACGATCCCAGTAGTGGTGTTGAAACGGGTTTTCAACTGATCTGCGGCCCAGTCCAGTACGCCATCCCAGGCCTCAGCCTGGGCGGCAACCAGACCCTCTGGCGTCTCGGCACGATAACAAACGAGATCGCTGCCCGCATAAGCGACAATGTCGTCGCGAACGGCCACCTCGTTGCCGATCACGGCATCGATCACTGTATTGGCAAGGCGCGTGAGGGGCATGGTTTCGGCGTGGATTTCAACGCCCTGCGCCTGCCATTCATCGCCAACAGCTTGGGCCAGTTCCTTCGTCATCAGGATCAGACCTGACTTGTTCGGTGTCTTTGCGGCTCGTTTATCGAGAGTAATTGCGAATCCGGTTTCAACTTCGCTGATTTCGACCGTTTCGTAAAAGCGGCGCGGGCGCGGTGACGCGCGCGCCTCCCGGCCTGGCGTGACCGCTCGCGCACGCGATCCGCCTTCATTGTAGTCGTCTTTGGGCATGGTCATTCTGGTGGACAGAAAAAATACTACGCAGCGGGCTGGACAGGCGTCAGCAGGCGTTCAATCGTAACGGACAAATCAGCAAAGCTTTCAATCAGCGCATCAGCACCTGCCTGCGTCAGTGCAGCCCTGGGATGATAACCCCACGTAACGCCGACGGCCTTGGCGCACGCGGCTCGCGCCATTTCCATGTCAAAGGTGGTGTCCCCCACCACGACCGTCTGCTCTGGTGAGCGGCCCGTCTCCGTCATGGCTCTGAGGACCATGCCAGGATGCGGCTTTGATGGGTTGTGGTCAGCAGTCTGGATGGTTTCGAACAAACCATGCAGGTTCTCACGCTCGATCACAGCGTCCACTCCGCGGCGTGACTTGCCAGTAGCCAGGCCGAGCACGGTGCCAGGCACTTCGGCAATGGACATGATGGTTTCACGGGCCAGCGGGAACATCGGCTCTTCGTGCGCCGACTGACGGCGCAGGTTGCCAAAAGCATCCTTGTAGGTCTCCGAAACACTATAGACCAGGTCTTGCGCGCCATCGGGAATAAGTTCGCGAACTGCGGTTAGTAACGACAGACCCACGACCTCGACAATGCGCGAGCGTTCAGGCGGCACAAGACCATGCGCCACAAAAGCTGATTCCATAGCCGCCGAAATGGCGTGCTGGCTGTCGACGATCGTACCGTCGCAATCAAAAAGAACGAGTTTCATGAGGTAGACTTATACCATCAGCGTGACCGGCGTGCGACGCCTGGATGTTGCCTTAAGATATCAAATTTGTTGTCTTTGAAAGTGGTTTTTGAAGGTCGGTGCGGTGCAGCATGCCCCGCGTGCCATCCAGCGGCAGGTTTTCGTTTTTGGCGCTGCAATGCAGCAGTCAAAATTGGCAGAAGTTGGGTTGCAGAATAGTTTGCCCGCGGTGCGGCTTCCGTCCCACCGTGCGGACGTAGAATCAGATGGCTCACCAGCGCCACATCGCAGGAACCCATCGGTAGACATCACCAGCGCGCGCTACGTGCCCGAGCCCTGGATAGGAGATATGATAAACGAGCATCAGGGCCTTTTCCGTTGCGGCCATATCAAGCAGCTTACGGCGAGAGGCCTCGGCCTTGTCTTGCTCAAGATCGGTTGCCGGACGCCATCCGGGGTGTTCAAACGATACGAACGGATGTGTCACGCAGTCTGCGCTCACGATCATCGTTTCGGTGCCGGAGTTGACGACAAGCGACATGTGGCCAGGTGTGTGTCCGGGCGTGCCGACGGTGATAATGCCCGGCGCGATTTCAGCACCTGGCCTCAGGCGCGTTGTCTTATCGGCAATCGGCGGCAATTGCCTTTTGGCACCGATGGCAAAACCCTTGAACTGCTCAGCAAGACGTTGCTCGGCCTGATCCGTCGTCCAGAAATCCCACTCATCTGACGAAATATAGTAGGTAGCGTTGGGAAAACGTGGCGCTTCCTCGAATTCATCGATGAGGCCCCAGATGTGATCGGGGTGGCCATGAGTAAGCACGACCTTATCGACATCCTCGGGCTCATAGCCTGAAGCACGCAGGTTGTCTGTCAGGCGGCCGGCAGTTGCCATCCAGTTCGGCCCGCCGCCGACATCCACCAGGATCAGTTCAGATCCGGTGTTGATAAGTGGAATGTTGACATGGGAAGTGCGCGTTTCGGTTGGCAGAAAGTTTGACGTCAGAAACGCCTTCACCTCTTCGCGCGGCTGGTTGGTCGCCATAAGCGTCGTGGGCAATTCGTAGGATCCGTCTGACAGGATTGTGATCTCGAACTTGCCCAGTTTGAAACGGTACCAACCGGGAATTTGTCCATCTTTCATGTCTGCGGCGGCATGAGCGGCGGGCAATTTGCCGGTCAATCCACCGCCAGCAAGCAGCAATCCACCAGCTCCCGCCGCACCAGCAACGAGCAACCGGCGCCGTGAAATATCCCCAACAAGTGGCTTATGGCGCGGACGAAATTTGACAGGGTTGGAAGCCATTCAGGTCCGTCTCCAAAATTGATTGCGACACTCACGACATCAACGTTGCGACGGGAGTGTTATTTCGTCAACGGTATTTCCGTGTGCCATTGATAGGATGATCTAAGCGCAACGGCGCATGCCTATTCAGCATCAAACCGGTTAGGATCAAGACCCAGCATCTCCCATGACTTGAGCATATGCGGCGGGAGTGGCGCGGTGACGTCGATCTTGCTTCCAGACACAAGTGGATGGGGAAGAATGAGCCGGCGTGCGTGAAGATGGAGTTTTGCATCGATACCGCTGTCGGCAAGCACCTCAGCGGCGCTATATTTGTTGTCGCCAACAATCGGGTGTTCGATCAGCGCCATGTGGGCACGAAGCTGATGCTGGCGCCCCGTCACCGGCTTCAGCGACACCCATGCCGCCTTGTGGGCAACGCGATCAATCACGGCATAGTGGGTGGTGGCGTGCATGGCCTTGTCCTGCTCACCCGGCTCCGCTCTTCTGACACGGTCACCGTCAGGCCCAGACGCCTTGACCAGCGGTGCTGTAACTTTGCCCTGCGGCGGCTTTGGCACGCCTTTCACCAAAGCCCAGTAGGTCTTTGCGGCAGAACGTGTCTGGAAAACACGACCGAGCTTTGCGGCAGCCTGGCGATGCTTGGCAATCAACAAAACGCCGGTGGTGTCGCGGTCAAGGCGGTGGACGAGGCGCGGACGGTCTCCGAAACGATCCGCCATATTCATCAAGATGCCGTCGATGTGGCGTTTCGTTCCCGTACCGCCTTGCACCGCCAGTCCGAACGGTTTGTTGAGAATGAGAACGTGCTCGTCCTCAAACAAGATGATGCTTTCGATAAGATCGCGATCGCCTTTGGACACGCCCATTGGCGGCTTCAAGGATGGTTGTGATTTGGGTGGCTGCCGAACCACGGCAGGCACGCGCACTTCCTGTCCGGTTTGGAGGCGGTCACGTGCCTCGACACGCTTGGAGTTGACACGAACCTGGCCCGAACGCAGCAGCTTTTGAAGGTAGGTGTAACCAACCTGCGGAAAGTGGATGCGGAACCATCTATCCAGGCGGATGCCGTCCTCGTCGGGCTTCACTGCAATTGTTTCAACCGGGGATGCGTTCATTTGCCTTGTTTGCCGTACAAAAGCACGCGCACCTTCTCCACCGTGACCAGTCCGCTGCCGATCATCCCGCTGATCTCATCCACAAAGGCCATGATCTTGGCTTCCTCATCAACGATTTCAACAACGAAAGGCAGATCTTCCGACAGCCTTAGAATTTTAGCCGTATGCATGGTGCTGGTATGGCCAAAGCCCATCGGACCACGCAAAACGGTTGCACCTGCCAACTGTTTCTCGCGCGCTTTCAGTACAATCGCCTCGTAAAGCGGCTGGTGGTCATGGCGCTGAGCTTCGCCGACATAGATACGCAGCAGCGCGGCATTCTCGGGAATTTGCACCCTGCCCTCCTAGTGTTCCGACTCTGACGCTTGGTTCCCTGTCGGGCCCCGGCGCGTCAGTCCGGAACCCTAGAGCGCGTTCACTTTTCATGGAATCGCGAACGCGCTCTATTTTCTTTTATTTTGAGCATGTTCTTCACGCCGAACCGCGTACACTTCGGCTGAACATGCCCTAGCATTCTCATTGTTTGTGTTCTGGATTCACGATCGTTTGACGACCTTCGCCCGGGAATCAGACGTTCGATCCAGAACACCAGAGCATATTCCGACGACGTGGATACCGGTTCGTCGGAGAAAATGCGACCAAACAAAAAACTAGAGCTACGATCCGATTCCATGAGATCGGAATGCGCTCCAGTGGCCTGTCGCGCCAAAATCGAAACATAGCCGCAACCGCATACGATTTTGGCGCGACATGAAGGCCACTAGCAAAATCATGAACTTAGTGTGGCGTTTCTCGCGACTTAGTTGATACCCAGCGTGCCGCAACATCGATCAACTAAGGCGCGACGCCACACTAGGATTCGGATCTTAACCATTGAAAGCCTGACCGGCGACATAGCCGAGCCAGACCACGGCCAAACACAACGCCACAGTGACCATGACGTTAGCGGAGGCATAAAGCCACTCGCCATCCTGCATGAGATTGAGCGTCTGAAGGCTGAATGATGAAAACGTCGTGAAGCCTCCCAGAAAGCCGGTCATCACGAACTGCCGGATTTCCATGCTCACGATATAGCGACTGTCGGGACCAGTCATCGCAGCAACCAGACCGATCACGAACGAGCCCACGACATTGACGAGCATCGTACCCCAGGGAAACGACGGACCGAGAATTGCCGCAGCCATGCCGGATGAGAAATAGCGCGCCATTCCACCCAGCGCGCTGCCTATTGCAATCCAAATATATAGCATTGTTGAGGATCGGCCCGTTGCATTCGCCCGGAAATTGTCGACTTCGCATTCACGGCATCAGGACGAATAAAAACTCAATTGATGAAACATAGCCGCACATCAGTTTAAGCAACGACTATATCTACGCATAAATGTCGTGTCGCAGGCGCATCAGGATTTAAGGGACGGGATCATCCTTTTTGAGTGCGCCACCGATCGCCCAACCGATGGACCAGCCGATAGCAAGGGCGAGGAGGTTCATTGCCATGAAAACCAACATGTGGAGATCGGCAACCGAATCCGGATTATCAAACGTGAATTGGCGAACGACCCAACTGGCAACTGGCACACTCACGAACATGCTGGCAGCAGCAGCCGCGACAATGGCCAGGATAATGGCGATCAGATAGCGCAAGGAACATCTCCCAGTAAGAAACCGCCGCAGGTTTAGCCCGGGTTATTTCACTTCCCAGAACCAGATCTCACCCGCCTCGGCGTAATTGGAATAATAGCCGAGCCAGAAGAACCATTCCATCAGCCACTTTGTGCTTGAACGATAGCCATTCCAGACATCGATGTGGTCGCCGGTGGCACGGCCCTTATCAGTCGAACGGCGCCAATAGTCCTGGATAAAAATGACACCCGTTCGGCCAAAGAGCTTGGGGTAAAAGTGCGCTGCTTCCGTTCCTACAATCTTCTCGCGTGGCGCAAACCCCGGCAAATTCGCACTGTTGATCGTATTGGCAAGTTGGCTTGCGTTAATAAAATGCATTTCGGATCGCGGGTGGACATGACAATATTCGCATCCCGACAATTGCTCTGCCTGGACACCGGCGCGGCGTAAGGCCGTACCCATGCGGATAGCGCACTGGTTGTGAAAGACCGGGTGTCCCTTCTTAATGTGCAGACCTTCAAGATTGACTAGGTCTTTTGGCGCCATACACGGCGTTAATATGCTTTCATTGGTGGGATGGCCGCGCCACAGATCGCGAAACATAACCATTATCCAAAACTCCTGTTCGCGACGACTTCAAACACGGCAACAGGCAACTCGCCGAGTTTCTACCTGCCGGCCGACCCGTTGCTCATTTTACCCATCCACATGGCACCAGCAAGACTTGCCGTTTTTCGCCGCGCGCTCGTGTGTTCAGGGTGCGGCCTCTAGCCCGCCTTTCTCACGATGGTATGGCCGGCACGGAGGTGAAAATGATGACAGGCTGTGTCGTGCCGCTTGTCCGATGCACCACATCGAACTGCACGGCTCTCCTGGCCCGTCATCATTTTCACCTCCGTGCCGGCGCGGCCGACCGCTGCGTCGGGCGGCTCAACCGTAGACCACCGCTACGCTTTTCGCCTCCCTTCTTGCGGGTCGATCTCGCGCCAGCGCGATGACGGCCGTGCCCTCGTGAGAAAGGCGGGCTAATCACGCCTCTTTTTCCTCAAGCCTTCCCAGTAGGCTAGGCGCTTTTTCAACTCTCTTTCAAAGCCGCGCTCGGGTGGGTTGTAGAACTGTGGACGACTGACGATCTCGTCTGGAAAGTAATTCTGGCCGGAAAAGCCTTCCGGGGCATCGTGATCGTATTCGTAGCCTTCCCCATAACCTTCTGCGGCCATGAGCTTCGTGGGGGCGTTGAGAATGATTTTAGGAGGCGCCAGCGAGCCGTTTTCCTTGGCAACGCGCATGGCGGACTTGTAGGCGACATAGGCGCCATTCGATTTGGGGGCCGTGGCAAGGTAGATCGTAGCCTGAGCCAGTGCCAGTTCACCCTCTGGTGACCCCAGGAATTCGAACGCGTCCCTGGCTGCGATGGCTTGAACAAGTGCATTGGGATCGGCAAGACCGATGTCCTCCACCGCCATGCGTACCAGGCGCCTGGCTATGAACAGCCTGTCCTCACCGCCTTCCAGCATGCGACACAACCAATAGAGTGCTGCATCGGGATCGGAACCACGAACAGACTTATGCAGCGCACTTATCAAGTTGTAGTGACCATCGCGCCCCTTGTCGTAAAGCGGCGCGCGTCGTTGCACGAGTTTTACGAGCCCGTCACGATCGACAGGCTTTGTGCCTTCGGGAACGGCTGCAAATATCTCTTCCACCAGGTTGATGATGGTCCGCCCATCGCCGTCCGCCATACTCATCAGGGCTGCGCGCGCATCATTGCCCAAAGGAAGGCTGCGCCCCTCTTCGGCTTCCGCCCGGGCGACCAGATCAGCAAGGGCTGCTTCATCATGCCGGTTGAAAACCAGTACGACCGCGCGGGACAGTATGGCCGCATTCAGCTCGAAAGATGGATTTTCCGTCGTCGCGCCAATCAACGTGATAGTGCCGTCTTCCATATGCGGCAGAAAGCTGTCCTGTTGAGCGCGATTGAACCGATGGATCTCGTCGACGAAAAGCAAAGTGCCCTTGCCCTGCTCGCGGCGCAGCTTTGCCCGGTCGAACACTTTTCTCAGGTCCTGTACGCCCGAAAAGATTGCAGAGATCTGTTCAAATTCGAGGTGCGTATCGTTGGCAAGCAGACGTGCGACAGTGGTCTTGCCCGAACCTGGAGGCCCCCACAGAATCATGGAGGCAAGGCGGCCGCTTTTCAACATTCGCGTCAAGGTGCCATCAGGGCCGACAATTTGATCCTGCCCGACGACTTCAGCAAGTGTGCGCGGGCGCAGCCGATCCGCTAGCGGACGCGGAGCTCCTTTTTCCAGACCGGCGGCTTCAAACAAGTTTTTCATGGCGGGCTGGAGCCTATCGCACCTTCGGGCACGGCGGCAATCATCACGCCGACGTCGCGTAACATGGCAGGCGGTGTGAGCTTAAATGAGAAAGAGATGTTTCAGCCGGGAATCTCCAGGCTGAGCAACCGACCCTCTCTCTTAATACCAATAACCCAGAGCCTCTGGCGATTGCCGATCATGCGTTCCAGTTCCTCGATGGAGTTGACGCGAGATTCCTGCACCGAAACGATCACGTCGCGTGGGCGCAACCGTAGACGTGCTGCAACGCTGCCAGGACGAACCGAAAGTATTGCAACACCATCGCTTTCATCGATGCCCAACTCGTCAGCCACACCCGGCAATAGGTTCATGACCCGGGCGCCATCGAAGGGGTGATTGCCAGACAGATTGCGCACGTCATCGGGACCAGGCTTTGGCGGTGCCGCAAGTGGCAGTTTGACAGTATAGATTGCACCCTTTCGCCTCACACTCAGCTCCGCTGCATTGCCGATGCCGCGCGTCGTCAGCCGGTAATATGCCGCATGCGCATCGGCCACCTCGAACCCGTCGATGCGTGTGATGACATCGCCCGCCTGCAACCCCGCCTTTGCTGCCGGACCGGTTGCGTCTATGCGGGCAACAAGTGCGCCAACTGCACGGTTCAGGCCAAGGCCCTCAGCGAGTTCACGAGTCATATCCTCCAGCCGCGCGCCGATCCACGGTTGGGCCACGCTACGACCGGACAAGGCGCTCTCGACATGGAGGCGAACAAGATTGGAGGGAATGGCAAAGCCAATTCCAACCGATCCGCCACTGCGCGAATATATGAGCGTATTGATACCGACAAGCTTACCAGCGACATCCACCAACGCGCCGCCGGAATTGCCGGGGTTGATGGCTGCGTCGGTCTGGATGAAAACGGAAGCGCGCGCCCGTGAACGGCCAATTCCAGAACGGGCCAACGCCGAGACGATACCGCTGGTGACAGTTTGGCCGACGCCGAATGGATTGCCAATGGCGAGCACGAGATCGCCCACTTCGAGATTGTCGGAATCCTCAAATTTTAGAAACTCGAAGCGTTCACCTTTGGCTTTTATCTTGATGACAGCGATGTCGCTTTTTTCGTCGCGAGACAGGACTGTGGCATCGAACTCGCGTTTGTCGGCAAGCGCCACACGTATTTCTGTTTCACCGTGCGATTTCACCACGTGGGCATTGGTGACAATTACGCCGTCGGGGCTAACAATAACGCCCGAACCCAGGGATCTTTGAACGCGTTCGCGCGGCATGCCGAAGGATTCGCCAAAAAACCTTTCAAAGAAAGGATCACCCGCGAATGGCGACGTAACCGTCTTGACCCGACTGGACACATAGACGTTGACAACAGCAGGGGCTGTTTTGCGAACCACTGGTGCGAAAGAGTACTGAACCATCTGACGAGTGGAAGGCACTTCACGCTTTTGCGCATGTGCTGAACCACCCCAGATTGGCAATAGGCTCAATGCAGCCGCTGCTAGGGCAACCAGAACAACCAACCGATGGTTTTGGTTTCGCAAGGAGGGTCGCAGGGAATTTTCGCTCATGCAAATCTTTCGCGCCGTGACTTGGGTCGTGCCTTGGTTTGCAAGCTCCGGTGCCAGACGGGTCAAAGCCAAACGGCTTGCTGCACCCAGAACTCTTCTTTTACCAGCGTGCACCCCGTGCGACTTTGCCGCTTTTGCTACAACGCTGGATCTCGACTTGATTGACGCTCGTTGGCATTAAAATCAAGCGATGGAGCGTTGAAAATGGGGCAAAGCGCGGAAATTCGTGGCCAGTCATCACGATAGCACCGATCAAAGCTATTTGATCCGTCGCGTTTTGTTGGCTTTGGCCCATATGCGCCAAGCAATGAACCAGAACAAGGGCAACATTGGAACGATAAAAAAGCCAAGCACAAAAAAGGCAATGGCGCCTGCCGGGATCTTGCCGATTTTGCGTGAAAGACTAGCGAAAACTTTTTCAAAGTCGACCTGCTTGCTCTGCTCTTGCGATTCGACGGGTGACGGTGGCTTCCGACGATTTGCCATTTTCCGGTCCCGGGAAGCATCACGCATGCGGGCTTTTGCTTGCGAATTGGGCCTATTTGAAATACCCCAGGGCTCGTCATCTTGTGCGCTGGCGGGCGACGTGGGCAGGTTTCGATTGGCAGGAGAAATGTTGCTCGACCAGGGCTGCGCGGCTATTTTTTCCTTGTTTTTCTTATTAGACACCGTGCCATGACCCGTCTCCCGGTGCGGGTGATGGTAAGCTTTACGGACATCGAAGAAGTTGGGAATTTCACGCGCTTCCACCCATGCGTCCATACCCTCACGCCACACATAGTCTTCCGGTTTAACGTGACCGTTGCCTATAGCGATGCGCATCGCCGGATCCGTAAGCGGACCGTCCGATTTGCCATTCGTCCGCGTGATGTACCAGCCAGCCTCTACGGCAGCTTCCGTCGTCATGATGCTCGATCCCGAATCGGTGGCACGTTGTGCCCAAAGCCTACGGGGAGGCGTGCGATGTGGCAAACGGCGCGCCGAGTGATAAACCGCCAATTCAGGCTAGAGCGCATACCTATCCGATGGAATCGCATCGGCGCTCTAGCTTTTTGTTTGGTCGCATTTTCTGCGACGAACCGGTGTCCACTTCGTCGGAAAATGCTCTGGCTTTTTGGTTTGATCGCATTTTCTGCGACGAACCGGTGTCCACTTCGTCGGAAAATGCTCTAGCTTTTTGTTTGGTCGCATTTTCTGCGACGAACCGGTATCCACTTCGTCGGAAAATGCTCTAGCTTTTTGTTTGGTCGCATTTTCTGCGACGAACCGGTATCCACTTCGTCGGAAAATGCTCTAGCGACATTGCAGCCTGCTGGCGCCAAGACGACTACGTCATCACGTCAACTTCAGATCACGTGCAAGCGTCGCAGGCTTTTGGCGGCAGCAGTAATCGCTTCATCGGGAGCGCGGAATGTGTGGCCCAACACCTCTCGCGCCTTGCGGTTATCGCAATGGCGCACAACGCCCAGTTCCGGCAACACGGTTCTGAGCCGCTTGTCGAAGATCGCGATCGTGCGGACCATCGTGTCTGGCATTTCGAACTTGGGCACTTTGCCTTTAAGATCGGGCAATGCGGCTGCAATTTTTTTCCCGATCCCCATCAAGGTTGCGGAGCCCTCCGAGGCGATGAAGCGTTCACCGGCGGCACGCGGATGGATCATCGCACTGACATGCAGGGCCGCCACGTCGCGAACATCGACCACTGGAAATTCGACACGTGGCGCCGCCGGATATGCGCCCTTGCCCATCAATCGCAAAACCTCCAAGGATGTCGACAGGTCTGGGTCGAGCGTCGGCCCCTGGACGAAACCTGGGTTGATAACCACCAACTCCGGTGCATTCGGGGTCCTTTCCGCCCAATCCCAGGCGGCCTGCTCGGCGACCGTCTTGGAGGCGATATAGGGCGTAATATCGGTGCGGTTGGTATCGGTCCAGTCTGTCTCGGTGTAGACGTGCCCCCGCGAACGTGTACCGGTGTACATCACCGCGACAGTCGATGACGTCATCACCACCCGTTCAACTCCGGCCCTGGCTGCTGCATTCAGCGCCCGCAAAGCCCCATCGCGAGCCGGACGGATCAGTTCGTCGCGGGTCTTTGGCTGCGTGATGGGAAAGGGCGAAGCAACATGAAGCACGAAGCGGCAACCATCAGCCGCAGCGTCCCAGCCCTCGTCTGAAGTCAAATCTGCTGCAACGATCTCGACATGGCTTGCGTCAACTTCCGCATGGGTAACCGCGCGCCTGACGTTCTCTGACGTACGCTCGGGATTTCGCGCCGTGCCCCGCACTTTGAAACCCTTGCGCAAAAGCTCGGCGATGCAGTGTTTGGCAATGAATCCGGTAGCGCCGGTCACGAGTACGGTGTCGGTCATAATCGTCTCGCAAAGAGGTCTGATCCGTCGATACCAACCTTACATGGACGAACGGGACCGCAAAAAGACTACTCGGTCATGAACTGAGCGGCTGTATCCACGATTGTACCCAACTTAGGGAAAATCCGTTCTACTCCCCACCGCCGTTGTCCTGGTAGCAACCGCCCTTCTTTATGAAATACCCGCCCGCCACACGCTTTCCATCGAAACAATAGTTTGGAATGTTCTTGCGCGGACCTCCGCAGCGTTTCGCCGAATATTTCTGCCCGGACTTGCAGACACCCTTCTTGGATTTTTCACCAGCCTGCGCAGCCGGCGCTAGTGCAATGAACGTCGCGCTTAGAAGTACGAAAAATCTAAACATTGAGTCTCTCCGTGATTTAAGTACGCAGTAAGCACCGGATGCAATGGGCGGCCAATTCCAACTATGCCAATTCGGAATACAACGATGATTGTCTCCGGCTTAAGAGCATTTTCCGACGAAGTGGAGGCCGGTTCGTCGAAGAAACTCTAGCCGATTGAAGCGCCAATTGGCGGGGCAGGTCAACCCGTATCGGGTCCAGCCGTATCGGGTCCATGTGAACCCGCTCGGACGATGCTACGGGCATATAAAAAACGCCCGGGTGCTTACGCATCCGGACGTCCTTAAATGGTTTGGCGTTAGCTAATGGCCGCGATCAGATTGGCAGTGAATCGCTTTCTTCGCCCTGCTCGGCCAGCCACGCCTCGTGGCGTTCACGATCTTCCTTGCCTTTTACGTCCTCGTCACGGTCAACCAACTCGATGACGGCACGCGGTGCGCTATCGCCATAGCGGAAGCCGGCCTTCAGAACCCGGGTGTAGCCGCCATTGCGATCCTTGTAGCGCTCAGCAAGGACGTCGAAGAGCTTCTTTGTCATTTCTTCATCGCGCAGGCGAGCAGCCGCCAGACGGCGAGAATTCAAATCACCACGCTTGGCCAGCGTAATGTACTTGTCCATTACACGTTTGAGATCCTTGGCCTTGGGCAGCGTGGTAACGATCTGCTCGTGCTTGATGAGCGCTGCGGCCATATTGGAAAACATCGCCTGACGATGGCCACTATCGCGCGAAAAGCGGCGGCCGTGTTTTTTGTGTCGCATCGTATTGACCCTTACGTTGTTAATTTAACGGGCTTTTGCCCGATTGCCCGATGGGAGGTTCTGCGGCCTCACCTTTCCGGGGCAGAACAGCCTGTCGCGTGCGAACACGCGAACAGGCCCTAGCGAAATTAGAACTGATCCTCGAAACGCTTGGCCAGTTCCTCGATGTTGTCAGGCGGCCAATTGGGAACTTCCATACCAAGATGAAGCCCCATGGACGCCAGAACTTCCTTGATCTCATTAAGCGACTTGCGGCCGAAGTTCGGAGTGCGCAGCATCTCGGCTTCGGTCTTCTGGATAAGATCGCCGATGTAGACGATGTTGTCGTTCTTCAAGCAGTTTGCGGAGCGAACCGACAATTCCAGTTCGTCGACCTTCTTGAGGAGTGCCGCATTGAAGGCCAACTCGGGATGCTGCTGCTCTTCGACCTGCTTTTTGGGTTCCTCGAAGTTGATGAACACCGAGAGCTGATCCTGGAGGATACGGGCTGCAAGAGCCACCGCATCTTCAGGCGTCACAGAACCATCTGTTTCGACGGTAAGTGTCAGCTTGTCGTAATCGAGGATCTGGCCCTCGCGGGTGTTTTCCACCCGGTAGGAGACCTTCTTGACCGGGGAATAAAGGCTATCGACGGGAATCAGCCCGATCGGCGCGTCTTCGGTGCGGTTGCGCTCAGCGGCGACATAGCCTTTGCCGACGTCTGCGGTAAACTCCATGCGAACGCTGGCGTCCTGGTCGAGATGGCAGATGATGTGCTCAGGGTTGAGGATTTCGACCTCGGAAGACGTCTCGATGTCCTTGGCGCGTGCCGGGCCCGGGCCTTCCTTGGTCAGCACCATCCGCTTGACGCCTTCGGAGTGAAGACGCAGCGCAACTTCCTTGATGTTGAGGACGACGTCGGTCACGTCTTCGCGTACGCCGGGGATTGACGAGAATTCGTGCAACACACCGTCAATCTGCACGGTCTTTACTGCGGCACCCTGTAGCGACGATAGCAATACCCGGCGCAGTGCGTTGCCCAGCGTAAGGCCAAAACCACGCTCCAGCGGCTCAGCCACCAGCGTCGCGACACGTGAGCGATCGCGGCCAGACTGCACGTCGAGCTTGTTGGGCTTAATGAGATCCTGCCAGTTCTTCTGCAGCAATGTTACCACTTGAAGACCTCTTTTTTGTTTGTCGCACGCGGTGGGGGAATCCCGGTGCGCGGCTACGGTTCGGGCGGCCAGCGCGCCTTGCCCTATGCTGGCAAGGCTCATGCAGCGCACCCGCAAATGGGGCATGCGAACGGGGCCGGCATAGCCCCGAAAAACCGGTCAGACCCGGCGGCGCTTGCGCGGGCGGCAGCCATTATGCGGGATCGGCGTAACATCGCGGATCGAGGTGATCTGGAAGCCGACCGACTGCAATGCGCGCAATGCTGATTCACGACCCGAGCCAGGGCCGCAGACCTCGACTTCGAGGATCTTCATGCCATGCTCCATCGCTTTCTTGCCGGCATCCTCAGCCGCCATTTGCGCGGCAAAGGGCGTCGACTTGCGCGAACCCTTGAAGCCCATCGTACCCGAAGACGACCAGGAAATCGTGTTACCCTGGGCATCGGTGATGGTGATCATTGTGCTGTTGAACGAAGCATTCACATGGGCGACGCCCGATGAGATGTTCTTTTTCTCGCGGCGGCGCATTTTGCGCGCTTGCTCTTTGGCCATGTTTCAGGTGCTCCCTTGCCGCTCATGCGAGCAGCGCATGGGTCGGTTTACGGTTCAATAAAAATTCAATGCCGTGCTGTGCGACACTGGTTGGCTGCGCCGCCCAGCACAGAAAGTTCGGTTGCCTACTTCTTCTTGCCAGCGATCGGCTTGGCCGGTCCCTTGCGGGTGCGGGCGTTGGTGTGTGTGCGCTGACCGCGAACCGGAAGGCCGCGGCGATGGCGCAAACCACGATAGCAGCCCAGATCCATCAAGCGCTTGACGTTCATGGCCACTTCGCGACGCAGATCGCCCTCGACCAGATAGTCACGGTCGATAGTTTCACGGATCTGCAGAACCTCGGCATCGGAAAGTTCGTTCACTTTCCGCTCTTCGGGAATGTTGACTTTTTCACATATTTCCTTGGCGAACTTTGCTCCGATGCCATGAATGTACTGAAGCGCGATGGGAACGCGCTTGTTGGTCGGAATGTTCACGCCAGCGATACGGGCCACGTTTAGTCTCCTGGTCTTGGCTGCATCGGACCGGGCTCCTCCAAGGGTGACACGCACGGGTGTGACATATGGATGAGCGTCCGCAGCGGTAAGGCCACACGCCCTGTGGCTATCCCGCTTGTTTTGTTCAACAAATGGCATTGCGACCGGCCCGGCAACAGCGCTGCCGGAAAAGCCGATCGCAGAGGGTGCGTCATGAAATCGCGGTCTTTTAGCCCGCTTGGGTACTCCTCGTCAACGCTATGACGCGATATGCGCCGTCTTGGCCCTGCGTCATGCCGCCTCGGGCGGCACAAGCAGCGGGTTATTTGGTCCTACGAGCCAAGTCGACTGGCCCGCGGGGCCCGGACAGGTGGAAATCATACCCGTCCGGATTTTCAAGTTGCATGCACCCAGTTTGATCCTGCGGATTAACCGAGTGCCTCGCTGATCTGCCTGGTAACGTCATCGATCTGGGCCATGCCATCGACCGACTGAAGTTTATCCTTGGCAAAGTAATAGCCAATTAGCGGCGCGGTCTCGCGGTAGTACGCCATCAAGCGGCTCTTGACCGTTTCGGCGTTGTCATCGGCACGGCGCGAAAACTCAGTCGCGCCACACTTATCGCAAACCCCTGGCTTTTGTGTTGGCTTGTGCGTGTCGTGATAACCTGCACCGCATTTGGCACACGAAAAGCGGCCGGAGATGCGGTCGACCAAAGCCTCGTCGTTGACCTTGATCTCGATCACCTTGTCGAGCGACTTGCCTTTTTTCTTCAGCAGATCATCAAGCGCGGCTGCCTGCGGTAGCGTGCGCGGAAACCCATCGAGAATAAAGCCGTTCTGACAGTCAGGCTCGTCGATACGGTCGTTGATGATGCCGATGACGATTTCATCTGAAACCAAGCCACCGCTTTTCATGATTGCGTCGGCCTGTTTGCCGATCTCGGTTCCCGCGGCAACTGCTGCGCGCAGCATGGCCCCCGTCGACAACTGAACCATCTTGCGATTTTTTTCGATCAACTCGGCCTGCGTGCCCTTACCCGCTCCGGGTGGACCAAGAAGGATGATGTTCATTTCCGTCCCCTATTTGACGATGCGCCCCTTAGCTTGGCCTTCTTGATGAGGCCTTCGTACTGATGGGCCAACAGATGACTTTGCACCTGCGCCACCGTGTCCATGGTGACCGAGACCACGATCAACAGCGACGTGCCGCCGAAGTAAAACGGCACTGCTGCGTAGGAGATCAAAAACTCAGGCAGAACACAGACTGCGGCGAGGTAGATGGCGCCGACGACCGTAATGCGCGTCAGCACATAGTCAATATATTCAGCAGTCTTCTCGCCCGGACGGATACCTGGAATGAACCCGCCATATTTACGCAGGTTATCGGCTGTTTCTTTCGGATTGAACACAACAGCGGTGTAGAAGAATGCAAAAAACACGATCAGAGCCACAAACACGATGAGGTGCAGGGGCTGTCCGCGACCCAATGCCGCGACGATCGTGTTGAGCCATTCTGGACCTTGGTTGTTGGCGCCGGCGGTGAAGCTTGCCGCCGTGATCGGCAGTAGCAGCAGCGATGATGCGAAGATTGGCGGAATGACACCTGATGAGTTGAGCTTCAAGGGAAGGTGCGAGGTGTCACCCTGGAACATGCGGTTGCCGACCTGGCGCTTTGGATACTGTATCAGCAGCCGCCTTTGCGCGCGCTCCATGAAGACGATGGCCGCCACGACTGCCAGCATCAAAACGATGAGCGCGATGAGAAGGAACGTTGAAAGCGCACCCGTGCGCGCCATCTCAAACAATCCAGCGATCGCTGAGGGTAGCGCTGCGACAATGCCAGCAAAGATGATGAGCGAAATGCCGTTGCCAACACCGCGCTGCGTGATCTGTTCGCCCAGCCACATCAGGAACATCGTGCCGCCCACGAGTGTTACGACTGTCGAAATGCGGAAGAACATGCCTGGCTCGATAACAACCGAACCTGCGGCGCTGGAGGAGCCTTCCAGACCAATTGAAATACCGTAGGCCTGGAACGCGGCGAGAATCACGGTCAGGTAACGCGTATACTGGTTGATCTGCTTACGGCCCTGCTCGCCCTCCTTCTTCAGCGCCTCAAGCCGCTTATCCATCGAACTCATCAACTGCATGATGATCGACGCGGAGATGTAGGGCATGATGTTCAAGGCAAAGATCGCCATGCGCTCCACGGCGCCACCGGCGAACATGTTGAACATGCCAAGAATGCCACTGGACTGGCTTTTGAAGGTTTCGGCGAATGCAACAGGATTGATACCGGGAAGCGGAATGAACGTGCCAAGCCGATAGACCAGAAGAGCCCCCAGCGTGAACCATAGGCGCTTCTTCAACTCCTCGGCCTTGGCAAAGGCCCCGAAGTTGAGGTTGGCAGCGAGCTGCTCGGCAGCGGATGTCATCTCGTCTTCTCCCGACCCTCGTGCCTTGTTGGCCTATTGGGCGAGTAAACCCTGGCCCCCCGGCACCTCGCTCAGTGGCGGTGCGGGACTATGACGCCCCACGTAATTCCGTCTTCGCGCAATTCACTCAGGTTTCCAGCCGACGATGCCGGCCCAAAATAGCAATTAGGGTTAAATGGCGCCGACATGTCTGGCAAACAACCCCGTACCAGCGATGAAGCAATGACCCTGCCTTGCCCAAGCAAAATTCCGCCGCACGCCTCGACGCGTTACGAAAACCCAGGCGTTAACCAGCCGCCTTGGCCTTCTTTGCTGCCGATTTTTTCCGCTTGGCCTCGTCAGCCTCAAGGACCTTTTTCTCGATGAGCGTTACCGACCCGCCAGCCTTTTCGACGGCAGCCTTGGCCGTGGCTGTAGCGTGATCGACAGTGATCTGGACCTTATCCTTCAACTCTCCGGTTCCGAGCAGGCGCACGCCATCCTTGGCGCGGCGCAGCACGCCATTCTCTACCAGGGAGGCAACCGTGATGGGTTGGCTGGCATCAACGCGCTTGTCGTCAATCGCCTTCTGCAGGGCCCCCAGGTTGATCTCGTTGAAGTCCTTACGGCGCCATTTGTTGAAGCCGCGCTTGGGGAGACGGCGGTGCAATGGCATCTGGCCGCCTTCAAACCCGCCGATGGCAACGCCTGTGCGCGACGTCTGACCCTTGACACCACGACCGGCGGTCTTGCCGACACCGGAGCCTATACCACGGCCGACGCGCACGCGCGTTTTGCGCGCTCCGTCGTTGTCTTTGATTTCGTTGAGCCGCATGGGACGCGCTCCTTAAAGTCCTGGCAATTGGTCTGCGGAAAACACCGTGCTGGTGTTTCCACGCGATTTGAATCTACTACTCGCCGACAACCCGCACGAGATGGCTGACCTTGCGGATCATGCCACGCACGGCAGGCGTATCTTCAAGTGTCCGCTGACGGTGCAGCTTGTTGAGACCGAGGCCGATCAGCGTATCGGTCTGGTCCTTGCGGCGGCGGATCGCGCTTGCAACCTGCTCGACCGTGACAGTCTTTTTCTCGGCCATATTACTTCACCTTGCATCTCGACACCGGCATGGAAACCCGCGCCGCGGAGTTCACGAACAAACCGCGTGAACCCGTCAATTATCTAGTCCGCCGCACAACGACTGATCCAAATCAACAACGATGGATCAGGCCTCGGCAGCCGCTTCGGCCGCAGACGAACCATCACGACGGCGCGATACGATCTCGCCGACCTTCATGCCGCGTCGGGCTGCGACATTGCGCGGGTTCTCCTGGTGCGTCAGGGCATCGAAGGTTGCGCGAACAACGTTATAGGGGTTTGACGTCCCCACCGACTTTGCCACGACATCCTGAACGCCCAGCATTTCGAATACGGCGCGCATGGCACCGCCGGCGATGATGCCCGTGCCCGGAGGCGCTGAACGGACCGTAACTTTGCCCGCGCCATGGTGACCAACCGAATCGTGGTGCAGTGTGCGCGCATCACGCAACGGCACGCGAACGAGGTTGCGCTTGGCAGATTCGGTTGCCTTGCGGATAGCTTCAGGCACCTCGCGAGCCTTGCCGTGGCCGAAGCCAACGCGGCCCTTCAGGTCACCCACGACGACCAGTGCAGCAAAGCCGAAACGCTTACCGCCCTTGACCACCTTGGCGACGCGATTGATGTGAACGAGCTTGTCGGAAAACTCGTTGTCGCGCTCGTCGCGATCGCGGTCCCGACCGCCGCGCTCTCTTCCGGGTGAACGTGCCACGGGTAATTCCTTCCGTTAGAAATCGAGGCCAGCTTCGCGGGCCGCATCGGCCAACGCCTTGACGCGGCCGTGATAGAGATAGCCGCCACGATCGAAAATCACTTCCTTGACGCCGGCAGCAACTGCGCGTTCGCCAAGCAGTTTTCCGACAGCCGCGGCAGCGGCGGCATCGGCACCTGTCTTCAGGTTGCCCTTGAGATCTTTTTCAAGGGTCGAGGCAGCGGCGACCGTCTTGCCAGCAACGTCATCTATGACCTGCGCATAGATGTGTTTTGATGAGCGATGAACCGAGAGCCTCGGACGGCCCGCAGCACGCGCTTTCAACGCGCGGCGAACGCGCGACTTGCGCCGATTGAACAGTGTGGATTGCGTGCCCATTGGCTCGGTGTCCTTACTTCTTCTTGCCTTCCTTGCGGAAGATATATTCGCCCTGGTAGCGGATGCCCTTGCCTTGATAGGGCTCCGGTGGACGATAGGATCTGATGTCGGCTGCAACCTGGCCAACCTGCTGCTTGTCGATACCGCTCACGGTCACGATTTCCTGCTTTGCGCCGGAAACCGCAACCTGCACACCATCAGGGATGGGGTGCGTAACGTCATGCGACAGGCCGATGTTGAGGCCCAGGTTCTTGCCCTTCATGGCCGCGCGATAGCCAACGCCCTGGATTTCCAGCACCTTGGAATACCCCTCGGTGACGCCGGTGATCAAATTGGCGATCTGCGTGCGGGACATGCCCCACATCGAGCGCGCCTTCTTGCTATCATCAACCGGCGTGACGGCAACCTCGCCGTCCTTGAATTCGACTTTTACGTCTTCAGGAACCGTAAAGCTCAACTCGCCCTTTGGTCCCTTCATCTTGACGACCTGTCCCGATACCGTCGCCGTCACATTCGACGGAACCGCTACCGGTTTCTTACCTATGCGCGACATGGCTTTGTCCAACCCTTCGCTTGAAAGTCCCGCAGCGCCGTTGGCGGCACCACATCAAAATACGTTACAGAGGATCTCGCCGCCGACGTTTTCCTCACGCGCCCTGGCATCCGACATGACGCCCTTGGGTGTGGAAAGAATCGCGACACCGAGACCGTTGGCCACCGTCGGCAACGTCCTTACCGGCGAGTAAACACGACGGCCGGGTTTAGACACCCGCTTGATGTCGCGGATCGCCGGTTGACCGTTGAAGTACTTCAACTCGATCTCGAAGGTCGGCAGCTCGCCCTTTTGCTCAACCCGCGCGTAGCCGCGGATGTAGCCTTCTTCGGCAAGTACGTCGAGCACACGCTGACGCAAGTTGGAAGCCGGCGTCACCACCTTGGGGCGACGACGCTGCAACGCGTTGCGAATACGGGTCAGCATATCGCCGAGCGGATCATTCATCGACATGGGCGCAACCTCCTTACCAGCTCGACTTGACCATACCGGGGATCAACCCGTTGCTGGCGAGTTCGCGCAACTGGTTCCGGCACATCTTCAACTTGCGATAATAGCCGCGCGGGCGCCCGGTTATTTCGCAGCGGTTGCGGATGCGGGTTTTGGAAGAATTGCGCGGAAGTTCGGCCAGCTTCAGACGCGCAGCAAATCGCTCCTCGGTCGGCTTGGACCGGTCTTCAGCCAAAGCCTTAAGGCGCTGCCTCTTGTCTGCATACTGGTCGACCAGCTTACGCCGGCGCTTATTCTTCTCGATTGAACTTGTCTTTGCCATTCAAAAAAATCTCCAAAGGCCTTTCGGGGTCCTGGTTTTCACCCGAGGTCCTCTAGTTGCGGAACGGGAAGTTGAAGTTGCGAAGCAACTCGCGCGCCTCTTCATCGTTTTTAGCGGATGTGCAAACGACCACATCCATACCCCAGATCTCATCCACCTTGTCGTAGTCGATTTCCGGAAACACGATGTGCTCCTTGAGCCCCATCGAGAAGTTGCCGCGGCCATCAAAGCTCTTCGGGTTCAGACCACGAAAGTCCTTGATGCGAGGCATCGCGATGGTGACGAGACGGTCGAGAAACTCAAACATGCGATTGCCGCGCAGCGTCACCTTGGCGCCAAGCGTCATGCCGTCGCGCACCTTGAACGTGGCGATCGACTTGCGCGCCTTGGTCGTTACCGGCTTCTGTCCTGCGATGAGGGCCAGGTCACCAGCGGCATTTTCCACCTTCTTGCGGTCGGCCACGGCCTCGCCGATACCCATATTCAGCACGATTTTCTCGAGCCGGGGTATCTGCATCTGGTTGGCATAGCCGAACTTGTCCATCATGGCGGCGCGCACCTTGTCCTGGTAGAGCGCCTTCATGCGGGGCTTATAGTCCTTTTCAGCCATGGCTTACTTCTTCTCCGGAATGATCTCGCCCGAACGCTTTGCGTAGCGGACCTTCTTGCCGTCTTCGAGGAACCTGAACCCAACACGCGATGGCTTGCCGTCCTTGGGATCCTCGATAGCCAGATTGGACAGATCGATAGCGGCTTCCTTGGAAATGATGCCGCCTTCTTCCTGTGCCGACTGGCGCTGATGGCGCCGCACCATGTTCACGCCGCGCACGAGTGCCCTACCCTCACGCGGGCGAACCTCGACCACTTCGCCGTGTTTGCCGCGATCGCGACCGGTGAGCACGATGACGTGGTCACCCTTTTTAATTTTCTGGGCTGCCATTACAGCACCTCCGGTGCGAGCGAAACGATCTTCATCTGGTTCTTGGCGCGTAGCTCGCGCGTGACCGGCCCGAAGATGCGGGTGCCAATGGGTTCGCCCTGGTTGTTTACGAGCACGGCAGCGTTGCGGTCGAAGCGGATCAGCGAACCGTCGGGGCGGCGCACGCCTTTTGCGGTGCGCACAACGACGGCCTTCATGACTTGGCCCTTCTTGACGCGGCCCTTGGGGATCGCCTCCTTGACGGAGACGACGATAATGTCACCGATCGTTGCATATTTGCGTTTGGAGCCGCCGAGCACCTTGATGCACTGCACGCGCCGCGCGCCTGAATTGTCGGCGACGTCGAGATTTGATTCCATCTGGATCATCGCGTTTCGTCCTTACCTGCCGGCCGCCCAGAGCGGCGCTTATGTCAAACACTGCAGACCAACTGGATTGTCTGCAAAACTTAGCTTGCCCGATCCCGGTTGAAGTAGCGCGCTCGTTTGATCGCGCGGTCTTCGTTGCTCAGGCTCAAGTGCTTTCCACCACGGTCCAGCGCTTGTGTTTCGATATCGGGGCGCTTTCGATAATCTGCACGCGGTCACCGACCTTGTGCTTATTGTTCTCATCATGCGCCTTGTATTTTTTCGTCCGCCGCACCGTCTTTTTGAAGAGCGGGTGGGTGTAGCGACGCTCAACCTCGACGACGATGGTCTTTTCACTTTTGTCAGAGACGACAGTCCCGTAAAGCACGCGCTTGGGCATTCTTGTTCTCCTTATGCGCTCTTGGGCGCAGCGGACCGCTTTTCGCGAGCGATCGTCATCACACGGGCGATATCGCGGCGCACCTCGCGCACACGCGCGGTGTTCTCGAGCTGACCCGACGCACCCTGGAAGCGCAGGTTGAACTGCTCCTTTTTCAGCTTCAAAAGCTGATCGTCGAGCTGGTCGAGGGACATGTCCCTGAACTCTGCAGCCTTCATCCTCTTAGTCCTTCACACCTCTACCGGTCGAGCAATGAGACCGCCGGTCAATTCCTTAGCCGATACGCGTGATGATGCGCGTCTTGATCGGCAGCTTGGCTGCCCCAAGACGCAGCGCCTCACGGGCAATCACGTCAGGCACACCATCCAATTCAAACATGACGCGGCCGGGCTTTACCCGTGCTGCCCAGTAGTCGGGCGCACCCTTGCCTGAGCCCATGCGGACTTCGGCCGGCTTGGACGATACGGGAAGATCCGGGAAAATGCGGATCCACACGCGGCCGGCACGCTTCATGTGACGGGTGATGGCACGACGTGCAGCTTCGATCTGGCGCGCGGTAACGCGCTCCGGTTCCAGCGCCTTCAGTCCATGTGAACCGAAGTTGAGCGCAGTACCACCCTTGGAGGCGCCATGCAGACGCCCTTTGTGGGCCTTTCGAAACTTGGTTCGTTTAGGTTGCAACATGGTTCAATTCCCTAAGCGTATTCTTTGGCGCGCGCGGGATGCCGTCAGGCTCCGCTTGGACGCTCGCCTCCCCGATCGGGACGTTCACGACGACGGCCACCGCCGCCACCTTCCTGCATGTCCATGGCACGCTTCTCAGAGGCCATTGGATCGTGTTCGATGATCTCGCCCTTGAAGATCCAAACCTTGATCCCGATGATGCCATAGGCGGTTTGTGCTTCTGCCAATCCGAAATCAATGTCGGCACGCAGCGTATGCAGTGGCACGCGACCTTCGCGGTACCATTCGACACGTGCGATTTCCGCACCGCCAAGGCGCCCAGCGACGTTGATACGGATGCCAACGGCTCCAGAACGCAGCGCGGTCTGAACAGCGCGTTTCATGGCACGACGGAATGCGACGCGGCGCTCCAATTGCTGCGCGATGCCTTCGGCGACAAGTGTGGCATCGATTTCCGGCTTGCGCACTTCGACGATGTTGAGGTGCACTTCGCTCTCGGTCAGGCGCGCAAGTTGGCTGCGCAGCTTTTCGATGTCCGCACCCTTCTTGCCAATCAGCACACCGGGGCGGGCCGTGTGGACCGTAACCCGGCACTTCTTGTGCGGGCGCTCGATCACGACCTTGGAAATACCAGCCTGGCGCTGCTGCTTCATGATGTGATCGCGGATCGCCATGTCTTCGTGCAGCAGCTTGCCGTATTCACCACGGCCAGCGAACCAACGGCTGTCCCAGGTTCGGTTGATGCCGACACGCAGGCCTACCGGATTTACCTTCTGACCCATTATTCGGCCTCCTCATTCACTTCTGCGGCAGGCGCGGCGGACTTGCCCTTCTTGGCGGCCGCCTCTTGCTCGTCGACCTCGCGGACGATGACAGTGATCTGCGAGAACGGTTTTTCAATACCGCTGGCCCGGCCACGTCCGCGTGCATGGAAGCGCTTCATGACGATATTCTTGCCGACATGCGCTTCTGAAACGATCAGCTCGTTGACGTCGAGGCCATGATTGTTCTCGGCATTGGCAACCGCGCTCATGACGCATTTGCGCACGTCCTGCGCGATGCGCTTTCTCGAAAACTCGAGATCCGCAAGTGCCTGGTCGACTTTCTTGCCGCGGATGAGACCGGCCACCAGATTGAGCTTTTGCGGGGAAATCCGCAAATTGCGTGCAACGGCCTTGGCCTCGTTGTCGGGGAGCGCGCGCTCTCGGCTTGGCTTGCCCATTATCGCCTCGTCGCTTTCTTGTCGCCACCATGACCCGTGTAGGTGCGGGTCGGTGCGAACTCACCGAATTTATGGCCGACCATGTCTTCACTGACAGAAACGGGCACGTGCTTCTGGCCGTTGTGGACACCAAACGTCAAGCCGACGAATTGCGGCAGAATAGTCGAACGCCGGCTCCAGATCTTGATGACCTCGTTGCGGCCTGACGCGCGCACTTTCTCGGCCTTCTTGAGAAGGTAGCCGTCGACAAACGGACCCTTCCAAACTGAGCGTGACACGAGCTGATCTCCTTCGCCGAAGCGATTACTTCTTTTTCTTCAGGTGACGGCTACGAACGATGAATTTGTCCGTGGCCTTGTTCTTACGGGTCCGTGCACCCTTGGTAGGCTTGCCCCAAGGCGTCACCCAGTGCTTGCCGCCGTTGGTGCGGCCGCCATTGGGGTGATCGATCGGGTTCATGGTGATGCCGCGAACGGTTGGGCGCGTGCCCTTCCAGCGCGAACGGCCAGCCTTGCCTGTGACGGTGTTGGCGTGATCTGGATTGGAAACGGCGCCAACCGTTCCCATGCAGTCCTGGCGCACCCGACGGGTCTCTCCCGACGAAAGCTTCAGGATCGCCCAGCCGCTGTCGCGGCCAACGAGCTGTGCGAACGTTCCTGCCGAACGGGCCATCTGGCCGCCGCGGCCCGGCTTCAGCTCGATGTTGTGAATGATCGTACCGATTGGCATTGCATGCAGCGGCATGGCGTTGCCCGGCTTCACGTCAACCTTCTCGCCTGCCACGACCGTGTCACCGACGCTAAGGCGTTGCGGTGCCAGGATGTAGGCCAGTTCACCGTCCTCGTACTTCAACAGAGCGATGAACGCCGTGCGGTTGGGATCATATTCCAGTCGCTCGACAGTTGCAGCCACATCGTGTTTACGTCGGCGGAAATCGACATAACGGTAGGTCTGCTTGTGACCGCCGCCGATATGACGCGTGGTAATGCGACCGGCATTGTTGCGGCCGCCCGACCTCGATTTGCCCTCAGTCAGTGATTTGACGGGGGCGCCTTTCCACAGGCCCGACCGGTCGACGATGACCAGGTGGCGCAGGCCGGCCGAGGTGGGACGGAATGTCTTGAGTGCCATGACGTCCTTCTCCTTAGAGGCCCGTCGTCACGTCGATGGAATGGCCTTCCTCGAGCGTTACGATTGCTTGCTTGGTGTCGCTTTGCAGCGCGCGCTTGCCGCGGAAGGTCTTCAGCTTGCCCTTGCGGACATGCGTATTGACCCCCTTCACCTTGACATTGAACAGGTTCTCGACGGCGAACTTGATATCCTTCTTGGTTGCGGTGGACGCAACCTTGAAGATCACCTGGTTGGCTTCGGAAACCAGTGTCGCCTTCTCGGTGATAACAGGCGACAAGATAACGTCGTATGCCTTGATCTTGTCCATCACCGAGCCTCCGCTTTCGTGCCGGCGAAGCGAGCTTCGAGTGCTTCGACCGCCGCCTTTGTCAACACCAGTTTCTTACGGCGCAGGATGTCGTAGACATTGATGCCCTGGACCGGCAGGACGTCGATGTTGGGAAGGTTGCGCGCAGCGCGGGCAAAGCCGATTTCCAACTCTGCGCCATCAATGAACAGAGCATTGTCCAAAGACAGCTTGGCCAGGCGGTCGCGTAATTCGCGCGTTTTGCCACCGTCAACTGCGGCTTTGTCAAGAACGACGATATCGCCGGCCTTGGCCTTGGTGGACAGCGCATGACGCAATGCCAGGGCGCGAACCTTCTTTGGCAAGCCGACAGCGTGACTGCGCGGCTTGGGACCGAACGCCTTGCCACCGCCACGCCACTGAGGCACCGATTTGTCGCCATGGCGCGCACCGCCGGTGCCCTTCTGGCGATACATCTTCTTGCCGGTGACGGTAACCTCGGAGCGGTCTTGCGTATGATGTGTGCCTGCCATCCGCTTCAACATTTGATAGCGGACCATGCGATGCAGGATGTCGGCGCGCGGCTCCAGACCGAAGATATCGTCCTTCAGTTCGACTTCTCCGGCCGCTGTCGCGTCGAGCGTGGTGACGGAAAGTTTCATCACGCCTGCTCCTTGCTTTCAGCGGCTGTTTCAGCGCCGCCCTTGGATTTAAAAGCTCCGGGGACCGGCGCATCCTTGTGAGCAGGCTTCTTGACCGCGTCTCGGACCAGAACCCATCCACCCTTTGAACCGGGAACCGCGCCGCGCACCATCAGCAAGCCACGTTCGACATCAGTCTTGACGACAATCAGGTTTTGCGTGGTGACGCGCTCGTCGCCCATGTGGCCGGCCATCTTCTTGCCCTTGAACACCTTGCCGGGGTCCTGGCGCTGGCCGGTCGAACCATGCGAGCGATGCGAAACCGAGACGCCGTGCGTGGCTCTCAGGCCGCCGAAGTTCCAGCGCTTCATGGCGCCCTGGAAACCTTTGCCCTGGTTCGTCCCCGTCACATCGACAAACTGACCAGGAACGAAATGGTCTGCCGTGATCTGGGCCCCGACCTCGATCAGGTTTTCAGGGGTGACCCGAAACTCAGCGAGGCGGCGCTTTGGTTCGACTTCGGCCTTGGCGAAGTTCTGCCGGTCAGCCTTGGTCAAACGTGACGGCCTGCGCGTACCGGCACCAAGTTGTAGTGCGGTATAGCCGTTCTTTTCGTTGGTGCGGTGAGACAGGACCTGAACGTTGTCGAGCTTCAACACGGTAACGGGGATGTGCTCCCCGGCTTCCGTGAAGATGCGGGTCATTCCCACCTTCTGTGCGATTACACCGGAACGCATGGCGTGCATTCCTTCCCTTCATGCTGGGGTCATGGGCGCACAAGCTGCGCCAGAGGACCCTTTCGAGTATTCTTCTAGAGCTTGATCTCGACGTCGACACCGGCAGCCAGATCGAGCTTCATCAGCGCGTCAACTGTCTGCGGAGTCGGGTCGACGATGTCGAGCAGACGCTTGTGCGTGCGCATCTCGAACTGCTCGCGGCTTTTCTTGTCGATGTGCGGCGAACGGTTGACGGTAAAGCGCTCGATCCGCGTTGGAAGCGGTATCGGCCCGCGCACTTCTGCGCCCGTGCGTTTCGCCGTATTCACGATTTCCCGCGTCGACGCATCAAGTATTCGATGGTCAAACGCTTTCAATCGGATGCGGATATTCTGGCCGTTCATATCTTTGAAACTCGCTCAAAGGAAGAAGCGCCCGGTCGGTCCGAGCGCTCCTTTTTCCACTTCTCTTTACTCAGTAATAGCTGCGACGACGCCGGCGCCGACGGTGCGGCCGCCTTCACGGATGGCGAAGCGCAGCTTCTCTTCCATCGCGATCGGCGTAATCAGCTCCACGTCCATCGTTACGTTGTCGCCCGGCATCACCATCTCGGTGCCTTCAGGCAGCGTTACGACACCCGTCACGTCCGTCGTGCGGAAGTAAAACTGCGGACGGTAGTTGGTGAAGAACGGCGTGTGACGGCCGCCCTCGTCCTTCGTCAGGATGTAGGCTTCTGCCTTGAACTTCTTGTGCGGCTTGATCGAACCGGGCTTGCAAAGAACCTGGCCGCGCTCAACACCCTCACGGTCGATACCGCGCAATAGCGCACCCACGTTGTCGCCGGCCTCGCCCTGGTCAAGCAACTTGCGGAACATCTCAACGCCGGTAACCGTAGTCTTCTTGGTGTCGCGGATGCCGACAATCTCGACTTCCTCGCCGACCTTCACGATGCCACGCTCAATGCGGCCAGTCACAACAGTACCGCGACCCGAGATCGAGAACACGTCTTCGATCGGCATCAGGAACGGCTGGTCCTTGGGACGCTCAGGCTGCGGGATGTAATCATCAACTGCCTTCATCAGCTCAAGAATGGCATTCTTGCCGATGTCTTCGTTGCGGCTCTCAAGTGCGCACAGCGCCGAGCCCTTGACGATCGGAATGTCGTCCCCGGGAAACTGATACGATGACAGAAGCTCGCGAACCTCCATCTCGACAAGCTCCAGAAGCTCAGGATCGTCAACCATGTCGACCTTGTTCAGGAACACTACCAGAGCGGGAACGCCAACCTGGCGCGCCAGAAGAATGTGCTCGCGCGTTTGCGGCATCGGACCGTCGGCGGCTGAAACAACCAGGATCGCGCCGTCCATCTGAGCCGCACCCGTGATCATGTTCTTCACGTAGTCGGCGTGCCCGGGGCAGTCGACGTGCGCGTAGTGGCGCGCATCCGTCTCATACTCAACGTGCGCCGTCGAGATCGTGATGCCGCGCTCACGCTCTTCGGGAGCCTTGTCGATGTTCTCAAAGGCAACAGCCTCAGACTTGCCACCAACCTCCGCTAGCACCTTCGTGATCGCGGCCGTCAAAGACGTCTTGCCATGGTCAACGTGACCGATCGTGCCGATGTTGCAGTGCGGCTTCGTACGATCAAATTTTGCCTTCGCCATCTCGGCTCTCCTCAGTGTCTTGCCTTGCGATCCCATTGCCGGTTTCAACGCCGGCTGCGAATGGAATCAGGTTCCTTTAATTTCCTGGCAGACCGGAGCGCATGCGCCTAACCGATCAAACCGTGTCGTTTTCATCAGGCGTACTTGGCCCGAACCTCGTCAGCAACGTTGCGCGGCACTTCAGCGTAATGCGCAAACACCATCGAGTACTGCGCACGGCCCGTCGACATCGAGCGCAGCGTATTGATGTAGCCAAACATGTTGGCCAGCGGCACGAACGCCTTGACCACCACGGCATTGCCGCGAAGATCCTGGCTGCGGATCTGGCCACGACGCGAGTTGACGTCGCCAATGATGCCGCCAACGAAATCTTCCGGCGTCACGATTTCAACGTCCATCATTGGCTCAAGGAGTTTGATGCCAGACTTCTGGCACGCTTCCTTCATCGCCGCACGGCCAGCAATTTCAAAGGCGATGGCAGAAGAGTCGACCTCGTGGTAGGCGCCGTCATAAAGCGTCACCTTGGTATCGACAATCGGAAAGCCGATGGCGACACCCGAATCCCAAACCGTCTTGATGCCCTTTTCAACGCCAGGAATGTATTCCTTGGGAACGACACCACCAACAATCTCAGAAGCAAACTCATTGCCTGCACCCGTCTCATTGGGCTCCAGACGCAGCTTCACACGGGCGAACTGCCCCGTACCACCGGTTTGCTTCTTGTGCGTGTAGTCGATCTCGGAAGGTTTGGCGATCGTCTCGCGGTAGGCCACCTGGGGCGCGCCGACGTCGGCCTCGACCTTGTAGGTCCGCTTCAGGATATCGACCTTGATATCGAGATGTAGTTCACCCATGCCCTTGAGAAGGGTTTCACCCGATTCCTGATCGACAGAGACAGAGAAGGATGGGTCTTCCAGCGCCATTTCGTTCAGCGCCAGCGCCATCTTTTCCTGATCCGCCTTGGTCTTCGGCTCGATCTTCACTTCGATGACAGGTTCCGGGAATTCCATCTTTTCAAGGATCACCGGCTTTGCGGGATCGCAAAGTGTCTCACCGGTACGCGTGTCCTTCAGACCCTGCAGGGCGATGATGTCACCCGCAAAGCCTTCCTTGATCTCTTTTCGCTCGTCGGCATGCATCATGTACATGCGGCCCGCGCGTTCTTTCTTGTCGCGCGAGGAATTCAAAAGCGACATGCCCTGCTCGACCTTGCCCGAATAGATGCGGCAGAAGGTGATCGAACCAACATGCTCGAAGTTCATGATCTTGAATGCGATCATGGCAAGCGGCTCGCTATCGGAAGGCTTGCGGAAAGCATCACCACCGGTCTTGGGATCAATACCGTTGTAGGCTTCACGATCGAGTGGCGAAGGCAGCAGATCGACAACGGCATCCAGCAGCGGCTGCACACCCTTGTTCTTGAACGCCGAACCGCACAACATCGGATAGAATTTGTTGTCGATCGTGCCCTTGCGCAGCAACTTGCGGATCTGATCGGCGTCAGGCTCGTTGCCCTCAAGGTATGCCGTCATGGCGTCGTCATCCATTTCGACGGCCGCCTCGATCATTGCGGAGCGGAATTCTTCGGCTTTGTCCTTGAGCTCAGCCGGGATCTCTTTCTTGACGTACGTTGCGCCTTTATCATCACCTTCCCAGATGATGGCCTGCATCTCGATAAGATCCACCACACCAGCGAAGTCGCTCTCGGACCCGATGGGGATCTGGATGGGAACGGGCATTGCGCCGAGCTTTTTCTTGATGTCCTCAACGCACATGTAAAAGTCGGCGCCGGTCTTATCCATTTTGTTGGCAAAGACGATGCGGGGCACCTTGTACTTGTCGCCCTGGCGCCAGACGGTCTCGGTCTGCGGCTCGACACCGGCATTGGAATCGAGCACCGTGACGGCACCGTCGAGCACACGCAAAGACCGCTCCACTTCAATGGTGAAGTCAACGTGGCCTGGAGTGTCGATGATGTTGAGACGATGCTGGTCACCATTGCGGCCGGGCCAGAAACAGGTCGTGGCAGCGGACGTGATGGTGATGCCGCGCTCAGCCTCTTGATCCATGAAATCCATGGTGGCTGCACCATCGTGCACTTCACCGATCTTATGGGAAATGCCGGTGTAGAACAAAATCCGCTCGGTCACGGTTGTTTTGCCAGCATCGATGTGGGCCATGATGCCGAAGTTGCGGTATTCCCGAATTGGGTATTCGCGAGCCATGGTCTTGCTCCGATAGTCCGTTACCAGCGGTAATGCGAGAAGGCGCGGTTGGCTTCCGCCATCTTATGCGTGTCTTCACGCTTCTTGACAGCAGTACCGCGATTGTTTGCAGCATCGAGCAGTTCGCCCGACAGCCGCTGGATCATTGTGTTTTCGTTGCGTTTGCGGGCAGCGATGATGAGCCAGCGAATGGCCAGCGCCTGGCGCCGCTCACTGCGCACCTCAACCGGCACCTGATACGTGGCACCACCAACACGCCGCGAGCGCACTTCAACGGCCGGCATGACGTTTTCGAGCGCCTGGTGGAACATCTGAACCGGATCGGACTTCGCCTTGTCTTCCATCATGGTGAGGGCGCCATAGACGATATTTTCCGCAGCCGACTTCTTGCCGTCACGCATCACGGCGTTCATGAACTTGGTGATAACGAGATCACCAAACTTGGGGTCGGGGTGAACTTCCCGCTTCTGGGCACTGTGACGACGGGACATGGGTCCGTTCCTTTACGTGTCGCTTTGCAGCGAAAAAACCTTTTGCATGACAACCCGGCGCTGGCCGGACGACCGCTTCGAAGCGATCACTTCGGACGCTTGGCACCGTATTTAGACCGGCGCTGCTTGCGGGCGTTAACGCCCTGGGTATCGAGCACACCACGAACGATGTGGTAGCGCACACCGGGCAGGTCCTTAACGCGGCCGCCGCGGATCAACACCACAGAGTGCTCTTGAAGATTGTGCCCCTCGCCGGGGATGTAGCCGATGACCTCATAACCATTGGTCAGGCGGATCTTCGCGACTTTGCGAAGCGCCGAGTTCGGCTTCTTCGGCGTCGTTGTATAAACGCGGGTGCACACGCCACGCTTCTGCGGGCATGCCTCCATGTGACGCGACTTCTCGCGGTAGGTCTTCGGGTTCCGGGGCTTCCGGATGAGCTGCTGAATAGTCGGCATACGCCTTGTCCATCCCTTCAGCGCGCGCAAAGCGCATGCGCCAAGCCGAAATTGCCGAAGACCCGCAGCCGCAGGCTCCCGGCACGAAAAAACCAGAGGATCGTCCAACCTTGCGAGTTGGAGATCATGGTCCAAAAATGTCCTCTGCTTTGCGAACGATAGCGTTTAGGTCCGGGCGCGCGATAGCGCGCGGCATTGACCTACCGCCTACCGTGAGAGTGCGGGAAGCTATATACACACGTTCCCAAACGGTCAACAGCTTGGCTGGCCCTGAAACGCGTTTTTTTGCGTCGCAGTGCCGCAGAACGCAAAAATTTGGCCCGGAAATACTTTTCCAGGCATTCGAAGGCATCTAAAGCGCATTCGGATCCGATGGAATCAGATCGGCGCTCTAGTTTCTTGTTTGGTCGCATTTTCTTCGACGAACCGGTGTCCACTTCGTCGGAAAATGCTCTGGGGCGCATTGGTAGGACGAGATGGTGGCCAGTGTCACAGGCGGGCACCGGACGTGGGGTGGGGTTGCAGATCAAGCCTGCATACAGCTCTTTAGAGCGTTGAGCGGCGGGTTGACCCGGCTCCCTCCGTGCGGGTCGCTCTCGCGCCAGCGTGATGACGGCCATGCCATCGTGAGAACGGCGGTTTAAACGGACGGCAAGCTTAATTGGTAAGGTAGGCTGGGTGATTGGCGGTAATGGCATCGCCGATCTTAATGAGTGAATCGACAATGTCTGCAGGCGTGCTGGCCCTGCGAAAGCGGCTGTCTCCTGAACACGCACGCAAGCGCTTTTCTGAAAGATCATTCAAAGTCGTTCCGATAAACGCGAACTTGCCTGCGGACTTCGTGCTGATGAAACCGCCAGTCGGCACCAGATATTCAAGCAGCTCCACGTAAATGTCATGTGAGCCCCGCTTCAAAGGATCGCAAAGATCGCTGGCGGGCGATTGGATGTCGAATGCATTTGGCGAATTGTAGACAAAGTCGCCGGTCGCTCTCCAATTCTTGATCGTGTCGTTTTTTTTCACCGTACCTGTCGTATCGTTTTCAATTCCGTCCGTGACAAGGACGATGATCGACTTCCTATCATCTGGTGCATTGCCGCTGCCTGAGTGAATGCTATCAGCAATTTGGGCTACAGTTTTGTGCATATTTGTGCCCAGATAATCCTGGGATTTCGGCAGCTCCAGTTGATCAATGGCTTGCAACACTTGCGCAAAACTCGTGGTCGGCGGCAAATACTCGTTCAGTTCGTTACCAAAGAAGATAATGGAAAATTCCACGGGTCCTTCCTGCTTGATAGCATCTCGCATCCTGGTAACGACATTTCGCAGTCCTTCCCGCACGACGTCGATCCGCATTTGTATTTTCTGAGACCGCGCCTGTTGATAGCTGGCAGAAAAGCCGGAGTCCTTATAGTGGCATGCAATGGCGCAGTTTGAAATCCGCACCATCGCATCCTGGTCTTCGCGTGTAGCGCCGATCGCCATTGACAACGAACCATCGACCACAAACGTAATCCGCTCGTAAAACGACGATGCTGGGAGGGCGCGCGATACGGCTTGGATATCAAGTGAGTTCCATCCGAATATGCGCATGAAGCTGGTGTCGACTTTGGATGAAACCTGGACCTCTACGGTGTTGCCATCCTTGCGGACACTCGTTTCGTGATTGGTCACCAAATTCGCGTGGGCCAGATTCTGATTAACGTAATTGTTTGCAAAAAGAGCCATCTTGTCTGAAGGGATATTGGGATCTTTTGCGGCTGCCAATGCTGCAGCATCGGCGCTGGATTGCAGCGCAGACCTTGCATCCAAAGCGCGCAAGTAATCCAGCGTACATCCGCCTGCCAACAACAGGACAGGAAAAAGCAACGAGAATAAAAGCAGCACTCCGCCACTTTGACAACTGAAGAACTTACGAACTGACATCGCCACACGCTCTACTGCCAAGACAAACTGAATTGAATTTCGTTGGCATCAATACGCTAAAGCGTGTTTCTGTTTCGTTGCAAAAATTGTTTAAATGCAAAGGCCGCGGAAATACCGCGGCCTTTTGTTGGATGCTCTATTGTTTAAAGCAAGCTGCAGTCTACTCGGCAGCTTCCTCACTTGTACGGCGGCGGCGGCGTTGCCCACCATCTGTTTCCTCCGGGCCCGCCAGAGCTCGTTCCGACGCTGCCTTGGCTTGTTCCTTTGCGATGAGTTCATCGCGGCGTGCAGCAACTTTGCGAAGGCGCCTGAGCATGCCACCCGTGCCCGCAGGAATGAGGCGACCGACGATGACGTTCTCCTTGAGACCTTCCAGTGTATCGACCTTGCCGTTGACAGCGGCATCGGTCAGCACACGGGTTGTTTCCTGGAACGATGCAGCAGAGATGAACGAGCGGGTCTGCAGCGATGCCTTCGTGATGCCCAGCAGCACCGGGGTGGCTGTGGCAATGCGATTGCCTTCCTTCTCGGTGACGAAGTTCTTGGCATCGAATTCGAGACGGTCGACCTGTTCGCCCTTGATGAGATCGGTGTCGCCGGGATCAACGATCTCTACCTTTTGCAGCATCTGGCGAACAATCACCTCGATGTGCTTGTCGTTGATGGTCACACCCTGCAAGCGGTAGACATCCTGGATCTCGTTGATGAGATAGGCCGCAAGTTCCTCAACGCCCTTGATGGCGAGAATGTCGTGCGGCGCCGGGTGTCCGTCGTAGACATAATCACCGCGCTCGACGTGGTCACCGTGCTGGACTGCAAGCGACTTGCCGCGTGGGATCAGATATTCGACCGGATCGGCATTTTCGTCATCCGGCTTGATCGAAATACGCTGCTTGTTCTTGTAGTCCTTGCCGAACTCGATCGTACCGGAGGCCTCGGCAATGATGGCGTGGTCCTTCGGGCGCCGAGCCTCGAACAGTTCAGCAACACGCGGCAGACCGCCGGTGATGTCACCCGATTTGGCCGAAGCCATGGGGATACGGGCCAGCACATCGCCCGCCTTCACTTTCGCACCGATATCGACAGACAAGATTGCCTCGACCGGCAACAAGTAGCGAGCATCACCGCCGCGCTCAACGGCAATAGCCTTGCCCTTGGCGTCGTTGATGACGACGGCAGGCTTGAGTTCGGCACCACGCGGGGTTGCACGCCAGTCAATGACCACGCGATTTGTCGAGCCCTTGACCTCGTCGGTCTGCTCACGCACCGAAGCACCCTCGATGAGGTCCTCGAAGGCGACGTGACCATCGACCTCGGTGATGATGGGACGGGTATAGGGATCCCACTGTGCCATCTTGGTGCCGCGCTTGACCGTATCGCCCTCGTCGACATGGAGGCGTGCACCATACGGCACTTTTTGCACCGCAAGCTCCTTGCCGCCCTGGTCAACGATGACGAGCTGCATGTTGCGTCCCATGACCGTCAGACGACCCTGGCTGTCCTTCACGACTGCACGGTTTCGCATCTTCACCGTGCCGTTGAAGTTTGACTCGATGAAGGATGTATCGACGACCTGAGCGGTGCCGCCGATGTGGAAGGTGCGCATGGTGAGCTGCGTGCCGGGTTCGCCGATCGACTGCGCGGCGATCACGCCAACAGCCTCACCGATGTTGACCCGTGTACCGCGGGCAAGGTCACGTCCATAACAGGCCGCGCACACGCCGGTTACGGTCTCGCACGTCAGCACCGAGCGGATACGCACTTCCTGCACTTCCGCGCTGGCGATCAACTCGGCATGCCGTTCCTCGATCAACTCACCACATTTGACGATCACTTCGCCTGTTGCAGGATCAATGACGTCTTCTTGCGTGGTACGGCCCAGCACACGGTCTGCCAGCGACACGATCACCTGGCCGGCATCGACAACCGCCTGCACCTTGATGCCCTCGTCGGTGCCGCAATCTTCCTCGGAGATGATGGCGTCCTGCGCCACGTCAACCAGACGACGGGTCAGGTATCCGGAGTTGGCTGTCTTCAACGCCGTATCGGCAAGTCCCTTACGTGCGCCGTGCGTGGAGTTGAAGTACTCAAGAACCGACAAGCCTTCCTTGAAGTTGGACTTGATCGGCGTCTCGATGATTTCGCCGGATGGCTTGGTCATGAGACCGCGCATGGCTGCGAGCTGACGCATCTGCGTGGGCGAACCACGCGCGCCTGAGTGGCTCATCATGTAGACCGAGTTAATGGGCATGTCGCGGCCGGTCTTGGGATCCTTCTGCACCGCAGAAATGCGATCCATCATCTCTTTGGAGATCTGGTCGGTGCACTTGGACCAGGCGTCGACAACCTTGTTGTACTTCTCAAGCTGGGTGATGAGGCCATCGTTGTACTGTTGCTCGAACTCGGCCACCTGCTTGTCGGTCTCATCGACAATCTTCTGCTTGGTGTCGGGAATGAGCATGTCGTCCTTGCCAAACGAGATACCCGCCTTGAACGCGTGATAGAAGCCCAAAGACATGATCCGGTCGCAAAAGATCACCGTCTCCTTCTGACCGCAGTTGCGGTAGACGGCATCGATCATGCCGGAAATGGCCTTCTTGGTGAGGAGCTGGTTCACGAGATCGAACTTGACGCCTGGTACGCGTGGCAGCAATTCACCCAGCAGCATGCGTCCGGGCGTTGTGTCATACACGGCATTCAAATCGTGACCTTCTTCGTCAAGCGTCATGACGCGACCCTTGACCTTGGCATGCAGCGTGGTGGCCCCAGATTCCAGTGCGTGGCGCACCTCGGCGACGGACGAGAACAACATGCCTTCGCCCGGCTCGCCCTCGTGGACCATCGACAGGTAGTAAAGACCAAGCACGATGTCCTGCGAGGGAACGATAATCGGCGAGCCGTTCGCGGGATGCAGGATGTTGTTGGTCGACATCATGAGGACGCGCGCTTCGAGCTGCGCCTCCAATGAAAGCGGTACGTGCACGGCCATCTGGTCGCCGTCGAAGTCGGCGTTGAAGGCCGCGCAGACCAGCGGATGAAGCTGGATCGCCTTGCCTTCGATCAGCACCGGTTCGAAGGCCTGGATGCCGAGGCGGTGCAACGTCGGCGCTCGGTTGAGCATGACGGGATGTTCGCGAATAACCTCGTCGAGAACGTCCCAGACCTCCGGGCGCTCCTTCTCAACCAGCTTCTTGGACTGCTTGACGGTCGCCGCCTGGCCCAACGTCTGCAATCGCGCATAGATGAAGGGCTTGAACAGTTCGAGCGCCATCTTCTTGGGCAGACCGCACTGGTGCAGCTTCAATTCCGGACCAACCACGATCACAGAGCGGCCCGAGTAATCGACGCGTTTGCCAAGCAGATTCTGGCGGAAGCGGCCTTGCTTGCCCTTCAACATATCTGCAAGCGACTTGAGAGGCCGCTTGTTGGCACCCGTAATAACGCGGCCACGCCGTCCATTGTCGAACAGCGCGTCTACCGCCTCTTGCAGCATGCGCTTTTCGTTACGGATGATGATGTCGGGCGCGCGCAGTTCCATCAGCCGCTTGAGACGGTTGTTGCGGTTGATAACGCGGCGATAAAGGTCGTTGAGGTCGGAGGTGGCGAAGCGGCCACCATCAAGCGGCACAAGCGGGCGCAACTCGGGCGGGATCACTGGCACATGCGTCAGGATCATCCATTCGGGACGATTGCCTGATTCGATGAAGGCTTCGATGACCTTGAGACGCTTACCAAGCTTCTTCGGCTTCAGCTCCGTTGTCGCTTCGGCGATTTCCTGGCGAAGGTCCTCGCGAATCTGCTCAAGGTCCATCCCAATCATGAGTTCGCGGATCGCCTCGGCGCCAATGCCTGCAGTGAAGCTGTCAGGCCCATACTCGTCGAGCGCCTGATTGTACTGCTCTTCGCTAAGAAGCTGCTTGTCCTTGAACGGGGTGATGCCCGGCTCAATGACAATGTAGTTCTCGAAATAGAGCACGCGCTCCAGATCCTTCAACGCCATATCGAGCAACAGGCCGATACGCGACGGCAGGGATTTCAAGAACCAGATATGTGCAACCGGCGCGGCCAGCTCGATATGGCCCATGCGCTCGCGGCGCACCTTTGCCAATGTCACCTCGACGCCGCATTTTTCGCAGATCAGACCCTTGTACTTCATGCGCTTGTACTTGCCGCACAAGCACTCGTAATCCTTGATCGGGCCGAAGATGCGCGCGCAGAACAGGCCATCGCGCTCAGGCTTGAAGGTACGGTAGTTGATCGTTTCGGGCTTCTTGATCTCGCCGTAGGACCAGGAAAGAATGTCCTCGGGCGAAGCAATTGAAATCTTGATCTGGTCGAAAGACGGCAGAGGGGCCTGCTGCTTGAAGATGTTGTTGATCTCGTTCATCGGCTCTCACTCCACGCAGGGCTAGGCGGCGCCCCGCTCGTTTGAAGGCTTGTCGAAGTCCCGCGACGGTTTACGGGGCTTCCTGGTTCCGGCCCTTCTGGCCGGCCTCTTGTTTCGGCTCCCCCGCCCAGCCTGGGATCAACGGAGGGAGAGAGCACCAGTGCATTCACACACTGGTGCTCTTGTTTTTTTACTCGGCTGCCGGGAGAGCCTTGCTCTCCTCTATGGGTTGTTCTTCTTCAACCTGCGGGTCATCGGAATTCAACAGCTCAACATTCAGCCCCAGCGCCCGCATCTCCTTGACGAGAACGTTGAAGCTCTCGGGCACGCCGGCCTCGAATGCGTCGTCACCACGAACGATCGCTTCATAGACCTTGGTGCGCCCGGCGACGTCGTCCGACTTGACGGTCAGCATTTCCTGCAGCGTGTAGGCGGCGCCATAGGCTTCGAGTGCCCACACCTCCATTTCACCGAAGCGCTGGCCACCAAACTGGGCCTTGCCGCCAAGCGGCTGCTGGGTAACCAGCGAATAAGGACCAATCGAGCGGGCGTGGATCTTGTCGTCGACGAGGTGGTGAAGCTTCAGCACGTACTTGTAACCGACCGTGACCTTGCGATCGAAAGGTTCACCCGTGCGGCCATCGAACAGCGTCACCTGACCCGTGGAGTCAAAACCGGCCTCTTTCAGCAGATCAACGATATCGGACTCGTGTGCACCATCGAAAACAGGCGTTGCAATCGGTACGCCTTTTTTCAGGTTCTCCGCTGCTACGGCAAGATCATCGTCGCTCGCACCCTCAGGGATCTCACCGTTATCATAGACTTCGTCCATGATTTTGCGGAGTGCCTGGCCCTCACCGGATTCGCGCCAATGATCGAGTGCATCATTGACGAGCCGGCCAAGGCCTCGACACGCCCAACCAAGGTGCGTTTCGAGAATCTGTCCGACGTTCATACGGCTTGGCACGCCCAACGGGTTCAAGACGACATCGACCGGCGTACCGTCGGAGAGGAATGGCATATCCTCCTGCGGCACAATCATCGAAACGACACCCTTGTTGCCATGCCGTCCGGCCATCTTGTCGCCTGGCTGGATCTTGCGCTTCACTGCAACGAAGACCTTGACCATCTTCATGACGCCCGGTGGCAATTCATCGCCGCGTTGCAGTTTCTCGACCTTGTCGGCGAAACGGTTCGACAACGACTTCTTGGCGTCCTCGTACTGCTTGCCGATGGCTTCCACCTCGGCCTGCGCCTTTTCGTCGGCTAAACCGATCTCCCACCACTGCGAACGGGGAATATCGTCGAGAATTGCCTCGTCGATCGTTGTGCCTTTGCGTGCACCTTTCGGACCCTTGGAGACTTCCGCACCCATCAGCACGTCGCGCAGACGGGCATAGACGTTGCGGTCGAGGATTTGCATTTCGTCGTCTCGGTCCTTGGCAAGACGCTCGATCTCCTCGCGCTCGATGGCCATCGCACGCTCGTCCTTGTCGACACCGTGACGGTTGAAGACGCGAACTTCGACGATGGTACCGGCGACACCGGGCGGCAGACGCAGCGATGTATCGCGAACGTCGGAGGCTTTCTCACCAAAGATGGCGCGCAGAAGTTTTTCTTCCGGCGTCATTGGGCTTTCACCCTTCGGTGTGATCTTGCCAACCAGAATATCGCCCGGATGAACTTCGGCGCCGATATAAACGATGCCGGCTTCGTCGAGATTCTTCAGCGCCTCTTCCGAAACGTTTGGAATATCGCGTGTTATCTCTTCTGGTCCAAGCTTGGTGTCACGCGCCATCACCTCGAATTCCTCGATGTGGATGGAGGTGAACACATCGTCGGAAACGACTCGCTCCGACATCAGGATGGAATCTTCGAAGTTGTAGCCCATCCAGGGCATGAACGCGACGAGCACGTTCTTGCCGAGCGCCAGATCGCCCAGGTCCGTGGAAGGTCCGTCAGCGATAATCTCGCCAGCCGAAACACTATCACCGACCTTCACCAGCGGCCGCTGGTTGATGCAGGTGTTCTGGTTGGAGCGCTGGAACTTACGCAGGCGGTAGATGTCGACGCCCGGCTTGGAGGGATCCGTTTCCTCGGTCGCGCGGATAACGATACGCGTTGCATCCACCTGGTCGATGACGCCGGTCCGGCGGGCGGCAATAGCAGCACCGGAGTCGCGCGCCACCACTTCTTCCATGCCGGTGCCCACAAGTGGCGCTTCCGCACGGATCAGCGGCACAGCCTGACGCTGCATGTTGGAACCCATGAGGGCACGGTTGGCGTCGTCGTTCTCCAAAAACGGGATCAGCGCTGCGGCCACAGAGACAAGTTGCTTGGGGCTCACGTCGATGTAGTCGACGCGATCCTTTGGCACCAGCATGACGTCACCCTGATAACGGCAGGTGACGAGTTCATCGGACAAGCGACTCTGTTCGTCAATCTCGGCGTTGGCCTGGGCAACGTGGTGGCGCATCTCAGCCATGGCCGACAGGTAGACGACCTCGTCGGTGACCTTGCCGTCCTTCACCTTCCGGTAGGGGCTTTCGATGAAACCGTACTTGTTCACGCGAGCAAAGGTGGCAAGCGAGTTGATCAGACCGATGTTTGGACCTTCCGGCGTCTCAATCGGACAGATGCGCCCATAGTGCGTTGGATGAACGTCACGCACTTCAAAGCCGGCACGTTCGCGCGTCAGACCACCCGGTCCCAACGCTGACAGACGACGCTTGTGCGTGATTTCCGAAAGCGGATTGGTCTGGTCCATGAACTGCGAGAGCTGCGACGACCCGAAGAATTCGCGCACGGCTGCTGCTGCCGGCTTGGCGTTGATCAGGTCTTGCGGCATCACGGTGTCGATGTCGACAGAACTCATGCGCTCCTTGATGGCGCGCTCCATGCGCAACAAGCCGACGCGGTACTGGTTCTCCATCAATTCGCCGACGGAGCGAACGCGGCGGTTACCCAGATGGTCAATGTCGTCGATGTCGCCTCGGCCGTCGCGCAAATCCACAAGCGTCTTGATGACGGCGAGGATGTCCTCCTTGCGCAGGGTGCGCATGGTGTCGGGTGCGTCAAGCTCCAAGCGCATGTTCATTTTTACGCGACCAACCGCAGACAGGTCGTAGCGCTCTGAATCGAAGAACAGACCATGGAACAGCGCAGTCGCTGCCTCGATTGTCGGCGGCTCGCCCGGGCGCATGACCCGGTAGATATCCATCAGCGCTTCTTGCGTGTTGGCGTTCTTGTCGACGTGCAAGGTGTTGCGGATAAAGGGGCCGATATTGACGTGATCGATGTCCAGGATCGGGAATTCCTTGATCTTCTGGTCCTTCAGTTCGGCCAGAAGTTTGGGATCCAGTTCGGCACCGGCCTCAGCGTAGATCTGCCCGGTAGACATATCGACGATGTCTTCAGCCAGGTATTTGCCAGCCAGGTCTTCCGATGCGATCAAAACTTCTTTCAAACCGCCTTCGGACAGCTCGCGGGCCTTGCGCGCCGTTACCTTTTCGCCGGCCTTGATAATGACGTCGCCCGACTTTGCATCGCGCAGATCGGCAGCCGGTGTCACACCGCGCATCTTTTCGGGCACGAACGGCATCTTCCAGCCGTGCTTGGAATCCTTGATGGCGATCTTGTTGTAGAAGATGTCGAGGATTTCCTCGTCGTTGTGACCCAGCGCATAAAGCAACACCGTCACGGGAAGTTTGCGGCGGCGATCTATGCGCACATAAACGATGTCCTTGGCGTCAAACTCGAAGTCCAACCACGAGCCGCGATAGGGAATGATGCGGGCTGCAAACAAAAGCTTGCCTGACGCATGCGTGCGGCCACGGTCGTGATCGAAAAAGACGCCCGGCGAACGATGCATCTGAGAGACGATGACGCGCTCGGTTCCGTTGATCACGAATGTACCGTTGGACGTCATCAACGGCATATCACCCATGTAGACGTCCTGCTCCTTGACGTCCTTTACGGATTTGGAGCCGGTTTCCTCATTGATATCGAAAACGATGAGGCGCAGCTTCACCTTCAACGGCGCTGAATACGTCATGTCGCGCTGCATGCACTCGTCAACGTCGTACTTGGGCGGCTCGAATTCATAACCAACGAATTCAAGCGTTGCCTTTCCCGAAAAATCTGAAATCGGGAACACGGACTTGAAGACGGCCTGGATGCCCTGATCGTCAGGACGACCACCGGGCGGTTCCTTCACCATCAAAAAGTCATCATAGGACGACTTTTGTACCTCGATGAGATTGGGCATTGCCGCAACCTCACGAATCTTGCCGAATTTCTTTCGGATGCGCTTGCGGCCGTTGATCATCTCAGCCATGTCCGCTCCTTCGCTTCGGCGCCGTTGACGACTGCGGCACCTTTTTTCAATTCAGTCTCCAGGGGCCGCCATCCCCTGCGCCTGAAACGGCTCACCGGAAGATCCCAAAAGGCAGCTCAAGAGCGCCGGGGATCCTCCGGAGAACCGTCTGCCCCGCCATCGGCGAGGCGGGAACAGGGAGCTGGGAAATGGGATTGGGGATGCTGCTCGCGCGCCCGCGTTTCCAATTTCCGGCTCCCTATTCCCTCATCTTCACTTCAGCTCGACGCTGGCACCCTGGTCTTCAAGCTGCTTCTTGAGCTTTTCGGCTTCGTCCTTGGGCACGCCTTCCTTGACGGGCTTGCCGCCGGCTTCAACCAGTTCCTTGGCTTCCTTCAGGCCAAGGCCGGTGATCGCGCGAACTTCCTTAATGACGTTGATCTTCTTGTCGCCCGCCGCCTTCAGGATGACAGTGAACTCTGTCTGCTCTTCTTCAGCAGCAGCACCACCGCCAGCGCCAGGCGCTGCAGCAACCGCAACAGCGGCAGCAGCCGACACGCCCCACTTCTCCTCAAGCATTTTCGCCAGTTCGGCGGCTTCGAGCACCGTGAGGTTTGAGAGATCGTCAACGATCTTTGCGAGATCGGTCATGGTTGTATTTCCTTCGGTTTGAACCTGTTTCAATCATTCGTGCAGCGGTTTGGATGCTGCGTTCATCTCGTGATGCGGCTTGCATGCCGGTTTGTCCGGCCACGCCACATCTCCCACATGGATCAAGCAGCCTCGCCCTGGCTTGCCTTCGCCTGAATGACGCGTGCGAGCTTGGCACCCGGCTCCTTGACCGTGCGGGCGATCTTGGTCGCCGGCGCGTTCAGCAGGCCGATGAGCTTGGCTCTCAGTTCATCCAGTGACGGCAGCTCTGCGAGTGCCTTGACGTCATTCGCATCAAGAACGGTCTTGCCCATCACACCGCCGAGCACGACAAGTTTGTCGACCCCCTTGGCGTAATCGACAGTGACCTTGGCTGCGGCAATCGGGTCCTTCGAATAGGCCAGAATGGTCGGCCCCGTCAGAAGGTCGGCAATGCCTTCAGCGTCTGTGTCCTTGATGGCGAGCTTCGTCAGCCGGTTCTTGACCACCTTCACGGTTCCACCAGCATCGCGGACGCGTTTGCGGTATTCCGTGGATTGGGCAGCCACCATGCCGGTATTGTGGGCGACCACGACCACGCCGGTGTCTTTCAACACCTCGTGCAGTTCGGTCACGAGCTCACGTTTCGCGGCTCTTTCCACTTACGCTCTCTCCCAGTCACGCAAGCCCCTCACACAAGGGTTGCTTGCGGGTTGCACCTTGCCGCCTCGTCCCGGAAAACCGGTTGAATTGCGGCGCTTCAGACCTGTCCTCCGCGCGCTCTCGAAAACCGAGACCGGCACGGGTGCGACCCAGAAGGTTCAAACCGAGCGGTGCATTCCGAAAGGAATGCGTTCGATCAGCTTGTCTCCCATCTCATGCAGGCCCTTGACGGTTTAGGCGTTGGCAAGCTGTTGCTTGCCGCGGCACCTGCAATCTCGGACAGGTTCCACCCCGGCCACAAAGTTCGTGGCCAAAGCGGCATCCGGGCAAGCCCGGAATTGTTGGCCGCGCAATAGAACCGCGCGGCTTTTCGGCCTCAAGCGACGGCTACGCTTGAGACTGTCGATGCATCAACCTTCACGCCTGGCCCCATCGTTGACGAAATGGAGACACGCTTCAGAAACGTTCCCTTTGCTCCGGTCGGCTTGGCTTTCATAACGGCATCGACGAAAGCCTTGATGTTCTGCACCAGGGCATCCTCGGTGAAGGAGGACTTGCCGATGCCAGCGTGAACGATGCCGGCTTTTTCGACGCGGAACTCGACTGAGCCGCCCTTGGCACCGGCAACCGCCGTGGCGACGTCCATCGTCACCGTACCGACACGCGGGTTCGGCATCAGGCCGCGAGGGCCAAGCACCTTTCCGAGCCGACCAACCAGACCCATCATGTCGGGCGTGGCGATGCAGCGGTCGAAGTTGATGTTGCCGGCCTGGACCTGCTCGACCAGTTCTTCAGCGCCAACGATATCCGCACCTGCTTCCTTGGCTTCATCCGCCTTGGCTCCGCGCGCGAAAACTGCGACGCGAGCTGTGCGGCCAGAACCATTCGGCAACAGGCACACACCGCGCACCATCTGGTCTGCGTGACGTGGATCGACACCCAGGTTGAGTGCAATCTCGACGGTTTCGTCAAACTTCGCCTTGGCGCGTTCCTTCACCATCTTGACTGCGTCGGTAAGGTCATAAGCCTTGTTTGGATCCAGGCCCTCTGACACAGCCTGCATGCGCTTGCCGCCCGCCAGACGGGTTGCCTTGATCTCTTGCGGAGTGATGTTTGCCATGTTCTTACTCCACCACCCGGATGCCCATGGACCGTGCCGAGCCCGCGATTGTTCGCGCGGCCTGCTCGACATCATCGGTGTTCAGGTCTTTCATTTTCAGGTTTGCGATCTCGCGCACCTGATCCATCGTTACCGACCCTGCGTTGGCGCGGCCAGGTTCCTTGGAGCCAGACTTCACCTTTGCCATCTTCTTCAGGAAGAATGACGCTGGCGGCGTTTTCATCTCGAAGGTGAAAGAGCGATCCGAAAAAACCGTGATTTTCACGGGAATCGGCGTACCCTGTTCGATGTCCTTGCTCTTGGCGTTGAACGCCTTGCAGAACTCCATGATGTTGACGCCACGCTGACCCAGCGCGGGGCCGATCGGCGGTGAGGGGTTGGCCTGCCCCGCCGGCACTTGGAGATTGATGTAACCGTCTATTTTCTTTGCCATAGTGTCCCCTAGTAAATACGAGACGGACAAATCCGTCCCAGGGTTAGCGGTCAACGGTCGCAGACAACCAGCGTCACCTGCTTCCTCCCGCACGCTGCAGCCTCAGGGAAAACATTTTTCCTTCAGGCTTGCCGATTTACCAGGCGTTGTCCTGCATAGGCAATTCCGGCAAATCAAGCATTCGTCACATATGCCAGGGGCCATCGCGACGCCCGCTGCACATGTTGAAATTTCACACTTCCGTCGAAAACCGCACTCCTGAAACAAGCGCCCAAGTTTGCGCAATTTCTGCAATTTTCATGCGCACCTTTGATATTGGCGCCAGCACATCACTCGTTAACTCGCAACCTTCTCCACCTGACCGAACTCAAGCTCGACCGGTGTCGGCCGTCCAAATATCGAAACCGCAACCTTGAGCCGCGCGCGCTCTTCGTCGACTTCCTCGACGTGTCCCTGGAACGATGCGAACGGACCGTCAGCAACTTTCACCTGTTCGCCGATCTCGAACGTGATGGTGGGTTTGGGTCGCTCCACACCTTCCTGCACCTGATTGAGGATGCGCATGGCTTCCTCATCGGTGATGGCGATAGGTTTGTTGTCAGCACCCAGGAACCCGGTCACCTTTGGCGTGTTCTTTATCAAAAGAAACGCCGGATCGGTCATTTCCATCCGGACCAGCACATAGCCCGGCAGGAACTTGCGTTCCGCCTGGACCTTGCGGCCCCGCTTCACCTCAATCACCTCTTCGGTTGGCACCATGACTTCTTCAAAGAGGTCTTCAAGGCCCGCCGCTTTCGCCCGCTCCTTGATGGCATCAGCCACCTTGCGCTCGAAGTTGGTGTAGGCGTGCACAATGTACCAGCGCTTCGCCATAATCCTAATGCATCCACCGTCAATAAAAGTGATCCGCGCCCCGCATCGGCGCCGCTATCGTTAGCGCCCGATTTCGAGTACCATGCTCACCAGCCAGCCGAGAAACTGGTCAGTCAACAGGAAGAAAATCGCCGCAAGCGTCACCATGATCATAACCATGATGGTCGTGATCCATACTTCCTTCCAGGTAGGCCACGTAACCTTGGCGGTCTCGGTCCGCACTTCCTGAATGAATTGGAATGGGTTCTTGGCCATCAAACACCTAAATCCGGCAGGGCATCTTCCGGTGCAATGAAAGCGACGAATTCGCCGTCCACACACAAACCAAAACGCCAGACCCGCTGCCCTCGCTGGCGAATCCGGCTTTTCACATCAGATGGCAGGGGCGGAGGGTCTCGAACCCCCAACCTTCGGTTTTGGAGACCGACGCTCTACCAATTGAGCTACACCCCTATTGCGCCCGTTGGCGCGCGTTTACAGTCTCTCAGAACGGGCACCTTTAGCGGAACTTTAAGTGCTTGTCACGCCTCAATCGCGTTATTGGCTTGCGTGTGACAATTTTGCCGCAATTCGCTATTCCGGCACAACGACAACGGCTGTTCCGTAGGCCAGGACTTCGGTCACCGCGGCTGCCATTTCGTTGGCGTCGTAGCGCATTGCTATGATTGCGTTGGCGCCCATCCTCTCACCCTGTTGAACAAGCAGATCAAAGGCTTCCTGACGAGCCTGTTCGGCCAGCTTGGTATAGAGCGTGATGTTGCCTCCGAACAAAATTTGGATTGACGCGCCAATATTGCCGACAACAGAACGTGAGCGAACGGACAAGCCTCTCGCAAGGCCCAGAATGCGGACGATACGATGGCCAGGAAGGTCATTCGTCGTGACAACAATCATAAGATGAGCCCATTTTTGCGAAGACCTGTAACAACACCGATCTGAAGTGGGGCTTGCGCCACTTCAAGTCTGTGGTTTTGTCGGCGCCTCTGTCTTGAGCAAGCCGGTATGACGAGACCTACTCAGTAATAGCTGCGACGACGCCGGCGCCGATCTGAAGTGGGGCTTGCCCCACTTCAAGTCTGTGGTTTTGTCGGCGCCTCTGTCTTGAGCAAGCCGGTATGACGAGACTTACTCAGTAATAGCAGCGACGACGCCGGCGCCGATCTGAAGTGGGGCTTGCCCCACTTCAAGTCTGTGGTTTTGTCGGCGCCTCTGTCTTGAGCAAGCCGGTATGACGAGACTTACTCCGTAATAGCTGCGACGACGCCGGCGCCGACGGTGCGGCCGCCTTCACGGATGGCGAAGCGCAGCTTCTCTTCCATCGCGATCGGCGTAATCAGCTCCACGTCCATCGTCACGTTGTCGCCCGGCATCACCATCTCGGTGCCTTCAGGCAGCGTTACGACACCCGTCACATCCGTCGTGCGGAAGTAAAACTGCGGACGGTAGTTGGTGAAGAACGGCGTGTGACGGCCGCCCTCGTCCTTCGTCAGGATGTAGGCTTCTGCCTTGAACTTCTTGTGCGGCTTGATCGAACCGGGCTTGCAAAGAACCTGGCCGCGCTCAACACCCTCACGGTCGATACCGCGAAGAAGCGCACCCACGTTGTCGCCGGCCTCGCCCTGGTCAAGCAACTTGCGGAACATCTCAACGCCGGTAACCGTCGTCTTCTTGGTGTCGCGGATGCCGACAATCTCGACTTCCTCGCCGACCTTCACGATGCCACGCTCAATGCGGCCCGTAACAACAGTACCGCGACCCGAGATCGAGAACACGTCTTCAATCGGCATCAGGAACGGCTGGTCCTTGGGACGCTCAGGCTGCGGGATGTAATCATCAACTGCCTTCATCAGCTCAAGAATGGCATTCTTGCCGATGTCTTCGTTGCGGCTCTCAAGTGCGCACAGCGCCGAGCCCTTGACGATCGGAATGTCGTCGCCGGGGAACTGATACGATGACAGAAGCTCGCGAACCTCCATCTCGACAAGCTCCAGAAGCTCAGGATCGTCAACCATATCGACCTTGTTCAGGAACACCACCAGAGCGGGAACGCCAACCTGGCGCGCCAGAAGAATGTGCTCGCGCGTTTGCGGCATCGGACCGTCGGCGGCTGAAACAACCAGGATCGCGCCGTCCATCTGAGCCGCACCCGTGATCATGTTCTTCACGTAGTCGGCATGGCCAGGGCAGTCGACGTGCGCGTAGTGGCGCGCATCCGTCTCATACTCAACGTGCGCCGTCGAGATCGTGATGCCGCGCTCACGCTCTTCGGGAGCCTTGTCGATGTTCTCAAAGGCAACAGCCTCAGACTTGCCACCAACCTCCGCTAGCACCTTCGTGATCGCGGCCGTCAAAGACGTCTTGCCATGGTCAACGTGACCGATCGTGCCGATGTTGCAGTGCGGCTTCGTACGATCAAATTTTGCCTTCGCCATCGTAAAATCCTCAAGCCAACGGAACTCAAATGCCGCGCATGCCCGCAAAATTGGGTCCACGCGCACGTTGCGCCCGTTCTCTAAGGGTTAAGCGCGCGATCTTCAAGGATGAAATGAGGCCATAGCCTGACACACCCTGTTCATCACGACGTCAGAGCGCAGGTTAGCTCAAACCGCTGAACGACTTGGCCGTTCTCAATCCAAATAACGATCTTTACCGCGCGCCGCATCAATGCTCCATGGCCCGGGCCCTGCAAACACCAGATATAGAAAAACGAAGCAATACAGAATGGCTGCATCGCCGCCATTGTTGACCGGGAACATGTCCCGGGGTGCGTGCGCGATCCAATAGGCAAATGCCATCGTGCCCGATGCGAGAAAGGCTGCCTGTCGTGTGAACAAGCCGATCATGATCAACGTCCCGCAGATCAATTCGATGAGGGCCGACCACCATGACAGACTGAAGGCTGCCACAACCCTCTCACTGGGTGGAAAACCAAGCAGCTTTTGCGTGCCATGTAGGAGGAAAATGAAGCCGGAAAAAGCGCGCAAGACACTCAAAACACGGGGGCGCCATTGATTGAGATCGTTATGCGTCATGCCATCCTCATCGTTTTTTTTAAAGCGCGCGGATACGTTTCAGCGCATTTCGCCTAAAACGTTCCGCCCACTCATGGTATTTGGACATGGGCAGGGGCACAACACCGCCAGGGCCTGAACTTTTCGTTATATGTATGGTCGTGTCTCAGCCCAGCACATCCTTCTTGGAGAGGCCACAACAATGGTACAACCGCTCAAGGCCGCCACGCAAAAGCAACGCGAGGAATTAACCAGCCTGCTGGGTCCATCCATGTATGCAATGGCTGCCGACTGTCGTGATTTTTTTGCTGAACGCAGAGCGGTGGAGCGGCATCTGGCCAAGGCACTGTCTGAAATGCCCTATTGCAAGCACCTATTCGCGCTTGATGCGGCCGGCCAACAATTCTGCGACAACATAACTAGGGACGGACCTGATCCCGTCCATTTCGGCCGGGATCGCTCCGAGCGCCCCTACCTGCAAGGTCTAGTTGGCACGACCGATTTCAAACTTTCCGAAGCCTACATCAGCCGCAACAAGAAGCGTCCCATGTTAACCGCTGTGCAGGTTGTACGTGACGCCAACGGCCATCTTGCCGGTTTCATCGGCGCTGACTTCGACCTGCGCGATCTGCCCGCGACTGAGGAGCTTTATTGTGAGAGCCATGATTGGCGTCAGGTGAAGGGAGACCCGGCGATCCGCGGCGGATTGTTTGCCCAGCAGAGGGCGCAAAGCCTGATCGACGATCAACTCGACGTCGTGTTGCCACTCATTACCGAGCTCCTGACCGAGCGTGGCGTTTTCCATGGCAAGCTGCATTTTTCGAGCAACCGCGCGACCATTTGGCTGATGGATGACCCAATGAACTACAGGCTGCTCGACAGTACGGCCTTGCTCGATCCCGACATCTGTCTGGCCTACAAACAAAGACCCTACCCTGACAAAGCCAGCGTTCCACGCGAAAACGTTGCCAAGGTCCTCGATATGTTCAGCAAGTTGAGGTTTGCTGATGAAACAATTTATTTGAGGTCTGGTTCACTCAACATCTGCAACGGCCTCGTCAGCATGAATTTCTCATGCGACGGAACCCATTATGTCCGCCATGACGAGTTGCTTGAAAAGGGCATGGACTTCTGGCTTGGCGGGATGACGTGAGCATAAGCGTGGGCGTAATCATTTCGTCGCAGAAAACGTGACCAAACCAAAAAGTTGGAGCGCTGATCCAATTCCATCGGATCGAAAAGCGCTCTAGGTGCGCTCAAGCGACGCCGGCGCTTTTTCAGCCGCATCGGGTGGCAATTTTTCCACTTTGGCCGCGTAGAATTCCGCACCGCGCCTGGCTGTCAAACCGTGCAGCAGAATGCTTGAAAGTACCGTCGCGACGATACACATCCGCACAAGCTCTGTAGAATTGCCGTGCCCGATGTAGACAAGCCCCAGGACAATGGACGCAAGCCCCCGCGGCCCAAACCAACCCATGAAAACAAGAGTGTTGGGTGCAAACCCCAGACCTGCCATCGCGATTGCAACTGGAACCATCCGCACAACAGTGAGGCTCAGCGCCGCGTAGGCAAAGTGGGCCCAGTGCAGGTGAGGCCAGCTTATGGCGACAATGGCTCCGAACAAGAAAAACACGGCCAGATTAATCAACTGGCCCCAGTCCTCGATGAACTTCACGCTCTCGCCGGAAATACCCACAGGTCGCTGCCGGCGCACGGCAAGGCCACCTACGAAAGCGGCAATGAACATACTGGCGCCAGTCTCATGCGAAATCAGCATGCACATGATCGGTAGAGCGGCGAAGCCCAGTTGACGATATTCACGCGCAAGCCACCCGCGATTGATTGCAGCGGCGAAAAGTTCACTGCCGACGCGTCCAACGAAAAGTCCGATGAGGACACCATATCCAAACTGCTCAACAAAAAAGCGCGAGAAATTTGCTTCGTCGGTCTGGCTTGCCATTGCCATGAAAAACAACAAGAACGGGACTGCCAGACCATCGTTGAGGCCGGCCTCAACATTAAGACCCTCGCGGATGCGTTGGGGAACCTTTGGATTGGAAACTATCGGCTGGCCCAAACCGGCATCAGTCGGCGCCAGAACGGCGGCAAGTATGCCCGCCTCCCACACCGTTATCTTGTCAAACAACAATAAAGCAGCCAGCAAACCGAACACGATGGTCAACAACATGCCCGTGCTCAGCAGCCGCCCGGGGACAGACAACAATACACCTCTAAAGGCGTACACAATACGGCTTCCATCGGTGAAAAGCAGCAAGACCAGTCCCAGCTCTGCAATGGTCAGAAAGACGTCCGCGCTGAACCTTTCAGGTGCTTCGTAGTTGACCAGAAGCTGGGACATGGCTCCTGCGAAGGTAAATATTATTGGTGCGGTCAGCCGGCCTCGTTCCACCACTCCAGAAATCAACGAGTAGGCGAAAACAAGAACGACAAAGATAACCAATAGTGTCACGGAGCGCCCCCGGGAATTTTCATAATTGTGAATGTTGTGATGCGATGGACCCACACTCAATGCAAATCGCGGTCCGCACCCGGCAGGCATCAATTCTAGCGCATCGCCGGCCTATTGCGTTTCAGCCGTGTCCTTGCAATTTCGACATAGCGATCATTCGTCTCAAAGCCGAGGAAGGCTCGTCCGACGGCCTGGGCCGCAAGCAGCGTTGTACCACTGCCAGCAAAAGGGTCGAGCACGAGTTGCCCTGGCTGGGTGGCAATCTCAATCAGCGCCTGCATCAGGCGAACCGGCTTTTGCATGGGATGCAAACCGCTCTCGCTCGGCTCATAGCCGATGTCGAGAATGTTGTCGGGCCGTGTCACATAACGAAGGAACGCCGCTTCGTTATAAGGGCCAACGCCATTTACCAGTGCGTTATCGGCAATTGTGGTTCCGATCTTGTAGGGCTTGGTGAACCAAAGCACTGGTTCGAATGTCGGCCGTAGATTGCCAACACGCCAACCTTCCCAGCGCTGAGCTGCTTCCAGATCGCCTCTGCGTTGGTAAACAATGCTCACGCGTTGCGCGCGATGTGGTGCACGCCCACGCATCCATGCCAGCATGTCCTTGAAGGAAAAGCCCGCATCTTCCAGCGCGCAAATGCAGCGATGCGCGTAGCGTCTGCCTGCAAAAACAAAAGCGGAGCCGCCGGGCTTCAAAACGCGATACCAGTCTGCGGCCCAGTTCGAGCACCAGTCATAGTACTGTTTTGGAATTTGCCGATCAGCTTCCGACCAGCCGTTGATCGGCTTACCGCGGCTCTTGAAAACTGCACCCGCCTTCGCCTGCGCAGGGCTGGCGCCACGTAGCGCAGTGTTGAAATTGGAATGCAAGACATCCCAATCGTCAGCGCTGATACCATAGGGAATATCACTGGCGATTAGATGCACTGACGCCGCAGCAAGTCTGCGAACGCCTTCGATCCCATCACCGTGGATAATCCCGCGGGCCTCAGGATCTATCGCGCGGAGAACAGGCGCCGTTGCCTCGTGCGTGGACAGCTCCACTGGGGTCGCAGCCGAAGATACCGCTTCGATCGTGTTGTGATCCTCATTGGGCGGTTCTTCGTTTTGATCCATTTTATCCATGATCACTGGCCTGTTCACCTTTAGAGAGGGTTTTCCAGCATGGGCCGCAGCCCCGTGCACGCCACCATACACACACGATGCCGTTCTGCCCCCCAAAGGGAGCCTTGCAATCGCCAGGCTTAGACCCGCGCCGTTGCCCGAACCCTGGCGCCGCGCCCCCTCGCAGGGCCACCACGGACATACTGGGCCGGCAACCTACCGGTGTTGATCTGGCGGCATCCTACGCCACATAAACTTCGTAGTTGTTTTCCCCAACCCAACGAACGCATTTCCTAGTGTGGCGTCGCGCCTTAGTTGATCGATGTTGCGGCATGCTGGGTATCAACTAAGGCGCGATAAACGCCACACTAATCCAATGATTTTGCTAGTGACCTTCATGTCGCGCCAAAATTTTATGCGGTTGCGGCTATGTTTCAATTTTGGCGCGACAGGCCACTAGGGTTCGACAAATCCTCAGTTGGAAACTATCACATGGTGAATTTGTTCAACCGCTTGTTCGTATCGAGACGAACGCTTCAACAATACGGGGCCCTTTGTTACCGCATGCGAAAATCCCACCTGGAGATCGCATTGGTCACAAGTCGAGGGACCGGACGGTTCGTCATTCCCAAAGGCTGGCCGGAGCCGGGATTTCAACCTTTCGAGGCGGCAGCAAAGGAGGCTGAAGAGGAAGCAGGTCTCATCGGTGAGATTGCGCAAACCGCTATTGGTTCATACGGGTATCTCAAGCGCTTGCATCTGTTTGCCAGTATTACGTGCCGCGTGAGTGTGTTTCCGCTGCGGGTAACTGATGAGCTTGCGTCCTGGGATGAGGGGGCCGAACGTCAGCGGGTCTGGATGTCGCCTCAACAAGCCGCAAGTTCTGTGGCAGAGCATGAGCTGGAGCAAATCATTCTGGAGTTCGAGCGAGATTTTGGAAGTGCCTGAAAAAGGCCGTGCAATAGCTGGCAGGTGACAGCTTCTTAAAAGTGACCGGGGGGGGTCATTCAGTTGGACCAACACATGCGGATCAAGAAGGCCGCGCTCGACAAGGATCTGAAGAAACTTCAGAGGCTTGAAGATTCGACGCGCGCACAATCGCTTGGCTTTCTTGCGCCCGGCATAGCCTTCGTTTTCCTTGCGCTGAGCGCACTTTTTGCATCGCTTCAGGCCGGCGCTGAAACAAACACGGCGATACTTGTGGCGGCAGCCATTCTTGCTGGCTACATGGCGCTCAACATCGGTGCCAACGATGTTGCAAACAACGTTGGCCCAGCAGTTGGCGCTCGCGCGATCACCATGTTCGGCGCGATCATTGTTGCGGCGATCTTTGAGAGTGCCGGTGCACTTCTTGCGGGCGGCGATGTCGTCAAGACGATCTCCAAAGGTATCATCGCACCGGATGCGGTTGCTGACGGACAACAATTCATCATCATCATGATGGCAGCGCTTTGCTCTGCGGCCGTCTGGGTCAATCTGGCAACCTATATCGGCGCGCCGGTATCGACCACGCACGCTGTTGTCGGAGGTGTCGTTGGGGCTGGTGTCGCTGCCGTTGGAGCCGGGCTGATCAACTGGCCGATCATGATGGCAATTGCTGCAAGCTGGGTTATTTCACCGCTAATCGGCGGTGGCGTTGCCGCCCTGTTTCTGGCCATTGTGAAGTTCAATATCATCTACAAAAAAGACAAGATTTCCGCTGCGCGGGTTTGGGTGCCAGCACTGGTCGCCATCATGGCTGCGGCGTTTACCGCCTATCTCATGTTGAAGGGCTTCAAGCACGTCTACCGGATCTCTCCGCCGATCATTGCAGGTCTATCGCTGGCCGTTCTCATCGTTTCATTTCTAGTCCTGAAACCGATCATTCACCGCCAATCCGAAGGGTTGGAAAACCGCAACCAGTCGCTGCGCAAGCTCTTCAGGATCCCACTCATTGTCTCGGCTGCCTTGTTATCTTTTGCCCATGGCGCCAACGATGTTGCCAACGCGGTGGGGCCGCTGGCGGGCATATTCGACAGCCTGAAGACCGGTCATGTTTCGTCGAGCGTCTCAGTTCCGTTCTGGATCATGGTGATTGGCGCCATCGGTATCAGCATGGGATTGTTCTTGTTTGGCCCTCGGCTCATCCGCACCGTGGGCGAACGCATCACCCGATTGAACCCGATCCGGGCGTTTTGCGTCGCGCTTTCCGCTGCAATTACCGTGATCGCGGCATCAGCGCTTGGACTGCCGGTCAGTTCGACACATATCGCCGTCGGCGCAGTTTTCGGGGTGGGCTTTTATCGAGAGTACTTCATCACCCACAGCCCGGTGCGTCGCCGTTATCTTGAGGCGAAGGGTCTGGCCGCAGGCTCAGACGTCCGTCCCATGCTGAGCGAGCAGGAGGTCATCAAGCGCAAGCTCGTGCGGCGCTCGCATTTCACCGTCATCATCGCCGCCTGGCTCATCACCGTTCCCGCCGCCGCGCTGCTCTCGGCAATGATCTATGTCCTGCTGACGTTCATAATGTGAAGGGTAAAACGCGTCTGATGAGGACGGTGGCCGCAGATCGAAGTGTTGGTCTGGTCGGGAAGCGTAAGGCTATTCCTCGACTGAGGTGAGGCACTGCGGATGAGCTACAATCGGCATTGGGTCGTTGTGCAGTGTGCACACCCATTCCCTGAGCCTCGTGGTGTCGGCACTTGGAAAAACAATCCTGGCGCGGAACGCCACCGCCAATCGTGCCAATGGGTTGGCAAATCAAAGTGGTGGCTTTGAAGGAGAAACTTCGAACGCGCAAGCGTTCCAGCGTCCAAGGGCGCGGGGCGAGAGCCCGCCCCGTCGGAGCAATTTCATTGCGTGAGACAAATAGTGGCGCCCCGTACGGGACTCGAACCCGTGTTCCCAACGTGAGAGGCTGGTGTCCTAGGCCACTAGACGAACGGGACAGCGCGGCGGCCACCTATATGTCAGGCATGCGCCGCAATCAAGCTCCGTGATCGAGCTCTGTGGTCAGGCTCTGTTGCCAAACGCGGGTCCTGAACGCTCCAGCCAGCCTACTCAGCGCGCAAAATCGGCCATTGCCGGCCATAAAGACCGGACTGTGTTCGATTTTCCGGACCAAATAATTAGAGCGTCGTGCGCGATACCGGAACCAATTCGCCGCGGCAGAATGATCCCGATATAACGCACGACGCTCTACTGCGTTGGTGATCCAGCCGGTTCTGGCAGATTGGCGGGCGGCGCGGCAATAGCCTCAAGATGGATGTTTGAGACCGTATTACCAGTTCTCAGATCTATGATCTTTATTACCCGCTCGCCGCGATCAGGGCCCGATAAATGCACCGCAAGCCGGTTGCCATCGAGTGCCATTGTTACCACTTCGGCGCCCGTTGGCACTGTCAGCGTGAGCGCCTTGTCGACCTGAATACTCGCATCCATACGCGAGGTCAGATAAACGATGCGTCCAAGAATTACAATGAACCCCAGGATCAGGATCACACCCATGCCGATGACGGCATATTTCAGTCCGCGCAGCGAGGGCGAGTCATTCCTGGCGGGCAGGAACAGCGACCAGCGGAAGGGCATATCCTCTTCATCGGCGGCCATCTTGCGTCGTTCCTTTATTACGCCTTGGGAGACTGCCCACCATGACTGATGGAGGCAGACAGGTGGTTGAGATCGTCGTTGATACGGCCGGTGACCGGCAACGCATTGATGCTGTGCTGGCGCGGCTACTGCCTGACATTTCCCGGGCTCGGGTCCAGGCCCTAATTGACGGTGGCAACGTGCGTATGGGCGGGCGGACGATAGGGGAGCGCAAGCACCGGGTCAAACCAGGAGACGTTATCGAGGTGAACGTTCCACCGCCAATGGATCCTGAACCCAAAGGGGAGCATATCGAGCTTAATGTGGTTTTCGAAGATGCAGACCTGATCGTGATCGATAAACCGGCAGGCGTTGTTGTGCACCCTGCCGCGGGCCACGAGAGTGGAACCTTGGTCAATGCGCTGATTGCGCATTGCGGTGACAGCCTTTCAGGCATTGGCGGTGTCAGGCGACCAGGCATAGTGCACCGGCTTGACAAGGATACGTCGGGCCTTTTGGTCGTCGCCAAGGCAGATGCGGCACACCGTGCACTTGCCGATCAGTTTGCCGCCCACGGCCGCGACGGGCGTCTCATCCGTTCCTATCGCGCTGTGTGCTGGCGGGTGCCTGACCGCATGCATGGGACCATCGACGCGCCGCTTGGTCGATCCTCGCAAAATCGGACCCGCATATCTGTGCGCCGCGCCAGTGAGGGTAGTGGTGCCCGCGCCGCGATCACGCATTATGACGTCCTCGAAGTTTTCGGTGGCGATCCACTGGCGAGCGATCGGCTCGGAATAGGGAGGGCAAAGCGGAATGCAGGCCCCTCACCCGCCCTCGCGTTGCACGGCTCTCAACACGCCATCGCAGCCTTGCTGAGGCTCGATCTGGAAACCGGTCGTACTCATCAAATTCGGGTGCATCTTGCACATATTGGGCACCCCCTACTTGGAGACGCGGTCTATGGAGCAGGATTTCGCGCATCTCAACGACTGCTCAACCCGCAGGAGGAGGACGCGCTAAAGGCACTTGGACGGCAGGCGCTGCATGCCGCCGAACTAGGCTTCGTTCACCCAAAAACCGGTGAACAGATGGTTTTTGAAAGCCCGCTGCCCGCAGATCTTCTTCGGCTGATAGAAGCACTGAGGTGCCATCATCAGCCGGACGACTGAAACCAGCCAACTGATGCGCAGGGATTTGTTAAAAAGCAGGTTGTAAGATTGCCATGCGTTGTATCTCCATGGGACATTAATGTCTTTACGTTTCAAGATCTTGTCGGTCATTCTTGTTGTCTTGTTCCTGATCGCTCAGGAAGAAGGCCTGCAGCTATTCAAATCGTATCACGGCACACTTGGCGCTCTTGCCGTGCTGGCCGTTTTCTCCGCGCTGGCGTTGTGGCCTGATAGCTCGTCGGCCGACCGCGTCGACAGCGACATGGGAGGTTCGAATTGGACCGACCGAATCGATTTTGAAAAGAGCGAGAAGGATTGATTTACGGCTCTAAGGGTTTGAACGCCGTTCTTAAACCCAGCGAAAATTTATCCCGAATTTTTCCAACCATTTGATTTAATTATATAACTCTGTTTTTCACGGAGTATTGAAACAACGTAACATAATACACACATAGTTTTGTGGGGTGTTGCGTTGATCACGTGTTGGAACCGTGAACATTAATGGATCGCATGGCGGATTGACGGCTATGCGACGCTTTTGTGTGGCTCGCGACGGAAACCGGGATGCCCACACGTTAGTTGAGCGTACCACACGAATGGAAACGAGGGACGAAACGAGATGACGACTAAGGCACTACCAACCGTTGCCGCGGGTTCTGGTGGGCTCACGCGCTATCTGGAAGAGATCCGCCGCTTTCCCATGCTCGAGCCGAACGAAGAATACATGCTGGCAAAGAGCTGGCAGGAGCACGGTGACACTGAAGCGGCCCACAAACTCGTCACATCGCATTTGCGATTGGTGGCGCGCATTGCAATGGGTTACCGCGGTTATGGTCTGCCGATTGGCGAGGTGATTTCGGAAGGCAACGTGGGTTTGATGCAGGCGGTCAAGCGTTTCGAGCCCGACAAGGGTTTCCGGCTTGCGACCTATGCCATGTGGTGGATCCGCGCGTCCATCCAGGAATACATTCTGCGTTCCTGGAGCCTGGTCAAGATGGGCACCACCGCGGCGCAAAAGAAGCTGTTCTTCAACCTGCGCCGGGTGAAAGGGCAGTTGCAGGCATTCGAAGAGGGTGACCTCAAGCCCGAACACGTGGATACCATTGCTACCCGGCTGGGTGTGAGCAAGGATGATGTGGTCTCGATGAACCGCCGCTTGGGTGGCGATGCATCGCTCAACGCACCAATCCGTGCGGAAGCCGAGTCGGGCGAGTGGCAAGACTGGCTGGTCGATGATGTTCCTGATCAGGAAGAGATGCTTGCTGAATCAGAAGAACTAGAGCGGCGCCGAGACTACCTGAGTGCGGCGCTGTCTTCGCTCAACGATCGCGAGAAGCGCATCTTTGAGGCGCGCCGGCTCGCTGAAGACCCGTTGACGCTTGAGGAGTTGTCGACCGAGTTTGGCGTAAGCCGTGAACGGATCCGGCAAATCGAAGTGCGCGCGTTCGAAAAGGTGCAAAAGGCTGTCACACAGTCTGCTGCTCAAAGCGAACAGCCCGCAATTCACTGATCGTCAAGCGCGTGTGAAGACCAAGGCTACAGGAAGGGCCGCTTGGAAATCTACCAGGCGGCCTTTTTTCTTTGGCGGCTTAGGTGCGTTACGCCAACACTGAGCGGATCATTCTTACCCCAGGGAACCGAGGCAATCCCGAATGGATGTACCAAGTGACCGCATCAACGCGCCATATTGATCGCTTCCAGCCTCGATAGTGCTGCCTAGCGGGTCCAGCACACCCGCTTTCGCCTCACTACCTTCGACGACCGCGTTGATGATGCGCGGTGAAAATTGCGGTTCAGCAAAAACGCAATGCGCACCGCTCTTCTTGATTGTGGCGCGAATTTCAGTCAGCCGCCTGGCTGATGGTGCCACCTCAGGGTTGAGCGTAATGGCACCTGCGGCATGCAAATTGTAATGCCGTTCGAAATATTGATATGCGTCGTGAAACACGACAAACGGTTCGCCCTTCACCGGGCTCAACTGCTCCTTCAATTCCGCATCGAGTGCGTCAAGCCGCGCTAGTGCGGCCGTAACGTTGGCCGACAGCGCATTTTTCAAGTCTGGACGCTTTTTTGCCAAGACATCCGCCACAGAACGGACAATAGTCTTAGCGTTGGTTGGATCCAGCCAGATATGTCCGTCAACCACACCAGCATCGTGATCGTGATCGTGGCCATGAGCGTGTTGTTCGCCTTCGTTTGCCTCACGCACTGCGTCGTGGTCATGTGGTTCAAACGTGGTGCCTGTGCGGGTCTCCCACAATTGCATGCCCTTTACATCGGCGAGCGTGACCAGCGTCGTTTTGCCGGGTAATGTCTCAGCGATACGGCGGGTAAACGGTTCGACAACATCCGCTATACGGATGACGACGTCTGCACCATTAAGGGCACGGGCATCAGACGGCTTAAGCGCATAAGAATGCGGTGATGACACCCCATCGATTAACAACACCGGCTTGCCGATGCCTTCCATCACCATCGAAACCAACGAATGAACCGGCTTGATCGTCACAACGACAGCAGGTGGCTTTTTTTCTGCCACTGCCGGCGAGCAACCGAGGCCTGCGGCAAATCCTGTGACCAGACCCGTAATTACGGCGGCCAGTGCGTGTCGATGGGTGGCGCGGCAGGGCACCTTTCGTATTTCAATCATTTTGCATTTCCAGGATCGTTGGGCTTGGTAGATCGGCCTTGGTGGAACAAGTCCGTAAGGCCAACGGACTCATGACACAAATTTGGTGCGCATCTTCCCATGAAATTTTCTGAAAACAGCAGTGACCCAACGGAAAATCCAGGGAAAATTGGCTGATCGCTCGGCATTCGCCGTAATCCCGCTACATTCTGCCACGAGCCTCCGCTCAGCGATTTGGGACGGTGTGATGGTGTGTTAGAGCATGTTTCGCTGAAGTGTGAAGCGGTTCAGCGTGAAAAACATGGCCATAAAAAAAGCTAGCCCGCCTTTCTCACGATGGCACGGCCGTCATCGCGAGACCGCTGCCGCCCACGCAACAGGCAAGGGTGCCAGATGATGTCGCCCCCGCCCAAAGACGCGCACAGGAGCCATCCATGACAATCGTCAATCGTTCCGCAGTTGCACGAGCGCTAGCTTTGGTGCTTACGACTGTATTGACTGGTACGACATTAATTTCTGGCGCGCGGCCAGCCAATGCGCACCCCCACGTCTGGGTCACCGTCGAGACAACGGTCGATTACGCCAACGGTACGGTCACCGGCTTTACCCATAAATGGACCTTCGATGAAATGTACGCGGCCATGGCTATCCAGGGGCTCGATACCAATAACGATGGAAACTACGACCGCAAGGAATTGGCAGAACTGGCCCAGGTCAATATCGACGGCTTGAAGGAGTTTGATTACTTCACGTTCCCGCAAATCGGCTCGCAACCGCTGAAGCTGGCGCCGCCAAAGGATTACTGGCTGGAATACACTGATGGCAAACTGTCACTTCATATGACAACACCATTGGAACAGCCCGTTCTGGCAGAAGCAGAAGGCGTGAACTTTGCAATCTATGACCCGAGTTTTTTCATAGCATTCGACTTCGCCAAGAAGGATCCCATAAAGCTTGCTGGAGCCCCCGCGGGCTGCCAAGCATCGGTTGAGGTGCCAAAGGAGGACGCGGAGTTGGCGCAACGCCTCGCCGACGCCGCCAAGGTCGACACCTCCGGCAGTGTGGGAACAGATCTTGGTTTTGCCGTCGCCAAGTCAATCCAGCTCTCCTGCCTTAAATCCTGAAGGCAGGCTGATGGAAGTGTTCTCGCTTTCATGAAAAAATTGTGCGCGTTTTCTGGGCGCTCACACTTTGCGCAGCTTTCTCCCAAGGTCACTGCAACCAGTCTCGCCGTACTAGTGTGGCGTCGCGCCTTAGTTGACCGACGTTGGGACCTGCGCGGAGTCAACTAAGGCGCGTTGAACGCCACACTAAGTTCATGATTTTGCAAGTGGTCTTCATGTCGTGCCAAAATCGTATGCGGTTGCGGCTATGTTTCGATTTTGGCGCGACAGGCCACTAACGCCGTTGGTGCAAAAAGGTGGCGAAAGGTTGCGACAACTGCCCAATTAACCTTACCGCAAAGTTATCAGCCGTCCTGAAGCCAGCAGGCGCGAAACGGCCCGCGAATTGGATGTGTCAATGCGAACTCATCAATTTGGCACGAGGCCCCCATGCCCGCACGTCTAATAGAACCAACCCAAGCAGCCAGCTTTTCGCGTCCCCGGACATGCGCGAAGCCCTTGGTGCAGCCAGTGTCCGAGCTCCAATTAGCACTCCTGTTTTTGGTTTTGGGCGCCCTGTTAACAATTATGCCAAAGGCCCATGCCGCGCCTATGGAACTCGACACAACGGCAACGCTTGCGGGCGCGCGCGCGACAGCCAACCTGCAGCTCATCGTCCTAGAGGCACCTGGCTGTATCTACTGCAATCTGTTCCGCCGTCACGTCGTGCCAGCCTACAATACCTCGCCCAAAAGCCGAGAATTACCGCTGAAGTTTATCGACCTCAACGACAAGGCCTATGACGAACTCGGGCTCGATAGTCCGGTAGACATGGTGCCAACCGCGGTCTTGCTGCAAAACAATCGCGAAGTCGGGCGCATTCCTGGGTATATGGGACCGGAAAACTTTTTTCACGCGATCAATCACCTCATGGCGCGGGTCCATTGACCAGCATCTGAGCACCGGCGCGCGCAAACTCGAAGGCGGGACATCACGTCCGGCAGCGCCCGTCGAAAAAGCGCGCGCTCTAGTTCGCTTGCAGACGTAATTGCTGCAGGAACATCGGTGCCGTGGCCCTTACTTGCGTGGTGGACTCATGCACTTCACCGGTTGCAGTCTCAATGTCCACAAACTTGGAAATTGACGAGCCGTCTGAGAGACGTGCCACGATCTTCAAGCCGAGTTCAACACCGTCAATGGGCGGTTCAATCAACAGTTGACCTTCGGCGGCAATATTGACCCAACTTGGCACCGGGCTTCCATCACTTTGAAGCACACGATAGCCGATCAGGCGATCGCCAGCCAACCCATGGATCGTGTTGCTGATCTGGACATACATCGTACGATTACGCACTAGCGTCTCAACAATAATCTGCTCACCTGACACCCGGTCCGTAGATTGAACACCTTCGGTCACATCCATTCGCACCGAATAGCCAACCTGTGACTGAGCATCCCACGATGTCCCGAAATCGGGATAGACGCTGCGCGCGGATTGAAGCAATCGATCGAAGTCAGCCACGCTGTTGATGACGCTGCCTGTCATTGCTTCATTGCCGCTACGGACGGAGAAACTATCCAGACGCTTGATTGCATTCACGCTGTCGATGACAATCCCTGGAACATTCAAATTGATTGGGTTGTCTCCAAGCGGCGAAATATCATCAACCGTGTCGAGGATGATCCCGTCAACAACAAGCATCTTGGGACCGTCGTCAGTACTGGTCGTCACGTCCTTTGGTTCTTCGGGCAAAGGCACGAATGTCTCCGTCGCCACGACGTTGATATTTACGATGATCCGCGTAGTGCCACCCTCGCCATCATCGACCAGCGCTTCAAACACGTCATTACCCGCAAAGCCGTAGTGCGGCACATAGCTGAACGAACCGTCCGGCTTTACCACCACGTCGCCGTGCGATGGCTGGGACAATGGTCCCGAATACGTTAGCCGATCTCCATCAGGATCGCGGGCAACGACCGTGCCGTTCAGTATTTCGTTCTCCGATACGGAAAAATTTGCGGCCTGGGCGGCCGGTGCCGGGTTGGTGATAGTCCAGGTGAAGGTCTGCGTCGTTTGCGCATTGGAGCCATCGGTCGCCGTCACACTCACGCTATAGGGGCCAGACTGCGAGGCTGAGTTGTCGATGGTGCCGGAGATGACGCCGGTTGATGCGTTGATCGACAAGCCCGCCGGCAGGCCGGTCGCGGAATAGGTCAGCGTATCTGTGGTGTCGGCATCGGTGAAGTTGCCGCTGACATCGAGCGACACCGTATCGGCATCGGCGCCCGACTGGCCACTGATCGCCGTCGACGTCGGCGCGTCGTTGACGCCGGTTACCGTCACCGTCACCGTTGCCTGGCTGCTGCCGCCCTCGCCGTCTGTGATCGTGTAGGTCACCGCCGTGGTGCGCGTCTCGCCGGCGGCCAGGTCGTCAAAGTCGGTGCCCGGTGCAAAGTTGTAGGTGCCGTTGGCGGCAATCGTGAAGCTGCCGCCGTTGGAGCCGGCGACTGCCGTGCCGACGTTGCCGGCTGCGCCATCAACCAGCGATACGCTCAGCGCATCGCCGTCGGGATCGGCGTCGGCGCCGTTGCCGTTGTCGCTCAGCACCGAGCCGCTGATGGCGGTGTTCTCGGTTGTCGCCAGATCATCGGCTTTTGCGGCCGGTGCCGGGTTGGTGATAGTCCAGGTGAAGGTCTGCGTCGTTTGCGCATTGGAGCCATCGGTTGCCGTCACACTCACGCTATAGGGACCCGACTGCGAGGCTGAGTTGTCGATGGTGCCGGAGATGACGCCGGTTGATGCGTTGATCGACAAGCCCGCCGGCAGGCCGGTCGCGGAATAGGTCAGCGTATCTGTGGTGTCGGCATCGGTGAAGTTGCCGCTGACATCGAGCGACACCGTATCGTCATCGGCGCCCGACTGGCCACTGATCGCCGTCGATGCCGGCGCGTCGTTGACGCCGGTTACCGTCACCGTCACCGTTGCCTGGCTGCTGCCGCCCTCGCCGTCCGTGATCGTGTAGGTCACCGCCGTGGTGCGCGTCTCGCCGGCGGCCAGATCGTCGAAGTCGGTGCCCGGTGCAAAGTCGTAGGCGCCGTTGGCGGCAATCGTGAAGCTGCCGCCGTTGGAGCCGGCGACCGCCGTGCCGACGTTGCCGGCCGCGCCATCAACCAGCGATACGCTCAGCGCATCGCCGTCGGGATCGGCGTCGGCGCCGTTGCCGTTGTCGCTCAGCACCGAGCCGCTGATGGCGGTGTTCTCGGTTGTCGCCAGGTCATCGGCTTTTGCGGTTGGTGCCGGGTTGGTGATAGTCCAGGTGAAGGTCTGCGTCGTTTGCGCATTGGAGCCATCGGTTGCCGTCACACTCACGCTATAGGGACCCGACTGCGAGGCTGAGTTGTCGATGGTGCCGGAGATGACGCCGGTTGATGCATTGATCGACAAGCCCGCCGGCAGGCCGGTCGCGGAATAGGTCAGCGTATCTGTGGTGTCGGCATCGGTGAAGTTGCCGCTGACATCGAGCGACACCGTATCGGCATCGGCGCCCGACTGGCCACTGATCGCCGTCGACGTCGGCGCGTCGTTGACGCCGGTTACCGTCACCGTCACCGTTGCCTGGCTGCTGCCGCCCTCGCCGTCTGTGATCGTGTAGGTCACCGCCGTGGTGCGCGTCTCGCCGGCGGCCAGGTCGTCAAAGTCGGTGCCCGGTGCAAAGTTGTAGGCGCCGTTGGCGGCAATCGTGAAGCTGCCGCCGTTGGAGCCGGCGACCGCCGTGCCGACGTTGCCGGCTGCGCCATCAACCAGCGATACGCTCAGCGCATCGCCGTCGGGATCGGCGTCGGCGCCGTTGCCGTTGTCGCTCAGCACCGAGCCGCTGATGGCGGTGTTCTCGGTTGTCGCCAGATCATCGGCTTTTGCGGCCGGTGCCGGGTTGGTGATAGTCCAGGTGAAGGTCTGCGTCGTTTGCGCATTGGAGCCATCGGTCGCCGTCACACTCACGCTATAGGGGCCAGACTGCGAGGCTGAGTTGTCGATGGTGCCGGAGATGACGCCGGTTGATGCGTTGATCGACAAGCCCGCCGGCAGGCCGGTCGCGGAATAGGTCAGCGTATCTGTGGTGTCGGCATCGGTGAAGTTGCCGCTGACATCGAGCGACACCGTATCGGCATCGGCGCCCGACTGGCCACTGATCGCCGTCGATGCCGGCGCGTCGTTGACGCCGGTTACCGTCACCGTCACCGTTGCCTGGCTGCTGCCGCCCTCGCCGTCCGTGATCGTGTAGGTCACCGCCGTGGTGCGCGTCTCGCCGGCGGCCAGATCGTCGAAGTCGGTGCCCGGTGCAAAGTCGTAGGCGCCGTTGGCGGCAATCGTGAAGCTGCCGCCGTTGGAGCCGGCGACCGCCGTGCCGACGTTGCCGGCCGCGCCATCAACCAGCGATACGCTCAGCGCATCGCCGTCGGGATCGGCGTCGGCGCCGTTGCCGTTGTCGCTCAGCACCGAGCCGCTGATGGCGGTGTTCTCGGTTGTCGCCAGGTCATCGGCTTTTGCGGTTGGTGCCGGGTTGGTGATAGTCCAGGTGAAGGTCTGCGTCGTTTGCGCATTGGAGCCATCGGTTGCCGTCACACTCACGCTATAGGGACCCGACTGCGAGGCTGAGTTGTCGATGGTGCCGGAGATGACGCCGGTTGACGCGTTGATCGACAAGCCCGCCGGCAGGCCGGTCGCGGAATAGGTCAGCGTATCTGTGGTGTCGGCATCGGTGAAGTTGCCGCTGACATCGAGCGACACCGTATCGGCATCGGCGCCCGACTGGCCACTGATCGCCGTCGACGTCGGCGCGTCGTTGATCGCTGATACCGATAGCGACAGCGTCGATGTATTGGTGCCGTTATTGCCATCCGACACCGTGTACGTGATTAGGGGAACCGTGCCGTTAAAATTGGCAGCGGGAACGAAGCTGTAGGATCCATCGGCGTTGATGGTGATGTCGCCAACGTTGGGAATCGTGAAGGCCGAGCCAATCGTCGGTGTGCCGGTGACACCAGCGACGGTGTAGCCGCTGATTGTCAGCGTGTCGCCATCGACATCGGTGGCATTGGCCAGCAGGTCGCCCGCAGAGCCATCGGTTACGGTCAGCGTCGTGTCTTCGGTGGCCGTGTTGGTCTCGTTGCCATCAACGGGAGCGTTATTGACGTCGCGAAAATAAAGATCGGTCGTCAACGGAACTGCATTCGATCCGTCCGCGTTCAGCGCTGGCACACCTGCGATATTGAAGTTTGTGCCCGTGACGTCGAGATTCTGATCATTGACATCAAAACCGTCAAGGAGACTTCCACTTTCAAAAATGTCGTAAAGCCCATCGTCATCCGAATCGATCGTGGAAGTGATGGTGGTTGCCTGCCCATCGCCTCGCTCGACGACGTCCAGGATGCCATCGTTGTCTGAGTCTGTGTCTTTGTAGTCTTTTATACCGTCATTATCGGTATCGACTGGCGCAAGACCTATGCCGTCCGCATTGAAGCCTGCTGTTCCTGCCGCCACCTCGTAAACGTCGTCCAGGCCGTTCATGTTGGTATCGGCAATAACGCCGTTTCCGGTCGGCGCGATGTACGCTGCGGTCGTCTGCGCCTCGACGTTGTCGGTGATGCCGTCGTTATCTGAATCAATGTCCAGCCGATCGATGCGGCCATCGTTGTCGGCATCGTACTCTCCTCCGCTCAGCGCGAAGTCATCGAAGTCCTGCACGCGACCGCCCGCAGCATTGAAGAAATATATCCTGACCTGGTAGTTGACGCCGGGCAGCAACTGATAAGGACCAACATTCATTTCGAAGCGTTGGTATTCGGTGACTGTTGGTGCTGTAAAGTCATCGATCAGCGTCGTGGACGTCGCAAACCCGTCATCCGAAATCAATGCGCCGATATGATATTCACCGGCTGTTCCGTTGCGTGCAAACCGGATCTTGCTCAACGTGTCTGCCAGTGCGGTGACTGTGAAGCCATACTGTACGTACTCGTTGTTGATGTAGGCTTCCGCCAGCGATTGTGCGTCAACGTTCAGGACATCGATCGAGGAGGGTGCAAACAATGTCGTTGTCACGCCGGACCCGGCGACCAGATTGTCGGCCGACTGAACCTGGGTGCTTGATTGGATGATGGGTGCCGTGCTGCCCAATGTGTTCGGCCACGATACGAGAAGTTTTTCCGTTCCGTTCTCGTTGACGTCAATAATGCCATCGTTGTCGTCGTCGATGTCGATAGAATCGATGACACCATCATTGTCTGTGTCCGCGTCCCGGAACAGCGCATCCTTGATGAGCGGCGTGGCGTTGCTGCCGTTGGCCAAGAGGAGTGGATCGGCGGCCAGGTTCAGCGTTGTTGCCGTGCGGTTGCTATCGTTGACATCGAAGCCATCATTGACGGTGCCTGCTTCGAAAATGTCAAGCAGACCGTCGTGATCGGTATCCGTGAGGGACGTGATTGACTTTGGCCCGCCATCACCACGCTCGACGATGTCGAGGATGCCGTCATTGTCAGAGTCTGTATCGATATAGTCGGCCTTGCCGTCGCTGTCTGTATCAACCGGTGTCAGGCCAACCGAAGTTGTCTGGCTGAACAAGGAGACATTGGCATCGTAGTTGTCGTCGAGCCCGTCATGATCGGCATCGGTGAAACCGGCGCCGGGCATACCCGATGGCGCAATATACCCTGCGGTTGTCTGCGCTTCGACGTTGTCCGTGATGCCGTCATTGTCGCTATCAATATCAACACGGTTTGCGTAGACGTCTGCATCGTTGTTGACATCGACACGCGTGGGAGATTGTGGCGCCTTGACCCACAGATAGAGAGCCTCGCTGCTGGAGATTTCGCCGGACAAATAGATGGTGCGCTGGTAGTTGGCGACCGGCGCCCACATCAAGCTCGCAGTGTTGCCGGATGCGTGGAAGATGTTCTCGTTCAGATTTCCGCCAAGCGTCGATACCAAACCATCGGCCGTAAGATACTGGGACCCTGTTCCGGTCCAGAAGTCATTCATGAAGTTGTCGCTCGTGCCCTCATACTTCAGTGTCGTATTGCTGGCGACGCGAGCGATAAGGTCGACATCCTTCGAGGTGGCATCGACGACGCCGTTGGATGACGAGATGCGGATTTCGGTTGCGCCGTCAAGCGAAGATAGGGCCGCCGGCGTCAGGATCCCGCGGGACAGGTTGGTCAAGCTGGTGGACTGTGGTAACGCGCCGGTGCCATCACCGAAGTCGATGGCGGCGAGAACATAGCCATTCGCATCGACATAGGTGCTGAACGCCTGACCATCGATGTTGAAATAGTAGACGCCCGGCGTGCTGACCGTTCCCGCCATGCCAAGGTCCTGGAACGCCGTGGCAGCCGAGAGGCCGTCGGTGTTGATGGTCTCGTTGGTATCCGTGATACCATCGTTATCAGAATCGATATCCAAATGATCGGCGATGCCGTCGCCATCAGTGTCGCCCGGCTTTTCATGTTCGAAGGTCAGGTCGAACAGTGTCTGACTGTTTGAGGTGTTGAGGTTGTTGCTGGTAATTCCGTTGATGATCTGAAGTTCGTCGATCTTCTCTTTGAAGGTGATTCGGATTGCGTTTGACGAGCCTGCTCCCGTACCAACGAACGTGTTGCCATCCTGTGTAGGCGGGGTGTCGACAAGTGCCTGCACCTCTGATGGCGTCAGAACACGCGTCACGCCATTCAACTTCGCAATAAATGTTGTGGTTTCGTCTGAGATTCCGTTGCCACCGTCAATATCCGCATACGTGAAACTGACGTTCTGGACGGTATCGCTGAACTTGATCGTGATTGAGTTGTGCTGCGTCGTCGACGTGATGCCCGAAGGGTATATTACAATGCCGCTGGTATCCCCATCCGTCGTTCGACTTGCGAACGAAGCATTGACGCCAAGGACAGAAACATTGCCCACGTCAGCCTGCAATGTCAGATCGAAGGTGATGTCGGGGTTACTGGTGGCGTAGGTCTGTGTCACGGTCTGGCCGGCAAGCGCGGTAAACCCGTCAGCGACGGCAAAATCCATCCTCGACGTGGACAGGCCCTCGCGGACGTCGGAAATGCCGTCGTTGTCATCGTCGGTGTCGATCGAATCCATGACGCCGTCACCGTCCGTGTCGCGGATAATCGTCACGTTTCCAGTCGCCGTGCCGCCTGCGCCATCAGAGATGACGTATTGGAAGACTTCCTGGCTCGTCACGTCCGGGTGCATGGTGACCGCAAGCGTGTTGTCGGCATTGAGCTTGATCGTTGTGCCGGTGGCCAGCGTCACGGTCTGGCCTGTTGAAATGGATATCGCCGCCGCATTTGGATACGCTTGATCCTTGATTCCCGTAATCGTCAGCGTGTTGCCGTCTGCGTCTGTGTCATTGGCGAGAACATCGATATTACGGACCACGCCGCCGACCATGGAAATGGGACCGTCTGCATTCGCCACGGGCGCTGCAAGAAGGCCAGACCATTCGGTGGCACTTACGGAGGCGACGTCAATAATACCTACGCTTGTTTCAAGGTCCCAGTCGCCGCCCAGGTCGGCCGAGCCTGTCATATCGTTCGAAGCCGCAATATCGGCGCCCGTGATCCCGCCAAGGATCATGGCGGCCTGAAGCCCCTTTTCACCCGCTGTGAAATCGCAGCCATAGATAAGGATATCGCCGTCTGTGGTCAGCGCCTGGCCGATAACTGTCAACTCATCCAGATATTCTGCCTGCATTGTAGCGCTGTTCAGCGTGGCGCTACCGAGGCTGAGGCTACCTTGCGAACCGTGCGAAAGGATATGGATCGCATCGATATCGGTGCGGCCATTAAGAACGTCGGCGATTTGCTCAACGCCATCGCGTGAGGCATTGAGCACAAAAACCTCCACGCTGGAGGGAAGCTCGGCAATAAGATTTGCCACGCCTTCAACCGAACCGTCTATGAACGCGATCTCCCGCTGCGTCTCCACGACATTTTCGAAAGTGGCATCTGCGTCGAAATTGCCAATAAAATCGGCAAACGAGGATTCAAAACTGTCCGTGTCAAAGGAATTGGTTGCGGTAGGCTGGCCCGAAGCAACAGCGCTGTCAGCCTGTTGCTGGGCAACCTGATCGGCCGCCACATCTGCCGTCACCGCAACGGCGGCATCAAAAACGATGCGCGGCTCTAGCGCCATCAGCCCGAGCGTGGCGACCGCGGGCTTGGTTGGACGGGTGTTTACTAGCGCTGCTTTTGATGACGCTCGCTTGTGCCGGCTTTGCGACGCAATCATCCTGCGAAGGCGGCGACGCGTTTTGTAAACAAGCCGGTTCGCAAGGTATTGGGATGTGAAAACGGGGCGGCGCGACGCCTTGCGTATGAAGTTCCAGGTCCGCTTGCTGACACGAAAGACAAAACCATCACGACCGGATGTCTGTGCAAAAGGCAGTACACTGGACCACCAGAGATTGTCACTTGTTTTTATTTTAAAAATTTTTTCTGAGTGTTTCACTATAACTTCGGACACGGCCCAGCTCCACGTTGGCATGCCACTACACTTAGTTGCAGCTCGCCTTCTGAACCGTTAACCCCATTCTTAAAAATTCACCCATTTCATTGTTTGAACACCGGTTTTACGCTCATCTGGTGGCAATCTATAAATGTGGTATCTGTTGCATTGACACGATACAAAACTGCAATCTCTAAAGTTTATCTATGCATTTAAAATGCTAGATCCGCTTCGCATTAGCGCTAATTCCATTCTCTTATTTGCGAATGAAACGGAATCGCAACAACTTTTAATTGTTTTATGATTGAGAATATTTGAGCGTCGACTGACTCTCGCGAATCGCCGAAGCAGTTATTGGTCGAATCGTCCATAGCGTTGTTGAAAACATGCCTCCACATCCCATTGCGATGGTCTTGATCTGCGGATTGCTGGTCTCTGGTTGCGCCATTCAGCCCGAGCCGCTGACGGCCGAGGATCTCAGCGTTTTCGCCGCAGACAAGCAGGCGCGGGTAACCGCTGAACAAGAACCGCTCGCTGGTCAGTTGACGCTCGATGAAGCAATGGCGCGCGCGCTCAAATACAATCTCGACAAGGAAGTCGAGGTCATGCACGCCATTGTGGCTGAACAGCAGCTCCGCGTCGCCCACTTCTCGTTATTGCCCGGTGCCGTCTCCAATGCAGGCTACGCGGACCGGAGCAATTATTCGGGCGGTTCGAGCGTTCAAATTATTGGCCCCAGAGAATTGGGTTCCCAGTCACTCACCTCTTCGACCTCATCTGAGCTGCAGGTAAAAACCGCCGACATAAAGTTCAGTTGGCACATCCTTGACTTCGGCTTGTCCTATATACGTGCACGCCAGGCTGCGGATGAGGTGCTTATCGCGGAGGAAACCCAGCGGCGTGTCATCGCCAGGATGCTTGAAAACGTCCGCACTGCCTATTGGAGGGCGGTATCTTCGACGCGCCTGTCGCGCAGACTGAAATCTATGGAAACACGCGTGGCGAGCGCGTTGGCAGATTCAAGGTCGCTCGAACAATCGGGTCGGGCTTCGCCGCTTACTGCGCTGACCTATGAACGCGAGCTTGTCGAGATTCAGCGCGAACTGCGCAAGCTTGCAGGAGAACTGAGCAGCGCTAAAGCGCAACTGGCGGCATTGGCGAACCTGGACCCTGGCCAGCCCTACGAGATTGCAATGCCCTCACACTACCGCGAACCGAAGAACGTGGGAATGTCAGTCAGCGGCATGATCGTGACTGCCCTTGAAAACCGTTCTGAGCTTCGCGAAGTTGCATATCGCAAGCGCATAAATGCGCATGATGCCGAGGCCGCCATTCTCAAAATGCTGCCTGGCATTTCCTTCGATGCCTCTCCTGCGTGGAACAGCAATACTTTCCTTTACAACAGCAATTGGGTTGCATGGGGAGCGCAAGCCAGTTGGAACTTGATCAATGTGTTTTCCTACCCTGAACGACGCGCGGAAGTTGAAGCGAAGGATGCCCTGCTTGATGCCCGAGCCCTCGCGGTCACCATGGCCGTGATGACGCAGGTTCACGTCGGGCGCGCCCGCCTGTATCATGCGCGCCGCAACTACGCCACCGCCGAACGCTATTACAACGTGCAACAGAGAATTCTCCGGCACATCCGCAGTTCGCTCGATGGTGGAAAGGTAAGTGAGCAGACAGCTATACGCGAGGAAATGAACACCCTCGTTGCCATGGTCAAGCGCGATATGGCCTACGCGGAACTGCAAAGCGCCCAGGCCGGCCTGCTCACGTCAATGGGCATCGCGCCAGGAGAACATCTGCTGGCCAACCAAATGACCATTGCTGAAATCAAGAGTGCAATTTCGGAGCCCGTCCGCTTCGCGTCCCGTTGATTTGTCGCCTCAGTCAAGGAAGCACAATGAAACGCCTTCCTTTACTCGCAGTGTCAGTGTCTTTCGTCGGGCAGTTAATTGCGCTTGACGTGATGGCCCAGCCAGAACGCACCGCCACCGTCCGTGGCATCGTCCAGGCGGAGGCGTCTGCGACCATATCGAGCGAACTTGTTGCACGTGTCACTGCAATTTCCCACAAGGTCGGCGAATCGTTCCGCAAGGGCGACATTCTGTTGTCATTCGACTGCGCTCGCTACGAAGCGGATCAGCGCGCAGCCGAGGCCGAAGTCGAAACACAACAGATCGTGGTCAAGACGACGACCTTGCTGCTGAGCCGCCGGGCGACGGGATCCGATGAGCTCGCGCTGGCTAACGCAAAGCTCGCGCAGGCTTCCGCGGTGGCGGACTCGCTGCGGATCAGGACAGCGCAATGCAAAATAGCAGCACCTTACGACGGGCGCGTTGTCGAGCGTGTTGTCGACGTTTTTGAAATGCCGCAGCCCAACTCGCCTCTTCTGAGAATTGTAAAAGACGGCGACTTGGAAGTGGACGTCATAGTCCCGTCGCGTTGGTCCGTGTGGCTCAAACCAGGCCATGAGTTTTCTTTTCTCGTCGACGAAACGCAAACAAGCCACAAGGTCAGGTTGATGAACGTTGGCGCCGTGATCGACCCGATCAGCCGCACGCTCAAAGCCTGGGGGCGCATCATAGACAACCCAGAAAAGGTGCGGCCTGGCATGAGCGGCACCGCGACGATTGCCTTGCCTGACGGCTGGGAACAACGGGATGGTTGACGATAAGCGATCCACAAATGACGCACTCGAACGTGATGCTGTCGTGCACGAGCGCCCGTTGCCGGTTGGGGTTGCTAGTGAGCACAGCTCTACAGTTTCAAAAGTTGGTGCTGTGCAATTGCTTGCTGTTGAAAGCAAAGTGCGCGCGGCAAAGGACGAAGTCGAACTTCTGCACCTCATTGCAAACGAAAGCCGCAAGCTCGTTTCCGCCCGCCAGGTGATCATCCTGCGGCGTGGAAGACGCGGCTTATTCGAAGTCTCGTGTGTTTCCAGTGTTGCAATGGTGGAGCGTGACACCCCTTTTGCCAGGTGGGTATCAGCGATCGCCAACGAGATTGTCGACAACAATAACGGCAATGAAACGTCGCTGGTTTTTGACCTTCCCGCGTTTGCTGATCCAGAGGCACCTGAGACAACGGATTATCCTTTCGCACACATGGTCTGGCATCCATTACGGCTTGTGTCGGGACAACTTTTCGCCGGCATACTGTTTACCCGCGAAGAACCCTGGTCGGATCAGGACGTTAAGATTATCGCTCGTGAATGCGATGTATTCAGCGATCGGTGGCAGGCCCTCTACGGCCACAAGGCATTGAAGTGGCGGCGCCCGATCAGCCGCCCCATGCGTTTCATCATATGGTTTCTCGCATTAGCCGCCTCGGTGTTTCCCGTCCCGTTAACGGCGCTGGCGCCCGTGGAGATCATTGCCAAATCCCCGCAACGGGTCACCGCGCCAATTGACGGGATTATCAAGGAGATCCTTGTTGAGCCGAACGCCTCGGTCAAACAAGGTGACGTCATACTCAGGTTTGACGAAACAACCGCACGCAACCAAACACAAGTCGCCGAGCAGGAGCTACTGCTTGCCAAGGCGCATTTGATGCGCACCAGCCAAGCCGCATTCTCAAACGAGAAAGCCCGCCACGATCTCGGCGCCGCACAAGCTGCATATGAACTAAAAAAAGCCGAACGCGATTTTTCCGCTGAACTGTTGGCAAAGTCACAAATCGTAGCCCAACGCACAGGCGTTCTGGTCTATGAAAACAAGGATCGCTGGATCGGTAAGCCTGTCAAAACCGGCGAGCGCATCATGGAGATTGTCGATCCGAATTTGGCGATGGCAAGAATTGACCTGCCGGTTGCCGACGCCATCGTGCTGGACAAGAGCGCCAGCGCTAAACTGTTCCTCGATGCGAACCCCCTGTCTTCATTGCGGGCAACGCTTGTAAGCGAATCCTATCAGGCAGAGCCAAACGCCACTCAACAGCTTGTATATCGTGTTCTTGCCGATTTCGATGCTGGTAAAGAGATGCCGCGCATAGGTTCGCGAGGCACCGCGCAGATAAGGGGCGCGTACATTCCCCTCGCCTACTATCTGTTGCGCCGGCCACTCTCGGCGCTGCGGCAGCGCTTTGGAATTTGACATGCAGGCGGCGCCACACAGTGCCAGGTCAGCAGAACTACCTGTGTTGCGGCAAGACATTCAGCTACACCGTGGCCTAGCCCTTGAGGGCCGCCAGAACTGGCTGGTATATGACCCGGTACGGCACCGCTACTTCCAAATCTCGCATCGCGCATTTCGCCTGCTGTCGCTATGGCACGCGGGTTCAGTAGCGGCATTTCGCGACTATGCCTCCAGGTTTCTGGAGCCAGCGGTTACGACCGATGAGGTGCTTGAACTTGTGACGTTCATTCTGGCATCGAACCTCGCGATCGACGCGCCGGGCGGTGATGCACGCACCTTCGCCAAACAGGAACAGGCAGGTCGGCCATCGTTCTTCTGGCGTGCCATACACAATTACATTTTCTTCCGTGTCCCGCTGGTCCGGCCGCGCAAATTTCTTGTCGCCGCGATGCCTTATGTGGAGCCCTTGTTCAGTCGCGCCGCGGCGATCGCGATTATGTCGATCGCACTGGTCGGCCTATATTTCGCGTCACGCCAGTGGGATCAGTTCGTCGCTACATTTCTCGACATGCTGTCAATGGAAGGGATGGTCGCATACGGCCTGACTTTGGCTGCGGTCAAGACACTGCATGAGCTGGGACACGCCTTCACGGCTACGCGCTATGGGGTGCGCGTCAACACAATGGGCGTAGCTTTCATAGTGTTCATGCCAGTATTATACACCGACGTCACGGACGCGTGGCGGTTGTTGCGGCTTCGTCAAAAGCTGGCAATAGACGCAGCCGGCATTATCGTTGAACTTTCCCTTGCAGGAATTGCTCTGTGCCTATGGGCGTTTCTACCCGAAGGTCCGTTGCGCTCAGCGGCATTCATTACGGCCACGACCAGCCTGATCGTAGGAATGACGATCAACCTCAATCCATTGATGCGGTTTGACGGCTACTATCTTCTGTCTGACGCTTGGAAGATCCCCAACCTGCAACCGCGCTCAAACGCTTTTGCGCGTTGGTGGCTGCGCGAAAAGCTATTTGGATTGGGTGACCTGCCACCCGAGAGGATCGCGTCGCGCAGGGCACGAGGCATGATCATCTATGCCATCGCGACCTTCATTTATCGTCAGTTCCTTTTCATCGGCATCGCGCTGGTTGTGTTTCATATGTTTTTCAAGATGCTCGGCGTCATTCTATTCAGCATCGAGATCATTTGGTTCATAGTTTTACCCATCCTGCGGGAATTGAAGGAGTGGTGGCACATGAGATCACGAATTCTTGGAAGTCGGAGGAGCCGCATTTCCGCACTCGTTCTGGTCTGCACCGTTGCTTTGCTCATTGTCCCTTGGAAAGGATCGGTTGCAGTCCAAGCGGTTGCGTTTGCGGAGCCCGAGTTCGTCATCTTTGCGCCAATGCCCGCCCAGGTTGCCAAAACGTACATAGAAGACGGGTTGCCAGTGGAAAAGGGCAAAACGCTTATCGTGCTCAGGTCGCCCGGCCTCGAACACGAAATGAAGCTGGCCAAACTCAACGAAGAACTTACCCAAATGCGCCTTCAACGCATCGCCGGTGACGCGGTTGAATTGTCCGAGCTCGTCACGCTCAAAGGAGAACTGGCGCGCAATAAAGAAAAGCTGGCCGGACTTGAAAAGGAAATGAAGAGGCTTGTCGTTGAGGCTCCGCATGATGGTGTGCTGCGCGATGTTGATGTTGGACTCCAGCCCGGAGATTGGATCGACAAGGTTTCGCCACTGGCACGCCTTGTCACGCCCGGCGAAACCATTGCACGCGGTTACATCGACGAGGACGAATTGTGGAGACTGACCATTGGTGCGGACGCCAGTTTCATTCCCGAAAATGATTTGCTTCCGTCCACGACGGGCACGGTTGTGGATTATGCAGCAACAGGCAGTTCGACAATAGAGTGGCCCTATCTGGCATCAGTCTATGGTGGGGCAATTCCAAGCGACGTTGCGCCTAATGGTACTATCGTTCCGCGCTCTGGCAGACACCTGGTGCGCGTAAAACTGCACGGCGCGGACGTGACAAGCGCCTTGCGCGGCACACTTCATATCGCCGCAAAAAGGGAAAGCATCGCGGCCGCCTTCTGGCGGCAGGTGCTGCGGGTGCTACTTCGAGAAGCAGGCGCGTAACCGGCGCAAGGCCCGATGGTGGCGTGGATTAGGACTGTAAGATCCAAAGCCGGTCATCAAACCGAGCGGAAAAAGGTCGGATTGACGCTCATTGACACGCCGCAGACCTGATCATCGCCGGTTCAATTCTTAGCCATTGTCATGTTTGGGCCATTGCGCTTTGATATGTGGTCATGACGGGAGGACGCGTGATGGATCGTCGAAATTTTCTCAAATGTTCCAGTGTCGCTGCATTTGCCGGCACCATGACTGCGTCTGCAGCGCGGGCAGCAAAAGCGGCAGATGAAGCTGCCACGGTCAGCGCGCCTGCCACGGTTTCCCGCCGGCGCAGGTTGAGGATGGTCAGTATATGGGCTGATCAGGTCAACGGTCCGGGCGATCACATCCGCCGTTTTGCCAAACGCGTTGAGGCTGCCACCGATGGCCGCTGGATGATCGAAGTCGACGACGGCGCTGCGTTGGGCGCACAGGCTTTCACGGCAGTAATGAGCGGTGAAGCCGACCTTTATGCCGGGCACGAACACGCGCACCGTGAGCTACATCCTGCGTTTTCCTATTTTGCCGGCCTTCCCTGCCGTACTGGCATGCGTGCCGACAGGTTCAATGCCTGGCTCATGGCCGCGGGCGGGATGGACCTATGGGATGACCTTGCAGGTGAATTCAACATGAAGGGCCTGATGATCGGGCACTCCGGCAGGTCGCACGGCCTTTTAACGCAGCAAGCATTGCACAACCTCGCTGACTTTCACGGCAAGCGCATTGCCACGATGGGGCTTGGCGCAGACGTGCTGAAAGCTGTCGATGCCAGCCCGGCCAACGGCCTGTCTTATTCGCCAGTCTCTCTTTTAGCGGACGCTACGCTTGACGGTTGTGAAGTCATTGGCGCGGATCTCGAACTGGGCCAGCATCTGACAGCACAGTCTTCTGCATCCACTAAATTTGCTGTCAACCCACCGATCAACGACAGTGGTTATTCTATAAGTATCGGCTTGCGCCGCAGTTTTTGGGACGGGTTGAGCAACAGTGAGCAGATCACGCTGGCTGCTCTTGCCACCGAAGCGACCTCTGCTAGCCGGGCGGATTCGTTCGCGCATGCCCGCGTGGCAAGACAATTGAACGGTTCGCTCGTACAACAGCGCCGCAATCGACGCCCTTACGACGCACCTGGCAGTCAGATCGCGAAAGAACTCCGTCACATCGCTGATGCGATCGTTGCTGACATTTCCGGCCACGACGATCTCACGCGCCGAATCAATGCCAGCTACATGGCCTTCAAGGGGCCCGTCAGATCCTTGTCCATGGCATAAACCTGGGGCCACGGCGCCCTCTGGCAGCAAGCGCAGTGCGGTGCAGCGAAGCGGCATCTAGGGTCGCTTGAACCAGCCAACATTGTGATATTGCAGGCAATATTGACACCCACCGGAACTTTGGCGCCAAATTCATCAAAACCTGGACAAGTGTTTTCGTGAGCTAAACCTCATCCAGCGCTTAATTTTTTGCCCACCGCGCGCTATCACGTGAACCGGACGGACGCTAATGTTTAGCGTGCACGGCCTTCGCGCCGTGGGCCTTCCGCCAGACGTATGAAGCTCACTTACGGGAGTTCCCAACCATGAGCACCGATCACATCGATGACGTGAAGCGCTATGCCTCCGGCGCCAATGAAAAGGCAGTTGCCGGAATCGTAAAGCACCTGGGCATTGCGCTTAAAAGCAAGGATGCTTCGCTGGTGTCCTGTTCCAGCAAGGAAGAGTTGGCCCGGGTTCACGAGAGCTGGTGCAAGAAGAAGCTAGGTCAAGCCGATGATGCGGCAATCGACGCGGCCATCAAAGAGGTCTGTGAAAAGATGAAGGCGGATAAGCAGAAAAAGCGCGTCACCTTCTATTACCTCCTGGCCGAAAAGTTCGGCAAGGTCGATGCGCTCGCCTGAGCTGCGCATCAGAAATTTTGAGAACCCCGGCCCAGCACCGGGGTTTTCCTATTATACTGCTTTGGATTGCAGGCACGCGTGACGCTCTCAATGAGTGACGTGCGAAAGGCTGTGTTTCCATCCTCGCGCCCATGCCGACCTGCCCCCGCGCACCACTGGCTGGAGGCAACGTCCATGACCCCGATGCCACGGCTCACAGACCGGTTCGACCTTAAAAAGGCCGATCAGCTTTTGAACGGCATGCAGGCCATCGTTCGCCTCGTGCTGATGCAGAAGGCGCGCGACAGCGCCGCCGGACTCAATACAGCCGGGTTTGTCACCGGCTATCGCGGCTCTCCCATCGCCACGCTTGAGGCGGCATTCGCACTTGCCGGTGAACGTGTGCAAGACGCCAACATTCTCTTTCAACCCGCCATCAACGAAGATCTCGCAGCAACCGCGGTTTGGGGATCGCAACAGGCGGAGTTGAGAGGCGAAGGCAAGTTCGATGGCGTGTTCGGTGTATGGTACGGAAAAGGACCAGGCGTCGATCGCTCCGGTGACGCGCTTCGCCACGCCAATCACGCCGGAACTGCAAAGCATGGTGGCGTCATCGCACTGATGGGTGACGACCATATCTGTGAAAGCTCCACATCCGCCCACCAGTCCGAGTTCGCGTTTGTCGACGCGATGATCCCGATATTAAATCCGAGCGGGGTTCAGGATCTCATCGACCTTGGCATCTACGGAATTGCACTTTCGCGCTATGCAGGGACCTGGGTCGGCATAAAGTGCGTGAAGGACAACGTTGAGAGCACCGCCGTTGTCGATGGCACGCCTGAACGCATCGAGATCACACTCCCCTCGGATGAACAATTTCGCATGCCGCCGGGCGGGCTCAACATTCGGTTGAATGATCCCCCGCTTGCCAAGGAGCAGCGCTGGCACGACTACAAGCGTGACGCCATACACGCCTTCACCCGCGCCAATGCAATCGACCGGATTGTTTTTGATGGTGGCTGCTCGGCTCGCATAGGTGTTATCGCGTCGGGCAAGAGTTACGCGGATGCGCGTCAAGCCCTCGAAATGCTCGGAATTGATGAAGAACGTGCGTCTCGCCTAGGGCTCAGGCTTTACAAGCCAGCGCTTGTCTGGCCGCTTGAACCGCAGGAATTGAAGCGATTTGCAACCGGTCTTCAGACCATCATTGTCGTTGAGGAAAAGCGTGCGCTGATCGAAGCACAAGTCAAGGAGCTTCTCTACGATTTGGAACAGCGGCCGCGTGTCATCGGCAAAACCGACGAGACCGGCGCGGAACTTTTTCCGTCGTCGGGCGCACTTGATCCCCTGCATGTGGCCATCGCCATTGGCCGCAGGTTGGCCATGGCTTGTGACGACGCGAGCCTGAGCCGTCGCACAGAGCAACTGGCAGCAGCAGACAAACGCCGCCCGACAGCGCCCGAAGCCATGCAACGGCGCGCTTATTTCTGCGCCGGCTGCCCGCACAACACATCGACCCGCGTGCCAGAAGGTGCACGTGCATATGCGGGTATCGGCTGTCATTACATGGTGCAGTGGATGGACCGTGAGACCGAAGGTTTCACGCAAATGGGTGCGGAAGGTGCCAACTGGATCGGCGAGGCACCCTTTTCCAGACGTCGACACGTCTACCAGAATATCGGCGACGGCACCTACGTCCACTCTGGTTCTCTTGCAATTCGCGCAGCGATCGCATCGGGCGTTACGATGACCTACAAGCTGCTTTTCAACGACGCTGTTGCCATGACCGGTGGGCAGCATCTGGATGGCGGCATGACGCTTGAGCAGATGGCGCGGCAAATGGTCGAGGAAGGTGCCGCGCGTGTCGCGGTTGTCTCCAGCGCGCCGGAGAAATATCACGCAGGTTCATTCCCCAAAACGGTAACGGTGCATCCACGCGAGGATTTCGATACCGTACAAATAGACCTTGCCGCCGTTGATGGCGTTTCCGTGTTGATCTACGACCAGACCTGCGCGGCGGAGCTGCGGCGGCGGCGCAAACGTGGCATCACGCCGGACCCCACCCACCGCATCGCCATCAATCCACGCGTGTGCGAAGGCTGCGGGGACTGCGGCGTGGTTTCCAATTGCATTGCCATAAATCCACTCGATACCCCGTTCGGCCGCAAGCGCATCATCGACCAATCCGCCTGCAACAAGGACCTTTCGTGTATCGACGGCCTGTGCCCAAGTTTTTTTACATTGGAGGGCGCAACGCCGCGCAAGCGCACAGCCGCAGCACTCGACCTGCCCCTTCACCTGCCTGAGCCCGAGCCTGCGCGCCTTGACAGACCATTAGCCATGATCGCAACAGGAATTGGTGGCACGGGTGTCGTAACGATTACGGCGGTACTTGGCCAGGCCGCGCACATTGCCGGCATCGGTTTTGGCGCAATCGACGTAACCGGGATTGCGCAAAAGGGCGGCCCGGTTGTTTGTCATATGCGTTTTGCGCGTTCGCCCGACGATATTCATGCAATCCGCATTGGCATTGAAGGTGCCGAAGTGGTGCTTGGCGGCGATCTCGTCGTGACGGCCTCCAACAAGGTCCTGGAGATGGCCGCGCCCGGCCACACTGCGCTGCTCGTTTCCAGACATTCGGCAACCAGCGGTGACTTTACGCGTATGCCGGATCTGACAACGCCAACTGAAGAACTTGTTGCCGCCATCGAGCGGCGCGCCGGCACAGGTTCGTTTGAACTTGTTGACGCGCATGATATTGCCGTGTCGCTGCTTGGCGATGCCATTTATGCCAACATGATGCTGGTCGGGTCTGCTTATCAAAAAGGTCTGCTGCCAATTTCTTCGCACGACGTGGAGACGGCAATCAAGGTCAACGGCATCGACATTGCAAACAACATTCAGGCATTCCGGCTGGGCCGTATGGCGATCCATGCACCCGCTGAACTCGCCGCTCTTGCTGGCAACCGCATCAACTCCGGCAACGCGCTTTGCCAATCCTCACGGCAACAATCTCAGCCGCCGGCGCTGGAGAACCTGATCGATAGTCGTGCACAAGAGCTGGTTGCCTATCAAGGCACGTATTTATCCGGGCAATACCAACGAAGAGTTCGATCAATTCAATCTGCAGAGCAAAACGCGTTGCCTGGTGCCAAGGCCCTCACCGAAACCGTTGCGCAGACTTATTACAGGCTCCTTGCTGTCAAAGACGAATACGAAGTTGCGAGGTTTTACAGCGATGCACAATTCAAACGCGAAATCGCAGAGAATTTTTCAGGCGTGAAAGCAATCCACATCTACCTTGCGCCGCCGCTTCTTGCGCGCACCGACCCCGAAACGGGACGGCCAAGGAAACGCCGCTTTGGCCCCTGGATATTGCCATTGTTGCGTCTGCTATCGAAGGGCAAGCGACTACGGGGGACGCGGTTGGATTTGTTCGGCTTGACGACAGAACGTCGAAACGAGCAGAGGTTGCGCGAAGACTATGAAGCGGACCTGGACTTGATCGAATCGGTACTGACAGTAGACACGCTTGCTGAAGCGGCCGCCTTTGCCGCCTGGCCAGACACCATTCGCGGCTATGGCATGGTCAAGCACGATGCCATGGTCCGGGCCCGCCAACAACGCGCCGACCTTCTGCTTGCCTTTGAGAGAGCCGCTTCTCACGCCAACCGCAGTGCTGCGGAATGAACGCCAAGACCACCCTTCATTAGAGCGCATTCATCCCTGGCTGGAAAGCCAGGTCGCCATTTGCGCGCGGCAACCATGTGCATAGAGCACACGCAATGTTTCATCGCTCGATGGAAGCCTGGGGAGCGACACCAGGTTAATCTGGCGAATGGGCGCACCCGACAGGCTCACGATGTAGAACCCTGCCTCGGCCTGCAAACCTTGAGGCCAAGGTGCTGCAACGGCACCGGTTGCGAACTCGGCCATTGCGCGCTTGCCGCTTTGCATCTGTGCGACTGAAACCACCTGCGTGCGCCCGGCCCTTTGCCGCTGCAGTTGAAGGCGGGCACCCTTTTCGACGCAGACGCTGCCATCAGCGTCAACAGGAACACCGCGCCATGAAAAGGCCGGGTGGGAGGTTGGGCCTTGCCCTCGACTTTCGCGTGCACCGGGTTTTGAGGGCGCAACCGACCTGGCAGCGCCAACAGCGGATTCAATTGGTTTCTTTTGCTGGCTTGCCAAACGTTTGACGTCATCCCACAGGCCTTGGTCGGCTTTCTGCCCACCGCCTGCCAGGCTCGAAACACGAATCTGCTTAGGCCCGGAGAAAGACTGCGTTTTGCCCGATGGCAGCATCAACCGCACGCGCTCACCCGCTGGCAATTGAATGGTCTTTTCATCAGTGAGTACCGTACCCGCATTGAGGCCCGGCACGCTGGAACCGATGACAATAACGTCGGCAGTGGCGTGAGACACCGCCCACACGGTGAACATTAACAATGAGAGCAGCCTCACGAGGCCGCGGCTTTGATTCTCATTGCAGCCAGTGCGTTTCGACATGCCAATCCCTCTCACATTTGGTCCGATCCCTGGGCGCAAAAGTCATATCGCCATCCCTGTAGCGACTAAATGATCTACTTCGCTCCCCTCATTCCCGCACGACGTATGTACGCACAAGTCGCGCAAACATGGCAGAAGCGACGAGCGTCGCCACCAGGGCAGCCATGGGAACTATCGCACGGAATTGCCACAGCACGAGCAGGCTCAGACCCATCATTGCAAGCGTTCCCGCGCCAATCAGAATTGTCACGACAAGTTTCCGCCGGGCCGCAAACCAGCCAATGAGAACACCGAAGAAAGCAGCCATTGCGCCGAGCGCGGCAACGCCATGCTGATTGAGGTCGTCCAGAGTTCGCCCATCCAACAGGCCGGCAAGAATTTGCGCATGAATTGCAACGCCCAGCATGTCGCTACGTTCAACGACAGAGAGAGGCGTGGGGTGGCGGTCACGATCCAGAAGATCGACTCCCACAAGAATAATCCTGCCGTGGATCTGATTTTCCAGAGCCATCGAAAGCACGCCGCCCGGGTCCTTTGCGGCAGCTAATATTGCATCAGCATCAACGACGAGAAATGTCTCGCTGTCTGGCGGAGACCTCATCCATGAAATGCGCCGGCTATCTGGGAAGCTTTGAATACCCGCCGATCGCGCGAGGGCTTCGGCAAAGCTCATTTTGAAAACTGAGCCCTCGGCTGGAGCCGCACGGCTGCGAATGACATGCGTCAGCGCTGCTTCCCTGACGTCGTAGCGCAAGTTGAAAAAGCCGATGGGCTTACCTGCGCGCTTTAAAAAGTCGTCCTGCCAATTGCGACGGCGCGCGCTCAAGGGCGTGCGCTCATCCGCTCCCCCAAGTACAAGGTTCGCCCGTGTTAACCCGAACCGCGTGAGCAAGGCTTCGTCTTTTGCCGGCTCGGTTGCCTGATCGAATAATATATCCAGCCCGATAGAGCGGGCGCCCAGGTCATCCAAAGATTTCACAAGTCTTGCAACCAGACCTCGATCGACCGGTGTGATGTAGGGTAACGCGGCCAAGGTTTCGTCAGTGATCAACACCAAGGCAATTTCAGGGTGCGGCTTGTCTGGCCGCTCCGCCAGAAGGGCGACCTGAATGTCGTGCGAAAATTCAAGCAATTGAACGATCTGGTGCGGCATCCAACCTGGTGACAGCACGCGCATGGCCCAGTCATGCGGCAGTCGAGGCAGGCCCAGCCCCGCGGCAATCGTCAGCGCGCCTGCAATTAAAAGGCCCAACCGGCGTTTATGAGACGTACTGTGCGCGAAAACGCCTTGCCTGAGCGGCCCATCACCGCGCTCTATCGCACCAATATCCCTGTCAACTCGCATCCCCACGCAGCCCCCAAAGTGAACAATATTCAGAAAAAACCATTTAACGAATGCAACTCATCTTGAGCGCCGTCCAATTATGGTTCGCAGGGGTGACTTGACCGCGCAGCACCGTAGATGTGCCAAAATTTTGGCCACCATTCAATTTTATAGCTTTGTGCGATGGTGTAACAATTACATGACTGCAAGGGTTTGCCTGCTAGAAACCGCAGATGTCCGCACACGCAATGAGAACACTGGATCAGCTTTAGGCTTGAAGGGCTATCCACACGCAACTACCGAACCTTGTTTACGAGTGCACAAAGAATTACTTGCGCGCAGGTTGGTTTTGTTGGGCTCTACCGTTTACCGGGTTTCACTGTCGTGATGCATTTGCGTATGCCGGGTAACTCCCTGACAACCTAATGTCGGGGCAGAAATTCAAATGCGGAGTTGGTGAGCACATCCTGTGTGCACCGCAAAAAACTACGGCCGGAAGGAGTTGGGACTATGAATTCCACCTCGCTCGACCAGTTGCGCACGCCCCAGCCGGGTCGTGAGGGACAGGACGAAAAAATGGAACAGATCCGCGACCTGCTCGTGGGCGACCTTGTGCGGCAGACCGATCAGCGTCTTGCCGCCATTGAGGCCCGTCTGGATGAACTTGAACAAAGCGTGGGCAGCCGGCTCACTGCGCTACACGCCCGGCTAGAAGCGATGGCCGGCGAGGTTGGTGCGGACCACCGCAACGCCTTTGACGACCTTGCCAGAAACGTGCTCGCTCTTGGTGAGCAAATACAAAAGATTTCGCGCGTATAAATCAGGGTAACAAGCGCAACCATGCAAATCGACATTCGCAAGAGCTGTCCCGGGAGATTGGGCTGATGTCCGCAGGCGCCTCGTCACAAGGCGTATCCAAGCTCAAAGAACTGCTGTTTGACGGTGAGGCCGATCATCTCGCCGAGTTGGCGAACAGGCTCGACGCTCTGGGCAACAGCCATGAAGAACTGCGCAACGCCCTGGCAGAACGCCGGGCGTTTGAAGAAGGCGCACGCGCAGAACTGTCCCGGAGGTTGGATGCCGTCCACGACCGCGTCGGGACGGATGATCGTTTTTCAAGTTCCGTTGCATCGGTGCTGGACACCGCTTTGACACGAGCAGAGCGCGAAAACCATGGTGAACTGCGTGCCGCTCTGGCACCGGTGATGGTCCCCACGGTCAAGACCGAAATCCTGAACAGCAAGGACACGCTCGTCGAAGCGCTTTACCCGATGACCGGGCAGATGGTGAAGGCCTACGTCAGAAGCGCAATGAAGGATCTGATAAACCAGGTCAACCGTCGGCTTGAGAGTAATGCGCTTATGTTGCGCGTCAAGAGCATTACCACCGGACGCTCCATGGCGGAGCTGGCGCTGGCGGAGAGCCAACGGATCGAAGTGGAGGAACTGCTTTTGATCCGGCGCGGTACCGGAGAACTCATTGCCCGTTGGCCCGAAAAAAACAGCCCCAACAATCACGACCATGTTTTGGGTGGCGTGCTGAGCGCAATTAATTCCTTTGCGACGGAGGCGCTGGAGAGCGACGAGAACGCGCTACGCCAGATCGATCTTGGTGAATCGCAGGTCTACCTGCGTGGCTCGCCGAACCACCTTCTCGCCGCCAAATGCAAAGGCACAGCCGGGTCTTCGATCGAGCAAATCATTGATGATGAATTCTTGAAGACTGTAAGTGCATTGCATGGCGACGACGTCCGCGTGTCCGAAATTGCCAGTTCGGGACTGGCAGCACTCGGCCCACGGCTCGACCAACGCATTTCGGAGCAATACGAGCTGCTTGACCGGCCGGCACTTGGTGTCAGCCCGGCAACCCTTCTTCTGATCCTCATCGGATTGCCCCTGGTGGGATGGATTGCCTGGTCGACCTACACGACATATGAGACCACCAGGGTTCGCGAGGCGGCACGGGGCATCATTGCGACGAGTTCTGAAATCAAGGGCTATCCAACGACGATCTCCGTTGGCCCGCGCGGACGTGAATTGACCATTTCCGGGCTTGCTCCCAGCCGTGACGCGGCAGAAGCCCTTCTTGCACGCCTCGGCCATGCGTTGCCAGAAACGGCGATCGACAGCCATCTCTCGGTGGTGCCGCAGGGTGCCCGCGACACGACGCAGGACATCGTGGATCTGCGCGAGCGTATTGCAAAGCTCAACGCTGAGATCCCCCGCCGCGCCGCGTTGCGCGCACTGTTCAATGCAGACCGCGCTTTTGCTGATGCCGGCATACATCTGGACCGGCTCGCTGCACTGGCCGCGACCAGTGAAAACGCAACCACCCGCCGTCTGGCTGCGACAAGCAGTGCGATTTCTGGACCATTGAAAAATGCAAATACGGCGATTGCCGACGCCAGAGCGGCGATGCAGGCCGCCTTGCCCGCCGTAACCGAGCGTAGGCAGATCGCTGAAACCCTCACCAAAAGGGCCAATGCCCTTGAAGTTGCAATTGATAAGCTCGCGCAACAATCTGAGCTGGTGGGTATTTCCGCCAAACCTGCCACAGAACCGGCTGCCACACTTGCTGGGGAAAGCGCACAGCCGGAATATGTCGTTGGCGCAGAGCGCCTCGATCTGCTTGGCCAGCGTCTGCAACTCATAACGGTGGCATTGGTGCAAGCTGAGCTGACGCGCGCCGCGATTCCCAAGCCCAAGCCTCCCGCGGTGGTTCAAAACCAACCCTACCAACCTTCCGCACGCGAGTTGCTCAGGAATTTCATCGAGGACAACGCGATATTTTTCAGCGATCAAATCGCTTACCGCAACGACAATGAAGCCAACGCAACGCTTGATGAACTCGCCAAGCTGGTTGTCGAAACGCATGCTTTCATTCGCATTGTGGGTTACACGGATGAGCGCGGTTCATCGTCAAGAAACACAACCCTTTCTGAGCGCCGCGCAGAGCACGTTCGTGCTGCCTTGATCACCCGTGGTGTGCCTGCTGAAAATTTGATCGCGATTGGACGCCTATCCCAATTTGATATTTCCCCTGCGACAGGCACCGACAGCCCGAACCGCCGCGTGGAATTCGAGCTTGCGTTCAAGGGCGAAGGTGGCCCATGAGCGCGTGCAAACTCATGTTGCTCGGCGAGATCGGAGTTGGAAAGTCCTCGATTGTCAAACGACTGGTATTCGACCGGTTCGACGTAGACTACAAGCCCACACTTGGTGTCGATATCTATCGTTACGACGTGCCGGCAGGAAACGGTGCCGATGCGTTGAGCTTCATTATCTGGGACACGGACGGCAATTTCGGCGAAGCCATGTTCCGGCATGTCTACATGAAGGAAGCCTCCGCCGCCTTCATCGTCGGCGACGTAACCAGACGGGCAACGCTTGACACGATGCTTTCGCTTTCTGTCGGCTTTCGCGAGAACTTCCCTGGTCGCTATCAGGGCTTAATCGTCAACAAGATGGACTTGGTGGAGGGTGAACCCGTCCAATTGCCGAGTGTTCTTGCAGAAGGGCGGCGCGACACCTTCCATACCAGCGCCTTGAGCGGCGCGAATGTAGCGCTGGCTTTTCAAACCGCGGCAGCAGAGATCCTGAGGCGGGGGCTTTGACGAGCAACGACGATAACGACTCCGTCGATGCGAAGGGCGCAAAGGCTCTTGAACCGAGCCCATTACTCGCAGGCGCCCGAATATTCGCCGAACGTGGTGTTTACTCTCTGGTATGGATAGATGACGACCTGTTCGTCACCGCACGCTACGGTCGGCTGGCGATATTCATCGACGTGGGGGACGCGCTTCTCGATGTATGCCTGCCACTGATCGGTCTCGATCATGAAATCCGGGCGTTGAAGGAAAACCCTGGCCGTGTCATCGACCTGCCCTCCGTTCTGATCGCCACGCCTGACAATTCCGTGCCTCGGCTCAACATAACGCTGTTCTGGCACGCCGACGGCAACCATTACCTCATGTTGCTGACGCGGACGGCTTCGCGTTCCAGTCTGGAAAGCGAATTGTCCAGACAGATGCGCGCCCGCCTTATCGCCGAAACCGAGGTTGCGGAGAAATCGCGGGAACTGGCCCGGACCAATGCGGAACTGGAACGGGTCAACCGTGACCTTGAAGACTTTGCAGCCATCATATCCCACGATCTCAAGTCACCATTAAGAGCCCTCCGTTTCGTGGCCGAGGATGTGACGCAACTGCTGGATGGCGGGGATATCGCAGGCGCAAGGCGTTCACTTGACGAAATTGGCAAACGGACCCGCCGGATGACTGACATGATGAGCGCCCTGCTCGACTATGCCAGTGTCGGGCGCAAGTCGGAGATTGCCGAACCCGTTGCAACCCGCCAGATCGTTGAAGACGTTGTACATTCGCTTGCTGTCCCCGCGGGCTTCCAGATTGAAATAACCGGCACATGGCCGCAACTTGACACTGTCGCGGCGGCTCTCGACCTCGTCCTGCGCAACCTGATCCAGAACGCCATCGTGCATCACGACCGCGATCACGGCACGATTACAATCGATGCCTGTCTGGGCACCAAGACGCTGACAATCTCAGTTACAGACGACGGTCCTGGAATTGATCCTGCCCACCACGGGGCCGTAATGCTTCCATTCCGCACGCTGAGCGAAAGGGCTGATTCGACGGGAATGGGGCTTGCATTCGTTAACCGTACGGTTTCTGCGATGGATGGGCGCCTGCAGGTCCATTCCAACCCGAAATTAGGGCGTGGCACCACATTTCGGCTTTTCTGGCCGAAAAAATTCAGACGCTGATATCGTTTGGCGCGCCAGCATCGCGCTGAAATATTGCTTGGTGGACCAAAGATCGCTAAGTGCTGAGTCAGCAACCATGAAAACGAATTGGACTGCCGGGAATGGCCGGAACGACGAACAAATCAGGCGGAGATTATCTGGACAAGCGTAGCGGCGTGACCAAATCACGTGCTGCGCTGCCGCCGCTCAAGGATATACTTATCGTCGAAGACGAGACATTCGACGCCGAGCGCCTCAAGGCGACGCTACACCTCATGTTTGGCTACGATATTACGATCAGGCGCGCTGCCACATTGGGTGGGGCACTTGATGAAGTCATTGCTCGACACCCTGAAATCGTTTTCCTGGATGACGTGCTGAAGCCAAGTGATAACGCGTCCCAGACTTTGCCGTTTCTGCGCCGGGCCGGCTATGACGGGCCTGTCGTCGTGGTTTCGGGGCAAGCCACCCGTCGGCGCAAATCAGTGCTGATGGAGGCAGGCGCCAACGACGTCATCCACAAGGACGATGTCGATAGTGTGCGCGTTGCCGAAGCGTTGCATAGGGCCTTTGCTGATAAATCCAAAGACTCCAAGGACAAAGCATAGACGGCTGGTTTTCAAACCACATCGGTTACATGATAGGGCCACGCGTCCTGCCAATTCAAAAGCTCCGGGGCCAAGCCAACGTCATAACGGGCCTACGCGCCTAATTGCAGCATGCGCCGGTGCAATTTCAAACCTGTGACAGAGGCATTCATGACCACCGAACTAACGCATTTCATCGGCGGCAAGCGCGTTGCGGCAAGCTCGGACTGTTTCGGTGATGTCTTCTGGCCCATGACCGGGGAGGTGGCCGCAAGGGTTGGATTTGCAGCGCCAGCCGATGTTCGAACCGCCGTTGCCAATGCCAAAGCCGCGCAGCCGGGATGGGCCGCCACCAATCCGCAGCGGCGTGCACGCGTCATGATGAAGTTTGTTGACCTTCTTAACCGCGACATGGAGAAACTCGCAGACACGTTGGCGCGCGAGCATGGCAAGGTCATTGCCGATGCCAAAGGCGATGTCCAACGCGGCCTTGAGGTGGCAGAATTTGCAATCGGCGTGCCCCATCTCATGAAGGGTGAATATACCGAGGGCGCCGGGCCCGGTATCGACCTTTACTCCATGCGCCAGCCGCTCGGGGTGGTTGCCGGCATCACGCCTTTCAATTTCCCGGCGATGATACCGCTATGGAAGGCTGCTCCCGCGATTGCCTGCGGCAATGCGTTTATCCTGAAACCATCCGAGCGTGCGCCTTCGGTGCCACTGATGCTTGCGGAGCTGTTCATAGAGGCTGGTTTGCCACCAGGCATCCTCAACGTCGTAAACGGCGACAAGGTTGCCGTCGACGCGATCCTTGCGGACCCTGACATCTCTGCGGTGGGTTTTGTAGGCTCGTCGGATATTGCGCAATACGTCTATGCGCAAGGTGCCGCGCACGGCAAACGCGTGCAGTGCTTCGGCGGCGCCAAGAACCACATGATTATTTTGCCTGACGCCGACATGGACCAGGCCGTCGATGCTCTGATCGGCGCGGGTTATGGATCTGCAGGTGAGCGCTGCATGGCGATTTCGGTTGCCGTGCCTGTGGGCGAGGAGACCGCTGGACGGTTGATGGACAAACTTGTGCCGCGGGTGGAGGCCCTCAAGGTTGGCCCCTCAACAGCACTCGATGCCGATTTGGGACCACTCGTTACCGCCCAACATCGCAACAAGGTGAAGGACTACATCAACCTGGGTGTGAAGGAAGGTGCAGAGCTTGTTGTAGACGGCCGCGACTTCCGCATGCAGGGCTACGAGAACGGCTTTTATCTGGGGGGCTCCCTGTTCGACCATGTCACGCCTGACATGCGCATTTACAGGGAAGAAATTTTCGGACCTGTTCTTTCCGTTGTCCGGGCCAAAACCTACGAAGATGCGATACGCCTTCCCAGCGAGCACGAATATGGCAACGGCGTCGCGATCTTTACACGAGACGGTGATGCGGCTCGTGACTTTGCAGCCAAGGTCAATGTCGGCATGGTGGGCATCAATGTTCCAATCCCAGTACCGCTGGCTTACTACACGTTTGGCGGATGGAAACGTTCAGGCTTCGGCGACCTCAACCAGCACGGACCGGATTCGATCCGCTTTTACACGAAGACGAAAACTGTCACATCGCGGTGGCCCTCGGGTATTCGCACAGGCGCGGAATTTTCAATCCCGACGATGAAGTAGTGCTTGCAGCATCAACGGCTGGCACCGCATTTTTGTGTGCGCTTCCATCGTCTTGGCCACCCTGACAATCTAGATCGCGTTCACTTTTCATGGAATCGCGAACGCGCTCTATTTTCTTTTATTTTGAGCATGTTCTTCACGCCGAACCGGTGTCCACTTCGTCGGAAAATGCTCCAGCTTCTTGTTTGGTCGCATTTTCTGCGACGAACCGGTGTCCACTTCGTCGGAAAATGCTTGTCTTTTTGGTTTGGTCGCATTTTCTGCGACGAACCGGTGTCCACTTCGCCGGAAAATGCTTGTCTTTTTGGTTTGGTCGCATTTTCTGCGACGAACCGGTGTCCACTTCGCCGGAAAATGCTTGTCTTTTTGGTTTGGTCGCATTTTCTGCGACGAACCGGTGTCCACTTCGCCGGAAAATGCTCTGGCCGGCAAAACACCAAAATACAGGCATTTGATGGCCCGGTTAATGCCGCTGAAAGGAGAACCCCTTTAAAATCGAGCTGCAATGCCCAAGTTCGAAGCGTGACGAAACTTAATAATGCGCTCACCTTTGCAAGCTTCAGTGCCTCCAGAAGGAGCCATTGTCATGGCCACGTCCGCCGCACGCCGCCGCAAAGGCCAAACGGGCGCGAAATCACGTTCACCGGTTGAAGCCGCGGGAAATCAGGATTCAAACCAGCACATTCCGGCAAAGCGGCCACGCATCGGGTTGGCGCTTGGTGGCGGTGGTGCGCGCGGGCTGGCACACATTCCCGCACTTGAAGCCTTCGACGAACTTGGCATTAAACCAGACATCATCGCGGGCACATCGATCGGAGCGATTTACGGCGCGGCCTATGCCTCTGGAATTGCAGCGAGCGATCTGCGTGCACACACCCAGGACGTGCTGACCCAACGACTCGGATTAATGCGCGAGTTGTTCAACGCGCGTTCTCAGGCCGTCAACAAGGTGCTCAGGTTTTTCAATGCCAGATCAGCTTTGCTTGACCCGCACGCGCTACTCGACATCGTCATGCCGCACAACACCGCAAACGACTTTGCCGACCTGAAAATCCCGATCAAGATCGTGGCAACGGATTTCTACGAACAATCCGCCGTGGTTTTCACGTCCGGTTCCCTCAAGCGGGCCATTGCCGCAAGCATGGCGCTGCCAGTGGTATTCGAGCCGATCGTGATTGACGGTGTGGCCATGATCGACGGTGGCCTTTCCAACCCGCTTCCATTTGATCTTATATCCAACGAAGCCGACATCATCGTTGCGGTGGACGTAACGGGTGCGCCAGCTCCCTCCCCGCATCGCGACTATCCAAGCGCGCTTGAAGTTCTGTTCTCATCGCCGTTCATATTCGAACGAACGATCGTTCAGGAAAAGCTGAAATCCTGTCGCCCCGACATCCTGATCGAGGGTGGCACGAGCCGTTTCCAAACGCTCGATTTCCTCAAGGTCGAACAAATTCTTGCCGCCGCGGAGCCTGTGAAAGACAAGCTCAAGATGCAACTTGAAAGGGTACTCTCCAGCGAAACCCTGGCTGTTGTCGAAGACCAAACGCGAGATCAGGCTCTACCCTCGTCCGCCAATGGCCAAACAACACGAACGCGCAAGCTGCCAAGGCTAGGCAAACGCAAGACCAAGGCGGCCGAAAAGGCCTGACGTATTTCCGCTGGATATGGAAAGACCAAGACAACCCCAAATGGGCTGTAGGTTCAGCGGTACGGCTTGGCGATTGGCAGTGGCATGTCGCCATTCTCACCCGCACCTGAGGTGCCGGGCGTACTGCGTGCCGGTTTTGGCGCGACAGGGGCAGCAGGTGGCGGCCAGGACGTGTCATCTGCCCGGCCAGGGCGCGCTGCGATCCTTTCGCCTTTGACAAGCACTCTGAAGTAGGGCGTCTGGGTGGGGGCGAGTTTACGGGTGGCTCCGGCATCGTTGCCTGCCGCTGGCGTAATGGAACTCATCACTGTCAGCCCTCCGGGGATCTGGTCTATGATCTGATCGCCCATCTGTGCCGCCTGCCCAGGTCGCGATCGCCGTGTCACCACCGCGATAACCGCGGCGGGTATGGCCGGCCTCAAAAGCTCGATGGGAACCACGCGCTCACTGCCATCTTGCGCCGCGATTTTGAGGTTGATGCGGCTGTTTTCTCCAGAACTGCCGCCGCCCACGCTGGCAGCTTGCGCTGATCCACCATCCTGCGCATTCCTGCCGTTCGGTAATTTATCTCCTGAACCAGGCGAAGGCACCGCATTGGCCGGATTGATCAATGCCTGTTCGGCCTCGTTGCCTGCGAGTGGGACGGCGCGCACGTTTTTGGCGCGCCGCAAGTCACGCTTGATGGCCTGCTCGACGAAATGCGCGAGTTTCTGATAGCCCGCTTCCGTCATGTGCATGCCGTCATTGTCGCGAAGCAACCGGTTCTTGCCGCCGAGATCGGGGCCGTAGGCGCTGTACTCACCCTGCTCGTCAACAAATGCCTGATAGACATCGATATATCGCACACCACCCAGATATGTTCGCTCTCTGAACACTTCGTTCTGGGTTTGCGCGGCGGCGTTGGCTTTTGGCGACCGCATGATCGGTAGCCCGACCCAATAGATGGCTGCTCCCGTCGCCCTTAGATCGCGTATGAACTTGTCGATACGTTCAACGTAAACCGCGCGCCATTTCTCCGATCCGACCGGATAACGATTGCCGCCTTCCCGATATGACCAGCGATCGAGACTGCCGAACATGATGACGACGATGTTGGGCTTTGTGCTTTGAGCGTCGCGCACAATGTCATTGAGTTCAGAAACAGAATCAGGACGCGTCAATCCCGAGAGCCATACCGCGCGGCGCTCGAACTCCAGACGCGGATCACTGCCCAGCGCATCCTGTAGAGCGCCGAACATACCCTCACCGTACTGGTCACCGATGACCCTGAGCTTATAACGTTCGGTACCTGGAAACGGCGTGATGTAGCCGCGAGCACCGTCCATTTGGGCCTGTGCTGCGTTTCCACCGATCGCGCACACGGCAACAATGAACACAAGCATTCTTGCTACGGTGGCAGCGATGGAGGTCGTGCTCACCGAGGCGTGTCTCATCGAACTGATCGTGCGCTGACGCATGACGCACCCCGCGTTTGGCGACAATGCCGGCCAAAAACTCAGCCGCTCGCTAAATTCTACTTATACGCGCAAATCAAGTACCTGTCGTCTTTGGCGAATTTTGCGCTGTGGCAAATCCGAAAAAAGCCTGGGTACATGTGCCGGCCTAGCGACGCGAATTGGCTAGAGTTTCCGGCGAACCGGCGTCCACTTCGTCGGAAAATGCTCTAGATCGCGTTCACTTTTCATGGAATAGCGAACGCGCTCTATTTTCTTTTATTTTGAGCATGTTCTTCACGCCGAACCACGTACACTTCGGCTGAACATGCTCTAGGCACGGCTCCCTTCGTTGGGGCTTGTGCCCTTTATCCCTTGCGCGATCAACGCCCTTGTCCACGACTGAGATGCGAAAGCAGCCCATCTGTTGGCCAGCAATCCACTTTCAGCCCATTCTTGCGCTGATATTGCCCTGCTTCCCGTCTTGTTCCCGAGCCGATGAACCCGTCGATGACCTTGATGTTGTAACCTGCGTTTTGAAGTCCCTTTTGAACGCCGCGGATAATTTTTGTCCTCTGCGGTCCAATGTCCTGCCATGGCGTAGCAAAGTCACCTCCTCCCGCGATTCGGTCGGCCAGGTTGCCGACAAACGTCGCATAAAGGTCCGATGTGTTGTAGCGGCGGATGACCTGGAAGTTCTCAAGCACGAGGAACGACGGCCCGTAAATTCCCGCCGGCGACATCAAATAGGCTTTATCATCCATGACTTGGGCGGGAAACTGCCGGCCCGCGACACGCCTATAGCCCATCGAAACCCATTCCCGGATCGGGCGCATGCCCGGAGGGCCTTCGTAGGCACAATCTGAACTTTCCGGTATCTGGACCTCGTAACCCCAGGTCCGACCACGCACCCACCCTTTCGCCTGAAGCTGGCGCGCCGCTGAGGCAAGAGCATCGGGGACCGAATCGAACAGATCGACGCTGCCGTCGGCGTCGTGATCGCGAGCATGCTTGTAGAACTCAGAGGGAAGGAACTGCGTGTGACCAATGGCGCCCGCCCATGACGAACGCATTTTGGCGCGCGGGATGCCGTCTTGCAGCATCTTCAATGCCAATACGAATTCCTTGCGAAAAAAGTCCTGGCGCCGCCCCATGTAGGCCTGTGTTGCCAAAACTGTAATGGCGTCGTGCGGTAGTTTATAGTTGCCGAAAGCTGTTTCGCGGCCCCAGATTGCCAGCACCGAATAACGGTCAACACCATATGTGTCTTCAATCCGGCCCAGAGCTGACTTGTATTGTCGCGCCAGATCTTTTCCTTTTTCGGCAAGGCGCGCAAGATAAGACGCCTTGAGGTAATCACCGGGTGCCCGAGTAAACTCCGCCTGTCCCTTCATGCTGGGCAATTTCTTGCCCGGCAATATCAGATCGGGCAGCGTCGTATCAGGTTTCAAGCCGCGAACCGCAGTATCAAAGGTGCTGCGCGAAACACCTGCCGCGCGGGCGTCGGGCCACACACTTTCCAGCCAGGTATGAAAATCTTCGCGCGCTGATAGCTGACCAGATGCACCAGTGATAGCAAACACAACGGCAAAAATCGCCATGATGGCCGCGAGCCATTCAAAGCCTGATCGCGCCGGCTTGCGATATGTGCGTTTGCTCTTGAAATTGAAACAGTTCATTGCGAACCAGCCACCCTTCCCGGTTGCCGCCTGAATTTGAATGCAACTGCCACATACGCCCACAGGCTTTCCTCACCAAGCATAAGGGCGAGAATGCGGCCAATGGAGGTGCAACGGACGCGCGATCACGACGCCCTTGTCTTCAAACGACCGCTCGTGCCATCCATCGCCTTAGAGCGTCGGGCGATAGGCCAGACCGACCAAGTGCCTGAGTCACACGCCTGCCGTCTCAACCAAGAGACGTTATTAAGCTGGAAATGATCACATCTTCATGGTTTAGCCATGACGAAAGATTTTATAGGCGGAAATTCCGACCAACTTAACCCGCCTTTCTCACGATGGTATGGCCGGCACGGAGGTGAAAATGATGACAGGCCAGGAGAGCCGTGTAGTTCGATGTGGTGCATCGGGCAAGCGGCACGACACAGACTGTCATCATTTTCACCCCGCCCTGCGGGTCGCGCTGGCGCGGCCGACCGCTGCGTCGGGCGGCTCAACCGTAGACCACCGCTACGCTTTTCACCGCCCTCCTTGCGGGTCGATCTCGCGCCAGCGCGATGACGGCCGTGCTCTCGTGAGAAAGGCGGGTTGAATGTTTTTAATCACTTCCGTCGACTTCATAAGCTTAACAAAAGCGGCTATTGCGCCAATCAGATCGTTAGCAATCCGACCAACGGTAAAAGCGAAATCATGGCAAAGAAACATTCGTCCCCGATCCGAAAAGCGGTATTTCCCGTCGCTGGGCTTGGCACACGCTTCCTTCCCGCAACGAAGGCTATGCCCAAGGAGATGCTGACCGTTGTCGACCGGCCGGTCATCCAACACGTTGTCGATGAAGCACGCGATGCAGGTATCGAGCACTTCATTTTCGTGACCGGCCGCAACAAGGGTGTGATCGAGGACCATTTCGATAGCCAGTATGAACTGGAACATACATTGAAAGAGCGCGGCAAGAAGCGCGAACTGGATATAATTACGCGCGATCTGCCCAGCGCAGGCCAGACGAGCTTCACGCGCCAACAAAAACCGCTTGGCCTCGGTCATGCCGTCTGGTGCGCACGCGAACTCGTCGGCAACGAACCATTCGCGTTGTTGCTGCCTGACATGCTGCATCACGCTGATACACCTTGCCTGGCGGAAATGATGGATGCCTATGACGAGACGGGCGGAAATATTCTCGCTGTATCACCCGTGCCAGACGATCAGACGAACCAGTATGGCATAGTGGGCGTTGCCGACACCGAAGCGAAGGTCTCCAAGATCTCTCAAATGGTGGAGAAACCACCGCGGGGCAGTGCACCTTCCAATTTGCACATTTCCGGGCGCTATATCCTGCAACCGGAAATCTTTTCCATTCTTGCGGGTCAAGAGAGGGGCTCAGGCGACGAAATCCAAATAACGGATGCCATGATCACGCTGATGAACAAAATGAAGCAGCCGTTTTACGCAGTTCGCTTTGACGGCAAGATCTATGATTGCGGCTCCAAGATCGGGTTCCTGATGGCCAATGTTGCCTATGCACTGGAGCGCGACGATCTCGCTTCGGAATTCAAAAGCGAATTGGCCAAAGTGCTATAAATTCGAAATGCGCGACAAACGACAAAAAGTTCGAGGTTCTGCCGCGACCTGACACTACGGTGCAGAGCCATTTCTTTCGCGCTTCTTGCAGGTTAGCCTGCAGATGGCAGGGGAGGTTTCTTGACTTGGCATTCGTAACACGCGGTAATTCCGACACCAAATCAAACAATCCCCACCGTTGAGTTGCATCGGCTTTGCATGCAGCCCTGACGAGGGTTATTTTGTCATGGACGAATCGTCAGTTCCCACCCGGCCTTGACAGAGAGGTTCCATGACAGCGGCAACCGCCAAGATGAACCCGATTATGGACGTGTCAAAAACGAGCCCTGTACGCCCAGCCGTCCTATCTGCGGTTCGTACGCTGGAAACCGAAAACGCAGGTATTGACCAACTGCGCGCTGCGATTGCCGGGTCACTTTCAAATGAGTTTGCCGGCGCTGTCGAGTGCCTGCAGAATGCGCGCGGGCGTGTCATCGTCACCGGAGTGGGCAAGAGCGGTCACGTTGGCCAGAAGATTGCCGCCACGTTTGCATCGACCGGCACTCCCGCTTTTTTCGTTCACCCGACCGAAGCCTCCCATGGCGATCTTGGCATGATAACGCCAGATGATGTTCTCGTTGTCCTGTCATGGTCGGGAGAAACAGTCGAACTCAAAAACATTCTGACCTATTCGCGACGCTTTGCAGTGCCGCTGATCGCTATCACGTCCGGACGCAATTCGGCACTGGGTCAGAACGCGGACTTCGTGCTTGAATTGCCACGCGCCAAAGAGGCCTGCCCGCACGGTCTGGCACCGACCACCTCGACAACCATGCAACTCGCGCTTGGTGATTGCCTTGCAATCGCGCTTCTGGAAGCCAGGGGGTTCACGGCTCACGATTTTCGCGAATTCCACCCTGGAGGTTCATTGGGCGCGAGCCTCAAGCACGTCAGTGATCTTATGCACACCGGCGAGTCACTGCCTCTCGTGGGGCCGGACGAAAACATGGACGCCGCGCTCGTTACCATGACGACGAAAGCGCTTGGCTGCCTAGGCATCGTCGATGCAGATGGTCGCCTTGCGGGCATCATCACCGATGGTGACCTTCGTCGCCACATGGGCCCGGAACTTCTCACACGCACCGCCGCCCAGGTGATGACCAAGAACCCCAAAACCACAGGTCCTGACATCCTCGCTTCTGCGGCCTTGGAAATGATGAACTCTGCGCGTATCACCACGCTGTTCGTCGTCAAGGACGGCCGCCCGGTGGGTCTGGTCCATGTCCATGATTTCCTGCGGGCCGGGATCGTTTGAACCGCCTCAACCACCAGGTCCGAACTACGCACTTCTACGATTTGAACGCGTGCGCCCGATGCAAGATCCCGCCCTTCCACCTACCACAGGCAGGATGAGGCTGATTGTTGCAATGATCCACAGGACTTCCTGAAGCGGCAGTTTGCGCGGACGCCTAGAGCGCATTCCGATCCAATGGAATTGGATCGGCGCTCTAGCTTATTGGTTTGGTCGCATTTTCTTCGACGAACCTGCGTTCACTTCGTCGGAAAATGCTCTAGTGTCTTGTATGGTCGCATTTTCTTCGACGAACCGGTGTCCACTTCGTCGAAAAATCCCCTAATCGTCAAATCCAACGCGTTCCACAACCAGTGCGGTTCCGTTGACGCCAACCACTTTGACCCTCTGCCCGGCTGCTACGTCCTCACCTTCGGCGTGCCAGACGGTGTCGCCGACGCGCACCTTGCCACGGCCCTGCCTGATCTCTTCAGCAACCACAAGAACACGGCCGATGTATTGTGAGCCCCTGATGTTCAAATGCGGTTCGTCGCTCTTTTCCTTGTCGGGATCAGCAAAGCGGCGCACGACGAAGACAGTTGCAACCGAAATGATGGCGAACAAAATCAACTGCCAGTACCAGGCAATGCCAGTTGCCACCGCGACGATGCCAATAATGATAGCAGCCAGGCCAAACCAGACGAAATGCACACCCGGCACGACTGTCTCTAACACAAGCAGCACCGCACCGACGATGAACCAGTTCCACACACCAAGGTTGTAGAAGAAATCCATCCAGGAGTTACTCCCAATTGGCTACGCGCAAAGCGCCCCAGAACTTTGCCGGCAAAGCTGCGTCTGCCTGACATTACCTTATCGTCTTTAACAAACCGATAGCATTCGGGGCGCGCGCGGCCCCGAATGCCGGATAGTATAAATGGTGCCTGTGCCTGCAATCGGCACAGCCAAACCACGGTCACACGCGCGGCACGTTACCTGAACCACCCGAGCCGCCGCTACCTTTGCCGAATGCGTCGTTGGTGATTTGCGCCAACCCGGCTATCGAGCCAATAACCGATGATGCTTCAAGCGGCATCATGATTATCTTCTGGTTTGGCGCCTTTGCGAGCGATTCCAACGCCTTCACATAGTTATTGGCGACGAAATAGTTGATCGCCTGCACATTGCCCTGGGCAATGGCCTCCGACACCATCCGCGTTGCCGCAGCTTCAGCTTCAGCCGCGCGTTCGCGAGCCTCCGCGTCTCGGAAGGCAGCCTCCCTGCGGCCCTCGGCTTCCAGAACGGCTGACTGTTTTTCGCCTTCCGCCTGGAGAATGGCTGCCTGCCGCTCACCTTCAGCTTCCAGAATTTGTGCACGCTTTTCTCGCTCGGCCTTCATCTGTCGCGCCATCGCGTCAACCAGATCGCGCGGTGGAGCAATATCCTTGATCTCGATACGCGTGACCTTGACACCCCAGGACTCGGTTGCCGCATCCACCACTTCCAGCAGCTTGGCGTTGATGTGGTCGCGATTAGAGAGCAATTCGTCGAGATCCATGGACCCCATCACCGTTCTGACGTTCGTCATCGTCAGGTTGATGATCGAATGCTCAAGCATGTCAACCTCGTAGGCGGCCCGCGCGGCGTTCAGAATCTGGTAGAATGTAACGCCATCAACACGGACCATAGCGTTATCGCGCGTAATGATGTCCTGGCTGGGAATGTCGAGCACCTGCTCCTTCATATTCATCCGGTAGCCGACCCGCTCCATGACGGGCACCAGAATGTGCAGCCCAGGCTGCAGCGTGCGGGTGTAACGCCCGAACTTCTCGATCGTGTAATTATAGCCTTGCGGCACCACCTTCACCGTGGACCACAGCGCCGCGACTGCGAGCACTATGAGAAGGATGCCAATCACCCCAAACTCATTCATAGGTTTCTCCTATTGAAATACATCGCGCCGCCATTCGGCGTATCAGATTGAGACATTTAAATAGAATTTCAAAACACAACGTAAACAATCGCTTCTTTTACGGCGAAATCATGCGCAAAATTTGGAAAAACCGCAATTCATGGCAATTTCGGAGTTGCCAATGCACCCCTCCCTTTCAATTGGGAAGCGCATTTGTTTTTCATTTCAAAATATAAAAAGGCATGACTTCGCATCATACCCAAAGAATACAATTCCAGCTTCGTTCTGAATTTTTAAATGCGTGAAACTTGGCGTTGCCACGCCACCAGCCGGACGAAATGATGACCAACAGTACAAACGCAGCCTGATCGACTGGGTTAAAAAACCACAGTCGGGATGCCTGGAAAATATTGCAACAGCGGGTAAAAATTGCGCCCGTATCACTTCCATCCCATCAGTTCACGCCGCACGACGGCTTCGATCACATCAATTCCTTCTTCACCTTCGTTGAGTGCCGGCAGATAGGCAAACTTTTCGCCTCCGTTGTGCATGAAAATCTCTCGATTTTCCACGTCGAGCTCTTCCAGCGTTTCGAGGCAATCTGCAGAAAATCCCGGCGCCACCAGAACAAGTTTTTTGATGCCTTCTTTCCCCAGCCGCTCCACCGTCGCATCTGTATATGGCTGCAACCAGGGATCGTTTCCAAAACGAGACTGGAATGTGGTCAGCCATTTTTCTTCATCAACACCCAAACGTTCACGCAAAAGCCTGGATGTTTTCTGGCATTGGCAATGATATGGATCGCCCTTCTGAAGATATTTTTGCGGCATTCCGTGAAACGTGGCGATTATTCTTTCCGGCACAAAGTCAATTTTCGCAAGGTCCCGCTCCATCGACGATGCAACAGCTTCAATGTAGGCGGGATCCTCAAAATAGGCTGGTGCGACACGCACTGAAGGTTGCCAGCGCATCTTCATCAAGGCACGGAAGGCTTCGTCGCACGCTGTTGCCGAAGTCGCTGCGGCATATTGCGGATAAAGCGGAACAAGCAGGACACGATCGCAGCCCTGCTCCATCAGCCAGTTGATCCGGCTTTCCGTCGATGGGTTTTGATAGCGCATGGCCCAATCGACGATGATCCGTCCGTCCGCGCCGAGCCGAGCTGAGAGCTTGTGCGCCTGATTACGGGTGATTGTCTTGAGTGGACCCTCGTCGAGTTCATTATTCCAGATGGACGCGTAGTCCTTGCCCTTCGTGGATGGCCTCTTTGAAAGAATGATCAAATTAAGGATCGGCCACCATTTCCATTTCGGCTCCTCGATGACGCGTGGATCAGACAGAAATTCTTTCAGGTAGCGCCGCATCGGCCAATAGCTTGTTCCGTCCGGCGTGCCCAGGTTGAGCAGAAGCACGCCGATCCGTCCATACGCAACGGATGGATGATCTGCGGGCCAGTGCGCCTGGTCGTCAACGACTTGCCCCGACGCCTTATCGGTCATTTCGGATCCTCATGAGTTGGAAATTTTGATCTGGCGGAATTCAGATTGGCGATGGATCAATGCAGATCGCGGGATGCGCGCACCATCACCGATCACTAGAGCGCAAGAGGGTGCCAGCGCAAGACGCAGTTAGCGCAAGAGTGTGTTCTCAAACAGATAGGTCACCGTGCGCATATTGTCAGTAGGGCGAATTGCCAAACTGGATTTCCGGAAAAATTGGGCGTGAAAGTGCACATCTGCCAATGTTGCAGATGGTTTGACTGTCGCTTTTTCAAGCCTTGGCGGCGCCCGACTTGGCCGTACGAGCCGGTCTGCGCGGCGTTTTTCGCACGCTCCCATTGGACGGACCTTGCCCACGTTGCATATCAGCACCCTTGGACCGTTTTACCTTGGCGCTCGCTTGTGGCGTGTCTTCACCGATACGATCGGGCGGGTGGTCCAAAGCAGATTTATATCTGTCATCTACCCCGCTTCCATTTATCTCCAGCACCCGCGACGCAATTTTTTTCGGCCTTTTTCCGGCCTCCGGTTGGCCGGCAGATACTTTACGCGATCGTCGCCCCTGCAAAGCGCGTGCGTTTATTTCTGCCTCCCAATAGGCCTCCACGCGCTTCACGAACCGGGATGCATTTTCAGCAAACAACGTCGCGCCTTTTAGCTTGAGCTCACCGCGGATTTGGTTTTGACGGGCTTTTGCTGCGCGTATCAAACCATCAAAACCGGCCGCCTCTGCGCCACTTGCGTCGTGACTTTCCGCCGTCTCGATCAGAACATAAAGGTCGTGATCCGTTCCGAGCAGTTCAGACATTTCCTTTGCCAGCGCAACGCGGGCGGCAAAGTGCTCCGGCCAGGCGCGCGAGATTAGCGCCATGTGTCGCCAATGCGCCTGCACGGCCTTGCGCCATTCGTGGAAGTCTTCATCTTCGCCGCGCCCGTAGGCTCGGTCCATGCAGGTCACACCTGCATCGTAGCTACGCTCAAGGCCACGACGAACTACAGCAAACGACTTTGATTTAAGCTTCAACTTGTCGACAACGTCGCGCGCCCGCTCAAGTGCCGCGATTGTGTTGGCTACGCGCTCAGCAACGTCGGATTGGGTTGGGTCACCAACCCCTTTTCCACTTGCCTCGGCAAGCATCAAGGCGGCTGCGCGCGATTTGCCAATGGTCTGCGTGGCCAGCGTACTTGCCGTCTTGGCAAGCACTGCTTTGTCTCGAAGTGTTGAAAGTTCCCTGGCAATATCGCCGTAACGCTTGTTCTCTCGCCGATAATCGGACTTCGACAAACCGGGACGCAAAAGCTTCAGCAGCGCCCGCACACGTTTCATGGCCTTGCGCGTTTCGTGCACCGCTACGTCGACGTTGTTACCTGATTGCAATAACGCGATCGCCTCTGCGATCTGCTCATGGACGATCCGGCGCCAACCTGCTGTTGCATGTTCGTCCAAATTCAACTGGTACGACATCAATATGTAACCACGCTCTACTGTTCGCCCGCATTTCCTCGCCGGCGAAATCCTGGATAGGGCTCCACCTGAAACTAGTGGCCTGTCGCGCCAAAATTGAAACATAGCCGCAACCGCATACAATTTTGGCGCGACATGAAGGCCACTAGCAAAATCATTGGCTTAGTGTGGCGTTCAACGCGCCTTAGTTGACTCCGCGTGGGCCGCAACGTCGGTCAACTAAGGCGCGACGCCACACTAGGGACGCAAGCTGTCATAATCCATTCATATTTTTGACTTGGATATCCGTGGTTAATCTTTGCAGCACCGGCGTTCACGTTCAGCCCACCGCAACCAGGACATGATACGGGCGCATGGATCTTGCGCCGTCATGAAATCGGTAATCACAGCTACGCTATCGGCGCCCGCAGCCATAACACCTGAAGCGCGTTCAGGCGTGATACCGCCTATGGCGACAAGTGGCACCTTCTCGATGCGAGCTTTCCAAGCGGCAACCCTGTCGAGGCCCTGCGGCGACCATTTCATCGCCTTCAGCTTTGTTTCATAGATAGGTCCCAGGGCCACATAGTCCGGCCGGGCCGCAAGCGCGATCTCCAATTCATCGGCCGAATGCGTTGAAATCCCCAAGCGCATGCCTGCCTGCTTGATCGCAGCGACATCTGCTGAAGCAAGATCCTCCTGGCCGAGGTGGATATAGTCGCAACCCAGCTCCAGTGCGGCCTGCCAGTAATCATTGACGATCAGTTGGCAACGGTTGGCCTCACATACTTTTTTCGCGTGCAGAATTTGCCGCCGAATTTCTTCATCTGAAACATCTTTTGCGCGAAGCTGCACTGTCCTTATGCCGAGCGGCACCAGCCGCGAAATCCACTGGCTATCTGGCAGGATGGGATAGAACACATCGAGCCCGGACGTCACGGTTTCCACACTCATACTGCGCGCCGTCATGTCGAAGATGACTTCGCTGCAGGCGCTACACCCAGGTCAAAAAATGGCGTTCCCGCAACCGGCGTCGATGGCGAGGCCATTTCACGCGGTTCCATCAATCCTGATTCAAAGGCTGCACGCCCCGCTTCCAAAGCCTTGGCGAAGGCTTCCGCCATCCGCACAGGATCACCTGCCTTGGCCACCGCAGTATTCAAAAGCACTGCGTCGTAACCCATTTCCATGGCCAGGGATGCATGCGAAGGCGCTCCTATGCCCGCGTCGACCACGAGAGGCAGGTCAGGGAAATAGCTGCGCATCGTTTTCAGTGCGTAACGATTGTTGAGGCCAAGCCCTGTCCCAATCGGTGCGCCCCATGGCATCAGCACCTCGCACCCTGCCGCAACCAGACGTTCAGCGGCTCCAAGGTCTTCGGTCGTATAGGGGAACACCTTGAAGCCGCGCTTGTTGAGTTCAACGGCCGCCTCAACGAGACCGAACAGATCCGGCTGCAACGTGTCGTCGTTGCCAATGACCTCCAACTTGATCCAATCGGTGTCAAGCAACTCGCGCGCCATTTCTGCGGTTGTTATCGCTTCCTTGGCAGAACGACACCCGGCCGTGTTTGGCAACAAGTGGACGCCCAGCGCCTTGACCAAGGCCAAAAAGCGTTCCCCGGTTTTTCCGCGCGCTGCCTCTCGCCGGAGCGACACGGTTACAATGCTGGTGCGCGAAGCTCGCACAGCCTCGCTCATGACTTGAGGTGAGGGATAAAGCGCCGTTCCCAGAAGAAGACGCGATTGCACCTCCTCACCATAAAAGGATAGCGGACGAAGTTTCGGGGCAGATGTCAGATGTGCGGTCATGGCGGGAATGTAGGACACCGTGGACAGGATTTACAGTGGCTGGCACGCCTGGAAATACCTGAAATGCTCTTGGGCGTAAAACACTTCAGTGTTGACCTCAAGCACGCTCTGATTGTCATCAACAAACAGAATAGACTGGCCATCCACCTGAGAGACAAATGCCGCCTTGGCGACTTGCATTGGTTGCGCTGGCGTATCGACCAATGGCAGACAAATCACGAAAGTAGGTCATCAGCCGACGATGGATTTTGCGTCTAGAGAATTTTCTGACGAAGTGGACACCGGTTCGTCGAAGAAAATGCGACCAAACAAAAAGCTAGAGCGCCGATCTTATTCCATCGGATCGAAATGCGCTCTAGCATACCGTTGTGTTGCTCGAACAGACTTGTCACCAGCGCCAGACAACACAGGTTCGCTTAAACGCAGGAGCAATTGCGGGCCTGGCGCCAACCCTGACGTTACAAAGCCGGCGCCGCAAGTCATCTTTTCAAAGCTCTGGCGAGAGCCGCTTTTCGAAAACCTAGCCCCTTAAAAATCACCTTTCGAGCCACGTTCCAGAATGCCGAGCATGATTTTTTTGACGCCGATGGCTTCATCCTTGACTTCCTTTGGCAACGGTTTGCCGCCGTGGATCATCATGTCCATGTTGAGCGTATAGAGCCACAATGCCCCAGTCTTGTCTTCCAGCAGTGAAATGCGGCATGGCAAATACGCCGAGTAGGCATCGGAAAAATCGATCATTTTTGCTGCTGTCAACGGATTGCAGAAGAGATAGATTTTCAGCTTGCGCCATGGCTTGCCCTGCATCGCTGCAACCTGGTCACCCAGTGGCAAGGCACCCACGTCCTTAATGTTGAGTTCCGAGGCAACTGACTTGATGGATTGATCGACCTCCTCAAAGCTCAACCCGTCGGCCACCTTCGCCTTCCAAACCGTTGCTTCGGCCGGGTTGCCCGTTTCCAAGAGCTTGTCGACCATTTCCTTATACGTGTCTGCAGCCTTGGGATCGAAGTCAGTAAACTGGCTGACCGCGCTACCGTGGTTGGCGTACATGTAGATGGCGCCACCAATTGCGACGAGACCAATGATCGCAAGAAGATTGCGGATGAATGCAAACATAGACGTTTCCCTAAGACTGTTTTGATTGAAGCAACGCCCCGCGGGCGAGAACGCACGAGAGTGTGATCGAATATAGATGATGCGGATATCTGCCCGAGCTGGCAACATAAAGTTGGCACAAGCAATTTCTTCGCCGAAGTAAAACCACCAAATCTTAGCGATCGTTTTTCCCGCTTTTGCGATGCAGCATCCCAGGTTTAAATTGCACTGGTATTATTATTCCCGAGGCGATCACTGCTGGCATTCGCCATGAAACTCGCACCCAAAGCGGCATATTCACGCAATTGCATTTTTCGATTGAGCCTGATGCCTGGTTTAGACAGGCTTACGCGGAGACTACATCAATCAAAATGACTATTCTGCAAGACCCGCTTCGATGACGCATGGCTAGGCCGAAAGGCTGGCAATTACATTGGGAGAAAGCACGAATGAAAGATTTCATGATCAATATGATGGCCGCCATGATGCCGTATATGAAGCCGCTGATGTGGCTCGGCGTCATAGCAGCGGCAATCGGCGTCATATTGTTGCTCGTTCACATGGTCACGCGCGCCAACACCGGTGGATGGGTTCTCCTCACTGGGCGCATAGCACTTGGTTTTTCGATATTCTTCTTTGGCTGCCAGTTGGCCGGCTACTTCCTGGGCGCGGCACCCGGTATTAATTTCGGTGATTTCCAGAAAATGGAGTTCAACATCGTGCCGTTCTGGCAGATTGGTGCAGCCTTCCTGGTGTCTGCCCTGATTTTAGGATTTTTCGGCGGCCGCACGCGCCAAGCCTAGTGTGGCGTCGCGCCTTAGTTGATCGCTGTTGCGGCACGCTGGGTATCAACTAAGGCGCAGTAAACGCCACACTAAGCCAATGATTTTGCTAGTGGCCTTCATGTCGCGCCAAAATTGTATGCGGTTGCGGCTATGTTTCAATTTTGGCGCGACAGGCCACTAGAGGCAACGAGGCAGAAATTCGTTTTTCCTGCTGTAAATGGCGCCAAATAAAAGGGCTGGCGATCTGCCAATGGATCGCCTGCACGGCGCTCTAATTTCTTGTTTGGTCGCATTTTCTGCGACGAACCGGTGGCCACTTCGTCGGAAAATGCTCTAATATTTTATGCGACGAACCGGCGTCCACTTCGTCGGAAAATGCTCTAACCATGATGCACAATTAAAAAGAGGCGCCAAAATTCTGGCGCCTCTTCTTCAACTAAGACTTGGGAAAAGCGAAGTCTGGCTTACTTCACGCGGGTAAATTCACCGGAAGCGCAGGCACCTGCCGCGGTGCAGCCGTCCATTTTGAACTTGTCGTTGCCGTCCGGAACCATCTTGGCGTTGTAGGTTTCACCGGTCATGGGGTGAGCGATTTGCCCAACGTATGCTCCGTCCTTTGCCTCAAGCTTGGATTTGACCATTTCCATGCCCTTGTTCTTCGGGCCATCTGTCACGGTGCAAGACATCCCGTGATCGCCACCTTCCTTGCAGTCAATTGTGAAGTCTTCCCACTTCCATGTTCCGACCATCGGATTGGCCAAAGCAGCAGTTGAAAAACCAAACAGAGCGAGACCAGCAACAGCGGCGAATGCCTTCTTCATGACGTTACTCCCTATGAATCCGGAACGGCTTTGCGCTCCTGGATGAGGTTATCAGGATCATCACGCTCGAGGCCCTGTCGACGACGGTTGATGATCCGCCCAGCCGCATCAGGCGGGGTCAGAATGGTTAACACATTCCTACATTCGAATGAACGATAATTATGAAGGTTCCGCCTATGAAACGCCTGTGCCAGCGCGGCGAAAACGCCGCCACAATTTCTCCCTGCCGCAACGCAAAAGCGTAATCTCGCATCAAGCAAACTTGATTAACCCATCGGATTACTTTGCGAGCTTCATGGTTTCAAAGGTCGCATCAAATGAGCTTTGTGCAGCGCACATAAGAGCTGGCCACGACCGCAAATCATCGACAAATCGTCGCATTTATTTTTTCTGACTCGCATCAGACAGGCTTCCAGCGCATCATATTCGCAATCGTGAATATTTAATATTGTTCACCGCGTACCCGCCGAGGAGGTGATCGCATGACCAGAATGCTGATGAACCTGACGTTTTCCACTCGTTGCCAGGGATTTTTGCGCAAGACGGCTTACAAGGCGTTCGTTTCGCTTACGGCATTTACGGCGCTGGTCGCCGCGCCCATTGCCAAACCGGCCAATGCCGACACACTCCTTCTCGTGCAGGGTTATCTGGGCGATGCCGGCAGTTGGCGCGCAAGCGGTATTGTTCCTCTACTTTATCAACGCGGCTGGGCCGATGCCGGACACCTTTATCTTGGCCCGGGCGGGCGCATCGTTTCGAGTGTGCCGACGCCAAACTCAGCTAACCGGCTCTATACGCTGGATCTGCCCACAGAAGCGCCGATTGCGCTGCAGGCGCAGGTTTTGTCGGCCAATATCATCGAAGCCAGAAACCGCCATCCCGGCGATAAGATCGTGGTGGCTGCGCATTCGGCAGGCGGTGTCGTTGCACGCTACGCGCTGGTCACCGACGCCAACGCCAAGATTTCCACGCTGATTACGATCGCCAGTCCGCACCTTGGCACCTCTGCAGCTGAGATGGGCTCGTCGCTGAGCAATTCACCGCTGTCGTGGGTTGCGCCATTCATTGGCCTGGGAACGATCAACCGTTCCAGGGCTCTATATCGTGATCTTTGGCGCGAAGGACCCTACACCATGCTAGGCTGGCTGAACCGCCAACCTCATCCCGATGCGCGATATGTATCGGTGATCCGCTCTGCCGATATTCGCGCGCCCTATGCAGGCGACAGCGTGGTCGAAGGCTGGAGCCAGGACATGAATGTGGTTCCAGCCTTGAGGGGCCGCGCGGAAAGGTTTGTCTCACCGGGAGACCATGGACTTCGCCCAGATGACGGTCTGCTCATTGCGGACATTGTCCGCGCAGGTGGTCATGGCCAAGAGCGTCAGACAGCGGCGGCAACGAATTAGAGCACCGTGCGATAGCTATCCATCGAAGTTGATGGAACCTCTGGATCAAAGTCAGCCACCGAGGCAGGCCAGTTATTATTCCGCCTCGACGACAAAGTTGAGTTCGACCTGCGGCGCATTCCTCCATCCGCGACGCACACCTAGAGCCCGAGTTTGCTTGCAGCAACCGGGCTCTATCTTTTTCAAGCGCATGTTTTTCACGCCTAACCGCTGCGCACTTAGCCTAAACATGCATTGGAGCCCGAGTTTGCTTGCAGCAACCGGGCTCTATCTTTTTCAAGCGCATGTTTTTCACGCCTAACCGCTGCGAGCGGTCGTAATCGCGAAAATTGTTCATAGCTGACTATAGCAGACATCGCCAAATCCGACAGGCTGCTAGGGCGCCATGCAGGGCTCGCATACTCACGTGTGCGAAGGCGCCATGATTTGCAATCGCTGCATCCTTCGCCAAAGCGTGGTCCGGTCGACACCCAGCATTCGCGCTGCTGCGGACCGGTTCCCGTTGGACTGAACCAAAGCGCGCTCAATATCGCGGCGAGCCTGTGCTTCTTCGTCCGCGCCAACCCCTTCAATAGCGTTATGCACCACAGGCCGAGACTGGTTGGCCAGGACGCTGACACGGATCTGTTCGGGCAGGCTTTCGGGCCTGACGACGCCGTCCACTGAACAAATCAACGCGTGTTCCACCGCGTTTTCAAGTTCACGCACGTTCCCAGGCCAGTTGTAATTCATGAGAATCTGCATCGCCTCGGGACTGCACACAACGCCCGCTTGATAACCGCGTGCTTCCAGGTTCTCGCAGAAATGTTGCAATAGAAGTGGAATGTCACCACGGCGCTCGCGTATTGGAGGCACATTCAGCGTGAAAACCGCCAAGCGGTAATATAGGTCGGCGCGAAAATCGCCGTCATCCACCATATCGTGCAGATCTCTATTGGACGCGGTAATAAGCCTGATATCCACTTTTGTGGTCTTATCAGAGCCAACCGGTTCAAACTCCTTATCCTGCAGCACCCGCAGCAGCTTTGCTTGAAGGTGCATTGGCAGTTCGGCAATTTCATCCAAAAACAACGTTCCCCCGCTCGCGGCTTGGAAACGGCCCGGCCGGTCGCGTGTTGCGCCGGTGAAAGCGCCCTTGACGTGGCCGAACAATTCACTCTCGATCAACGATGTCGGGATCGCAGCGCAATTGACTTCGATAAAGGGTCGATCAGACCGCCGGCTCAGTCGGTGGATGAGGCGGGCTATGTGTGTTTTGCCCGTACCCGACTCGCCTTGCAAAAGTACCGAAGCTGTTGAGGGCGCCACCTGGTGAACGCGTTCCAAAAGTGACAGCAATCTGCGATCGTTGGTCACCAGATCACCGCGAGAGCGATCTACCAGCATTTCCAGGCGCTGCCGCTCGGTCACATCCCGGATAATCATGAGGCGCGTTTTGCCGACCAGTTCGCATGTCTGGCAACTGTGCAATTCAAGGTAACGGCTTTCACCGTTTACCATCAGCTTGCGCTGGAAGCGTACGAAGTCGGTGAGTTCCGTGGTTTGCCCGCCTGCGCGAGCGGCCTGTGCCAAGGCACCATCAATCGATTGGCCGGCGGCGATGCCGAGCACCTCATGCAATGACGTCAAAGGCTTGTTGCGAGCTGCGCCAAGCAGGGCTGCAGCAGCAGGATTATGGTAAATAATGTGGCCGTCTAGATCGGCAACAATTACACCTTCATCAATGAAGGACACGACCGCTTCAAGCAGCACGCGTAATTGGTCGTTATTCGGCGCTTCCAAGAGCCATCCTCCCAGAAAGAATGACTTGTTACTCTCAGGGTCTACCGCCCGATGAGTTAGTAACCGTTATTGTTGCAATGCTTTTACTGTTGCGCAACACCTTTGGCTGATTTAAGTTTAAATTTTCTCAGCATAACAAAGATTTAAAAATTTTTTTGTAAATCTACTGTAAGAATCTTGTTGCAACAGGCGCAACATGCCTTGAACAGGAAAATGCATTAATTTCAATGTATTAACCCTTGGCACAGGCATTGCATCAGTAGAAATGAATATTATAGTAAGCTGATCTAAACGGGGCACCAAGACCCTGAATGACGGGGAGGAGTGCCGCAATGTGCCTGTTTTCACCTAATTGGATGGCGCGATTTCGCGACGCCTGGAATGCCGAGCCCGCGCTTGCTGGCGCGCTCGGTAGAATTCATTTCGATTCCACTATTGGATACGGTTTTCGCGGAGAAAATGATCCCCGCGGGGTTTTAATTATTAAAAACGGTGAAGCCATCAAAGCCAAAGCATTTGAGGGCGAAGCGCTAGATTGGGATTTGCGCGCCGATAAAGATACCTGGAAACAATGGCTGGAAGAGCCGCCAGGGATGATCAGCCTAGGTATGGCCTACACTTCATCGCGTCTACAATTTGTAGTCGGCGACTATGTCACAATGATCAAAGAGCCGTCGATGGCCGGCCCATTCATGAAAAGTTTTTGCGTAATGGCGAGGGTATGATGCGTTTAATGAACTACAGACTTGCACTCTTCACGTCCGCACTCGTCATGTGCACGGCGCTACCGGTTCACTCCGCCGAATATAAAACCGTTCCGGTTTCGGTAAATGAGGCCGGGCAACTCACCACGGTCGGCGGCACCGTCGTCCCCTACAAGGAGGTGACGCTCACCGCGCAGATCCCAGGTCAGGTAGAAACGGTTGCCGGCCGCGAGGGCGAACAGGTCAAGACAGGCCAAGTCGTGGTCTCGATCAATGACGATGCACTGCAAGCGGCCAAACGCGCTGCGAATGCGCAATTGATTGCGGCCGAGGCATCCTTGCGCAATGCACACGTGCAATATTCACGCGAGCTTTATTCACCAAGAACCGGCCAGCCAACCGGCATGGGCCTGCCCTCGATGATGGACAGCTTCATGCGCCCCTTCACGGGTCAATACGCCGGTGGCAACGATCCATGGGTGAGGCGCTATGCCGATCTATACGGGCAGGCAAAAGGCGTGGATGACGCGCGCACAGGTATCATGCAGGCCCGTGCAAACATCGAGGAACTCGACGCCAAGATCCGCGACGCAAGTCTGGAGTCTCCCTTTGACGGCGTCATCATCAAAAAGATGGTCGAAGTCGGCGATACTGTTCAACCCGGCCAGCCGTTAATGCAGGTTGCTTATGTTGCATACCTGCGTATCCAGGCCGAAGTGCCAGTCGCACTTGTTTCGGCACTCAAGGTCGGATCGTTCGTTCCCGCGCGCATCGACTATGGCGGCGGCATGTCAGTCCAGGCCCGCGTAAGCCAGGTGTTTCCGGTTGCCGATTCCGCACACCATACGGTCACCGTGAAGTTCGACCTGCCAAGCGGTCTGCCTGGCGGTCCTGGCATGTATGCCGAAATAATGTTGCCGGACCCTGGCGGTCAGGCTGGAAAGCAGCTTTCCGTGCCACCAAACGCCGTCGTATGGCGTGGCAGCCTGCCTTCAGTTGATATTTTGAAGGACGGCAAACCCTCTTTGCGCGTTGTACGCCTCGGCGCCACGCTTCCCGACGGCCGCATCGCAATCCTGTCAGGTTTGAACGGCGATGAACAAGTCATCGTTCATCAGAACAACACCGCAACGAGTGCACCTGCCGCGCAGGGCGCTTCACCACAGTAAAGCGAATATTCAGCAAGATCGTGTAATTAGGACGTTTAGGGACGGTAACGTTGGGGGCGAACTCCGTAGCAAAACGGAACGCCGGAAAACGCAAGCTTAAGGTATGAGTTCCGTGTCGCAATCAAATGGCCAGGGGCCGACAGAATCTCACAATTCGCTTGGTATCGCCGGTGGGATTGCCAAGACCTTCATTCATTCGCCTCTGACACCATTGCTGCTCATTGCGTGTCTTGCGTTGGGCATCATGGGATTGCTCTCAACGCCACGGCAGGAAGATCCCCAGATCTCCGTGCCAATGATTGACGTCTTCTTCCAGTTCCCTGGAGCCTCGCCTCAACAGGTTGCCAGTCTGGCGGCCGATCCGCTGGAGCGGATGATCAGCGAAATTCCCGGTATCAAGCACGTCTACTCCGCTTCACAGCGCGGCGGCGGAATGGTGACGGCACAATTCGAAGTCGGCGAAGACCACAACCAATCCCTGGTTAAGCTTTACGACAAGCTGATGTCCAATATGGACAAGATCCCGCCTGGAGTTTCACAGCCGCTGGTGAAACCCAAAAGCGTCGACGACGTTCCGATGGTGGCGCTGACGCTGTGGTCTGAAGAGCTTGACGATGCCAGCCTGCGATCAATTGCACTTGAAGTCGTGCAGCGCTTAAAGCAGGTCAAGAATACCTCACAAAGCTTCGTTGTCGGCGGTCGCTCCTCACAGATGCGTGTCGAGATCGACCCGGCACGTCTGCGCAACTTTGGCATTTCTATCGATCAGCTCGCCAACACCATCAGCTCGGCCAACGAGCGGAAAAAGGTTGGCAGTGCCGAAACGTCGACAAACGAGATTACCGTTTATTCCGGACAGTTCCTTCGCACGGCGTCAGATGTAGAGCGTCTGATTGTCGGCATTCAGGGCGGCCGTCCCATTTATGTGCGTGATGTGGCCACGGTGACGGACGGCTCCAGCGATGCCACCAGCGTCGTCCAGTATGCCTCCGGCCCGAACGCAGAAGAAGGTGAACCCAAGACAGCAGGTGCGCCGGCAGTCACTATCGCCATTGCCAAGAAGAAGGGCTCCAACGGCGTGTCGGTTGCCAACGACGTGCTCGCCCAGGTCGAAACGCTCAAAGGCCGGCTTATTCCTGACAACGTTCACGTGTCTGTGACGCGCAACTACGGCAAAACGGCCAACGACAAGGTCAACGAGCTGATCAGCGAGATGATCGGCGCAACAAGCGTCGTGACATTGCTGATATTCCTGTTCCTTGGCCTGCGACCGACCATCGTCGTTGTGGTCGTCATTCCGATCATTATTCTGCTCACAATCTTCTCTGCATGGATTCTGGGATTCACGGTCGACCGCGTATCACTGTTCGCCTTGATTTTCTCGATCGGTATCCTTGTCGACGACGCCACAGTCGTGGTGGAAAACATCTATCGGCGATGGCTTGAAAAAGGCGGCATCGACACGCCAACAACGGTTGATGCCGTGCGCGAAGTCGGCAACCCAACGATCCTTGCGACGCTCACGATTATCGCTGCATTGCTGCCAATGGGTTTTGTCTCGGGCATGATGGGACCCTACATGCGGCCGATCCCCGTGCTTGGCTCGGTCGCAATGGCCTTTTCGTTGTTTGCTGCGTTCATCTTTACCCCATGGCTTGCCATTCGCATTCGCCCGTCTCTGGACAAGTTGCGCAGAATGGAAAAGTCCGAGCATCGCATGTCGGAGCGGCTCGACGGCTTTTATCGGGGACTATTGGGGCCGCTTCTGGATTCACCAGCGAAGGCACGCACGTTCCGTCTTGTCATCTGGGGCGTGATGTTGGCGGTCTGCTTCATGTTCTACACAACGCAGGTCGCGGTGAAGATGCTGCCGCTCGACAACAAGCCGGAATTCAACGTGGTCGTGAATATGCCGGAGGGCACAGCTCTGCCGGTGACAACGAACATCATCCAACAGTTGACCGAGGAAGTGCTGAAGATTCCAGAGGTAACGGCTGTGCAATCCTATACAGGGACAGCGTCGCCGTTCAACTTCAATGGTCTCGTGCGCCACTACTACCTGCGTGACAAGCCCTGGGAAGGCGACATTCAAGTACAGCTTCCCGACAAGGACGAGCGTGAACGTTCCAGCCACCAGATCGCGGTGGACGCGCGTGAAAGGTTGACACCACTTGCCGCTAAACTTGGCGCGCGTGTCCAGGTCGTCGAGATGCCACCAGGTCCACCGGTGCTGCAAACAATGGTCGCAGAAGTCTACGGTCCAGACGCGGAAACGCGCCGTCAGGTGGCCCGTGAACTAACCAAAATTTTTGAGAAGTCGGAAAAGGTTGTCGACGTCGACAACCTCATGCAGGACGAACACTTCACCTGGACGTTCGTGGTGAACCAGCAAAAGGCTGAGCGGGCCGGCATCACCAATTCAGACATCAATCGCCAATTGGCGATGGTGATGGGTGGCTATACGCTCGGCGATGCAAAGCTCGAGCATGAGCTTGAACCGCGCATGTTGATCATTCAGGCGCCGTTGTCGGTACGCTCCAACATGAATTCGCTGGGCGAGATTCCGATCCGTACCGCAAACAATACGTTGGTGCCGTTGTCCGCGCTTGGCAGCTTCCAAAAGGTTCCAGTCGAACCCATCATCTATCAAAAGGACCTACGCCCGGTCGAGTTCGTAACCGGCGAGGTTGCCGGCAGACTCGGTGCGCCGATCTACGGCATGATTGAAATTTCCAAGCTGCTGGAAAACTACAAGACGCCGGACGGAGTCGAATTGTCGGGCACCTTGGTGGCGCCTCCCTCAGACAGCTTCAAATCCGGGTTTGAGTGGACGGGTGAGTGGACTGTTACATACGAGACGTTCCGCGACATGGGCATCGCCTTCATGGCCGCACTCGTGCTGATCTACATGTTGATCGTTCTGGAGTTCCAGAACTTCCGCTTGCCCGGCATCATCATGGCGCCGATCCCGCTTACACTGATTGGCATCATCCCCGGCCACTGGCTGTTTGACGCGCCGTTCACCGCAACTTCAATGATCGGTTGGATTGCACTTGCGGGTATCATCGTCAGAAACTCGATTCTGCTGGTCGATTTCTCAATGCACGCGATTGCTGCGGGCATGCCGGTGCGCGAAGCCGTGATCCAGGCCGTAAAGACGAGAACACGGCCGATCTTGATTACCCAGCTCACCATGGTCGCCGGCTCGGCCGCTATCATTTTCGACCCGATCTTCCAGGGCATGGCGATCTCGCTTCTGTTCGGCGCCATCGTGTCGACGGCACTGACGCTGGTGGTTATCCCGGTCGCCTGCAACCGCGCGGCAGGTGCATTCTCGATGGCTCACGGCGATCCGTTGGAAGCGCAAGACACCGTACCGGCCAGCCCGATTCCCGACAATTCACCGGCTTGCATGAAGCAGCGCCCAAGTCTCATGACGCGGATGCGCAACAAGGTTGCACGCCGCAGAACCGATGACGCTCCCATTGCCGCCGATGCAGCCGCAACAGCGGCAGCAGGCGCCACTTACAAACCCGTTCCAAAACACGCAATGCGCGGCTGGATGGCTCCGGTTGGCTTTGCAAAGGAATCTTTTGGACACCTGTTCTCTGGTGGCGTTATTCCGCGAGAGAAGCCGTCACTTGGCAACACATCGGGCGCTGCGGGTTCACTGGGCTCCTCAGCACTTGCCAAAGCATCAGGAGCCGCACGCGGCGTCAGTGAATCGCTTGGCTATCTCGTTGGCAAAAAGCATGGGCAAAGGACCCCGCAAACCTCCGGACCTGCAACCGTAACGAACACCGTTGAAACCGCTTCAGCGCAGCCCGCGAACGTGACGATGCCGGCAGCGGACACGCCATCGGCAACGCCTTCCACGCAAGTGCCAACGGTTACCGACACCGCCACGCAGGTCAATCAGCCCGCGCCTGTTGCCACTCCGGCCTTGGTGACACCAACACCGGTAAAGACAACACCGGTGGCATCAACTGTTAAAAATGAAGATCAGGCAACTTCAACCCAAGACTTGGCATCGTCGGCCAGCTCTGTTGGTGCAAAGTCTGCGTCTGAAGCAAGCCGCGCCATCATTGCAGCAAATGTTGCGGGCGTCTCCGGGAACGGAGCTGCGACCTCAGCCAATCTGGTCACGACGGCTCCCAAACCGAAAGTGAAACTGAAAACGACAGGCACTGTTGGTCGTAGCCAGGCTGCTGATGCCGCAAGCAACGCCGTGCACCTGGCACAATCTGGAATGCGGGATGCTAAGGAAACCGACGCAGGGCATGGCGCGCCGGCTAGCGGCAATGGACAAAGCGACGACCTGCAACAGATTTCCGGAATAGGTCCGGTGGTCTCTGCCCAGCTCAAAGCTCTTGGTGTCAAGCGCATCGCCGACATTGCCGGCTGGACCGAAGACGACGTTGCTCGTGTCAACGAAGTGCTGGCCGTCAAGGGGCGGATCGATCGCGAGGACTGGATCGGTCAAGCCAAAGCGCTGGTGGCGGGTCGTTCGAACAGTGCGAACGAGGGGTGAAACCATGACAAACCAGTCGCTGTTTGCCGGTCGTTTTCTCGTCGTTACTATCGCGGCTGCGGTTGTATTGGCGGTGCCGGGGCTCGTGGCCCATGCTGGCCAGCTCAATGCGGTGTCTGGTCATAGTGGTCATTCCGGCTTTGCCATAGCGCAGGCTGCGGGAAACAGCGGCGGATACCCGCCGCTGGGCTTCAACCCGGGCAACAGCAATCAAACCAATCAGCCCAACGGGGCAACCTGGCGGTCCGCACCACCGCCTGAAACGATGCCACTGGGTCCCTACGCACCCATTCCGCAAAAGCATAAGGCTGCAACGGGTCCGGACAACAAAACCGCTGGTGGAACGGCTGGTGGTACTAATGCATTTGAGGGAAGCGGAGCCGCAACGCCGGCAACGCCAATGCAGGCCGCTCCTTCAACCAACGATGCACAAATGAACCTGCCTCCGCCAGGCTATCCGCTTCCTGGTATGACACAGCCAATGCCCCCGGCTGCTGCGCCAGCGGGAACGGCGGGTGCGTCCGCCCAAGATGCGCCGACTGCACAACAACAAATGCAATATCCGAATATCCAACAGCCCCAGTATCAGTACTCCGGCAAACCGCAGACGCATGGCGCGCCGCAGGTGCAAGCACAACCGCAGCAGGGACAGCAATGGAGCCAACAGGCGCCAGGCACCGCCGCTGGCGCACCCAGCGCAGCCCCGCGGCAGGCACCTGAACAGCAACAGCCGGCAGGCTACGCGCAGGACGGCCGTCAGCCGCAGGGGAGCCCGCAGCAAGGACAGCAATTGAACCAACAAGCCTATCCGCCTTGGTCGGTTCCGCAGTACCAGCAGTATAAATACTGGGGGCAGCAATGGGGACAGCAACCTGCCAGCGCAACGGCCCCATCGAACGCCGCGCAGCAGCAGCAAGGGCAGCCAGCGCAACAGCCTGCGCAATGGCAGCCGCAGTACGTCCAGCCGCCGCCGGCATATCGCCCATCCATGACGCCGCAACAGACTGCACCGGTCCAACAGCAGACCGCGCCAACTCAACGGCAAGCAGCGCCGACAACCGGAATTGCCGTTTCACCGCCTGGGCAAGCAGCAGCGCAGCCGGCCAAGCCCGCACAACCTTACCCCCCGTCCGGCCAGGCTGCCCGATACCCAGAGGTCCAGCCGCAGACACACAATTGGCGTGGATCACAACGTCCTGACTATCAACCTGGAGCAAACCCTCACTGGTGGGGTGGTGTGCGCTGAGACAGACAACTGCGATGCGTGAGTGAAAACTACGAAACAACGAACGAGTAGAGCGATGACACGGCGTGTTTGGCAAATAGCAATTCTGGCGGGACTGGTGGCAACACCGGCAGCCACTGCGTTTGCGCAAACCAACCCCTGGTATATCCCGCCGCGCCAGACACAGGTCTACCAACAACCTCAGGCCTACCAGCAACAACATCAGGCTTACCAGCAACCGCTCGCCTACCAACAGGTTCAGCAATTCGGGTTGGGCGCGGGCTATCACGTCCAGCAACAACAACCGGCTCAAGTTCAGCAAACTGGCGTGCAGCAGTGGCAACAAAACCCGCCGGCACCAGCAACGACGGGTGCCGTATCGAACTACCCGCCGCCTTCGGCGAGCTATGTCCAACCGCCACAGCAAATTCCGCAGGTGCAGCAGCCGCAGACCACTTATGTTCTGCCGCCACAGACGACATACATTGCGCCGCCGCAGCAGGTTTACGTGCAGCCGCAAGCACCGCAACAGCAAGTTGGTGTTCAACCGCAGTATGTGCAGCCCTACCAGGCACAGCCGGGCGCGCCAGCCTATCAACCGCAGCAGCCGGCAGGACAGCCCTATCAACCGCAGGTGATTGGCAGCTATCCGCCGCTGGGTGTCGACGTGACACAGCTCTCATCCAACCCCAAGCCACAGCCTGTAGCGCAAACCGCAGCATCGATACCCGCACCCGCTCAGGTTATCGTTCCTTCCGCCGCCGCAACTGTCCAGGTGCCCTATTACGCAGGCCAGTACGGGCCGACAACCTTGTCGCCGGGATTGGGTGGAATTGGTGGTTTCGGCGGCATTGGAGGCATGCCTAGCCCAAGTGTTTTTGCGCCAATCGGCGCATCACCCTATCTCGGTCTGCCGTTCTATTAACGGCAAACAGAACGACGACTACTCCGGGGATTACGACCTTCCTTCCCGGGATATCCGACCGAGTTGCAGAAGCTACAGGAGGGTCGAAAATGACAGGAGACGAACAAGTATGCAGCATCTTTTGAAAACAGCCGCAGTCGCGGCTGTGCTCGCTGCGGGCGCCACGGCTATGCCGCTGGACTCGGCCAGTGCCTGGGGCTGGGGCCCCGGTTGGGGCGGTCCAGGCTGGGGCAACAACGGCTGGGGCAATGGCGTGGGCGATGGCTCGGGCTCCGGCAACTTCGGCTTCAACATGTCGGGTAACACCAACATGGCCGGCCGCGGTTACGGCAATGGCTACGGCAACGGTTACGGCTACCCAGGATATGGCGGCTATGGATACCCCGGCTATGGCTATGGTTACCCTGGCTACTATGCTCCTCCGCCCCCACCGCCGCCACCTCCGTATGTAGGTGGACAGGCCGCTCCGCAGGCTGGCACACAGCAGCAGGCCCCGGCTCCCCAGGCCAACACCCAGGGTAATGCCAGCGGAATGAGCGGCATGTCTGGAATGTCTGGAATGAGCGGCATGGCCGGTGGAAATGCACAGGCTGGTGGAAACGCCAACGCTGCTGCCAACACACAGGCTGGCCGTCCTCCATTCCCACCGCCAGGTCCGGGCTACTATCCTCCGGGTCCGGGTTGGAACACCGGTGCTGGCAACGCTAGCGGTGGCGCTTCGGGCAACATGTCCATTGGTGGCAGCGTCGGCGGTAACACGCAGGCAGCCGGCGGTGGTTACCCCGGTTACTACCCGCCATATGGCTACGCCCCGGCGTATCCGCCGGCACCTGCGCAGGCTGGAGCAACCGGCATGGGCGGCGCCAGCGGCATGGCTGGTGCTAGTGGCATGGCTGGTGCCAGCGGCAACGCAAAGACGTCGGGCCAGTAAACGCTACCCGTGTTTGCCGGCATAACCGATATGCCGGCTGACCACACACTTGCGGCGGTCTTCGTACCACCTGCCCGGTGCATGAAGACCGTCGCATACACGAACGAACGGGTGGTAAGCCCCTCCCCTGCCGCGCCGCTCGCATCCCCCGTATTTTGGGAGGGTCGTACATAAGGAGTACAGCAATGCAAAAGACTTTAAAGGCTCTTGCCGTTGCAGCTCTGTTTGGCGTTTCCGCCGCAGCGCTCACGGCAACTGACGCCAAGGCATGGGGCTGGGGCCCTGGTTGGGGCGGTGGTCCTTGGGGCGGTGGTCCCTGGGGCAACAATGGTTGGGGCAATGGCTGGGGCGATGGCTCGGGTTCGGGCAACTTCGGCTTCAACATGTCCGGCAACACCAACATGACCGGTCGCGGTTATGGAAATCCATACTACGGCGGCTACGGCTATGGACCGGGCTACGGTTATGGCGCACCTTATGGCTACGGCGCACCCTACGGTTATGGCGCACCTTACGGCTACGGTGGTTATCCCGGATATGCCGCACCTCCGCCTCCTCCGCCGCAGCAGCCTGCACCGGCGCAGCCTGCGCAGTAAACCTAGCAACAGCGGTGAAACCGGAGGTTGGCTTTCGGTTTCGCCGCTGTGTTGGGATAACGGATAACTGCTGTTAATCGCCCGGCAGGTCTGCTTACCGCGGCCCACGGCCACACGGAGCAATCCTACCTTAAGAATTTCGGTGAGTGCTCACCACCGCGACATGCCTCGGGCAGGGCGCGGCACGTCGATGGTGTTCCAGCTCCACCGGCTGTGGATTGGAAGCAGGCTCCTAATCAAAGCAACTTAATCAAAGCAAATGGCGCCCGGCGATGATTGACAACAACCGACGACAATCGGGGCCTACGAGAGCATTTTCCGACGGAGTGGACGCCGGTTCGTCGAAGAAAATGCAACCAAACAAGAAGCAAGAGCGCCGATCGAATTCCATCGGATAGAAATGCGCTCTAGGAATTCCAGATCTACCGGAGAGACATCAACGCACCGGTCTGTAAGCGGCAAGCCGACCGGTGGCACCAGCGCTATTCAGCGCTCCACACATGACGTGTTGACAATCCATCGGATAGCAGCGGGCCATCCGGTACGGTGCGAGAACGCGTCAGGCTTTCGATCAAAGGAGACACCGCCTGACGGTGACATAGGACATGACGACGACCGACAGCACCACGACGCCTCCTGAACCAGCAGCATCGAGCCCGCCACCTCGCCCCGCTGCCATGACAATGCCGGCCAGCTCAAAAGAACCCCAGCGCCAACAGCGCGGTCCGGTTTCAAGTTTCTTTCGGTCGTTGTTCAGCCACCTCTTGTTTTCGGGGCTCGTTGTCGCCGGCGTACTCGGTTACCTCTACCACGCATCAATACTACGTGACGTTGGTGACACCGTTTGTGCAGACCAAGTGCTTGGGCAATGGCGCAGTCCGTCACAAACAATTGCATCTGCCCATGCAAATGCATCAAACAGCGACGCTTCCACAACATCAAAGCCCGCCCCCCTCGAAACGCACACAGCAAGCTCGCCAAAGATTGCAAGCGCCCCTTCAGCGGCTGAAGCAGGCACTCCTGCAAACGATGCTGGACGTCAGCCAGACACACGCGCAGCGGACGCAACAACCAAAATAGAAGCGCCCGTGAACGGGTCCACAAATACGCCCGCTACAAAAGACAAGGCGGCGCCTGTATCTCCGCAGAAGACTGCGCCTGAGGCCGAAAGGGTTGCAGAAAGTTTGTCAGAATCTGTTGTGAAGAATGGGGTCTCGCCGGCAGCATCGGCACAATCCCCACCGGTCGCACAGCAGCCCAATTCAAACTCCGAACAATCTGACGTCACAACTGCAAACGAGCCTGCAATTGGCGATGCAGCGAAGGCGTCCGCGGCAGATGGCACAGCGTTGGCTCCCAGCCCAACGCAATCAGCGTCTTCTGAATCGGGACCGGCCATGGCCTCGAACAAGTCAACTTCGACTGCCAGGACTAACGATGTCGCATCGAGTGGAGATGCACCTTCCACCTCCCCTGATGGTCTGCCAAAAGCACAAGCGAACGAAACCAGCGCGTCACCCTCACCCACGGCTACAGCGTCCCTAAGCCCACGCACAAACGAAGCCCCGCGTGAGCACGGGCAATCCGCTGCGAACAAGATCAGTGCAAATGAGCAGATGATCCAGGCTTGGATGCAGGCACGCCAGGCTTACTCAGAGGGCAAAACCGAAACCACCGCCGCCTACATCGACCTCGTCAAGCGCTATCCCGAGGAGCCACAGATTTCAGGAGAACTGGGCAACATCTATTTCCAGCAGCGCAAGATGCCGGAAGCTGCCGCGCAATATCTTGAAACAGCGCAGCGGCTGGTGCGCCGTGGCCAACAAGATGCGGCCTCGTGCCTGGTCGATGCGATGACCAATCTCGATTTGCTGCGCCATCTCGACAGCGCCAAAGTCCAGTCCCTCAAGGCTTCGGTACATGAACCCTGCCCTGCTCCTCCCCAGCAGCAGAATTGATATTGACGTGTTGCCGCCCGGGATGACGTGAGAAACAGAAACGGCCGCTTCGCACTGACAGCGAAGCGGCCGCTTCATCGCTCAGGGGGGATCTCGTTGCCGATTTGGCCCTTACCAAATCAGCGGCATGACCGTTGCGCCTATCGCGAACGCGAACACAGCAAGGAACGCAATGGTCTCAAGCAACAGGTTGAGACAGCCGTTGCAACTGCAAGAGAACTTGCCCATTTCATCATCTCCATTTCATAGCTCATGGTTTTTTTATGCGAACGCACCAGCCTCTCATGGGCCTTGTGGTAAACCATCCGCTATTGGCAACCGCATCGTCGTTTGTGCGGCGCGAAACAGACTTGCGCCTGACCATGAGGCATGGTCAAGACCAGGTTCTGCGGCGGGTTGTCATTCGCTGATCTGAAACTACGTCGGATTGCGAAAATTGGCGTTCGGCCGGGGGACAGCATGCCGCATATGCCGGTTCTGCATGCCTTTTACATGCATCCGGTTTTCAAAATTACAACCTTTGAGGGCAAATTTTAGCGTTCGACACGCAAATCGCAGAACAAACGAAGGGTGATTCGTCACCAGGGCATGAAGCTGTTCATGAAGTTCATCGGGCGTTGAATCGAATTGTTCATAGTCGCCATATTCCAACGCATCATATCGGTATGAGCAGTCATGGCAGCGACCGATTGATTCATCGTTGCGATATTCTTGTCCATCGTCGCCAGGGCTTCCATCTGCCGTGTCATGGCTTTGGTATCGGTCGACATATCGGCCACGCGAAGCTGCATGGCATTAATATTCTTCGACATTTGCGAGACGTTTTCTGTGAGTGACTGCATGGAACGCGTGAGACGGTCCATATGCTCGCCCATTTGCGGCTGCAAGCGCTCAGCCATGATCCGCATGTTCTCGGATACCGAATAGATTTTGTAGAACCCGAACAAAGCCAGCAGTGTGAACAGAACCATCGCCGGATAGGCGACCATTTCCCAGCGTTTCGCACTCTTTTCAAACGCAATCGCAAGGCGCTCGACGGAATCGATAGATGGCGATGCGGCCAATCGCAATTGCGTAGGTTGTGCGCTTGATTGTCCGATGCTCATCAAAAACTCCAATTCCAACGCATTCACTCATGTGGACTAACGAGCCACCTGCCGAGGCGTTCCACGTTTGTCATGACTGAATTAGCGCCATTTCGCCGAATCACTAAGCAATGCGCTGAGGCCATTCCAAGACAATATACTACGCGCATCCTGCCGGCTGCTTAAACATAGATTTGGCACAGTGAATTTCAAACGTTTGTTTTGCTTAGCAGCCAACAGTAAAAAAGTTGGTCTTCCAATATTTCTAAGTTGCAGTGCAACATAATTGGGGTGCAGGTCTGAACTGCTCTATAGAATAATTACGCAAGATTTCAGTACAGCTTACCGACGACCGAGCATGTTTAGCTGGTGTGCGCAGCAGTTCAGTGCGAAAAACTTGGCGACAATCAGAAACATAGAACCCGTTGTCGATCCCACGAAACGAACCTTAACGGGCTCTCGCATCAGGCAAGCGTTCAATGTTCGCGACCACTCGGTTGCCCAGGCGGTGCTTTGCAGCCGGGAATTTCACATCGGCTGGTGCGAGGTAAGATCCTAGATCGCGTTCACTTTTCATGGAATCGCGAACGCGCTCTATCTTCTTTTATTTCTCGCCGTGTTCTTCACGCCGAACCGCGTACACTTCGGCTGAACAAGCTCTAATTTTCCAAACTTACCTAACCGAAACGGAACCGCATCACGGCGTGATCCCGCCAGAAGGGGGAGGCGGCTCATCTGGATCCGGTCCCGACATATCGCGCGCAGCGACCGCCGCCGAACCATCCCGGTTATAAATATCGTTTCGGAATTGCACCGTACCGTCCGGTTCCGCCCACGCGGTTAAGTAGGCGAAAATCACCGGCACGGGTCGGGTCAGCTTCAAATCCAAAGGCTGGCCGCCGCTCAAGACGTCGCGTACTTTTCCCGGCTGTTCCCAACCTGGCTCATATTGTGCGATCCATTCTGCAAGTTCGAACACCCCCTGCACACGCACGCATCCGGCCGAGAAAGCTCGACTGGACTGACCGAAAAGGTTCTTCATGGGCGTATCGTGCATGTAGACGCCGTGCTCATTTGACATATCGAGCCGGAGCAGACCGAGCGCATTCTTCTCGCCCGGATCCTGCTTGAAGCGAATACGGTTTGTATCGACATGGTTCCAGTCGATGGTCGATTGCGGGATTTCTGGGCCATCAAAACTGCCGTCGTAAACGCGAATGCCCTCTTCGTTCAAATAACCCGGCTCGCGCTGCAAGCGGGGAATGAGGTCGAGTGTTGCAACGCTCATGGGAACGCGCCAGTAGGGGAAAAAGTTGATCGCCTTGATCTCGCTTTTCAGCGCCGGTGTCTCGCGGCCCTCGCGCCCCACGATCACGCGACTGCGCAACTTTGTTTCCCACTGCTCCACAGCCTCAAGCTGATAGGCGGGCACATTCACCAGGACGTAGCGGTCTTCCACCCGCGGCTGCATCAAATCAACGATGCGGCGACGATTGAGACGAAGTTGATTGAGGCGCTCGTTCGCTGAAACGTTCATGGCAGCGCGGGTTGCACGATCGACGCGCCCCGTCGGACGCAGCCCATTGCGCTTCTGGTAACGGATAAGCGCACTTTGCACTTCTCCATCCAGCGACAACGATTCAAAATAGGAATTGGATTGGCGCATGTCGCCGGTAGCTCGCAGCCGTGCCTTTACGGCTGGCATGCGATCATCGTCATCACCTGGACGAATCGTCCGGCCATTTGGGATTGGGCGCCACTCGCGTTGCGCTATGCGCTGGTAGCGTTCAATGGCCTGATCCAAAGCCCTGACGGTCACGTCACTCAGCCAGGGCGTGCTGTTCTGCCGGAGATCACCAAAGTCATCAGGCTGCCCGGCCGCTTGTCCACGCCCGGCACGGCGCTCCTTCTGTTTGTAGGGTTGGGGACCGGCAAGTATTTGTTCCCACCATTCGCTTCCCTGCGCATTTGCCGGGGTAGACACCATGCCGCCCACGCATGTCGCAAAGACAAACAGCAGCGCCGTCAACGCTTGCGAGGCGCGCGATACCTTTGGTGTTTGGAACGTGAAAGCAAGATGACGGACTGAATCCATGTGCCTTGGCAGCATTGTAACGCTATCCTGTGGTCCATTCATTGCGTGATCGCCGGCCTATCTAGAGCGCATTCCGATCCGATGGAATCGGATCAGCGCTCAAACTTTTGTTTGGTCGCATTTTCTTCGACGAACCGGTGTCCACTTCGCCGGAAAATGCTCTAGCACGCGGCCTTGAACAATGCGATTTTCGTTTTGGCCGCATATCGCATCGCTGTGATGCACACCGTGCAAGCAACACCTCACCAATTGAGCCAACTGGGCGTTTTTTCCAGGGCTGACTTTGTCACGGCCGCGTCGCCAGCGCGATGAGGGATATACGATAACAGTTTAGGCCCGTGGGATATGGCCAAAGAAAGACACAAACCTGCGAACAAAGTAACACAGGGTTGTCACTTATGCGTGGCTGTTGCCACATTGCAGCAATGTGTTGCATCACGCCCAATCCTTGGGCAGCATTTTTTCATCAACCACATGAAATTTGCGGATGGTGCGCTCACCCGATTCTCAGAAATGGTCCCAGCCGGGAACCGCAATATCGACGGGTTGACCCAACGAATCGCGCCAGATTACTGCGCTTCCTTCTGTCAACACTCCGATTTTGTTAATCACAATACCGCGAACCAAAGCCTCAGCTTTGAGCTTTTTCCAGTTTCCCGGGTTGACCGACAACAGTACCTGATAGTCCTCGCCACTCCCTAGCATATCTAATTTGTCAAAAAGACCCGCATCAATCCCGGCCTGAGCCGCGGCGGAAACGGGAACTGCATCAATGTGGAGTTCAGCGCCAGTGTTGGAGGTGGCAGCCATTCGGGCGGCATCCTTGGCAAGGCCGTCGGAGACGTCCATGGCTGCCGTTGCAAATGCGCCAACGAGATCAGCGACGGCGACGTTGGGGCGCGGCTTGTCGAAGCTCTCAAGCAGAGGTCCGCATTCCACGTCCATGGACCGCAAAGCGTCGGCGAGCGCCTCGTCTTTTCTGAGTACCAATCCGAGCCCCGCATCGCCTATCGTGCCCGTCACCGCAACAATGTCACCAGGACTGCCCCCCGAACGCCTCACGATGGAACCCTTCGGCAGCTTGCCGATCGCGGTAATGGTAAGGGTCAGCAGACCGCTGGTACGATCAGTATCGCCGCCGATAAGATGACACCCGAAGGTTTGTTGGGCTTGCGCGAGCCCCGCCGTAAGCCGCTTGAGAAAGCCGCGCGTCGGCGCCTCCGGAAGCGCGAGATTAAGAAGGTAGCAAACCGGCGTTGCGCCCTTGGCGACAAGATCGGAAACGTTGACCGCCAGCGCCTTGAAAGACGGCACATCTCCAGCAAAGAAGTGTACGCCTTCAATCAGGCTGTCGGTCGTAACAACAAAATCAAAACCGGGCTCAGGCGTAATGACGGCACAATCATCCTTGAGCTCAAAGGCGCCGGAATCCCCTTCGGTCAGCGGCGCGAAAAACTCCGCGATGATTGAAGTTTCACTCGCGACAATCTGATTTTCATCGCCATTCATCGCCTAAAACGCTAATCCTCGAATATGGATATGACCGGGCTGTATGCTCTAGCTTTTTGTCTGGTCGCATTTTCTGCGACGAACCGGCGTCCACTTCGTCGGAAAATGCTCTAGCTTTTTGTCTGGTCGCATTTTCTGCGACGAACCGGTGTCCACTTCGTCGGAAAATGCTCTAGCCGAAGTGCAAAAGCTGTTCCCTTTGAAGAGTTGCCGCCACTATTGGCGCAGGCCCGGTCCGGTAATGTCAGTTGCCGGCCGCACCGGTTGCAGATTGCGCGAATTCATCAGGGCGGTAACGACGGGCCAACCTATCCAAAACGCCGTTGACAACCTTTGGCTCGTCACCGTCGAAGAAATCGTGCGCGACTTCGATGTATTCATTGATGACGACGCGGGCGGGCACGTCGCGACGTTCAAGCAGCTCGAATACGCCGCCGCGTAGAGACGCACGTAAAATCGAATCGACCCGGACGAGGCGCCAGCCGCTTGCGAGTTGCTCGTCGATCGCTGGATCAATATCGCGCTGCAGGCGTACGACACCGCGCAGAATGTCGGCGAAGAACTGCCGGTCGGTGGTCCCTGATGCCATGCCAGATGCAGCAGCAGATGCGGCGTCGGGATTTGTCTTGCCCTCCGCATCTGCATTGTTCGAGGTGAACCGCATGGTTTCGAACTCGCGGATCACGTCGTTGAGGGCGGTGCCCGCCATGTCCATCTGGTAGAGCGCCTGAACGGCAGCTATACGCGCCAACGTTCTTGCGCTTCTTCCAGGCTGTGCTTTAGGGCGCAAGGTCATCGGTCTTCGCCCTGGAAATGGTCTGCGGCTTCAATCAAGGCAAAACACGCACGCGCTGCGTCCCCGCCTTTACCCGCGCGGCCGCCACGCGCCCGGTCCAGAGCTTGTTGTTCATTCTCGACGGTCAATATGGCGTTACCAACGGGAATAGCATCATCTATCGCGACACTCATGAGCCAATGATTGGCGTTCTCGACGACAACATCGTAATGCGCGGTCTCACCGCGAATAACGCAGCCCAGCGCGACGACGCCGTGATAGCTATCCGCATCATCTTCGAAACGCCCAGCAGCGACAGCGGCAATCATGGCTTGTGGTATTTCCAGTGCGCCGGGCACAACAACCCGATCATGGCTGGCGCCCTGCGCTTCAATCTCAGCGACTGCCCCGGCATAAAGTTCATCGGCGATGTTCTCATAAAAGCGGGCCTCGATAACGAGGATCCGGCGACCGGGGTGGCGATTGTCACCAGCTTCAGCTCCGGGACGCGAATTCAATTGAACCATGCATTTACCCAATCTTGCGCGTGCCCACGATCCTGAGACCGAAGGCTTCAAGGCCAACGTACTTGTGTTCGGGCGAGTTGGTCAGCAACACCATCTCGGAAACGCCCAGGTCACGCAGGATCTGCGAACCAAAACCGATTTCGACCTGCGGGCGTTCTCCACCCTTGCGCTTGTTGGCGCGCGGATTTTCATACATTCTGTCAGAGAGCATTTTGGGATCGAGATCGCGAAGAACGACGACAACTCCGCGCCCCTCTTCATCGATTGCACGCATTGATTTTTCAATCAAAGCGACGCTAGCTGGAAAACCGACGCCAACAAGGTCGACCATTGGGTCAACCGCATGAACGCGCACAAGCACGGGTTCGCCATTGGCGACATCGCCCTTGATCATTGCCATGTGCTCTCCCGGCTCCACAGTCGTCTCATAAACGCACATGTCGAATTCACCACCGAAGTGAGATTTAACCGGCTTGCAGGCAACACGGCGCACGATCGTGTCGTTCTGCAAACGATAGGAGATGAGGTCCTCGATGGACCCGATCTTGAGCCCGTGCTTCCTGGCAAAGGGAACGAGATCGGGCATGCGCGCCATGGTGCCGTCATCGTTCATGATCTCGCAAATCACAGCGGCGGGCGACAACCCTGCCAAGCGCGCAAGATCAACGCTCGCCTCGGTATGTCCCGCGCGGATCAGCACGCCACCGTCACGGGCAACCAGCGGAAAGACGTGGCCTGGTGAAACAATGTCTTCAGCCGACTTTTCAGGATCGATGGCCGTTGCAATCGTGCGCGCACGATCATGCGCGGAAATGCCGGTTGAAATACCTTCCCTTGCCTCGATCGAGACCGTAAACGCTGTACGGTTGCGTGATGCATTGTGCTGCACCATCGCTTCGAGCTTCAGTTCGTTGGCGCGACGCTGCGTCAACGCCAGACAGATCAAACCACGCCCATGCATGGCCATGAAATTGATGGCGTCTGGCGTTGCCATTTGTGCGGGTATGATAAGATCGCCCTCGTTCTCGCGATCGTCCGCATCAACCAGAATGACCATGCGCCCATTGCGTAACTCCTCGATGATCTCCGAGGACGGCGAGAGCTCAGCCGCATCAGCACGCGCGCCACCGCCAATCCCGGTTGACGCTTTATTGGGCGCAGCTCGCTTGGCGCTGTTCTTTTTTTGCGCCGGCTTCTTTGCAACGCGCTTTTCTCGCGCTTGTTCGCTCACGGGCGAAACTCCATCAGGCGCGCCACGTAGCGCGCGAACACATCCACTTCGAGGTTGACCTCGTCGCCCGGCTTTTTGCGCCCCCACGTCGTCTGGGTCAAGGTGTGAGGAATAAGGTTGACGCCAAAGCGCGTTCCCGCGACCTCGTTTACCGTAAGCGAGGTGCCGTCAAGGGCTACCGAACCCTTTGGGGCGATGAACATGGCCAGGTGCTCGGGCGCGTCGAACAAGAACCGCCGGGATTGGCCATCCGGGGTGACATCGACGATGCGGGCGCGGCCATCGACGTGGCCCGTGACGATATGTCCGCCAAGTTCGTCGCCTGATTTCAAGGGCCGTTCCAGATTAACCGCACGTCCCGGACGCCAGGTTTCGAGCGTCGTTTTGGACAGCGTTTCATTTGACACATCGACGGTGAAGCGGCTGCCCGCGCCCATTGCCGAGGGCTCAACACGCGTCGCCGTCAAACAGACGCCATCACAGGCAATCGATGCGCCCAGAGCAATTGTCTTGGGATCGTAGGCGCTTTCAAGCGTGAAATGGCCGCCATCGTGGAAGACCACCTCGCCGACGTCGGAGATAAGACCTGTAAACATGGCGCGTTTTTCCCTAGGGTTTCGTGATTGCGGCTGCGACTTATGGTGTTGCAAGTGTGGGGTGCATCGGCTTGCGGAAAACCAGCATGTCATCGCTACCAAGATCACGGCGCTCCAACAGCCTGAGACTGCATAAGCCAGCTTCGCGGTTGAGTTCAGCGGCCGCCAGTTCCGCGCTTAGCTGTTGGGCATCGGCGGCGGCATCTGGCGATTGGCGTGCGCGAAACAGTACCACTTCATCAAACAGTCCGTGGTGTGCAAACGAGCGCCACAAGGATGGTCCACCTTCCACCAATAATCGTGTGATGCCTATTTCGGCCAGGCGCTCCAACAGTGAGGGGAGCCAGATCTTGTTGCCTACAACGGTTCGCACCCGATGCACGACAACACCCGCCCGCTCCAGGTTGCCAACCTCTACCGGGTCGGCGCTGCCCGCAGTTACGACATGAACCGGCACCTCTCTTGCCGTCGCCACAAGCCGGCTTTGGGCAACTTTTTTCAGTTGGGATGCCAGCACAATGCGGATCGGCGACCGCTGCGCGAGGCCTGGAAGGCGGCAGGTGAGGTCGGGATCATCGTCGCGCAGCGTGCCGTGCCCAATCAGGATGGCGTCCGCCATAGCGCGCATCAGGTGTCCGCGTGCACGCGCGAGAGGGCCAGTCACGAACACCGGCTGGCCCGCCTTGCCGCGCGGAACATTGCCCTCAGGACCCAGTGCCATTTTTAGCTGGACGAAGGGACGTCGTTCGGTCACGCGAACGATATGGCCGCGTGTCAACCAATGTGCTTCATCGGCACGAATGCCCTTGGTGACTTCAATTCCAGCAGATCGAAGCTGATTAAGGCCGCGCCCCGCAACGCGCGGATCCGGGTCAGTCAGCGCGACAACCACGCGGCCAAGCCCGGCCTTGATGACCGCCGATGAACATGGCGGCGTCTTGCCGTGATGCGAACAGGGCTCAAGCGTAACGTACATGGTCTTGCCCTTGGCGCGGGCTCCAGCCGCATCGATTGCAAGTGGCTCCGCATGTGGGCGACCACCCGGCGCCGTGACGGCACGGGAAATGACTTCACCTGTTGTCTCATCGGCGATGACCGCACCCACAGACGGGTTCGGCGCTGTCGTGCCTAGTCCACGCTCAGCCATTCTTAACGCAATGCCCATCATTGCATGGTCGAAGTTCGGCTGTGTGGTGGAAGCCATGGCGGTCAGTGTTTTTTACCGGGCGTGCCAGCCGGCGGCCAATCATCACCCACAGCTTGGCTCGCGCCTGCCCCAGCAGATGACATTCCCGGTCCCGGCATACTGCCTGGTGCACGCGCGATCTCGCCCAGCACCTCGGCAAAATCGGAGGCCTCGCGAAAATCGCGATACACGGATGCGAAGCGGACGTAGGCGACTGGATCCAAGCCACGCAGCGCTTCCATGACCAGTTCGCCAATTTGCGCGGATGGAATTTCGACCTCGCCTGAACTTTCCAACTGCCGCACGATACCCGAAATCATGCGCTCGACACGTTCGTTATCGATGTCGCGCTTTCTCAACGCAATGTGCACCGAATTGGCGAGCTTGTTGCGGTCAAAAGGCACCTTGCGGCCTGAGCGTTTGACGACGACGAGATCGCGCAACTGCACACGCTCAAAGGTGGTGAAACGGCCACCGCAATCTGGGCATACACGACGTCGGCGGATGGCGGCATTTTCCTCGGTCGGACGGCTGTCCTTGACCTGTGTGTTCTCACCCGCGCAATAGGGGCACCGCATCGTTCGCGTCTCCAAAAAAACAAGGCGCCCGCAGGTTGCCCCGCCGGCCCCCTGTTTAGGGCCCGGACCCAAAGGCAGTGGGTCCGGATCCTAGAGCGCATTCCGATCCAATGGAATTGGATCGGCGCTCTAGCTTCTTGTTTGGTCGCATTTTCTAAGACGAACCGGTGTCCACTTCGCCGGAAAATGCTCTAGAGCGCATTGCGATCCGATGGAACCGGATCGGCGCTCTAGCTTCTTGTTTGGTCGCATTTTCTGCGACGAACCGGTGTCCACTTCGTCGGAAAATGCTCTAGAGCGCATTGCGATCCGGTGGAACCGGATCAGCGCTCTAGCTTCTTGTTTGGTCGCATTTTCTGCGACGAACCGGTGGCCACTTCGTCGAAAAATGCTCTAGATCGCGTTCACTTTTCACGGAATCGCGAACGCGATCTACTTTCTTTTATTTTGAGCATGTTCTTCACGCCGAACCGCGTACACTTCGGCTGAACATGCTCTAGACCCTACCCGTGTCTTGCGATCAAGAATAGATCGGGAAGCGATCGCACAATGCGATGGCCTTGGCCCGAACCTTTGCCTCTACTTCTGCGTTGCCGTCTTCGCCGTTCTTGGTCAGACCATCCAGCACTTCCGCGATCAGGCGGCCGATTTCCTGGAACTCCGCAACGCCAAATCCGCGTGTGGTGCCGGCCGGCGAACCCAGACGAATGCCTGACGTTACCATTGGTTTTTCCGGGTCGAACGGGATGCCGTTCTTGTTAACGGTAATATTCGCCCGGCCCAGCGCCTTTTCGGAGATATTACCCGTCAATCCCTTAGGGCGCAGGTCAACCAGGATCAGGTGGCTGTCGGTGCCGCCCGAGATCAGGGCGAACCCAGCTTGCACCAGCACTTCGCCCATCGCCTTAGCGTTTTCGATAACGTTCTTGATGTAGAGCTTGAACTCCGGCTGGAGCGCTTCACCAAAAGCCACAGCCTTGCCAGCGATAACGTGCATGAGCGGACCACCCTGGATGCCGGGGAAGATCGCCGAGTTGATCTTCTTGGCGATGGCTTCATCGTTGGTCAGGATCATGCCGCCGCGCGGTCCGCGCAGGGTCTTATGCGTCGTCGTTGTGACGACGTGCGCATGCGGGAATGGGCTTGCATAAAGCCCCGCGGCGACCAGGCCCGCAAAGTGAGCCATATCGACCATGAACATCGCGCCGACTTCGTCCGCGATTTTACGGAATTCAGCAAAGTCGATGGTGCGGGGATAGGCTGAGCCACCAGCGATGATGAGCTGCGGCTTGTGCTCGTTGGCGGCTTTGCGCACGTCGCCCATGTCAACGACCTGCGTATCCTTTCGGACTTCATAATGATGCGCTTCGAACCACTTGCCCGATTGGTTCACGGTCGCGCCGTGGGTGAGATGGCCGCCATGTGCGAGGCTGAGACCGAGGATCTTGTCACCCGGCTTGAGAAGAGCGTTGAAAACACCCTGGTTGGCCTGGCTACCCGAGTTCGGCTGGACGTTGGCGTATTCGCAGCCGAACAGCTTCTTGGCCCGGTCGATTGCGAGATTTTCGGCGATGTCGACGAACTGGCAACCGCCATAGTAGCGACGGCCCGGGTAGCCTTCGGCGTATTTGTTGGTGAGCACGGAACCAGCGGCATCGAGCACAGCCTGCGAAACGATATTTTCCGACGCGATCAGTTCGATTTCATGCTGCTGGCGGCCGAGTTCCTTGGCGATAGCAGTGGCCATTTCAGGATCGGTTTCGGCCAGCGGCGCGGTGAAGAATTTTTCTTGGGCTGGCGCCGGATAGTTGGCCTTGGCTGTCGACATGGGACGATTTCCTCGTTCTCAATGGTTTTGATTTTTGCAGGCGACAAGGTCAGTCGGCGCCGCGCATGAAACGTGTATCGAAGGCGGTAGGGCTATTGCCCCGCGACCGTTCAAGTTCGCCTTCCTACCATAGTCCAAAATACCGAAACAAGGCTGAGAAGATGCTTTGGCGACGGTGCCACACGTTGGGGTGGGTAGCGATGATCTCAAAGGGTGGCGAATGCAGTCTTATCGCCCATGACGAGAGCACGTGCGCGAAGGCAAAAAGCAAAACGCTCCGTGGAATACGGAGCGTTTTTAGCGTTGCAGATCTTAAACGAACGCACACCAGCCGAAACGATGCTATTCGGCAGCCAGACGGACGAACGTACCCTTGGCAACCGGGCAGCGCTCCCACAATTCCGTCAGGGCATTGACGAGGAAATCCATCTGCTCGTCGGTATGGACGGGGCCAGGTGTGAGGCGAATCCGTTCTGTACCCTTGGGGACTGTGGGATAGTTGATCGGCTGTACGTAGATGCCGTAATGGTCCAGCAAAGTATCGGTGACTGCTTTGCAATGCACCGGATCGCCAACCATGACGGGCACGATATGGCTAGGATTGTCCATGACCGGTAGATTGGCATCCAACAAGCGCAACTTCAGTGTCGCTGCACGTTCCTGGTGCTTGTCACGTTCGGCGTTGCTGCTCTTCAGGTGACGAATGGAGGCCAGCGCTCCTGCGGCAACGGCAGGCGCCAGCGACGTTGTGAAAATGAACCCGGGCGCGAACGAACGAATTGCATCGCATGTGTCGGACGAGGCCGCAATATAACCGCCCATGACGCCGAACCCCTTGGCCAGCGTACCATTGATAATGTCCACCTGGTCCATGACGCCTTCACGCTCGGCAATGCCGCCACCGCGCGGACCGTAAAGACCGACCGCGTGCACCTCATCAAGGTAGGTCAGTGCATTGTATTTCTTGGCCAGGTCGCAGATCGCGCCGATAGGAGAAATATGACCGTCCATCGAATAAACGCTTTCGAAGGCGATCAATTTCGGCGTGTTGAGGGGATACTTGCTCAAACGCGCTTCCAGATCGGCGACGTCGTTGTGACGCCAGATCTCCTTGGCGGTGCCGCCGCGGCGAATGCCCTCGATCATCGACGCGTGGTTCTTCTCGTCGGAGAAGATTATCAGGCCAGGAATCAGCTTTTGTAGCGTGGAGAGCGTGGCATCATTGGCGACGTAGGCGGACGTGAACAGCAAAGCTGACTGCTTACCGTGCAGGTCAGCGATCTCGCGTTCAAGTTCAACATGGTAGTGGCAGGTGCCTGAAATGTTGCGCGTGCCGCCCGAACCGGCACCAACCGTATCGATCGCCTCGTGCATCGCAGCCAGAACGTTGGGGTGTTGCCCCATGCCGAGATAATCGTTGGAACACCAAACCGTGATAGGCCGTACATCGCCTACATCGGTGAATTGCCGCGCTGAGGGAAACTCTCCGCGCTGCCGCTTGAGATCGGCAAAAATGCGATAGCGACCCTCGGCCCGGATTGTGTCCAGCGCACCGCGCAACGTCTTGGCGTAATCCATTCGTGTTTTTCACTCCCTGCGCATCGCCCCATAGCACCACGATGGTGCGACCGGAGCAATGGTTCATTCGGGCCAGCGGTGGCGCCGATTGTCGCCCCCAATAGTCCGTTTTGCGCTGTGCGGTGCAACAAACGCCCACACTCTCCGGTGTCTGGGTTCTTGTGCCTAGAAATTCGGCCGGGATAGCGCCCAATAGCGAAGAATTCTGGCATGTTCAAGACTTGACAGCCCATCATGAATGCCAGCCAGCAACCCAATCTCGCATGCTGGCGGAGCGATTAGCTTAACCAAAGTCAACGTACGAGGCGCCAGAGCCCAGGCGCCAAGACCAAGGCTCAGATCATCTCGATTCAACTTTTTTCTAATATGCTTTCTAATATGCCGAAGCCGTGTCGCCGATGCCGTCGCGCTGATATAGATCACGGCGGAACTGGATGGCGCCGTCTTGTGTTGCCCACGCCGTGACGTAAACGAAATACAGCGGCACCGGCTTTTTCACACGCACATCCATGCGCTCGCCGGAGGTTTTCAGACTGTCAATTTGAGCATTGCTGACGCCGTCGTCCTGGAGCAGCCAACTGGCGAGTTTCTCTATGTTCTGCACCCGGATGCAGCCTGAACTCGCTGCACGAAAATTGCGGCCGAACAAGCCGTCCGATGGCGTGTCGTGCATGTAGACAGAGTGAGCGTTGTGAAAATTGATCTTGAGGAAGCCTAGCGGATTTTCCTTGCCCGGCTGTTGCGAATAGCTGAGCTGGTTGGGCATTGACGAATTCCACTTGACCTTTGCGGGATCGAGCTTGCGTCCGCGTCCGTCATAGGCATCGATACCATATTTGACGAGCACGCTCTTGCCCGTCTTTTCCATGCTTCTCCCTTTCGGGATAAGATCCTTTTGAATAACCGTTGGTGGCAGGCGCCAGACAGGGTTGAAGTTCAGTTCGTGGATTGACGAACGTAGCAAGGGTGTCTGGCGATCGCGTTTGCCAACAACTCCGGTGTGCCGTGAAACGACATGATCTGCTTCCACCGCTTCGACTTGTGCAGCCGGAATGTTGACGACGACATAGCGCTTTTTACCAAGGACCCCGGCATATTCGCGAAGCCGTTCAAGACCGCGCTTTAGCTGTTTGAGACGTGCTGCGGCGGGGACATTCAGTGCTGCGATCGTTCGCTTGTCGACGACGCCGGTCGGCGTTAGCCCATTGGTGGCCTGAAACCGCTTGACCGCTTTTTCCAGTTCGTAACCAAAGTGGTCCTGGTCGTCGCGCTCGCCGCGCATATGGCCCGAAATGCGTAACCTCCTTGCCAGCGCGCCGACATTCCGGCCGCTCATCCCCGCACGCAACTCCGCATTGGCCAAAGGCTCCCACCCGCCATCGGCAACAATTTTTTCATAGCGTTGTATGGCCTGCCTGGTGGCGTCGATGTTGGAAGGTGAAAGGGTTGGGTAACCACGTGGAGGATTTGCTTCCCACTCGCGAATAAAGGCGCGGTCGTAGGAGCGTTGGGAGGACAAGTTCGACGATTCATTCGGCGGACCAAATCGCAACCACCAGTTGCTATCGTCAGCGGCAGCCGATCCGGTTTGAACAACTGCGGCGAGCAGAAAGAAGCAACCGATCCGCCCCACGCGACCCGCCCGGCAACGTGGTTCCAATTGGCATCGTGCCGCCGAACTGTCCGATGCCATGTTTCCTCCATAAACAATTTAGCCGAATAAAGCCGAATAAAATGGTTCACCTGCACCGGACAAAAATGACAAACGCCTATTGCAGTCTGGATCGGAGTGGAACGGCAGTTAAATTTTTTATAACGCTTTGCGAGAGCAAACCGCACCACGACGACGCTAGTCTGCATAAAACAAAACCGATCAAACCACTTTTCAGCACATTCGCCGCAATAGCGGTGCAACGCCCAGCACACGCATTTTTAGAATGGGACAAAATGTAATTATTGGAAAGCTGAAATGCAGATTCTGCCTGTCTGAACAGAATACTGATGCCACACGGCTACTATGGCGTGCGTGGTAGCAGCGCTTGTCCAGGCGGAGCGATTATCTTGAACATTTCATCTGGTATCGTGACGACTGGCGTCGCGACTAATCGCGATGAACCCCTGCGCGTGACATGCGGCCGAGAGTTCATCGTGTTGCCATGCCAAAACTTGCAGCAACCACATTGTTTCCTGCGCTCTGAGGCAAGCTCCATCCAAGTTGCAAGAACAGCCCACAGCCTTCATGGACCGGCAGAAGGCCTCATCGCAATGTCGCTTGAGCAATTTATTGCAGTTCGGCGTAACGCGATCTGCGCTCAACAACCGGAGCCAAAATAAGCACGGATGATCCGCTCGCCTGAGCATGCTGGGACGTGGATAGCGCAACGAAGCTAGCTTTTTGGTTTGGTCGCATTTTCTGCGACGAACCGGCATCCACTCCCTGGGATACTCTAGGAACGGGCAGTTGCAGCGCTGCGCGCGGTACCATTATTTGAACGAAAGACGGCGTAGACACGGCAAAGGACGCGCCAGCAGGACGCGCCCTCATTCATGCTTGCCCGCTCGCTCGGTCAAGCGCCGTTACCCCTTTGAAATCTTGCCGTGAGACCTTCTAGCCCGCCTTTCTCACGAGGGCACGGCCCTCCAACCCTAAAGCCGGTAGCTGATCTGGTAGGACCAGAAGCGCTCAAGGCGCATCAAAGAACGGTTGAGGCTCTCAAGATCGCTCTCGTCCACCTCTCCGACTTTCTGCAACGATCCGAGCTGACGCTGGTAGAGGCCCTGCACAACCCCGGACGCTTCCAACCCTTTGTCTGTCAGGCTTACACGCACAGAACGCTTGTCCGTTTCGGAGCGTTTGTAGTGAATGTAGCCCATGTCAACGAGCTTCTTCAGGTTGTAGGACACATTCGAGCCCAAATAGTAGCCGCGCGTCTTCAGTTCACCGGCTGTCAATTCGGCCGGGCCGATGTTGTAAAGAAGGAGAGCCTGTACGCTATTGAGATCCGAGCCGCCCTGACGATCGAATTCGTCCTTGATGACGTCGAGTAGCAAGCGATGCAGCCTTTCAATCAGCCGCAGCGCCTGAAGATATTCGCTTTGGACTTCCTCGTCCTCCGCCGGGACGTCCCAACGCGCCCGATCCACCGCTGTATTCATTGACGTGCCTCACTGCTGTTTGACGCAAAACCCGTTTGTTTTTCTTCGGGATTGCGATCACAGTAGCGAATACAGCTAAAGGTTGCCTAAATAGGTATAGTAAAAGAATAGTTTCATAGGGTCTGAATCAGGACTTCTTTAAACATTACTTTCAAGCACCAAATCTTCTTTCCATTGCATCAAATGCGTAATGCCTGCATCTGTTCGCGTGTTGGCAATTCAAGCTCCAGCTCACTTGGCAGCGGCGCAAAATAACTCTCCACCTCGGCATCTGAAACGCTCTCCAGGTCCGCAGGCTTCCACACGGGTAGGTTGTCTTTGTCGATCAGTGCTGCACGAACCCCTTCGGCGAAATCATAGCCCTGCAAACACCGGCAGGCGAGCCGCTGGTCCATCGTCAACACCTCGCGCAGGCCCATTGAGGAGGCCTGACGCAGATGTCGCAGTGTGATCTTGAGCGCGGTCGGTGATTTTTTAGCAAGGTCTGCCATCACACCCTCGGCAAAGCCCTTTTGCTCACCTTGAACTTTTGCGAGCCGATCCATGATTTGTTCCATGGAGTTTGCAGCAAAGCATTCTGCGATAAGCGTTTCATGCGGCGCCAAATCGCCGTTGCCGGGGCTCTCATGCATGCCATCCAGCAGCGGATCAATGGTTTGTGCGTCGGCCAATGCATCTTCAATCTCTGGAAAGCGTTCAGCCGCAATGCAATGCGTGACAAGTCCAAGATTGAATGCGTCGGCTCGGCCGATCAGGCGGCCCGTCAAGCCTAGAAAGGTGCCAACTTCATTTGGGAGTCGAGACAGTGCATGGGCGACGCCAACGTCCGGAAACAGACCGATTGCGGTTTCCGGCATGGCGAAGCGATAGCGTTCACCGGCGACACGGTGCGTGTTGTAGATCGACAAGCCGACGCCTGAGCCCATCACAACGCCATCAATAAGCGACACGGTCGGTTTGGAAAAACAATCGAGCGTCCAGTTCAACCCGTACTCGTCGGCGAATGCCTGGCAGGCTGCCGCAGGGTCTGTTTTATATAGTGCAATCAGTTCGCGCACGTCTCCGCCGGCCGAAAAGGCCTTTGGGCTGTCGGAGCGTACCAGCACGGCATAAAGATCTGTATCGCGCGCCAGACGCGGAATTGCTTCGGCGAATTTTGCTCGCATGTCGATCGTAAGCGCATTGAGAGCGCGCACCCTGTTCAAGACGATCGTCGCGACAGCGCCTGAGCGCGTGATCGAGATGTCGTTTGTTATGGCTGCTTTCACCGCATCGGTTTCATCCACAGGCTTTGCGGTCATGACGTGCTCCTGTCCACTGCTCATCGACATCTATTTCGTACTTGCGGTCTTGTGTGCTCTTCAGCCGCCCCAATTGAGGGCTATACACCAGCTTCAAATGTCAAGACACTAAGAGTGATTCGCGTGCCGGCAGCAGCGGGTTGGGTATCATGCCGCGCGCCAGGGGACGGGGGCAATTTATAGATGCGAAACGGTCTTTGGAGCCTGGCCATGGTGTCCGGGCTGGTCGTTTGCTCGGGCGTGCCTGCCGTTGGCAATGACGACAGCCCAGCGATGCGCTTTGTCGGCCAGCCAGAATTCCTGACAACCATCGACCCGGCCCGCGCCACACACGAGAAAATTCAGGTTGCGCAAAGGCAGCGCGTGCAGGCGCCGCCTTTGCCTGCCATGGGTGCCCGCTTTGCGGCCCAGCCCGGTAAAGCCTCCCGAGCCTCTCGCGGTACAGCAACCGATTCGAGTTGGCCGATAACAATGGAAGAAGCCCGCGCGCAAGCCAAGGCGGTTAAGGCTAAAGCGGAAGGAAAAGTCGAGCGATGGCCGCAAGGTGCAATCATCACGGCCCGCGCGCGTTGTGCCGACATCTTGAAGCGCATTGGCGGCGTTGCTGTCTACGAAGAACCAATCAAGCATGGTGATTGCGGCACGCCTGCCCCTATTCGGCTCATTAGCCTGGGTAGAAAGCCCGAAGTCGTCATTTCACCGCCAGCGCTCATCAATTGCGAGATGGCCGAGGCGCTCTACACCTGGCTGAAGGATGGGTTGCAGCCGCTCGCGCGCAAGCATCTGGGCGGACCGATCATCAAGATTTCAAAGATGAGCGATTATTCGTGCCGCAATGCCTATGGGCGGGCGCGTGGCCGCCTTTCCGAACATGGCCGCGCCAACGCACTCGACATTGCAGGCTTCTCCACCGCACGCGGCGAAACAGCGATGCTACTTGCCGATTGGGGGCAGACACAGCGTGACATTCGCCGCCGGGTTGCAGCAGCAAAAGCCAAGGCACGCGCTGAGGAAAAAAAGAAGATCGCAGCCAGGAACCCTGCACAGCGCGATGTGGCCGGTAATGGGGCGCGCAAACGTGACGAACATACACGCCAGACAGCACGCAGCTCGGGCAACATAGAAACCGGATCTGTGTCCGCTGCGACTAATCAACAGAACCTGGGTGGCAATGGCAATGTGAGCGGTATAGCCGGACTGGCCGTAACGACGCCCATCACCGGCGCGGATCAAGCCAACTCATCATCCTTTGAGATCGCACCCAGCCGTCTGGGAGGACCCAAGCCGCATGATCTGGGTGCAACTGAAACGGGCGTGGTCCACCCTGCTGCGGCCAAAGGCGGCGCGGCCGTGCAACTCATCAGCCGCCAGCGGTTTTTGCGTGGAGCCCACAAATCCGCGTGTGGCATCTTTGGTACCGTGCTCGGACCCGAAGCCAATAACGCCCATCGCAACCACTTCCACGTCGATCTGGCGGATCGCAATTCCGCGCCTTTCTGTCAATAATGCTGACGTGGGAAAGGCCCACCATTGCCTAGAGCACATTTCGACTCGATGGAATCGGATCTGGGCTCTAGTTTCTCGTTTGGTCGCATTTTCTTCGACGAACCGGCGTCCACTTCGTCGGAAAATGCTCTAATCTCTCCGCAACGGCGAATTTCAAATGAGCAGTTCCTCGACACGACCAACGACAGCCGGTTTCCCGGTAACGCGCATGCGCCGCAATCGCAAGGCCGAATGGGCACGTCGGCTGGTTGCCGAAAATGCACTGTCGCCCGCCGACCTTATCTGGCCCGTGTTCGTTCTCGAAGGCGAGGCACAGCGGCAGGATGTTGCGTCGATGCCGGGCGTAGCACGCCTGTCCGTCGACCTGGTCGTTGAAGCTGCCAGGGAGGCAGCAAGCCTGGGCATACCGGCCATGGCGCTGTTTCCCTACACCGATCCCAAACTTAGAACCGATGACGCAGCAGAAGCCTTCAACCGGGATAATCTCGTCTGCCGCGCAACGCGGGCTGTGAAGGATGCAGGTGTCGACATCGGCGTTGTCCTTGATGTGGCGCTCGATCCCTATACGAGCCACGGCCACGACGGACTGCTGGTTGGTGGCCAAATCCATAACGACGCCACTCTCGACGCGTTGGTCAAACAATCGCTCAATCAAGCGGCTGCAGGGTGCGATATCATTGCCCCCTCTGACATGATGGATGGACGCGTGGGCGCCATTCGGCGCGCGCTTGAAGGCGCCGGCCACACCGACACGCAAATCATGGCTTACGCCGCAAAATATGCGAGCGCGTTTTATGGGCCATTCCGCGATGCCGTCGGGTCGTCTTCCACATTGAAGGGTGACAAGCGCACCTATCAGATGGACCCGGCGAATACCGATGAAGCGCTGCGCGAAGTGGCACTTGATATTGCCGAGGGCGCCGACATGGTCATGGTGAAGCCAGGTATGCCCTACCTCGACATCGTGCAGCGCGTTTCTTCAACTCTGAAAGTGCCGACATTTGCCTATCAGGTATCGGGCGAATACGCGATGCTGATGGCCGCGAGGGAAAAGGGTTGGCTGGATGGTGACAAGGTGATGATGGAAAGCCTGCTTGCATTCAAGCGGGCGGGTGCAGCCGGCATCTTGACTTATTTTGCGCCACGGGCAGCGCGCCTGCTGATGGCCTGACAATCTTTGCAAAACGTTCAAGACTAGAGCATCGGGCGATAAATCGAAATCAATTCTGTTTGTCGAGCGGCTGGTCGAGCCAGAAGGAGAGCGATGCTGTGCGTGGCGGGGTCACGGACAAATCGCACGACGCACTGGGCGGCCGCCGCTCGCAAACCCGAAGGGCCGGGCGGATTTGCGCCAACCTCGGTGTGTCCCGTCTTGCACGTAGCGCCGCTACGCGCTGCGACGGTCCACTTGATCTTGTCACAAATCCGCCTCGGCAGAATGGTCCCGATTTATCGCCCGACGCTCTATTATGCGGCAAACCGAACACGGTCTGGCACGTGCTCGACATTCCAGCTTTATCAAAATACTGCTCAGCGGCGGATGCGCCGTCGTGTGATGATGGGCTCTTGCGCGTCTGGATCAACCTGGTTGTCCACCCCGCCATTCGCACCTGCCTGTCCCGCAGTGGCCTGCGCCGGTCCATCCTTCGGCGCCATGCAGCCGGTCAGCCAAATATCAAAAACAGGATGTTCGACAGCATTCAATCCGGGGCTCTCGGCAAACATCCAGCCGGTGAATATCCGTTTCTCGGTGCTGCCTTCGAGCTCTTTTTCATCAACCTCAACGAAAGAGGTCGTCTTGGGCAGATCCGTTGCAGAGCGCGAATAGCAAACGCGCGGCGTCACGCGCAACGAACCGAATTCGATCGTCTGCCCCAATGGGACTTCGAGTTTGGAAATGCGCGCGGTCACTTTGTCGAGCGCGGCAAAGACGGCCACTTCATTTTCAATCCGCTCCGCCACAGCCGGCATGGAAACAAGCGCGGCCAAGCCAAGTGATCCCAAGGTGCAAACGACTTTGCGCGTTGTTCTCGCCTTTTTCTGCCGCTTATCGGGCATCTCGTCTGCTGCTCCTGGACGTCGTTCGATCATGTGGGCGTCACCCATAATGGCTATGCCTGGAAACTAGGGCACCAACTTGACTGCTCCTGCCCTAGACCGCAACAGCCTCCACCCGCAAGCGAACATAATCGGCGGTCCAGTTGCCCGCCCTATCGCAAAGTGAGGGCCGAAGCAAATCTTCGACGGACCTTCTGGCCTCTTCGGCGCGGTCTCCAAAGGCAGCGAAAAATGTTGCGCGAAAGGTATCGAGCCAACCGTGCATACCGGTGGGCAACGGCGTTAAACGCGGAAAAAGTCCGATGCGCTCGACCTTGAAACCGCTAGGTTCGAGTTTGGCACGATATTCATCGGGCGTCGGGTAGAACCACGGGGACGCAAGCGATTCATCGACCCCGTGACTACGGGCAACCGCACGCATGGCGGTAACGATGGAAGCGATATTTCCGTGACCGCCGAACTCTGCAACGAGCCGGCCAGAGGATTTCAGCGCTGCCCGCATGCGGGCGATCGCGAGATCGGGCTCGTTCACCCAATGAAGGACCGCATTGGAGAAAATGGCGTCGAACTCGTTATCGAACGTCATCTGTGTGACGCTCACCTCGCGCACATCGAGCCCCAGGGCACGGGCGCGCTCCAGCAGTTCGGGAGATGAGTCAATTCCAACCACGTTTGCGCCGGTATCGGCAATGCGCCGGGTCAAGGCGCCGTCACCACAGCCGACGTCAAGGATGCGCATACCTGGCGCCGGCGCCAGCCACGATGAAATCTCGCCCGCCATGTCTGCAACGAAACGCGCATTGGCCGCGTATTTTTCGGCCGACCAAGTCTGCTTATCAGCGAGGCTAGTCATCTTGGCAATTTAGGATCCGGACCCTAACCATTCCCATTACCGTGCAGTTCAAAACCAGCACTTATTCGGGCCGCCATGCCTTGTAGTCGCCGGTACCGCGTGGACGCGAAGCCGGCGTCAGGATTGAACCATCGGGCCGGTATGCATCCGCCGTTCCCGTCATATTCGGCTGATATGGCTTCTGCCAGGGCTTGGCCTGGTAATCTTCCTCGGTCGGTGGCGTGTCGACTGTATAATGCAGCCAGCCATGCCATTCAGGTGGCACTTTCGAAGCTTCCGCCCCATCCGTGTAGGTGACAAACCGGCGAGGTTTTCCCACTGGGCCCGTGCCTGAGCGCTGCTCATAGTAGCGGTTGCCGAAGGAATCCTCTCCAACAAACCGCATTTTGCGCCAGATATAAAGACGGGTGCCCCAGGTGTTGCCGCCCCACCAAGCGAAAAATTCCTTGAACATGCCCATATATGGTCGTCTCCCGGATTGACCCCAGTCGTATCCACGTTTGCAACGCCTAGAGCGCATTTCGACCCGATGGAATCGGATCGGCGCTCTAGATTCTTGTTTGGTCGCATTTTCTGCGACGAACCGGTGTCCACTTCGTCGGAAAATGCTCTAGAGCGCATTTCGACCCGATGGAACCGGATCGGCGCCCTAGATTCTTGTTTGGTCGCATTTTCTTCGACGAACCGGCGTCCACTTCGTCGGAAAATGCTCTAGAGCGCATTTCGACCCGATGGAATCGGATCGGCGCTCTGGCTTCTTGTTTGGTCGCATTTTCTGCGACGAACCGGTGTCCACTTCGTCGGAAAATGCTCTAGAGCGCATTTGCCAGCTTCGCCAGTATGAAACGACGTCCTTTGGCTAACGGTCCTAGCGCTCGACAGGTTATCTGTCCATTGGGACATAAGGCGCGACCAGAATGCAACAGGACAGGCTGCGGAATCGGGCTAGTGTTTTGAGCATACTGGCGGCAGCCCTGCTCCAAAGTGGCTTTCCACAGCGACCTCAAAGCCGCATGCCGGTGCCAAGCCCGCAATTCCGGGCGTTTTGACGGTTCAATTCACAAGTTGTCCACACCACAACATCTAGTGTCTGGTGGCATCTGCCACCTACAAGGGGTGGTGACTATGGCCACGAATCACCATAGCTTGGACTTCATGGCGCAGGCATGACGGCCACAGTTCGAGGTCGCTTGTAATGCCGCAGTTGAGCTGGCTTCTTCATGGAAGACGGCATGCGTTTCAGTAGCGATCCGCGTTTTGGCCGTAGCCACCAGTTTTCAAAATCAGATCGATTAAGGCTGACCGTTGCATTGCGCGCGAATTGAGGGATTAGCGCGCAGCCCGGACATGCCGAGTAACCAACCCGAGAGACCGTGTCGTCTCTCAGGACGGGAGTTTTGTGTCCTGATTCCTAACGAGCCGGGCCGCTGCGCAGCATATTGCGCGGGCCGTAGCAAAAGACTTCTAAACGCCAACGGCGGGGACAACTCATGAAAATTACGCGGCGCTTCACCGAGGCCGGAAAATCACCGTACGAAAAAATTGCCTTCCGGCGCGCCACCAGCGAGATCAAGAATCCTGACGGATCGATCGTTTTCCACCTCGACGGTTTCGAAGTGCCTGAACACTGGAGCCAGGTCGCTGCCGATATTCTGGCGCAGAAATACTTCCGCAAGGCGGGTGTCGCCCGCTATTTGAAACGCTTCGAGGAAAATGACGTCCCGTCTTGGCTATGGCGTTCCCTGCCCGATGAGCGTGCGCTTTCCGAACTGCCTACCTGTGAACGCATGGGCGGCGAAACCGATGCACGCCAGGTCTTCGACCGGCTCGCTGGCACCTGGACTTATTGGGGCTGGAAGGGTGGTTATTTTTCCAGCGAGGAAGACGCGCGCGCCTTCTACGATGAGCACCGCTACATGTTTGCCATGCAAATGGCGGCGCCCAATTCTCCGCAATGGTTCAACACCGGCCTGCACTGGGCTTATGGCATTGATGGTCCCGGCCAGGGGCATCACTATGTCGACTTCAAGACCGGCGAACTGACGCTCTCGTCGTCAGCTTATGAGCATCCCCAGCCACATGCCTGCTTCATCCAGTCGGTCGAGGATGATCTCGTCAACGAAAACGGCATCATGGACCTGTGGGTGCGTGAAGCGCGTCTATTCAAGTATGGCTCGGGAACGGGCTCCAATTTCTCATCGCTGCGCTCAGCCAATGAAAAGCTGTCTGGTGGTGGACATTCATCCGGCTTGATGAGCTTTTTGAAGATCGGTGACCGTGCCGCCGGCGCCATCAAATCGGGCGGCACGACACGGCGCGCGGCAAAGATGGTCGTGGTCGACATCGATCATCCCGACATTGAGGAATATATCAACTGGAAGGTGAAAGAGGAGCAGAAGGTCGCCGCCCTCGTCACTGGTTCAAAGATCTGCCAGAAGCGGCTCAAGGCCATCATGAAGGCCTGCGTCAACTGTGAAGCTGACGGCGACGACTGCTATGAGCCGGCCAAGAACCCGGCGCTGAAACGTGCAATCAAGGAAGCACGCCGCGACAGTGTTCCTCAGAACTATATCCTGCGTGTGATTCAGTTTGCAAAGCAGGGGTACAAGGATATTGCTTTTGACACCTACGACACGGATTGGGATTCAGAAGCCTATCTGACGGTTGCCGGACAGAACTCCAACAACTCGGTTCGGGTATCGGATGATTTTCTCAATGCGGTTGAAGCGGACGGCACATGGGACCTTACCGCACGCATTGGCGGCGAGGTCATCAAGACTGTCTCAGCGAAAGACCTCTGGGAAAAAGTTGGTTATGCGGCATGGGCTTCCGCCGATCCCGGTATCCAGTTCCACACCACCATCAATGACTGGCACACATGCCCCAAGTCCGGTGAGATTCGCGCGTCGAACCCGTGTTCGGAATACATGTTCCTGGATGACACGGCCTGCAACCTTGCTTCTCTCAACCTGATGTCGTTCCGTCGTGCCGACAAATCATTCGACATCGCCGCGTTCGAGCATGCCTGCCGCCTATGGACGGTCGTTCTGGAAATCTCGGTTTTGATGGCGCAGTTCCCATCGCGCCAGATCGCGGAATTGTCGTATCGCTATCGCACGTTGGGCCTGGGCTTTGCCAACATCGGCGGCCTGCTGATGGCGGAAGGCATTTCCTACGATTCAGAAGAGGGACGCGCCATCTGTGGTGCAATCTCTGCCATCATGACCGGTACATCCTACGCCACCAGCGCCGAAATGGCATCGGAGCTGGGCGCTTTCCCCGGCTACAAGGATAACGCGGCCGATATGCTGCGCGTGATCCGCAACCACCGCCGTGCTGCCAGGGGCGAGGCGGTCGGTTACGAGCAGCTTTCAACAACGCCTGTGCCGCTCGACATTGGATCGCTGAAAGACATGGCGATGGTGGAAGCTGCCTCCGCCGCGTGGGACAAAGCGTACGCGCTTGGCGAAAAGCACGGCTTCCGCAACGCACAAGCAAGTGTCATCGCGCCAACCGGCACGATTGGCCTTGTCATGGACTGCGACACAACCGGCATCGAGCCGGACTTTGCCCTGGTCAAGTTCAAGAAGCTGGCCGGCGGCGGCTACTTCAAGATCATCAACCGTTCGGTGCCTGAAGCACTCGAACGGCTCGGCTACCGACCAAGCGAGATTGCCGAAATAGAGGCTTATGCCGTGGGGCACGGCTCCCTTGCCCAGGCACCGGGTATCAATCACTCGACATTGAAAACCAAAGGCTTCACCGACGAGGCAATCGCCAAGGTGGAACTCGGGCTAAAGACGGCGTTCGACATCAAGTTCGTGTTCAACAAGTGGACTTTGGGCGAAGCGTTCATGACCGATACGCTCAAGGTTCCTGCCGAAAAGCTCATCGATCCGTCATTCGAGCTGCTCTCCTTCCTTGGTTTCAGCAAGAAAGACATCGAGGCTGCCAACGAGCACGTATGCGGTGCCATGACACTGGAAGGTGCACCACATCTCAAGGCCGAGCACCTGCCGGTGTTCGACTGCGCCAACCCGTGCGGACGCAAGGGCAAGCGGTTCTTGTCGGTTGAAAGTCACATACGCATGATGGCGGCCGCACAACCGTTCATATCGGGTGCGATCTCCAAGACGATCAACATGCCCAACGATGCGACTGTGAAAGACTGCAAGCAGTCCTACATGTTGTCGTGGCGTCTGGCATTGAAAGCCAATGCGCTTTATCGCGATGGGTCGAAGCTGTCACAGCCGCTCAATTCGCAAATCCTGGGTGAGACCGAAGACGAGCAGGACGAGACGCTGGAGAAGCTGACGGCGTCAAACCCGCAAAACAAGCGGGTGGAGATCGCAGCCGAGCGCCTGACGCAGCGCGTATTGCAGCTTGAAGAAGAGCTGCGTGTTGCCAGGGAAGAACAAAACCAGGGACAGGAGCGCAGCAAACTTCCCTCGCGGCGCAAGGGCTACACGCAGAAGGCCAGTGTGGGCGGACACAAAGTCTACCTGCGCACGGGCGAATACGACGACGGCAAGGTCGGCGAGATCTTCATCGACATGCACAAGGAAGGTGCAGCCTTCCGCTCGCTCATGAACAACTTCGCCATCGCCATCTCACTTGGCCTCCAGTACGGTGTACCGCTGGAGGAATATGTTGAAGCCTTCACCTTCACGCGCTTTGAACCTGCCGGCATCGTTCAGGGCAACGAAGCGATCAAGAACGCGACATCCATTCTCGACTACATCTTCCGCGAGTTGGCTGTGTCCTATCTGGGCCGCAACGATCTGGCACATGTCGATCCGCGCGAGATCGTTGGCGAGACGGGGCTTGGATCTTCGGATGAAGAAACCGACGAAGACCTGGCGCTCGACACGCCCGCGCAAAAGCTCGTCAGCCACGGACTTGTTCGCGGCATCGTGCGCATCGGCAACGGCTACAAGTCCAACGCTGGCGGGGAGGCTGCCAATGCCAATGCGGTTGCCGAGCTGCAATCGACCGCTGCAACGGCTTTCTCCACGGACGGCTCAAACGCGCTGAAGACAGAAACGGAAGTGATGTACCAGCGGGCCGTCGTGACAAAGACCGAGGTCAAGGCAACGACGCGTTCGGTCGACGATCAACGGCTTGAAGCACGGCTTCGCGGTTATGAAGGTGAAGCCTGTCACGAGTGCCAGAACTTCACGCTGGTTCGCAACGGCACCTGTTTGAAGTGCGACACCTGCGGTTCAACGAGCGGGTGTAGTTGATCTTCAACCTTGGGGAGGCCAGTTGGACGGCCTCCCCAACGTCTGGATGGAGCATGCGCATGGCCACAAATCCCCCCAAAGGCGATGGTCACCGCAAAGGAACCGTACGAGACCGAAGTCAAATTCTTAATCCAAAAACGGATCAGTGGGTGAAGCGCGATGCAGAAACCGGTCTTTTCATGGACGTGAAGCAAGATGGCACTCCCTTCAAGGGCGTGCGCAAGGAAGTTGAAACATCACTCTCTATTTGCACATAGGTGAGTAATATCCTGATGCGAAATGCCCCCGGGCGCCTGTCGGCTCCCGGGGGTATTTTCATTGGCGTTGCCGATCGCGGGGCGCGCGTCGAAGGCTCCGCCCAGCGTGCGCGCTCAGTCCTTCTTTTTCAGATCGGGGTGATCAATGTAGCGCACGTCGCGGACGCCGTATGGTAGCGGGTTAATATATTTGTAGCCCTGGCTTTGGAGGAACGCGATCTCGGGAAAGCCTGCGGGAACGACGGTGACGAAGCCGTGGAAGTCATCGTTCTTGAAGCCGGCGGCACGCACCGCATTGGAGCACATGCGGAACTCGACACCAGCGTCGGCCAGTTCCTTCATCTTGTCCATGGTGCCCTGGTACTTGAGGTAGTTTTCCTTGGCGAATGCGCGCAGCTCGGGACCATGCGAGACCACCACCATCTTGCCCTTCAACGGTTTCATGGTGTTCTTGACGAAGTTGTAAAGAATGTTGAGGCTTTTGGGGTCTTCATAATTGGCGTCGAAAACAGCATTGATTGTAGGATAGTCATGCATGTTGGATTTCGACGAGCCATAAGGTGAAAGCTCTTCTTGCGCCATCGCCGCTGGCGATAGTCCCAAGGCAATGATCGTAACAAACAATGCCGCTGCTATAGCTGATTTCCTCACGGCGGTTCTCCTTACGCTGGGGTTACGGTTTGGGTGGACGTTTTTAGAGTTCGCGTTATGTCTGGTGCTTATTTCGGTTCGAGCGATCGCAACCAACGCTTCAGCACCTTGCCTTCCTTGGTGATCAACTCCGCATCGGCGAGGACTGCGGCAGTGAGGCTGACACCCTGAAGCGCTGAAACAAGATGTAGGGCATGCGGTGCGGCATCTCGGCTTGGCCCGAGTTGGCGGAACTGTCGTTCACACCATGACATGAGCACCTGAAACGGCTGTGCCGCCACCTCACCCAACGGGCCGCGGCCTCTTGCAACCTCAAAGCACAAGCTGCCTACAGGGCATCCATAAAGTGCATCGACGAGCCGGTCTGAAACCCAAGCATCAATCAAACCTTCCAGGCGTTGACGTGGCTGTTTGCTGCCATCAAGCCGCGCCAGCAACGCTTCGATGCCGCCCTTTCTCGCTTCGGTAACAGCCGCAACGAGATCATCCTTGGCGTTGAAGTAATAGTAGACACTACCAAGTGCGATTTTCGCCTCGCTTGCGACATTGGCGAATGTCGTCGGCGCGACCCCCTGCCTGTGGAACAATTCGGCTGCGGCATCAACCAGTCTGCGGCGCTTGATGATCGAAGATGCTTCAGCCGTTGTGGTCATAAATTTCTAGCCTCCCCATCACCCAGCCCGGTCACGCTCGCCCAATCCAGTTGCGCTTGCCCAAGCGAGGCACAACAGTCTTGCTTTCACAAATCCAACGCTCCAACGCAGGCCACTGTTCTGTGCGGCTTTGAATGCTAGCTAGTTACCTAACTTGGTATAAACTTTAAACTCTTGGCGGCTCCGGTCAAGCCATCGAAATTGAAATCGGTAAAGACTGACTGGAGCTGCAATTGGTTTCAGCGGCACTTGGAACCCAAGTACGCTCAACGCTGATGGCGGGAGATGCAGGCCGCAAAAATCGTTCGGTTTCTTGAGTTGACAGGTTGAACAACCACAAACCTGTCTATTGTTTCGTTAAATCTGGGAAAAGCCTTTTCCGATGCCTTTTTTGAGCCTAGCGAATCACATCAAGTTGTCGCAACATCGATGGGCGTGTCTCGTACCCGCCCGCACGCGCAGGGATGCTGCGAGCGACTTCAGGACTGGGCATCATGTTCAACACGTCCGGACAAGCGACGGAAATTCCGGTGGTGGCCTACCAACTGGCCGATCACCTCGATGCCGCACTGGCGGCGGCAGAAGATTTGACGGCATCGGGCCGCGAATGGGTGCCGGCGACGGCTGATGGCGGCGCAACGTTGGCGGGGCAAATAGCTGCCGAGCGGCAGGTCATAGAACGCGTCAGAACGTTCGAGGCTTTGTTGATCGGTCGCGTGTTGAAGGCACGTAAGCGAGCAAGCGTTCTCGCCAAGTCCGTTGGCGACCTGGCAAGCATCACACAATTGTTTGTCAGCGCCACCGCTCTGCTGGTGGATGCCATTGAAGAACTCGGCGATTCGACCCAAGCCGACTTTGACAGCGCTGATGGTTATATCCCCTACCTGCGAAACCGCGGTGTGATCCCAGTCGATTCCTATGCCCTGCCAGAAGAGCGCAGGATTTCACTTGGCAATGCGGATTTCCTGGTTGCAGGGCGTCTGCAGCTAGCGCCACTGACTGAGATGATCGTTGCATTCCTCGATGCGCTCGAAGCGCACTATGACCTTTATCCCGACGAAACCATTAAAACAGGCCATCATAGAAAAGAAAGTGGGGAGCTGGCAGACATTCTCACAACAATACGCGCGCAAGCTGCTCAAGACGTGGCGAGGGGAAACACACCTGATCAAAACACGAGCACCTCGCGTTCCGCATCTAGAAGCGATGCCGTAAGTGAAGCTGACAGGCCGGTTCCGGCTCACATGCAGGACGACAAGGTCGACGGTTCTGCTGCCACGTCACAAGCTTCAGCGCGCAAGCCGAGCACATTGCGACAGCGCCTACTCTATGCACAGCTCCCCGCAGAATAAGCAGGCAAAGGTCCAGCAAGGCGCCAGCTCTGTCAAAAAATGTAGCGATCCAATGATCGCGTGAAGGTGTTCCGTGTTTTTGAGTTGGGAATGTTTTTCACACCGAACCGCTGCACAGCTCAGTTGAACATGCTCCAAGGCTTGAGCAGGTTGTAAAGCACTTCAGGCTTTATCGATGGTCAGCTTGCCAGCTCCGCAACAGGCGTTGCCCTGGCGCGCGCCGCCACCCGCGTCAGGCTTGCCAAACGGCCGGGAACTCCCGCTCCATATACATCGCCTTTATGCAATGACGGTTCAACTACGGCTGGTTTGAATATAGCAACGCGCATTGCAGACCAGTGCGCGACGCGCGTTGCTGGAGTTGTTATGGCTGTTGGGGCAAAAACCACCTGTGACGAGACCGCCGCCTTGGCGCGCCGATACCAACCGCGCTCACCACGAGTTGCCAACGGTGGCATTCGTTCAAGCGTCACTTCGGCAACAACGGTTTGCGATCGCTCGTCGCCAAGCGCGGCCGCAAGAACGCCAGGCGGGTTGCCAGCGGCATCAGGCATATTTTCAGCGGCTTCAGCAATTGGGGCCAGCAATGATCGCCCGCGACGATCGAAATCGCCTGCGTTGAGCGCACCGACGATACTCTCGCGCGGTGAAATCACCCGCGTCGTGGCACCGGCTGGCGGTGCCAGCAATGCATCACGGATCTCGACTGTTTGGGCAACGCGGAAACCTGCTGCACGGGCCCGGGGTGTCCGATGCAGTTCAGCCGATTGCTCCGATAGCAGCGCTACATTCTGCGTCACCCTGCCGACGGGCCTGAGCGAGGGTTGGAGAGCGGCGACACGCACCACGTCTGCCGGTATCGGGCGGAATTCAGGCTTTGCGCCAGCCGGGCGTTTGACATGCGCGCGGTTTGCTGGAACTGCTTCCAGCCTGGCCTTGGCCACGACGACGGCACGGGCGCCAAGCGCATCTGGCAAATCGAGTTGCAAGGCCGCATAAACCTGCGCTTCGCCGAGGCTGGCGAACTGGCCGACGTGACCGGGCAAGGCAGGGTAGCGGCGTCCCTTCCGGTAGGTGGCCTCCGCGCGGTTCGGTGCGCTGAGCACCGTCACTTCCACCTTTGCAACTCCGACACGCCCAAGACCAAGCTTCAGGCCGGCGCCGCGCGACAGGTCAAGTGTGCGATTGCCCCAATAGGGACCGGCATTGTTGATGCGGATGATCGCGCTCTCGCCGTTTTTCGGATTGCGCACGACGACGATGGTTCCGTCGGGATAGATGGGGCTGGCGGCGGTGTTGGTCTCCCCGGGACGGAAGACTTCGCCTGAAGACGTCAGGCCGCAGGGATTGTAGCGGTCGCGGCGGCAATCATCGTAAAACGACGTAACGGCCATGGTCGGCTTGCCGATGACCGCGCGTGTCTGCGCCAGGGTCATTACCCTGTGGCATGCACGGGCAAAGCAATAGCGTGAACCGGGCGTTTTGGCAGAGGCTGATGTGCTTGAATAGAAGTTGACCGCGCCTGTGACACTCAACGCTGCTAAAGCCGTTGTCATTGCAGCTCCAAGCCGCACAGAACCACGCACGCGCATGCGCGCTCCAAAAAGCGTTCCGTTTCGCATATTCAAGGACTCCCTCGTAGCCGCCGGATACCGGGCGGCATACGTCCGCCTGGCGGATCGCAGGGGTATCGGTGGCCCTCCTCACCGATCGACCTAACAACAAGTTGTATTGGCCTTCATGCCCCTGGCGATAGGGGCGCATCTACACCGTTAACCATGTTCGGGCTACGGTAAGTGGTAGCTACAGGTTGTCGCGGATCTATAAAGTATAGTTCTTACAGAAGCTTACGGGATTTGAGGTCCGTTTCGAGGTGCCGTGCCGCGGTGGCAAGACGACCCTGGTCGCGGCCGCGCAGCACCAATTCGACCGCTGCGATGCCATTTTGATAGGTGGGATAGCTACCCATTGCGACATCTGGATGCGTAGCCTGAGCGCGCGTCAAGGCCTCGGCCACATCGCCTTCAGGGCACCCAAGCGCAATGGTGAGCGCATATATTTTGGGCCCGGTGCGCAAGTACTGGGTGGCATCCTCCAGCATCGCTGCCATCACCGATGGGACACCCGCCATAACGATAACATTGTCCAGCATGAAGCCGGGAGCTGCCGAAATCACGTTCTTGATGAGAGTAGCGCCCTCAGGTACGCGGGCCATGCGCAGACGGGTTTCCGTCAACGGTACGCCACGGCGCTCGCAGTGGGCTGCAAGCAGAGCCCGCGCCATGGGATCGATACGTATTGCGACACCGAACGCGGCTGCGACAGATTCAGCCGTAATGTCATCGTGAGTAGGACCAATGCCGCCTGTTGTGAACACGTAATCATTACGGGCGCGCAACACGTTGAGCGCTTCGACAATAGCCTCTCTGCGATCCGCTACAATGCGCACTTCCACAAGTTCAATACCGATTTCGGTTAGATGATCGGCTATTTTCCCGACGTTCTTATCCTTGGTGCGGCCCGACAGGATCTCGTCACCGATCACCAGAATTGCTGCGGTTACTGTTTCGCTGTTTGCAGGTGGTGAGGTCGTCATACCGGCGTCGTCTGCCACGGCTGGCTGGCTCCTGTATTATCGGCTAGGGCATGCACGCATTGTACAATGCTAGAGCATTTTCCGAGGAAGTGGATACCGGTTCGTTGCAGAAAATGCGACCAAACCAAAAAGCTAGTGTTCCGACTCTGACGCTTGGTTCCCTGTCGGGCCCCGACGCGTCAGCCCGGAACCCTAGCATTCCCATTGTTTGTGTTCTGGATTCACGAGCGTTTGACGACCTTCGCCCGGGAATCAAACGTTCGATCCAGAACACTAGAGCGCTGATCCCATTCCATCGGATGGGAATGCGCTTTAGGGATAGCATTCAATGCGCGTTAGTCCAGTCACCAGTTATTGCGTTTCCAACTGGATAAGGCGCTGGCATTGCCCGCATCACCGATTCTGCCTAAATTCCCACGCATGAAATTTGCATCCTCCCTCGTCCGCGGCAAGCTCATCAAGCGCTACAAGCGGTTTCTGGCTGACGTCCTCCTGGACGACGGCACCACGATCACGTGCACCTGTCCCAACACCGGCTCGATGCGCGGCCTTACCGAGCCGGGCAGCATTGTCTGGTTGTCGGAAAGCGATGACCCAAAGCGGAAATATCGCCACACGTGGCAGATGATCGAGAACAACATTTGCGGTGCGCCATCGCTTGTCGGCATCAACACGCAACATCCCAACAAGCTGGTCAGCGAAGCCATCGAGGCTGGGAAGATCGCGCCACTGAAAGGGTACGCAACAGCCAAGCGAGAGCAGAAATACGGCATCAATTCACGCATCGATATTCTATTGGAGGACGAAAAGAAGGGCCGCGCCTACGTCGAGATCAAGAACGTGCATTTGATGCGTGATCCGGGCTACGCCGAATTTCCCGACAGCGTCACCGAACGCGGCGCCAAGCATCTGCGAGAACTTGCCGAAGTGGCCAAACAGGGTGATCGGGCTGTAATGCTGTTCCTCATCCAGCGCAGTGATGCCAACAAGATCGGTTTGGCAGCCGACATTGACCCGGGCTATACGGAGGCGTTCAAGTCTGCCATGGCGGCCGGTGTGGAGGCATTGGCCTACCGCTGCGACCTGACGCCGGAAGAAATCGTCATCGCGCGCAAAATCCCAGTGAAGCACCCACGGTGAATTTTTGGAGCATGCCCAACTGAAGTGTGACGCGGTTCGGCGTGAAAAACTTTTGACCCAAGCCTGCTTTGTTTGTTCCTCAACGCCTCGTTGGCCCCAAGACGGGGCGTGGGATTTTATTGGCGCTGCCGATTCACGTTTCGCACACAAGGCTGTGGAACGCGCGAGCCACAGCGGCCTTTGAGCGGCCGTCATCGACAACGGCGCGCACCATGCGTTCTCAACCTTCGGGTGTAAGCGGTGCATTGTTGTGAACGTTCATTCGGCCCTCCGGAGAACCACTGCTGTTGCGCAACTTCAGCGTTCCCGGTTGCGACCGAATGGACAATCTCCAATGGAGAATGCGAACAACCTTTCTGGAAATACAAAGCTAGAGCGCCGATCCGATGGAATCGGACCGGCGCTCTAGCTTTTTGTTTGATCACATTTTCTTCGACGAACCGGTGTCCACTTCGTCGGAAAATGTTCTAGCGCGTGGTTCGACAATGTGGCAGTGGTCAGTCCGTCGAAGCGACGACGATATGCTCGCCCTTGAGCATGGCAAGGTGCGTTTTCCAGACGTGACCGGCCTGATCGAGCTGAGCAATCTGGCGGACGGCTGCCTGATGGTTTGCCCGGTTGATCGCGACGACCCGGTCGAAATATTGGCTGCGACGGGCGGTTTCCTGCAAGTCTCGGTAGAGCGTTGCGCAATATTGCCAGATGGCCGGGTTTGCTGGACGAGCGCACTGGTAACGGTTCATTTCTGCTCCAATCCGGTGCTCCAGGCGCACATGCCACTGCAGGGCTTCCTGAGCGCGACCCGCCTCCTGATAGAAGCGTTCCGCATACATGTGCGCAGTACCCAGATCCTGCTCGATTTCGCTAATAGTTGCAGAGGCATTGTCAATATCGTTCGCTTTGGCACCGGGCGTTACAGCGAACAGAGCCGTTACTGCGATAAACAGCGCGGCGGCTTTGGTTTTCAGCATGTCTTTTCCTCTTGGGGCGAATAGCCAATTGAAACTTTCGCATCGGCACAAACCGATACCCTCACCGACTCCAAACTCGAATTTTCCGGATGTGATCATATTTTGGCGCACCAATCCACCAAGCAAACGCGGCCAAAATCCAACGTGAATTAAAAAACGCCACACCGAAGCGCATAATCCGGAATACGCACGACCCAAATCGAGGTTGTCTGAGAGTTATTAACGGCTGACGTGCTTAACAAAATATTTCAAAGATACGGACTCAAAATGAAAAAGTTTATGTTTGTACTGACGTGGCACAGATATGCCAATTAAGATGCTGTTATTTCTATCATAAATCTACTTTTATTGAATTGTATTTTCATCTCTTGAAACGCCAATACTGTTACTCCTGTCATTATTGGATTTGCTGGCTTCCAACAACCCAACCATAAACACTTGCATACGTTCTATCTACCTGAAGAAAAATTCATTTAGAGCGAATAACGCAAAGGGTGGAGCAAACTCATATCAAAACCCCAGAGCTTTGCAAAAACTTCCTCGGCGCATTTCAGGCCGTAGCCGAAATATCCATTCTCAATTCGCATCAAAGCAGTTGTTGCGCCATGGATCCCGTGCTTGAAGCACGGGATCCATTGTGGGATTTGAGCCAAGTTTTTCACGGCTGAACCGCTGCACACTTCAGCTAAACATGCTCTTTCCTCTGGAGCATGTTTTTCACGCTGAACCGCTGCACACTTCAGCTAAACATGCTCTTTCCTCTGGAGCATGTTTTTCACGCTGAACCGCTGCACACTTCAGCTAAACATGCTCTTTCCTCTGGAGCATGTTTTTCACGCTGAACCGCTGCACACTTCAGCTAAACATGCTCTTTCCTCTGGAGCATGTTTTTCACGCTGAACCGCTGCACACTTCGGCTAAACATGCTCTTTCCTCTGGAGCATGTTTTTCACGCTGAACCGCTGCACACTTCGGCTAAACATGCTCTAGCGCGAACGGGCACTGGCGCGGCGTAGCGGCTTGCGTCCTCCCGCACCGCTGGTGGCCACGTTACCTTGTCTGTGTCCGTCGACCGGTGGACGGGCTTCAATGAGAAGCCTGCCAAGTTCCTGGAAATCTTCGTGTCGAGGGCTGGTACGACGCCAGGCCAAGCCGACCGTGCGAAACGGTTCGGGATCGACAAAGGGCACCAGATCCAGCGCTCGCCCCCGCATCTCAATCGGCAGGCAAATTTCCGGCAATAGTGTAATGCCGTAGCCAGCAGCCACCATTTCAACAATCGTCGACAGGCTGGACGCCCCGAAGGTGTTGACCGATTCCACCTGATTCAAGCTGCAATAGGTAAGTGCCTGGTCGCGCAGGCAATGCCCTTCCTCCAAAAGCAACAGCCGTTCGCCCAAGATCATTTCCTTGTCCGCACGGACGCCGCCTGACAGCTTCTTTTGTTTGGGCAGCGCCAGCAGGAAGCGGTCTGAAAAAAGCTTAAGCGTCTGGATATCTGGATGCTCGACCGGCAATGCCAACAACATCACGTCGATCTTGCCGGCAACAAGCTCCTCGATCAAATTTGCTGTCTGGGTTTCGCGTACGTGAAGCTCCAGTTCAGGGTATTTCTTGCGTAAGAGCGGCAGAAGCGGTGGCAGAAGATAGGGCGCGATGGATGGTATAACGCCTAGAATCAGTGACCCTGCCAGCACCTTGTCGCAGTGTTGCGCATACTCGATCAGAGAGCGCACATCGCCCAGGATGCGCGCGGCCCGCTGGGCAATTTCCCGCCCCTTATCTGTCAACTGCACACCGGTGCGGGTCCGTTCGACAAGTTCCAACCCGAGATTTTGCTCAAGCTCGCGAATTTGCATGGAAAGCGCAGGCTGTGTCACCGCGCAATTCTCAGCAGCCCGACCGAAGTGCTGCACGCGCGCAAGGGCGTCGAAATAGCGAAGTTGTTTCAAAGTTACATACGCCACGGCTCGCCCCTGAATTCTGACACTCCTCTGGCCGCCCTGGGTTCTCTGCAGAACGCGTCCCGACATCGCAAATGTGGTGCCAGTGTACGAGCCAGACTCGCACGATCAGCCCCAAGTTCAACCGATCTCTCGCATCATATGGTCAACAGCTTGGAAAAATCCAACGTGCACGCACTTTTGCCTCGAACTCCGGTCCGAAGCCACGAAACGTCAGTGAAGGAGTTATGGTTGCGATGATTGCAACCGGAGCTTGGCCTTCGCCCGGCAGAATGATCCCGATATAACGCACGGGCGCTCTAGAACGGCTTCATGGCGTCCAACATCTGTTCAGCCGTCGCCGTCGCCATCATTGTCACAAACCTCCGCAGCGCTGTCTTCTTCATCCCCTTCAGGAACCAGCCACAACGCATCGTTTTCAACGCATGCGCGAACGGCCGCAATCTGGGCGGCGAGTTTCTTAGCGATGGATCGAGGATCCTCTGAGGTCCCATGCTCGGCAGGTCGGCCATCGTGCAGGGCATTCAATGCCTCAATCCACCGGTTGCAAACTGCCTCCAGCGCCGCACGCGGATCTTTGACATTCTGAGATGAAATGCATTCCGGTGGATGGTCACCTACGATGGCCCACCATCCTAAAAAACCCGGCGATATAAGGCTTTCAATGCCCCATACCGACGTTACGGGTGCTTTGCACCAAAATGGCCAGTCTGAAATGCCGCCGTACCGGCCACCGGACTGGCGCAAGTGGGCATCGATCTCAGCCCGCCTTGCAATTAGCCACGCTTCTTCGACATCCGGATCGGTGTAATCGGCATTGTCGCTCAATTCACATCCTTAGCTGGATCTCCGAATGGTCCGTTGCGAATTTCATTTAATGTTGAACCTTACAACTTACTCCGCCGCCATGAAAGCCTCAGCAGCAGCATCAGACATGCCAGCTCCCAGCATACCCAGCGCATGCATATAGACTTCAAGAATCGACTCTTCTTCCTGGCGTTCGGTCTGGGATTTTTTTCTTAACCGGACGATCTGCCGAAGTGCCTTGATGTCGAAACCAAGCGCCTTGGCTTCGGCATACTTGTCACGAATATCGCCCGCGATCGCCTTTTTCTCTTCTTCGAGGCGCTCGATCTGTTCGACGAACTGGCGCAACTGATTCTGCGCCGAGGCCTGCAACGTCGTCATGCCCGCAACTCCCGCTTTCACTTTCGAAATTGGCTCCACCGGTGCGCCGCATGGGAGCCCGGACGGCGCCCGATTCAGGCGCTGACACGGACGTTAGGCGCGGCAAACATCCGATACAAGCAGACGCGAGGAACCATCCAGAGGTTTTAAGTTGTGCGATGGCCCAGCCCCGGAAATACGTGGCCGCAGCAGTGGATAACGTGCCGATGTGCGCGAAGCCATTGACCTCGCGCGCACCGAACTCGAATCAAAAAACCAAAACTTCTACTTGCGCTGGAGTTTGAGCTTTTGGATCTTGGCTGCCTTGTAAACGGGCCGCTTGTCAGGCGATGCAAGAGACGTTGGTCCGCCGTGATCGAACATACACACCCAGTTACCTTGGATCTTGACGGGCTTGTAGTTGGGGGCACAGGCGAGTGCAGGCGATGCAACCGCCGTCGCAAAAATCCCGGCTGCAGTAACGGCACCAGTGAGGGTGAGGATCTTGTTTTTCATGCGGGGAACTCCTTTGAGAGTGTTGTTTTCCAACCGCGGCGGGACGTCCAGAACGTCCGCCACTTCCCCTCTGTCGCGCTCACAACCCCACAGGTTCGATTCTCACGGATAAAAAATGCTTCGGGATTGGGGACAGGCAAGCATGCCTACCTGTTGGCATGACGTCGGCGCCCTCAAGACCACCGGTGCAGCCCTGTGCTCAATGCTCCTTGGGCCGATTGATCTCGTAGGACGCGAGCTTTTCCGCGCTGGCTTCCTTTTGATATTTGGCCTGCCAGTCTGCATATGGCTCGCCGTAGATGATTTCGCGCGCGCCCATCTTGTCGAGTTCGATGCCGTTCTCCTTGGCCGCATCCATGTACCAGTTGGCCAGGCAATTCCGGCAAAAGCCTGCCAGGTTCATCATGTCGATGTTCTGCACATCCGTTCTCTCGCGCAGATGAGAAACCAGCCGTCGGAAGGCTGCTGCTTCCAACTCGGTGCGCGTCTTGTCGTCGATACCGCTCATCACCTTCTCCATTTTGAACTCAATTGTGCAACGACGCCCTGCAAGGCAGCAAAACCGACCCGTGTCATGTACTCGTCAGCACAGGCAAACTTCGGAAATGAACTGAACCTCCGGCAGTCACACGAAAAACCGGTCATCGGTCAAGCTGAACGGCTGGTCTCGGTCTTATCCGTCATTTCGCAGTGTTCTGCGACGAGGGGATCGGCAGCATTGGCGCCAACCTCGCCACCCAGTACCATTGCCAGGCCGCGCCGGTTTGCGATTTTGCGCATGATGCTGGCAAGCCGTTGTGCCCATTCTCGCTGACCTTTTTCCTCGCGAATGAGATCCTGCCTGACTTCAATGAGTGCATGCGGAAGGCCGCGCTGCGTGCCGTGCACCCACATGCAGTCCCCCTGCAGTTTTCCGCTGTAGGGTTCGTTATCGCCGACCAGCAGGTCTCCTTCTGCAACCAGCGTATCAATAAGTGGACCAGCGACGCGATCGTCAGCATCCCAAAGTACACCTACCTGCCAGGGGCGGATGTCTCCGCGCCAAACCTCCGTAAAAGAATGAATGGACAGCAGTACGGGATGGGGATGGTATTCACGCGCTTCATCAATTAGCGCATCAACCGCCCGATGATAGGGACGATACCAGGTTTCGATGCGCTTGCGGCGTTCGTCTTGCGACAGGACGCGGTTGCCGGGAATGACTGCACCGTCAGACAACCGCATAATCAAGGTTGGATCATCAAAACCACGGTTAGGGTCGATCAGTAGACGGGAAAAGCGCGTTAGGATTGCCGGCACATCCAATATCGCCGAAAGGTGTTCGGTGACGGCTTTGGCCCCGATATCATAGGCGATGTGCCGCTCAAGCTGTTCCGTTGGCAAACCAAGCGTACCATAGTCTGGGGGAAGCGTGTTTTCCGCGTGATCGCAAACAATTATGAGGCCGGCGTCGGCGCGCCCAGCAAGGATGCGATGGCTTGGAGCCTGCAGCGCGGCGATGCGCGCACCGGCCTCCCGGGAGTGTCTTTTCTGCATAGTCGATGACTATAATATTCCGTTCATCGCGTGAACACCAGCAACGGCGCCGCAGGCTTTCGTATCCCCTGGAATCGGTGCCTTAAGTGCAGATGCTTGACGCCGCCCTATCGATCTCGCAAACACACGCGAGGCAGACACCGAGAACTTGGGCGGCTATCAGATAGCGGCTATCACATATTTGCCGATATTGCTTACCGTTGCGAACGAGAAGGACAGACAATGCCCCAAAGCACCGAAAGCCGCACCTTCCTCATGAAGTTGTTCGATGCCGCAGTGACTGCAGCACACCCGGGTACCTGCGTGCCCCCTTTCCTGCCCGCGGTTCCCGAAAGCGGCCGCATCATCGTCGTTGGTGCAGGCAAGGCGGCAGCAGCCATGGCCCAGGCAACGGAACGTCACTACATGGAACTTGGACAAGCAGACCGTATTTCAGGTTCGGTTACCACGCGCCACGGCTATGGGCTGCCCACCGAAATCATCGAGGTGGTCGAAGCCGGCCACCCGGTTCCCGACCAGATGAGCGTGGAGACCGCCCAGCGAGCCTTGCAACGCGCTGGCGAAGCGGGACCCGGCGATCTTGTGCTCGCGCTCATGTCGGGTGGCGCATCGGCACTCTGGTCGGCACCCGCCGACGGTATCACCTTCGATGCCAAGCAGAACCTGACAAAGCAATTGCTGCGTTCTGGTGCGCGCATCACGGAGATGAATTGTATCCGCAAGCACCTTTCCGCGATCAAGGGTGGCAAGTTGGCTGCGGCCGTTGGAGACAAGACAGCCCTGTTGACGCTCGCCATCTCAGACATTCCCGGCGACGATCCTGCTGCTATTGGCTCGGGGCCGACAATCGGCGACCCAACGACGTTGCAGGAAGCGCGGGAGATCCTCAACCACTATGGGATCGATGTTGCACCTGAAATCCAGGCCGTTCTTGCTGATGAGGCAAACGAGACGCTGAAACCAGACGACGCCCGTCTCGCACACGCCCGCTTTGAAATCGTTGCGGCACCGCGCCAGTCAATCGCAGCAGCCGCTGCTATCGCGGAAGCAGCGGGTTACGAGGTTGTCTCGCTTGGAGATGCGCTGGAAGGCGAAGCGCGCGAAGTAGCCAGCGAACATGCCCGCCTTGCTTTGGAGGCCAAGGCTGCGGGCAAACGCATTGCGATCATGTCGGGCGGCGAACTCACGGTCACAATCCGCGGCGATGGCACTGGCGGGCCCAATCAGGAATATGCGCTGGCTGTCGCCATTGCATTGGATGGCGCCCAGGGCATAAGCGCGCTCGCAGGCGACACGGATGGAACGGATGGCGGTGCTGGCAGTGCAACGGATCCGGCTGGAGCAATCGTACTGCCCGACACCTTGCAACGCGCGAGCGCCGCCAATCTCAATGCCGCCAAGTTCCTTGATAACAACGACTCAACGGCTTTCTTCCGCGCGATCGGAGATCTCGTTGAATGCGGCCCAACTCAAACCAACGTAAACGATTTTCGCGTCATCCTGGTTGATCCGTGATCCGCAACACTTACGACAAGGGCGACGTCTTGATCGAATTTGACGTATTTTTCCATGCATGTTGCAGCAAATCTGCGCGGTCACCGGCCGCGCAAGGCAGCAAGCGGCGCAACCCAGCAGCTTGGCGTAGCGTCAGGTTTTGCGCCGTCGGCCTGGCAATTTTTGGCTGGGCGCTCATCTCAGCGCCGCACGCTCATGCCGACCTGAAACTTTGCAATTCGACGGGAAGTCGCGTCGGCGTGGCTATCGGCTATCAAGACAAGGAAGGCTGGGCGACAGAAGGATGGTGGAACATCGCATCGCAAACCTGCGAGACCCTGCTCAAAGGCGACGTACCAAGTCGGTTCATATATGTACATGCGGTCGACTACGACCAGGGCGGCGAGTGGGTCGGCAAAAACTTCATGTGCACAAACGATAAGTCGTTCGCAATCCGGGGTGTCCAGGATTGCAGTGACCGCGGCTACAAGCGGACAGGTTTTTTTGAAGTAGATACGGGCGATGCCAAGGATTGGACCATTCGCCTGACAGATCCAGATGAAGGGGCTCCGGCAAATAATGCGACGCAATAGACGCGTTAAACTCATCGCAACACTAGGCCCTGCGTCTTCCTCTCCAGAAATGATGGAACGCCTGTTTCTGGCGGGGGTGGATGTATTCCGCATCAACATGAGCCATGCCACGCACGACGTCGCGCGCACACTCATGTTCAACGTTCGCGCGCTGGCAAAGAAGTACGCTTGCCCGATTGGCGTGCTGGCCGATCTCCAGGGGCCCAAGTTTCGCCTCGGCGAATTCGACGGTGGACGGCAGATCATCCCGGGCGGTTCGATTTTCACGTTCGATCGCACGGAAACGTCAGGCAGCAACGCACGCGTTTTCCTGCCACACCCGCAAATTTTCGAGGCCATCGAACCAGGGCACACACTGCTGTTGGACGACGGCAAGCTGAGGATGCGTGTGATTGAGGCAAGTGCCGATCGCATCTGCGCAGAGGTGCTCGTGGGTGGGCCGTTAGCTAGCCGCAAGGGGATTTCGTTGCCTGATACGATCCTGCCGGTTGGCCCGCTCACCAAGAAGGACAAGGCGGATCTGGAATGCGCCCTCGACCTGGGTGCAGACTGGCTCGCCTTGAGCTTCGTGCAGCGCGGCCAGGACATCGAGGACGCGCGCAAATTGATCACGACCGACACCGCCGTCATGGTCAAGGTTGAAAAGCCATCCGCGATCGACGACCTTGACGCTATCATCGCGATGGCCGACGGGTTCATGGTCGCACGCGGCGACCTTGGCGTTGAAATGCCGGTCGAGCGGGTGCCTGGTCTGCAAAAACGGATCACACGGCAGGCGCGCACCGCGGGCAAGCCCGTGGTGGTGGCCACGCAGATGCTGGAAAGCATGATCACCTCGCCCATGCCGACACGTGCTGAGGTTTCAGACGTCGCCACCGCGGTATTCGATGGTGCTGATGCTGTCATGCTGTCGGCCGAGAGTGCCGTGGGACAATACCCGGTTGAAGCCATCCAGATGATGGATCGCATCGCCATCCAGGTGGAGCATGATCCAAGCTATTCCTCGATCGTCCACGCCACCAGCGTGCAACCCCAACCCACCGCCAACGACGCCATCGCCGCTGCCTCATACGCGGTCGCTACGACGGTGAAGCTATCCGCGATCGTGTGCTTTACCGCTACCGGCTCAACGGCGCTGCGTGTTGCACGCGAACGTCCCGGCCTTCCCGTCATCGGTTTGACGCCCGTCCACGCCACAGCCCAGCGCCTGACGATCGTGTGGGGCATTCACCCGGTCATGACGTCTGACCCTGATCGCGTTTCCGACATGGTCAACAAGGCTTGCAAGCTGGCTGTTGAACAAGGCTTTGTGAAAGCCGGGGACGGCCTGCTGGTTACAGCGGGTATTCCGTTCGGATCATCGGGCACCACCAACATGATCCGCATCGCCTACGTCGATGAAGATGGAAACGCGGTCGGCGGGGGATAGGCAAAACAATCCGGCCAACGTCTGCACCACGGCTGCGTTCAGGTCGGCGCTTGCTGTTTGCAGCCTTCGAGATAGGCGTCAAGAAGACCGTCAGGCATGCATTTTCCTGCCAGGAGCGCCTTGATGCGCCCAACACGTTCCGAATATGCCTTCGGTCTGTCTGGCCTAACCGCGTTTGGGCCGATGAGCATCGCCACCAGGCCAATGTACTCGTCACGCGTCAGCTCCCCAAACCGCTTGCCAAAATACGATTGAGCCGCCATCCCAAATCCACGCACTTCGTTGCCTTCACGCTGGCCGAAGTAGGCTTGATTTATGAACAAATCTAGTTGCTCATCCTTGCTCATGTGCCGATTGAGCACCAAGCGGGCAATCAGGGATTGTTCTATCTTTGCGAAGCCCGGCGTGAACCGCTCAAAATACAAAAACTTCACGAGAGACTGCGTGATTGTGGTCAGGCCTTGCCCCGGTGAGGAAAAATCCAAACCGTTGTGCGTATAAAAGGCCGGGTCTTCAATGGCGAGCAGAATACCCTTCTGCTCGTCCGTCAAATCTGACAGTTCAAGTGGTCGTGGCTTTGCTCGCCACTCGGCGAGAACCTGGGCCGTGCGCATCTCTGCACGCGCCACCCTGTAGCTTTCCCAGCTCAGCACTCCAATCGACAACGCGAGTAGAACCCACATCGTCCCGCGCAACGCTCGGCCCATAAAGAACTCCTCAGGATTGCCTGCCATATGGCAAGCATCCTCATTGGCCGTGCCGAGATTATGGCGCATTGCGTGTGGTCGAAAACAACTGAGAACGCTACGGTTCGTTAGCAATTCCACTCAACACATTGAGATCTTCGCGAAGGCTCACAGGCCCTCCAAGAACGTAAGCTGTGGCATTTGCAGCTCAAATCAAATGCCGTCGCCTTCAACCTCGCGCACAAGCTGATCGAAGGCGTCCTGTGCGCCCTCCCAGTATGGGTGCACGGCCAGAAGCTTGCGATAGGCTTCCAAGGCCGCAGGCTTGTTGCCTTGCTCACGCATGATCTGGGCAACGCCATCAAGTGCCTTGAAGTGATTGGGTTCGAGCGCCAGCGCCCGCTGTAGCGCATTCAGAGCGTTTTCCTTGTCCCCTTGCAGATAGGCGACCAGCGCGCGCCGGTTCCAACCCTCTGCAAACCCGGGTTCCAGGTCAACAATCGTATCGGAGAGCTGTTGCGCCAGATCGAGTCGCTGCTCAGCCACCGCCTTGAGAACGCGCTCCATCAGCACGTCGATTGTGTCACTCCCAGAGAAAAGCCACAGCCGCTCTATCGCAGCAACGAGCGGTACCGCCGTTTGCGCATTGTCGGTGGAGGCCAGATAAGCATAGAGGTCATCCAGGGCTCGGCGGCGCTGCGTTGGCGTATCAGGTTCGCTCACCGCCGCATGTGGAGATTGCTCCGGCGCGCCCTGGCCATCCGCTTTAGGCTGTTCTGGCAACTGTGGGGGAGTTGGGTCCGCTGGCAGGGGCGAAAGTCGCGGTGTTCTTGTGGCGGGCTTACTCGGCTTGGCATCCTGCACGGCGTCCGCATCCCGTTCAGGTACAGTTTGCGGTGTCTCTAACGGTTGCGTGCTCTCGCTGCCTTGGGTGCCACCTGGAACTGGCGCCTCCGCGTATGCGCCCGGGCCGCCACAACACAACACGAAACCCGCCACGAGCGTAGCCAGCAACCGCACGTTCCAAACGCGCACCAACCTATGCAAAGCAGAAAGCATCATGGCGCCAAAATAAGATGCGCGCCCTTGGCCGTCAAAGCCAGAGCGCGCACCAGAAATCACAACCTGTTGCACCGTTCGCCGTACATCCAACGCGGGCAGGAACAGACCCTGGCCATAAACGTTCGGACCGGCGGTTCGGACTGGCGCCCGAAACCTCAGCCCTGACGGGCCTTGAAACGGCGTTGCGTCTTGTTGATGACATAGACGCGGCCCTTGCGGCGCACCAAACGGTTATCGCGATGGCGCGCGCGCAGAGACTTGAGAGAGTTTTTCACTTTCATCGTTCAAATTCCGTAGCATACGAGTGAGCGTTCAGCGCCGATTACAGCAACACAAAAACCCCTCATCGGAGCGAGCCCAAATGAACTGGGAGCAACGACGACATGGGGTTGAGGCCAAAATGGCGAAAAGTTGGGGGGAAACTACTTGCATCGCCGTCGACTGTCAATCTTGACCATGCCGCCGGTCTTTGCGGCGCCTAGAGCGGATTCCGATCCGATGGAACCGGATCGGCGCTCTAGCTTTTGGGTTTGGTCGCATTTTCTGCGACGAACCGGTGTCCACTTCGTCGGAAAATGCTCTAGCAGCGCTGAAGCTCTGTTTTTTCAGGCCGCTAACGAATGACCAAGACGTTACAGCAAAAAAAGAGGAGAGTGGTGGGCACTACAGGGATCGAACCTGTGACCCCTACCATGTCAAGGTAGTGCTCTACCGCTGAGCTAAGTGCCCACTCGGATTAGCGCTGTGCGCCGTGCGGAGATGGCTCTATATCCATATTGCAGCGCCAGGGCAAGCCGTACATGGCCATCGCCTTTTGGGAGATCCTCGCCGGGTTTGTGGACGCGCGCCCAAGAACGCCATGTGACGGATTATTTCGGCCGATCCAGCGTGGACGTGCCACGCTTCAAGCGCTTCAAGTCAAGCGCTTCAGGCCGCCAGCAACTGCTCCACCTGATTGACCAGATCCTTGAGATGGAACGGCTTGGACAGAACATGCGCCTCCTTGGCGGCCTCCACATCGCAGTTGAGAATTACCGCGGCGAACCCGGTAATAAACATGATTTTCAGTTCAGGATCGATTTCACTGGCGCGGCGGGCAAGTTCGATGCCGTCCATGCGTGGCATGACGATATCGGTCAAAAGCAGGGTAAACGGCTCTTGCTGCAGCCGCTCATAGGCGTCTTCGCCGTTTGCAAAACTCGCCACTTCATAACCTGCCCGCGCCAAGGCACGTTCGAGGAAACCTCGCATCGAGTCATCGTCTTCAGCGAGAAGAATGCGGCGCATTGGAACGTGTGATGGCTTCAGGGTCATTGCAACGCTACTGACTTTGTGGACTGGACAATAATATTTGACGAGATGTCATGTAAATCTGTCGCAAGGATGGTAAACGGACAGTGAAGGAACGCCATATTTGTCGACAACTCTCGCCGCATGGCAACATTTTCCACAATTCCAGATCCGTTAGAGCGCTTTTAGATCCGATGGAATCGGATCAGCGCTCAAACTTTTTGGTTTGGTCGCATTTTCTGCGACGAACCGGTATCCACTTCGTCGGAAAATGCTCTGGCCGCAATTGCCGCGCACGTCACCGACGAGCAATCTTCTCGCCACGCGCAAGTCACTGATGGTATGGTAAGCTACGTCCTTGTAAACAGCGCCTGCCCGTTTCCATGATGGTGAACAACTACGCGCGTTTGCGATATGACTTGGCAGTTCACGTCGGTACCGATCCACCGTCAAATCACTCCCGCCGGACTGAGCAGTATTGAAGCAGTAATCGAAAGGCATTGGCCCTTCGCCATCGACCGGCGGGACCCCGTAAATTCCATGGCATCCAAAGAAGTACACGGTATAGAGACTGAATTAAATCCACCCTACAAGGTACACGCACCAGCACGGCAATTGGCACCATTCGTGTTCTGCTCGCCGCATTCTGGCAGCATTTATCCACGCCATTTCATTGCACAATCACGCCTCGATCCGCTGACGCTTAGGCGCTCGGAGGACTGCTATGTGGATGAACTATTCCAGGCCGTACCAAGTCTGGGCGCACCATTGATCGCCGCACGTTTCCCGCGCGCATATCTCGATGTCAACCGGGAGCCCTATGAACTCGATCCAGCATTGATCTCAGACCCTTTGCCCGATTACGCCAATGCGCATTCCGTTCGCGTGACGGGCGGCCTGGGCACGGTCGCCAGGATTGTTGCAGACGGCGAGGAGATCTACGACGAACCCATCTCACTGGCGCGCGCGCTGGCCCGCATCGAAACACTGTACATGCCTTTTCACCGCGGCCTAACGAACCTGATGGAAGTTACCAGCAGGCAATTCGGCCTTGCCTTGCTGATCGATTGCCATTCCATGCCCTCCGCGGCAATGACGCGTGGTGTATCTTCCAGACCCGACTTTGTCATAGGAGACCGATACGGCGCCTCCTGCGACGCACGTATCGCATCATTCATTCGCGCTGAACTGGCTGGAATGGGCTACAATGTACAAATGAACCGCCCATATGCCGGCGGTTACATCACCGAAAATTACGGCCGACCCACGCGCGGCTGGCACGCCCTGCAGATTGAAATTAATCGCGGCCTCTACCTGAACGAAATTTCCTTGGAGCGCAGCGAAGGCTTTACCAGGCTTCTCGCGGATCTAACGGCTATGGTCGAGGCCATGTTCGAGGAACTGCCCGGCAGGCTCACGGTGCGCACCGCCGCCGAGTAACGACAATCCCACTTGCGACATTGAGGCTGAAACAACCGTTTTTGTTCGCGCAAAGGTACCGCGGAACGAAAAAAGGCCGCTCGATCTAGCGAACGGCCCCGAAGTCTGGGAGGAAACACCCGGATTGGGCGGCCAGAACCGGATCTCCCGGTATCGGCATCAAAAACTTATGTTGCAATGCAGCAGCGCGCAACTGGACCTTCGTACAAGGTTCATCCAATTGTCGCTAAATGCCCAGGGACTTGCAACGGATTACCCGACTTTCAACCATGCCGCGTATCAAACCGCAGCCAAAGTGGCTGCTCGACACATAAATCAGAAGTAGCAGTCTGAAACATAAGGATTTAGCAATTCAGCGACCTGGCGGCGTGAGGCTGCCGCGAATTGTCGATTATCGCCCAAAAGAAAAGGGGCCGTCCGGAAACCGAACGGCCCAAGTCTAGGGAGGAAACGCCCAAGGAGGGCTACGACAGATGAGCCGAACTCATCGATGTCGCAACGCAATAATTAAGGGTGCGGCGCACAAACTGCAAATGCAAATTTTGCAGACCTGGAAGAACCAGAGCGGGACACTTCATTCTGGCGAGGCCCCTACAATGATTTCAATCAACTGAAATTACTAGATTTTATTGAATATTCCGTCTACGAAACCGGGCATGGCAAAGGCTCAGAAAAACCGTCCTTCTGCGACCAGCCAACGCAGTCAGATGAAATAATCGCGGGTCCGGTTGGGGTGGTTTTAGTCCACAGGCGCGCAGCAACACTTCAATATCGAAAAGCCGGCGGCATCACGTGAACGGAAAAAAAGGCCGCCCGGTAAAACGAACGGCCCAAGTCTAGGGAGGAAACGCCCAAAGTGGGCTGTGGATTTGCCGGTGAAAGCAGCACCACGAACTAAAGATGTGTGCATTTGCCCCGCGATGCAATGCGGCATAGCGCAAAGCGTTATCTACGACGTATACGCGATGCATTCTTGACACATTCTGCAATGGCAAGAACAGGTGCCAATAAGGCTCGGCATCAACATCTTGATCCCGTAAGTAGATTGAAGAACAACGACGTTTTCATCTCGCCCTGCAGCCGAAAACAGGACCGACTTGCTGTGACCACTATCAACACGACCCTGTTTAAAACCTTGCTAAACTTTGCACATGAACTGGCGGAACAGTCTGGCCCGGTCGTTCTCAAACACTTTCGCAAGCGAATCGCTGTCGAAAACAAGCAAAAGGATGGCGGTGGATTTGACCCGGTTACCGATGCTGACCGAGGGGCAGAGAAAGCGATCGCGAGACTGTTGCGCCAGCGCTATCCAGAGCACGGCCTGATTGGAGAGGAGTATGGCAACCACCAGCACGATGCGCCTCTTCGCTGGGTGATTGATCCAATTGATGGCACACGCTCATACATCACTGGCTCCCCGCTGTGGGGTACGTTGATCGGGCTGATGCAAGGTGACACGCCGTTGCTTGGCCTTATGGACCAACCCCATACCGGCGAGCGCTTCTGGTCGGATCGAACAACTGCCTACTGGCGCGATGCCAACGGCAAGGTTACGCGTTTGAAAACACGCACCTGTCCGTCGATCCAAGAAGCCGTCCTCACCACCACACATCCTGACCTGCTCACCAAGTCCGAACTCAAAGCCTTCATGCGCGTGAAGGATAAAGCCCGCATGACACGTTATGGCGGCGATTGTTATCTTTACGCACAGCTTGCCAGCGGCTGGATCGACATTGTCATGGAGGCCGGCTTGAAGAGCTATGACATTGTTGCACTCATCCCGATCGTAGAACGTGCCGGTGGACGCATCACCACTTGGGACGGCAGGCCTGCCATCAACGGTGGGCAAATCCTTGCCACCGGCGATCCCGATCTGCACGAAAAAGTCCTAGCCATGCTGCAAGCCAAGGCCGAACGCAGCCACCCGTAGCTCGCAATTGCGCGGACGATGGATTAGGTCTGAACCGCTCCATGTCAGGCAGCAGCCACCGCACCTTCAAGATAGGCATCAAACGCCGCCCAGAAGCGTTGGCGTATGGCGTCTGTCTCTTGCAGAATTTCGTGCAATGACCCGGGGAGAAGAAGATGCGACCCCAGCTTGAGCTTGACGCCCAGCTCTTCAATGGCACGTGTCGACACTATGGTGTCCTCTCCCGCCGCCAGCATGAGCACCGGCACCTCTACCGTGCTGGCAAAATCCGGCGCCGTCAGCCGTGCACAAGAACGCATCGCAGACTTCAGCCAGCCTACCGTGGGTGCGCCAAGTGCTAGATCCGGAGCTGCCTCAAGCACCGCCTTGGTGCGCGCGAAGCGTTCCGGGTCCGACGTTAGCTGGTTGCCACTGAAGTCGCCAAGTTCAGCCGGTTGCGACGCCCCGCCAGGCACAAACGTTCGCGACATGCCAGACATGGAGGCCATTTCGGACAAGCGTAGCGCGAGCCCCTGCGGCATCCCCAGCTTCGCATCGGCGATCTGCACCATCGGCGCGGACATAACCATGTGCGAGAACCAGGACCCGCGCTGCGCCGCCGCACGCAGGAGAATGTTTCCTCCCATCGAATGGGCCAACGCAATGTAGGGCGGCGGACAATCGGGCAGCACGACATCGCGCATGAACCGGACGAGATCCTTGTCGTATTCAGCAAAGTCCTCGATGTGCGATTTCCTGCGGTCCGGCAACGCACGAAACGAGCGCCCCTGCCCGCGCCAGTCGAACGTCGCGACAGCAAAACCGCGGCGCCGGAGATCTGCTATTGTCTCGAAGTATTTCTCAATGAATTCCGCCCGCCCCTGAAACAGACACACAGTACCTCGTCGGGGCGCCCGCGTCGGCTCCCAGCGGGCATAGCGCAGCGGCGCGCCGTCATATCCGGCGCATGCTCCAACCACAGCGCCGCTTGGCACCGGGTTGCGCGCGAGGGATGTGAGATCCATTTCGCATCGACCCTTGTGTGTATCTCGCTACCATAACGAGGCTGGATTCGCCTTCTTGGATGATAGCACTAACCAACAGGGCCGGAACCATTTTGGCGGCTGGTCCAGAGCCAAATGAATTGGCTCTGGTCAAAGCAGTGAGGCACATGCGCGAGGTCTTTGGTCACAAGCGCGAGCCATTGATGCCGGTTATCGCCCTATTCGCGCGAAAATTTTGGGATGAAGTTCAATCAGCATCAACTCTTCTGATATGCGTCATTGGTTCAATAGTCACGCTGCCAGCGTCCATCGCGATGCCAATTGCCGTCGCCGCGCCAACGGTTTTCTGCCCAGCGCCGGTCGCGATCGCCGCGTCTCCAATTCCGATCACGATTCCAATGCCGGTCATGGACGTGCGCGCGGCGCCAATGCCGATCACCGCGATCCCAGTCACGGAAGTGGAATTCGCGCAGGTAGGCGCGCCTTAACGGGCGAATCCGGTGGGCAGCAAGAACCTCGCCCGTGCACCGATCGATACGCAACCGGAAGAGCCGACCGGAACCACGGCGCGCATCCATCACCACAACATCGCCGCGCCGCTCCGCGTCATGAAAATCGCGCCAGCCGCGCGCCCGCAGATCGTCTCTAATAATTTCCCCGGGAGCGCACCCACCTTCGTAACGAGCCCCACGATCGAAACGCGGCGGAGGCTCGCGATAATCATCCTTCGTCGAACCGTATGGCGGATAATCGAGATCCGCAGCCTTGGCGATACGTGGCGCTACGGCAACCGATAGAGCCACAGCGGTTAGAACCGACACGGCAAGCCAGCCGCGCGGCTTAACGAACGGCAAGATCAACCCGTTCATAACAGCACCTCTTTGCGAACGTTTGCACCAATGAGCCGCCTCCAGCCCACTTGGCTACGCTGTCGCCGGGGAGATGAACGCAAGATGAACCGAAACCATCAATTATTGTGAAAACTTATGCTCTTTCAGATGCTTAATTGTGGCTGCATTGGGGCTTCCCAGGTTTGTGAAGGGCCCAAATGGGCGATTTGCAAGATGCGCTGTTTGCTCCTCTTGAACCAAAATCTCCGCGACCTAAATCAACTGCAGCGCCGGGCTCATTCGAGGCGGTGCTGACTTGACGAACGCTTGGCCAATTTCCGCCAGATGGCGGCCGGCAGGCGATCCGCATGTCGCTCAAACACGGAGGATATGTGATGCGACACTTTGATTTTGCCCCACTTTATCGCTCGACCATCGGCTTTGACCGTTTCGCGCAGTTGCTCGACAACATGGGCAGTGTCGATGAGGGCGCCTACCCGCCCTACAACATCGAACGGCTCGGCGATAACGAATACCGAATAACCATGGCTGTGGCGGGCTTTGGAAACGACGAGATCAAGATCGAGGTCAAGGAACAGTCCATGACCGTTCGCGGCGATAAAGCTGCCGATGACAAGGAACGGCAATTCCTGCATCGCGGTATCGCGGCACGTTCTTTTGAACGCCGGTTCCAACTGGCCGACTATGTCGAAGTTACAGGCGCCGACCTCAAGGACGGGCTGCTGCACGTCGACCTTGTGCGCAACATTCCCGAGCGGATGAAGCCACGGTCAGTTCCGATTGGAAATGACCAGCCTCGCCAGATCGAGGCTGCCGAATGATGTAACAAACCTCCCGGGTGCCCCCCCTTGCACCCGGTGAGCCGGCGGCAGGGCTTATTTTGCCCACCGCAAGGGTGTCACCGCCCTTCCCCCCCGGACGGTGATGCGAGGGCGGATGCCGCGACGGCATCCGCCCTTTTTTCATGCGTTTTTTTATCTCTCAGCATATGCGCAGAGCGTCGTGCGTTATATCGGGATCAATTCTGCTGCGGCGAATTTGGGCCAAGATCAAGCCGGCTGGCGCCGGGCGTAGCGGTGTTACGATCAAGTCGGACAGCAAAGAAAATGGGCCAAATTCGCCCGGCCCTTACGCTTTCCAATCGGCGGCCGCTAAGTCGCGTCGATTGAGAAGCAGAATTGGTTCCGATATGTCGCACGGCGCTCTACTCACCCAGCATCGACTTGGGGCCTTGTGTCACCGATGGAAATCTGCCATGTTCGCAACAAAAGGACAGCATTGCTGACCTTATTGGTGGCCAATTCGCCGAGACTTCAGCTTTTTGTACCCTTGCCATAACAATTGCGGTGGCTTGGTTGGAGCCTCGTGCGGTCCGCATGAATGCATTTTCAAGCGTGTGAACCTGGAGGCAAAGCGCGTGTCGATCCACCCCGCTCAAATGAACGCAAAAGGGCGGCAGACCATCGCATCGCTTGCCGGCAATTTGCGCCAGCTACCTGTCCACACGCGAACGCAGAAACCGGCGCTTTGGCTGGCTACCAGGCAAGCCCGAACAGGACGCGTTAATTTGACATTTCACTCAAATCTCGCGGGCTGCTTTCGAAAACGCCACATACCCTGTTTTCAGCAGTAACCGGCCTGAGGGCGTCTGTCACTTGCGCGCACCCATCAAACGCCCGATGATCCGAACCGAAACAACCTGAAACGCCCCGATTAGAAAACGACACGGCGCCGAACCGGCAATCCAAGGACTTACTAATGACTTCCAGCAGAGTGCTCGATACCGTGAACAATGCCCCTGCAATGCCGCTGAGCGCTGAAGACGTGCTGCCTGGCAAGCAAGGTCTGTTTGACCCGGCGCTCAATCGCGACGCTTGCGGCGTTGGCTTCATTGCCGACATGAAGGGACGACGTTCCCACAAGATCGTCGAGGATGCGCTTCAGATCCTGGAAAATCTCGAACACCGCGGTGCCGTGGGTGCTGATCCCAAGGCCGGTGACGGCGCGGGCATCATGGTGCAGATCCCGCATACCTTCCTTGCGCAAGAATGTCAGGTGCAGGGCTTTTCACTGCCGGAGCCCGGCAACTACGCGGTGGGCCACGTCTTCATGCCGAATGATGAGCGGCTTCGGTCCTACTGCGAAAAGGTTTGGACGCGCATCATCCGCGAACAGGGCCTCAATCTACTGGGCTGGCGGTCCGTGCCCGTTGACAACCGTTCGCTTTCGCAAATGGTCATTGCCACCGAGCCACTACATCGCCAGGTGTTCATCGGCCGTGGCAGCCTGGAAGGCGACCAGGATGCTTTTGAAAGAAAGCTCTACCTTGTCCGCAAACTGGTCTCAAACGCCATCCAGGCGGCGTCCAAGGGGCGCGACATAGGCCATTACTGCGTATCGTTATCGACGCGCACACTGGTCTACAAGGGCATGTTCATGTCCTACCAGGTGAAGTCCTACTATCGTGACATGTCGGACTCGCGCTTCACTTCGGCGATGGCGCTCGTGCACCAGCGCTTTTCGACCAACACGTTTCCATCATGGAAGCTCGCTCATCCGTATCGCATGGTTGCGCACAACGGCGAGATCAACACGCTGCGCGGCAACGTCAACTGGATGGCAGCGCGCCAGGCGTCCGTCGCAACTCCGCTGTTTGGCGACGACATATCCAAGCTCTGGCCGATTTCCTACGAAGGGCAATCTGATACCGCGTGCTTCGACAACGCACTTGAATTCCTGGTGCTGGGCGGCTACTCGCTGTCTCATGCCGCCATGGTGCTGATCCCCGAGGCCTGGGCCGGCAACCCCTTGATGGATGCCAAGCGCCGCGCGTTCTACGAATACCACGCCGCATTGATGGAGCCGTGGGACGGCCCTGCTGCAATGGCCTTCACTGACGGACGCCAGATTGGCGCTACGCTCGACCGGAATGGGCTGCGCCCCGCACGCTACCTCGTTACCAAGGACGACGTTGTTATCATGTCGTCGGAATCGGGTGTGCTTCCGGTTAAGGAAGAAAACATCGTCAAAAAATGGCGCCTTCAGCCGGGCAAGATGTTGCTGATCGACTTGGAAAAGGGCTGCATCATTTCCGATGAGGAACTCAAAGCAGACATCGCTGCCAGCCACCCCTATGAGGCATGGCTGAAAAGGACGCAAATCCTGGTGTCGGATCTGCCGCTGTCCAAGCGCCGCCCATCTGCATTGGCGTCAACTGCAAGCCTGCTCGACCTGCAGCAGACCTTCGGTTACACGCAGGAAAGCATCAAGTTCCTGATGACGCCGATGGCCGCCACCGGACAGGAAGCCATTGGCTCCATGGGCACTGACACGCCCATTTCCGCACTCTCGTCACGACCCAAACTTCTGCACACCTACTTCAAGCAGAACTTTGCGCAGGTTACCAACCCGCCGATCGATTCGATTCGCGAAGAACTCGTCATGAGTCTGGTGTCGTTCATCGGTCCGCGCCCGAACCTGCTCGACCTTGAGGGCACGTCCAAGCATAAGCGCCTTGAAGTTTACCAACCGATCCTGACCAACGAGGATCTGGAGCGCATCCGCCAGATCGGCGAGGTGCCTGACAACAACTTCTCGTCGATCACCATCGACATGACGTTCGACTGCAAGCAAGACACTGCCGGCATGGTGACGGCGCTCGACGTCATCTGCGCAGAGGCCGAGGAAGCCGTGCGCTCGGGCGCCTATAACATCGTCATCCTGTCAGACCGTGCCACGGGTCCTGATCGCGTGCCGATTCCATCCCTGCTGGCGACCTCCGCGGTGCATCACCACTTGATCCGTCAGGGCCTGAGGACGTCGGTCGGGCTTGTCGTCGAGACCGGCGAAGCGCATGAAGTTCATCAGTTCTGCACTCTTGCCGGCTATGGCGCGGAAGCTATCAACCCTTACCTCGCATTCCAGACTCTTGAGGCAATGCTGCCAGACCTGGACGAGGACCTGACGGTTGATGAAGTCAAGACGCGCTACATCAAGGCCATCGGCAAGGCCATCCTCAAGGTGATGGCCAAGATGGGCATCTCGACCTATCAATCCTACTGCGGCGCGCAGATCTTTGATGCCGTCGGGCTGAAGTCAAAATTCGTGGATCGCTATTTCACTGGTACGCACACCCAGATCGAAGGTGTGGGGCTGCGCGAAATCGCCACCGAAACGTGCGAGCGGCATCGACTGGCATTCTCCGAGGCGCCGGTGCTGCGGCACGCACTCGACGTTGGTGGTGAATATGCCTACCGCATACGCGGTGAATCGCATGTCTGGCGGCCGAACGTTGTCGCTGATCTGCAGCATGCCGTACGTGGCAACCTGCCGGAAAAATATCGCGCCTTTGCCAAGCAAGTGAACGATCAGTCCGAACAGCTCATGACGATGCGCGGCCTCTTCCGCATCAAGGGCGCAGAGGAAATGGGCCGCACTCCGGTCCCTCTCGAAGAAGTCGAACCGGCTTCTCAGATTGTAAAGCGCTTCGCCACGGGCGCGATGAGTTTCGGCTCAATTTCTCGCGAAGCCCACACTACCCTGGCCATCGCCATGAACCGGATCGGTGGCAAATCAAACACCGGCGAAGGCGGCGAGGAGCCCGATCGCTTCAAGCCTTTGCCCAACGGCGACACCATGCGCTCGGCAATCAAGCAGGTCGCCTCGGGTCGCTTTGGCGTCACCACCGAATATCTGGTCAATTCCGACATGATCCAGATCAAGATGGCACAAGGCGCCAAGCCCGGTGAAGGTGGCCAGCTTCCCGGCCACAAGGTTGATGCGACAATCGCGAAAGTGCGTCACTCAACGCCTGGTGTTGGATTAATCTCACCGCCGCCGCACCACGACATCTATTCGATCGAGGATCTTGCCCAGCTCATCTTCGATTTGAAAAACACCAGTCCGACGAGCGCCATTTCCGTCAAGCTCGTGTCGGAAGTGGGCGTTGGTACGGTCGCGGCAGGCGTCGCCAAGGCACGCGCCGACCACGTCACGATTTCGGGTTTTGAAGGCGGCACGGGTGCATCCCCGCTGACGTCGATCAAGCACGCCGGTAGCCCATGGGAAATCGGCATTGCCGAAACGCATCAGACGCTGGTGGTCAACCGCTTGCGCGGCCGCATTGCCGTGCAAGTCGACGGTGGCCTGAGAACCGGTCGCGATGTCGTTGTCGGCGCACTGCTAGGCGCGGATGAGTTCGGCTTTTCAACGGCCCCGCTCATTGCCGCTGGCTGCATCATGATGCGCAAGTGCCATCTCAATACGTGTCCTGTCGGCGTCGCCACGCAGGACGAGCGTCTGCGCAAGAAGTTCACCGGTCAGCCCGAACACGTCATCAACTACTTCTTTTATGTCGCCGAAGAAGTGCGCGAACTGATGGCAGCCATGGGCTTCCGTTCGTTCGATGAAATGATCGGCAAAACCGGTATGCTCGACAAGGACCGCGCCATCCGCCACTGGAAGGCCAAGGGGCTTGATTTCACCAAGCTCTTTTACAAGCCGCGCGTCCCAGAGGGTGTGGCTGTTTATCACTGCGAGGCGCAGGATCACGGCCTCGACAAGATACTCGATAACCGGTTGATCGAACTGGCTCAACCAGCGCTGGAAAACCGCACGCCCGTAAAACACGATCTGCCGATCCAGAACATCGACAGGTCCGCCGGCACGATGCTGTCAGGCAGGGTGGCGAAGAAGTACGGTCACGCCGGTTTGCCCGAAGATACCATCTGGATCAATTTCACCGGGGTCGCCGGCCAGAGCTTCGGCGCCTGGGTCGCGGCAGGTGTCACGCTCGATCTTGTCGGCGAAGCCAACGACTATGTGGGCAAGGGGCTTTCTGGCGGTAAGCTCATCGTACGACCTGACCCCAAATCCCTTATCGTGCCTGAGCAGAGCATGATCGTGGGGAATACCGTGCTCTATGGTGCGGTTGCTGGTGAGTGTTATTTCCGTGGTTATGCCGGCGAGCGGTTTGGGGTTCGCAACTCGGGCGCGTTTGCCGTTATCGAAGGGACGGGCGACCACGGTTGCGAATACATGACCGGCGGCGTTGTCGTGGTGCTTGGTCCAACGGGGCGCAACTTTGCAGCCGGCATGTCCGGCGGTGTTGCCTATGTCCTGGATGAGGCCGGCGACTTTGAAAAGAAGTGCAACATGGCGATGGTCGACCTGGAACCAGTTACGGCTGAAGAACAGATGATGGAAAAACTGATGGGGCAAAATGGCGATCTGGAAAGCCATGGCCTTGTGGATGTCATGTCGGACATGACACATCAGGACGCTGAACGCCTGCATGCGCTTATTACGCGGCATGCCCACTACACCGATTCAAAAAAGGCGCAGACAATCCTTGCTGACTGGTCGGCCTGGCTGCCGAAGTTCAAGAAGGTCATGCCGGTCGAGTACCGCCGCGCCCTATCGGAGTTGGCCAAGGCTCAGGAAGCCGACACCACGGGTCTGGGTGTTCTGGAAATCGGAGTGACGCGGGAGAAGGCGTAAGTCTCTGTCAGGCGCCACAAGAAGCTTAAAATTTGAGATGAACGGAACGGAACGAAATGGGTAAGCCAACCGGTTTTCTTGAATTCGAACGCGCAGAGCGCAAGTACGCGCCGGTCGAAGAGCGCGTCAAGAACTGGCAAGAATTTGTCGAACCTTTGAGCGAGGCCGCCACAAAGACCCAGGCTGCGCGATGCATGGATTGCGGCATTCCCTATTGCCATAGCGGATGTCCGGTGAACAACCAGATCCCCGACTGGAACGACCTCGTCTATCACGACGATTACGTGACCGCTTATCAGAACCTGTCGTCAACCAACAACTTTCCCGAGGTGACGGGCCGCATCTGCCCAGCTCCGTGTGAAGCCGCCTGCACCCTCAACATCGACGACAGCCCGGTCGCGATCAAAACCTTGGAATGCGCAATTGCCGATCGCGCGTTCCAAGACGGTCGCGTCAAGCCGCAGATCGCAAAAGTCAAAACGGGCAGATCAATTGGCGTGGTTGGCTCGGGCCCTGCCGGTCTTGCAGCCGCTCAACAACTGGCGCGTGCCGGGCACGACGTACATCTTTACGAAAAGAATGCGCGTCCTGGCGGTTTGCTGGTCTACGGCATTCCCGATTTCAAGCTGGAAAAATCCATCATCGAGCGCCGTGTCAAACAGATGGAAGCCGAAGGCGTCCTGTTCCATTGCAACGCGCACATTGGCAAGGACATCAAGGTCGCTGAGCTGGAAGACAGGCACGACGCAATTCTGCTCACCTGCGGTTCTGAAAAACCGTTCGACTTCTTTGCCGCAGCACCCGGTCGCAGCCTCGATGGCATCCACTACGCCATGGATTTCCTGCCGCAGCAGAACCGTCGCGTCTCTGGCGAAAAGCTCTCGCAGGGCACGCATGAAATCAGTGCCAAGGACAAGCATGTCATCGTGATCGGCGGTGGCGACACCGGATCTGACTGCATCGGCACGTCGATCCGCCAGGGTGCAAAATCCGTAACGCAGCTTGAAATCATGCCCAAACCGCCGGTTAAGGAGAACAAGGCGATGAGCTGGCCGCATTGGCCAATGAAGCTGCGCATTTCTTCAAGCCAGCAGGAAGGCGCCACCACCGAATACCAGATTTCAACGACGGGCTTCGACGGAGCCGATGGCAAGGTCACAAAGCTGAAATACGTC
>JACKJH010000002.1 GCA_020638055.1 Hyphomicrobiaceae bacterium | reverse complement strand
CCGAAACTCCTATGCTGAAGCTATTGCGTACTCGGTGCGGGGGGTGCTGAGTAGAGGTAATCAAAATTATAAATGTTGCGATGTCTGGAGGACGCCACGATGAGCCGCTACGCCGAAGTCTACGCCAGTTGGCAGAACGATCCGGAGGCCTTTTGGGCTGAGGTTGCCAAGGATATCAGTTGGTACAAGTTATGGGACAAGGTCATCGATCCTTATTCCGGTCATTATGGTAGATGGTTTGCCGGTGCTGAGTGCAATACGGCCTACAATTGCCTGGACAGGCATGTGGAGGCTGGCCGCGGCGACCAGGCCGCATTGATATACGACAGCCCCGTCACCGGCACGAAAAAGACCTACACCTATTCGGAACTGACCGATGAAGTGGCAACGATTGCCGCAGTGCTGACCGACTTGGGCGTGGGCAAGGGCGACCGGGTGATCATCTATATGCCGATGATTGCCGAAGCGGTCATTGCGATGCAGGCTTGTGCCCGCATCGGTGCAGTGCATTCGGTTGTTTTCGGTGGCTTTGCCGCGAGCGAGCTGGCGACACGCATCAACGACGCCAAGCCGGTGGCCGTGATGGCGGCATCATGTGGTATCGAGACAGCACGCGTCATTCCCTACAAGCCGCTTTTGGACAAAGCAATCGAGCTTTCCGAACACAAGCCGTCGGCTTGTTTGATACTCCAGCGTCCTCAGGCAGAAGCGAGTATGATTGCCGGTCGCGACCACGACTGGGCCGAGGCCGTGGCCAAGGCAAAAGCCGAAGGCCGGAAGTCTGGCTGCGTGCCGGTTGCGGCCACCGATCCGCTTTATATCCTCTACACGTCAGGCACCACGGGGGCGCCGAAGGGCGTGGTGCGCGACAACGGCGGGCATATGGTGGCACTGGCCTGGACGATGCCCAATCTCTACGGCATCAAGCCGGGTGAAGTGTTCTGGGCAGCATCTGACGTTGGCTGGGTGGTTGGGCATTCCTACATTTGCTATGCGCCCCTGCTGCATGGAGCGACCACGGTCGTTTATGAAGGCAAGCCTGTGGGTACGCCTGATGCCGGTGCGTTCTGGCGGATGATATCGGAGTATAAAATTTCCGCTCTGTTCACCGCGCCCACTGCGTTTCGCGCCATCAAGAAGGAAGACCCAAAAGGCGAGCTTATTGACAAGTACGACATGTCGAGCATGAGAACACTGTTCCTTGCCGGTGAACGGGCCGACCCTGAAACCATCAAGTGGGCAGAAGATCACCTCAAAGTGCCGGTTATCGATCATTGGTGGCAGACCGAAACCGGTTGGGCCGTTGCAGGTAATCCGGTGGGCTTAGGCGTCTTGCCCGTAAAATATGGTTCGCCGACTGTGCCGATGCCTGGTTACGAGGTCGATGTGCTCGACGAGAAGGGGCATCTTCTCGGCGCCAACCAGAACGGCACGCTCGCCATCAAGCTGCCGATGCCGCCGGGTTGTCTGCCCACGCTTTGGAACAACGACGAGCGCATGCGCTCAAGTTATCTCACCGACTATGCGGGGTACTATTCCACGTCCGATGCGGGCTATAAGGACGAGGACGGCTATGTCTACGTGATGGCGCGCACAGATGACGTCATAAATGTCGCTGGCCATCGCCTGTCCACAGGGCAGATGGAAGAGGTCGTCGCACAACATCCCGATGTTGCAGAATGTGCTGTGATTGGTGTTGCTGACCAGATGAAAGGCCAGATGCCGGCCGGATTCATCGTCCTCAATGCAGGTGTCGAGCGCGATGCTAGCGAAATCGAATCTGAAGTGGTGAAGCTCGTACGTAACGTCATCGGTCCGGTGGCAGCGTTCAAGAATGTGATGATCACGAAGCGTTTACCAAAGACGCGTTCAGGCAAGATATTGCGCGGAACAATGCGGGCAATTGCCGATGGCGAAAGCTGGAAGATGCCGGCGACGATCGATGATCCAGCGATCATGGATGAGATTATCGCCGTCATGCAATCGCGGGGACTGGCCGAAAAGGCTCAGCAGGCTGGATAGGAAGCAGTCCGCTAGAGCATGTTCAGCCGAAGTGTACGCGGTTCGGCGCGAAGAACATGCTCAAAATAAAAGAAAATAGATCGCGTTCGTGATTCCGTGAAAAGTGAACGCGATCTAGAGCATTTTCCGAGGAAGTGGATACCGGTTCGTCGCAGAAAATGCGACCAAACAAGAAGCTAGAGCGTCGATCCGATTCCATGGGATCGAAAAGCGCTCTAGGTATTCAAGCCCGATTTGACCGCTGACCTGTATCAGACGCATCCAACTCCTATGGCGTTGGGTGCGTCTTTTTAATTGGGATCATCCTTGCATCGACGCAGCGTTGCTGCACCATAACGCGAAAGGTTTCATTTCGAATGAACTCGGCTTAGTGTTGCCGCCCATCCTGGCCCTGCGCGCAATCAGTCAATTGCGCCTCATGGGGTCTGGTGGATCAATTGCAATCTATTGAACGAGGACAGGCATGCTACTTGCCAAAAAAGTTGCCATCGTAACCGGTGGTGCACAAGGCATTGGCCGTGCCACAGTCGAGCGCCTTGCCAAAGAAGGTGCCAAAGTCGTGGTGGCCGACGTCAAGGACAAGGAAGGCAATGCAGTGGTTGCCGCTTTGAAGGCCTCGGGAAGCGAAGCGACCTACTTCCATACCGATGTGTCAGAGCGGCTTGGCGTATACAATCTGATCGCCTCGGCGCGCGATGCCTTCGGCAAGGTTGACATTCTTGTCAACAACGCTGGCACGCTCGACAACGTTTCCTTCCTCGAACTGGAGGAAGCAGAATTCGATCGCGTACTGCGAACCAATATCAAGGGCGCTTTTCTTATATCCCAGGCGGTCGCCAAGCAGATGGTGCGCCAGTGCCAGGCCGATGAGAACTGCGCGCCAGGCGCGATCATCAACGTTACATCCATAAACTCGCGCTTCGGCCTGCCCGAGCACACGGCCTACGCGGTGTCCAAGGGTGGACTTGAACAACTCACGCGGTCGATGGCAGTTGCGCTTGCCCCCTATGGCATTCGCGTCAATGCGGTTGGGCCCGGTGCGATCGAGACGGATATGGTTGCGGAGGTCTTTTCCGACGAAGCTGCGCGCAAACAGGCGCTGAGCCAGACACCGCTGGGGCGCTTTGGTTCTCCTGCCGAGGTGGCCTCAGTGATTGCCTGGCTTGCCAGTAAGGAAGCAAGCTATCTCACGGGAACGACGGTCTGGGCCGATGGCGGTCGTCTTGCACTTAGTGGACGCGTGGCGCCGCCTGAGCCCAACGAATAGGGCTTGAACGCATAGAGCCCGCGCACAGTTCATTGAGATGTTGGCGGGCTCTACAATAACAATTTGTCGCCCCTGAAGAATTGCGGTTCAAGGTGCGATCGCGGACGCTGGCGAAGGGCGCAACTGCCAGAGAAAAGTCCGTTTCAACCCTCCCGTTTTTCAGGGTCGGTATCGGCTGTTGAAGTTTCAGACGCAGACGTATCCGTTCCCTCTTTTTCTTCGCCGGTCTCATCGTCAGACTGTTGCACCGCGCCAGTTTCCACACCACCAGATTCATCGGTGGGCTCTTCGGTAACGTCAGTGTCTTGCGAAAGAGCGTCCACAGCATCGCTGGCGGTTGCAGGTTCAGTTTGTGCGCCCTCGTCGTCTTCGTTGTCGTCGTCTTTTGGTCCCGACATCTGCTTGAGGCGCGCAAACACGCGAGCTTCTTCTTCAGCCTCACTCTCGGTGTGCTGGTGGGTTTCTCGCGAAAGAATTTCCGCAGTTGGCATCGCCGCAGTGGTCTGTTCCGTCGGCAATAGGCTTTCGCTCTTTTCTTCCGGCTCACCAGAAAGTTTGCGCTCGCGTTCGAGCCTGCGGGCCGCTTTTTTCACCTCCGCATCCAGGTCCACCTGGGTGCAAATGCCAAGAGTAACGGGATCATTGGGCTGCAGATTCGGCGAGTTCCAATGCGAACGGTCCCGGATCTGACCGATTGTCTGCTTGGTTGTGCCGATTAGCCGAATAATCTGGCTGTCTTTCAACTCGGGATGGTTGCGCAGCAGCCAAAGGACCGCATTAGGCTTCTCTTGGCGAAGGGAAACCGGCGTATAACGTTTGCGGCGAACCTCTGGAATTTTCACCCCGGCTTCGGCGACACGAAGTTTGTGGGAGGAATCCTTTTCCCCACGCTCGATTTCCGCCCGGGTGATTTGCCCCCGGCTTATTGGGTCCAGGCCACGAATACCCTGCGCCACATCACCGTCGGCAATGCCTTTGACCTCCAAGACGTGCAGGTCGCAGAATTCTGCAATCTGATTAAATGTCAGCGACGTATTGTCGACCAGCCAGACAGCCGTGGCCTTCGGCATCAATGGTTTACGGTCGCTCATATGCTTTTCTCCTGTTCCCCGGCCGCGACGGGCGGGCAGGGGCCTTGACGAAAGGACGAAAATAAGGGGAATGGCGTGACTTATAGGAGCCGCACAGGTGTTGTGCAACAAAATAACAAGTGGGCGTTGCACCATGATGTGACGCCCAGGCTTCGCCTGCTCGATCGAATTGCCTACGCTGCGGTGCAACATTAACGTTGCGGGGGCAGGGGGGCACGGCTAGTGTGACCTCCGTCTTTCAAGCTGCCTTGGGGTGCTGGCCGATCGCAATTGGCATAAGACGCCCGGTGCTGCGGCTTTCCAGGCAGAGCAACAAACCAGACATAAGAGGATCAGGCCATGTCGACACAGAATAGCTATTGTATTGAAGATCTTTCCGTCGGCATGGAAGCGTCGCAATCCAACACCGTGACCGAAGATATCATCACCACATTTGCTGAGCTTTCTGGCGACCGCAATCCGGTTCACATGGATGCCGACTATGCGGCAAAAACCATATTCAAGGAGCGCATCGCTCACGGCATGCTGTCAGCCGCCTACATCTCGGCGGTTTTCGGAATGCAGATGCCGGGGCCCGGCGCGATCTACATGTCGCAGACGCTTGCGTTCAAAGCGCCCGTCAAGATCGGCGACACGGTGGTGACAACCGTGAAGGTGACGGAACTGGTCCCGGAGAAAAAGCGGGCGAAGTTCGAATGCATTTGTGCCGTCGACGGAAAGCCGGTGGTGGTTGGCGAAGCCATGCTGATGGTGCCCTCGCGCGGTGCATAAAGCGTCGCATTCTTTGCAACCCGCTTCATCGCACCTATTTGCCCAAGGGGGCGTCAACGGTCCCTAGCTCACTGCCCTAGTGGCCTGTCGCGCCAAAATCGAAACATGGCCGCAACCGCATATGATTTTGGCGCGACATGAAGGCCACTAGCAAAATCATGAACTTAGTGTGGCATTCAACGCGCCTTAGTTGACTCCGCGTGGGCCGCAACGTCGGTCAACTAAGGCGCGACGCCACACTAGGGTCCAGACACTGGCATTTTTCGATGGGGATGGTTTCGCTTGCCATCCCCATCCGGCTTTTTTCCGGTTCCTCCTTTACGGCCGCGAATGTTAAACGATGTCGGATGAAGCGATGTCGTGAAGACAATGGGGGGCAAATGCTGGTTGTTACCGGGAACGAGGCTGCACCAGACGAGGTCAAGGGCGGTGTTCTGGCAATCGGCAATTTCGACGGTGTGCACAAAGGTCACCAGGCGCTGATTGCAAAGGTGTGTGCCAAGGCCAGAACGCTTGGCGCACCTGCTGGCGTGATCGTTTTTGAGCCGCATCCGCGCGAATTGTTCCAGCCCAACGAGCCGCACTTTCACCTGACGCCGTTACCGTTGAAACTGAAGCGCCTTGCGCAGTTCGGTATCGATGTGGTTGTCGTGCTGAAGTTCGACCGCGCGTTTGCGTCGCTATCGGCAAACCAGTTTATCGAGGACGTACTTGTCGCGCGGTTGGCTCCGCGCCACATCGTTATCGGTTATGATTTCTTTTTCGGCAAAGGGCGCGCAGGTACGCCTGAGACGATGAAGGTGGCGGGACAGGATCTCGGCTTTGGGGTGTCAGTGGTAAGCCCGGTTGCCGAAGATGGCGAGGTTTTCTCATCCACAGGCGTGCGGCTGAAGCTGGCGCAAGGAGATGTTCGCGGGGCGGCTGTCGATCTTGGCGAGCCTTGGCGCGTTCGCGGGCGTGTTGTGGGTGGCGCCAAGCGTGGCACGGGGCTTGGATTTCCCACTGCCAATATCGCTTTGCAACCAGGTACCGCCTTGGCGCACGGCATCTATGCCGTGTGGGTTGAAATTGCGGACGGACAAACCGCCAGTTCACCTTTGAGTGATATTGTTTCTACAGCGGGTGGCGACACCCCGGCTGCAACACAAGGTCGGCACATGGGTGTTGCCTATCTGGGCACGCGACCGACATTCGATGACGGCGGCGTATTGCTTGAAATCTTTCTGCTGGATTTCGACGGTGACCTCTATGGCCGAACACTGGAAGTATCGTTTGTCGAATTCATCCGCGCAGACCGTCGGTTCAACAGCCCAGAGGAACTTGTGGCGCAGATGCAGGTAGACTGCGAAGCAGCTTACAGGACTTTGGCGGCGGACCGGTGAGGGACCGGTGATGCGTAATCGTTGTGCGCGAGGCCTCACACCTGGGAACCTGGCTATTGTGCGTGCCGCTGTAGATCGAAAGCAGATTTGATACAAACCAGGGCTGACCCGTTCTAAACTACCAAGCCTGGGGTGTATATGTTTTGCCGGCAATACGCTCGCATCAAGGAGGGGGAACCAGCGGGATGGAAGAGCAGCTACCACATCTCCTGGCCATAGCAATTCTCACATTGGCGGCCGTGACGATGGGCATGGTCATGGTTCGGCTGAAGCAGCCGCCGCTGGTCGGCTACATCCTAGCCGGCGTTGTGCTTGGGCCGGCAGTACTTGGATTTGTTCCACGCGTTGAAGCTGTACCGCTTGTCGCTGAAATCGGCGTGGTGTTTCTGCTGTTCCTGGTGGGCATGGAGATATCGCTAAAGGCATTCATCGCCGATCTGAAGCCGGCCGCATTGACGGTGCTGGGACAACTGTTGCTGGCAATCGGCACGATGCTGATATTTGCCAGTGTCCTGGATTGGACCATGCAACAGGCTTTATTGCTGGCCTTTGTCGTCACAATGTCTTCGACTGCGGTCGCGCTCAAGATACTTGAAGATATAGGCGAACTCAGAAGCGAACTTGGCCGTATCGTGGTTGCCGTCATGATTGCCCAGGATATTGCCATCGTGCCGATGCTCATCCTGGCCAATTCATGGGGTAGTGGCATCAGCTTTGAACCTTCGACCTTGGTGACTGTGGTGCTGGCAGTAGGTGGCCTTGCAGTCTTCATCGGCGTACTCGGTCCGCGCGGCAAACTGCACTTTCCCGGCGAAGTCCACATTATGGGCCGCGTGGAGATGGTCACGCTGACTGCTCTTGCGGTGTGCTGCTCGGCGGCAACCTTGTCTGGCGTGCTTGGATTTTCACCTGCCTACGGCGCCTTCCTTGCCGGACTACTGGTGGGCAAGACCACGCTCCGCACCGAAGCGATCGACGCCATGGAGCCCATTCAGGGTGTGCTGATGGTGCTGTTCTTTGTGGCAATCGGCCTGCTGCTGGATGTCGATTTTATCTTATCCAACCTCGTTCTCGTCGGCCTTTTCGTCGTTGGCGTCCTGATCGTCAAGTCGCTGGCAAATATCGCTATTCTGCGACTGGTGGGGTGCAGTTGGACGGATGCCTATCAGGCCGGGTTGATCATCGGCCAGATCGGGGAGTTCTCATTCGTGTTGGCTGCGGTCGGTTTGGCGAATGGCGTCCTGGATGCGGCAGGATACAAACTCGCCATCTCGGTTATCGTACTTTCACTGCTTCTCAGTCCGATCTGGATGAGTGCCGTAAAGCGCGTTCACGGTGCATCGAAGATGGGCATGGAGAGCCTGAGGCTTGCCTTGGTCTTTGCCTATTCCGACGAAGTTGACGATGTATCGCGGGCACAGGCGGCGATGGTGCGCGGCTTCAAGTTCAGCAAGCGCGTCGTCGGTCATCCCCAACTTCTGCAACGCTATGCCAGCCGCATGGCTGAGGCACGGCGTCAACGTGTTCTAGTGGCCAAGGCGGAAGCGGCGGCCGCGGCAGCAAAAGTTGCAACCACGGCCAGCGAGGTTGGCGAGGGCACGACGCAACTCTTGCAACAGCATGACAACGGGAATGTCATGCGAAAAGAACAGCAGGAACAGCAACGCGGTTAGAGCATGTTTAGCTGAAGTGTAACGCGGTTCAGCGTGAAAAACATGCTCCAGTCAAATGAAGGAGCATGTTTAGCCGAAGTGTGCAGCGGTTCGGCGTGAAAAACATGCTCCAGTCAAATGAAGGAGCATGTTTAGCCGAAGTGTGCAGCGGTTCGGCGTGAAAAACATGCTCCAGTCAAATGAAGGAGCATGTTTAGCCGAAGTGTGCAGCAGTTCGTCAAAGAAAATGCGACCAAACAAGAAACTAGAGCGCTGATCCTATTCCATTGGATCGGAATGCGCTCTAGCCCGCCTTTCTCACGAGGGCACGACCCGCAGGGCGGGCTTTAGCAACAGAATTGGTTCCGATATTGCGCACGGCGCTCTTATGAGGCCCAAAAACAAAGGCCCTGCGAAAGCAGGGCCTTTGCGTCGTTGCGGGAGAAGTACACCAGAGCCAATATCAGAACAGGCCCTGGATAAGACCATCTTTCAGATGGATCGAGTCGGCAGAGGGCACACGCGGCAGTCCCGGCATGGTCATGATCTCACCGGTAACTGCAACGATGAATTCCGCACCGGCTGACAGCCGTAATTCGCGGATCGGAACGATGTGTCCCGTGGGAGCCCCACGCAGGTTCGGATTGGTTGAAAACGAATACTGTGTCTTGGCCATGCACACCGGTAGTTTGCCGAAGCCTGCGTCTTCCAGTTCCTTGAAGCGCGCTTCGATGCTGCCATCGCAAGAAATGTCCGCGGCACGATAGATCTCGGTGGCGATTGTCTTGACCTTGTCACGCAACGGCATGTCGTCGCTGTAGAGAGGCTTGAAGTTCGCCTGACCGGAATCAGCCATTTCCACCACGTGCTTGGCAAGCTCCTCGGTGCCTGCGCCACCGTCAGACCAGTGCGTGCAGGTGAAGGCTTTCGTTCCCATGCTTTCAGCGGCCTTCATGACTTCGGCGACTTCGGCATCCGAGTCAGTGATGAAACGGTTGATCGCAACGACCGGCGGGACGCCGAACTTACGCACGTTCTCGATATGACGCTTCAGGTTCTCGCAACCTTTGGCCACCGCCGCGGCGTTCTCACCCTTGAGATCGTCCTTGGCGACGCCACCGTGCATCTTGAGCGCGCGCACCGTGGCAACGATGACAGCGGCAGTCGGCTGCAGGCCAGCCTTGCGGCACTTGATATCGAAAAACTTCTCGGCTCCCAGGTCGGCGCCGAAACCTGCTTCGGTAACGACATAATCTGCGAGTTTGAGTGCTGTCTTGGTTGCGAGCACCGAGTTGCAGCCGTGTGCAATGTTGGCAAATGGCCCGCCGTGAATGAAGACCGGATTGTTCTCCAGCGTCTGAACCATGTTGGGCATCAGGGCGTCCTTCAGCAACACGGTCATGGCGCCGTCGCCTTTCAACTCACGGGCGCGGATCAGTTTCTTGTCGCGGGTCTGGCCGACGACGATATTGCCAAGCCGGCGCTCCAGGTCCTCAAGGTCGTTGGCAAGGCACAGGATGGCCATCACTTCTGAGGCGACCGTGATATCGAACCCGTCTTGACGCGGGAAGCCGTTGCCCACTCCGCCCAGTGAATTGACGATCTGGCGCAGCGCACGATCATTCATATCCAGCACACGCTTCCATGCGATGCGCCGTGCGTCGAGACCCAGGGCATTGCCCCAGTAGATATGGTTGTCGAGCAGAGCAGAAAGCAGGTTGTGTGCTGACGTGATGGCATGGAAGTCGCCCGTGAAGTGGAGGTTAATGTCCTCCATGGGAACGACCTGGGCGTAGCCGCCACCCGCAGCGCCGCCCTTGACGCCGAAGCACGGTCCCAAAGAGGGTTCGCGCAAACACATCATGGCCTTTTTGCCGATGCGGTTTAGACCATCTCCAAGGCCCACGGTTGTTGTGGTCTTGCCCTCGCCAGCCGGGGTCGGCGAGATCGCCGTCACAAGGATCAGCTTGCCGTCCTTTTTGTCTTTCTGCGCCTCGATAAAGTCATAGGAGACCTTGGCCTTGTAGGGCCCGTAGTTCAGCAAGGCATCTGCAGGTACGTCGACCTTGGCAGCGACCTCGGCAATCGGGTTCATTTTCGCTTCGCGGGCGATTTCAATATCGGACTTGACGGCCATGTAGTTCCTCCAACCTCAGCGGTGTTTTGTTGTTTTTTATTGCGGTCAGGCCTGTTTTTTTGGCTCTGGCGCATCGAGCTTATCGCCCGCCTTCATACCGGACGCGGCGGCAAAATCCGCCGCGGGCACCTTCTTGCGGTCTTCCCCGCGAACGCGTTTGGCGAGAATTGCACCTCCGCCTGCTGCAATTGTAATCCCATCATCGGTAATGGATAGAATTTCGCCAGGCGCACCCGAGCCATCTACCTTGCTGGAATCGAATATGTCGAATTTGGATCCCTTGTAGCGTGACCAGGCACCCGGTGCCGGGTTAGCGGCACGGATCACGTTATAGACTTCCGACACAGGCTTCGACCAATCGATCTCGGCGATATCCTTTTTGAACCAGCTTTCGTAAGAGCCGTCATCCAATCGCTGGTCGTGCTTGATGATGACGCCAGCCTTGACCAGGTCGAGGCCCTCAAGCATGGCGTCAACGCCCATCGGGAAGAGCTTGTTGAAATAGACATCACCAATAGTCTCGTCCGGACCGATTTCGCATGTCTTTTGAAGCATGATTGGCCCCTCGTCGAGACCATCGTCGGGCCAGAAAATGGACAGGCCGGTGCGGGTCTTGCCCATGGCAATCGGCCAGTTGATCGAAGAGGGGCCACGGTGCCACGGGCAAAGCGAAGGATGGTACTGAAACGTTCCGTATTTAGGCGCATCACGCACCGCCTCGGGAACAAACAGCAAAACATATGCCATCATGCACACGTCAGCGTTGAATGACTTCATCAATTCCAGCGCTTCTGGTGTCTTCCAGGAAGCTGGTTGATGAAGGGGGAGCCCTTTTTCGCGTGCGAACTCAGCTAGCGGATCTTCGGGTTTGCCTTCCTTGGTGGGGGCGCAACAAACTGCGACGACGTTCTCACCACGTTCGAGAAGCCGTTCGAGTACCGCTTTGCCGAACGCCTGCTGGCCATGGACGACGATGCGCATGTTATCTCCTTCGGTGGTCTGCTGGTGCAGCCAGCGTGATCCCTAGCTTGTTCGTATGACGGAGCACCGGCAGGTGCTCCGCTTGTGCGGCCTTATTCTGCGGCGGCCTTTTTGACCACCTCGGTTGCGCCGGCTTCCTTGAGTTGGGCAACTTCATCATCGCTGTAGCCAAGCACTTGCGTCAGAATCTCTGAAGTGTGCTCACCAAGCAGCGGTGACCGGGTCACTTCAACGGGGCTGTCCGACAATTTGATGGGACAACCCACGGAGAAGTAAGGCCCGCGTTCGGGGTGATCCACCTGAACGATGGTTCCCGTTTTGCGCAATCCTTCATCGTCCATGATCTCCTTCATGGAAAGGATCGGCCCAACCGGAATGTCGAGCGGGTTGCAGATGTCCATGACCTCGAATTTGGTCTTGGTCATCGTCCACTGCTCAATGCGGTTGAAGATCTTGTTGAGTTTGTCGAGACGGTGCACCGGCTTGTCGTACCCAGGTGCTGTCTTCCAATCGGGTTCGCCGATCAGATCGCAGATCTTGTCCCAAGCCGCAGCCTGCGTAATGAAATAGGTATAGGCGTTGGGATCGGTCTCCCAACCTTTGCACTTGAGAATGCGGCCGGGTTGTCCGCCGCCTGAATCGTTGCCTGCGCGTGGCGTGGCTTCACCGAATGCAATGCCCTCGCCATACTGCGAGTACTCTTTGAGGGGCCCGGAAGCGAGCCGCTGCTGATCGCGGAGTTTGACGCGGCAAAGATTGAGCACGCCGTCCTGCATTGGCGCCAGCACCTTCTGGCCGCGGCCTGACTTTTCGCGATGGTACAATGCCGTCACGATGCCGATGGCAAGATGAAGGCCGGTGCCGGTATCGCCGATCTGCGCGCCGGTGACCATTGGCAAACCATCGAGAAAGCCGGTGGTAGAGGCAGAGCCTCCAGCACATTGCGCGACGTTCTCATACACCTTGCAATCTTCGTATTTGCCAGGGCCGAAGCCTTTTACCGACGCCATGATCATGCGCGGATTGAGTTCTTGGATGCGTTCCCAGGAGAATCCCATGCGGTCGAGTGCGCCTGGTGCGAAATTCTCAACCAACACGTCGCAAGTCTTGATCAGCCGTTCGAGAACCTCTTTGCCTTTCGGGTTCTTGGTGTCGATGGTGATCGAACGCTTGTTATGGTTGAGCATGGTGAAATAGAGACTGTCAGCGTTTGGAACGTCGACAAGCTGCTTGCGCGTTGCGTCGCCAGCGCCGGGTCGCTCCACTTTGATCACATCGGCGCCGAACCACGCGAGCAACTGTGTGCAGGTCGGGCCGGACTGAACGTGCGTGAAGTCAAGAATTTTTACGCCTTCGAGGGCTTTCATGGATTTCGTTCCTGTTTTTCTTTTGCGGTGTCTGGTGCGCTAGTTGCGAACCGCTTGCGGATAGCGCGCCTTGGCGACAATGGACTGCGGATTGAGGCTGCCGATGTTTCCGCTCTCCTTACCGGCGGCGGGATCAATTACGGCGTTGATGAGGGTCGGTTTGCGGCTGTCGATGGCTTCGAGCGCGGCACGCTTGAGTTCGTCGGGCGTGGTCGCGTAGATGCCAACACCACCGAAGGCTTCCATCATCTTGTCGTAGCGCGAATCCTTGACGAACTTCGTCGTTGCAGGGTCGCTCCCGCCCGACCAATTGGTGTCGTCGCCGCGATAGATGCCGTTGTTGTTGAAGATCACCACGCACACGGGCAGATTGTAGCGACAGATGGTTTCAATCTCCATGCCACAGAACCCGAAGGCGCTGTCTCCCTCGACAGCAAGAACCGGATTGCCGGTCTCGACCGCCGCGGCTATGGCCGAGCCCATACCAATTCCCATCACGCCCCATGTGCCGACATCTAGGCGCTTGCGGGGCTTGAACATGTTGATGATCGAGCGTGCGAAGTCGAGCGTGTTGGCGCCCTCGTTCACCAGGACCGTATCGCGACGCTCGCTGATGACACTGCGCAAGGCGCCCAGTGCGGCCTGATAGTTCATCGGATTGGAGTTGTTCTGAAGCTGGGCATCCATCCTCTTGATGTTTGCATCAGTCTTGGCGTGAACCGTCTCCATCCAACCCTTTTGTTGTTCCCAATCGCCTCCCATCGCGTCGAGCAATTTGGTCAGGCATGAACCGATATCGCCGACCAGGGGAGCTGCGATCTCAACGTTGGAATCCATCTCCTTGGGATCGATGTCGATCTGTACGAATTTTTTCGTGTGTGGCTCACCCCACTGTTTGCCTTTGCCATGGCTCAACAGCCAGTTGAGACGGGCGCCAACCATAATGACAACGTCGGAATCTTTCAAAACGGTGGAGCGCGCTGCGGCCGCCGATTGCGGATGGTCGTCGGGAAGCAGGCCCTTAGCCATCGACATTGGCAGATAGGGAATGCCCGATCGTTCAACAAACGTGCGGATGATGTCATCGCACTGATCGTAGGCGGCGCCCTTGCCAAGGATTATGAGCGGGCGCCTGGCCTCCTTCAATATGGCGGCAGCACGCGCCACGGCGTCAGGAGAAGGGATCTGCTTTGGCGAAGGGTCGATCACTTCGACGAGGCTTTTTTGGCCTTTTACGGCATCCATCACCTGTCCAAGCAGAGCGCCTGGTATATCCAGGTAAACACCGCCCGGGCGACCGGAAGATGCTGCACGGATGGCCCGGGCAACGCCGATGCCGATGTCTTCTGCATGCAGTATGCGATAGGCCGCCTTGCACAGCGGTTTGGCGATGGCGAGTTGGTCCATCTCCTCATAATCACCCTGCTGCAGGTCAACGACTTCGCGCTCCGAAGACCCCGAAATGAGGATCATCGGCCAGCAGTTGGTGGTCGCGTTGGCAAGAGCTGTTAAGCCATTCAAGAAACCAGGGGCCGACACCGTCATGCAGATGCCAGGTTTCTTGGTCAGGAAACCGGCCGCAGACGCTGCATAGCCTGCGTTTTGCTCGTGACGGAAAGAGAGCACACGTATGCCAGAGGCTTGCGCATAGCGGCCCAGATCGGTGATGGGAATCCCCGGCACGTTATAAATCGTTTTAACGCCGTTGAGTTTGAGCGCGTCGATAAGAAGATGAAAACCATCGGTCAAGTTGTCGACGGAGGTGCCGGCTTCATGCTGCTGATCATGAGACTTTTGCGGCATCATTATTGCGTTCTCCCTACGGGCGTATTGTTTCTTGCTACAGTTCTATTACGCGTCGGTTTCATTCAATTTCCACGAACTGCTCGACATGCTTGCGCAGTTTTAGCGTATGTTCGCGAACAAGCTTCTCGGCGAGGTCTGCGTTTCGATCTTCTATGGCGGCAACGATCTCTTTGTGATCGGCTATCGAACTTTTCGCGCGGTCTTTCTCGAAAATGGTGCGGTTGCGGATCGCGCGCACGTGTGAAAACAGGCCATCAGTGATTTGCTCGATCAACTGGTTGCCGCCCGTGCGGATGATGGCCTGATGGAAGCGAATGTTGGCGTCGGAATATTCGCCCATGTGCCGGTCAACGTCGCAGTAGGGGTCGGTCAGCTGGTGTAGTTCCTTGATGTCTTCTGGCGTTGCATTTTCGGCTGCAAGTCGGGCGGCCATGCTTTCAAGTGCAGCCCAGGCGGTGATCATGTCGAGGATCTCCGCTTTCGTCTTGCGCACGATGAAGATGCCCCGGCGCGCAACAACTTTTACGAGGCCCTCCTGGTCAAGTTGTGCCAATGCTTCACGCAGCGGCGTTCTTGAAATACCGAAACGCGCAGACAAGTCGCGTTCGTCCAGTCGCAACACGGCATTGTCGTCGTAGATATTCATGCCAGCAATTGCGGTTTTAAGGGCTTCATAGGCACGCGTTTTCAAGGATTGGCTTTCGCCGATCGGAACAATCTTCAGGCTCGTTTTCTGCATCTAATGCTGGCCTCCGTCTCAACGGGAAACTTGCTTCTCCACATGGCCCCAGTTGGCGGCTGGCAGACAAGAACCTAGCCGGCTACTCGGCCTGGGGTTCCACCCTGCTCGCGGTTATCTGGTATACAGTATGCCAGAGCGAGAGAAGCTTCAACTATGATTGCTCCGTTATAACCCTCTTTCCCAGCTAATTTCGATCCAATTGGCGTTCCCGCCCATTGACGTGCGGCCGTTTTTGGTGGCCGACACGTCAAGATTTTGCTCCTGGCATTCATGCCGGGCAAACAAGTTGCAACGTTCAGGATTGCTCACCTGAAGCTGCTTTAGCCTTGTTTTTACGCAACATTCCTTTGAGCATTGGAGCGACGAACAGAAGCGCTGCACAGCCCATCACGATTCCCGATAGCGGCCGGGTGAAGATCGGCGTCCAATCGCCCTGGTCGGATATCAACGATTGGCGGAAAGAATCTTCTGCTAGCGGACCTAGAACGATGGCCAGAACCAGCGGGGCCAATGGGTAATCGAGCTTGCGCATAACGTATCCGACGAAGCCGAACAACAACACCAGCCAGGGGTCGAACATTCGGGTATCGGGAGCAAAGGAGCCAACAAAGCATAGCACGAAGATCAGTGGTGCGAGGATCATGAACGGCATGCGCAGGACCCACACGAAGAGCGGGATCAGCGCAAGGTTCATCATAAGCGTCACCAAGTTGGCGGCATAGAGCGATGCGGTCAGACCCCAAACGAACTCGGACTGTTCGATGAACAGCAAGGGACCGGGCGTCAGGCCCCAGATCACCATTCCACCCAACAAAATAGCGGTCGTGGGTGATCCTGGAATTCCCAGCGTCATCATTGGCAACATTGAACCGGTGGAGGCCGCGTTGTTGGCGGCTTCGGGAGCGGCGACGCCAGAGATTTCACCTTTGCCGTATTTTTCCGGCGTGTCGGAAAAGCTTTTCGCTAGGCCGTATGCCATCAAAGCGGCAGGGGTGGCGCCTGCTGCGGGAAGTACGCCGACGAAGTAGCCAAGGAACGAGGAGAACGTCATTGTCTTCCACGCTCTCTTTAGCTCCTTCAAAGCCTCTCCAAGGCGTTTGAACGTGAATTTGTTGGAAGCAATTTCGACTTTGCCTCGTGATGTCTCCAGCGTCCAAAGCATCTCGCCTATGCCATAGATGCCGATGGCCAGGACGATGAACGATATACCTTTGTAGAAGCCTTGCAGATCGAAGAAAATAAGCCTTGGTCGGCCGGAAATGTTGTCCAGACCAACGGTTGCCAGCACCAAACCCAGGAGGATCATGAAGATCGTCTTTGGAATGTCGTCACCACCCAGACCGACGAACGTCGCAAATGCCAACACCATGAGGGCAAATGTTTCCTGCGGGCCAAAGCGCAGCGCAAAATCTGCGAGTGGTGGAGCAAACAGCGTGAACAGGATGACCGAAATGGTGCCGCCGACAAACGAGGCGACCGCTGCGGCGACCAAGGCAAAGTCAGCCTTGCCCTGCAGGGCCATTGGTCGGCCATCGAACGTTGTGGCAACTGCCGTTGAGGCGCCTGGTATGCCCAGCATGATGGACGAGATCGCGCCGCCATACATGGCGCCATAATAGATGGCGGCCAGGAAGATAATGGCGGCGGTCGGCGGAACGAAAAATGTAATGGGCAGTAGGATGGCGACGCCGTTCACCGAACCAAGGCCCGGCATTGCGCCCATAAACAACCCGAGTAAACAACCGAGCGCCATCATGCCGAGGTTGAACGGCTGGAAGGCGACGCTAAATCCATCCATCAAGTGCGAAAGGAGTTCCATGGCGATCACGCGGTCCCTGTTGGGGCTTGTTGGTTTTGGCGACCGAAAATTCTCAGCGCCTGTTGCAGTTTCTCGTTACCCGAAATCAGTAGACGAACATCTTGTAGAGCGGGATGAACAACGGTTCGCTCATTCCCTTTGGCAACAAGATTTTCATGCCGGATTCAAACAGGAAGAAAATGAATACCGGAATGGCGATCGAAACAGCGATCGTCGTTGGCCAGGGAATCTTGCCGAAAACACCGACGTAGAAGAGGAGAAACAAAAACATCGCAGCGTAGGCACCGATGAAGTGCGTTGCCAAGAACATCATGAAGATCGAGCCTACAGTCACGGCCACCATTTTGGTCGTGTAGGAGTCCATGAACGGTTCAGTTGATCTGCCTTGCGGTGTGGCACCCTTCCAACCACGCCAGAAGATCCAGATTGCGCAAATCAACATACCGGCTGATAGCCAGAATGGAGCGGCGCCTGAGCCCGGTCCCTTTTTGGGAACCCAACCGATCTGCAGCGGCGGTATCTGCGCCATGTACATGAGATAGATCGAGAACGCCGCTAAAATTGCGGCAAAGATCAATTCTGCCCTGCGCATGCAACTCTCCCGTCCATGCACAACGGCATGGCGTCATCTTGCGAGCATTATCTTGGATAATTCGGTTTTGTGATCCGAGCGGGACGTGGGTTCAATCCCGCCCGGATTTGTGCACCCAAATGGGTTGGTGAGATCTTACTTGATCTCGCCCATCTCCTTGAGCAGTGCTTCGTGAGAAGCCTTCTCATCTGCGAAGTATTTCTTCAGGTCGTCGCCGGTGAGCATCGAGCACTGCAGAGCGTTTTTCTTGCAGTAGTCCTTCCACTCGGTGGATTCGAACACCTTCTGGAACACACCGACATAGTAGGCGGCTACATCAGGAGAGATCCCGCCGGGCGCAACGACTGAGCGCTGCATGCGGTAGACGAGGTCCTTGCCAAGCGACTTGAAGGTAGGAACGTCCTTCAGCTCTTCAATCGGTTTAGCGGTGAGCGATGCAAGCGGGCGAACTTTACCGGCCTGCATGAAGCCGATGGCTTCAGATGGGTTGTTCACCGTGGAGTCGACGTGGCCACCTACGAGGTTGGCTGCGACTGTTCCGCCGCCCTTGAAGGGCACGTAGGTTTCTTTAATTCCATAGGCCTTCTCAAGCATGGCTGTAACCAAGCTGTCTTCCTGGCCAGAACCGGTGCCGCCCATCTTCCAGGCTGTACCTTTTTCCTTCACGGCCTTGACGTAATCGTCGACCGACTTGATGTCCGTGTTGGAGTTGACCCACAAAACGAAGGTGTCCTCAGCGAGACGTGCAATCGGCGTGAACTCGTCGATGTTGACGCCGATCCCCGGGTTGCGGAGCGGTGTCGTGTAGTATGAGTTGAGCGTCGCCATGATGACATGGTCGTTGCCCTGGTTATCTTTGAGGTAGCGCAGCGCGTCTGCACCAGATCCGCCACCCTTGTTGATGGGGATAAAGGGAACCTCAGCGTATTTGTTTTTTTCAATGATCGACTGGATGAAGCGCGCGAGCTTGTCAGCGCCACCACCTTGGCCCGCCATGACGACGAACTCTACCGGTTTCACCGGCTTCCATTCGGCAGCGGCTGGCATCGCGCCTGCAATCGCGAATGCGGCTGCACCCGCCACGCCAAGCCCGAACCCACTGCGACGTGTAACTGTCATCCTATTTCCTCCGTAAACGTTTCCAGTTGCCCCAGTTCCTGGTTTGAACCGGACACATTGCATGTGAACGCTTCATCCAGGTATTTTTGGGGTCACGTTAAGGACCCAATGACGTTTTTTATAGCGCCTTATTTGGTCGACAGTATGCCAACACGGGCTGACATGCAATTCGCAATTTTAAGTCCAACCCTGGATATAGCCCTACCGGGAAGGAATATGCCCACTGTCTGAATTGCAATTCAAGCAAATTAAATCCATAAGTTCCTGGGCGTTGTAAAACTTTCGTCGCGGATTTTTGCAATCAGCAGGTGGTTTTTACTTACCTTTGTTGCACTGCTGCGAGGCGCGTGTGAGAATTAGAATTCCGTGGTATACCAGATTTTAAATTCGGTGGTTCAGGTCAGCCCGTGGGCCGCCTTCGTGCTTAAGCTGGTTCCACGCAAGCCATGATGCGAGCAATGACACCCGTTTGCGATTCTAACCTCAACTGGGCACCTTTGCCAATGCGGGCGTGTTTCGCCGCGCATCTCACCTCCCGCATCGGGTGGGTTGGTGCTAGCCCTTTCGAGCGTTGCGGTTGGCAGTCGAATGCGCAATTGGTTGGTTTTACGGATTGGGCGGTGAAGGCAGGTGTGTTGAAGTGGAGTGACAACATATGAATCTCCACGAATTCCAGGCCAAGGAACTGCTTGCACGTGTCGGTGTGCCAGTCCCGCAAGGTCGCATATTCGACAACGGTGCTGATGCCGCCAGGATCGCTGAACGGTTGGGCTTTTCGCGCTATGTCGTGAAGGCGCAAGTGCATGCGACAGACCGCATGGCGCACGGAGGGGTGCGGTTCTCAGCGTCACCATCTGGCGTTGGAGCGACCGTCAATCATCTGTTGTCGCTTCCATTCACGAAGCTAGGTGGCCCGGTCGGGGGGGAGCGGGTCCGCTGGGTCCTCATTGAAGAAGCATTCGCGCCCATGCAGCTAATTTATGCTGCGGTTTACCTGGAAAAAGCGCGTGGCGCGTTGAGCATGATGGCGAGTGGGGCAGGTGGCGCCGCCATCGAGCGCAGAATTGCTGCCGATCCCGGGCTCCTCAAGAGTGTGCCGTTGACGATCAAGAACGGCAGCGCAACTGGCGATTTTACTGGTCTGGCCGAACAGATCGGACTGCCACATGCCGCAATCAGTGAGGCTGCGCGGATCTTTGAAAAAATGGCAGGCATGGCAGTCGCACTCGATGCGACGCAGGTCGAAATCAATCCCTTGGCCATAACGTGGGATGGGAAGTTCGTGGCACTCGATGCCAAAGTCCGTATCGACGACAATGCGCTTTTTCGCCACCCGGCGTTCGCTGCCTTGAGTTCTGCAACGCAGGTGGAAGATGGAGACCCGTTGGTGCTGGGCGCCGAACGCCACCATATCAATTATCAGCGGATGGATGGTGACATCGGTGTTGTCGTCAATGGCGCCGGTCTGTCGCTGGCGACACTTGATTGCATTGCTGATGCGGGTGGAAAACCAGCGAACTTCATGGACATTAGAACAACGGCGTCAAGCCTGGACGTCACCTATGGCGCAGAGTTGATTACGTCGAATCCCTCGGTAAAGGCTATCTTGGTCAACGTGCATGGGGGCGGGATGCAGCGCTGTGACACGATCGCTGAAGGATTGGGTGTGGCGCTGCGCAAGACCAACCGCCAGGCGCCAATCGTTATCCGTATGGCTGGAAACAATGCCAGTTACGCCCATACGGTCTTGGCCAATCACGGCATTTCCTACATTGCCGCAAATGACATGATGGAGGCCGCGCGCCTGGTGGTGGCCGCATCGCAGCAACAGTCGACCGCTTGAATTAGAAGATAGTCTATTGCGATTGGACAGTCCGCTCGCACACGTCAACACAAAAGAAGAACAACCAATAAGGTGATGGGATGGAGGAAAATGGTTTTGGCGGGAATGGCCGCCATATCGGTAACGGTGAAGCCCCGAATTTTGCAGGTAGTTCACGTTCGCCGCATCCAGGCTCGGGACGGCGCAAGGCGCTGGTGTTTCCCAAGGGCCGGTTGCTGAAAGACGACGAACGCAAAGCTTTGCGGGAAATCATCGGCGAAGGGCCATTCGAACGCCCGCTGCTGATTGAATACCTGCACAAGGTTCAAGATCATCAGGGCTGCCTTTCCGCAGCTATGATGCAAGCGTTGGCCGAAGCGTTTCACACGTCGATGGCGGACGTCTACGAGGTGGCAACGTTCTATGCTCATTTCGACGTAATAGCAGACGGTGATGAACGCCCCGCGAAGACAACCATCCGCGTATGTGATTCACTGTCGTGCATGCTTGCCGGCGCCGAACAGCTCCTGGATGAATTGAACAAAGCGAACATGAGCGATGTGCGCATCGTGCGCGCACCATGTGTTGGGTCTTGCCATACTGCACCTGCTGTTCACGTCGGACATAATCACGTTGACAATGCTACCGTCGAAACGGTCAAGGATCGCGTCAGTCACGGCCATACACATCCTGACGTTCCCGATTTTCAAACCTTCCAAGCGTATCAAGACGAGGGCGGCTATGGCGTGCTCAAGGATTGTATCGCGGGCAAGCGCAGCGTTGATGACGTCATCGCGACGCTTTCAGATGGCGGCTTGAGGGGCCTTGGCGGTGCCGGCTTCCCAACGGGAAAGAAATGGGGCTTTGTCAAAGGTTACAAGGGCCCAAGGTTGATGGCTGTCAACGGTGACGAAGGCGAGCCTGGAACGTTCAAAGACCGACACTACCTGGAAACGCGACCGCACGCTTTTCTGGAGGGCATGCTGATCGGCGCTTGGGCGGTAGAGGCCGAAGAGGTCTTCATCTACATCCGCGATGAATACCAAGCCGTTCTCGAAATCCTCAGGAACGAAATACCTAAGGTCGAAGCCGCGGGCCTTGCCGGGCACACCAAGATTACTGTGCGGCGCGGCGCTGGCGCATATATCTGCGGTGAAGAAAGCGCGATGATCGAGTCGATCGAAGGCAAGCGCGGCTTGCCGCGGCATCGTCCACCGTATGTCGCTGAAGTGGGCATCTTCGATCGTCCAACGCTCGTCAACAACGTTGAGACGCTCTACTGGATCCCTGAAATCATTGCCAAAGGGGCAGACTGGTTTGCCTCTCAGGGCAAGAACGGTGCAAAGGGGTTGCGATCCTACTCGGTGTCGGGCCGCGTCAAAAATCCTGGCGTCGTGCTGACGGCTGCAGGTTCGACTGTCGAAGAGTTGATCGAACAGTGCGGTGGCATGGCCGATGGACACTCCTTCAAGGGTTATCTGCCAGGTGGTGCGTCCGGAGGCATCCTACCAGCATCGATGGGCGACATTCCCTTGGATTTCGGCCAACTTGAAAAACATGGCTGCTTTGTCGGCTCGCATGCAGTTGTTATCCTTTCGGACAAGGACGATATGAAGGATGTGGCACGCAACCTCATGCGCTTCTTCGAGGATGAGAGCTGCGGACAGTGCACGCCCTGCCGCGCCGGCACTGAAAAAGCGGTAAAGTTGATGTCGTCGGATAAATGGGACAAGCCGCTTCTGGATGATCTGAGCCAGGTGATGCGTGATGCATCCATCTGCGGTCTTGGCCAGGCGGCCTCAAATCCGCTTGCGTCGGTGATAAAGTTCTTTCCAGAGGATCTTAAGTGATCCTGTGCGCTTAGCTGAATTCGAGCGTCCGCAGCGCCGTAGCGGACGAATTGGAACACGAACCCAACTAGATCCGCGAGAGACGAGATCATGTCAAAAAAAATCAAGTTCACATTGGACGGTCGGGAGGTCGAAGCCGAAGCCGGAGAGACGATCTGGCAGGTCGCCAAGCGCGAGGGCACCAGCATTCCGCACCTGTGCTGGCTGCCAGAGCCGGGGTATCGGCCCGATGGTAATTGCCGCGCGTGCATGGTCGAAGTGGAAGGCGAGCGCGTCTTGACGGCGTCTTGCCAGCGCAAGGTTAGCGACGGAATGACCGTGAAGACGGCATCCGAACGCGCCAAGAAGTCACGCGAGATGGTGTTTGAATTGTTGCTGTCGGACCAGCCCGCGCGCGATGAAGGCCATGATCCCAAATCCAAGTTCTGGTCATGGGTCGACCAGATGGGAATTGATGCCTCAAGCCGTTATCCGGCGGGAGAAAAGCCGCACGCAGATACCTCGCACGCTGCGATCGCCGTCAATCTGGATGCCTGCATCAATTGTAATTTGTGCATGCGTGCGTGCCGTGAAGTACAGATGAACGACGTCATCGGTATGGCCTACAGGGGGCATGGCGCCAAGGTCGTGTTCGACTTTGATGATCCGATGGGCACGTCGACCTGTGTGGCTTGTGGAGAGTGTGTGCAGGCCTGTCCGACAGGTGCGTTGATGGAAGCACGACTGCTCGACAAAGAAACGGGCAAGCGTACCGAATACGAGGACAAAAGCGTCGAGACGATCTGTCCTTATTGCGGCGTTGGCTGCCAGACGACGGTACACGTCAAGGACGATCGTATTCTTTATGTCGACGGACGTAATGGCCCGGCCAACGAGAACCGGCTATGCGTCAAGGGGCGCTTCGGGTTCGATTACATTCATCATCCCGACCGGCTGACGAAGCCTCTTATTCGTCGTGAGGGGATGGCCAAGCGCGAGTGCCTGATACCCCGTTCGCGTGACGAAATTCTCGAGGTCTTCCGCGAGGCAACCTGGGAGGAAGCGCTTGATGCGGCTGCCAGCGGCTTCAAGCGGTTGAGGGATACATGGGGACCGTCTGTGCTGGCGGGTCTGGGTTCGGCAAAGGGCTCGAATGAAGAGGCCTACCTTTTCCAGAAGCTCGTGCGGCAAGGTTTTGGCACCAATAACGTCGACCACTGTACGCGTCTTTGCCATGCCTCTTCAGTCGCGGCGCTGATGGAAGGTGTCAATTCCGGCGCCGTCACCGCGCCGTTCACCGCAGCCAAGGACGCCGAGACGATCATCGTCATTGGCGCGCGACCCGCTGAGAACCACCCCGTTGCCGCGACCTATCTGAAGCAGGCGGCGGCTCGCGGTGCCAACCTGATTATCATGGACCCGCGCGGCCAGCATTCAGGTCTGGCGCGCTATGCGACACACGTTCTCAACTTCAAGCCGGCACAGGATGTGGCGCTGCTCAATGCCATGCTCCACACGATCATCGAAGAGGGCATGGTCGATGTACAGTACGTGCAGGCACATACCGAAGGCTACGAAGGCCTGAGGTCGAAGGTGCGCGCGTTCTCGCCAGAACGCATGGCGCCGATCTGCGGTATAGATGCCGATGTCATTCGTGAAGTGGCCCGGCTTTATGCGCGCTCGCAGGCATCCATCATCTTCTGGGGCATGGGTGTTTCGCAGCATACCCATGGCACGGATAATTCGCGTTGCCTGATCGCGTTGGCGCTGGTTACGGGTCAGATCGGCCGACCAGGCACGGGGCTGCATCCGCTACGCGGCCAGAACAACGTGCAGGGTGCTTCGGATGCTGGCCTCATACCCATGGTCTATCCCGACTACATCTCGGTCGAGGATGACGAGACACGCCATAAGTACGAAAAGCTCTGGAATACGACGCTTGATCCTAACCGTGGCCTGACGGTCATCGAGATCATGCACTCGATCCACGAAGGCATGCTTAAGGCAATGTTCATCATGGGCGAGAACCCGGCGATGTCTGATCCCAACGTTCGTCAGGCGCGGCAAGCCTTGTGCGAGCTTGAGCTGTTCGTGGTGCAGGATATCTTCATGACGGAAACAGCGTGGCAGGCCGACATTGTGCTGCCAGCCTCCGCACACGCCGAAAAGTGGGGCACCTTCACCAATACCAATCGTCAGGTGCAGATCGGCAGGCCGGTGATTTCACCGCCCGGCGAGGCGCGTCAGGACTGGATGATCATTCAGGAAATTGCGCAGCGCATGGGCCTTGACTGGAACTATTCTCACATCTCGGAAGTGTTCACCGAAATGACGCGCGTGATGCCATCTCTGGCCAATATCACGTGGGAACGCCTGGAACGGGAAGACGCGGTGACCTATCCGTGCGATGCTCCCGATAAGCCGGGCAACGAGATCATCTTCTCGCAGTCGTTCCCAACCAAGTCGGGTCGCGCCAAGATTGTTCCCGCCTCTCTTCTGGCGCCGCACGAACTTCCCGATGAAGAATATCCAATGGTGCTGACAACGGGCCGCCTGCTGGAGCATTGGCATACCGGTTCGATGACACGGCGTTCCACGACACTCGATGCGCTTGAGCCTGAAGCGATCGTCGGTCTCAATCCACGTGACATGGAGCGTATGAACATTGAGCCAGGTGACATGGTGGCGGTGGCGACCAGGCGCGGTGAAATCGTGCTGAAGGCACGCGCTGATCGCGATACGGCGCAAGGCATGGTGTTCATTCCGTTTGCCTTTGCCGAAGCACCGGCCAACGCGCTCACCAATCCACAGCTCGACCCGATGGGCAAGATCCCCGAGTTCAAGTTCTGCGCGTGCAAAGTTGAAAAGGTCGAGCAGCCCAAGGAAGCCGAACGAGCCGACGCTGCCGAGTAGCGCAGGCTTTCTTATAAGCCTGCTTATCCACGCTTGAAACAAGGGTCCCGAACATGGCGTTTCGGGACCTTTTTAAATCGTGTGGTTGATTTCACCTCAAGGCCAACGCACCAGTGGTGGCATCGACGACAGGATCGAGGCGACGTTGCCACCCGTTTTCAGGCCGAACGTCGTGCCGCGATCGTAGAGCAGATTGAATTCGACGTAGCGGCCACGGCGGATCAACTGTTCGTCACGATGCGCTTCGGTCCAGTCGGTTGCAAAATTTTTCTCAACAAGCTTGGGGTATATGTCGAGAAAGGCACGGCCCACGTCTTGCGTGAAGGCGAGTGCTGCCTCATAGCCGCCATCGTCTTCGCCAGGTGTGATGTAATCATAAAAAATGCCGCCGATGCCGCGCATTTCCTTGCGGTGCGGAAGATAGAAATATTCGTCGCACCAGGTTTTGAACTTGTTATAGTCGGCGATGTCGTGACCGGTGCACGCACCTTTCATCGCGGCATGGAAGGCATTTGTATCTGGATCGTCCTGCGTGCGCCGTTTTTCGAGAACCGGTGTCAGGTCTGCGCCACCGCCGAACCACCATTTCGATGTCACGACCATGCGCGTGTTCATGTGTACGGCAGGCACGTTGGGATTTTGCATGTGTGCAATGAGTGAGATGCCAGACGCCCAGAAATTCGGATTGTCCTCTGCTCCTGGAATTTGCGCCCTGAATTCCGGCGCGAATTCACCGTGGACGGTCGAGGTATGAACGCCGACTTTTTCAAAGACGCGGCCAGACATCATGCTCATCACACCGCCACCGCCGGGCGCGCCCGTGGCATCGGTCCGCTCCCAAGGTGTGCGTTCAAACCGCCCCGCAGGCCTCAGCGAATATTGGACGCCAGGTGGTAGGTCGTCCTCCAGCTTTTCAAAGGCAGAGCAAATGTCGTCGCGGAGACTTTCAAACCAGCTTCTGGCACGGGTTTTCATGTTTTCAAGCTCAGTCTCGGACGGTAGCGGCATCGGGTTCTCTCATGGCATTGGCTTGCCGGTCGCAAACGCGCGTCAAATCGTGCTGCGATAAGCAAGGTTGCTGGTTCGTCGTCGTTTCGACACTGTGGACCCTTATCGCGGGACGCGGCAGCGGGCAACGGTACCATCTTTAGCATGGCATGGTTGCCACGAATGCAGGCGGGCAGGCCTGCGGCCGATGCAAGGCGGAATGCCTGTAATTTGCTCCCGGATTTTGCGGGCTGATCGCGTCAAAAGCGGGGTTTGCAAGGCGCTGCAATTTGAACGCAGGCGGGTCTTGCTGCGACTGACACCCGTGTCAAACGCGATATGACGACCTATCTAACGCTGAAGCGCTGGTTGCCAGATTAAAACGGGCCAGGGTTCGAAAAAGTTGGTGTAAGCCGAGATGATTGAGAGATTTTTCAGTTGGATCGAGCGGGTTACTGTGCCGTTTCCCGAAACGGTGCCTGAGATGCCGCCGTCGCGCTTCTGGCCGTTCGTCGTCCATTACACCCGTCCCTTTTTCCCGCTACTTGCTGCTTCGGCCGGTCTGGGGGCAGTGATTGCGCTTGGCGAAGTATCGCTGTTTGCGTTTCTCGGTCGGATTGTCGACTGGCTCGCGACAGTGGACCGGGCCACGGTCTGGTCGCAACATGGCGGCTTCCTGCTGGCCATGGCGGCATTTGTGCTGGTTTTGCTTCCGGGCCTGAAACTCGTTTACGAAACACTCGTGCACCAAGGGTTGATGGGCAACTTCGCCATGCGCACGCGGTGGATGGCGCATCGCTATGTGCTGCGCCAGTCGCTGTCCTATTTCCAGAACGATTTTGCTGGCCGCATTGCGGCGAAGGTGATGCAGACGTCCGTCGCCGTGCGGGAGGTCGTGATGAAGATTGCCGAGGTGCTCGTCTATGTGACGGTCTACTTTCTGGGCGGCGTCACGGTTTTTGCAATGACGGACCCGCGGCTGGCTGTGCCAATGATCGTCTGGCTCGCTGCTTACATCGGTGCGATGCGTTATTTCGTTCCCAGGCTTGGCAGGATTTCCACCGAGCAGGCCGATGCGCGATCGATCATGACCGGGCGCGTAGTCGACAGCTATACCAATATCCAGACGGTCAAGATGTTTGCCCATGCTGAGCGTGAAGATTTTTATGCGCGTGACTCGATGGCGTCATTCCTGGGCACCGTTTACCGGCAAATGCGCCTCGTTACGTGGCTGACGTTCGTGCTCAACATACTCAACGCCTTGCTGTTATCGAGCGTTGCCGGGCTTGCTGTCTGGCTGTGGTCGGTTGATGCCGTCACCACGGGCGCGATTGCGCTCTCGGTCGGACTGGTGCTGCGGTTGCAAGGTATGTCGCACTGGATCATGTGGGAGGTTGCGGGGCTGTTTGAGAACGTTGGTGTAGTTCAGGATGGCATCTCGGGGCTGGCGCGTGAGCAGGAGGTGACCGATGCATCAGGTGCCAAGCCGCTGACGGTGACGAAAGGTGAAATCCGTTACGACAACATCCATTTCAACTATGGCAAGGATCGCCGGTTCAACGCCGGCCCTGGTGTGATCGACAATCTGTCATTGACGATCAAGCCGGGAGAGAAGGTCGGCCTGATCGGGCGTTCGGGCGCGGGAAAATCGACGCTCGTCTCGGTGTTGCTGCGCTTTTACGATCTGGAAGAAGGCCGCATCCTCATCGACGGGCAGGATATATCCCAGGTGAGCCAGGAAAGCCTGCGGGCCGCCATCGGCATGGTTACGCAGGATACCTCGCTCTTGCACCGCTCGGTGATGGAAAACATCGTTTATGGCCGGCCGCAAGCAACGCACGAAGAAGCCATTGCCGCGGCCAAGCGGGCGCATGCGCATGAGTTTGTCGAGACGCTGACCGACCTTAAGGGGCACACCGGTTATGACGCCAAGGTTGGCGAACGTGGTGTAAAACTTTCAGGTGGCCAGCGCCAGCGCATCGCCATTGCCCGGGTGCTTTTGAAGGACGCGCCGATCCTAATTCTCGATGAAGCCACCAGTGCGCTGGACAGCGAAGTCGAGGCGGCCATCCAAGAGCAGTTGATGAACCTAATGGCTGGCAAGACAGTTATAGCGATTGCACATCGTCTATCGACGATCGCGGCGATGGACCGGCTCATCGTCATGGACGCAGGGCGTATCGTCGAACAGGGCACCCATGGCGAACTGTTGAAACGAGGCGGGCTATACGCAGACCTGTGGGCGCGGCAATCGGGTGGTTTCCTGGCCGGTGCGTCAAGCCAAGCGGCGGAATAGCACGACGGGTCGGTTGCCGGGTGAAGAGTTCGCCTTGCATCGTGGCATCACCCGTTAAATACCTCGCGCTTTCAGCGATACAAAGTGTGTCGTAGCGAGCCCGAAACGAGAGAGATTATGCGAATGCGAATGTTTTTTTGGTTTTTGGCATGCCTGGCCGTGTCAGCTTGGGCCACAGGGCTCACAGTCGCCGCGCGCGCAGATGACGACCCAGAGCTCATCTTCAAGCGTACGACGGTGTGGAAGTTCCTGTCGCCAGACCACAAGCTGGCGACTTATGCCATCGACGATCCGTTGGTAGAAGGTGTGTCATGTCATTTTACGATTCCAGAAAAAGGCGGCTGGATTGGTTGGCTGGGTCTCGCGGAGGAGTTGTCCAACGCATCACTTTCCTGCAGGCAGGTTGGGCCGATTGTGTTCAAGGACAAATTTGAGCAAGGCGACGAGGCGTTCCGGCAGCGTCGTTCGATCTTCTTCAAGAAGATGCGCATTGTGAGAGGCTGCGATGCCAAACGCAACGTGCTCGTCTACGTCACCTATACCGACAAGTTGATTGAAGGATCTCCGGAAAATTCAACCTCAACGGTGCCGATCATGCCTTGGGGCGCAAAAGAACCACCCAAGTGCGGTGAATGGTTGAAGAGTTGAAGTGATGTGTCCGCATCGGACGGAGGACACGCACTGCTATTTTTCGCGCTTGAGGTCGGCACATCCCGCGGTTGCTTCGGGGCCCGGTTCTACGTAGCAGGCCGCGATGTGATCAGTTCCAAGTATACGACCATGGTTGTAACCCTTGGAATCGGATGCAACCCACGTGAAGGATATGTTGTCGGGGTAGATTACGCCGAAGAAGTCTTTCCGGCCGGCAGAATAGACAAAGTGGCCGCGGAAACGGCGATCTGTCTGTTGTGTGATCTCAATCGTTTTTTTCCAGGTTTTCATGCCCTTCTTGTCGGAGATCGTGTTGTTGTCGCCGACCCAGGTACCAACGAGGTTGGGAATGTTATCGGCTGCTGCGGCCGTGCCGATGCTGCCTGAAACAGGAAACGTGATGGCTGCAACCACTGCAATCGCGGCAATGTGGTCCGCGTCGATTCCCAGTACCTCTTTGCGCCATAACTTTTTCATTTTTGCCGTCTCGCTGTTCTTTGAGCCTTGCTGAGAATAGCGCCGAGAGATGATTGATCAACGCCAACGCGACTGTTTGAGTGTGCCGAACGCCTTGTTAGTGATCTATGGAAAAAAGGATCCTTCAGTCGGTTACAGTTCTGTCGGTGCTGCTTTCATTGGTCCGGGCCTCGTGGAAAAGCCACCTGTTTGCCTGAGCGCCTCGCCCAGCACCATGGCGGCGGCGATGGCGACGTTCAACGATCGCAGGTCTGGCTGAATAGGGATGGCAATTCTGGCTTCGACCTTTTCATGCACCGTGTCAGGCACGCCAGCGCTTTCGCGACCGAGCAACAGTACGTCATTGTCTGCAAACGCGTGGTCGATATACGACGCAGAGGCGTGGGCTGTGACAAGCACCAACCGAAGCCCTTGTGAAACGCGCCAAGCATCAAAGCTGGCAAAGTCAATGTGTCGGGTGAGCTCGACGTGATCCAGATAGTCCATGCCAGAGCGCCGCAAGCGCCTATCTGTCATGTCAAATCCGGCCGGCCCGATCACGTCTACTGCTACTTTGAAGCAAGCCGCCATGCGAAGTATCGTGCCCGTGTTGCCCGGGATGTCGGGTTGATAAAGCGCAATGCGCACTGCTGATCTCCGCAGTTAGTAGTTGCCCGCCGTTAATTTGGCCATTGGCTTATGCGCCAAATTGCCCTAGGTCTTCACCTTTCGCAGCCTTGAGGCTCGCTTCAAAGGATGCCAAAAAAGGAATCATGGCAACGCCCAGAGATTGGGCGTAATGCCAAACAAGACTTCTTTTCTCCGGGTCCCGTGTCGTTAAAGGCAGCCTCTTGCGGGCGCTCCCGAAGCGGCAAGGGCTCTTTCAATTTATCGCCCATTCAGGAGGCGCCCGTGTCCTCTCACGCCGAAGAGCCCAATCGCAGGGACTTCATCGTCCTCGCTGGCAGCGCATTTGCCGCTGTTGGAGCTGCCATTTCGCTGTGGCCATTCATCCAGCAGATGAATCCGGATAGCAGCGCGCTGGCCCTTGCGTCCGTCGAGGTGGATCTCAGCCCCGTTGCATCGGGCCAGGCTATAACTGTGATGTGGCGCGGCAAACCGGTATTCATCCGCAATCGCACGGAAGAAGAAGTAAAGGCAGCGAAGGATTTTCCCGTCGCCGATCTTCCTGACGAAGTCGCCCGCAACGCCAATGTTGCCGCCGACGCGACCGCGACCGATGAGAACAGGACGCTGCCAGGTCACGAGAACTGGCTCATTGCAATCGGCATATGCACCCATCTTGGCTGTATTCCCAAAGGCCAGAAAATTGGCGATGAAAGGGGTGATTTCGGTGGCTGGTTCTGCCCCTGTCACGGATCGCATTACGATACGGCTGGTCGAATCCGAAAAGGGCCGGCACCGCGCAATCTCGATATTCCGCCCTATGCTTTTGTCTCCGATACACAAATCAAGATCGGCTAAGAGGTTTCGAGCGATATGTCTTCTCATGAATCGAACTATCAGCCGACTACGCGTTTCGGCAAATGGCTTGACGAGCGGTTGCCCGTCAATCGTCTGGTTTACGACCAACTCGTCGCTTTCCCCACGCCGCGCAATCTGAATTACCTGTGGACGTTCGGCGGCATTCTGGCGCTTTGCCTCGTGGTGCAGCTCATCACCGGCATCGTGCTGGCGATGCACTATCAGCCGAGTGGCGAGGAGGCGTTCAATTCTCTCGATCACATCCGCCGCAACGTAAATTACGGTTGGTTGATCCAGCCGATGCACGCTGTCGGCGCCTCGATGTTCTTCCTTGCAGCATATATTCACCTGTTCCGCGGGCTCTACTACGGCTCCTACAAGGCGCCGCGTGAAATCCTATGGATACTCGGCGTGTTCATTATTCTTGCGATGATGGCCACTGCATTCATGGGTTATTCGCTGCCCTGGGGCCAGATGAGCTTCTGGGCGGTGACCGTCATCACCAACCTGTTTTCTTCGCTCGACAGCATCATCCCAGGTATGGGAACGGCCATTGTCGAATGGCTCTGGGGCGGATATTCGGTTTCCGGCACCACATTGAACCGCTTCTTCTCGCTGCATTACCTATTGCCGTTCGTGATCGCGGGTCTGGTTATCCTGCACATCTGGGCGCTGCATGTCGTGGGGCAGAACAATCCTGCGGGGCTCGACATCAAGTCCGATTCCGACTGGGTGCCGATGTATCCCTATGCCGTGTCGAAGGACGTGGTGGGCATGTTCGCCTTCCTGCTGATCTTTGCGTGGTTCATGTTCTTCCTGCCCGATTATCTGGGCCACGCCGACAACTTCGTCGAAGCCGATCCACTGGTAACGCCGCCCCACATCGTGCCTGAATGGTACTTCCTGCCATTCTACGCCATTCTGCGCGCGATCCCCTCGAAGCTGGGCGGTGTCATCGCCATGTTCTCTTCGATATTGGTGCTTGTCTTCATCCCATGGCTTGATACCGCGCGGGTGCGTTCAGCCAAATATCGGCCGATCTTCAAATGGTTCTTCTGGCTGTTCGTCATCACCTGTATTGCGCTGGGATATCTCGGTGCCTTGCCTGCCGAAGAGCCTTATGTGACCTACGCACGGCTGTTCACGGCATATTACTTCGCCTTCTTCCTGATCATCATGCCGATCGTCGGGATCATCGAAACGCCAAAGAAACTGCCAGGGTCGATCACCGAGGACGTGCTCGGACCAGGCGGCGGCAAAGGTGCCTCAGCAGGTGCTGCTGCTGCGCCCGAAAAACGATAAGTGTCAGCGACCAGTCGAAGGAAAAATGCAATGACCAAGACTTTGGCAAAATCGCTGGGCCTTGTTGCAGTGGTAGCAATTGCAGGTTCGCTCACGTTAGCTCCAGCATCTTTTGCCGCTGGCGGCGAGCAGCCACATATCGAGCATCAGAGGTGGCCGTTTTCAGGCATATTCGGCCAGTATGACAGCGCACAGCTCCAGCGAGGGTTCCGCGTCTACAAGGAAGTCTGCTCTGCATGTCACGGCTTGAAGCGTGTTGCGTTCCGCTCTCTGTCGGAACCTGGCGGCCCGCAATTCTCCGAGGATTCGGTGAAGGCCTTGGCGGCTGAATGGCCCAATCAGATTACCGATGGGCCCAACGATGAAGGCGAAATGTTCGATCGGGCCCCGCGTCCATCCGATCCGATTCTCGGGCCCTACAAGAACGACAAGGCGGCACGTGCGGCACAAAACGGTGCTCTGCCGCCCGACCTGTCACTCATCACACGCGCACGCAATACCCATAACGATGCTTGGTTCCCTGTGCATTTCTATCTCATGGCGAAGGATGTCTTCACGGGCTATCAAGAAGGCGGCGCCAACTACCTCTACGCGCTGTTGACCGGGTATCACGAGCCTCCCGAGGGGTTCACAGTCAACGAGGGTATGAACTACAACGCGGCGTTCCCAGGGCATCAAATCGCGATGCCCAACGTGCTGGATGGCGGGCCGGTCGATTACTCTGATGGACAAGAGGGCTACAACGGCCCGGCATCCTCACTTGAGCAGAATGCCAAGGACGTTTCGGCTTTCCTATCGTGGGCTGCCGATCCGACACTGAATACCCGTAAGCAGATCGGCTGGCAGGTGATGCTTTACCTGTTGATTACGACCATCCTTCTGTACGCCGGCAAGCGCCGGATCTGGGCGAAATTTCACTGAGCGCCCGTTTTTGGTGGTCAGGCCATTTTGGCGGACACTGCTGGTAGCTGAAATTGGGAAAGGCCTCGCAAGCGAGGCCTTTTTCGCGTTATGACCGTGGCGACCAGTCTGTCTGATTGCCCGGAGCCCGGTCGTGATGTCGTTTGATGGAAGGCACGTTTCGTAGAACGGCTTATACGTTCCACGCTTCTCATTGAAGCATGTTTATCGTGCTGCCGAGTACTGCAAATCAGCACAACGGGATGTTAGTTTGACGTGCGATGTAACGCACGACGCTCTAACATTTTGTTTGGTCGTATTTTCTGCGACAACCCGGTATCCACTTCGTCGGAAAATACTCTAGCGCTGTCGGTAAACGAGAAATGGGTGGGAGATGACAAAGTCGGTGCTGGGTATAGTGGGTGGCAGCGGGCTCTACGATATTCCCGGGCTGACGGATGCCCATTGGGAAGAGGTTTCAAGCCCGTGGGGTGAAGTTTCAGATGAAGTCCTGTTTGCCCAGATTGACGGTCTGCCCATCCGCTTTCTGCCACGGCACGGGCGGGGCCATCGCATTTCGCCCAGCCATATTGATTTTCGCGCCAACATCGATGCGCTCAAACGTGCCGGCGTGACCGATCTGGTGTCGATCTCTGCCTGCGGCTCTCTGAAAGAGCACTACCCGCCGGGTCATTTCGTTATTGTCGATCAGTTCATCGACCGTACGTTTGCCCGAGAGAAATCATTCTTCGGCACCGGGCTTGTCGCGCATGTGTCGGTCGCAGATCCAGTCAGCCCATTGTTGGCCGATGCCTGCTTCGAGGCTGCAAAGGCAGAGCGTATCGACGTTTCCAAGGGCGGCATCTACCTCGTGATGGAGGGGCCGCAATTTTCTACGCGCGCGGAATCCAATCTCTACCGGTCATGGGGTTGCGACGTAATCGGCATGACCAACATGCCTGAGGCAAAACTCGCGCGAGAAGCAGAAATCTGCTACGCGACCGTCGCCATGGTGACGGACTACGACTGCTGGCATGAAGACCACTTGGAGGTTGACGTTTCCTCGATCATCGAGGTGATGAAGGGCAACACGGAAAAGGCTCAGCGCTTGGTGTTAAACTTGGCGAGAAACTTCCCGCGCGAGCATCCCGCGTGCCCTATCGGATCGGATCGGGCACTCGATGTTGCGATCATCACGCGTCAGGAACATTACGACCGTGACTTGATGGTTAAGCTTGACGCGGTGGCCGGGCGGGTTTTGCAGCGTTCCTAGTGGCCTGTCGCGCCAAAATTGAAACATAGCCGCCGCCGCATACAATTTTGGCGCGACTTGAAGGCCACTAGCAAAATCATTGGCTTAGTGTGGCGTTTATCGCGCCTTAGTTGATACACAGCGTGCCGCAACATCGATCAACTAAGGCGCGACGCCACACTAGAGCATTTTCGGACGAACCGGTGTCCACTTCGTCAGAAAATACTCTAATGTTCAGGATCTGACGTTTGCGTCCTGGGCGCAGGTCATCAAACGGTGGTGAATCCAGAACACTACGTGCGCTCTACCTTGAGTCCCTATCTTGGTGTTTACCCTCATTGCGAAATGTAATCCTTTAGTCGGATTGAAGTCGATCCGGCGATTTTAGTGCGCGCGCATTAGCATAGATTAGCGACCGCAATTCCCTCACATGCGACAGTGTCGATGTAGATTGTGGATCCATCCACATGCAGGTGGTCAGCAGTGACCCACCAATGTGCAACCGTCACAGACAGCGGTTTGCATGTAGCGCAATAAGAGTAAGGCATAACACGAGAGATCGTGTTTTGAGCATGTTTTACTCGCTGGAAATCACCGCACTTCAGCAGAAGAACATGTTCTGGGCGACCGGCTCCGCCGGCCGCCTACCTATCCTATCGGGGTGCTGCATGCCTGGGCGGTGAGGGACTATTAGATAGGGGATCCCACCGTGTCTCTGGAATCACTCATCGAAAGCGTTGGCGACAAGACGGTGTTGGCCTTGACCGGGCTGTTCGTCGGCCTCCTGTTTGGCGTGTTCGCGCAGCGTAGCCGGTTTTGCCTGAGGGCTGCTGTCGTCGAGTTCACCAGGTGCTGCCAAGGGCCAAAAGTTGCGGTGTGGTTGCTGGCCTTTTCCGGTGCGGTGCTTGCAACACAGATTTTCATAGCAAGCGATCTGTTAAGGGTGTCGGACGTGCGGCAGCTCGCCTCGCGCGGCTCGATGTCGGGTGCGATCATCGGCGGCCTGATGTTTGGCGTAGGAATGGTTCTGGCGCGCGGATGCGCCAGCCGCTTGCTCGTACTTTCTGCAACCGGGAATTTGCGCGCTCTGGTGTCAGGTCTCATTGTCACCCTGGTCGCTCAGGCATCGCTGCGCGGAGCGCTTTCACCGGCACGGGAATGGCTGGCTGGACTTTGGACAATCGAGGGCGGCGTTTCACGGAACCTGCTGACGTGGGTGAATGGTACGGCAACGCTCGGCATTGTTTTGGGCGCGGCATGGCTCGCCTACGGTCTTTGGCTCGCCCGTCGCAGCAATATCAGTGGCTGGATGATTTTTGGCTCCATTGGTGTTGGTCTGACAATCGCTCTTGGCTGGGGTATGACGTTTGCCATCTCACAGATTTCATTCGAGCCAGTTTCGGTGAAGTCGATCAGTTTCACGGGCTCGTCTGCCGATACGTTGATGGCGCTCATCAATTCACCAACGATCCCATTTGGCTTCGACGTCGGGCTTGTCCCGGGCGTGTTTCTAGGGTCGCTCGCTGCTGCGTTGGCGTTCGGTGACTTTAAACTGCAAGGCTACAATGGCGGTCTGTCGATGGTGCGATACATATCCGGTGCCAGCCTGATGGGATTTGGTGCGATGCTGGCAGGCGGATGCGCCGTTGGTGCCGGTGTAACGGGCGGCGCGGTGTTCGCAGTGACGGCATGGCTGGCGCTGTTCGCAATGTGGGTTGGTGCCGGCGCAACCGACTGGCTGGTTGACCGGGATGCGCAAGAAACGCCTGTTGTGGCTTCAGCCGAACCTGAAGAATTGAAGGTGAAAGCGGGCGCAGGCGGTAAATCACCTCTCGTGCCCGCTGAATAGACTTGACGCTGCATGTCACGCAAGCAAGTGCGCATTCAATTGATGGTCGACAGGCGCAAGCGCTGCCCGTCGTCGGTAAAACGGGTGGATGTGCATCGTTGCGATTAGTTCGGGAAATGAATCAAGATTTGCGCCTGGATCAGCCATGGAAAAAAGAACTTCAACAGCAATCCGCCAACCCACATGATCGCAGTCAACAAAATGAGGGCGGGAATGGCTGCCACCACTGCTTTCAGGAAGAAGACAACGAGGTGGTTAAAGGGCACATTGAAGCGTTCGACAGACGCGGGCATGGTAGGTTCGCTGATCGGAGCGTAGTTGGTATCCGGCATCGTATACATGCGCGGATCAGCCTCTTTTGAATCAGCCCTGTTCATTGGCTCGGATGGTTTGGGATGGACCTCGCCAAAGGATAGAGTTTCCCTTTCGTCCTGGGCGCGTTCGGCAGCCTCTCGTTCGCGCGCCTCCCGCTCTCTTGCCTCTTTTTCCCGGCGTAACGTGCGTGGCAGGTCATCTGGCCCGCCTTCGGCGGTCAAAGGATAGGTCATCATATAAATCCCTCGCTGTTACATGGGCTCTCAGTCGCGCGCCCCTTGAGGCGTGATTGACTGGAGCGCATGTTTTGCGCCGCCCACCATTGTGCCCGTGCAGGCAGTCCGTTCCGCCATTTGGGAGAAATCGCCAGAGAAGCTGGACCCGGTTCCCACAAACCTGGTCATGATCTATGGTCTAGCGGCCCTGCCGGCGGAGTCTGGAATGCCCTTATGCCTCGTGCATCAACGTACCCGATAGTCCAAGTATAGCTGATTTGCGCCGCCAATTTGACGTGCCATTGTGATAACCGGAATTGACGGGAGGTAATTTGGTGACCGATCTCAAGGGGCTTGTTCGAACGATCCCCGATTATCCCAAGCCCGGAATCTTATTCCGGGACGTTACAACTCTGCTTGGAGATGCCCAGGGCTTCAAGGCGACTGTGGCGCAAATGGCGGAAACCTGGCGCAATGAGCCGGTCGATGCGGTCGCAGGCATCGAGGCCCGCGGTTTCATCCTGGGGGGCGCGATTGCGGATCGGTTGGGTTGTGGCTTCATACCGATACGCAAGAAGGGGAAGTTGCCCTACAAAACTATCGGTCAGGATTATCAGCTCGAATACGGGGTGGACATCATCGAGATGCACGAGGATGCGTGCCGCGCTGGCGAACGCATCCTGATCGTTGATGATCTCATCGCCACCGGAGGCACGGCGGAAGCTGCCGTCAAACTCATTCGGCGTTCGCAAGGAGACGTTCTTGGCGCAACCTTCATCATAGACCTGCCCGACCTTGGCGGCATGAGCAAGCTGAAGAAGCATGGCGTCACGTGTCATGCGTTGATGGCCTTCGAAGGTCATTGATGGGCAATGCAACGCCCAAGCTCGATACTCAGGCACTTGTCCAGGCTGCTCTCATGCAGGTTCGGCATTGGCAGGCGGACCAGAATTCTGCCTTGACGTGCCCGGTATGCGGAGCCTCCGGACTTCAAATCGTTGACCGGTCAGCACGGCCGTTTGCCGACTGGTATGCATTTTCATGCGAGGCCTGCGGCCTGGATGACCATATTCATATTCCATTGCCAACACCACGAACACCAATGTGAGGCCTCTGCCTGCAAAGCGGTGCAAACGCAATAGGAGTGCTTTTTATCCAATGACCGGTTCAGCAGGCCCCATTCCACGTCAACACGCGCCCGTCCCGCAGCCTGAGGGCCACAGGCCGTCATTTCGTCAAGCCTACTCCGGCCGGTTTTCAGGGTTGTTGAAATGGGACGATCTGGATGCCGTTTTTGCGCTTGTCAAAGCCGCGCCTGAGGGGTGGTGGATCTACGATACGCGCACCGTGTTGCCTGCGACCACCACGGCGCCGGCAGATGTGGAACGACAACTCGATGACATCACCACGTTCTTGCGTCAGGCACATAAGGCGGACTATTGCGGCTTCGTTTATGTCGATGACCGAACATGCCCAACGTTCATCAAGGTCTACGATCCGCGCAATGCCAGTTCGTGCAGCCTTGGCACGCCCGTACCTGTTTTTACACTGTCGCACGCACATCCCGAACAACTGCCGCTGCAAGATGGCAAAGACGCAGCCAGCGCTTCAGGTCGTGGTTTGCTGCGGCGGGTATTTGGAGGCAAAAAGTGAAGATTGACGGTAGGTCCATGCGCACGATCTGGGCATCCGATGATGGCCGCTCGGTCAATATCATCGACCAGACCAGGCTGCCTCATTCCTTTGAGATCGCAGCCCTTGAAACGATGGAGGATGCCGGCCGCGCCATCCTCACGATGCAGGTGCGCGGCGCGCCATTGATCGGGGCGACTGCGGCCTACGGGTTGGCGCTGGCAGTGGCACACGATCCTTCATCAACTGCTATGCAAGACGCCCGTTCCCACCTCCTCAAGCAGCGGCCGACAGCGGTAAACCTGCGTTGGGCGCTGGATGAAATGATGCGCGTCCTGGCACCGTTGCCCGAGGGTGAGCGCGCTTCCGCCGCCTGGCGGCATGCAGCGCGTATCGCCGATGAGGACGTTGAATCGTGCCGGCTTATCGGTGTCAACGGCATGCCTCTGATAGAGGAAATTGCAAGGCGTAAGGGCCCCGGCGAGAGCGTCAATATTTTAACCCACTGCAATGCGGGTTGGCTTGCCTGCGTCGATTGGGGTACGGCAACCTCACCGATCTACCACGCGCACGATGCAGGCCCGCCGGTTCATGTGTGGGTCGACGAAACTCGGCCGCGCAACCAGGGTGCAGCGCTCACCGCCTATGAATTGGGAAGCCACGGCGTGCCGCATACGATCATCGTCGATAATGCGGGTGGGCATTTGATGCAGCGTGGGCAAGTCGATCTGGTGATTGTAGGAACCGACCGGGTGGCAGCGAACGGGGATGTTGCAAACAAGATAGGTACTTACCTCAAGGCGCTGGCGGCCGACGACACTGGCGTACCCTTCTACGTTGCATTGCCAGGTTCGACAATCGATTGGTCGTGCAGCAAGGGGAGTGACATCGAGATTGAGGAACGCAGCGCCGATGAGGTGCTGCTGATGACCGGTCGCCTGGATAATGGTGCAGGGGCAAAGGTTGCAACGGTGGCCATTGGTGCGCCAGGCTCCCCGGCGGCCAACCCGGCGTTTGACGTGACGCCTGCGCGGCTGGTGACTGGCTTTATCACCGAGCGCGGTGTTGCTCCGGCCAGCCCTGCGGGACTACGCCAGCTCTATCCAGAAATGGGAGGGGCCGCATGAGTGGTAAAGGTGGCAAGGGAAAAGAAGCGCCACCAGGCAACGCAGCACGCAGTGGCAAACGCAAAACCAAACCTATCCAACGCAAGACCAAGAGCGCCGCGAGCGACAACGTCGCCGCGCGCGCAGCGGTAATTGATACAGCGCAAAAAATGAGCCGGGAAGGTCTGTCGCCAGGCCGGTCGGGAAATGTGTCGTGTCGGTTTGGCCAAGGCATGTTGATTACGCCATCGGGGCTGGCATACGCTGAACTCACGGTTCGTGACATTGTTTACGTTTCCGGTGATGGGACTGCGCAAAGCGATGCGCCAAAGCCGTCGAGCGAATGGCGGTTTCATTTGGCTGCCTACCAAACCCGGCCCGACCGGCATGCCGTGGTTCATACCCATTCCCTTAACGCCACCGCGCTCGCGTGCGCGGGCAAGGCAATTCCCGCATTTCATTACATGGTGGCCTTGGCAGGCGGAAACGACATTCCGCTGGTGCCTTATGCAACTTTCGGTACGCAAGAACTCGCCGGGCACGTTGCCAATGGACTGCGCAACAGGGACGCCTGTCTGATGGCCAATCACGGACAAATTGCGATTTCGCAATCTCTGGCTGCTGCTTTGGAGTTAGCCTTCGAAGTGGAGCAACTTGCAGCGCAATATATAAAGGCGCTGACAATTGGCCCGCCCGTGTTGCTGGCGGACGATGAAATGGAACGGATGGTCGAGAAATTCCGCAATTATGGCGAGAACGCTAATAAGCATGCGCGTGGGTGAAAACCCAATCCATAGCCTCGATCAACAGGTGTTGACGTCAGTGCCATAGCCAAGAAATGAAGTCTTCTGACGGTTTTATCGGATGATGGATTGACACTGTCATATTGCAATGTCCAGATGGCATCAGCCGAACTTGAATAAGCGCACCAAACGCACCCTTTTGGGTCCGTCGATAAAAAAAATGGTCGATCCGGTCGGCAGCAAGAATAGGTTCAGGAGGAAATAACATGGCGCATATTGTCGTCTTGGGAGCGGGTGTCGGCGGCATGTCGGCTGCCTATGAAGCTCGCGACTTGATGGGTAAGAACCACACAGTTACTTTGCTTTCCAACCTTCCATATTTTCAATTTACGCCATCGAACCCATGGGTCGGCGTCGGCTGGCGGGTCAAAAAGGACATCACGATTGAGCTGGCGCCATTGATGGCAAAGCACGGAATCAAGTTCAACTCAGTCGGTGCCAAGCAGCTCAAACCAGAAGAAAATGCAATCGAACTCAACGACGGTTCGACGGTAAACTACGACTACCTGATCATTTCGACGGGGCCAGAATTGGCATTCGACGAAATTCCCGGGCTTGGGCCGGATCACCATACGCAGTCGGTCTGCACAGTGGAGCATGCCACGCACGCCAATCAGAAGTGGGAGGAGTTCTGCAAAGATCCTGGCCCCATTATTGTTGGCGCGGTGCAAGGTGCGTCATGCTACGGACCCGCTTACGAATACGCCATGATCATGGAAACAGACCTCAGGAAGCGCAAACTCCGCGATCAGGTGCCAATGACATTTGTCACCTCTGAACCCTATATTGGCCATCTCGGCCTGGGTGGCGTCGGTGACACCAAGGGCATGCTCGAAAGCGAAATGCGCGATCGTCACATCCGTTGGATCGTCAACGCCAAGGTCGACCGCGTCGATGCAGGCATGATGCATGTGACTGAGCACAACGAGGACGGTAGCGAAAAGCAGAAACACGAAATTCCGTTCAAGTATTCGATGATGCTGCCGGCGTTCCGCGGCGTGCCGGCAACGCGCGGTCACGAGGGGCTCACCAATCCCCGTGGCTTCATCATTGTCGACAAGTACCAGCGCAATTCGAAATATCCCAATATTTTCGGTGTTGGTGTTTGTATCGCCATTGCGCCGCTTGAGAAAACGCCAGTCGCGGTCGGGGTGCCCAAGACTGGCTATATGATCGAGAGCATGGTCACGGCCGCTGTCGAAAACATACATGACCTCATGCACGGTAAGGAGCCGCACGTCATTCCGACATGGAGCGCGCTTTGCCTTGCAGATTTCGGCGACAAGGGTGCTGCGTTCGTGGCGCAGCCGCAAATTCCACCGCGCAACATCAACTGGTCGGCTGAAGGCATGTGGGTGCACTACGCCAAGATCGCCTTCGAGAAATATTTCATAAGGAAGATGCGCAAAGGAAATACGGAGCCGTTCTACGAAAAATATGTACTGGGAATGATGAATATCAAAAAGCTGAAGGCTCCAGCGGAGTAAAGTCCAATCAGGCCTTAGGGCTTCTACAGGAGAAGTTTGGAACTTGTGCCAGCATCTCCTTATCTTCCCTTGATGCTTAGTCCATCGAATACCAATTCTGGCCTGCGCGGCTTAAACCGTGCAGGTTTTTTTTTTATGCCATGAGGGTGTGCTGGTTTGCTTGGTGCAGATGAGCTTGACCGCCCATTCCGTTTTTTTTCACCCAAGGGCGCAATAAAGCATTTTCCGACGAAGTAGACGCCGGTTCGTCGAAGAAAATGCGACCAAACAAAAAGCTAGAGCATTTTCCGACGAAGTGGACACCGGTTCGTCGTAGAAAATGCGACCAAAAAAGAAACTAGTGCGGGAAATTCGATTCTATCGGATCGGAATGCGCTTCCGACTACCTACGGATCATAGAGGGCGGCACAAGCCGGTTGGTGATAGAGCCGTTATCGCGCGGTGGCGCGTAGATGTAGCCGCGCACAGGTGATCCAGCCTCGGAATTTCCCGGTGATGGAACCGCACGCCTTGGCATGGCGGGTAGAGGCGCCAAATAATCAGCCGGGTCATACACGTGGCGGGGCGGCTTTGTTGGTGGATTGTTATTGCCTGCGGTTGCCGAGCCGCTGGCAAACGCCGCGATGATAAGCAGGCTTGAAGTAGCTGCAACCAAAGCCGTTGCTGTCACTGACGAATTGGTAAACGCATGCAATCTCTTGCAGCCTCTGACGACGGCCGGTTGCGTCAATCGTTGCGCTTGCTGATATGTGCTTTCGGCTTCCATATCCTCTAATTTGGCGATTGCAGGTCGTTTGCGCAAGGTCGGTGTGAAATTTGTCTCTAAACCGAACTTCAAAAAAGAGTGCGCGCAAGACACGGTGGTTCGCCCCGAATTTGGAAGTAATGGCCTTGCAATCACCCATCCTCGCGAAAATAGGGCTCGACCTTGCCCTTTAGCTTGATCGTCAACGGATTGCCCTTCCGGTCCCGCGTCTTGCCGGCCGCGACACGAATCCACCCCTCCGAAACGCAGTACTCCTCGACGTTGGTCTTCTCAACGCCGTTGAAGCGAATGCCGATGTTGCGGGCCAACAAAGCCTCATCGTAATGCGGGCTGCCTGGGTTGGTTGACAAACGGTCAGGAAGGTCTTGCGCTGGTGTTTCAGTCATTTGGTCTTTCCTTGCGAAGGCACGAGTTCGCGCCATTCGGTTGGCAGCTCACAGTTCTGCGAGGCGTTTTGAAAAGCGGAGCGATCTGATCGTGCCTATAACCAGCCAAGCCGGCACCAAACGCCGTAACCAGCAAGGTTTGATCCAAAGACAAAAATCTTTTTATCGCGTTCGCTCAACTTGGTCCCATTAGATCGCGTTCACTTTTCATGGAATTACGCAGGCGCTCTATTTTCTTTTATTTTGAGCATGGTCTTCACGCCGAACCGCGTACACTTCGGCTGAACATGCTCTAGTTGGCGAAACGGAAGTGCAGCACGTCGCCATCCTTGACGACGTATTCCTTACCTTCCAGCCTCATTTTGCCAGCTTCCTTCGCGCCCGTCTCGCCGGATAGATTGACGTAATCGTCAAAGGCAATCGTTTCTGAGCGAATAAAGCCTTTTTCGAAATCGGTATGAATGACACCGGCCGCCTGCGGTGCCTTGGTGCCCCGCGTGATGGTCCACGCGCGTGCTTCCTTGGGGCCAACGGTGAAATAGGTAACCAAGCCAAGCAATTTGTAACCGGCGCGAATTAGGCGGTTCAATCCCGGTTCTTGGAGGCCCAGGTCATCAAGAAAGGCCGTGCGTTCCTCCATCTCAAGGCCCGCCAATTCGCTTTCTATCTTGGCCGAAATGATTACGGTTTCGGCACCGTCCTGCTTGGCGCGCTCAACGACTGTTGAAGAAAAATCGTTACCCGTCTTGGCGGAGGCTTCGTCAACGTTGCACACATAAAGAACCGGCTTGGCGGTCAGCAATTGTAGCATGCGCCAATCTCTTTCCTCCTCAGACGAGATTTCGGCGCGGCGTGCGGGCTGGCCTTCGCGCAACAAATCAAGCGCCTTACCGACCAATGCAGCCTGCGCCTTGGCTTCCTTGTCACCACCCTTGGCCCGCTTTTCCAAAGACGTGATGCGCTTTTCGCAGGATTCAAGATCGGCCAACATCAACTCGGTCTCCACCGTATCGGCGTCGGCCAAGGGATCAATGCGGCCTTCGACGTGTGTGATGTCGCCGTCCTCAAAGCAGCGCAACACGTAGGCCACAGCATCGACCTCGCGGATATGAGATAAAAACTGGTTACCCAGGCCTTCGCCCTTGGACGCGCCGCGAACCAAACCGGCGATGTCAACGAAGGTGAGGCGTGTGGGAATGATCTCCTTTGAGCCGGCTATGCTGGCGAGCTTTTCGAGCCGTTCATCGGGCACGCCGACTTCGCCGACATTCGGCTCTATGGTGCAAAACGGATAGTTGGCTGCTTCCGCCGCGGCAGTGGCGGTCAATGCATTGAAAAGCGTCGACTTGCCAACATTCGGCAGGCCGACAATGCCCATTTTGAAGCCCATGAAGACCTGCTTTCGTTGCTGCGCGGCGAAATGGCCATGATGGCGTGCCGGCGGAACACCGGTTTGTTGCCTCGCGCACATTTAGGGAAAGGTGCCGCAATTGAACGGCACCGTTGTTGAAGGATCAGTGCGCTCTATAAAGTCATTTTCGTCTCAACGGAAGCGGGCAAGGGCAAAGGCTGAATAGCGTTCGGGTGAGGGCAGGTTGGAGGCGGAGCCAAGGGCGTCAGCAAGTGCCTGGGAGGTGTCGGTGCCCCACGCCGCGCGTTGTACCGCGACAATCATGAAAGGCCGCTGCCAGCTTGTTTCATTGGTATCGCAGGCGACGCATGGCTGGGTGTATTGACCAAGGTTCAATGTCCACAATTGGGTGCCGGGCTTTAAAACCGCAGTGAGCCACCTAGCCGTCTGTTCTGCCCGTTGACCGGCACGATGCGTCTCCGTGGCAGGATCGCCTTCCTCACTGGCCGCGCCAACGGCGATGATCTTTTCCGCGCTCTCAAGCCGCGCCCGGACGAGAGGGTCCAAGATCACGCTTTCAACTTCAGCACTGGTTATGGGATTGCCATCACGAGCCAGGCTGTCCGTTGAGCCACGGGCCCAGGTGAAGGTCTTATTGGCAACGATCAGGTCGAAGTACGCCCGCCGGCCCTGATCGTCGGCACCGTTGATGACGTAGGCCCGTGTCACCGGGCTCAGACGCTCGGCACTGACGACAGGTTCCAGGAATTTGTCACGGTTGCGGGCATCAACGGCGTCCCAGGTGATCCAGCCAGCCGTGCCCGTCACGATGGCGGCGGCAAGAAGACGCCCCGCCATTTCTCCGCCGTTGGAGAATAGCCAGCGCAACCAGTCGATCCGTTCCCACCAGCGGTGGGCGGCTAGAGCGCCGCTGCGGCGGTCATGTTCGTGGCGGTCATGTGCGTCGCGATACGCGTCGGGCGTATGTGTTTGGCTTGCCAAGGTGCCAACTCCTTGTGTCACAGGGCGTGCGAGGGATGAGCCGCGGCAGACCAGCAATTCACCCATACTATCCGTATCGCCAGGAGTGGTGCTTAGTGCTTGCCGTCCTTGCGGGCGTTCAGCCACTTCGCCAGGTTCTCCGCCATTGCCCCTTTGCGTTTGGCCGCCCGTTCGCCGGCAGGATGGCCGGCGCCCTGGCCTTGCAGGCGGTGCTTGGATGCACGCGTTCCCCCTTCTTTACCCTTCAATAAGGCAGGCGACTGGCGGGAGTCTACAGAGCCTGAGCTTTCCCCGCCAGATCCTTCGCTTTGCAACTCTTTTGCGACATCTGCGAGAAATCGAGCCTGGTCTCCCCGGGCCAATCGTGGGGCGGCGTTGGCGATGGCGGCTATCATGGGATCCAGCCAATCGCGATCGGATTTAGCAAAATTGGCGAGCACATAGTTGGCAACAAGGTGTTTCTGGCCTGGGTGGCCGACGCCGATGCGAACGCGTTGATAGTCGTTGCCAAGGTGGGCCGAAATGGAGCGCAGTCCGTTATGGCCGGCATTCCCACCACCGGTTTTGGCCTTCAATTTGCCCGGTGTGAGGTCGATTTCATCATAAAAGACAATTGTTTCAGCAACCGGGATCTTGAGAAAGCGTGCAGCTTCGCCAACCGAGCGGCCGCTTTCGTTCATAAAAGTCTGGGGTTTCAATAGCAGGATGCGTTCGCCGGCAATCGTCCCCTCGCAGGCGAGTCCCTGAAATTTTCTTTTCCAGGGCCCAAAGCCGTGCGCCTCGGCGATGGCGTCGATGGCCATGAAGCCAACGTTATGCCTGTTGCCCGAATATTCCGGCCCAGGGTTGCCGAGACCGACAAAGAGTTTCACGGGGTCAGGCTCCCGTTGGATGTAAATGTGGGTGCAGGTGTGGGGGCAGGAGCGCCGGCCCGATTGATGTCAGTCCGGCGCTCAAGCAGGGTACCTCTTTCACGCCTACTTCTTGGCGTCGCCACCTGGTTTAGCGGCCGGCGCCTTGGCTGCCGGGGCCTTTGCGGCTGGCGCCTTCGCACCGGCTGCAGCCTTGGCAGCTTCGGGTTTGGCTTCGTCGCCCTCTTCGGAACCTTCCTCATCCTCGTCGGCGGTAGTCAGGCGGCCGGCGATCGTGGCGATGGTGAAGTCGCGGTCCTGAATGGTCGGTGTCACGCCGTCAGGCAGGCTCAGCGATGAGATATGAATTGAATCGCCGATGGAGGCACCTTTGAGGTCGATCTCGAAATCGGCCGGGATGCGGTCGTAAGGGCAGAACACCTCGATTTCGTGACGCACGATGTTCAAGACACCGCCACGCTTCAGGCCTGGTGAGAGGTGGTCATTGGTGAACTTGACCGGCACCTCGATGCGAACCAGACCGTCGTCGGCGATGCGCAGGAAGTCGGCATGCACGGGGGTGTCACGAACAGGATCAAGCTGCAGGTCGCGGGCAATCGCGCGATGCATGTCCGACCCGACACTGATTTCGAACACGGTGGAGGTGAAGTGTCCCTTGAGGTACTGCTTCCACAACGTGTTGGCGTCGATGGTGATCGATAGGGGCGGCTTCTTGGCGCCGTAGATCACTGCGGGAATTCGTCCTTCACGGCGTGCTTGGCGTGCGGCCCCCTTGCCGACACGGTCGCGCGCCGCGGCGTCGAGCTTGACGAGCTCAGTAGCCATGGCTTTGTTTCTCCAATAGAAAAAGGGCCCGTTTGAGCCCATGTCCTCACCGTCCAGCCTCCAAGGGTGCCAGACAGCATCGCGGCTGATTTGCCAGGATGAGGCGCTTTTACTGGGAAATGGTGGCAAGGGCAAGCGGTTCGCAAGCCAGATATCCATGGACATCAAGCCGCCAATTTCAAAAGTGGAATGAATTTCTAAGTGGTTGTTTTGCAGCGTCAAGCCTTGATGTGGCTGGGCTCGTCAGCTTCCAGATAGGCCTCTTCCTGCGGGGTGAGATCCACCTCATCAAAACCGGTGATCATCGGCTTGACGTGGCCAACGAACGAGTGCCCGGTTGTCAGCAGGTAAACGTGGATGACGACAAACGTTGCGATCGCATAGGCTGTAATGACGTGCAGGTTGGCGACGATTTGAAGCCACCAGCTTGCTTCCGCGCCGGTATCCCAAAAACTGTAGGTCAGGTACAAAAGCCCGGTCAGCCAGATGGCAGGGAATAGCAGCAGTTTGAGCGCGAGGTAGGATAGCGCTTGTAGCGGATTGTGCTTTTTCAAGTAGGCTTTGCGGTAGGGATGGTTCTCGCCACGGAAAATGCCGAAGGCGTAGAACTTGGCAACCTTGAGCAGGCCATCCGTCGTTGGCAGGTAGTGTACCCAGGTGCCGGTTGTGAAATGCCAGAAGATGGCGAAGATCCACAATACGATCAGCAGCACTGCTGCCAGGGTGTGCACGCTGACAGCGGTTTCAAAGCTCATCACCTCGTAGAGGCCGCGCATTCGAAAACCCGTGAACAGCAATGTCACGATCAGCAGCATCTGAGACCAGTGCCAGAAGCGCTCAAAGAGCGGATAGATGCGAACGGTTCGGGTCGTCATGACCGGCCTCTCCAATATCCGCCAAGAAGTCTCAGGCCTCCATGGGCCGCAACACCGCCGATGCCCGCCAACACCATCAAGATTCCCAGTATGTCGACGTAACGGCTAAACGGGCCGGTAACGCCTCCGGGCATGTAAACACCAGCAAGCTTTTGCAGCCTTCCGTTTGCAGCGTGGCAGTTGTCACAAGTGAGGGCTGCCGTCTTTGGTGCAACCATGTGCGTAATCGGCCAATAAGAGACGGTTGGAATGAAGCCAAGTTCGCCAGAATACGGCAACTTGGCGTCCTGCATGCCTTTGGCCACGGCTTCCTTGAAATTATAGTTGCCCCAAAAGGCGGCTTTGTCCTCACCCCATAGGTGTGTGTAGACGAGCGTCTCGTTCTTGACGTCGTAGGGCATGACCGTGTGCATCACCTTGAACGGCCAGATGCGCGCGCCAGAATCAGTCGCCTCTCCCCTCACGGCGTTGATTGGAACGGGCTGTACCTTTGAATTGAAGCGAGTGTGGATCGTGGTGTAGTCCATGCGGCCGTTGAACCACATGTAGTCGGGCTTGAAGTCTTCATTATAAGTGAAGTTGCCCTTGATGGATTTGAATGTGGCGCGCTTTTCGCCGTTGCGCTGGGTGTAATTTTCTTCGTGGAAGCCGACGCCGTTTTTGGTGCGCCCGGCCGTTCGCCAGTCCCAATCGACCATTGTTGCCACGCCACCGCGCGCAATCGTCGGAATGTGACAGGTCTGGCAGGCGATACGATCGGTGTGGTCGTTGAGCTTCATTGTGGCGAAGGATTGGAGCTTGTGCGGCCTGGTGCCGTGGCAGCTCTCGCACGTTGCCACATCGCGCCGTTCACCGGGCTTGCCGGTGCCGACCGTGTCCTTCGCCACCATGTCGTAGCGGCTACCGGAGACGATGTGCTTATCGGAGATGTGACATTTGGTGCACGCAAAGTTCAGGCCCTTGGCGTCCATGTGCACATCGAGTTGCTTGCCAGGCTCGATGAGCGAAGAATCCAGATCGCCATGCTTGACGCCATCGCCGCCGCCGCCATTGAAGTGGCAGCTACCGCAATTCTCTCTTCCGGGCAGGCCGACGCTCTGGGCGACTTTGACATAGTCAATAAGCGGCTTGTTCTCGAACATGATCGCGCAAGCCTCGCTGCCCTTTGTGTTAGGCGTCTTGTAATAGGTGCGCGTGCGATCATGGCAAACGAGGCAGTCAATGTTCTCCTGGTTGGTGAAATCGAAGTTCTCGTCCTTCCAGCCGTACCCTGCATGGCATTGCGCGCACATGCCTTCGTTGCCGCGCGCATTGGTGCAGAAGTTGTTGACCAGATGTTTCTTGCCGAGTTCCTGGCCATCTTTTGAGATGTATTCCCAGGTTCAATGGATCGACTTCATGAAATGCTTGCCAGCCTCGGTGTGACAGGTGAGGCAGGCTCGCGTGACGTCGGAGCCGGTGAGGAACGGCCCTTCGAGGACCTTGAACTTGCTGTGGTCGGCCGTGCCACCCGCGCGCGAGCCATGCTGCTGGTCGGCGACTGGATTTTGCGGTTTTGCGACGGTCTGGTTTTCCTCCGCATTGGAGGGAACAGGCGCTACGAGCATGAGCAGCAGGGTCGCAAATCCAAGCGCTAGGTGGACGTTCCACGCCGGCATTGAGCCCTCCCCCGGACTATTCTAGTTGTTTTATTGGTGCTGCTCTTGAAGGCGCACTGAACGCTTTCAGCCTACAGAAATATGCGTGGGAGAGCATTGAGAATTGTCACCGTATGCCTCGGCGCGGGGCAACTGCGGATGCAGAAAGGCTCAGAGCATTTGCGGAGGAAAAAATCGCAACAGCGTCGCGGCACGCAAAGTGCCGGCGCTTTGAACTTAGGGTTCGGACCCTAATAAAACAAACTCGACACGCTTTCTTCGCGGCTGGTGCGGCGGATTGCTTCGCCAATCAGATCGGCGATCGACAACAGCCTGATGTTGCGCGTTGCCTTCACGGCTTCGGTGGGTTCGATGGAATCGGTAATGACGAGCGATTTCAGACGCGATTTCTGAATGCGGCTGACGGCACCGCCTGAAAGCACGCCATGCGTGATGTAGGCGTGCACTTCAGTTGCGCCGTTTTTCAAAAGCGCGGCTGCCGCGTTACATAATGTGCCGCCAGAATCGACAATGTCGTCGATCAGGATGCAGCGCATGCCTTCGACGTCACCGATGACGTTCATCACTTCGCTTTCGCCCGGACGCTCGCGCCGCTTGTCGCAGATAGCGATTGGCGCATTAATGCGTTTGGCGAGAGCGCGGGCACGCACAACACCACCAACGTCGGGTGAGACGACGACGGTCTGGTTCTCGGGAAACCGATCCTGGATGTCACGGGCGATAATGGGTGCGGCAAACAGGTTGTCGGTTGGAATGTCGAAGAAGCCCTGGATTTGCCCGGCGTGCAGGTCGAGTGTGAGGACGCGGTCGACGCCGGCACGTTCAATCAAATTGGCGACAAGCTTAGCCGAGATAGGAGTACGCGGGCCTGGCTTCCGATCCTGCCGGGCATATCCATAGTAGGGCACGACCGCTGTTACACGACGTGCGGACGACCGCTTCAGCGCATCAATCAGAATCAACAGTTCCATCAGGTTGTCGTTGGCCGGGAACGATGTCGATTGGATTACAAAAACATCCTGGCCGCGTACGTTCTCCTGGATCTCGACGAAGATCTCCATGTCGGCGAAGCGCTTTACCGTCGTCTTAGCCAGTGGCACCTTCAGATAGGCGCCTATCGCCTCGGCGAGAAGGCGGTTCGAGTTGCCTGCGACGAGCTTCATGTTTGGCCCACCGCTCCGGCCCTCTCCACGCGCGTCAAAGGGCATATGACCGCTCCACGACAGTTCTTTTGCCGGTCCATAGCAATTGGGCCCGGGCGTGTAAACGTCCCGGGCCCAATTGATTGTCGACATGTCTTAGAGCGTCGGGCGATAAATCAGAACCAATTCTGTTTCTCAAGCGGCGCGCCGATCCAGCAGGAGAGTGATGCAGGCCATAGTGGCGCTACGGACAAATCGCTCGACGCACAGGGCGGCCGCCGCTTGGAAACCCGAAGGGCCGGGCGAATTTGGCCCAATTTCTTCGCCGTCCGTCTTGATCGTAACACCGCTACGCCCCGCGCCGGCCAGCTTGATCTTGGACCAAATTCGCCGCGGCAGAATGATCCCGATTTATCGCCCGACGCTCTCATACAAAACTACCTGAGGCATTCGCGAATGTGCGGCACGGAAAGCTCTTAGTTGGTCTTTGGTATAAGCTTTATGATACCTTGCGCCGCGGCGGCGGCCGCTGCATCAGCGGTTGCGCCCCACGCCCCGTCAAGTGCACCGGCGGCGATCTCGTTCTTCTGGGAGACGGTGCCAACGGAATTTCCGACAGGATCTTTCACGTGCCAGTCGATCTTGATCGGTTGCTTGCCGTCCTTGGCGCCACCGACGGCAACCACGCCTTCAACGCGATAGGTGTTTGCACCTGGCGTCTGGGTCAAAGACAGACCTTTTCGAGATAGCTCACGCTGCAACGCTGTCGTTAACGAGATGCGCCCGTCGCCCGGTGCTCCGGTGACATTCGGTACAATGGCGTTGGTTGGTCCACTGATGCTGCCCGTTGTGGTGCCAGGCTGTGTTACAGAGCGGGATGCAGCGGCCGTACGGGTTGGAGCGGCACTACTACGTGCTGCAACCGGCGTTGCGGCTGGCGCTGCTGCTCCTCCGGCCGCCTGGCCCGGCAGCCATGACGCGATTTGCGAGGCTGTCTTGCCAGAAATTGCGTCGATCACCTGTGGGGAAACTGAGGCCCATGGATCGCGTCCCGATGCCGTGGCGACAATCTCCTCACCAGTTATGCGGTTGACCCGCTGCCCTGTCGGCGTCGTCAGATCCCAGATGTAGGACACCTTGACGCCGGATTTTTCCCGCGCTGAGACGACATAGCCGCGCACCGTATAGTCAGACTGTTCAGATGCATTCTGGGCAATGGCGATGTTTTGTTTGGCTAGAGCCCCAGATAGGCTCGTCTGCATCTGCTGGGCTACGTTTTCAGGGGCGCCGATGACCGGCGCAAGCGAAAGCTTGGTCCCTGAACTTGGAGTAGCGGCTGCCGGTGCCGCCAGTTCCGTATTCGGCGCGGCAGGCCCCGCCGTGCCAAGTAGACTGCCACCGGTCTCGCAACCCGCGAGGCCTAGGCTCGAAATTGCAATCATGCCGGCAAACGCGACGGATTTCGCCAACCGGCGCGCTGCCTCAGCACCAAGAATGGTCGTCACGATGACGTCCCCCTTAAATTCATGCCCCGCTGTTTCGTCCGGTGGCCGACGTACTTACCTTGCGGCCCAAACGGTTTCTCCCCCAACCGGTACGCTCTTTGGGATCACTTAGCCAGCGGCGCTGCCCAATGTCCACCCTCGTAACCGGACCGTCCTCGATTCGCGGTCCCATGGACACGCTTTGGACCGTAAACATTGTGGATTGCGCAACTATGCCACGACGATGGCGGAGATTTGGCGCCCGTAATCAGGCACATGCGCGTGGCAAGAGCGCCGATAAGAGAAAAATCGCGATTCGTTCTCATATGTGCACGTGAACGCATCTTCCACGTTTGCCAATTTCGCGTTGCCCAGGCGAGCCAGAACGTAGCCGGGCAGATTGAAATGCGCACGCGATTGCGGTGTCGGCTTATGAAAAAATCGAGCATTTTTGGAATCGAGTTCAAGTACTTCGGCTTCGAACTCTGGCCCAACCTCGTAGGCTTGTGGACCTATGCATGGACCAATAGCCGCAAGGATACGGCTGCGGCTGGCGCCGGAACGCTCCATTTCAGCGATCGTTGCCTCAAGTATGCCGCCAACAGCTCCACGCCAGCCAGCATGAGCGGCGGCGACGATCTTGGCCTCCGGATCAGCGAACAGCACGGGACAGCAATCTGCGGTCAGCGTGGCGGCAATAATGCCAGGCGTGGCCGTAACCACGGCGTCGGCCTTGGCAAGGTCGCCGGTTGGCTGGGGTGTGCTGACGGTCAGGGCAACATCCGAGTGGGTCTGGTGGAGTGTGACGACGGGCGCGCCTGGGCAATTCAGTTTGGCGGCGATTCGGCGGCGGTTTTCCAAAACATGGTCGCGGGCGTCATTGGAGCCCAGCCCGCAGTTGAGGCTGGCGTAGATCCCCTCGGAGACCCCGCCTTCACGCGTGAAAAAGCCATGGCGGATGCCCGGCAGAGCCGCCAGGCTTGAAGCGATGATGGGTGAGGGCATGGTGGTTGCGGGCACGAAATTGGCGTGTCAGACGTTCGATTTGGCAGATTAACCCGCAATGTTGATTGTCGCAAAGTATTGTGATTGGGGGGCAAGCGATTGCACGGAATTTGGTGTCGCGACCACGAATTGCGAATACGACCTTAACTTTGTCGGTTTGACTTGCACGGGGCGATGTGAAACAAGCACTTCGCGTCGCGGTGTCGCCGCGACATCCAGCGCTCCAGTCGCGTGAAAAGTTGAAAAGAGCGATAGCCACCTTCAGTTCGTGGACCGCCATTTCAACTTCACTGCCGAACGCTCGACACTTTCCATAAATCCGACAGCCCGGTCACGCGGGGCCGTCTCGTTGACCAGCCGACCGCGCGCCGATGCCAATTCGCCGCGGCGAAACTCGCGTGTCGGAAAAAGAGATATCACTGAATTGAAACCTTCTTTTAGCGAACTCGGCCTGTCCCAGACCGTGCTCAAGGCGCTTGCAGCCGAAAATCACCTCACCCCAACACCCATTCAACTCAAGGCCATACCGGTGGCGCTTGAGGGCCGCGATATTTTTGGCATCGCCCAGACCGGCACCGGTAAGACTGCCGCGTTTGCCCTTCCAATCATTGAACGCTTGCTGGCCGAAGGGCGCCGTCCGGAGCGCAAAGGGTGCCGGGCGCTTGTGCTGGCTCCGACCCGTGAACTTGCCACACAGATTGCCAAGAGTTTCCAGTCCTATTCACGGTTCGCCAAGCTGTCGGTAACCACTGTATTCGGTGGAGTGGCCGCCAATCCGCAAATTCGCGCACTCTCGGGTGGTGTCGATGTTCTGGTGGCGACGCCTGGCCGCTTGCTCGATCACATTGGTGCCGGTCATTGTCAGCTTTCCAACACCAGTATCCTGGTTCTGGATGAAGCCGACCAGATGTTGGACCTGGGCTTTTACAAGCCCATTCGCTCGATCGCTTCGCGCATTTCCCGCCAGCGGCAAAGCCTGTTCTTCTCAGCCACTCTGCCAGCCGAGATTGAGGCGCTGTCGAAAGAGCTTCTGCGCGATCCCGTCAGTGTTCGGGTCACGCCTATAGCTTCTACGGCGGAGCGGGTGGAGCAAAAGGTCATTCATGTGGATCGGGCCAGAAAAGCCAGGCTGCTGGCTGAGCTGCTGGGCGGCCCGGACATGGCGCGGACGCTCGTTTTTACACGCACCAAGCGCGGTGCTGACAAGGTCGCCAAGTATCTCGTCGAAAGCGGCGTGAAGGCGAATGCAATTCACGGCAACAAGAGTCAGAACCAGCGTGAGAGAGCGCTTGATGCGTTCAGGGCGTCAAAAATCCAGGTGCTCGTTGCAACCGACATCGCTGCGCGGGGCATTGATATCCCTGATGTCAGCCACGTCGTGAATTACGAGTTGCCGGAAGTGCCCGAGTCGTATGTCCACCGCATCGGCCGTACCGCGCGCGCGGGTCGTGAAGGTTGGGCGGTGTCTTTTTGCGACCCTTCCGAACGCAAGCTCCTGCGCGACATTGAGCGGCTCACAAAGCAGACAATTCCGTTTGAGCAAAGTAGCGGCGGCACCGATGGTGAAGGCCTGATTCTTGAGAATGCACGCTCGATCAGGCCGCGGACTGGACGCGGACGCAACACCAGCGATGGCGGTCCAGGTAACAGGTCCAAACCGACGAAATCGCGACATCGGGGCAAAAATCGCACGCCTAGCCCATCGCAGGCTGCAAACGCTTCTGCTGAAATCAGACGGGGTGGCGAGAGCGGCCGCAAGGATGCAGGTGCTCTGGCAACGCAAAAGCCTGACAGTCGCAAATCGGCTTCAGGCCAGGGCAAATGGAACAAAACATCCAGCAAGAAGCAGGGCAGTGGCGCAAAGCGTAAGGGCGCGTCTGGAAAAGTCGAAGGTGGGCGGTCCGGCCGGGATCAAGGCGCAATCCAGGAGAACCGGCCGCGTCACAGGCGCGCCAAGGCCAAACGCCAACCGGAAATGGCGTGAGCCAGCCTGACAACGGGCTCTGGAATATTTGACAACAGGCTCAAACCGCGCGTTTGAGCCTGTTTTTTTTATTTGTCACCCGCTTCCGCTGGCGGAGTAGTCGTGCGCAAACATGACGCATGTATAGTCATGTTATTTACATGACTATACATATCCAATCACTCTATATTGAGATATTGAATGGGGCCTGAATGATTACTGCTGCACAAATGCGCGCCGCAAGGGCGCTTCTTGGCATCGACCAACAGAAGTTGGCCGATCTTGCAGGTGTGTCATTGCCCACCATCCAGCGCATGGAAGCCAGCACCGGCAACGTTCGTGGGGTGGTCGATACCTTAATGAAAGTCGTGGACGCTTTTGAGCTGGCAGGGATTGAACTCATCGGCGAGAACCTGATCAGTCAGGGGCAAGGCCGCGGCGTTCGATTCAAAGCGGCGACGAGCGGTGCTGGTGAGGTTGCCGGCAAAGCCACCGGCAAAACCAAGGCTGCCCCGAAGAGCAAAGCAAGCGCAAAAGCCAAGCCCAGCACCAAAGCCAAACCAAAAACCCAGGTTCGCCGGAGAAAAACCTGACGAACCAAGCCATTCATTGCGACGGTGACCGCCGAGTACGACAACGACGATCCCGCCGCTCCTTGCTATGAGGAGTGGATACACATGAGCCTGCCTGCGCGCAAAAGCCTTAGAGCACCCGAGCCGACGTTTGCCGATCTATTTACGCCCAAGCTCGTGACGGTGCTGCGCGATGGGTATGGGTGGGCGCAGTTCAGAGCGGATGCGATTGCCGGATTGACCGTCGCCATCGTCGCTCTGCCACTTTCGATGGCCATTGCGATTGGTTCGGGTTTGTCGCCTGAGAAGGGTCTTTACACGGCTATCATCGGTGGCTTCATCATCTCGGCGCTGGGTGGTAGCCGTTTTCAGATCGGCGGACCAGCCGGCGCATTTATTGTGCTCATTGCCACAATCGTCGAGCGGCATGGATACGATGGACTGGTGCTCGCAACCATGATGGCGGGTGTCATGATGATCGCCATCGGTTTGTTGCGACTTGGGACTACGATCAAATACATTCCGTTTCCCGTCACCGTGGGTTTCACCGCAGGCATCGCCGTCATAATTTTTGCAAGCCAGGTGAAGGAGCTGCTGGGCCTGGATCTGCCCAACGAGCCAGCCGCCTTGATCCCCAAGATCGGCGCCATTAGCAGCACCATTCACACCCTCAACGTCACCGCGGTGATACTAGCGGTGCTGTCGATCGGTATCATTCTCGTGTTGCGCCGCTTTCGGCCGACTTGGCCGGGATTGCTGATCGCCGTCGGGATTGCCGCTCTTGCAACGTATCTGTTCAATCTCGACGTGGCGACGATCGGTACGAAGTTCGGCGAATTGCCACGCACTTTGCCGTTCCCCGATTTGCCAGCGCTGAGTTTTGCAAAGATCCATGCGGTGTTTCCTGACGCCATCGCCATAGCGCTGTTGGGCTCAATTGAATCACTCCTATCGGCAGTTGTTGCCGATGGCATGACGGGGCGCAAACATCGCTCCAACTGTGAACTGGTGGCGCAGGGTACAGCCAACATTGCATCGGTTGCGTTTGGCGGCATGTGTGCGACCGGAACAATCGCCCGCACCGCTACCAACGTGCGTTCTGGCGCGCATGGCCCGGTGTCGGGAATTTTGCACGCGATCTACATTTTGTTGTTCATGCTGGTTGCTGCACCGCTCGCCTCCTACATACCGCTTGCCAGCCTTGGCGCGGTGCTGGCCATTGTCGCCTGGAACATGGCGGAGAAAGAAGAGTTCTGGAGCCTGTTGCGTACCTCATGGGGCGATGCGCTCGTTTTGATGGTCACCTTCTTGTTGACCATTTTTGAAGACCTGACACTTGCGATCGGCGTCGGTGTCACGCTTGGGTCTTTCCTGTTTTTGCACCGCATGGCTGAGGCCGTCGAAGTGGAGACAGGGCAGCGGGTTATTCCTACCGATGAAGCTGATGCAACCGGAGCGGCAAGGTCTGTCTACGATCCTGATGCAGCAAGCGGTGACATTGTTGTTTACCAGATTTCCGGTGCCTTCTTTTTCGGAGCCACGGCGGCAGTTGGCGGCGTGCTCGATCGCATTGGACGATACCCCAAGGCGTTTGTGCTCGACTTCTCCGAGGTGCCACTGGTGGACAGTACCGCGGCAAAGGCATTGGAGGGTTTCGTTGAACGTCTGCACCGTTCCGGTACGCGAATATATTTTGCAGGTGCCGGCAAATCTGTGCGTCGAACCCTGCTCATTGCCGGTTTGCGAAAGCCGCTGGTGCGCTATGCCACAACCGCCGACGATGCTGTCGACCATTGGCACAGTGTTCACAAGGCTCCGGCTTGATGGGAACGGGGCGTTGGTTGCCTTGTCTGCCATTCCGTCTCAAAACCCAGGCAACCTTGGCAATGAGGGTGAGCGTGCGCCGATCACCTTAAACCGGTTGCCCATGCCTGGCACGGCCATTAGGCGAGCGACGGCGAGTTCAATTTCGTGCGCGATTTTGGGGTTGGCGGTCATGAGGCGCGAGGCGCGCTCCATGATGCCAAGCGCACCAAGGAACTCTGCTTGCGTGATGGGGCCATCAACGACCACTGGCGGAACATCATGCGACAGGTTGTGTTCAAGCCAGCGCTTCACGTCGTTGAAGTCAACCTGGCAGGTCAGGTCGGCTTCTCCTGGTGACGTGAGCGGGTGCTCATACTTGTGATTGCGCACAGCTTGAAAAGTTTCACCAACGGCCTGGTGATCCTCACCACGTTGTGGATCGTAATGACCATAATCAAGAAACAGCGCAGTCCAGGGTGCCGTGCGATGCATGCGCAGTTTATGCAGAACGCTTAAATCCTGTGCTTCGTAGCAATCAGCGTCACGAAGCCCGGGATTGGCTGCGAAGACGTCGGCCGTATCGTTTTGATCGCCGCAGGGTCGCGTGACAAAGTCCAGTCTGTCATTGCTGTCGAGGCCGATCGCGCGAATGACGACCCGGTCTTGTTGCACAACGTATTGCTGCACCGGACACGTATCCAAGAACTCATTGCCTACAAGGATCGTGGGAATGTCGCCGGGTATGCCGCCTACGTTGTGCAAATGATGAACGCGGGTCCGTGGAAGATGCGCCGCGAAAACATCCGCGAGGCGGTCCGTCGGCGCGACATCGACCAGGATAAGCGTGGCTGCGTCGAGAAAACCTGGAACGATTTTGGTTGCGCGCAAGGCATCTTGCAGCATGGTGCCGCGACCGGGTCCCAGCTCCACCAGATTGAAACGTTGCGGCATGCCCATCTGCTGCCATACGACAGCGGACCAAAGACCAATCAATTCGCCAAAGATCTGCGAAATCTCCGGCGCGGTGACGAAGTCACCTTGAGCGCCGATACCTTGTTGTTTGACGTAATAGCCATGCTCGGGGTCGCAAAGGCAGGCGCGCATGTATTCAGCAATAGTTACCGGACCTTCTGCGCGGATGCGATCCTTCAGCTTCAGGGCCAAGGGCGTGTTGCGACGCAGATCGCCGTCATAGGGCAGATCGGTATCAGGCGTTCTTTCGCTCATGAAGCGTTGGTGCCAGCCGAAGCTGACGCGCCGCCATCGCGCGCCGCAACGCGCTTGGCGCGCCACATGAGATAAGCGCCAAGCAGTACCATCGGCACCGAGTAGATCATGCCGCGAGTTATGCCGATGCCTTCGAATGGCTGGCGGTATTCCTCAATCTTGAAGAGTTCGCAGAAAATGCGGAACACACCATAGCCCAGCAGGAAGGCACCGACGGTATAGCCTGGCATCTTCAATGATCCGCGTTTCCAGATCAGCCAGGCAAGAATTAGAAACAGCACCGCTCCTTCCAACCAGGCTTCATACAGCATGGCCGGGTGGCGCGGCTCTGGCCCGTAGCCGGGAAATGCCATCGCCCAAGGCACATTGGAGACTGTGCCGACAACTTCCGAATTTATGAAGTTGGCTGTGCGGCCGAAGAAAAGGCCAATGGGAACGGCAGCCGTGACAACGTCGGAAATGGAGTGCATGGAAACCTTGCGCCAGACCGAAAATGCCCACATTGCCAGTGTGACGCCGACAGCACCTCCATGGAAGGCCATGCCACCTTGCCAAATCTTGAGGATCTCCATCGGACGGGAGAGGTAATAGGTGGGTTCATAAAACAGCACGTGGCCCAAGCGCCCGCCGACGACGACGCCTAAGGTGACGACGAGCAGCAGGTCATCCATCATATTGACATTGAGCGGCGAGTGATTGTGCCGCCAAAGCCTGTCGGTGGAAACGAGTTTCTTGACATACCACCAGCCAAGTAGAAGCCCAATCATGTAGGCAAGGCCGTACCATTTCACTGAAACGGGCCCCAGCGAGAATGCGACAGGATCGATGTTGGGGTATGGAATCGCGAGCAGGCTCACGCTTTGGTCCTCCGGTTGACGGTGGGGCGGGGCGTTGGCGGCACGTTTTGGCCACACACGGGGCCGTGTCAAGTTCAATGGGTTGCTAGCGCATCAATGCCGCCGGTGTAGCAATTGTGCCTGCTAGAAAAAGGGCACGGGGCTTGTTGTCACGATGGTGGCCGAAACCCATTATCAAATGAGCATCAGGTTGTTTAGGCTGACGCTATTGGCTAAAGCGCTAGCAGGGCAAGTGTCATGAAGAAGAATAGATACGCTGCTGAAAGCCTGTGAAACCAGAGTTGAAATAGTGCATGTTCAGAAGCTGGCGCCGCAGAAAACCCAATTCTCAGTGTCATTATTGTAGCGATGGCCGCTGGGATGAGTGAACTCCAAAGTGCTTCCAGGGGCTGAGCTAAATTAATGGGGAGAGCGGAATGGAGTTGATGCGCGCCGATGATACCTCCAATAATTGAAACCCAGGCGTGGGGAAGAGAGGCCAGATAGTGAATCAATGTCTTCATTTCATTTTCCGTTTTGATACACCTGCTTCTTTAGGACCGATCCCTTAGCAGTTTTCGATCGGTGCTTTACCACACCGTGGCTGACTGCCACGCAACGCTTGATCCCGTCGTCGGCTGCCGCCATAGTCTTGCACACTGTGAAGATGTTTGATTTCGCCGCGATGAGGCTTGCATCGGCAAGCGCGCGGCTGGGCTTGAAAGAGTGATCCCATGACCCAGACGTCCAACCCGATTCTCGATGAACTGGCCCGTATGATGACGGATGCCGCTGGTGCTGCGCAGGGACTGAAGCGCGAAGTGGAAACAATGGCGCGTTCACAGGGCGAGCGTATCCTGCGTGAAATGGATGTCGTCTCGCGGGAGGAATTTGAGGCCATCAAAGCGATGGCTGAAAGAGCGCGTGCCGAAAACGAAGCACTTGCGGCGCGCATTGCAGCGCTTGAAGCAAGGCTGGCGGGACAATAATCCGCCCAACACGCTTTACCTGTTTGTCTGTCAGGCAGCTTCACACGTCAGGCTCTGGGATGTGGCTGTGCGAGAGCGTTGCATCGGGCCGGCGAAAGCGGTTTTGTCGATAGCGATTTCGTTGCTGTATATAATCATTGCAACGCGGTGTTCGCGCACCTGAATCGGTCCCGTTATGTCACTTGTCAGCATTGTCGAGCAATCCTGGCTTTGATCCACAACAGGTGGCCAAAAATCGGCTCTGAGGGGCAAAAACCGCCAAAATTGCGCATTCAACGTGGACAATTCCGGTCACGTCTTGCGACTCAACCGTTGCTTCTGGTTTCGTCCCCCTGTCAGACAGTGCACACCGCGCTGCCGGCGAAACAACAAAGGGTGGGGTATGGGCTCGGTAAATTCCAGCTTCAAGCGCAGCAGCAATCCAATCGATCTCATCGAGCAACTTGCAGCTTCGCAGGGTTGGGCCTGCGAGCGTGGCCACGATGACGAATTAACACTGGTCGTTGCAGGCGGCTGGACCGACTATCAGGTTTCATTGAACTGGCGCGGTGATCTGGAGGCCCTGCACCTTGCCTGCGCCTTCGATTTCAAGGTGCCCGAATACCGTGTCGGTGAGATGTACCGTCTCGTGGGGCAGATCAACGAACAGTTGTGGCTCGGCCACTTCGACATCTGGACGCAGGACGGGCTGGTTATGTATCGCCATGGGCTGTTGCTCAACGGCGCGCTGGCGACGCCGCGGCAGTGCGAGGCGCTGCTTTCGGCCGCGCTGGAAGCATGCGAGCGCTATTATCAGGCCTTCCAGTTCGTTGTGTGGGCGGGTAAGGAAAGCCGGGAGGCGCTCGTTTCGACCATGTTTGAAACCGAGGGCCAGGCTTGAGGCATTCTTGCGCTTTTTCGCTCTCGCGACTGATAACGCCATGGGCCTCAAGGGGTTGAACCCTAACGGCACTGGATAAAATTTCATGACACTTTCTCTCGACGGTCCGCTGTTGCTCGCTGGTGCGGGTAAAATGGGCGGGGCGATGCTGTCCGGCTGGCTCAAGCGCGGCCTGCACCCCGAAATGGTCCTGGTTCAGGATCCCGGCCCGCCGCAGGAAGTGGCCGCGCTGTTGAATGAGCACGGCATTGCTTTTGCCGCAGACGTAGGTCCATTGGAAACGCCGCCCGCGGTTATCGTCGTCGCAGTGAAGCCGCAGGCAATGGCGGCCGTGTTTCCCCGACTTGCCAGTCTGGCTGCTCCTGACACGCTGGTACTGTCGATCGCTGCAGGGAAGCCGCTGGCTAGCTTTGAGTCGTATTTGCCAGGTGGTGTGGCGGTCGTTCGCGCCATGCCCAACACGCCGGCAGCCATTGGGCGGGGTATGACGGTATGCGTCGCCAACTCCAACGTTACTGAAGCCCAAAGAGAACTTGCCACGTCGCTGCTGGAAGCTGTCGGAGAGGTTGGCTGGGTGGATGACGAAGCCTTGATGGATGCGGTGACAGCCGTTTCGGGATCAGGGCCGGCGTATGTATTTTTGTTGGCCGAGGCGATGGCGAAGGCCGGGGAGCGTCAAGGGCTTGACGCAGAACTTTCCGCGCAACTGGCCAGGGCGACGGTCGCTGGGGCGGGTGAACTTTTGCGCCAATCGAAAGAGAGTTCGGCTCAACTTCGCCAGAACGTGACCTCACCAGGCGGCACCACGGCCGCGGCACTGGCCGTGCTGATGCAAGTCGGTGCTGGTATGAGCGATCTCATGGAGGAAGCTGTGGCCGCAGCAACGAAAAGAGGCCGCGAGCTGGCCGGTTGAAACGGCGGGCTCGCGGCCAGATAAAATTCGCGGCTGGGCTGCGTGCATTGGCCAAACGAGGCGCAATGACAAGTAATGTGCCCCAAGCGCGAACTCGGCGGGGAAGCCGTCTGGGCATCACAGGAGTGAAGATGTCCGGACGACCCAATGGACCCAAAACGCGTGGCAAGCGTTCGTTCCGATAGTGTTATGATATAGTATTACAAATATGGCAAGTTCCAAGTGTCAAGCCTCACGGCAAAGTGAGGGGCAATACCTCGCAGCCAGCCGCGCAAGCGACCTGCGCCACGCAGAAGGAGCAAAGCGAACCGGCCGACCGGGCCGCGCCCGCGCCCGCGCCGCGAGCGTCAAACGAGCGAACTGCGCCGTGAGCGAAAGACAAACCCCACCTGCGCCATTTCCTTTGGGATGTTTTAGATTGGCAACGATGCACCCAACTGCGCACTGAAATTGAAAATCTGATAATTGGTGCTTGGTTGTTGCTGTACGAAAAACGGGTGGAAAATGACTGATCCCTGGCCCTGGCCGGCGCCAGATGACGATGGCGGCGCAGATCACCTTGTCGCTGGAACGAAGTTGCCCGCACTATCGCTTCCATCTTCGGCGGGCGTTGCCATCGACCTTTCCAGGTTGGCTGGCCGTGTTGTTATCTTTGCGTATCCCTACACCGGTGCTCCCGGCCAGCCCAATCCGCCTGGTTGGGACGACATTGCTGGGGCGCACGGCTCTACGCCGGAGGCTGAGGGCTTCCGCGATTGCATGCCACTGTTTGCAGTGAATGGCGTGAAGGTTTTTGGCCTGAGTGGGCAGGAGAGTGCATACCAGCAGGCGTTTGCGCGCCGAGCAGCGCTGACTTTCCCGCTCTTGTCCGATAAGGGATGGCGCTTTGCCGACGCTTTGTCGTTGCCGCGGTTCGAAGCCGGCGGCGTGACGTTTTTGAAGCGCTTAACGATTTTCGCCGAGGACGGCCGGATCACGGCGTGCATATATCCGGTTCATCCCCCGGATGTGCATGCGCACGAGGTGCTGGAACAGTTAACGGGGGAGAACTCTCGCTAACCTCTTCTCACGGGCCAGGTGCCATTGCGAGCGGTTCATTGTGGCGGCGGGATTTGCCTTCAAAATAGCAGCCATTTTCAAGCGTGAGGTGGCGATGATAGATGTTGCCATAGACGGTGCAGGCTGTCTTCAGTGTGAGGTTGACGGCGTAGATATCTCCAGTGACCTCGCCGAGCACCGTCACAGTTCCCGCACCAATTGACCCATCGACCAGACCGCGTTCGCTGACGACAACCGACGCGGAACGGATTTCTCCGATGAGTGTTCCTTCAATAATGACAGGGCCGGGAAATTGGATCGAACCTTCTATCGTGGCCCGCCGCGGCAGGGTGAGCGTGGTCGCCGTTGTCTGTTCTTCAAGTATCATGTGACGCCCACTGGATAGCTAAAGCTGCCGTTAGAGCATGTTCAGCCGAAGTGTACGCGGTTCGGCGTGAAGAACATGCTCAAAATAAAAGAAAATAGAGCGCGTTCGCGATTCCATGAAAAGTGAACGCGATCTAGTTTAGGGAGTGCGCGAAGTCCTTTGCAAGGCTCAAATGTATGCTGGCCGTCATGAAGCGCGCATCAGGCGAAAACCTGATGACGTCAGCGCATAGCGATGTCGCGAGTTTTGCTCAGTCGCGAGTAATGGAGGAGTGTTCTGCAGCACAGTAGCGTAGCGGAATTTGCTCAAGCGTAATGCAAACTATCGAAGGTAATCGATCACCGCAGCATTGTTGCGATACTCTCAATTGAAACGGCTCAAGTTGACCGTGATGTAATCGTTTCCGATCAAACTTTCCGATCAAACAGGGAGATTGTACATGAATAGGAGGCTGAACATGACGTCCTTCCGACTGGCGAGCGTCTCGCTGTTCTTGCTGTTGCTGCCCACGGGGACGGCATTTGCTTTGTCCGGAGATGCTGCCGAGGGTAAGCGCTTGCACCAAGCGAACTGCGTGGGCTGTCACGATACTTCCGTGTATACGCGCAAGCAGCGTACCGTGCATTCTTTGGATGGATTGCAGGCACAAATGAGCGCTTGCAGCCATGCAGCGGGAAAGAAACTAACCGCGACCGAGACAGAGAATCTCGTCAAATACCTGAATGACGAATTCTATAAGTTTGAATAGCCATAGTCGTTGGCGGCTGGCGCCGGGGCATGACAGCGATGCAGCATTTGCAGCATGCATCGCTCCGTCCGCTTGGGAGGATAGGCTTGGCTATTGGGATGCGGTCGTCGTGGCCTGGGATATTGGCGGCTTTCGTAGATGGTGAAAAAGACGGGGATGGTGAAACGTCATAAAACGTCGCCTTCAGCATCCTCGACCGATACGCCCAACTTATCGAGGCCTTCTTCAAGGTAGTCGGCAAGCAGGGGCTGCCCGAGGAGGTATTCCGCGACGGAATTGACCTGTTCGTCCATTGCGGTCTGGAGTGCCTCGTCGAAATCTTCGGGATCGAATGTTCCCCGTCCCACCCAGCACACGGCTACCAGTTGTGTTTGTTCATCGTCATTGAGCGCATCGATGAACCCGACCAACTCATCGTGGAGGCCGCGGTCGGCCCCCGACTCCTCCGCGCCGCTATCATCATCGTTATCAGTATTCCAGGCATCGACCTTGGCGTCGTATTCACGCGCCCGGATAATCACGTGAGCAACTTTTTCTGGGGCAATTTCAAGTGGCATCGTTCTCTAACTCTCAGGACATCTCAATACGGCGCTGGGCAGTACACGAATGACGGACCAATGGTTGGTAATACCCAATCACGAGGCAATTCGCACGCATCTGACATCGAAGCGGGCGCCACTGCAATCCTTTGCCGTGACATTGGGCGCTTAAAAGACGACGCCGTGGCATAATCCAGACGGCAATTGCACGGTATTTTCGGCCCCAGATCCGAAATCCGGACCTACCTTGGCCGGGCCTAGAGCATTTTCCGACGAACTGGACACCGGTTCGTCGGAGAAAATGCGCTCTAGTTTCCCGAACAGGGCGTGTCGATCAAGTTGCGAATGTCCCTGAATACATCCTCAAACATTGCAGGCGTCAGTCGTCCCGTGTTGGTGTTGTAACGCGAGCAGTGGAAGCTGTCGGCGAGCGTCATGCCTCCGCCAATCGCGTGGATCGCACCATGTGAAAATGGAAAAGCGGCTTTGCGCAGTTCGAGGGCGGCGAGCGTCTGGTCGTGCGCAATACGTCCAAGTGCCAGGATCGCAACAAGCTTTCCGGAAGCCAAAATCCGGTTTTTAAGGAATGGCCGGCAGCACGCGATTTCAGCCGGTGTCGGCTTGTTTTCGGGGGGGACGCAACGGACGGCATTGGTAATCATGCAATCCACGAGTTTAAGCCCATCATCGGGCCGTGCCTCATAATCTCCGCGCGCAAACCCGAACTTGAGTAACGTCGCGTACAGGAGGTCGCCGGCATAGTCTCCCGTAAAAGGCCGCCCAGTGCGATTGGCCCCCTTTAGTCCGGGGGCCAGCCCGACGATCAACAACCGGCCAGCCCCGTTTCCGAATGAAGGGACGGGAGCATTGAACCAGTCCGGTTGAATGTCACGGTTGGTCGTGCGGAAGCTCACCAGCCGCGGACACAATGTGCAGTCGGGTGCGGGCTCCGCTGCTCCATCCGCTCCAGATGGACGTGCAACATCTTGGCTTGGGATTGTCCGCCCGCCTGTTCGGGATCGGGCGTGTTTCGTTCCCATGGCACTCTTGGCACTGCCATCAGCACTTGCGTCAGCCGGCGATTCGGCGCGCGCAATGGGCGATACCCGTTTGCGAGTTCCGCCTTTGCGAGTTCTTGAAGGGTCGCAGGCTGAATTAGCGGGTTTTGGCTTTGCCATAGGTCAGCAATATCGCGAGACCGGTTCAAACGGCCTAACAACTATACTTCTTCTGGAAGGTCGTCATTGTCCTCGAAGGGAACCGGTTCTACGCTTTCACGATGATTACCACCACCCATGCGAGAGCTGAAATTGCGCTCCCTGGGTGAACCGCGTTGGCCTGCTTGATCGCGGCCGATCACATTTTCCAGATCGGCAATGTCGATGAACTGGTCAGCCTGACGGCGCAACTCATCGGCAATCATAGGAGGCTGGGTTTGCAGAGTGGAGAGTACACTCACCCGACGCCCCTTTTGCTGCAGCGCGCCGACCAGACTGCGAAAGTCTCCGTCGCCTGAAAACAGCACGATATGGTCGAGGCTTTCGGCCAAGCGCATGGCATCCACGGTCAACTCGATATCCATGTTGCCTTTAACCTTACGCCTACCCGATGAATCGGTGAACTCTTTGGTCGGCTTGGTCACCATCGTATAGCCGTTGTAGTCGAGCCAGTCGATCAATGGCCGGATGGACGAGTACTCCTGATCTTCAGCAAGAGCCGTATAATACAATGCCCGGACCAACTGGGCCCGCTGGCGAAAATACGACAGCAAGCGCTTGTAATCGATGTCGAATCCCAAGGCTTTCGACGTCGCATATAGGTTTGCGCCGTCTATGAACAATGCAATTCGCTCATGAGGGTAGAAATGCATAATAATCCTTTGCCACTTGGCAGTACGTTTGGTTTTGGCCTGATTGGCTTGGTTCTCGTGCGAAAATATCTTCGCCTACATACAATGCGTTTCGCGTTCAGGCGTTCCAAGAAATTTTGGTCCGCACACGTGGATAGCATCATAGTTGGTGCATACTAGCGGCGACACAACGCGAGCCGTCGAATAACAGAATCTTGAAAAACTACCACAACACTAATTTGCGACGATAAAAATATCTGTGACAACAGTATGTTGTATCGTTATGAGACGCTGTTGCCGCAAGTGCGGGTGTTTTTTTCTTGTAAAATCAACGGCTATTTAAAGGCAGGCCTGGGCCCGTTCATGGGGCGGATGCCCTATTATCACGAGGCCAACTTTCTAGCTAGCTCCCAATAGTTTAGCCCATTTTTTTTGCATGATATATTCGCAAATCAACTGCACAGCGTTGCTAAATTTGCAGGGGTCGATCGCAGTGGGCGCGGGGCTGACAGCAGGTGCCCGGGCCTGCCACGCCAAACTAGGGCATTTTCCGACGAAGTGGACACCGGTTCGTCGAAGAAAATGCGACAAAACAAAAAGCTAGAGCTCCGATCCGATGGAATCGGATCGGAATGGCCACTAGGTCACTTGTAGTGGCAGGCCGTTGCATGTGAGCGCGCTTGATTCTCGTTATATTTCATGGCAAATGTTCCTGGAAAGCAGGTGCGCAGGACGCGCGCCCGTTGCGTCGTGTCAAGTTCACAACCGCACATACCTATTGACAGTATGTCGAAACCAGCGAAAGGACGCTGCTTATGGCTCGCGTCACCGTCGAAGATTGCGTCGACAAGGTCTCCAATCGTTTTGAACTGGTATTGCTGGCTGCACATCGGGCCCGCACCATTGCCGGTGGCGGCGCTATTACGGTCGAACCCGACAACGACAAGAACCCAGTGATTGCTCTGCGTGAGATTGCCGACCAGACGGTCTCATCCGACGACATGCGCGAAAGCCTCATTCATTCAATTCAAAAGAACGTCGAGGTGGATGAGCCTGAAGCCGTCGCAGCACCACTGCTGCCCAACGACCGTCGGGCGCCCGTTCTGGGTCGCGACGACCAATCAACAGATACAGTTGTCGATGTGATGACCGAGGAGCAGTTGTTGCGCGGTTTGGAGGCTTTGACGCCGACCGAGCCATCAGCGACTGGCGCCACTGGCGGACCACGTGAACGCGGCCGTTAAGGCACACGAAACCCGCTTCATGGATGACGCAGAGTTCGCGCAATTCCAGGTCTAGAGTTCCGACGAAGTGGACACCGGTTCGTCGAAGAAAATGCGACCAAACCAAAAAGCTGGAGCATTTTCCGACGAAGTGGACGCCGGTTCGTCGCAGAAAATGCGACCAAACCAAAAATTTTGAGCGCCGTGCGATATAACGCGACGTTTGATGATTAAGCGCGAGCGCATGAAGGATTTTCTGTAAATGCCTTTGTTCGCTGCATGCCTTGGTTCACGGATCGTTGCGTGCTCTAAACGTACCCCTTTTTGAAACGGCAGCTGTCGCGCGCGTTTTCACGCGTTTGCACCTCGGCGGGACAAGGTGGCGCGATTGTGAGATAAGCCTTCCCTGCTATGATGTGGCATCCAGTTGCGGTGGTGAGGAGACCGGCTGCAAATGATGCGCCAGTATGAACTCGTGGAAAGAGTTCTAAGCTACGATCCCAAGGCCGATGAGGCCCTGCTCAATCGAGCCTATGTGTATGCCATGCGCGCGCACGGCACCCAAAAACGTGCCGATGGTGCACCCTATTTCTCCCACCCGCTTGAAGTTGCAGCCATCCTGACGGAATTCAAACTGGACGATGCAACTATCGCTACAGCGCTGCTGCATGACGTAATTGAAGACACCGATACGACAAGAGCAGAAGTCGACCAGCTTTTCGGTGGCGAAATTGGTGCGCTGGTCGATGGCCTCACCAAGATCAAGAAGCTCGATCTCGTCACCAAGGAGGCGCAACAAGCGGAGAACTTCCGCAAGCTTCTGGTCGCTATTTCAACAGACATTCGCGTGCTCCTGGTGAAGCTGGCAGATCGGCTTCACAACATGCGGACGCTTGAGCACAAGAAGCCAGCGAGCCGCCGCCGCACGTCCCAAGAGACGCTCGACATCTATGCACCATTGGCCGGCCTGATGGGCATTCAAGCCATGCGTGATGAATTGGAGGATCACGCCTTCCGCTGGCTTCATCCCGAGGCGCACGCGACGGTGACCGGCAAGCTCGCCGAGCTTCGCAAAAAGAATGAAAATCTCGTCGAAGATATTCGCTGTTCGCTGAGCGACAAACTCGCGGAAGCAGGTGTTGTGGCAAATGTAACGGGGCGAGAGAAACGGCCTTATGCCATCTGGCGCAAGATGGAAAACAAGCAGATCTCGCTTGAGCAGCTTTCAGACATCTATGCCTTCCGCATCATCGTCGATGATATTGACGCGTGCTACCGCGTGCTTGGCATCGTGCATCGGACTTGGCAGATGGTTCCTGGACGCTTCAAGGACTACATCTCGGTGCCCAAGCGGAACAATTACCGTTCTGTGCACACGACCGTGATTGGCCCACGTGCACAACGCGTTGAATTGCAGATCCGAACGCGCGAAATGCACGAGGTGGCGGAATTCGGGATTGCGGCGCACGCACTCTACAAGAATGGCATGATGTTGAGTCCCGCGCTTGGCAGCGTTGTCCACGCCGAAAGCAGTCCAACGAACGCCAACGGCGCGGTGCATTACAACGGTCAAATCGCGCACGCCAGGAAGGAGGCCAGTGCCGCGCAGGTGGCAGCACATGAACACGACTTCGAACAAAATCCCTATTTCCGCTTGCGCCAATTGGTGAGCACGTTGTTGGAGGGTTCAAACTCCGAGGAGTTTCTGGAACACACGAAGCTTGAACTGTTCCACGATCAGGTCTTTTGCTTCACCCCGAATGGCCGCCTGATAGCTTTGCCACGCGGCGCAACCGGGCTTGATTTTGCATACGCAGTTCACACCGATATCGGCAACACTGCCGTGAGCTGCTACGTCAATGGACGCCGCTCACCCATCGACACACGACTGCGCAATGGCGACGAAGTGCAGATTCTGACGGCAAAGACCCACCGCCCACCACTTGCGTGGGAAAAGTTCGTGGTCACAGGGCGCGCGCGCAGTGCCATCCGCAAAGCTGCCCGTGAAGCAGCCCGTCTGCAATATTCCGAACTTGGGCGGCGTATGCTTGCGAGCAAATTTGCTGCTGCTTCGGTCGAGTTTTCCGATGATAAGTTGCGCCGCGTCCTCCAGCGCCTCAATCACAAATCAGTTGAAGACGTTTATGCAGCCGTTGCGCGTGATGAGTTGGCCGCAGCCGTAGTGATCAAGGCGGTGGCGCCGGACGCAAACATACCCGCAGTAATTGTTCCCACGCGGCGCCCGCGCAACCGGTATGACACGGTTAAGAACCAGGAGGGCTGGTTCAACCTGTCCAACGTGGTCGGTATCAAGTTCAAGCTGGGCAATATTTCTGCCGGTTTCCCCACAACAGGCGGGGGCAGGGTGAATGCAGTTGATGGCAATCCAAGTGGGCCGAAAGATCCTGCGGAGTCGCAAATCGCAGTTGTTTTCGAAGAGGGCGGCGCAGTGCCTGGAGACCGAATCGTGGGCGTGCCGACGACTTCGGGCAGCATCGTAATCTATCAAATTCATTCGCCACTGCTGCAGGAACACGAACAGGAGAACTGGATCGACGTGACCTGGGATCTGGACCCGCAGCATCCCGTCCGGTTTCCGGCCCATATTTCGGTAACCACACTGAACGAACCTGGTTCTTTGGCTGAAATCGCCCAGGTCATAGGCGAGGCCGACGGCAACATCGACAACGTCAAGATGATGCATAGAGGCGCGGACTTCACCGAGATCAAGATTGACCTGGAGGTATGGGACCTGGCGCATCTCAACCAGATCATAAGCGGGCTTCGTGCCAAGGCGGTCGTCAACACAGCCGAACGGGTGTTCGATTAGCGGCACATCCTGGATCGGGTAGAGTTTCCGAGGAAGTGGTCGCCGGTTCGTCGAAGAAAATGTGCTCTATGGCCAGTCGTAATGCGGTGGTCGCAACTGATCGTTTGTCAAAAAACGATTTGAGCATGTTCAGCCGAAGTGTACGCGGTTCGGCGTGAAGAACATGCTCAAAATAAAAGAAAATAGAGCGCGTTCGCGAGTTCATGAAAAGTGAACGCGATCTAGCCGGGGCTGAAGGGTGGGGTCTTGGGCCCATTCGCCGCGGCAGAATGAGCCCGATATAACGCCCGACGCTTGAGGTTCGCAGATGATGTTCAAAAGGCGTGAGCGCCAGAACAGTCTTGAACGTATCCGGATCTGGCTTTGGCCGCGGCGGAGCTGGTCGCGGTCGCTTCGCTACGTGATGTACACAATTGTCCGGCTGCGTTCCAATCCGCACGCGCTTGCACTTGGATGCGCGGCGGGGGTTTTTGCAGCCTGCACGCCTTTGCTGGGCGGCCAAATTGTTCTGGCTACTGTGTTGGCAATCGCGCTGCGTGCGAGCGTGCCTGCTGCTGTTCTGGCAACATTTTTCGGCAACCCGCTGAGCTGGCCGCTGATTTGGCCAGCCACTTATGTAGCTGGTGTGCACCTGATCGGTGAGGGGAATGCGTCAGACCTGGGCGATCTTGGCATGCGGATCGATTCATTTTGGCAGGCCTTGCTTGGTCAGTCGCCGGAAATGATCGCAGCCGCCGCTGCATTCGTATGGCCGCTGTTTAAGCCTATGTTGGCTGGGAGCTTGCCGATCGGGCTCGCTGCCGGGTTCATAATTTACTATATGATGCGCAGTGCCGCTCAAAACCTTGAGGTGCGGCGCGCGTGCAGCCAATATAGAGCGGTCGTCAAGGATAACATCCTGCAACCTGTCGAGTTGGCCAAGACTAGAAGCTGAAATGCATCTTTAGCAATACGCAATGCCCCATGCTATTGGCGCCGCAGCCATAGCTCAATGGGCCGGACCCATGGACCATGCGCAACAACAAAAACAATACGACGCGGGAACTGCGTCTTGGAATAAATATCGATCACGTCGCAACAATCAGAAATGCGCGGGGCGGGTTGCATCCAGACCCGTTGCGAGCTGCCCACCTTGCCATTGCCGCGGGTGCGGATGGCGTAACAGCCCACTTGCGCGAAGATCGCCGGCATATCTCAGATAGTGATATCGCCCGCCTGAAGCGCGAATTGACCAGACCGCTCAACCTGGAAATGGCGGCCACGGACGAGATGCTCGCGATTGCGGTAAAGCATGTGCCCAACGCCTGCTGCCTTGTGCCCGAGCGCCGTCAAGAGCGCACGACGGAAGGTGGACTGGATGTGGCCGGTGGCGGGCGCCGGCTGAAACGCGTCGTCAGCGCGTTGAAGGATGCCGGCATCAGGGTTTCGCTGTTTATTGAACCAGACCCCGCTACCATCGAAGCATCGGTCGCGCTTGGTGCCGATATCGTCGAATTGCACACAGGGCGTTATTGCGACCTGGCGCTTGAAGGGCGCCCCAAAAGCATTGCAGAAGAGGTGAAGCGCCTGGCGCAGGCGGCAAAATTTGCCGATGCTGCGGGGCTTGAAGTGCATGCCGGGCATGGGTTGACCTACAACACCGTTGCAGCGGTGGCGGCAATGCCGCAGATCGTGGAGCTCAATATCGGCCACTTCCTGATCGGTGAAGCGATTTTCGGAGGACTGGGTCAGGCCGTCTCGCATATGGGTAAGCTGATGCGGGAGGCGCGTGCGGCGTCCGACGAGGCGTTGGCCGAAAGCGCTTTCAAGCCGTCAAAAGCCTCCCCGGCAGCGCCGAAACGGTCGCGCGTCTAGGGCGTCGTGCAATATATCGGGATCATTCTGCCGCGGCGAATTTGGTCCAAGATCTAGCCGGCCGGCGCCGGGCGTAGCGGTGTTACGATCAAGACGGACGGCGAAGAAATTGGGCCAAATTCGCCCGGCCCTTGCGCTTTCCAAGCGGCGGCCGACCAGTGCGTCGAGCGATTTGTCCGTAGCACCGCTACGGCCTGCATCGCTCTCCTGCTGGATAGGCGCACCGCTTGAGAAACAGAATTGGTTCCGATATTTCGCACGACGCTCTAACCTACCAATTCCTGCTTTAGCGCCCGTTCCTAAGACGACTTATTGTTACCGGGCCGGGGCCCCGGTCAGGTGCGGCAGACTGGTGCGGTTGAATTGCGCCGAAAAGAGTAAGCGTTTATAGCGATCGAACGAAGACAACTGTTTCAATGGTGACACGGCCCGAGCTGCTGCTATGCGTGGCTTTGGATGACTTATGTTGCGCCTCAATGGGACCTTTGTCGGAAACTAACAAAGAAAAACCCGGAAACAGGCGCGAAAATGGCGGCAAAAGCGAGTGGCGGCGGGTGGTGGGAGACGGTCAAAATCGTCATTGAGGCGCTTTTGATCGCCATGGTCGTGCGTGTGTTCTTCTACCAGCCTTTCAATATTCCCTCAGGCTCAATGAAGCAGACGCTGCTGGTTGGCGATTATCTGTTCGTCTCGAAACTGTCCTACGGGTATTCCAAGTACTCGTTCACATCGAGCATAGATTTGTTCAACGGGCGCATCTTCGGTGCCCAGCCTAAGCGCGGCGACGTCATCGTCTTCAAATTACCGCGCGATAACTCCACCGACTACATCAAGCGGCTGATCGGTTTGCCCGGCGACGAAATCCAAGTGCGCGGGGGCGTCGTCTACATCAACGGTGAAGAGGTCAAGCGTGTGCCTGATGGCGAATTCGTGACACGCGAAGATTTCGGGCCGCCACGTCGCATCAAGCGTTACATCGAGACGCTGCCAAACGGAGTTTCCTACAAGGTGCTGGACGCGGAGCCCAACGGGCCGTTCGACAACACCGGCACATACAAGGTGCCCGAGGGACACTACTTCATGATGGGCGATAACCGTGACAACTCGACTGACAGTCGGGCACAGTGGGGGGTCGGCTATGTTCCCTACGAAAACCTCATTGGTCGCGCCGAAATCATCTTCTTCTCCGCAGCCGTCGATGAACCAGGCGCCTTTAGCTGGAAGAGCCCTTGGACGTGGCCGTTCGACATCCGCTGGTCTCGTTTCTTTACCCTCGTACGTTAATGACATGGGCGGAACGTTGAACCAGATCTCACGGCTGGAGGGCCTCATTGGCTACACGTTCGCCAATCGTGGGCTCGCTGAAAAGGCGCTGACCCATTCCAGCGTTCGCGGCGATAGCCGCCGCCGCGCGGACAATGAACGCCTGGAGTTCCTGGGTGACCGTGTTCTGGCGCTAACGATATCCCAGCATTTGTATAACCGCATGAGTGATGCCCGCGAGGGTGAATTGGCACGTGCCTTCAACCGGCTCGTGCGTCGTGAAACGTGTGCGGCGGTCGCGCGTGACATCGACCTGGGCGCCAGTCTTCTGCTCTCCGACAGCGAGGCCGACAGCGGCGGTCGCGACAAGGACACTATCCTTGCAGACGCGATGGAAGCTCTGTTGGCGGCAATTTTCCTGGAAGCTGGTTTTGAGGTTGCCAGGGATGTCATACTTTCACTTTGGCAGGTATACATTGAAGGTTCGCCCGTGGCGGCGACGGTAGATGCCAAGTCGGCGCTTCAGGAATGGGCACAAGGGCAGGGGCTGCCTTTGCCTGAATACTCCGAAGCAAGTCGCACCGGTCCTGACCATGCACCACTGTTCACTGCCCTTGTCACCATTGATGGCCGGTTTGAAGCGACCGGCAAGGGGGCTTCAAAGCGTCAGGCTGAGCAGGTTGCAGCGGGAGCAATGTTGCGGGCGCAGGGAGTTTGGAGAGATTTGAACGGTGAACGGTGACGAGCGCGACAAGACCGTGAGCGTGGGCCTGTCCGACACGGACGACAGCGCGTTGTCTGGTCCCAAGGTTGCCGGCGGGAACCAGGCAGGAGCAGCGCAATCGCAACGACGCTGTGGTTTCATCGCTGTGATCGGTGCGCCAAACGCCGGCAAATCGACGCTCGTCAATGGGCTCGTGGGCGCCAAGGTTACGATCGTCAGTCACAAGGTGCAGACAACGCGCGTGCCGGTGCGCGGCATTGCCGTTGTTGGCGAGAGCCAACTCGTTTTTATCGACACGCCGGGCATCTTCGATCCCAAGCGCCGGCTCGATCGTGCCATGGTCGATGCTGCTTGGGGCGGCGCGGGCGATGCCGACATCGTCGCTTTGATGGTGGATGCGCAAAAGGGAATTACGCGGGAAGTCGATCGCATCGTCGACAGGCTTGCCGAAACCAAACGCCAGGCAATTCTCGTTTTGAACAAGGTCGACCGCGTTGGTGACAAAGCCAGGCTTCTAGCGCTCGCATCCGCCCTCAACGAACGCGTAAAGTTCAACGAGACGTTCATGGTTTCGGCGGAAAACGGCTCTGGCATAGAGGATTTGAAAACCTACTTCGCGGCCAATGTGCCGATGGGGCCGTGGCATTATCCAGAAGACGACATTTCAGATGCGCCGTTACGTGTGCTTGCAGCCGAGATCACACGCGAGAAGGTGTTTTCGCTCCTGCACGATGAGCTGCCTTATGCCATAACGGTCGAGACCACCGACTGGAAAGACTTGAGAAGTGGTGCGGTACGCATCGAACAAACAATTTTTGTGGAGCGCGATAGTCAGAAATCGATTGTCCTGGGCAAGGGTGGCCGCACCATAAAGCAGATATCGCAATTGGCGCGCGCGGAGATAAAAGACATAATCGAGCGCGAAGCACAGTTATTCTTGTTCGTCAAAGTGCGTGAAGCCTGGAAGGATGACCCCGAGCGCTACCGTGAGATGGGGCTGGACTTCCCCAAAAGCTGAGGCTTGGAAGGTTTTTGAAGAGGATGGCTGTGCGTCTTTCAGGTTTGGTTTTCGTCGTCCTGATTGTGATAACCGTTTTTTCCAGCGTTCAGGCAATCGCGGCCGTGCGGGTTTGCGGTAAACCGGTGCTCGGGGAACTCTCCAATGCCAATAGCCGGACGGCAGCCAGGCGAGCAGCTATTTCGAGTTGGAAACGTAACGCCGCCCGTCTTGGAAAATCGTTCACAAGCTGGCGACTGGCTGCTGATAAGCGCTACCGCTGCGCGCGTCTGAAGGATGGTCGGCATGCCTGCGTGGCGTTCGCAAAACCCTGCAGGTATTTGCAGCGTATACCGCCTCGCAGCCATCGCCGTGGTTTCCGGCAGGAAATTCCCCCCAAGCCGCTACCGCCCAAGCGTCCAGGCGCCGGCAAGCCTACGTCCCAGGACATTTGACAGATCTGGTGGCGAGAGGCCGAACTTTGCCATCTCCCCCCATCGTGGCCTGCCTGCTTTAATATTGTCGCATTGCATGCGGCTGGCGGTGAGTTGTGATAAGAGCGCTGCTCAATGAACTGGAGTGATGAAGGAATCGTACTATCGGTACGCCCTCACGGTGAAACCGCAGCCGTGGTGGAGCTGTTTACGCGCATGCACGGCCGGCACACAGGCTTGGTGCACGGTGGCCGATCGCACAAAAAACGGCCTGTATTGCAAACGGGTAATCACGTTGATGCAAGCTGGAAAGGCCGCCTGGCCGAGCACCTGGGTCATATGACGCTGGAGTTGCGAACCGGTTACGCGGGGGCGGCGATGGAAAGCGCTGATGCATTGGCCGGGTTGACGTCGCTGGCCGCCCTGGCCCGCCTGCTGCCTGAGCGTGATCCACATCCAAATCTTTATGAGATTACATTGTTCGTGCTTGGTTTTCTTGACGATCCAAGCGTCTGGCCGGCGCTGCTGGTGCGCTGGGAACTGGCATTGCTCAGCGAGCTGGGGTTTGGGCTCGACCTTGAAGAGTGCGCGGCTACGGGAACCAACGACGCCTTGATTTATGTATCACCAAAGTCAGGCCGGGCGGTATCGGCGTCGGCAGGCGAGCCTTACCGTGACCGTTTACTTCCGCTGCCTGCATTTCTTTTGAAGGGGCGGCGTTCGGGCACTGGCGTCAGTGAGACGGACGTTGTCAACGGTTTGAAACTATCGCGTTATTTCCTGGAACAGAGGGTTCTCGCTCCGCGCGAAATAGGTATGCCCGAACCCCGCATACGCCTGGAGACGCTCTTGCAGCGGCGTTGAATAGGATTGCGGGGCGTTCCGGCAATTGGGTTTGTGTGCATTTTTCGCGATCAGATCGGACGCTTCGCACTCACGTCCTTGGTCCGTCATTCTGGCTACTTGCCGGTGGAATGTGGCCACTTGGCACTTGGAGCGGCGGCCCGCCCGCGCTAATTCCTGGCGCATGAGCGAAAAACCGATTCTGCCGGGCCCGGGTTCTCCCAACGGCGGCCCGATTGAGGCTGTGAACCTACGAGAGGCGCTGGAAGAGCGCTATCTTGCTTATGCGCTGTCCACCATCATGGGCCGTGCTCTGCCGGATGTGCGCGACGGGTTGAAGCCCGTTCACCGACGCATCCTGTTTGCCATGCGTGGGCTGAACCTCAATCCGCAGGCGACGTACCGCAAGTGCGCCAAGATTGTCGGCGAGACGATGGGCAATCTGCATCCGCATGGCGACCAGGCCATCTACGATGCCCTGGCCCGTTTGGCCCAGGACTTCGCCGTCCGCTATCCTCTGGTCGATGGCCAGGGCAATTTCGGCAATATCGATGGCGATAACCCGGCTGCCGCACGCTACACCGAGGCGCGCCTCACGCAGACGGCGATGGCTTTACTGGACGGGATCGACGAAGACACAGTCGACTTCCGGCCAAACTACGACGACACCAGTTCCGAACCTTCCGTGCTGCCTGCAGCATTTCCAAATCTGCTGGCCAACGGCTCTGCTGGTATCGCGGTCGGCATGGCGACCAACATCCCACCACATAACGTTGACGAGATCTGCGCGGCGGCACTGCACCTCATCAAGTATCCCAATGCGACGGTTGAGAAGCTGGTGGACCTGATGCCCGGGCCGGACTTCCCGACCGGAGGTGTCGTTGTCGACAGTCGCGAACAGATTATCGAAGCCTATAAGACAGGCCGCGGCAGCTTCCGCGTTCGCGCAAAATGGCACAAGGAAGATACAGGCCGCGGCGGCTATCAGATCGTCATCACGGAAATTCCCTACCAGGTCCAGAAGAACAAGCTGGAAACTGCAATTGCCGATCTCATCCTGCAACGCAAACTGCCGCTTCTTGAAAACGTGCAGGATGAAAGTGCGGAGGAAATCCGGCTCGTGCTCGTGCCGAAGTCGCGCACGGTCGATCCAGTCATCCTGATGGAACAGTTGTTCCGCCTGACCGATTTGGAGGTCAAATTCGGCCTCAATATGAATGTGCTTTCGGGTGGCCAGATTCCGAACGTGCTGTCGCTGCGCGAGGTGCTGCAACAGTGGCTGGAGCATCGCATCGAAGTTCTGGTGCGCCGCTCCAATCATCGTCTCGGCAAGATCGAGCACCGGCTTGAGGTGCTCGACGGTTACCTGATTGCTTATCCCAACATCGATGAAGTCATTCGCATCGTGCGCTTTGAGGATCAGCCCAAAGCCAAGCTGATGGAGGTGTTCTCTCTTTCAGAAGTGCAGGCCGAAGCAATCCTCAACCTGCGTCTGAGGAGCTTGTCCCGTCTCGAAGAGATGGAAATCAAGACAGAGCACAAGAAGTTGTCGGCGGAGCGTCGCGATTTGAAGGCGTTGTTGAAGTCTGATGAACTTCAGTGGCAGCGCATCTCAGAGGAAATCAAGGCGACCAGGGAGCAGTACTCCAAGAAGACAGAATTGGGTCGCCGACGTTCAAGCTTTTCTGACGCGCCGGAAATTGATGTCGATCTGGATGCGGTGCTGATCGAAAAAGAACCGGTCACGGTCATACTATCGGAAAAAGGTTGGATCCGAACCTTGAAGGGCCATCAGGACGACCTGTCCAAGGTGGACTTCAAGCAGGGAGACAAGCTGAAACGCGCATTGAAAGCTTCTACCACCGACAAGATTCTGCTGTTTGCGACGAACGGCAAATTCTACACGCTTGAAGCAAGCGCGCTGCCGGGCGGCCGCGGCCATGGCGAGCCCGTCCGATTGATGGTCGACATCGAGCAGAACCACGATTTCGTCGAGGCCTTCGTGCATCAGCCAGACCGTAAACTGCTTGTGGCATCGAGCAACGGCTATGGGTTCGTCGTTCCCGAGGCTGATGTCATAGCTTCCACGCGCAAGGGCAAGCAGGTGCTCAACGTTTCAGGCGACGATGAAGCAAGGCTGGTGGTACCTGTGGAGGGCGATCACGTTGCCGTCGTCGGCGAGAACCGCAAGATGCTGATATTCCGCCTTGCCGAACTCAATGAGATGACGCGCGGCAAGGGCATAATCCTGTTCCGTTCCAAGGATGGCGGACTTTCAGATGCACGTGTTTTTGCCAAGGCAGAGGGGCTGACATGGCTTGATCCGGCCGGGCGGACATTTACGCTCGCTTGGAGTGACCTGCGCGACTGGGTTGGGCTGCGCGCTCAGGCCGGGCGCTTGGTTCCGCGCGGTTTTCCTAAATCCAACCGGTTCGGACCCGCGTTTTGAACAGTGCAAAGGGCAGGCCGCGCTCCAGGTGTCACGACCTAGAGTTTCCGACGAAGTGGACACCGGTTCGTCACAGAAAATGCGACCAAAACAAAAAGTTGGAGCGCTGATCCGATTCCATTCCATCGGATCGGAATGCGCTCTAGGGGCGAATTTTCGCTGAACCGCCAAAACAAGCAGGTTTGCCCAAGCAAAAGAAACCGGGATACAATCTGTGCTGAAAGGAACCGGCAACGGTTCGGGTGGACTGTCAGTCGGGGGGACACTGTGATGGCGCGTTTTCGCGTGGGCGCAGCTCTCTTTGTGTTGCATGCATGCCTGTTTCCGGCCAACGCTGGAGCGACGACCTGTGTGCGCACAGAATTTGAAGCGGTGGTCGACCAGGCTGCTGCTGCGTTGCGCGATCTGAACAATAAGAACCGCCCGGAATTTCAAGAGAAGCTGCGCAGCCTTAAGCAGAAGCGGGGCTGGACGCACGATGAGTTCATGACGGCCGCTGCACCATTCGTAAAGGATGAAAATATCGAAGTGTTCGACCTGTCGTCAGGTGAACTGCTCGCTACAATCGCGACAATGGGCCAGGAGGGTGCGGAGGCGGAAAAGCCGGATTGTAAGCGCCTCGTGGAACTGCGTGGACACATGGCCAAGCTGGTCGAGACGCAGTCGGCAAAGTGGAACTATATGTTTGGAAAGCTCGACGAAGAGTTAAGTAAATGAGCGAGAGGCCGTTGCTCGCGTTGAAGCAAGATCAACAACGCGCACTCATCCGGGTTGCTGATTGTCGCTTCTACCTGAGTTTTGCGCATGTGCGGCGCGTTGTCGTTGGAGGCTTTTCTTACAATGCCCACAGGCAATCAAACACGTTGCCATCCACCGGACGTCAGATGTTCCTGGGGCCGAAAGCGGGTTTTGTAGGCCATTTTGCGGGAGCCAGATATCCAATAACCTAGATACAGATAGGGCAGGCCCAGGCTGCGGGCATAGGCGATGTGTTCCAGGATCATGTAAGTGCCAAGGCTGTCGGAGTGGCCATCAGGATCATAGAAGCTGTAGACCATCGAGATGCCATCAGAGAGGCGATCGCAAAGTGCAACGGCTTTGAGCGGTTGCTTGAAGGTGGCTTCATCTGCGGCTGCGAGAGGCTCTTCGGATGGTTCGCGATATTCCGAGAGAAACGTTTCGATGGCGCTATCTTCAACCATCATTGAATAGTCAAGAACAGTCATGTCGGCCATGCCGCCGTCACCGTGGCGTGCGTCGATATAATCGCGAAACAGCGTGTATTGCTCGCTTGAAGCGCGCGGCGCAACGCGGGAGACAGAAAGCCTGCGGTTGCGTTCGAAAATGCGTCGCATTGTGCGACCCTGTTTGAACTCGTCGACTAGGACGCGAACCGATACGCATGCATGGCAACCCTCGCAATAGGGCATGTAGGCGATGTTTTGACTGCGCCGGAAACCACCGCGCAACAGATTGTCGACCAGCAGTGAGGGTTTATCAGGTGACAGATGTGTGAAAAGCTTTCGTTCTAGACGACCGGAAAGATAGGGGCACGGCTGCGGTGCCGTAACGTAGAATTCCGGGAAATGCTTTTGTTGTTCGCTCATGAAGTCACCGTATTCGACAGGCCGCCATTGGGCCCGACGCATCGCCACCATCATACATGATATGAAGTCACGGTGACCAATCAAGCACGCCAATAACTTTGATGGAGGTCATTTTCCATAATTAATTACGTGAAATCAGGCGTTTTTAAGTGAAGGCCGGCAACACGCGGCTGGTAACCGCTTGAACAATGCGGGGATAAATTTTTGAGGCGTCTGCGGACAAAGTCCAGTGCATCCGGGAGCTGCATCACCTTCAGACAGATCAGCTTGTGGGCTAGAGCGCATTCCGATCCGATTCAATCGGATCGGCGCTCTAGCTTTTTGTTTTGTCGCATTTTCTGCGACGAACCGGTGTCCACTTCGTCGGAAAATGCTTCTAGCCGCCCTTGCCGCGAAATGTTCCGCCTGCGGCCGCAGCAGGTGGGCGAGCCGAGCCGCTTCGGCCGGTTGGTGCAGCCATTGGCCCTGAGGCTGTGGCGCCGACAACCGGGCCAGCGAGGGCGGGTGGCGGACGGCTGGTGCGTGGTCGTGGTGGACGGTGGGTCTCAACTGCCCCTCCGGCATCCCCTCTGCTTCCCGAGCCTGCCGATACCGGGGGGCGTGCCGAACGGCGGGTGTCATGCACGGTGTCATGCTCCAGCGGAGCGTCGACCTGTGCTGTACTGGTTCCAGGGGCAATGGGTTCGGGACGTGTTTGTGATCTTGCCATGAGCCTGCCAGCCAGGAACGCCAAAACCAGCAGCAGGATGACGATGACGATGGCAAGAATAATGGTCGTGGTGTTCATGTCGCGCGTCCCCGGTGGACTGGTTTTGACGTTGCGGACGATGTCCAACTGCACCGGACACTACGCAAAATTCACAACGCGGGGCAAGTTCCGGTTATATGACGCATTGTCGGCGACGTTGTCTGAAGCCATTGCGCGGTTTGATGTTCCACGATCCGAAAACGTCCCATGAGGGCGTGAACGCCCCATGAAAACATGTGGGAACTCTATGCGTTCAATTGAGGTTTTTTTGCCGCAGGACTGGGTATCACTTCGCCCGAATCTCGTTGAATGCGGCAAGCGCTCAGGCGCGCACCGTTACGCAGTCGTCGCTCCCTGCCAAGCATCCTTCCCATCCACACAAGATAAAGCCAGCCGAGCTTACCGGCGAGGGTCTGGGAGTGAACCGGTGGGAGCCGCCGCTTGATTTTTGGCGAAGGCTGGCGACGGTGCCTTGGCATTGGCAGGCTCAGGCTGAATCCCTGCATGCATCAGCCACGCTGCAACCGCGACTGAACAAAACAGAATTGAAAAGCCAATTGCAGCCCGCTTTATCACCCAACGAAGTGTCAGGATGCTGGCCACAATGGAGCCTTCGGAGACATCGTGCTCACCGCTCATTCGTGCAACCTTGAAGATGTTCGCCGCATTTGTGGGACCCTGCACCGCGCTATCGCCGATCGCGCCGAACGCAAGGTGTGCTTCCAGTTGTTAATTGGAAGCCACTCGTAGATGCAGGACACCCGGTTCGGGGTCAACAAGAGTTGCACTGTTACACACTTTCGGTGATGGGTCCGTGTTCCAGGGGCAACGCCTCAAAGCAGGTATGGCCGCATTCTCGGCTGTTTGCGTGACAACAGCATGTACAATTCTTGCTTGTCTGTTGTTATGGATTGAACGCTCTAGTGTGGCGTCGCGCCTTAGTTGATCGATGTTGCGGCACGCTGGGTATCAACTAAGGCGCGATAAACGCCACACTGAGCCAATGATTTTGCTAGTGGCCTTCATGTCGCGCCAAAATTGCAGCGGCGGCGGCTATGTTTCGATTTTGGCGCGACAGGCCACTAGGTGCACACTTGCCGAATTGAGAATTTCGATGCCAGTACGAGGCATGCGTGACGCGCAAAACATTGCATGCACTGAAACCGGCGCTTGTGCTGTGTTTTTCACGCGATGATTTAAGCGCGATCACGTATCAACCTGCCAACGCTTGTTTTTAGACTGTTACCCCAGAGCGCAACGCGACGGTCACCGAACTTTTCTTCCAAACAGTCCAATCGCAATGAGCGGTATTGCGAGCCTCATTGCAAGTGCCGTCACGACGAGTGTTGGAAGGTGTTGATATATGCCGCGATCGACTACGAAAATTTCATTGAGGTATTTGGTTTGCAGTTGGCCGGCAACGAGAGCAAGGTTCATGAACGACGCCATCAACGCGAACCAAAGCGCTCGCTTTGACGGCGGAGCATATATTGCAATCAGAGTAAGCAACGGAATCATGCTCAGTTGATCAAGGGGCGATTGTGCTGCTGCATCGACCATTGCAATGGTTCGTGCGCCAAAACCCAGATGGGTCGCCGTCCATTCGTGCCCACCAAAAACAAGAACGATATCCGGCAACGTCATGAGGCCGCCCAGCAGCGTCAATAGAAGTAAAACGGTGGGGATCGGGCGTCGGGTAATCGTGTCCGACAATAGCCAAGTTGCCGCCAGCGCAATGCCTGCGCCGGTTTGGCCAAGGATACCGAAGAACGCTTCGTCGAAACCCAGTTCGTCGATCTGGAACCATCGATAGCCTTCGCCGACCCCAGGCACGGCGCGAAATGCAAAAATGATCAAAGCAGCGTAGACAATTCTCAGGCGTGTTGCCGAAGGCAGGTCACGCGTGACGTACGTCAGCATCGTTGAGATAACTGCCATCGATATGACGAACACGATTTCCTGCGAATAGGGTACATCAATTCCGAGCAACGCGGTGACGATTGCGCCGAATGCAAGCCCTGCCGTCAAAATGCGCCAGTCTGTTGGACGGCTTTCGCCGGTTTCCAGACGGACAAAAACTGCGCCGCTCATGGAGATGGCTGGTACGATGAGGCCAATTAAAAAGACTGTTTCATAACTCACGTTTTGAGCCAGCCAGCCAGCCAGTCCAGCCGTTGCAAAGATCCCGAACGACAAAGCCAGGCGGCCAAGCACCTGCACCATACCCAAATCACGGTCGATTTCGGCTTGTGGGCGAGGCGTGCCGTCAGGATTAACGCGCACCACCACTTCCGTGCTCATGGCATCGGCCACGACGTCTTGCAGGACAACGCCTGAGACCATCAAAAGCGAAGCACCAACATAGATTTTGTCGGGAGAGGCAAAGGTGATCCAGCCACCGGCCGCACCAGCTAACAGCACCAGTGCGCCTGCGATCATACCGGCTCCCAGGAAGACATAGACACGCCGCCGCGAACCGAGAATGGCGACGGTGTCGACGAGTTCACCAAAAACCATTTTTATGGCCCAAGGCAACGTCAACCAGACGCCGAGCTGTGCCAGATCGGCGGGTGAAAGCGTGAGATATTTCTTGACCCAGAAGCTTTCTCCAACGGCGACCAATCCCATTGCGCCGTAAGCGAAGTAGACCATGAGCAGCGGCAGGTAAGCCAACCGCATGGCATTGAGCGGAGTGATAAGGGCTGCTCTGAGTTTGTCACGCAGCGTGTGAGGTGCCAGAAGCGGCCGAGGGGCGGGCCCGGAGCCTGATGACGGACTCATTCAGCATGTGCTCCTTGTGGGTGCACCATTTGGCTGGTGCTGGGGAACCGAAATCTGGAAGGAATGTTGCGGGGGAGTGTGTAGGAGTGAACTCTACAGCAAGGGGCGGGTCATCTCGACCAACTTTTGCGTCGCTTGCAGATCAACCTTGCCAGCAGCCGAAACAGGTATGCCCTCGACAACAAGTACCGCGCGCGGAATCCATAGTTCGGTAATGCCTGCAGCTTTGCAATAGGCCGCCAGCGAAGCCCTGTCCGCATCCCCTTTGTCGGTCACGAGTATGAGCTGTTCGCCCTTGCGCTCATCGGGCAACGCCACAACGACATGCTGGGCATCTGGCCACAGTCCTGCTGACAGGGCTTCCACTGCGGCCAGCGATACCATTTCTCCGCCAATCTTTGCAAAGCGCTTTGCACGACCGCGAATTGTCAGCACTGCATTCTCGCCGATGGTGACGATGTCACCGGTGTCGTGCCATCCACCGGCCGGTTTTTGCAATACGCCTGGCGCCTCGGCCAGGAGGTAGCCTGCCATGACATTGGGACCTCGTATTTTCAAGCGTCCTCCTTGTGTGATGCCCGCTACCGTTTCAAGTTTGGTTTCAAGTCCAGGCAAAAGTGGGCCGACGGTACCAGGCCTGTTTGGATTGGGCAGGTTACAGGCGATGACTGGCGAACATTCGGTTGCACCGTATCCCTCAAGGATGATCGCTCCGCTTTTTTCCCATGCGGTCCGGGTTGCATCTTTCACACGTTCGGCTCCGGCAATGACATAACGGACACTGGCCAGCTCTCCCGAAGCGGCTGCGCGTGCATATCCCATGAGGAAAGTATCGGTTGCAAACAACACGGATACTTTTGCTTCGCCAATCGTCCGCGCAACCTGTTTGTAATGCAATGGGCTGGGGTAAAGCACGACGTGCATACCGCCTAGAAGCGGCATGAGCGTCGCTGCGGTCAGGCCGAATGAATGGAACATGGGCAAAGGATTTAGAACGATGTCTTGTGGTGTCAGCATACCGCCGGCGTGGGCGAGGATCTGCCGCGCGTTGGCAACAAGATTCGCGTTGGTAAGCACAACGCCTTTGGGTGCACCCTCAGTTCCGGACGTGAAAAGAACCACCGCGGGGCTGTCCGGCGTCATGCCCGCGCGTCGTGAGAACCTCTTGGGATAAAGACTTCGAACGGCTCCGCGGACCTTGTCGGATATTGAGATCTTTTTGCGGAGGTCTTCCAGATAAACAACGCGCGTTTTTCTCCCCGAAATTGGTTCTGCGCCTGCCATCGCGGCTACTGTGTCTTCGAGTTTTGCCGCGGCGATGAAACGACGCGATGTCAATACGATCGCAATAGGTCCGGTTCTAAGAGCCGAGACGAGGTTGCGTGGGCCTGCCGTGAAATTGAGAAGGGCGGCAGTTCGTCCAAAAGCATTAAGACCCAGCAAGGTCACGGCCGCGCCGGCGGCATTGGGCAGCAATACGCCGACTTTTTCATTAGGCATTGTGAGGCGGGCGAGCTTGTCGCCAAGAACCAGTGCAGACAGGATTAATTTTTTATAACTCAGGGCCTGCTGGTCCGCATCGGACAGAATTATCCGGTTCTTGCCGTGGAACGTAGCGGCCTCAACTAGCGCTTCGAACAACGTGCGGCGTGCGCTTTCAGGTTCAAACGCGTTCTGTGAAGTCACTGCGGGTCTCCAAGTGCGCGGCGGCAACGGTCGCTAACAGGAGAATGCGCCGATGGATTGGGTGATGCAACTCCAGTGTGGTCAAGCGTGTTTGCACCAAATTGTTTGTTTCGCATTTACGTCTTTTCAGGGCCTATCCCATAATATCGCGCGGCAAAATCCACGTGGAGAGGATGAATGGGCGAGGCATCGGTCCGAAATACCGATTGTTCGACTACACGCAGCAATCGAGTTGTCGCGTTGGCGTTTTTGAAACATCTGGCTCGTCGCTTTCACTCGGAGGACCACGGCGCAGTTGCCGTTCTGATGGGGATCATGATTGCGACCCTTCTCCTTTTTTCCGCTTTTGCCATCGACTACAGCCGTTTTGTCAACGAATCCATGCAGGATAGCGAAGCGCTGGACGCCAGCCTTATTGCAGGCGCGACCGAGTTTAGAAAAACACAAGACAAGGCCGCAGCAATCGACCGCGCCAAGCGCGTATACCTTGCCAACCGCCCCGATGGATCCAAGGCTGATATCGAATCTCTGGTGCCCGACGCAGCCACTTCTCAGGTAAGCGGGAACACCAACTTCAATTGGAAGACGACATTGCTGGGGGCTTTCGGTTACAAGGACGTGCAAATGCGCTCTGCCGCCGAGGTCAAGTACGGGCGGCTTTCGGAGGTGGTGCTGGTCATCGACAATTCCGCTTTTGTCGGTGCAGACCTTGAGAATTTCCGGGCCGCCGGCCTTAACCTGAAGACCGAACTTATGGGTTATGGTGAAAGCGCTGGCGTGAAGATGGGCGTTGTGCCGTTTGCAGGCTCCGTCAACGTCGGGCCGCAGTACCGGTATGCGGACTGGATGGACCAGCATGCCGCAGTCGGCTTTCATCGCGAAAACTACAGGACTTATCTTGGCGCCGGCGCCTGGCTCGATCCTGCCGAGGAGACGGCGACACGATTTGATCTGTTCGACAGACTGGGAGAAACCTGGGCGGGTTGTGTCGAAGCGCGATCGGGAGCCTACAAAGGCAACGATCTGCCGCCGGATACAAACATTCCAGGGTCTTTGTTCGTGCCGATGTTCGCACCCGACGAGCCAGATGCAGGTCGCAACCCCAAGGCGCCCGAACCGGGTCAATCCTATTACAACAACTATCTTGAAGATTACCCGCAGTCTGATTGTCCAAAAGAGGCCTGCGTAAAACAAACCGGGCGCGGCACTTGCCTTGAATATGCGCAACCGGCCTTCACGCCGGAGGAATGGCAGGAGGTATCGTGCAAATATGCACCCGGACGCCTCGTCAGCAAAAACGCCATCTCGATCGGTGGAAGGGGGCTGCCCGTCGCTGACTTTGTAACAGGTCCCAATTTCAACTGCACATCCATCCCACTGCAACCCTTGACGACGGATAGTAATGCCGTAGCCAACACCCTTAACGCGATGCGCGCATCAGGAGGGTCCAATATCGCCGAGGGTATATTGTGGGGTTACCGGGTTCTGTCGCCGCAGCAACCATTCACGGGGGGCGGCGATTTTGATGATGAAAGCTATCAGAAGTTCATGATCGTCCTGGCGCGCGGTGCCAACTGGATCGAGGCGTTTCGCGATGATCTCAATAACTCAATCTATACGCCCTGGGGATACGCAACGCTTGGTGACAAAGGCAACGAGCACGCTCCAAGTTTAAAGGCGCGCCTCAATCCTGAATCACATACACGGCAGGCGCTCACCAATGCGATGGATGAGTTGTCACGCGATGCCTGCAGGACCGCCGCCGAAAAGGGTGTGCAGGTTTTCACGATTGGGTATCAGGTCTCTGACCCTCAGATGCGATCCATGCTGAAATATTGTGCCGTCCATCCTGAAATGTATTTCGAGGCGGAAACGCTGGATGGTCTGAAAGACCGGTTGTCGACCATCGCCAGCCGCATCACCCGCCTGCATTTGACGCATTAAGCCAGCAGCGTTGATCCCGATATAACGCACGACACACTAGGGCATTTTCCGACGAAGTGGACACCGGCTCGTCGCAGAAAATGCGACCAAACAAGAAACTGGAGCCCCGATCCGATTCCATCGGATCGGAATGCGCTCCAGTTTGATCCTCTTCAGGTTGTCTCGTGACACTGGGTAAGCTGTGGGCAGCCTGTTGAAGACCATTGGCGTTGCCACACTCAATCCGCCATCCGCGTAGTCTCTGACGCTGCAATCTCACATTGTGCCCGCGGTTTCAAGCGGCGTTGTGCGTGGTTCGCATTCCATGGGTCCAAACGACCGGGGATGTCGAGGCTGCTTATTGTTTGATTGATACATTTCATTGGGAGCATGCATCGTGTTTGAACGCGTTGCAATCAACAGGCTTCAGGACGGTTGCCTTTGGCCGGGTTGGATTACAAATGCTGGCTTGGCGTTCGGATTGGCGCTTCTCATTTCCGCAATGATGGCGGGCAATTTTTCACTCCAGGTGATGGCCGAGCCAGATGCACTGGTTACGCCACATGATCCAGTGCACCGTTCCGTGCTCAGCATTCCGGCAGGTTCGCCGCTACCGACGACCCGTCGCGTTACCATTGGTGTCGACAAGTCCATGCTGGTGGAGGTTCCCAATGATCTCCAAAACGTCCTCGTCTCCAACCCCGAGGTGATCGATGCGGTCGTGCAAACCTCGCGGCAGGTGTACCTGCTTGCAAAGAACGTTGGCGAGGCCAATGCCTTCTTGATGGGGCAGGATGGCGAGCGCCAGGTCGTGATCGAGGTCATTGTGACCCGGGACCTGACGGCACTTCACGACATGCTGCAAAGATTGCTACCAACCTCTATGGTCAAAGCCGAGATGATGGGCGACAGCGTGGTGCTCTCGGGCAGTGTTGCCAGCCCGATTGACGCCAACCGCGCCGCCGAGCTTGCGGGCCGGTTTATCAAGAACCAGAAAAATGTTGTCAACATGCTGGAGACCAACAGCAAGGAACAGGTCCTGCTGAAGGTTCAGGTGGCTGAGATCCAGCGCGATAGCCTTCGCCGCTTTGGCATCGATGTGCCTGGTGCGGTTCTAAGTGCCGGCAATTTCACCTTTGCCAAGGTCATGGAAAATGCGTTCCCGATGACAAGCGGGCTGGTACCAAAGGCAACCGCGATTGCAGCGGGCGTACCACCCGCCTTAAGTGCCGGCGCGGCCTTGCAGCCAACCTGGCAGACAGCGAACCAGTCGGTCACGACCATGATCCAGGCGCTGGAGCGATCGGGTGTCTTGAAGACATTGGCCGAACCGACCTTGACGGCGATATCGGGTGAGACGGCGAAGTTCCTGGCCGGTGGTGAGTTCCCGGTGCCGGTGCCGCAGAACAACAACAATGTTACAATCGATTGGAAGAAATTTGGCGTGAACGTCAGTTTCAAGCCCGTCGTCATGAGCGAGGGCCGCATCAGCCTGACTATTGCAGCCGAGGTCAGTGAACTCTCAAGTGATGGCGCCCTCTCGTTCAGCACGATCACCGTACCTGCATTGAAGGTGCGACGTGCGGAGACGACGCTCGAATTACCATCCGGCGGCACATTGGCGATGGCCGGCCTGTTGTCAGATGATACCCGCCAGAATGTCGATGGTGTGCCTGGGCTCAAGAACCTGCCCGTGCTTGGCGCACTGTTCCGATCCAACGACTACCGGCGCCGTGAAACAGAGCTTGTCATACTCGTTACGCCTTATCTGGCAACTCACGCCTCGCGCAAAGACCTTGCATTGCCCGGCGATGGCTATGCGCCTGAACATACGCTACGCGAATTGTTCTTTGGGAATATCAACAGGACCTATGGATATTCTTCCGCGCGGCCCGGCAATTACAAAGGCGATTATGGCTTCATCATAGAATACCCGGGAGTGAAGGGATGATGCGAGTGCGCACGCGAAACTCCAATTGCTTATGCGCGCTGCCCGGTTTTGCGCTGCTGATGGTGTCGATGACATTGGGCCTATCAGGTTGCCGCGAACACGAGCCACGTCTTGACGACATCACCGCCGCCAACCTCAACGATCCGGGAAAACGACATCCCATTAAGTATGCCGGACGTACCGAGGCTTTGTATGTCGAAGTCGCATCCGACGGGCTGGGGCTTAGTGAAAACCAGGCGGAGGACGTTTTCCGTTTCGTCGATCGCTATAAAAGTGAGGCGGAAGGCAGCTTGACGATCACAGCGCCGTCTTCGGTGCGTGGTCACATGGCCGCATCCCGTTCGTTCCGCGATATTGAGGCGCTGGTTGATCGATCCGGTGTACCCGACGAAGCGGTGACGATCCGCCGTGCGCGCAGCAATGCCAAGTTCGGCCCGGCTGTCCAACTTTCCTATCAACGCGCGCTCGCTGTACCTCCTGCGTGTGGCAACTGGCCGAAGGACCTTGGCCGTATAGATCGCGAGCGCTTGCCCTACGAGGACTTTGGTTGCGCCAGCCAACGCAATCTTGCTCTGACAGTTGCCAACGCTCGCGATCTCAACGTGCCGCAAATGGAAACTCCGCGTTCCAGTGAAAAACGCAGTGCGACATGGTCTGAATATACAGGTGGTGGCGGCATGGCAGGTGGTGAATCTAAACCGAGTTTGACCAGTAGCGGGCCCGCGCCTGCTGGCAATTAGAGCATATTCCGACGAAGTGGACACCGGTTCGTCGAAGAAAATGCTACCAAACAAGAAGCTAACGGCGATCCGGTTCCATCGGATCGGGATGCGCCATAGGTTTGACTTGTAGACCATGTTTGGCTTGGCCGCGCCACGCTTTCACACAATATGCACGAGGCCTGAAATCCCAGAAGAAGGCAGATCGCAAACTAAGAGTGGATGGACGAGGCACGTTCCAGGCTTTGACGATGCACTGTTGTTCAACCGCTACTCGTTGGATGGGTTTGCAAACAACGTTTGCTGCAATGGTGTCAGCGCATTGGCAAGGTCATCGCGCTTGATCGGCTTTGGCAGGAATACGATTTCGGAATTCAGCTCGTATGGCCCTCCGGTGCGTGGGTCGGGGTATCCTGATGTGCAGATCACAAACGCGCTGGGATATTTGCTAATGATCTGTTCGCGCAACTGCAGCCCGTTGACAGGTCCACGGATGAGGACGTCAGTCAGCACCACATCGATCTTTGTTTTATCGAGCAGCTTCAATGCATCTTCGGCATTATCACATGCAAAGGTCAAATGGCCGAGCGATACAAGCATTTGCGAGATGATATCCGCAAGGGCTGCGTCGTCCTCGACGATCAAAACGTGGAGCCTTACGCCCGTTGGCGGTTTTTTCAGCGTTACAGCACGCTTGTAATGCTCAGCCCGTTCGGCGCGCGGGAGATAGAGACGTACAGTCGTGCCCCGCATTGGTGCGGTGGTCATTTCAATGTGTCCGCCTGATTGCTTGACGAACCCATAAACCATGGCGAGGCCCATTCCAGCGCCGCCGCCGGGAGGCTTGGTTGTGAAGAAGGGCTCGAATGCGCGCTGCGCCACATCCGGATTCATGCCGATGCCTTCATCGATAATTTCTATGCAAGCGAACTCGGCATCAAGGCGATCGGTTTGCAGCCAGTCCTCGCCAATATTGCGGGCAAGAAACGAATGGATTGTGATCTTGCCGCCATCGGGCATGGAGTCGCGCGCGTTGAAGATCAAATTCAACAGCGTGCTTTCAAACTGAGTCGGGTCGACGAATATCGAGCAATCCGCCGCTTCAGCCGCGACATCCAGCGTGATGTTATCGAGAACGCTCACCCTTGCCAGGCTAAGTATGGAATCCATATGTGTCGCCACAGTCATCGCGACAGGTTGCAGAGCCTGGCGGCGGCCGAAGGACAGGAGTTGCGACGTCAGTTTGGTACAACGGTCTGCCGCCTGCTGGCAAAGCTCCAGAAGGCGCAAATTCTTGGTGTCCTGTTCCGTCGTTCTCAGCATTGAAAGCGCGCCCACGACAACGCCAAGCTGATTGTTGAAGTCGTGCGCGATACCGCCCGTCAACTGTGCCGTCGCTTCCAGACGCTGAGCGGAATAAAGCCGTTGCTGGGCAACTTTCAGGTCGGTGACGTCGATGCCTGACATGAGGAAGAAGTCTGATTTCCCATCTGCCGATATGAACGGCTCGTACGTCACATGCATGGTCCGCGTTATGCCGTCAGGCGGCAAAATATCGACGAAGAACGAAACGTGTTCGCCGTTTACGGCACGCGCCAGTCGCGGCAAAATGAATTCTTGAAGATATTCAGGAAGGTATTCTCTGACAGAGAGGCCCTTCCAGGATTTTTGCGCAGAGTTTACGGTGGCGACATAACGGCGGTTTGCGTAAATGTAGCTCAGATCATTGCGAAACACCGCCAGCATAGTCGGAATTGCTTCCATGACGCGGCTGACAACGAGCATCGACTGAGGTTCCAGGAAAACATCGAGCGTAAGGGATGTGTAGCCTGGAATCTCATCGACCAGCGTATCGTCGAGAGTCTGCGCGAGAGTGCTATGGTTTGCAACGACGTTGCTGAATTTCATGCAGCCTCCCTATCCAGCCCGTGTATTGGCAAGATCGGTTCAGAGCTTGTGTTTCTGTTGCAACTTTTCGCTCCTGAGCATCTCTACCGAAATTCATTCAGAATCGTCTTGGGTTTCTATATCCATCGTGTTCTGAACGTTCCTGACAGTATCCGAATTCTACCTCCAAACCACCAGACCGATATGTTTTAAGCCGCGCACGCTTGTGCCAATTTCGCCAGGAGCACTTCTGCTATTTCCATTGCAATGCATGGTGCGCGTTCAAAAGCTATGATAGCGCCGCCCTCACACCGAGTCTGCATGTTGGGCAGCAGGCAATATTGATGGCGGGCGAGCGCAAATCATATGGAATCCCGTGCGCCTGGACATTTCATAGACAGAATACGGCTCTTCAGCGCAAAGACAAGAGCAGGCATAAATAGTGAGTGATTTCAGATCGCCGAACGTGCTGGTCGCCAAAGATGGCGATCGCGAACGTTGTTTGCTTTTTGTGGGCGTGTGCCATAGCGGTGTGGCGGAAAAATTGAATGCCGAACCAATGCGTTAGCCCGCCTTTCTCACGAGGGCACGGCCGTCATCGCGCTGGCGCGAGATCGACCCGCAAGGAGGGAGGCGAAAAGCGTAGCGGTGGTTTACGGTTGAGCTGCCCGACGCAGCGGTCGGCCGCGCCAGCACGACCCGCAGGGCGGGGTGCAAATGATGACAGTCTGTGTCGTGCCGTTTGCCCGATGTACCACATCGAACTACACGGCTCTCCTGGCCTGTCATCATTTTCACCTCCGTGCCGGCCATACCATCGTGAGAAGGGCGGGCTAGATGTGAAAAGGTGATGAATAATTGGTCCCGTGCGCGCTCGGGTATAAACGTCGTGAACCGTCTCTGTCTGGACAGCTCTCCCGAGGCAGCAATTCAAAATTCAAAATTGCTTTTGCTTCGCCAGGTTAGCGTTCCATATTTGGATCGCCGTGACCGGCATTTTTCGGTAGACGTTTGAACGGTTGGAGCAATAGAGGATGCAGCTTCCAATGGCAGGTTGTTTTTATGATTTTTATCAAACCGAGCATGCATCGCAGTCGTTGGCCTCTTGGTAAGGCCTGCATGCACGAGACTTAGTGAAGGACTGGGACGAACGGCACGATGCTCGGTGAAGGCTATTGAGTTAGGACCATGGGTTTGGCATTACTCATCGTGCCAGCCGATCATATTTCGTTCTGGTGTTAACGCCTATGTTCATCTGACTTTGACAGGTGTTGCGAGCCAGGGGATCGTCCTGCCTTGGAGCGTCTTGCAGCAAGGTTATTGATAGCATTCGGCTGGACCGGGTGAGGCACAGGTACTAAGGACTGGGGTAAATAAACTTGTCTGTTCAATAGTATACATTCTATGATGCAGCCAAATGCTGGACCCGGGTCACCTGCGTGCTCTCAGGGTTGGTGAAAAACTGTCGTAAACTCGACGTGGGAGCGATTGCATGTCCGGATTTTGGGGAGGCCTTCGGTGGTTGATCGTTGGCCTGTTTGTTTTGCACCCTGTTGCGCCAGCAGCAGCCGAAGACGAGGCAAAAGGGCAGCAGGCAGCGGCGGCACAGGCACCGGCGGTTCTGGTTGTAAAGGCAAAAAAACAGTCGCTTGCGCGCCAGACAGAGTTTGTTGGCCGTGTCGAAGCCTTGGAGAAGGTTGATTTGCGTGCGCGGGTTTCGGGTTTTCTTCGCGAAAGAAAGTTCGACGCGGGTGCCGAGGTTAGCAAGGGTGACATACTCTATTTGATTGAGCCTGAACCATTCGAGGCTGCGCTGGAGCAACGCCAGGCGCAGTTGGAGTCGGCCGTTGCCACGCACGATAACGCGGTTCTCACGCTGAAACGCTATAAGGATCTGGAAGCCAAGCAGGCGGCGTCGACAGCTCAACTCGATCAGAAGATTGCCGATGAAAAGACCGCTGCGGCTGGCATAGCTGCAGCCAAAGCCGCAGTTGAAGATGCCAAGATCAATCTCTCGTACACGAAGGTTGTGGCTCCGATTTCCGGCAGGATAGGTCGGTCATCCATAGATCCAGGAAACCTCGTTGGACCCGACTCGGGGGTTCTGGCAACGCTGGTGAGAACCGACAAAATGTATGCGCTTTTCCCGGTGACGCAGCGGCAGTTGCTGGAAGCGAAGAAGAACGGGGACGATGCCAAAGACCTGATCGTCCGTGCAAAGCTTGCCGACGGCAGTCTGGCTGAGCAGAAGGGCGTCATTGACTTCATCGACGTGAAGGTTGACCCACGTACAGACGGGCAAATCGTGCGCGCGATATTTCCGAACGAAAATAGGCTTCTCACGGATGGGCAGACACTTCGCATTGTGATTGAATCCAAAAGCCCCGATGAGGCAACTGTCATTCCCACAACGGCATTGGCGACGGACCAGCAAGGTACGTATACGTTCGTGGTAACCGCTGACAACAAGGTCGAGCGGCGCAACCTCAAGCTGGGCATTTCGCGCGACGGTCTGATTGCCGTGACAGATGGTTTAAAGGTCGGCGAGCAGGTGATCGTCCAGGGGCAACAAAAGGTGAAAGACGGAGGCACTGCCAAAGCCGAACTTGAAAAGGGACCCGCAGACAAGCAGGGCGGCAACCAATGATCTCAAAGATTTTTATTGAGCGCCCGCGTCTCGCCTTCGTCATTTCCATTGTCATAACGCTGGCCGGCTTGATTGCAATGCGGGCTATTCCCGTAGCGCAGTTCCCCGACATCGTGCCGCCGCAGGTCTCGGTACAGGCGACCTATCCCGGCGCAAATTCTGGCGCCGTCGAGGCCAGTGTGGCTCAGGTTATCGAAAGCCAGGTCAATGGCGTCGATAAAATGATCTACATGAAGTCCAACTCGGGCAGCGACGGAAGCTATAGCCTGAATGTCAGCTTCGAGGTGGGAACAGACCCTGACATTGCGACGGTCAACGTCATGAACCGGGTCAACGCGGCGTTGGCGAAATTGCCGCAAGAGGTTCAACGTCTGGGTGTAAGCGTCCAGAAGAAATCGTCTTCATTACTGCAGGTGGTTGTTATCCACTCGCCCAAGGGTACGCTTGATGAGTTGTTCCTGACAAACTTCGGAACGATCAATCTCATTGACCATCTCGCGCGCGTGCCCGGCGTCGGTCAGGCCACGCTATATGGCGCGAAGATGTATTCGATGCGCGTGTGGGTGAACCTGGAGCGGCTGAACAGTCTGGGTGTTGCCGTCCAGGATGTTGCTGCCGCCATACAATCTCAGAACACGCAGGCAGCCGTCGGCCGCGTTGGTGCTGCGCCGCTCTCCAAAGACATAGATTTTCAGCTCAATATTACGACCCAAGGCCGCATGCTGACGGCTCAAGAGTTTGGCAATATCGTCATTCGTGCCGAATCCGATGGAAGTCTTCTTCGCGTCAAGGACGTTGGCCGAGTTGAACTCGGTGCCCAATCAAGCGATGCGTTCGCCAGATTCAATGGAAAGCCCGCCGCAGGTATCGGTATTTATCAGGCGCCGGGTGCGAACGCGATCAACGTGGCTGAACTCGTCCGCGCAAAGCTGGCCGAGTTGGAACCTATTTATCCTGATGATCTTGAAGTCAAGGTAACCTACGACAGTACCGAGTTCGTCTTGAAGATGATCGAAGCTGTCGAACACACGCTGATCGAGGCGTTCATCCTGGTTTCGATCGTGGTGTTCATCTTCCTTGGCAATTTGCGGGCAACCTTGATTCCAATTATCGCGGTGCCTGTCGCGCTCATTGGCACATTTGCCATCATGCTTGCGATGGGCTTTTCAGCCAACACGATTTCGTTGCTCGCTCTCGTTCTGGCTATCGGTATCGTGGTGGACGACGCGATCGTTGTGGTGGAAGCCGTTGAGCACGAACTGCATGAACATCCTGAAATGACAGCGGCTCAAGCGACCGAAATCGCGATGGGCAAGATCACCGGCCCCATTCTCGCGATCACGCTGGTGCTTCTGTCGGTCTTCGTGCCGACCGCGTTCATCCCTGGCATTACTGGGCAGCTCTATCAACAGTTTGCCGTGGCCGTATCTGTTTCGATGGTGATCTCGGCGATCAACGCGCTTTCGCTGTCGCCTGCACTGTGTTCGATTCTGCTGAAGCCAGGCATGAAGCCCATGAGCATTGTCGGGTTTCTACAACGCGGGATTGACAAGGCCACCGGAGGCTACACTTCGGTTGTTGGAGTTATTACGCGGCGGGCAATCGTGACCCCGCTTGTTATCGCTGGCTTCGCCTTTGGTGCCTACGTCTTGAACGGTGTCGTGCCAACGGGTTTCCTGCCGAATGAAGACCGTGGTGCGTTGATGGGCGAGGTCCAGTTGCCCGACGCGGCTTCTACCAACCGAACCCTTGCGGTTATCGAACAGGTTGAAAAGACCGTGATGGAGAAGCCCTATACGCAGGACCTTTTCACCGTTGGTGGTTTCAGCTTGCTGGATGGTCTGGCGCTTCCCAACCGCGGTCTGATCGTGGCAACGTTAAAACCATTCGAGGAGCGAAAAGACCCGTCATTAAGTGTGTTCAGTGCGCTGCAAGATTTGAACAGTACATTCCAGTCCATAGCCAAAGCCAACATCTTCGTATTCAATCTTCCACCAATCAATGGCTTGGGAACGGGCTCTGGCTTTGAGTACCAGTTGCAGTCAATGTCGGGTGCCGAGCCCGCAGAAATGGCCAGTATAGCCCGCGGCATCATGATGACGGCGCACAACGAAAGCCGCCTGGCGGGGGTGTTTACAACCTTTGGTGCCAGCACGCCGCAGGTCTATCTTGATCTCGATCGTGAACGCGCAGAGACACTCGGTGTCGCCGTTTCAGACATTTTCTCGACGCTTCAAACCACGATGGGCGGTAGCTACATCAACGACTTCAACAAATTCGGACGGACGTGGCAGGTCAATTTGCAAGCTGACGCGTCCGAACGAATGAGCATCGATGACATCAACCACGTTCGTGTGCGATCATCTCAAGGTGACCTGATCCCACTTCAGGCGTTCGCCTCGGCACGGGTCATTGTCGGACCCTCATCAATCCAGCGCTACAACAACCTGCGCTCTGTAACGGTTCAAGGCGCACCCTCTCCTGGGCATTCATCGGGTGAGGCGATCGCAGCCATGGAACAACTCTCAGCAACGACACTTCCAACGGGCTTTACCTACCAGTGGACCGGCACGGCGCTACAGGAAAAGAAGGCGGCGGGGCAGACGGCATCAATTCTTTTGCTCTCATTGACCTTCGCATATCTGTTCCTTGTCGCGCTTTATGAGAGCTGGACCATCCCGATCGCCGTTTTGACCTCGGTCACCATCGGTGTGTTCGGCGCAATGCTCGGGCTGAAGCTGTCTGGTATGGACAACAACGTATTTGCACAGATCGGTTTGGTGGTGTTGATCGCGCTATCGGCCAAGAATGCCATTCTGATTGTCGAATACGCGATGGATGAGCGGCGTAAGGGCAACAGCATTCACGATGCTGCCGTGACTGGTGCCAATCTGCGTTTCCGCGCTGTTATGATGACGTCGTTTGCGTTCATCCTCGGGCTTGTGCCTCTGGTGAAGGCACAGGGCGCAGGTGCGGCAACACAGCAATCTGTCGCCATGTCGGTCTTCAGCGGCATGATCGCATCAAGCTCCATCGCCATCTTCTTCATCCCGGCCCTGTATGTCGTCTTCCAGACCATGCGTGAGAAGGCTCACAAGATGGTGGGCAACGACATTTCACCTAAAAAATCTGGAAAAGACAAAGAGGCAAGCGAAGGGGGCGGGGCGACAACAGCAGCTTAGCGCGCTCAATGTTGGTCGCACCGCCAGATGCCAACGATGTAACGTGGCGTATGGCAGAGTGCAACGCGCACAATCCAACTGCCGCGTTTGCTGGCAGGGGTGTCGAGGGCAACCCCGTGACGAAAAGTGCCGTGATCGGCAAATGGCGCATCTTCGAGGCGGATGACTACGCGGCGCGTGATCTCGACCTCGTCGAACCGGCCTTCATTCAGTTCAACGCCGACGGCGCGGGCCAGTTCAAATTCATCTGCGTCGATGGAGCGATGGAGTGCGGCTACAGTGCGAATGGCGCCGACTTCGACTGGGTCGGCGTCGATGAGATGGACGAGGCCTCAGGATCAGGCGATGCCGACCTCGGCGAGGACGGCATCCTGACCATCACCATATCGCGCTTCAAAGGCCACGAAGCCACCTTCAGTGCCCGCCGATGGTGAGTTGGTCAACAGTCTGCTTAGCGTATTCCAATGGGGCAAGGGCGCTTTCTCATTGGCCCTTCATTGATCCCGAGTGGTATTCGGCAAAAGCCTGGCAATTGCATTCGCGAGTTCACGCAATTCATACGGCTTCTTCATGTAAACGTCGCCAATAGGCGTTGTCACGTCGGTGTCGGAGCGGGCATATCCGCTTGATACTATAATTTTGCATCGCGGCTGTTCGAGATGGAACCTCTGCGCCAGTTCGGCACCTGAGATGTTGGGCATATTCAGATCGAGAATGACGACGTCGAGTTCATCCTTTTGGCGTGTGAAAATCTCTAATGCTTCATTCCCGTTGACGGCTGCAAATGTTTGGTAGCCGCATCCGGACAGGAATTCCGAGAGCAATGCCAGAAAGCTGGGCTCGTCATCGACAATCAGGATTTTTCCGTTCATGGGTACGTGTTCATCAAAGGTTGTGATGGCGACAGTGTCCGGCAATTGATCGGTAATCGGCAAATAAATTTTGAATGTTGTGCCTTGGCCCGGAGCACTTTCCATTTCGATCTTCCCGGCATAGGCCAGCACTGTACTTTGGATGATGCTCAAACCCAAGCCTGAACCACCGGTATCGGCTTTGGTCGTGAAAAACGGTTCAAAGATCTTGTCGTGATTTTCCCTCTTAATGCCGCCGCCGCTATCCTTCCAAATCACTTTAACGAAGCGTGTCTCATCGGTGTTCAGTCCAGGCGGAGGTCCGCTGGACTGCAACGAAACGTCAATTAGGCCAGGGCCGTCGATGGATTGGATGGAATTGAGGCCTAGATTTATGAACACGCTCTCGAATGCGGAGGCATCGCCATTGACGGTGCGTTCATCAACCTCAAGCGTACAGTCCAAGGTGATGCGGACGGTGCGGTCGGTTGTGCGACTTATGACTTCCACCGCGTGCTCGACAACCGTCAACAGATCCACTGGAGCCGAAGTGACGTCAGACCGCCTGCCAATTGTAAGGAGGCGATTGGTAAGGGAACTGGACCGCTTGATGGCCTGTTCGATCATGGAAAAGTGGCGCGTGTGCTCGCGGTCTTGGAGCCCATCTGATTTAATCGCTTCCACCGCTCCAGAAATTATGGCGAGCGCGTTGTTGAATTCGTGGGCCATGCCGCCAGCGAGGACGCCGGCAACGCGTAGCTTGTCGCTTTGTATCAAGGTGTGCCTGAGCGCATATTCATCGGTTACGTCACGAAACACGACAACCACGCCGTGGGTGTTTCCATCTGGATATTTGATAGGGGCAGCCGCATCTGCGATCAGGCGCATTTCACCTGTTTTGGTGCGCAGGGACGTGCTGTTGGCGAGCCCGATCATTGTGCCTGAATGGAGGACTTGTTCAACTGGGTCTGCGACAGGCCTACCATCGCTCGATCGATATAGTTTGAGGAAGCCCTTTATCCGCTGGCCTTTCACCTCAGAGAAGCGATAACCCAGTATTGTCTCAGCCGTTGGGTTCATGCTCTCAAGTCGGCCGGAGATGTCAGATACGATCACTGCATCGCCGATCGAGCGCAACGTCACGCGTGAACGCTCTTCCGCAGCCATCAACTGCGTCTCTCGTTCCCGCGCACGCTTGATGCTCGGCAACAGCAAACCGAACCACGATGCCCACACCGACGTCACAAGCACAGTCAAGACCACAAGGCCCATGGGCACACGCCGCGCTGATAACTGGTCATGAAACCTTTCAAGCGTTCGCTTTTTCTCGCTCAGGGGATTGAGCGCGGCACCCGAATTCAACAAAATTGCATCGACCGTCAGGAGGCTTGAGTAACGCGCGCGCAGCAGGTTGCTTGGTGTTACGCTGAGCGCGTTGACGTAGTTTTTAACAGAAGGCTTCACATCGGCCTTCATGATCGCATGCAGCCGGGCCTTATAGAATTGGGCAAAGAACTGGCTAGACGTAGTGGCCAGAGCAGAATCTGTCGCCGTCATGATCTCCCCACTCCTGGCCAAAAGCTGGGTGAGTTCACCTTGAATTACATTTTGCACATACGGCGGCAGGCGCTTGTCTTCAGACATTCTGACAAGCTGAGCTGAAAGGCTAGAAATACGCTGCCAGACTTCGTTGTTTTTGCCAACGAGCGTTGTCAGCTCCCGCACGCTGGTTTCAAAGCGCGCCTCGACTACGAGATACAAACCCGCAATGACCATGAATGCGGTGATGCTCGCATAGGCTATGATACCGGACCTATAGGTCGAATCATTTTTCAAGCCGATTGCCTCGATTTTACTCCGCTGATATTGACTTTATTTCCTGCAACAAAAGGTCGGCATATTTACCTGGATCGGGATCAGTTGACCGCCAGAAGTCCTGCGCGATGCTGGAAATAGAGTTGAATTGTAGCCGCCAGCGCTCCGAGCCAAGAAAAAGTTTATCCATTGTGGTCCAGTTGGTGAGTGAGCGCGCTGAACAATTGTCCAGTTCCTGCGAATTGACTTTCTCTATCACGGGTACGCCGCCCTTCTTGATCGCGAAGTTGGCAAGAAATGCGGGATTGGACATTGCCATAATCGCACGATCCTGAATTTGCGTTTCCTGTGGGGATTTGAGTGTGGGAAACGCGAGGACGTCAAAAGACCAACTGACGAATTTTTCGCCCGGCACCTGCGTGCAAGCGACGGTCTCGATCTTGCGAATTGATGGAGCAAGAAAATCGCCCGAGATAGTCAGCGCGGCCTGTCCATCGCGGACTTTGTAGATGACCTCGTTCCAGGACAGATCAAGGAAGTCGTCATTGGCAAACGGCTTGACAGCAAGAAGAATTTTGAATGCCTTGAGTAATTGCGCTCTCGACCAGGCATCGCCTCTTTTAGCCAGAAGCAGGTCGCTGAATTCATCCTTGCTCAATCCATCGCTCAGCATCGATTGAAAGAGGAAACGCAATTGCCAATGCTGGTCTGACATGGCGAGAGGAATGAAGCCAGCGTCCTTGATCCGCGGTGCAGCCTCGATGAATTGTTTCCATGAGTTGAAATGATCGAGGTTGAGTAACTTCAGAATGGTCTTGTTCACAAGAGCCACATTCTGCAGATGGATGACCAGCGGCAGAGAAGTGTAGGCACCGTCGTGAGAAATTTGCGTTAGGATTTCAGGACGCAGGAATTTCCTCAATCTGCCACGGGTGAGTTGCCCGGATATTGGACGCACCACTTTGGCATCGACCATCAAGGTCAGCTCGTCACCTCCGATCCAGAAAACAGCCTTTGGAGGAACGCCAAGCGAAACCAGTTCGGAAAAAGTTGTTCGAATTCCGTAGAAATTTCCCTGAACGCGATGTTCGTGCCATTCGAGGCCAGCCGTTTCAATTGCGTTCCTCAATACCTGCAGGGCCGGAGCTTCGATATCGGCGAGCCACAAATGCATCAAGTCGAACGTCGGCGCATGACCTGTGTCACCACCTGCGACGACCTTGGAGGGCAGAGCGGAGATCACCAAAAGCGATAGCCCGATCAGAATGAAGCTGGGCCTCACTGTATTTCTCCCCGAAAGTACCTTGCTCATTCTACGCGGACTCTAAACCCATTGCCCTTCAGGTTGCCAGATATTTTCCGACCACTTCGGGCTTAAACAGGAGCGGCCTAGTGTTCTGGATCGAACGTTTGATTTCCGGGCGAAGGTCGTCAAACGATCGTGAATCCAGAACACAAACAATGAGAATGCCAGAGCATGTTCAGCCGAAGTGTACGCGGTTCGGCGTGAAGAACATGCTCAAAATAAAAGAAAATAGAGCGCGTTCGCGATTCCATGAAAAGTGAACGCGATCTAGGGTTCCCGGCTGACGCGTCGGGTCCGACAGGGAACCAAGCGTCGAAGTCGGAACACTAGCGAAACAGGCCGAAGCGCAAACCTGCGAGTCTCAAGCCGCATATCTGCTACATGCCATGCGCACCTTTGGATGCCGACCTTCGGAAAATCTAAAAAATTTTGTCACGCTGATTTATTTTGAATACGTAACTACGTAGATCCAAAGCAGCGTTAATTGCGCCATCTACTCGATGGCATAATTCCATGCCTTTTGGTCTTGGCTGTGGTATACTCAAATCAAGATAGGCAGCTCGTTCCAGCTTGCCTAACTGCATTGGCGTTTGACCAGAATTTGCGCCCTTTTTTAATAAAGGCGCGCGCCGCCCATTCCTCATCAGGTTGAGGTGCCCCACCGGGCGGGCGCGCCCCCCACGGCGCCTGCTACCTGCCCCCTAGCATGCAGCCGAGCCCAACAATTGCCTTGTCTCGCTACCCATTTGCAAAGGTAACGGTGGACCGAAGAAATAGCCTTGCAACAACGTCGCACCCGCTTCACCAAGTAAATCGGCCTGTCTTTGCGTTTCGACCCCCTCAGCAACACTTATAAGATTTAGATCCGTAGCCATTTTTACGATGCTCTTGACCACTTTTCGTGAGCGCGAACTATGTTCAATCGGTGCCACCAACGATCGATCAATCTTGATCGACTTTATCGGCAGCGCATGGATGCGCGCGAGGGATGAAAACCCCATTCCAAAATCATCGATACTGAGAGAGACGCCCATGCCGGCGATGCGCTCGAATTGTTCAATGATCGGTTCTGAAAACGACATGAACACATTCTCTGTCAGCTCTATTGTCAGTCGCCGGGGATGAAGCCCTGTTTCTTCAAGAGCGTGCTCGACCGAAGCGGACACATCGGACGTAAGGAACTCCGACGGCGAGATGTTCACGGCAACACCGACGCACCCATCGTGCGCCAGGATCTGCCGGCAGGCTCTTTCGAGCACCCAGCGTCCAATTTCGACAATAACGCCGGTTCGCTCGGCCGCGGGAATGAACTGCAACGGCGGAATGTAGGTATTGGCTTGCTGTCTCCAGCGGATCAGCGCCTCATATTGCGCGATGGTCCGGGATTTGGATTTGACGATCGGCTGGTAGAAGAGCTCGAACTGGTCGTGCTCTATCGCATCGCCAAGCGCTTTTGTGACCGAACACTCGCTGTTGGGAGAAGCCAGAAAAACGCTGTCGTCTGTAGTTTGTCCCGCAACCCCTTTTCGAACCTGCTTTGTGAGTGCCAACTGAGCCCGCTGCAGGAGTTGGAACGGCGAGGAGAATGTTTCAGCAAACTCAACCGTTCCTGCAAAGCAGGTGACCTCGCCGTGGCCGCAATGGGCCAAGGCCGAAAGGTCACTGCAAAGATCCATCGACATTTCGGAAAGGTGAGCCTCACTGTCCGGCCGCAATTGAACGATTGCAAACTTATTGGTGTCAAGCTGTGCGATGACGTCAACGTTTTGAAACACCCGGTCCATGCAGGCGGCCGCATCCGCGGCAGGCAACATTTGCGCATCGGAAAGACCGTTGGGCGCTGCCGATTTATGTGCTATTTCCACCAAATGGAATGCAAAAAATAATCTTCCTTTTGCGCTCAAGAGTCGAAGCAGAATGTCTTCGAGTTTGTGCGCATCAAGCAATTCACGCATTTGAATCGCACCTGTTCGGGCTGGCTATGGAAGAGCTCTTGCCAGACTCACATCAGTGGCAGTGCCACGGCAAAATACTGCCACCAAGTGTAATAAAAATGAGAGCGCTGAACAGTTGAGACTTTTGCATCGAACAATGGTCTCTTTTGCGGGGAAGGTCGCAAACTTGTTTTGTGCGGATGAGCTAGGTTTATAGTTTCTATATCAATTGTTTCACCGCTGGACGTTTTCTAGATTTGATGTAGCGCTTCCTCATTGTTGGCAACGCATTCAGTCGGTTTCTTCATTCTTTGTGAGATGACGATCTTGTTGCGACCGGCTTTCTTGGCGGCATAAAGCGCATCATCGGCAAGCTTGATGGTGGTTTCCATGGTGCAATCTGCGGAGTTATGGCACAGACCGCCGCTCACGGTTATACGAAGCGGTGGATGGTCTGGGATAGCAATAGGGTGGCTCTCGATGTTGCCGCGTATGCGCTCAGCAATTCGTGTGGCAACGTCCAGGCCGCAATCGCCCAACACTACGATGAACTCCTCGCCACCATATCTTCCCACATAATCTTCCGCTCGCACGGTGTTGGCAATTCGTCTGGAGATTTCAACGAGAACAGCATCTCCGGCAGGATGTCCGTATGTATCGTTGATAACCTTGAAGTGGTCCACGTCGAGCAATAGAATTGCGCCGCTGAATTCGGATCGAGACTGTGCGAAGTCTGTCATCCGCGCTTCGATGCTTCTGCGGTTGAGTACACCGGTCAACGCATCGTGGTTGGCGGCATGGGCAAGCAACTTGTTCTGGTCATTCACGGTGCGGGCAAGGCTCGCGATCCTCCGCGCCGAAAGTCTCTGTTCCATCTGCGACATGACGAGGCGCCCGAGACATTTGAGCAAGTCCCTATCCTCGTCGGAGAACTTCCGCGGAGCAACGTCTAACACACAGAACGTACCCAGATTATAGCCGTCAGCGCTCCGCAATGGTTCGGCAGCATAGAAGCGAAAGCCTTGATCGTTTGCAACGAGTGGATTTGAAAGGGAGTTAGGATCAAGCCGGAGGTCTTCGGCGACGTAAACATCATCAGACATGATTGCGGATGCACACAGGCCAGGCCCACGATCTATCTGCTTTGGCTCGTCAAGGCCATGAGCAGACTTGAACCATACCCGATCGGTATCAACCAGGCTTACAATCGAAATTGGCACGTTGAACAGCCTGGAGGCGATTTTTGTCAGGTCGTCGAATGCGCCGTCTGGCGGCGTGTCCAGGATTTCATACTTCCTGAGTTCAGCCAGTCGCCTACTCTCCTGTTCAACGTCCTCAACGTTCGATCCCGCCATGAAGCTTCCCGCCACGAATTTCATTGTTCTGATGTGGAATATTCCGTCGTGATTTGTTTCGAACGCGCATGGAATGCGAACTTTTTGAGCGTTGCGTCTTGCCATGCATGAAAGGCAACAATTCTTGGGTTGTTATTGTCGCTTCTCACTGTCGGTATTGTGTTTTGGCAAAGTTTTTCGCGTGGTCCTATGCTATTGTTTCTGCGAGGATAGCTGAGTGTGAAAATGGATGACAAGTCAGCAAAAGTGCACAAAACGCGCAAGATAGATGCATTTGTTTAAACTGCAATTGTGATCCTTGACCCTGTATGGTGTTCGGATTGCCGGACTTGTTTAATCTTTTTAGGTTGTGGCTTGCTGTTGGATGAAAATTGAGTTTTGCAGTTAGTATCAGCCGCCATGAAATTGTACTTGGCCTGATTGCTCTGCGCTCCCGTGAGCCGCGCGGCATGTGTACTGTGGTTCTGGTTGGATCCATTCGAGTGAGGGTGGCATGATCGCGACCGTGAAAGCGTTTCTCACCGCTTCAATGTTGGTGTGTTTCACTCAGCATGTTCTGGCCGGGCCGGAAAAGCCGAATGTCATTTGGCGCATCACCAATTGGGAGCCCTACTACATCTTGAATGGACCGCTTGCAGGCCAGGGCGTGTATGACAAGATGATTGCGGAGTTCCAAAAGGCGCTGCCGGGTTTCAGCCACACACGTGTGGTCATGACAACGCAGCGCGCATTGCAGCAAATGAAAGACGGGCGCAAAGACGTTGCGGTGTGCCACGTATCGATGCTGCAAAGTTCGATCACCGGCTTCGCCTACGTTTCGCATATTAATAGTATTCTGTTGCCCCACGTCATATTCGCCTGGTCAAACGTAGCCCCGAAAATTCGCTCGAAGTTTGGTGACGAAGAGGGGTATGTATCCATCGAGCAATTGATGTTGAGCGGTGAATTCCGCGGAGCGCACTCGAGCCTTGGAACACATGAGGTATTGTCGAAATATCAGTATGTGCCCGATCCATTGCCCAACGTAAGCATAACGGCAGAAGATTATGGAATGCTCGGCCGATTGTTCGTGAATCGTCGCGTCGACTACATTGTACAATATGAGCCATTCAGGGATACGCTCATCCAGGCTGGGGCGGCCGAGGATGGATTCGAGGTGATTAAGATCAAGGAAACGAAGGGGCTCTACGTTCCCGTTTACGCCGGATGCACGCGCAATGCAGTTGGAATGCAAATTATTGCTGCAATCAACCGCGTTCTTGAGCGCAACCCAAAGGTCTTGCGTGATGCAAGAATGCAGGGCCTGACAGACGCTCAAAAAGAAGCGCTCGTGCATATTTTTGAGAAAGAGGCACCGCAGCTTTTGGTTGGCGAATAAGCGCTGGCCGGATTTTGTTTGTTACGCCCGCCCGGAGCGAGGGGCGTGGCTTTCCCCGCTTGGCACCTTCAAATGCGGCGCATGATCCGCCGAGTTCTGCGCCTTATAGGCAGCTAGTTCGTTTATCGCATCCCTGAGTTCGAATAGCTCAAAGGGCTTGGCGAAAATGCGCTTCTCGGGCGCATGCAACGCATCTATTGGTACTTCGTCTTCACTTGCGCCGGAAATGAAAATAACCGGAGGACAGTTGTCCCCCAATCGCTGCTGCATGTGTGAATAAAGGTCCTGCCCGGTGATTGACCCCAAGAAGACGTCGGAAATGATGACATCATAGGCTGCATATTTTTCTGTCGAGGCGAGGATCGTGGAGGGATCTGTAATGCACTGCGCGTAATGTCCAAGTTGCTCCACCTGTCCCTTGAGCAATGCCGCGTAGTCGAAATTGTCGTCAACGATAAGAACGCGCAAGCTCTTTTGAGGCGTTTGTTGCGTGGTTGATGCGAGCATACCTGGCGTAGCATAGACGTCAGCGGTGGTGGCCGTTGGAAAACACATGCATACGGTTGTCCCGCTTCCTTCGTTGCTTGTGATGCTTAGGCGCCCGTCCATTTTGGCAACGTAGTCCGCGACCATTGTCAGCCCCAATCCGCTGCCCTTGCTTTTGGTGGTGAAGAAGGGCTTGATGGCGTCCTTGAGCACCTCAGAGGACATGCCCCGGCCATTGTCCGAAACCTCTATGCACACTTCCGGTATTTTGTTGGTGATCGTTTCATAGGCGTTTATTCTGATCGCGCCGTTATCCTGGCCCTCGAGTTCATCGTTTGCATTCAAGATGATGTTGATTGCCGCTGCCTGCAGGCCGCCGACGTCAAGGTAAAGACTGCTTTTTGTTGTGTTACTAAACTCTATCGCTACGTCATTGCGCAGCAGCAGCTTGGCGAACGATTTCATCGCGTCCATGAACGATGTCACCGACAGGATGCTGCGCGTGCTTTTGTTGGCTGACGACAAGTACATCAAGCGGCCAACAACAGTGGAAGCGTTTTTTACCGCGCGGACAATGGTGTCGGCTCTTTCATAAACCTTGTTGGGACTTTCAGGCATGTTGCGCAGCAATTCTGCATGGCCAAGCGCAACGCCCAGCACATTGTTCATGTCGTGCGCCACGCCGCTGGCCAGTAAACCCAACGAGCGCAATTTGTCGTCGATATGATTGCGTTCGGCCATCTGCATGGCCTGAGACAATTCTACGTACAGTTGATCAAGCTCGTCTCCCCGGTCCCAAGTGTCTCTATGTAAAGGCTCATCGGAGGCCAGGCGGTTCTCTCGGATCCGTGCCGTCATCTGGTTGATTGGTGCCAGGACGCTGCGCCGGATGATCCAAAAGAGTATTGCAGCTACGATGATGGCAACGCCTACGGTGGTGACAACTCTCGGCCATGCAACGCTGAAGGGTTCGGGAATTTTCACCAGGTCAGGATTGAAGCAGACGTTCAGGACGCCGGAAGCAATCCGCAGGCCCTGGTATAATTTGTCGGAATAGTCGCGGATGATACGATCATCGCAGGTGGTATCGTTTGAGCCGGGTCGCACATACCGCTCGTTGACGTCGTTGATACGAAATTGCGCACGCAATGAAACGAACGTGACGCCAGGATTGGCCGCGATTGATCGCACCGCTGTGCGTATCGTTTCGGCGTCGATGCGCCATAAAGCCTGGATTATGTTGGGTTCAATGCTGTCGATGCGCCGTATCAAGTCGTTTCGGGCCGCTGCGACATTGCGGGACGAGGAAATGCTGAATTCCAATGCCAGCATGCTGGCTAGGATCAAGACCACCACGATGACCGTGCGTAAAAACAGCCGTTTGCCAAGCGTATTCGGCGTGCTGAGTACGTCCACCCGCTGTCTGTGTAATTGGTTGGCCATCAATTATTGCACATGGTTCATTGCCTATTCTCGGCAGCGCCTAGTAGCCGTGGAGAGGCTGGTAGCGATGGGGCAGGCAAAAATCGCTGCTGCCCGTGCGTATTTCTCGCATGGTACCCAATGGATGGGTATGGGCTGAAGAAAATTTTTGAGCGCTGCCTAGGGTATGGCGCAGACGACTGCCATAGCCAGGCTCGCGGCACCGCCGAGCTGCGTGGTGGGAGCTGTCATGTCAGGTCGCCACAATGCGGCGACGCAGCCAGGGGAGCCGAATATGAAGCGCTAAGACGTTTGCGATTATGCCTTTTCAGTCATGCCTGCTCCGGCGTTTCGGGACCCTTCTTAGCCAAAGCAGCGCTGAAGACGATGAACTCTGTCACGAAAGACCAAAGGAGCTGGTTGGCTACGCTTGGGTCAGTGAGATCTATGAATTCAACGGCTAGTGACGCCTTCGCACGCAATTGCTCCAGGGTGCGGGCCGGTTTCGCCGTGGCTTTCTCCGCCAGTTGAAGCGTGGAATCGGTTATCTCGTCGAACCGGCGCTGAAACACCTCGTCATGCGCTTTGGTAACAGGGCTGTGGACGCTTAACTCGTCAAGCGTCGATTTCAAAACGAGGCGTTTGAGTTTCAACGCTTCCAGCTTGTCAGCCAGCACGCTCAGGCTTTCGCAGCCATTGGAAGATTTGCCGCCGACCGGCGAGTAGGAAACATCGTCGTGCAATGAGGTGGGGGTTCCCGTGCTTCTACTCATACTTACGAAATCATTTCGGTGAGCAACGTCATGCATAATGTAGCCTCCACTGTTGCCCGGCTAAAAGAAGAACCCTTCATTCATGTGCCACGAACAAAGACACGTCAGGGTGGCTTTAAGCAACAGCGTGAAAGCTGCTGAAGAATGAAAAGTATGGCCCCGACGATAGCCGGGCACGGTATTCATGGTTGGCCTGCCAAAGTTGCCTTTAGTAGACCTTTTATTGCCTACCCAAATATTAGTCCGGACAGCAAAAATTTAGCAATTTCTGTGATCTGCAAATGCCATACGCACTTTTGCGAGGGGTGACAACTTATATGCATTCAGTAGGCTGTAATGTATTGGTGACGCGAGAAAAAACAGAAGTAGCGCGAAAAACCGGTTGGTTGCCACCCATCACCCATTTCTCCCTGCCATCGTGAATAAATCAGGCTAGAGCATGTTCAGCCGAAGTGTACGCGGTTCGGCGTGAAGAACATGCTCAAAATAAAAGAAAATAGATCGCGTTCGCGATTCCGTGAAAAGTGAACGCGATCTAGAATTGTGTTGGATCAAATTGTGCTCGTTCAACGAGCCTTTCGACAAGCGTTGCAACAAAAAGCCGAACATTGTTCGAGTTATTGTTTTACCGGCGTCAGGCAATGCAAGCACTGAGTACGCAAACTAGTTTGCACCCATCGAGTCTGCATGATTTTTGAGCGTGCTTAGTGCAGCCGCTGAGCGTTCGCCGAGCGAATCTTCGGAGAAAATCCCACACTCTCCGCCAAGAACGTCCGCCACCTCAATCTCGCTACCAATATAGCGCAAAAGGCTGGGGGCGCACGAAAGGCGTTCGCTGCCACCTCGCGTGGTAACCCGCAATCCAAGCAAATCCTGCGGCGCGAAGGCGAGCCGTGACATTCCTAAAAGAACCGCATCGCCTGTCTCAGGGCACTCGGCTGTTAATGAAAACTGTTTTCCAAAGATTTTTACTTTGCCTTGGAAGCTATCAAAGGCTGCCTCCCGGTTTTCTGGATAATGTGGAAGTTCGGCGCTGCATTCCATGAAATGATCAAGCTGCTCGAACCGCCACAATCCAACTAAAACGCCTGAGTTTCTCTGGTTCTTCAAAAATGTATGTTCTAGATAATAGCCACCTGTCAGATCGGGTGCGGTGACGTCGGCCTTGCTGACATAGTTCTTGCGTCTTTTTTTTCCAATGTCGGTCAAGAAAAAGACGCCTGGGTCGACATTGAAGTAGAGTACCAAACGTTGAATCATATGAGCTGAAGGCAAGTTTGATCCAGCGAGGTATTTGGAAAATTGTTGTCTATTTATGCCCAGGTCACGACAAACCTTGTTGACAGATCCCGCTGTCGTACATAACTCCCGCAGGGTGTCAGTGAAATGCGTCTTGAAACGCGTGAAGGCATCTGTGGCGTCGGCCATGATCGGTCACCGGCGAGCTCCAAGCTCGAATCGAAATCTTCAGGAACGGCGCAAAGTATAACGGCTTGCGGCTGTCCTGGGACTTTCTCAGATTTGGCCGGGGTTGCGCAAACTTGCGATAGGCAGTAATGGATAAGGTGGCATTCAAGGCGTATTTCCGCCTCGGCCTTCTTGGAAGCTGTCTTGTATCCCTAAGCTGGCAAAATGGTGTTGTGGCTGGATTGGGCTTGAAACGGACGGCTGCTTGCGCACGGAAGGATACACGGTGGTGGTTGGTCAAAAGCAGGTTGATATCCTAGTTATTGACGACAACGAGGCCTTTACCAAGTTTGTCGGTGACGTTGCTGAAGGCTGTGGTTTGCGTGCGGCCTTGTTGACCGATCCAAGCTTGTTCAAGGAGCGCATGCAGGAAACTGCGGCCCCAATCGTGATCATGGACATCGATATGCCCGGGTTGAGCGGGTTGCAACTCGCGCAATGGCTCGGCGAATTCGCTCGTGCTGAAAAGATCGAAGTGCAACTGGTACTTGTTAGCGGGCATCGGGAAGAGACGATCAGACTTTGCAAATCCGTTGCATCGATTTCTGGATTGCGCGATGTTGAGGCTCTATCCAAACCGGTGGAACTTGCGGTTTTAGCTCAACTTCTCAGGCGGCTTACTGCCAAGCAGGAATAACGCACCTGCATGTATGGCGTCCGGAGCAGGCCAGTTTCCGGAGCAGGCCAGTCGAGGCCGGGCGCCACCAAACCTTCGTGTTTCGGTCAGAACCCTGCAAACAAATCTTTGCAGGTTATTCCATAGCTGGCGTCGACCGTGAACGGTTGTGTCATTGGCGTGTAGGCTTCATATAGCCGGGCGACGACGAAAGCGGCAGCCGCAAATTGGCGACCTGGCATCGTGGCTCCATGTCTACCTCAACCAAAAGGCATCTGCGTGCCACACCCTGCTGACCACACAGTTTCCGTCGCTCCCATGATGGATTGGACGGACAGGCACTGCCGGATGTTCCATCGCCAGTTGACGCGGCGGGCGCGGCTTTACACCGAAATGGTGACTGCGGAGGCGGTGCTGCATGGCGACCGCGCCCGGCTGTTGGGGTTCGCGATGCAAGAGCATCCAATCGCGCTGCAACTGGGAGGATCCGATCCGACGCGGCTGGCGGCGGCCGCAAAAATTGGGGAAGATTTCTGTTACGATGAGATCAATCTCAACGTCGGTTGTCCCTCCGATCGCGTGCAGAATGGACGGTTTGGTGCTTGCCTCATGGCAGAACCAACGCTGGTTGGTGCGTGTGTCAGCGCAATGCGCAAGGCGGTGGATGTGCCTGTCACGGTCAAATGCCGTATTGGCATTGACGATCAGGATAGTGAGACCGATTTCCAGAACTTCATAGACATCGTGGCCAATGCCGGCTGCGATGTGTTTATCGTCCACGCCCGCAAGGCTTGGCTGGACGGGTTGTCGCCCAAGGAAAATCGCGACGTTCCACCGCTCGACTATCAACGGGTGTATCGCCTGAAGGCGGCGCGCCCTGAGCTGACCATCGTCATAAACGGAGGCATTGCTTCTCTTGATGAAGCGCAGGCCCATCTGGCCCATGTCGATGGCGTGATGTTAGGTCGCGCCGCTTATCAGACGCCTTATATCCTCGCGCAGGTGGACCACCTATTTTTTGGCGATACTGGCAACCCAAACACCAGAGCTGAAGCAGTTTCCGCAATTCTGCCCTACGTTGAAGAGCATGTCGCCAAGGGCGGGCGTCTTCACAACGTCGCCCGTCACATGCTGGGGCTTTATCATGGCCGCCCGCGTGCGCGCGCCTTCCGTCGGCACCTCAGCCAACACGGTACGGGAGCAGATGCCGGTGCCGAGGTTCTGCGCGAGGCTCTGGCCATTGCGGAAGGTGCATCAGTTGTCGGAGTGTCGCGAGCTAGTGTGGCGTCGCGCCTTAGTTGATCGATTTTGCGGCACGCTGGGTATCAACTAAGGCGCGATAAACGCCACACTAAGCCAATGATTTTGCTAGTGGCCTTCATGTCGCGCCAAAATTGTATGCGGTTGCGGCTATGTTTCAATTTTGGCGCGACAGGCCACTAGGAACCTTTATTCAGCGCTTATTGACCAGGATCAGGTTTGAGCCTTAACGCTACTTGCTGCCGCACGATCATCAACTGGCGCGGCTTGGCGCAACTTTCCCAGACAGACACGTGCGGGTTCGGGGATTGCGACGGGCACGCCATAAAAAGAAGAAAAACAACATGGGCACCGAGTTCGCGATATCGGGAAGCAGCCTGGCAGTTCTTGTGGGTGCGCTGGTTTTGGCTGGCGCGTTGGTCGGGATCATGTCGGGCCTGCTCGGCATCGGTGGCGGCGGCATTCTCGTTCCGGTCCTTTATGAGACGTTCACGGCATTGGGTGTTGATCCTGCCATTCGCATGCACATGGCTTTGGCCACATCACTTGCTGTCATTGTTCCAACTTCGCTGAGGTCATTTTCCGCTCACAAGGCGAAGGGGGCGGTTGATGTGGCGCTGGTCAAGCGGATGGGCCCCTGGGTGGTGCTTGGCGTCGTACTGGGAATTGTTACAGCCAGCTATGTGTCGAGCACGGCGCTAAAATGGTTCTGGGTTGTGTTCGGGACGGTTATGGCGGCAAAGCTCTGGTTTGGTCGTGACAGTTGGCGACTGGGTTCACAAATCCCCAAGAGCCGTGCGGTGGAGGTTTATGCCTTTTTCGTGGGCTATGTGTCCGTGCTGATTTCGATTGGCGGCGCAGCCTTTATCGTTGCCTTCATGACTTTATATGGGCGTTCAGTATTGCAGGCGGTCGCTACGTCGTCGGGCTTCGGCCCGCTGATATCGATACCTGGTGCAATTGGCTTTGCGTGGGCTGGCTGGGGCGTCGAGGGCACGCTACCCTTCTCGTTGGGTTACGTCAGTGTGCTGGGTGCAGCGCTTATAATCCCAATGAGTGTGCTGATGGCGCCGATTGGCGTGCGTTTGGCGCATGGCATACCCAAACGGCGTCTGGAGCAGGCGTTTGCCTTGTTTCTATGTGTAATCGTTGCTCGTTTTGCCTCAATTCTAATGTCGGGATCCTAGAGCATTTTCCGACGAAGTGGATACCGGTTCGTCGAAGAAAATGCGACCAAACAAGAAGCTAGAGCATTTCCCGACGAAGTGGACACCGGTTCGTCGCAGAAAATGCGACCAAACAAGAAGCAAGAGCGCCAATCCGATTCCATCGGATCGCAATGCGCTCTAGGGTCCCGATCCTAGCACTCACGGGTTCGTGAGCGTGGGGGCGTTGCGCAACTTGGCGAATGGGCAAAAGTTGCGATACGCTGCCGCTGTGTAAACAATCAAGGGCTTGGCAATGAAAACCATCGGTGCTGCTGGTTCGAAGTTTTGGCCCCAATCTCGGGGCGTTTGCGCTCTCATCGCTGGGTTGGTTGCGTTGCAGGTGTCGGTTGTGTTCCTCAGCGCTCCTGCAGGTGCCACCGAAGGCGCACCACCAATGCCGCCCGCCATCGGCGCGGAAGAACCCGCCGTCGTTCCGGAAAAGGGTGACGATGGCATTTACCACCAGAAGTGGTTCGTAAATTCGTTCTTTGACCTACAAGAAGATTTTGCCGACGCCAAAGCCAAGGGCAAGCGCCTGGCCATCGTGTTTGAGCAACGTGGCTGCATCTACTGCGTGAAGATGCATACCGAGGTGCTGAAGAAGCGCTATATAAACGACTATGTCCGGCAGAACTTCGAGGTAATCCAGTTCGACATGTGGGGCTCACGCGAGGTGACTGATTTCGACGGGACCAAGCTGACGGAAAAGAAGCTCGCAGAGCGCTGGGGTATCATGTTCACGCCTACGGTTGTCTTTTTCAAGGACAACATCGACGACCTCAAAGGCCAGTGGGGAGCGCCGCTGGAAGTGGTACGTATGAACCTGGGGATCGGGCCTGGCACGTTTTACGATATGTTCACGTGGGTGCGCACGAAAGTCTACGAGACGGATCGCAACTTCCAGCGCTTTCATTTGATGCGGTATAACGAGCGCGAAGAGATCGCCAAAGCCAAGGACAAGGGCAACAGCGATGCGGAGAAACCGAAGCTGAACTGATCTGGCGGTGATCGTTTTTTTGACTTGCTGCTTTGAATAACGTGAGGCCCGGTAGCCGATTGGCAGCCGGGCCTTAGCCCGCCTTTCTCACGAGGGCACGGCCGTCATCGTGCTGACGCGAGATCGACCCGCAAGGAGGGCGGCGAAAAGCGTAGCGGTGGTCTACGGTTGAGCCGCCCGACGCAGCGGTCGGCCGCGCCAGCGCGACCCGCAGGGCTGGGTGCAAATTATGACAGTCTGTGTCGCGCCGTTTGCCCGATGTCCCACATCGAACGACACGGCTCTCCTGGCCTGTCATCATTTTCACCTCCGTGCCGGCCATACCATCGTGAGAAAGGCGGGCAAGAGCGCCGTGCGCTGTAGCTTTGTCCGCTCACCAAAGCGACCGATGCCGGATGTGGCGTCTACGCCGGATAAATATGTGTCTGTTTTGCTGTTGGTCCAGCAGCTCCGCGAAGCCATGTGCCAATCTTCACGCGCTGTTGGCAATTTCAGCGTCGTTCCGCCTTTCGGGCTTGGAGGAGGGGCACCTTTCATGCAAATTGCCGCCGCGAAACGCTATAGGGCAGGCAGATGCAATTCGACTATTACATTCTCGATGTCTTTACCGACAAGCGCTACAGCGGCAACCCGCTGGCAGTCGTGCTCGATGCGGAAGGTCTCAAGTCGGCGACCATGCAGTCTATAGCCAAGGAACTTAATCTTTCCGAGACTGTGTTTGTTCTGCCGCCGGAAAACGAGATGCACTCCGCGCGTGTACGAATCTTTACACCGGACCGTGAATTGCCTTTCGCAGGCCATCCGACCGTGGGGACGGCTGTGCTATTGGCGGACATTCGCTCTCCTTCCGTCAATGGCGAGCGCGATGCGATCATAGCTCTGGAAGAGAGCATCGGTACGGTGCGCGTTGGAGTGAGAGCGAAATCGGAGCGGGCGCCATTTGCCGAATTCGACGCGCCCCGGCTTCCCGAAATCCTGGGTGACCCGCCAGTCAATGAACGCATAGCGTCTGTTCTTGGGTTGCTGCCCCGCGAGATTGGGTTTGAAAACCACGAGCCCATGCTGATTGGCGCGGGCCCCACCTGCTTGCATGTGCCGGTTGCAAGCCTGGATGCGATCAGCCGTATTCGTCTCAATATGTCGGAGTGGCAAAAGTTGATTACGCCGCTCGACTGCATGGGCGTTTATACATACACCCGCCAATGCGTTCACACGACCAGTGCGTTTCATGCGCGCATGTTTGCGCCCGACGTAGGAGTTCCAGAAGACCCCGCGACGGGCTCGGCAGCGGTTGGTTTTGCCGCTGCTGCTTTCGCTTTTGATGATTACCCTGATGGTACCCACAAGCGGATCGTGGAGCAGGGCTACGAGATGGGCCGGCCCAGCCACATTGTGCTGACCCTTGTGATTAAGGGCGGCGGGTTGACAATCGTGCGCATCGGAGGCCATGCGGTTCGTATTGCGCAAGGCAAACTCACAGTTTGATATGTTCACGATTTAATGGGGTCGTGCGCGCGTTGCTTGCCTTTCTGCTTGCCTATTAACCCTCCATTCGGCTAACTGGCGCACTATATTGTCGGGTTGAAGGCCCGCAACATGCCCTGTGAACGCGTGCGCATGGTTAAGCAGTGACTTGGATCTATGGCGATGATGAGCCCTAACGGCTGGACATCACTTGATATTTCGGCACCCGCAGCACGTCTGCCGGGGCGCTTTGCACTGCCAGGAGCGTTTCAGCGTCCGGCCCTCCTTCTCCTTATTGGCCCCTGAGTTGACCAGGCCCGGCTTTTCGAAACGGGCAAGCTCAGGGGAATAACGTCAAGAGACCGAGGGTTTAGCGGCCAGCGCGCGAACGATGCTGGCAAAGGCAAGGATGAACGACAATGACGACCAAGACCGGGCATCAAGGTGATACTGGCCCTGAGCAGATCGTGCCCAGTGAGGCAGATCGGGTGTTGATTTTTGATACAACCTTGCGCGATGGCGAGCAGTGTCCAGGCGCAACGATGACGTTTGAGGAAAAGCTGGAAGTGGCTGATTGCCTCGACCAGATGGGCGTCGATATTATCGAAGCAGGTTTCCCAATCGCATCGGAGGGTGACTTCGAAGCTGTCTCGGCGATCGCCAGGCGCGTCAAGCGGGCAAGCGTAGCGGGGCTGGCGCGGGCCGGTGAAAAGGATATCGATCGGGCAGGCGAGGCAGTAAAGCACGCGGTGAAGCCACGCATCCATACCTTCATTTCCACATCCCCCGTGCACATGAAGTTCAAGTTGCAAAAGGAGCCCGAGGAGGTTCTGGAACTGGTGACACGGCAGTGTCAGCGGGCGCGCAACTGGGTTGATGACGTCGAGTGGTCGGCTGAAGATGCCACCCGCACCGAGCACGACTATCTGTGCCGCTGCGTGGAGGCTGCGATCAAGGCCGGGGCGACCACGATCAACATTCCCGACACCGTCGGCTACACCGTGCCGGAGGAATATTTCGCGCTGATAACGATGCTGCGGGAGCGCGTTCCCAACTCCGACAAGGCCATTTTTTCGACCCACTGCCACAATGACTTAGGCATGGCGGTTGCCAACTCGTTGGCTGGTGTGAAGGCTGGCGCACGGCAGATCGAATGCACGATCAACGGCATCGGTGAGCGAGCCGGCAACGCGGCGTTGGAAGAAATCGTGATGGCGATGAAAACGCGCCAGGATGTGCTGCCCTATGCCAGCGGGATCGACACGACGCTGCTGGCGCGCGCCTCGCGCCTCGTTTCGGCTGTCACCAATTTTCCGGTGCAATACAACAAGGCGATCGTTGGCAGGAATGCATTCGCGCACGAGAGCGGCATTCATCAGGACGGTATGCTGAAGCATACGCAGACCTATGAAATCATGACGCCGGAATCTGTTGGTGTTGGCAAAACCTCATTGGTGATGGGCAAGCACTCCGGCCGCAATGCCTTCCGCTCCAAGTTGAAGGAACTGGGCTACGAGTTGGGCGACAACCAGTTCGAGGACGCCTTCAATCGGTTCAAGGCGCTGGCCGACCGCAAAAAGCACGTATATGACGAGGACATCGAAGCGCTTGTAGATGAGGGTATCGCCCACATGCACGACCGCACCAAGGTCGTGGCGTTGACGGTGATTGCCGGCACGATGGGTCCGCAGGCCGCCACCCTCACACTCGACATTGAAGGCAAGCAGCACACGGTCCAGGCGACCGGGAACGGGCCGGTCGATGCAACCTTCAATGCCATCAAGGAATTGATGCCGCATAACGGGCGTCTGGCGCTTTACCAGGTGCATGCGGTGACCGAAGGGACCGACGCTCAGGCCGAGGTGTCGGTGCGTCTTGACGAAGATGGCCGCGCCGTTACGGGGCGCGGTGCCGATACCGATACACTGGTTGCATCGGCCCGCGCGTATGTTGCGGCTGTCAACAAGCTGATGGTCAAGCGCCAGAAGACCACCGCGGCTCAGTCGGCGATATAGAGGCGGCGGGTCGCAGGCCTGCACGTCAGTGCCGGATCCGGGTTTGTTCCGATGCCCGCCGCTTGTGGCTTTAGCGTGAGGTCGCCCAAAAAGCGTAAGGTTGGCCAAAGCGGTACAGATCTGGTGGAATGGGTGCATCCGGGCCTGGACAGGTCTCAGTCTTGGTGCTATCCGAAACCGCAACGGGGCCCTAGGGCCCCGTTGCCGTCCCTGGCTCCATACCGCCAGCTTTCGAACGGCGTCCGGTTCACCGGAAATGGGTGATTAGCTCAGTTGGTAGAGCAGCTGACTCTTAATCAGCGGGTCGTAGGTTCGAATCCTACATCACCCACCAAAATCAAGATGTTAATTTTTCCAATTCAATTATGGGTTGCGCGCAGTTTCGGGGCTGACGCTGCGAGGTCTTGCACTCGCGTGGTCAACGTTGCTTTGCCCTTTGGTTTTGTTTGCTCCGGTGAGATCGGGGGGGCGGCATCGGCCCGGCGCGATGAAGCGCAAGCTCGAACGGGATTCGCCTGATTGCGACGATGCGGCGTTTGCGTCTCAAACGATCTTTCCTTGTAAAAATGAATAACTTCAATGTGTTAACCTGTCGCACGGCTGTAGGACAGGGGCGCTATTGGTTGCTGCGTCGGCGGTATGCGCCGGCAGCTAAGGCGGCGATGCGGCCGCCAATTACACTCTGATCCAGGGAGATCACAAGTGAACACCAAGACACTCGTTTTGTCAGCGGCAGCAGTGGCGTTTGGCAGTATTGCGGCGGCAGGCGTGGCTTCGGCCCGTGAGATCAAGATTGTCGGTTCGTCGACGGTCTTTCCATATACACAGGCAGTTGCAGAAGAATTCGCCAAGAAGGGCGGCACGGCACCGACGGTCGAGTCGACCGGTACGGGTGGCGGCATGAAGATTTTCTGCCAGGGCGTTGGCGAACAGCATCCAGACATCACCGGTGCATCGCGCGCAATGAAGAAGTCTGAGCAGGAGCTGTGCACGAAAAACGGCGTCACGGAAGTAACCGAAGTGTTGCTGGGTTACGACGGACTGTCGGTTGCCAACTCGCGCAAGGGCAAGAAGTTCTCTGTTTCGAAAGAGCAGCTCTACAACGCGCTTGCCGCAAAGGTTCCAGTAGACGGCAAGCTCGTCGCAAATCCCAACAAGAAGTGGTCGGACATCGACAAGTCACTTCCTGATACGGCAATTCTGGTTTATGGCCCGCCACCAACCTCCGGCACGCGCGACGCTTTCGTCGAACTCGTGTTCCACGAATCCTGTGAGAAGGCCAAGGATGGTTACTGGGCTGAGTTGAAGAAGGACAAGGACGCCTTCAAGAAGGGGCTCAAAAGCGATTGCACAGCAATGCGTACCGACGGTCCGTTTATTGAAGCGGGCGAGAACGACAATCTGATCGTTCAGCGCCTGGATGCAGATGCTAACGCAGTCGGGATCTTCGGCTACTCGTTCTTGTTTGAGAACCAGGATAAGCTTCAGGCCCTGCAAATCGGTGGCGTTGAGCCGTCGATGGAGACGATCGCCAGCGGCGAGTATGGCATTTCGCGCCCGCTGTTCATCTACATCAAGAACGCGCATCGCTCGGTCATCAAGGGCATGGACGACTTCATCAAGGAATACGTCTCCAACGCGGCGATGGGTGAAGGTGGCTACCTCTCAGAGCGCGGTCTGGTCGTTCTTCCCAAGGAAGAACTTGAAAAGACCCAGAAGGCTGCTCTGGACGGCAAGAAGATGGAAGCGACGAACTGATCTCGCTTTTAGTTGGATGCGGCGGGGGCCCCGGCGGGCTTCCGCCAATTCATTTTCGGGTTTGCGCATCATTTATACTGACGTGCGCACGAGGAATGCCTGCCGGATTGGTTGGCTCCCGTTGATTGGGGAATTGTGACGCGATGGTCGTCTACCTGTTCCTTTTGCTTCTTGCCATTGCCTCGTCGGGTTTCCTGCTCGGGCGCTTCAAGGCTCGCGCGGCCGGCGTGGGGCAGGATGTCAAAATGCACTCGCTCGACGGCTATCATGGCTGGTTCGTAGCGGCCTGGGCCGGAATACCTGCCGTGCTGCTGACGCTTTTGTGGCTCTTGTTTCAAGGCCCTGTGATCGATTGGCTTTTAGTGGGTAGCCTGCCTGCTAATAAGGTGCAGGCCATCGATGGCGGTAAGCTGCAGTTGCTGGTCAGCCAAATCAAGTCAGTGGCGGCTGGAAACATTTTTTCACAGCCTGAGCCGTTCGTTGTCGAGGCGGCAGAGCGTTACAACCGTTGGAAGGACATAGCGTCCTGGTCCCTGTTTGCTGTGGCGACCGTTCTGGCGCTCGTTGGTCTGCTGGTTGCCCGTTCGCGAATTTCACCTCGTTTCCGCGCACGCAATGGTGTCGAGACGATCATGAGTGGCTTGATGATCGCTTGTTCGGTCATCGCCATCTTGACGACATTGGGCATTGTGGTTTCGCTGCTGTATGAAACCCTTCGTTTTTTTGATCGTGTTTCTGTGGTCGAATTCTTCACCGGGCTCAACTGGGAGCCGCAGATTCCAATCCGCGAAGGTCAGGTAACGGCTGGCGGTGCGTTCGGTGCGCTGCCGGTTTTTTGGGGCACAATGATGATTGCGTTGATCGCAATGCTTGTGGCCACGCCGATAGGGCTGTTTGCTGCGGTGTATCTCACCGAGTACGCTTCTGCTCGCCTGCGCGATGTCGTCAAGCCACTGCTTGAGATTCTGGCAGGTATTCCCACGGTTGTGTACGGCTTTTTTGCTGTACTGACTGTAGCGCCGGCGATGCGAACTTTCGGCGAAGCAATTGGATTGAACATCGCCCCCAACAGCGCGCTTGCTGCAGGTGCCGTTATGGGCATCATGCTGATACCGTTTATATCTTCGCTATCTGATGACGCGATCAATGCGGTTCCCCAATCTTTGCGTGACGGGTCATACGGGCTCGGCGCGACGAAAGGTGAAACGATTACCAAAGTGCTGTTGCCAGCGGCGCTGCCCGGAATCATGGGCGGTATCCTGCTTGCCGTTAGCCGTGCCATTGGTGAGACGATGATTGTGGTCATGGCGGCTGGCATCATCGCAGCGCTAACACTCAACCCATTCGAGCCGGTGACTACGGTTACCGTGCAGATCGTGACCTTGCTTATCGGCGATAGTGAGTTCGACAATCCCAAAACGTTGGCGGCATTTGCGCTCGGACTTGTATTGTTCCTTGCAACGCTCGTGCTCAACGTCATCGCTTTGAGAATCGTCCAGAAATACAGAGAGCAATATGACTGATACCCAAAGCGGCTTGCTTTCTTCGCAGCACGATTGGTCTTCCGCCGCAGCGCGCAAGCGCGTGAAGCGGAGGTATGCAGCGGATCGTCGGCTCCAATTCTACGGCATTGGAGCAATTGCTCTATCGATACTGCTTCTCGGCGTCTTGTTCTCGTCTTTGATGTTTACGGGATATGTCGCTTTTTACACAACCAAGGTGGCGCTGGAAGTTCCCTTCGCGGCGGACCAGTTCGACAAGGACAAGCTTGGCGATGCGAATTATCGCGGTATCGCCAAGACTGCGTTTCTGACCTACTTCCCCGAGGTGACTTCTCGCGCCGAGCAGCGCAATCTCGTGAAGATCATGAGCTCGGGTGCTCCCTATATCATTCGTGATTTTGTGGTGGCCAATCCCGACAGGATTGGCTCGACAGTTACAATTCAGGTGCCGGTTTCAGATCCGTTTGATCAGCTCTATAAGGGCGTGATCCCTCGCTATATCGATGCGCTGGGTCAGGATCGAATAGCCCTTTTTGAAAAGCTGCAACGCCGCAATGTCATTAAGATTGAAGGCGGCAAGGCGTTTGCAGCGACCGATATTTTCGTAAATCCCGCTGAAATTCCTGACGGTGACATCACCAAAGCAGACCTTCACGGCATGGTGCGGGAGGGCTTCGCCGCCTATTATCCAAAGCAGACTAGTCGTGCATACCAGGAGATTCTGGCGGAGGACGCCTCCACGCAGGTCTTGCGCGCTAAAATCGAGGCTGAACCGGGTATCGTCGGCAAAACTGTGACGCTGATGTTGCCGCTGGCGCCGGCTTACGATGAATTGGCCCGCACGGGCGCGTCCAAGATCGTGAACCCTCGCTTCGGCGACAAGGCAGAGTTCGTGTGGTTTGACAAGCTCATCAGTGCCGGGGCCATCTCGACGCCTTTTACCTGGGAGCTGTTTACCAATGCCGACAGCAGGTATCCCGAACTTGCGGGTCTTGCCGGTGCGTTGTCTGGTTCGTTTTTCGCGTTGCTGGTCTGCTTCCTGCTCAGTTTCCCTATTGGGATCGCTACAGCGGTGTATCTTGAAGAATTTGCGCCCAAGAACAAATGGACTGACCTTGTTGAGGTGAATATCAACAACCTTGCTGCGGTACCTTCGGTCGTGTTCGGCTTGTTGGGCTTGGCCTTGTTCATCAACACCTTCGGGCTGCCCCGTTCGGCGCCGCTGGTTGGCGGTATGGTGCTAGCGTTGATGACATTGCCAACCATTATTGTGGCAACGCGCGCGGCTCTTAAAGGGGTGCCACCGTCTATACGTGAAGCAGCACTTGGTGTTGGCGCTTCGAAACATCAGGTCATGCTGCATCACGTTATTCCGTTGTCACTGCCGGGAATTCTGACTGGAACGATCATTGGTTTGGCACAGGCGTTGGGCGAAACAGCACCACTGCTTTTGATTGGCATGAACGCATTCATCCCCAGTATCGAGAATATGGGTTTGACGCAGCCTGCGATGGCGCTGCCTACTCAGATCTTTTCGTGGGCAGACAGTCCGGAGCGAGGTTTTGTCAGTCGCACCTCGGCTGCCATCATGGTGCTACTAGGATTTCTCGTCATTATGAACATCCTAGCTGTCTATCTTCGCCGGAAATTCGAGAGGAAGTGGTGAACAGGACCGAGTCTATGGAACATCAAGTTGTCGAAGGATCAAAACCGGTTACTGTTCCGGCGCTTGATCCAACCATAACCGCGCGCGGCGTCAATGTGTTTTATGGTGACAAGCAGGCCATCTTCGATGTCGACGTTGATGTGCCGCGCAATGCGATCACATCGTTCATCGGGCCTTCGGGTTGCGGCAAGTCGACCTTCCTGCGCTGTATCAACCGCATGAACGACACGATCCCCATCTGCACAGTGACCGGCGATATACGCATTGACGGTGAGGATATCTATGACCCCAGACTTGATGTGGTCGAGTTGCGCGCGCGTGTCGGCATGGTGTTCCAAAAGCCCAACCCATTTCCCAAGTCGATCTACGAAAACATTGCATACGGGCCACGCATTCATGGACTGACGCGCTCTAAAAAAGAACTGGATGAACTGGTTGAGAAGTGTCTGGAGAAAGCTGGACTGCTCAAAGAGGTAAAAGACCGCATGAATGAACCGGGCACGGGACTGTCGGGTGGCCAGCAGCAGCGCTTGTGTATCGCTCGGGCTATCGCGACGCGTCCCGAAGTGATCCTGATGGACGAGCCTTGTTCGGCGCTCGATCCGATTGCGACCGCCAAGGTTGAGGAGCTGATGGAAGAATTAAAGGAAAACTACACCATCATCATTGTTACGCACTCCATGCAGCAGGCCGCGCGCGTTTCGCAGCGCACAGCGTTTTTCCATCTTGGCAAACTCGTTGAAAACGGCGATACGCGGCAAATCTTCACCAATCCGTCAGACAAGCGTACACAAGACTACATTACCGGTCGCTTTGGCTAAGCCGCAAGTTGCGGCAAGCCCCAGCATCGCAATACGCTTTAGAAAACATCGGAGGGCGCAATGCCCGAGCATACTGTCAAATCCTACGAAGAAGAACTTTCGTTGCTCGATACGAAGATATCGCGCATGGGTGGATTGGCCGAGCACAACCTGGCTCAGGCGTTCGATGCGCTGCAGCGCAGGGATGCGCGGCAGGCGGAATTGGTTATTGTCGCCGACCATGCGATTGATGTTCTGGAACGGGATGTCGAAGAGCAGGTGATCGAGATCATCGCCCGGCGTCAGCCGATGGCCAATGACCTGCGCCACGTCATCGGTGCGTTGCGGATTACCAGCGACCTTGAGCGGATCGGCGACCTTGCAAAAAACATTGGCAAACGGGCGGCAGCCATTGCTGAGGTGTCCCATCCCAAACCTGTAATTTCCGGCCTTTCGCAAATGGCGGAACTGGCGTTGAAGCAACTCAAAATGGTCCTTGATGCCTACGCAGAGCGCGACGCGGAGCTGGCATTGAAGGTATGGCGCGACGACCAGAAGATCGACGCGACCTACAACTCGTTGTTTCGCGAGTTGCTGACCTATATGATGGAGGATCCACGCAACATAGGTCTTTCAACGCATCTATTATTCGGCGCAAAGAATTTGGAGCGCGTTGGCGATCACACGACCAACATTGCTGAGACCGTGTTTTATCTGGTTCGCGGTGAAGCCATTTCAGATGACCGTCCCAAGGGCGAAGACACCACAATGGCTCGGCTGGCTGAACACGGCTGATGCGTAAAGCCGTTGGGATGCAAAAAGGGGTAATCCACACTTTTGTCGCTGCCACCGCTTTACCAGCAGACCTGTCACACCTTTGAAATATGACTCTGCTTTTTCAACCTCATTCTCAAATGAGGTGGAGAAGCGTCGTGGAAAACAAGCAGGACTACACCAAGCGATATCGCGCAGTTTTCATCTCCGATATTCATCTGGGAACGCGAGCGGCCCAGGCCGACGCACTTTTAGACTTCTTGAAACGTGTTGAGGCGGACACCTACTATCTCGTCGGAGATATTATCGACTTCTGGAAGGTGCAACGCGGTCCTGCATGGGCCCAATCGCACAACGATGTGTTGCAAAAATTGCTTCGCAAGGTGCGAAAAGGCACGCGGATTGTTTTCGTTCCAGGCAATCACGACGAGGCGCTGCGAGACTACTGCGGCCAGTCGTTCGGTGGCATCGATATCGTTCGCGACACTATTCATGTGACCGAAGATGGCCGGCGCTACCTCGTTCTGCATGGCGACGAGTTCGATGTCGTCGTGCGCTATGCCAAGTGGCTGGCGTTTCTCGGCGACCGTTCCTATGAACTCGCGTTGTGGAGCAACGCTCCGCTGAATTGGGTGCGTCGCCGCTTGGGGTTTGGCTACTGGTCTTTGTCCGCCTACCTGAAAAACCGGATCAAGACGGCTGTCAGCTTCATCGGCGAATATGAAAAAGCACTTGCTGACGTGGCGCGCCGCCATGGTGTTGATGGTGTGATTTGTGGGCACATACATCATGCCGCAGACCGCATGATCAATGGCGTGCACTACCTCAACTGCGGCGACTGGGTGGAAAGCTGTACCGCCATTCTGGAACACGACGACGGCAAAATGGAAGTCGTGCGTTGGACGACGGAAACTGAAGCAAAGCACCAAAAGCTGATGGTGGAACGTCCGCAGCGTGTGGCGGCTTGACATGAGGCTCTTGATTGCAACCGATGCCTGGCGCCCGCAAGTCAACGGTGTGGTGACTACGTTAAGCCGCATGGGTGAGGAGTTGCCGCGGCTTGGGGTCGATGTCTCATTCTTGACGCCTGAAACTTTCCGGCATGTGCGTTGCCCCGGCTATCGCGAGATTGAACTTGCGATACCAAGTCGTGGCCAAATCAAACAACGGATCGAAACTGAAGATCCCGACTGGATTCACATCGCTACCGAAGGTCCGATCGGTTGGGCCGTGCGCCGCCATTGCCTCAAGACCAAGCGCGATTTTACGACCAGCTATCACACAAAGTTCCCAGAGTATGCTTCCAAGATTTTCGGTTTGCCGGCGAACTGGATGTATCACGTAGAGCGCTATTTCCACAAACCGAGCAGCGGTGTCATGGTGGCAACCGTTTCACTCGCAGATGAGCTCCGCAAATGCGGGCTCAAACGCCTGGTGAAATGGTCGAGAGGTGTCGATGCTGACAGGTTTCGGCCAAACAAAGTTGTGCGTCTGGGTCGGGAGCCTGTGTTCCTGTACGTTGGGCGGCTGTCTGTTGAAAAAAACATCGACGCTTTTTTGAGCGCTGCGCTCCCAGGACGCAAGGTTGTCGTTGGAGATGGCCCGTATCGTGGGAAGTTGGAGCAGCGCTACCGGGACGTGTACTTCGCCGGTGCAAAGTTCGGTGATGAACTTGTGGATTACTACGCATCCGCAGACGTGTTCGTATTTCCCAGCAGAACTGAGACGTTTGGCGTCGTACTTCTTGAGGCGATGGCGTCCGGATTGCCGGTTGCTGCGTATCCCGTAACGGGTCCGCTAGATATCGTCGAACATGGACGTAGCGGTGTCCTTGGCGAAGATCTGGCCAAGGCTGCGATTGCGGCTCTGAAGCTCGACCCACGGCACGCCCGGGAACGCGCCGAGCAATTCACATGGGCGCACTCGGCCAGCCAGTTTCTTCACAATATCCGAATTGCAAAAGCACGCAGCGCCGCACGGCGCCAAAGAAGCACAGGAACGCGCGCGGCAAAATCAGCCGATGGCGCATTTATAGCGTTGGATACTCAAGGACGTAAAACATGACTGCAATTGAACTTGAAGAGCCTGTAGACATTTCGCGGCGCAGAAGCAAAGCGCTGGTTGGTGCAGCCGTGCATAGGCACCGCCCCCTGTCAAAAGCCGGTCTGAGCGAACGGGCCTTCACCTGGGCTTTTTCTGGGTTGGTCTATCCGCAGATCTGGGAAGACCCTGTCGTCGACATGGAGGCTATGGCGCTTGCTCCTGGACACCACATTGTCGCCATTGCGTCGGGGGGCTGTAATATTCTGTCGTACTTGACCGCAGCACCGGTGCAGATCACCGGTGTTGACCTCAATACAGCACACATTGCCTTGAACCGCCTGAAGCATGCGGCCGTAAAGCAGCTTGGCTATGCTGATTTCTTCAGCATGTTTGGCAACGCAGGTGACGCCCGCAATGCCCGAATATTCGACATGAAGCTGGCGCCTCACCTGGATGCGAAAACGCGCGAATATTGGACAGCACGCAACTGGCGCGGGCGCAGGCGGGTGGCGGCGTTCTCGACTGGCTTTTACCGCACTGGTCTGCTGGGTCGTTTCATTGCGTCGGGTCATGTGCTCGCCCGTCTGTTGGGCGGTAATCCCGCGGCCATCGTCACGGCAGATAGCCTTGAACAGCAACGTAAGATATTCGATCGCGAATTGGCGCCTTTGTTCAGCAAGCCGGTTGTGCGGCGGTTGCTCAACCGTCGCGCGGCACTATTCGGTCTGGGCATTCCACCGGCCCAGTATGAAGCGCTGAGCGGGGGGCGTCCGATGCACGAGGTGATAGCGGAACGACTTGAGAAACTGGCCTGCGGATTTGATTTGAAGGACAATTACTTCGCGTGGCAGGCCTTTACCCGCGGCTATGCTTCCGACAAGCAAGGCCCATTGCCGCCCTATCTGGGAGAGGACAACTTTGAGATCTTGCGCGCGCGTATTGCGGGTGTGCGTATCCACAACGCATCCTTGAGGGAGCACCTTGCAGGGTTAGCTCCGTTGAGCGTCGACCGTTTCGTCCTGCTCGATGCGCAGGACTGGATGACGGATGAGGATCTGACCGAGCTTTGGCTGGAAATAACGCGGACGGCGCGGCCCGGCGCGCGTGTGATTTTCCGTACGGCGGGACGAGACACAATTCTTCCCGGACGTGTCCCGGCAAATACACTTTCACGTTGGGAATACGCCGCGGAACAATCGCGCCAGTTCAGCATGCGTGACCGTTCAGCGATCTACGGTGGGTTCCACCTTTACGTCAAAGGTGAATGAGATGGTTAAACTTGCACAAACCTCTGACGCGGCGCGAATGGATCGTCATTACCGTTTTCAGCGATGGATCTATGACAGTACCCGCACACACTATCTGCTAGGCCGCAATTACTTGTTGCGCGCCCTGCAGCCCGGTGACGGGCAAAGCGTTCTGGAAATCGGCTGTGGCACGGCCTGGAACCTTGGCAAGCTTGCCAAGCGGTATCCGCAAACATCGCTGTATGGGGTCGATGTTTCAAATGCCATGCTAGAAACGGCACGTTTGTCATTGCGTCGAAAGGGACTTGAGAATCACATCAGACTGGAGCAGGGCGATGCTACAAACTTCGATCCGCAAGCCCTGTTTGGCCATTCGGCCTTCGATCGTGTTTTCTTTTCCTATGCCTTGTCGATGATTCCTGCGTGGGAGGTCGCGCTGGAGCACGCCGCGCAATTGGTTGCGCCTGGCGGATCTCTTCACATCGTGGATTTTGGCCAATGCGAAAGGCTTCCCACTGTTTTCAAGGCAGGGCTTTTCGCATTCCTGTCCCATTACACCGTGCGACCCAGAGAAAATCTGGAATACAGTGTCAGGGAGGTTGCCGATAGGCATGGTTTGAACGCACAGTTTTTTCGTCGGCACCGCGGCTATACCGACTATACGGTGTTGGCAAGGTCGTAATGCCTCGCGGGGTAGGATTTTGTGCGCTTGCCAAAGCCCTGTAGATCCAAGGCCCATGAAATTGGTATGGTGTGGCACCGCATAGGGGGCAGGCCCTGCTTTGACGCGCCAAATTTTTGAGCGTTACCTGCCAAATATTTGGGCTGGCAAATGCCAGCTAACGCGATGTAGTGTGTACAAATTAGGCATCGCGATTGCGATGGCCTATAGTACCAGTATGGGCCGAATGCAGTTACAGGCATGGAAATGACTTCTACGGGGAATGGTCGTAACGGGCACGGCCTGTTGGACGACTACGATCAAGGGCGTTTTTACTGTGAGTTGAGAGGTGCCTCCGGCGCCGAAACGCCAAAACATCAAAATCTTTTGAAGATATTGTCAGCGCTTGACGAGGAAGAGGTGCGCGCCCGCGCCGCCGAGGCGACGAGCGAACTGTTCGACCTGGGTGTGACGTTCACGGTCTACACAGAACGTGACGCGATCGACAGGATTTTGCCATTTGACATAATTCCGCGTGTGATTTCGGCTGATGAATGGCGCACGGTCAATAGCGGTGTCGTGCAGCGCGTGAAAGCGCTCAACTTGTTCCTGTATGACATCTATCATGACGGCAAGATCTTCAAGGACGGCGTCATTCCTGAAGAGCTGGTGCGCGGGAACGCCAACTATCGCGCACAGATGTGCGGGTATGAGCCTCCCTGCGGGACATATGTCCACATCGCGGGCGTTGATCTTATCCGCGACGGAAGCGGGCAGTTCCGGGTGCTGGAGGATAACGCGCGTACGCCATCGGGTGTTTCCTACGTTCTGGAAAACCGCAACCTCATGCAGCGAGCCTTCCCTGATCTGCTCGAAGGAATAGCGGTGCGCTCGGTGTCGGAATACGGCGCGCGAATGCATGACAAGCTGCAGGAGGTGGCGCCCGAAGGTGCCGGCCTTGACCCGCAGATTGTTTTGCTGTCTCCCGGGATCTACAACTCCGCGTATTTCGAGCACATCTTCCTTGCCCGGCAAATGGGCGTGCCGCTGGTCGAAGGCCGAGATCTGACGGTGGAAGATGATCGCGTATATATGAAAACCATTGCCGGTCTGCAGCGCGTCGACGTGATCTACCGCCGGATTGACGATGCGTTCCTGGACCCGGAGTGCTTCAATCCTGAAAGCATGCTTGGTGTTCCTGGCCTGATGCGCGCTGCGCGAGCTGGCAATGTGGCGCTAGCCAACGCTGTGGGCAACGGTGTTGCCGACGACAAGGCTGTCTATGCGTATATGCCCAGGATCATCGAATATTATCTGTCGGAGAAGCCAATCCTGGAAAATGTTCAAACCAACATCTGCCGGGAACCCGAGGCGTTGGCTTACACGCTCGACAATCTTGACAAGCTGGTGGTCAAGCCCGTTGGCGAATCTGGTGGCTACGGCATTGTCGTCGGCCCAAAGGCGACGGCAGCAGAGCTGGCTGAGTGCGCCGAACGGCTGAAGGCTGACCCTGAAAACTTCATTAGTCAGCCCATGATCGAATTGAGTGTTGGGCCCACTTTGACCGACCGGGGCGTGGTGCCCTGTCATGTCGACTTGAGACCGTTTGCCGTAACGGGCAAGGAGACATGGGTGTTACCAGGCGGTCTGACGCGCGTGGCGATGAAAAAGGGTTCGATCATCGTCAATTCTTCGCAGGGCGGCGGCACCAAGGATACGTGGGTATTGGAAACCGAGGCGACATGACGACGGCTCTACTTTCACGTTACGCAGAATGCATGTTCTGGTTTGGTCGTTATACCGAACGCTCGGCCTGCCTTGCGCGAGTCCTGGAGGTGCAGACCTCATTCAGCCGGGGTGCGCGGGCAGAGGCAGCGGACTGGGGCTGGGTCGTCCGCCTTTACGACGATGCGGAGCGCTTTTTTGCTGACAATGCAACTGCCGATTCGCGCAGTGTCATCCGGTTCTACGCCAATGACCGGAGGAACCCCGGCTCAATCATCTCATCGATTTACGCAGCGCGGGAAAACGCGCGAACATTACGAGCGATGATTTCCACCGACCTGTGGCTGCAGGTGAATTCCTTCTTCATCAGGTTCGGCAATCTTCCTGAATCAGCGCACTCTGAAGCACGCATGGCGCAGACCTGTGAGATGGTGAAAAAAGAAGCCTATGCTCAGCTTGGTGTTGCCGAAGCCACGCTCTACAGGGATGCGGCGTGGCACTTTTTCATGTTCGGTGTGTTGATTGAACGTGCAGACCAAATGAGCCGGCTGCTCGACGTCCGCTTTGCGCAAATTCCAGGTGCCGCCCAGGACGACCCAAGTGAGTTGGGAGACTATGGTTTTTGGTCAGTGGTGCTGCGTTCGGCGGCGTCGTTGCAAGCATTCTTGCGCATTGCGCATAAGCGAAGAGATCCTGAAACGGTTGCGCGGTTCCTTATCTTCAACCGGTCGGTGCCCAGATCGATTGCCTTCTGCCTCGCAGAGTTGGAAGAGGGTATGGGGAAATTACGGTCTCAATTCGAATCGCGAAGCACATCGGCGGCGCATAGGCAGATTGACGTCCTCAATCAAACGATTGCGCAGGCCGAGCAGGACCCGAACTTGATCGAGCGGCTTCACCAGTTCAACGATACGATCCAGCGGCAGTTGATTGAGTTGACGGACGAACTGGCCTATACATTTTTCGATGCGCAAAGGCCTTCGCCAACGCCCGGCGCTGAGTTGTCTGGTGCGGCGGCAAGCACAGCGCAGTCTGGAACCCAGTCACAGTCTCAATCGCAATCTCAGGGGGCTTCGCAGTCGCAGTCCCAAGGCTCCTCGTGAGCTGGCCAACGAGGATCCATGTCAATCCACGCCGCGCTTACCCACCGGACCGCCTACACATACAATAAACTCATTGGGATGGGACCCCAGATCGTCCGGTTGAGGCCTGCGCCTCACAGCCGGACGCAGGTATTGAGCTATTCGCTAAAGATCACCCCTGAACAACACTTCTTGAACTGGCAGCAGGACGCGTTCGGCAATTTCCTGGCGCGCATCGTTATTCCCGAAAAGACCGAGGAATTCTCGATCACCGTTGATCTGGTGGCCGACATGGCTGTGATCAACCCGTTCGACTTTTTTCTTGAAGAGACGGCAAATGAATGCCCGTTTGTCTATGGTGAGCTGGAGCGGCAGGAACTGGCGCCCTATTTGAAGTGTGACCCACTTTCTCAACGCCTGGAAGCCTACATTGAAAAGTTCAAGCTGAAAGAAAAGCGAAACACGATCGATTTTATCGTTGAGCTCAACCAGCACGTCCATCACGACATCAAGTATCTGATCCGGATGGAAGCGGGCGTTCAAACGCCTGAGCAAACACTTGAGAAGTGTTCCGGCTCGTGCCGGGATTCGGCCTGGTTGCTCGTGCAAATTCTGCGCAATCTGGGTCTGGCGGCACGTTTTGTTTCAGGCTACCTCATCCAGCTTAAAGCAGATGTGAAATCGCTTGATGGGCCATCGGGTACGGAGGTTGATTTTACAGACCTTCATGCATGGACCGAAGTATATCTGCCCGGCGCAGGTTGGGTTGGCCTCGATCCCACCTCCGGCCTGCTGGCGGGTGAGGGCCACATACCGCTTGCGGCAGCTCCGCACTATGCGTCGGCGGCACCAATTTCGGGTGGACATGAACCTGCCGAGGTTTCCTTCGATTTCGAAATGCAGGTGCGCCGCATTCGCGAAACGCCCCGGGTGACACTGCCTTACACCGACAATCAATGGCTGGACATCGAAGCGCTTGGCCACCGCGTTGATGAGCGGTTGCGTGCCAGCGACGTGCGCTTGACGATGGGCGGAGAGCCTACATTCGTATCAATTGACGACATGGACGGAGCAGAGTGGACCAACGAAGCCGTCGGCCCCACGAAGCGGCGCTATGCTGAAGACTTGTTGCGTCGGCTATCGCGACGCTTCGCCCCTGGCGGCCTCATGCATTTCGGACAGGGTAAATGGTACCCTGGCGAACAGTTGCCGCGCTGGGCGTTTGCGGTTTACTGGCGCAAGGACGGCAAGCCGCTCTGGAATGATGAAAGCCTGATCGACAAGGAGGCACCTGAGAAAGCGGCGAATATCGAAACGGCCGAATGTTTCGCGCGTCAACTTTGCGGCCAAATGGGGTTGCCTCACTCAAGTGCCATCGCGGCTTACGAGGACCCCGCACACTTTGCCCTGGCGGAGCAGAAGTTGCCGCTTGGTGTCGATATTCACGACAACAAGCTGGAGGATGAAGCGGAGCGATCGCGGCTTATCAAGGCGTTCGACCGTGGCCTGGGTGTTCCGGCCGGTTTCGTCATCCCGGTGCAGTGCTGGCAGACACGTGATGGCGGGCGGCGCTGGGTTACCGAAGCCTGGCGCATGCGTCGCGACAATCTCTATCTAATCCCCGGAGATTCGCCGGTAGGTTTCCGGTTGCCACTTGGCGGATTGCCATACGTCAGCGCGGTTAACTATCCGCATGTGCAGCCCCGTGATCCTCTTTCAAACCATGAACCGCTTCCAGAGCGCGCCATGCTGTTGGCCAAGCGCCAAACCGCGACGCTCATGCCACCTGAATTCGGGCCAATGGCAACGGCAGATGAAATAAGCGGAAGCGTGCGTACGGCCATGGCGATCGAGCCACGTGACGGGCATTTATGTATTTTCATGCCGCCGCTGCAGGACGCGGAGGACTATGTCGCGTTGGCCGCTGCGATCGAAGAAAGTGCGCGCGCATCGGGCACAGCGGTCCGCCTGGAAGGATATGAGCCACCCCATGACCCTCGGATCAACGTCATCAAGGTAACGCCTGACCCTGGTGTGATCGAGGTGAACATTCATGCCGCCCAGGCGTGGGACGAAGCTGTCGACGTCACCACCGCGCTTTACGAAGAAGCCCGCCTGTCGCGGCTTGGTACTGAGAAGTTCATGCTCGATGGCCGGCACTCAGGCACCGGTGGCGGCAACCACATTGTTTTGGGCGGTGCGACGGCTGCCGATAGCCCGTTCCTGCGTCGTCCGGACCTGCTCGCCAGCATCATTACCTATTGGCAGCATCATCCGGCCTTGTCTTTCCTGTTCTCAGGAATGTTTATCGGGCCGACCAGCCAGGCGCCGCGCGTTGATGAAGCGCGTCATGAGCAGCTTTACGAGCTTGAGATCGCCATGGCTCAGGTGCCCTCACCGGGTGCGGAACCGGTTGCGTCCTGGCTCGTCGACCGGATCTTCCGAAACCTGTTGATCGACGTGACCGGCAACACGCACCGGGCTGAAATCTGTATCGACAAGCTCTACTCGCCGGATGGTCCGACTGGCCGGCTTGGGCTGGTCGAATTTCGTTCCTTCGAGATGCCGCCGCATGCACGCATGAGCCTCGCGCAGCAACTTCTGCTGCGTGCGTTGATCGCCATGTTCTGGGAGCAACCCTACCGCCACCCTCTTGTTCGCTGGGGCACCGACCTGCATGACCGTTTCATGCTGCCACATTTTGTCTGGGCCGACCTCAAAACGGTAATTGATGATCTTAATGCCGCCGGGTTTGCCTTCGAGGTGGAATGGTTCGCACCACACTTTGAGTTCCGCTTTCCAAAATTCGGGGCGGTTCACTATGGTGGCGTCGACGTGGAAATCCGCCAAGCGCTGGAGCCGTGGTATGTGCTCGGCGAACAGGGCATGATCGGTGGTACGGCACGCTATGTCGACAGCTCCGTGGAACGGTTGCAGGTGAAATGCCAGGGGCTTGTGCCTGGGCGGCATGTCATCCAATGCGGCGGTGTGGCATTACCTTTGGCTTCCACTGGCACCAACGGCGAGGGGGTCGCGGGCATCAGGTTCCGCGCCTGGCAGCCGCCGAGTGCACTGCATCCGATGATAGGTATCCATTCGCCACTTGTGTTCGACATTGTCGACACCTGGTCGGGCCGGTCACTGGGCGGGTGCCGCTATCATGTCTTTCATCCTGGAGGAAAATCGCCCGACACATTTCCGGTGAACTCCTATGAGGCCGAAGGCCGGCGCCTGGCCCGCTTTGAACCGATGGGGCATACGGCGGGAGCTTCCATCAGGCCAGTGCATCATGACAACCCGGATTATCCCTTTACGCTTGACCTGCGGCGCGCGGGCCTGGCCCCGATGCCCCAGGGTCGAGCGCCGTTTTCATCCCGTATGACAGGGGGTTAGCAATATATAGTGATGAAAAGTGGCACCGTTAATATTGAGCGCGTTTGTTTCAAAGCGGCGCGCTCGTAGCGCGACTTTGTAAAGAATCTCACGTATAAAGTGTGGTGCGATGGTTGAAGCGGGGGCTTCACGGGGATCGTTATAATTCGGATCCCTGTTCGGGGGAGGCTTTTGCATCTTGAACGACAATACGACCAACATGGTGAGCGCGGTCATGCCGCCGGGCAGTGATTGGATCTCGCGATATCGCGGTAGTGCCTTTGATGAATTGATCGGTCCTGATGGACGTGTCAGACCGCATTGGCAGCCTGTGGTTTCGTTTCTGGAGAACCTCGGCCCAGAGCGCGCAGCCGCGTTGTCTGAGCGCATCCAACGCCGGATCGTCGAGAACGGCATCACGCTCGATAGTTTTTCCGACCCCAATCAGGTTGAGCGTCCGTGGAAACTAGATCTGGTTCCGCTGGTGCTTGATCAGCGTGAGTGGCAGCCGTTGGAGCGCGCGCTGATCCAACGCGCGAGGCTCTATGAAGCATTACTCAGTGATCTTTACGGCCGGCAGGACGTTCTCAACAGTGGGTTGCTGCCGCCGGCGCTTGTGTTTGACGATCCCTCATTTCTACGTGCCGTGCATGGCATCGGCTCGCATGATCCTCGTTTGATGTTCCTGGCGCTCGATTTGGCGCGCGACACCAACGGCACGTGGCACATTCTTGATACCCATGCAGAGACGCTGGCCGGGCACGGCTACGCGCTGGCCAATCGTGTCGTGCACGCGGACGTGTGCGGGCGCATGTTTCGTGAGTGCAATGCGCTGAGGATTTCAGGATTTTATCAGGACGTGGCGCAGGAACTGGCGCGGCGTTCGGGCCAGGATGCACCCAGTATCGCGATCCTTGGACCTAATCCGGATCACGAAACATATTTGAACCACGCGTATATGGCGCGATACATGGGCTACCAGCTTCTGGAAGGTTCCGACTTGCGGGTTGTGGACGGCAAAGCCTACCACAAGACGCTCGCTGGTTTGCAACCGGTCGATCTTCTGGTCAGGGCGGTAGAGGCGGCCAAGGCCGATCCGCTCGAATTGCGACCAGATGGTTTCGATGGGCCGGCGGGGCTCGTTATGGCGGTGCGCAACAACCCCTCACTGGTGGCCAATGCGTTAGGAACCGCAATCGTTGAGAACCGTGGGATCGGGCCGTGCCTGAATAGGTTATCGCAGTATTTGCTAGGCGAAGATCCTATTTTGCAGGACACGCCGCGACTCTGGCTCGGCGATCCAGCCGCGCGCGAGGAAGTTCTGTCGCAGCAGAGCGAATTTTTGCTACGGCCGGCCTTCGAAGCGACTGCACGTCCGGGCCATGCACAAGCCGGGCGGTGCCTTAGCGATATGGCACCAGAAGAACGCGACAGGTTGATCGCCGAAATCTCACTCAACGGTCCAAAATGGGTGGCCGAACAAGCGTTCCAGGTCGCCACGTCGCCGTCGTTTGACGGCACCGATCTTGTCGCCAAGCCCTACGCCGTCCGCTGTTTTGTTGCCTCGACCGAAAACGGATATGCGGTTCTGCCCGGTGGGCTTGCACTCACGGTACAGGCAGGCGCCGCAGTGGCCCTGACTGCCGATTCTGGCGAATCGCGTGACGTCTGGATTGCGACGTCAGAACCGCAAGGACCGCACTATAGCCGCTGGCGCATGGCCGAGGAGGAAGTTCAGGTCCAAAGGCTGGGCATTCGCTTGCCCAGTCGCGTGGCTGACAATCTCTACTGGCTGGGACGCTACGTAGAGCGCGCTGACTGGACCATGCGCGTGATGCGCAACTCACTCAGTCGGGGCGATGAGGATTTGCGCCCCATCCGCCGGGCCGATGTGGCGCGCAGTGCGCTCGATGTCATCGTCAACAAGGCGCGGACGAACGAAGGCGTGATCCCTGTCCGGCCAGGTGCTGATTCACTGGAGCAAAAAGTTGAAGAGCTGTTTTCTTCGGCGGTCAATCCCTACGGCATCCTGGTGACGTTCCAGAACATCCGCAAGGTTGCCCGCCAAAGCAGGGATCGGCTGTCGCTCGATGCCTGGCGGCTGCTCAGCGCTTTGTCGACCAAGCGGCCGAACGCAGTGAACATGTCAGGCGACCCGGCTATGGAGCTGGTCGATTGGCTGGACCAGTTGATTGCGGAACTTGCGGCATTCAATGGTCTCATGCACGAGAACATGACTCGAAATTTTGGTTGGCGCTTCATGGACCTGGGGCGTCGCACCGAACGCGCGCTACAGATGGCGGAGTTGCTCAACACGGTGTTGGTGAATGTCGTTGACGAGTCGGAAATGACGGAGCATCTCGCATTCCTGCTGGAAACGGCGGACTGCTTCATCACCTACCGTGCACGCTATCGGTTTGCGCCAACGTTCCCGTTGGTTCTGGACCTTTTGATGGTGGATGAGACCAACCCAAGGGGCATTTCCTTTCAGCTTGTGGAAATACTGGATCATATCGGAGAACTGCCAAAGGCATCGCTTGATGCGGTAAGAACTCCCGAACAACGCTTGGCGCTGGACCTTCTGACGCAAGTGCGGTTGGCCGATATTGATGCGCTGAGACAGGTGGGAACGGATGGCCGCCGCACGAACCTGGTACAGGCTCTTGGTCGCCTCATCACAGGGTTGCCCCAGCTTTCGGACATCATATCGCGACGCTATTTCAGTCTGACCGAAGAGCAGCCGCACAGGGTTCACACCCGGCTGGCACACTGAATAGGGCTTGCGACATGAAGTACGCGATCTCGCACGAGACGACCTATTCTTACAGTTCATCGGTGCATCAGTCCTATCACCTGCTGCACCTGATGCCCGCCAAGGTGCCCAGCCAGCGAATTCTTCAACATCGCTTGACGATTTCTCCGGCACCCAATGCGCGCCAGGATCGCGTCGATTTTTTTGGTAATCCCATCACCTTGCTCAGTCTGGCGCAGGAGCACAACACGCTCGTCGTTCTGGCGGAAAGCGAGATTGAGGTGGTGCATTACTTCCAGGGGGATTTGGCTGCCAGTCTGGATTGGCAGTTGATTGCTTCGGGCGCGGCTTTGGCCGGTAGAGAGGATGCAAAGGACGTTTGGCAGTTTTCTGCTTCCTCCCGGCATGGACCGCGAATTCAAGAGATTGGAGCTTATGCGGCTTCTTCTTTCCCGCCCGGCCGTCCGGTGCTTCAGGGATGTGACGACCTCATGCGCCGGATCTTCGATGACTTTACGTTTGATCCTTCTTCCACCGACGTTTCCACTCCGGTCGAACATGTATTTTCAGAACGGCGCGGCGTTTGCCAGGATTTTGCACACCTGATGATTTCAGGATTGCGGTCACTTGGGCTGCCAGCGCGGTATGTCAGTGGCTATATCCTGACGCATCCACCCGAGGGTCAACCCAAGTTGCAGGGCGCCGATGCCTCCCACGCTTGGGTTTCGGTCTGGTCGCCAGACTTCGGATGGGTCGATTTCGATCCAACCAACAACGTGATCCCGCGCGGTGAGCACGTTACTTTTGCCTACGGCCGTGACTACGACGACATCAGCCCCATCAGTGGTGTGCTGCTGGGCGGCGGCGGGCATGACGTTGAAGTGGCGGTTGACGTTTTGCTGACCGACGCGGTGTGAGTGTTTGGGCACATAGAGCGCCGATCCGATTCCATCGGGTCGGATTGCGCTCTAGATCTGCGCTGCCTCATCCTTTCCCATAATCTTCAAGGCGAAGGCATATTCGATCGCGGTTTCCTTCAACTGCTCGAAACGTCCAGATGCTCCGCCATGGCCGGCATCCATGTTGGTACGCAATAAAATGAGATTGGCTGAAGTATTTTTTTCTCTCAAACGCGCGGTCCACTTGGCGGGTTCCCAGTAGGTGACGCGTGGGTCGGTCAGCCCCGCAAGTGACAGGATGTGGGGGTAGTTCTGCGCGGTGACGTTGTCATAGGGGCTGTAGGACTGAATACGCTCGAAATCGTCGCGGCTTTCAATCGGGTTGCCCCATTCCTTCCACTCCGGTGGCGTCAGCGGCAGATCCTTGTCGAGCATGGTGGTCAAGACATCGACAAAGGGAACATCAGCGATAATGCCGCCGAACAGATCGGGTGCCATGTTGGCAACCGCCCCCATCAACATGCCACCGGCCGAGCCGCCATGCGCAACGATCTGGCCTTTGCGTGTGAAGCCTTTTGCGACCAGATGTTCACCTGCGGCGATGAAATCATTAAACGTGTTGGTCTTCTTTTCCCTCTTGCCATCGGTGTACCAGTGGTAGCCTTTATCCTTGCCACCGCGGATGTGGGCAATGACGTAGATAAATCCGCGGTCAACGAGCGATAATCGCGAAGTCGAGAATGAAGCGGGAATGGTGATTCCGTAGGCGCCGTACCCGTAAAGCAGCACGGGTGCGGTGCCATCAAGCGGCGTCGTTTTGCGATATACAATCGACAAGGGCACGGCTTCGCCGTCTTGTGCCGCCGCATAAAGCCGTCTGGTGACATAATTCGCCGGGTCATGCCCGGTTGGCACTTCCTGGCGCTTCATCAAGACGCGTTCGCGTGTAACCATGTCATAGTCGTAGACCTCACTGGGGGTGGTCATCGAAGAATACGTGAAGCGAACAGTGGTCGTGTCGAACTCGTAGCCATGGGAAAGACCAAGGGAGTAGGCTTCTTCGTCAAAAGCAATGTCGTGCTCCGCGCCTGTCGCCAGTTCACGTATGACGATGCGGGGCAAGCCGTTCTCACGCTCCAGCCGTGCCATATGGTTTTTGTAAAGCACCGTGTCGAGTATCAATCGTCCTGGTCGGTGCGCAATAAGCTCGCGCCAGTTTTCGAGCGCGGGCTTCTCGACCGGCGTGGTGCAGATGCGGAAATCTTCAGCATCTTTGGAATTGGTGGTGATGTAGAACGTGCCGCCGTTTTCTTCTACGTCGTATTCATGACCGAAGGTGCGAGGTGTGACAAGGCGCGGTGCGGAGTCGGGTTTGTGGGCATCTATCACATGGACTTCGCTGGTTTCGTGGTCAGAAGTGATAATCAGGACGAAACGCGCCGACTGGGTGGCGGAGATGTGAACGTAGTAGCCGGTATCTTCTTCCTCGTAGACGAGCACATCGCTTTCTTGTGGCGTGCCAAGCGTATGCCGGTAGACCGCGCGGGGCCGGTGGTTCTCATCGTAGCGAACATAAAACAGCGTGCTTGAATCTGCTGACCATACCATTCCGGGACCTGCGTCCTCGATCAGGTCGGGGAGGTTTTTCCCTGTTTCCATATCGCGAATGCGAATGGTGTAGAATTCCGACCCCTTTTCATCGACAGCAAACGAGATCAGCCGATGGTTTGGCGCATGGCCGCTGCCTGCAAAGCCCCAGTAGGCTTTGTCTGCACCTTCGGCATTGCCGTCAATCAGGATTTGTTCCTGGCTGCCAGAGCGGGGGCGCCTGCACACGAGAGGATATTGCCCGCCGACGATATATCGACCGTAATAATCGTATGGACCGTCCGGCGCGGGGACGGAACTGTCGTCTTCTTTTATGCGCCCCTTCATTTCCACAAAGAGTTCGTCCTGGAGTGCGTCGGTCTCAGCAAGTGCGGCCGCGGTATACGCGTTTTCCGCTTCAAGGTAGGCACGAATGTCTGGGGCAAGTTTATCGGGCTCGCGCATGACGTCCCGCCAGTTGTCGGCACGCAGCCATGCAAACGGATCGCTGAGTGTTATGCCGTGCCAGGTTGTCGAATGTGGACGCAGATCTGCCTTGGGCGGCGTGATGCTTCGATCATCGGATGCGACAGGCTTATTGACTGGCATAGGCTCTCCCGTGACAAGGTGTGTCGTTTGCACGACGCAAAGTTTGATTAGGTTGCAAGTGTTCTGGATCTTAAGTTTGAGTTCCGGGCGCAGGTCGTCAAACGACAGTCAATCCAGAACACAATTCAAAGATGTCTAGAGCATTTTCCGACGAAGTGGACGCCGGTTCGTCGAAGAAAATGCGACCAAACAAGAACCTAGAGCGCTGATCCGATCCCATCGGATCGGAAAGCGCTTTAGGGTTCCGGGCTGACCTCTTGGGACCCAACACGGAACCAAGCGGCAGGTTCTGAATGCTGGGTAGCAGAGGTTCAATTTGAAGATGTAGTGTTAGCCTTTTGCTGGAAGGGAAACAACAAGCACAGTTCCGGTGTCGGATTTGGAGGCAAGGAAAATTCGTGTGTTAGATGGTGGCACACTCCATGCTGGTATGTATTGAACAATATTTAGACTTCGCAAGAACGATTTTTGATTAGTTATAGTAAGTTGTTCCACGGCGTAGTTATTGACAACACAGTGGTTGTTCTGTCAAACCTTTGGCAATCGAAGTCTAAAAAGGGTTTGTTCGGATAAATGCTTCGATCGCCCGCAGTGCTGGATCGTGCTGAAAGGTGCTCTCAGTACCACAGGCCCAAAGCACCAAGTGCAACGCTTGGGCAAGAGAATTGGCGCCCTGCTGCGCGGTGCCCGACTAGATGGATTTCCAAATGGACAATACTGAGGGGCAGGAGCTGGTTGAACTGACTGCTCAAATTGTTGCCGCCTACGTCAGCAATAACACGATCACGTCCAGCGAGCTGCCGCAGCTTATCAATGAAACGCATGCGGCGCTTGCCCGTGCCACCGGGCAGGCGGCAGAGCCGGCCGGCGAAGAGCTGCGCCCGAAGGTTGCGGTCAAGAAATCAATTATGCCGGACTACATCATCTGTCTGGAAGACGGCAAGAAATTCAAATCGCTGAAGAGGCATCTGCGCACGCACTACAACATGACGCCGGAGGAATATCGCGACAAGTGGGGGCTGCCGCACGATTATCCCATGGTGGCACCCAACTACGCGCGTCAGCGCTCAGACCTCGCCAAAAAGATGGGGCTTGGTACGCGTCGCGACTGATCGCGGGTTCGTTGGAAGCGTCATACGCAGTTCGTCATGCAGGAATTTTGCGCTCACCGATTTGGTTTTGATTGCTGCTGCCGCACGCGTGGTTTGTTGCGAGTTTCGCCTTTCGATGGACCTTTGCCACCAAGCCGCGTTAGTTCGTTGCGATAGGCGCGGGCGAGTTGGGCATGGCGCGTGACGTCATAAGTCCAGTGCCCGGCCAGCCCTCGCTGACGCTCCGCGCGCAGCGCAGCGCGAAGCTTGCGCATGATGATGACGCGAACAGCATCATCATCTGATTCAATTTCGTGTGGCCAGACCGCTATGAGGCGCGGCAGATCGCGCCTGCGCTCGTAATCCGCCCGAACGCCTTTCAGCATTGAATCTGGCCCTCCAGGAACACGTGCGTAAGGGGGCCTGAGCGAGCCACGGCGTTAACCTGTGGCCAGGGCGGTTGACGCTGAAATTTGTGTGGCAACACGCAGTTTCCCGACTGGTTGGCCCTGGTACGATCTGTGGGCTTGGTTGAGTTGGCAACTTTGCGGCCAACGCAGATGGCGGGGATTTCTGGAGTGCTGTGCGCATTGCAAGTGCGTGCTTGGTTAAGCAGGCACACGAGGGGTGCAGGGACTTCTACACTTATCCTCCCTCGTTCATTGAAGCCCTAGGTTTGAGAAACAGATGCGCGGATATGGATCTATCCTTGGCGTATCTGAGGCGACCAATCGGCGGTGAGCGAGATGAATGGCTGTGTTTCAAAAGATTGCGTGCCTGCTGCTTCCTTAGCGGAGCGCACGGTCGATGTTGGAAGAATTCATGCGGGTGCCGTGTGCCAGACCTTCGAGCGCAGCGTGATTGAAGACGCAGTCGCGCAGGTTTTTGGAGTACGTGGCGGCGATCTGCGCGGGGCGACACGAGGGCGTGCCAAAGTCGCCCGTGCCCGGCAAGTGGCGATGTACCTAGCACATGTCTCCTGCAGCATGACATTAACGGACGTTGGGCGTGTTTTTGAACGCGACCGCACGACGGTATCGCACGCCTGCGGCGTGATAGAAGACGAACGCGATGACCCTGTGTTCGACCGTGTGTTGGAACTTCTCGAACACGTTGTGCAATGCTTGCTCGCTGCGCGGCAAATTCGCGTCGGAGCACCTGGCGGCTATCTGGTTCAATGACGACATCTGAAGCCAAACACGGCGGGCGGACGTTGGTTCGCCTGCTGAAAGCGCTTTCGCGCGTGCACGCATTCGCGGAATACGAGCCTGATACCGAAGGCGAGCGCGTTATTCGCGTGCTCGGTGGGTCGGAAAAGGCACCCGACGTGATCCAGCATGTTCCATTGGACATCTGGGAGCGGGTGAGAGCCGCAGGACTGGTCGAGCAGAGCTCGTTGGATCGACGTTGGCGGATCAGCGCGTCGGGACGAAAACATCTAGCTGCGCAGCTGACGGCTGCTCAGGGAAGGAACGGGGATGTATCGGATCGGGTGTCAAAGGGTGCAAAAAAGGAAGGCGCGCACAAACCGGCCACAGGCAAAAACGGACCTTTGGAATCAGTTCGAGAAAGTCCTCTGGCATGGCTTTACCGAAGACGTGACAAATCAGGTGCGAGCCTCATTAGCGAGCCTCAATTCCACGCAGGTGAACGCCTCCGCAGGGACTTCGAAATGGCCCAGCTCATGCCGCGGCTTACCGTCAATTGGCAGCGAGCGGCGACGGGTGAAGCGCAAGGCAGTGCTGGCGCACATGCAGCGCTGGACATTAGTGAGCGGGCGTTGGCTGCGCGAGAACGGGTATCGTTGGCACTTGGTGCTGTCGGTACGGAATTGGCCAGCGTTCTGGTGGATGTGTGTTGCCACCTCAAGGGCCTGGAACAACTGGAAAAGGCTTCCGGGTGGCCACAGCGCTCCGGCAAGATCGTTTTGCAAGTCGCGCTTTCAGCGCTGGCCAGGCACTATGGGATTGATCGGCAAAATGCAGGCGAAGGTTCCCGCCCGACCGGGCCCGCGCGCGTTCTTCATTGGGGCGCTGAAGGATACCGGCCAGAGAAGGTGATGGCATCCTCTTTGGAGGATAACGACACGTAGCTTTTCAATTGGCCGCGACAGTTGCATCGTTACGAATGCGGGCAATCATCGACGCCAGGCCGTTGGAGCGCTGTTGCGTGAGGTGCTCAGCCAAGCCCAATTCGGTAAATACGGCTTGTGCGTCGCCTTGCAAAATCTCCGACGGTGTCGCGTCCTGGTAAAGTGCAAATACGATGGCAATCAGGCCACGCACGATGTGTGCATCGCTGTCGCCTTCGAAATGAAGGCGGGTTTGGCCGTTTTCCTCAGTTGAGCGCGTAGCAATCCAGACCTGGCTTGCACAACCGCGCACCTTGTTTTCGTCGTTGCGAAACTCTTCGGGAAATTGCGGTAGCTGCCGGCCGAGTTCGATGACGTAACGGTAGCGATCTTCCCAGTCGTCAAGCAGGGCGAAATCGTCGCGGATCTCAGAAAGTGTCGTCACGGTACGTGGCCTCCGTTGCTTTGGAGCGTTTCAGACCTAGAGCGCTGATCCGATTCCATCGGATCGGAATGCGCTCTAGGTCTGAAACGCTCTAATCCTGACATAGGACGCAAGGCATAAGGAGGCAACCGCTGGAACGGTGAAACCGGGTCTGGCCGATGTGGCTTTTTGGCAGGACAGAACAATCACCACCAAATGGACGGCGACAAAACCTGCCCCGCGCTCTAACTTTTTGGTTTGGTCGCATTTTCTTTCGACAAACCGGCGTCCACTTCGTCGGAAAATGCTCTAGTGATTGCCGCGCCAGTCGGGGGAAAGATCCGAAGACGTCAATGTGCCCTGCCATGCCGTTGTCTGGCGCCTTGGCGTACCATCCCAACGCAGCGTAGGTGGGGGGGCCGTCTTTGCGGGCTTGCCTGTGTATCCATGATCTGCCGGACTTCCATTAGGTTCGCCCTGACCGACAGCAATTGTATAGATGAGCCCTGCACCAAAAATTGCTTTGGCCTTGAGGTCTTCATAGATTTCGCCTGCCTTGGCGCACGCCTCAGGCTGGCGATCGCAAACTGTGGTTGAATAGTTGTAGGCGTTGTGGATTGCCGATTCCAACTGCTGTTGGCGTGCGGGATCCTTCGGCAGCAGATAGATCGCTGCACCCAGCAGCACAACTGAGCGAAATGAAAGCATCGGGGTTACTCCGGGCAGGCCGCAAATTTCGTGAGGCTAACCCTACCGGTTTACCTTGAAGGTTTACTTTTCAACGCACGTAAACTTCTCCGCAAAATTTGGACAAATTTTATCTAATCGAGAAGCGCCCCGCGAACCTGGTTGGCAGCTCCATTGCACAAGTGTCGATACAGTTAACGAAGCGTTCACGCGGGGGCTCGATAATTCGCGAAGCAATTAATAGGGATGGACACACCAGCGATGACAGCAGGGCAGATCAGGTTGGGGGTGATGGCGTCGGGTCTGATCGCGGTATCGGTTCTCGTCAATTTGTTGCTCTTGCAGCCAAACGACGGCCGGCCACGAAGCGATCTGAATTATCGCGGGTTGTCGCACCTGCCAGGCACGCATTCAAATTCGCTAGACGACCTTGAAACGTCCAGTGTGAAATCTGGCGACCCAATTGCATCCATTTCGGTGGCAACGACAACTGATACGCAGCCTGGCAAAACGAGCGCTCAAAGCGAGGCGGAGTTGGTCGCTGACATTCAAACGGAACTTGCAAAACGCGGATATGTGCTTGGCAATACTGCTGGCAAGCTGGATAGCGTCACAAGAGCGGCTATCATGGCGTTTGAACACGATCGCGGTTTGATGGTGACGGCGCGGCCATCGGTGGGGCTGCGCGACGCACTGCGGGGTGGCCCCGTGGAGAATGCCAGTACAACCTCAGCGCCGACAGCGGAATCAGCCGAAATTGTGCGGACCGTGCAGCGGTCTTTATCGTTGCTCAACTACCGCCCTGGCGCAGTAGATGGTGTGATGGGGCAAGCGACATCGGCAGCGATCAGGGCGTTTGAAAGGGATCACAAAATACCAGAAAGCGGAAGAATTTCTGGGCTTCTCGTGGCGGAGTTTACGCGGCTCGGCGTCTTTGAAAACGTCGCAGCCCGCTAGTGGCCTGTCGCGCCAAAATCGAAACATAGCCGCCGCCGCTGCGATTTTGGCGCGACATGAAGGCCACTAGCAAAATCATGAACTTAGTGTGGCGTTTATCGCGCCTTCGTTGATACCCAGCGTGCCGCAACATCGATCAACTATGGCGCGACGCCACACTAGGCTGATTTTACAAATACAATCTATACAGTTACGGAACTGCCCAGGTTGCAATTTGTTTGACGTCAAGAGCCAGGCTCCGGCAAATTGACTATAACGTTTGTCGACCACAAAAAATCCAGAGCATGTTGAGCTGAAGTGTGACGCGGTTCAGCTTGAAATACATGCTTCAAACTTCAAACACGATCCAGCGTCAGCACGATTGAAGGCAACAAAGCCGACGTTGCAGGCGAAGCTATGCGATTGCGCTCCGATATTTGGGTGAAGGCCTACCTGCGTGCAGTTGCCACCCAGGGTGCCCATGCTGTTGTCGTGCGCCATGGCGATGATGATGCTGGTGCCATATACATCAAAGTCGTTGCGCAGGACCGGACGGCACGAGCCTTTGGACCGGCACCCGCCGGGCTCGATGGTGCCGAGCAAGAGCGCAAATGGATTGCCTTGACGTCCAAAGCGGCTGCCTGCGAGCGCGACATTGATTACCTGCTGGAGCGTGAAGCTGAGTTTGATCCCGATCTTTGGATTGTTGAAGTTGAAGACCGCGAGGGGCGTTGTTTCCTTGAGGGGTGGCTGCAACCGCCAGACGCATGATTGCCACACCAAATGTTCCATACACGAGCGGATGCATTTATTAACTTTTCATTAGCGATTGCGGCTGCCAACTAAGAGTGGTGGGCAGAGAATCAAAATCAAGCAGCCCGAGGAGACGCAGGTCGGAACACTCAGCGGGGACGGTTATGGCACTCATACTCGACTTCAATGCACATGCTGCAAAATCCTGTGATGTAGCGTCGCGCGTGAATTTCGTAGGGTCCGCAGAAATCGTAATTTTTCCTGGTGTGCGTTACCAGCGTTGGAATGACGATGGCAGCGAGACAAAAGAGTCTTGCATCGTTGAACGCGATCGGATCGAACTACCTGATTAGCGCCTGACACTCTTGACCTCGTCCTCTATTCTTCCGATGGAGCACAGGTTTTCGAATTCTGGCGTGTCGGTGGTGCTGAAATTAGAGCCGGGCAAATTGCAAGGGCTGGACGCACCGTTCCTTGACACAACAAGGCCATCCGGCTGCGATGTGGCGAAATGACTGCTCTATAAAAGCCCAATGGACCCGAATGCTGCGCAACTGTTGCAGCAGCAGATAATGCCGGATTACGACGATTGGCTGGGTTGGCAGACCGCAGCGTCAAGTTGTTGCTGGGTTGCGGCGTTATAGGCGGCTCCACGCCGTGGAACTGCATAAACAACAATTCCGCGCTGTGCGTGCAACGTTGCCGAGGAAACGGTAGCGCTTTGCTTGCCGAGTGCTTCCGGTGTCAAACCAAGAAAACGGCCGTCATCGGGAATGATGAGTACGCGGTGCTGGGCAACCTCGGATTCCGCGGCGGTATAGATCGCCTCCCCTTCAGTGGAATAAATTGTAAGGCTAGAGCCGGCGATGCTTAATTCGACGGCTACTTCTATCGTGCTTTTCGTGGTGTCGAACCTGCACATTGCATAGCGCAATGCGGGGCTCATGAATGGGAGGGGCTGGGTTTCCGACGACAGTTCGGGAAGAACCACGATGCGGTTTGCGGGAAGTATGCGTTCCAGGCGATTAAATGCAGTGGCGATTGCAAGGTGAGGGGCGGCCAGCGTCGCGACAATGTGCAAGATCCCCACACCGCAAAGAGCCGCAGCCACAATGCGCCAATTTATCATGCGGAAGGGTTTCGTCAGCGCGCGCCAAATGACCTGGGCTGTAGTTGGCGGGCGGGCCGGTGATTGGTCTGTGAGTTCCGGCGGGCGCGGCGGCGAGGCATGACGCGTGAAGATGGGAATGCTGGCAGGCATGCGGAACTTGCGTAGCGTTTCTAGCCAAGGCAACTGTGAAAATCTATCGAGCCGCGGTTGCTGTGAGCGCTTCAGTTCCTTCATCGCTGCTGGAAGCTTCGAGAAATCCTGAAGCTTGGGTATATCAGGAAGCTTCCTGGGCGTTGGAATTTTCATCGGCACTTAACCTTGGTAATGTCGGGCAGTGCTTCATCGTCTCGCTGGCTCAGGTTGTCTGCAATCGAGATGTTTCCGTTCTGTAATACGAGCATGATGGCAAGGCGGCCGGCCCCCCCTGTTGGCAGCCAATTTCCAGGACGAGCGTCTCGTGCCAGGGAAATGACAAAACTGCCGTCCGGGGAGATGGCGACTGTGTCGCGCGAAAAGGCATGCCGTTCGGAAGGGTTGGCAATGAGTGCGCCGTCGCCGTCGAAAACGGTGATGCTCCACCACCGTGCTGCGAAGTCCTCCCCTTTGATGGCGTAATCGCATGAAGAATAAAGTTCATCACCGTCGCTATCCTGGCGGGCGACGTAGGTGCGGGATATGTCAGCACTGAGCGGCAGTATGCCGAGCCGCGCGAAGTGCGCCCGTGTGTAGGGGTCGGTGTCGGCGCGCGCGCCATTCGTCCAGGATTCCCATGGCCCAATATGCGTGACGGAAAACATCGAACCGGCTTCGACCATGTACCAGTGCGAACCAATTCCACCAATGAGGACTATGCCAAGAAAGAGCGCCCAGTCGGAAATCTTTCGAACCCAACCGCGCAGGTGCTGCCTGGCTCTGTAGATCTGATAATTCATTCCCGATCCCGATCAGAGGATGCCGCTGGCATTTGGGCTCTTTTGCTCTTGCTGACTTATGGAGTTGGCTTCGTTGGCATTGGCTGAGCGCTGGCGCGGCGGCCTGGCGGTTCCGCTGGTTCGATTTTATCCCTGCCGCCTGATTTGCGGAACGCTTCGGCTATTCGCTTCAAAACTTCTCGCATCATCGGCGGCATGGTCTTCTCGGCGTCGGATTTTTTCGGTCCCGAGAGGCCTGGGTCAATTCTTTTGAGTTCGGCCAGTCGCGCGCGTTCTTCCACCTGCCGAGGATGTGGCGAAAGGCCCGGAATGGTGGGGATGTCCATGTCTGGATGAGCAACAGACATGTAGGACTGCCAAATTTGAGCAGGAAGCGAGCCGCCGGTTACGCCAGCGGTCGGGCGGAAATCATCATTGCCAATCCACACGCCAGTGACGAGGTAACCTGTAAAACCCATGAACCAGGCATCGCGGTAGCTGGAACTCGTTCCTGTTTTGCCGGCGACGTTTGTGAAATCCAAAGCAGCTCGCCCTCCAGTACCTTCTTCGACCACGGCATGCAGCATCTGGTTAAGGCTTTCGGCGACCTCCCGTTTGACGACCTGCGCGGGCTCCGGCTCGTCACGATCGTGGCTATAGATGACTTCGCCCTGGGAGCTGATAAGTTCGGTGATAGCATAGGGATGAACGCGCTTGCCGCCATTTGCAAAGGTGGCAAAACCGCCGGTGTGTTCAAGGACCGTTACACCACCATCGCCTAGCGCCATTGAGCAGCTCTTTCTGATACCGGTGACGCCAAGCCGATTTACCATCTCCATTACCTTGTCACGCCCAAGTCGTAACGACAGGTCGACGGCGACTGTGTTCAAGGAGCGCGCCAGGGCCTCTGTCAGCGACAAAGATCTGCCAGAACCACCACCGCCTGAATAATTCTTCGGGGACCAGCGACCACAACTGCGAGAGGAATCACGAACACGGCTGCGGGGCGTGTAACCGTTCTCAAGCGCCACGGCGTAGACATAAGGCTTGAACGACGAACCGGGTTGCCGACGCGCAGTGGTTGCGCGGTTGAACTGGCTGTCGCCGTAGTCGACGCCACCAACAATGGCACGTATGGCGCCATTGGTTTCCATCGAGACTAGAGCGCCCGAGCGTGCTCGGACCGAGCGGCCGGTTGTGCGAATGCGTGACACCAACGCTTCATCCGCAGCGCGTTGCAGTCCAAGGTCAATTGTCGTCTTGGCGGTCAGAACATATTGGCCTTTGCCTTTTGCCAGACGCTGTACTTCTTCAAATGCCCAATCGAGGAACCAGTCAGGACTGTTGGTGGAGCGGTTCTCTACGATGCGTGCCGGACTGAGGCGGGCTGCATGAACCTGACCGGACGTATAAAAACCCGCCTCAACGAGATTGGATAGAACTTCGTTGGTGCGCGCACGTGAAGCCGGCAGATTGACGTGTGGTGCATATTTGGTGGGTGCCTTATAGAGACCGGCAAGCAATGCGGCCTCCGACAGATTTATGTCGCGAACCGATTTGCCAAAATAGAACTGCGAGGCCGCCTCGACACCGAATGCACCGCCACCCATGTAGGCGCGGTCTAGATACAATTTCAGTATCTCGCGTTTGGAGAAGCGATTTTCCAGAAGGAATGCCAGGAAAGCTTCCTTGATCTTGCGCTGAACCGATCGTTCTGACGACAGGAAAAGGTTCTTGGCAAGCTGCTGCGTCAAGGTGGAACCGCCTTGAACAACGTCGTTTGCGCGCAGGTTTTCGACCAGAGCGCGAAGCGTGCCCAGAATGTCGACGCCGTAATGTTCAAAGAACCGGCGGTCCTCGGTCGCGATGGTCGCCTTAATCATGTAGTCGGGGATTTGTTCAAGCGGCACGGCGTCATTATGAAGGATGCCGCGCTTGCCGATTTCGTTCCCGTAACGGTCGAGGAACTTGACGGAATACTGACCTGTGAGGAACCGGCCCTCGTCGAATTCCAGGAGTGCGGGCAAGGCGAGCCCGTAGATGAGCGCAAGGCCGCCCACACCTAGGGTGAGCGCTTCGCTGGCGGCCTCATTGAGAAGGCGTCGCCAGCCGGTTAGTTTGAAGCGTGCAAAAAAACTCGATCCGGAGTTCCATGTGTCACCGAGCCATGCACGAATCGCAGCAAGCGATGAATCGATCCTGGAATCGAGATTCATCCAGTCAACCAGCCGGTCCCGTCCGCCTTCCTTGAAGAACCAGTCGCTCAAACCAAATGCCCCGTGTTGTGGCTAGGCAGTTCTGCCATCTCAAACCGGCCGGCCGCTGCCGACGCCCGTCCCCAAGTGTCCACTTAGAAGTGGGTAGGAAAACGGTCAATGCAGAGCGTTCCTGCCATAGCTGGCGCGTTCAGCAAAGACGGCTTAAATGAGTTCCGACTCAATTTTCGATAAGAATGTGGTTATTTATACCTCAGATACACGCAACCGCGAGGGCCCGTTGACCACAATTGAAAAAGATGAGGCTGAATTACCGTTCTGGCAGGAGAAAACGCTGGACGAGATGACGGAGTCTGAATGGGAAAGTTTGTGTGACGGCTGCGGCCGTTGCTGCCTTGTCAAACTGGAAGATGAAGACAACGGAGACGTGCATCTGACCCGACTTGCCTGCGCACTTTTAGATATCGGTTCATGCCGTTGTACTGATTATGCAAACCGCCATGACAAGATGCCCGATTGTTTGAGCATCGACTTGGCAACCGTGCGTTCGCTGAATTGGTTGCCGCGCACATGTGCATACCGCAGACTTGATGAAGGACGCGATCTGGCCTGGTGGCACCCGCTCGTTTCTGGAAGTGCTGAAACCGTCCATCAGGCCGGTATTTCAGTGCGCGGCTGGGCGTTGAGCGAGAACAGTGCCAGGGAAGACGCCTATCATCGCTTTATTATCAGTGACTTCGATGATTCTTGATTTGGAGTGGCCGGTGCGCTTGCATCGCGAAAGGAAATATTTATCCACGGCAATGGAATATCATGGAAGAATGTTCAGTTTTATTTTCAATTCATGTTTGAAATACATGATAGTTACTTAGACAAATTATATTTATTGATTTTTTACTGTTGACACCGGGGCGGTGCGCATGTAATGTTTCTGTACAACGCGAGAAGTGGCAGCGGATGCTTCCCACTCTGGCGTTTTTTCTTTTTGGATACGGTTCTGGAGCGGCATGTCACTCGATCAGGAGACATGGCGGGAAATCGCGCGTTTGTGGTCGGAGGGTCACCAGCCCCTGGGCAAGATCGCTGAGCGCTACGGAATTTCGCATCAGAAAATCACCGCACATGCGCGGCGGGAGGGCTGGTCGCCGCGTGGAGGCAGAAAGCGTCCGCGTTCTTCCGGTGGCGATGCTGATTCGACTGCGTCAGCCCGCAGCGAGGACAACCAGCCAACGTCCATGGTTCCAGTCAGAACGTCAAAAACGCGTGGCGCGGCGCGGCGGGCAATGGCGGAGAGGTTGTTTGAAGCGATGGAAAACAAACTGAGCGCGATCGAAGCAAGAATGGCTGCAGGCGGTGACAACACCGCAGTTGATAGCGAACGCACGACGCGGACGTTGAACACATTGGTCAGGAGCCTTGAAAAGCTATCTGACTATGAGGGCAAGATTACCGGCAGGAGTGGACGCAAGAATGGCAAACGGCCGCGGTCAGGAGCCGATGCGGAGCGCCGCCGCCAGGAGCTTGCGGCGCGCATTCAAAGGTTGCTCCAGTGCCGATGAGCTTGCAACGCTTGTCGCCGGGCTATCTGAAGAAGACCTTTCGTTCCTGCTGGGTGACTGGCAGATTTGGGCGAGAGACGATCAACTTCCGCCTGTCTTGACGCCACTCGGCGCTGAATGGCGCGTATGGGTGATCCTCGGCGGTCGCGGCGCTGGCAAGACCCGGGCTGGTGCCGAATGGGTTAGGGCGAAGGCACTGGGTATCGCGCCGGTCGCATCGCAACCTGCAGCGCGCATAGCACTTGTGGGCGAAACGATTGGTGACGTGCGACGGGTTATGGTGGAAGGCGTTTCGGGACTTCTGGCCGTGCACAACGACCATGAGCGACCACGTTTTGAGGCATCCAAAGGTCAGGTCGTCTGGCCCAACGGAGCAGTAGCAGAAATATTCTCAGCAGAGAGTCCTGATGGCTTGCGCGGACCCCAATTCACCGCCGCATGGTGCGATGAGCTTTGCAAATGGCGCAATGCAGAGGCAACGTGGGACATGCTTCAGTTTGCTTTGCGCCTCGGCGAGGTGCCGCAGGCGGTGGTCACAACCACGCCGCGCCCGTTGCCACTTTTAAAGTCGATCTTGGCGGATGCCGCAACGGTGGTAACGCGAGCGGCAACATCTGACAATGCCGACAACCTGGCACCGTCATTCGTCGTTGAAATGCAACGCCGCTACCAGGGTTCGCTGCTCGGTCGCCAGGAACTGGACGGCGAGATTATAGAAAACTTTGCAGGCGGCCTTTGGCGGCGCGATTGGATTGAGGATCAGCGCATCGATGAAGCGCCCGAATTGAAGACCATAGTTGTGGCGGTCGATCCGCCTGTGACCGCGACGGCGCAGTCTGATGCGTGCGGGATCGTCGTAGCCGGGCGTGGCGAGGATGGGCGCGTGTATGTGATTGACGACAGGACATTGCAGGGGCGCGAACCGAATGTGTGGGCGCGCGCGGCGCGGGCTGCCTATCGTGATCACAACGCAGATCGCGTGGTGGCTGAGGTCAATCAAGGCGGTGATCTTGTCGTGACGGTGCTCAAGCAAATCGATGCGGCAATGCCGGTCAGGACGGTTCGGGCAACACGCGGCAAGTGGCTTCGCGCCGAACCGGTAGCTGCACTCTATGCAGAGGGGCGGGTGGTGCATGTTGGCCGGTTCAACGAACTTGAAGAACAGCTCTGTGCGTTCGGGACCGATGGACGTGTGGGTGGGCGCAGCCCGGATAGGCTTGATGCACTTGTCTGGGCGGTAACGGATCTGCTCATCGATCCACCACCTCCTTTGCGACCTCCGCCAAGGCCCTGGATACGCCGTCTGTAATGCAGGGTACGACGATCGCTTTCGGTGCTAGAGCATTTTCCGACGAAGTGGCCGCCGGTTCGTCGCAGAAAATGCGACCAAACCAAAAAGCTAGAGCGCCGGTCCGATGAAATCGGATCGGAATGGGCTCTGTGAGGCGCAAACGCGAGACGCTTTTGCACGCCACATGTGAGAGCATTCAGCCTTGAATGGCAGGCCGAGAAAAACTGCAAATCCGTTGTACTTCGCCAACTATAAGGACGATATGTATGTCGCGCATGACTAACGCACTGGAACGTTTGTTGCCGCGGCGGACCAGAAGCGACCTGGCCACGAAGGCGAGCAAAGCCCATCGCCTGGTTGCTGTGGAGCAATTGGGGCAACCAGTGTGGACGCCACGCGATTATGCAGCGTTCGCGCGTGAAGGTTTCATGCAAAACGCAATCGTCTATCGGTCGGTGCGAATGGTGGCAGAGGCAGCCGCTTCGATACCACTGTTGCTATATGAAGGCACGAGCGAGGTCGAAACACACCCTTTTCTCGATCTCATTTCGCGCCCGAGCCTCGACAATACGAGCGCCGATTTTTTTGAAAGCTGGTACGGGTACCTGTTGGTTGCCGGTAACGCATATGTAGAGGCGGTCGGTGTCGACGGCGTGTTGCGCGAGTTGCACGCGTTGCGCCCTGACCGGATGAAAGTGATTCCGGGAAGTGATGGCTGGCCGGATGGCTTTGAATACAGTGTGGGCGGTCGCGCGGTAAGGCTGCAGGGTGAAGTGGTCGACGGTGTGCGTGCGGTGCTTCACGTGCGTCTTTTTCATCCTGCCAACGATCACTACGGCATGAGTCCGATTGAAGCTGCTGCGGCGGCAATCGATATTCACAACCAAGCGGCAAAGTGGAACAAGGCACTGCTCGACAACTCCGCAAGGCCGTCTGGAGCGCTTGTCTATGCTTCGCGAGAAGGGCAACTGACCGAGGAGCAATTCCAGCGTTTGAAGGATGAACTCGAGATCGGTTTTCAAGGTACGCGCAGGGCCGGACGCCCTATGCTGCTGGAAGGCGGACTCGACTGGAAACAACTGAGCCTTAGCCCGAAGGACATGGATTTCGTCGAGGCCAAAAATGGTGCGGCCAGAGAAATCGCACTTGCGCTTGGCGTGCCGCCGATGTTGCTGGGTATTCCAGGTGACAACACCTATTCGAACTATCAAGAGGCTAGCCGTTCATTCTGGCGCCAGACCGTCTTGCCGCTTGTGACTCGGACGGCAAAGGCGATGTCCGCATGGCTTTCACCCGCATGGGGTGGTGGGCTGGAATTGCGACCAGATTTGGATCAGGTAGAGGCACTGTCTGGTGAACGTGATCAGCTCTGGCGAAGACTTGAACGGGCAACTTTCCTGACGCCGGATGAAAAGCGCGCCGCAGCAGGATATGGGCCGTTGCATGCCGACGAGATTGCCGCGGCTGAAAGCGCGAATTCCGTTGCCGGTCATGCAGCCGAGTAATGCGGAAAAATCCGGTTTTGTGCTTGCGGTCTGAACCGCTGTAGTCGGTTGCGCAAGTTGTTGGGTTGGAAAAAATGACGGTTCGGTTGAAAGGTTTGCTGATGGCAGATCACGATGACGCATGCGTGCGAAGAGGTGCCGAGGCGAAATTCATGCCGCTGGACTTGAAGAGCGTTGATGATGATGGCGCCTTTGCTGGATATGCCAGCCTTTTTGGTCGCGAAGACCTGAGCCGGGACGTGGTGTTGCGCGGTGCATTCACTGAAACCTTGGAAAAACGAGGCGCGCATGGTGTCAGGATGTTGTTCCAGCACGATCCGTCCCAGCCCATCGGGGTTTGGCATGAGATCAAGCAGGATTCCAAGGGTCTTCTTGCACGTGGTCGGCTGATGAAAGATGTCGAGAAGGCGCGAGAGGTGCTTTCACTCATGCGAGCGGGTGCGCTTGATGGCCTGTCGATCGGGTTCAAGGCCGTGAAGGCGCGACGCGATCCCAGGTCCGGCATCCGCTGGCTGGAGAAAATCGATCTTTGGGAAATTTCCGTTGTGACGTTTCCAATGTTGCCGGACGCACGCGTGAGCGGTTTCAAGCCAATGCCGTTCGCTGGCGAGGTGCCCACGGAACGAGAATTTGAACGCTGGCTCACGCGGGATGCTGGGCTCACGCGGTCACAAGCTCGCGCATTGATGCGTGAGGGTATGAAAGGTCTCCAAGCTCTGCGGGACGCGGGTGGAGGGCTAGGTGCGAACGTCAACCTGGCAACGCGGATACGTGAAGCCACGAGCCGTCTTCAGCGTAGCGTTCGCTGACGCAATCCCGAAACCATTGCAAATAGGAGAGCAGATTCATGACCGAAGTGACGGACCATGAAGTGAAGTCGGCTGGCGGTGATGTGGCACAAGCCTTCGATGAGTTCATGCGCGCATTCGAAGATTTCAAGGAGACCAACGACAGGCGTCTTGGAGAACTTGAGCAAAGAGGTGTAGCTGATCCCCTGACGGAGCAGAAGCTGGCACGGATCGACCGGGCACTTGACGCTATTCATGTAAGGTCAAATCGCTCGCCGATTGGTGACCGTGGCGAAAGTTCGCGCGAGCGCGGCGCTTCGCTTCAGCATAAAGCGGCTTTCGAGGGCTATGTGCGCGGCGGAGAGGCCGGTAACCTAAGGGCGCTTGAGGGCAAAGCGCTTTCGGTAGGATCCGAGCCGGACGGAGGTTATCTCGTTCCTGGCGAGACTGAAACCACGATCAATCGTGCGCTGCGAGACATTTCTCCCATCCGTGCGATAGCAGGTGTCAGGCAGGTTTCGGGCTCCGTCTACAAGCGGCCGTTCGCAGTATCCGGACTTGATACAGGATGGGTCGGAGAAGCAGCCGCGCGCAGTGAGACGACTGCGCCAACCCTGTCGGAATTGGCATTCCCGACAATGGAACTTTACGCGATGCCGGCAGCGACTGCCAGTCTGCTCGATGACAGCGCCGTCAATATCGATGGGTGGCTGGCGGAAGAAGTGCGTGTCGCCTTCGCGGAACAAGAGGGTACCGCTTTTGTAAGCGGCGATGGCATCAACAAGCCGCAGGGATTCCTGAGCTATCCGACGGTGGACAACAGCAGTTGGAGCTGGGGCAACATCGGCACGTTGTCAACCGGCGTCGCGGGCGCACTTCCAGCCACTGACGCAGGCGATGTTCTCATTGACCTGGTTTATGCGGTGAAATCCGCCTACCGGGCCAATGCGCATTTCGTCATGAACCGAGCGAGCCAGGCGCAAGTGCGCAAACTCAAGGATGGCGATGGCACATACCTGTGGCAACCATCGAGCGAACCGGGCCAAGCTCCGACGTTGATGGGCTTCCCGATTGCGGAATCTGAAGACATGCCCGATATCGGCACTGATAGTCTTTCGATCGCATTCGGCGATTTCCGTCGCGGCTACTTGATTGTTGACCGTGTCGGAATACGCGTTCTTCGCGACCCATATAGCGCCAAGCCCTACGTGCTCTTTTATACGACCAAGCGTGTAGGTGGTGGGGTGCAGGACTTCGACGCGATCAAGCTGCTCAGGTTTGGTGCATAAGAGGCAACAAAACCAGACTGGTTGATGTTTGCTTGTGAGGGCGTGTCCTGTGAAGGCGAGCCCTTCGCATTTCTCGAATTCGCGCGGTCTTCCTCCCGTCCGTGCGGAAACTGCGAGGCCGTCTTATCCCCGGGGCGGCCTCGCTCCTTATCATGCGTATCCCAGATGGTTGCTGTACAGGAGTTGACGCGCGATGGGAATTTATCAATTGAGTGGACCTGGCGCTGAGCCCATTTCGCTTGATGAGGTAAAAGCGCATGTCCGCATTGATGGATCGACTGAGGATGCGTTGTTGCAAAGCCTCATTCTTACCTCGCGACTGCACGTCGAGGCTGCGCTCGGTCTTGCACTTCTGAGCCAAAGCTGGCGGCTCGCGTTGGATGAGTGGCCGGACGACGGTGTGGTAAAGCTTCCGATCTCGCCGGTGAGTGCCGTAACCGAAGTACGTATACTGGCGGCAGATGGAACGCCCAGCGTTGTTGATGAAACGACATTCGAAATCGATCGCAGCCAACGTCCTGCACGGATGTTTCCAAAGAGCGGTGTATGGCCAAAAACTGCGAGGGCTATCGCAGGAATCGAGATCGATTTAGAGGTCGGATTTGGAGCATCAGCCAATGACGTTCCCGAACCCGTTCGCCAGGCGCTATTGCTGTTGATAGCGCATTGGTATGAGCATCGCGATCCGGTGGAGATTGGCAAACCTTCAACAGCAGTACCGCACGCTGTAAGCCGGCTGTTGCATCCTTACCGCGCGGTTCGATTGTAATGGATATAAGGATTGGAGATTTGCGCCACCGTCTCACACTGGAAATGGTGGTGCGCGCAGATGACGGTTGCGGTGGTGCTGAGGAAAACTGGGTTGCGATTGGCGAGATGTGGGGGGCAGTTCGTCCTGCTGGCGGATCGGAAAGGGAAGTCTCCGATCAACTGGCGGGCAATATCAGCCACGAAATCTGGATCCGATATCGCACTGGTGTGAACCCATCCATGCGGTTTCGTTCCGGTGCTCGCGTGTTCGAAGTGCGGGCAGCGATTGACGCTGATGAGCGTCGGCGATTTTTGAGGTGCTTTGCTGAGGAGCGTGATCTTTGAAAGTTGCTGCCGAAATATCGGGTGTCGGTTCTCGCTTTCGCCGCCTGGCTACCAATCGCATCAAAGAGCTTGCCGAAATTCAACAGCGGGAACGCGTATGGCAAAGTCGGATCGAAGCCGTCGTGAAACCACCTGCGATCGCACGAGACAATGATCTTGCCAATGCTCCGCGAGCCTGACCAGTCAAACAGTTGGTTTGGTACGTTGGCGGAGATGTAACACTTCAGCAGTCAGACATGGGTTTTCGTGGCAGATATGCGTCTGTCTGAAAGGGAATGTAGGTTATGGCGAGTGCGGGGTTGGAGCTTCAGGCAGCGGTTTATCAGAAACTGCGTTCCGATGCGGTGCTTGTTGCGCTGTTGGGTGGGCCAAAAATTTACGACGACGTGCCACAGCAGACGGCTTTTCCCTACATAACGTTCGGGCATAGCTTCATGCGTGACTGGTCAACAGCTTCGGATGTTGGCCACGAACATGTTGTGACCTTGCATGTTTGGTCAAGGGCGGCAGGCAAGAAGAAGGTGCATGAGATTATGTCAACGGTAGAGGACCTGTTGCATGACCGGCCGCTGCCCTTGACTGGGTTCAAGCTCGTCAATTTCAGACATGAGTATTCAGACGCGCGGCGCGACAACGATGGCCAGACCTACCACGGGACTTTGCGCTATCGCGCCGTGACGGAAGCCGAGACGCTCTAGGCAAACGAAATGGGATGCGCACGGGTTCATCGCACTGCGTCACGTCGATGGAACCGCGCTGCATTCCGTTGGAATTGGTGTGAATATCAGTTGAGTGAGCTGGGGTGACACGGCCCCAGGGCAAGGAGAAAGCAAAACATGGCAGCGCAGAAAGGCAAGGATCTTCTCTTGAAGGTTGATAGCGATGGTCTGGGAGTGTTTGTCACGGTTGCTGGATTGCGGTCACGGACACTTGCCTTCAACGCAGAGACGGTCGATGTAACTCATGCTGAATCGGCAGGCCATTGGCGCGAACTTCTCGAAGGCGCCGGCGTCAAGTCCTCGCGCGTAACGGGGGCGGGCATTTTCAAGGATGCTACGTCTGATGAAACGGTCCGCAGCTTGTTCTTTAACGGCACAATCAGGTCATGGCAGGTCGTCGTTCCCGATTTTGGTACGGTAACAGGGCCCATGCAGATTTCATCGTTCGAATTGACAGGCCGCCACGATGGCGAAGTGACTTTCGAAGTGTCGCTCGATAGCGCTGGTGAGATGGTGTTCGTTGCATTGTGATGCGCTTTCCTCGCCTGCTTTAAGTCTAGACAGCGGTGTGTCGGCTTCAACGATCTGTCTTGCCGTGAGTGTCGAAAGCACTGACGCCGAGCGGTTTGCGGACAAGCTTTGTCATCGCCAAATGAGGAAACCGGAGGATCGCGATGGCCAATCAACGCCGCGGTGAAATTGATGCGGTGCTGGATGGGCGCCGATACCGGCTTTGCCTAACGCTAGGTGCGTTGGCAGAACTAGAACATGCCTTTGGAGATGAGGACATGCTTGCGCTGGCAAGGCGATTTGAAGCCGGCCGCATCTCAGCGCGGGATGCCTGTCGCATAATTGGCGCAGGGCTGCGTGGGGCGGGTGCCGAGGTACAAGACGAGGACGTTGCCCAGATGCGGGCAGAAGGCGGTGTTGGTGGTTTCATCGACATAGTAGCACGGCTTCTTGGCGCCACTTTCGCTGGAGACGAACGGGCGGGCATATCGCAGCGGGTCGTCCATGAGAAGGGTGAAACAAGCGTGCAGAATAGTGGTTGCGGTGAAGGCGCGGTGTCGGTCCCTTTCCCTGGGATGAAGTGATGGCGGCCGGGCTTGGGCTTCTAAGGCTAGAGCCGCGAGCGTTCTGGTTGATGACGCCGCGTGAACTGGAGGCAGCCATGACCGGTTTGTTCGGATCGGCTAAGTTTGATGCACCTCCCGCCCCGCGAGAGCTGCAGGCATTGATCGCGAAATTTCCCGATGAGATTCCAAACGCGGACAATCTAAGGATGAAGTTATGAATGGGTTGGATGATCCAAATGAAGAATGGGTCGTAACCGTTTCAGCCGACACGCGCCCATTGCAACGCAGTTTAGCGGACGCAGAATATCTAGGACGGCGCTTCGGCTCTGCACTTACCACGGCGTTCGAAGGAATTGCGCTGAAAGGTAAAAGCCTGGGTGATGTGTTGAAGTCGTTGGCGCTCAGTCTTTCAAACATTGTGTTGAAGGCTGCGTTGAAGCCGCTTGAGCAAGGAATCGGAAATCTCTTTTCTGGTTTGTTCACCGGTGGCTTCGGGTTTGCCAACGGTTCTGCTTTTCAAAGCGGTATGCCAGTTCCTTTCGCTAGTGGCGGTGTCATCCAGTCGCCCATAACGTTTCCTCTCGGCCAGGGGCGCATTGGTGTTGCGGGAGAGCGCGGTGCGGAGGCCATCATGCCGTTGGCGCGAGGTAGCGATGGGCGCCTTGGTGTCGTAGCCAGCGGTGGTGGTGGGGGCGTCAATGTAACGCTCAACGTGACCACGCCAGATGCAGAAAGTTTTCGGCGATCAGAAGCGCAGATGGCGGCGATGCTGGCAAGAGCTGTGTCTTTTGGTCAGCGCAATCTATGAACGCGACTGTTCGCGCGTGTGTAGTGGTTGGCGCGATAAAGTGTGCTGCGAGGTGAGGACATGACTTTCCACGAAGTGCGGTTCCCAACCGATATCGCACGTCAATCGCAAGGCGGGCCCGAGCGGAGAACAGATATTGTCGTTCTTGGATCGGGGCATGAGGAACGTAATGCCCGATGGGCCAATTCAAGGCGCAACTACAACGCTGGGTATGGTGTGAAGTCTCTTGACGATCTACACGCGGTTATCGGTTTTTTCGAGGAGCGTCGCGGGCGACTATATGGTTTTCGCTGGCGCGATCCTGGTGACTGGAAATCTTGCCCGCCAGAGATGTCGCCAACACCTGGCGATCAAATGATTGGCAGCGGGGACGGCATCACCCGAACCTACCAATTGATCAAGACCTACGGGAGTGAATACGCGCCGTGGCAGAGGGTTATTTCCAAACCTGTGGCGGGGACGGTGCAAATTTCCGTCGATGGGGTGGTGCAAATCGGGGGAACTGACTTCGCCGTGGATGAAGCGTCCGGTCTTGTGACCTTCGCTATTCCAGCAACGCCGGGACCAGGCGCTAAGGTGCGGGCGGGCTACACATTCGACGTTCCCGTTCGGTTTGATACAGACCGGCTTGAGATCAATCTCCAGGGCTTTCGCCACGGTGCCATCCCCAATATTCCGATAGTGGAAATCCGAACATGAAAGTGCTCCACGAGAGTCTTAATGCTCACATCGCCACTGGCGTGACGACGCTGTGCTGGTGCTGGCGCTTGACGCGTAACGACTCCCATATCCTCGGGTTCACCGATCACGATCGTGACGTGATATTTGATGGAACCGTGTTCGAAGCCGCCGCCGGGTTCACTGCAAGTGAAATTGCCGATGCAGTTGGGCTTTCCGTTGACAATCTTGAGGTAACAAGTGCGCTCTCGTCAGATCGACTTTCTGAAGCGGATCTGGCCGCGGGGCTTTATGACGATGCCCGGGTCGAAATTTTCCGTGTGAATTGGCAGGAACCATCGCAGCGGGCCCTCATGCGAACAGGAAGCATTGGCGAAGTGCGCCGTGCAGGGCCTTCTTTCGCGGCCGAGGTGCGTGGAATTGCGCATTATCTGCAACAACCAAAGGGTCGTCTGTTCCAATATACGTGTGATGCCATTTTTGGCGATGCGCGGTGCTCGGTTGATGCCAGCCAACCGCCATACCGCGCGACTGGAACAATAGTTGCGGTAACGGATGCGCGGTTGTTTGCCGTCGACGGGCTAGGTACGCATGAAAGCGGGTGGTTCTCGCGCGGTGCCATCGAATTTTCAACGGGGGCTGCGGTCGGTCAGGTCGTTGAGATCAAGCGGCACACCAAGCTTGGCAGCATTGATGAACTGGAGCTTTGGCAGGCAGCGCGAGAGCCTTTAACCGTGGGGCAAGCGTTCATTGTTACAGCAGGTTGCGATAAACACCTGGAAACCTGCCGTGAAAAGTTTTCAAACGCCTTAAACTACCGCGGATTCCCGAATATGCCCGGCAACGATTTTGTAGCAGGCTTCCTGGGGTGAGGCTCTTGAACGGAGCGCGCATGATGAAGCCCTACATGGCTTTGAGGAGCAGTATTGCCCGGCAGCAGGTGGTCGCCGTTGCGCGGATGTGGTGTGGTACGCCGTATCATCATCAATCATCCCGCCAAGGTGTCGGCGCAGACTGCCTTGGTCTGGTCCGTGGCGTATATCGTACGCTGTACGGGTTTGAAGCCGAACAGTTCCCGCCTTATTCACCCGACTGGGGTGACGCGTCAGGCGAAGAGACTCTTCTCCGAGCGGCTGCGCGCAATCTGATCCCAAAGGGTTTGGGTGATGAAAAACCTGGTGACGTCCTCGTTTTCCGAATGCGGCGCGGCGCGGTAGCCAAGCATGTAGGAATCATGACCTCGGAAGCCGCGATGGTGCATGCGATTGAACGGATCGGTGTTGCCGAGGTTCCAATAAGCAAGTGGTGGCGCCGACGTCTTGCCGGTGTGTTTTCTTTTCCCGGGATCAAAAACTGATGGCTACACTGGCTTTGGCGGCAGTAGGCGCGGCGGTTGGCGGCAGCCTACTGCCGACAGGTATTTCCTTGCTAGGTGCCACGCTCAGCGGGGCAGCGCTAGGGACACAGATTGGCGCGCTGGCAGGCTCCTATGTTGATCAGGCATTGTTCGGGGCAACGGGTGGCGGTCGAAATGTCGAGGGACCAAGGCTTAAAGAACTACACGTTACGTCTTCAACCGAGGGCGCACCGATCACGCGGATATACGGCCGCGCTCGAGTCGGTGGCCAGGTGATCTGGGCAGATGAAATTGAGGAGGTTTCTTCGACGCAGTCCGTAGCTGGTGGCAAAGGTCTCGGTGGTGGCGGGACCTCTGCGACATCGACATCCTACAGCTACTTTGCAAGTTTCGCGGTTGCGGTGTGCGAAGGAACAATAAGCCGTATCGGAAGGGTGTGGGCGGATGGAAAGGAACTTGATCTTTCCCGTTTCAATTACCGCATCTACACCGGCAGCGATACGCAATTACCCGATGACCTGATCGTTGGGCGCCTTGGCGCAGGCAGCACTCCTGCATTTCGCGGTGTTGCCTACATTTTGTTTGAACGCATGGCGCTTGCCGAATTCGGCAATAGATTACCACAGCTCTCATTCGAGGTTTTTCGAGATGTAGACGATTTCTCGGAGGATGTGCGTGGTGTCGTTGTTATTCCAGGATCGGGAGAGTTCGCGTATTCGCCTGATACGGTGACGCGCGGGCTCGGCGGCGGGACGTCGGTTGCCGAAAACGTACATACATTTCAAGGTGGAACTGACTGGGCCGTTTCGATGGATCAGTTGGAGGCAACGCTTCCTAATGCGCGAAATGTATCGCTGATAACGAGTTGGTTCGGTTCTGATTTGAGGGCGCAACATTGCCAGGTGCAGCCTGGTGTCGATACCGCTTCAAAGTCTACGAGCCCATTGAGTTGGTCGGTCGCGGGCGTTGCTCGCAGCAATGCTTATCAGGTAAGCGAGCGGGACGGACGCGCGGTCTATGGCGGAACTCCGTCCGACCAAACCGTCGTCGCCGCGATAAAAGACTTAAAAGCGCGCGGATTGGGTGTGACGCTCACTCCATTCATTCTCATGGACATTGCTGAGGGGAATGCACTTTCCAACCCATATGAAAACGCCCAGCCGCAACCGGCCTATCCTTGGCGTGGCAGGATCACCTGCGACCCTGCGCCGGGTGTGAGTGGCACGCCTGACAAGACTGCGATAGCAGCTTCGCAGGTTGCGAATTTCGTCGGCAGTGTTGCGCCTGCAGATTTTTCCATCATCGGAGACGGGGTTATCTACAGCGGGCCGGAAGAATGGAGCTTCCGGCGTATGGTGCTTCACTATGCGCATTTGGCCAAGGCAGCGGGAGGAGTCGATGCGTTCGTCATCGGGACCGAGCTGCGGGGGTTGACTTTGGTACGAAGCAGCGACGCGACATTCCCCTTTGTAGATGCATTGGTTTCGTTGGCTTTCGATGTAAAGAATGTTCTGGGCGCTGCTACGAAGATCACCTATGCAGCAGACTGGTCAGAGTATTTTGGGTATCAGCCTGCCGACGGTTCATCGGACGTATATTTTCATCTCGACAAATTGTGGTCATCACCAGCCATTGATGCAATTGGGATTGATCTTTATTGGCCGCTGTCGGACTGGCGCGATGGTCGCAGCCATGTCGATTATCTAGCAGGTGTGCGTTCGATCTACGATTTGGATTACCTGAGCGGTAACGTCGCTGGTGGGGAGGGCTTTGACTTTTTTTACGCCAGCCAAGCTGATCGTGATGCACAAATCAGGACACCCATCACTGACGGTATGGGCAAGCCGTGGGTGTTCCGCTTCAAGGATATGAAGGCGTGGTGGAGTGAGCAGCACTACAACCGCCCGGGCGGGATTGAATCTGCTTCACCCACGGATTGGGTGCCTGCTTCAAAACCGATCTGGTTGATGGAGATCGGATGTCCAGCGGTGGACAAGGGTGCCAACCAGCCCAATGTGTTCGTTGACCCCAAAAGCTCCGAAACAGCGCTGCCTCACCATTCTCGTGGGGCACGAGACGATTACATGCAACGCATGTACATCAAGGCATTGACCCGTGCATTCGATCCATCATCAGAGGTCTACAAGGACGAGGCCAATCCAATCTCGGCTGTTTTTGGCGATCGCATGTTGTCGCTTGAACATATCTACGTCTATGCATGGGACGCACGGCCATTTCCAGCCTTTCCCAACAACCTGGACGTTTGGGGGGACGGCGAGAACTGGCCGCTCGGACACTGGTTGAACGGGCGTGTAGCGAGCATGCCTTTGGACGCAGTTGTGCGGCAGTTATTGCTTGATTTCGAGTTTGCCGATTTCAACGTTTCCAAACTTGCCGGGACTGTACCAGGCTACATATTAGATCATGTCATGTCGGCGCGCGATGCGCTGCAACCGTTAAGCCTGGCTTTCTTCATTGATGCTCTGGAAACAGGTGGGCAGGTCTGCTTCCGCCACCGTGGCTATGATGACCCTGTAGCCGCTTTGACAAGTGATGATCTGGTTGAAGAGCGGTCTGATCGCGCACTGGTGACGTTTACGCGTGGTCAGGAAACCGAACTGCCAGCGACTGCCAAGGTGACATACATAAAAAGCTCGCAGGATTATAGACTGGCCGTTGCTGAATCGCGCAGACTTTCCGGGGTAAGTCAGCGGGTTTCCCAGGCGGAATTGCCTATCGTTCTTGATGATGTTCAGGCTGGTGGCGTGGCGGAGACCTGGCTGCACGAAACCTGGGTCGCACGTGAACGGGCCCGGTTAAGTCTGCCGCCAAGTAGAATGGCAGTTGAGCCAGGTGATGTGGTCAGTTTGGTGGTGGGAGAAGAATTTGCCCCGCGCCTTTACCGCGTAACTGATGTAGCCGACAGCGGCGTTCGGACAATTGAGGCGCGAGCAATTGCGCCAGCGGTTTACGATGCGGGGCCGGGGGTAGCGCGGCGCAATGTCAGCGGAGTATCGGTTCTTGCCGGCCCGCCTCTTGTCTACTTCCTCGACCTTCCCCTTTTGCGCGGCGATGATAATGCAGTGAATGGTTACGTCGTTGCGCGTCAAACACCCTGGCCCGGTAGCGTATTGGTTTACAGGTCACCGGAGAACGCAGGTTTCATGTTGCAGGCCAGGATCAACACTCCGGCAATTCTAGGTATTACCCAATCGGAACTCAACACAGGACCAGAGGGACGCCTGGATCATGCCACGCGCCTGCAGGTGGCAATCGATAGTGGTTCACTCTCGTCAGTTTCGATGTTGCAAATGCTGGCCGGACAAAATGCCGCCGCGGTGCGCAATGACGCCGGCGTTTGGGAGGTCATCCAGTTTGCCAATGCCGAACTCATTGCGTCCGGCGTCTATGAACTTTCAGGAATTCTTAGGGGGCAACTGGGAACGGAGGCGGCAATGCGTACGACAACCTCCTCAGAGGCACCGTTTGTTTTGCTGGATCATTCTCTGACGCCATTGCCCTTGACGCTGACAGATATCGGCCTGGTTTATAACTGGCGATATGGTCCAGCGACACGGGAGATCGGCGATACCACCTATGAAAGCACCACGCACGCATTCAGCGGCATCGGGCTTAAACCTTATGCACCGGCACATCCGCGTGCAGTTCGCACTAATTCCGGGGCTGGTGATTTCACCATAAGCTGGATACGCCGAACGCGAGTTGGTGGTGACAATTGGGATGTTGCCGAGGTCCCGCTTGGCGAACCAGATGAGTCTTATGAAGTCGAGATTTTCGATGGCGATGTTGTCAAGCGCATTCTGACATCAAACACGCCCTCGGTGGTTTATTCAGAGGCGGATCAGACCACCGATTTTGGCGGCCCCCAGACGCACTTGAGTGTGCGCATTTATCAAATGAGTGCCGTATTCGGCCGCGGTACGGCATGCGCTGCTGTATTTTGATGCACTAACTTTCAAAAAGGTTCTGTGATGCAACAACCCGACTGGCTCGAGAGAGCTTGGCGAGAGCTTGGCGTGCGCGAAGTGTCCGGCGCAGGTGACAACAAACGTATTGTCGCAATGTTTTCTGAGGTCGGCCACGGCGCAATTCGTGATGATGAAGTGGCCTGGTGTGCGGCATTTCTAGGTGCGTGTCTGGAGCGTGCCGGCTACAGGAGCACGCGGTCACTCATGGCCCGATCGTATTTGTCATGGGGCAGGGAGTTGAATGCCGCCAGTCAAGGTGGAATCGCAGTTTTAAGCAGAGGGGCTGATCCCGCCCTTGGGCATGTCGGCTTCATTGTTGGTGAAAACGAGCAGGAGGTTTTTCTACTTGGTGGAAACCAATCCGATGCTGTGACTGTAGCGGCTTTTCCAAAAACACGCGTCCTATCGTTTCGCTGGCCAGAAGGTGCGCCAGAACCGGGTGCGACTGGCGATAAAGCGCAGGCCGCAGAAGGTTTCACTGAGGCAGCATTGTTCGATCGGGCACTCGCCCATGTGCTCGACATGGAAGGCGGCTTCACCGATGACCCGCATGATCCGGGTGGGCCGACAAACAAAGGCATCACCCTAGACGTTTATGCACGTTGGGTCGGACAAACCGTTTCGACCGCTACGCGCGACAGGCTTGTTGGTCAGCTCAAGAAGATACCAGACATGATGGTGCGGGAGATTTATCGAACGCGTTACTGGACGCCTGCTGATTGCATGCGGATGCCGCCCGCTCTTTCCATCATGCACTTTGATACCGCAGTAAACCATGGTGTTGGCCGGGCAATTCGCATCTTGCAAGGCGCTGTTGGCGCCGATGTCGATGGAGAGATCGGCCCGCAAACACGACAACGCGTGGAGGCAAAACCACTTGATGAAGCGCTGATTGCTTATGCGGATTTACGCAGGGAACGCTATCGCGCTCTCGACCATTTCTGGCGATTTGGTCGCGGCTGGCTTCGGCGTGTGGATTTCACGTTGGTACAAGCAGGTGCATTGAGCGCAGTGAAAATCGTAAGGAGCGGAAATCCACCCTCCCCAGATGACGAGCGTGAAAGCGAAGTTCAACCAGATAAACAGAAAGGCGCGATTAACATGACGACAAGTGAAGAGGCACAAAGCTACCAGCCGAAGTGGTGGGGTGAATCGGTGACAATCTGGGGTGTCGTCCTAACGACGTTGTCAACAGTTGCTCCGGTTATTGGTCCGTTGTTTGGATTCGATATCACCAGCGACATGGTGCATCAACTCGGTGAACAGGTCACCGCAGTAGTCCAAGCGTTGGGGGGCGTAATTGGCACGCTAATGACCATTTATGGTCGTGTTCGCGCAACGCAACCAATCGCACGGCGCGCGGTTTCTTTGAAGCTTTGATAGCCTCGCGTCGGTTTTGGTGGACACGTTGCAGGTTTGATGTTCCCGTCCATTGATGCCACGAACTGACATCAACTCGGGTGTAAGGCCAAAGCGTCGGCAGCAGCATTCAGGTGTTGTTCACGCCGCGACCACTAGACTTTATCTCGGAACCCTTCGCTATTCTTGTTAAGAAGGTATCGGATGAGATATTCACTTGCCGTGGCTGCGGTGGCGGTAGCGGCCGCGGCCGCCTTGCATCTGTTCATGTTGGGCAGCGCATTCGCGGGAGCACTTCGGGAAGACTGCACCAGTGACTGGTCTGTAGCATCGCGGATTGTTTCGGAGCAAAACCTCACCACTGTCGAGCAACTTGCTGCTGAAGCAAAGCAAACTCTAGGTGGATCGATCGTCAGGTCCTCGCTCTGCCGGAAAAACGGCAGTTACACATATCAACTGCTGATACGGGAGCGCGGTGGCGGCCTCAAGCGCGCCAGGGTCGATGCGCGCCGGCCATTTCGATAAACCGAGCGGACGATTTATCAAATCGCCGCCTTTTGGGCCACATTTCGAGACCAGTGGAGGTATATTTCAACGCTTTTCTTGATCTAGGATTTTTCATCGGCCTCGCTATAATCCGCCTCGTTGTGAAATACTAAGGGCGGACCAAACTCTTGCGCTTACTTGTTGTAGAAGATGATGCAGACCTCAATCGCCAGCTCGTTTCCGCGCTCGGCGATGCGGGTTATGCCGTTGATACCGCTTTCGATGGCGAGGAAGGTTATTTCCTCGGCGACACCGAACCCTACGACCTGATCATTCTCGATATCGGACTGCCGAAAATGGACGGCTTGTCGGTTCTTGAGCAATGGCGGCGTTCCGACCGAAACATGCCGGTCATTATTTTGACCGCGCGTGATCGTTGGAGTGACAAGGTTGCCGGTATGGATGCGGGGGCTGATGATTACGTCGCCAAACCATTTCACATGGAAGAGTTGCTCGCGCGTGTCAGAGCGCAAGTTCGGCGCGCCAGTGGTCATGCGAAAAACGAGATCGAATGCGGACCGATCCGGTTGGATACGAAATCTGCCCGGGTTACGTGCGACGGGGACACCATAAAGCTTACGTCGCACGAGTACCGGCTTTTGGCTTATCTCATGCATCACCACGGCAGGGTGGTTTCACGCACCGAACTCGTCGAGCATCTCTACGAGCAGGACTTTGACCGTGATTCCAATACGATTGAGGTGTTCATCGGGCGTCTGCGTAAAAAGCTGCCGTCGGACCTGATTCAAACAGTGCGTGGCCTTGGGTACAGGCTGAGTGCCGATCCCGATGCGGCTTAATTCCCTCGCGTTTCGTTTGTTTGCTACGTCCACCGCCTGGACGTTGATTGTCCTGCCTCTTGCCGGGCTAATAATCTACTCTCTTTATCGCGAAGACGTTCAGGCGTCGTTTGATGCGCAACTCAAGAAGCTTGCGACAGCCATCATGTTTGATAGCCTGAGCGAAGCGCACGACGCGCCAATAGCGCCAACCAACCGGTATGAACCTCTATTTGAGATCACCCATTCGGGTTGGTATTGGCAGATCAAGCCACTCGACGATCCAAAATTGCCAACTCTGGTTTCTGCGTCCTTGGCGACCGCAAAGTTACCCTCTCCCATTGAGCGGAAGTTTCCAACAGATGACACCGGTACCCGATGGATGAATGTACCCGGTCCCACCGGCGAACCGATGCGCATCGTCGAACTGGTGAATCATCTGGGTTATGCTGACAAGCAGCCGCGTTATTCCATAATCGTCGCCGGGCCCCTCGATTGGCTCGACGAGCTGGTTTCGTTATTCAGGAATCGGCTGATTACGGCACTTTCACTGGCAGGTATAGGCCTTATTGGAGTGACACTCTTCCAGGTCCGTTTTGGTTTGCTGCCGTTGAAGCGCGTGGAAAAAGGCTTGTCGGAAATACGTTCCGGGGAGGCTGAGCATCTGGAGGGCGATCTGCCTGCCGAAATCGCCCCCCTTCAGTCAGAGCTTAATGCGCTTATCAAATCGAACCAGGACGTGGTGGACCGGGCGCGGACCCAAGTGGGCAATCTTGCCCATGCACTGAAGACGCCGTTGGCTGTCATCATAAATGAGGCGCGTGACAATGAAGGTTCCCTGGCGCGCAAGGTTTCCGAGCAGGCAGAAGTAATGCGGGATTCAATCACCCTGTATTTGGATCGTGCGCGCATGGCCGCCCGCGTTGGAGCAATTGGACGTGTGACCAATGTTAAGGAGGTGGTCGAGCCGCTCGTGCGGGCTTTGGAACGGATCAATAATGATCGCAATATTTTGATTGTGGCTGACGTGCCCGCCAATACACGGTTCCAAGGTGAAAGACAGGACCTTGAGGAGATGCTTGGGAACTTGCTCGACAATGCTTGTAAGTGGGCGAGTTCCAAGGTTTATCTAACGGCCAAGGTGCAATCGACACCGCGCAAACGAGAGGCTAGCGAACTCTTGATCACCGTCGAGGATGACGGCCCAGGACTAAATGAATCGCAACGCAAAAAGCTCGGCAAACGCGGACTTAGACTTGACGAATCCAAACCGGGCTCCGGGCTCGGACTCTCGATTGTGACCGATTTTGTCCAAATGTATCGGGGGTCGCTAGAACTCGATGCCTCCCCAAAAGGCGGGCTAAAAGCGACATTGAAATTGCCGGTCGCCTAAAATGTAGTGGCGAAAATTGTTTTGTGCATTGTTGAAAAATAGTGCTTTTCTGTACATCGTCGCAATGCCACCCGTGGCCGCTAGGCGACACAGTGGCATCAGAAACTCATATGCATGAATTTGCCGGTCCCACTTTTGCCCTAATCGGCCTAGAAATCCTTTCTTTGATGTATCGAAATCCGGCTGTCGCAATGTCCGGTGTATGGATAGCCGACGAGACAACCATGAGGTTTTGTCATGTCGAAGCTTTTCACGGTCGCTGTCGTGGCCGGCTTTGCAACCAGTGTCGCGGCGTGCGGGCCTGATGGGCCGACCCGTGCCGATACCGGCTTGGCTGTCGGTGCCGTTGCAGGTGGCATCATTGGGAACCAAGTCGGAAAGGGCACAGGGCGCGTGCTTGCCACCGCAGCCGGTGCGTTCGTTGGCGGTGTCGTTGGCCATGAGATCGGGCGCTCGATGGACGAACAGGATCGCCATTTGGCTCAAATGGCCGAATATGATGCGCTTGAACGTGGGCAATCAGGTGTAGCGAGGTCGTGGCGCAACCCAGATAACGGTCATTACGGTGAGATCGTCCCAAGCCGGCCTTACAAGCGCGCCAGCGTTGATTGCCGCGATTATGCGCATACGGTTTACATTGACGGTCGTCCGCAGGTGATGCGCGGCACTGCCTGCCGGGATGAAAACGGGAGCTGGCGGGCGGCTTGAGCAAGCCCTGGGGATACGCGCGCTGCTTTCAGTTAATTAAGAGCCTGTAGCTCGCCTAGAGCATTTTCCAACGAAGTGGACACCGGTTCGTCGCAGAAAATGCGACCAAACAAGAAGCTAGAGCGCCGATCCGATTCCATCGGATAGAAAAGCGCTCTAGCTGCCACTGCCGCCTCCCCCCCCCGACAAATGAGTACCTTAACCGGGCAGCTATTTCAGAATTACGCCAGCGACGCCCTCATGGGCGTCGCTTTTTTTTTGTTGGCGCAAATTGCCCAAAGCGGCTCCGTGGGCTGATTTGCAACAGGTTCTGATTTGGGTAGAGAGGGCAACCACCCTAACGACAACACGAATTCGCGACCTATGGCCTCCACGCAAGCCTACGGCCTTGTCATCGGCTTGCCACACCCCTATTCCAGTTGGGCTGGGGTTGGACCCGTTCAGGCTTTTGGGAACGATAAATGCTTTGGATCGGCTTTGCGCTTTTGACGGCCGTCATCGTGGCTGTATTGGTACGCCCGCTCTTGCGACCGGCCGACGCAGCAACAAATACTAGAGAAGCCGACATCGCTGTTTACCGTGACCAACTGAAGGCGGTTGATGCAGATCGCGAGCAGGGTCTTGTCGGTGCAAGCGAGGCCGACGCAGCGCGCGCTGAATTGGCCAGGCGTCTTTTGCGAGCAGCCGACCAGTCTAATAATCCCAAAATCGCCGCGACACATCCTGCCGCGCTGGGTCGGACCATGACGGTTGTGGCCGGTGTCCTCATTCCTGTCGTTGCCATCGGTATCTACCTTTTCGTCGGCTCTCCGAACCTGCCAGACAATCCATTCGCGCCGCGTGTCGCGGAAAAAAATAATGCGGGTCGAAGCATGAACGACCTGATCGGGCTCGTGGAAAAGCGGCTTGAAGCCCATCCCGATGACGGGGATGGCTGGGCAGTGATCGCGCCTGTTTACATGAAGCTGCAACGCTTTGACGATGCCGCCAAGGCCTATGCCAAAGTTATGCGCTTAAAGGGTGAAACGACGGACCGCCTTGCAGGCTTCGCCGAAGCCGTCGTCATGGCGAACAACGGTTTGATCGTGCCTGCAGCGCGAAAGGCTTATGAACGATTGAGAGTGTTGTCGCCAGACAGTCTTGAGGCGCGGTTCTGGCTTGCGCTTGCCAAGGGGCAGGATGGTAATGTTGCGGATGGCTTATCCGATCTTGAAGCGATGTTGAAAGACGCTCCCCCAAACGCACCCTGGCGATCGCTGGTTGAGCAGAAGGCCGCGGAGATGCGGGTTTCGCTTGGGAATGGTAAGAACGTTGCGGGGACTTCCACGCGCGTTGCCGGTGCCGGCGCCGACAGCAACGGCGGTGCAACAAATGAAGTAAGGCCGCAAATGCCACGCGCGAGCGGAGGCGTGAAACAGGCGCCCGGCCCAACCGCGCAGGATGTAGCGGCCGCGAGTGACATGACATCTGAACAGCGCGGTGCGTTCATCGAACAGATGGTTGGACGGCTTGCCGAACGTCTCGAAAAAGACGGCAATGACCTCGACGGCTGGAAGAGATTGGTGAAGGCCTATATGGTCATGGGGCGCAAGCAGGACGCTGTTGGCGCGATGACGAAAGCCAAGCAGGCGTTTGCCGGCGATAAGGCTGCTGTCGAATCTCTCGATGCGTTCGCCAAAGATCTCGGTGTTGGTTCCTAGAAAGGCTACTCAAATTAGTTGGCATGTTTGTTTGTCGGATTTCAGCTTCAGCGATAAAGGCATCACGTCATGACACGTAAACAACGCCGCGGAACCTTGATCCTGGTAGCCGTTGCGGTGCTCGGGCTCGCAGCTATTCTGACGTTATTTGCATTAAAGGATTCCGTTGTTTTCTTTCACACGCCAAGCGACATAGCCGAGGAGAATGTCAAGCCCGGTGACCGCATCAGGTTGGGTGGACTGGTTGAGGAAGGGTCCGTGAAACGCGGGGAAGGCACGTCAGTGCGGTTTGTCGTGACAGATACACTGAAGACGGTGCCGGTGAGCTACAAAGGTGTGCTGCCGGACCTGTTTCGTGAGGGGCAGGGCGTTGTTGCAGAAGGCGTGCTTGGGCCAGACGGACAACTCACGGCTGATACCGTGCTTGCCAAGCACGACGAGAACTACATGCCGCCGGAAGTTGCAGACGCTTTGAAGGCACGCGGTGTCAAGCTAGGTGAGGGTGCGCAGCACAAGTCGGCATCAACTGCGGGCGGTGTAGAGCCGCCAAAACAGCAGTAGGGTTGCCGTAGCGGTAGCGGGGACAGCAGGGTTGCGTTGAACGCTCAAGGATTAGACCGATGATCATCGAATTTGGACACTTTGCCCTGGTTCTGGCCGTTCTGGTCGCATTTCTGCAAACAGCAGTTCCCGCTTATGGCGCCTACCGCACCGATAGCAGGTTCATGGACTTTGGCGCCTCCGCAGCAGTAAGTCAGTTTTTCCTCATCGCCATCGCATTCGTGGCCTTGACCCATGCCTATATCGTGTCGGATTTTTCGGTGGCTAACGTGGTTGCGAACTCGCATTCCACAAAACCTTTGATCTACCGGATATCGGGCGTGTGGGGAAACCATGAAGGCTCAATGCTTTTGTGGATTTTGATCGTCGCGCTGTTTGGTGCGGCGGTGGCACTGTTCGGTTCCAACCTGCCAGCAACACTCAAGGCTTACGTGCTGTCGGTGCAGGGGGCAATCGGCCTGGCCTTTGGACTTTTCATTATTTTCACATCGAACCCGTTCGAGCGTCTTGATCCTGCACCTTTCGATGGGCGCGGTCTCAATCCGATCCTGCAAGATCCCGCGCTCGCCTTCCACCCGCCGTTTCTCTACGCCGGCTACGTTGGCTTCTCCATGGCGTTTTCTTTTGCCATCGCCGCCTTGATTGAGGGGCGGACAGATGCAGCCTGGGCGCGCTGGGTCAGGCCGTGGACGCTTGCGGCGTGGATGTGTTTGACGCTCGGGATCGCGATGGGATCGTGGTGGGCCTACTACGAACTGGGTTGGGGTGGCTGGTGGTTCTGGGATCCGGTTGAAAACGCGTCGTTCATGCCTTGGCTGGCCGGCACAGCTTTGCTGCATTCCGCGCTTGTCATGGAAAAGCGCGAGGCACTGAAGGTCTGGACCATTCTGCTCGCAATCCTGACGTTCTCGCTGTCGCTGATGGGTGCGTTCCTGGTCCGGTCTGGTGTTTTGACGTCGGTGCACGCCTTCGCCGTCGATCCAGAACGCGGCACGTTTATTCTCGGCATCATGTTCTTGTTCATCGGTGGTGCGCTGGTTCTATTTGCATTGCGTGCTGGAGAATTGAGGCAGGGTGGCATCTTCTCGCCAATCAGCAGGGAGGGGAGCCTCGTACTCAACAACATATTGCTGACGGTCGGGTGTGCGACGGTTCTCGTCGGCACGCTCTATCCGCTAGGGCTCGAAGCCATGACCGGCGACAAGATTTCGGTTGGCGCGCCGTTCTTCAATATGACGTATGTGCCGCTCATGCTGCCGTTGCTTTTTGCAATGCCGTTCGGTCCATTCCTGGCGTGGAAACGCGGTGATTTGCTAGGCGTGGCGCAGCGCCTTTCGGTTGCTGCGCTTGTTGGTATCGTCGTTATGGTGGGGATAGCGGCCAATGTGCAACGCGGACCCTGGTTGGCGCCGTTTGCAATCGGGCTTGGCGCGTTCGTAATGACGGGCGCAGTGTGGGAAATTGCCTACAGGGCGAAGGTTGGCAACGCGTCCTTGCCGGAGGTCTGGCGCCGGGCACGCAATCTGCCGCGTTCGGTATATGGAACCACACTTGCGCATTTCGGCGTCGGATTAGCGGTCATCGGTATCGCCGCGACGTCAGCATACAGGGTCGAAACGATCGTTGCGTTGAAGCAAGGGGAATCTGTCGAGACAGCCGGATACACATTGACGTTCAAGGACTCCACGCAAGGGCGTGGCCCCAATTACAAAGAGGATACAGTCATACTCGACGTGACGCGCGGCGGCGAACACGTAACGACACTAACGCCCTCAAAACGCCTGTACGACGCGCCGCCTCAGCCAACTACTGAAGCGGGTATCCTCGCTTCCTGGCGTGGGGACCTCTATTCGGTGGTTGGTGATGCTCAAGATGGCGGTGGTTACGCCTTCCGGGTGTACTTCAACCCGCTGGTCAGGTTCATCTGGCTGGGAGCGCTGATTATGTTCATCGGCGGCGGCATTTCATTGAGCGATCGTCGGCTGCGGGTGGGCGCACCGGTCAGGGGCCGCAGGAAGCAGGTGGCGGCGGCATGAGCGGAAACGAGTTTTTGCAGAGTGGGGGACACTTGCCTGGCAAGGTGCGCAGCAATGACGATGCGCATTTCATCACGCCTGCACGCCTACCTTTAATTGGTGCGTTTGGGTGTGGTGCAGGGCGCGTGCTTCACATGGTATTGCTCGTGCTCGGCGCGCTGATCGTTGCAGCGCTGCTGCACAGTTCGCCCGCATCGGCCCTCAGTCCGGACGAACAACTGAAAAACCAGACCCTTGAACACCGTGCCCGCGAACTTTCTGCTGAGTTGAGGTGCCTGGTTTGCCAAAATCAATCGATTGATGATTCCGATGCGCCGCTGGCAAAAGATCTGCGACGGATCGTGCGCGAACGAATTGTGGCGGGTGATACGAACACGCAGGTCAAAACGTTCCTCGTTGAACGCTATGGCGACTTTGTGCTGCTTAAGCCACCGTTCAATTTGCACACGCTTCTGTTGTGGCTGACGCCGGCACTGGTGCTGGGCGCAACGCTACTTTACGTGGTGCCTGCTATGCGGCGTTCGGCCCGTCCACTATCTGAAACGGCAGGTGGTGAAGGAGCCGGCTCCGATGCCACCCGCCTCAGCGCGCAGGAAGAAGCCCGTCTTGCGGAACTGATGATGGAAAGGGATGCTGCGCTGCCTGCCACAATCACCGCGCCAGGGCCGCCAGCCAAGCAATAGGCAATGCAGCAAACCCAGTGCGTTCAGCCAGCACGGTTTTGACCTGCCTTGTGATGGTACCGCTTGCGCTATTTGGCAGCGGTTGAGCCGGCGGTCATTTCCAGTCGCTGGAGCAAAGGCAATGTTGGTAGGCCAGTAGCCGTGTGACCGATCTTGGACTGGTAGGCTACGACCGCGGCTCGGGTTTTTTCTCCAAACAGTCCGTCAACGGGACCAGGTGTCATTCCTGCGTCAGCAAGATACTGCTGCAAGCGGGTGATGTCGTCACGACGCGTCAGAGTTATTTTTCCTATGCTGGCGAAGGCGTCGCGTTGGGGGATGAGCGTCGATGCCAGCACCGCGGTGTTGGCTACGGCCTTGGTTTCGAGCCGTTGCACAATTCGCCCATCATGGGTGATGACGCGGGAGCGTACGTAAGTGCCCACATTGATGCCGACAACTTCCGGACCATCTGCGCCCTGGATCAAAAGCGGCGAGCCTGACGATGCTGCTTCGGTGTCGCAGGTATGAAGCAGCAATTCGTCGTGACGTTCGAAATCATGCGCAAGTTCCTTTGGATCGCCTGCTTCGGGTTCCGATAGAAGGTGGCAGGATAACGCCGACGCAGGTTCCCAATGTGGCAGGTCGCGATGGTAGGCAACGTGATAAACCTCGCCGCGGCGTGCCTTTTCGAGAACGCCGCCGGCCGATAGTTTTGAAAGTGGCAGACCGCCTGCGCGACATGCGTTTGCCGCAAGGCGCAGCAACGCCCAGTCCGACGTTGCGTTAATGGGGGGATGGGTGTTCAGGCGCGCTGTGCCAGTCAGGATGTTGAGAGAAGCGTTGCCGTTTTGAGCGCCGCTTACGCCTACGGCTCGAACATGAGAACGATCAAGGCGAAATACGAAATCTTCGGCCCGAGGTCTGGAGTTGTCAGCGGTTCCCGAAATGCAATGGCCGGCTGTGGCGATGATGTCGGTTGCCACGCAAAAGGCAGTGCAAACAGCTTTTGAACTTGTGTTTGTTAGAACGCCGATGCTCGACCTGAGGCCGTTTAGTCGTCCCGACAAGGGACGCCGATCGTCAGCCCCGAAAACAGCGATGTTGTAGATGATGGTTTGTTCCATGCCGATGGCATGCCTAAACAGGCCGGCTGCTGCACCCGCCGGTGCGGGTAGGGCTGTCATCACAACTGGAAGAAGGAAGATCAAACCGGCAGCGATCCATCTTCGGCCATAGACGCTCTGCCGCTGTTCTACGCGCGCGGTAGGAACATCGGCGTGTTGCAGCGTCACGCTGGCATGTTCGATTTGTTTGAGCAAAGCCACGCCCGCAGGCTCCTCATGAACGCTTCATTACAGAACGTTAAGGCGGCCGAAAGGCTGCCGTAATGGCAGGTTGGCTATAGGCTTGATCAAACGGCCCAATGGCCATCCAAGAGGAGGTTGATCGCTATGCAACACACGCCGTCACAGGCTCAATCAGCAAATACCGCGCCAAGTGCCCGTGCGCCGCGCCATAACGCGCGTTTTGGGCGCATCTTGGCGACGGCAGGTGTGCTAGGCGCTGGCGCCTTGGCGTGGCAGGTTTTCAATGCACCATTGCCAGCAGAAGCACAGTTGGCTCCGGCGCCAGCCGAAGGTGGCGTTCAGACGCCATATGGCCGTGCGCCGCTAACGTTCGCCGATATTGTCGATAAGGTTAAAGGTGCGGTTGTCTCGATTTCGGTCACCAATGGTGAAAAGACTGCTTCGAAATCGCCAGGTGGTCGGCGATTCGGCGGCTTGCCTTATCTGCCCGATGATCACCCGCTGAAGGATTTCTTCAAGAACCTGCCCAAGGAGTTCCAGGGACCTCAGCAACCCCAGAGGCCGCAGCTTGCGCAAGGTTCGGGATTTGTCATCTCAGAGGACGGCTATGTGGTCACCAACAATCACGTCGTCGATGGTGCGTCCAAGATTGAGGTGAGTTTCGACGATCAAGAAAAGCTCGAAGCGGAGCTTGTAGGTACGGATGCGCGGACAGATCTGGCCCTTATCAAGATCAAGGGCGCCAAGAAATCATTCCAGCACGTCAATTTCACCAAACGCCCCGCTCGAGTTGGCGATTGGGTGATTGCGGTAGGTAACCCGTTCGGGCTTGGTGGCACTGTTACGGCAGGCATCGTCTCGGCTCTGACGCGCGACATCGGTTCTGGTCCATATGACTTTCTTCAGGTCGATGCTGCTGTTAACCGTGGCAACTCAGGTGGCCCCACATTCAACCTTGATGGCGAGGTGATCGGTGTAAACACGGCGATCTTCAGCCCTTCGGGTGGCAACGTTGGCATCGCGTTCGCGGTTCCCGCCAAGACTGCGATGGCCGTCATCGAGCAGCTCAAAAACCAGGGCAAGGTGAGCCGCGGTTGGCTTGGCGTCAAAATTCAAAACGTTGATGACGACACTGCCGCGAGCCTCGGCCTGGACAAGGCGAATGGTGCGCTGGTGAGCGAAATCACCCCAGGCGGTCCTGCTGAAAAATCCGGTCTGGAAGCGCGTGACGTAGTTCTGGCTGTTGACGGTGTGAAAATCGATGATAGCCGTGATCTTGCCCGTAAGATCGCTGCCTACGCGCCTGACACCAATGTGGATGTCAAGGTATGGCGCAACGCGGCCGAGAAAATGGTCAAGGTAAAGCTGGGTACGTTCCCCAATTCAGCCGAAGCGTTGGCAAGGCTCGAAGACGGAAAGCCTGTCGACCAGCAGCCGACAGATCTCGATCAACTCGGCTTGAAGCTCGCTCCTGCAGGAACAGGTGACATCACTGATGGCGTCGCAATTGCCGAAGTTGATTCAGAATCGGATGCCGCCCAAAAGGGCCTGAAAGCCGGTGATGTAATCCTCGAAGTACAAGGCGAGGAAGTGAAGAGTGCAAATGACGTGATCGCGGGAGTAAAGAAAGCGCGCGATCTGGGACGCCGTGCAGTCCTCTTACACGTGCGCTCCGGCCAGCAGAAGCGGTTCGTGGCACTGCAACTCAAGAAGAGCTAAGTGCACGGACATGATTGCCCCCCGGCACGAGCCGTCCATCGGACCTGTCCGATGGGCGGCTTGGTGCTTGGAGGATCGCATTGGGATCGTTATTCTGGCGGGCAGCCTTCTAAGCGAGGTCGGGAGTTTCAAGTTTCACCGGCGCGGTTGGCGGGCTTTGACGGGCCTGAAAAAACGTCCGGCAATGACATCGTTTGTTTGCATTTTGAAATTGATGGCGGAGCAATATGCGCGTCCTGGTTATCGAAGATGACAGAGAGACCGCCGGGTTCCTGCACAAATCCCTCAAGGAAAGCGGGCATGCAGCGGAGATCGCTAGCGATGGCGAGAGCGGATTGACGCTGGCGCGTGAAGGCGGCTTTGATGTGTTGATTATCGACCGGATGCTTCCGCTGCTCGACGGTCTTTCCCTGGTCAAGCAGTTGCGTGCGGAAGGTGACCGCACGCCAGTGTTGTTTCTTTCAGCGCTGGGCGAAGTCGATGACAGGGTGAAAGGGCTGCGCGCGGGCGGTGATGACTATCTGACGAAGCCATATGCCTACAGCGAGCTTCTCGCGCGCATTGAATCCCTTGCACGTCGACACACGCCCGAAGAACAGGCAACCCGCTACGTTGTCGGAGATCTGGTGCTGGATCGGTTGGCACACCGTGTGATGCGTGCAGGCGAAGCAATAACATTGCAACCACGAGAATACCGGCTGTTGGAATACCTGATGCGCAATGCCGGACAGGTGGTCACGCGCACCATGCTGCTCGAACACGTATGGGACTACCATTTCGATCCACAAACCAACGTGATCGATGTGCATGTTTCGCGACTGAGAGCCAAAATCGACAAGGGGTTCGAAACACCATTACTGCATACTGTGCGCGGTGCGGGATACATGATTCGTGATGGCGATGCGTGAAGAGGGACGTGGACCTTTTTCGAGCAGCGCGTTTCGTATCGTAGCTGCGGCCCTGGCGTTGCTCGTGGTCATCGCCACGGCTATTGCATTTGTTTTGTTCCGCCAATCAGAAGCGTTATTGACCTCGCATGTGTTGGGTGGGCTGCAAAGCGATGCGGCCGTATTGGCACTCAGGTCCAGGGCTGAGGGTCTTGATGAAGTCGCGCAGGCTGTTGAGCAGCGCATGGCCGTTGATCTGGACAGACTGTATCTCCTAGTGGATTCGTCAGGTACGAAGCGCGCCGGAACTCTCGATCACCTGCCTCCTGAGATGCAGGGAAAGGCGGGCGGCGGGGTTTTTACCTATATGCGCTCCACGCCAGGTGGTGGCGCGCGCAATGTCGGTTCAAGTCCGCGCCGCGCCGTGGCAGTCATGGTTGGGTTGAATAATGGAGCACATCTGCTTGTCGGGCAGGACATTGAGACAGAGCAGGCCACGCTGTCACGCATGCGCTTTTTTGCGTTCATCGGCATGGCTGCATTGGCGCTCGTCGGACTAGCCGGAGGCTATGCGGTGAGCCGGGTTGTGCTGGGCCGGCTGGAGGCCGTCAACCGCACCGCCGCTTCCATCATGGCTGGCGATCTCAGCCGGCGCATTCCACACAGTGATGCGGGCGATGAAATTGACGCGGTTGCCTACAATCTGAACCACATGCTTGACCGTATCGAACAACTCATGACCGGGCTTCGCGAAGTTTCCGACAATATCGCTCACGATCTGAAAACACCGCTCAATCGTCTGCGTAACCGTGCCGAGGCGGCGCTGCGAGAAAAGGATACGCAGGCCTGCCGCGTTGGGCTTGAGGGTACGATCGAAGATGCCGATGAGCTTATCAAGACCTTCAATGCATTGTTGCTGATCGCCAGGCTGGAGGCGGGTGCGCTTGAGGGGGAAACCGAACCCGTCGACATCGTACAGCTTGTCGGCGATGTAGCAGAATTGTACGAGCCGGTGGCCGAAGAAGCAGGTTTGACACTTGTCGCGCCAACACCCGGTCAGCACATCGTGCAGGTAAACCGGCATCTTGTCGGACAAGCAGTGGCAAACCTTATCGACAATGCGATCAAGTATGGCGCCGTTGCACGCCCTGATGCCGCCCGCGTTTGTTCGCGGTGCCCTGATGGCATCAAGTCAGATCGTGTCGCCACACGTGTCGAAGTCAACGTGGCTGTGGATAGGCAGGAAATTGAGATATCTGTATCAGACGATGGGCCCGGTATCAGCGAAGAAGACCGCGCACGCGTTTTGAAGCGCTTTGTTCGATTGGAGCAGAGCCGGTCTCGTCCAGGAACCGGTCTGGGCCTCAGTCTCGTGGCGGCAGTCGCGCGGTTGCACGGCGGGGCGTTCAGGCTCGAAGACAATGCGCCAGGCCTGCGCGCGGTGCTGGCTTTACCAGTAAGGCCAGTGGCCACACTATAAGCTGCGCCAATTCGATAGGGATCGGCACGAGTGTGGCGTCGCGCCTTGGTTGATCGATGTTGCGGCACGCTGTGTATCAACTAAAGCGCGATAAACGCCACACTAAGCCAATGATTTTGCTAGTGGCCTTCATGTCGCGCCAAAATTGTATGTGGTTGCGGCTATGTTTCAATTTTGGCGCGACAGGCCACTAGAGTATTTTCCGACGAAGTGGACACCGGTTCGTCGAAGAAAATGCGACCAAACAAGAAGCTAGAGTATTTTCCGACGAAGTGGACACCGGTTCGTCGCAGAAAATGCGACCAAACAAAAAGCTAGAGCGCCGATCCGATTCCATCGGATCGCAATGCGCTCTAAATCTGGGAGGCAAAGGCATGTCAGGCAGTTGGTTGGGCATCGGCAAGGAGGACAAAGAACCAACGGAACGTCCTGTGCGTAAACCTCTTGATGCCTCCTCAGGTGCAGATCTGGCGGCGCGCATCGTTGAGTGGCCGATAGGTGCGAAATCGGCGCAGGCAAATTCCGAGTTGCAAGCACTCCAACAGGAAATCGCGGACAAAGAGGAATTCGCACCGCTCGCTGAGCTTATTGAACGCGAACCAGTGCGTGAATTGCTGCTGGGGACGCTTGCTGGATCGCCCTATCTTCGTGCGTTGCTGTTGCGCGACACCGCACGCTTGCAAATGTTTCTCTCCCAGTCTCCCGAAAACAGTTTCCAGGTTTTGCTGAAGGAGATGGAACGTGCGACCGCTGCGGCAGCGAACCTGCCAGAGGTCATGAAAGCATTGCGAATTTTCAAGTCCGGTGTCGCGCTTCTGACAGCGTTGGCTGATCTTGGCGGTGTCTGGCCGGTCATGACGGTTACGGGAGCGCTGACTGCAACCGCAGATGCGGCGCTGGAGGCTTGTGTTCGATTTCTGTTTCGTCAGGCCCACGCAAAAGGCGAGTGGCTTGATGGGTCTGATGATGCGGCCGCCAGGTCGGGCTATATTGTCCTGGCCATGGGCAAGCATGGGGCTGGTGAGCTCAACTACTCCAGCGACATTGATCTGATCGTGTTTTACGATTTGGCGCGCACAAAATTGCGCGATGGCCTGGAGCCGCAGACTTTTTTCGTGCGCCTGACGCGCAACATTGTGAAGCTGATGCAGGAACGCACAGCAGATGGCTATGTGTTCCGTGTCGACCTGCGCCTGCGGCCTGACCCCGGTGCAACCCAGGTGGCTTTGTCGACAGATGCCGCGATGCATTACTACGAGAGCTTTGGTCAAAACTGGGAGCGTGCGGCACTTATCAAGGCCCGTCCAGCGGCAGGCGATCGCGACGCAGGACAGCAGCTTTTAGCCGAACTGACACCCTTCATCTGGCGCAAACATCTCGATTTCGCCGCCATCGAAGACATTCATGCCATGAAGCGCCAGATCCATGCATTCCGCGGTCTTGGTGAAGTCGGCGTCGCGGGGCACAACGTCAAGCTCGGGCGGGGTGGTATCCGTGAGATCGAGTTCTTCACCCAAACCCAGCAACTGATTGCAGGCGGGCGGCAGCGCGAATTGCGAATCCGGCCGACGTTGGCCGCGTTGCGGGCCCTGGTGGAGCGCGACTGGATCAAGGAGAACGTGCGCGCGGATCTTGAGCGATCATACCTTTACCTGCGGCGCATCGAGCATCGTATCCAAATGGTCGCTGACGAACAGACGCATTCCCTGCCGCAAGCCAATGATGCGCTCCAGGCATTTTCACGGTTTGCAGGCTATCAGGACCTTGAGGCTTTCTCCAAAGAGCTGCTTCCTGTTTTTGAGCACGTTCAGGCGCATTATCTGGCGCTGTTTGAAGATATGCCCGACCTCACACCTTCCGGCGGCAATATGGTCTTTGCAGGAGGCGATGACGATCCCGGCACGGTCGAAGCTCTGCTGGCGATGGGCTACACGCAGCCGTCCAGCATTCTGGCAACCGTGCGCGGCTGGCATGCCGGTCGTTACCCCGCTGTTCGTTCCGCCAGGTCGCGTGAGCGATTGACAGACGTGCAGCCTCGCCTCGTAACCGCATTGGCCGATACTGCCGAGCCTGATCGAGCGTTTGCAACCTTCGATCGTTTTCTTTCGGAATTGCCGACCGGCGTGCAGCTCTTTGCATTGTTGAAGGCCAACCCTGGGCTTTTGAAAATGGTTGCCGATATCATGGGTACGGCACCACGGTTGGCTCAGATCCTGTCGCGCCGCAGGCGCTTATTGGACGCGGTCATCGATCCTCGCACATTCAGCGCGCTGCCTGGCGCGGCTGAACTCGACAAGGTGATAAGCAATGAGATTGGTATTGCGGGCGATGTGCAGGAGGCCCTCGACAGGGCGCGGGTGGTTGGCAGCGAGCAGGCGTTCCTGATTGGTGTGCGCGTGCTGTCGGGCTCGATAAATGCTAGCCAGGCAGGAGGGGCCTACGCGTTATTGGCTGAACGCCTCATTGGTGCGTTGCAGGGGTTTGTGGAGCTTGAGCTGTCACGCAACCATGGAATCGTTCCAGGTGCCGGGGCGGTGGTGGTGGCCATGGGCAAGCTGGGTGGTCACGAGATGACGGCCTCGTCCGACCTGGATCTGATCGTGGTCTACGATTTCGATGAGGACGTAATCGAATCCGACGGGTCTCGGCCTCTGGCCCCGAGCCAATATTACTCCCGCATGACGCAGCGTCTGATTACAGCGCTGTCAGCGCCAACTGCGGAAGGTACTCTTTATGAAGTCGACATGCGCCTGCGACCATCCGGACAAAGCGGTCCATTGGCGGCACGATTGGATACGTTTATCAATTATCAAAACAAAGAGGCCTGGACGTGGGAACATATGGCGCTGACGCGTGCCAGGGTCGTTACGGGCCCACCGTTGCTGCGCGCGAAAGTCGAAGCAGCGATCGATGCCGCACTCCGCCAGCCAAGAGACCGCACGAAATTGGCCGCCGACGTATGTGAAATGCGCGAGCGCATTGCCAAAGAAAAAGGAACCGACAACATCTGGGACTTGAAGCAGGTGCGCGGTGGCCTTGTCGACATGGAATTCATCGCGCAATTTCTGCAACTGGTCGCAGCCCATGAACACCCGCAAGTTCTGGATCAGAATACCGCCGCTGCGTTGCGCAAGCTTGCAAGACATGGCTACCTGGCTGCCGAGCATGCAGATGTTCTCATTCCCGCTTCCGAGCTCGTGCACGATCTGACTCAGATTCTGAGGCTGTGTCTTGATGGCCCGTTCACTCCGGACGCTGCACCCAAGGGCCTCAAAGAACTTTTGATGCGTGCCGGTGATGCGCCGACGTTCCAGGCATTGGAGACAAGGTTATCTGATACTCTTGCTCAAATTCACGCGATTTTTAACGATGTGGTCGTTTGATTTGGTGCTTTCCGCTTAGACAACATTTTGTCCACTTCGCGAACTGCACGTCAGTGAGAAAGTTTGGATATTTCAAAGCATCGGCGACGGAAATTGATGCCGTTACCCGTTCAACTCCCAGACGCATACGGGCAGCAGTCCGTTTCAATGAGGAGTTTCTTATGAAATACAAAGGCTTGGCTTTGGGTGCAGCGCTTGTTGTATCGGTAGGGGCGGTTTCAGCCGTCGCACTGGCCGGCTATCATGGCAAGGGTCACGGTGGTGGTTGGCACGGTGGCGGACATCATGGCCACCATGGCAAGCACCACGGCTACGGTCACAAAGGTCATGGTGGCAAGATGGGCATGTTGCGCAAGATGAAGCGCCTCGATACCAACAACGACGGCGATGTGACGCTCGAAGAGTTCTTGAAGCCCAAGTTGGACAAATTCAGCAAGGCCGATACGAACAGCGACGGCTTTCTCGATGGCAACGAGTTGACAGCTAAAAAGGCTGCAAAGCTTGGTCACCGCGCGCGCATCATGATGGCAAGACTTGACGCTGACGGCGATGGAAAAGTTTCCAAAGAAGAATTCACATCATCGCGTCATGGCAAACGCGGACGCCATGGAATGCGTGGCGGTCGTCACGGTGGCGACCACCATGGCATGCGCGGAATGCGAGGCATGCAGGGCATGGGCGGTATGTCCGGCATGAGCGGCATGCAGGGCATGGGCGGTATGTCCGGCATGAGCGGCATGCAGGGCATGGGCGGTATGTCCGGCATGAGCGGCATGCAAGGCATGGGCGGTATGTCCGGCATGAGCGGCATGCAGGGCATGGGCGGTATGTCCGGTATGAGCGGCATGCAAGGCATGGCCGGAATGCACGGCATGCACCGTGGCCACGGTATGCATGGTAAGCGCCAAGCCTGGCGTGCAGAGCGCTTTGCGATGCTCGATAGCAACGGTGATGGGGCAATCACGGCCGATGAATTCAATGCCCGCGTCGGTGAGCGCGTTGCATGGATGCAGAAAAAGAGGCTGCATGTGCTCGATAAGGACGGTGACGGCAAGGTGTCTAGCGATGAGTTTACCGCTCGCGCCAAGCAGCGCTTTGCTGACAATGATCTCGATAGTGATGGCAAGATCACGGCCGCCGACCTGCCTCCGGGAATGGCTGACCGTTGGACCAAGCACCAGGATCAGGATGCGGACGACGAAACAGACCCCGAAACAGACCCCGAATCTGACAAAGAGTGACTTCGGTGTTTTTGACGGCAGGACATGAAGCACGGCGCTTACGATAGCCTTGGGGTTGTACGCGACGGGTAATTGTCCAAAAACTAGAGCATGTTCAGCCGAAGTGTACGCGGTTCGGCGTGAAGAACATGCTCAAAATAAAAGAAAATAGAGCGCGTTCGCGATTCCATGAAAAGTGAACGCGCTCTCGGGGGCCGGGGAGGTTTGGCGTGAAAATGACGTCACGTACCCCGGCCTTCGACCTCAGGCCCAATGTTTCGGGGCGCGTGAGTTACGGTAATAAAAGAGGCGGTGCCCGGAGCGCGGGCCTGCATGATGCAGAGGATGCGTCTGTTCGTGGAAGCGAGCCAACGTCTCAATTTTGCGCCATCGGATGGTGCCGCGGAGGCGGTGGCAGACGCTGATCTTGTTACGGCAATGGCGGCCGGAGACAGCGAAGCTTTTGCTGCTCTCGTTTCCCGGCATGTAGCCGTTGTTGCAGGTATTGCGCGACGCATGCTCGGTGATGATAGCGAGGCCGAAGACGTCACGCAGGAAGCGTTCTTGAAGTTGTGGCGTCTCGGGGCTGGATTGAAGATCGACCAGAACGGTGTCGGTCCGTGGCTGCGTCGCGTGGTTTCAAACCTTGCAATTGACCGCATCAGGTCGAAGCGGCGAGTCACGGTTACCGACGAAGTGCCGGAGGTTCCCGAGGCACCAAGTCAATTGAAAGACCTGGAAGGGGAAGAATTAGCGGCGCGCGTTGATCTTGCCTTGCAGGAGTTACCCGAGCGCCAACGTTTGGCTCTGACCCTGTTTCATTTCGAGGGACTAAGCCAACGTGAGGTGGCAACGAGCATGGATATCTCCGATGAAGCCGTTGAATCCTTGCTCGCACGGGCTCGGCGCAAGTTGAAGACGCTGCTTGAGCCGGATTGGCGGGCGTTGGTATCGGCGGGTGAGGGTGGCTGACAACTCTTTGTTTGGAGTTTGCAACCAGATTGGTTGGATTGGTGGTGGAGCGATGACCAGGCAAATACGAGTGGAAATCGAGCGGTTGCAATACTTGGTCGACATTTATGGAGGCAATCCGGAGCGATGGCCGGCGGCCGAACGTGCAAAGATGGTTTTGTTGGTCAAAACCGATGAGGAAGCCGCTGCATGCGTATCACACGCTCAGGCGCTCGATCGCATCGTGGCAAATGCACCGCGGTTAGGTGAGGCGCGGCTTGCCTCGTTGACCACGCAAATTTCAGTGATGGCCGAGAAAGAGGGGCGCTGGGCAGGCGAAGACGTGGATGCCGATAGCGTGCGCCCTGCCGCCAATCCAAGTCGCGGTCACCTTGATGAAGCTCGCAGCAGCAACAACAGGCCCATGACGGGTATTGTTTTTAGCTCGCTGCTAGGTGCACGCCGCGGACCGATTGTATCGCTGGGCATGCTGGCGGCGTCGTTTGCAATCGGCATTCTTGCTGGAACAACTGTAATGTCCAATAGCGATCTCATTTGGCCGGCCATGCAACAGGATGTTGCAGTGGCTGGTGCCGGGGACGGTTTGGAATTGCAGCAGCTTGAATTGGGGGATGAAAGTTTTGATCAGATCGTAGAGGAATTGCTCTAATGACGGGCGATCGGGAAGGTTCTGGCAGTGGCATTCCTGGCGATGGGCGCCATGACAAGGGTCGAAGCCTTGGTAATACACCACGTTGGATCGTCGGAATTCTGTTGCTTTCCTTGATGACGAACATGTTGGTGGCTGGCGTCGTCGGCGGGCGTATTCTGGCACATCGCCATGGTCACGACGACCATCGGCATGGTATGCGCAACTTTTTGGATAAACTCCCACAGGCCCGCCGTGAGGAATTGGGTAAACTGGTGAAATCCTGGCGAGAGGCTGTCCATGTCGGACGCCGTAACATTCGCCAACTTCGCCGCGATGTTCGCGAGATCATGATGCGCGAGCCATTCGATAAGGCGGCATTCGATGCGGCATTGGCGCGCATGACCAGCGCACGGCTGAGCGTTAAGGAGCAGTCGTCGGCTGATTTTGCTGAACTCGTTGCGCGCATGACCGCAGATGAGCGCAAAACATTCGCAAGCCAGGTGCTGCAGAAACGAAAGAAGCATCGCCGTCACGACGACGAATCTTGATCAAAATATAGGGTTCAGACTGGAAATCGCCGGTTTCGCCGACGCTCTGCTACGGACAAATCGCTCGACGCACTGGTCGGCCGCCGCATGGAAACCCGAAGGGCCGGGCGAATTTGGCCCAATTCCTTCGCCGTCCGTCTTGATCGTAACACCGCTACGCCCGGCGCCGGCCGGCTAGATCTTGGACCAAATTCGCCGCGGCAGAATGATCCCGATATAACGCACGACGCTCTAACGTTGGCCAACTCTATTTGTGATGTGCCCTGTTTCAGTAAGCGTGCATCACTGCCCTGGCGGTGCTGGCGAAGAAATCAGGCTGGATTGCTCCGTCGAGAGAGAGAAGCACCGACCAGGGCGCGTAGTGGGCTGGGTTTTCAAACAGGCTACACCCGTCAAGTTCGAGAAGTGTGCGCGCAAGGCAAAGCGGCAAGGAGCGTTGTACCTCCACGGTTGGCTCCGCTATCCGATCAGCGGTAATAAGGAACGCCACCTTATCGAGATCTGCTGTGGCGCTAATCGACACGGTGGCACCTGTTTCAGCCTGATTGGCTGCTTCGTGCAATACGTTGACCAGCGCCTGCCGCAATGCACGGCGGTGTGCGTTGACCTCAATATCCCTGTCGATATCGATTGCAACTGCAATGCCCGCACGGTGCATGTCCGTGATGATCGAGTGGCCTACATCGTGTACCAGCCCGCTCAGGAGCATGGTTTCGCGATCACTGCTATGGGTAGATTTTGCGATAAGAGAAGTCATCGCGAGCGTATCTTCCGCGGACTTCAACAGCTTCTTACTGCTTTCGCGAATGTGGCTGACATACTCTTCATAGCGCGGATGACCCAGCGGACCGAACATTTGATGGCCCATAAGATCTGAAAATCCCACCACAGCATTGAGTGGCGTGCGCAACTCGTGACTGACACGCGCCATCAACTCGCTGCGCAGGTCGTCCGGCATGTCTGTGGGTTTCAGCTTTATGGGTGGAACTGGACTTGCGTGCGTTGTTTGATTGCCATTGATTGGACGGTCTTTGCCACGCGCTGTTGGCTCGTTGAAACACTGTTCTCTAGCCTCGTGCGCAATAGGTAGGGAGGGGAGGCGAGAAAGGCTGAAATAGGAGACAACCAATCCGATAAGCACGGGTAGCGCAATAATTGGCTCGTCAGCAGCAAAGGGGGAGATGGCCGCAAATCCGCACAAATGGGCCGTGGCGGCCAGTGCCAGTGGTCGCGCCCTGCGCCCGAAAACGGTGCGCCTGGCGGCTTTGCCCGTCCTGCAAACATTCTGGCTCGACGCGCCACCGTCGAGCACACACGCCCCCTGTGGGCCGGCGGACGAAGTCCACGCCATCCCAGTTTCTCCACGAATTCTCGTTGCTTTTATCGCCCTCATACGACGCGGCTTCGTTGCCCTCGAAGCGAATCGCAATATCAGTGTCGCCCAATCGCGACTCACTTGTCGAGGGAGATTAAATTGTGGCCGTCAAGAAAATATTATTCAGATGATTGTGTGTCTCTATTTCCATTATTGGCATCTTTAAAAACGATTTAAAAAACGAAAAAACATAACAATTACAAGTAATTATATTTTTTTAGCCATCAAGCATACGTGTCACCATCTCGTAAATGTCTTTTGAAATATTTGGTGTCGAAGCAACTTTTGTGAGTGCCTTTTTTGCCTGCCGGCTGCGCGTGGGTTCGAGGGATCGCCAGCTTCTGAAGGCACCGATAATGCGCGCGGAAATCTGCGGATTGAAGCGATCTACGGCAAGTAGTTGTTCGGTAACGAACGCATAGCCCGCACCATCCGTGCGATTGAATTGCACTGGGTTCAACGTGGCGAAATTGCCAACGACGGCGCGCACCTTGTTTGGTGTCGTGATTGAAAACAATGGGTGCTCGACCAGTTGCTTCACGCGCTTGATGGTCAAGGGCAACGGCGCGATAGCCTGCGCAGTGAACCAGGTGTCGATGACAAGATGATCGTGCTTCCACCGTTTGTAGAAGCGATCGAGTGCCTTGTCGCGTGCAGCACCTGATGTCGCAGCCAGCAGGTACAAGGCATGCGCCTCATCAGTCATATTCCTGGCATTATCGAAGTGACGCAGCGCCAGTTCAATGTTGTTGGACTGGCCGCTCGTGACAAGTTGTGTCAAGACGGCATTGCGTAACGCGCGGCGGCCGACACTGTCGGCATCGGCAGCAAACGGTGCGGTGCTCGACATGGTACGGTAGAGCTTTTTCAGTTCCGCCGTTAGAGTTCTTGCAATCACTTTGGAGAGTTGCCGGTGGGCACGATAGATGAGGCCGGGATCGACGCCTCGTCCAATCTCGCGAGCGATATCGGCTTGGCTTGGAAGCTTCAAGAGTTCCGCGCGGTAGGCAGGCTCGAGTGCTTCATCTGTAATGGATGCACCCAACGCTCTGGCGTAGCTGACGCCGCGGCTGCTGCGTTTGCCGTTCTTGAGCGCATCGACAATGTGAATGATGTTGCGTGTCGCATACGTGTTGGCGGCCTGCCATCGGTTGAATAGATCGCTGTCGTTGGCCATCAGGAACTCAAGATCCCTGTCGGAGATGTCTAGCGTCAGGTTCACCGGACTTGAAAAGCCGCGCAGCAATGAGGGCACCGGGCGCTCCGCGATGTTCTTGAAGCGAAACGACTGAGAGCGTTTTGTTACCAGGACGATGTCGTTGTGGATCATTTCGCAGTCATCGCTCTCCAGCTCCAAGTCATTGCCCTCAGGGCCGATGAGGCCCAGGCGCAGCGGAATCTGTAGCGGCTTTTTCTGGGCTTGACCTGGTGTTGCCGGCAGCACCTGTTCGACGTTCAACGTGGCCGTCTTGCTGCGTTTGTCATGTATCAGCTTGCATACCAGTTCAGGCGTGCCGGCCTGCTCGTACCAGGTCATGAAGTGCGAAAGGTCACGACCTGAAACGTCGGCGAAACAAGCTATGAAATCCTCGACTGTGGCGGCGTCCCCGTCATGACGCTCGAAATACAAATCCATGCCTGCACGAAACTGCTTTTCTCCGAGAATTGTTGCCAGCATGCGAACGAGTTCGGCGCCTTTCTCATAGACCGTTGCAGTGTAGAAGTTGTTGATCTCGATATAGGAGGACGGGCGGACGGGATGGGCGAGCGGGCCTGCGTCCTCGGGGAACTGGTGCGTGCGAAGCTGGCGGACGTCAGTAATGCGTTGCACGCTTCTTGAGCGTTCATCGCCAGAAAATTCCTGGTCGCGGTAGACGGTCAGCCCTTCCTTCAGGCACAGTTGAAACCAATCACGGCAGGTGATGCGGTTGCCGGTCCAGTTGTGGAAGTATTCATGGGCAACGACGCTTTCAATAGCCTCGAAAATTGTATCTGTCGCGGTTTCAGGTGAGGCCAGAACCAAACGGTCGTTGAAGATATTGAGACCCTTGTTTTCCATTGCTCCCATATTGAAATCTGAGACTGCAACAATGTTGAAAATGTCGAGGTCGTATTCACGCCCGAAGCGTTTCTCGTCCCACGCCATGGAGCGCTTGAGGCTATCCATCGCCCACGCCGCGCGGTCTTGCTTGCCGTGCTCCACATAGACCCGCAGCTCGACATTGCGCCCGGAGCACGTATTGAAGGTCGAATTGATGGATGCCAGGTCGCCACCAACGAGTGCGAACAAGTAGCAGGGCTTGGGATGTGGATCGTGCCAGACTGCGAAATTACGATTTGATTTTTTCAACGTTCCTCGTTCGACAAGGTTGCCATTCGACAACAGCACTGGCGCCACGTCTGCGTCTGCCTCTATGCGCACGGTGTAGGTTGAAAGGACATCTGGCCTGTCTAGAAAATAGGTTATGCGGCGAAAGCCATGCGCTTCGCATTGTGTGCAGTAGATGCCCCGCGATAGATACAGGCCCGACAGCGACTTGTTGGCTTCGGGGTCTATGTTCGTGACGATTTCCAGGCGGAACGGTTTTTTTGGCGGCGCCTTCAACGTCAAGCCGGATTCGTTGAGTACGTAATCTTTTTTGCGTGTCAGTTCGACGTTGTCGAGCCTGATGAGTTCAAGTTCGATTTGCTCTCCGTCCAGGCGCAACGGGCCCGCAGCTTTGATGCCGGGATTGGGCCGCATTGAGAGCGTTGCGTGAACGCGGGTGCGGTTGGGATCAAGGTGCACATCCAGAGAAACCTCGTCGATCAGATAAGACGGTGGTTTATAGTCCTTAAGATTGATCGGGCGAGGCGTATCGGTTTTCATTCCGTGTTCTCAATTATCGTGTTGCTGTGTTTGCCGCATGATCGCAAGTCTATGGGCGTTTCCACACAGGGTTGGTTCAGCAGCGTGACTAGCATACTTTCATCTATGGCGTGTGGTTATTGCACAGGTTCGCGTTGGTGGCTCGGGCTGCCACTTGATCTTGTGGCTGCGAATGTTCGCGCTTAGATGCGGTGGTCTACGGTTGAGCCGCCCGACGCAGCGGTCGTCCGCGCCAGCGCGATGACGGCCATACCATCGTGAGAAAGGCGGGCTAGAACACCGTGCGATATATCGGGATCATTCTGCCGGGACGAAATTGGAGGCGAAAACATGGACGGGGCTGGCCAATCACAATCAGGTGGTGATCCGGGCTTTGCATTCGACAACAGCTATCAGCGGCTGCCGGATCGCTTTTTTGAACGATTGGCGCCGACACCGGTTAAGGATCCCCAGCTCATCAAGGTGAATGAAGCCCTGGCGGAGATGCTCGGTCTCGATGTCGCCGCCCTGACGTCAAAGGCCGGCGTTGCGATGCTGTCGGGCAACCAGGTTCCCGAGGGTGCGGAGCCGATCGCCATGGCCTACGCCGGGCATCAGTTTGGAGGTTTCGTACCGCAGTTGGGTGACGGGCGCGCGATCCTTCTTGGTGAAGTTGTCGGGCGCGATGGTTTGCGCTGGGATATACAGTTGAAGGGATCGGGGCCGACACGGTTTTCGAGGATGGGGGACGGCCGGGCAGCGCTCGGGCCTGTATTGCGGGAGTATATAGTCAGTGAAGCGATGGCGGCACTGGGTATCCCCACGACACGGTCGCTGGCGGCGGTGATGACTGGTGAATATGTTTTTCGCGATGGCCCGCTCCCTGGGGCGGTGCTCACGCGGGTTGCGCGCGGTCACATTCGCGTTGGCACATTCCAGTATTTCGCTGCGCGTTCTGACGTCGAAGGGTTGCGCCTACTTGCCGACCACGTGATCGACCGGTTTTATCCAGAACTGAAAAGCGCCGAGCGGCCATACATGGCGCTGTTTGAACAAATCAGCGCGCGTCAGGCGGCGCTCGTGGCGTCATGGCTTCTCATTGGTTTCATACATGGCGTCATGAACACCGATAATATGTCTATCGCAGGTGAGACGATTGATTACGGTCCGTGTGCGTTCATGGATGCATTCGACCCCGCAACGGTCTTTAGTTCCATCGATCAGCACGGACGATATGCCTACGGCAGCCAGCCCTCGATCGCACAATGGAACCTGGCGCGGCTGGGCGAGACGTTGCTGCCTTTGATTAACACCGATGAGGATGCCGCCGTGGCGGATGCAACCGCTGTATTGGAGAAGTTTCCCACGTTTTTTTCAGAAGTCTATTTCAGCGGACTTAAAAGAAAGATCGGGTTGCTTCAGGATGATGAGAACGATGGTGCATTGGTAACGCAACTGCTTGGTCTCATGCGTGCAGCCGGTGCTGATTTCACAATGACGTTTCGCCGGTTGTGTGATGCTGTTGCTGAAGATGCCGATTTGTCGGAACTGCACGAGATGTTTGCCCCAGGCAATCCAGAAGGACTGACGGCCTGGCTTGATGCCTGGCGGGCGCGTGGCGCGCATGAAGCGCTTGATGTGATGAAGCGCCGTGAAATGATGCTGGCCACCAATCCGCTTTATATACCGCGCAATCATCTCATTGAGGCGGCCATCAAAGCCGCAGAGACCAATGGCGATCTCACGAAATTCGAAACACTTGTCGAAGTTCTTTCGAGACCGTTTGAAGAGCAGCCCGGTATGGATCTCTATACAAAACCACCACTTCCAGAGGAGGTGGTGTCAGCAACATTCTGCGGGACTTAGACCATGTTTAGCTGAAGTGCGCAGCGGTTCGGCGTGAAAAACATGGCAGAAATCAAAGTCCATGTTTAGAGTCTCTTATAGGGGATCGGTAAACCCCTCGCCTTCAGGCGACAGGATGCGTAGCATCCGGGGATGGAGAACTACAAACGTGGCAGTCATACGGTATGGGACTGCAAGTATCATTTGGTCTGGGTGACGAAGTATCGTTATGAGATTTTGGGTGGCGATGTGGGACTTCGCTGTCGTGAGCTTGTGCGGGAGATCGCACGTGCTCACGAGATGCAAATCCACGCCGGTGCGATCAATCGGGATCATGTCCACTTGCTGGTATCGATACCGCCGAACCTGTCGGTTTCCCGTGCGGTACAGTATCTGAAAGGCAAAAGCTCTCACAAGCTTCTGTCGGAGTTCAAAAGCCTGCGTAAGCGCTACTGGGGGCAACATTTGTGGGCGCGGGGCTATTGGGTGTCATCAAGTGGAAACGTGACCGATGAAATGTGGATGGATTACATCAAGAACCAGAAGCCGCCCGAGCCTGACGATGACTTCAAGGTCGTATAGTCCGCCGTAGGGCGGACCGATCCGGCTTTGAGCCGTAACCTGAAGCCACCGGCTTTAGCCGGTGGTCGTTCACCTGAAGTGCGCAGCGGATTAGCGCTCTGGCCAAGAGTGTGCACTCGCCCAGGAGTGCGCGTGACGCTCTCCTGCATGCAGCAAACCCCAACCTCAGTGGCGGCGTGTCAGCGCGTGATCACGTCGGCAGCTTCAAGAATGAGTATACCAGTTCACTGTTGGGGCAATTGAACGGCTGCGCCGAGGTTTCGGTTCGAGGCATCTCGTCCCATTCAATACAGGCGTAAGGGTTCCTACATCGGACGCAGTTCCACTTTGCCTTGGCATATACGGCGCCGTGGTCTGCGCGCGTCAACCGGCTCAGGTCAAGCCCAAACCGCTGAATTAGCGCATCAAGGCGCCGTTCGCGTTGGGCGACGTGATCAACCATAGGTCTGGACATGGTCCCCTCCATCCATAGGGGTGTCAGGCTTTTCGCTGGCAGTAGAACAAATATCGGGAATACGCTGACCCGCGCGTAAGGTCGGTTCTTATTCGCGTCTACTCCGCGACACCGCGCTTAAAACTCTTTTTTTGATTGCCTGCTTTTATCGATCGTCTGACGCAGGAATGACAATAGTCATTGTTGTCGCGGAATGTAGCCAAGCATTGCAAATAGCCGGTTTCATGTCGTTGTGCGACGATGCAGCGCGCAAGTTGATAAGGTTTCTCTTAAATTCAAATATGCAAAACTACTGATATTTGAATTTAATAAATTTCATGCAATTAAACGACCGGTGCTCCGTATCCATAGCTGTAGGGGACCGGCCCTGAGAAGGCGATGACGTCGCCGTCATCCAGCACGACGGATTGATTGACAACGCCGCCCCTGTAGAGCCCCGGCGTGATGTCGCGTCCATTGCGCATGACAAGGTAAATGTCGTCGAGCGGCAATGAAAACATGCGGATAATGTCGCCCACGGTCGTGCCCGCTTCAAGTTCCAGTTTGCGCACGACACCGCGGGTGCCCGAATATTTGGCCAGGCTATTGAAGAAGCGCGCCTCCACCCGAAGCACCGCACCGCGTGTGTTATGGCCAATCATTTCTTCCGACATGGTTTTTGTCCTGTGGCTTGGCACGAGCAATCGCCAAACTGAAAGCCTGCTTTAAAGCTCATGGTGGCATGTCACTCTATGATTTAGAATGTGGAGGCGTCGGCGTACTGGACAAGTGCCAGGCGGCCAAGGTGATGAGTGCGCCCAGCAGCCAACCGGCCAAAACATCACTTGGCCAGTGGGCACCCAGATAGACGCGTGATGCGCCAACGGCTACCGCCACGCCGGCACCCATCAGCATGATTGCCGTTCCCACGCGTCGATCGACGAATTCACGCGCGGCAATGGCAGCCAGGAGGATGTAGAGAACGGTCGACAGCATTGCATGGCTGCTTGGAAAGCTCGCAGTCTCAACGTTAACGGAAGACGAGAGATAGGGCGGGCGGGCTCGGGCGAAAGCCATTTTAAGTCCGGAATTGAGTATGGCGGCCACAACCATCGAGGTTGTCAAAAGAATAGCCGGTCCGACCCTTTTCATCAGCAGCAACAGCGTTGAGGCACCCAACGTGATTATTGCCAGAATCGTATTGCTGCCCAGAGCCGTGACGTCACGCATCGCGCCCTTGAACCAGTCGGGGCCAATTGGATCGCTCAGATTGGAGGTTTTATGCAACAAGCGGATGAGTCCATCGTCCACCTCGGCCAGGTGACCGTGGCTCAATAGACTAACGACCATCCAGAAGACCATCAGACCCGTGGCACAAAGCGTGATGGTGACGAGTCCGCTGCGAACCAGCGAGCTACCGGGCAACTGTGGATTGTCGACGAAGCGGCGTGGATCGGAGGTAGATGTGCTCATTAGAAAAACCGGCCCTTTGGGGCTTCATGGCTCATGATGGGAGCGGTGGGATCCCGCACCCTTCGTCCGAAACCAACGCATCATAGCACCAAGGCGCATGACAAAACCATGTGTCACGAATGTTTCAACCCAGAAACGCTCGGGAAATTCGCGACGTAGATAATATGGCACTAAACATGACTTCGCGACGGACAATCAGTTTTATTCCAGCAGTGGTATTGCAACCCATAATCTGGCGTATTGGAGCAATTGCGAGTTTGGTTATGCTCCAATTGGCAATTGGCGCAACCGCAAGCCTCGCACAGAACTCAGCAGAACCTGAAGCATCGGTTCAACCCGTTCAAATGCGTGCTGCGGCTCGCGACATTGCGCCGCTTCCAATGGAGACTGAAAGAACACTCGACGGCATGCCGCCAGTTGCGCTGATGCGGTTCGCGGCCGGATCTGCAATTTTCCACGCAGATTGGATACCAGCGCCCAACGTTTCGGACGGGGCCGATGGGTTGGGTCCACTTTACAATGCAACGAGCTGTAACGGCTGTCACGGATTGGATAACAAAACCGCGACGCGCACCGATGAGCAGGACCGGGGCAGGAATGTCTCAAAGGCTCGGGTGATCAGGTTCGAGGACCCAGACCCTGTCTATGGGCGGCAATTGCAGGACCATGCGATTGACGGCTTTTTACCGGAGGGGCGTGCTGTCGTGACATGGAAGCGGCGGCAAGTTCGGCTCAATGATGGCACCCAGGTGGTGCTGCGTCAGCCCATTACGACAATTTCGGACGTGGGCTATGGAGCGCTGGCGGAAAAGACTGAAATTCATCTGCGGCGTGTTCCGCCTATCGAGGGGCTTGGGCTGATCGCCGCCATCGCCGCAGCAGATATAGCCGCAAACGCAGATCCGGATGATCGCGACCATGATGGAGTGTCGGGCCGCGTGGGGCGAAGTGTGGATGCGCACACCGGTAAACCAGTGCTGGCGCGCTTTGGCTGGAAGGCGAGCGCTGTTTCGTTGGCGACACAAACAGAGGATGCATTCGCCCTCGACATGGGGCTGTCCTCGCCTGACAAACCTGACAAATCTGGTGATTGCACATTGAAGCAAGCAGCCTGCTTTTCCGCGCCGGGCGGTGGGTCGTCTGCCAAAGCCGGCAACGAGGTCAGCGCAGACGAAATTGCGTTGGTTGCAGCGTTTCTTGAGGGGCTGGCGCCACCTCCGGCTCAATTGACCTGTGTGGAATTAGAGCATCGGGCGAAAAATCGAAATCAATTCTGTTTGTCGAGCGGCTGGTCGAGCCAGAAGGAGTGCGATGCAGTGCGTGGCGGTGTCACGGACAAATCGCACGACGCACTGGGCGGCCGCCGCTCGCAAACCCGAAGGGCCGAGCGGATTTGCGCCAACCTCGGCGCGTCCCGTCTTGCACGTAGCGCCGCTACGCGCTGCGACGGTCCACTTGATCTTGCCACAAATACGCCTCGGCAGAATGAGTCCGATTTATCGCCCGATGCTCTAGCACGCGGTTGCGCGCAGTTTACCGCACTTGGCTGCCCTGCCTGCCACCACCCAAGTTTCAAGACGCCAATGCTTCCACAAACGCCGCATCTTTCCGAAAAGACAGTCTATCTATTCTCCGACCTGTTGCTGCACGACATGGGGCACAACCTTGCCGATGGCGGCACCGCAAACAAAGCGCCGGTCGCTAATGCCGCCAGAACGGAAACTTTTGCTACAAAGGGCGAGTGGCGTACCGCGCCCTTATGGGGGCTTGGCGTCCGGCTCAAGGAGATTGCTTCGGGAAAGATCGACGGCCTGATGCATGACGGGCGCGCGCGCACGATCGGTGAGGCGATACTCTGGCATGGCGGCGAGGGTGCTGCGGCGCGCGAGCTTTACCGGGCGTTGCCCGCTGCTGCGCGCCTGGAGCTCGAAACGTTTCTCGGCGGTCTTTGAGCAGCCTGAGAAAGTCGCGGGGCACACGAGCACACGGCGACCTGATAGCCTTCGTGCCGCGCAGTGTTTGAGGGTGGCACCTGCCGCACGCAGTGCAACCCGCCGCCTCCAAATCAGCTACGGCGGTGATGATAGGAAACCGTTGGAAGGCCGCGAAGTATCCAGCCGGGCCCCGAACCGCCTGACATGCCTTCGACGACATTCACCGCCTGGGTAAAGCCGTTGGCCTGCATGAAGCGTTGTACGTGGGCTGAACGCGCCCCCGAAGCACAGATGAAAGCGACGGGGCGGTTCTTGTCACCGCCAGTCAGATCCAGCACATGGTCAAGGAATTCGGGCCCCGAGGCGGTCAAAGTTACCGCACCTTCTGCAACACCCGTGCGCATCCATTCGCCTTCGGTACGCACATCGATCAGGATCAAACCATCATTCTTCATGAACTGATGTGCTTGCTCGGGGTGAACATGATCGGGAATTCTGGTCGCTGTCATCTGCATCTCGATTTGTCCTGTGCATGATCTTCTCAACGCCCTGGTGGAGCTCTCCTGATACGGAACTCCTTGCTCAGTGACGATTTCTAACGCCACCCCGTATCTGGGGAGGCGAACATTCGCATTCAACGATGTTTAGCGAAATACCGATTGCCAGACTGTGACTGAAGTCGCTTAGTTCGAACGAGAAAAACTGGTTTCGGTTCCGTTGTACTACGCCTTGCCACCGGAATTTGCAGTGGTGCGGCGTCAGCCAAACCGCGCTCGCTTAACATCATTAACAACGACAAATCATGCCGGGCCTGTCTCAACGGGAAGGCCGTTGTCCTTGCCCCACTCCGCCCAACTGCCATCGTAAACTGCGGCATTGGTCTGGCCGAGAATGGCAAGTCCCAGACACAGTACCGAAGCGGTAACGCCCGAGCCGCATGTCGACACCACATGTTTTTGTGGGTCGATACCCGCGTCAGCAAACACCTTGGCGATCGCCTCAGGAGATTTTATCGTGCCGTCAGGGTTAATTATCTCTTCGTGATAAATCGAAACCGATCCGGGTATATGGCCGCCGCGCAAGCCCTCGCGAGGCTCAGGTTCGGTGCCTGCAAAGCGGCCCGGTGAGCGCGCATCTACGATTTGTTCTGTCGGATTGCGCAGCAGTGCACGCATATCGTCAATATCGCGGATGAGATCGGCATTGAGGCGGGGGGTGTAGTGACGCTCTGAGCGGCGTGGCGCAGTGCCGTCTTCAACAGGCCGTTTTTCCGACGTCCATTTCTTGAGGCCGCCGTTCAAAACCGCAACGTCATCATGCCCCATGACGCGGAATGTCCACCACGCGCGCGCTGCAGAATAAAGCCCATCGGCGTCGTAGACCACGATGCGCATGCCATCACCCACGCCCATCTTTTTCATTCGGCTGGCGAACTTTACCGTCGAGGGCAACATGTGCGGCAGGTCTGATTTTTCGTCGACCAGTTCGTCGATGTCGAAAAACAGTGCACCGGGTATATGTGCGGCTTCAAACTCAGCCTTGGGATCGCGGTTGAGCTCTGGAAGGTGCCAGGAGGCATCGAAAACGACGAGGTCTGGTGCGTCCAGATGCTGAGCCAGCCAATCCGTCTCGACGATCCAATTCGTGGCGCTAAAGGGCACGTGCGGTTCTCCGGTCTTTTTACGCTGAAATCGCTTGGTCCCGCGGGCTTCAACCGCCTTAATCGCAAAGCGTCAGCATTGTGTTGATCTGCGTGCGTAGCCGTCGTTAGCCGTGTTCGTCAACTGGACTGTTGTGGGGCATAGACCGTCGGCAGGCTGGAGGGTTCTCCGGCAAGCCAGGCAGGCACTGGCAGGTCCTTGGACTTGAGGAATTCGGGATTAAAGAGCTTTGACTGGTAGCGATAGCCAAGGTCGCACAGGATTGTCACGATGGTATGTCCTGGGCCCAGTTCCTTTGCCAATCGAATAGCCCCGGTGACATTCACACCAGATGAAGGCCCCAGGCAGAAGCCTTCGTTTGAAAGCAGATCGAAGACCATCTGGACCGCCTCTCGATCTTCAACACGGTAGGCGCGATCGACTGTAACCCCCTCCAGATTGGCCGTGATGCGGCCCTGGCCGATACCCTCGGTTATTGATGAACCTTCAGAGGCAAGCTTTCCTGTTGAATAAAAGCTATAGAGCGCGGCTCCGGGTGGGTCTGCAATACCGATGACGATATTCTTGTTTTTGTCCTTGAGCCCGAGTGACACGCCTCCAAGCGTACCCCCTGAACCTACTGCACAAATAAATCCGTCAACCTTGCCATCAGTCTGGCTCCAGATTTCTTCGGCCGTCGTTTCGATATGCGCCTGCCGGTTTGCAACGTTGTCGAACTGGTTTGCCCAGACGGCACCGGCGGCCAGGCTTTGGGCGAGGGTTTCAGCCAACCGGGCGGAGTATTTCACGTAGTTGTCTGGGTTTTTGTAGGGGACGGCAGGAACCTCCACGAGTTCAGCGCCCAGAAGACGAAGCGTATCCTTTTTTTCCTGCGACTGGGTCTCGGGAATGACGATGACGCTTTTGAAGCCCATGGCGTTGGCGAGCACGGTGAGGCCAATGCCGGTATTTCCGGCCGTGCCTTCCACAATGGTACCGCCTGGACCCAGCTTGCCGCTGGCGATGGCATCCTTGATGATGAACAAGGCAGCGCGATCTTTGACGGATTGACCTGGGTTCATGAACTCAGCCTTGCCCAGGATCGTGCAGCCGGTTTCCTCGCTGGCACGGCGCAGTTTGATCAATGGCGTTCCGCCAACGGCGTCCGCCACGCTTTCGTGAAATGGCACAGTTTCACCCCTCTGTGGCCGTCGTTCAGATTAGATGCCGAACCTCTTCCATTGGAGGTGCGGGACGTCGAAGATGTCGAAGGTGACGAAAAACGCGTCAAACTAGCCTCGCACCGCCGCCCCCGCAAGACCAGTAACCAGTGCCAAAATGTCTTCATAAACACCGGCGTACCACGGCTTTGCGCATGCGGCGTCCCAAAACGGGGCGGCGTTTAACTCACCCTTAACATCACAGGTAGCACTATCGTCCTCAACACGATGAGGCCACGGGGGGCAATCTTCCAAAGATTGCCAAATGAGGGAAATTTCAATGACGCAACTCCGCATCGCCGGAACCGCTGCGGCTGCATTGGCAGTCGTCGCGTTGACCGTCACCAGCAGCGCAATGGCTGGTGATCTTGGGCCATATGCCGCTGGTTCAGCGAAGGACGGGTACGTGCCCTTGCCACGTGTCATGCAGTCGCCAGGAGCCGGTCCATGCTACCTGCGTGCGGACGTCGGTTATTCCTGGTCTGCCGATCCTGGAGCGTCTTTCCCGGTTTTTGGCGAAACTTTTGACTATGCCGATACCAATCCCGCAGATGGCTATGCCGATGGCGATACCAACCAGGATGGCGTGATTGATGCCGGGGAGGTCACCACCGGTTCCATGGGAAGTGCAATCGCCAACGCGTCCCTTGAAAACACATGGCTGGGGGAAATTGGTGCAGGCTGCGGTTCGGGCTCACGTGGGTTGCGCGCGGAAGTCATGCTCGGGTTCCGCGGTAGTCGTGATTTCGACGGCGTAACAGCGGCTTATCAAGGTGGCACGCTTGTCGGTAGCTCTACGGCTAACCCGCCTCCCGCACTCGCTCAGGATGCCATGAGCTCCTCGCTCAGGACCACCACGCTGATGGTCAATGCCTACTACGATCTTGGTAAATTCGGGCGCTTCGTTCCCTATGTGGGGGCGGGTATCGGCGCCGCTTACCATGAACTTGACAATATCGCATTTGCCACCGGTGCCACCACGCAGATCAATGGCAATAATGATCTCGCATTTGCCTGGTCACTCATGGCCGGCGTCGGTATTCAACTTACCGATAGGGCGATCCTTGACGTTGGCTATCGCTATATCGATACCGGATCGATTTCGTCGGAGAGCTCGGGCACGGGGTCAAGGGTTACGCTGGACGATCTGACTGCCCATGAAATCAAGGTTGGTCTTCGCTATCACTTCGGCGGCGGGTGCTGCGATGTGGAACCCGAACCGTTCAAATAAGGGACGCTGCGCCAACTGCAGTCGTATCAGAAAAAGACATCCAGTAGACTTTCGCTAATGGCGACCGGGAATAGCCGGTCGCCATTTTACGTTCCAGGGAGCAAGTCTTGGGCGCTTCAATCGGATTGTGCTGCTGCTGGCACAAGCCTTGCGTTGTGCAGCGGTGGATGCTTGCCAATACACCCGTGAAATAGGTCCGGGCGTAATTGTTATTGAGGAGCAGGCTGATGTTAAAATTTCTGATTGCAGTCGCATCAGTCGCGATTTTGCTTATTGCGGGTAATGTCCAACCCTCTTCGCTGTCGATGCCGGACATCCCCTATGCGCTGATGGTTATCCCCGAAATACTGGTTGTTTTTGCACTTGGCCTGTTTTTGTCGCTACGGTGATACGGCGCCACCTGCAACGTTCAAATTTCCAATACTCCGTTTACCCATCTGACGTGCCATTTCGTTATTCAATCCGCGTACATCTTTTTTGCTGTGCTTCAGGACGCTGCGGCTTTCGGCGCGTGGGGCAATCCGGGATTGATCTTCGCCCTGCAGGCCAGATATATGTTCGCCCAAGACTTGTTTCGCGAAGCAAGAGTTGTTGGTTGAGCGCAGCACCCCGGGGACAGGCATTTCCCTAGCTCAGGGGTACGGCGGCGATCCGGTTCGACCCGGGTTCGGTCCGTAATTTGGTGCGCCAGCGGCGGGCGTGGTGGAATTGGTAGACACGTCAGATTTAGGTTCTGGTGGCCTCGGCCGTGGGGGTTCAAGTCCCTCCGCCCGCACCAATGCTTCATCTTTGCGATAACAGGTCAATGCGTGCCTCCTGGTGAGGCTTGCAGGGCTCACGGCTTTTCAGGCAGTAGTCCTGTCCAACAAGGGTTTGATCGAAGGCTTTTGACACTATGCAAATCACCGAGATGAATAATGACGGCCTTAAGCGCACGCTCAAGGTCACGGTGGGTCAGACCGAGCTGGGAGAGCGCTTCAACCAGAAGATCGATGAGATTAAGGGGCGCGTTCAGCTTAAAGGTTTCCGCAAGGGAAAGGTGCCGATTGCGCACATCAAGAAACTCTACGGACGCTCGGTGATGGCCGAAGTCCTGGAGCAGACGGTGCGTGAAACGTCCTCCAAAGCCATCACAGACCGCAACGAACGGCCCGCGATGCAGCCCGACATCGATCTACCCAAGGACGAAGGGGAAATCGAGAAAGTCATTTCCGGCGAAGCTGATCTTGCCTACTCGATGTCGTTTGAGGTGTTGCCCGAAATTGCGATCGCGGATCTTTCCAAACTGCAACTTGAGCAACTGGTGGTCGAAGTAGCCGACGAAGCGATCGACGAGGTGCTTGCCGATCTTGTAAAGCGCGGCACGACATACGAGACGGAAGAGGGGCGTGTTGCCGCTGATGGCGACAAGGTCACGATCGATTTCGTCGGCAAGATCGATGGTGAGCCGTTCCCGGGCGGTGATGGCAAGGGTGTCGAAGTCGTGCTTGGCCGGGGTGGCTTCATCCCGGGATTCGAGGAAGGCATGGTCGGGCTCAAGGCGGGCGATGAAAAGGTCGTGACGGCGACATTCCCCGAAGCCTATCAGGCCGAGCATCTGGCTGGTAAAGAGGCGCAGTTCGATGTGATCGTTGCGCAAGTCGGCGCGCCAAAACTGCCTGAGATCGATGACGAATTTGCAAAGACGCTGGGAATGGAAAGCGTCGACAAGCTCAAGGACACGATCAAAGAACAGTTATCTCAAGAATATCAGCAGGGCGCGCGCATGAAGATCAAGCGTGAGCTTCTGGATGAACTTGAAAAGGCGCACGAGTTTGAATTGCCAGCCTCCCTTGTCGACAGTGAATTCGATAGCATCTGGGCGCAGCTCGAAGACAGCATGAAGCGGGAAAACAAGTCCTTTGCCGATGAAGACAAGACCGAGGAAGAGGCGCGCGCGCAATACCGCAAATTGGCAGAACGCCGTGTCAGGCTTGGCCTCGTGATCGGTGAAATCGGCGATAAGAACAAGATCCAAGTCACTCAGGATGAACTGAGGTCGGCATTGGTTGAGCAGGCGCGCCAATATCCAGGGCAGGAAAAGTTCGTCTACGAATACTACGAGAAGACGCCGGGTGCTTTGGCGCAGCTCAGGGCGCCGTTGTTTGAGGACAAGGTTGTCGATTTCGTCCTTGAACAGGCAAAGCCGACAGAAAAGTCTGTTAGCAAGGAAGAGTTATTGAAGGCTTTGGACGAAGCGAGCGAACCAGGCGCTTGAGCTCCACGGCACGATGTGAACACGCCCGCAAAATACCGCGTTCGGGCAGCAGATGAAATTGAGCAAGTAGGGCCACGAATCAAGGCCCGCAACGCCGGTGCGCCGGCGAGGAGAGAGACGCCATGTATGATCCCGTCGATACCCTGACCAACACGTTTTGGCCGATGGTCGTCGAGCAGACCAACCGTGGCGAGCGCGGCTATGATCTGCCTTCGCGGATGCTGAAAGAACGCATTATTTTTGTAACCGGCGCTGTCGAGGATCACATGGCAGCCTCGATCTGCATGCAGCTTCTGTTTCTCGAAGCTGAGAATCCAAAAAAAGAAATCTCAATGTACATCAATTCGCCTGGCGGCGTGGTGACGAGCGGCATGGCGATTTATGACACCATGCAGTTCATCAAGCCGCCGGTCGCGACGCTGTGCATTGGCCAGGCTGCGTCGATGGGTTCGCTGCTGCTGTGTGCAGGTGAAAAAGACATGCGTTTTGCTTTGCCCAACGCGCGCATCATGGTGCATCAACCCTCAGGCGGCTTTTCCGGACAAGCCTCTGATATTGAGCGCCACGCAGAAGACATCATCAAGATGAAGCGTCGGCTCAACGAAGTTTATGTCACCCATACCGGCCAGCCTTACGAAACGATTGAGCGGACACTCGATCGTGACTACTTCATGACGTCCGAACAAGCCAAGGACTTCGGGATCATTGATCGTGTCATGACCAAGCGGGACGAGGCTGTGCTGGCTCCCGGCGGTAAAGCTGCTGACGACAAATCCAAGGATTAAACGTCAGGCTTGACGCAGACCTGGAGCTGGATCTCTAGAGCATTTTCCGAGGAAGTGGACGCCGGTTCCTCGGAAAATGCGATCAAACAAGAAGATTGAGCACCGACCCTATTCCATCAACGGATCGGAAAATGCTCCTGGATCTGGATAACGCGCACCCTTGAGCCGACTTGGAACCGGTGCACGGCAAAGCCAGTATTGAAATGAGCTTTACCAGGCGCGATGAGGGTTGTTGTGGGTGCGACTATTTCGCAAGCCTGCGCTGTTGAAGTCTGACCGCGGACCATTTTGCACGCGCGTTTGACGGGCCTTCACATTGGAACGAAGCGGGACCATATATGAGCTAACTAAGCTGTGGCAGGTCAATGCGTTGGCGTTCGGAACAGGCAAACCGTTCCGTGTCCGTTCCCCATGGTAGGTCCTGGCAATGTGCCGCGGTTCGTGCCTGGCTCTGTCTTTTGTTTTGTCCCTGTCGGGTCACGTTGCCGTTAAAATCACGTCCGGGACACACGGAAGGCGTTAATCCAATCTTGATCTGGTAGACGCTAGCGTGCTCAGATCAGGGTAGATGGATTCTTGGACCCCTGCGGTGGCTGTTCGCCGCAAAAAACGTGAGCGGAAGCAAGTGGAGCGGCCCATTTCAGGGCCTAATGCCGGGTGTGGCGTTGCTTCGTGGGGACGCTGAACGCAATAAGCTCGGGTGAGAGACGGAAGATGCCCAAAGAAAACAACACGTTGTACTGCTCGTTCTGCGGCAAGAGCCAGCACGAAGTTCGTAAATTGATCGCCGGTCCAACCGTGTTCATTTGCGACGAGTGTGTTGAACTGTGCATGGACATCATCCGGGAAGAAAACAAGAACACGCTCGTCAAGTCACGCGATGGCGTGCCGACGCCCCAGGAAATCTGTCAGGTGCTCGACAACTATGTCATTGGGCAGGAACACGCCAAGCGCGTTCTGTCGGTGGCGGTTCACAACCACTACAAGCGCCTCAATCACGCAGCCAAATCCAACGATGTTGAATTGGCGAAATCAAACATTCTGCTGGTTGGCCCCACCGGTTGCGGAAAGACGCTTCTGGCTCAGACGCTGGCGCGCATTCTCGACGTTCCCTTTACGATGGCCGATGCGACGACACTCACCGAAGCTGGTTATGTCGGCGAAGACGTGGAAAACATCATTCTCAAGCTGTTGCAGAACGCGGATTACAATGTTGAGCGTGCGCAGCGCGGCATCGTCTACATCGACGAGGTCGATAAGATTTCACGCAAGTCTGACAACCCTTCGATCACACGTGACGTGTCTGGCGAAGGTGTGCAGCAGGCGTTGTTGAAGATCATGGAAGGCACAATTGCGTCGGTACCTCCGCAGGGTGGCCGCAAGCATCCGCAACAAGAATTCCTGCAGGTCGACACGACAAACATCCTGTTTATCTGCGGTGGCGCTTTCGCCGGCCTTGAAAAGATCATTTCGAGCCGCGGCAAGGGCACTTCGATCGGCTTTGGCGCGGTGGTTCGTGCCCCTGACGAGCGGCGTACCGGTGCTGTTTTGCGTGACGTTGAGCCAGAGGATCTGTTGAAATTCGGACTGATCCCCGAATTCATCGGCCGTATGCCGGTCATTGCGACGCTTGAGGACCTGGACGAGGAGGCACTGGTTCAGATTCTCTCAGAACCCAAGAACGCGCTTGTAAAACAATATCAGCGCATGTTCGAAATGGAGGACGTCAAGCTCACCATCACGGTGGAGGCATTGAAAGCGATCTCCCGCAAGGCGATTGAACGTAAAACCGGTGCCCGCGGCCTGCGCTCCATCATGGAGGCCATTTTGCTCGACACGATGTTCGATTTGCCGACGCTGAAAGGTGTCGAAGAAGTCGTCATCGGCCCCGAAGTGGTGGAAGGAGGGGCACGGCCGCTCAGGATTTACACAGATCGCGCCGAGGAAAAAGGCACCTCAAGCGCATCATGAGTGGTGCTCTCATGCCGGAGTGTCCGAACACCTGAGACTCGGCACCGGGCCGCAATTCCATCGTGATGCAACGTCATGGTGCGACATCCAGCCGTCAGACGCTTGGCGATCCTGGTCGGGCGGATACAACAATTGAGTGGGTGCGCCCTTGATCATTGCAAGGCGTACCCCATCTGTTCCACGGGAGGTGTTGGTTCGGTTGCGGCGTTTGCGAGTGGGATGCCCAAATCGCCGATCGCCGTGAGTTACCGTCTATATACCTCAGTCCGTCTGCCTCGCGAGGTTCCTTTGCATGACGCAAAAAAACGCTTGCGAAGGCGGAATGGTTATCTGACGCTGACTGGGCTTTTTCCAAAAGCGTGACAATCAAGGGTCATGAGATGAGCGACGAAAAGAAAACACACGAACAGGCCGCCGAGTCGGATCTCTATCCTGTACTGCCGCTGCGCGACATCGTGGTGTTCCCCTACATGATCGTTCCTCTTTTCGTGGGGCGGGAGAAATCCATCGCCGCACTCGAAGAGGTGATGAGTTCAGATAAGCACATCCTTCTCACGGCGCAAAAGAACGCAGGCGATGACGATCCTGCAAACGATGCGATCTATGAGATGGGTACGCTTGCCTCCGTGTTGCAATTGCTGAAGTTGCCCGACGGTACCGTCAAGGTGCTGGTCGAAGGCACGCAGCGCGCGCGCATCAAGGAATACACCGACAACCAGGATTACTTCGAGGCTTCAATTGAGCGTGTCGATGAAGACATGGGCTCCAAGACTGAGCTGGAAGCGCTCGCCCGTTCGGCCGTTTCTCAGTTCGAGAACTACGTCAAGCTGAACAAGAAAATCAGTCCGGAAGTGCTGGGCACCATTGCGCAGATCGAGGACTACTCGAAGCTTGCCGATACGATTGCGTCTCACCTGGCGATCAAGATTTCCGACAAACAGGATGTCTTGGAGACAACGACGATCTCCAAGCGGCTTGAGCGTGTCTACACGCTGATGGAAAGCGAAATCTCGGTGCTGCAGGTCGAGAAGAAGATACGCTCGCGCGTCAAGCGGCAGATGGAGAAGACGCAGCGTGAGTATTATCTCAACGAGCAGATGAAGGCGATTCAGAAGGAGCTTGGCGACACTGACGATCGCGATGACATTGCCGAATTCGAAGAAAAGATCGAGCAGGTCAAGCTCAGCAAGGAAGCGCGAGACAAGGCTCTTGCCGAGCTCAAGAAGCTCAAGCAGATGAGCCCTATGTCTGCCGAAGCCACCGTCGTGCGCAATTACCTCGACTGGATCTTGTCAATTCCGTGGGGCGTCAAGGGCAAGGTCAAGAAGGACCTTACCGAAGCCGAGGAGATCCTCGACAAGGAGCACTACGGCCTGGAGAAGGTCAAAGAGCGGATCGTGGAATACCTGGCCGTTCAGAACCGCACCAACAAGCTCAAGGGGCCGATCCTTTGCCTCGTCGGGCCTCCTGGTGTTGGTAAAACGTCGCTTGGCAAATCCATTGCTAACGCAACGGGTCGCGAATTCGTGCGCATGAGCCTTGGTGGCGTGCGCGACGAAGCCGAGATCCGTGGTCACCGACGCACCTACATCGGCTCGATGCCGGGCAAGGTGATTCAGTCAATGAAGAAGACCAAGCGGGTCAATCCGTTGTTCTTGTTGGACGAGATCGACAAGATGGGATCGGACTTCCGCGGCGATCCGTCTTCGGCGCTGCTGGAGGTGCTGGATCCTGAGCAAAACGCAACGTTCAACGATCATTACCTTGAGGTCGACTACGATCTCTCGAATGTAATGTTCGTCACGACTGCGAATACGCTCAATATTCCAGCGCCACTCATGGATCGCATGGAGATCATCCGCCTCGCCGGCTACACGGAGAACGAGAAGATCGAGATTGCCAAGCGGCATCTGATCCCTGAGCAGACGCAGGCGCATGGCCTTGATGACAAGGAACTTGTCATCGAGGACGACGCGTTGCAGCAACTGATCCGGGTTTACACGCGCGAAGCTGGTGTGCGTTCGCTTGAGCGTGAGATTGCAAAACTCGCCCGCAAGGCAGTGAAAGAAATCCTCACGTCGTCGAACAAGTCAGTGACGGTCAGTATCGACAATCTGGCTGATTATCTCGGCGTGCCCAAGTACCGCTACGGTCAGGCGGAGACCGAGGATCAGATCGGTATCGTCACCGGACTGGCTTGGACCGAGGTTGGCGGCGAGCTGCTGACGATCGAAGGTATCCGCATGCCGGGCAAGGGCAAGATGTCGGTAACGGGCAACTTGCGTGACGTCATGAAGGAATCGATCCAGGCGGCCAATGCCTACGTGCGTTCGCGTTCGGTTGATTTCGGCATAGCGCCAACCCTGTTTGAAAAGTACGACATCCACGTTCACGTGCCGGAAGGTGCAACGCCGAAAGACGGCCCATCTGCGGGTATTGCGATGGTGACGGCGATCGTTTCGGTGCTCACACAGATACCGGTGCGCAAGGATGTCGCCATGACAGGCGAGATCACGTTGCGTGGGCGCGTGCTTCCGATTGGCGGTCTCAAGGAGAAGCTGCTTGCAGCCCTTCGTGGTGGCATAACAACGGTCTGCATCCCTGAAGAGAACGTCAAGGATCTCACCGAAATACCCGATGAGGTTAAGAACAAGCTCGATATCGTGCCCGTCTCGCGGCTTGAGGAGGTTCTGAAGGCGGCTCTGGTTCGTGTTCCCGACCCAATCGATTGGGACGAGGAGGCACAAGCGGTGGCCGTCACCGGTGACGGAGACGACAAGGATGGCCGTTTGACCGCACATTAGGCGTTGAACGGTATTCAAAGCCATGAAATGGTACCCTTGCGGAAAAACTCCGCAAGGGTACTGTTTTTATTCGCTGAATGTGCGGCTTGACTGTTCTCCAAGTGCGGTTAAGCCCGGAAATTGGCGATTTTCCGCTTGACGCGAACCGGTATTCAGCGCTTCTGTGCAGCCGTTATGGCGTCAGCCATTCCCCGTCGGTTGGGTTTTTCCAAGTTTGGTGTAGGCCCGGATCGGATGGCATCACTCGCCATGCGACAGCCGTAAAGCGCAATTGGGTATGCGGCGACCGTGCCGGTGCCTGATTTGGCCAGCATGCAGCGCTCGCGTCTCAGCCTGTCCATGCAGGCTGCCGACGATTGAAATCACCGTACATGAGCAAGCAATGGAGAATGCATTGCTCCGCTTATGTGCTGAACCAAAATACACATGAGAGGACAAATCAATGAGCAAGAAGGATCTGATCGACACCGTCGCCAAGGAACTTGATATGACCAAGGAACGGGCTGGACAGGTTGTCGATGCCGTGGTCGACGGTATCAAAGGGGCTTTGAAGGATGGCAAGGAAGTGCGTCTTCCAGATTTCGGAACCTTCAAGGTTGCCGACAGGAAGGCACGTGAAGGCCGCAACCCGCTCACCGGCAAGACCATGCAGATCCCGGCATCCAAGGCTCCGAAGTTCACCGCCGCCAAGGGCCTAAAAGAACTGCTGAACGGTTGATGTGCAGCGCACGGGCGTGTGCGCGGGCAAACTATGAAGGACAAGCGCGTTGGCGGATGCCAGACGCGCTTGTTCGTTTGGAGCATTGTGGGATAGCGTGCCTGCGTGATGGGAGATGAGGCCCAGGGCGCGTGGCAATCTACTATGCAACTCAGCCAGCCGGTGCGCCGCTCAAACGTGGCCCATCGCCATTCTTGTTACTACCCATTGCTAATGGGTCGCAGCCCTCAAGGAAGCACGTGAACTGCTGCTGCTGCTCTATAACTATTGGGGTAACATCGTTGGCCAGGACGTGCGTTCTCGCGAAACGTGTGGAACACACGTTGCAGGGCGGCCGCTCCTGGTGTTTCTGGTGTGATTGAGCTGATCAAGCCGGAAGCAAAAAAGGGGCTTGCCGATCGAAGGCGCTGGCCCTATGACGGGCCATATACGGGCGGTTAGCTCAGTGGTAGAGCGCCTCGTTTACACCGAGGATGTCGGGAGTTCGACCCTCTCACCGCCCACCATCCCAAGTCATTGAAGGCGATCGGCATCGACATTGGCATCGGATGCATCACTGTTTGCGTCAACGGACACTTTGGCGGTCGCGTCAGTCGGGCGGTCGTGCGCGCAAACCCAACCGGTCATGTACTTGGATTAAGCGTTGCTGACGGCTGGTGTTTCAAACTGCGGAAAAAAGAACGTCATTTCCAACGCGAATATGCTCATCAAGATCGGTAATGAAGTCGTTCAAGCCGAAGTAGAGTCGCGTCCAGGTCGCACGCCCTCCGTCGGGCTGAGTGAGGTTGTCGGTTAATTTCTTGATGATAGCAACTTCGCCGGTGTGATCATCATGGTCTTCGCGCATCGCGGTCATTGGAGCTTGCAGGCCAGCCACAGCTCGGCGCATCGACTTCACACCTTGTCGGCGAGAAGCATCAACGTAGCGAACTATTTTCGATGCATCGCATGACAACAGGTTTCTTTGAACTGCGTCAGTTCGGCGGCATTTTCCGTGGCGAGTTTGATGACACACCTCTCCCTCTCCCTTTGTTACCTGCCGCGCGAGCCTTGCGAGGTTCACGTTGGCAACAAAGTTAGAGCATTTTCCGACGAAGTGGACACCGGTTCGTCGCAGAAAATGCGACTAAACAACAAGCTAGAGCGCCGATCCGAGTCCATGGGATCGGAATGCGCTCTAGCACTGCCGGTTTCCTTCAATTCGGTCTTCGCAGTTTCCTCCTGGCTCAACGGTATCTTGCTTTTTAAGCTACGTTCCATAATATGCATTGTAAATACCTATTAGGGTCGGTGACCCGTAACTTTTGCGACTGAGGCATTTTACCGACTAGGGCTTGCGCTTGTTGATGCGCATGGCCAGCACACCAGGAAAAGCTTATTCGAAGACAGATTTGTCCAATGAACTTGGACTTTCTCGCAATTATTTGGCGAAGATCATGCAGCAACTTTCGCATGGTGGAATGGTGGAAACTCGGCGTGGCGCTGGTGGCACTGATGGCGGTGCTGCGTTGCGTGCGTCTCTCCAGGACATTCGGTGGGGGCAGATCATATTGCTGCTCGCAGAGGGACAAAGTCTGGTCGCGTGCATGGCAGGGGCACGCGCACGCGCACGCCGTACGCTTGAGAGCTGCTGGCGGTTGATCTCGCGGTTGCACCGCGCCAAGGCAAGTTTCATCGCAGATCTGGACCTATCCACACGCGCCGATATTGCTTTGCCGGTGCCAGAGACTGCAGGTTGAGGAAAGGCGGATTGAGATGATCGCAACTTTGAGCGTGGTCGAGCGTCAGGTTGGACTTCTTCTTTCTGTACTTTTGGCACTCGTTGGATTGGTGATGGCGGCATCGGCTGGTTACGGCGTGATGGCCGTGCATGGCTCCATGGCGCTGGTGCTGGGAATTGCGCTGATATTTGCATTTTCTGGATCGGTTTCCGATCCCGAACCGCCAGCAGATCGCATTTATCACTACTATGATGCACCAATACGCTTCGGCATCGTGATGACGCTCATCTGGGCCGTTATTGGAATGGCCGTTGGCGTTTGGGTTGCCGCATTGCTTTATTGGCCCGAAGCAACCCCAGCCGCTCCTTGGACCACTTTCGGGCGCCTGAGACCGGTCCACACCACGGGCATCATCTTCGGCTTCGCCGGCAATGCATTGATCGCGACATCGTTCTATGTCGTGCAGCGAAGCTCGCGCGCGCGGCTTGCCGATGCCGTCAGTCCCTGGTTCATCATGATCGGCTACAATTTGTTCAGCGTGTGGGCCGTAACCGGTTACCTGATGGGTTCCACCCAATCGAAGGAATACGCCGAGGCATCCTGGTACGCCGACATCTTGCTGGTGGTCGTATGGGTCACCTATTTCGTGCTCTACATGCGCACGCTTGCACGGCGCAACGAACCGCACATCTATGTCGCCAACTGGTACTACATGGCATTCATACTCGTTGTCGCGATGCTTCACATCGTGAATAACATTGCCTTGCCGGTAAGTTTTTCATCCGACCAGAGCTTTCCGGTATGGGGCGGTGTGCAGGATGCCATGGTGCAATGGTGGTATGGTCATAATGCCGTGGCGTTCTTCCTGACGGCCGGCTTCCTGGGCATGCTGTATTACTTCCTGCCCGTACGCTCGGGCCGCCCGATCTGGTCATACCGGATTTCCATTGTCGCCTTCTGGGGCATTGTATTCTTCTATATCTGGGTTGGCTCCCATCACCTGCATTACACGGCGCTGCCTTATTGGGTGCAGACGCTGGGCATGACATTCTCCGTGATGCTGCTTGTGCCCTCGTGGGCCTCGGCCGGCAATGCCATCGCAACGCTCAATGGTGCTTGGCACAAAGTGCGCGACGATGCGACGTTGCGTTTCATGTTCGTCGCCGCGGTTTTTTACGGCCTCTCGACCTTCGAAGGCTCGTTCCTCGCCATCAGGCCGGTCAATTCACTGAGCCACTATACCGACTGGACCGTGGGCCATGTCCACTCAGGGACGCTGGGCTGGGTGGCGATGATTATCTTCGGCGCCATCTATACGCTCGTTCCAAACCTCTACGATCGCAGTCAAATGGCTTGGCCGCGCGCGATCGACTGGCACTTCTGGCTCGCCGTTTCTGGGACCTTGATCTACGTCGTGTCCTTGTGGAATGCCGGCATTACGCAAGGCTTGATGTGGCGCACTTACGGGTCGAACGGTTCGTTGGCCTATAGCTTCCTGCAATCGGTGGAAGCGATGGCGCCATACTATCTGCTGCGAACTATTGGCGGTGCGCTGTTCCTGGCGGGTGCAGTCTTGTGCGCCTTTAATTGCCTTGCGACGATAAGGGCTGCCCCCCGCGGTGTCGAGGCGATCGACCGGCCATTGTCGCCACAGCCTGCGGAGTGAGCCATGATCCCGATCCAGAAGCTGCACTACAATTTAGAGAAGGTATCGATGGGGCTGGTCGCGGCGATCATCTTTGCCGCATCAATAGGTGGGATCGTTGAGATCGCGCCGTTGTTTACCATCAAGGAGACGGTCGAGGTTCCCGAGGATTTGCGGCCGCTGGCACCGCTCGAACTTGCCGGACGGCAAATCTATATCCGTGAAGGCTGCTATGCGTGTCACAGCCAGATGATCCGCTCGCTATCCGACGAGATCGATCGCTATGGGCCATACTCACTGGCGGCCGAGAGCGCCTATGACCATCCCATGCTTTGGGGTTCGAAACGTACAGGCCCCGATCTTGCGCGAGTTGGTCGCAAGTATTCCGACGCATGGCATGTAAAGCATCTGATCAATCCGCGTCACGTCGTCCCGACATCCATAATGCCGGTTTATCCCTGGCTGATGGAGGAGCTCGATACCAGTCTCCTGTCCGCACAGGTTTCGACGCTGCATCGTCTTGGCGTGCCCTACGACACCTCGCAGTTGGAAAACGTCAAAACGGATGTTCTGGCGCAGAGCCAGCCCGACAGTGACGAAGCCGAGGGAATTGCCAAGCGCTACGGCAAGGACGTGGCGGTTCGCGCCTTTGACGGCAATCCTGAAAAGCTGACGGAAATGGATGCCGTAGTCGCTTATCTGCAATCTCTCGGGACGCGCACCAAGGAACCCTACAAGATCCTTTCGGAGAAGCCGAAATGAGTCACGACACGCTCGTCGCTATTGCCAAGACCTTTGGCCTTTTCTGGATGATGGGATTCTTCATCGTCGTCGTGATCCTTGCCTTCAGGCCGAGTCGGCGTGCGGCCTATGACCATGCGGCGCGTTCCATCCTTCCACAGGCCGATCAGGATAAAGGCCCATGACCACGCATCGCTCACGGTCAGTCTCGCCTGATGATGTCGACTTCAAGGACGGCATCCAGGAAGTCGATCCCGTCACCGGCTACGACACCACAGGTCATCGCTGGAATGGCATTCGGGAACTCAACACCCCGTTTCCGCGCCTCGTGCTCGTAATCCTGATGTTGACCTTCATCTACTCTGTCATTGCCTGGGTGTTGCTGCCAGCCTGGCCGATAGGGAAAAGCTACACACATGGCATACTTGGCCTCACGCAAGAAGGCGAGGCAATCAGCGGGTTCGTTGCGATAGAGAAGACGCGCCAATCCTGGTTGAGCCGTTTTGACAAGCCCGATTTTGCCGCACTCGCCGCAGACAAGCTGCTACTGGCGAAGGCAATGCCGGCGGCTGTGCGCTTGTTTGAGGATAACTGCGCGGTATGTCACGGGCAGAAAGGCACCGGTGGTCCGGGTTTTCCCAATCTTGCCGATGCCTATTGGCTGTGGAGCGGCGAACCCAAGGAGATCGCGCAGACAATTACGGTCGGCATAAACAGTACAGATGATGATGCGCGCTTTGCGCAGATGCCGGCTTTCGATTCACTATCGCGATCCGATCGCAAGAAGCTCGCCGACTATGTAACTGCGCTGCCCCAGGGAAAAACCAGTGCGAAGGATCCAGCATCAGCATTGTTTGCTGACAACTGTGCACCATGCCACGGCGATGACGCCACCGGCGGCTTGGAAAATGGCGCTCCATCGCTTGCCGATCACTCGGTCATATACGGTCAGGACCGCCACACGGTGCTCACCACGCTCGCACATGGACGTCAGGGTGTGATGCCGGCCTGGTCCAACCGGCTGTCGAGTGCGGAAATCAACCTGCTCGCCTTGTACGTGGCCCAACTTGCCAGCAAGCAGAATGAGCGGACCAAATGACGCCAGCGGCTCAAAGGCGATTGGCAATTATCGGTGCCCTACTTTGCGTTGCCGGGTTCGTTGCGGCGAACTTGCATTTGGTAGTCGTGGCGATCAAATCGCAGCCAGCCTGCGCAGTGGTGGGAACCAGCCAACTACCGGCTCGGCGTGATTGCTGAAAGGAAACGCCATGCTTGAACCATTACCCGCCCTGCGCGCCCCGGCTCGCCCGCCATCTGCTTATGCGCGCCATCTGCCGGCGGCAACCGCTTTCACTTGGCTCGCTGCGGGTTGGGACGATTTCCGCGATCGATCATGGACTAGTATTGCATTCGGTTTGCTCCTCGTACTTCTCTCCTACGGTGTCATGGTCGGGCTCAATATGGCTCACCTTCTGTACCTTGCATTGCCGGCGATATCTGGCTTTCTCATCGTTGGCCCTTTCTTCGCCGTAGGCCTTTATGAAAAGAGCCGCCGGCGTGCGGCAGGTGAGCCGTTCACGCTGCGCGACATGCTGTTTGTGCGCCCAGCCTCGGGGGCCCAGCTTGCTTATGCCGGGCTGTTGTTGTGCTTATTGGTGTTGTTCTGGCTGCGCGCGGCGGATCTGCTCTACGCGCTATTCTTCGGATTGACGCCGTATCCAGGTGCCGGCGAGGCATTGCTCAACGTCTTCTCCTCACCGAAAGGCTGGGGCTTGATTATTGTCGGCAGTGCGGTGGGTGGCCTGTTCGCCGCCTTTGCCTTCGCCATAAGCGCGTTTTCCGTGCCAATGCTGACGGCGAAGAAGACTGACGCGCTGACCGCACTCGGGCTGAGCTTCGTCATGACGACGCATAACCTGAAAGTGGCGCTTGCCTGGGCGGCAATCGTTGTCGCAGGCATTGTGCTGTCGGTAACAACCGCGTTGGTTGGGCTTGTTGTAATATTTCCAATTCTGGGCCACGGCACATGGCATGCCTATACCGCCATCAGTGGGGACGACGGCAGAGCCTAGAGCATGTTTAGCCGAAGTGTTGAGCGGTTCGGCGTGACAAACATGCTCCAGATGAAGAGAGCATGTTTAGCCGAAGTGTTGAGCGGTTCGGCGTGACAAACATGCTCCAGATGAAGAGAGCATGTTTAGCCGAAGTGTTGAGCGGTTCGGCGTGACAAACATGCTCCAGGCCCTAAAACGCATTCCGATGGGATCGGATCGGCGCACTAGCTTCTTGTTTGATAGCATTTTCTTCGACGAACCGGCGTCCACATCGTCGAAAAATGCTCTAGGCAACGCAGATGCGATTTAACAGTGCTTGCTGCCTTAGTGACATGCGTTAATCGAGTGTGCGCCGGAAGCGGGTGACAGCTATTGCCATTGAAGCGAGCATGAGTGCTGTAAGCCAGACAATTTGTGTCGACAGATCGCCTGTGTCGGCGCCTTTGAGCATAATGCCCCTGACCATGCGCAGATAATGCGTGAGTGGCAGCAATTCGCCAATAACTTGGGCCCAACCTGGCATGCCCGAGAATGGGAACATGAAGCCGGAGAGTAGAATGTTGGGTAGGAAGAACATCATAGACATCTGGATGGCCTGCAATTGGTTGCGGGCGATCGTAGAGAAGGTATAGCCAACTGAAAGCGTTGCCGTGACGAACAGGATCGTCATGACGATGAGCAAGGCAAGACTTCCATCAACGGGAACCGAGAATATCGTGACGCCGGCAACAAGAATAATCGCTGCCTGTGCGAAACCAACAACAATGTAAGGCGTAATTTTACCGAGCATGATCTGGAGGGGATCAATGGGCATTGCAAGCAAGCTCTCCATCGTACCTCGTTCCACTTCACGGGTAACCGACAAAGACGTGAAAATGAGCATCGTCATGGTCAGTATCGTGCCCAAAAGGCCAGGCACGATGTTGAGTGATGTAACTCCTGCTGGATTATAGCGGCGCTGTGTGCTGATCGTGAAAGGCGGCGTTGAGCTGTTATCCAGGGGAATGGCATGAAGGCCGCGAAGCGCTGTTTTAACTATGCCATCCAGAGCTCCCAATGCGGTTCCGGCTGCAACAGGGTCCGTGGCATCCGCCACGACCAACATTGATGGGTTATCACCGCGCCGAACGTCACGGGCGAAATTGGCGGGTATCTCTACTCCAAAAAGGACTTCGCCCGACTTGATCCAGTGATCCAGCTCGGCGGATGACTGCGCGATGTGACTCACTTCGAAATATTTGGTGTTTTCCAATGCCGCCACGATGGCGCGCCCAATGTCGTTATGCTCTTGCAACAAAATGGCCGTCGGGAGATTGTGCGGGTTGGTGTTAATGGCGAAGCCGAATAACAGCAACTGCATGAGGGGGACGATGATCATTGTGGCAAACGTCACGCGATCTCTGCGGAGTTGGATGAACTCCTTGGCGAACATCGCGACAAACCGTGAAAAGCCAGTGGAACCTACGCGTTTTGAGCTATTTGTCATCGCGGTGCGGCCCCACTGAAGTTGTCACTGGTGCCTTGCATAAGGTCGATAAACACGTCTTCCAGCGAAGGTTCGCTCCGCTCCCAGACCTGGCCTTCGCGCTTTTTGAAGTTCTCAACTGTGCGCTCCAGCACTTGTCGGTCTCGGCCCGAGACATGCAAACTGTTGCCAAACGGCGCGACCATGTCGACGCCCGGTGTGTTCTCAAGCTCAATTGCGAGCGCGTGGAGATCAGGCGCTGTTACCGTCCATGTTTCCAACCGAGCCTTGCGAATGACGTCTTCGACACTGCCGTGAGTCAAGAGCTTGCCGTACGCGAGGTAGGCAATCTGGTGGCAACGTTCAGCCTCGTCCATGTAGTGCGTTGACACCAGAACGGTCAAACCGTCAGCGGCCAGGGCATGTATCTCATTCCAGAAGTCACGCCGGGCCTTGGGGTCGACACCAGCCGTCGGTTCGTCAAGAAGAAGCAAGTCGGGACTTGGTAGAATGCACGCACCGAGCGCAAGCCTCTGTTTCCAGCCTCCGGAAAGTTCGCCAGCGAGCTGGTTTTCGCGGCCATTGAGACCCAGCCGGTCAATAGCATCGCGGGCGGCACGGGTTGGCGAACGTAATCCGTAGATACGCGCAACAAACTCAAGATTTTCCTTGATGGTGAGATCCTGATAGAGACTGAAGCGCTGCGTCATGTAGCCGACGCGCTCTTTGATGAGCCGGCTGTCTTTCAGAATGTCATAGCCAAGGCATGTGCCGCGACCGCTGTCGGGTGTCAGAAGCCCGCATAACATTCGTATAGTTGTCGTCTTTCCGGATCCGTTCGGTCCAAGGAAGCCATAGATTTGCCCGCGATGCACTGTCATGGACAGATCGCGCACAACGACCTTGTCGCCGAACGATTTTGTCAATCCTTCGACCTGAATTGCGATGTCACTGCTGTTATTCTCTTGATCCGACATGCGAGATGCCTTCGGCAGCAGGTGTGACAGTTACAGGCAAACCGACGTGCAACTGGGCGCCATCGTTAGGTTGCGCTTCGATGCGAAAAACAAGCTTGCTGCGTTCTTCACGGCTGAAGATGACGGGCGGGGTGAACTCCGCTTCCCTCGAAACAAAAGTTATGGTCGCTGAGATAGGCTTTGTGCATCCGTCGCATGTTGCATCGATCTTTTGACCCGGCGACATCCGAACCAGTTGGGGCTCTGGTACAAAAAAGAGAAGTTTCATGTTGCCGGGCGGCAAGAGTGACAGAACCGGCCGGCTAGCCGCTACAACTTCACCCTGGCGATAGAAGATGTCCTGCACGACACCATCAGCAGGCGCGACGATCGCCCGGCGATCGAGGCTTACGCGCGCAGCCGCCACACGCTGCTTGGCTTGTTCAACGATAGCGCGGGCTGCCACAATATCTTCAGTTCTGGCCTTCAGTCGTGCGACTTCGATCTGGCGTTTCGCTGCCGCCACAGCAGCTTCATCACTGGCCAGGGCAGCCCCCGCTTCATCAAGGCGAGATTGTGGGGAAATTCCCTTGGCTACGAGATCCTTTGCGCGCGCCAATTCGGGCCGCGATTTGTCCAAAGCCGCTTCCAAACGTTCCTTTTGTGCTTCAAGAACTAAGATCTCCTCAGGACGCTGCTGTGCAGCTTCTGCGCGAGCAAACCGCGCCTCCGCCTCGCTCAATGCCGCTTCCGCCTGACGCAGTTCGGCTGCTTGAAGGTCATTCTCGACGGAGAACAAAGGCTCGCCGCGCTTTACACTATGCCCCCTGTCTACTTTGAGCGCCGTGACGCGGCCTGGATCATCAGGACCAACAAATAAATAGTTGCCCTCGACCCAGCCCTGCCAGGCGATTTCACGCGGCGTGTGGGCATATTTGGTCCATGTCCAACTTGCGCCAGCGATGACGAGTATGATGAACAATGCGGCGGCCAAGCGTTTCTTCATGAGCGTCTCCTACGCCGCGCCGTCGTCATCAGGGCCGCGTGTGCAGCAAGCATGCCGTCCACATCCAGTGGGTCGATTTTTGCAAAGAGGCTGTCCCAAACCACGGACAGGACGAGCGGCGCCGCTATGAGTTGTGGATATCGCTGCAGATCCGTGCTCGCGAGCCGTCCATCTCCATCGAGTATACTTGCAATGCTTTGTAGTGAGGCCATTACGCGTGTGATCACCTCACGATGATAGAACCGCGCCAGGGATGGAAAGCGCGGACCTTCCGCTATGATCAGGCGAAAAATAAGTTTTCGATCTGTTGCGAGGATTTCGCGTTGAAACAGCGAAAAGACCTTCGCGAGCAGCTCGTCGGTTGACTGCGGCATTTGCTGAGCGATGTTGGAAATGTCAGCAAGAATTGGTTCGGCGGCCGAACGAATAAGCGCCTCGAACATTGCCTGTTTGTTTGGGTAGTAAAGATAGAGGGTGCCTTTCGCGACACCGGCTTTGCGTGCGACCTCATCAAGCCGTGCCGCTTCGAAGCCGCGCTGGGAAAAGACCAGCAGAGCCGCCCTCATAATCCGCTCGCGCTTGGCATCGGCATCTGCAAGCGATTGTTTTGGCCTGCCGGGAGGCTTGCTTCGCGTTGTGCTTCGTCTGGCCTGGTGTTTTCTGTCAGATGCGGCATCTGCGGTAACGGAAGGGGCAGGTGTGCTTGTGCTCTTAGACGTGCGGGTTTTTCTGCCTGGTCCGGACTTGGATTTGGCAGGCGGCGACTTGCGCGCCGATTTTGTCGCCGGCGACGTCGTTTCAGGTCGCGCGGCCTTTTTTGCGCCGCTGCGTCTGGTGGTTTTGGATGTCCTGACTTGGCGCACCATTTCCGGTCGACCTAGTTAATGACTGACTGGTCAGTCATATAACTAGTTACCGGTCTTGTTGCAAGTTTGGAGTGAATTCCCTGTGTTTTTGCCTAATCCCAGCCAAAACGTCGCTGGAATTGGCGGTCACCTTGGGAGTTCAGGCCCACGTAAAAGCCTTGCTGATGTCGTTTTGGGTTTGGTCCCACCCACGTGCTGGTGAAGCGGCTCACATCCTTAAGCCGGAAAGTGCGAGATCACTTTGAGAACATCCCCGATACGAGACTTTTTGAACCGCCCCGGGGGCTATTGGGTGTCGTCAAGTGGAAACGTGACCGATGAAATGTGGATGGATTACATCAAGAACCAGAAGCCGCCCGAGCCTGACGACGATTTCAAGGTCGTATAGTCCGCCGTGGTGCGGACCGGTCCAGCTTTGAGCCGTAACCTGAAGCCACCGGCTTTAGCCGGTGGTCGTTCACAGTACCCAATTGAAACCACATCAGGTGAAGGTCGTGTCCAGTCTGGCCACCCAATCTGCAAATCTGTGTCCCTGAACTGAGACGTGCTGTCTGAAAGCTCGTGCCGCAGCCTCCCCGTCACCATCGACAATCGCTTTTACTATGACTTCATGCTCAGCAAAGGATTCAGCAATTCGTCCCTTCGAGCGGAGCTGCAGCCTCCGATAGGGACGCAGCCGGCGGCGCAGCTGCTGTAATTCGTCGGCAAGAAAGCGGTTATGTGCAGCTGAGTCGATCAGCGAATGGAAGACGGCGTTCTCCCGATAGTATTTCTCAGCATCTTGAGCGGCAGCCGCTTTACGGCATTTCCCATGTTGTGTGAGCAGTGCCGCTTGCGCTTCGTCTGTAAGTCGACGAGCTGCCAGACGACCACACACGCCCTCCAGCTCCGACATTGCTTCGAAAAGCTCGAAAAGCCGGACCATGCCAAGTGTGGCCACAACAGCGCTTCTGCCACGCTTCAATTCCACAAGTTCAGATGCCGACAGCATGCGCAGTGCCTCTCGTACCGGAGTCCGTGAAACTCCGAAACAATCCGCTAGCGACAACTCATCGAGACGAACACCAGGTGCCAAGTGGCCACTAGCGATCTCGTCTTCCAAAGCTTCCCGAATTACATCTGCAGCGCTTACCTGCATTTATGTGCTTCCACTTCGCGCAAGACGTGTGCTAGCGCGTTTCACAGCCAGTGCTCGCTCCTCTAGCATAGAGTTGGCTGCTGCATTGAATGCCGAGAGAACCTCGGTCGGCGCAGTGTCGGGGTTACCTGCAGGAAACGGCGGTGCTGGATTGTATTCCAGGTAAAGTTGAATTCTCTGAGCGACGTTTTCGTCCGCTAGTCGGGCGGCGACAACTAGACCGAAATCAATTCCGGCTGTTACGCCGCCTCCGGTGATGCGGTTGCGATCGGCCACAACACGGGCATGCGTGGCAATCGCACCAAACTCCTTGAGAAAATGCATCGACGCCCAATGGGTCGCTGCCTTATAGCCCTCAAGTAAACCTGCGGCGCCAAGCACAAGCGCACCCGTGCATACGGAGGTGATGAATTGAGCCTGTGACGCCTGACGTGAGAGGAACCCGAGCACTGCATCATCGTTCAGCAACGGATTGACGCCGGGCCCACCCGGGACGCAGATCACGTCGAGCTGCGGGCATTCGTCCAGAGTCGTATTTGGCATTATGGCCATGCCAGTGTCGCCAATTACGGGCTCAAGCGTTTTCCAGGCCAAGTGAACCCGTCCCCCTGGCAATCTACCAAACACCTCGTATGGCCCAGTCAGATCGAGCTGGGTCAAGTTCGGAAATAGCAAGAAGCCAATTTCAAGTTTTCCAGTCATGTCAGATTTTCCGTTATTCGATCGGCCAAGGCGTCTTACCCGTAAGAAACGGTTGATCATTTTGAATGAGATTGGTCAGGAACCGCTCGACTTCGAGCACCCGTCCGACATGTGCCAGTTCTTCATGCAGAGAGAGCCAGAAATCCCGTTTAGCAGATACGGTCCTTCCCAGAATTGGTTTAAGCCGATGGTCTCGGGCTGCGATAAAGGATGGCAACATGCCGATACCTTGCCCTGCAAGAACAGCATGATATTGCGCCACAAGGCTTGACGACCGGAACACTACATTTGGCTCTCGAAGAATGTCGGACAACCAGCGGACTGCCTGTATCTGGACAAGGTCGGGTATGTAGTCGACGAAGCGGTGCTTTTCGAGTTGCGGAAAGCTTTTTGGCTCGCCAAAAGTATCTATGTATCCAGGCGTCGCATAGAACCTCAGTTGAAATTCGCCGATCCTTTTGCAGATCAGACGATGACCATTGGGTCTTGGAAAGCTGATCAGCAGATCAGCCTCTCGCTTGGTTAAATTTATCCAGTTGGATGCAGTAACCAGCTCCACAGTTATGTCCGGTTGGGTTTGATACAGTTTCGATAAATGACCCGCGAGATAGAGACTGCCAAAAGCCTCCATCGTACCCACCCGGACGGTGCCTGATAGCTCGTTGCCGGAGCTGCTGAAATCCGCAGAAATTTCTCGAGCATACGTTTCCATTGCCTCAGCATGAACCAGGAGGCGTCGGCCGGCGTCCGTCAAAGTAAACCCAGACTTGGTGCGGGCAAACAATTTCGTTTTCAAACTGGCTTCAAGTTCGCGAACGCGTCGACCTACGGTCGTATCGTCGACATTAAGCCGCTTGCCTGCCGAGGCGAGATTTCTCTGCCTGGCTAGCGCCAGAAAATGTACAACGTCGTTCCAGTTGAACATGCCGCAATGTCCTCGGTCCAATCAGTGCGGCAGAGCCAATAGGGTGGGCGCGGTTCAATATTCTCGAACACCTCAAGCTGTTCCCTATGAATTGGACACTGCTCGCAACGGCGTCTCAGCCGATTTGTGAAGCCTTTCGATATCTTCGAAGGAATAGTTGCGACTCACGTGCTGATCCTTAATGGCGATCGGGTCACGCCGGTCATTGTCGACGGACATACGGAATATGTCGAACCTATTGTAATATCCGACGACGTCATGGAACTGTTTAGGCTCGACAGCTTGAGACAGGTCGATATCTGCGTAGAGCAAACCCTCATTTGAAGAGAGTTCTTCGCCGATCTGTTCAGCCTGGGGCCCGAGGATCATTGATACCCCAGCCGGTGTTTCCATGAGAATGCGTACGGCGTCCTTGCCTAGTGGAGCAATTGCCTTCTCGATTGAGTGGTCAAGATGGGCCGCTGAAACCAAATTGAAGACCTTCGCTTCGAATGCATGCGCACCTGCTCGAACGCGGATTGCATTGGCAAGGTCGTAGCGACCTATATCGCTTGGCTCCCGTGTTGGCCAGGTTGGGGGATAGGATGAGATGTGCAATTGCTCACCCTGTGCCATCAACGCGAAGCGGGCCAGTGGGTTTGTATTCTCGCCGCAAATCAACATGCCAACCTTGCCGATTTCCGTTGAGCAGACTCGTAATCCCACGCCATCACCATTAGCCCAGATGAGCTTCTCGTAAAAGGTTGGAACGAGTTTGCGGTGATGGTTGAGGATGGAACCATCCGAACCGATCAAAAGATTCGAGTTCCACAAGCATCCGACGCTGTTGTTGGTCCCCTCTGAAATTCCGATAGATACCAATATGCCGTGTAGGCGCGCCTCAAGGCACAGACGATGAATTTCAGGGCCAGGTACATGTACTGATTGCGCAGCTAGCTTCCTGAACAGATCGTGGCCGTGTATGGGAGCCTGAAGAGCCGCCCAGACAGGGAAGCCGGGCACGAACGACTCGGGGAACGCAATAATCTGAGCACCATTGCGAGCTGCTTCGGCAATTAAGCTGCAGGCCTTATCAATTGTTTTGCTTGTATCGAGATAGACAGGTGCAACATGGGCCACGCATGCCTTGAAACGTGGATAGGTTTTCATGGTGTGTCCCGTCCTTGAGATAAAAAGGGTTTGACGAACCGAGCGGATACCCAAGCTGGGTCTGAGGCCGCGCTTGGGTTATTTTCAATGATGGTGGGCGCAACGATAGTTCGCCCGGAGCAGGGCTATAGTGCTTCCTTTGTGAAATCGAAGCGAGGCGGGAGCTTTGCGTCGATTTCTTCTTTAGGAATCCGCTTAATGGTTTCGAAGGCGCCGTTGCGGACCTGAGAGATGTAATTGTCGAGAATGCCGCTGTGGTCCTTGCCACGAAGGATCTTCTCACCTTGGGGATGGGCGAGCGAATTATCCATTTTCGCTCCTTCGAGGTACTCAATTACACCTTTGTCATCTTTCTTTCCCTTCCAGCCGGAGGCCTCGATCGCGGCCTTGAGGAGGAACAGGTTCTCCCAGGATTGCCATGCATGACTCTTGGCAATAACGCGATCAGAGCCCTTCTCTCGACCATTAACGTCGTCGATCTCCATGGCTTTGATGAATTCTTTATGGAATTCATCATTTTTCGCGGCCAGCGGACGTGGGAAGTTCTCGAGGAAGTAGACGCCTTCTGCTGCGCCGTCGATATCTGCGGGTGCAATCGCTTCAATGGTTCCTGCCACCGAATACATTTTCATCTTGTCGCCCAGCCCCATGTTCTTGGCCTGGGTGTAGAATGCGACGGACAAGGCACCAAAGAACACCGAGAACAGCACTTCGGTCTCTTCGGGGATTTTTGCCAAATATGGAACGAGATCGCGGCTGTCGAGCGGCACGGCGATGGGATCGTTCACCTTTCCGCCAAGCTCTTCGATAACCCGCTTGTGCTCCTTATGGTGGCTGTGGCCCCAGGCGTAGTCGGGAAAGATCATGGTCCAGTTCTTGCCGAGGTTCTCATACGCCCAAGGGGCGCCGGCGCCCGACAACGTGTAGGTGTCATTTCCGGTTCTGAAGGCGTAGCGGCTGGCTTTTGAACCCGTTGCCTCGGTAGCTTCGCCACATGAGAAATAGACCGTCTTCAATTCCGTTGCGACGGGAATTGAAGCCAGCATGACACCGGAGTGCACGGACCCCGTAACAAAATTAGCTCCGTTGCGCTGGATCAATGAACGCAATTTTCGGGCACCTGTGGCCGGGTTTGACTCAGAGTCCTCAGTTGCAAGACGGAGTTCGCGTCCTGCGATGCCGCCACCGGCATTGATGATTTCCGCAGCCTTAGTGGCGCACTTGTTGTGCCAATACCCCCACGAAGAAAAGCCGCCGGTCAACTCCGCCTGATGGCCGATGGTGATGGGCCCGGATGCATTGGCAAACATGTTCGAGCCGATCGACAAATATGCAGTACCGAAGGCCCCACCTGCGAGTGCTGTCTGCAGGAAGCTGCGCCGGGTCGTGCCAGTCGCCTCAGGTGTTTGCGGAGTTGGTTTTTTCTTGTGTCCGGTCATGCTGTCATCCTTCTTCAGGTTGCCAATGGGGCAGGTGGATTTGCAAGGCAGCGCAGTGCTGGCGGCTTAATAAGCATGATCATGCGGCATCCAGTGAAAGGCCCAGATAGCGATGAATTGTTTCTGGCTGCTTGCGCAAATCCGCAGATGCGCCCTCGAATGCTATTGAGCCTTTTTCCATGATGTAGGTTTGGTGGCAGATCTTCAGTGCGGTTTTGACATTCTGTTCCACCAGAAGAACTGAGACCCCACTTTGGTTGATCGACTGTATTGTTCGGCGAATATCAGCAACCAGTATGGGCATGATGCCTTCTGTCGGTTCATCAAGGATCAACAGACGTGGTGACATCATCAAGCACCGGCCGATGGCGAGCATCTGCTGTTCACCGCCCGATAATGTGCCGCCTTTTTGAGATAAACGTTCTTTCAGTCTTGGGAAGCGGGTGAACACCTCATCCAGGATGTTGGGGTCCGGCTTGCTTCTCAGGCCGAGAGTAAGATTGTCCATGACCGATAAGAGTGGGAATATTCCGCGGCCCTGCGGTACATACCCAATGCCCAATCCTGCAAGCCGCTCCGGTTTCAGCGCTGTGATATCTTCTCCATTAAAGTAGATCCGGCCTCGAGAACGCGGCATCAGGTGCAATGCGGAGCGTAGCGTTGTCGACTTGCCCACACCGTTGCGTCCTAGCAGCGCAACCGCACCACCCGCTGGAATCTCGAGATTGACGCCTTGCAGAACATGGATCTTGCCATAATGCGCGTGCAGGTCCTCGATCCGTAGGATGCTATGCGATGATATGGGCTCAACCATTGGAGTGAGCTCCTTTTGATGGTTGGCCTATATCTTGTTCGTTGGGCATGATCGCAAGTTCACCGTCGTCGTCTTCATCAAACCCAAGATAGGCTTCGCGCACTTCATGGTTCGACGCGATTTCGCTCGGCGATCCCTGGGCAAGTATTCCACCTTGCGCCATCACCGTGATGTCATCGGCTACGTCGAACACAACTTCCATATCGTGTTCGATCAATATGACGTTCACAAGCTTCGATAGTTCGACGATTTTCTCGACTGTGCGTTGCGTTTCCTTCGGACTCATTCCACATATGGGCTCGTCCAACAGTAGAAGTTCTGGATCGCTGGCCAGCGCGATGCCCATTTCCAGCAGCGCAACGTCGCCATAGGACAAGGTGCCGGCTTCGCGCTTGGCAATTTCCTGCAGCCCGACCTCTTCGATGACTTTGTCAACCCTACGCTGCGTATCGGGAAAATGTCTTGCAGAGCGAAGCGGATGCCAGCCGGCCATTTTTGCCTGTGCGGCAATCCAGATGTTGTCTTCTACGCTTAACGCGTCAAACACTGATTTGATTTGAAGTGTACGTGAAATGCCAAGGCGTGCGATGCGGTGCGTGCTGTAGCCAGTGATGTCCTCGCCTTTGAACAGTATCTTTCCAGACGTGGGCTTCAGACGGCCTGAGATGAGATTGAAGAAGGTGGTTTTTCCTGCGCCATTGGGACCGATAATAGCGTGCAGCCGTCCATTGGAGGCCAACGTGAAATTCACGTCGTTGGTTGCCGTCAATCCGCCAAATCTCTTAACGAGATGCTGTGTTTCAAGAACCGGCACGTTGTTGTTCGTGTTCGCTGACATTGTCGCGGCCCTCACTCTGCAGGTTGACGGGCTTTGTCGTCCGCCAAGTTGGATTGGGCTTCGGTGTCGGGGTTATGTTTGGGCGCTACAATCTTAAGAACGGTCGAGTTTATGAGGCCGGTCAAACCCTTGGGCGCAAAGATCACAGTAAGAATGATGATCACGCCAACGAGCAGAAGATAGTGGTCCCAATAAAGGGAGAGCTCTTCGCGTATGATGATCAGTACGCCGGTTCCAAGGACCGGACCGAAGAGTGTGCCCGCGCCTCCCACGATCGCCCATACCACGGCTTCGCCAGAGACATGGTAGAACATGTAGCTTGTAGATGCGTATCGGCCGAAGAATGCGAATAGCGCACCAGCTACACCGGCAAAAAACCCTGAAATCACGAATGATGCCAGACGCATCATGTAGACGTTGATGCCGACCAACTCGGCGCGCACGTCATTTTCCCGTATGGCAACCAGGGCGCGCCCAAACGGACTCGCCAACAAGCGCCATTTGAGGAAAAAACATAGTCCGACGACGATGAAGATGAAGTAGTACTGCAATGTTGAATTGGTGAGGCTGATTTCGGTGTCGCCAAACTGGAACATCGGTGGCAACTGGAATGCTAGACCGTCATCGCCTCCGGTTATGGAGCTCATGGTCAGCGCCAGGAAGTAGAAGATCAACGAGAAGACCACGGTGATGATGGCAAAGTAGTGCCACGTCAGGCGCACTGCCAGACTGCCTGTGACCAGTGCCATGAAAATCGAGCAGAAGATGCCGAAGCCGAATGCAGGCCAGAAGCCCAGGCCAATTTGTGCCACCCCGATGGCCACGCCATACATCCCGGCTCCGAAGTACAGCGCCTGGCCAAACGACAATAAACCGGTATAGCCGAACAACAGGTTCACGGATGCGGCGAACAGTGACCACATCATGATCTCTGCGGTGATGCCGATCCAGAAATTATTGGTCACCAGAGGTAGAATTAGTGGTGCACTTGCAAAGAACAGGATTAATGCGGCGGAGAGAACCCGATTGAAGATTGCCAGCTTTTGCTCAGGCGTACGCAACGAACGGGCGGGGCCAGTGGGGGCAGCATTACTCATGAAGTTGCTCCCGCGAAAATACCTTGCGGTCTAACGAGCAGAACGGCGCTCATGAACAAAAGAGATGCAATCCGCGCGACAACGGGGTCTGCGAAAGCTGTTATCACACCTTCCATGAAGGCGAGCAGTACCGCCGCCGCGGCGGTTCCTTGAAGATTACCCAGTCCGCCAATGATTACCGCGATGAAGCAGAAAGGCAGAATGTCAACACCTGCGCGAAAGTCGACAGTGGTGATTGGCGCCGCCACCACACCACCGAGTGCGGCCATGCCAAACCCAATGGCAAAGGTGATTGTGTAGATGCGCTGCACGGGAATGCCGAGCGCAAGGGCCGTTTCAGGATCATGCCGCACGGCACGCATCCATGTTCCCAGCTTCGCCTTGTGCAGGAACAGAAAAAATGCTGCTAGACAAATGATCGATATGACCGCGGCTACAAGGCGGTACAATTCATAGTCGATCCCAAACAGTGGAATTGTTCCCTCGACTGGTGGAAGGAGGCGCTTGGGGGCGGGCCCGAATGTGGCGCGCACTGTCTCCTGAAGGATTATCGACAGTCCGAACGTGGCGACGATTGAAAGGGCGGCTGCTCCCTTTATGGGGACGATCACCAGCTTCTGGATCACTGCGCCCAGAAGCAAACCGATGATTGGCACAAGAATGAAGGCGAGCCAGAAATTATCGGTCGACTGGACAATGAACCAAGCCAAGACGGTTCCGACCATGAAGAAGTCGCCGTGTGCGAGGTTGATGATGTCCAAAAGACCAAAAATGATTGAGAGGCCAAGCGCGATCAAGGCGATGATGAGCCCCCAAATCAATCCGTTGATCGCTAGTGCGAATACTAGGTCCATGAACCTCCCCCACGCAGCCAACGGCCGGTGCTTGGCATATTCTGTAATTTCGAGAAGACATGGTATGCATGCATTTGTGCGGGTCAAGGATCAAAACTGCGATGTGATGCTGCAAATTTGCAGTATCAGGGAAGACTATGATCCGGACCCTTTAGCACCACCATATGACGACTGCGGTAAGACAGAGAGCGGCCTTTTTAACGTTGCGATCGAAGTGGGTGGCAACGCGGCGAAGATCCTTGATCTGTCCGAAACTACGCTAAATGAGAGCTTTGAGCGGCGCAGGACCGAAAATGGCACTACGTCAAAGTTGCGAAGGGCATCATAAGATAGAGGTCGCGATAAGCCGCGGCAATCCACCGGCACCCACTGCGCCCCGCGACCACACAGAACACCGCTCACCGAGCGACAAACCGCATTTCCGATACCCCGGCTGCTACCCCGGAGGCAAAACGGCCTCTTCGGCGCGCTGCCGGAAAGCGCCTCAAGACCTTGCAATCATTTGATATTTCATGGTGGGCGGTACTGGGATTGAACCAGTGACCCCACGCGTGTGAAGCGTGTGCTCTACCGCTGAGCTAACCGCCCGGAAGGACGCCTTTATCGGGATGAGGCAGCCCGCTGTCAAGCGGCCGCCGCTTAGCGCAAATCAGTATCGGGCGGCAGCTCCATGAGCCCCTGTCCGCAATGACCGGAGCGCGCTTCCGATATAGGCAAAGCAAAACCAAGGGAACGCAGTCGCACCTTTCCGCGTTTATGCGACTGAACGGCAAATCAAACGCAAGAGCAACAAATCCCAAGGCTCTGTGTTTGAGACAACGTGGCCTAGCCCGCCTTTCTCACGATGGTATGTCCGGCACGGAGGTGAAAATGATGACAGGCCAGGAGAGCCGTGTAGTTCGATGTGGTACATCGGGCAAGCTGCACGACACAGACTGTCATCATTTTCACCCCGCCCTGCGGGTCGTGCTGGCGCGGCCGACCGCTGCGTCGGGCGGCTCAACCGTGGACCACCGCTACGCTTTTCGCCTCCCTCCTTGCGGATCGATCTCGCGCCAGCGCGATGACGGCCGTGCCCTCGTGAGAAAGGCGGGCTAGCCAGTCGGCAATGGGTGTACCGGACCCGACGGCTAAAATGAAGGCTATCACGTTCGCCCGCTGGTTGCGGTCTGCTGACGATAGGCGGCCTGAGCGCTCAACGAACGCGCCGAACGCGCTGCACGCTCAGAGCGCTCTGAGCAGGGCAATCAAACTCGCACCAACCTTCTACACGGGTCGCGAGTAGGCGTCATGTGAACGACGTCGGTGTGTCTCAATTTCCGACCTGCAATTCGACCTGTAAACGGAGGACGTTTCATGCGTAGCGAAAAATCTCTTCAATCCGTTTCCGGCCTGGGCGGTATAACCGTTGGAGCCGCATTGCTGATGGCCGTGCAACCTGTGAGCTATGCAGAGGAAAACAAGACAGTCTTCAACAACAATTGCCGCACGTGCCATTCCATCAACGAGGGTGACAACCGGCTCGGGCCCAACCTCCACCAGATTATCGGCCGCAAGTCGGGTTCGGCAGATGGTTACAATTATTCCAGTGCCATGAAACGCGCGAACTTGACGTGGGATGAGACGACGCTGGACAAATTCATCGCAAACCCTGATGCGGTTGTGCCGGGCCATAACATGAAACCATATCCCGGTATTGATGACACTGCTCAGCGCCAAGCGATCCTGGCCTATCTGGCCGAAGAAAAATGACTTAACTTTATCGCGGCGCCTCGGGCTTTCTGACTAAGCGCAGCTCATCGCAAACGAGCCAGACAGATCTCGTGGCGCGGAATAACTGCGATGATAGGAAGGGCTGCCTCAAACATCCCCAGCACGCCGCGCATAGCCGTCGCGTGTCTGGGGTGTTTTAATCCCAAGTCGAGAGCCAGCCACAAGTGTCTTCAGGATTTGCGCAGTTCCCCCGCCGATGGTGAACATGCGCACGTCACGATACATGCGCTCCAGCGGTTCCTGCTCGCCATACCCACGCGCGCCGAAAATCTGCAAGGCATCGGAAACAACCTTGATCGCCGTCTCGGTGGCGAAGGTTTTGGCGCGGGCTGCAGTGACCATGTCGGGGAAGGGCAGGCCGCCGGGACCTTGCGAGCGGGCTGCTTCGTGCAGCATGAGGCGCGATGCATGCACGCCGATGTCCATGTCGGCGAGCATCCATTGCAAGCCCTGGAATTCGGCAATCGGGCGGCCGAACTGGTGGCGCTCCTTCATGTAGCGGGTGGCGTGATCGAGCGCGCCGGCAGCAACGCCGAGTGCTACCGTTCCCGCGCCGACACGCTGGCTGTTGTAGGCCGTCATCAGATCGGCAAAGCCGCGCTTGAAACCAGACGGTGGCAGCAGCACGAATTTGTCCTCGACGATGAGGTCTTCAAACCGCAATTCGGTTTCGGGCATGCCACAAAGACCAAGTGTGCGCCGCCTCTCGGTTACGCTAAAGCCAGCAGGGCGAACGCCGTTGGCGGGATCTGAGTGGACGATGAACGCGCCGATGCCCTCAGGCGCACCATCCTCGTTTTCAACGCGCGCGAAAATAACGTGCAGTTTGGAAATGCCGCCGCCGGTGATCCAGTGCTTGGTGCCATTGAGGATGTAACGGTTGCCGTCACGCCGTGCGGTGGTGCGCATTTCGGTGGCAGCGCTACCCGCCTCGGGCTCTGTGATGCAGATGGCAGGCTTGTCACCTTTTAACACAAGGTCGGCTGCGAAGGCCTTCTGGTCTTCGGTGCCATAGGCCATGATGGCGGCAATGCCGCCCATGTTGGCTTCGACGACGATACGCGAGCTCAAGGTGCAGGCGCGCGCGATTTCTTCAATGACAACACAGGTATCAAGATAGCTGGCACCCTGGCCGCCGTAGCGCTTGGGGATGGTCATGCCCATCAGGCCGGCATCGGTGAGATCTGCAACATTGGGCCAGCAATAATTGCGCGTTTGGTCCCATTCGGCCGCTCGCGGGGCAAACTTTGCCGCCAATTCGCGGGCGATGGCGCGATAGGCATGGGTGTCTTTGTTATCGAGCATGTCATTAAACCAGTTTTGTGCTGGTGGGGGATGTTGGGTCCGCCATCATAGCAGGATGGACGGCATCTCGCGATTCCGCAAAAAGGTATGCCGTGCAAGGTTGGCTGGCTTTGAACCATTCGGTTGTCTGCAGCGACGAACCCTCAATGGAAGCGACTAGATAGGACAACCCCATGCAACGTACAATCATTGCCCGCGCGATTGCCGTCGTCACCGTACTCGCTGTTACTGCACAAGTCCCCATGGCCGAAGCGGGGCCCTTTAAACGCGGGGGAGCAAAGGCCGTTTATGCAGGCAACTTCAAGGCCAAACGCAACGCGCATGCCGGTTCCGGGAAAGTCGGCAACTTCAGTGGAGGTCGCCGGCGGAAGGCAAGTCCGGCCCAATGGGCAAACAATTATGTGTTGGCACTTTATGCGCGAAAGTGCCTCGACAACCTATTTCCCGAATGTCCGAAGTGACAGATGTCTCAGCTTACGCGGCCCAGCCGCGAGGGCACACGTCACAGTCTGGCTGTCCGCTGGTCACCTCGCGGTTGCCAGCGACGCCACACTAGTTCGCGTTCCAGGCGCCGCACCTGATCCAGCCGGTTGGCAAGCGAAGGAATGCGTTAGGTATGCGATTGCTCGCAACGAACGCGCGTTATTGTTTGGTTGAAGCGCTGGCCACGTGTCGCGTGCCGGGCTTGGCTGGCCTCGTTCCGGGCCAGGCAATTTCCTGGATGAATTTGCGGCGTATGGCACGGGCGAAATCCGCATAGCCCTCGGCGGTAATGACGAACGCGCCGGGGCCGCCCATCACGTGGCGTTCATACCAGAGTGTCAGCGTGTTCGCGTCGTCGTGAGAGGGCAACGGAAACTCGGACTGAGTTGAACCTGGAGCCCGGTTCCAGCGTTGAAGCGGGGCCTCTAAGCCATCCTCAAGGATTGGAAGACCATTGATGATTGCGCCCTCCCCAACCAGCCGGTCGCGTTGCGCTTTGACGTGCGCTATCGACGTGCAGTTGTCCGCACCATCGCCCGACACATCAATGACGATGCGGGCGGCTTTAGCTGGTACGGGATTGAGTGTGACATCGCCAAGATACTTGAGCATGCGGCCAAGGCATGTGTACTCGCCTGACGACGAGGGTAAAGAACGCAGCATCTTGGCGACGGCTGCAGCATCGGAAACGCTGGCAATCCACGTCCATGGCAACAACACGCGCGGCTGGTCTGCCCACCCGATCAACGTAAACAAGATTGCGTGGTGAGGCCCTGAGGTGATGACGCGGATCACACTGGGATCTTCGAGCGCCTTGGCGATACCTTCCATCTGTAGGCGGTAACGGTTTTCATCGACGGATTGTGAAATGTCGACAGCCATGACCAGCGCGGTATCGACTGAATCATTTGCGGCAGTGGCCTGTCCTGTGGCGCCAAGCAGCATCAGAACAACCCAAGCCGCAATTGATCTCACAAACGCTGCAGTCGAGTTGACCACTTGGTGTGTGCGCATGGGATACCCGTGAAGTGGAACTTTTTTGCGACTGCGCTGCAAGGCGGCTTTCACGCAAGTTATCGCTATGAGGCCGGTTGTGCAATGAAGCCGTTGCTCGGCCAATTGCGTTCCTGCGAGAAAACAAATCGGGTGCGTCGGTCCCGGCGCGCCCGAAATTTTGCATAACGGTTGGAGCATTTTCCGACGAAGTGGATACCGGTTCGTCGCAGAAAATGCGACCAAACAAGAAACTAGAGCGCCAATCCGATTCCATCGGATCGGAGCTCTAGTGCTACATTTGGCGCCATTCAATGCGCGCTGGCGTAACGCGCGCTTGAACGCTGCTTTACGTCAGCCTGCTTCCTGGCACTGCGTGATGCAGCATATTTCCGCGATTTGCGAGAATGCCGGGACGCATGGCGCCTTTTCGATGAACGCTTGGCGTGGCGGCTCGAACCCTGGCACTTGTGGAAGCGCACACGTGGACCGTTGTCGATGTGGATATGGTGCATGCCGCACGAATAGGTGCCCACGCCGCCACTGTGATTGCGCTTGAGCCAAGCAGCCACTTGACCATATTTGCCGCGCGGCGGGTTGAAGTCTACGGCGCGGCAAGACGCATGATAGCTGCGGCGACCCGTTCCAGCGATGCGAGCGCCGGCACGATGTGTGGAAATGATCTGGACCGGTCCGAACTTGGCGCGGACCTGATTTAGTTTTGCCACCAGAGACGAGGGCAGGCAGCCGGCGTTTGCGCTGGTGGATGGCATTGCGATCGAGCTCAACAGTGCGAGCAAAGCGAGCGCGCATACGCGCAACATGGCACGCGTTCTCAAGTTTATCATCAGTGCTCCCGTAAAGTTGGGTTTCCGTCTAGCCCCCGTTTAAGGGAGCACCGCGCGGTTAGAGGGAGCAACGTGTCTGACGCAAGGCGGAGAGCAAAAATTGCGGCGATATGTCATAAAAAACAATCGATTGATGAAACACGCTGCAATATTGCGTGAGAAAACCTGAAGTATTGCGAAACAAACATCGCGCGATAGCAACGTCCGATGGTTGCTCTGAACGCGTTCCTGTTGAAGGCAATGGATGGTGGCTCGCGCGGTGCTCTCCAGCACGCTATAAGCAAGCGATGACGACACAACAACCCTTGCATCCCAACGCCACTGTCACTGTGGGAACCGTCACTTTCGCCAACGATCAACCGATCGCTGTGGTTGCGGGCCCGTGCCAGATGGAAAGCCGTGCGCATGCGTTGGAAATGGCCGGCGCATTGAAGGAAATTGCTGCCCGGCTTGGCCTTGGCCTCGTCTTCAAGGCGAGTTTCGACAAGGCCAATCGCACATCACTTTCCGGCAAGCGTGGGCTTGGGCTCGACAAGGCGCTCGACGTCTTCGCAGAAATTCGCCAGACCTACGGGATGCCGGTCTTGACGGATGTGCACGAAGCGGCCCAATGCGCGCCGGTCGCTGAGGTCGTTGACATCCTGCAAATCCCCGCCTTCTTGTGCCGGCAGACGGACCTTCTCATTGCTGCGGCAGCGACGGACAAAGTGGTGAAGGTCAAGAAAGGGCAGTTTCTAGCGCCGTGGGATATGAAAAACGTCATCGCCAAGGTGACGGGATCAGGCAACGCCAACGTGCTGGTGACGGAACGCGGCGCATCATTCGGGTACAATACGCTCGTTGTCGACATGCGTTCGCTCGCCATCATGGGCGAGATGGGCGCGCCTGTGATATTTGACGCAACCCACTCGGTGCAACAGCCAGGCGGTCAGGGCACGAGCTCCGGTGGCGACCGTCGCTATGTTCCCGTGTTGGCCAGAGCTGCCGTGGCAGTTGGCGTCGCCGGGTTGTTCATCGAGACACACCAGGACCCCGACCATGCGCCCTCCGATGGCCCCAATATGGTTCCGCTGAACCAGTTCGAAGGACTCCTGCGCGAACTGATGGAGATCGACGCCGTCGTCAAGGGACAACGCGTCGGGGCGTAGGGTTCAGCCCCGATTGGTCGTTACCAAAACAAAGCAAAGGGGATTGGCCGTTCGATCCTGCTCATTTATCGATTTTTTCGCTGTCAGGGTGAGCATGTTCGGTTGCAAATCCCATCGTCCAACGGGTGGCGAAAAAATAAGAATAATTGGAGACACGCACCCCGAGCTTGACCAGCATCGCCATCAGGAATGGGAATGCGATTTCATATTTCCCCTTTTCAAGACCTTTGATGATCCGATCTACGGCAGGTTTTAATGGCATAAGCCCGGGCATTGGTACTTCCAGGCCATCTGTCAGTTCGGTTTCGACGTATCCGGGGTTTATTACGCAAACCTCGATGCCTTTGTCTTCAAGATCAAGATACAAACATTCGGCCAGAGATCTCACCGCGGCCTTGGTCGGCGCATAATGGGCAGCGCGTGGAAATCCTCGGTAGCCGGCAAGAGAGCCCATCAAGGCGATGTGGCCGCTGCCTCGCTTTACCATTTCAGGAATGATGGGACCCAAAGCATTACCCATCCCGATCACATTGGTCTCGAACGCGGTACGGAACACGCCCGCATCAAAGCGTGTTGCTTTTTTGAATCTGCCGATGCCTGCATTCAGGATGACGAGATCGGGAACGCCCAGTGTCGCTATGATATCCTTGGCGACGGCTGCGCTATTTTCGGTGTCACGCACGTCAAGTGGAAAAGCATGCAGATTGGGAGAAGACGCGCAAAAGTCCTCTAGCTTCTGTGCGGAGCGTGCTGACACAGCGACGTTGCATTCTCGTTGCGCTAGGCGGCGTGCGATCTCGCGACCGAGGCCTCCCGATGCACCCGTGATCCATACTGTTTTCCAGGGCGCACGAGATTCTTGTGACGATGTTGTTGCCGCGATGGTCGTACCCTCTCATTTTGCGGGGATTTAAGGCGCGGAAAGAATAGTGTGGGGCCAATGTGGGGTACACTTCCATCCGCGTGAGGCAAACGAGATATGATCGCGTGGTTAACAAACCAGCCCTATCATGACCTTGCCTGTGTATTGCTTCGGCGAAGTCGATTGTTTCGAAACGGAACTGATCGATTCGCGACGATTATGGTTTTTGAAATGAAGGCCGTTGCGTCGTTTTATTGCGTCTTGCTGCGCTGCACCAGACAGATATGATTTCAAAGGCTAAAATATTCTCCAAGGTTGTTGCAGGTCCTATCGTCTACGCATATTGTGAGATTGCAATGCTAACACTGGCGCTAGGGACGGCATAAAGACTGCCGAAGACTTTCTAGTGACGCTAAAGGCGATCATCTGGCCATATGCCCAGAGTGTTTTGCCCCAAGCTGTAGTGACTGGTGACGCATTGCGGCGACGCACAATAAAATTGTGCGCGAAACGTCACTATGCCAGGGAGAGGAACACCATGATGAAAAGACGCCTAATCGGCGCCATAGCGGTTGGATGCGCGGCAGTTTTCGCTACGTTTACAGCCGCTGGACCTGTCTTAGCGCAGGAGGATGCATCCAAGGGCATTGAAGAATACCGGAAAATGATGGCTGAAGACCCGTTCGCCAATCCTGGTCTTTTGTTCGTTGACTCGGGAGAAGCGCTGTGGACGGAAAAGCGCGGTCCAAAGAATGTTTCGTTGGAGGGGTGTGACCTTGGCAAGGGCCCTGGTGTTCTGGATGGTGCGTTTGCCGAACTTCCGCGCTATTTCAAAGATGCCGACAAGGTCATGGACGTTGAGAGCCGCATCCTTTGGTGCATGGAAAAACTTCAAGGCATAGACACCAAGCCGATCATCAAAGGTGCGTTTTCCAAACGCGGTGAAGGCGGAAGTGAGATGGAATTCCTCGCTTCCTTCGTTGGCTCCAAGTCAAATGGCATGCCGATGAAATCACAGCTCTCCCACCCCAAGGAAAAAGAAGCATACGCAATCGGCGAGGCGCTGTTCTACATGCGTGCAGGGCCGCACGACTTTTCTTGCCAAACCTGCCACGGCACGAAAGGAACGCGTATTCGCCTGCAAGAGCTGCCTGATCTGGCAGAGCCTACCGAGGATGCTCGGAAGACGGTTGCGACTTGGCCGGCCTATCGTGTGTCTCAAGAACGTGTCCGCACCATGCAGCACCGCATGGCCGACTGCTATCGGCAAATGCGTATGCCCAAGGTTGGCTACGGCTCAGATGCAGTGACCGCGCTCATTACCTTCCTGGCCAAGCAGGCTGATGGTGGTGAAATTCAAGTCCCGGCACTGAAGCGCTAATCGGCAGGAGCGAAAAAGATGAAGAAGATTATTATCGCATCCGCGCTTGTCGCGCTGGGCGTTAGCAGCAGCCTCGCTCTCGCTGAGGGTGTGTCCGACAAGGTCTTGCAAAAGGTCATTAGTTCAAGTTGGAAGAATCCCAACAAAGACAACCCGGAGGGTGCCAAGCCGGATTGGGCTTCGCGTCTCAATCAAGGTGATTTGCAAAAAATCTGCAGCAAGACCCGCAACCAGCCGGATAAGAAAACCGCAGCAAAGCTGGAGAAAGCGGCAAAGGCCTCGATCAAATATCCCGAAGATGGAAAATTCCTTGGCGATTGGAAGAACGGCGAGAAAATTGCCCAGAACGGCAAAGGCCTGCGCTACAACGACAAGGTGGATGGTCCGGCCGGCGGTAACTGCTATGCCTGTCACCAGATTGACAAGGCGGAGCTGGCTTACGGGACCATTGGACCCTCGCTCGCTGAGTACGGCAAGCTGCACGAATTTACCGAGGCTGCCAACAAAGCAACCTATGAGAAGATCTACAACTCGCACGTAGCGATCAGTTGTTCCAACATGCCGCGTTTTGGCACGATGGGCATTCTGTCGATAGAACAGATCAAGGACGTGACTGCGCTGTTGATGTCGAAAGATTCTCCGGTCAACAAGTAGACGTTTGCGGTCTTGAACGTTTCGTAAAACAAGGGGCGGGCGCAAATGCGTACCGCCCCTCGTGTTTTGCAGAAAGATTAGGCGTCAGGTTGCAACGAACTTCTGCCCGTGGTTTCGCATATGCAAAAAAACGAGCGCGAAATAACGCCATGTTCGCGAATTAGATAAAATCCAACCGTGGTCTGCGCTGTGCATGTGCCTTTGCAGTTGTGTCCTGCCATCTTGCGACATTAGAATGTTTGTGTTTCCGCCAAGTTGTGCGCCCACAGCACCGCGTCCGCTTTGTAGTTCCGCTACTGACTGACGCTGAAAATATAGCCAGAATTATCCCAGAAGCCGGTGCTTAAGCCCGGACGTCCGAGGAAGGAAAACGCCCAATGCACTCCCGTCGAGATTTTCTTCAACTCGCCGCTGTTACCGCAGCCATCACCGGGTTTTCCGGCAACCTGACCCGGCTGGCCGCACAGCAAAAGCTCAGTCAGGCGGACCTGTTGAAGTTCGACTCCAAGGGGCAGGTGACGCTGCTGCACCTCACAGACATTCACGCGCAACTCAAACCGATTTATTTCCGCCCACCGTCTGAAAATTTCGGTGTCGGTGCATATGAGGGTATTCCGCCGCATCTTGTCGGCGAAGAATTCTTGAAACACTTCAACATTCCCGCCGGCAGCCCGCTGGCCTACGCCCACACCATGGTCGATTACGTCAACATGGCGAAGACCTACGGGCGTCTTGGCGGGCTCGACCGCATCGCGACGCTGGTCAAGGCCATCCGCGCCGATCGGGGCGAAGACAAGGTGCTGTTCCTTGATGGCGGCGACACCTGGCAGGGCTCATATACCTCGCTCAAGACCAACGGCCAGGACATGGTCGATTGCATGAAATTGTTGAAACCTGAGGCCATGGTCGGACACTGGGAGTTCACGTTTGGTGCAGATCGCGTCAAGGAACTGATCGCGCAGATGGGTTATCCCTTCCTTGGTGGCAACATCGTTGACAACTCTTTCGAAGAGCCGGTCTTTGAATCAACCTCCATGGTTGAAAAAGGTGGCGTGAAAGTCGCTGTTATCGGACAGGCATTCCCGTACACGCCCATCGCAAATCCACGCTGGATGATCCCTGAATGGTCGTTTGGTATACGCCCTGAACGAGTGCAGGAGCACGTCGACAAGGCGCGCGAAGACGGTGCTGAAGTTGTCGTACTCTTGTCTCATGATGGTTTCGACGTCGATCAGAAGCTGGCAACGGTGGTCAACGGCATTGACGTCATTCTAACCGGGCACACTCACGATTCCATTCCCAAGGCGATTGAGGTCGGCAAAACGATACTGCTGTCGTCGGGCTCGCATGGCAAGTTCCTCGGCCGTATCGACCTGGAAGTAAAGGACGGCAAGGTCGTCGGCTATAATTCCGGTATGATCCCCGTCTTTTCCGATGCTATCGAGCCGGACAAGGAAGTCGCTGCAAAAATCGACGAGGTGCGCGGGCCTTACGAAAAGGAATGCAATCGCGTGCTCGGCAAGACGGAGGGTCTGCTTTATCGCCGTGGCAACTTCAATGGCACCTGGGACGACCTCATCTGCCAGGCGTTGATCGAAGAACGCGATGCCGAAATCTCGCTATCGCCGGGCTTCCGCTGGGGTACGACGTTGCTGCCGGGCCAGGACATCACAATGGATGACATGTACACGCAGACGTCCATGACCTACCCGAAGGTCTATCGTTCCGAATTCACCGGCGCGCAGATCCACGAGATCATGGAAGATGTTTGTGACAACCTGTTCCACAAGGACCCGTTCTTCCAGCAAGGCGGCGACATGGTCCGTGTCGGCGGCATGGGCTACACCTGCGCGCCCAAGGAAGACAAGGGCAAACGCATCACCGAGATGACGTTCCTGAAGACCGGTGAGAAAATCGACCCAGCGAAGAAATATGTCGTGGCCGGTTGGGCGTCGGTGAATGAGAACACAGAAGGACCCGCGATCTACGATCTGATGGAAAAATACATCACTGAAAAGAAGGTGGTGAACATGCCCAAGAACGAGGCTGTCAAGGTCGTGGGGATGTAACCGGCCAGAAAAATACGGTTGTCTCCCGGCCGTGTGATTGAATGTGATTGAACGAAACATTGCCGGGGCATTGTATTCGGTGACAAAGAGTTGAGCGACCCGCAGGCTTTGGCCTATGGGTCGCGCACCTACTTTTGATGAAGTCTGGTTCGGCGACATGCCGCCAGTGTTCTGGATCAGACGTTTGAGGCCCCGACGCAGGTCGTCGAACGGCAGTGAATCGGGAACACAAAACAAGGATGCAACCAAACAAGAATCTAGAGCGCCAATTCAATTCCATCGGATCGGCATGCGCTCTAGATAAATAGCACTTCCAACTGTTGAACAGGACGATTGGTCCGCAACGGAGCCCTTATGTTCGCTGACGCATACATCTACTTCGGTGTCGCTCTTGCCGGCCTTGCAAGTTTTCTGTCGCCTTGCGTGCTGCCGCTGGTGCCACCCTATCTGGGCTATCTTGGCGGCACGACGATCGACCAGATTACCGACGAAGGCGGCGTCGACCGAGCCGTGTGGCGGCGCGTCGTCATTGCGTCAGTGTTTTTCGTGCTTGGCTTTTCCACCGTGTTCATCGGCCTTGGTGCCGGCGCGTCATGGTTCGGACAGCTCATCCAGACCTACAAAACCGAACTGTCGCTTGTGGCCGGTCTCGTCATCGTGCTGTTTGGCTCGCACTTCCTCGGCGTCTTGCATATCAACGCCCTTTATGCCGAAAAGCGCTATCAGGCAGAAACGCAAGGCGCGAGTTACCTTGGCGCCTATGTCATCGGGTTGGCTTTCGCTTTCGGGTGGACGCCGTGCGTCGGCCCGATTCTGGCGACCGTGCTCGCACTGGCTGCCAACGACGGATCGCTGACAACGGGCGTGACGATGCTGGCGGCCTATTCGCTCGGTCTTGGCATCCCGTTTATTCTTGCCGCCGTCGCCATCAAACCGTTCCTGAGCTTCATGCACCGCTTCCGCAAGCACCTGGGGACCATGGAAAAGATCATGGGTCTCCTGCTGGTATTGACCGGCCTGCTGTTCATGGGCAGTTTCCTGGCCGATGTCAAAAACATGCTCATCGAGATGGTGCCTGCGATTGGCCCGATTGCCAGGACGTTAGGCATGGTTTTTCTCGTTGCCGGGATTGTTGGCGTGTTCATGCCCTCTCGTGCGATCATGATCCTTGGCTTTTTGTTCCTGATCATCGGCATGACTCTAATTGGCGGTTCTATCAACGCCTTCGGGCAATGGCTGATCGAGACCTTCCCAGGATTGGGCATGATCGAAAGCTACGTAACGCCTGAAGGGCTGCAAAACGACATCATGCGCAAGGGTGCGCAGTAGCAGGCAATGGCAAGCAGCTTTTTTTATCGATTGCGTTTCTCACGCGTCGTGAACACTCTGCGTGAGCCATCATCCCGCGAGCGCGTGCGTAACCGCGTGACATGGCAGCATGTGGGATTTGCGTTGTGAACACGTCACCGCCCATAGCCTTGACAATTGCCGGTTCAGACAGCTCTGGCGGTGCGGGGCTTCAAGCCGACCTGAAAACCTTCACCGCGCTTGGCGTCTATGGCGCCAGTGTCATCGCTGCGCTGACCGCCCAGAATACGCGCGGTGTCATGGGAGTGCTGGCCGTCCCGCCTGACTTCGTCGCCTTGCAGATCGATGCGGTGGCAAGCGACCTCAAAGTTTCTGCCTGCAAAACCGGTATGCTTGGTGATGCCGCCACCGTCGCCGCAGTGTGCGATGGGCTGGAACGCCATGACCTTGGTGCGCTCGTTGTCGATCCCGTCATGGTGGCGACCAGCGGTGACGTTTTGCTGGCGAGCGATGCGATTACGCTTGTCAAAAGCCGGCTTATCCCTAAGGCGTCGATCATCACACCTAATCTGGGCGAAGCGGCAAAGCTGCTTGGCGTGCAAACGGCCAACACGGTTGCGGACATGCAAGCCCAGGCGCGCGATCTGCTGGCGCTGGGCTGCGGGGCCGTGTTGCTCAAGGGCGGGCATATGAGGGGTGAAGACGCGATCGACGTGTTCGTTAGTGCGACCTCGCCAGGTGAGGCGGTGCACGTTTCATCGCCTCGCATCGCTACGGCCAACACGCATGGCACAGGTTGCACGCTTGCTGCCGCTATTGCAGCGCACTTGGCGATTGGGTCAGAACTGGCAGGAGCGGTTGGTCAAGCCAAATCGTTTTTGACAGCAGCACTTGTTGGCGGGCGCGACCTCAAGATCGGAGCTGGCGCCGGACCTGTCGATCATCTCTTCAAGTTGCGTGGAGGTTTCCAGAGTTGAGATTGAACAGCGGCGAGCGCATCGTCTCTGAACTGTGTGTGGCATGCCAGCATCGCTCACCAACATTGACATAGGCTGTTACAACATGTGCCTTGCAAATGTGCAGAGAGTCTAGGCATGCTCTTTTCATCGCCGGAGAGATACGATCCGGCTCCGATCTTCCGGGGGGAAGGCCAAGCGCGACAGGGACCGCTGCTTGGTTCGGCTGAAAACCGGTCTGGCAAAGCCAGACCGGTTTTTTCGTTTTGGCTAAGGTGATTATTGAGCATCAGCGCTTGTTCGTATCCGAACAGACACATGCGCCAAGATTCGGTTTGTGAACGTGGTTTCCGAATCAATGAGTCGTTTGCAGCGCTGCGACTTCAAGCTACTTTTTCTTACAGGTCAGAACGTGGTCCGCGCCTGAGTGGTTTGGCGATGCGGATTGCGCTTATCAAAATTGGGGGGCTCGCCGGGTGCGTCGTCGCTACGGCAACCGTGCATGCCCTCCGCACGGGGGAAAACGATGGGGATGACGTTTAGGGCGATGAGCGCCGCTTTGGCGGCGACGACGGCTTTTGCTGCATTCGGAGCTTTCAATGCAGCCGAGGCCGGTGGCTTTGCAATCCGCGAACAGTCGGCACAATTCCAGGGGTCTTCGTTCGCGGGTAGTGCTGCGGGCGGCGGCCTGTCCTCCATGTACTGGAACCCGGCGGCGCTGGGCCAGGCCGACTGGGGCCTGATCAGCGAAAGCCACTTCTCCGGAATATTCGGGCAGGCTGAGAATACGGTTGAGATGTACGGTGGGGCACCCGCTGAAGCTGTAACATCAAATGGGCAGTTGCTGCAGGGTGTTCCACATGACAGCGGCGATATCGCCGACGCCGCCCTGGTCGGCTCAAGCTACTATGCCTATCGCCTGAGCGACCGGTTGGTTCTCGGCATGTCGCTGAATTCGGGCTTCGGCCTCACCACCAAGCCGAACAACTTCAACTACCTTGGCGCCGAGCTTGGGCAAACAACCAAGCTCTTCACGATGAACGCAGCGCCGACACTCGCCTATAAGATCGCGCCAGGTATCACCATTGCTGCTGGTGTCCAGGTCCAATACGCACGGGCCAAATTAGGATTTGCAGTAGGGGCTCCAACTTCACCACCTGGTCTCGGCAATGCGGTTTATCGTGACGCAGATGATTTTGCGTTCGGAGGCACTGCGGGGGTTCTCTTTGAACCAATGGCGGGTACGAGTATCGGTATAGGCTATCGTTCGCAGTTGTCTCATGAACTTGACGGTAAATTTAAATCGCCAACAACCGGCTTCGCAACAGTGGGTGCTACCGCTGATCTTGATCTTCCTGACATAGTAACCCTTTCAATTCGCCAAGCGATCGCACCTAACATGCGTCTTCTTGGTACTGTTGAATGGTCGAATTGGAGCAGGTTCAAGCAGCTTGACCTGATCGAAAAGTCGTCTGGTGACAGTCTGCTTGCTCATCCGATGGAAGCAGACTGGAGCGATGGTTGGTTTTTTGCCTTAGGCGGCGAATACGATTATCAGCCCGGTTGGACGCTTAGGGCTGGTGTAGCCTACGAAATTTCTCCGGTCGACGGGGCTGAGAAGCGTTTCACGTCCATCCCCGATGCTGATCGCTGGTGGCTGTCTGCTGGCGCATCGGTTCAACTCACGCACAACATGGCTATCGATTTGGCCTACTCGCATGTGTTTGTTGAAAATGGCGATTTTCTTCGCGAAACCCAAGCTGGCAATGTCGTGGCCGGCTATTCCGAATCTCAGGTCGACATCATCTCCGCCAGCTTGAAAATGAAGTTCGGTGGCGAGCGGCCGCTGGAGCCGCTGAAGTAGTCCAACACGTCTTGCCATTCTTGTAATGCGGGAGCCACGCGAACGATGCGTGGCTCCTTTTTTCGTATCGGAAGGCTTGCGCTTCCAGGTGCAAACGGGTCGCGTGGCGAAGGTGACCACATGGTGTGCGCGACAGCACTCTCCCTCTCCCCGCTGGCGGGGAGAGGGCCGGGGTGAGGGGCAGCAAACGGTACGAACCGGGGACATCCCTGACAGAATAGACCGGGAGCATTCCTGACAGTCCAGGCTCGGATTTCCATTTTAAGGAGATTCGGGCGATGGCTTTCAGGGAGAGCAGTCCTGTGGAAGAGCGTATCGCGTTATTCAATGCTTACGAGAGTGGGGCGTTCACGGTCGTAGACCTTTGCGAACGCTACGATATCAGCCGGGAGACGTTCTACGTCTGGAAGCGCCGCCGTGATGCCGGCGATGCGCGCTGGTTCGATGAGAAGTCGCGCACGCCGGGTCACTGCCCGCATGCGACGCCGTCTGAGACCGTCGCTGCGATACTGGCATTGCGCCAGCGGTTTCCACGCTTCGGGCCGAAGAAGATCCGGGCGCGTCTGGCGCTCGACCAACCCGGTCTGATCTTGCCAGCGGCCTCGACCATCGGCGACATCCTCAAGCGCGAAGGCCTGATCGAGAAAAGGCCGCGCCGCCGCCGGTCCATCGCTCAGGGCGAGATCGTTGCCGGTTCGGACGTGCCCAACGGCGAGTGGGCAATCGACTTCAAGGGCTGGTTCCGCACCCGCGACGGGGAACGTGTCGATCCGCTGACGGTGTCGGATACAGCCAGCCGTTATCTCGTTGCCGCCCGCATCACCCCACCGACGCACGATGGCGTCAAGGCCGCGATGGAGCGGGTTTTCAACGAGGTCGGCCTGCCCGATGCGATCCGTTCCGACAACGGCGCGCCGTTTGGATCTATCGGTGCCGGCGGCCTCTCGCGGCTGTCGGTCTGGTTCCTGAAGCTGGGCATCGAGCCGCGCTACATTCCACCGGCAAGCCCGCAGGACAACGGTCGCCACGAGCGCATGCATCGCACGATGAAGGACGAGACGGCGCGCCCGCCGGCACGCTTCCGCCACGAGCAGCAGTACAGGTTCAACGTGTTCCGCCGGCTCTACAATGAAGAACGCCCGCACGAGGCGCTTGATCAGGTCACGCCGGCAAGTCTGTGGACACCATCAAAGCGCACGATGCCTCGCACGCTGGATGAGCCCTGGTATGATGCCGACCATCAGGTGCGCCGGGTGCGTCCCGACGGAACGATCAAGTGGCGCGGCGAACATGTGTTCATTGGTGAAGCCCTGGTGCGAGAGCCGGTTGGTCTGGCCGAACAGGAACGCGGCGGCTATATCGTGCGCTTCTGCGGACGCGATCTGGGGATGATCGATTTTGCCGGCCGGTTTCACCGCTTCGCTCCGCCGCGTGCGCGGCTGCGCTCAGCACCGAAACCGGCTATAGACGAGCAGTAAAAGTGTCAGGAATGCTGCCGGTCCAAAGTGTCAGGAGTCTTCCCGGTCGTTCAAAACAAGGCACCGGACGAGCTTCTGCCCCTCACCCTAACCCTCTCCCCATGAAGAATGGGGAGAGGGGATGAGCGGCGGTTTGAGTTGTCAGCTCAGCAGGGTCGTGTAGATGTGTCGCGCCAGATGAAATAGCGGAGAATACATGTCACGAGATTTGCCGACATTTGGAGATGTGGCTGCGGCGGCTGAATGTCTTGCAGGCCATGCCGTGCGTACACCGCTGATTGTAAGTCCCGCGCTCGATGCCGCGACAGGCGCGCGCGTTCTCCTCAAGCCTGAAACGCTACAACGTGTCGGCGCATTCAAATTTCGTGGTGCGTTCAACCGCATCTCGCGCGTCGATCGCGAGCAGTTCCCAGGTGGCGTGGTTGCGTGTTCATCCGGTAATCATGCACAGGGCGTAGCCCATGCGGCAACGCTGCTTGGACATGCGTCGGCCATAGTCATGCCCTCGGATGCACCGCGCCTCAAGATTGAACGAACTCGCGCGTTCGGTGCTGATGTCGTACTTTATGATCGCGTCAACGAAGATCGCGAGGCGATTGCCAGGGACCTGGCAAAAAAGCGGCAGGCGGATTTCGTGCATCCCTTCGATGATGCGGCGGTCATAGCCGGGCAGGGCACGGCTGGGCTTGAACTGGCAGAAGACGCAGAGGCGTTGGGTGTTGTGCTCGACGTCGTGGTGGTGCCGTGCTCTGGCGGCGGGTTAGCCTCTGGCGTTGCGTTGGCGGTCAAGCATATTCATCCAAACGCCCGTTTTGTTATTGTAGAACCGGAAGGCTTCGATGACTTTGCCCGCTCGTTGAAAAGCGGGCACCGGCAGGCCAACGCGTCAGCCAGCGGTTCGATCGCCGATGCGCTGATGGCAGCGTCACCAGGAGAACTACCGTTTGCAATCGGGCGGGAGCTGTTTGATGACGCCGTGACGGTCAGCGATGACGAATTGCGCGCGGCAATGTGTTTTGCGTTCGCGGAGTTGAAGCTCGTCGTTGAACCTGGCGGGGCTGCCGCGCTTGCTGCGTTGTTGTCGAAACAGATTGCAGTTGCAGGCCGCAACGTTGGTGTTCTGCTGACGGGCGGCAATGTCGATCCGCAAGACTTTGCGCACATCATTTCGCGGAACCGCAACGCTTGATGTCTAAGCTTTCGCGTTCCCTAGAGCATGTTTAGCTGAAGTGTGCAGCGGTTCAGCGTGAAAAACATGCTCCAGTCGAAAGAGAGAGCATGTTTAGCTGAAGTGTGCGGCGGTAGAGCCGTGAAAAACATGCTCAAGACTGATTCATCTGATCGAACAGGAGCGCAACCGCCGTGGCGGGGGCTGCGTGCGTTGCATCCAGTGCCAGCTTGCCCGACGCGCCAATCAATTCACCGAAGGTGACAGGTTTCAGACCGACGCGGCGCGCGAGTTCGCCAGCAACCCTGGCACCGATCCCGGCAACCACCATCGGTCCGTCAAGTAAACTGGGATGGCGCGAGAGGATTGTTACAAGCCCGTCTTGGATCGAGTGCATCTGTGCTTCGGCAATGCCTCGCGCCGTGACGTACCAGTCCGCATCAGTGCCTTCATCTGCGTCGCGTCCAAGCATGCGCGCAAGGCGCTGGGTGCTTTCGGCGAGGCTCTTTCCGCGCCCGTCTGCCGGGGAATGCAAATCGACATCGGGATCGATGTCGCCAAGGATGCGGCGCACGTCTGCCATGGTGGCAAGATACTCGCGCGCCAAGCCGACCCATTGCCCCTTGAACACCGCCTTGTCGGTAACACCCATGACAGCGGTGCGTGTGTAACCGGTATAGACCAGCTCTGCGTTGCCCTGGCGTATTGCATCGGTCGCGCCTTGCGATGTTGGTGTACCCTCGATGATCGCAATGATGTCTGTGGTGGTCGATCCGAAATCGACCAGCAGTGCGTTAGCGCGATGGCGTCCAACGATAGCAGCGGTTGCAAGGAAGTTGGTCGAACCGACATCCTGGTGATGTTCAATGGCGCAATCGCTGGTGCCAAAGCCGCGCAGTCCTTGCCAGAAGCGGATGTCCTCGCCCAGTTTCAACGACAGCCACTCCACCAGTTTGCTGACCCCATCAAGACGGCTTTCAAACAGGTCGGAAAGTTCGCCGGTCATGGTGATTGCGATCCGGTCGGCGCGATTAAGCATGGGGCGGGCGGCCAGAAGTGCCGCATCGAGCTTGTCGATGCCCTGCCAAAGCGCGCAGGCGTGCTGTTGCAACGCGACGGGAACACCGTCTTCCACCAGCGCGATTTTCAAATGGGCTCCGCCAACGTCGAGCCCCGCCGTGATTGCCATGCCGGATGTCCCGTACTGAATTCGCAATACTGTTCTTGTAGGAACAAGTATGCATTGGTTCCCCGATACCTGATTTGTCGAATGGCGGCTGCGATGCAAGTCTTTCCAGTGATCGATGTAAAAAACGGCCGCGTTGTCCACGCCAGAGGTGGCCAGCGGGGGAGCTATCAAGCGATCAATTCGCCCCTGGCCGAAGGCTCAGACCCAGTCGCGATTGCTGAAGGTCTGATGGCATTGCATCGCTTCGAGGTTCTCTATGTCGCCGATCTTGACGGCATTAGCGATGCCAGCCCTGATTTAACAATGATCCAGAACCTCACCCGTGCTTTGCCGGAAATCGAGCTATGGGTGGACAATGGGGCAAACACGCCGGCAGGCGTTTCCGATCTGCTGAAGCACAAGCGTGTAAAGGCCGTTATTGGCTCCGAGACGTTGCAGCACGCCGATGATCTGGCAAATCTTTGCGCGCAACACCGCAGTTGCATTGTTCTTTCGCTCGACTTCAATGGGGCAACGTTTATCGGACCGCCGCACCTGTTGCACGATACGCAAGTTTGGCCCGGCACGGTGATTGCGATGACGCTTGCGGCCGTGGGTGGAAAATCCGGTCCCGACATCGCGCGGATACTCGACCTGAAGAAGCGCTCGCCCGAAACGTCGGTCGTGGCTGCCGGTGGCGTGCGAAACAAGGCTGATCTCGTGGCGCTGGCAAAAGCGGGAGCCGATGCGGCTTTGGTGGCCACAGCCCTTCATGCTGGAACGCTGAAGGCCGGTGATCTCATAGAGATCACCGGCCTTCGGCAGTCGTAACGACGCTCATGACTGGGATAAACGGTTCATCAAGTTTGAGTGAGCCGTTCGGCCGCGTTAGCCGCCCCAGCGGCCAGAAAGCAGTTTACCCAATCGCTGTAGCAGACCCCCCTTCATCGGCGGGGCTTTATCGTGTTGTTCCTGCTCAGGACGGTTTCCGCTTCAAGACTTGGCAGCGAACGGATGGTCAGCCGAGTCGCGCTGGGCCGTGGCTTCGGCAGCGGTGGGCTTGCCGGCAATGGCGCGTGCAAGGGCTTCCTTGGTGGCGCGATAGTTGTAGTCCTGGATCTTGGCGTCGTCTGCTGCTTCCCAGTGAATGAAAACGCCAACGCAGATGTAGAGATCGTCAGCTTCATCAGCCGGGATCACACCTTCGGCAACCGAGTCCTGAACGGCCTTGGCAACGCCATACTGCGCCGGTCCAAACATCTGAACGGCCTGACGGGCGTCCTTGATGGTAACCTTGTTGAACATGCAGGTGTTGGGCTTGCAGGGCAGGTTCGGCGCGATCACGGCGAGCAGCGATGTGAAGCCGTCCTTGTTGTTCGTCAGCGAGTTGCAGAATGCAATTTCGGCTGCCGAATTGCGCGGTCCGATGAGAAGGTCGATGTGCGCTACTTCATTACCGTCTCCGACGAGCGATTCGCCGACCATAACTTTGTCGATCTTGGCCATGCCTGGGGATCCTCCGATATAATAATCACCACTGGGGGCGGTCGTACCAAATGGGTCTTCACCGTTGACCGCACCCGCTCTTGACGAGCTATCCCAGTTGTCAGCGAACGGTGGCTTGTCCCACCGAACCGGTTCGCCAGATAGCGGCGCTGAGCACCGGCGCTAAATAACGACATGAACCGTCCCGAGACAAGCGTTTAGTGGTGAATTTCGCTATCGATTTTAGCCGCAAACACCGTTGCGACGACAAAATCGGCTGTCGTACCGGGATTCCATCCGTTTGCCTTGAGGAGAGTATCAAGTTTCAAAAGTGCGTCATAACTGGCGGAATTTACCGCAGGCGTCCAAAACGGTTTTGCCGTGCGGGCTATCTCTTGCACGTGCGCAGCGGTCTCCATGCCGAATTTGCGGCGGATATGACTATCGGGGTAGTGAGCCAGCAGCGACATATAGAGGGTTGCCACCGCATCGTCGTTTGAGGGTGGCCCGCTAGCCCGCACGCCTGCATAAATTTTATTCAGTTTTGGCAGGTGGTTATCAAATATATCGTTAAAGCCGTGTGTGTAATTGGCGGCGATGCGATCGCGTGGTGCAGCCAACGCCATGGCGTCCAGTAGTGGTATCGTTGGAGCCTGTGAAACATCTGCGATGTCTGCCTTGCCCAGGCCACCAGGATTGGCCAAGCCAATTGCGCTGTAAATAAGGCACGCATCATCCATGTCCATGTCCGCCAGAACGCGTTCCAGTCGCTTGCGCAGCGATCCTGGTTCATCGCGCAATGCCGCTGCTGCGAGCGGAGCACACAAAAGAATGATGCCAAGGTTTGTGTTGCAGCCGGCTGCCTCCATACTGGCTGCGACGGCTGCTTTGATGCGCTCACCAAGCGAAAGCTCCAGCTTGGCAATGAAGGGTGCGGCTGCAATTGCGGCCTGTGTGAAGTGACGTACCTCCATGTCGTGACCGTCGGCATGGATGTGTACGTTACCGGGCTTCAAGGCAGTCAGCTCTGCATGGCAGGCTTGGAGAAATGCGTGGGAGATATCAGCGGGCTTCAGGAATGCGTGAGATGAGGTCATGGCGTTACACTCGCATTCATGACGTAGCGCGGGCAGAGACCTCCTGCAGGAAATCTTCAGCCAGTGTCCACGCGATATTGACGTCGGTAACCGATTGCAGGCCTTTCCAGGCTGGGTTGGAGTTGATTTCCAGAACGTTCAGGTTCCCATCCGCATCGGCAATGATATCCACACCGGCATAATCGACGCCGATGGCTTCGGCAGCAGCCAGCGCCAGACCGGCCAAACCTTCATCATCGTCTTCATTGATAATCGCGGCGGCGGCACCTTGATGGATGTTTGTCAGCCAGTTGGAACCGATGCGTGACATCGCGGCCAACACCCTGTGCTTGGAGATAAAAATGCGCCAATCAATAAAGTGCGTTTCATCGGACCGGCGCAAGTAACGCTGCATATAGTAGACGTCGCCGACGGCATCAGGCTCAGGCAGGTCGGTGCTGTCATCAATGCGGCGGATGCCATTTCCCTGGCTGCCAAACAGGGGTTTGGACACACAAGGAGCAGCCTGGTCGGCAAGGAACGTGCGTGCGTTGTCGATGCCTTCAGCCGTCCTTGTCGCCGGGACCGGCAGACCGGCGCGTTGGAAAAAGAATGTCGCGGTCGATTTGTCGACGCACCGCTCAATGGCGCGCGCGTCGTTCCAAACCTTGACACCGCTTTCCCGCAACGCATGAAGGATGCCTAGCCGAAGCGTGATCTGTTCGAGCGTACCGGTTGATATGGAGCGAACGAACACCCCGTCGGGAAGACTGCCGTCAAAGCCTGGGATGTAGATGCCCGATGGCAGCCGTGTGTCAAAGGCGCAGCTCTTCAACGTGGTGGTTATGACTTCAGCGCCACGCGCCTCGAACGCCGCTCTAAGCTGGCGCGCATGCCAATCTCCGCCACCGGCTTCCACAAACAGTGCCAATCGCAAGGGCCGGCCCGATACCCGTTGCACGCTGTCTTTAAAGGATTGCGTCATTGCGTTCCCAGCCCGGCCCGGCTTGCGCGATTCGTTGCAAGTATATTCACCAATCAGTTCTTGAAGCTGGCATCGATGATCTCTGGCGCCAGAGCGCCGGCTTGGAACGTCCGGCCGGTGTCGAGGTTGGAGACGGTGACTGATGCCGGGCTGAACAGCATCGGGTCAATCTTATAGAAATCACCATCGACAGCGGCGAAGATTTCAGCAAACGGGCGCCCATAGATATCGCAGCTACGGCTGGGCAGTTTCTGCGCCAGCTCTTCGGCACGGTCGTCCTCGCCGCGAACGAACAACTGAACCCGCCCACCGTAGATGATGGCATCGTTGGTGCGTCCCATGGCCTTTATGAAATCTGGTACAGGCGGAGCAATAGGCGTTGCGCCGTAGCCATCTACGATGTTCTCAAGGGGGAAATGCAACTCGTGTGCCTTGTGCATGGCAACTTCAAGCACGCGTGCTGCAATCTGAGCCGTGCCTGCAAGGCTGCCGGTTGGCGCAAATAGGACCGTGAGGCCGGATGGGCTGATGCCGCACGCCTTGGCGATGTTTTCGGCGACAGCATCGGGGGGCGGGTTATCACCTTCGATCACGATCGATGTGCAGCCGGACTGGTCGGCATAACCCAATTCCTCATAAAGTTTCTCAACGCGCGACAAGGCCCGAGCCGGGCCCGAGCCGAGCGCGAAAAAACCGGATTCTTCGTCATGGATCGACCAGCCTGCATATTGGCTGCCCAGGCATGCAATCACCGGGTTGGTTGTGTGGACCATGAGGCCGAGCGGCCAGTTTTCCAGCCCGGATTGGTTTGTAAACGAAACCGTACCCAGCCCGCCCAGGCAAATTTCACCAAGGCGACGGCCGGCTTCCAGGCCGCCGGGCGTTGCCGCGCCGCAGTCGATACGCGTTTCGCCTTTTTGCCCTTTCGAAACGACACACCGCAGGGCGGTCGCATCTTCGACCAACTGCTCGACAAGGCGTTGCGCACGCGCTGAAACGCTTAACCCCACGCCGCTTTGATTATCATTCATCGAGTGTCTCCTCATTTTTTTTGGCGTGACCATACAGCAAGGCTTCGAGTTGCCCCAAGCGTTCCTTGACCAGAACTGCCGCGGCCTCATGGCTTGCGCCAGTAGCGTGAACGGTTGCCAGCGGGGTGTATCGCGATACGAACGTTCCCGGCACCGGCCGGTCGCTGGTCCATTGCGGCCAGGCAATATCTGGAACTTCGATGTCGGCACGATCCGCGTATAAATAGGCCGCAGCGCGCGGTTTTGGCGCCCAGGATGCTGTAAGGACCGGCGTGGGATCACTGCCGGTGGCTGCCGCTATGTGCGCTTTGAAAAGCGTTCCATCATCGTCGTCGAATATGTCAATGCTCGCGCCTGGGCGCGGGTTCACTTCCAGAAGGTTGGGCACACCTTCGTTAACCATCAAATCAAAAGACACCAGCCCCATAAGCTCAAGGTGCCGGGAAAGGTCCAGCCCAATCTCGATCAGGCGTGCTTCCAGGTCGGCATCGAGATCTATGCTGCCGACTAGTCCGCCGTAGCGGAAAGGACGGCGCGGCATTGGCGAAACCCAAGGTTGTGCAAAGGCAAATGCTGCACCTTTTTTTGATACGATGCCGGTCATTGATAGCAATGCGCCTGCCTGCTCACGTTGCGCATAGCGATGTGCACCGATACGAGCACTGGCGCGGCAACGCGCAATATGGACACCACCGCTGGCACCGATCCGCTTGGTCAGCCAGCCACGGGCATCGGCAGGAGGTTTGGAGCGTGTTTCGGGGTGAGCAATACCCAATTTATCCAGCAGCGTGAAAAACCTTGTTGGGTCTTTGGTTTCGCGGATGGTGGAGGCAGAACAACCCAATATCCTGAAGCGATGCGACAGCCGTTCGACGAGCTTGGAATGTTCTTCAAATCCTGCACCTAGAACCAGCCCTTCTGGCGGACGGGGCGCGCAAGCCGATAAGCGTTCAAGCGCCGGCAGCAAAGTTTGTTCGCGAAAACCGCGCCGCATTGCATCGGGAATAACTTCGCAACTATGTGCAAGTCTTGCCGTGTCGAGGTCGCCAAAGGCATCGGCAACGAGCGGTACGTAACCGGCTCGCCGCACGGATGCGGCAAGCGCCCGCCCGGCAAAGGCTGCGATCAGCACGGTTGGTTGCGACACTACGCTATGACCTTCGCAGCCGATTAGCTGCAGAAGCTACGCGCCAGCGCAAATGCGTCGCGAAAGTCGAAATGAACCGCCTTGTCGGATGCGATCATTTGCTTGAACAGGCCAGATTCTGTCTTGTACTTGACGTCGCCGATGGCAAGCGGGCCGACGCCCAGGGCGCTGCAACCAGGAAGCGGTTCGCCATTCATGAACAATTCCATGCCCTCCACACCGGCGGGTGGCACTGCGTTCACGTCGGCAATCACCTTCAGGTTCTTGGCCAGTTCCTTGTGCTCTTTGGAGACAACCTGCACGCCTGCCGCGGCCGCAGCAAAGATGACGTCGGCGCCAGCAATGATGTCGCGCTTTTGTTCAGGTGTTTCGCCAGGTACGGCTTCCAGGTCCACGCCGAAACGTTCTTTCGACAATTCTGCTGCTTTTACAACCCGCTCCACACCGCGATGGGCGACAAGCTGCACCTTGGCGCCTTCCAGCGCCGTGATAATGGATGAGGCGAAGCCAACAACGCCGGTCGCGCCGAAAATCGCAACTTTCACACCCTTCCAATCGGTATTGAATTTGTCCTTGAGCACCTTCTCGACACACGCGACCATGGCAGCCGCGGTGGTGAACGAGCCGGCCGGGTCGGCAAATGTCGACAATTCGAACGGCGGCACCATGGCTTCCTTGGCCGCCTTCATCATGTCGAGTGCGAGGATCGCATCCTTGCCGCCAAAAAACACGCCGGTTTGTGGACCGTAGTTGGGTGGACGTGAAAAGATGGCATCCTGCACCAACGCCGTCACTTTCTTAAGTTCAACGTGGGTATAAGGAATGATGACCTTGAAGCCGGCGTCCGTTGCCATGTTCACGTCGAAGGGGCTGACGTGCTCAGACGGGTCGAGCATGTGAAGAATGGGAGTTCCCTTATCGGACATGCGTTTGGCTCCTTGTTTTATTGGCCGGTTTCGACGGTATTGCGGATCTCTACGGCGGCGCCCGTGTTGCGACCGGCTACGATCATCAGTTCGAGCCCTTGCGCTTTAGCCTCTTGCGAGAACGATTGAAAGAGGTCGTGAGCGGATTTCTCGGTTTCGACGAACACAAATCCCGTCGGGCCCCACGAACTCTGGCCTATTCCAACCGCACCGCGCTGAGCCAGCTTGCGTGCAATTACCCCAACGTTGGGGTTGGACCATGGGCTGCCACCCTGGGCACTTGCGAAATGTTTGCCGACCTCGGTCTGAATTTCTGAAATCGCGCTGCCGAAGGTAACGATGTCGGCCTCCATCAAGGCTGGCACCGCTTGCATTAAAACCAGATGCGACAGGTGTGCAGCAGTGGTTCGCGACATGGGTGGCAGTGCGGCAAACGCTTCTGTTTCACGATCGCCGTGCACGCCCGTTGCGGTGCGATCGAGTATCAAAATGATGCGCCAGGCTTCCGGCATAGCCGTCTGAATAAGCACCGGCGGCGGAGCATCGCTGCGGCCTTTGCCGCCGTCTACGATGAAGCCGCCTTTTTCAAACGCCGCAATTCCAATCGCCGAGCGGCGTCCGCGTTCCATAACCGGGCCAATAATGTCAAGCGGGCGGCGCTCGCCTGACAACTGTAACGCCGCTGTTGCCACAGCAAGTGCGAGCTGCGTTCCAGAGCCCAGGCCTGCGTGGGCGGGAATGGCGCGTTTGACCGTGACGTCGTAGGCGCCTGATAGACCGAAGGCCTGCCTGACGTGCGCGATTGCCTTCAAGGCGCGCGCGCTTTCAGGCCCGCTTGCATGATCCTGGTCGGCTTTGCGAACTGAAAGGATTGTCGAAGGCGCATCAACGGCAAGCCCGATGCTGCCATACCGCCGCCCCAACTCACCATTGAGGTCCATAAAACCGAGATGCAGGCGCGCCGGCGCGGTAACGCTCAGGGCCTGGTGCTCGGTCTGGTCAGCCATCGGGAAATCCTTGTTGTTCGTTGGGCGCGGGTGCAGAAAGATAACTCGCACCGCACCAATGGTGATGGATGCCATCAATATGGGAAGAGACGAGGATACTTAACATGTCGCAGGAACGGGAAAAGCCGATGCCAGAGGGTGAAGTCAAGGCTTGGCTTGAAGAAAATCTGCCAAAGTGGCGTTTGGAGGATGATTGGATCCGGCGAACCTACAAAACCGCAAGCTGGAAAAGCACGCTGATGGTCGTAAATACTATTGGACATCTGGCTGAAGCGGCCTGGCATCATCCTGATCTGACAGTCTCTTATGCCTGGGTAGAGGTTCGGTTGATGACACATTCAGCAAAGGGCATTACGGCTAAGGATTTGGCGCTGGCCTCAAAGATTGAGGAGGTCGTGCAATGGCAGCCTGGCGGTGAAGGCCATGGGCTTGAGGGCACACCACAAGATGACCAGAGGTTTGCCTATATCAAGTATGGCTGATATGGGCACCCTGGGCTGTTCGATCTGGCCCTGTCAGACATTGTAAGTGGGCCGGCATGAACACGTTCGACAAGGCGTCTACTGAAATGGCCTCCAGCGAGGCAGGTCGCGGGGATGCCTTCAAGCATCCCTATGACGCCATTATCGCGCTGGGCTCCAACATTGGCGACACGCGCGCCAACATGGCCAAAGCATTGGACATGCTGTGCGCAGACGGCGCGGTCAGCGTCGTCACGCGATCGCGCGATTTTAAAACCCCCCCATGGGGCATCACCGATCAACCTTGGTTTGCCAACGCGTGTGCGTCTGTGCGCACGGATCTGGGCGCGCGGGCTTTGCTGGCGCGTTGTCTTGAGATTGAGCTGCAACTCGGGCGCGTGAGGGCGGAGAAATGGGGCCCAAGGATTATCGACCTTGATGTGCTCGTGCATCGTGATGGAGCCGTCGCGGAGGATGACCTCGTTTTGCCGCACCCCCGCATCACCGAACGTGCGTTCGTACTGGCGCCGCTGGCCGATGTTGCGCCTGATCTTATTCTCAAGGGTCGGCGTGTTGTTGATTGGCTGGCTGACGTTGACCAGACGGGGATAGAGCCGTTTTCAGATTCACACGTGCTCTGTGTGACCGATTGATCGCTTAACCACATACACGCGCCGTCACGCCGCAATGCAATGGAAAACGGCGCTGCCCGGGTGTGGGCAACGCCGTTTTGAAAACTCATGCGACGTTCAAGTTGCGCCGAATTATTTCGTCAGCGTCTTGAGGTAGGCGATGACGTCCTTACGGTCGTCTTCCTTTTTCAGACCGACGAAGACCATCTTGTTCTTCTCGATGTAGCCCTTGGGATCGGCTAGATAGGCGTCGAGTGTTGCCTCGTCCCAGGTTTTGCCAGAATCCTTCATCGCTGGCGAATAGTTGAACCCTTCAACCGAACCGGCTTTGCGGCCAACAACGCCATCCAAATGCGGGCCAACCTTGTTCTTGCCAGCCGTGTCGTGGCATGCCTTGCACTTCTTGAAGACTTTCTCGCCCTTCGCAGCGTCTTGCGCAGACGCCATCGTCGGTAGAACCATCATAAGACCAGCGGCCAAAATCCATTTGCGCATGTTTGTTCCTTCCTCCCTTCAAAACCGGGTGACAGATCTCAATTGCGATAACATATCCAATGAGCCCGATTGATGTAACCTACAGATGTGGCAACAGTCGTTCGTCAAGCCGTTGGAACCTGCGACAAACTGTTCTTACTTTTGTTATGCTAACCAACTCAATCTTAACGGGGCATGAACCCGCTCCAGAGCTCTGATTAACATGCAAGCGTAAGTAATTTAAGGCGTTTTCGCACCCATGCGACGATAGATGAAGTCTGGCGGCGGCTTGTGACTTTCTTCGCGTGCGACTTTAGCCCAATTTGCGTGATTTTCTGACAAGGAACAAGCTGGATCCGTATTTGCAGCATCGCCCGTCAACGCCAGCGCTTGGCAACGGCAGCCGCCAAAATCAATTTCCTTTCGCGCGCAGGATTTGCACGGCTCCTTCATCCAATCGGTGCCGCGGTACAAATTGAACGCTTCACCATTCAACCAGATGTCGCGCAACGCCCGGTCGGCAACATTGTCGAAAGTCAATCCCGGCAGGCTTTCAGCAGCATGGCATGGCAGAACCCGGCCGGACGGCGTGACGTTCATGATGCCACGGCCCCATCCGCCCATGCACGGCTTGGGATACTTTGCATAGTAGTCGGGCACGACGAAATCGATCACCAGGATGCCCTTGAGTCTTTCCTGGGCGGCCTTGGCGATACGCGCCGTTTGCATGAAGTCTTCTTCGGTCGGCATGAGTGCGGCACGGTTTTTCAAAGCCCATGCGTAATATTGAATGTGCGCGATTTCCAGGCGCTGCGCACCGGCCTCCACCGCATAATCGATGATCTTTTCTACGTTGTGGATGTTCTGGCGATGCAATGGGGCATTGATGGTCAAGGCCAGGTCGAGTTCTTTTACCCAGCCGGCGACCTCACGTTTTTTTGCAGACCCGCCTTTGTAGGCGCCAATGCGGTCAGCATTTTCCGCATCAACGTCCTGGATGGAGAGCTGCACGTGGTCAAGACCAATGTCGGCCAGGCGTTGCAGGCGTTCCTTGGTAAGTAGTACGCCGGCGGTGATGAGATTGGTGTAGAGCCCTGCATCGACGGCGGCCTTGACGATCTCCTCAAGGTCCTTGCGCGCGGTAGGTTCGCCGCCCGACAAATGCACCTGAAGGATGCCCAATTCACCTGCCTCCTTCATCACCCGGCACCACGCTTGCGTGGACAACTCTGTGTTGACCCGTTCCAACTCAACCGGGTTCGAGCAGTACGGGCACTGCAATGGGCAACGGTGCGTCAGTTCGGCCAGCATGCCAACGGGTGCATTGGCGCAAATGGGAGAAGCCTCCAGCTCTGCGGCGTGGGATGAGGTGCTCATTTCATTCATGACTTCACCACTCCTTTGTCTGCGAGGTCTTGCAACATCTCAAGAATGTCTGCGCGTATCGTTTCTTCCGGCGCCTGGAAATCACGCGCAAGCTGCGCGGCCATATCCGTGACGGAGCGGCTGCCATCGCACAATTTCAGAACTTCCACGGCGATGGGATCCGGGCTGAAGACCCGTTCAGGTGCCAGCAGCAGCCAGGCATCGCGACCCGCGTCATGGCGCAGTTTGATGTGCCGAGGCATCTTCGGTTTGGTTTGTGCCTCGACGATCAGCCGTGTCGGACGGGTCGCTTCGCTCATCTTTACATGTCCTCCGGACGAAATGCGCCGGGCGGTATGTTGCCGGGCTCGTAATAGGCATGATGAAGCGCATCAAGCTGCACCCACAGGACATTGCATTTGAAGCGAACGGCATTGACGCATGCATCCTGCTCTGCACGGGTAGTCGCGTGTTCCTTGATGTACTGCAAGGCAAAGTCGGCATCGCGGGGCGCTTGGTCGAGGCGCCGCTTGAAATACGCCATCACCTTTTCGTCGATGAAGTCGTAGTTTTCCAGCATGCCGGAAATACGCTCGCGATGGATTTTGGGCGCAAACAGTTCCGTCAGCGACGACGCGACGGCAATGGTCAACGGTTCTTCGCGCACGAAATTGACGTAGGCTTCGACGGCGAACTTGGTTGCCGGGAGTGCACCCTCGCGCGAGACCACATAATCGCGGTCAAGACCCAGACCATCGGTCAGGACAAGCCACCGTTCAATGCCGCCAGGCTCTTCAGGACCGCTGCCGTCATGGTCCAATATGCGATGCATCCACTCGCGGCGAAGCTCGCGGTCGTGGCAACGTGCCATCAAAGCGGCGTCCTTGCGAGGCACCGCGGACTGGTAGCAATAGCGGTTGAGCGCCCAGGCCTGCACCTGTCCCTTGTTGAGCTTGCCGCCATGCAACAGCTTATGGAAGGGATGCTTGTCATGGTAGCGGTCCGCGCCCACCGCGCGGATTGCGGCCTCGAAGTCGTCGGGATTCATCAACTCATTGGCTTCGGGCGAACCGGCCCTGCGATCGCTCATATCCTGATCTCCATTCCGTCAAAGCCGATCTCCCATCCCGAAGTCTCAGCTTGCCTGCGGGCGTTTGAGTTTTCATCAAGAACGGGATTGGAATTGTTGATATGGACGTAGACCTTGCGGTTGACGCCGAGGTTTTCGAATGCCGCGATCGAGCCATCCGGACCCGACATTGAAATATGCCCCATGCGTTTGCCGGTCTTCGCTGATAGCCCAGCCGCGATCATCTCGCTGTCCTCAAACAGCGTGCCATCGAAAAAGACCAGTTCAGCGCCGTTGAGACGCGCAGCCAGATCCTTGTCGACGTCGGCGCAACCGGGCACATAAAAGAAAGCCTTGCCCGATTTGGGATCGGAGACTTTCAAACCAATCGTGTCGCCTTCTTCGGTGCCGAAATCCGAACCCTTCGACGCATCCTCCAGATAAAGTGCAACCTTGCCCGGTACGGCAAAAGCTTCGACGGTCAGACCCAGGTCTCCGTCTGCACTGTGAAGGGCGGTGGATGTTCCAAGCGGCAGGTCACGACGGGCGACCTTTTCGGCATTGAGGACGTTGAAAATCGAATTGTTGGCGAGTACCGCGAGCACACGGCCGGAACCATAAACGGCAAGGGGTTCCATCTCCCTGAGATTGATCAAACCGGTTATGTGATCAACATCGCCGTTGGTGAGCACGGCCGCCTTGATTGGGGAATTGCGCAAGCCTCCGTTTGACTTGGAGCCGAGCTCGGGTGTTCGGTTCAATTGTTCTCTGAGGTCGGGGGAAGTATTCAGCAGCACCCAATCCGTGCCGTCCCGGCTGACAGCGAGCGACGACTGTGTGCGTGCCGTGAACCCGGGAGCACCTTGTCGTACAGCAGCGCAGTTGGAGCAATTACAGTTCCACTGTGGGAAGCCGCCTCCGGCAGCCGAACCAAGAACCTTGATAATCATGGACGTTGTCACTTTGCGCGGAGCTTGGGTGCTCCGCTGTTTTTAATTATCTGAAATCGACATGAGCACATTGACATGAGCCCATGTTCGATATGAGCCCATGTTCGGCAAGCGCTACCCTCAATCTCAACAGGGTGCCTCAACAGGGTGCAAAATTCCCTGCCCGGCGACTGATCGCACGAGACTGGTCAGCGTCCTCGCCAACAGCGCACCCTACCAGGGCCGCAGAAATGACAACGGCGGCCGAGTATCTCGACCGCCGTGCCAAACTGTGCTCACTGGGTGAGCATGCCGTGAAACGACTTAGATGATGTCGATGTCGGCCGGCAGATAGCTCGTGACCTCAAGGCCAACTTCCTGCTCGGTAACCTGGGGCTTCGTCCAAACTTTCATAGCATTCCTCCTGTCAGGATATGAAACAAACTACTTTTCTAGAGCGTCCCCGCCGGGGGGCTGCCCTGCCAAGCGGCTTTATTATTTTGCTTCAAGCCGCCTTAGTCTGCGGAATACGCTTCCCCTGTCAAGACATAGCGTCCAGGACAAAGGTGCAATGCCACTTCCGCCTCGGCTTTATCATAAACCATGGCCCCGCCCTGGCGAGCAAGTAACGGCTGCTCACAAAGACGTCAGTGACGCGTCAAAGGTTCGTTATTTCGGCAACAACGAGCGTCGGGGGAGGGCCCCACGTGGTGATTGCGGGCCATATGAATCACCCTGCAGCGTTAACCATCTTCTCCAGTTGATGGTAGGTGTCCCGTCTTGGCGAGGGTGGATGAAGCACCTTTGGCCGCCGCAGCCGCCGTGGCGAAGGTCGCCTGTAACAGATATCCGCCGGTTGGAGCTTCCCAATCCAGCATCTCACCTGCAGCAAAAACCCCCGGAAGGCGCTTCAGCATGAAAGTGTCGTCGATTGCTGATTCTGTGATGCCGCCTGCCGTCGAGATGGCACGCTCAAGGCCGCCCAGCCCGACAACCATGATCGGAAGCGACTTGATCGTCTCGGCCAACCGGTTTGGTAAGAGGCCGGACGGTTTGCCCGAAGGACTACCGCAGGCATTTGCACCATCGCGGGTGGGCCCGGCACCGGCAAACTCGCGCAACAGCGCGCAAGCCACCGCTGTCAGCCCGGCCCGTTTGCGTAGATGGTTGGCAAACGACTGTTTTCCCTGGGGTGCCTCAAGCCGCCGGGCAAGGATTGCCTGATCGAGGTCCGGCCGCAAATCCAGCCTTATTTCGACAGGTGAATTGCCGCCTGCAAGCGCATCGCGTACGAGCCGGTTGCATGCGTATGCCGGCCCACCTTCAAGTCCGGTTCGTGTGACGATCAATTCGCCGGGAAAACTTTGCCCGCCAATCGACAGGACAATGCGCTTCAAGGGTTGGCCCGCATAGCGTTCAACGAGGTGGTCCGACCAAGACACGCGCAGCCCGGCATTGGCTGCGATGAGAGGGGTGATGGGGACACCCAGTTCAGACAATTGCGCCGACCACGCGCCGTCGGATCCAAGCTTGGGCCAACTTGCACCGCCGAGCGCCAGCACCGCTGCGCGCGCCGTTACATTCACAGCACATTGGTTAGTGCATTGGTCAACGTGAGGGGAGGCGGGGCGGTTCAGGTTTTGAAAAGTGAGTGCAACAACGCCAGGAGCGTTGCCGGCGTTGGTTCCCGCGGTCAGCCTCGTCATCCGGTGTCGTGTATGCAGTTTAACCCCGAGCGCACCAAGCCGGGCAAGCCAGGCTCGCACCAAAGGGGAGGCCTTCATAGCCTGAGGAAATATGCGACCGCTGGAGCCTGTAAAAGTGGCAATTCCAAGCCCGTGCACCCATTCGACCAGCCGTTGCGGTGGAAAATCCTTGATCGCTTGGCGTATGCGCAGGTCGGCTGGATGATAACGATTAAGAAGGTCATCGAGAGGTTCGGAGTGGGTGAGGTTGAGGCCGCCTCGTCCAGCCATCAGCAGTTTGCGCGCAGGCGACGGCATTTGTTCAAAGATGGCAACCGACAAGCCATCAGCGATGAGACGTTCAGCAGCAAACAAGCCCGCCGGGCCGGCGCCCACAACGGCGACGTCATAATCAAACGTCGCCGGAACATGGGGCTGGGTTGTCGCTGCTTTCGTGCTGGGTGAGTGATCGCCAACGCCAGGGTGTGTCACCAGGTGCCCGTGTTTTCCATCGAAGACCAGGGCTCAGAAACAGGCAGCGCATTCCCCTTCTGCAGCAATTCGATCGAAATACCATCCGGCGACTTGATAAACGCCATGCGTCCATCACGCGGCGGGCGGTTGATCGTGACGCCTTTTTCTTTCAGGTCCTGACAGGTGGCATAGATATCGTCGACCTCAAAAGCGAGATGGCCGAAGTTGCGCCCGCCCGCATAGGTTTCAGGGTCCCAGTTGAAGGTGAGTTCAAGCAGCGGAGCCGTTTCTTCCGCAGCCCGGCGGCGGTCGGCCGGCGCCGCCAGAAAGATCAGGGTAAAGCGACCCTGCTCGCTCTCGGTGCGGCGCATCTCGCGCATTCCCAGCTTGTTGCAATAAAAGTCGAGGCTCTTGTCGATGTCGGCGATGCGGATCATGGTGTGCAAATAGCGCATTTCGTGCATCCTCGAAGTTGTTTGGAACCCAAATGGTGGCAGGCTCGTAATCACCGCTTACGGTTTCCACGCCACATAATGCTGGACCTTCACATAGAACGTCGCGCGGCGGATGCAAACCACACGCGGACAGATGCGCTGCAACGGCGCTGTATCCTGGTGGTTCGTTGTGGATCTACCTTGGTCCCCTGGTTGCATCCAATATGACTCAGTAATGCTCCGTGCAACCACATTGGTTGTGAGGCCATTGTTGCAACGCGCTTGAATGGCGCCTTTTTTCAATGCCACCCCAAATCACAACTGAGGCCTTGTGGCGCCAATGTGTGCCAAATTTGCCACCAGACCTTCATTGGCAAATATTTGTGCAACCTAGAATTGTTCGACGTGTATGCATGCTGAAAAGTCCGTAAACTGATTGCGCCCGCCTCGCCAACTGTCAGTTGCTGCGAGCAATTTCTGCCGCTCACGCTAACGCTCTGACCCTTGAAAAAACGAATCACGTATGCGGATTTTTGATTGATCTGGGCTGGTTGAAGCCTCCAATCGGGTGCTGTCACGTGATTGTGCCATCAACAATGCACAATTTTGCAACTGACGGGCTTGGGGTGGAAATACAAGTTGTTTTCAAATCGTTAACGATGATTACCTCGTGTGGAATTGTGGCGTTTAACGCGATGCTGAGGCAACTTTCAACCGGTGGGGGCTATCGCGAAGGGTTGCGTTTGGTATTCTCCGCCGCGTCGCAAACGGCAACCAAATTTCCGGAGAGGGGCAATCGACGGAACGCGGAGCTGGAAGGCGGCTGAATAACAATGTTCAACTGTAGATTTAGTCGAAGTGGGGTACATGATGGGGGATACCAAATTGCCTCCCGAACTTCCTATGCAGGAAGCGGGGGAGGGAGGCAGCCTCGAACGTAGCGACGATCTGAATGCTGAGATCTTTGAGATCGCGGGTTCGATCAAGTGGTTCGACGCCTCTAAGGGTTACGGGTTCATTGTTCCTGACAACGGACTGCCCGATGTTTTGTTGCACGTCACTTGCCTGCGCGCCGGCGGATATCCAACCGCCTATGAGGGTGCCCGGGTACATTGTCAGGTGATGGCGCGACCCAAAGGTATGCAGGCCTTTCGAATCATCTCGATGGATGAGAGCACGGCCATTCACCCCTCACAGTTGCCACAACGCACCCATGTCGTCGTTCAACCCGAAAGTGACTGGGAACGGGCCATGGTGAAATGGTTCAACAGGGTGCGCGGCTTTGGCTTCCTGACCCGTGGCGAAGGCACGCCTGATATTTTCGTGCACATGGAAACGCTCAGGCGGTTTGGTTTTACCGAGCTGCGTCCGGGGCAGATCGTTCAGGTTCGCTGGGGGCATGGCTCAAAGGGCTGCATGGCAGCCGAGCTCAAGCCTGACGGTTCGTCGACCAGCGCCGGTTTGCCATTGCAACACTGATGGATCGTAAATCCGGCGCTCCACAGCGCAAGGGACCGGTTATGAAATCCAGGACGGCGCCGGGCGCCGTCCTGTTTTTGGTTTTTGTCCTGGTTTTGGTTGTGATCTACCTGTTCGCGGCTCCATGGCGCTGGGGAGGCGGGGTTGAACGTCCCGACCCGTCCCAGGAGCAACTCGTTTTGGTGACCGAAACAGGGCGCCATCCCGTCGGCCTTGAAATTGCGGATACGGAGGAAAAAAAACAGGTCGGCTTGATGTTCCGCACCGAATTGGCAGACGATCACGGCATGCTGTTTGCCTACGATAGTCCACGCGAGATCACGATGTGGATGCGCAACACCTACATCTCGTTGGACATGATCTTTATTGGTGAAGGCGGCCGGGTGGTTAGTGTGTCGCGTCAGACAGAACCAATGTCAGAAGAGATCATTTCATCGCGTGTGCCTGCATTGGCCGTGCTGGAGATGAAAGCAGGATCCGCGGAACACTATCAGGTGAAGCCGGGGTCTCGGGTCGAGCATCCCCTTTTCAGCAAATCTTCACAGGGCGGCAAATGAGGGTTCAAACGGGCGTACCCTCCACTCATTTGCCTGGAACTCCACTGTTTCGGCTGGAACATTGTTAAAATCCGGTCTCGTGCACACATGTGCCAAACGGCGTGCTTGACCAAAGGGCCGCAAAGCGGCACACATCCCCTCACCGTCGTGTCGGGGCATAGCTCAGCCAGGTAGAGCACCTGCTTTGGGAGCAGGGGGTCGCGAGTTCGAATCCCGCTGCCCCGACCAAGACGGCGGTTTTTGGGTATAAGGTCGAATTTGGGTATCAGGTCCATGGCGCACCTGGCGCCTGCATGTTGGGAGCGGCTTCATGGTGGCACGTATCACCCGTCCGGCGAAATCGGCCATGCAGTCAGGCCTTGCTAATACCAAGCAATGGGTTTTGGAGTTCGAACCCGAGGCCGCACGCGGGGTTGAGCCGTTGATGGGTTGGACAAGTTCCAGCGATATGAATTCCCAGGTGCGGCTTGAATTCGACACCAAGGAAGAAGCAATCGCCTACGCGGAAAAAAACGGGCTGCCTTATTCAGTAAGTGAGCCGCGCGTGCGTAAGCATCAGGCCAAATCCTATACCGATAATTTCCGCTACGGCCGCATTGAGCGCTGGACGCATTGAGGCGCGGGCTCAACGAATTTTATTCGGTCACTAAACAATCAACCAAGCCACTGTGTCCCCCAATAGGTCAGCTCCGTCGTTGCACTGGGCGGCCGCCGTTTGGAAAGCGTAAGGGCCGGGCGAATGATCCCGATATGACGCACGATGCTCTAAGCACTCACTCTGCTGCGGGGGGGGTAGCCGTCACTTAGCGTCTTCATGAAAGCGACGATCGCGTTTTCCTCCGCGTCAGTCAGCTTCAAATCGCCCATCTCATCTGTGTTCAGGTTGGCTTCCACTTCGGGAACCGGCCAGCACCCAGCCTTCATGGCATCAGCCTCGCGCGTTAGCGGATCAGGGCAGCGCGGCTTTGAATCTCGCGTGTTGTAGAAGTGGACGACGCTCTTGAGTGATTTGAAGTAACCGTTGTGCATGAACGCCTTCACGAAGTCCGGCGAGGGGCGTTTGTCGACATTGCGCAAGGTCGGCACCTTGACTTTACCCATGTTGGCTTGCGCAAGCGCTGCATAGAGCGGATCCTTTGACAACGTTGCGCCGACACCTGCCTCGATCCACTTGTGGCCGTGCGGGTTTATGCCCTCGTGCTGGGTGTAGAACGGATTGTCCGGGTTTCTCGGCACACCCAGATTGTCATAGGTGAAGTCGGTAAAAAGCGGAGGCTCTCCCTTCGGGCCGGCATCGAGCACATGGCAGTTGGCGCATTTGCCCTTGCCCTTGTAAAGCGCAAGTCCGCGCTCTTCCTCATCCGTAAAGGTGGCCCTACCCTTAAGCACCATGTCGTATTTGGAGGAGTAGGGATTGACCTCGTCTGATGCCTCGAAGGCTGCGACTGCAAGGCCAATCTTGGCAAAAGCGCGTTCAACGTGGTCGCGTGCTTCCTCGTCCAGCTTGATCTTGGCTTTGGGGTCTGTGCATTGCTCATCCAGTCCGGCCGGGAAGGCGATAGCGCAGATTTCCTGTCCCCAAAGGTCTGTCAGTTTGACCGGATACGCGGATGGATCCTCCGGCTTGCAAACGCGTTTGACGACACAGGCAGCATCCGGCAACGCCATCTCGACAGGGTTCAGGAATGGCGCCAGCGCCTGGTCGGCAACGGCGTTTCCCAGTTGCTTGCCAGTGGCACGTCCATTCCAGAACGCCCCACCCACAATCAGCGTTTCGCCATCCTCCATGCGGTGGTGCAGGACGGGTGCAAAGGCCATGTAGGCCATGCTGGGCGGTTTGTTGTTACCGAACAGACCAGGCACTGATCCTTCGATAACTGAACCTGTCCCATTAAAGTCTTCGCGGGGTGAGGTGAAACCGGTTTCGGGCGTATGACAGAACCCGCACGACTGGTTTTTATGCAAAGAAAGCGTGGCGTCGGAAAAAATTGCTTTGCCGAGGGCGGCTCGCGCCGACATGCCATTCACCGGCGCAACGTGTCGCTCGTGAAGCGCGGGACGTTCATCAGCGTCCCCTTCACTGAGTTTGGGTTGACCATCCGGATTGAGTTTGGCTGCCGAAAGCGTTGCGGCGCCACAGGTTATAGCGCTGCTGAATGCGCCAAGCGCAACCAGGAGCATTCCAACAAATCGTATCACCAATACGTACCCCCAATTCGCCAGAAAATATCTTCAGTTGCGAATTTTGAACGAATGGAGATGGCAGAGCAACAGCTATAAAACCGCGGGCTGATTATTACCGGTCTTAAGGCGGTGGGATCACGATCTCTAGCGTTCAGGATCGAACGTTTGATTCCCGGGCGAAGGTCGTCAAACGATCGTGAATCCAGAACACAAACAATGAGAATGCTAGTGTGGCGTCGCGCCTTAGTTGATCGATGTCGCGGCACGCTGGGTATCAACTAAGGCGCGATAAACGCCACACTAAGCCAATGATTTTGCTAGTGGCCTTCATGTCGCGCCAAAATTGTATGCGGTTGCGGCTATGTTTCAATTTTGGCGCGACAGGCCACTAGGGTTCCGGGCTGACGCGTCGGGGTCCGACAGGGAACCAAGCGTCAGAGTCGGAACACTAGAATATGGTTTAGCCGAAAACGCGCTTGAAGATCGTTTCAACGTGTTTGGTGTGATAGCCGAGGTCGAACATCTCGTCGAGTTCCGCGGCCGGCACGCTGGCAACGACGTCAGCGTCTGCCTTCAACTCGGCAAGAAAGTCAGCTCCGGTTTCCCAGGTCTTCATGGCATTGCGCTGCACGAGGCGATAGGCATCTTCGCGCGAAACACCGGCCTGGGTCAGGGCCAGCAGCACGCGCTGCGAATTGTGCAGGCCGCCGAGCCGGTCGAGATTCTTTTGCATGTTTTCAGGATAAACAACCAGCTTCTCGATGACGCCGGCCATGCGGTTGAGTGCGAAGTCCAGCGTGACGGTGGCGTCGGGACCGATCATGCGCTCAACCGACGAATGCGAGATGTCGCGCTCATGCCAAAGCGCCACGTTCTCCAAAGCAGGTGTCACATAGCCACGAACAATGCGCGCTAAACCCGTCACGTTTTCGGTCAGCACCGGGTTGCGCTTGTGCGGCATGGCCGAAGAGCCCTTTTGACCAGGCGAGAAATACTCCTCTGCCTCCAGAACCTCGGTGCGTTGCAGGTGGCGCACTTCTGTGGCGAGCCGTTCCAGCGAAGACGCAATAACCCCCAGCGTTGCAAAAAACATGGCATGCCGATCACGCGGAATAACCTGCGTTGAGACCGGCTCGGGTGTCAGTCCCATCTTTTCAGCAACGTAGTTTTCAACACGGGGATCAATGTTTGCAAACGTCCCGACAGCGCCAGAGATTGCACACGTTGCGATGTCGGCGCGTGCAGCTTCAAGCCGGACCCGGGCACGTTGGAACTCCGCATAGGCAAAAGCCAGCTTGACACCGAATGTGGTCGGCTCGGCGTGGATCCCATGGCTGCGGCCGATGGTGAGCGTATCTTTGTGTTCCAGGGCACGCTTTTTCAATGCTTCCAGCAGCCGGTCTATATCCCCAAGCAGAATATCGGCGGCACGAGTGAGCTGCACGTTGAGGCACGTGTCGAGTATGTCCGACGAGGTCATGCCCTGGTGAATGAACCGCGCTTCCGGCCCGACGAACTCCGCCAGGTGCGTCAGGAAGGCAATGACGTCATGCTTGGTGATGCGCTCGATTTCGTCGATGCGGGCGACATCGAACTGCGCCTTGCCGCCCTTGTCCCAGATCACTTCGGCGGCTTCCTTGGGGATAACGCCAATCTCGGCCATGGCCGAAGCTGCATGGGCTTCAATCTCAAACCAGATGCGAAAACGGGTGGCGGGCTCCCAGATTTCTGTCATCTCGGGGCGGGAATAGCGCGGAATCATGGAAGCCTCATAAAAGGAATTGGTATAGCCATGGCCGGTTCTGGCGAGGTGCGCGAGAGGGGTAGCAAAGGGGCAGCGGCGGCGCAATCACCACAGCCCTCACGGCATACCCTCATCCATCCCCGCTCCCGGTATCCCGGTTGGCCCCGGTTAGCCCGCCTTTCTCACCAGGGCACGGTCGTCATTGCGCTGGCGCGAGATCGACCCGCGAGGAGGGAGGCGCTCTAGCTTCTTGTTTGGTCGCATTTTCTTCGACGAACCGGTATCCACTTCGTCGGAAAATGCTCTGGAGCCTTGCATAATGAAGCGCCCTATTTGGGATGTACCGGCGTCAGGAGGAACATGTCATCGGGCGTGCTGACAAGGTCGAAGCCGACGCGTAGGCACACCGCAAGTACCAAAAGAGCCAGCAAAAACCGAAGCTGCTCTCCCCTCAGATTGGCACCGGCCCGGGCGCCCACCTGGGTGCCGATAACGCCTGCGGAAATCAGCAGCATGCCCAGCACCACGTCAACGGAATGCAGGAAATAGGCCTGCGACATGGTAGTGAACGCACCAACAAACATGATCTGGTAGAGCGATGTCCCCACCGCCAGGTTGGTGCGCATTTTCAAGATGTAGACCATTGCGGGCACCAGTACGAAGCCGCCGCCAACGCCCATCAGCGCCGTCAGAACCCCGATCAGCCCACCGATCGCCAGAACCGGAATGACCGACATGTAGAGCTTGGATTGGGGAAAGCGCATCTTGAATGGAAGGTGGTGCAGGCGGGTATGCTGGTGCCGTTCAATGAGATTACCGCCAGCCAATTTCGCCGTGCGCATCGTCTTCAGGCTTTCGACGAGCATCAGGACACCCAAGGAGCCAAGCAGGACGACATAACTGACCGACAAGAAGAGATCGAATTGGCCGGCCGCGCGCAGCACCGCGACGAGTTGGGTGCCAGCAAGCGACCCCACAATGCCGCTCGCCAGCAGCACGTTGCCGATCCGGAAATCAATATTGTTGCGGCGCCATTGCGCCATGGATCCTGATACCGCAGTCGCTGTGGCCTGGTTGGCGCCCGTGGCAATGGCGACGGCCGTCGGAATGCCCAAGAAAAGCATCAGCGGCGTAATGATAAAGCCGCCGCCCACCCCAAACAGGCCCGAAAGAAACCCGACAGCCCCACCAACGCCGATGACTGTCATGGCGTTAACGGCAACTCCGGCGACGGGAAGATAAATATGGAAGTTCATAAGACGCCTTGGTGTGCTTTACGATCGCGGGTTTAGGATGGCTCGGGACTGGTCCCCAGACTGGTCCCGAGACTGGTCTGCGGCATGGAGGCGGCTCACTCCACGCGTTTGCTGCAACTGCGCGAACCGCAAGGGTGGGAAGGCCCGCGTCGCAGCCGTAACCGTGCAGGACCGCATAGCAGTGGCTGTAAAACCGTTCGCATGCTGCTGCAATGCAACACGATGTCAGGCGCGACGATCCGCCCCGATTGTTTTGCGCGCTTTTTCCCTGAGCTCCAGATCCTTGCGAAAATTTATTACGTCCGTTTTAAACCGCGTTCCAGAATGATTGCCGGCGGGCGAGAAGGCTCTATACATCCTTTTCCTGCCTCGTAGATCATACCAAGGCCGTCGCAGCGCATGTGGGCCACGTATATGCGCGCGCCCCAACTGAGTAGCAGGAGCAGGGCAACGACAATCAGCACTATCGCGATGGCCCGTGGGCTCATGTTTGAGAACTCCCAAAATGTTGGCCCCAAGCGGGCGGGCCGGCCCAACCCTTAGGCGGCACTGCCGCGGCAAACACACCACGGGCAACCGCGCGTGCCAGAGCGTTGGCAGCGGCCGAACCGATTTCTGCCAAGCCGGCGATCGGGTCGGGTGCGGGTGTAACTCCTGTGGCAAGGGCAAAAACCACGTCGCCGTCGAGCGGCGTATGGACGGGGTAAATGGCGCGAGCGAGGCCGGTTTGGGCCATGATGGCAAGGCGCTGGGCCTGGCGGCGGGTCAACGTCGCGCTTGTGGCGACAATTGCTAGAACGGTTGCCTCGCCCGGCACTGCGCCCATGGGGTCTTTGGCGGCTCCCTTGAGGCGGACAGACAGGTGCTCGGCTTTATACATCGGCGGCACGCCAAGTCCGCCGAACTCGGCGTCTTGTTCGAACGGCGCGGCCCAAAAATGTGGGCCATCACCAATCGTCACTGAACCGGCTGGGTTTACAGCGGCAAGCGCGCCAATAACGCTGCCATCACGCAGAACGTGAGATGCGCTGCCCAATCCGCCACGCATCAGCGCCGTCGTCGCACCAAAGCCTGCGCCATGACTACCGATCGCAAACGCACTGCTCGCTGCTGCCGTTGCCCGATAAGCGAGTTCGGCATAGGGCGGGTTGCGTCCCCATGCTTTGTCGCCGCCGTTAAGGAGATCGAACAGGATGGCGCCAGGAACAATTGGCACGCGTGCGGTGCGCACGCGAAAACCAATTCCATGTTCGCGCAGCCAAGCCTGAGTACCCGTCGCAGCGTCCAGGCCGAAAGCCGAGCCACCTGAAAGCACCACGGCGTGCACTTCGTCCACCGTGCCGGCCAGGTTGAGCGCATCGGTTTCGCGCGTGCCAATGCCGCCACCACGGCCGTCAACCGCAGCAACCAGCGGCCGTTCACCACGAACCACCGTGACGCCTGACATCAAATGCTCGTCGTGCGCGTTGCCGACAAAAACGCCTGGAACGTCGGTGATGAGGTTGCGCAAACCGTTTTTGGAGAAAGGACTAATCATTGCAGGTTTGCTTTCCGTCTCGCTTTACCCGCCCACGCCACTGGGAGCAGTGAAACGAAACAATGAACCCGTTGCGTCTCGTGTTCAAATTATCAAGAGGCAATGCTGCTTTACTGCGCCTAGTTGCGAGCGCCAAGGCCACGCTGGAACGCGACGTAACACAGTGCATCCCGACGGGCGTTGTGGCTCCCATTTCGTGACCAAACAAGAAGCTAGAGCGCTGATCCGATTCCAACGGATCGGAATGCGCGCTAGAGCATTTTCCGACGAAGTGGGTACCGGTTCGTCGAAGAAAATGCGACCAAACAAGAAGCTAGAGCGCCAATCCGATTCCAACGGATCGGAATGCGCGCTAGTGAGTCCGGACCCTAAGCACCCGTCTTTCCAGAGGCTGCTGCATAGCAGCATTATTTACGCAGCGCACCATCTCATGAATGTGAGATTTGTTGCGGCTTTTGAAGCAAGATTTGAAAGTAGGTTCAGCAAGCCGGACCGTCTTGATTGGCGCAGCCCGAACACCACTATGCCATGGAAATTCTCTGGAAATTGCAGGCGCGTTTGCACCATCAACCCACCCGCGCGTGACTAGCTGCGTCAATTCGTGCTGGGGTCAATTCGGCGGGAGCGGCGTTAGGTTGGCCTCGTTGTCGACACGATCGGTTGGTTGAGATCGGCCGACCGCAGCACCAGCGCAAAGACGTTTGGCGGCACGGCAACACGATCGCAAGGCGGTGCCCGGTGGGCACGGGCTGTTGCGATTGACACGATGTATTAGGTTTGTAGCTAATACAGGGGTTGAATTCACAAGCGTTCGAACCAAACATTAATTATTGAGCCCGAATCGTAAATGCGAGTCGGCTCGGCATTGTAGTGATGGCGGTTGGTCCGTTTAGGAAGGCAGGACATTGGCTCATGGTTCACCGAGATGAAATTTTTCAGGTGTGCTTAATCCGATGGCATGCATCGAAAATGGGCAGGCGCAGGTGTCAACGAAACAGAAAGCAACCCGGGAAACACCCAGACCTTTAACGCAACAGGTTAATGCCAACGCACCATGTGAGGGCGCAATGACACAGAATGAAAAGGCGGAAATTGCCGAAATCAATTCCCGCATAGAAGACAACGATGATCCGCGAGACTGCTATCAACTTGTGCGCGAGAAGATCCGCACGCATGAACAAAAAGGGGAGATGATCCCTGAAGATTTGCGTCGTCTTGAGCGCACGCTTTTCGCGGAATGCAACGCGGCCTCACAGGGACGCTGAACTTTCACGGCATGCCCGATTGTTCATTCGCCAACCACATTCAACCTGCCTCAAAAATTGAAAAAGGGGATGGGGTTCTGGCGTAGAGTGGCCTTCCAATGCGGGGCCTCAACGTTTCGTTGTCAGGCCTGGCGGCAGCTTACTTCGCGTCAGCGCGCCGCCAGTGGTTATCTTCGAGCCTGAACGGGGCATAAGAGATCGCGATAGCGTTACCTGACGCATCGAACGCGACGCCATCAGGCCGCGCCTGGTCGTGGTTCAGGTATTCTGCAATTTTCCACCCTTCGAGACTGGCAATTGCATTGGCCGCTGTGCGCCATGCCATGAGCGCGGCTGCCGCGTCGCTGGCAAACCGCTCGGACGGTAGCTCGGGTTCACCAGCAGATTGTTTGCTGATAGAAACCGGCATCAAGACTTCGATATTGGTTTTGAGCAGAGCGCCAGCCTGATCGACAAAGCTGCTGCCGGCCATTGCGTCATTCAGAAGAACCGTTTGGGTCAAGCCTCGCTGTCGGAGCTGGCGGATCAAAACGGTTGCTTCAGGCGGAAAGCCCAAAAACAGAATTGCGCGAGGGGCTGCGGCCGCGATTTTCTCTATCGTGCCGGAATAGTCATTTTTGCCGGCAACAATCGCGAGCATGGCAGGAGGCTTGCCAGTCGTTCGAGTTGATGCCTCACGCGCCGCCAGCGCCAGCCGCCGTGCCATCAACGTGCGGTCGTGAATGATGAGAGCACTGCCACCCTCGCCTGCGAGTTCTGAAAGCCGGTCGCCGGCGTCTTTGCCCTGGCGATCATCGCGCCCCGCTGCGCGAAAAACAAGCGGACCGGGACGTAGCCGGGTTAGATCGGGATGCCTGGCACCCGCCGCAATAAACAACAGCCCCGCCTGTTGGTAGATAGGCGCTGCAGCGATCGCCACCGCCGGGCAAGGATGGCCAATTACGACAGCCGGTTTCGGCGTGGCCGAGACGATCATATCAGCCAGATTTTTTGCGCTCTCGCGGTCGCACTTGTCGTCTTGGACGTCGAGCAACAGCGGTCGGCCAAGAACGCCGCCTTTTGCATTTATCGCCTCGCCGAGGTCAGCAAGCCTTCGTTTAACGGCTGCGCCCGCTGCGCGTCGCGGCCCAGTCAGTGGGATCGCGACCGCAATGTGTAGGGGTGTAGGTTCGCTTTCTTTTGCTTCCGTTGGTGCCTGACGCGGCGAAAGTTTGTTGGGCTGTGAGGCGGGGGCTCCGGTTTGTGCAACCAGGGGGACTGAAGTCACCGGCCTTGGGGAACGTCGTCCATCTGGCGCAACGCGTGTTGCGTTGCCATCGGTTGCGTGGAGACACATTAGGAGTGACGCGGTGAGCACTACGGCAAGCGCTCGCCAACGGGGAGCTGCAAGCGTTAGAGCATCGGGCGTTAAATCGGCGCCATTCTGTTTCTCAAGCGGGGTGGCGACGGCTGCGGAGAGCGATGCAGTCCGTAGTGGCGCTACGGACAAATCGCTCGACACAGCGGGCGCCCGCCGCTTGGAAACCCTTTGGGCCGGGCGAATTTTATCCAATATCTTCGTCGTCCGTCTTGTTCGTAACGCTGCTACGGCCTGCGACGACCAACTCGATCTTGGACCAAATTCGCCTCGGCAGAATGATGCAGATTTAACGCCCGATGCTCTAGCGCAGCAAAGACGCGTGAGGAGCGCATGGTGGTTGCGCTCCTCACAAGCTGGACTTTGAATTGACGCTTGGACATCCGATGTGCGCGCTGACGCAACACGGCGGTCGTGCGCTATTCGTTCTGGACGTAGGTGATCTTGCCGTCGGGCTGCTTCTTCCAGGTATACATTGTGTAGTCCAGGCGAGTGATGTCGCCCTTCTTGTCGTAGGAAATGTCACCGATCACGGTCTTGAAAACCTCACCTGAGTGCATCACTTCCGCGACCTTCTTGGGATCTAGCGAGTTGGCTTTTTCTGCCGCCTGCTTGATGATCTGCATCGCAGCGTAGGAATAAAGCGTGTAGGCCTCTGGCTTGAAGTTGCGTTTGGCAAACTTGTCGAGTACCGCCTTGGCTTCTGGGCGTTTTTGTGGGTCAGGCGCGAAGGTCATCAACGTACCTTCTGCTCCAGGTCCCGCAACGGAAGCAAATTCGTCTGTGGCGATGCCGTCTGCACCCATCAATGTTGCGGTGACCCCGGCGTCACGCATTTGGCGCAGGATGAGGCCGCCTTCGGTGTGCAGGCCGCCCCAGTAGACAACGTCAGCGCCTGCTTCCTTGATCTTGGAGATGAGGGCCGAGAAGTCCTTTTCACCGGTGTTGATGCCCTCATAAAGCACTTCCGTTACGCCCTTTGCATTCATCGCCTTCTTGGTTTCGTCAGCCAGCCCTTTGCCATAGGTCGTCTTGTCATGGACGATGGCGATCTTCTTGTCCTTCAGGTTATCGGCAATGTAATTGCCAGCGACGGTACCCTGCTGGTCATCGCGGCCGCAGGTGCGGAAAACATTCCACATGCCGCGCTCGGTGAAGGTTGGGTTGGTGGAGGCCGGCGTGATCTGCAATATGCCGTTTTCGGCGTAGACATCAGAAGCCGGGATCGAAACGCCCGAGTTGAAATTGCCGACGACGAATTTAGCGCCTTCGCCGGCAAAGCTGTTGGCCACGGAGACGCCCTGCTTAGGATCGGAGACGTCGTCGCCGAAAATGACCTTGATCTTCTTGCCAAGTATGCCGCCAGCTTCGTTGATGTCTTGGGCGGCCTGATCGCCGCCGTTTTTCAACTGCGCGCCAAAGGCTGCATTGGGACCGGTCAAAGGTCCCGAAATACCGATTGTGATGGTTTCAGCCGCTGCTTCCTTGCCGGCGTCACCTCCCGATTTAGGACCATTGTCGCACGCTGCAAGGCCAACGGCCGTTGCGAGCATCACACCTGCGAAGAAAAGCTGACGCATTTAGTCTTCTCCCTGGGATCTCATAGGCCCATGCCGGGCCGTCCAATCGGTTGGTGACAGGCTGTGCCTGCCGTTGCATTGATGAATGTTTCCCTGAAAACACGAAAAATGTCACCCCCCAGTAGCGACAGTTGGGCGGCCGTCGCTTGGAAAGCGTAAGGGCCGGTCGAATTTGCCCCAATCTCTTCGCCGTCCGTCTTGATCGTAACCCCGCTACGCCCGGCGCCGTCCGGCTTGATCTAGTGCTTTTCCGACGAAGTGGACGCCGGTTCGTCGCAGAAAATGCGACCAAACAAAATAGCTGGAGCGCCGATCCGATTCCATCGGATCGAAAAGCGCTCTAGTTGTTCTGGATCGAACGTTTGATTCCCGCGCGAAGGTCGTCAAACGATCGTGAATCCAGAACACAAACAATGAGAATGCTAGGGTTCCGGGCTGACGCGTCGGGGCCCGACAGGGAACCAAGCGTCAGAGTCGGAACACTAGCATATCTAACTTCTCGCTGGTGATTGACGCCAGCCGTATTGCTCGCGCATCTGGCGGGAGCGCGCGCGGTAGTGCCCGAATGCTGCAAGACCCATCAATACGACAAAACTGGCCGCAAAACCCACTGGCGATAGAAGTGGCTCTTCAAACAGCGCATAATGGAAAAAGCGCACCGCCGCCGTCAGCAACAGCGTGTACCAAATCAATTGCCAGTATGGCTTCCAGGTTTCCGCGATCGCCTGACCGGTGACCTTGGCCGCTGCACCACCTAGAACAAGCGTAAGCGCCACAAACACCCAAATATCATGTTGATCGAAATTCAGCGTCATCAATGACGTCCCCCTTCCAGATACGCTGCGCGCACTTCGGGCCTCGACAGCAATTCGCGCCCGGTGCCGGTCATGGTGATTTCGCCATTCACCATGACGTAGGCGCGGTGGGCCAATTTCAAGGCGTGGAACGCATTCTGTTCAACCAGGAATACGGTCATGCCGTCAGTCTGGTTGATGTCACGGATCACATCGAAGATCTGACGAACGATGAGCGGCGCAAGTCCCAGTGATGGCTCATCGAGCATCAACAGACGCGGCCGGCTCATCAGCGCTCGCGCAATTGCCAGCATCTGTTGTTCCCCGCCCGATAGCGTGCCGCCGCGCTGGTAAAGGCGTTCTTTGAGGCGAGGAAAAAGCGCAGTCACGCGCTCAAGGTCTTCATCGAAATGCGCCAGATTGTCGATCGACGCACCCATCTGCAGGTTCTCCAGAACCGTCATGCGCGCAAAGATGCGCCGTCCTTCTGGCGATTGCGCAATCCTGAGGCGGGCAATCTCGTGCGGGGCAAGTTGTGTGATGTCATGACCGTCATAAATGATTTGCCCCTCGCGTGCGCGCGGATCACCGAAAATGGTCATCATCAGCGTTGATTTGCCAGCACCGTTGGCACCAATCAAGGTGACGATCTCATTGGCGTTGACATCTATGTCGACGCCCTTCAAGGCGCAGATTTTTCCGTAATAGGCGGTAACGCCACGAACCTGGAGCAGCGGAGCCGTCATGGCGTGCCCTCCGCGGTGCGGCCCGACTGCAGTTGCGCAATCTCTGCTTCGACGGCGCTTTCCTCCTCATCTTCAACACCAAGATAGGCGGCGATCACCGCAGGATCATTCTTGATCTCGTCAGGCGTGCCATCGGCGATCTTGGCGCCATGTTCAAGCACGACGACATGGTCGGATATTTCCATGACCACGCTCATGTCATGTTCGATCAAAAGGATCGCAGTATCATGTTCATCGCGGATGTAGCGTAGCAGACTATTAAGGTCATGGCTTTCGCGCGGGTTGAGCCCGGCGGCGGGTTCGTCCAGACATAAAAGGCGCGGACGGGTGCACATGGCGCGCGCAATTTCCAGGCGACGCTGGTCGCCATAGGGCAGGTCGCCAGCGGGATCGTCGGCGCGGTGTGTCAGGTTGATCTTGTCGAGCCAGAATGTGGCGCGCTCAATGGCTTCGGCTTGTGCCTTGGTGAAGCTCTTGGCCCCGATCAGGCCAAGCAGGCTCCAGCCCGAAGCGCGCATCAAGGCGTTGTGCTGGGCGACGATCAGGTTCTCAAGCACCGTCATGCCGGTGAACAGGCGGATGTTCTGAAACGTGCGGGCAATCTTCGCCTTGGCCGTAATTTCAAAATCCGGCATGCGTTCAAGCAGAAACAGGCCACCCTTAGCGCGGTCCAGCCACCGACGGCCGGACTCAGTGAGGCGCTCCACGGCATGGGGTGGCATTTGGGCGGAATGCGCCAATGCGATCCGCCCAATGGTCGGCTTGTAAAAGCCGGTGATGCAGTTGAACACCGTCGTCTTGCCAGCGCCGTTGGGCCCGATCAACGCTGTGATATCGCCACGTTCAGCCTTGAAGGATAGTCCGTCTATGGCAACCAAGCCGCCAAAGCGCATTGTCAGGTGCTCGACGCTCAACAGCGGGGTCGTGGAGGGACGTATCGCGGCCATCAACCGTGGCCCTCCTTCACAAGGTCACCTGAAATGGCCTTGCGTTCGTGCAGCACGATTGACGGCTCGCGCGTCGATATGAGGCCGCGAGGCTTCCACACCATCATGGCGACCATGGCAAGCCCAAACAGTAGCATGCGGTATTTGGTTGGATCGAAACTCGGCCCGAAAATCTGTTTCAGCCAGTCAAGTTCGCGCAACAGTTCAGTGCCGCCGATCATGACGACGGCGGCGATAGCCACACCCACTTGGCTGCCCATGCCACCCAGCACGACAATGGCCAGGATGACGGCGCTTTCCATGAAGATGAAGCTTTCGGGGGAGATGAAGCCCTGGCGCGCCGCGAAGAAGGCGCCAGCAAAGCCGCCGAACATGGCGCCGATGGAAAACGCTGTCAGTTTGGTTGTGACGGTATCTATTCCGAGAGATCGGCAGGCGATTTCGTCTTCGCGCAACGCTTCCCAGGCCCTGCCGATGGGAAGTCTTCGCAGCTTGATGGTGACGTAATTGGTCAAGAACGCCAGTGCCAGGATCACGTAGAACAGAAAGAACAACCGGTGCAATGGTGTGAACTGCAACCCGAAAAAGGCGGCGAACCCGTCTTCGCCCGCGGTAAACGGCAATCCGAAAAACGTCGGGCGTGGGATGCCCGAGATGCCTGCATAGCCGCCTGTGAAATCGACCCAATTGATGAGGACCAGCCGGATGATCTCGCCGAAGGCGAGTGTCACGATGGCAAGATAGTCGCCGCGCAGTCTGAGAACAGGAAACCCGAGCAATATGCCCCAAAAGGCGGCGAGTATCCCCGCTAGCGGCAGGCACAGCCAGAACGACAAGCCGAAGGTCGTTGCCAATAGCGCTGAGGAATAAGCGCCAACGGCGTAAAAAGCGACGTAGCCCAGATCCAGCAGGCCGGCGAGGCCGACAACGATGTTGAGGCCCCAGCCCAGCATCACATAGATCAAAAGCTGGATACCGAAATTGTCGATCCACTTGATGGCGCCGCCTTTGCCAGCCAGAGCCAATGCGATGAACGGGTAGAGCACCACAAATGCGATAACGGCCCGTTTGGCCCAGGTCTTGAACTGCCGTGGAATCCTTTCGGCCAGCCGCAGAGGCTGGCGGTTGGCAAGCCATGGCGCGATGACCAAGAGGTGAAGCAAGCGAGCAGCAAATGCGATACCGGCCAGTGCCGCGAGCAGCCCGAAACGCAAGTGGAGTGTTACAACAGCGCCTGATTGGCGCGTCTCGATCAGTATGATGGGGGTGCCAAGCCCGATGACGAGGAGTGCGGTTTTCAAGGCGTCAAAAAATGCGGCCGCAACTCCTGGCCGCGTGTGCGGTGCTGTATCGCGCGTCGTGGCAGTCTGGGTGATCGAAGGCCCCCTCATGCGTCACACCTTCTCGACGTCCGGCCGGCCGAGTAGCCCTGAGGGCATGAAGATCAAAACGATTGCGAGAATTGAGAAAGCTGCAACGTCCTTGTAGTCGATGGAAAAGTACGCCGACCAGATTGTCTCGATCAGCCCGATCAGAATGCCACCCAAGACCGCGCCTGGCAGCGAACCAATGCCGCCCAACACCGCCGCGGTAAATGCCTTGACGCCTGGAACAAAGCCATCGGCAAAGTTCACGACATTATATTGCACCAGGTACATGACGCCTGCCACGGCGGCCAGCGCCGCACCCATTACGAAGGTGAGGGATATGGTTCTGTCGACGTTTATGCCGAGCAGCGACGCCATTTTGCGGTCCTGCTCACATGCCCGCATGCCACGGCCAAGTGGCGTTTTTTGCACGATGAACCAGAAGCCGGCGAGCAAGACAGCGGTTACGAAGAAAATCAGTAGCTGCTTATAGGCCACCGTAAACGAACCATCGCCAAGTGGTACGGTGATATACCCTTGAAGCATCGGCGGCACCGAACGGTTGTTGGGACCTTGCACGACCTGCACGAAATTCATCAGAAAGATCGACATGCCGATTGCGGAGATGAGCGGGGCGAGCCGGAATGATCCTCGAAGTGGCCTGTAGGCGACGCGCTCGATGACGAAGCTCCACAACGATGTGAGTGCCATGCCCGCGATCAGAACCAATACCAGGGCGAGCGCCAGCCCGACGGCACCAAAAATCGAACTGACAAGCAGCAACACGATGAGCGCGATGAACGTTGACAGCATGAACACGTCGCCATGCGAGAAGTTGATCATGCCAATGATGCCGTAGACCATCGTATAGCCAATGGCGATCAGGCCGTAGATAGACCCCAACGTCAGTCCATTGACCATCTGCTGCAGAAAATAGTCCATCATTCCCTCGTCCAAAGGCGCACAATTTGGGAGGTTGGCCAGCCACATCCCATCTGCGACGCCGTGTGCACCAAACTCCACCAGCCCGGACACGCACTGGCATCTGAAGCATTGCTGCGAGGCAACCGACAATGACGCGGCCCCAAAAAGCGGCAACAGCAAGCCGATTCAACCCCAGCCCTCGCATTCAGTTGGGAAACGTTTCCCCCCTGCTCGAACCCTAAACAGGTTCTAGGCGAGCGTCGAGGTTTTCGCAAAACACTGTGCGCAAGCTTCTTGTTTTGTCGCATTTTCTTCGACGAACCGGCGTCCACTTCGTCGGATACTCTAGGCGCGAGAAAATATCTGCATGCGGGGCATTGCAGCGTACAGGGACTGCGATGAGAGGATTTGTAGGGTCCCCAAAGAAAAAGGCCGCCCATGTTTTTATCAATGGGCGGCCTTCAGAGTGGTCCGATTGTTACAGCACGTTATGAGAGCCATCGCAAAACGGCTCGTCGTCTGAGGTTTTGCACCCGCACAGGTTATAGGTACCGTCTGCCTCTACCGTGAAACGCATCGGCTCAATGCCGGTACCGTTATGCGAACCATCACAAAACGGCTGGTTCTTGGAGCGCCCGCAGCGGCAATAGAAATAGGGCTTCTTAGCGACGAGATCGACCTGGAAGGGGCCTTTTTGCGCTACGACGGGATCGTCAGCCATGATGGGTATCTCCTTGCTACGCGCCGGGCGCTTCGAGCAGTGTCGCGATGAGTGAAAAGGGCGACAATTGACAAGTGATTGACAAGTGAATGTCTTCACAACGTTAAAGACTGTCAAATCCGAGGGCTACCGCCCACATCAATTTCAACTTGTCCGTCATGAATGACGGCCCGCACGTGGGTGCGAGCCGTCGACTTGGTCTTTTGGAATATCGTCCGGACTTTAGACGATTACCCTACCGCGATAGGCACTTTCTCGACGATCTTCTCGCCTGCGTCGTCAACCCAGGTCATTTCGAGATCGCCCGGCCCCGGCACCTTGAAGTAGAAGGCAATGTAGGGGTTGGCTGAAACACCTGATGAAAGATCTACCTTGAAAACTTCCTTGCCGCCGAACGTGGCAGTGAACGTATTGATGATGTTACGCGGAATGGGCTTTCCGTCTTTGCCTTTACGGAAACCCGTTTCCATGACGTGCGTAATCAAAGTCTTGACTTCGATGACATCACCGGCGGCTTTCGCCTTACCAGCCTTGATACGAGGCTTGCTTGCCATGTTTTTGCTCTCCCGTCTCTTAGCCGCCGCAGCCGCCGATTGTAACCTTCACCGTGCGCTTGCCGACATGGATGGATCCGTCTGACAGCTCTGCAACGGCGTAGATGTCCTGTGTCTTGGCCAAGCGCATACGGCTTGAGATCTCTGCCTTGCCTGACATGGGCGTAAAGTGGAAGGTGGCAATGGTGGGTGAGGGGTTGCCGCTGGAGAGCACGTGCACGGTCTTGACATAGCTGTCGTCGGACATGGGGCTCTCAACCGTGACCGAGTAGGGTACGGTGTTGCCGTTTTCGGCAATTTCGGGGAGTTTGATGTCAACCTGGGACTCGTCGGCTTTCTTGTCGCCGACGATGGCCTTCATGGCTTCGTCGAATGTCGGTTGCTTGTCCTGTGCAGTGGCCGTTCCAGTGCGGCCCAGCAAAGCGACGAGCATGGCAGCCGCAGCGCCACCAACGACAAACTCGCGGCGGTCCACAACTTCCAACTTCAAGCGTTGGTCCATTCTTGCGTCTCCTTCCCCCAATTCGATGACTTATTGATAAGCCAAGAAGGGGAATCCCTCCCGGCGGTTACTACTGCCCATTGTCGCTTGCGCAAGTTTAACGCTTGCAGTTTGCAAAAAAGGGCTGACCCGTTGGTACGTCGATTGCCGTACTTCTTTTCAGGCGCTTGAAACGGTAGCATATTCAGCGTCGCGAATGCAACGCAAACGTCGACCTAATCAGAATGCTGACTATGAGTGCGGGATGCGCAAGCGCGCCAAAAGTTAAACGCCGAGGAGGTATCAGGTGGCTCACATAAGGTCGGTTACTGGGCGATGCTCTCATTCTGGTCTGTTATCGGCAGCGATCAAGCATCGGCATGCGGTAGCCAGGCTTTTGTTTGGTATTATTATGAGCATTCCGGCGCTCGCATTATTCATTTCTCCACTTGCGGCGCAGGAGACGAAGGCGTCGCTGGAAAATGGTGTCGTGCTTGTCATGATCGAAGAGCACGGCTGCGCATATTGTAAGCAGTGGCTTGCTCAGGTTGGGCCGGGTTATGGCAAAAGCAAAGAAGGCCTTCGTGCGCCGTTGGTTCGTATAGATCGCACCAGCAAGGAAGCGGATCGCTTCGAACGGGTCGTTTACACGCCAACATTCTTGTTGCTGCGCGACGGCAAAGAGCTTGGTCGCATTCTGGGATATGCCGGAGCTGATCTGTTCTGGTGGCAGTTGACGGATCTTCTGCAAAAGCATGTAACAGCCATAAATGCCAAACCACCTATGAAACAGGCTGCTGACAGTAGTTCGCCTGGGTCGGCAGAACGCACGAGCGGATCGCCCGACAAATGATTGAAGCGTCGTGCGTTATATCGGGATCATTCTGCAGCGGCGAATTTGGTCCCAGAGCGTCGAGCGATTTGTCCGTATCCGGTAACCGAAATTTGAAGAAGAAGAAAAGAACCGTGCGCCACACACGACACGCCGGGCGCGTCATCGACACTGTGAAAGTCTGGGTGAAAGTCTGGCTGCAATCATAGCGACGCAGCACCAGAAATACGTTCAGGATAAAAAAGGCGCAGCGCTTTTTCGGAAGCCTCTTCAGGCCTCCGAAGCGAATTCATCTTCTATCGCTGAACCCTTCGGTGACTTGCCCTTCGCATCATCGGCACAATAATGCCTGTAAAGCGTCGCGACGATCTCACGCGCGGCCTCATGTTTCAGCGAATAATAGGCGAAATGACCACGCCGTTCGGCCTGAACCAGACCGTGCAGCCGCAGATGCGTCAAATGCTGCGAGGTCAGGCTTTGGCGGGCACCGATAGCGTCGGAGATATCCGTCACCGTCTTTTCCCCGTCCATAAGCAGGCAAAGGATCATCAAACGGTGCGGGCTGCCAATTGAACGAAGGAGCTTTGTCGCTTCGCCGGCAGCCGTCCGCATGCCATCGACGAGTTCATCGCCATCAGGTTCGTCGAAATCAAAATCTTCAGCAGTGCTAGCGCAGGGCATCATGATTAATCTTTTTGTTAGTGAAGTTGAACCCGTAGCCAATTCCGGAGCACGATTCGTGCACCAACCTTGCCTACGATAAAGCGACGGCGGTGGCTCTGCAAGAAAGGCGCGACGCCCTCAAGGCTTCAACTGCCAGTTTTCTTGAAGATATGGCTGATCCGTGTCGGTTGAAGTTAACATTTGGGAAATTGCCCAAAAGTCCGATGCGCTTTCTGCTGATCTCAATCAATGACAAGGGTCAAGTGCGAATTTGACCGATATTTCGCATTTTTTCTTTGTCTTTGCTTGACGTTTACGTCAACTAAGCCTAGGTGATGATCGCAGACGGCGCGCGGCATTAGCGCGGGATTGTCCAGCGGTATGGAGGCGGCACATGGCTGAACTGATTTTGATCCTGCTCGCGCTCGCTGGTGCGGTGGCGCTGGCAATGCACCGGGCGCCGATGTGGCTGTGGGCGGCTGCGGGCGCAGCTTTACTGATCGTGCTGCAATCTGGACTGGCATCGGGGAAATACACGGTTCCAGAGCCAGGTTTCCTGGGACTTCTGGCATGGTTGCCAGTCGTTGCGCTGGCACTTCTGTCAATTCCCGCTCTCAGGCGCTCTTTGGTCATTGATCCGGCGTACAAGGTGGTTAAAGGCGTGCTGCCGAGGGTCTCGGAGACCGAACAGCAGGCCCTGGACGCCGGAACGGTTGGCTTTGATGCGGAGCTTTTTTCCGGCCAGCCTGACTGGAACAAGCTGCGCGCCATTCCTGGCATTCAACTGACACAAGAAGAGCGCGCATTCCTCGATGGTCCAACCGAGGAGCTGTGCCGGATGATCGACGATTGGCAGGTGCGCTTTTACGAAAAGGAAATCCCCCAGCAGATCTGGGACTTTGCCAAGAAGCATGGCTATCTCGGCATGTTGATTTCGAAAGCCCACGGCGGACTCGGGTTCTCTGCACAAGCGCAATCGTTGATCCTCGGCAAGGTCGCATCGCGCTCTCCCGATGTGGTTACGATTATCATGGTGCCAAATTCTCTGGGGCCGGGCGAGCTGATCGAGAAATACGGGACCGACGAACAAAAACACTACTTTCTGCCGCGACTTGCACGTGGAGAGGAGGTCCCCTGCTTTTCGCTTACCGGGCCAACCTCAGGCTCTGATGCGGCAACGATGCGCGATATTGGGCGCGTCGAAAAAGGCAAGCATGACGGCAAAGAGACCATTGGAATCAAGTTGTCGTGGGACAAGCGCTATATCACTCTGGGACCTGAGGCGACGCTGATCGGCCTCGCGTTCCGTCTATTTGATCCCGACAAACTGCTTGGCGGTGATGAGGACGTTGGCATTACGGTGGCACTGATACCCGCCGATCATCCCGGTGTGAACATCGGCCGCCGACACCTGCCATCGGGCGCCGCGTTCCCCAACGGCCCCAATTGGGGCAAGGACGTTTTCATTCCGCTTGAGTTCGTTATTGGTGGACAGAAGATGGTTGGGCAGGGTTGGCGCATGCTGATGGAATGTCTGTCTGCCGGGCGCGCCATATCGCTGCCATCGTCGGCAACAGCGGGCGCAAAGTCCATGTTGCGGGTCACATCTGCGTATGGCCGCATTCGCAAACAATTCGGGCTTCCCGTGAGTAACATGGAAGGTGTCGAAGAGCCGCTGGTTCGCATAATCGAGACCGCCTACGTCAACGAAGCCGCCCGCGCGGTCACCGCATCGATGGTATCGCGTGGCGAAAAGCCAGCGGTGATCTCCGCGCTCATGAAATACACAACCACCGAAAAGATGCGTCAGGCCGTCAACGATGCCATGGACATTCATGGTGGGCGCGGCATTTGCGATGGTCCATCGAACTACCTGCAATCGGCCTATCAGATGGTTCCGGTTGGCATTACCGTCGAGGGCGCCAACATCCTGACCCGCACGTTGATTACCTTCGCACAAGGCGCGCTGCGCGCGCACCCCTACCTCTACAAGGAGGTGCAGGCGGTGCAAAACCCTGACCGGCGTGCGGGGCTCAAGGCGTTCGAGCATGCCTTCAACGGCCACATCGCTTTTTCGTTGTCGAATGTCAGCGGTGCACTTTTTCACAACCTGACGGGCGGCATTTTCGCAGATGCGCCCGAGAAGGCCTTTGGGACCGCTGACTGGTATCGCCAATTATGGCGCGCAAGCCGCTCGTTTGCACTGGTTGCGGACTTGACGGTTGCCTTGCTGGGCGGTGGCTTGAAAACCAAGCAACGGATAACCGGACGTATGGCAGACGCATTGTCCGAGCTCTACATGCTGTCATGTGTTCTCAAGCGTTACGAGGACGACGGCAGGCCCGAGGCTGACCAGATCATCGTGGAGCTGGCGGCGCGCAACGGACTTTATCGCTTTCAGCAGGCCATCGGCGGTGTCATTGATAACTTTCCCGTCGCGCCGGCTCGCTATCTTATGCGATTGGCGGTGTTCCCCCTAGGCCGCCGCATGAAGCCGGCCAGCGACAAGCTGGGCCGTGCCGTTGCCAAAGTCGCTCTGGAGCCTGGAGAGGTTCGCGATCGGTTGACACGGGATATATTCATTTCGCGTGATGTGAATGATCCCACAGGCCTTTTGGAGGTTACCCTTGAAAAGGTGATCGCGGCTTTGCCGGCAGAGAAAAAGCTGGAAAAGGCCATTCGTGAGGGCACGGTGAAACGCTTCCACGGTATCGATTGGTTCGCTGACGCGATAGATAAAGGTGTTATTTCCGAAGTCGAGGCTAATCAGTTGCGTGAAGTCGAAATGCTTGTCGCCCGTGTCATTGCCGTCGACCATTTCGATCCTGAGGAAGTAAAGCCGCATCATGTGCGCGTTGGACACAATTCGGGCGCGATGAGCTCATTTGCCGCCGCCTGAATCAATCCTTGAGTGAATAGGGAGCTGCGTTTCATGAAAGAGAACGAACTGCTGAGCGACCTCAAAGACTGGCGTTTGATGCTGGATCAGGAGGGAATTGCCTGGGCGACGTTCGATCGTGAAGGTGAAAGCGCTAATGCGCTTGGCCGCCGGCCGATCGAGGAATTGATGAAGATCGTTGGCCGCGTCGAGGAAGGCGCGCGTAACGGCGAGGTCGTCGGCCTCGTGTTGCAGTCGGGCAAGGAAAAAGGGTTTATCGTTGGCGCCGACATCCGTGAATTCGATGAATTGAAGACCGAAGGCGCCGTCATGGAGGCGGTTCGACCGGTCAACGCCATGCTTGATCGCATCGAAAACATGCCGGTGCCCGTGGTGGCGGCCGTGCATGGCGTTTGCGTTGGCGGTGGCCTCGAACTCATTCTTGCGTGCCATTACCGCATTGCGACGCGTGATGACAGCACGCGTGTCGGATTTCCCGAAGTCAAACTTGGCATCTTTCCCGGGTTCAACGGCACGGCCCGGTCGATCCGCCAGGCCGGACCATTGGCGGCCATGGAATCCATGCTCACGGGCCGCATGATCCGGGCCTCGGCTGCCAAGCGCATGGGCTATATCGATCAGCTTGTCGACAGCCGCGGTGCGCTGCACTGGGCGGCGCGCAAAGCTGTGCTGGCAAAGAGAAAGTCTGGCACAGCGTCAACCGCGATGACCTTGCTGACGAAGAGCCCTGCGCGCAAGTTCGTTGCCAACAAGATGCGCGAGGAGACAGCCAAGAAGGCGCGTGAGGAGCATTATCCCGCACCCTTCCGGTTGATCGACCTGTTTGAAAACTATGGTGGCAACCTCGATGCCATGAAGGCCCACGAGACGCGCCTGTTTGCACCGCTGATGGTCTCGGAGACGTCGCGAAACCTGCGCCGTGTATTTCGTCTTTCGGAGCTTTTAAAGGCGCAGGCGCCCAAGGGTTTGCAATGGAAGCCGGTGCGTGTCCACGTCATTGGAGCAGGCACCATGGGCGCCGATATAGCCGGGTGGTGCGTGGCGTCAGGCATGGAAGTGACCCTGCAGGATCTCAACGAAGAGGTCATTGCAAAAGGCATCAAGGCTCAGGGGCGTCTGTTTTCGAAGAAGTTCAAGACCGATGCGTTGCGTAAAGCCGCCGAGGCACGTCTGATTGCCGATCCCGCTGGTAACGGACTGAACCATGCCGATGTCATCATCGAAGCCATCGTTGAAAAGCTCGACATCAAGCAAAACCTGTTCAAGGACATTGAAACCAAGGCAAAACCGGACGCAGTCCTGGCAAGCAACACGTCCTCGCTGATGATCGAAGACATCGCCAGTTCGATGTCGAACCCATCGCGCCTGATCGGTATTCACTTCTTCAATCCGGTGGCGCAAATGCCGCTCGTCGAAGTGATACGCGGCAAAAACTCCAATGATGCAGATGTCGACAAGGGTTGCGCGTTCGTCACTGCGATCGGCAAGTTCCCGCTAATCGCCAAAAGCGTTCCGGGCTTCCTCGTCAATCGCGTTCTGGCGCCATACATGATGGCGGCGCTGGCGCGTGTCGACAAAGGCGAGGACATGCAGAAGATCGACGAAGCCGCGCGCGCGTTTGGCATGCCCATGGGGCCGGTGGAGCTTGCTGACAACGTCGGACTGGATGTGTGTGCCCACGTCGGCAACATTCTGGGGCTTACCCAGGAGGGGCAGGGCGGTCGTCTGGAACGTCTTGTGAACTCAGGCCGTCTGGGCAAGAAGACGGGTGAAGGCTTCTACGTCTGGAAGGACGGCAAGGCGGAAAAAAAGCTGGAGACCTATGAACGCGCAGAACTGGAACGCCTGGGGGTCGAGCTTGTCGAGCCGTTGATTGTGGAAGCACAAAAAGCACTCGACGAAGGCGTAGTCGCCAACGCTGATCTGGTCGATGCAGGTGTGATTTTCGGAACCGGATTTGCGCCATTCCGTGGTGGCCCGCTGCACTACAAGGCTACGACGCAAGGCCCCACGCCCGGTTCAGCGGCAAGGGCTGCGGCTTAGAGAGGGCTGCGCCAGCCGAGACAACTGGCCAAGTTGAAGTGTTCTACAACAGGTTTCTTCCAGCGCATCTGGAAACGGAGTGATAGATGACTGACACCCTGCGCCGCGTTGCGGTGATCGGCGGCACCCGCATTCCCTTTTGCCGTTCGGGCACGCTTTATGCCGATCTCACCAACCTTGACATGATGACGGCTGCGCTTAACGGCGTGATTGAACGCAATGGGCTGGAAGGCTCACATATCGACGAAGTGGTCGGTGGCTCCGTCGTCACGCATTCAAAGGACTGGAACCTCGCGCGCGAAGCTGTCCTTGGTACCAAGCTCGCACCGTCAACACCGGGCATAACGCTGATGCAGGCCTGCGGCACCAGTTTGCAGGCGGCGCTGGGTTCAGCCGCTAAGATCGCAACCGGTCAGATTGAAAGCGCCATTGCGGTCGGGTCAGATACGACGTCGGACCCGCCCATCGTTTTCTCCAAGAAATTTGCTCATCGCCTGGCCGAACTTGGCCAGAAGAAATCGACCATGGACAAGCTCAAGGTCTTCAAAGGGCTGTCACCTGCAGAACTCGCGCCGCTACCGCCGCAGACGGCCGAACCGCGCACGGGGCTCGGCATGGGGCAGCATTGTGAATTGATGGCCAAGGAATGGGACATCAGCCGGGAGGCGCAGGACGAGCTTGCCTATGAGAGCCACAAGAAGGCAGCCGATGCCTACCAGTCAGGATGGATGGACCGTTTGCTGGTGCCCTGCGCGGGGGTGTTTCGCGACAATAACGTGCGCCCGGATATCTCGCTTGAGAAATTGGCATCCTTGAAGCCGTCGTTTGACAAGTCGGGCAAGGGTACGTTGACTGCGGGCAATTCGACGCCGCTGACCGATGGCGCATCCGCGGCACTTTTGGCGTCGGAGGACTGGGCTCGTGAACGCGGACTGCCGATCAAGGCTTATCTCACTTATGGTCAAACCTCAGCCAACGACTTCGTCGGCGGCGACGGGCTGTTGATGGCACCGACAATCGCTGTTTCCAAAATGCTTGAGCGGGCCGGCTTGTCGCTGCAGGATTTCGATTTCTATGAAATTCACGAAGCATTCGCTGCACAGGTCTTGTGCACGTTGAAAGCCTGGGAAGATCCGACCTATTGCCGTGAAAAGCTCGGCCGTCCCGAGCCGATGGGGTCGATCGATCGCACCAAGATGAACGTGAAGGGTTCATCCATTGCCTATGGGCACCCCTTCGGCGCGACCGGCGCGCGCATCATCGGCAATCTGGCTGAATTGCTGGCCGAAAAAGGCTCTGGCCGTGGTCTCATTTCCGTGTGCACCGCCGGCGGCATGGGCGTGACAGCCATCCTGGAAGCCGCAGAATCAGCGTCAAATTAGGCGCAGGGATCGACCATTGCAGCAGCGTTGTGAGGTGGCCAATTGTCGATGATGCGCCACTCTTCAACACCTACTGCTCGCTACAGGCAGACTCAGGTGCCCTTCTGGTTTATGTGTGCAACCTGGGACGGGACAGTAGAGGGTGCCTATCGACATGGGCGTGACATCGCAGGACGAGAAGCGCCTTGCCGCGGCCAAGGCCCTCATCGGTGAGTTGGCGCAGTCATTGAACCTGGACGCATTCGTGCGGCTGTGGGATGGCTCGCGCGTACCGTTGGGTGCGGGTGCCAGCGGCCCCTTTGAGATCATTATCAACGACCCCGGTGTCATCGCTTCATCGCTTCGTGCACCGTCACTTGAAACGATCATCCGGCACTACATCGACAAGCGGATTGATTTCTCCGGCGGTTCGTTGATCGACCTGGGGCGGCAGATCAATCGGCGTGGTCGCTCGGTAAAGATCCGTGGCCGCGAGGCGTTGAAGATTGCCCGCCGCCTGTCACCGTTTCTATTCGCGCCAGGCGCTGCGCCGCGTGAGCAGGGCGGCTTTGAAGGCGACATTGTCGGCAATCGGCGCAAGGGTGACGACAACAAGGATTTCATCCAGTTCCACTACGACCTTTCGAATGATTTTTATTCGCTCTTTTTATGCGACGAGATGGTCTACACGTGCGCCTATTTCCATGACTGGGAGCAGGACATAGCAACGGCCCAGATCAACAAGCTGGACATGGTCTGCCGTAAGCTGCGTTTAAAGCCGGGAGAGCGGTTTCTCGACATTGGTTCGGGTTGGGGCGCGCTGGTCTGTCATGCCGCGAAAAATTATGGAGTAAGGGCGCACGGCATCACCTTGTCCCAGGAGCAGTTGAATTACGCGCGCGAGAAGGTGAAACGCCTTGGTCTTCAAGATCAGGTCACATTCGAGTTGATCGATTATATCAACGCCTCTGGTACATACGACAAGATCGCTTCGGTGGGCATGTATGAGGCGATCGGGCTTAAAAACATTCCCGCGTATATGAAAAAGATCCGCTCGCTGCTCACCGAGGACGGGTTGTTTCTCAACCACGCCATCTCACGCAAGGCCAAGCGCAGCAAAGGTGGGTTGATGCCGGAGCGGATGCGGCCTGAGCAGAAGGCTCTTGCGAAATACATCTTTCCAGGTGGCGCGCTTGACGACATCGGCCATACCATCGAGGCAATGGAGTTGGCCGGTTTCGAGGTTCACGACGTAGAGGGCTGGCGGATGCACTATGCCCGCACGTGCACGCTGTGGTGCGAACGGCTCATGGCGCGCAAGGACGAGGCAATAGCGCTTGTCGGTGAAGCCAAATACCGCATCTACATTGCTTACCTGGCGGGCTGCGCGATTGCGTTCGAACGTGGTACTGCCCGGCTGTTCCAGACGCTTTGTTCCAAGACTGCGAAGCGGCCGCCGCCTTTACCGCCGACACGCGCAGATCTCTATCGCTGATCGGCATTGTTGGTTTGGCTGGGTGTCACAAAGAGCGGCTTAAAAGGCTAGTGGCCTGTCGCGCCAAAATTGAAACATGGCCGCAACCGCATACAATTTTGGCGCGACATGAAGGCCACTAGCAAAATCATTGGCTTAGTGTGGCGTTTATCGCGCCTTAGTTGATACCCAGCGTGCCGCAACATCGATCAATTAAGGCGCGACATGAAGGCCACTAGCAAAATCATTGGCTTAGTGTGGCGTTTGTCGCGCCTTAGTTGATACCCAGCGTGCCGCAACATCGATCAACTAAGGCGCGACGCCACACTAGCGTTACAGGTTTAATCTGCATCCTTCAGAAATGATACGCACTTGGCGCGTAGCTCCTTCAGATCACTCAATGAGCGCGCGAGGTCTGTCTTTTTGCGGTTGAGATCCGCGATGGCGGTTTCGACTTTGCCCAACAGCAACTCGGTTTGGGCGCGCTGGGTACGGTCGACATCATAAAGCGCCAGATATTCTGCGATGTCCTCAAGCGTAAAGCCGAGGTTCTTGCCCCTTAAAATCAGGATGAGCCTGCCTCTATCGCGTCGGGAATATATTCGATTGGTGCCTTCGCGGCGTGGTCGGATAAGGCCGCGGGATTCATAAAAGCGAATGGCACGGGTGGTGATGTTGAATTCGTCGGCAAGCTGTCCAATCGTGTAGGTTTCGTCCTCCAACGCCGATTGTACCGAAGTGGCGGTCTCAAAAGAGGTATCATTGGCTTCGTTGTCCTGCATCGATCCTAGTACCGTCAATGGCCCTTGCGTGCCGCCCGCCGCTGCGATTCTTCGTCCTTGAGTTCTTTCTTGGATAGCTTGCCGATCATGGTCTTGGGCAGGCTGTCGCGAAATTCAATTTCCGCCGGCAATTCTATCTTGGACAGCGTCTTTTCAAGATGTGCCATGATTTCATCGGCTGTGACCTTTGCACCGTCCTTAACCTTGATGAAGGCTTTAGGCGCTTCTCCGCGATATTCATCCTCGATCCCAATCACAGTCACTTCATCGACCGCGGGATGCTCGTAAATACGTTCCTCGATTTGCCTTGGATAAACGTTGTAGCCCGAGCAGATGATGAGGTCCTTCACCCGGTCTTCAATGGAGAAGAACCCAGATTCGTCCATTCGAGCCACGTCACCTGTCCTGAAGAAACCGTCACGGGTGAACGCCGCTGCCGTCGCGTCCGGTCGTTTCCAGTAGCCTTTCATGACCTGTGGACCAGATATACAGATCTCGCCCTTTTCGCCTTGAGCAACTTCCTTGTCTGGATCATCCAGATCGCGAAGCGAAAGAAAGGTTGCCGGAAGCGGTATGCCGATGGAGCCGGCCCTTACCGGCCCATCCACAGGATTGCAGGTGGCGACCGGGGATGTCTCAGACAGCCCGTAGCCTTCCACGACCTTGCACCCCGTAAGCGCTTCGAACCTCTGCTTGACTTCGACTGGGAGAGCCGCGCCACCAGACAGGCAGAATTTCAACGACGACAGATCGAATGTTTTCAGATCAGGGTGGTTGAGAATAGCGTTGAACAAAGTAGGAACGCCAGGCATGATCGTCGGCAGCGTCTTATTGATGAGTTTCATCGCATCGTTGAGCACAAACCGCGGCATGATGATGATCTCTGCCGCCTTTGCTACACCGAAGTTCATCACCACGGTCATGGCGAAAACGTGGAAGAAGGGTAGCACGCCCATGACCTTCTCTTCGCCTTCGACGAGATCCGGGGCCCACGCCAATACCTGAAGGACATTGATGTAGGCATTGGCGTGGGTCAGCATCGCTCCTTTGGGTGTACCCGTCGTGCCACCGGTATATTGCAGCACTGCAACATCATTTTCCGCGTCGATTGGGACCGGCGTCCTTGGCCCATGGTCCGCCAGGACCTGGCCTTCGAGCGTAATCTTGTCGCCTGAGGAAGACGCTGACACATTGGCCAGCTCCTTACTCTTGAACAAACGGAAAAGTACCGATTTGGCGCCCGGCAACAGGCTTGCAAAGGGCGCCACAACAACGCGTTTCAGGGCATTTTCAGCCAGCAACGTTTCGATCTTGTCAAACAAGAGCTTAAGATCGAGCGTGACCATAATTTCGGTCTCGCTGTCTTCAATTTGATACTTCAGCTCTGGAATGGTGTAGAGCGGATTGAAGTTGACGACCACGCCTCCTGCTTTCAGCGTCGCGAAATAATAAACGATGAAGGTCGGCGAGTTTGGCAGGAACAGTCCGACTTTCGTTCCCTTTTTTACGCCCAGCCGTTGCAGTCCTGCCGCGGCACGTTCGACCAGCTTGCCAAGCTCAGCATAAGTGATTGTCCGGCCGAGGAAATTGGTCGCAGTATTCGTTCCGAATCGGGACACCGCCTGATCCAGCAAGGAATACAGTGGTGCCGGTGTAAACGTTTGACGCCACTCCACATTTTCAGGATAAGAGCGGAGCCACCTCGGATTGAGGTCGTTTTGGTGCACCTCACTGGCTGTCATCGTCACCCTCCCGAGTTAGCCTCAAGCCATTGTGGCGGAAGCCAATAATCGTTTTTATTGTTGCCGCGCCGCAGTGACATCGCAAAACATCGGCGGAAAGAGCTACGTAGATACTATTGAACACTTTTTCAGGAGTTTCGGCTAGAACCACCAGCCGGTATGGTGCTTTCGACACGTGGAATAGCACCTATCAATGAGTATTTTTGATCTTCGGCATAGACCTTGCTGTACAGGTTAGCTGCAGAATTACGGCTGAGACCGATGCTGGACGCAGACGATGTTTAAGTATAAGGACGGCCGCAGCTTGTTTGCAGCACAGCATGTGCCTAGTAGGATGTGAGTAACAGGGGTCCGCGACGCCCTCGGGGCGCGGATTAGGAGAACAATATGGACGAAGTCGCCACCAAGATCATTGAGATCCTGAAAAAGCACATGAAGGAGCCGCGTGACGATATCGCTTTGTCAACGCCATTGACCGATCTGAAGATCGAGTCGCTTGATCTGGCCATGATCGTTTTCGACATTGAGGATTCGTTCCAGATCGAGATACCCTACAACGCCAATGAAGATGTCGAGGACTTCAAGACTGTTGGGTCTGTCGTCGACCGGGTGAAGGCGCTGATTGACGGCAATGCAACTTCGGCCGATGCCGCAAAGGCCTGACGTATCATGGCGGGGCGGGTGTTGGGTTTTGTCCCCTCACCGGCCCCTGTATTCTTTTTGCATGGAATTGGCGGCCACGCGCCGCCTTGATCGTAAGAGCGCATTGATATGAAAAGAGCGGACGGCTCGCGCCGCGTCGTAGTGACCGGCTATGGGATGGTTACGCCGATTGGCCTGGACTCGAAAGAGACGTGGGCCTCGATGAAGCAAGGCAAATGCGGCGTTTCCCGCATTGAGAACTTTGAACTCGACGATCTTTACATCCACATCGCTGGCGAAATAAAAGGTTTCGATCCCGCCACGCATGTCAAAAGCAAGAAGATCCAGTACGGCGAACGCTATTCCTGGTTCGCCGGGCGTGCAGCGGATGAAGCCTGGGAGATGTCCGGCCTGCCGACGCCCTACAACAATCCTTACCGGTCGTGCTGTATCATTGGTTCGGGTGCAGGCGGCTATTCGACAGTCGAGCAGGCCTATCGCGATCTGTTCATCAAGAACAAGCGCGCCACCCATCCGCTGACGCTGCTGCGCATCATCGGATCGTCGGCTGCTGCGCATGTTGGCATTGAATTCGGCATAAAGGGGCCGACGTTTGCGACGTGCTCGGCCTGTTCCACGGCAACCCATGCCATCGGCATCGCCTATGACTACATCCGCAATGGCCTCGTCGATGTCGGCGTCGCGGGCGCTTCTGAAGCGGTTTTGACTTACGGCTCGATGCGCACCTGGCAGGCCATGCGGGTGCTGTCTCCTGACGGATGCTTCCCCTTTTCCAAGCGCCGCAATGGTACGGTGCTGGCGGAAGGTTCGGGAATTCTTGTGCTGGAGGACTACGAGCACGCTAAAAGGCGCGGCGCCAATATCCTGGCTGAACTGATGGGCTATGGCATGTCCTCAGACAGCAAGGACATGGTAAACCCCGACATCGACGGCCCGCGTACCGCCATGCAATTCGCTCTGGACGATGCGGGTATTGACGCCTCCGAAATCGATTACCTGAATGCGCATGGCACGGCGACAACGCTAAATGACGTCAACGAGACCAACGCTATCAAGGACGTATTTGGCGATTACGCCCAGAAGCTCGCCATCTCTTCGACCAAATCCATGCACGGGCATTTGCTCGGCGCGGGTGGCGGTGTCGAGGCCGGCGTTTGCATCAAGGCGATCCAGGAGGGCTGGGTTCCACCAACCATCGGGTATGGTGAGCCCGATCCAAAATGCGACCTGGATTATGTGCCCAATGAAGGACGCGATATGAAGGTGCGTTACGCAATGTCGAATTCGTTCGCATTCGGTGGCCTCAACGCGGTTTTGGTATTCGGTCCGGCGCCAACCTGATCTGAACCAGGTCTGCTTCTTTCATTTACGGTTTCAATCTGACACGGGCGCCTTACTGGCGCCCGTCTTGTTTTGTGCGGTGGTCACAAGCCGCCAACACCGGCTGAAGCAAGACGGAGACAAAAAAGTGCCTACCGACATTTTGCGGCAACACCCACCGCCGCCTCGCTTTGCCCACCAGGCTGCCGGTCAGGGTAAGGGCGGTGAAAAGCGGGTTTTGCAGATCAGCGCTGGCGCAGCACGGCTTGAGGCAGAGCTGGCTGCAACCGCCACCGCTGATCGAATATGGCATGCCCTGCCACTGTTTGGCGTTGCAGAACCCTGGGGCGAGGCGATCCATTTTGAGATTCCCGTGGTCTCCGGCCGGGACCGCACGGCGCGCCTCCAGGCAAAACTTGGTGACGTCTGCTTTTGGGGCGAAGAGCGGCGTGTTCTGGTTGCCTATGGCGCAACGCCGATTTCCCGGACCGGAGAAATCCGTATGCCAAGCCCGGTCAACGTCTTTGCAACAGTGATTGGCGATGTCGGGGTCTTGCGGCGCGTGCGCGTGGGTGAAAAAGTAACAATGTCGCGAAAGGTGACGCGGCCTGAAACATCAAACAGCAGTTGAACGCTGGCACGGCGCAATCGCTGACCCAACAGAAAGAAGTGCGAGGTGGGAGACGTCATGCGTGAAATCTTGATCCGGGCTGGCGAAGTCGCGATCCGGGCCCGGCTTTTGGAAACACCGACGGCCGACAAGATTTGGAAGGCACTGCCAATTTACGCAACAGCGCAGACTTGGGGCCAGGAAGTGTATTTCGGCACGCCTTTGTCGGCCACACCGGAAGCCGATGCGCGCGACGTGGTCAAAGGCGGAGAGATCGCGTTCTGGCCTGACGGCGATGCTATCGCCATCGGCTTTGGCCCCACGCCTATCTCCCGCAATGGTGAGATCCGGCTTGCCAGCCCTTGCAATGTGTGGGCGCACGCGCTTGATGATGTTACCGCGCTGAAATCCGTTCACGCCGGCGAGAAGATTGCGGTGATTGAAGCAGATAGCTGAGCTGACCGGGGACGCCACCCCCTTGTGGGTGTCAACTGTTCGTTCCCGCTCTAAGCACCCGCGCGATGGGTCGGCGGGCGGCATTGCGCAAACGAAAGTGGTGGCGGAGAGAGGAGAAGCCTCGATCCGGCGCCACCGCGCGATGGGTCGGCGGGCGGCATTGCGCAAACGAAAGTGGTGGCGGAGAGAGGAGAAGCCTCGATCCGGCGCCACCGCGCGATGGGTTGGCGGGCGGCATCGCGCAAACGAAAGTGGTGGCGGAGAGAGGAGAAGCCTCGATCCGGCGCCACCGCGCGATGGGTTGGCGGGCGGCATCGCGCAGACGAAAGTGGTGGCGGAGAGAGGAGAAGCCTCGATCCGGCGCCACCGCGCGATGGGTTGGCGGGCGGCATCGCGCAAACGAAAGTGGTGGGCCCGGCAGGATTCGAACCTGCAACCAGACGGTTATGAGCCGCCAGCTCTAACCATTGAGCTACGGGCCCCGCCGCAGCAACGGCGGCTGCGAAGCGGTGAAAATCGAATGCGCGCAACCGTATAACCGAGAGCAGGAAAAAGGGCAAAGCCGAACGAACACGGGGTATGGTCTGAACCGATCACTACGCTCTATGTGCCGCGGGCTATGTGCCGCGGGCCTGATCGCTGATCGGTCCCAAGTTCTGCCGACTTTGAGCTTTATCGGGTGCGCGACGTATGGTCTGGCGTGCCCTGTGGAAAGGGGCGTTCTGGTGACGGAGGTATTATATGAGGCGGTTTGCGGCTGAGAAGGCGCGTTGGATAGGCGCACTTTTCATGGTGTTTTTCATGGCGTGCTCGATTTGGAACGAGGCAGCATTGGCGCAAGGTGGAGCAATGGACGACAACATGCGCTCGCAGGATATGATCCGGCATATTACGGTAACGGCTTCAGGCAGCGTTTCAGCGGCGCCGGATATGGCTCGCGTGACCGCCGGTGTCGTCAGTGAGGGCGAAACGGCAAAAGCCGCCTTGGACAAGAACAGCGCAACGATGAGCGGCGTGCTCAAAGGGCTATCTGAGGCTGGCATATCGAATGAAGACGTAAAGACGACCGGTTTTCGCGTGTCGCCGCGCTATTCGCATAACCGTGACGGCAAACCGCCACAGATCCTAGGCTATAGCGTTTCCAATGATGTTCATGTTGCTGTTCGCGATCTGGAAAAGCTTGGTGCGCTGCTCGACCGTCTGGTGTCGCTCGGCGCCAACCAGATCGGTGGACTGACATTCGATATCGCCAACAATGAGAAGCTCGAAGATGAGGCGCGCAAAAAAGCGATAGCCAACGCCAAAAGTCGCGCGGAGCTCTATGCGCAAGCGGCAGGCGCAACGCTTGGCGAGGTTTTAACGATCTCAGAGGGTAATACCACCGTTTCTCCGCGCGGGCCGATGCTGGCCCGGGCCGCAATGGCCGAACGCGTTCCCATTGCCGAAGGTCAGCAGGAAATCGCCATCCAGGTAACAGTGAGTTATCGCCTGAAGTAGCCAGGACTGCTTACGATGGTACTTGCGACGGTGAATTGTACGCTTGAAAATTTCGGCCCTTAGTCAAGCTTGTAGACCTTCACTGGTGCCCGTAACTCGACTTGACCCGCACCAGGTTGGTCGAGCCAGTCTGCGAAATTGCGCATCTCCCCGCTATAGCGCAAGTGGCGCAGGTGATTGAGGTTCACCGTTGCGGTAATCCAGCCGGGCTTGTTGATCTCACCCTCCGCAACGATGCCGTCGTCGGACACACCGAACTCTGGAGGCACGAAGATACCCGCCGCGCCGGTATTGACGTCGACAGCCGCACTCCAGCGTGCATCTCCGATCGTTGGACTTGTGACGGTGACAATCTGGTTTTCCAGAGCCCTGGCGCGAGCACCGGTGCGCACGCGATGGTAGCCGGAGATGCGTTCGGTACATTGGGGAACCAGCACCACTTCCGCGCCTTTGGCGGCCATCAAGCGTGAAAAGTATGGGAATTCACTATCGTAACAAATAGAGACGCCAATCACGCCGATGCTTGTTTCAAAGACCGCGGCTTCGGTTCCCGCCGTAAGGTTCCAGTCTCTTTCAAATGGCGTCAGGATCAGTTTGTGCTGAACGCCGATGGCGCCCGAAGGTGTTACAAGGTGCGCTGCGTTGACGTAGCGGCCGTCTTTCAATTTTGCAGGGCCGCTTCCGGCAAGAATATGTACCTTGTGTTCTTGTGCCAGTTCGGCATGAAACGCGACGCGTTCGTCAGCCAGATCGGCGACGGCCTCCAGTGTGGCGCCAAGGCTGCCGTAGATGTCGGGCCCAAGCGCGTGGGCCTGTTCGATCGCTCCATATTCGGGAAACACCAGGAGTTCCGCGCCGGTCTTTGCACCCTCGGCCACCCATGCGCTGATCTTGTCGCGCCAGGCGTCCAGGCTCGCGACGGCATCGATGGGGTACTGGGCTCCCGCGACGGTTAAAGTATCCTTCATGGTACCTCAGAGAGGCCTTATCCAGAACTGCAGCGGCTTCACCGTTTCCACGTCCTGGTCGACATCCTTCCATTTGAAATTCGCCACAAGCCCATCGACGGGTGCGTAGCCGCGCTTGCTCCAGAAGCCGTCGAGCGGTCGGTAATCCTTGGGCTTCAGCGGATGATCGTCAGGCCTGACGACGCGGCAGAACGTGGAATATTTGAACCCACCAAGTTTTTTTGCCTGGGCTTCGCGATGTTCGAAAAAGGCGTGCCCTACACCACCGCCGCGGTGCGATGGCAGCAGCACGCTCTCGCCGCAATAAAAAACCTCAGCAAGTGTGAAGCCAGCGGTTTCGAACGGCTCTTTGAATTCATCATCGGCGTGAAGCATCGGCAGGCCCGTAGATGCGCCGACGATTGTCTCGCCGTCGCGCGCAACCACGCAGACCGCGCCCGGAGCAGCCGCGAATGTAGCCAGGTAGTCCTGCTCATATTCCAGCGTGCCGTCATAGAGATAGGGCCAGTCGCGAAATACCACCATGCGCAACCGGGCCAGGTCAGCAAGCACATCCTTGATGGCATCGCCGGTCAGCGATGCGACTTGCAGGCTCATGCCTTGACCTCTTGGACCTTGTTGTCTTTGCCAAGTACGATCACGGTTGGTTTGAATTCACGCGCCTTATCCGGCTTCATGGCCGCATAGGCGCAAATAATGAGTTTGTCGCCCGTACACGCCTTGCGGGCGGCTGCGCCATTGAGGCCAATTCCGCCAGAGCCCTTTTTTCCTTCGATAACGTAGGTCGCAAATCGTTCTCCGTTATCGATGTTGTAGATTTCGACGCGCTCGTTGATCAGCAGGCCGCAAGCCTCGATCAAGTTGGCGTCTATGGAAATCGAGCCCTCGTAATTGAGGTCGCATTCGGTCACGGTAGCGCGATGCAGCTTGCATTTCAGCATCGTCAGCAGCATGTCCGTTTCCTTTTTGGTTATGTCGTTCTATTTGGCACTTGTTGTGGAGCAGGCTCTTCCAGCTCCACTACAGATGCCCGTCTTCACATGATCATGCGGGATTACAGCCATGCCAGACCCGCTCAACCTGCGACCTGGGTAATCCAGTCGGTCAGGTTGTAATATGTGGTTACGCGCGCGATCTTGCCATCGCGAATGGCAAAAAACGTGCCCGCAGGCAGCCGATAGGTTTGCCCATTTGCATCGGGCAGTCCGGAATCGGTGTTGAGATAGGTGCCGTTGACGTTGAATTCGGCAGCCGCGCGCGTGCCGTCATCGTTAACCATGACACTGATGTCTTCCAGTTGCTCTTTGTAATGGTGCTCCATGCGCGCATTGAAGGCTTTGAACTGCGCGATGCCCTCGCGGCGCGCACCCTGATTGACGTCGTGGATAACGTCTTGCGTCAGGCAGGCCAGCATTCCTTCACTGTCGCCCTGATTGAAGGCGTTATAATAGCGCTCAATCAAAGCTTGAGTTTCGCTGCGGCTCATATTTCTTATCTCCTCGTCCCGCGGCACCTAATGGCCATGTTTGCCAGGGGGGTGCGAGGTGGCCATAGCAGATTGAGCGGGCTGGAGCCACGCGATTTCGGGTAGGTGGCAATCATCCAATGGGACAGGCACCACTGGGATTTAGGCGCACTGGACTAAGGCAATAACGCGGGGGCTGGTAGGAGATCGTTAGCTAGAGCATTTTCCGACGAAGTGGACGCCGGTTCGTCGCAGAAAATGCGACCAAACAAGAAACTAGAGCGCTTTTCGATCTGATTCCATCGGATCGAAAAGCGCTCTAGAAAAGCGAACGGGCACCCACAACGAGGTGCCCGATGCTCCGGCGGCCTGTAGGCCAATGCCGAATATACGCTACAGGTGCGATTACTTTTTCTTCTTGGCGGCGGGCTTTTTTGCGGGAGCCTCTTTCTTAGCGGCGGGTGCTTTTTTAGCCGGAGCTTTCTTTGCTGCTGCCATGGTCGTGTTCTCCAAAGTCACCGCAGTCATATGCGGCAATTTCGGACGATTATGCGATTCGTGCATTTCGAAAAGATGGGTCAAGGGTTGTGGCGCACCGAAAGTGTTAATGCGGCCGTCAAGCCACATGTCCAGACCGGACTTTTGACCATCCCAATGACTGATGCAAATGGCCTCCCACATGCAAGACCACCGTGTGCTGACTGAACATGCATGCAACTGAACATTCGCCAATGCTATTATTCATAGAATGGTTGAGCGTCTCTGGATTGGCAGGATCGTGAGCCTTGCAGGCTCCAGGCAGAGGCGATAAGCCGATTGCCATGACAGACCAATCCATCACCGCCTCTGAAAACGAACGCTACTGCGTCGCCGCGCTTTATCGCTTCGCGCGTTGGCCGACATTTGCCCAACACCGTGACCACCTTTTCGAGGTTGCCCGTGAGGCTTGCGTGAAGGGAACATTGTTGCTGGCGTCAGAAGGCATAAACGGTACCATTGCGGGATCACCACATGGTGTGCGGAAAGTACTGGACGCCATTCAGCGCGTGCCACAGCTTGCCAGCGCCGAAATCAAATTCTCCACGGCGCGGCGGATGCCGTTTCAGCGCCTCAAAGTGCGGCTCAAGACTGAGATCGTGACCATGGGGGTGCCTGGCGTTGATCCACTCGACGCGGTTGGCACTTACGTTGAGCCCAACGATTGGAACGCGCTGATTTCCGATCCTGACACTGTTCTTATCGATACGCGCAACGCTTACGAAGTTGGTGTCGGAACCTTCAATGGCGCAGAAAACCCTGGTACGCGCAGCTTTCGCGAGTTTCCAGCATGGTTGCAATCACGCCTTGATGGCAGCACGGCTGCCGCTCGACCCAAACGCATCGCCATGTTTTGTACCGGAGGTATCCGCTGCGAAAAGGCGACCGCCTATGTGAAGTTCCTTGGCTTCAATGAGGTCTTTCACCTCAAGGGTGGCATTCTGAAATACCTGGAAGAGGTGCCAGCACGCGACAGTCTCTGGAACGGTGCGTGCTATGTCTTCGATGAGCGCGTTGCTGTGGGACATGGTCTTAAGCAGGCTGCCTACAAACTATGCCGGCACTGTGGAGCTCCAGTTGCTACGGACACGGATTGTGACGGCGGAGGCTATACAGAAGGCGCTTGTTCGCAGTGTCAGCGATCATGCCTCCCAGCATTGTGACAATGCCTGGCATCACAATAGCTGATCGGGTTATTGTGGGTGGCAGTTGCCCCTGGCCGTGTGAACAGGCAGGAATGTCGCGTGCGCCGTTTCTATCCCCAGATTAGCTGAGGGTGGAATGCGGAGTGCACGCCGATGCATATGCGCGCGCGAACTTGAAATGCTGGCGCAGTTTTTCGCTTCTCAAGCGATGCCAATTTTGGCAGGTTTTTTTTGGATCGCTAAAAATTTACGCTACAAATCAATGCGTTCTTGGCCGAAACAAAGGTGTTGGGTTGCGCTGAACGCCCAATTTAGCAGCGAAGTGCATTCGCCAATAGCCAACTCCAATTATTGCTGCCGTCTGGACAGGGTATAAGGTCCCCGCGACCGTTCGAAGCAGCACGCATTCAAATATGCAGGTTTATGAATTTGGTCTTGCCTGATATAGGAGTGCGGTGCTGAATTACTAGACTGCCGATTTTATGACGGGGAGGTGGTATGACCGCTCCCGAGCACGTTGACGATTGGTTCGTGCTAGGGAACGGATTGAATGGCGGTGTAAGCAGCCCGTGGAAGAATGATCCGGGAGGGACCTTCCTCGGCAATCTGCGTGTTTCTTCGCTCGTTCATTAGAACAGGTATGCGGGGGACGCCAACCACCGACGATATGCAACATTTAGGGCGACTTTGCCGTGGGCAATCGCGCGAGAAGAAACAACACTTGAGGAAGGAAACTGACCTTGTTCATCACTGAAAACCCCTTCTCCCTGCTGTCGGAGACTTTGCCGGTCAGCTTCATCCAGGCCTACGTCATTTTGATGTTCGTGCTGGTGGTAGGTGGCACGATTATCGACGTTGTGCACAAAAAGAGCGCTGAATATTTCTTTCAAAATGCTGAGCGCGCGAAGAAGAACGCCAAGCGGCAGCTCAGCGCGGGCGACAAAAGCTCTGTGCTGGTGAAAACCATTGCCGAAGACGTTCTGACATCGGGTGAATTCTGCAACCCTAACCGCCGCATGTCGCACCTTTTGGGCATGTATGGGTTCATCTTTTTCGTGTTGAGCACCGCAGTGATGGTGTTTTCCTACCCAACGGCAGGTGATGCAACACCGGTATTGTGGCCGCTTCTTTGGCACCTGGGTGCTGCAATGGTCGTGTTTGGTGGCGCCTGGTTCTGGTTCTTCATTCGCGTAGATGTTTCCGCCGAAGGCCACGCGTGGAACCGGCTTGTGCGCGCCGACCTGTTCATCTTGTCATTGCTGGCAACGACCGCCACGGGTCTGCTCTGGTCCTTCTTCCAGTCAGTTCAGTCGCAGCCGTGGGCAACACTGTTCCTTGCCCTGTTCATCGTATCCAGCGCCGTCCTGTTCGGCGGTGTACTGTGGTCGAAATTCGCACATATGTTCTTCAAGCCGGCCGCCGCCTATCAAAAGCGGATTGCGAAGGCGGACGGATCATTGGACATGCTGCCTGAGCCTGCCGATAGAACCAACCCAGCAGATCGTGACCGGCACTCCATGGAGCTGCTAAAGAACGAACCTATGAACATGGGGCTGGGCATCAAGCGTGAGCAGCCACACCACTATTGAGCGAAACAACAAAATAACGCCGATCAAGGAAGGAGCAGAGTATGCCCACATTCGTCTACATGACGAGATGCGATGGCTGCGGACACTGCGTTGATATTTGTCCGTCGGACATTATGCACATCGACACGACGTACCGCCGCGCCTACAATATCGAGCCTGACATGTGCTGGGAGTGCTACTCCTGCGTCAAGGCGTGCCCGCAATATGCGATCGACGTTCGCGGCTATGCGGACTTCGCCCCTCTTGGGCACAGCGTTCGCGTTCGTCGCGAAGAAGACAAAGGCACGATTGCCTGGCGGATCAAGTTCCGTGACGGTACGGAAAAGAACTTCCTGTCGCCGATCACGACCAAGCCGTGGGGCAAACATATTCCGAAGTTGGCGGACGTGCCTGGCCCCAACAAGGATATGCGTCAAAGCCAGAACCTTTACAATGAGCCCAAGTATCTCCGGATGGATGAAGGCGGACTACATACCCTGGAAGCTGCCGGTCTCAGCATGAAGGAAGGGGTGTATTACTGATGGCTTACAAGACAATCGTAGAAGACGGCATTGACGTTCTCGTCGTCGGTGGCGGTCTTGGCGGAACCGGTGCTGCTTTCGAAGCGCGCTACTGGGGCCAGGACAAGAAGATCATCATTGCCGAGAAGGCCAATATCGACCGCTCGGGTGCTGTTGCGCAGGGGCTTTATGCCATCAACTGCTACATGGGCACGCGCTGGGGCGAGAACAATCCGGAAGATCACGTGCGTTACGCCCGCATCGACTTGATGGGAATGGTGCGTGAAGACCTGCTGTTCGACATGGCGCGGCACGTCGACTCCGCCGTCCACCAGTTCGAGGAGTGGGGCCTGCCGCTGATGCGCAACCCCAAGACGGGAGCCTACCAGCGCGAAGGCCGGTGGCAGATCATGATCCACGGCGAAAGCTACAAGCCGATCGTCGCGGAAGCCGCCAAGAAGTCGGCAGATCAGGTGTTCAACCGCATTTGCGTAACGCATCTTCTTATGGATGACGCCAAGCAAAACCGCGTCGCTGGTGCTGTTGGCTTCAACGTGCGCACGGGCAACTATCACGTCTTCAAATCCAAAACCGTGATCTGTGCTGCCGGTGGTGCGTCTAACATCTTCAAGCCGCGTTCGGTTGGTGAAGGTGCTGGCCGCGTTTGGTATGCGCCCTGGTCGTCGGGTTCAGCCTACGGTCTCATGATCGAAGCCGGCGCGAAGATGACGCAGATGGAAAATCGTATCGTGCTCGCCCGCTTCAAGGACGGTTACGGTCCGGTTGGCGCCTACTTCCTCCATCTCAAGACCTACACGCAGAACTGCCTCGGCGAGGAATACGAATCCAACTGGTTCCCCGCGCTGCAGAAGATGGTGGGCAAGGAATACCTCGATCCGGAAGTGTCGCACAGAACGCACCGGCCGATCCCGACCTGCCTGCGTAACCACTGCATCATCAACGAAGTGAATGCCGGCCGCGGTCCCATTCACATGGTGACGATGCATTCGTTCCAGGATCCTCACCTTGAGGAAGTGGGCTGGGAGAACTTCCTGGGCATGACCGTCGGCCAGGCCGTATTGTGGGCCGCGACCGACGTCGATCCCAAGAACGAGAACCCCGAGCTGACCACCTCCGAACCCTACGTCATGGGTTCCCATGCCACCGGTTGCGGTGGTTGGGCCAGCGGACCTGAGGATGTTTCCCCGCCTGAATATTTCTGGGGTTACAACCGCATGATGACGGTCGAAGGACTGTTCGGCGCCGGTGACGCTGTCGGCGGCACGCCGCACGCGTTCTCGTCGGGCTCGTTCACCGAAGGCCGTCTGGCCGCCAAGGCTGCCGTCCAGTACATCAACGACGGTAAGGCTGACGGCATCCGCGTGTCGGACGACCAGATTGAGCGTCGCCGCAAGCAGATCTATGCGCCGTTGGAGCGTTACAGGGTCTACCGCAACGAAATCGTCGCGGGCGACGTCAACCCCAACTACATCAACCCGCGTCAGGGTCTGTCCCGTCTGCAGAAGCTCATGGACGAGTACTGCGGCGGCGTGACGGTCAACTACATGACCAACGAAAAGCTTCTCAACATCTGCTTGAAGAAGCTGAAGATCATGGAAGAAGACCTTGAGAAGCTGGCTGCAAAGGACCTGCACGAGCTGCTGCGCGCGTGGGAACTGAAGCATCGCCACCGGACGTCTGAGTGCGTGACGCACCACACGCTGTTCCGCAAGGAAACCCGCTGGCCGGGCTATTACTATCGTGGTGACTACATGAAGCTGGATGACGAGAACTGGCACGTTCTGACCGTTTCCCGCCGTGACCCAGTTACGGGTGAGTACACCATGGAGAAGGCACCCTGCTACCACCTCGTGGGCGACCTTGAGGACAAGGCCCTGGCCGAATTGAAGGCCAAGGAGAAGGAAGAAGAAAAGCAGGCCGAGCCCGTCGTTGGCGAATAATGCTGCATGCCCCTTTCGAGGGGCTGCATGCACCCGAAATGTTGAGGAGCTTCGGCCGAAGTTTGCGCCGAGGCTCCTCGATTGCTTTAAGTCCAGGCTGTCGACCGGTGAGAAACGCGGATTGGGCCTAGCCAAATAATACTGGCCGCTTCAGTGCAATCTTTGCAGCCGAAGTTCAGTGCCCGAAAACAAACGACCGGATATTCAACGAAGAGCCCCACGCATGAACATTGTCGAAAAATCTGACGACGAGATCCTCCAATCCGCCAACCCGATGTGGAACGATCTCATCAAGTTTTCCAACGAAGGCAACTACGGCGAATTTGTCAGGAATTTTTCCTACGCGCTGACCAACGGCTTGCATGAAGTCGAGGTCGGCAAGCAATTCGCCAATAGTGACTTAACGCGCAACCTGTCTTCCGATTACGATTATCTCGGCATCATTCGTCGCGGCGAGCACGTTACGGTCCTGTACCGCATGCGCTGCACGAAGCGGCCGGGTGAATGGCTCGGCCGCCTGGTTCTGGGGTATGAAGAAGACGAGGTACGGATTTTCGGAGCTTCGATTTTCTGAGAGCTGAAGCGCATCCAAATCCATGACCGCTAGGCTGCGGCGCAAAGGCTGGCCCCCAAGATTCATCTTGATGGAGATCTGAAATGAGCGAGATCGTCGAGGACGGCAAGTTCGTCGAACTCACCTTCAAGGTGAGTGACAGCAAGACCGGGCACGTATTGAGCCATGTCGAATTTCCCTTGGGCTACGTCCATGGCGTCAATCATTCAGTGCTGGCGCCCGCGGTTCTTTCAGAGCTGCACGGCAAAACAACCGGCGATGTCATCGAAGTGCCCATCGATTGCAACAAGATTTACGGGCCCAGGGACGAAACGCTCGTCTTCACAGATCGCATCGAGAACGTTCCGGAAGAATACCGTGAGTTGGGCACCACCATCACGATGGAAAACGAGAATGGGGACACGCGCAATTTCATTGTCACGCGCATGGATGATGAAACGCTGACCGTGGATGGCAACAACCCATTGTGCGGCCGCGAGGTCATTTTCCGGCTGGAGATTTTGGATGTACGCGAGCCGACCGAGGAAGAAATGGAAGCGGGCGGTACAGTCGATCAGCAACCCGACATCGACGATACGCTGAAGATGCCGATCTGAAGCTTTCGAAGCTCAATTCCGAACATCGATATCGCCATGCACGCAGTTTTCGCGCAGCGCGGTGTTGGTCCAGCACGGCAATTCCAACTTCAATCTTTCAGTTGCTACTGAAGTAATCGTGAGGTTGGCCCAGGATTCCGTATTTGACAAACCCATTCCGGGCACCTATATTTGGCTTATACGAAATTCGTGAGCCAAATCATGTCTATTATCAGCGCCAAACACTTTCACGATGAAGCTGCAGCCTTCACTGAGCTGGAGGCAATACTGTGGCCGGAAGGCCCCGTTTGCCCCCACTGCGGCGGCATGGATCGGGTCTATGCCTTGAAGGGCGTTCGCTCCAAGCCCAGCAAGAAGAACCCCGAAGGCGTCGAGCGTCACGGCCTGAAGAAGTGCGGCCACTGCCGCAAGCAGTTTACCGTCCGCGTTGGCACGATTTTCGAGGACAGCCACGCACCGCTGCACAAGTGGTTGCAGGCCATTCACCTGATGGTTTCCTCAAAGAAGGGCATCAGCAGCCATCAACTGCACCGCATCCTTGAGGTTCAGTACAATACGGCTTGGTTCATGAGCCACCGCATCCGCGAGGCCATGCGCTCTGGCGCGCTGGCCCCAATGGGTGGTGGCAGCACTCACATGGAAGTAGACGAGACGTTCGTCGGCAAAAAGAAGTCCGCCAAGCGCTTTTCCAAGCCGCACGGCATGCACCAGAAGATGGCAGTCCTGACGCTGGTAGAGCGTGGCGGCAACGCCCGCAGCTTCCATGTTGGCGGCACCTACGCCAACGAACTGATGCCGATCATCAAAGCCAACATTGACCGTGAGACGCAGATTTCGACGGATCAGGCCAAGTACTACAACAAGCTCGGCAAGCACTTCCAGAAGCATGGTTCGGTGAACCACTCCAAGGATGAATGGAAGCGCGGCGACATCTGCACCAACACGGTTGAGGGCTACTTCTCAATCTTCAAGCGCGGTATGAAAGGCGTGTACCAGCACTGCTCAGAGAAGCACCTGCATCGGTATCTGGCGGAGTTCGACTTCCGCTACAACAACCGATCTGCGCTTGGGGTTGAAGACAAGGAACGTGCCGTTAATGCGGTGAGGGGTGCCAAGGGCAAGCGATTGACGTATCGACAGCCTGATTTCCAAAAAGATCGACAGTTAAGCGGCTAGCTGCTGTCGATATTCTTCTCGTTCCGACCATATCACAGGCTTGATGTCATACTGCCTGAGCGCATCGAGAACAGGTGGTCCAATCACCCTCCCGTTATCATTTAGAAAAGCTAGCGCTTGGGCATTCGCTGGTCGCTGATCAAGCGTGTCCACCCAAGAAGTGACATAGGCCAGCGCGGCATCCTTATTAGGGTTGCCTATTGCCTTTATAATTCGCTCTGGGGCGGCGCGCGATGAGGGTATTGCAAAATCGAAGTTGTGAATATAGCCAGTCTTACCGACAATTTGAATGTTAGGCACAAACCTGATTTCTGAAAGTGCTAGCCAACGCTCCACATCCTCTTTGAATAGGCTCAGCACGGTTGCGGAAGATAGGTAAAAGAGATCGTTGACAGCTAGGATTGCTTGTAAAAGGGAGTGCTTCTTGAGAGCAAAATTGTCTGCGCTGGCTCGCACACTTAGCACATCATCGCGTTCTTCGATCCGAAATCCATTGAGCGTAACTTGAAGTAGGGACCTTCGTTTTGGCGTGTCTAGATTGCATCCGGATAACACCAGATCACGAATGGTGTGCCCATCATCGGTAATATGGTAGCCACCATCCACGGCTTTCACATACAAAAGTATGTAGTCGTTATGCCGGTCCAGAAACGGCGTGGAAATTTCCACCCAGTCAGCATGAAGGCTTTTAAGCGTCGTTTTGTCTTTGAGCCACTTCTGATACCCATCAACAAGCTGACTTATCTCACTGACACTCGACATTAAATTAGCCCCCCTACAAACTCGGGAGGTGCCACAATTTGGCAATAGCGCATGAAGTCAGATAACGTCTTTTGACGATCCGTCAAATCTGTGAAGTGTTCGGCCGGAACTGGGAAAGCCCATTTGTCATGATACCCCTCCCGATATAGGTGAATGTGTGGACAGGGTAACTCTTCGCCGTCCGGGTTCCTATGCCCTGCCCCCTCAATGTCGAGACGCGCAAGTACGACCGTTGTGCGCGCGCGGGTTTGAATAACTAATCGCTCTAGCTTGATGGAAGCTCTAGAAACATCCAACAAGAATGCCTCGCGCTTATCACGCGAAACAAGATTAACCGATTTCTTGGCACCTGGCAGAGGCCATTCCACAGTTACGCCAAGCGTGTATATTTTAGCCAACGCCAATAGAGCGTCCGCCTCAGCTTGCGTTAACTCGTCACTCATTACCTGCTCCGTACGACAGAAAACAGAGTACGAAGCTAACTCGCGGTTGGCTAGCAAATCATATACATTACTTTCTACATTGAGGGTGCCATGGTGAATCGCACAAGAGAGCAAGATAAGCGTACACAACGCCAAAAGTTCATAGACGCAGCGCGTGAGCACGGTGCCGATGGCACCGAAAATGCGTTCAGACAATCTGTGCGGAAGATCGCGACGGCTCCCATGGCAAAGCCCAAGAAGGCCGGCACCACGACCAAATCCTGATCTGATCCCGCGCTGGATTATAGTCTTGTGCTTTGGACGCATCAGCCAGCCTCCTGTATGTCACAGCATCTTGGGTTTGTAAAATACGGAATCCCCGGTTGGCCGGCGTAAAATATTAAGCCCACCTACCTTTACCATCCCGTGCTTTATGCACGGCATCCATGGTGCGACGCGTGCGGCGCCTTTTGAACGCAATCGAGGTTGCGGTTGTCTTGGTGGAGATTATCCCCAACGCCCTATCAAAAATTATCGCGTGAAAAATGTTGCAACCAAAAGCAAAAGAGCCCGTTCTCGTCTGCATGAAACGTGAACGGGCTCAATCATAGAACCGACACACCGCCAATTCCTGTTCAGCGCAGTTGAATGCGCCTAAAGGTTTTGACCTTGCCGTTATGGCTTCTTCGGCGTGGTGTACTTGGCTTCCTTCTGCATCGGCTCCCAAATCGTTTCGTAGCCGACGAAACCCTTTGCGGTGGGCTCCTTCTGACGCGTCTTGAAGAAACGCGCGTTACCTTCAGGAACCTTGTTGGTTGGCTTTACGTCGCTCATTATCTGCCTTCCGTTTGTTTGCTGGCGCTCACCGCCAATACATGAAATTCTGCAAGCTGTGTTTACGCAAAAGCGTCTCATGTCCCATAGTGCGGGACTATACAGGGCCTCGTTTTTCGGGGAAAGCGCAATTAGAGCTATCCCGCAATTGCGTTGTTCCTCAAGCAGCCAAACCCTTGGGCGAACTGAACTTGCGGCCGTTAACTGGACAATTTGCCGCTGTCGAGGGCCTGATAATAACCAATCAGAATATCGGCGACTTCAGGTCGCGAGAACTCAGGCGGAGGCGCAATGCCCTGGCCCAGCATTTCGCGAACCTTGGTACCCGACAGAGCGACGAAGTCTTCCTTGGTGTGACCAGGAGCTTCGCGCATCATCACCACTTTGTTGAGTTTTTTGGAATAGGCGGTGTTGTCGGCGCGGAACGTGTCGATCTTCAACGCGTCCTTCGGAATTGTGTCGAAGATTTCCTGTGCGTCGAAGGGGCCGTAATAGTCGCCAACGCCGGCGTGGTCACGGCCTAAAATGAGGTGTGTGGCGCCCATGTTCTGGCGGAAGACAGCGTGCAGCAGCGCCTCACGCGGACCGGCATAGAGCATGTCGAATCCGTAACCTGTCACCATTGCGGAGTTGGGGGGGAAGTAGATTTCGACCATCTTGCGAATTGCCGCGTCGCGCACGGGCGCTGGAATGTCACCCTTCTTGAGTTTGCCCAACAGCATATGGATGACAAGGCCGTCGGCACCCAGTCGCTCCATCGCCATGTGGCACAGCTCTTCATGCGCGCGGTGCATTGGGTTGCGTGTCTGGAAAGCGACCACCTTGGACCAGCCGCGCTCGGCAATTTCATTTCGAATTTCGACAGCGGTTCGGAAGGTGTCGGGGAACTCAGTCTGGAAGTAGCTGAAGTTCAAGACTTTGATGGGACCAGACAACACCGTCTTGCCCTGTGAAAGCAGCGCTGCAACGCCGGGATGCTCCGGATCGGCCGTGCCGTAGACTTTGTCAACAATCGTGGCCAGTTCGGCGTCCGATAATTCCTCAACCGCTTCAACGTCCATAATCGCCAGAACGGGATTGCCTTCGACGTTGGGATCCTTCAGCGCAACACGTTGGCCTGCAGAAATGCCGCCAGCGTCCTTGACGAGATTGACGACAGGAACCGGCCAGAACAATCCAGAGGCAATCTTCATGTCGGTTGCCGCCGACATGGCATCTGCCTTGTTCATGTAACCTTTAAGCGGTGTGAAGTAGCCAGCTCCAAGCATGACGGCATTGGCCGCCGCTGCCGAACTGACCAGAATTGAAGGCAGGTCGCGCGCCTCGTGTTGAAGGCGCTCGTTCTCGCTCGTGTCATAGACATAAAGCGGCATCAGTTCGTCGGACCCGTGGGGCGCGATGAGCTTCGACATTATTGTAGTTTCCTCCCGATAGGACAAGGCGTTCATGAGCTTATTGTGCGCTGCAAAAGAAAGTATTTGAATGCTTTCGTAGCAATCCGGATGTCTTGTCAGGGCCGATTAAAAAGTGTTCTATTCGAAAAGTCGAATATAAGAATTGCCGCATCCATTTTAGGCCCGTGGACACGAATGTTGGCTTTGCCAATGGGAAGGCGCGTGAAGTCATGCGGCCAGCACCGCTTGTTTCGTTTTTGACTTCGACGTTGCTAGGCCATTTTCCGACAAAGTGGACGCCGGTTCGTCAAAGAAAATGCGACCCAACCAAAAAGCTGGAGCGCTGATCCGATTCCATAGGATCGAAAAGCGCTCTAGGATCGGCAGGATTTTTGGATTGCCGGGCTCAACAACGTGCCAATGCAACTCGGCGGTAGCTGTTGGAAATGCGGGATGCAGATTGGAGTGTTGGAGTGGCCACCTGTTGACCAGAATTGCCGTCTCGCGCCGTGAGGCGAGACTATTAACGCCCCCACTTTTGCTGGCTTGGAGCAATTTAACTGTAGCGCTGCACATGTTCATGAGGCTTGGAACGGGTAAGTGAGGATTGAATTGGCGCATTGGCGACCTTTGGTGTGCCCATGCGTGACGGGGACGGCCTGATTGACAGCATTTGCCGGCTTGTTTGGCACAAAACTTAGCACGCTGGCCTCACCACTGTTGTCGATTGAATCAAAAAGGACATTGGCGCTGCCTGTTTGCAGCCGCTCAGGGTGCGGTTATCGTAGCGTTACCACGGCTTCACTCTGGCTTTGGCTGAAGGATTGTCGCAGAATATTTCGCATCACGAGCGGCACAAGAACCGCCACGAATGACGGACCAGACAGAAATCACGTCCAAAAGGCGACATGAGCAACTGAGGAAACACTAAGCGACTTAATAACAAGGAGAGGTTCATGCTGGTTCGTGAGATCGTCCGAGATCAAGGTCCACTTGTCGTTTGTCGGCCGCAAGACACGGTTCAGACTGCTGCGGTTATTTTACATACCAAATATATCGGTGCGTTGCCGGTTATGGATGAAAACAATCGCCTCGTTGGCATGTTCGGCGAGCGCGACATCGTGCGTGCATTTGCCAATCGCATGCCCAAGATCGACACGATGCTGGTCTCGGATTTGATGGCCAAAAACGTCATTACCTGTAAGCCTGACAATACAGTACTTGAGGCGATGGCCTTGATGAAGCGTCACAAGATCCGCCACTTGCCGGTTAGTGAAGATGGCAAGGTCGTGGGAATTGTTTCAATCCGCGATACGCTTGATGTTCTGCGCCAAAACGCTGAAGAAAACGCGGCCGTGATGCGTGACATTTCCATCGCGCGCGGTTGATGCGAGCGGCATTTAAAACGAACATAAATCGTTCGGTCTGACGAACTCCGTAAGGAACCCGAGCACGGATTTCAGATGCATGACTGCACCTGAAATCCGTGCTCTTTCGTGTCTTAATCCTTATGTCCGCACCTCAACAACAATGCAACGCGCGCTGAAACCGCTTTGGTATTGGCGGGGCGGGCGATGTTAGGAAATGCGCCAGCCCACGATCAATCTTCAGGCGTAAACTGTTTGCCAAAAGTCGAGAACGGCACGGGCGCAGGGCTTCCTGGCGGTCGCGTTAAGGGTTCGAAACGGGGCGATGTCTGGTGTGGTTCATCGGCTCTGGCTTTTTCGATGCGCACCTTGAGATCGAACCATGCGGCCTGGCCGGTGACCGGATCAGAGTTGGAATAGCGGTAGCCACCAGCGTCCGCTGGGAGCAATTCGCCGATCAGGTGGTTCAATAAAAAGCCTTGGGTGTTTTCGGGCGCATCCTCGGAAAGACCCCAGGCACCTGCGCGTTTGCCGATCGCATTCCAGGTCCACACGGTATCGTCGTTGACACCATCCATGAGGCGGACCTGAGCCTTTACGCGGCCGATGCGGGAGGTGATCCAGACCCAGTCATCATCCGCAATGTTCAGGTCCTTGGCCTTGTTGCGGCTCATGTAGAGGCGGTTTTCCGCCGTTATCTGGCGCAACCACGCATTTTGCGAACCCCAGGAGTGGTACATGTGCATGGGCCGCTGTGTGATGGCGAACATGGGGTAATCATCGTCATCGACCATCTCGCCTTCGATTGGCGGATACCAGAAGGGCAGGGGATCAAAGTATGTCTCGATGCGATTGCGGTGCATCTGGGGTGGCGTGAATGCGCACTTGCCCTGTGCTGATAGACGGAACTTCTGCATTGGTTCCAGGTAGAGTTGGAATACCAGTTGCTCAGCATCGGCGATAAAGCCGGTGTCATGCGCCCAATCCAGATAGTCCCGGTTTGCATGTTTGAAATAGCGCATGTGCTCAGGCAGATGGTGCACGTGAAAGGCGCCGTTCTTGATGTATTCCTTGAGCTGGTTGGGGTTAGGTTCTCCCTTACCGAACGACGTGCCGTCCTTGCCACGCCAACCTGCCAATGGCCCCACGCCGGGCATGCGCTGATGATTGACAATGTAGTCAGGATATCCGCCTGGATACTTGCGTGATCCATCTGCATTGGTGAATGCCGGAAGGCCAAGTCGCCAGCCAAGATCAATCAACACCTCTTGGAAGCCACGAACATCCCGATCCGGCTTGACGACGGGATGGCGAATGGCATCGGCAGGACCATCTGGTTCCGAAATCGGACGGTCCAGAAGCGAGATGCAATCCCAGCGTTCAAGATACGTCGTGTCGGGCAGAACGAGATCTGCATAGGCCACCATCTCGGAATTATAGGCGTCTGAATAGATGATCTTGGGGATCTTGTAGTCGCCGGTCGCCTCATCCTTTGCCGTCAGGTGCTCAAGCATTTCCGGCGTATTCATGGACGAGTTCCACGCCATGTTGGCCATATACAAGAACAACACTTCGATCGGGTAGGGATCATGGTTGGCGGCGTTGGTGATGACCATATGCATCAGTCCATGCGCGGCCAGCGGAGCATCCCAGCTAAACGCCTTGTCGATGCGCTGTGGCGTGCCGTCCTGGTCGATCAGCAGGTCTTGTGGCGATATTGGAAAACCAAGGTGGGGGCCACCGAGCGGTTCGTTCCGTGACACCTGGTTCTGCTTGCCGGTCGGCTTGATGCGTGGCGGAATGCATTTGGGATAGGGTGCCTTATAGCGGAAGCCCCCGGGGCAATCGATGGTGCCTAGCAGGATTTGAAGGACGTGAATCATACGGCAGGTATGAAAGCCGTTGGAATGCGCTGAAATTCCACGCATCGCATGCATGGAAATTGGCCGGCCGATCATCTTGTCCTGCTTGCGGCCGGCCCAATCGGTCCACGCAATGTCGAGTACGACCTCTTCTTGAAACGCGACGCGTGCTAGCTCTGCTGCAATACGTCGAATGGTTTCGGCCGGTACGCCAGAGATCTTTTCCGCATTCTCGGGCGTGTATTCGTCTGACAGGAACCGCTTTGCCAACAATTCAAATGAGGGCACGCCCTGGCGTCCGTCTGGCAGGGTGTAGCGTCCCGAAAGCGCTGGGGCATTGTCAGGTGCGTTTGCGTCTACGATCCTGCCGGACTTCTTGTCGAAAGCGATTGGCTCTTTATTGAAAGAGCGTGCAAAAAAACCATGGTCTTGCGCACCTGGATCATCGATCACCAGCCAGTGGGCGTTGGTGTAACGGATAAGATAATCCAGATCGATCTGTTCGATTCTGAGAAGTTCGTGGATCAACGCCGCCACGAACATTCCGTCTGTGCCTGGTTTGATGCCAACCCACTCATCGGCAATCGCGCCATAGCCTGAACGCACCGGATTGATGGCGACGACCTTGGCGCCGCGTTCCTTGAGTTTGCCAAGCCCGATTTTGATGGGGTTGGAACCATGGTCTTCGGCGACGCCGAACAACATGAAATATTTGGTATGATCCCAGTCGGGCTCACCGAACTCCCAGAAGGCGCCACCAAAGGTATAAAGGCCGGCTGCCGCCATGTTAACGGAACAAAAGCCGCCGTGCGCAGCGTAATTGGGTGTGCCGTATTGCAACGCCCACCAGCCGGTGAGCGACTGCGACTGATCGCGCCCGGTGAAAAATGCAAGACGCCTTGGATTGGTCGTGCGCACGCGCCCCAGCCAACCCGCTGCAATGTCGAGCGCCTCGTCCCAGGTGATTTCCTTGAATTCACCTGAACCTCGTGGACCGGTTCTTAAAAGTGGCGCTTTGAGGCGCGCGGGCGAATAGTGCTGCATGATGCCGGCAGAACCTTTGCCGCACAGTACGCCTTTGTTGATGGGATGATCGCGGTTGCCCTCGATGTAGCGGACCTTGCCATCCTTCAGGTAAACGCGAATGCCACAGCGGCACGCGCACATGTAACAGGTCGTCGTTTTGATCTCGTCTGCGGGTGGCACAGAAGTGTTGACGCGATCATCCAACTTTGTTTCTGCACCCATGAAGTGGCCTCCTAAGACGCGGCGTTGCGGGCAGACCTTGGCCTGCGAACCGTCGTTATTTTTCTTCGTGCACCACTTTGCCGGGCGCACGTCCTCCAATATCCGAGCAACTGTAAGTTGTCAGGCCCTTTAGCCCGCCTTTCTCACGAGGGCACGGCCTTCATCGCGCTGGCGCGAGATCGACCCGCAAGGAGGGAGGCGATAAGCGTAGCGGTGGTCTACGGTTGAGCCGCCCGACGCAGCGGTCGGCCGCGCCAGCGCGACCCGCAGGGCTGGGTGCAAATTATGACAGGCTGTGTCGCGCCGTTTGCCCGATGTCCCACATCGAACTACACGGCTCTCTTGGCCTGTCGTCATTTTCACCTCCGTGCCGGACATACCATCGTGAGAAAGGCGGGCTAGGATGATATTTGCATGTTTGAATGTTGTTATTGAAGACTTCAATAATTCCGATTGTGCCAAAATCAGGAGCCCAGGCTTAAAGGTTGATTTAGCGCCGACGGATGATTGCATCGTGTGGGTTGAACGTTGATTGGGTATCTGCAATCGGATGAGGCTGCAAGCTGCGTCCCCGTGCGGTTATGCCGCTGTGGACGGGCGGGTGCGTCGCGTGGACGTGGCCGCAGCCGTCGGCAACATTCAGCAGCGACCACTGGGCTGGGTTAATGGCTCGGGCCGCTGAATGCGTATCACGCCAGTTTCAATGGAAGGCTGACCGGTCCCGTTCTTCCAATTCCGTGCGTTTCACCTCACAACGACATTTGAAATCCAACACAGGCAGACCTCATGCGTATCGCCCAGATATCTGATTCACACATCGCCACAGCAAACCCGGCTGCGGCAGGGCGCATAGCTGACATGGCGGCCGTCGTCGATTCTATCAACGCGCTAACCGACACGGTCGACGTGGTCATTCATACAGGCGACATTGCGCATGATGCCAGCGCCTCTGATTATGCAGCCGCAAGCGCTGAGATGGCACGCTTGAAAGCGCCCACCTATACAACAATCGGCAATCGTGATCGGCGCAAACCATACTTCGATGCATTTGCAGGGTTGGGATATCTCGATGCTGATTTCGGCTTTGCCCAATATGCAGTAGATCTGGGCGCAATTTATCTCGTTGCGGTTGATACACAGTATCGCGACACGGAAAAAGGCGGTCTGGGCGGGTTTGATAATCAGCGTGCCGAACATTTGACCAAGATGCTGGCTGCGGCTGAAGGCAAACCGACACTCGTGTTCGCACATCATCCGCCCATCGAACTCGATGACAGTCCCAAGCTGCAGTTCCGCGAGGCACCCGAGGCCAAGCTGCTTTGCGCGACCCTGGAGCGCCACAAAACGCTCATCGGCCTGCTCGCTGGCCATGTGCATCGCACACATGCGGTGCCCTTTGCCGAGGTCACTTTATCCACGATCCCAAGCATCGCTGCCGATCTGAGCCGTGAAAAAAGCGGCGCAAAAGAGCCCGGCGATACGTATATCCGTTACCCCGTTTACCATCTCCATACCTACGCGGATGGGCGGCTAACGACCGAAGCGGTTAAGCTGGAGCAGGCTGCGCGCGCTGCCGCTTGAGACGGAGCCCTGAAGCGTGGAGCCACCTAGTGTTCTGGATCGAACGTTTGATTCCCGGGCGAAGGTCGTCAAACGATCGTGAATCCAGAACACAAACAATGAGAATGCTAGGGTTCCGGGCTGACGCGCCGGGGCCCGACAGGGAACCAAGCGTCAGAGTCGGAACACTAGCGTGCAATAGGCAAGCGATCCTGCTGATTCATTGGTTAGAGCTTTTTCCGACGAAGTGGCCGCCGGTTCGTCGAAGAAAATGCGACCAAACAAGAAGCTAGAGCGCCGATCCGATTACATCGGATCGGAATGCGCTCTAGATTGGGAAATTGCAACAGTGGATCCAAAGCAGTACGGGTTGTCGCGTCCCGCAAGTATGCGAACTGGAACGTGGCGGTGAAATTGGCCGGAAAGCACGAGCATCGCGTGAAATTGCCAAGGCGGTTGCAGTGACGGGCTCACCCGTGTAGGAAGGCCGGAAATCACCCCTTTGTGCATCGGCTGGACCAATTGGTCTGGCATCCAGGTGTTCAAGCGCGTTAGGCGAAAGGGTTGAGGGCGGGTAGCTCAGTGGTAGAGCATCTGACTTTTAATCAGATGGTCGTGGGTTCGATCCCCACCCCGCTCACCAATGATTTCAATTGTCCAGCCCGGAGACATGGGTAAATGGGTGCAAAGGCAGCCCGTTGGCGCGTCCCTTTGTTTAACGGGTCTTCGCTGATTTCGGGGGCTCAGATGTAGAGTGCTCAAAAAATGCAAGGGGGCGGGGATTAGACTTCGGTCATACTGTGTCTTTGGGTGTCACAGGGCAGAGTTTGGCAGGTGGCATCTTTCAGGAAATGGCCAAGCCCAAGGCCAAGGCGCTTTAGGAGCATTTTCCGACGAAGTGGACGCCGGTTCGTCGAAGAAAATGCGACCAAACAAGATGCTAGAGCGCCGATCCGATTCCATCGGATCGGAATACGCTCTAGTTGTTGGCGGTTCGCGCAACCAGCACGAAATCCGTGCCGACGTTCGTCACCTGGATATCGACAAGCCCGAAGTGCTCAGCGATTTTGCAAAGCAGTTTTGCGCTGAAGACATGATGGTGTACGCACCTGAGACGCGCATTCTGCATGACCATTTTGCGAAACTCGGCAATTCCCCCTACAGCGCGTTTCGAGGTCAACCGCAGGTCTGTGCATTCAAGAACCTCGTCAAAATGGGTCCGGTCGTCCTCGCCAACATCACGCCGGTAGTCGAGCTTTAGATGTTCAAACGATGTCACGGATCTAAGCCGATCAAAATTGCTGGCCTTGTTTGGCACCACGACGATCAGCCTGCCTTCAGCGCGCAGAACAGATAGCCAGGCTTCAACCGCTTTGAGCGGATTGGCGACGTGTTCCAGGCAATTGCTGGAAATGACAAAGTCATAGCGCCGGTCATGGAGCCGCTCACTGACCTCGGTCGCTTCGCAAATGTATTGGTGACCGACCACACGATTATCCAGTGAAAATACGCCCTCCTGAAGAGCGCCTTCCCAAACCGTGTCGGATGAAAAGTTGCAATTGTCGAGCCCGCTCAGCACCGGGTAGAGAGGCAACTGCGCGCCATTGCGAAAAAAGCGGCTAGGCCCCCCGATCTCAAGCCCACGTTGGCCAGTCAGTTCTGCAATGAGTAGTTCGCTGCCCTTCATGGGTCGATGCGGCCAGGATATGAGCGGCAGAACCACCCTACGGCGCCACGTTTCAAACAACCAGCGTCCCAGACCGATCTCGCCGATGTTCGACAGCGCGCGATGCACCAGTGTGCCTCTTGGCAGCGCAAGACCGGTGGTGGCGTGTTTCATGTGACTACGATGGCTCCCAGTCAGGGTGTGCCTTTGCATGGCTCCCACCCGAAATTGCGTGCCGGAAATCTAGTGTTCTGGATCTGATGTTTGAGGCCCGGCCGCAGGTCGTCAAACGTCAGTTAATCCAGAACACAAACCAAGGATGTCTGGAGCATTTTCCGACGAAGTGGACGCCGGTTCGTCGAAGAAAATGCGACCAAACCAAAAAGCTGGAGCATTTTCCGACGAAGTGGACGCCGGTTCGTCGAAGAAAATGCGACCAAACCAAAAAACTAGAGCGCCGACCCGATACCATCGGATCGGAATGCGCTCTCGTGTTCCGGGCTGACGTCTTGGGACCCGACAGCGAACCAAGCGTCAGAGCAGGAACACTAGGGAATTTGCATTAAGGGGCGTTTAAACGCCGACGACGGGCAATTGTCGCTGGTTTAGCCGCAATAGTGATATCCCATACCCGGCCCTGAGTAACGTCCGCATTGTGGCGTGGCAGTTACAACTTGCGTAGGATCCTTACACATCGGGTAACGGCAGCAGGCGAAAAGACACGTTGCATGGCTGAATTGTATAATTTGATCGCTGCCGGATTAACCCGCCTTTCTCGCGTGGGCACGGCCGTCATCGCGCTGGCGCGAGATCGACCCGCAAGGAGGGAGGCGGTGGTCTACGGTTGAGCCGCCCGACGCAGCGGTCAGCCGCGCCAGCACGACCCGCAGGGCGGGGTGAAAATGATGACAGTCTGTGTCGTGCCGTTTGCCCGATGCACCACATCGAACTACACGGCTCTCCTGGCCTGTCATCATTTTCACCTCCGTGCCGGCCATACCATCGTGAGAAAGGCGGGTTAAGTGTCCAAATTCCTCATGGGATGAAAGCAAATAATTATAAATGCGAGGTTTTTTATGGTCACGCATAGTTTCAACGACAAATTGTTCGTAGTGAAGATGAACCTTCATTCAGAATGCTGCGACAAACCATCGAACGCCAATCGTCGTGTGGGTTCCTCATGACGTTGGACGACACCGATGCCGATCTCATCGCCCGCGTCGCCGCGCTGGACCAGCTCGCACTGCGCACTCTGATCGGCCGTCACCAGGTAAGGCTTTACCGCTTTCTCATGCGGCTGGTTCGCGATGAGGCCATGGCGGAAGAGCTGACCAATGAAGTGTTCATGGAGGTTTGGCGCAATGCGTCACGATATGAGGGCCGTTCACAGGTTGGTACGTGGCTTTTATCGATCGGCAGGAACCGCGCGATCTCCCGGCTACGCAAAAGGCGGGAGTTCAGTTGGGACGAAGATGCTGCAGCCGAGATTGTTGACGATGACGATGATCCCGAAGTCACTGCACAAAAGCGAGACAAAGCGGCAGCACTCCGGCGGTGTCTGGAAGGACTGTCCAATGAGCACCGCGAGATTGTCGATTTGGTTTATTACCAGGAAAAATCCGTCGGTGAGGTGGCCGAAATCGTGGGGATACCCGAAAATACCGTCAAGACACGCTTGTTTTATGCCCGCAAGAAGTTGTCTGAACTCATGCAGACCCAAGGCATCGATCGAGGCTGGCCATGACCGGAAATACAATTGAAATGACGCAGCTAACCGAGCGCGAAGAAGTTGAGATGCTGGTTCCGTTTTACGTCACAGGGCGCATTTCGCAGGAAGATGCCGCGCGCGTTGATGCCTACTTGAGGCGCAACCCGGATTTTGCCGAGCACATCGAACTTGCGCGTGACGAACGCATGGCAACAGTATCGGTGAACGAAGCGCTGGGTTTTCCATCGGCTCGCGCCACCGACAGCCTGTTTGAGGCCATTGACACCCAAACCCCTCCGCTCGGTGCTACGGCCCGCGCCAAAACGCGCGGTTTGATCGCAGCCATTCGTGAGTTCTTCACAGCGCCAACGCCCCAAGCCGTGCGCTATGCAGGCATCGCCGCTGCAGCCGTGGTGATGATACAAGCCGGTGTCATTACGTCGATGATGAACCAGCCTCAAAGTGGCAATGGGGATACCGGATATCAAACCGCCTCAGGGCAGCAACCAGGTGCGCTTACACCCGCAGCTTTGATTTTGTTTCAGGATGGCGCAACGCTTTCGGATATGACGCGCGCTCTGAACAGGTATGGCGCCCGAATTGTCGAGGGCCCAACCGCGGATGGCTTTTATCGTCTTTCGTTTGCAGATGAGGGATTGAGCGCGGCTGACAAGAAGACAAAGCTTGCCGCTTTGAAGGCCGAGAAAGACGTAATCAAGGTCGTACTTCCAGCGCGCTGATTACGCTTCAGATCGATCGCAAATGGCCGATTGAAAAAGCTCCAGGCAACCACCTGCGTATCGGTCGATCACTCAAAACGGTCGATCAATCGAAATAGGTTTTCATATGCGGGCGTTGCACTTGTGCCGGCCAGTCGAGGCTCGCGGGCAGGCTGCTGCGCAAGACCACGGCATGTTCTCCGGTGGCCTCTGCGGGCACCTGTTGCGCATGTTTGTGCGATTTGCCTTCATCACGCCGTTGCGGAGTGGGGGGCGTGGTCCGGTCGTGCTTAGAAGCACCCTTGCTGTCTGTCTTTTTAGACTTGTCGTTGCCGGAACGGTCGCGGGGCGGTGGCGCCAATTCCTCCACCGCGATAGCAGCCGAACCGGTTACGGCCCGTTCATTGGCAGGCTTGATCCGCTCAGGACCGATGGTACCAAAGAAGGGCAGCATGGCAGCTCGTGCCACGGCTTGACCCTGCGGTGGATCTTTCTTTGCCAGAATAGGCTGCAATTGAGCGCTCAAATTTGCCAGCGGCTCAAGTTGGCGTTTCGGCCGCATGTGAACGACCTTGTAGCCGCGCCGTTTAAGTGCCCTAAGTATTGATGGCAGCGCCTTGGCGGTTGCTGGCTTGATGTCGTGAAACAGCAAAATACCACCCTTGTGCGCGTCCACACGTGACAGCGTTGTGGCAACCAGTTTAGCAGGATTGGATATGTAACTGTCGTCAGACACAACGTCGACGCTGAATGAGGCGATGCCGCGCTTTTGCAGCGCCGACAGCATCCGCCCATTGTCGCTCAATCCTGGAAACCGGAAGAAAGGTGCAGCCTGGCCACCGCTTGCCAGCGAAATCGCCGCAAAACCTTTTTCAATCTCCAGCATCGCTGAGGCCTGACTTAGCCGTTTTAGATTGAGCGGATGCGACCACGTGTGTCCGCCAAGTGTATGGCCACGGGCGATGATCTTTCGCAACGTGGCTGGATAGGCCATCGCCATCTTGCCAACAGAGAAGAACGTCGCCTTGGTGCAGAATTCATCGAGGATGTCGAGAATTGGCCCCGTTACCCACGGCATCGGCCCGTCATCGAACGTCAAAACCACTTCTTTGGGGTGAAGGAAGTTTGCTTCCTTTACCTGCTTTGTGATCGCTCCGAATAAGGGACCGCTCGAAGTGTCGATCTCGATAACACGTGAAACCTTCAGCCCACCATCGTCCGATTTGCATGCCTCGCCGGTTTGAATGTCCGCCGCGCGCACAGACGGTGCTGCCAGTCCACCAAAAGACATGGCGAGAGCGAGTGCGGTCGCGAAAATTTTCACCTTATAGAGCATGTTAACCAGTTCGATCCCATCAGGCTAACCTACCACGAGACGCATCCGACAGGTCGCGTCTAGAACGCTTTTCGATCCGATAGAATCGGATCAGCGCTCTAACTTTTTGGTTTGGTCGCATTTTCTGCGACGAACCGGTATCCACTTCGTCGGAAAATGCTCTAGTGGCCAGAGAATTCTCCAGTTTGCGTCGGTTCGCAAGCAAATCCGTCAATTTGGCTGGGCATGAAGCAGCGGATTTGCAACGGCGAGCCACTCTTGCAACACATAAATTCAAGCCGGGGTGCTATGGCAGGTTCCGGCAAAAGATCCCACACCAGCGCCAAGCCGAACAACGAAGATCACGTTATCACAGCAATCTGAATTTCAGGTGAATTTTGCCAGAAACCGCTGGCGGCTGGCCATGGCGTTAGCCCAGGTCGCCGTGCCTAAGGCGAGCGGCGATCTGTTCGCAAGCCATCCATACCGCCGCCGGCCGAGGTCAGAACTTTCCGAAAGCCTCTTCAAAAACCGTCTTCTTGGGGCGCTCACGGGGGGCAGGTCGAGCCGCCGGAGCGGCCCGGGGGCTGCGACGATGCGAGCGCGAAGACGACGTATCGCTACGCGCAGCCGACCCGTCGACCCCTGTCGAAGCGTCAGTGGCTGAGGCAACTTTAGGCTGAAGCGTTTTTTGCCCCTCTGGCCGCGCGATTGTTTCAGAGGGTTCTATCGCGCCCGACATGGGCCAAACAACCGACCGTGTCGTCATGGGATTGGCCGCAGCGACGTGGCGTTTAGCAAGTAGATTTTTGGCTGTTTCGTCATAGGACGCCAGTGTGGCTGCCGTGGTTTTGGGCACAAGGTGCACAACCTTGAAGTTCCGGCGCTTGAGTTCGTCGAGTAATGACTTCAGCCCCTTGGCCGTTACGCGTTGAATATCGTGAAACAGGATTATGCCCTTGCCGCTCTTTTCTAGTTGCGAAAAGACGTTATTGGACATCCGCGACGTTGACCGCGCCTTCCAGTCGTAGCTGTCGACATCCACGGAAAATACCGCATGGTCACGCGCCTCCAGATCCGCGATGACACGGCGGGGGTCGCTGAGATAGGGAAACCTGAAGAAGGGAGCGATCGGCTTGCCGAGCGCTGCGGTAATGGCGCTCAATCCAAGTTCGACTTCCTTTTCCGCCCCTTTGGACGAGAGTCTTGCCAGATTCTTATGTGACCACGTGTGCGAGCCAATCGTATGCCCGGCTTCTTCCACTGTGCGTACCATGTCGGGATAGGCGACCGCCATGCGGCCCACCATGAAGAAGATGGCCTTGGTGCAATGTGCACGAAGTGCTTCCAGAACTTTCGGCGTCGTCTGATGCGAAGGACCATCGTCAAAAGTCAGCACAACCTCGCCTGGGCGCAAAAAGTCTATGTCCTTGTATTGGACGTGGCCCAGCCGCGGACCTTTCGTGGTGTCCACTTCCACCACGCGTTCCACGCCGAGCGCATTTTTGTTGTCGCAAGCGGCATTCGCGATTGAGGCGGTTGCACCGACTGCAGCACAGCTCAAAATTGCAGCACAAGTCCGGGCCCAAATTCCTGTCGGCATGTTGTTTTGTCCGTAATGTAATGACCACCTGGAAGCACTGGGCAGCACGCTATGCGCCACTCAGACAGACTTCCACCGTTGTATTTTGCGTATACCCTAACATCTTCGTGGCCAATTGTGGTGCCCCGGGCAAGAGACGCGTATGCTCTGTTGCAAAGTGGTCGCAGTGCATTTGCCCCGTCTCAAAGTGTGCTAAGAGCCCGATAAACCACCAGGTTCACCACCCCTGAATTGCGAAAAATGGCCGGTGCTCCGGCTGCGGAGGATGCTCACATGACCGAGCAGCTTGAGAAAGATATCGCCCTGGACGAAGACGAGGTGCGCACGGCGCTGGTTCGCAATGTCACTGACGCGATCGAAGCGGGGGACAAGGAAAGCCTGCGCAAACTGGTCGAGGATCTGAGCACGCCAGACCTCGGCGACCTTATCGAATTGCTGAGCCCAGACGACCGCGTTTCCATGATCGAGACGATGGGTGAGGCATTCGATTTCGAGGTTTTCTCCGAACTTGATCCAGCCGTTCGCGATCAGCTTTCCGAAGCGCTGCCCAATGCGTTGCTTGCGCGCGCTGTCAGCGAACTGGAGACCGACGACGCCGCCTACTTGCTTGAGGACCTCGGCGAAGAGGATCGGCAGGAAATTCTCGCGCAGTTGCCCACCGACGAACGCGCCGCGCTGGAACGCAACCTTGAATATCCAGAAGAAACCGCCGGCCGCCTCATGCAGTCGGACTTCGTTGCTGTTGCACCGTTCTGGACCGTCGGTCACGTCATCGACTACATGCGCGAGACCGAGGACCTGCCCGAAATGTTCTCGGAAATATTCGTCGTCGACCCGAGCTTTCGTGTTCTAGGCTCCGTGGAGCTGTCGCGTCTTTTGCGAACCAAGCGTGATGTCAGCGTCTCCGAAATCATGAATCCTGATCGCCATCTGGTGCTCGCAACAGAAGATCAGGAAGAAGTCGCCCGCCAATTCGGTCGCCACGACTTGATGTCGGCACCCGTCGTCGACGCAAACCAGCGCCTTGTCGGTGTTGTGACCGTCGATGACGTGGTCGACATCATCCAGGAAGAGGCCGAAGAGGACATGAAGGCTCTGGCCGGTGTCGGTGATGAATCTCTTGCTGACACGGTGTTGGATACGACGCGTTCACGGGTACCTTGGCTGATCGTCAATCTGGGTACAGCGATACTGGCGTCGTTCGTCATTCAGATTTTCGACGCCACGATCGAGCAAATGGTATCGCTGGCGGTACTTATGCCAATCGTTGCCTCCATGGGCGGCAATGCCGGAACACAGACCATGACCGTCACCGTGCGCGCGTTGGCCACCAACAAGCTGGGCCCGGTGAATGCGCCGCGCGTCGTCACACGTGAATTCCTGGTCGGCATCATTAACGGTCTAATCTTGTCTGTCATCATGGCTGCCGTTGTGTTGGTTTGGTTCGGATCAACCAAGCTGGGCACCGTGATTGCGGTGGCGATGGTGGTCAATATGATCGCGGCCGCGCTCGCGGGTATCTTGATTCCGCTCGTGATGGATCATTTCGACCTTGACCCCGCGCCTGCGTCCGGTGTCTTCGTCACGACTGTAACCGATGTCGTTGGCTTTTTTGCCTTCCTGGGATTGGCGGCACTTTGGTTGATGTAGTTTTCAAGTCTGCGCACGCGTTTGCGATGAGGTCACATCCAGGCAAACGCTAAAAAAAGCGTCAGCGAAAGATATTGTCGATGTGATCCACTCCAACAGCCCTTGGCCGAGATGAACTGCCCAACTGTTGAAACCAACGCCAACTCAACTCACGACGTGGGCGCGTCAAGCTTGCGCGTCAGGTTTTCGAACTCCCGCCTCAATTCCTCATTCTTGAAGATCTGGTCGAAAGTTGGCGCTTCGAGCTTTTGAATGGCTTCAAACGACGCTGCACTGTCACGCATCAGATTGCGGAGTTGAAAACTCGCTTCCACCGTTTCGAACGTATTATCAGCAATCCTGAGATCGTGCACCGCGCGCGAGCGAGCCCGGGCAATTTGTTCGCGCTGCTGGCGCAGGTACTTTCGATAACCGCGCGCAGCCTCCTCGGCCACTTTCTGGCTCTCCAGATTAGAGTCCAGCGCGCGCTTCTGGTCAGAGCGGTTTTCAGCCCGCATCAACTGACGCGTCTTGGCGCGCGCCGCTTCGATGTCTTTCAAGATCGCATCGAGTTTAGGCATATAATTGGTGTCGATTTTTTGTATCGTTGCGTCCTGCGCCTGCACCAGCATGGCGAAAAGTGCAGCATGCATCGCGAAATACTTGCGCGTTGCATTCATGTTGTCACCGGACGCAGCCATCATCTTGGAAAGTTGATGGTCGATCACCTTGGCGGCATTGAAAACCGCAACGAGACGGACAAGATCGCCGGATAGAACACTGTCCAGTAGCAGGTCAACCTGTTCGGGGCCCAGCTCAACGCCAGAGGCCATGAGCGCCTGCGAAATTTCCGCCTTCGCCTTGGCAATCTCATCGCGATTTTTGGCGATGCGGGTCTGGGTTTCAGTGATGTTGTCGCCAAGGCTTTTGACCGTGTCGGTCAGAACGCCGGGCAGCATTCCATCATCTGGTGCAGTGAGCTGCTTTTCCTTTAGTGCTACAATGTGATCTTCCAACTCACGGATGTTGGAGCGCAGGCCTTCGACCCGCTTTTGAACCTCAACCACTGGCACATCGGTGATGATGCCAAGCGCGGAATCAATCAAATTGCGAATTTTGTCTTCGCGATCCTCGCGTGTTTCGGTCCAAATGGGAGGCACGATGAAATCGTTGCGGCCGGGAAGCTTGTTGACTTGGCTGCGCTGATCGGCGGTGTCTTTGAGAATGGCATCAACCGCCTGCATCAACCGCTTGGCCTGCTCGTAGTCCTTATCGCCTTCACGAGGATCACGGGTGGGCGTGGGAGGGGCATTGGACGCTGCCTCGCCACCTGCACTAGGTGTAGCAGTTGTCCCTGAATTGGCTTCCGCTGTATTGGCTGGCGCCACCACGCCCGTTCGCACCAGAAGTTCTGTGATGCCGTCGCGGTGTGACGTCTGCGCGATCGCGCTGGCGCACCCACTTGCAATAACACTTGCCGCCAGAACGGCCGTTGCAATGGCTCCGTGCGCGCTACGCCGCGAGCATTGTACAAATTCCATCGCCATCGCCACTCCTCCAACCCAACCAGAAAGGCAGGACAAACAAGGCAATTAGATGGTGGTCTAAGCGCTATTCCTCAAGGTCTTAGGGCCCGGCCGTGTCTTTGACACAGTTAATCAAAGCGTCATTGAGTTGGCGTGCGTCGGTCAACACGGCCATCGCGCTCATGCCTGCAGCGGCCCGCGAAAGTGGAGCCGGCAACTTGACCGGCAACCATGTTTCAGATGCAACACAATCTGCGTTCAGCTTCAGGACTAGACGTATATCCTTGCTACTCACAGCGATAAGTCCGAAGATTTTTCCTTCACGCCCCAATGTCAGGTGGCCGGTGCCAGGTGTCACGTCCAGATCAGGGATCGCGTCTTCGATCATTCGTAACAAATGTGTCGCAAGAGGCCGGTAGGCTTTGCCCTTTGCCAGGACGTCCTCCCGTTCGGACGAACGCACCGCCGCCCTTGCGAAGGTCGCTGGCGTCGACGATGGTACCGGCCCACTGGATACGGTCTCATCTTTCACAGATCCAGCCACCGCACCTTTCACACCATCTGCAAGCCCAGCCGGTATCGCTGGTGATGGCACAGCGCGCAGAAGTTTGTTTTGAGGTGGGGCAGGCGCATTTTCACCGGGCACGATCGACGGCGTGGATGGCAAGGAAGCTATGACCGGCGTTCCTCCACCACCGGCAACAGCCACGCGCCACTCAGCAATTTCATTTTGAAACGGCTCTGCTGTTTGGGATGGCTTTTCCTCGAAAAGATCCTCCAGCGTGAGATAGATTGGCCGACCGCCGTTGTTGTGAATACGCTCCAGCCAGGAAGCTTTCGCGAACAGAAAGCCCTGCTGACGCAACCAATCGATAATGTCGTTGCGGTGTGGCAGGTTCTGTGCGGCGATCACACGCATCCATTGAGCCAGATCCCGACCGGTGTCGGCCTGGAGGCTCGTCAAGAATTCGCGTTCCTTTTCCCGCCAGTCTGTGCTCATTGCTCCGGCTTTCGTTCCCCGACGCTGTTTCTTTCCCCGGCCTTGTCGTTTTCACCCAGCTTCCGCCATGTGAAAACGGCTTCCCTTAAAACAATCTGCGTGTCGCATCGCGGTAAGCGCGCCAGCGATCTCCAAACTTGGCCTCCAGATGCCTTTCTTCCGGCAGGATTGCCAGCCACAGCACAGCCAGCAGGAAGGGAGGCACCAGGATAACGAACCAAATGTTCTTGGTCATCTCGGCCACGCCAAGCAGCACCAGCGCATCGCCAATGTAGATAGGGTTGCGCCGCCAGCGGTATGGCCCGTCGGTTACCAGTTCGTCGACACCTTTGTTGGGCAACACGGTTGTCTTATGCCGCCACATCGTCAACGCCGACCAAACAATAAGGCCGAGGCCTGCAGCCCCCACGCCAAGCCCGATGAAGCGCGCGCCAGCATCGTCAAGCCCGGGCCATGGCAGCGGCCAGATGCGTATTAGCAAAGCTGCTGCAATGACCGCGACCACCAGCAGAATCGGCGGCCAGGGTATTGACGAGGGTTTCTCGCGAATTTTGTCAGTGTTGGGCACAGGTGCGTCTCGCTCCAAAATACTCGGTGTGTTCGCTGATTCTTATACCACGAGCGGCGAATCACAGCGCACTGCTACCGCATTTCGCATTTTCTGCGAGGCTTATGGAACACGGGAGTAGGGCTGATCTATAAGTTCAATAATCGTTATCTAGATTTTAATGGCAGGAAATTACCGAACAATGATGCCGCCCCACGATGATGCCGCCCCACGGTGATGTCAAAGCCAGGCGCGCTGTGTATGCGCCGTTGATGCTTGGTGCCGACGCCATCTTCGTGCACGGTGTTTCAGATCACTGGATCGGGGACTGCCCGACGCACCTGAACATGCGGCTTTATGATCGCGTGGCTTTATTGTTGCAATGACATTGCAAGGAGATCATTTCAAGTCGCGCTTATTGGCCCTTATCATCCCGCTTACCCGCGATCTCGCTCGCAGCCGGAAAGCCGTCAGGCGCGGCGGCCGGGCCGACGGGTTGCTTGAAAATAATCTCGCGATGCGGGAACGGTATGGAGATGTTGTTGGCTTTGAATGCATCCCAAAGCGCAAGGTAGACGTTACCTTTCACGTTCGTCACGCCTTCCTGCGGGTCCTCAATCCAAAAGCGCAATTGGTAGTCGATCGAGGAATCGCCGAACCCGGTGATATGGCAGGCCGCCGGCTGGACATTGATGACACGTGTATTGCTCTTGAGCGACTCTAGGGCGACCCGGCGCACCTCGTGCGGATCGCTATCGTAGGACGCACCGAATTTCACATCGACGCGGACATAGCTGTGCGAGAAAGACCAATTGACCACCGGCTCAGTGATGAAGGTCTCGTTGGGAACCAGATATTCGACACCATTGCGAGCAACCACCGATACATATCGTGCATTAAGAGACGTGATCGAGCCATAGGTTTCGCCCACGGTAATGACGTCACCGGGTTTGATCGAACGGTCCAGCAGTATGATGACACCGCTCAACAGGTTTGAGGCGAGCTTCTGCAGGCCGATACCGATGCCAATGCCGAGTGCGCCGGAAAACACTGCCAGCGCCGTCAAGTCGATGCCGACCAACGACAAGGCGGCGAGGATGGCAACCGTGAACGCAAAACCCTTGATGGCCTTGCCGAGCAGGACCTTGGCTGTCGGAGAAATCTCCAACTTGCTGCCCAGTCGCCCTTCGAACAGGTCGCTTATGAACGAAGCCAGCCACATGAACACAGCAAGCAGAAGGATGCTTTTTGCGACGAGAAGCAGCGAAATGCGGCTCTGTCCCAGATTCAACGCAACAGCATCGAGCAGGTTCAAAGCGTCGTCGGCCAGGCCAAGTAGAATAAGCGCAACGGAACCCCAAGCTACGACAGCGAAGATGTTCGCAAAGGACCGGTTGCGGATTAGGCGGGACAGGATCGAGATCACCACCCACGCGGCGGCCAGGCTTGCCGCGACCCCAATGAGATAGCTTCGGCTGGGCCACGTCCATGCGCGCATGCCCAGTAGGATCACCCACAGCAATAGTGCGAATATGATCCACTGAAGTCGTCGCAAAGGTATGATGAGTGCACGCAGCAAGCGGGGCTGGTTACGGATGCGACGCAAACGCGCCTCTAGTCTTGGCTCCAGCAGGCGTGCCAATCCAAGTGACACCAGGAACGCAACGCCAATCAGCGCGAGTTGAATAAGCGTCCAGGTCGAGGCGAAATTAGAAATTTCGCGGGTCACGTTTTCAGTAAGTGAATTCAGCGTACGTTGCCAGGCGGCCAGGTCTGTTGGCGTCTTCACCAGGGCATCAATGCCGCCTAGCGCCTCCGCCCCAGCAGCTTCTGTGATGGGTTTGCCAATCTGGGCGGTATCGCCCTTTTCAGCGGCCAGATGTAACCCATTGGCCGTACGCACGATGATCGGTAACGGGATCATAAACCGTCCAGCTCCATCTCGATATGATCTAAGCCCAAGGTACCCTCACATCGCATATCACGAGAAGATCCCGTCGCTGCCCTCTTGTTGTTCCATGTCGAGACGTTAGGTGGAAGGCGTCAAATCGTTCAAACTGCGTTGCCATGAGCAATAATCACCTTACTCTTGATGCGGGTCTATGATGCAATGTTTTATCCGGCCGCCAAGGTTCTGACGTTCTTTTTGCAACCATCTAGCCTCATCTGGATGCTCCTACTCCTGGGTGTGGTGCTGTGCGCGCTCGGACCACGGTTTCGGCGCGCTGGGTTGGCCGCGTCGATGATGGCACTGATCGCTATGTTCATTGCCGGCCTTTCGCCTCTGGCCAATGCGCTCATACTTCCGCTGGAAAACCGGTTCCCGGAAAAATCAGCAGATTCTGTTGGGGCTACGGTGGATGGCATCATTGTGCTGGGCGGCGCCGAGGATGGCTGGGTAACATCAGGCCGCGGCACGCTGGCACTGAACGAGGCTGCCGAGCGCATTACCGAGACGGCACGACTTGCAACTCGGTTTCCAAACGCAAAAGTCGTGGTTACCGGTGGCGCAGCTCGCGTTTTCGGTCGAAGTGAGGAGGGCTCTACCGCAGTCGCCGAACTGCTCACCAGCCTTGGCGTTTCCAGATCCCGCCTGATCGTGGAAACCCGCTCGCGCAATACCTTCGAGAATGCCACGTTGACATTACCGTTGACCGGCGCTCGCCCGGGGGAGACGTGGCTGCTGGTAACCTCGGCCTATCACATGCCACGGGCGGTCGGTGTGTTCCGCCAGGTCGGGCTCAATGTCACGGCCTTCCCAGTTGATTACCGTCTGCGCGGTCCCCAGGACGTTTCTCGATGGTTCGATAGTCTGCCCTCTGGCCTGAAGCGATTTGATATGGTCGCGAAGGAATGGATGGGTTTAATCGCCTATCGTCTCACCGGCCGGACCAGCGCGCTTTTTCCCGCACCTGACGACTGACAGGTCATTGGTGCCAGGCCGGTCGGCGACGGCTGGAGCATTTTCCGACGAAGTGGACGCCGGTTCGTCGCAGAAAATGCGACCAAACCAAAAAGCTAGATCGCCGGTCCGATTCCATCGGATCAAAAAGCGATCTAGAACATTTTCCGACGAAGTGGACGCCGGTTCGTCGAAGAAAATGCGACCAAACAAGAAACTATAGCGCTAATCCGATGGAGTCGGATCGCAATGCGGGCTAGGGTTATTTTGCCTTTGATCCGCCGTGAATAAGGCGCGGTGAAGAGGCGTGCTTGTCCTTGGCCAGTTCAGCGTCCAGATCGTAGTGAGGGCATTTTCGCGAAATCAGTTCGGCATTCATGGCACGCAGCCTGGCCAGATCGCGTTGTGCGTCCTCCGCAGCACTCAGCCCCCGGCTCGTGCCGCCAAAAAGCGGTACGACCGTGCCTTGCAACCCCTCCGCCGCCACAGACCCAAAGGACCTAGCCCCGCCATCCCTGAGTTCGAGGATGCGGATTTGCATGCGCCCAGCCATGCGGCGACAGTCGAGCCCCTTTTCAGATTTTGTAAGCGTATACTCATCTGCCCACAGCGGGCCGGCCGGGACCACGGCCATGCCGACAAATCCAAATAAAGCCACCGCGATAAGACCGCGTGCACCCGACTGGCAAGGGAGTTTACGTTCACAACGTGCCGTTGTCGCCATCATACCCCTCCGGGATTGTTGGTATCTGCTGCACCGCCTGTTCACCATTTGACGGTCCATCGTCTGAGGGTAACAGAAGAGGCAAACCCGGCGGATGTTGGACGTAGTTTGCTGTGAACAATCCAGCCGCGTTAACACATTTTCTAATGCGGCCTGCGATGCTTGACGGGTCAAACCCAAGCGCTCATAACCACGCCATGAAAAAATGCGCGCAGAAATATGCTGCCAACGATTGTTGCAGCACTATCATTTTGAACGAGTTCTTGGAGCTGGCGCATGCCTCGGCCTATGCCTTTTTTGGATCGAAATCCCCCCGCCAGCAGCAGACCTGAGGTTCGGCGACAATAGAACCGCGCGAGTGTAGCAGTGTACGCCAGCGGTGGGAGCCGAGAAGATGAATGCACAAGACGACCAAGGGACACTGATGTCGCCAAGGCTCTACAACACATTGACGCGCCGCAAAGAGGATTTCACGCCGATAGATCCTGAAAATGTGCGCATGTATGTCTGCGGGCCGACCGTGTACGATTTTGCGCATATAGGCAACGCCCGCCCGATCATCGTATTCGACGTTTTGTTCCGGTTGCTGCGTCATGTTTACGGCACTGACCACGTCACATATGCCCGCAACATCACCGACGTTGATGACAAGATCAACGCGCGCGCGGCGCAGGATTTTCCCGGCCTGCCATTGAACGACGCCATTGCCAGGGTCACCGAAAAGACAACCGAGCAGTTCCACAAGGACATCTCAGCGTTAGGTGTGCTGGAACCAACGGTCGAGCCCAAGGCGACTGGGCACATCGCCGAGATGAAAGCGCTGTGCGAAAAGCTCGTTGCGAATGGCCATGCCTATGTCGCCGATGGCCACGTGCTGTTTGACGTTGCCTCGATGCCCGATTACGGCAAACTCGCCAATCGTTCGCTTGAGGAGATGGAGGCTGGCGCGCGCGTCGAAGTGGCGCCGTACAAGCGTGGGCCCATGGACTTCGTCCTGTGGAAGCCTTCCAGGGATGGTGAACCCGGCTGGCCCTCACCCTGCGGCATCGACGGCAATGGGCGCCCGGGCTGGCACCTTGAATGTTCGGCGATGTCAGGCAAGCACCTGGGCGAGGTTTTCGATATTCACGGCGGTGGCATCGACCTCCAGTTCCCACACCATGAAAACGAGATCGCCCAATCGCGCTGCGCCCACGGCACGCCCGTGATGGCGAACTATTGGCTGCACAACGGCTTCTTGCAGGTTGAAGGCGAGAAGATGTCGAAGTCGCTTGGCAACTTCATCACCGTTCATGAATTGCTGGATACCGATAATTTTGGTGGTGCGAAGTGGAATGGGCGCGTCGTGCGCTGGGCAATGCTGGCCACCCAGTATCGCCAGCCCATCGATTGGACGGTTGATCGCCTCGTCCAGGCGAGAGACACCTTGGCGGACATCGCGCGGCTGCTCCATGGTGTCGAAGCTGCCGGTGAACCCAATGCCGAAGTTCTCGCTGCCCTGTCCGACGACCTCAACACGCCCAGTGTGATTTCAATTCTGCATGGATTGCTCAAGTCGGCAAAGCGCAATGAAGGCGCCGGCCCGGCGCTGAAAGCAACGCTGAATTTTCTCGGCCTTTATGGAAACGAGACGCTGGAAGAGATCTATCCAAGTCGCGCGCCCGTTTCTGTTGACCAGGGCGAAATTAATGCACTCATCGCCGCCCGGCTCAAGGCGCGCAAGGCCAAGGACTGGGCAGAGAGCGATCGCATCCGCGATGACCTTGCAGCCAAAGGCATCCAGCTCAAGGACGGCAAGAACCCGACGACTGGCGAAATCGAAACGACCTGGGAGGTGAAGCGATGAGCGCACCGCTGCCCATGCGTCCCTTCATGCTCGCCGATACGCCGCGCTTGCAAGACCTCTATGCCCAGGCGATCGAGGAATTGACACAAGACGAGTACGACGAGGACCAGCGTTTGGCATGGATGACACGCGCAGCCGACGCTGAAACGTTCGCTGAACGCCTTGGCAATAACCTCACAATCCTGGTCGATCAGGGCAACGACATCCTCGGTTTCGCCAGCCTTAAGGGCAACAAGGAGATCGATATGCTCTATGTCCATCCCCATGCCGTTGGCCAGGGCGTTGGTTCGGCGCTGATCGACGCGCTGGAAAAGCTTGCCGCTGCGCGTGGCGCTCAATCCCTGACAGTTGATGCCAGCGACACCGCGCATGAATTTTTCTCAAGGCGCGGATATGGCGACGTTCAGCGCAATACAGTCCCCATGGGCGAGGTCTGGCTTTCGAATACGACCATGTCCAAGCCGCTGGTAAAAACGGCCGCAGGCGCCGGAAGGAGTCACTGAGATGAAGCAACGCCTCTATCTCTTCGACACAACGCTGCGTGACGGGGCCCAGACCACGGGTGTCGATTTTACCGTGGCAGACAAGCGCCGCATCGCGCAGGTGCTTGATGAGCTTGGGCTGGATTATGTCGAAGGCGGTTATCCCGGTGCCAACAATACCGACACGGCATTTTTTGCGAAGTCGCCAGGGCTGCAAACGGCAATGTTCACAGCATTCGGCATGACAAAGCGCGCCGGCCGTTCGGTGGGCAATGACCCAGGCCTTCAGGCTCTTCTTCAATCCAAGGCTGACGCGGTATGCCTTGTGGCAAAATCGTGGGATTATCACGTTCGCGTCGCGCTTGGAATTTCGAACGAGGAAAACATCGCCTCCGTTCGCCAGTCGATCGCCGCCGTCGTCGCATCCGGACGCGAAGCCATGTTGGACTGCGAGCACTTCTTCGATGGCTTCAAGGGCAATCCGAACTATGCGCTGGAAGTTGCGCGCACGGCCTATGAGGCCGGTGCACGCTGGGTCGTTCTGTGCGATACAAACGGTGGCACGCTTCCCCACGAGATCGGCGCAATCATCGCCGAAGTGACAAAATTTGTGCCCGGAGATCATCTCGGCATTCATACACACAACGACACTGAGAACGCAGTCGCCAATTCGTTGATGGCGGTGCGCGCGGGCTGTCGCCAGATCCAGGGCACGCTGAACGGTTTGGGCGAACGCTGCGGCAATGCAAATCTGACGTCGATCATTCCCACACTCTTGTTGAAGAGCGAATTCGCCGATCGGTTCGAAACGGGCGTGACACCAGCGCGGTTGACCAAGCTGACGCATGCCTCCCGCGTGCTCGATGAAATCCTTAACCGCGCGCCCAATCGACATGCGCCATACGTCGGTGAAAGTGCGTTCGCGACAAAGGCTGGCATCCACGCTTCAGCAATTCTGAAAGAGCCGCAGACCTACGAGCATGTCAGCCCGGCAGCGGTGGGCAACCGCCGCAACGTGATGGTTTCAAAGCAGGCCGGCAAGTCCAACGTGCTTGACGCGCTGGAACGCTTCGGTGTGCATGTCGATCCGTCTGATCCGCGCATCACGACGCTGCTCGATGAAGTTAAATCGCGTGAGGCCATGGGCTATGCCTACGAAGCGGCCGAGGCGTCCTTCGAGCTGCTGGCGCGCGGCATCCTGGGTACCGTGCCGCGCTATTTCTCAGTAGATAGCTTCCGCGTCATGGTCGAGCGCCGACACAACGCCCGCGGCGAGCTGACGACCGTATCGCAGGCGATCGTGAAAGTTTTCATCGACGGAGACAGCGAAGCGCTTTGGTCGGTCGCAGAGGGAAATGGTCCTGTCAATGCGTTGGACAGCGCCCTGCGCAAGGATCTGGGACGCTACCAGAAGCATATCGATGGCGTCGAACTGGTTGACTACAAGGTGCGCATCTTGACTGGCATGCCCGGTACCGACGCGGTAACGCGCGTGCTGGTAGAAAGCCTGGATACGACAACAGGAGAGCGCTGGTTCACCGTCGGCGTCTCGCCCAACATAATTGATGCAAGTTTCGAAGCACTGCTTGACAGTATCAATTTCAAGCTGGTGCGGGATCACGCGGCGATCGACATGCAATTGAACAAAAAAAGCGCCGCCGAACATGGCATGTTTCGCGAAGCGGCCGCCGATTGACTATGGCGCGCAAAAAACAGCATGTTTAGCTGAAGTGTGTAGCGGTTCAGCGTGAAAAACATGCTTCAGACGAGAGAGAGCATGTTTAGCTGAAGTGTGTAGCGGTTCAGCGTGAAAAACATGCTTCAGACGAGAGAGAGCATGTTTAGCTGAAGTGTGTAGCGGTTCAGCGTGAAAAACATGCTTCAGACGAGAGAGAGCATGTTTAGCTGAAGTGTGTAGCGGTTCAGCGTGAAAAACATGGCCGCCAACAAAAAATTACAGCGCATCCATGAACGTCACGTTTGAGAAACGATGCGCTCGGCTGCACGGTCAACGTGCAGGCGGCCGGAAAGCACATCATCAGCCAGTTTGTCGAGTGTGGAGCCCTCACCAGCGCGGATGCGCGCGGCCACAAGATCTGCTGCGGCACGCGCAATCAAATAGCGCGCGCGGCGCCGTCGCCTCACTTGCACACCCTGTGCGAGCACAGAGCTACCGATTTGGTTGATAGCGCTTAGCAGTTCGTCCACGCCCTCGCCGGACGTTGCCGTCGTCTTGATGACCTGCACCTTGGCAGCCGTGCCGGTCCGGATCGACAAAGCACCCGTCAATTGCTGCAGCGTCTGCTCGGCGCCTTCGCGATCACCTTTGTTGACAACCAGTACGTCTGCGATTTCCAACAGGCCCGACTTCATCGCCTGGATATCATCACCAAGGCCCGGAGCCGAAATCACCACGCGCACGTCGGCCACTTCTGCAACGTCGATTTCGTTCTGTCCGGTGCCGACAGTCTCAAGGATGATGATATCGTAGCCGGCCGCATCCAGTGCGTCGATGATCCGAACCGCAGCCGGTGAAAGGCCGCCCAGATAACCGCGGCTGGCGAGTGACCGCACGAATACGCCGTCATCGTCGAGTGCTGCTGTCATGCGGATGCGATCGCCGAGAATAGCGCCACCGGAAACCGGGCTTGAGGGGTCTACGGCGATCACGCCGACCGTTTTTCCCGCTTGACGCAGGCCACGGATCAGCGCGTTGACCAGTGTTGATTTGCCAGCACCGGGTGGACCGGTGAAGCCAACCACCAGAGCACGCCCAAGATGGGGCTGAAGCTTCTCCAACAGCTCCGTTACCTGCGGCGAAAGCCGTTCCAGCTCAGTTATGGCCGCCGCAACCGTGCGCCGGTCACGCGCCTGCAAACGCGCGATGCCCTCCGCAGACACGAGGTCCAACCGGTGACGGCCCACGGTCTTCGCGCTGCCCAAGGCTTTTGCTGGCGGTACAGGTTCGTTCATGGCTGGTGCTTAGACCAGTTTCGCCTGCCTGGGAACCCGCGCGGCGTCGGGTATAAGCAAATGCTGGTGGACATTTAGTTGCGTTATGAGTTGCGTTGGAAGACTAGAATTTTGCCGTAATGGCGGTGTCGGACGCCTTGCCTGGTCGGCGCTTTTCAGCCCCAAGAATCGTGGGGAGAATGGCCGTCGCCTCATCCACGACCATGAACCGCACATTGATGCCGTTACGAATGAACTGATCGTCGCGCATGTGTGCAAGCAGATCGAGGAACGGGTTCCAGAACCCTGCAATGTTGGCCACGACAATCGGCTTGTTGTGCTGTCCCAGTTGCGACCACGTGAGCTGTTCCACAAGTTCCTCAAGCGTGCCAATGCCGCCTGGAAGTGCCACGAATGCGTCGGATTTTTCAAACATCAGCCGCTTGCGCTCGTGCATGTCCTTGGTCACGAGCAGCGTATCCACGTCGCGCAGCATGTGTTCTTTCTGCGTCAAGAACTCAGGAATAATACCTGTCACCTGCCCGCCGGCTTCGAGCGTGGCTCGTGCCACCTCGCCCATAAGACCCAGCCCGCCGCCACCGTATACCAAGCCGATGCCTGCACCAGCCAGTGCATGACCGAGTGTGCGAGCGCCTTCGGCGTAAACCGGGCTGTTGCCAGGCCCCGACCCACAGTAAACGCAGACATTTGAAATTGTGGATTTCGCAGCCGCTTTCCGGTCCAATGTGACCTGCTCTGCTGGTTCGACACCACCGTTTCCAGGGGTTTTGGCCGCCGTGGTTTGTTGTTTGGCAGCAGGGCGGCGGGAAGCTTTGCCATTGGCCGTCTTGGGTGTGTGCGGATTTTTAGAATTAGATTTCGATTTCATATGATTAGTGCGACTCCTTGAGGGGCGTGGATGGCACGCCACCGGGGACAATTTAATCGAAACCGGATGCTCTTGGATAGATTTTCACCGGGTCCGCGGCAGGCCAATATCTATCGCCCCCGTGTCTTTGCGGCATGCCTAGTGGCCTGTTGCGCCAAAATCGACACATAGCCGCGACCGCATACGATTATGGCGCGACATGAAGGCCACTAGCAAAATCATGGACTTAGTGTGGCGTTCAACCGCGCCTTAGTGGACTCCGCGCAGGTCCCAACGTCGGTCAACTAAGGCGCGACGCCACATTAGTCGCCATCTCTGGGTGAAAACCGGCATTCGTGCTTCATCAGCGCTTGCGATCTCGGTTATAATATGAAGTTACGACAATAAATGTAGTGTCATCCAACGGAACTTCCATTCCCGGATGGCTTGGGAGTGTTGAAGTGTTAACGGGGCCGCGTATATCTGCCGTGATGGCGCTTGTCGGCGTACTCTACGCTGGAGTGATGCCTGGCGTGGACGCTCAAAATCAATCGATCTCAGTGATTGGCGGTAGCGCACTGGGCGCAACCAAAACCAAAACGGCAAACGAAAATAGCCTTGTGTTGACCGTGGCCGCGTATGCGCAGGATCGCGCGCCCGAACCTGCTAAGCCCATTCCTCAATCGACTGCGCAACCAGGGCGTGTCATCCCGCCATCCTTTTCCGTAATAGAGGTCGCGCCTGACGGTCACATCCGCTTCAAGGGACACGGCACGCCAGGAAGCCGCGTGACCCTCAATCGTGAAGGCCGCGCCTTGGGCAGTGCTGTTGTTGCTTCTGATGGCATGTGGACGCTCTCGCTCAACAAACAAGTGACTGACGGGGAGCACGTCTTCAGTTCTGCTGCAACCAGTACACAAGGCAGCACACCGGTATTGGGAAGCGACGTTCGCATTTCCATTCCGCAGGGTTTTGGCACGGCAACAGGGGATGCGCGGCAAGCCATCACCATAACGCAGCGCACCCGCGCCGAAGACCTGGCACGAGCAGCAAGCGAGCGTTTCACACAAATTCAGGCCGAGCGCGGCGACGGTGAAAGCCTGGCGTTTAAAAAAATCGCCTCCAAGGAGACGAACCATAACGGCGCGAAGACCGGCTTGGATGATAGAGAATCCCATGGCGGTGTGATATTCTGGTTGCAGGAATGGCTGGCTTCCTCCAACCGTGACTTCCAGAAAAAAATCGTGCGCCCGCTCCAGGTTCCAGACGTCAAATCCGGCAGCATAAGCAATATGGGCGATGCCGGTGAACAGCCCCGCGAAGCCGATAAATCTGTCGCTCCAAAAATGACGCCTAAACCAGCGCCCAAACCTGAATCCGAACAGCCTTCGAAACGCGCACAAACAACGCGCGGTGAGAATGTCGCCAAACTGCGCGAAGAGCGTAATGCCCGCGAGCAGGCTCTCCTGGAGGCTGAAATTTCAGAACGGCGTCGCCGTACAAAAGAAGACGGCGCGCAACTAGAAAAACAACGCGTCGCCGCGGCAAAGGCCGAAGAGGCAGCGCACATCACGTTGGAGGAACAGCGCCAGCGTCAAGCCATCCAGGAAGCGGAGGCAGCCAGGCGGGCGGCCGCAGCGCGACAAGAAGAGGACGCACGAAAGGCGAATGAAGCGCGGATCGCGGCAGAAGCCGCCAGGAGGGCTGCGCAAGAAGAGGCAAAACGCAAAGCAGAAGCGGAACGTTTGGCGGCCGCTGAACGTGCCGCGGCCAGGCGAGCTGAAGCGGAACGTTTAGCCGCCCAACAGCGTGCGGAGCTGGAGCAGCGTCGCCAGACCGAGGCTGAGGCGGCCCGGCAACGCGCAGAGCAACAGGCAGCCGCTGCTGCCGCTGAGCGTGAAGCAGAAATGAAACGGCTGGCGGCAATCGAAAAAGCCAGGCGCGAGAAACTGGCCAGGGAGGCAGAAGCCGCCGCCGCGGCTGCCGCACAGATGGAACTGAAGCGGCAACGCCAGGCGGCAGCCGATGCCAAAGCCCGGGCTGAAGCTGAGGCTCGGGAAAAAGCGAAACGGGAAGCTGCTGAGGAAAGGCGCCTGAACGAGGAGCGTGCAAGGCTGGCGCGCGAAGCCGAAATTGCCAAAGCGCGTGAACAACGAATGGCAGCGTTGCAGGATGAGGCGAGCCGGCAGAGGACATCAACACGCCCCCCCTCAGGCGGGCCGCAAGAGACGGCGGGCGTCACCATAAATGAAGCCGAGAATGAGCGTGCGAACCTCGGCGAAGGCCATGTGATGCCAGCGGCATGGCGCCGCTTTGCACTTCTGGGTGATGAACGCACAGGTGGCACCGCAACACTGGTGCAGGGGCGCGATCCATTGAGCGAAGATGGTGAGGGCGACCGCGTTGCTGCAAATGCCCCGCGTGTGCCACTGCGGATCGATCCGTCCAGTTGCCGCCAATCTGGTCGCCGTGTCGACACACCAGGAAATTACGTTGTAAAGCGCGGCGACAGTCTCTGGCGAATTTCACAGCGCCACTATCGCCATGGACGGTTTTGGCCGGAGATCTTTCGTGCCAACGAGGGCAAGATCTCCGACCCGGATCTGATCTTCCCGTGCCAGCGCTTCCATTTGCCGAAGGTTGGCGGCGGGTAAGGGGTGGCTAATTCAACAAACGTCAAGTGCGTCGGGCGATAAATTGGGGTCATTCTGCCTAGTGGCCTGTCGCGCCAAAATCGAAACCTAGCCGCAACCGCATACGATTTTGGCGCGACATGAAGGCCACTAGCAAAATCATTGGCTTAGTGTGGCGTTTATCGCGCCTTAGTTGATACCCAGCGTGCCGCAACGTCGGTCAACTAAGGCGCGACGCCACACTAGCCGTACTTGGGCCAAGGCCTTGCAGACCGATGCGGGGTGTAGTGGCGCTACGGACTGCACCGCCCGTCTGCCTGATCTGATCACGGCTTGAGAAGCAGCATTGATTCAAGCCGGGCCTGCACCGCTGTTGGTCCCGACGCACTGTCGCAGTGTGCTGGCCCTGGGCGCACAGACCGCGTAAGACGACGTATGACGACAGCGGGATGCTTGCATCTGTTACCAAGCAATCCCAGCCAGCTACCAATCCGGCCAAACACCAGAACGAGGCAAGGGTCACATCAGGGGACAAGGTAAATCGCAGATGCCGCTAGGCGGCGTCCCAGGCTTGGACGCACGCGCGGATCACTGGACCGTACTCATGGGGCTGTTGCCGTTCGTCTGGCCGCAGGGGCGGCCGGATCTGCGGCTGCGCGTGGTTCTTGCGTTTGTTGTTCTCACCATCGCCAAGCTCGTCACCATATCGGTGCCGATCTTCTATAAGGCGGCGGTTGACTGGCTCACCGAACATGCCCCCGCAGCCGGCGGGCCGGCCGGCGTGCTGGCCCTGACAGCAACAGGACTGATCGTCGCCTATGGTGGCGGCCGGGTCCTGATGATGATCTTGAACCAAATTCGCGACCTTTTCTTCACCAAGGTCGGACAGCATGCGGTTCGCCAACTCAACAACCGCACGTTTCGGCATCTGCACCGGCTTTCACTGCGCTTTCACCTAGAGCGGCGCACAGGCGGACTGTCGCGTGTGATCGAGCGTGCGGCACGCGCTATTGAACTCATTATCAGGATGGGCCTTTTGCAGTTGGCGCCCACCGTGCTGGAACTTCTGCTCGTGTGCGGGGTGCTGCTCTATTTCTTCAACTGGATTTACGTCGTCATCGTTCTGGCAACCGTTGTTGCCTACATGTTGTTCACGTTCTCGGCCTCCGAATGGCGTATCCATATTCGTCGCGAGATGAACGAGAGCGACAACGACGCCAATACCAAGGCCATCGACAGCCTGTTGAATTTCGAAACGGTGAAATACTTCGGCAACGAGGACATGGAAAGCCGCCGCTTCGATGCGGCCATGGCGCGCTATGAAAAGGCTGCGATTAAAACATATTATTCCCTCGGGGTTCTCAATTCCGGGCAATCATTCATCTACACGGTCGGCATGACGCTCGTCATGTGGCTGGCGGCGCGTGGCGTCATGTCTGGCACATATACAGTCGGTGACTTCGTCATGATTAACGCCATGATGATTCAGCTTTATATGCCGCTGAATTTCATGGGCACCGTTTATCGCGAAATCAAACAAGGGCTCGTCGATCTCGAAACGATGTTTGCGTTGCTGCAAGAGCATCCCGAAGTCGAGGACAAGCCAGGCGCGGTGCCGCTCAAAGTGCCCCACGGCACGATACGCTTCAATGACGTGTCGTTTTCCTACGATCCAGAGCGCCAGGTACTTCACGACGTCTCGTTCGAGGTACCGGCTGGAAAGATGGTTGCCATTGTCGGCCCCTCGGGCGCGGGTAAGTCCACGATCTCCCGCATCCTGTTCCGCTTTTACGATATCCAGTCTGGTGCCGTGACCATAGACGGACAGGACATCCGCGATGTCACCCAGGCGTCGCTGCGCGCAGCGATCGGAGTAGTGCCGCAAGACACCGTCCTGTTCAACGATACGATCCTGTACAACATTCGCTATGGCCGTATCGATGCGAGCGACAGGGAGATAAAGGAGGCCGCATCGCTCGCACAAATCGACCATTTCATCGACACCCTCCCCCAGGGCTATGAAACGATGGTTGGTGAACGTGGCCTGAAATTATCGGGCGGCGAAAAGCAGCGCGTGGCGATCGCCAGAACAATATTGAAGGCGCCGCCGATCCTGATGCTCGATGAAGCGACAAGCGCGTTGGACAGCCACACCGAAAAAGAAATCCAGGACGCGCTCGACCGGGTCGCCAAGAACCGCACGACACTTGTCATCGCGCATCGCCTTTCCACCATTGTGCATGCCGACAATATCCTTGTTCTGGAGAAAGGCCGGCTGGTAGAGCAGGGCACGCATGCCGAGCTCATGGAGCGCGACGGTCTATATGCATCTTTATGGAACCGTCAACGCCAGGCCGAAAAGGCGCGCGAAGAATTGGCTCATGCGTTGGAAGAAGCGCAAAAGGCAGGCGCTCTGCTTCCCGGCGACATTCAAGTAGGTGAATGATCCTTCCGCCAGCTCATCAAGCGAGGTCGGCGCAACGCGTTCATACGTCCGAGCAGGAACGTCACTTCGCCATGATATCCCCGGGGCGGAACGCATGTGTCGCCAACACCCTGATTTGGCGATCATAACCCATTTCTTTAGCGTTCACGTCAGGTTCAAGGTACATGCGCAATCTTTGTGTAATGCAAAGGCGTAATTCAAACGGCGCGGCGAAAGACGACGGATTATTCTTCGCCGCACGTTAGATGCGCTAGTGTGGCGTCGCGCCTTAGTTGATCGATGTTGCGGCACGCTGGGTATCAACTAAGGCGCGATAAACGCCACACTAAGCCAATGATTTTGCTAGTGGCCTCCATGTCGCGCCAAAATTGTATGCGGTTGCGGCTATGTTTCAATTTTGGCGCGACAGGCCACTAGAGAATTTTCTGACGAAGTGGACACCGGTTCGTCGTGGAAAATGCGACCAAACAAGAAGCGAGCCCGCCTTACTCACGAGGGCACGGCCGTCATCGCACTGGCGCGAGATCGGCCCGCAAGGAGAAAGGCGGGCTAGAGCGCCGGTCCGATTCCATCGGGTCGCAATGCGCTCTAGTGTTCTGGATCGAACGTTTGATTCCCGGGCGAAGGTCGTCAAACGATCGTGAATCCAGAACATAAACAATGAGAATGCTAGGGTTCCGGGCTGACGCGTCGGGGCCCGACAGGGAACCAAGCGTCAGAGTCGGAACACTAGGGTTGAGCTGTAGAGCTTGCACCCAAAGACCTGAATTATGCTGTCGCAATGCCGTGAATAGGTCCAGCACGGTGGCAGACCTGCAAGAAAGATGTACGGCACCATGAAAAAGTCTGCCTCCAAAACCAGAATGCTTCTTTTGCTGTTGGCGGTATTCGTTTCAGCAGGACTGTTTTGGAAATTCTGGATGATCGAAGGCGAGCCGACCTTCGACATACAGACCGCCGAACTCACCACCGGCAACATTGAGCGATCCATCTCTGCCACCGGCTCCGTCCAGGCTCTGGTCACTGTCGATGTCAGCTCACAGCTTTCCGGCCAGATTTCGCAAGTTAATGTCGATTTCAATTCGCAGGTCAAAAAGGGCGACACGCTTGCCACCATTGATCAGCGCACATTTGCCTCCAAGGTTTCCTCGGCCCAATCCAATTTGACCATTGCCAAGGCAAATGTCGAAGTGCAGCAGGCCAATGTGACCAAGGCCGAAGCCCTGCGTGATCAGGCCAAACGCGCAGTCGACCGGCAAAAAAAGTTGATTGCAACCCGGGCAACCGCAGAAGCCACGCTCGATCAGGCGCAAACGCAATATGAAACCGCATTGGCTGATGTTGAAGTATCCAAGGCACAGCTTTCCAACGCGCACGCATCTGTCGCCCAAAAGGAAGCCGAGCTTGCACAGGCGCGTCTTGACCTGGACCGCACGCAATTGAAGACACCCATAGATGGCGTCGTCATCAACCGTGCCGTGGACCCCGGCAGCACCGTAGCCGCGAGCCTGCAGGCGCCGGTACTGTTCCAAATCGCCCAGGACTTGAAGCGGATTGAAATCCTCGTACTCGTTGACGAAGCGGATATCGGCGCCATCGAAACCGGCCAGGACGTTTCGTTTACGGTCGACGCATTTCCCGACCGCGTCTTCAACGGCAAGGTTTCACAGATCCGCATAGCGGGTGCGACAACCAACAATGTCGTAACCTATACGGTGGTCGTCAGTGCCGATAACCCAAAGCAAAAGTTGTTGCCAGGAATGACGGCCACGGTGCGCATCGTTACCGGCGTGCGCGAGAACGTCTTGCGCGTGTCCAATGATGCGGTTCGTTTTACACCGCCCAAGGATTTGCCTGTCACCGCAAGGGCGGACCGCACCGATCGTGACATTGCAATCGTAGATTCAATCTCCCAACGGCTGAAATTGAGCGAAGAGCAAAAGCAACGCTTCCGAACAGCGCTCGCCGCCCAACGCGCCGGACGCTCGCTGAATCAGGTTGGCGACAGCGGCGAGGGCGCAATGCCTGCAAGCGCGGGCACCAGAGGCGGAGAGGGTCGGGCAGGTCGCCGTGGTGAGGGTGCAGAGCGCAGCCGGTCGGGACAACGCCGTTCGTCCGGCCGCGGTGATGATGGACAACGACGCGGCCGCGTTGGTCGCGCCCTGTCGGGCATTCTGGACGAAAACCAAAAGGCACAATTCCAGCAGATGCGTGAAAGCTGGCGCGAAAACACCCGCCCCGCAGTGGTTTGGCGTGAGACCCCGCGCGGCCTTCAGCCAAATCGTCTGATCCTCGGTTTGGTGGATGATACCTACAGCGAAGTGATGCGCGGGGATCTGAAAGCTGGCGACAAGGTTGTCATCCGCGCGCGTCGTCAAGACGCGGAAGGGTCAAGCCGTGGAGGCCGCGGGTCGCGATGACTGAAGCCGAAATTCTATCACGTCCAGTTGCGACGAAAACGGATCAGGCTGTCGTCTCATGCCACGACGTGCGCAAGACCTATGCCATGGGCGAGCAGTCGCTTGAAGTCCTCAAGGGTGTGTCGTTCGACATCTGGCCTGGTGAGTTCGTCGCAATCATGGGGCCGTCAGGGTCGGGCAAGTCAACCTTGCTCAACTTGATTGGCGCGCTGGATGGACCAACATCGGGTGCGTTGCAAATCGATGGCACGGACATTTCGAACCTGGAGAGTGACGCTCTTGCCCACCTGCGCAATCGCGTTATCGGCTTCGTATTCCAGCAATTCAATCTCCTGCGCCGAACGTCGGCCCTGGAGAATGTGAAACTTCCATTGCTCTATACGACGCACCATCCCCGACACCCAGACGAGATGGCAGAGCAGCGCCTTAACGAAGTCGGATTGGGCGATCGCTTGGATCACACACCATCGCAGCTCTCCGGTGGCCAGCAGCAGCGCGTCGCCATCGCCCGCGCGCTGGTCAACAATCCGCGTCTCATTCTCGCCGATGAACCCACCGGCGCGCTCGACACCAAGACATCTAATGACATCATGGAGCTGTTCACCAAGCTGCACGCCCAAGGCATGACCATCATCATGGTGACGCACGAACCTGACATCGCCGAATACGCAAGCCGCCTGTTGCGCTTCCGCGACGGATTGCTGGTCGAGGATATTGAGCAGCAACCAAGGAAAATTGCACCATGAACATGGCCGTTTATCTCAGCTCCGCATTGGCGGCGATACGTTTGAACGCCATGCGCTCCATGTTGACGGCACTTGGCGTCATTATCGGTGTCGCATCGGTTATCGTCATGTCTGCGATTGGCTCGGGCGCACGTCAGGAGGTGGAAAAGAGCATCAGTAGGCTGGGCACCAATATGCTTACAGTTTCTCCCGGATCCAGGCGCTCAGGAGGCGCTCAGGGCGGAGCCGGCACAGCGAGCCCGCTGTCGCAAGAGGATATGGACGCCCTGTGGCAGCGCGTCCCCAGCGTTACAGCGATTACGGCAAACTTGTCAGCCAATGCAACGCTGGTCTACGGCAACCAGAATTGGGCAACCTCCGTTACAGGGACAAATGAATCCTTCCCCGTTGTCCGCGACTGGAACGTGGCCCAGGGTCGTTATTTTGATGCCGCTGAAGTCGCGCGTGGCGCCAAGATTGCCGTGGTTGGCTCCACCGTTGCGCGCCAACTGTTCGGCGGCGGCTCGGTGGTCGGCGAACGTGTCCGCATCGGCGGTGCCCCCTTTGAGATAATCGGCGTCATGGAAACGCGCGGACAAGCCGGCGGCTTCCGTGATCAGGACGATGTGGTGATGATTCCAATCAGCACAGCCCGCGCCCGTTTTGCTGGCCAAGACGTATCCGTGCCCAATCAGGTAGGCTCGATTCTCGTGAAGATTGATAACGGCGAGGATCTGGCTCTGGCTCAGGATGAGATCGCCAACGTACTGCGCCATCGTCGTCGCATCCGTCCAGGTGCGCAGGATGATTTTCGCATCCGCAATGTCGCCGAAATCGTGCAGGCCCGCACCGCTGCGCAGCGCACACTCACCTGGCTTCTCGCTGCGACCGCTGCGGTGTCTCTGATTGTCGGTGGCATTGGCATCATGAACATCATGCTTGTGTCTGTAACCGAGCGCACGCGCGAGATCGGGTTGCGGATGGCGGTCGGCGCCCGCCGTCGCGACATCCTCGCACAATTCCTCACTGAATCGATTGTTCTGTGCATCGCCGGAGGGATCATAGGACTTGGTCTTGGTGTTGCTGCAACCTATGGCATTTCCAAACTTGCCGGTTGGCCGGTGCTTATCGACACAACCATCATCCTTATTGGCATCGGTGCATCGGCTCTCGTCGGCATGGTGTTTGGATATATTCCAGCGCGTCAGGCCGCGTTGCTCAATCCTATTGATGCGTTGCGCTTCGAATGACGATTTTGCAATTCAGTTCCAATGTTCACGCTGGAATGAGCGTATAAAGGTAGACAGCATAACAGCCCAGCAGCGCAGACCCCTCAAGTCTGGAAAGCCGATACCCTGTCCGCGCCATGATAAGCATCGCAAACGTAGCAGCGAGCATGACAAGATTGTCGTATCTGACGATTTCGTCGGGAATGATGGTGGGCGATAACAAGCCTGTGGCACCACCTATACCGAAAGTGTTGTAGAGATTCGAACCCATGATGTTGCCGAGCGCTACATCGGAGTGTTTGCGAAGGGCCGCGACCGCAGACGTGGCGAGTTCCGGCATCGACGTTCCAATTGAAACGATCGTCAACCCTATAACGGCTTCGGAAACGTCATAGGTGCGCGCAATCGAGACGGCAGCTTCAACAAGCACCTTGCCGCCCGCGATCACAAGCAACATACCGCCAATGGCTGTCATCAACGCGGTTGCGACATCAGTGCGGTACGTTTTCAATAATCGTGCTTGTTTGGGGTTCGTGTCGGCATCAATCTCTTCGAGTGCTTCAGCCTTGTCATAGGCGGCAGTATGCCCTTCCGTCGACGCCGTGGTTCGTTCTTGCTTGTAGGCGTAATAGAGGTAGGCCAGCAGCAGCATGAACAGAACCGCGCCAACTGGACGGCTCAACGGAAGCATGATGCCTATTCCATTGAAGATGATTGCGCTAAGCAGCACGATCATGCCGTCACGGTAAAGTGCATTGGTCGATACGACTATCGGGCTGAGCGCGGCAGAGACGCCCAGGATCAGCATGATGTTGGCGATATTCGAGCCGACAATATTTCCAACAGCAATACCCGGTGAACCCGACATTGCAGCTTGCACACTGGTAACGAGTTCGGGAGCTGATGTACCAAATCCGACCAGGGTCAATCCGATCAGGAGCGGCGACATGCCGGCGATCTGCGCCACACGCACCGAACCGCGTACGAGAAGTTCACCCCCGCTCAACAGAATGATGAAGCCTGTCAGTAGGAGCAGCGCATCGACCATGAAAAAATCCCGTTGCCGTCACGCGGCGCATGCAACAAAAACCGCCAGTGGCCCTCAGTGCGTATTGCAATGAGGCCTCCAACGGAAGAAACGATGTCGACAGAGGCAAAACAAATGCGGGCCCGCGCTGACATCCCTCAACAAGACAAATAGGTGCCACAACGGGGATCTTAAAGCTGAAAGCAGGTGAGAAATCCTCAAAACCTGTTCAGAGGGCTCTACAGGCAACAGCCGCTGTTATGCATGGGTTTATAGTCTGGGCTTAGTCGCGTGGGTTGCCTTGCCAGTTGGCCTTGACGACACCGGCAACATCTGAGCCTGCAAATTCGGAGCCTCTGTCTGTGCTCGCACGCGCCATCAGCGCTGAATCTTGAACAGGGTCCGCATTGAGAACGGTTCCATTCGCGGCATTTGTTGAAGCATTTGTTTCTAGCGCAACTTTCTCAACACCTTGAGATGCAGTGACATCATGCAACAAGGACAGACGCATGCTCGCGTCGCGATATATATCCGCTACGGCGAAAATGGCCAAGATCGACAGCAAGAAAGCCAGGAGCTTTGACGGCATCATGCGTTATCCTATCGGCTTTGCCCGTCAAATCATGCGGACAATCAGCTTCTCTGCGACAATGCTTCACTGGACTAGATGACGTATGCCTCACGCGACGAGGACCGATCCTGCTGATTCGAGGGGCATTGGTCGAGAGTCGTTTGGGCCACGTGTTGCACGATTCCAACCGCAAAGCCGGAACTCCACCTCAGAACTTCGCAATCCTACCAACTCAAGCGACAGGCAAAAGTTCCCCCCAGGTGTAGCCCTGCAGGTAAAGAAGTGCTGTCAGGTCGCCATGGGTAATAACCGCTCCACCAGGGCTTTTTAGGATCGCCTCACGCACCCTGGGTTTAGCGCGAAAGGCAACGCCGAGCCCCGCAACCCCAAGCATAGCAAGGTCATTGGCGCCGTCGCCGACTGCAAGTGCTGAATCTGTGCCGACACCTTGCTCTGCTACAATGCGATTGAGGGCGGCGAGCTTGGCATCACGACCAAGTATCGGAGAAGTGACGCTTCCCGTTATTTTTCCATCGACGATTTCCAAAGTGTTGGCCTGGTGTTCGTCAAAGCCGAGCATTTGCGCAATGCGCTCGGTAAAAACCGTGAAGCCACCCGACACCAACGCGCAATACGCACCATTCGCCTTCATCGTCGCGACCAGCTCTCTCGCCCCGGGCATGATCGTGATCCGCTTCGAAACCTCATCAAGCACACCAGCATCGAGGCCGGCAAGCATGGCAACGCGTTCTGTTAATGCTTGTTGGAAGTCAATTTCACCGCGCATCGCCCGGGCCGTGATGTCTTCGATCACCTTGCGCTTGCCGATAAGATCACCCAGTTCATCCAGCATTTCCTGCTCGATGATGGTCGATTCCATGTCGGCCACCAGAACCTTTTTGCGCCGGTGTGCTGTGTCGGTTTGCAGTATCGCGGCATCAAAACCGGCTTCGCGAAGCGGGGAAAGAACGTATTGTTCGATGGCCCCCAGTACACCCTCAGGCGATGTGCCGGCCTCGTTCCACGGTGAAATCAGACAGTCGTAGGCGGAGCCTTGCTTTAGTTCCCGAAACTTCGACCGGTGCGCGGTCGGCAAAGGTCTAATCAGACTGGCAAGCTTCTGCTCATTCAGGTCCAAACGCAGCGGATCGCCGATTACAACCAGGTGCAGCTCGGACGTCTTCATCGATTTCGTCATATTTTCTTCAGGTCGAGGCCCTTGAAGCACTGATCGTGGCTGATGCGTGACTAAATTCGTCAAGCTTTTACAGCGTGCACGGAAAGGCTCGCGGCCGAGGTCTCAATGGGCTAAACAGGTAAGATGAGTACACGTCAACGCCCGAAGGCGCTTCTTATTGCAGGTCCCACAGCGAGCGGCAAGTCCGCCTACGCGATCGTCGTGGCACGGTCCCGGCACGGCGTCATCATTAATGCCGATTCCATGCAGGTCTACCGCGAGTTCCGCGTGTTGACCGCGCGGCCCAGCCCGGCCCAGGAGGCGCGTGACCCGCACCGGCTCTACGGGCATGTGAGCGTAAAGGACCCATATTCGGTCGGACAGTGGCTCACTGATGCCGCTGGCGCGATTGCTGCTGCACATGCCGCCGACCAATTGCCGATCATTATCGGCGGCACTGGTCTTTATTTCCGCGCGCTGCTGGAGGGGCTGGCACCCGTTCCCTCAATTCCCCATGACATTCGCAGCCGCTGGCGCAACGCGGGCGAAAGCTGGCCTGCAGAAGACCTCTACGCCGAGTTGCAGCGCATGGACCCCATGACCGCAGCAAACCTCCGCCCAAGTGATCCGCAACGGTTGGTGCGCGCGCTAGAGGTCATGGAAGCAACGGGTAAGCCGCTGGCGGAATGGCAAAAAATAAAGGGCACGCCGGTTTTGGCTGACCACGAAGTTGCCAAGGTCGTCATCTCGCGGGACCGCGAGGTGTTATACGACCGCAGCGCCCGCCGGTTTGAGCTGATGCTGGAAGAGGGCGCTCTGGCGGAAGCCGCTCTTGTCGGCCGGTTGGGGCTGGATCCGGGATTGCCCGCGAGTAGGGTCCTGGGCCTCTCACCACTGAAACGTTTTTTGTCGGGCGAGATGTCACGCCAAGAGGCCATAGAGACGGCGCAACGCGACACTCGGCGCTATATCAAACGGCAGCTCACATGGCAAAATCGTTATATGATTTCGTGGAAGCATATTGATCCGCAACAAATGAAAACCCCTGCAATCTAAATCTTTCCAAATATTCATTTCAAGATTGACTGCGCCCTCGCGGAAGCCTAGAGCGTGGCAAAACTTGGACTGAACCGTTTGAACATCCCTGCTCAATTCAAGCTAGGCGGGCGGCTTCGGGTCCGTTCGGCAGCTAGATCTGAGCGCGGTGGCCGTTGGAGCAAATCCGACCCTGGCCAATCCCGCCAGTGATCGAAAATAAGGAGGTGCTGGATGGCACGTCAGATGACCGGCGCTGAAATGGTGATCAAGGCGCTGCAGGATCAGGGTGTCGAACACATTTTCGGTTACCCCGGCGGGGCAGTTTTGCCGATCTACGATGAGTTGTTCCAGCAGGACAAAGTGCGCCACATCCTGGTGCGCCAGGAAGGCGGCGCAGTGCATGCCGCGGAAGGTTATGCGCGATCAACAGGAAAGGTTGGCGTTGTGCTGGTCACGTCCGGGCCCGGCGCCACGAATGCGGTGACTGGCCTGACGGACGCACTTATGGATTCAATTCCGTTGGTCTGTATTACCGGACAGGTTCCCACGCACCTTATTGGCAACGACGCCTTTCAGGAGTGCGATACCGTTGGCATCACGCGTCCCTGTACCAAGCACAATTGGCTGGTGAGGGATGTCAACGATTTGGCCCGCGTGCTGCATGAGGCTTTCTACGTGGCCAAGACCGGGCGTCCTGGTCCTGTGGTGGTCGACATTCCTAAGGATGTGCAGTTTGGAACCGGCAACTACGTCGGCCCCTCCAATATCCAGCATAAGACCTACAAGCCCAGGATGAAGCCCGAGCAGACAGCGGTGCGCGATGCCGTTGATCTCCTGGCCAATGCGAAAAAGCCGGTCTTTTACACTGGCGGCGGCGTTATCAATTCTGGTCCCAAAGCAAGCCAGTTGCTGCGCGAGTTCGCCCGTCTCACAGGCTATCCTGTCACTTCGACGCTGATGGGGCTTGGCGCGTTTCCAGCGTCCGACAAGCAGTGGCTGGGCATGCTGGGCATGCATGGTACCTACGAGGCCAACCTCGCCATGCACGATTGCGACGTCATGTTCTGCGTTGGTGCGCGTTTTGACGACCGCATCACGGGCCGGCTCGATGCCTTTTCGCCAGGGTCAAAGAAAATCCACATCGATATAGACCCGTCATCCATCAACAAGAACGTGCATGTCGACGTTCCCATCATTGGTGATGTCGCTTACGTGCTGGAGGATATGCTGCGTGTGTGGAAGGCCAAATCGCCTCAGCTCGACAAGGCTGCCCATAAGGCCTGGTGGAAGCAGATCGAGGGATGGCGTGCCAAGCACTCACTCTCTTACAAGAAGCACGATGATTTCATCATGCCGCAATACGCGGTTGAGCGTCTTTATGAACTGACGCGCGACAAGGATGTTTACATCACCACTGAGGTTGGCCAGCACCAGATGTGGGCGGCGCAGTTCTTCCACTTCGACGAGCCTAATCGCTGGATGACGTCTGGCGGACTGGGGACCATGGGCTATGGCCTGCCGGCCGCGGTGGGCGCGCAGTTGGCGCACCCCAAATCGCTTGTGGTCGATATCGCGGGCGATGCCTCGATCCTGATGAACATTCAGGAGGCTTCAACCGCCGTGCAGTATCACCTGCCCGTCAAGGTGATGATCCTCAACAACCAGTACATGGGCATGGTCCGCCAGTGGCAGCAACTGCTGCACGGCAACCGCCTGTCTGAAAGCTACACCGAAGCCTTGCCCGATTTCGTCAAGCTGGCCGAAGCCTATGGCTGGTCTGGCGTTTATTGCGACAAGCCAGCCGATCTCGATGACGCGATCAAGCAGATGATCGAAACCCCCGGACCGGTAATCTTTGATTGTCGTGTCGCCAATCTCGCCAACTGCTTCCCGATGATTCCCTCAGGCAAGGCGCACAACGAGATGTTGATGGGCGAGGAAGTCTCTGACGAACTGGTCGGCTCGGCAATCGGCAAGGAAGGCAAGGCGCTGGTGTAGGCCTGTGCCAGGCCAGGGCCGCATCACGCACGCTGCCGGGAGTGATCCTGCTTGTCCTCACGAAAGATCACCGCAATGCACCTCATCATAGCCAACAAGCTCTATTCGTCGTGGTCGATGCGGCCCTGGCTCGTCATGCGTGAAGTGGGGCTTGAGTTCGAGGAGACGGTCATCCCGCTGCGCCAGCCCGATACCCCGGCGCGCATTGCTCAATATTCACCATCCGGCAAAGTGCCCGTGTTGATCGACTGTGATGTGAAGGTGTGGGAAAGCCTCGCCATTATTTCATATCTGGCAGACAAATATCCCGACAAGGCCATCTGGCCCGAGGGAGCGGCAGCTCGCGCATACGCTAAATCGATCGCCATGGAAATGCACGGCGGGTTCCAGGCTTTGCGGCAGACCTGTCCGATGCATCTGGGTAAACGGTTTGCAGCTCCTACCATGACCGATGACCTCGCCGCCAACGTCTCCCGCGTCGAGGACATTTGGCGGGAAACACGAGGCCGGTTCGGCGCTGGCGGGCCATATCTGTTTGGAAAACGTTTCACCGCCGCAGATGCCATGTTCGCTCCCGTGGCGACGAGATTCGACAGCTACTCCATTCCTGTCGCCGCCGACACGCGCGCCTACATCGATGCGATCTATGCCCATCCCGGCTTCGTTGAATGGCGGACTGCCGCCTTTGAGGAACCCTGGTCGATCTCTGCGTTCGAGGACGGCCATACCATCGTCGCCAATTTAAAAGATGAAGCCACGAAATGATTTGGCTTCAGCCGTTGATCCTGCAGCACGGGCGCCCGCGCGCTGACAATCGATCAAACCGCCAACGCGCACTTCGATAACGCGCACCACAAGAAAGACGAGACCCGATATGGTCCAGACGCAAAAACAGACCCACTATCCCAGTTTGACCACCCATGAAGGAATAGTGCAGCGCACTTTGTCCATCGTCGTCGACAACGAGCCTGGTGTTCTGGCGCGCGTCATCGGCCTGTTTTCTGGTCGTGGCTACAACATCGACTCCTTGACGGTGACCGAGACCGAGCATGCCAAGCATGTCTCGCGCATTACCATCGTCACCACTGGCACGCCGATGGTGATCGCCCAGATCAAGGCACAGCTTGAGCGATTGGTTCCGGTTCATCGTGTGGGTGACTTGACCGAAGGAGGGCGCCCGATTGAGCGGGAGTTGGCGCTGGTCAAGGTTGGTGGCAAAGGGGAAAAGCGCATCGAGGCGCTGCGAATGGCAGAAATCTTTCGCGCGAACGTGATCGACGCCTCAACCGAACACTTTGTATTCGAGGTAACCGGCAAGTCGTCCAAGATCGAGCAGTTCATCTCGATCATGACAGAGTTGGGGCTTGTTGAAGTGGCGCGGACCGGCATCGCAGCGATCTCGCGCGGTGCGCAGGTCAGCTAAAGCGGATTCAACGTTCTATGTCCGATATCTGAGCGGTATGTTTCGGGTATCAGCGGCGATACTGGCGCGCTGCGTTGCGCTCAAAAACCGTGACAGCATGCTCTGAAAAAACGAGTTTGTCATTTGCATGCATATAGACCTTTCCCGCCAGGTCTCGAAATCCCCGATCGCCTTGGGCATGGGCATAAAGCGGGATGCTCGTTGGCGGATTACCTGTCGCAATCAGGAACGCCAGGAGTTTTGGCCGGATTTTGTCATTTGCCGTGAATTCGCATTTGCCGTCGCCTTCTTTGGCCTCGCAAAAGCGCAATTCTGTATATGTTGGAGCATCTTTTTCGTGGGCTTCAACTGCACTGGCAATCAGGTCCGAGCACGTGTCATAGGTGAGATGACCAGCGTCGGCACAGTCCGAAGCTGTCGTATAAATCCCCTGAACCACGGGTACGTCAGACGTCTTCTTCTCTTCACCACCGCAGCCCGCCACGCCAACCGCCAGCAAGCAGGCAGCCGAAACAACAAAAACCCGATAGGAAATGTTTTCCGCCATCGTTTTCCACCCTCTTCTCCAGAATGGATAGCAGAAAGGCGGTTGCAGAACGGTTAACTCGATATTGAGAAAGCTTGTTCAAACCGCCCGGTTATGGTTCGACTGGCAACGCAGACCTGCATTTTTGGCTGGCGAAACCGTTGAAATCCGCCGCCGAGGAAGTAAAGTCCGCCCACCTTTGCCGCCGTGGCCCACACGCGGCAGTTTTCTGATGAATAATGCGAGAAACTTCGCGAGCCAAGAGGCCTCAAATTATGCGCGTTTATTACGATCGTGACGCCGATCTCAATCTGATCAAGTCCAAGAAAGTGGCCATCGTCGGTTACGGCAGCCAGGGCCGTGCGCATGCGCTCAACCTCAAGGATTCAGGTGTCAGCAACATTGCCATAGCACTGCGGCCCGATTCCTCGACGGCCAAGAAAGTCGAGGCCGACGGCCTGAAGGTCATGTCGGTGGCAGATGCAGCCGCGTGGGCCGACCTCATTATGATGGCCACCCCCGACGAGTTGCAGGCCGACATCTATAAGGATCACATCTCCGCCAATATCAAGGATGGCGCTGCAATCGCCTTCGCCCACGGTCTCAACGTACATTTCCAGCTCATCGAGCCGAAGGATACCGTCGACGTGGTCATGATCGCGCCCAAGGGGCCGGGCCACACCGTGCGCGGTGAATACCAAAAAGGTGGCGGCGTGCCGTGTCTTATTGCCGTGAACCACGATGCCTCCGGCAACGCACACGATCTTGCATTGTCTTATGCCTGCGGCGTCGGTGGCGGTCGCTCCGGCGTGATCGAGACCACGTTCAAGGAAGAATGCGAAACCGACTTGTTTGGCGAGCAGGCCGTGCTTTGCGGAGGTCTGGTGGAACTCATACGCGCTGGCTTTGAGACATTGGTCGATGCAGGCTATGCCCCTGAGATGGCCTATTTCGAATGCCTGCACGAGGTGAAGCTGATCGTTGACCTGATCTATGAAGGCGGCATAGCCAACATGAACTATTCGATCTCGAATACGGCCGAGTGGGGCGAATACATGTCGGGACCTCGGGTCATCACTGACGAGACCAAAGCCGAGATGCGCAAAATCTTGCGTGAGATCCAAACCGGCCAGTTTACAAGTCAGTGGATGCAGGAGTGCAAGGCAGGTCAGGCCCGCTTCAAGGGTATTCGCCGTGTCAACGACGCACACCAGATTGAGGACGTCGGCGAGAAGCTCCGCGCCATGATGCCTTGGATATCGGCCAACAAGTTGGTCGATAAGGCACGTAACTGAACCAACCGCTGCCAACAGTGCTGAGAATTCCAAAAGGCGCGCTTTGCCGTTGGCAAAGCGCGCCTTTTTCCTCATTCGTCGGATGAGCGCTGCACCCACCTGAAAATGAAAGAATTGAACATAAATGCGACGCGCAGACGCGAGTGCGATCTCTCCCGGCTCTAGAGCATTTTCCGACGAAGTGGATACCGGTTCGGCGCAGAAAATGCGACCAAACCAAAAAGTTAGAGCGCTGATCCGATTCCATCGGATCGAAAAGCGCTCTAGGTCTGAACCGCTCCAGCATCGCCTGCACAACCAAACTTTTTCAAGTGAGGCTTTCAGGTCCTAGCGCCAGATTTGATGCTGGCTATAGTTGGCAGTGATGAGGCCTTGGCAGCTCATCGTACTTGCGCCTGCAATGCTCAAAGCATGTTGTGTTGAATTGCGCTGCCGCTCAGCGGAAGAAATTCGCTGCAACGGTCGTTGACAGTGACAGGCACTCGGGGCGTACACGAACACCTACTCTGCCGGCAATTGCCGCGCGCTGAGACTGTAGGTCCGCAAGTAGCGATGTCACGGGGGAAATGAAGCAGCAGAAAGGGTGCCGGAAGGTCCACAAAGACGCTGGGGAGGGAGGTGTGTGGCGGTGCGCCAATGCAAACCTTCCGGCGGTGCCCGCGGTGACGAATGAGGTGGAGGCTCTTTCGCCATCGCGAGTATCTGTGGGCGACAAGGAAGCGGGGAACCTCGCCGCCCTCAGTGCCGCATCGCGGCACGAGGGCCATAGAACTATTTGGACCCTAGAGGGGCACCAGGATGCGGAAAATCCTGGAATGGTCCAAATGAAGTCCTTGTGGCCTTCACTTATTGGCGATCCCGAAGGCAACGCGCATAGCGCGCGCAAGCGCCAAAACGGGATCGCCGGGTTCAGGCAGCGGTCACGCCTGGCGGCAGCCAACTTCGGCTACAACCGCCCGCCGCGCGCCAGCGCAAGTCTATGGAAAGGTTCTCCCCCTGCATCCATCCCCCCTGAGCGATGCAATAAATCCCCAATCGAAAATGCGGCTATGATGTTTTTGCAGGCCGATCTTCGAACATTGCGAAGTCAATCAATTTTGCACTTCGTCAATGGAGTGAATAGGACAGCTCGAATGCGGCACCAATGCGGCCTGAAGTTTTTTTAATGCCGCTAGAATAAGGGGTTCTCGGCTGTAGTGCATCGTCACAATGTGCTCGTTGCAGGCAATGATTTAGCCCCATTTAAGCATAAGCTGGCAAATTCAGACGTGATTTCAAAGTTGCAATGCTTTTGTCAAAACTGCAGTAAGGCATTTGCGTGTCGGGGCTGTCGGCTTCAGGCGCTGGTGCGGTGTTTCAGACACGTATCAACAAAATCTTCGCGCTGATCGTTTAGCACATGTTCGAAAGGACAATTAAGACAACTCTGCATCGTCCTCTCGGTTTGGCGCTAGAGTATGTTCAGCCGAAGTGGACGCCGGTTCGTCGCGGAAAATGCGACCAAACAAGAAGCTAGAGCGCCAATCCGATTCTATCGGATCGGAATGCGCTCTAGGCTCTACCGTGGCTGTCGCGCTGCCAGATCTATATCTTTTGATTATACGCGCCAACTTCGGGATGAGACTGCAACTCACCATCAAGCGCCGCAAAGATCGCTTTCATATTTTCCTCAGAGGTAGGGCTTTCGACCACGACGACGAGTTCGGGTTTGTTGGAAGACGCGCGGATGAGACCCCACGTGCCATCTTCCAGCACGATACGAACGCCATTGACCGTGATGAGTTCTCGCACGTTCTGACCGGCGATTTGTTCGCCCTTTTCCGCTAGTGCGGTGAAGTGCGCGACGATTTTATCGACGACATTGTATTTTACCTCATCGCCGCAATGGGGCGACATGGTCGGCGATTGCCACGTCTTGGGCAGGTCGTTTTTCAAGTCAGCCATCGACTTGGCCGAGTTCCGGTCGAGCATATCGCATACGGCAAGCGCAGCAACGATGCCGTCGTCATAACCCCGGCCCAACGGGGGATTGAAGAAAAAGTGGCCTGATTTTTCAAAACCGACCAGCGCCTTTGTCTCGTGGCTGTATCTCTTGATATAGGAGTGGCCCGTTTTCCAATATGTTGTGGTTGCGCCATTCGCCTTCAAAACCGGATCGGTCATGAACAAGCCCGTCGATTTGACGTCGGCGACGAAGCGGGCCCCAGCGTGCAACGCGGAAATGTCCCGGGCCAACATGACGCCAACCTTATCGGCGAAGATTTCATTACCCTCGTTGTCCACCACGCCACAGCGGTCCCCATCTCCGTCGAAGGCAAGACCAACATCCGCGCCCACTTCCTTGACCTTGTCGGCAACGGCATGAAGCATCGCCAGATCTTCAGGATTGGGGTTGTGATTGGGGAAGGAATGATCGAGATCCGCGTTGAGTGGAACCACCTCACACCCGACGGCTGCAAGCACCTGAGGGGCAAACGCACCTGCTGTGCCATTGCCGCATGCCGCGACCACTTTCAGCTTGCGCGAGAGTTTTGGCCGGTCGGTCAGCATGGCGATATAGCGCTCGGCCATGTCGGGTACAAAAATATAACGCCCGCCGGCCCGCATCTCGAAATCACCAGCCAGCACAATTTCCTTCAGCCTGCCCATTTCTTCAGGCCCGAACGTGAGTGGCCGTGAAAGGCCCATCTTGATGCCGGTCCAGCCGTTGTCATTGTGGCTTGCCGTCACCATTGCCACGCCTTCGACTTCAAGAGCGAACTGCGCGTAATACGCCATGGGGGAAAGGGCCAGTCCGATGTCGTGGACCTCGCAGCCTCCGGCCAGAAGCCCGGTCATCAGTGCTTGCTTGACGGCGCCTGAGTACCAGCGATAGTCATGCCCGACCACGATCCTTTTGGGCACGCCGCGCTCTGCGAAAAGTTTAGCCATCCCCATGCCAACAGCATTGAGGCCCATCAGGTTGATTTCTTCGGGAAACAACCACCGTGCATCGTATTCGCGAAAACCGGTGGGCTTGACCAGCGCAAGGCGTTCAAAGTCGGCAGTGTTGGGTTTCAGATCGGCGCGCGGTTTCGGCAGCATGTTGGCTCATCCCTCTTTGAAGTATTGCGGAAACCTATAGGAAGCGCGCTTTCCAGCCAACCTGCGTTATCGCCGCTATGGCCAACGCCCGCTCGCGGCCGACACGCTGGCATTAATCCACCAACATGCGGCACGAGCGTGAGGCACTAGTGGCCTGTCGGGCCAAAATTGAAACATAGCCGCCGCCGCTGCGATTTTGGCGCGACCTGAAGGCCACTAGCAAAATCATTGGCTCAGTGTGGCGTTTATCGCGCCTTAGTTGATACCCAGCGTGCCGCAACATCGATCAACTAAGGCGCGACGCCACACTAGCTGTCAGTGCCCTAATGAAGAAGAAAAGCCCAATGAGGAAGGGAAGGGCGTGCAAAAATTTTGATCAGTTTTCGAGGGTGAGGCGGCCGGACTGCATGTCAACGCGCTTCAGACGGCTGAGATAGGTCATGCCCAGCAGCGACACGTGCAGCCTGCCTGGCTCAGCAACCATCGCCTGTACATCCTCAACGCATACGTCCTTGACGCATACTTCGCTCAATTTCACCACCGCATTGCGGGCAACGCCGTTGGCAGTTCGCGACTGAGCAGTAAAATCGCTAGGTCCCACAAAAACGCCAGCGCGTTGGGCATCGTCATAGGTCAGAACGACCAGTGAAGCTCCGGTGTCAACCATCAGTGATATAGGGTTGCCATTAATGTCGGCATCGGCGGCGTAGTGTCCTTGTCGGTCGGCAACAAGCCTTACCGCGCCACTCGAACTAGCAGTAGATGAAGTGTTGTCCTCATCGGCCCGAGCCAGCGCAGTCGTGGGTGTTTGCCGTTCGGAATGCTCTAAGCCGAGCAGTTGGCGGTTGAACGCCCGGACCTGGTCGAAGTTGAGGATGACCAGCGCCATGACACCGGCCACGGCTACCCAGCTCAAAGCATCGCGAACGACACCGTACATGCCTGTCGACATGAACAACTCCCAAGCCTCACTTCGCTATATTGTCGCCAGGGCCAAAGCTGGACTGTCACCCACGAAGCGTTACGAACTCACCAGAGAAATTAAATGACCTCAATCGTCTTAAAAAACTCATACCGAGGAGGCTTTCGTTAAGATTTCCCGGTTTGGACACCAAAGCTTCGACGTCTTTGACTTTGATCGGACCAATAGAGATGGATCCAAGGCTGACGGGGGCAGCATAGGTTGTTCCGTTGGCGGTGCTAACTGGAATGACGTAACGTAGTCCATTGACATCTATGCCGGCAGCGATGGCATCGGCAGGTTTCAAAACCACGGTGGAAGCACCGGTATCAACCATCATCGTCGTTGGCACACCGTTAACGGTTGCAGTTGCCGCAAAATGACCGTCGCGCCGTTTACGTATTCTGACGGCCGTCTCGCCCGGCATACCCGATTCGACTGTCATGCCAGAGCCGGGCGGCAACAGGTTGCCGACAACCCGGTTGGTCACAATCGTGACTTCGTCGCGGAAGCTGTACCCGACCACCAGCAACAGCATTAAACCGCCCCAGATCGCCAGGTGTCGTAACGTCTGGCCAAAGGGCCCACGGTTTGCCGAAAACAGTACCGCAACGTAGAGAGCCAGCGCGCCGGCCACGACCCATGCACCGGTCTCGACATTGACCAGGCTGGCAAGCAATTCAGGGTTCCCTTGCAGAACCAGAAACACAATGGCCAACATGACCAGCAATATCAGCAGCCCTGCGAGCATGTGCACTCCTAACCTTTCACCGTCTTGGACACAGGCCCGAGGCCCGCTGCCGCCATACGTTGGGCGAGAGCCAGCATAATCCGCTCTTGCTCGCTTTGCGTAAGCGAGGACCAATTGGCTATTTCTTCCAGCGTTCTTCCACAACCAACGCATAAGCCCGATTGAGGATCGACCGTACAAATATTCACACAGGGGCTGTTCATTATAAGGCACGCCGCATTTTGCTGTTGGGTTCGGACCTCAGCGTTGAAACATACTACATGCTGATACTGGTCCGGCGCGGCTATTCAAGCCAACACCCTGGTGGCCAGAAGGTTGTGCCGTGCATTACCGGTTCACACATTGGTTTTGAGATGCAGCCGCGCAATCGCATCGTCGGGGCTACGGTAGCGTCCAGACAGAAGCCGGGAAGGGCGTGTATCTGATGCCGGCTCAATTACCAGTTCGGTTGCATCCTTGCCATAGCGGCGATGACGTTCATGTCCCAACGGTTGCAATGGAGGCAGGCTTTCGAGCACACGTTGAGGCGGCAGATAAACAATCGCCTCCGTGCCTCTGCGCAGCTTTGAGCGCAATTCGAAAATGCCGCCATGCAATTCGATCAGGTTCTTTACGATCGGAAGACCGAGCCCTGTTCCGCCTTCGGCAGTTTCATGCGCCAGCGACCCCTGACCAAACGCCTGCATGACCTTGGGTATTTCTTCATCAGGGATGCCAGGCCCCGTATCGCGCACAGAAAGAATCTGACCACCGTCCGCAGCCGGACCAACAGTGACCGTAACGCGGCCCCCCTTGGGCGTGAATTTCAAGGCGTTGGAAATAAGATTTAGGCAGACCTGGCGAATGGCGCGCTCGTCAGCCCAGACCTGTGGCAGGTTGAAGTCCAGATCCTCAAGGACCGCCAGTCCCTTGCTGTCAGATCGCAATTTTAAAAGCCGGCAGCAGTCCTCTGCAACGTCGGTCAACCGGATGGGCTCTTCATGCAATTCATAACGTCCCGCTTCAATGCGCGACAGGTCAAGAATTTCATTTATCAGGTTGAGAAGATGGCGACCGCTATCATGTATTGATCCAGCATAGTCTTTATAGGTTGGGTTCGAGATCGGACCCAATATCTCTGTTTTCATGACTTCCGAAAAGCCCATGATCGCATTCAACGGCGTTCTGAGTTCATGGCTCATTGTGGCAAGAAAACGCGACTTGGCCATGTTCGCCGATTCGGCCCGTCGCCGTGCCTCGTCGGAAAATGATTTTTCTTCCTCCAACTCTGCAATCAAGTCATCTTTCTGGGCGCGAAATTCAAGCATCGCCAATGCCGTGGAGTTGAGCCCACGCGCCAGAAAAATGAAGTAGATATGCACCCCGATGGCCATTAATGCCAGCGCGATATAAAACGATTCAGGTATCATCAGCAGGCGCGCAATGACCGCAACCGTCATCGGTATTGTGCCGGCATAAAGAATGGGAATGACCGTTGAGGCAAAAGTCATCCTGATCGCAAGCACCACGATCAATGCAGCAAACAAGAACACGTGTGAGGAAAACTGCAGTTCAGGCACGCCCGTTGCCGCAGAACCAAATCCGATCAGGGCAAACCCTGCCCAGGCCAAACCGCTGATCAATTCGGAGGTGAATAAACGCCGCCGCCAAAGCCGCAGATTAATTTCATCGCGCGGTGTATTCTGGAAGCGGCGGCAAAGCTCAAGCTGAAAAACCTTGGAGCCGATAACCATGAAAAGCCACATGATCGCTTGCGGCACCGGCGCCCAATACATCGATGCAAGGGAAAAGATTGCGGAAAGTCCGGCAAGCGTGAAAGCCGCCGAAAGCTCATTGCGCACGAACATCGACAGCATTTCGTATTCAAACTCTGGCTGAATCGAGCTGCCTTGCGCGAGCTTCTGCCGCGTCTGCCGCAAGTCGCTGCTCGCACGCCTGCGTGCGTCGCTGCGGCGGTTCAGCCGTTCCTTGGTAGCGGTGCTCGCTCGTTCCTGCATGCGCTCAGTCACATGGCGCCGCCGTTCACGTTGATTTCTGGGCCCTGAACAACGGTCGCAAAAAAATTAAAAAGGGATAGCAAAGTCCGCTTTCCCTATATTGAGTTAATGTCAGGCTAATTCGCTAACTTTGGGTTTATGGAACGTGCGTCCAGACAGGTTTTTGCATCAGCAACTAGAGTATTTTTTGCGTCGGATCCCGCGTGCGCGCTGGGTACTGACAATCCTGCTTGTGGTTCTTGCTGCGTTTTTCGGTTCGTCCGGATTTGAACAAAGCCGGAAAACGACGCCGATACCGGGCGGTCTTATCACTGGAATAGCCAAGGTAATTGACGGCGATAGCCTGCGCGTTTCAGGTCATGAAGTGCGGCTCCTCGGCATTGACGCTCCAGAGGGACGCCAAACGTGCGAGCGAAATGGCCAAATCTGGAATTGCGGCGAGGAATCTAGGCGGGAGTTGCAAAGGCAGATCGCCGGGATGAAAGTATCCTGCAAGAGCCACGAGCGCGACCAGCACGGACGGCTGCTCGCAGTTTGCTTCGTTAACTCAAAATCGCTAAATGCTGCAATGGTGGAGCGCGGCTTTGCCCTTGCCTATGGGGATTTCCAGCGGGAAGAGCGCTCGGCGAAGGCGGCTGGCCGCGGGATATGGTCAAGCACGTTCACGCGGCCACGCGACTGGCGCCGCCAGCACGGCATAGGCCAGTGAACGATCCCACTTGTATTTCGGGCTTGACGGTTGAATTCTGCAATCGCGCCGTCACGCGGCGAAACTAAACACACGTAACTGGGACGGGGAAAATCGACACATGAAAATCATTGAAACTCCCATGGCCCCCAACCCACGCCGGGTGCGCATATTCATGGCGGAAAAGGGGATTGAAAACGTCCCCTTTGAACAACGCGACATAATGGCGGGCGACTTCAAGGAGCCAGCCTTCACTGAGCTCAACCCTTTCCAGTGCGTGCCGGTGCTCATTCTGGATGACGGGACCGCCATTTCAGAATCGATCGCCATCTGTCGTTATTTCGAAGAGGTTCAGCCAGACCCACCACTTTTCGGCGAGGGCGCGTTAGGGCATGCGCTCGTTGAAATGTGGCAGCGGCGCGCAGAACTCGGCCTGTTCTTCCACGTTACCCAGGTTTTCCGCCACCTGCACCCGAAAATGGGACACCTGGAGGTTCCTCAAGTCCCCGCGTGGGGTGAGGCAAACAAGGGTAAGGTCGGAGATATGCTCCGCATTTTTGATGAGCGATTGCGTACAACGAGATTCATCGCCGGTGAGACATTTTCCATCGCGGATATCACCGCACTCGTGGCTATCGACTTCATGAAGCCAGCAAAAATGACACTTCCCGACGGCCTTGAAGGCATCGCGCGATGGCATTCGGAGGTTGCGGCTCGCCCAAGTGCAAAGGCTTAGAGCATGTTTAGCTGAAGTGTAGAGCGGTTCAGCGTGAAAAACATGCTCCAGGCCAAAAAGCTAGAGCGCTGATCCGATTCCTTCGGATCGAAAAGCGCTTTAGCCCACCTTTCTCACGATGGTATGGCCGGCACGGAGGTGAAAATGATGACAGGCCAGGAGAGCCGTGCAGTTCGATGTGGTACATCGGGCAAGCGGCACGACACAGACTGTCATTATTTTCACCCCGCCCTGCGGGTCGTGCTGGCGCGGCCGACCGCTGCGTCGGGCGGCTCAACCGTAGACCACCGCTACGCTTTTCGCCTCCCTCCTTGCGGATCGATCTAACGCCAGCGCGATGACGGCCGTGCTCTCGTGAGAAAGGCGGGCTAGGCAACACTGCGGCACCAGGACCTGAGGTGTTCCCTGGGGAACAGCCATGACTGATATTTGGTATTAGTGATGTGGCAGGGAGAAGACGGGAGAGCCGGCCAATTGCAATGGCGTGGCCCCTCGACAGTCAGGAACTGGCATGAAACTTACCGTGATTGGTTCGGGCGACGCGTTCGGCTCGGGCGGGCGATTGCAATCGTGCTACCACGTCAGCACCGACGGCGGCGAATTCCTCATTGATTGCGGAGCCACCACTATTATGGGCTTCAACCGGGCCTCGCGCAGCCCTGACCGGGTCGGCACGATCTTCATCTCGCATTTGCATGGGGACCACTTCGCTGGGCTGGTGTGGTGGCTATTGCATGCTTTGCATGTGACCCGCCGAAGCGCTCCGCTGGCAATCGTTGGCCCTGAGGGTATCAAGGAACGCTACACAGCCGCTGCCGAGGCGTTGTTTCCAGGCACAACGGCGCGTTCGCCCGGATTTGAACTGAGCTGGCACGAATTCGCTCCCCAAACACCGTTAGAAGTAAACGGCATCACTGCCACGCCGCATACCGTGAGCCATCCCTCAGGAGCGCCATCATATGGCATACGGTTTGAGGCAGACGGCAAGATCATTGGCTTTTCTGGTGACACCGAGTGGGTTGACGAACTGATCAACATTGCCGATCGCGCCGACCTCTACATCACCGAATGCTACGCCTTCGATGCTCAGGTGCCCTATCACATGAACTGGCAACAGCTCAGCCAGAAGCTCGATGGTGTTGGCGCTCGGCGCATTATGTTGACGCACATGAACGACGCAATGCTTGCAAAGGCAGGTTCAATTGAACATCCGCGCGTGCTGATTGCAAAAGACGGCATGGAAGTGGAAATCTAGAGCGCTGATCCGATGGAATCGGATCAGCGCTCTAGATTTTTGGTTTGGTCGCATTTTCTGCAACGAACCGGTATCCACGTCGTCAGAAAATGCTCTAGCAAGCGCGATCCAATGCCTTTGTTGCAGACGAACAATAGTGCCAATACCCTGGTCCTCCGCTACCATTCCTTGCAAGAGGCCATGTTTGACAAAAGCCAACAACGCAATGCCGCGGCCCAAAACAACTCCCGATCGAACCAGGTCTCGCGCAAATTCAGGCAACGCCGATCGAATTGAGCCGTTGGATGATCTCTTGCGCACGATCCGGGCTTGCCGCGTTTGTCGTGACGCACCGACGACGGGAACGGCGCTGCCGCACGAACCTCGTCCAGTGTTGCAAGCCGACCATCGCGCAAGACTTGCGATCAGCGGACAGGCGCCCGGTGTACGCGTCCACGCATCAGGACGTCCCTTCACCGATCCATCCGGCGATCGCTTGAGGGATTGGATGGATATGACCTCAGAGGTGTTCTACAACCCGGCCAAGGTTGCGGTTATTCCAATGGGTTTTTGTTTTCCCGGCCACGACGCAAAGGGTGGGGATTTGCCGCCGCGACGCGAATGTTCCCCCTTATGGCGGGAAAAAGTGCTTTCCCAATTGCCAGGCGTCGAGTTGTTGCTTCTTGTTGGTCAATACGCGCAGCGCTGGCATCTGGCCGGTGTGCAGGCAGGATTGGTCCATGAGAGCGGCAAGCGCGCTGCTACGCTGACACAAACGGTTCGTGATTGGCAGCGCATCATGTCAGAAACCGCGCGGCCACGCCTCTTGCCGATGCCACATCCATCATGGCGCAACAATTCCTGGCTCAAGGCCAACCCTTGGTTTGAAAAAGAATTGCTGCCGGTACTCAGGGCCGAGGTGAAGAAACTGACAGCCTGAGCGAGACCCCAACCAGGATTGGCGGATGAAGGTTGAAGCCACGCTCAGGCTTGGGCCGTGTGGATAGGTGCCGCACGGAAATTGGTGGAAACGCCAACAGCTTTCGAAGCCGGCACAATGTGTTTCCAGCACCGTGGACGTTTCAAGTTTTGAAGAAGCACTTGGTGCGAGCCGACAAGTGGCAGGCTGGTGATCTGCCCCAGGCCATCAATTGCCGATCGTGCTCACTATGCTGCCAGTTCCTTTTTGTCTTCGCCATTGTTGCCTTCGGCTGGACCCACGTTGGCTTCGGGTGCCCAAAACTGATGGTCGGCCTGGGCGTCTAGTTCGTCGCGAAGGAAAGCCAGATCCTGACCTGCCTTCTCTAATGCGACCAGAACATCATCAACGGGAATAGAGCGCGCCTTGGCGGCAGCCCACACGATGGCGCACCTCAGGCCGGACTTGCAGTGCGCCAGAATTGGACCGTCCAATTCATCCAACGCATCCATCATGCCTTCAACGACCGGGTCAGTGAACAGCTCATGCTTATCGAGCGGCAAGAAACGGTAGCGCAAACCAGCCTGCCAGGACAATTCAGCCTCTGCCGCGCTGGAAAGCTGACTTTGATCCTCTCCGTCTGGCCGGTTGTTCAAAATTGCCTTGAACCCGAGGCCGGCGGCCGTGGTGAAGTCCTCGGCCGCGAGTTCACCGGTCACCGCAAAATCAGGGGTCAGATATACGATCTCTTGCATCTGCGGAGCCTTAACTCGGGCGGCGCCCGTTGAATTGGAAGTGGTCAAAACTGACTGTGGTGTCGGTTCGTCCCACCAACGGCGGCCTGATTCACCGCCCTGTTCGCTGAAATATGACGCTTCGGCAGCAAAATTAAAAGGCCGTAAGAGGAAAAATCCGAAAAAAGATACCACAAGATCGTGTTTGACGTAGACCGTAGGACAAAAACAATCTAAGAGATATGGCATTGAGAAACAAAATTCTAAATTTTGAGGGCGCCATGCTCGACGAAATGGACGTAAAGATCCTCAGGCTTCTGCAACAAGATTGTACCCGGCCGGTTGCCGAGATTGGCAAGGAGGTCGGTCTTTCGACCACGCCGTGCTGGCGCCGTATGCAAAAATTGGAGGAAGCCGGCGTCATCCAGCGCCGCGTTGCATTGTTGGCGGCCGCCAAGGTTAACGCCGGCGTGACCGTATTCGTGTCGATCAAGACCGACCAGCATTCCCTGGAGTGGCTGGAAAAATTCCACGCCGCCGTGGTTGATTTTCCCGAGGTGGTCGAGTTTTACCGCATGTCCGGCGACATCGATTATCTGCTCCGCGTCGTGGTGCCCGACATCGCCGCCTATGATGTGTTCTACAAAAAATTGATCAGCCGCATCGAGATTGCCAAAGTCTCTTCCGCCTTTGCCATGGAGCAGATCAAGTACACAACCGAGCTGCCGCTCACGTTCGTGGCAACCGCCCGTGACGCAAAGACGTGAGCCCGATATATCGAACGGTGCTCTATGCGTCAGGGAATCGGCGCGGTAAAGCCGCCTTGATCCACCATGCGGGAGAAAAGCCCGCCAGCAGCGGCAAGCTGGGCGAATTGCCCCCGTTCGACGATCCGCCCCTGATCGAGGACCAGAATTTCGTCAGCGTCGGCTACCGTCGATAACCGGTGCGCGATAATGAAAGTTGTGCGGTCACGGCGTAGTGCGTCCAAGGCACGTTTGATGCGCGCCTCCGTCTCTGCATCGAGCGCACTTGTCGCCTCATCCAGTATTAGAACCGGCGCATCCTTCAGCAAGGCGCGGGCCAATGCGAGGCGCTGGCGCTCGCCGCCCGAAAGCGCCGCGCCGCGCTCACCAATCATTGTCATGTAGCCGTTTGGTTTGCGCATGATGAAGTCGTGCGCCTCAGCCTGCCGTGCCGCGTCTTCGACCTGTGCGTCAGTGGCATCTGGACGGCCAACCCTGATGTTGTCAGCAATCGAGCGGTTGAACAGGCCAGCATCCTGAAACACGACCGCTATATTAGCGCGCAACGCATGCTGCGTGATGTCTGCGATGTCGTGACCGTCGATCTTGATCTGCCCGGTATCGGCAGCACGCAGTCTTTGCAGCAGTGCCATGGTGGAGGATTTGCCCGAGCCGGTAGGCCCCACAAGCGCGATGGTGGCACCAGGTGCTGCCTTGAACGACAGGCCGTGCACACCCGCGCCGCCATCGGGAAAGGAAAATGAAACATCCTCATAGATGACTTCACCAGAAACGTTATCCAGTTCCAGTGCGCCAGGCTTATCGGCAATAGCCGGCTCCTCATCGACCAGCTTGAAATAAAGCTCCAGGGCCGGCCCCGCCTGCTGCACGCGTACAACAAAGGAAGAGATCTGGTCCAGCTTACCGATCAACAGATTTGCGAACGCTACAAAGCTGACGATTTCGCCAACGGTGAGGGCGCCCTGAGCGGAAAGCAGCGCGCCGATCCCGAAGATCGCGACCATTGCAATTGTCGCGGCTGCGCGTTGCAGGATCGTCAGGATGCCCCACCAGGTCAGAACGGGATATTGAGCGTTCAACAGATTGCCCATGACGGCTTTCAGCGCCTGGCTTTCCGCCGCCAGACGCGTATAGCTCTGCACGACGGTCACGTTGCCAAGTACGTCTACAACCCGGCCCGTTACGTCACTGTGAAATCCTTCGACCCTGCGCTGGTCGAATTGTGTACGGCGCACAACATAAAGATTGAGCAGCAGGTAAATAACGGCCAGTACGACGAGAATGACTGTCATACGAACATCGATGCTGAGCGCTGTCGGGATCAAAAGAATGACCCCTGTGATCGCGGTCATTTGTTCGCGCAAGGCCCCTAGCCACACCCAGAACAACTCAGTTACGCCGCGCAAAATCGTGTTGGTTACGGCGCCTGAACCCTTTTCTGCGTGATAGCCGACGGGCAGGGCAATGGCCTGGTCGAAGGCCGCACCCATCGCCGCCAGCCGCCGACGGTGGGCGAGGCGATCAGCATAAATTGCTACGACGACGCCTGCCAGGATGCCGGCAAATCCGAGAACCGCCCACAAGCCGATCAATGAAAATGCGTTTCCGCCCGTTGCGAGTGCATCGACGACCCAGCCAAACAACACCGGCTCGGCAAGCTGCACTATAGCCAGTGCCATTGACGAAATAGCCAGCAGCACGGCGAGGCGGCGTTCCGGCGCCAGCAGTGAAACAGCACGCATGTAAACGGTTAGGATCTGCAATGGAGATGAACCTCACGTTGGCAGGGTAGGCCGTTTTTTCCCTGTTGGGTATTTTTAGGTGGGCGATGATCCGCCATGTCCTTGTCACGCCGCACCGAATTAGCCCATTTCATCCAGTCGCACGATGCGTCCTTGTCGCAGGCATGATGGCAACGGGGTTGGCTTGTCTGTCAGGTTCCTGAAAGCCGTTCCTCAAGCGATCTAAGAGCCCCGCTAACCGGCCTGAAAGAGAACCTGACAACATGGCGCCCTGGAGGCACACGCACGGCCCGGAACAAGACATTGGCCTTGAGAATGGGCACTGGCGCATCGTCAAGGGTTGCACGCCACCAGGGGTGCCAAAGATCGTTCAGCACGACGTAGCCCCCGTCTGGGCCATCGACCTCGATCTGGACCTTGGTGTTGGTCATCGAAACAATGCGCACCTTTCCAGGACGCCTCAACTCGCTCGGTTGGGTAGGTTCATCTTCCAGAAGCACTACGTTTGTGAAATCGAAATCCATGCCGCCATGTTCGATCAAGTTCTCAAAATCGGCGCGCCGGGTCGCAGTGACGTAGAGTACGCGGGGTAGCGCATTTGGGTTTTCGTAAATCCATGCGTTGTCGGTTTGCCCGACAAGCCTGAACGCGTCTGGGTCGAGCGCTTTATCAATTGTCTCAATTGGTGCGCCCGCAGCGATGAACCTCAGGCCGAGCAGGTTCGCAAGGGACGAGCGATAGGAGGGAAAAAGCGGCGTGAATTTCCGGTCCGATGGACTGCCCGCACTGTCTCCGGCGCCCACCGCCCTGGTATAGCTCGCGGAGCGCACGGGATTATAGCCGAGCGTTGATTCCAGCCGATGAGTCAGTGCAGCGTTTGGCCAATGAAAACCAAGCCCGATCAATTCGACCCGGTCGCGCTGCGTGTCGCTTCTGGTTTCATTCAGCATTTTCTTCAAAAGCGCAATCGTCGCATTCGGCTGGGCAGGGTCCAGCACCCGGTAGTGCTCGGGCGGTAATGCAGTAGCGCCGCCTGGACCATTGCTCCAGGCAAGGTCGCCGACGGTGAAGGCGATGACCATCGCCGCCGCAAGAAGGGGATGCAATGGCCTCAGGCGGCGAGCAACAATGAGAGTTATCGAGCCGCAGGTGATGAGAGCGACCGCGACCAGCCATGGCGCTAAAGCAGTGCTGACGCGGTCAAAATGGTAGGCCAGAAGCCCAGCAGCCAGGAACGCAGCTCCAGCAACGAGCATCGTAAACAGGCTTTCGCGGCGCCTGAGTTGCCACAACGGTTCAGAAAACATGCGGTGGGCGACATAGCCTGCAAGCAATGCCGCGATAAACCCGATAAGGAACGTCGCGTCGGCGGGCCTGCGGTAGAAATCAACGCCTGGCAACCACCGGTGCAGCCACCCGAAAACCGGCGTGTACCAGCCGAGCGCATAAATAACCATCGCGAATAAGGCGATCAGGAAGAAACGAACCTCGCGTCGCCACAGCGTTCCTGAAACAAATCCTGCCAGCAGCAGCAGGACGGGAATGGCGCCCATGTATAGCTGACCCATGTTCTGCGCGATGAACAGACCGGTGTCCTGCCACGCAAAACTGGGAGGGCCCCAGTAGTCTTCCATCCGGCCCGATGAACCGAAAACATCGGGCGCAAATGCGGTGATCAACAGAGCAGGATGCAACGATCCACGCCCCGCTCCAAGGAAGTCTATTGCCGGTCTGTTCGAAGCTTCCGCGGCGAACACGGTCATCACAATAGGAATGGCTATCAGTGCTGCGCCCGCCACGCCGCCGAAAAACAGCGGCAACATGCTGCGGTGAAAGCGCTCCTCCATGTTGAAGCGACTGCTGGCCATGGCGGTCAACCCCAGCCAATGCGCCAGCACAAAGGCTATTAGGAAATAGACCGACAAAAGCGCCACCTGGTCCCGACCCAGAACGATAAACGCTCCGGTGATCCCTGCTGCCAGCCCGTAGATCCACGACGAGCGCTGCAGCGCGCGGGACAAAAGCAACAATGCTAAGGCGAGGAGGACGAGGCTGACCACTTGCCCGACATGCTGGATGCGCCAGGCCATTGATGCGCCAAAGCCGAAGGCAATCGCTGCCAATACCGCGCCGGCCCAGTGCCAGCCCTGGTCCCGGAACCACACGGTTACAGCCAGCATTCCGGCGAGTACGGTCAGGTAGAGTGTAAGGTCGAAGACCCAAAGTCCCGGGTTGGAATTAACCGAGGCCAGCGCCACGAACGGAGGCGAAAACAGCAGCGATTGCGGGTCTGCGATTTGGGCGTGCCCGGAAAAGACAAATGGTGCCCAGGCTGGACTTTCACCTCGGGCAAAACTCTGCGCCATGAATTGAACTTGTGGAAGAAAGTGCGCTTTTGCATCCCAGGGAACGGTGACGCGGCCACAGAGCCATGGCCAGGCAAGTAACAACCAGGCCAGCACGACGACAAGCAGGACAGGCCACAGCGGCCAGGGCAGCATTGTTTCGTGTTCGCGCTTTGTTGAAGACCTAGACACGCTATCTCCTTAGGCTCCGGACCCTGGTCGCCATTTGTGTGCAGCGGTTCAGCGGCAAATACATGGCCGGAACTTTAATCCAGGTAACGTACCTTGCTGCATGAAATTTGTGTTGGAGACAGGGCTTGAGTGGCCGGTTTCGGGTCACGAGCCTTACCAGGCGGCGCTGCTTGATATAACAACATTGCGCGGGCGGAACACGCGCGCCATGTCGCTGTCACAGCGCTTTGCCTTCAATCGCGCACAAGATATAGACGGGGGCAGAGGCTCTGGGGCGCTGAGGCTCTGGGGAGACCCTTATCGCGTTCAAAACACGTTGCCGGGAGCAATTTCGTCCGCGCATGATTCAACCTATCGACTGGGTGGGCCTGCCAAAAGCCTATGCAAGCAGCCTGCAGACCATTCTCAATGCACCCGGCGGCCGTCCTTTGGTCGTTGCTCAGCTTGGCCAGTCCCTCGACGGGCGCATTGCCCTGCCGAGTGGCGAAAGCCGCTGGATCAACAACACTGCGGCCCTAGACCATTTGCATCGGCTGCGAGCGGTTGTCGACGCGGTTGTCATCGGTGTTGGAACGGCTGAGGCAGACGATCCGATGTTGAACGTTCGGCGTGTCGCCGGGCCAAGTCCGGTTCGTGTCGTTATCGATCCAAACGGTCGGCTCAATCCGAAGGCGCGCCTTTTGAGCGATGGAGGCACAACCTGCTATGTCGTCACCCGACACGGTGCCAGGGTGCCGGAGGGCGCATCAAAAATCGAGATTGAAAGTTCCGCAGAGGACAGCAGCACTGATGTCATTTCTCCGGTGAAAATCGTTGAAGCGCTGTTCGAACGGGGCTTGAGAAAACTATTGATTGAAGGTGGCGCAAAAACCGTGTCGCAGTTCATTGATGCCGCGGCAATCGACCGTCTTCATGTGTTGTTGGCGCCATGCCTTCTAGGTGCAGGAGCAACGGGGATCAACCTTGTGCCTCCCGCGGCTCTTGCGCAGGCGCGTCGGCCCAAAACGGTTATCCATGTTCTCGAAGACGGCGATGTGTTATTCGACTGCGACATGAGATCGTGACAAGGGATGTGCGTAATGCCGAAGCATGAATCAACGCCGGTATCAGCATCGGGCGGACCAGCAGCTAAGCCTCAGGTGGAAGTTTACAGCCCCACTGCCCGGCGGTTTCACTGGTATGTCGTTGCCCTGATCCTTCTGCAGTTCCCTATCGGCTGGGGCATGACCTACCGCGGCGGTGAACTCAATATTTGGGACAGCCTCACGAACACCCTTTATTCATCGCACAAGTTGATTGGCATGATTATCCTGCTGGTTGTCTTGATGCGGCTTGGCTATCGCCTTGTCCATGGTGCGCCCAAGGAAGAGCCGACGCTTGAAACCTGGCATCGCCATGCCAGCGCCACCAACCATTGGGGCCTATATGCGCTTCTCATCGTGGTGCCGTTGCTGGGTTGGCTGGGTGTTTCGTATTATCCCGCGCTCGACATCTTTGGTCTATTCAAATTGCCTGGGCTCGTCGCTGCCAACAAAGAGACGGCTGAATCCGTTTTCGAATATCATGGAATTGCTGCGTTCGTGCTACTGGCGTTCGCGGGCGTGCACATCGCCGCCGCGCTTTATCATTACTTCATTCGCGGCGATAACGTGCTGGCGCGCATGATCCCCAGGTTGATGCGGTGACAGGGCAAGTCTTCCGGCCCGTTAGCAACTGATTGCGCCTATGCTGGCAGCGCGAGCGTATCGGTGTGCCCGACAAACGCACCTGTTCGCGCAACAGCCCGCCATGCCGCCAGCGTTTTGTCATCAACCTGGCCGGTTTCTGCAACGGCATCGGCAAAGCCCACGGCCAGATCCACTATCAGTTTGGCATCGCCAGGCGCGCTGAGCTGCCACGGGCTGTCGCCTTCCAGAATGCTGTAGCCCGCCATCTTGAATTGATCGGCGAGAAGATCAGGCGCCATAGGTCCGGCAGCGGGCCCAAGTCCCTTGTCGGTCACCTGGTGGCGGTTGAAGGCGCTCGTCATCTGATTGTCGGCAGGACGACGTGGCGTCCAGTGTTGAATGCCGTTGTAGGTGAGAACCGTATAGAAGATTGCCTGGCGGCTCACGACCGCACGTATCAGCCGTTCGATAAAGGACTGTGAGGCAAGGTCGAAAAAGGCCGCGGCCGTGACAAGGTCCGGTGTGGGGTCAAAAATGTCGCCCAGTTCGTCATTGAGATCGAATTGGACGAATCTAACGTGAATTGCACGATCGCGGAAGTTCAGCGACAACGCGCCATTAGCATTTTGTGTCGCCTGATCGGCCCAGCCTGCAAGAGTAGATCGGGCGGCTGTGAGAAGGGCTGGATCATGGTCGACCAGCGTCCAGCTCTGGTTTTTGGGTAGGAGTTCTGCCATCGCTCTCAGGTTGGAGCCGGTGCCACATCCAAGATCGACAACATTAACCGAATCACGCAGCGCAAACCGCGCAGCCAGGGCATCGGCGACGTCCTGGTTGCGCGAGCGATGATCGGCGGGCTCGCGCAAGGCCAGCCAGGTTGGATCGAAACCACTCACGTCAATCTGCCGATCATGTGCGAATGCCAACCAGAGTTGCCGCAACGCGCCTGGCCGTTTCATTCCAGGTTGGTAAAGTGCGGCCTGTTTCCCACGAGGCTTTGCGCATTGCGCGCCTCAGTTTGTTGTCCGCCAGTACGGTTGCCAGGGCGCGGGCAAGTGCGGCGGGGTCGCCGGGCGGAACCTTTATGGCGGCTTCATCGGGCACGGTTTCGGCCGCTGCCCCACCGGTGGTGCAGACAATGGCAAGGCCGCGCGCCATGGCTTCGGCAAGGACCATGCCGTAACCTTCATAAAGCGATGGCAAAACGAACAGGTCGGTTGCTTCATAAAAGCGGTCGAGCGTTGCGGGAACGACTGTGCCGGCAAGTGTCACGCGGTCCTCAAGGCCGGCGGCACTGATCTGCGCCGTCAGCTCGTTGACCGTAGCGGGATCACGGTCAAGGGCTCCAGCAATTGTCAGCCGCCAGCTATCGTCATTGAGCATGACCAGCGCCTGGATCAACACGTCGTATCCCTTGCGCTTTGAGACGGCGCCCACCGACAGCAACTGCATAGGCATGCCGGTACCTGTAGCCCTTGGCGCAGGATCCGTACCCGGTTCAGCAACGGTAATGACGCTGTCGGGTACGCCAAAATCACAAAGTAGCGTTCGCCGCGTCAGATCTGAGGTTACGATAACGTGCCGTGCAAGCTTAAGCGCATTCGTTTCCGACAACTTAAGTGCTGTCTGGCGCGCCACGGACAGTCCGGCTTCGAGCGACAACGGATGGTGCACGAGAGCAATGATGCGCCTATCCAGTCTGGCTATGAGTTCTGTCGGTAGCGCACCATAGGCAAGCCCGTCGATCATCAGTCGCGCATTCTTGGGCGAGGATGCAAGCAACTGCTCGGTCGTTTCCAGGTCATTGGCTGTGGGATGCGGAAAGGTGCCTGGCAGCTCGACGTGGCGCGCTTCGATCCCGTATGACGGCAAAAGTTCCATGAGCCGCCGGTCGTAGGCATACCCGCCCGTGGGTGAACCAAGGTCCCCGGGAACGGCAAACATTACCTCTACGAGGGAATCAGGCACTTACAGGTCCTTCGAACCAGGCACGCGCAAGGTCGGTCTCACTAAGCGTGACGCGGATTTTCGACAGGCCCTGGCCATCCTCACCAAGCGTGCCTGAGTTGGCTGCCGCTGCCAATTTATCGAAAATGTAGCGTGCGAGAAATTCAGTGGTCGTAAGGCGCCCCTTGAACTCGGCGATTTCGTCGAGGTTCTGATAGGCTAGGGGCTTGAGCGTCGCGTTCAGGACGCTGAGTGCGGCACCGATATCCACGACGACGTTCTTGTCGGTCAGTTCTTCGCGCATGAAGGCGACATCAACGACAAACGTCGCACCGTGCATGTTCTGGGCGGGGCCAAAGAATGGATCGGGTAGCGAATGGGCGATCATGATTCGATCTCGAACTTCGACGGCAAACATTCCTATAAGGTCTCCACGGATATTTGCATGGAGCGCGTCGCGGGCTACACGCAGACGTCGCGCTTCAACAACTCTATAACCGCGAGATCACGGCGCCGCCAAGGCGGAAAACGGTGGAACGATAGAACCGTTGTGTGATCGCAGTGAAGAAGACCTTTCTCCGACCGGCTTTGACGCCCAAACTCCCAACTACCGCCCTGATTCGCCCGCATCATGGTTAATGGGATGTGCAAGGGAGCCAAATTCGCATTATTTGATCGTGGCGAGCAGCAATAGGGACGCCGAAACCATGACCAGCCAAGCCACGCAGTCAGGACCATTGCAGCCAATCGCCCTCGCCTCTGCACACGCCTTAAGATGGCTCGGCACGATGATTTGTTTCCTGATGGTTGCAGGCGTGGCAACGGCAATCGCCGCTTCCGCAACCGAGACGGCGCCAGCACCTGAACGCAAGCCGCTCCCCCAGACTGCTCCCGTCATCAACACTGCGCAGCCAACACCTGGCGATAACAAGCCAATATTGGGCACTCAAAACGGCCCTGCGCTGCCGGGCAGGCCGGCTGAAAGTGCAAATGATGCCGCTGCTGGTTTGCTGGACAAGCAGAACGCCGCCGCGATGTCGCCGGAGCAGTCTGTTCTGGCGCAGGCGCTGCAGCATATTCTGGGTCAGGATAAAACGAGTAGTTCTGAGGCTGAAAAGGCAGTGGCTACGTCCCGTGGCAAAGCAAAGGGCGGCAGGCAGTCCCAAGTCGCAAAGCTCTACGCCCAGGCCGCTGCGGATGATCGTGCGGCGCTCGCTGAATTCTACGCTGCGCGTGGTTATCGCCCGGTTTGGATGACGCATGATGGTCCAACCGAGAAGGCGAGCGCGCTCATTGCCGCACTTGCTGAAGCACCAGCCTACGGCCTTGACCCCGCCCTCATTCCGGCTCCCGATCTGGCAAAGCCTGGGGCGGAAGAGGCAGTCAACAGCGAACACCTGGCCGAAACAGAAATAGGGCTGTCGATGGCAGCCCTCACTTACGCACGCCATGCCCGCGGCGGCCGCATTCCGCAGCCTGCCGAACTCCTCAACTCCAATCTGGACCGCAAGCCACAGCTTCATTCGCCGGTTGTTGTCATGTCGGATCTGGCCGAGGCAAAAGACATTCGCGCAGCGATGGCAGGCCTCCATCCCGTGCACCCACAGTTTGAAAAACTTCGCCAAGCGTTGCTCAAGGAAACCGGTGGTAATGGACGGGGCAAATTATCCGCCAACGCAAAACGCATTCGCGCCAACATGGAGTTCTGGCGCTGGATGTGGGACGACCTGGGAGAGCTCTATGTCTTCAACAACTTGCCGGAATACATGCAGTACGTTGTCCGCAAGGGCGAAGTGATACGCCAGGCCCGCATCGTTGTCGGTGAAGTTTCAAAACAGTCCTCGGTCTTCTCGCGGCCATTAAAAGATGTGGTGCTGCGTCCGCGCTGGCGCGTGCCCGAAAGTATCATGGTGCGCGAACTTTGGCCCTCGCTCAGGGGCAGCGGCAGCTTGATGCGCCGCTATGGTCTGGAGATCACCACGAAATCAGGCGAACCGCGCGATTGGCGAGACATCAACTGGCACAAGGATGACATCCGCAACTATCACGTCTGGCAGCCACCCGGGCGCAAAAGCGTGCTCGGGTTCGTCAAGTTCTCGTTTCCGAGCCAGCACACTATTTTCATGCATGACACGCCCGACAAGTGGATGTTCAATCGCGGTCGCCGCACGTTGAGCCATGGCTGCCTGCGCGTGAAGGATCCGATGGGCTTGACTGAAATTTTGTTGGCCTATGACCACGGCTGGAACAGCGCAAAGATCAAAAGCCTGATCCGTTCAGGGCCGCTGGACAACAAGATCCACATGACCAGGCACATTCCAATCCACTTGGCATATTTCACCGCCTGGGCGAAGGAGGATGGAACAGTGCGCTATTTTTCCGACATTTATGGCCATGAAAAGCGCGTTCGTCAGGCCCTGGATGGCGACTGGGACAAAATCCATAAAGGCCGCGACCACCTCGCCAAGCCGCAGCCCAAGTTCAAGAAAACCAAAGATGCAGGCAGTGCTACGGTCAGCCGGCGCAAGTCCAAGCAACCCGCCAACGTCGCCGACATGATCGCCGGCGCCCTTGGGTTTTGATGACGATCGCTCTTCACGCAACGGCGTGAAAGCGAAGGTGCTCTAAACGATAAAAGCCGACCGAAGTTTTGTTCAGTTCAGTTTTGTTCAGTGCGTTGCCGTTGCCTTGAGCGCCTGGATCAAATCTTCGCGCGCGATAACGCCGACAAGCTGACCGGATGCGTCAAGGACTGGGAAACTGCGGGCTTTCAGATCCACCATCAACTGCAGGGCACGCGGCAGCGGCGCGTCCGCCTCCACGTGAATGACCGCGCGCGTCATGACGTCGGCAACCTTTGTCTGCATGATCTCATCGTAATGCGGCACGATCTGTGTTGGTGAGAACGCGAACGCCTTCAAGAAATCGAACTTCGTGACGAACCCTACCAACTGGCCATCGCTGACCACGGGAAATGCGTTGTAGTCAAACTCGTCAAATAGCTTTTCAAGCTCATACAGCGGCAATTCAGGTGCCACTGTACGCGCAGCGCGCGTCATCGCCTGACCAACCTTCATTTCAAGAAAACCATACATGCTCATAACAACTCCTTTGAAACCGTCAGCGACTGCCAACAGGTTCGCTTTTTGATTAGGGAGCGAAAATGACATGGGAATAATACAGAGTGTTGCGAAGCAGACCAAGGCTGATGCCAAATATTCAACACCACTCCGCCGGCTTCAGTGACGTGTGTTGATCCACCTGTAGAAATGGTTTTTCTATTCAATATCGAATAACCGGCGCAAGGCCCTCCGCATCGCTTGCAAGAGCCGCCGGCAAAAGCTTCGGCGCGTCCTCAACGGCAATTTCCTCCGCGACCAGCTCGTCAAGCACCGGATCGTCGAGCAGGCTTAGAGCGGCCTCCATGCGGCGGCGGAAATCCCACCGCGCCCGGCGTGAGGGTGCAACCTTTCCCACCTGGGTCGATATGAGCTTGAGGCGCCCTGCGTGGAATGCTCCGCCGAGCGGTGCGCATACAGATTTGTCGCCGTACCAGGAAACTTCGACGACCGAGGCTTCATCACCAGCAGCCGACAGCGCTGTTGCCAGTCCCGCGCCCGACGCGCTTGTGTGAAATACCATGTCTGCACCGCCTGGCGCTTTGTCGGGTTCGGCAAAACGGGCACCGAACGCCTCAGCCAGCCTTTTGCGGCCATTGTCCACGTCAACAACGGTGACGTCAGAACCTGGAAGGCGCACGGCCAATCGTGCGATCAGCAACCCAACAATACCGGCGCCGACGACAATAATCTTGTCGCCAGGTCCACTGCCTCCATCCCAATGAGCATTGAGTGCGGTTTCCATGTTCGCCGCCAATGTCGCCCGTTTGGCCGGAACAGTGTCAGGCACGGGCACCAGCATCGAAACCGGTGCGACAAACGTATCCTGGTGTGGGTGCAGGCAAAAGACGGTGCGGCCCAAAAGCGCTTCCGGCCCGTCCTCCACAATCCCGGTCGCGCAATAGCCGTATTTCACGGGAAAAGGGAACGCGCCTTCCTGCAGAGGTGCCTGCATGCGCCGCCACTCGCTGGTTGGCACCCGGCCGTTGAGGATGAGGCGTTCCGTCCCGCGACTGACGCCGGAAAAAAGAGTACGAACGCGCGCCTCGTTCGGCCCGGGGAATGGCAGTGGCGCGGTTCTGAGCTCCACAATCCCGGGTTTGGCGTACCACAATGAGCGGGCGACGTGCATTTTGCCGGTGGATCGGCGCGTCGTCATGCTGAACTCCTCCGAAAGGGGGGATAAGATCCGCCGGTTGGGTTCAGGATAAGATTATCCATGAGCAACACGGTTAAAATTGCGACCATGCCGCATCCCAATACCAGCGGTCAGAGCTTTACGTCACCGACCGGCCTTCAGGCAAACGCAACGCTTGCCCGCCGGCGCAGAATTGTCGTCGCGCTCAACGTCATCACCTACCTGTGCCTTGCGGCTCTGGCCTGGAAACTTGCCGCATGGAACGGATGGACGCTGGTTGATGGCATCATGTTCGTCTGCTTTTTGTTGGGCACACCCTGGGCGGTGCTCGGTTTTTGGAACGCGCTGATAGGTCTTTGGTTATTGCACGGTGTAAAAAATCCGTTGGTCGAAGTTGCACCCTATGCCAGCGCTGGCAGTCAGACTGGGCCGCTCACCACCAAGACCGCGATCCTGCTGACCCTGCGCAATGAGGATTCAACCCGCGCGCTGAAACGTCTGGCGACGGTCAAGAATTCCATCGACAGGACCGGCGAAGGCAATGTTTTCAGCTATTTCATTCTGAGCGACACGACCGATCCTGCGGCTGCGGCGGAAGAAGAAGCAGCAGTTGAACGCTGGCGTGCGGAAACGGGTGATGAGAAACGCATAATTTATCGGCGGCGCTCGCACAACACCGGGTTCAAGGCTGGCAACGTGCGCGACTTCTGCGAACGCTGGGGCCAGGACTATGAATTGATGCTGCCGCTGGATGCCGACAGCCTTATGGCGGGTGACGTTATCGTCGCGATGGTGCGCATGATGCAGGCGCATCCAAAACTGGGCATCCTGCAATCGCTTGTCGTGGGCATGCCTTCGACATCCGCTTTCGCGCGCATCTTCCAGTTCGGCATGCGTCATGGCATGCGCTCCTACACCATGGGGCAGTCCTGGTGGACGGCTGACTGCGGTCCTTTCTGGGGGCACAACGCACTTGTGCGGATAAAGCCGTTCGTCGAGGACTGCGACCTGCCAATGCTGCCGGGTAAGCCGCCGCTGGGGGGGCACGTGCTCTCGCACGATCAGGTAGAGGCGACGTTGATGCGCAAGGCGGGTTATGAAGTGCGCGTTCACCCGGTTGAGGGCGGCTCGTGGGAGGAAAACCCACCCACAATGCTCGACTTTGCCAAACGCGACGTGCGCTGGTGCCAGGGCAACATGCAGTATGTGAAATTGCTCGATCACCCGGGCCTGTTGCCCATGAGTCGGTTCCAGCTTCTTTGGGCCATCCTGATGTTCGTGGGCATTCCAGCATGGACGGTGATGATCGCGCTTTTACCTTTCGCCGCATTAGAGGCGCAGGCCGCACCAGACTTTCCAGCAGGCCTTGCAGCCGGTCTCTACATCACCTTCTTCGTCATGTACCTGATGCCCAAGATCGCAGGGCTGGTTGATGCCATGCTGACGAAAGAGGGTATGGCGGCCTATGGCGGTTCGCTACGTTTCTTCATCAGCGCGGTTGTCGAACTCGTGTTCTCATTCCTGCAGGGCGCGGTCTCCACCATTCGCACGACCATCTTCATGATTGGCTTGCTGTTTGGTAAATCGGTCATATGGGGCGGCCAGCAACGGGATGCCGCTGGCATTTCGTTTATGACCGCGGTTGAGAACCTGTGGCCGCAGACGTTGTTCGGGCTGGTTGTGTGCGGCGCTCTATATGTGATTTCGCCGACGGTTCTGCTGTGGAGCCTGCCGTTGACGGCGGGTTACATACTTGCCATCCCGTTTGCCATGCTTACCGCATCACCGGCGCTGGGTCGCTGGATGAAAAAGACCGGCTTGTGCGGCATTCCGGAGGATTTTGCTCCACCGCAAGAGATCACCGCAGTCCAGGCAAACGGATGAGGACGACCGCTCATGTCTGCAGGCCATTGTACAACAGTCGATCGCTTGAAGGGTGATCCGCGGTTTTCTGCATTGAAGCGCTCGCTGGATATTTATTATGGGGATCTCGATCGCGAAATTGCGATGGACAATCTCTACGGTCGATACCTTACAAAAAGTGCGCTTGCCTTCGATGTTGGCTCGCATGTTGGTGATCGCATCGCATCTTTCCGCCGGCTTGGCGCGCGCGTCGTTGCACTTGAACCGCAACCTGACTGCATGGCGGTGCTCGATGCGCTTTATTGCTGCGATGGTGCGGTCACTCTTTTGAAGAGTGCCTGCGGGCGTGAAACTGGGCAATTAACCCTGCACATGAATTCCAACAACCCGACCGTCACCACCGCGTCGAAGGATTTTATCCGGGCGGCCGACGGGGCAGGGGGCTGGGAAGGCCAGATCTGGGACCGCGAGATAACCGTATCGGTTACAACGCTCGATGAACTCATTGCGCAGTATGGTCGTCCTGCATTTGTGAAGATCGACGTGGAAGGTTTTGAGGCGGATGTACTGGCTGGCTTGTCACATGCCGTCCCTGCGCTCTCGTTTGAGTTCACTACGATCCAGCGGGACATTGCCTATGCGTGTCTGGAGCGCTTAAGTAAACTGGGTGATTATGCTTTCAATATCGCATTGGGCGAAAGTCAGGAGCTTACCTTTGCTGTTCCCGTCCCAGCCGCTGCAATGCAGGCGCACATTGCCGCCCTACCTCATGAAGCAAATTCTGGAGACGTCTATGCGGTTCTTGTGTGAACGCGGAAAACGTTCGGGTCGTTTGATTGCGGTGACCGCAGCATTTCTATTCGCCTGTGCCACTACCGCGTTTGGCGCACCTGAAAGCGCTCTTGGTGTAAGCGTGGAGAACAAATCCGAGCAGGTCGCGTGCGCGGAGAAGGACAATGTCACGCTGACCTTGTCGTCGCCTGACGTCGTGCGATGGCGCATTGAAGCGGCCCATCCCGCTTTCATCGGAACACTCGGCCTGGGAACAGACAGCTACGAACCAGACTGGACCGCGTGCGAGTTTGCCGCGCAAGCAACGGCACCCGCAAAGCCGCCTGAACGCACAACGATCTATGAGGATATCGATCTGTGGATCGTGGCGCATCGCTACGAAAGCTTCTGGCGCAGTTCCGGCGCACGCGTCGTTATTGGTGACAAGACCTACGATGGCATCCATCTTTTGCAGGTCTGGGTCATACGGCCGATGGGCGGAGAGGAAGTGCTGGTTTTGTACCCGCAGGATGGGTATTGGCGCATCCGTCCCAAAGCGCCCGACGGCCGAGCACCGACGGCCTTTGGGTCGTCATTCCTGATTGGTCCAGTAACATTTGACCAGGGACGCCCCGTGGTTGACATCGAGCAAATCGAATTCGACGCCAACGCTCGAACGTTCAAGCTGACATATGCAGATGGAAACAGTGCCCACGTTGCGCTCGGCGCTCTTGACGGCTCACATCATGAATTGCAGGTCACGTTTGAAAAACCGGTCAGTGACAAGCCATTTGCCGCATTACGTTCCATGTTTGTCACGCGCTTCAACAATGACGTTGCAGAAGTTGCCGTTCGGGAAAAAGGTGAGAATGGGTGGCGCGAAAGCGCAATCATGGACTTCAAGGGTGCGAAAGCCGCCACAGGAATATGGACCGGCCGCACCGTTCCATCGCGTCACAACACTTCAGCTCCCGACATAACTTTTGGCGCGTTTAATGATGCTGCAACACCGCCGCCTCACGGGTGGCGCGACCCATCAAAGCCGCCTCCAGAGGCCCCCTGAGCACCAGGGCGGGTGATGTCAGTCACCAGCGCAGGTGTGACATCGCTCCAACAGGGTTTTCAGGGTCGCAACCCGCAAACAGCTTCGCCAGGCTGGTCTCGTCGATTGCGTTTCCATTCATAATGTCTGGCGCATGAATGCCGCTGGCAATGAACAGCGCATCCACGCCGAAATTCTTGGCACCTTCCAGGTCGGTGCGCACCGCATCGCCAATAACCAGGATCTCGCGCGTGTCGACGTGCTTGCCGCGAATACGTTCTGCGGTTTCATGTGCCGCGCGATAAGCGATTGCGTGCGGCTTGCCGGCCCAGAACACCGGGCCGCCCATTTCCTCGTAAAGATCGGCAATCGCTCCGGCGCATGGGTAGTGCCTGCCTCCCACGTCAACCACGAGATCGGGATTCGCGCAAACGAACGGCAGGTTCCGGCCAAGTGCAATTTCAAGGCGCGCCCGATAACTCTCTGCAGTCTCGTTTATGTCGTCGTCAAGACCGCTGCACAAAATAGCGTCGGCGGTTTCCAGGGGCTCAGAGGGCCAGTGCATCTTGTCGAAAAGGGCTTTGTCACGGTCGACTGGACCAATCCAGTGCAGCCGTTCAAAGCCGCAGGCATCAATGTGCGAAAGCGCAATGTCACCAGACGATACAATTGCATCCCACGCACCGCGCGACACTTTCTTGTCCGCCAGCATCTCAGCGACACGCATGCTTGGAACCGGCGCATTCGAAACCAGAATGACAGTGCCGCCCTTCGCCCTAAAACGCTCCAGCGCGTCTGTGGCCTCGTTGTAGGCTGTGACACCGTCATGCAGTACGCCCCAGACATCAGAAAAAAGCACTTCGTAACCGCCCATCAAAGAACGGCCGAATTCGAAAACAGGCGGTGCCGTCCGCTTGCCAGCTTCAGAGGGGCTCATGTCCATGTTCGTACCAATCCGGATTGTTGCTGCAGGCGGCTCAGCGCAAATGCGCCAATCCTTAGCGTTTCAGGCTCTGCAAAATAGAGGTGGCAGTTAGACTACCTTAGCCGCTTCGTGACTGTCTGCATTTGATCGTGCGCAGAACCGTCGCACCCACTTGAGAGACGGATCCAAGGCAGCTTTTCGCAGGTGGGCTTGCGCAAGAAACGGGCAATTTGTGCGTGCAAACGGCGTTAATTTCGTCAGAAACAAAATGCTTATGGCTTCATCAAAGGCGCGTTGCCCAAAACGACACCGTAAAGAGCGCACCAATTTTGGCATTTTTCGCCATGCCATCGCCATCGTCAATGCCTGGTCATGGGCTTTGCAGCCCATGACCACTTGGCGAAGGAAGAGACATTTCGATTTTGGTCCAGGTTGGTTTTGCTTCGGCCACTAGGCCAGTTGAACGCGCCGGCGACGTATCGCCGTCAGCAGGCCCAATATGATGATGGCAAGCCCGCCGAGCGTTTCAGGCTCCGGTGTTGATGATCCGCCGAACGTATGTTGCGATTGTGCAATCGTCTGCACAAACGGATTGGCGGCGCGTTGCTGTGGCGGCAGACGATGCTGCGGCTGGGGCAGTTTAGGTTGCTGTTTTCCGTTAGGCGGATAGGCACCTTCCCCAACACCTTTTACCTTAGGCAGGTTTATATCGGTATCTTGGGTTGTTGCTGGTGCTGGATTGAGCACCTTCGTTGCAACCGCCACGAATGATGTCCACTGCGTTGCCAGGTGATAGGTAAGGCCAAGTTTGGTAATCGCGTCCTCAATCGCTGCATTGGAGTGCGTACCATGTCTTAGCGGTTCGGGCGTCATCAAGATACGCATGTAATCTTTAATCTTGGTCCGCGCCCAAATGAGCGGTACGGCGCGCGTATCTTCTCCTGTTGCCTCATCCGGCAGCGAGAGCTTGACGGGCAGCGTTGCTTCCTGTCCGCGTATCTTGCCCTTGATGTTGATCACATGCTCGCCGCCCTTCGTGTATCGCGCCTGGACGCGAAGCGAGTCGCCGGCAAAAAGGTCCGGCAATTTGGCTGGCGTCACATCGGCAACCGCAAGATCACCCCAGTCGATTGTCAGGTCCGTCATCAGTGTGGCGTCTAGCCGTTTTGCAAAGGCGACAGCAGCCTCCTCGCTTTTTTCCGTGGGATCGATGATGCGCATGAACCCGCGACCCTGATGCGCCATTTCGGCGAGTAGATAGCGGTTGACGCCTGTGCCGACACCCAAGACGTAAGTGTGGGCGTTACCAATTCCTGCTGCGACCAGATTTAGAATTTCCGCTTCGTTACTGACGTAGCCGTCTGAAAGAAACACAAGCATGCGGTGCGTGCCGGGCAGGGGCTGGTTGTTAAACGCCAGGCGAAGGCCTGCGAGGACTTCCGTGCCTCCGTTGGCTTGAAGGTCATTGACGAAAGAGACTGCTGCACGCAGATTGGCCGGCGTCGCCGGGATCGGCCCTGCGGAAAGCTCCGATGCGCTTGATGAGAAGCGGATGATGCGGAAATAGTCATCGGACCTGAGCATGCGTAAAGCCTGCGCCATGAACGATTTGCTCGCTTCGATTGGCTCGCCATTCATCGATCCGGACGTGTCGAGTATGAAAATCATTTCGCGCGGCGTTACCGTGGCAGCGTCAGATACTGCGGGCGGCTCTATGAGCAGCGATAGCGTGCCGCCGGTTTCATCCTTGTGAGCGAGCAGACCGGCTTGAATAGCCGTGCCAGCCAGCGTGTAGCGCACGATGAAATCGCGGTTGTCTATGGTCCGGCCGCCAGCAAGCGTAAGGCTACGTGTTTTGCTGTTGCTATCCCCTGTTGCTCTAATCGCATGCGTGGTGCTCGTGACATCTTCGATCGCAACGCCTGCCGTCAAATTGACTTTGAGCGAGACGCGGTCCTCATCGACGGCCGTCGGCGGTGCCGTAAGGCCGTTGACCGGTGGATACGCGGGCGCGGGCGAAAAACGCCAGACGCCGTTGGCCGCAGGCGCCGCCGGCGTTGAGCCAGCGTCGTCCGCTATGGGTATGCCGGCTGCTCGTGCCACCACATTCGGCCGTTGGATGGGGTGATAGCGTGGGCCGACGACAAGGGGCACGACAAGTTCGTAGGCACCATCAACACGCGGGACTGTCTGCACATATTTGAGCGTAACTACGATTGGTACGCCTGGCATGAGGTTGGCGACGTTCTGGGTGAACATGTTGGGACGCTTCTGCTCAAGCAGTGCAGCAGCTTTACCCTCGTTCTTGGCGGTTTCGAACGTCTTGCGGGCATCGGCGAATTTGGCTATGCGCGCCTCGATGATTTCATCCGCAACCTGCATCTGCATGGCATGCACGGCGGCATCCTTGTTGAGTGGGAAGAGGTACGTCGCGTTGAGCGGTTGGCTGGTCGGATTTATGAAAGTCTGCACGACCGTAACGGCAGCAAGATCGCCTTGAATATCGGCGGTAACGTCGGTCTTGAGTGAGGGGAACGAGATGATCTTGCCGTTGACGTGGGCCTGGACTTCACCGGCAATATCATCGGGAACAGGTGCGGATGCTGCCATCGTTGTGAAAGCAGCAATGGCTGTGAATTGGACGCCGAGGGAAAGTGGCGTCAGCAACCTGATAAGAATACGCAGCATAAGAACTCATCCTTTCGTCGTTAAGGGATTGGAAGTGGGCACGTGGGGCGGTGCGTGTTCTGGAAAAAGAATTGGCGCAGCAGGCGCGCCAGCAGGTGCGATGCGGGCTGCTACTGGCTCGATGCCAAGGCTGAAAAGTGCTGCTGCGGAAAACGCGCGATGTTCCGCCAATGATATTGTCATCGGTGAGATGCGCTCAATTGTCGTCCATTGCCGTGCGTCGCCGCGCAGCCAGTGCCAAACAGCGGTAGCAACAGAGCCTGTCGCGTGCCGCTTGTCGGAGGCAAACGTCACATCGACACGGTATGTTGTGCCGTCCGGCGCGGTTGCGTGATAGTGCGCGGTCTCAACAGGATCGAACGAGAGGCCCCTGTAATCGACTGTAAATCCCAGGCCACGCAAGCATTCGTCGGGCGCATGCAGGTGGCGCAGTGGTGAGCTTGTGCGCACCAACAGGAGGCTGCTCTGCCCATAGCTGGCCTTGACCGCTGTGCCGCCGTACGCGGTGAAATAACTTGCTTCGCTCGCAGTCAGAGGTTGTTGGTGCGCGCGGTGCTGGAGCAGCCAGGCGGGTGCGGAAAGCGTGAGATCGGTGTTTGCCACGTCGATCGCCTTGCGCGGCAGATTGACGATGACGACCGCGACGAACAGCGCGGCGCCAGCCAATAGCACCGCACGCCCACCAGTCAGGTGCGCGTTTGCGATCAGTCCGTCAAAAGCGCCAACACGCAGCTCACGGTTCACGCTGAACTTTGGCGCTGCGTCAGTTTGTGCCGATGCGGCGATCGGAGTTGGGCGTCCGGCGTAACGAATCCAAAGGACCAGCGGTGCCAGGCCAAGAAGCATGGCTGCATAGCCTATCGTGTCGTGCCAAGGCTGCGCCATTACATCGATCCCGCCAAGTGTTTCGGGAAATGCAATGCCGATTGCCAGAACAGTGATGCGTAGAATGTTAGCGAGAAGTGCAACGAGAAGGGTGAGGAGTGCACCCGTCAGCGCCATGCGCCAGTTCGGTCGAATGAGTGCGCAGGCGAGTGCGAAGGCAAGTGCAGTCAACAAAAGCGTGCGCGCACCCGAACAGGGCAGGTCGACGAGTACATCGCGGCCGGCAATGATGATGCGTACCCCCGAGCACGAGACATTGCCATAAATGCCTGACAAGAGTTGGCAGGCCCCATCAGCAGAGATTTGCTGCAAGCCGTAGCCGAGCGCGCGTTGCAGAATGCGCTCAAGCGGCAATGAGAAGGCAAAAGCAACCGCCAGCCATCCAGGAGAAATTGCGCGCTGGCGCTGGTCCAGTCGGGTCAATACGCCCAGTGCGTAAAGATCTACGATAAGCGTCAGCGCACCCAGCACATTGATGGCCGTTACTTGTCCTGCCAGTCGAACCAACCCCGAGGCAAGCAATAGCCAGACGGCATGCCTTGGAGCCGGACGTGAATTTGCAATGACCGGGCTGAAAACAGACCACAGACCGAGCAAGGCGACCAAGGCCGCAACAACGAACCCATCAGAATCGTAAGCGGGTTCCTGCCAGGTCCTCACGAGCCATAAAAGAGGACCGACGGCCAGGATCAACGCCGCAAAAACGAGAGCGATACCGGCGAGGGTCCAGCTTAAACGCCGCCTTGTGAAATCTGAGCGAGTTCGTGCGGCTACTGTAGTGCTCATGACGCACCTCTGACCGGCGCCATGCCATCTTGCTCATCGGCCTTCACAAGCTGTAGTCGTGCAGCAGGTTGACGTGCCTCTATCGATCTGGATTGTTCAGGCAGGCCGCCAAAGCGACGATCCCGCATCCGGAATTCTTCAATGGCCCTAGCCAAGCCGCCGCCATCAAAGTCAGGCCAGTGCGTGTCGGTGAAATACAACTCGGCATAGGCTGCTTCCCAAAGCAGGAAGTCCGACAACCGTTTCTCCCCGCCTGTCCGGATGAGAAGATCGACGTCGCGCGGGGCATCCGGGCCGGAGAGGTGACGAGCGAAAACGTGGCTTGATGCACCAGGTGTTTTGCCTTCAGTGCAGGCAGATGAAAACGCAGTCGCGGCGGCGAGAATTGCATCGCGGCTTGAATAATCTATGGCGACCCGCAAAAGCAGCCTCGTTCCCGATTTGGTTGCGGTTTCGGCTTTCCCAATTGCAGCACAAACGCCAGGCGGAAGGCGGTCGCGGCGGCCGATCACCTGCAGCCGCACGCCTTGGCGAACAAGGTTGCAGACATCCTTCTTCAAGTAGGTCTGCAAAAGACCCATAAGCGCCGAGACTTCGGCTTGAGGCCTGCGCCAGTTGTCCGAAGAAAATGCATAAACGGTCAGCGTGGAAATTCTCAGTGCGGGTGCGGCGGCTGTAACGCTGCGTAAAGCCTTCACGCCTGCCGCATGGCCGGCCGGGCGCGGCAGTCCGCGATGTGTCGCCCAGCGGCCATTGCCATCCATGATGATCGCGACGTGGAGTTCGGGATTTGGTTTGGTTTCAAGAATACTTGTTATTGCAAAGTTATTGGGTATGTTTGAATGTTTCATGGCGGTTCTGTTTACGTTGGTTGAAGGTTGTGCGAGCCTAGAGCATTTTCCGACGAAGTGGACACCGGTTCGTCGAAGAAAATTCGACCAAACAAGAAACTAGAGCGCCTATTCGATTCCATCGGATCGCAATGCGCTCTAGCGCAGGACAGGGGTGCTGACAGATCGCGTGGCGGGCCGGTGCCTAAGCGCTGCCTCCTGGTGACTTGGTCAAGCCGGTTTCAGCCGCGTCCGTCCAGTCCGTGAAGGGGCTTCTTCGGAAAACGCATCGCGGACGACCTTTTCGAGTTCCTCGATGTATTTGAGAAACCGGCGACGGCCTGAGGCTGTAATGCGGCACGTCGTAAGCGGGCGGCGTTTCTCGAACGTTTTCGTAATTTCCACGACGCCCGCGTCCTCCAGCACTTGAAGATGACGACTGAGGTTGCCGTCGGTCAGGCCGCACAGTTGCTTCAGGTCTGCGAATGCAAGACCGTTTTGTTGCGAAATGAGCGACGTCATGATCCCAAGCCGCGCCTTTTCGTGCAGCACGCGGTCCAGCCCATCGTAGGCAAAGGGTGCTTGTTCAATTGTCTTCTTGGCCATCAGCCTCTCCTTCGGCGATGTGAAGTATGGCGGCGAGCAGTAACTGGCCTATACCGAATGGCAGTCCCATATCCCATGGACCAAGCGAGCGTGATGCGCTGGCAAACGCCAGCACGGCGGTGCCCGCAAGCAGATACCATGCGGCGGCAAGGATGACCGTGCGCGGTAGAAACCGTACCGAAGCAAACAATCCCAGCCCTACAAGCATTTGCCATAGGCCCGGCAACAGCCACGCCAGATCAGGAGCGTTTCGCATGAGAATTGCAGCAATTACTGCGCCGGCAGCGCCGAACGGCAGAAAGTGCTCGACGGCGCCCATCAACATCGCATCGGCAAGGCCGGCATGCCGGCGGCGAGATCGCGCCCGCATTTCGACGCCGATGAAAAATGCCGCGATCAAAGCGACGAAAATCCAGACCACAAGAAAGCCATTGGCATCGCCGGCCGGCAACAGTCCGGCCCACTGTGCCGTTGCCGCCATGATCGCTAGACCGCCAGAGGCGGCGATGACGGCGGGCCCGAAGCCTCGAAACATCGTTCCGGCGGCCAATTGGACGCGAATGTTGCCAATGTCGGCGAGAGCTTTGTGGAGATCACTCATAGGTTTCCCATAGAACTTTGAAATGCAAAGTAGTCGGTAGAAAAAAACGATGCAAGTCTTTTTTCGTTGGGAGAACACACACTGGGGACGGCAAACACGGGGGGCGGCAAAATGCATTTTGTGCGAACCAGAGCCAGTAGGCATGGGATCGCAAGTCCGTAAGCCGTCGTTCGTAAGCCGTCGCTGGACCATATTCCGACGAAGTGGACACCGGTTCGTCGAAGAAAATGCGACCAACCAAGAAGCTAGAGCGCATGAGAACTTGATTGAGGTGTCGGCATTGGTACGAAACCTCGGTGACGTGAGCAACGCCCGGCGACGCTGCGGGCTGCAACGCTGCCGTTATTCTGCTGCCGTTATTCTATAGCAACGAGCTTTGCGGTGTCTCACCATCGCGCACCGCCATCAATGATTTGGTAAACGGGCCAAAACGTTCGCGTTTGATTTGCGCATCAGGGAAGAGTTCTCGAAGCTGTCGCGTTTCAAGTAAGTTGGACGATTGTACCGCGCGCATTGCGTCGGACACAGTTTTTCTCTGTCCGCCAAATCCGCAATTGAAATTCATCAAGATGCGATAGCGCAATTGCTCCGGCATGAATTGGAAGAATGGCACGCGAAAATGCGGCTCTATCGGAAACCAGAAGTTGGGTGTTTGCACATAATAGGCTGGCGCAAGCCGTTTTACATTGTGCGCCATTCGGGTCATCTGTTCCCAGGAGCCGACGTGTTCAATGACAGAATTGGAGTGGACGAGGTCGAATGAATTGTCATCCAGGTTCTGCAGTTCGCAAGCATTGCCAGCGACAGAAACAAATCCATGACCGGCCGGCGTGTGGTCCAGGTTTATCAGGTGTATTTCAACATCGGGCCGTGGCAGGAAATCTTGCGCAATGCGCCAGTAATACTGCGTCCCACCTATATCGGCGATACGGCAGTGCCCTTTTCTTGCAATGATTCGTTCAATCATTTCGCGGATAAAAGAAAAGCGCCTTTGGCGCGCGCGAAATGAAAACGATTGGCCGCTTTCGTAGACGTCCGCAACCGTCAATTTGGCTTCACACAAAGATGACATCATGTCCTCCACATTCCCGCTAGTTTTAGGAAAAAGTGGTGAAGTTTCGATTAGCGCTATATCGGTGGCTTTTGAGCCCTATCGCTGCAAATCGAAACGATTTGCAAACGCAACTCCAGTCAAATGCTAAAGCCAACTGGAAGTTGCCTGCGAAGGGGGAGCAGGGCGAAATTGTCAGGCGGATTGCTGGGCTGTTGCTGCATCAACTTCACGATGACGCGTTGATGATGACCAGTTTCAAGCCATTCCATTCCTTCACGCACGAACAGAATTTGTCAATGAGGATAACAGCCACCTGGAGGTGATGAGCGAGGCGATGATCGGTGGGATGCTTGGCGATTGAGCGTGGGCAGCCAGCCGGGTCACAGCTTCGGCTGCTGAGCCTCCAGCGGCTGTTTTTGGCTTGCCGTCAATCGTGGCGAGTAATCGAGAGCGGACTTATCGCGCATGAATGGGTGCGCATCGACATCCACATCTCAAGGCCCGCGCTTGACGAAAAGTTCACTGGACCGCCGTGCCGGGCAGGCGTACACGAAATGCTATGAGGACCTGGGCGAAATATATTGTGATCCTGCTGGTCGCAGCTTTTGTCGCTGAATACACTGTGCAGTTCACCCAAGCCGCGCAGATGGACATTCAGATGTCCGCGTTCATGGAGTCCGGCGGCGGCTGTACGAATTGTACGGATGGTTGTGAGGCAAATGGATGTGATGCAAGCGCAATAGCCTGCACGTCCCATTGTGTTTTCGCATCCGTGGCTCTACCAGCGGCAGACCTTGCGGATGTCCCACCGGCCGATAGCGTCGCCTTGATACCTGTTCGAAAGACCGGCATGGCCGGCTGGCGAGCGCCACCCGATCCTTTCCCTCCCAAGCACGTTTCCTGATGCACTGACTGCCGATCGGCAGGACAGCGACAAATGCCGGCTGGCAGTGCGCCACTGTCGTTGCGTTGGTCGGTGTCCGTGTACAATGTTCGCTTATGAGAAATTGATCAGGTAATGTCATCATGCCAAAGCCACAACGCGCCATGCTTTCGCGTCGCGATCTGCTGTTTGTCGGTGGCGCAACGGCCGCTGCCGCAGCGTTACCCTCTTGGGCTCTCAGCGCAACGCCGGTCAAAAAATTTGCGCTCGAAACCAGTACGCAAGCCCTCAGCCAGATTGCTCCGGCACCGCATCCGGCAACGCGTGTGTGGGCCTATAACGGACGTGTTCCGGGACCGGAAATCCGGGTCCGGCAGGGCGATCGCCTGCGCATCGACGTTAACAATGCTCTCGACGAGGAAACGACCGTTCACTGGCACGGGCTGCGCGTGCCGGTCGCCATGGATGGCGTGCCGCATCTGACGCAGGCGCCCATACCAGCGTCTGGGGGCAGGTTCACCTATGAATTCGATGTGCCGGACGCTGGAACCTATTGGTATCATCCCCATCAGCGCAGTTCCGAACAGATTGGACGAGGCTTATACGGCCCGCTGATCGTCGAGGAACACAACCCCATAAGCGTCGATCGCGAAGTGACCTGGGTACTCGACGACTGGCGCCTGGAACGCGACGCGCAGATCGCATCCGACTTTGGCAACCGCCACGATGCGGCTCACAACGGCCGGGTGGGCAATACCGTGACGATAAACGGCCACGTGCCCGAGACCTTCGACGTGAGGCGCGGTGAGCGCATCCGGCTGCGCCTCATCAATGCCGCCAATGCGCGGATTTTTGCACTGCGTTTCGCCGGCCATCAGCCACGCGTCATCGCGCTCGACGGCCAACCTGTGACACCACACGCGCCGGCCGACGAATTGGTCGTCCTCGGACCCGCCATGCGCGCGGACCTCGTCATCGACATGATGGGTGCACCTGGCAAGCGTTATACGATCACCGATCCGTTCTACCGCCGTCTGGAGTACAGGCTGATTGATTTCGCCTACGCCGAGAGCGTGCTGCGTGACACGCCGCTCGACAGCGAAATTGCGCTCGCTGCCAACACCATGCCGGAGCCCGACATCGCTACTGCCGAACGCCACGAGGTGCGTTTCAACGGCGGCATGATGGGCGGAATGATGATGGGTGAGGGCGGTGGTGGCATGATCAACATGATGGAGATGATGCGCAGTGGAAAGATGTGGCTCGTCAACGGTGTTGCCGCTACCGGCCACGTGATGGATCCGCTCGTGACGTTGCGAAAGGACCGCAGCTACATCCTCGACATGCGGAATGATACCGCGTGGCATCATCCCATCCACCTGCACGGTCATTCGTTCCGGGTGATCTCTCGCAACGGCAATCCGACCGTGCACCGTGAATGGCAGGACACCGTGCTTATGGCCCCGCGCCAGCGTGTGGAAATCGCATTCGTTGCTGACAACCCGGGTGACTGGATGTTCCATTGCCACATCCTCGAACACCAGGCCGCCGGCATGATGGGTGTCGTACGCGTTGTGTAACAACCGCAACGGACACGAATTGAAACGCGACGGAGAACGAAATGAAGCCAATACCAGAGCATTTTCCGAGGAAGTGCACACCGGTTCGTCGCAGAAAATGCGACGAAACCAAAAAGCTAGAGCGCCGATCCGATACCATCGGATCGAAAAGCGCTCTAGCAGTGATTTTGGCGGTTGGTGCGATCACCGGCGCTGCCTTTGGATTTCTCGTCAATGCAGCAGCGGCGCAGGATGTCACGATCTTCAAGAGACCTCAGTGCGGCTGCTGTGAGGATTATGCCGATTACCTCCGCCAGAACGGCTTCAAGGTGACCATTAAGCCGACCCGCGAACTTGCAGCCATGAGCAGGCGCGAAGGTATTCCAAAAGACTTCCAGGGCTGCCACCTCAGTTTCATTGACGGGTATGTGGTGAGCGGGCACGTCCCGGTGCGCACCGTGCGCAAACTTCTTTCCGAACGCCCAGCAATTCGCGGCATTGCCCTGCCGGGTATGCCGCAAGGATCGCCAGGAATGCCCGGAGTGAAAGACGGGCCGTGGACCATCTATTCCATCGGCGAGGGAGCGCCTAGGCCATATACAACCGAATGAGGAAGTGCTGAGGCGCAACCACACGCTGTCGCGCTCCAAGTGCGCAGCCGCTGTTGGGTTAAGCAAAGAGCCGCCTACCCATGCCTCCGGGCTGGACAAGTGAAAAATGGAGCGGGTGATGGGAATCGAACCCACGTATTCAGCTTGGAAGGCTGCTGCTCTACCATTGAGCTACACCCGCATGTTCGCCGGGCCTTAACCACTTGGCCGGTGCCTTGGATCATACTGCAGGACGGTTCTGGTGGAGGGGGCTGGATTCGAACCAGCGTAGGCATAGCCAACGGGTTTACAGCCCGTCCCCTTTAGCCACTCGGGCACCCCTCCAGTTCCGCCAGAAGCGGTCCAAGGCCCATAAGACCCAAACGAAATCGCCCCGCAGAGCGCCGCGGGGCAAGCACCGTCTTATGCGAGCCGAAGGGCGGACTGTCAATCCCTTATGGCCTGTCGAAACACCAAGACGGCATGTCTTTTGCCATGATTTGCGTGGGAATTGCGCGCCTGGAACATGTTTAGGCGATGAGTGTAAAGGTTGGCCATGAAAAACCTATCGACTTTCAGAGCAAAGAACCCGTTAGAAATTCAATGAATCCGGGACGGGCTCCAGGCCCATGTCCGCAGCCGGTTTGGACCGAAGGCCTATGATCCGACAAAGGAATTATCAGTCGCGCATGCCTCTCGCACCATCGTCAGGCCATTCGTGTCTGCGTGCGAAATGCCTGCCACTAGAGCATTTTCCGACGAAGTGGATACCGGTTCGTCGAAGAAAATGCGACAAAACAAGAAGCTAGAGCGCCGATCCGATTCCATCGGATCGGAATGCGCTCTAGCAAAATCATTGGCTTAGTGTGGCGTTTATTGCGCCTTAGTTGATACCCAGCATGCCGCAACATCGATCAACTAAGGCGCGACGCCACGTTAGGCGCTATGGCAATCGGTGCTGCCTTGCCGTAAAGCAGGCCGGTATGTGGCGCGCAATACCGGCCCCGGCTCATCCCAACGACAATCATGGCCAAGGACAATCATGGCTTCTTCGTCTGATAAACCGCGTGTTTCCCGGCCGCGCAAGCCCGGCTCACAAAACCACGGACGAAGCGGACGTCCAAGCAAAGGCGCGCCGAAAAGGCATGATGGGCAACGAGGTGGTTCAGACAAGGCGGGCCGTGCGGGGTGGGACGACCCTATCGTGATCTTCGGCATTCACGCTGTTGCCGCAGCCCTTGCCAACCCGGAACGAAAGTTCACGCGCATAATGGCGACCGAGAACGCGGAAAATCGACTGTCAGAGGCCATTGCTGAACGCGGGCTGGCCGTCGAGCGTGTCAGGCCGAAGGATCTCGACAGGCTTCTTGGCGCCGAAACGGTGCATCAGGGTGTTGCTGCGGAGGTCGAGGCGCTGGCCGAGCAGGAAATTTCAGAACTCATCGCCGCCGCTGGTAGCGGCGCGCCGGTAATAATCCTGGATCAGGTTACCGACCCCCACAACGTTGGCGCGGTGATGCGGTCAGCGGCCGTTTTTGGCTCAGCAGGACTGATGACAACGCGGCGTCACTCGCCACCCCTCAATGGCACGCTTGCCAAATCGGCATCGGGCGCACTCGAGTTGATACCGGTGGCGCTGGTCCAGAACCTCGCCCGGGCAATCGAAGAACTCAAGGCCGCAGGTATCACCGTAATTGGGCTCGACGGCGAAGGCGAAACGCTTCTGGAAGACCATCAGCTCACCGGGCCAATTGCCTTCGTGCTTGGGGCTGAGGGCAAGGGTTTAAGGCAACTCACGCGTGAGACCTGTTCGACAGTTTGCCGGATAGGCACGACCGAGACGCTCGCCAGCCTGAATGTGTCAAACGCCGCAGCCGTCGCGCTACATTTGTCGGCGATGCGGCGGCGGGCGCGCAATTGAGTGAAATGGGATGTTATTGAAAAGGGCGGTCACTTGCCGCCTTCAAATACGGGGCTGACGCGGCTCGGGCGGTTCTTCGCCATTATCGTCTTCATCCGGCGCTTCCAACGGCAGCGACATGATGGCAACGCCCATTTTGAGAGCACCGAAGGTTAGCGCGCAGGACGCAAAAAGCAGAAGCATCGGAACAAATGGGTCGGAGCTTTCAACCAGTAGGCCCTTGATCCCACCCAGATCTATCAGGATCAGGACGGCGGCAAAGAGGATTCCGAAGGCGACCCCGAGAGCACAGTGCAGGGCAAGAAATTCCAGCAGGCTGGGCGCATTGCCTTGTCCGGGAAGTGTCCTTGGAAAGAATCGGTGCGACATGAAACCCTCGCAACTCGTGTATCCCGCAGATGCCGCCAACCCCTCATTACCTTTATGAACTGAAGCAGCGCCATACGGCATCCATAGCGCTACAAGCCAGGCATGTCACCCGACGTGAATGTGAACGCAATCACAGAACGTCTGATTGAAGAAATGCAAACAGGCCAACCCGTGTGCTGTGGGTCAGCCTGTGCATTTATTTCATGACCTGCACTTGGCAAGACGAAGGCAGCGCCTCACCAATGCCGGTGGTGATGATGCCGGCGGTGGTGCCGGTGAAGCTTGCAACCGTGACGGCGGTGTTTGCAATTGTAGACGCGCTTTGGATATCCCCAAGCTTGGTAGTAGGGCGGCAAACGGTAGCTCTTGCGGGCCCTGCGATAATGCCGTGCCGGGATCCAATAACCGGAATTGTAAGCCGGATAATAACGGCGCTTCTCGTACCGGTAGTGATAGGGATCTGCCGCGTGGGTGCGATAATGGTGGTGACGATGATGGTGGCGGCGATGATGATGGTGGTGCTTGCGGTGCACACGATGCGTGGCAACGCGCTCACCGTCATGTCGGAACAAGCCAGCCGAGGCCTGCTGGGGCACGGCAACGGCGATGGCAAACAGCACTGCAAGTGCCGTCAAAATGCTCTTGATACGCATAACTCGGTAACGCTCCAGGATTGGTGCTTGAAGGGTAGTCTTAAAACAAACAATAGCAGCAACCGGTAAAGACCTCTCTAACCTTGCCGCATTGTTGCGTTGCATGTGCGCGCCAAAGCCTAGAGCATTTTCCGACGAAGTGGACGCCGGTTCGTCGCAGAAAATGCGATCAAACCAAAAAGACAAGCATTTTCCGACGAAGTGGACGCCGGTTCGTCGCAGAAAATGCGACCAAACAAGAAACTAGAGCGCCGATCCGATTCCATCGGATCGGAATGCAAACTAGCAGGTGGTTTATCTGGCGGCCATTACAGAACGACGAAAACGTGAAGGCGCGCCGTCGGCATTTCGGTAACACGCGACTTCAAGGCTCGTCCCTGGCGCGGTCCTGCCCGACAAATACCCACCTGGAAGCCACCGTGTAATTGAATATCAGGACAGTCAGTGTAGTGATGGCTTGGGCCAGGATGTAATAAAGCCCGACAGAATGAAGAAGGGTGAAAATCAATGTGTTGAGCGTCAGGCCCGTGATGACCATCAGGGCAAAACGCGGCACAGCCGTTCGGTGCGCCGCGTTTGAGCGGAACGTGAAACTGCGGTTCAGGGCATAATTCAACACAGCGCCACCGCCATAGCTCAAAACGGACGCAGCAATCTCTGGAACGTTGGCAAATTCGACAAGAACAATAAGAATTGCGAATTGGGTAACAGTTGCCGCCGCGCCGACGATCAGAAAGCGCGTCACCGGGTTGACCAGCAATTTGTGGAAGCTTCCATTCATTGCGTACTTAGATCCATGAAATCCCCAAGTTCGCCGGACTTTTAGAGTCTCTTATAGGGGATCGGTAAACCCCTCGCCTTCAGGCGACAGGATGCGTAGCATCCGGGGATGGAGAACTACAAACGTGGCAGTCATACGGTATGGGACTGCAAGTATCATTTGGTCTGGGTGACGAAGTATCGTTATGAGATTTTGGGTGGCGATGTGGGACTTCGCTGTCGTGAGCTTGTGCGGGAGATCGCACGTGCTCACGAGATGCAAATCCACGCCGGTGCGATCAATCGGGATCATGTCCACTTGCTGGTATCGATACCGCCGAACCTGTCGGTTTCCCGTGCGGTACAGTATCTGAAAGGCAAAAGCTCTCACAAGCTTCTGTCGGAGTTCAAAAGCCTGCGTAAGCGCTACTGGGGGCAACATTTGTGGGCGCGGGGCTATTGGGTGTCATCAAGTGGAAACGTGACCGATGAAATGTGGATGGATTACATCAAGAACCAGAAGCCGCCCGAGCCTGACGATGACTTCAAGGTCGTATAGTCCGCCGTAGGGCGGACCGATCCGGCTTTGAGCCGTAACCTGAAGCCACCGGCTTTAGCCGGTGGTCGTTCACAGCATTTTCCGACGAAGTGGACACCGGTTCGTCGCAGAAAATGCGACCAAACCAAAAAGCTAGCGAAAGCCGGGGGGCCTCCCGCTTTCGCTAGCCTCTTTGCCTCCGGACTCAACAACAATTGGCTTCATTCACCAGATGGCGGCCAGGCGGCCGATTGGCGGCCCTGGAGACCGAATATCGCAAGGGGTTGGCGAAACGGTACCGAAGCGAGTATGAAGAGCGCCTGCACCTGCCCAAACCGGAAATTTCCGTAATGAAGGCATCGCAGATGGCCAGTAACTGGCCAAAACGCCGGCTTAGCACAGTTGGTAGTGCACCTGATTTGTAATCAGGGGGTCGGGGGTTCGAGTCCCTCAGCCGGCACCATCTTTTCGTTTGTCCAGTCCGGAGACATGGGTAACAGAACGTACCTAAGACATGGGTGACACCCTCGCCGAACGGGGTGTAGGTTGCTGGCGCGGCGGCGAAACCCCGCCCAATAATTATGGTCAGGCTCTATTGCTCAAACGGGGAGCCATTTGCGGCACCTGCTGTACCTCAGATTCGGGGTGCGCTTCGATCAGGCTTTGCCAAAGTTCTGCAAACAGTTCGCGCGTGACGGTGTTTGGCTTGCCGAATGCGAAATAATCAATCGTTACCGGCCGTTCGTTGTTGACGATCGGTATTGCTGTGCGACCGGCCAAATCCACTTCGACCTTGGAGGCCGGTAGAATACCCGAGCCCAATCCCAATGCGGCCCATTCGCCGACGACACGATAGCTGCTTGCTTCGCCCGGATAGCGGTGCAGCGATATATTTTCATCCTTGAAATGCCGCTTGGTGACCCGCGTGAGACCGCATGCATCGGGTACGAGTACAAACTCTTCCGAGGCAAGCTCGCCGAGATTGACTTGCGTGCACTCCGACCATTTTTTCTCATGCGACTGGTTGGGAACGAAGAGCAGGGGATCTCTCTGGATGAGTGTGTAGACACAGTCTGTAAGATCCGGGGATCGCAAGTCGACGGGTGCGATAACCAGATCCAGTTGCTGATTGCGCAGGAGCTTGCACAGATCGTCGAGATTTTCCTCCCGATAGACGACGGAAACTTCTGGATGTTGTTTCGTAAAACGAAGCAAAACCCCTGTTGCCTGTTCAATGCCGACGACGGGTGAGAAGCCGACCTTTATCGTGCCAGTGGCACCTTGGCCATGACGATCGGCCAGCTCCGCGATGCGCGCGATACCCGAAAGTATCTCCCGGATAACCGGCAACAGCGACTCACCAAAGGCCGTCAGTTTTACGGACCGGGTTGTGCGATTGAATATCTTGTGGCCGAGTTCGCTTTCCAGTTGCGCAATCGCATTTGAAAGCGTTGGTTGCGTGTTGGCGCACCGCGCCGCCGCGGCGACGAACGATCCCTCTTCCTCTACCGCAAGGACGTACTTTAGCTGTTGCAGGTTCATCGCTGCTATGGGTCCTGACACAAGGTCATTTTCTGGGCAGTTGGTGTCGTGTGGGATTAGATGTCCGCGAATAGGCACAATATAGCTCAACAAATGCGCGTTGCGCCAATTTATTGGTCAAATTTATCTATAGCATTTGAAAATAGAATTTCACGCGCGGTGCCCCGCAGCTTAGCATTCCTCAATACATGATCATAACCAAGGCGCGTAAAGTTGCCGTTCGAGCGCCGTATAAAAGGAGGAATCTGCGATGAGGAGAACACTAATATTAGGGGCTTGCGCTGCAGCGCTACTCCTTGGCGGGGGACTACCTGCGGCGAAGGCAGACGAGACCTGCAATTCGCCCTTCACGACAGCTCTTATCAATGGACAGGAAGAGTTCCTGCACGTGTGGACGCTCGGCATGCCGGGGCTTGGCGATGAGTCGGATAAACTCGTAACCATTGATGTTGAACCGGGTTCGGCAAACTTCGGAAAAGTAATTAGTTCAGTCTCCGTCGGTGGCAGGGGTGAAGCACACCACACAGGCTTTACCGATGACCGCCGCTTCCTGTGGGCTGGCCGCTTGGACGACAACAAAATCTTTATTTTCGACCTTCAGGATCCCGCTAAGCCGAAACTACACAAAACCATATCTGACTTTTCCGAGGTCACTGGATATGTCGGGCCGCACACATTCTACGCCATGCCCGGACGCATGGTTGTTCAGGCGCTTTCGAATGTCAAAGACCACACGGGGGTGACGGGTATAGCGCTCTATTCCAACCAAGGTGATTTTATCGAGAAGCACGATATGCCGAAGGGTGGAGAACTCGGCGGCGATGGCTACGGCTATGACATCGGCATCAACCCGAACGAGAATGTCATGCTGACGTCGAGCTTTACCGGCTGGACCAATTACATGATGGACCTGGGAACGCTGGTCAAAGATGCCGAGGCGATGAAGAATTTCGGCAATACGATGGCTGTTTGGGACGTCAAGTCGATGAAGCCGAAGAAGGTGCTCGATGTGCCAGGTGCGCCATTGGAGATTCGCTGGTCGCTGCGGCCAGGCGATGACTGGGCGTTCACCGCAACGGCGTTGACATCGAAACTGTGGCTGGTGCGTAAAGACGCCAAGGGCGAATGGGTGGCCAAGGACGTGGCAACGATCGGCGACCCCGCCAAGATTCCGCTTCCCGTCGACATCTCGATTTCTTCAGATCGTCAGCACTTGTGGGTGAACACGTTCATGGATGGAACGTCTCGCTTGTTTGACATATCGAACCCCGAAGCACCCAAGCAGGTCTATTCCAAGAAGATGGGCAACCAGGTCAACATGGTTTCCCAGAGCTGGGACGGCAAGCGCGTCTACTTCACAACGTCGCTAGTGGCAAACTGGGACAAGAAGGGTGACGAGAACGATCAGTTCCTGAAGGCGTTCACATGGGACGGCAAGGAGTTGAAGGAACAGTTCAAGGTCGACTTCATCGCAGAGAAACTGGGGCGTGCGCACCACATGAAATTCTCTGCCCGGCCGAATTCGAAAGCGATCGGATCGACCAAGGAAGTCTATCAGTCGCTGCTCAACTAGTGCGCCGACAGTGACGCCCGGAAACCGGGCGTCACTCAGCAATACTTGAACGTCCGTTTTGATTACGTTCTCGATTGCCCGATTTTAGGTAATTCTGACCGAGACCCGAATGCGGGTTCGAGAACAATAACGCAAAGAATCAAGGCGACATGGCTTCCTCCTGTCTCTTGAGCATCGGCCGCGCTCTTGTCGTTATGGCCACCATTATTGGACTCCCGTCTGCGGTGGTGGTTCAACGGAGTGCGGCCGACGTCTCCAAGTTTCCAAGTGCGGGCAGCTATACGCTACCGCGAATTTTCAAGGCGCCCGATACATGGGTGCTGGAGCACAGCCGCTGGCGACCTTACGGCCTTTCGCATTTTACAAGTGGCAAAGTTACGCTTCTGAGTTTCTTTTATTCCACGTGCAGAGACCCGCAAGGGTGTCCTGTTGTGTGGTCGACCTTTGAGTCGGTTCATGCCGATGTGCAAAACGACAAGGAGCTGCACGGCAAAGTGCGGCTTGTCCTCATCAGCCTCGATCCGAGAGTGGACACTCCAGAGCAACTTGAGATCTTTTCAATCGGGCGCCGCGCCACGCAACAGATTGCACCGTGGCATTTCCTGACAACATGGTCGGATGGTTATATCGGTCAAATACTGGATGATTTTGGTCAAGCGGCTGGCCGTGATGTTGATGCCAATGGCAATCTGCAGTTGACGATCAGTCATCAGGTGAAATTCTACCTGTTTGACCACTCTTCATGGGTTCGAGAGATTTACTCGGGCAATTTCGCCGATCCGGAAGTTATCGAAAACGACATACGCACACTGTTAATGGAATCCGGAAAACTCCCCAAGACGTCGAGCAATGGGAAATGAGGTGCGGCAGCGATGCATAGTTCATTGAAAGCGGCAACGGCTGCAATTGGGTCTACGCTTCTGGTCGCTGTGCTGTTAGCGGTTGTGGACTTGGGCAATGTTGCGGCGGAGGCGGGCGAGGATCGTGGCGTCATTCAGCAGGTTCCGCTCGGACTGCCGTCGCTGCCAGCACGCTATGCAACGCTCTCTGCGGAGAAGGTCGCGCTTGGCCGAAAACTTTTCTTTGATCGCCGTCTATCGTTCAACAACACGCTCTCGTGCGCGATGTGCCATCTGGAGCAGGATGCCTTCGCCTCTACGCAATCGAAAAAGTCCATCGGCATGGAGGGGCGCACGCTCAAGCGCAATGCGCCTTCGCTGCTCAATGTCGTCTATCAGAAGACCTTTTTCCACGACGGGCGCGAGACGCATCTTGATCTACAATCCTGGCTTCCGATCCTGGCATTCGATGAGATGGCTAATCCGTCCATGGGGTATGTGCTCGATCATATCGAGAAGCTGGACGACTACCCTGCGCGTTTCCAAAGTGTCTATCCCAGGCAGGGTATCGCCGTTCAGACCGTTGCTGATGCGATTGCGTCGTTCGAAGCCACCCTTCTGTCGGGTAATTCCCGATTCGACAAATGGCACTATGGCGGTCAGCAGGACGCGCTCAACGATGTCGAAAAGAAGGGCTATGATATTTTTACCGGCAAGGGGCGGTGCAACTCGTGTCATCTGATTGGCAAGACAACTGCGCTTTTTACCGATCATCAATTCCATAACACGGGCATCGGATATCGGGCTTCGATGCTTGATGACCACATCTACGTTATACCGCTGGCGCCAGGCATTGAAACGAGAATGTCTGCGAAGGAAATTGATGGCTTTGGCGAGAAAACACAAAACGATATCGGGCGATTCGAGATCACGCATAAGGAAAGTGATCGCTGGGCTTACAAGACGCCCGGGTTGCGCGATGTTTCGCGAACTGCGCCCTACATGCATGACGGCTCAATTGCTACGCTTGAAGACGTGGTCGACTATTACAGTAGCGGAGCTGCCGCACAAAATGGCACCAGCCCGAACCTGACAAAGCTCAACCTGACCGCATCCGAGAAGGTGGCGCTCGTTGCGTTCCTGAAGTCACTTGATGGTGACGACCAGAAGACGACTGGTGACTAGCCCGCCTTTCTCACGAGGGCACGGCCGTCATCGCGCTGGCGCGAGATCGACCCGCAAGGAGGGAGGCGGGCTAAGGCCAAAACGTTTCAAACTCACTTGAATAAATTCTATTTCTCAAGCAGTGAGCGGATCCCGATATAGCGCACGGCGCTTTCGCTTATTGTTTATGCTCAACTTGTTCATTCGTGACGGCGCGCACTGAGTGCAAAGCGCCCGAAGTTCGCACGCAAAGCTTTATTGCGTGATTCGCAATGAAGCCGTGCGGCCTTGCCGTTTGAGCCCCATTACGATGCAAACTAAAATAGATCACCCGTTTTCATTCATCTTCTAAATGAATTTTATTGGTGTTTCAGATGTGAGTTATTCCCTCACGCTATTTGTGTACCGATGAAATCACAGCATTATTTGTATATTCCAAGTCTTGACCTCTTTCGCCTTGTGTCAAGTCCATCTCTTGAAGAAATAATGAAATGCGTTTCTGGGGCAGTGACACCTTTTAGAATATGTAATTCGTACTGCGGGGTCGCGATTATAAATCTAGTTTTCGGGGAACTGCCTTGCTGTCCAGGCGACGGAATAAAAACTCAACGAATGACCAATGGGAGCATCTGATGAAAAGACTTTGCGTTTGTGTGGCAGCGCTCGGTGCGGTGTTAGGCACTGGCGCAGCAAGCGCTGCCGACCTTGGGGGTGACTGCTGTGCGGATCTGGAAGAAAGAGTGGCTGAGCTGGAGGCCACCACAGTACGTAAGGGCAATCGCAAGGTGTCGTTGGCAATCACGGGTTGGGTTGCCGAACAGGTGATGTGGTACGACAATGGTGCCACAAGCAACACGTACGTGACCGGTGTGGGCTCAACGCTGGGTTCGCATTTCAAGCTTACCGGATCAGCAAAAATCTCTCCGGATTGGTCGGCTGGTTACGTTATTCAGGTCGAAGTCAATTCTTCTGACCCGTTGACCGCTGGCAACTCGCGGTTTCGCGATGATGGCCCATCCGCGCTACACATCGTCAACTCAGGCGGGGGCTTGCAAAGCGGTTCAGTGGACCTCTTGTATTCCTACTGGTTCTTGAAGAGCAATCGACTGGGCCAAGTTAGCGTCGGCCTCATTCCGCAGGCTTCACAGCACGCGGCGGCATTGGTTGATGGGTCGGGTTCGCTGGTCATGGCGAATTGGGTGCCACTGGATGGCATGGCGATCAACCTGTCGCGGAGGGGAACCCAATTCCTAGTGCCGGGCGATCCTAATATGACGGGCCTGCCCACCGGCGCCCTCATGTGGTGCGGCTCCACAGCACTTCCCATTGCAGGTGATTGCGACGGTATCCCAACAAACGCAGTGCGGTATGATTCGCCCACATTCGGCGGCTTTTCTATATCGGCGAGCTGGGGTGAGGATGACTTTTGGGATGTTGCAGCACGCTATGCTGGCGAGTTTAACGGCATCAAGGTTGCGATCACCGCAGCTTACTCACAGCACAATGACGAAACCCAGTTTACAGGATTTGACGTCGTCACTGGCCTTACGGCTTTCCATCCGGTGCGACTTGACTCGTCATATTTCCAGATTGGTGCGTACGTGCAGCATGTTCCCTCGGGCCTGTTCCTCTATGGTGCTTATGGTGTGGAAGATAACAACAGCACATATGCCGACGTCACCGGCCTCATTACGGGGGCGGCTCTTACGGCAGGCCAACCCAGCGGCGACAACTGGTATCTGAAGGCTGGCCTGCGTCGGAAATGGAACGCGCTTGGACACACGGTTCTATACGGCGAGTATGGTGTGCGCAACGATATGTACCATCCATCACTCACAGCCTTTGGCGTGAGCGGCAGTGAGTTGCGCCAGTGGGGTCTCGGTGCCGTTCAAGAAATTGATGCCGCGGCAATGTCGCTCTGGGTCAACTACAAGAACTACGATCCGAGCGTGTCCGGTCCTGGCGTGCCTGGTGCTTTTGACGATCTCGACACACTCCATGTCGTGACCGTTGGCGGGTTGATCTCATTCTAAACTGGTTGAAGCGCGGAACCGTGTGCTGCGTCCTGGTTGCTGGAACAGGAGCAGCGGTTCCTTTGCCACAACGTTGGAGTGGGGCGCCTAACCTTCTCCCCCCTTACGGGTAGGCGTTGACCCAGGCTCAATCTTCACTCCGGCTCCACTGAGGGAGCAGGCATTTTCCTGCTCCCTCTTTTTATGAGCTCGTTTTGTAATTTGGGTTCGCTCGGAATTGAAAGTGAATTGGGTTATCTTCAGAACGTAATCTGATAAGATGTTCAAATTGAATCTCGACTTGGCGGAACTTCAATCGAAGTTGTTATTTGAAATCCGAATAGAGGCGTTAGAAAATAGAATAGATTGGTGGCGTATCCGTGGATCAGGCGTCGTTGGGTTTGGGTCTTTGGTCGGTTGTTTGTGCTGCGTTTATTGTCCTGGCAGTGGGCGCAATGATTTTTGTTGGGCGGCTGAATGCTCATCTGCGGCAGGCGAAAGCGGTGCTTGAACGCGAGGTTTGCCAACGCAAGGCGGCCCAGGCGCAGTTGGCGCAAAATGAAAAGCGTCTGCGTCAGATCATCGAAACCGAACCGGAGTGCGTTAAAGTCCACTCCAGAGACGGTACCATTCTGGAGATGAACCCAGCCGGGCTGCAACTGGTAGAGGCGGGTTCGGCGTCGGATGTGATAGGCATTTCGGTGTATGAACTGGTGGCGCCCGATTTCGCCACAGCTTATCGGTCCCTCGTTGAAAAGGTCTTCGCCGGCGCGGTCGAAAAACTGGAATTTGAAATCATCTCACTTAAGGACCGCCGGTTGTGGATGGAAACCCATGCCGCGCCTCTTACAGATTCGAACGGGATCGTGACGGCTGTTCTTGCCATCACCAGGAACATCAGCGCCCAGAAGCGCTACGAGCAGCAAATGCGCCAGCAATATCGTGAGCTGGCACACGCGTCGCGACTGGATACGATGGGGCAGCTTGCAACGATGCTGGCTCACGAGTTGAACCAGCCGCTGACGGCAATCGCCAACTATTCGAAAGGTGCCCTCTTGCGTCTGCGCAACAGCCAGGGACGCGAAGAAGTCATCGGCGCAATGGAGCACATCTGCGCACAGTCAGAGCGGGCTGCCAATATCATCCGAAGTTTGCGCGGTTTTGTTTCGCAAACTGAAGAGGAACTTTCGTGCCTGTCGATAAACGAGGTTGTCGAACAGGCACTTTCAATCGCTCAGATCGAGGCGTTGGCCAGGAATGTCTCGGTTGAATGCGAATTCTCAAATGACCTGCCAAGCGTTCTTGGCGAACGTACGCAGTTGGAGCAGGTTGTGCTCAACATCGTTCGCAATGGGTTTGAAGCGATGGAGCAGGTTCCAGCGAGCGGACGCATGATCAAAGTCATAACGCGCTCTGGCTCCAACGGTATGGCGCATGTGCGTATTGAAGACACCGGACCGGGCCTGCCGCCTGAGGAGCTGGACACTCTTTTTACACCGTTCCTGACAACAAAGCGTGCGGGCATGGGGTTAGGGCTCTCCATTAGCCGCTCCATCATTGAGGCCCATGGAGGTCGACTGTCGGCAACGCAAAACGTGAAGGGCCGTGGGCTATCGTTTACGTTTGACCTGCCGCCCTCGAACGAGCAACGGGTATTGCAATGAACGACCGGGGCGCAGTTCTGGTGGTCGACGACGATGCAGCAGCGCGTGAGTCGCTGCACTGGCTTTTAGAGTCTGTTGGGCTTGAGGTCTTGTGCTTTTCATCCGCCGACGAGTTTCTTGCCAAGTACTCAGGCGAGCCTGGTTGCCTTATTATAGATGTTCGCATGCCAGGGATGAGCGGGCTGGAATTGCAGCGAGAGGTCCAAAAGCGTGACTGGCGCTTGCCAATCATCATGGTGACAGGACATGGCGACGTTCCCATGGCTGTGCGTGCGATGCGGGCTGGCGCGATTGACTTTCTGCAAAAGCCCTACGACGATCAGATGTTGTTGGAACGTACCGAACAGGCGCTCAAAATGGCGAGAGCGACGTGGGATGAGTGGAACCAAGAAAAAGAAATCAAATCCCGTTTCGCACAACTGACACGACGCGAGCGCGAAATAGCCATGTGTGTGGGTGCTGGTAAACCCAACAAGCTAATCGCACATGAACTTGGACTAAGCTGCAAGACCATTGAAGCATACCGGGCGAACATGATGAACAAGATGTCGGCCAGCAGCGTTGTTCATCTGGTGCACATGCTTACCAAAATCGACGTTCAGGATGAACAGTACGATGCAGTCCAGCACAGCAAGGCATCGGTATAGGGTTTTCCCTACCTTGATGTCGTGTGTTCCCGGATTGTGCAAACTATCCTTGCATGGCGTAATCGTCTCTCCATGACAATGAAACAATTCTGGAGAGAAACGCCATGTCTCAGGAAGAGGTAAAGACAGCATTGCTGAAGACGATTGAGGGTCTTCAGAACAATCCAAATGCATCGAAGGTCGTTTTCCGCGCCGAGACGGAGTTGATGGAGAACGTGCGCTGCAAGGCGAAGGTTCGAAACTTTCCTCCCATGTTCACCGATGAGCCACCCGAGCTTGCTGGCGGCGATACTGGGATGAACCCGGTAGAGTTGGTTCTCGTCGCACTCGGCACATGCCAGGAAGTCATGTACAGCGCCTATGCCGCAGTGATGGGCATTCAGCTAGATTCGGTCAAATGCAATATCAAGGGCAATCTGGATCTCAAAGGTTTGTTTGGGCTCGATCCGAATGTGCCGGCAGGCTATTCGCGGATTTCCTTTGAAACGATCATCCAAAGTTCAGCCTCCCCAGAACAGCTTAAGCAGCTTGCGCAGACCGTTGAGAGCCACTGTCCCGTGCTCGACACGCTCCAGCGCCCGATGGAGGTTACCGGCAAAGTCACGGCCAACGGACAGCCGCTAAGCATGGAAGCGGCGGCAGAGTAGCAGGCGTGCCATGCCGTAACGGCACATCGGGGAGGCGTGATTGAGATCTGACCGCCTCCCGTTCAAGACACAAAAGATCGTGGACTGGATCACAACATCGGCGAGTGTGGCGTCGCGCCTTAGTTGATAGATGTTGCGGCACGCTGGGTATCAACTAAGGCGCGATAAACGCCACACTAAGACAATGATTTTGCTAGTGGCCTTCATGTCGCGACAAAATTGTATGCGGTTGCGGCAATGTTTCAATTTTGGCGCGACAGGCCACTAGAGCGCATTCCGACCCGATGGAATCGGATCGGCGCTCCAGCTTCTTGTTTGGTCGCATTTTCTGCGACGAACCGCGTACACTTCGGCTGAACATGCTCTAACACGGTTGTTGCAGAACTGATCGCCTTGGTCACACATCGGGTTATAGCGAAAGAGCGAGCGACAGACCGCCAACCAATATCAGGGTGAGACTCCATACGGCATCAAGGTTGAACCAGGAACGCGTAATAAACTGCAGGCCGAGATAGCGGTATACGAGCCAGCCGAGCGTTCCTCCGGTGGCGATCATGGCTACAGTGTGGACGCAGGATACAATAACCGCGAGTGTCAGGTTTGTACCCATCAGGTTGCGGGCCGCCACATGACCGGCATCAACCGCATCGACCCCGCATAAGCCCAGATAAATCGGAACATGCATCAGACCTGCACCATGAGCGATTGCCACTGCAAACGACCACAAGCCGATCTGTGATGGCAATATGCGCGCAAGCGCGCGCGGATGACGTCGCGCCAATAAACGGTATGCACCGAAACCCATTACGATGACGGCGGCCGCAATCCGGATCTCGCGTTGCCAAGTTACCAATGCTGCAAGACTGGCAAACGGAAGCAGGACAATCAGCATGGCGGTAAAGTGACCGGTCGCCAGTGCCGACAGCGCGCGTGCGAACGCCCTGGGTTCGCGATCAAACAGTGCTGCTGATACAGCCAGTGGCCATCCCATCGCCGGGCTCAAGCCGTGATATGTCCCACTGAGAGCGACCGCCAGCCAGAGCGAGACATATGTCCAATCAATACCGCTCACGTTCACATGGACGGATAGCAAAATGAATCTGTAGAACAATCGCCACCATTCAAGCGGATCTGATGCGCGCGGTAACCCTCGGGCATCTCGACCCAGAAATCATTCGCAAATTCCAGGCCCCGTTTGCCCACATGCGCCATGACCTGAACGCCGGGTATTCCGCCTGGGTAGAACTGGTTGTCCCAGGTAGAGTAGAACGAATTTGTCCAGTAGATGCGTTTTCCATCAAGGCTCAGTTCCAGCATCTGCGGTCCACCTGGAAATCGCTTGCCTGTTGGATGCAATGTGTGCCGCGCAATTCCCCCCAGCCATACTTGGCTGACGAGCACAGGTTGCCAGGGATCGCTCACATCATACTGGCGCACTTCCCCCGTTCCCCAGCACGATACATAAAGATATCGGTCATCCAACGAGAGTGCGATGTCGGCAAGAAGCGGCGGCACCGCGCCAAATCTTTTAAGGATATAGGGTAGGCGGTCTGCGGGAGCAGGCTCGGCCGGGATCGTTATTGTTTTTTCGGCGTAGAATTTTCCCCCTTCACGCCACCATGTGAAGACTGACCCTGCAAGCGTATTGGTATCGATAACCACGCCGGCAAATCCAAACTCTTTGCTTGGATCATGCGCGGGGCGCACTTCCAGGACCATTTGATGGTTTGCTCCCAAGTCTAGGGTCTGCAAGTGTCTTCTCTTGCGCAATTCCCAGAAATGGAGCTGGTGACCGTAACGGTTATATAGAAGATCATCGAGCCTCAGCCCGTCTTCGAACTGCGGTGGAAGCCCCCATTCGCTCGCTACCATGTAGTCACGGGGAAGGTTCCACCAGAAGTCGTACTGCATGCGCTGCGGACCTGGCTCTTCATTCCATCGTCCCAAAATGTCAAAGGTATCGCAATCCATCAAAAAAATTCCCGGCGAATTGTCCGTCCCACCCGCACCGCCACCCAGTGCCCCGATGTAAATTCCTTCTGGGCCGCAATGCACGGTGTGTGTGCGCGAATATCCCGTTTTGCGAAGGATCTCTTCGGCTTCTATGACGCGGTGAATTTTCGCTTTGGTCGGGTGCGGCTTTGTATCAATGACATATATGCGTGAAGAGCGAAGGCCTGGAATTACCAGGTAGCGGCGTTCCACAAATGCATGCGCGGAAAACGGTGAAAGCGCTGACGAGCAAGCATTCCAACCGCAATGGTGAAACTCATCGCCCTTATAAGGCATCGACAGCTTGTGTACGATTTGACCGTAGGTCGGTGATCCGCTCGTGACGTCGATGACGGCCAATGCGTCGGGTTGTTTGGAATCATCGCTCATCAAGAGCGTAAAGGAGAATGTTTCGGCTGGTGAATCCATTGCAAGCTGCGGCGAGGCGTGGAATGTCGGATCGGGTCGCAGCGACATGGATTACCTCTTGGGGCAAGGTCTGCAAATTCGTTTCAATTCTGGCGTCTAGAGCATTTCCCGACGAAGTGTGCAGCGGCTCGTCGAAGAAAATGCGACCAAACAAGAAGCTAGCCTGCCTTTCTCACGAGGGCACGGCCGTCATCGCGCTGGCGCGAGATCGACCCGCAAGGAGGGAGGCGAAAAGCGTAGCGGTGGTTTACGGTTGAGCTGCCCGACGCAGCGGTCGGCCGCGCCAGCACGACCCGCAGGGCGGGGTGCAAATGATGACAGTCTGTGTCGTGCCGTTTGCCCGATGTACCACATCGAACTACACGGCTCTCCTGGCCTGTCATCATTTTCACCTCCGTGCCGGCCATACCATCGTGAGAAGGGCGGGCTAGAGCGCCGATCCGATTCCATCGGATCGCAATGCGCTCTAGAAACGGTTGCGGCGCACGTTCGAGTGATCTTCCGCTACTCAACCTTAGCTTCGTAGATACCACATTTGCAGTGTACGCATAGCAGTCGCAGGTCGAGCTTTACTGACCCTGCCAGTGCACTACGCGCCAGTTGGCGCGAGAGGGCACGTCGCGCGATATTGTCGTTTGGGTTTTTGGCGCAAACTAAGCCAAGGCAATTGCCGCCAGCTTCTCCCCTAGGCGCTCGTGGCTCTTGAAGTCGTACCTCTTGAATTCGGACAGGGTGAACTTGTGAAAGGCAGCTTGTGAAAGGCGAACTCAATGCGGTGCAGTTGAAGACTGACGAGGGCGCCGGCTAGAGCATTTTCCGAGGAAGTGGATACCGGTTCGTCGAAGAAAATGCGACCAAACAAAAAGCGCCGATCCGATTCCATCGGATCGGAATGCGCTCTAGGAACCGGTGGCGCAATTCTAACGGCTTGCGCACTTCGTCATCAAAGCGCATTCGGTTCTGGAAGATCTTGCCCATCATTCCGTTGTCTGGATACGCGTGCAGCCAATTCAGGCCAAGGTTCGCATCGTGGTCGATTGCAGTAAACGCTTTGATTTCGACCCATGACATCATTGTTTGGGCGTAAATCCCATGGCGATGGAGTTGCGGGGCGGCCCAATCGCCAATTTGGCTGCTTGCGAACCATCCGGCCGGATGTCAACGATTTGTGATGGCTCACAAAATTGATCTCCAGTTACTCCCGTGTTTTCAACGCGGTGCTGTTCAGGGTAGCGTTGTGATGCTGACCCAAAGACTTATTGCAGTGCACAATCGGTTTGCGATAGAGTTATAAGAGTACTAAAGGAAGGGGTCCTAGGGGATCTCGCACCTGGTGAAGGCTCGCCACAGCACCAACTGGTTTGTGGGTTTTATCCTTGTCAGGTGCTCTACAAGAGGGAGAACGTCGATGTTTCGCCGAACAATCCCAGTACCGACCTTTAATCGCAACGCGGCCGGCGCAATGGGCGATTGGCAGTGGCTTTCGCGGGCTGCAATGCTGCGCCGGGACGAAGACTATCTTGCATGGTGGCATATCTTGTCATCGCAGTTGATTGCAACGAGCATCACACTGATCGCACTTATGGCGTTGCTCTCGGATATCTGAAGCGCCATCACGGGCCGAATAGCGTTCTGACTGAGGCGCCTTTGCCGAGTTGGCGCGTGACGTGCCGCAAGGCAAACTCAGTCCACAGCACCGCCTGAGTTCTTCACGCTGTGCCGAATTGCGCCCGCGCTTCGGGCGCCAAAACCACGTTAGATTTGGCTGGTGGGTGCGCAAGCACGTCACCGCGTCAGCTTTGCCGCGGCGCCGGGCGGTTTGGCTGGGCGCTGGAATGCGCAGCACAATAGCTGAATTGGCCTGGACATGAAGGAAATGGCGCGAGCGACGGGACTTGAACCCGCGGCCTCCGGCGTGACAGGCCGGCGCTCTAACCAACTGAGCTACGCCCGCATATTCCTTCGCGCCGGGCCGGAGCCGCAGCGTGCGTCACAGAGCGGTGGATGTACGTGTTCGCGAACGCGAAGTCAAGCAGGTGTTTGTCTGCGGCGTTGGGCTTGATGGATGGCCGTGACGGCACGCGCGCAGTTCAAGTAAATCGTATCCTAATCAGCCGCCGCAGGTCCTTGTTTGCCTGTCGGTGGGGCATCAATGCAAGCGTGCATCACGTCACCGCGAACCATCAGGCAAAAACGGTGGCAATAGGGGTGAATAGGCATTTGCACTTTGGGCTCGGTTGCCTTGCGCGGACGTTCAGGCTGGGCTAACACAATGCGTGTTGAGAACACCGAGGCCCGCACTTTTCCATGGTGACGTTTTTACTGTGGCGAAGGCAGGGTCGCTTCTAATTCAGCCGAGGGCTCGCCGCACGGCTGGAAGCCGTGCATGTGACCTGGGACTATATGATGAACGAGCTGTTCCTGAACTACCTTCCAATCGTCATCTTCCTTGGTGTTGCCTTGTTCATCGGTGGCGCTCTGATGGTGGCGCCATTCCTGGTGGCGGTGCGCAACCCCGACCCTGAAAAGGTTTCAGCATACGAATGCGGTTTCAACGCATTCGACGATGCGCGCATGAACTTCGATGTGCGGTTTTATCTGGTCTCGCTTTTGTTCATCATCTTCGACCTGGAGATTGCGTTCCTGTTTCCCTGGGCTGTGGCTTTCAAGGAGATTGGCGCGTTCGGGTTCTGGTCCATGATGATCTTTCTGGGTGTGTTGACCATCGGCTTTATCTACGAGTGGAGGAAGGGCGCACTCGAATGGGATTGATTGTACCGCCGCATATCGGCCAGGGATTGTCTCAAGGTGTGGCGTTTGACACGCCCGATGGCGCCGGGGGAGGCGGAACGCCGCCTGATCCGCGACTGTTTGGCGAGATCAACAACGAATTGGCCGACAAAGGCTTTCTTGTCACGTCGACTGATGAACTCATCACCTGGGCACGCACCGGGTCGCTGATGTGGATGACGTTTGGTTTGGCGTGCTGCGCAGTTGAGATGATGCAGTCGTCGATGCCGCGCTATGACGTTGAGCGGTTCGGCTTTGCGCCCCGCGCGTCTCCGCGCCAGTCTGATGTGATGATCGTTGCTGGTACGTTGACCAACAAGATGGCGCCAGCGCTTCGCAAGGTCTACGACCAGATGCCCGAGCCGCGGTATGTGATCTCGATGGGCAGTTGTGCCAATGGCGGTGGCTATTATCATTACTCCTATGCCGTGGTTCGCGGTTGCGACCGTGTCGTGCCTGTCGACGTCTATGTGCCAGGCTGCCCGCCGACGGCTGAAGCCCTCGTCTACGGCATTCTGCTTTTGCAAAAGAAAATACGACGCACCGGCACGATCGAGAGATAGCCATCGTTGCAGCGCATGATTTTCGTTGTGAAACGCCATGACCAGGCCTGAGGCAAAAACCCGGCAGCGAATGGCAGCTTTAAGCCAGCACAACCTCATCGGGACGACATAAATGGATGAAACGCTCGTAGAACTCGGCAACTACCTGAGCGGCAAGCTGTCGGGTTCGTTGCTGTCAAAGAGCCTGGCGTTCGATGAGTTGACGCTCAAGGTCACGCGCAGTGAAATCTTGTCGGTGCTGCGGCTTTTGCGCGATGACGGGCGGTGCCGGTTTGAGGTTCTGATTGACCTGTGCGGCGTTGATTATCCCGGCCGCGAAAACCGGTTCGATGTCGTCTATCACCTTCTGTCGCCACGCACCAATCAGCGCATTCGCGTCAAGCTTGAAACCAACGAGGCGGACACGGTGCCAAGCGCAGTGGATGTGTTCTCGGTTGCCAATTGGTTTGAGCGCGAAGCCTATGACATGTATGGCATCTTGTTCTCTGGTCATCCCGATCTAAGGCGCATGCTCACCGACTACGGTTTTCAGGGCCATCCCTTGCGCAAGGATTTCCCGCTGACTGGCTATGTCGAGGTGCGCTACGACGATGATGCCAAGCGCGTGGTCTATGAGCCAGTAAAGCTGAACCAGGAATTCCGGAATTTCGATTTCGAGAGCCCCTGGGAGGGTGCCAACTATCTGCTGCCCGGCGACGAGAAGGCTAACGGTACGCCTCCGGCAGAAAAGGCGTGAGGCGATGAAGCAGACGCTCGAAGTTGGCGCAACACACCGCTTCGAATACAAGGTGCCTGCGACCAAAACCGTGCCGCACCTCTACCCTGAAGCGGTTGAGTTCACCATTATGCCGACGGTGTTTGCCACCGGCTTCATGGTAGGTCTGATGGAGTGGGCGGCAATCCAGCTCCTGGCGCCTCATCTTGAGGATGGCGAAGGTTCCCTGGGAATACATATCGATGTCAGTCATACCGCCGCGACGGTTCCTGGCCAGGTGGTGACTGTCGATGTGGTGCTCACGCAGGTGAACGGGCGCAGGGTCTCGTTTGACGTGAAGGCTCATGATGGGCTCGACCTGATCGGCAAGGGCCGGCACGATCGCATGGTCGTGCACTGGGACAAGTTCGTGTCTAAAGTCAACCAGAAGGCCAAGGCGGCGCGTGTCGGGCCGGTCACGCGGCGGAGGCTTTAAGGCATGTCGAGTTTGGTAGTGCTCATGGCGGCAGAGACTGCCCCTGGCAAACGTAGGTTGAACTGTAAATTTCCTGTGGTTTCAGAAATTCCCGGGCCGGCGTATTTTTTTCGCTCCTGGGGACTTGATTGCCAACCAACGGCAGGGAGCTAAACGTTATGTCTGGCGCGCGCGAGGTCGACGGTCGCTGCCTGTGTGGGGCTATTACGTTTCATGCGAATGCGACAAGTTCGGATGTGGGTGCCTGCCATTGCACGATGTGCCAGCGCTGGGCGGCCGGGCCACTGCTTGCATTGGATATTGACCCGGCCTCGCTTGCGGTCGGTGGGGAAGATAACCTAGGCGTCTATCTTTCGTCAGGATGGGGCGAGCGGTGCTTTTGCAAAAAATGCGGCACGGCGCTGTTCTGGCGCTCGCGTGACGGCCGGCACGCCGTGGTTTCGGCGGGCGCTCTCAACGACAAGTCGGGTCTTAATTTTGCGTCGCAGATTTTCACCGACGAAAAGCCTTCCTATTATGAATTCGCCAACAAGACGGCCGAAATGACCGGGCCTGAATTCATCGCCGCGATGACAGGCGGCAGCAAGAAAGACTGAAAGCTATGGCAGAAGCAGAAATACGCCAATTCAACATCAACTTCGGCCCGCAGCATCCAGCGGCCCACGGCGTTTTGCGTCTTGTGCTGGAGCTGGACGGCGAGGTTGTGACGCGTGTCGATCCGCACGTTGGCCTGCTACATCGCGGCACCGAGAAGCTCATCGAACATAAGACCTATTTGCAGGCGATCGGCTATTTCGATCGGCTCGACTATGTCGCCCCCATGAACCAGGAGCACGCCTTCTGCCTTGCCGCGGAACGCCTTCTGGGCCTTGAGGTGCCGTATCGCGGGCAGCTTATCCGCGTTCTGTTTTCCGAGATCGGCCGCATCCTTTCGCATCTACTCAACGTCACGACGCAGGCGATGGATGTTGGTGCGTTGACGCCGCCGCTGTGGGGGTTTGAAGAACGCGAACGGTTGATGATCTTCTACGAGCGTGCATCGGGAGCGCGTATGCATGCCAAATACTTCCGCATCGGTGGTGTTCACCAGGATTTGCCGCCTGAGCTGATCGATGACATCTACAACTGGTGCGATCCGTTCCTGAAGACGCTTGATGACCTGGAAGGACTTTTGACCGGTAATCGCATTTTTAAGCAGCGCAATGTCGACATCGGCGTGGTTAGCCTGGACGATGGTTTCGACTGGGGCTTTTCGGGTGTGATGGTGCGCGGCTCCGGCGCGGCTTGGGACTTGCGCAAGGCACAGCCCTATGAGTGCTATTCGGAAATGGAATTCGACATTCCGATCGGCAAGAACGGTGATTGCTACGACCGTTATCTGATACGCATGCAGGAGATGCGTGAATCGGTAAAGATCATGCGGCAATGCTGCGACAAGCTGCGTTCGTCGGAAGGCCGGGGCCCTGTCAGTGCTGACAACAAGAAAGTGGTGCCGCCCAAACGAGGCGAGATGAAGCGCTCGATGGAAGCGCTGATCCACCATTTCAAACTCTACACGGAAGGCGTGCATGTGCCGGCGGGTGAAGTTTATGCCGCCGTCGAAGCGCCCAAGGGAGAGTTCGGGGTCTATCTGGTGTCCGACGGCTCCAACAAGCCGTACCGTTGCAAAATCCGGGCTCCAGGTTTTGCGCACCTTTCGGCGATGGACTTTATCAACCGCGGCCACATGCTCGCTGACGTCTCGGCCATCATTGGTTCCTTGGACATCGTGTTTGGAGAGATCGACAGATGAGTGAGGCGCTTCCCAATTGCCCCAAGTGCAATTGCGAGCATGTCTATGAGGACGGCGCTTTGCTCGTTTGTCCCGAGTGTGCGCACGAGTGGTCTGGCGTGGCGGACGCAAAAGCAGACGACGATGAAACAAGCCCAATCAGGGACTCGGTGGGAAATTTGCTCGCCGATGGCGATACGGTCACGGTTATTAAGGATCTGAAGATCAAAGGTTCCTCCCAGGTCGTAAAGATCGGCACCAAAGTGCGCAATATTCGGCTTGTCGATGGCGTCGGCGGGCACGACATCGATTGTAAGATCGATGGTATCGGACCGATGCAGTTGAAGTCGGAGTTCGTCAAAAAGGCGTGATGACCTTAACTGGCTGATGCTTCGGTTAACCTTGCCTTGGTTCTTTGCAGGAACACAACGCTCCCGAATTCGTTATTGCTTATTCGTTATGGCTTAGATGTTCACGCTGGCTAGCCCGCCTTTCTCACGAGGGCACGGCCGTCATCGCGCCGGCGCGAGATCGACCCGCAAGGAGGGAGGCGGGCTAAATCTCCGTGCCGGCGAAAACGTAAACGCGCAATATTCATTCTCATGCATATGGATTGCACAGATCATCGAAAAGGGCACCCTTTGCACTCTATTAGGCGTGTCTCAAAGTGCGTGATGCCGGTCACTGGTCAAGGTGGAATGAGGGCGATAGGGTAGTTGCAAAGGCTTGCTCGCGTCTTGCACCGTTCCGAGCGCAAGGATTTGGATTCTCCGAAAGGAAGTTGAATATGTTGAAGCCAGAGATCTCAATTCTTGGTGCTGGGTTTGCTGCATTGACGGCTGCGCAGAGCATTCGAAAACGGTCGCTCGAAGCAAAGATCACCATTATCGCTCCGCGCTCGCAGTTTGAATATTATCCAAGTCTCATTTGGGTGCCGACCGGGTTGCGGCAGCGCAAGGACATCCTGCATTCGTTGGACGGTTTCTTTGAGCGCCATGATATCAACTACAAACAGGCCACTGTTACGGGGCTGTCTGCGGACGGGCGCACGGTCGAAACAAGCGATGGCTCGGTAACGAATGATGCGTTGATAATCGCGACCGGGGGGCGCTTCATCAAGAAGATGCCTGGCATCGAACATGCGCTCACCATCTGCGAAGGCATCGACGCGGCCGAAGCGATCCGCGACCGTCTCAATGCGCTTAAGTCGGGGCGGATCGCCCTTGGGTTCGGTGGCAATCCCAATGAGCCGGCGGCCATGCGTGGCGGACCGATGTTTGAGCTTTTGTTCGGCATCGATACATGGCTTCGCAAGAAAGGCCGGCGCGATGACGTGGAGTTGGTATTCTTCAGTGGTTCGCCCAAGCCCGGCATGCGATTGGGCGAAAAAGCGGTTACGAAGTTGCTGGAAGAGATGGGTAAGCGGCGGATCGACAGGCATCTTGGACACAAGCCTCTCAACTTCTCACCCACTGGCATTGAGACAGAAGCTGGCCGCGTCAATGCCGATCTCATTTTGTTCATGCCGGGCATGACGGGGCCGGCATGGATTGCCGAAACCGGATTGCCGAAATCGGAAGGCGGCTTCATCAAGGCCGACAAGTTCTGCCGTGTGGAAGGCTTTGCGCACACGTATGTCGCAGGCGATGCAGGATCTTTCCCTGGTCCCGATTGGCTTCCCAAGCAGGCGCATATGGCGGACTTGCAGGCCAAGGCGGCTGCGGACAACCTATTGTTGGGGCTGGAAGGCAAGGAACCTGAAAAGACGCCGAAACCGGAGTTGATCTGCATTGTCGATACGCTCGACAAAGGCATAATGGTCTACCGCGATCAAAAGCGCTCCGTAATTTTGCCCGGCAGCCGCGCACTCCATTGGTCGAAGCGGGCATTTGAGAAGAAATATCTGAAAGCCCTTCGGTGAACCCGAAAGGGTGTGAGCCGCGCAAAGCCACATGTGCGGTGGCAAAAATGGCTTTGGGTGCAGGTAAACCAGAGCTGTTCACTACCGTAACCCGGTCTACCTTTGGTGTTGGGAAAGTCCGGCCAAGTGGCGGACATAAAGCATTTTCCGACGAAGTGGATGCAGGTATCGCCATCACCGCGGTTTTCGGTCGCTCGTTGACCGAGCGCTTTGCATGCCCTGGAATTTTCATATGTGTTTTCACGTTTTGTTCGAGCGACAGTGGTGTATGGAGCCTCTGTAGACTGCTGTTTTTCACTGCGCTCATGTATTATGTCTGGCAATCGACACAAACGTTTGGCAAGCAACGAAAGTTAGCGGATGTTTGTTGCGCTGTTTATTGGCCTTCAAAGAGCATAAGCGGTATGCAACACCGAAGCCGGGGAGGCTGAGCGACGTGCTCAGGGGATTACCAGATGATCGATAATCTGTTTTTGCTGGCCATCGGCGCGTTCGGCTGGGGGTTGAGCCTTACAACATATCGGCTTTTTGCTCGCAAATATGATTGGCCGATGGGGTCGCTACATGCCGACCTGCCGGCTATCCCGATACTTGTGGGACTCTTCGCGCTTGTCATGGGCCTTTTGTTTGCGGCAGCACGAGGCGTTGACTACGGTGGCTGGATAATCGTGGTGGGTGGCCTGTTGCTGGCAATATTCTGGACCGGTTTCCTGCGCGTAGGTTCACAAATATCACTGGTCCTGGCGCCACTGGCGGCGACATTGCTGCTGATGGGTTGGTTGCCGTCGATACTCGGATACGAGCGTCCGAAATGGGCTTATTCGCGGCCTGGCGACCTCATCAAGCGAGAGCCGGATAGCGTTCCCGCGCGGCCCGACCTTTAAATTCACAGTCATTGCGCATGCACAACAATTGGGCGCGCGCGCTTCAAAAATAAAAAACCGCGCCAGAATTTTGTGCCAGATGCATCGCAAACCGTCACGGCCTCGTCTGGATATATTTTGCCCGCAGCGGACGTTCTTCGGCACCAGGCAGGCCCATATCCATCATCGTGAATTTGACCGAACTCAAATGATTTGCATCTTTTGTGTCCCGATTACGTGTGATGTTTAGTCTGCATTGAAAGTCGAGTGCTGCTATAGACGCAGGCGCCGAGCCTTGCCTAAAACGCTGGTACGACGTAGGGAACAAAGGTCAAGCCGTCTGGGGACGTGGTGGCTGGACGTTTGGGGCCTTTCCGGCGTCCCATGTGCCTTACTTAGGCACACCATAATTTCTGTTTCTCCGCCGCCAGGAGCCCGAGGAGCCATCGATGGCCGTTCGCCGCCTCTATCCGGACCAACCGTCTAGCTTTGCCTTCAGCGCGGATAATCTTGCCTGGGCCAAAGCAACCATTGCCAAATACCCGCCGGGCAAGGAAGCCTCCGCCGTGCTGCCAGTGTTATGGCGCGCGCAAGAGCAGCATCAGGGTTGGCTGCCCGAGCCTGCAATCCGCTATGTGGCGGACATGCTCGGTATGGCTTACATCCGCGTTTTGGAAGTGGCGACGTTCTATACGATGTTCCAACTCGCGCCGGTCGGCAGCAAGGCACACGTACAGGTGTGCGGCACAACGCCATGCATGTTGCGAGGGTCGCAAGGCCTCATTGATGTCTGCAAATCGAGGATCCATCCTCAACCGCATCACCTCTCCGAAGATGGAGCCTTTTCTTGGGAAGAAGTGGAGTGTCTTGGCGTATGTGCCAACGCGCCGATGGTGCAAATTTATAAAGATACCTATGAGGATCTGAACCCGGAACTTTTCGAGAAGGTATTGGATGGTTTTGCTTCAGGAAACCAGCCAAAGCCAGGATCACAGATTGGCCGAACGGCGTCTTGCCCCGAAGGCGGACCAACGACCCTGACAGACCCCGCACTCTTTGACGGGTCAGGTTTGGGCGAATGGAAGGCGCGGCTCAACGGTGGAGATGTGGCCGGCAAAGACGGCACTGGTGCAGCCAAACCAGAGGCGCCCAAAGCCACGGCAGCAAAATCAAAATCAGAAGAGCCAAAGCCTGCAATAGAAAAAAAAGAGCCCATTGGTGCGGCAAAGGCCGACACTGCCACCAAACCTCAAGCCTCAGCTAAACCTGAAGCCGAGCCAAGGACTGAAACGTCTGGCACATCACAGAAGCCGGATACATCAAAAACAGCAAAGCCGGTTGCCGCGCTGACCGAACCGGCCAATGCCGGTCCCGACTTGACCGCGCGCCTGCCCGAGGCCGCCAAAGGTAACGTTGCGGCTGAAGCCGCGCAGGCTGCTGTCTTGGCGGCAACTGGAAAAGCACAGGCCAAGGCTGCATCTGATGCCGGTGCGGATGCGGGGCAAACGCCTGGCAAAAAACCAGAGTTGCTGTCGAAGCCCAAGCAAGGCAAAGCCGATGACCTTACACTTATCTGGGGCGTTGCTGAAAAGCTGCAGGGGCAACTCAACGATATGGGCATCTGGCATTTCGAACAGATCGCCAAATGGACGCCGGATGAGGTGGAATGGTTCGAAGCGTCAATGAAAGGCTTTAAAGGGCGCGTTGAACGCGACAAGTGGATCGAGCAGTGCAAAAAGCTCGCCGATGGGTGGCGCCCGGAGGCGGCTGCGGGCGAGCGGCCCAAAGGATGATGCCAATGGAGCTTGGCGCTATGCACCCGGTTTTTGGCATTGTCGTGCTGCCTCTTATTTTCGTGGCTGCTGGTGTAGGACTGGCAATGACATGGCACGATCCGGGTTTGTTGGTGGTCGGTGCGATACTCGCAATAGCAACGAGCTATCTGGCGCGGAAGAATTCGGGGAGCTGAGGACGCATGTTGGCTGACAAGGATCGCATCTTCCGTAATATCTACGGCTTCCACGACAGCGGTCTGGATGGCGCAAAGAAGCGCGGATCTTGGGACGGCACGAAGCTGCTGATCGACCAGGGACACGACTGGATCATCAACGAGGTGAAGGCTTCGGGCTTGCGCGGGCGCGGCGGAGCAGGTTTTCCGACGGGACTAAAGTGGTCGTTCATGCCCAAGAATGACCCAAGGCCGTCATATCTGGTGGTGAATGCCGACGAGTCAGAGCCCGGTTCATGCAAGGATCGTGAGATCCTGCGACACGAACCCCATCTGCTCATTGAGGGCATGTTGCTGGCATCGTTCGCCATGCGCGCCCACACTGCTTTCATCTATTTCCGGGGCGAATACATCCGCGAGCGTGAGCGGTTCCAGCAGGCCGTGGACGAGGCTTATGCCGCAAACCTTATCGGCAAAGGAAACGTGCATGGCTGGGACTTCGACATTGTCGTGCATCACGGCGGTGGCGCTTACATCTGCGGCGAGGAAAGTGCGCTGATCGAAAGCCTGGAAGGCAAAAAGGGCCAGCCCCGGTTGAAGCCGCCGTTCCCGGCTGGTTGTGGGCTTTATGGTGCGCCAACGACCGTCAACAACGTTGAATCAATTGCTGTGGTGCCGGACATTCTGCGGCGCGGCGGCTCCTGGTTTGCTGGATTGGGCAAACCCAACAACACCGGCACCAAGCTGTTTCAGATTTCAGGTCACGTCGAGAAGCCGTGCGTGGTCGAAGAGGAAATGGGCATTCCGCTCAAGGAGCTGCTGGACAAGCATGCAGGCGGCGTGCGCGGGGGGTGGTCGAACCTGCTTGCGGTGATCCCCGGCGGATCGTCGGTGCCGTGCATCGTGGCCGATACGTGTGAAGAAATCACCATGGATTTCGACGCCTTGTCGAAGGCGAAGTCAGGTCTGGGCACCGCCGGCATCATCGTCATGGACAAATCGACGGACGTGATCAAGGCAATCGCGCGGTTGTCTTATTTCTATAAGCACGAAAGCTGCGGACAGTGCACGCCGTGCCGGGAAGGCTGCGGCTGGATGTGGCGCGTGATGGAGCGGATGGTTGAGGGCAGTGCCTCCAAAAGCGAGATAGATCTATTGTGGGACGTGTCGAAGCAAGTCGAGGGGCATACGATTTGTGCGCTGGGTGATGCAGCGGCTTGGCCGGTGCAAGGTCTCATCCGCAACTTCCGCCCGTTGATGGAGGAGCGGATCGACGCATACCACAAAGCCCATCCACAGGCGGCGGAATAGGTGAGGCTGAGGCAATCTGATGCCAAAGAAATTGATCATCGACGGCAAAGAGATCGAGGTCGCGGACGGCACCACGCTATTGCAGGCGTGCGAGCAGGCCGGTTCGGAAATTCCGCGCTTTTGTTATCACGAGCGCCTGTCGATTGCCGGCAACTGCCGCATGTGCCTGGTCGAGGTCGAGGGTGCGCCAAAGCCGATCGCAAGTTGCGCGCAGACCGTCAATGAACTGCGTCCCAATCCGGATGGCTCGCCCAACGTCGTGCACACCAAGAGCGAGACGGTGAAGAAGGCGCGCGAAGGTGTGATGGAATTCCTGCTCATCAACCATCCGCTGGATTGTCCCATTTGCGACCAAGGTGGTGAGTGCGATCTGCAGGACCAGGCCATGGCGTTTGGTATCGGCGGGTCGCGCTATCATGAAAACAAGCGCGCGGTTGAAGACAAATACATCGGCCCGCTTATCAAGACGATGATGACGCGCTGCATCCATTGCACGCGCTGTGTGCGCTTCATGACCGAGGTCGCGGGCGTTGAGGAACTGGGCCTCATCAGCCGCGGCGAGGATGCCGAGATCACCACCTATCTGGAAAAAGGCATTCTGTCGGAGATGAGCGCCAATGCCGTCGATCTATGTCCTGTCGGCGCGCTGACGCACCGGCCGTGGGCGCACAACGCGCGACCATGGGAGCTCAGGAAGACTGAGTCGATCGACGTGATGGACGCTGTTGGTTCCAACATTCGTGTCGACACGCGCGGTGCGGAAGTGATGCGCATCCTGCCGCGCAACAACGATGCTGTGAACGAGGAATGGATTTCCGACAAGACCCGTCACATCGTTGACGGGTTGAGGTCACAACGCCTCGATCAGCCCTATGTCCGCAAGGACGGACGGCTGGTGCCTGCGTCATGGGACGAGGTGCTCGATCTGGTGGCCGAACGGGTCAAGGCCGCGGGGCCTGAGAAGATCGGCGTCGTTGCCGGCGACCTGACCGGTGCTGAAGAGATGTTTGCGTTAAAGGAATTGATGGACGCTCTGGGCGGCAGGAACATGGATTGCCGTGGTCCTCATGAAGTGCTCGATCCAGCGGCTGGCCGGGCCGGATACGTCTTCAACACCACCATTGACGCGATCGACGATGCCGATGCGATACTCATCATAGGGTCGAACCCGCGTCACGAAGCTGCGGTGCTGAATGCGCGCATCCGTGGGCGCTGGCGTCGCGGCGGACTGCAGGTGGGCCTGATCGGCGTCAACGCCCCGCTGACCTATGCTGTGACGCATATCGGTTCGGGAATTCAAAGTCTTGCCGATGTGGCGGACGGCAAGCACGGCTTCGCCAAGGTTCTGGCAGACGCCAAGAGGCCGATGGTTATTGTTGGTGCTGGCGCTTACGGGCGAGAAGACGGTGCTGTCGTCATGTCTTTGGCGGCGCGCATAGCAGAAGCTGCAAAAAAGGGTGCCGATGAGGGTTGGGCGGTGTTCAACGTTCTGCATACGGGCGCTGCCCGCGTCGCTGGCCTTGACCTAGGCTTTGTGCCAGGTGAGGGCGGTCTGGCTACCGCTGAAATGGTGTCGGGCGGCGTCGATGTTTTGTGGCTACTTGGTGCCGATGAGTTTGACGTCACGGCGCTGGGCGATACGTTCGTGATCTACCAGGGTACGCATGGTGACGCTGGTGCGCACCGAGCTGACGTTATTCTGCCGGGCGCTGCCTACACTGAGAAAAGCGCCAGCTACGCCAATACCGAAGGTCGCGTGCAAATCGCAGCACGGGCCGTCTTCCCACCGGGCGATGCAAAAGAAGACTGGGCGATCATCCGAGCTTTATCTTCGCGCGTCGGGCATACGCTTTCCTACGATACACTCGGGGAACTGCGCGCAAAAATGCACAAGGCGGCGCCGGTTCTCGCGCGCATTGACGAGCCACACGGTGGCGAAGGTGAGGTGGAAGCGGTGGCTAAGCTCGCCAACCAGGGCGGCATGGCCGATGCAACAGCGTTCGAGCCGGTTATTCCAGATTTCTACCTGACAAACCCAATCGCTCGGGCATCCGCCGTCATGGCGGAGCTTAGTGCACTCAACAAGGCTGCCAACGCTGCTGGCAGTCTCAACGCAGCGGAATGACGGGGGACGGCTGGACCATGATCAATTCGGTGATCGATTGGTTGCAAACGACGCTACCGTTGCCCGGTTGGCTCGACTGGTTTTGGTGGACGCTGGCTTATGTGGTGGCGAGTCTAGCGCTGCTGGTGGGACTGTTGGTGTTGATTGCGTTTCTGCTGCTCATGGACCGCAAGGTGTGGGCCGCGGTGCAGCTTCGAAGAGGGCCGAACGTTGTCGGGCCTTTCGGTTTGCTGCAATCGTTTGCCGACATGTTCAAATTCGTTTTCAAGGAGCCTTTGATACCGGCGGGCGCCGACAAGGGCGTGTTCCTTTTAGCGCCTTTGGCAACAGCAACATTCGCCATGGCCATGTGGGCGGTGATCCCTGTCAATGAAAATGCCTGGGGCACGTGGGTCATCTCTGATCTTAACGTCGGTGTGCTCTACGTTCTGGCGCTTTCTTCGCTTGGTGTTTACGGCATCATCATGGGTGGTTGGGCGTCGAACTCGAAGTATCCTTTCATGGGATCACTGCGCTCTGCGGCACAAATGGTCTCCTATGAAGTCTCGATTGGGCTCGTCATCATCTGCGTGTTGCTGCCGGTGGGATCACTCAACCTGACCGACATCGTCAATGCGCAAAAGTCTGGTCTGGGTACGTCTGCGGGTTTGCCAAACTCGTTCCTGGATTGGTACTGGCTGGCGCTGTTCCCGATGTTTGTGGTGTTCTTCATCTCAGCACTGGCGGAGACAAACCGGCCGCCATTCGATCTGCCGGAAGCGGAATCGGAACTTGTTGCCGGTTTCATGGTGGAATATTCATCGACGCCATATCTGCTGTACATGCTCGGTGAATACGTTGCCATCGTTGCGATGTGTTCCATGACAACGGTTTTCTTCCTTGGTGGCTGGTTGCCCCCCATCGATGTTGCCCCGTTCAACTGGGTGCCCGGCATCATTTGGTTCATCGGCAAGTCGACGTTGGTGTTCTTCATGTTCGCGATGGTCAAAGCCATGGTGCCGCGCTACCGCTATGACCAACTCATGCGGCTAGGCTGGAAGGTATTCCTGCCGTTGTCGCTGCTAATGGTCGTGGTCGTTGCTGCGGTTCTGCACTTCGGAGGGCTCGCATGACTTCTGCCATGATCGGGCTTTTGGGTGGCGCTGTATTGGGTCTTGTCAACTTCGGAATACTAAGGTCGGTTGCCGACCGAACCGAGGGCGCCAAGCCGACATCACAGCAACGCCAAGTGGCAAATATCATGCGCGGTATGGCCTGGGCCGACCTGATCATTTTTCCTGCATTCGGCTACTTCATCGTGCCGATGATTTATGAGTGAGGACGGAGAGAACGCATGAGTGTGGCATCCGGAATCAAATCGCTGTTCCTGACGGAATTCGTTTCGGCGTTTTTCCTGACGATGCGCTATTTCTTCGCGCCCAAGGCGACATTGAACTATCCGTTCGAAAAGGGTCCCTTGAGCCCACGGTTTCGTGGCGAGCATGCGCTTCGGCGTTATCCCAACGGGGAAGAACGCTGTATTGCGTGCAAACTTTGCGAGGCGATCTGCCCGGCGCAGGCGATCACCATCGAGGCTGGTCCGCGGCGTAACGACGGCACGCGCCGGACGACGCGCTACGACATCGATATGACCAAGTGCATCTATTGCGGGTTGTGTCAGGAAGCGTGTCCGGTGGACGCCATTGTCGAGGGGCCGAACTTCGAGTTTGCAACGGAAACGCGCGAGGAGCTTTTCTACAACAAGGCAAAACTCCTCGAAAATGGCGATCGCTGGGAACGCGAGATTGCCAAGAACCTGGCGCTCGACGCCAAGTACAGGTGACGAGATGACGGTGACAGCCTTCTTTTTCTATCTGTTTGCCGTTCTGGCGGTAATTTCGGCGGTGCTGGTGATTACGGCCAAAAACCCGGTGCACGCCGTCCTGTTCCTGATACTGACGTTCTTCAACGCCGCTGGTTTGTTCGTGCTGCTGGGTGCTGAGTTCCTGGCGATGCTGCTGGTGATTGTTTATGTCGGGGCGGTGGCAGTTCTGTTCTTGTTCGTGGTCATGATGCTCGACGTTGATTTCGCCGAGTTGCGCGCCGGCTTTATCAAGAACGCGCCGATCGGGCTCATTATTGGCGGTGTCGTGCTGGCGGAACTGATTGCGCTTTATGGGTTTCACGGTTTTGACGTCGGCGTGGGAACACAGCTTGCCGCTGCCGCGCCCGAGGGCGTTTCCAACACCAAGGCGCTGGGCCTGCTGATCTACACGAAATATGTCTACTTCTTCCAAGGTGCCGGATTGGTGCTTCTGGTCGCGATGGTCGGCGCAATCGTATTGACGCTCAAACACAAGGAAGGCGTCAAACGCCAGTCGATTTCGGCGCAGGTCAACCGGACACCAGAAACGGCCGTTGAGATTGTCAAGGTTGCGCCAGGGCAGGCGATCGTTCCTTCGGCGGAGGCGCAGCGTTGATATTGAATAAATACCAAAGCACTGAAGTGCTGAAAGGAAAGTGGAGATGACACCTGCAGATTTTTCAGATCTGCCGGCCCACATCGGTCTTTTGCTGGAAATGGCGGGACTGGTTTTGGCGTTGGGCGGCGCTGCCGGCGCATCGCTCAATTTGTACTATGGCGCGCCGCGTAAATCATGGCGTGAGCAACGAGACGTGATGTTCTGGTCAGCTTTGGCGATGGTTGTCAGCATTGCCATCGCGTTGTGGACTTTTGGGCACCACCGCGCTCGCGTGACGGTTGATTGGTGGCCGTTCGAGGGTGAAATGCTGGTCAGCGCGACTTTGGTTTTTGTTTTTCTGGCGGGAATTATCGTTGCCTGGAACCTGTTGCGTTTGAACAACCCGGAAAGGCAGCATTGATCATGGAAATCGGGCTGGCGCATTATCTGGTGGTTGCAGCTTGCATATTCACCATCGGCATCTTCGGCATTTTTTTGAACCGCAAGAACGTCATCATCATTTTGATGTCGGTTGAACTGATGCTGCTTGCCGTCAACATAAACCTGGTTGCGTTCTCCAGTTTCCTGGGTGACCTCGTGGGGCAAGTGTTTGCTCTGTTTGTACTCACAGTAGCTGCTGCTGAAGCTGCGATTGGCCTGGCAATCGTCGTTGTCTACTTCCGCAACCGCGGTTCGATCGCGGTTGATGACATCAACATGATGAAGGGCTGAGGACGGAGCGCTCGAACATGATCTACAACGCAATCGTCTTCCTTCCGCTTCTTGGCGCGATTATCGCGGGGTTCTTCGGCCGCGCGATTGGCGATAGACCATCGGAAATCATCACCACTGGCTTTTTGATGATTTCGATGGTGCTGTCCTGGTTCGTCTTTTTTCAGGTGGGCTTTGGTTCGGAGACGGCTCGCGTTCCCGTTATGCGGTGGATCACGTCAGGTGATCTTGATGTGTCCTGGTCACTCAGGATCGACACATTGACGGCGGTGATGCTGGTGGTCGTAACCACGGTGTCGGCATTCGTGCATCTATACTCCGTGGGTTATATGCATGAGGACGATAGCCGTCCCCGTTTCTTCGCCTATCTGTCGCTGTTCACCTTCGCAATGCTCATGCTGGTAACGGCCGACAACCTCCTGCAGATGTTCTTCGGGTGGGAAGGTGTCGGCCTGGCGTCCTACCTGTTGATCGGGTTTTGGTATCACAAGCCGTCGGCCAACGCGGCGGCGATCAAGGCATTCGTTGTCAACCGCGTGGGTGATTTCGGGTTCGCGCTGGGCATTTTCGGTGTCTATTTCTACTTCGGATCGATCAGCCTTGACGTGATCTTTGAGGCTTCACCGGGCGCGAAGGGAGCGACGATGCCGTTCCTGGGCATGCAGGTCGATGTCATGACGACGCTGTGCCTGCTTTTGTTCATGGGCGCGATGGGCAAGTCGGCGCAGCTTTTGCTGCACACATGGCTGCCCGATGCCATGGAAGGCCCAACGCCGGTTTCCGCCCTGATCCATGCCGCAACGATGGTGACGGCTGGCGTCTTCATGGTCGCGCGGCTGTCGCCGTTGTTTGAACAAGCACCAGTGGCGTTGCAGGTGGTCACGCTGGTGGGGACTGCGACGGCATTTTTCGCGGCAACCGTCGGGCTTGTCCAAAACGACATCAAGCGCGTGATTGCCTATTCGACCTGTTCGCAGCTCGGTTACATGTTCGCGGCACTGGGTGTGTCGGCATATGGCGCGGGCATTTTCCACCTCTTCACACACGCATTCTTCAAGGCGTTACTGTTCCTTGGCGCGGGCTCCGTCATCCATGCAATGCATCACGAGCAGGACATGCGCAACATGGGGGGGCTGGCGCCGAAAATACGGATCACGTGGCTGATGATGCTGATCGGTACGTTGGCGCTGACAGGAGTTGGTATTCCGCATTTGGCCGGGTTTGCCGGCTTCCACTCCAAAGATGCCATCATCGAAAGCACCTATGCGGCGCATCTGCCTTATGACTATTCGTTCTGGATGCTTGTTTTTGCAGCCTTCATGACGTCGTTTTATTCCTGGCGCCTGGTGTTCATGACCTTCCACGGTAAGACGCGCGCGGAGCCCGACGTCTACAAGCACGCGCACGAAAGTCCGCTGGTCATGCTGATACCCCTTGGCGTGTTGGCGGTTGGTGCGGTGTTTGCCGGTTTCGTATTCCAGCCCTATTTCATCGGCGACATGATGACGGCTTTCTGGGGCACGGCGATTGCGCAAGGCAGCGATTCCGTCGCTGTCGCAACGACGACGGCGGCGGGAGATGTGGCGCAGGCTATCGGTATGGCTGGGCAAGCCATGGGCGAGGGTGCCGGGCATGCGGCCGGCATGACGGGCATGGCAGGAATGGCGGGTGAGGCTGTGCAGCACGGTGCTGGTGCTGCAGCGCACGGTGCGGGCGAAGCGCACGGTGGCGGGCATCATGACCTGCCGACCTGGGTATTGTGGTCTGCAACAATCGCCATGTCGATCGGCTTCGGCCTAGCCTATCTTTACTACATCGTTGCCCCATGGCTACCCGAAGCGACGGCCCGAACCTTCCGTCCCCTCTACCTCTTCCTGTTGAACAAATGGTACTTCGACGAGCTCTATGACGTCCTGCTGGTGAGGCCGATACGATGGCTCGGCCGGGCCTTGTGGAAGGGTGGTGATGGCGCCGTCATCGACGGGACGATCGACGGGACGGCGCGCGGTGTCGTTTGGACGACCGGGCGTTTCGTCAAGCTGCAGACCGGTTACATCTACCATTACGCATTTGCCATGCTGATCGGCGTGGCACTTCTCATCAGCTACTTCATTTTCGCCGGTGGGGGGATGAAATGAACCTGGTCACGCTGCCGATACTGAGCCTGCTTTTACTGCTGCCGCTTCTTGGCGCGCTGTTTATCGCGTTCCTGCCGCAGGACGCGGTACGCAATGCGCGCTTCGTTGCGTTATGGACGACTCTCGTCACATTCGTTTTATCGCTGTTTATCTGGATCTCCTTCGACAAGACCAACACCGGTTTCCAGTTCGTCGACCAGATGCCCTGGCTTGGCACTTTTACCTACAAAGTCGGCGTGGATGGAATCTCGATGCTGTTCGTCATCTTGACGACGTTCCTCATGCCACTGTGCATACTGGCATCGTGGGAATCCATCCAGAAGCGCGTAAAAGAATACATGATCGCGTTCCTGGTTCTGGAAACGCTGATGATTGGCGTCTTTGTGGCGCTCGATCTGGTGCTGTTCTACCTGTTCTTTGAAGCCGGACTTATCCCGATGTTCATCATCATCGGCGTGTGGGGCGGCAAGCGCAGAATCTATGCAAGCTACAAGTTCTTCCTGTACACGTTGCTGGGTTCGGTGTTGATGCTGCTGGCCATGATGGCGATGTGGTGGCAGGCAGGAACGACCGATATCGAACAACTGCTGCAGGCGAAGTTCCCCATCGAAATGCAATGGTGGCTGTGGATTGCCTTTTTTGCCTCGTTCGCTGTCAAAATGCCGATGTGGCCCGTCCATACGTGGCTGCCTGATGCGCATGTCGAGGCACCCACGGCCGGCTCAGTTATTCTGGCAGGCATCCTTTTGAAGATGGGCGGCTACGGTTTCCTCAGGTTTTCCCTGCCAATGTTTCCTGTTGCCAGTGCCGACCTTGCGCCATTGGTGTTCTCACTTTCGATCATCGCCATCATCTACACGTCTCTTGTCGCGCTGGCGCAAGAGGACATGAAAAAGCTGATCGCGTATTCGTCCGTGGCGCATATGGGTTACGTGACGATGGGTATTTTCACCTTCACCCAGCAAGGGCTGGATGGTGCCATTTTCCAGATGTTGTCACATGGCATCGTCTCGGCCGCATTGTTCCTGTGCGTAGGTGTCATCTACGACCGCATGCACACACGCGAGATCGCTGCCTACGGCGGATTGGCAGACAGAATGCCGTTTTATGCGTTCTGTTTCATGGTGTTCACGATGGCGAACGTTGGTCTGCCCGGGACGTCTGGCTTTATCGGTGAATTTCTAACCTTGCTCGGCGCCTTCCGAGCCAACACGTGGGTTGCGGTGTTTGCAACCACGGGTGTCATCCTGTCGGCGTGTTATGCGCTTTGGCTCTACCGCCGGGTTATTTACGGTGCGCTTGAAAAGCCCAGCCTGAAGGCGATCAAGGATATGGGGCCGCGTGAAATCCTGGTGATGACGCCATTGGTGATCCTGACGATCGTCTTTGGTTTTTATCCTGCGCCAATCCTGGATGTCACTTCGCCGGCGGTGAAAAAGCTGGTGACCAATTACGAGGCTGCAATCCGTACAACCGAAAGCGAAAAGGCAGGCGCGACGAAAGTAAAGATCAGTGTCGCCTATGAAGGCCGTAAGGAGAACCTGCCATGACGGACGTTCTGTCTTATGCCGCGTTGCCGGAAGTCATATTGGCCTTGGGTGCGATGGCGCTGCTCATGCAGGGTGCATTCCAACAAGACCAGGAAGAAGCTGGCCCCATGGCCGCCTGGCTGGCGATTGGACTGCTGCTCGTGGCTGGTGTGGCGATGCTGCTCAATCCGCACCATGCCGCCGGTCTTTTTGATGACGCTTTCGTTATAGACCGTTTCACGCGCTTTATGAAATTGCTGGTGCTGATTGGTGCAGCAGGTGCGTTGTTGTTGTCGTTCCAATCGTTTGGCGAACTGCGGCTGATGAAGTTCGAGTATCCGGTGCTCGTGCTGCTGGCGACCGTTGGCATGATGATGATGATCTCGGCCAACGATCTTATTGCACTTTACATCGGCCTTGAGCTGCAAAGTCTTGCGCTTTACGTGGTCGCGGCGTTCAGGCGGGATGCGGTGCGCTCAAGCGAGGCAGGCCTCAAGTATTTCGTGCTTGGTGCGCTGTCTTCAGGGATGCTGCTCTACGGTGCGTCGCTCATCTACGGGTTCGCCGGATCAACGAGTTTTCCGGTGATTGCTGGTGTGGTCAAGGAGGCCAACATCGGCGTTACTGTCGGGCTGGTATTCCTGATGGTGGGGTTGGCATTCAAAATTTCCGCCGTGCCGTTCCACATGTGGACACCAGATGTCTATGAAGGTGCACCAACGCCGGTTACTGCGCTATTTGCTGCCGCCCCCAAGGTGGCGGCGATGGCGCTCATGGTGCGTACATTGACTGTTGCGTTTCCAGGCACCGCACCGGCGTGGCAGCAGATTGTCGTATTCATCTCGATTGCATCCATGTTGCTTGGCTCTTTTGCCGCAATTGGACAAAGCAATTTCAAGCGACTGATGGCCTATTCGTCCATCGGGCACGTTGGTTTTGCGCTGGTTGGCCTGGCTGCCAACAATTCCGAAGGGGCACAGGGCGTGCTGATATACATGGCGATCTATCTCGTCATGACGCTGGGAACTTTTGCGTGCATCCTAGCCATGCGGCGCAGCGACGGTCCTGTCGAGGACATCGAGGAGCTGTCCGGGCTTGCCGAGAACAACCTCGGCATGGCATTTGCGCTTGGCATGTTGATGTTTTCCATGGCGGGCATACCACCGCTGGCCGGCTTCTGGGGCAAGTTCTACGTGATCGCCGCGGCTGTTAAGGCCAACATGTTTCCATTGGCTGTGGTTGCGGTGCTGGCGAGTGTGGTTTCAGCCTTCTACTATCTTCGTATCGTCATCATCATGTTCGTGCGTGAACCCAAGGAGAAGTTTCGCCAGATTGATGGCAAGGTCGGCACGATCATGGCGTTGGCAACTATTTTCGTGTTGTTCTTCATAGTCTACCCGTCACCGCTGGTGGACGCTGCAGCGCAGGCTGCCCGGTCTCTCAGGCTGTGACTGGGTCGTATTCCAGAACACGCGTTGTTTGCCTCGATGAGGTCGATTCCACCAATTCCGAAGCGATGCGGCGCGCCATGGGCGGCGCGTGCGAACCGCTGTGGATCATGGCGGAACGCCAGACCTCGGGACGCGGCCGTTCGGGGCGTGTTTGGGATGGTGGCAGTGGAAATTTGACCGCAAGTCTATTGCTGCCCCTGAAGGGTGGGCTGGCAAATGCGGCGCGGCTATCGCTCGTTGCCGGCGTGGCCGTTGTGGAATCGGTCAAGGCGCTCAATGGCGGCGCAACGGTGCCAGGCGTCTTCCTCAAATGGCCTAACGACGTTCTGATTGGCGGTGCCAAGTTGGGTGGCGTGCTGATCGAAAGTTCGCAAGCGGAAGGCCGGTCTTATGCCATCATCGGGGTGGGTTTAAATTTGGCCACGGCCCCCCACATTGATGGCCGCAGGGCAACGACCCTGCGAGAAGCGATAAAACGCGATGTATCGCCCGAGGCTGCCCTGGCTGCACTCGATATTGCTTTCTCACGGTGGGCTATCGGGGAAAAATGGCAGGGCGAAACGGGGTTTCATGAGGTGCGGTCCGCTTGGTGCGCCGCATCGCTGCCAACGGGGACGGAAATGTCGGTGCACACCCAATCAGGATTGGTGCAGGGACGATTTTCTGGATTGGACGAAAACGGTTGGTTGCTGTTGACAATTCAAGACGGATCTATGGGTAAGTTCAACTTTGGCGAGGTGTGTCTCGCTTCTGAAACGGAAATGTCATAAGTCAGGCCTTGAGAAAAACAGGCGGCAAGCCTCCGGGGGCAGGGAAAGACAAGAACTTTGGCGAAGTTGAACAAGGGGAAGCAGACCGAAGCGGCCGATGAGCTGGTGCTGGTTGCACTTGGCGGTATGGGCGAGATCGGCATGAACGCCTACCTCTACGGGTATGGACCCTCAAATGCGCGGCGTTGGCTGCTGATCGACCTGGGCATCACTTTTCCCGAAGGTGAATTTGATCCCGGCGTTGACGTTATCCTGCCCGACCTCCGGTTCCTCATCGAGGAGCGCTCGGCACTTGAAGGTATTGTGCTGACCCACGCGCACGAAGATCATATTGGTGCGGTCATCGATCTTTGGCCGCAGCTTGGGGCGCCGATATATGCGACGCCCTTCACCGCCGGGATGCTCAGGGCCAAGTCAGTTGAATTCGGCGGCAAGATAAAATTGCCAGTCAATGTCATGCCTCTGGGCGCGCGGACGAAGATTGGACCGTTTGACATTGAACTTGTGACAATGTCGCATTCCATTCCCGAGCCTTCGGCTATTGCAATCCGCACGCCGTTGGGGCTGTCCCTGCATACCGGGGACTGGAAGCTCGATCAGACGCCGTTTGTCGGCGATCCTCCCAACGAGAATCGCCTTGCCGAACTCGGGCAGGAAGGGGTTCGGGCGTTGGTTTGCGATTCAACCAATGCCATGCGGGATGGGAGTTCGCCCTCGGAAGCTGAAATTGCAAGCTCAATTGCCAAAATCATCAAGGCCGCGCCGCACCGGGTGGCTGTCACTACGTTCTCATCCAATGTGGCGCGGATCAAGGCAGTGGGTGATGCTGCCCGCGCGGCAGGCCGGACGCTGGTGGTTGCGGGACGAGCATTGCATCGGGTTATCGCAGTAGCCCGCGATACTGGTTATCTCCCGGAAGATTTCCGCTATGTCGACCAGCAGGAGTTCAAATACATCCACCGCAAGGATGTTGTGTTGTTGTGTACGGGCAGCCAGGGCGAGCCGCGTGCTGCCATGGCGCGGATCGCCGATAAGCAGCATCCAGACGTGCAGTTTGCAAAGGGTGACATGGTCATTTTTTCTTCACGCACGATTCCTGGCAACGAGAGATCGGTAGGCCGGATTCAGAATGCGTTGACGCGGATGGGCTGCGAAGTGGTGACTGACGGCGAGGCGCTTGTGCATGTCACCGGTCACCCACGGCGAGATGAACTCAAGAAAATGTATGAATGGATCAAGCCGGAAGTCGCAGTCCCGATGCATGGCGAGGCGCGGCACATGAAGGCGCATGCCGAGTTGGCCCGTTCAAGCGGCGTAGCGTTCATCGTTACAGCGCATAACGGAGAAATGGTGCGGCTTGCACCCGAACCCTCAGAGATAATCGACGACGTTCCTGTCGGCAGGTTGTTCCGGGACGGCCGTTTGATCGTACCCGGCGATGATGGACCTGTCCGCGACAGGCGGAAGCTTGCCGTTGTCGGTGTCGTCGTCGTCGCTATAGCACTCTCGCGTAAGGGTGAGGTGCTGACCGACGCCGAAATCATGCTCGACGGCGTGCCAGAGTTCGATGCAGAGGGTAATGAAATGTTCGATATCGTTGCCGACGCGGTAGATGGAACACTCGATAGCCTGCCCACTCGCAAGCTGCGCGAGATTGAAGTTGTCCGGGAAGCCGTACGCCGGTCGGTTCGCGCCGCGGTTGCCAATGTATGGGGCAAAAAGCCGATCGCCAAAGTGCTCATAAATTTGATTGATGGGTGAAGAAGCCGCATGCGCGCTAGCTGACGTGTGGCAACGGTAGAGCCATGATAAACACGCTTAAATCAACAGTAGAGAACCCGTTAGCGGTTCAATGAAACGTGAACGGGTTTCAGGCTGAATTGGTTTGAAATGGATTGGGCGGCATAGCCCTGAATTTGAACAACAGCCTAACACCATTAAAATAACAATGGAGCACAACGAGATGATCGGACGTCTCAATCACGTTGCTATCGCGGTTCGTGATCTTGAGGGTGCTGTTGCGACCTACCGAGACACGCTGGGAGCTGAAGTTTCAGCGCCTCAGGCTGAGCCGGACCACGGCGTAACAGTTGTTTTCGTCACACTGCCCAATACCAAGATCGAGTTTCTGGAGCCACTTGGCGAGGGCTCTCCAATTGACAAGTTTCTGGAAAAGAACCCGAACGGCGGGATCCACCATGTGTGCTATGAAGTGGACGATATCATCGCCGCTCGCGACCAGCTCAAGGCTGCCGGTGCACGGGTTCTGGGCGACGGGGAGCCGAAAATCGGGGCGCACGGTAAGCCGGTATTGTTCCTGCACCCAAAGGATTTTCTGGGCACTTTGACGGAACTGGAACAAGCATGACGTCCGGCTCGGACCGGCAGCTCGTGGCGGCGCAATTTGAAGTGGAGAGGCAAGCTGGACAATGGGCCTAGCCTACGGCATCGCGATCTATTTTATCATCTGGTGGTTGTCGCTTTTTGCAGTGCTACCGTTTGCAGCGCGGTCCCAGGCCGAAGAAGGCGAGGTGGTGCCTGGTACGCCTGAGAGTGCGCCCGCGCAGTTCCGCATCTGGCGCATTTTTCTCATAAACACGGCCCTGGCGACGTGCATCTTTTTGGCGTTATACGTCGGCGTCATCGAAGGGTGGCTAAAGCCTGACACGTTCCCCCTGCAATTGCCGGTCAAAGAACTCGATTATCCGAAATAGCTGATCCGGGTAGGCCATCTTTGAATGATGAGGCCAAAACGAAAAGAGCAGGGCAGCGGGTTGCCCTGCTCTTTTCGTTTGTGGTTGCGATCCAGGTCAACGCATAGGCCATTGGCGACCACAGCACTTGACCCGTTGACGCATCTGCTAACCTGAATGCTCAGGCGCAGCTAAACTCCCCAGACTTGGGCCGATGTCCATTCCGTACATGGTTCGACCTTTTTTGTTGCTCAAGGCGCGCGTAAAATAACGAAACTGGAACAAAAAGTCACGCATCCAAGCAGCTAATTTTACGCAAATTGCAACATTTTTGCTGCTTGAGCAGACTGAACGGATGTCGCGCTCTGATACCAATCAATTGGAAGAGTTAATCTCGCAATATTGTCTGTGATGCTTGCAGTTGAAGTAAATGCCTATCCGCGCTCATCAAGGTGCAGTCGGATTGGTGGTGCTGTCTTCCCGACGGCACGGTTTTCCGATAACGCCGCGACTCTTCTTGCTCATTCTAAATTCCAGCAAGCCGCGATTTGAGGTCGCATTGATTGTTGTTTTCAATGCGGGTGTGCATGTTTTGTTCTGTTTTGCGTCTAATCGCCATAACCTTCCTCAGCAACGTAATTTGACAGCAATGCGATTAAGCAGGCTGTCTGATGTAGGGTGCTGGCAACAAGATGGGCGATGTTCACCGTTCTTAGGTGCGTGTGCCATTGCCGCGCTTGTCGTTCTTCGTTAAGAGCGCGGGATGGGTCCAGCGTGATGCGGCAGTTGCCTGGCGCATGGCTGCGTCTTTCGACGTTTTCGATCGCGGACATTGAATTGCGTGTGAAGAGGATGCGCGATTGAATGGCCGTGCGACTTCTAGAGCGCATTTTGATCCGATGGAATCGGTTCGGCACTCTAGCTTCTTGTTTGATCGCATTTTCTGCGACGAACCGGCATCCACTTCGTCGGAAAATGCTCTAGAGGGTTTCGACTGGCACATTGGTGTCGTCGCGGGAGGTTGGTCGATGAGCAAGCGAGCGCTTTCTGTCACTCGGGAGGAAAACTTTCCTGAGTGGTACCAGGCGGTCGTCCGTGACGGTGATATGGCTGAGACCAGTCCTGTCCGGGGCTGCATGATTATCAAGCCCTGGGGCTGGGGAATCTGGGAACGGGTGCAGGCTGAACTGGACAGTCGCATCAAGGATACCGGGCACGACAACTGCTATTTTCCTCTTTTCATTCCCATGAGCTTCATTGCCAAGGAGGCCGAGCACGTCGAAGGCTTCGCCAAGGAGATGGCGGTCGTCACCCATCACCGCTTGAAAAACGAAGATGGCAAGTTGGTGCTCGATCCCGATGCCAAGCTGGAAGAGCCTCTGATCGTTCGCCCGACGTCAGAAACCATCATCGGTGATGCGTTCCAGCGCTGGGTGAAGAGCTACCGCGATCTGCCGCTGCTCATCAACCAGTGGGCCAACGTGGTGCGGTGGGAAATGCGCACCAGGCTTTTTCTGCGCACCGCTGAGTTTCTCTGGCAGGAGGGGCACACGGCCCATGCCGATCGCGACGACGCGATGGATGAGACCTTGCGCATGCTGGAAGTCTACCGAGAGTTTGCTGAAAATGTTCTGGCGATGCCGGTCGTCACCGGCGAGAAACCTGCCAATGAACGCTTTCCCGGTGCCGACAACACCTATTCCATCGAAGCTATGATGCAGGACGGCAAAGCGCTTCAGGCAGGTACGTCGCATTATCTGGGCACGCATTTCGCCGAGGCGCAAAACATCCAGTACCAGAGTGCTGAGGGGCAACTGACCTATTGCCATACGACGAGTTGGGGCGTCTCGACGCGTTTGATCGGCGGCGTCATCATGACTCACGGCGACGATGATGGCTTGCGCGTGCCGCCAAAGATTGCGCCACGCCAGATCGTCATCGTGCCGATGCTGCGTGACAAGCCCGAGGATGATGCGTTGGTGGCCTTTTGTACCGACCTTGAAAAAGAGCTCAAGGCCAAGGGCATCAGAACGCTGGTGGATTTGAAACAATTGAAGTCGGCTGAAAAGCGCTGGAACTGGGTAAGGCGCGGTGCTCCGGTCATCGTCGAGGTTGGCGGTCGTGATGTTGCTTCGGGCAATGTCACATATATGCGCCGTGACCGTCTGCGCGATGGGGACAAGGTGGTCTCCACCACCATGGCGAAGGGCGAGTTCGTTGCAGGTGCGGCAGCACTTCTTGACGACATCCAGGCAACGCTGTTTGCCCAGGCCAAGGCGCGGCTCGATGGAAATATTATCTCCGGCATTGAAACGTTCGATGCACTTGCCGGCTATTTTGGTGCGGCGCAAGCTGACGACGATGCGGCAACGGCTTTCAAAGGGTGGGTTCGTGTTGCCTGGTCCAAACCGGAGGGTGCGGCATTGGATGCCATCGATGATCGGCTCAAGGCCTTGAAGCTGACGATCCGCAACGCACCTTTGGATCAACCGGCGATTGATGGTCAGACCTGTGTATTTACCGGCGAAAGCGCAAAGCAATTCGTTTTGATTGCACGGGCGTACTAGAGCGACGACCCGATGGAATCGGATCGGCGCTCTAGCTTCTTGTTTGGGCGCATTTTCTTCGACGAACCGGTGTCCACTTCGTCGGAAAATGCTTCAGTAATCTTGGGGGTAGTGTGGCCACTTTGAGTGAAATTCGCGAGCAGACCCGTTCACAAGTCGTTGAGCATTGGAAACTGTGCGAAGAGAGTGGGTTGCAGCATACTAACGCGAACCGCGATGACGTTCTGGCTGTATTGGACCGGCTTTATGATGGGCTTGCTGGAATTGCGGGGCGTGGGGATGAAGCGGCACTCAATGATTTGCTGCGTACCACCTATGGCGATTTGGATGGGATCAACGAAGCATGCGACGGTATGCTTTTGGAGACTGACGAGCGGGAGTTGCTCGTACCCATCATTGTTGGTGGCGTTGAGGCGGCGGGCTTTGACCCGGCTGCTTTTCCCGATGGCGAACCGGGGGGTGAGTTTCGCAATTTCTAGCCTCGGTGCTGCCCTTAATTGCGGTCACAAGGTGTGGAAGTCGACGGGATGAGCCCGGCAGGAGCAAATTGAATGACGGATGTCACGTCTGGCGCGGCTGCCCCGGGAAAACAGCGCACGCGCGCCAAACCATTCTCGGCTTTCGAATGGATGCTTGCCGGGCGCTATCTGCGTGCGCGCAGGAAAGAAGGCTTCATTTCGGTCATCGCCGGCTTTTCCTTCATCGGCATCATGCTGGGCGTTGCCACGCTGATCATCGTCATGGCGGTCATGAACGGGTTCCGCAAGGATTTGTTTGCCAAGATCCTCGGGCTCAACGGGCACGTTATCGCGCACAAGATTGGCGAGCCGTTCAGTGATTACGCCGACATTGCCAAGCGCATCGAAGCCGTGATGGGCGTCAAGGCCGCCATTCCCTTGATCGAGGGGCAGGTGATGGTGTCGTCGGCGGTGCAGGCGACGGGCGGGCTGGTCCGTGGCATCAGTGAGGCGTCGTTGCAGAAGCTTCCGCTGGTTTGGAACAATGTGCAGGCGGGAACGCTTAAGGGATTTGACGGTCAACGCAGCATTGCCATCGGTCAGCGCCTGGCCAACGAACTGCGGGTTACGGCGGGCGATACCATCACCCTTGTCTCGCCACGTGGGGCAACGACCCCGTTTGGCACGGCGCCGCGTTCGCGACCTTACAAGATCGGAGCGGTGTTTGAACTGGGCATGTCGGAATACGACCGCATGATGGTGTTCATGCCATTGGAAGAGGCGCAGCGCTATTTCTCCAAAGGGCAGCAGGTCGATGTTCTGGAAATCATCGTTGATGATCCCGAAGCAGTCGACCGGTTTGCCGAAGAGATACGCCGTGCGGCTGGACCAACCATTCAGGTGAGCGACTGGCGCCAACGCAATGAGACGTTCTTCACCGTTCTGGAGGTCGAGCGCAATGTGATGTTCATCATCCTGTCGCTCATTGTGCTGGTGGCGGCGTTGAACATCATCTCCGGCTTGATGATGTTGGTTAAGGACAAGGGCCGGGACATCGCTATCTTACGGACGATGGGAGCTACGAAGGGCGCGATCATGCGCGTTTTTCTTATTACCGGAGCGTCAATTGGCATTGTGGGAACGCTGGCAGGTTTCGTCCTTGGCGTCGTCTTCTGCTGGAACCTGGAGCCGATCCGGCAGTTTGTGGCGTGGGTGACCAACACGCAGATATTCGATCCCCAAGTCTACTATCTCAACAAACTGCCTGCCGACATCAATCCGCACGAGACCGGCGCCATCGTTCTAATGGCGATGGTGATTTCCGTGTTGGCGACGCTTTATCCGTCGTGGCGGGCCTCCAGGCTCGATCCGGTCGAAGCCCTGCGCTACGAGTGAGGTGTCTCCTTGGATACGCGATATGCATCCGCAGTGCCTGCGCTCGAACTGGTCGATCTTCGCAGAACGTTCCGGCAGGGCCCGCGTGAAATCAATGTGCTTGACGGTGCTTCGACGCGGTTGATGCCGGGCGAGGCGGTAGCGCTCGTTGGTCCATCAGGCGCAGGCAAGTCGACCATCCTGCACGTTGCCGGTTTGCTTGAGCAACCCGATGCAGGCCATGTAATTGTCAACGGACATGACTGCGCAAAGATGGACGACAGTCAACGCACGGCAGTGCGGCGTGGCGAAGTTGGTTTTGTCTATCAGTTTCACCAATTGCTGCCGGAATTTTCGGCGCTGGAGAATGTCGTCATCCCGCAAATGATTGCCGGACGATCGCGCCGCGCGGCTGAAGAGCGGGCGCGCAAACTGCTTGGGTCATTGGGGCTGGCGGAACGTGTCGAGCACCGGCCGGCGGAACTCTCAGGTGGCGAGCAGCAGCGCACCGCGATTTGCCGGGCACTTGCCAATGCGCCACGTCTGTTACTGGCGGATGAACCAACCGGAAATCTCGATCCAAAGACGTCAGAGCACGTTTTTCACGCCCTCGTATCGCTAATTCGCCACACCGGTGTGGCTGCACTGATTGCGACCCACAATATCGAGTTGGCCTATCGCATGGACCGCGTGCTGCAGCTTTCTGACGGCCACCTTGTAGAACTGACGCGTGCACCAGGTTAGAGCATTTTCCGAGGAAGTGGATGCCGGTTCGTCGCAGAAAATGCGACCAAACAAGAAGCATTTTCCGACGAAGTGGACGCCGGTTCGTCGCAGAAAATGCGACCAAACAAGATGCTAGCATGTTCAGCCGAAGTGTACGCGGTTCGGCGTGAAGAACATGCACAAAATAAAAGAAAATAGAGCGCGTTCGCGATTCCATGAAAAGTGAACGCGATCTAACCCGCCTTTCTCACGAGGGCACGGCCGTCATCGCGCTGGCGCCTCAGAGCTGTGGGCAAGGCGGGCATGCGAGCAACTGCGGGTCGCTTCTCGCTGCTGGCCCCGCTAACGTTGGCATATGACCGACCCGATTCGCCAAACGACGAAGACCGCCGCCCCAGCCTTGCCGCGATACATTCCGCTCAAGGTTCATTCGAGTTATTCGCTGCTTGAAGGGGCGCTGCCGATTGCCAAGCTGGCCAAACTGGCGACGGCATATGACTATCCCGCAATGGCGTTGACCGACACCAACAATATGTTTGGTGCGCTCGAATTTTCCGAAAAGCTTTCCGCCTCAGGCATTCAACCGATTGCGGGAATTTCGGTGGCGGTGGATTTTGGCGCGGACGCGAATGACGATCCGGTCATGCCGCATGCGTCTCCACGCGGTAACCACGTACACGATCCCCGCGCAGATGGACTTGTTACACTGCTTGCCATGAACGAGGATGGCTATGCCTCCTTGATGAAAATTGCGAGCCGTGCGTTTCTCGGTCCCGTAGAGGGCAAGCCGCCGCATGTCGGGTTCGATACTCTCGTTGCGCACGCCGCCGGCATCATTGCGTTGAGCGGCGGTCCTGATGGGCCGATTGATCGCGCGTTGCGCAATGGTCAACGTGAAGCTGCAGCAACTCGCCTGGCGGCTTTGCGAGATCTTTACGCAGACCGGTTGTACGTCGAGTTACAACGTCACGGCACGCCTGGTGAGCGCGATGTCGAGCCGCAGCTTATCCAGATGGCCTATGCTTATGCATTGCCACTGGTGGCCACAAACGAAGTCTACTTTGCCACTCCCGGTGACTACGAAGCGCACGATGCACTCTTATGCATCGCGGAAGGGCGTTACGTTGTCGAAGACAACCGCCGCAGGGTAACGGCGGAGCACTACTTCAAGAGCGCCGACGAGATGGCGGTGTTGTTTGCCGATCTGCCTGAGGCGCTGGAAAACACCGTAGAGATTGCCATTCGCTGCGCTTATCGGCCCAAGGGGCGCAAGCCTATCCTGCCGCGCTTTGTGGCTGGCGACGACAGCGTGTCGGAGATCGAACAGTTTCGCCTGGAAGCCGCCGAAATGAAACGGCAGGCAGAGGAAGGGCTGACAGAACGGCTCAAGTTACATCCAATTGCGCCGGGCTTCACGCGGGAAGACTATGAAAAACGGTTGGCTTACGAAGTCGACGTTATCACACGCATGAAGTTTCCAGGCTACTTCCTGATCGTTGCGGACTTCATCAAGTGGGCCAAAGCAAACGGCATTCCCGTTGGGCCGGGGCGCGGTTCGGGTGCAGGGTCATTGGTTGCGTGGTCGTTGACGATTACCGATCTCGATCCGTTGCGGTTCGGTTTGCTGTTTGAACGCTTCCTCAATCCGGAACGTATTTCGATGCCGGACTTCGACATCGACTTTTGCCAGGATCGGCGTGATGAAGTGATCCGCTACGTCCAACGCAAGTATGGTGAAGACCGCGTCGCGCAGATCATCACGCACGGCAAGCTGCAGGCGCGCGCGGTGCTGCGTGACGTGGGCCGCGTTCTGCAGATGCCCTATGGCCAGGTTGACAGGCTATGCAAGCTGGTGCCGAACAATCCGGCAAACCCGGTGACTTTGCCTGAGGCGATTGAAGGCGAGCCAAAGCTGCAGGAGGAGCGGGACGCTGAACCCATCGTCGCGCGGCTTCTTGAAATAGCCCAAAAGCTCGAAGGTCTTTACCGTCACGCGTCAACGCACGCCGCCGGCATGGTGATCGGTGACCGCCAACTTGATGAATTGGTGCCGCTCTACAAGGATCCCAAATCTTCGACACCCGTCACGCAGTTCAACTGGAAGATGGTGGAAGCCGCGGGTCTAGTGAAGTTCGACTTCCTTGGCCTGAAAACGTTGACGGTGCTGCAGAAGGCTGTTGAGTTCGTCAAGCGCGGACGCGGGATCGACATTGACTTGCCGAGTTTGCCGCTCGACGACAAGAAGAGCTACGAACTTTTGGCGCGTGCCGACACCGTTGGTGTTTTCCAATTGGAATCGACGGGCATGCGAGAAAGCCTAAAGAAACTTCGCCCGGACCGTTTCGAAGACATTATCGCCATGGTGGCCCTCTATCGTCCCGGCCCGATGGACAACATCCCGACCTACATCAATCGCAAGCATGGCGAGGAACCGGTCGACTATCTCCACGATATGCTGAAGGGCATTCTCGAAGAGACCTACGGTGTCATCATCTATCAGGAACAGGTCATCCAGATCGCGCAGGTGATGGGTGGGTATACGCTCGGTCAGGCCGACATGCTCAGGCGCGCAATGGGCAAGAAGGACAAGGACGAGATGGCGCGTCAACAAGCGCGCTTTGTGGAAGGCGCCATTGCCAACAACGTCAAAAAGCAGGATGCATCCTACATCTTCGAACTGGTCAACAAGTTCGCCGGCTATGGTTTCAACAAATCGCACGCCGCCGCATACGCGCTGGTCAGCTATCACACCGCCTACATGAAGGCGAATTTCCGCGAAGAATTCCTGGCCGCGTCGATGACACTCGATATGTCCAATACCGACAAGCTTGCCTTGTTCGTCTCTGAGGCGAGCCGTAGTGGGATTGCGGTGAAACCACCGTGCATCAACGAGTCTGGAGTTTCGTTTTTGCCCGAGCCGCCGGCGCGTGATGCAACGGCCGAGGACGGAAAGGAGCCGCGCGGGGCGATCAGGTACTCGCTTGCCGCCTTGAAGAACATCGGCGAATCCGCGGTTGAGACGATCATAACAGCGCGCGAGGAGGGTGGCGCCTACAAAACACTGGGTGATTTTTCCACGCGCATTAGTTCCAAGGCGCTTAACAAACGGGCCATTGAGACGTTGGCAAAGGCAGGAGCGTTCGATGCCGTCGAAGCCAATCGCGCAGCCGTCGCCGGCAACGCCGATACAATCATGGCGACAGCACATCGCACCGAAAGCGACGCTGCGCTTGGCACATCCGACCTGTTCGGTGGGGGAGGGGCTGGCGGTACGGCGCAATTGGAGCTGAAGCCGACGCGTGCGTGGACGCCGATGGAGAGACTGACCGCTGAGTTCGATGCTGTTGGCTTTTATCTTTCCGGACATCCGCTTGACCAGTATGCAGGTGCACTGGCCAAGCTCGGCATCAAGCGCTACACGGACTTCGAAGCGGGCGCGGATCATGGTTCCAATGCCGGCCGACTTGCCGGAATCGTGGTTTCGGCACGTGAGCGAAAGTCGCAGCGTGGCAACAAGTTCGCTTTTGCCATGTTCTCTGATATGAGCGGGCAATTTGAAGCCGTTATTTTTTCCGATACGCTGAATGCCTGCGGTGATCTTTTGAAACCAGGAACGCCGGTTGTGATCGGCGTGGAAGCGGAGCGTGACGGTGACACTCTGAAATTGCGCGTCAACTCACTGGAGGCGTTGGACGAGGTGGCAGCAAGCGTGCAAAGCGGTTTGAAACTTATTCTCGATAGCAATGTCATCGCCCGCCAACCGGGCTGGAAGGCGGAAATCCTGGAGCGCCTCATCCCCAGGGCTTACAATGGGCGCAAGGGCGGCGAAATACGGCTTGTCATGGAGTTGCCGGAGCGCGGTCGCGAACTGGAATTCAAGGTTCCTGGGTCATTCGACGTCTCGCCGCAACAGGCTGGCGCACTTTCAACGGTGCCGGGCGTGCGCGAGGTCGTTGAACTGTAGGTTGGTTGCAGACCCGCATCTGTACTGCTTGATTGTTTTGCCTCGCCGCTCCATTCCTGCGGCCTGACGGTAGGGGGAGCAATGATGCGCCAACGCATTCACCGGATTCTGGTCACCACATGTTTTGCTCTCATAGCGATGCAAGTTTTTAATATGGAACACAACAGTGCCATTGCGTCTGAATGCCCGGCGGCTTTGCGCGCCGCTGAGCGGCTCGTCATTGTGACGGTTGCCAATGAAGATGGCCCGGCCGCCATCGTTGAAAGGTTCGAACGGGCAACGCCGGTTCAGCCATGGCGCGCGGTGGGCGCATTGCTCCCCGCCGTCGTTGGCAAGAAGGGTGTTGCGTGGGGGGCGGGCTACCGGGAGTTGGCGGACGCAGGTGAGCCATTGAAGCAGGAAGGTGACCTGAAGTCACCGATGGGCATTTATGCGCTCGGGGCGACATTCGGGTTTGAAGCTGCGTCCTATCCCGGCCACATGAAACTGGAAATGGGGCGGCATATCTGCGTTGAGGAGCCGCGCTCGCAAAGTTATGGCAGGATCGTCGATAGTTCCGCTGTCGAAAAAGGTATCAAATTCGACGAAATGGCTGCCGAGAAGCTCTATCGGAAGGGTGTCATCGTAGATTATCCGGCCGATGCAGCCAACAAGGCCGGCTCATGCATCTTCATCCATGTCTGGCGCGAGCCAGGCAAGGGGACCGCTGGATGTGTTGCTCTTAATGAAGGCGACGTCGGTGACCTGCAGGGCTGGGCCAGCGAGAAGCCCACCGCTATCGCAATCCTGACGCCGGCCGCCAAATCGCGCTTTGAGGGGTGTCTGCCATAAAGATCGGCGATACCACCCCCAGTCAGTGCCGGCCTGGAGGCGACGGGTCCTTGCGTATTGGTCCGGCCTGGAGCATTGGGCGCAGACCCTTGCTTTTCCTGCCATCTTCGGCCATAACGCCGCCATCCCACACGTGACCTAACGCGCTTCTCGGATTAAAAGCCCCGGAAAGACGCTCCGGTGGGCGTTTGGCATGTCTGAAAATTATTGTTTCGGATCAATGTCTTCGCTCTCTCAAGGTTGCGGAGGTTCAACCGGAAAAAGGAACTATCGGATGGCGCTGCCCACCTTCAATATGCGTCAGCTTCTGGAAGCTGGCGTGCACTTCGGCCACCAGGCCCACCGCTGGAACCCCAAGATGGCTTCGTTCATCTTCGGCGCCCGCAATAACGTTCACATCATCGATCTTACCCAGACCACGCCAATGCTGCATCAGGCACTGGTCAAGATTTCCGATACGGTTGCCGGTGGCGGCCGCGTTCTGTTTGTCGCGACCAAGCGGGCGGCGTCTGACTCGATTGCGGATGCGGCACAGCGGTCGGCTCAATATTACATCAACCATCGCTGGCTTGGTGGCGCGTTGACCAACTGGAAGACCATTTCGCAGCGCATCCGCCACCTGCGGCAACTTGAGGATATTCTGGCCAATCCGCAGGGCCGCACCAAGAAGGAACTCCTCAACCTGACGCGCGAGCGCGACAAGCTTAACCTGGCGCTGGGCGGCATCAAGGACATGGGCGGCACGCCCGACCTGCTGTTTGTGATCGATACCAACAAGGAATCGATCGCGATCAAGGAAGCCAAGAAGCTCGGTATCCCGATCGTGGCGATTATCGACACCAACTGCGATCCTGATGGCATCGACTTCCCAATTCCGGGCAACGACGATGCCGGCCGTGCCATCACGCTTTACTGCGACCTGATCTCCAAGGCAGCCATTGACGGTCTGGAACGCAGCCAGCAGGCTTCCGGCGTCGATCTGGGGGCGGCTGAAAAGCCGGTTGGGGAAGCGCTTCCACCGGCCAAATTCGAAGGTATTGAAGGGCCGCGCGGTGAACCCGATGATCTCAAGCGCATCTCGGGCGTGGATGTGAAACTGGAACAGCGGCTCAATGATGCCGGTGTATTCCACTTCTGGCAGATTGCCGATCTTGATGCCGAACAGGCTGCAGCGCTTGATGCTCAGCTCAAGTTGAATGGCCGGATCGCTTCTGAAAACTGGTCGGCCGAAGCCAAGAAGCTGGTCGAAGCAACTGCCGCGTAAGCGCCTCGCGCAGGGCGCACCTGCGTGCGAAGCGTGAGCGGTACTGGCGCAAATGCCAAAGGCGCTGGGCGCGCGCGTAACTCTTGGTCGTGGGGGCATTCCGGTTCCCGCGGCCGATGCCAATTTCACGTCGGGCCGCTTTGACTTGCGTGCCTGCCAACTTATGGAATTACCATGACCCAGATTACTGCTTCGCTCGTCAAGGAGCTTCGCGAGCGCACTGGCGCCGGCATGATGGACTGCAAGAAAGCGCTTACAGAAAATAACGGCGATATCGAAGCCGCGATTGATTGGTTGCGCACCAAAGGTCTTGCCAAGGCCGCCAAGAAGGCTGGCCGTACCGCTGCTGAAGGTTTGGTTGGAATGGTCACGTCGGGCACCACGGGTGCGCTCGTCGAGGTCAACTCTGAAACCGATTTTGTCGCCCGCAACGAGCAGTTCCAGCAGATGGTTTCGGGCATTGCGAATTTGGCGGCCGACGCAGCAGGAAGCGTCGAAAAGCTCAATGCCATGACGTTCCCGGGCACATCGCAGACCGTCGATGAATTCGTCAAGGAAACGATTGCAACCATCGGCGAGAACATGACGTTGCGTCGCGCAGCGGTGGTGTCGGTCGATAAGGGTCTTGTTGCCGGCTACATGCACAACAAGGTCGACAAGGACAACGAGGGGCTTGGCAAGCTTGGTTCGCTCGTAGCGTTGCAAACCGAAGGCAAGACAGAAGCCTTGGCCGAACTTGGCCGTCAGCTTGCCATGCATGTTGCTGCAACCAAGCCGATCGCACTCAACATCGACGGCGTTCCCGCCGACGTCCTTGAGCGTGAGAAGGGCATTCTGGCGGAAAAGAACCAGGGCAAGCCCGATCACGTTCTGGAAAAGATTTTCCAGTCGAGCCTCAAGAGCTTTGCCAAAGAGCACTGCTTGCTCGACCAGCCTAGCATCTACGACACGTCCAAGACCGTCAGCCAGATGGTCAAGGAAGCCGAAAAAGACGCTGGCGCTCCAGTCGAGCTCAAGGACTTTGTCTTTTTTGTCCTTGGAGAAGGTGTCGACAAGGGTGAAGAAGAGGATTTCGCTGAAGAAGTGCGCAAGGCCGGCGGCGCGTAACGATTGCGACAGTGAGCAAGGGTTCGGGGCGCCGGGCTTATCGACGGTAGGGCCGGCCTCCCCGAGAGCGCATTGCGCTCCGATTGCATCGGACCGGGTTAGCTTCTTGTCTGGTCGCATTTTGTTCGACGAACCGGTGTCCACTTCGTCGGAAAATGCTCTAGCCCGCCTTTCTCACGATGGTATGGCCGATCCATTTGTCCGCGGTTGCCTGTAATGAGCAGTTGCACGGCAATTTTTTCTAGTTGCATTGCGATATTTTCTGTTTTGCCGCTGCAGGGAGTGCCAAAGCGGCTGGATTTGCGCTATGGCGTGCGGCGATGATGCTTTTGCTCAACAATCAAAACGCGACGCCTGGTCGAATTGAGCCAACTCTCGGAGCGCTTGCTGCCTGGACACGGCGGAATTCAACTTCAGGTCAATTCGCGCAGGATTACAATTTGCGTGCAAGCGTCTCCGCAAGACACAATAACGGCAAAGCCGGCCGTTGATGTGCTGTGCGACGTCGCGTTTGTCTCAAGGCGCGCGAAATTGGCCGTTGCTGGCGTGGAAGGTTCACGCGGGGAGTAGGGAAAACGCCATGTCTCAGTCAGTGCCAGCCACAGTGCCAGCGCTCAAGTACAAGCGCTTGCTGCTCAAGCTCTCGGGCGAGGCTTTGATGGGCAAATCCGGCTATGGAATTGACATGGGCGTCGTCAACCGGCTTGCCAAAGATGTGGCAGAAGCCGTTCAGGCCGGTGCCGAGATTGCCATTGTGATCGGTGGTGGCAACATATTTCGAGGGTTGAAGGGCGCAGCAGAAGGCATGGAGCGGGCCACTGCCGATTATATGGGGATGCTGGCGACTGTCATGAATTCGCTGGCTTTTCAAGGCGCTCTCGATCAGTTGAAAGTGTCATCGCGGGTTCAATCCGCCATTCCCATGCCGACGGTATGCGAGGCATACGTACATCCCAAGGCCATGCACCACCTGCGCAAGGGGCGGGTGGTGATTTTTGCGGCGGGAACAGGCAATCCGTACTTCACCACCGATACGGCGGCGACACTAAGAGCCATTGAAACCGGCTGTGATGCGATGGCAAAGGCAACGCAGGTTGATGGTGTCTATTCGGCGGATCCAAAGTTGAATCGAAATGCCCAGCGTTATGATACGTTGTCCTACGGCGAGGTTTTGGCTCGCGATCTCAAGGTGATGGACGGCGCTGCCATCGCCCTTGCCCGCGACAATCAACTTCCGGTAATTGTGTTCTCTGTTGAGGAATCGGGAAATCTCCTGAAGGTTTTGCGAGGAGAGGCTCGGGCTACGGTTGTATCCTGACCGGCGCCAGTGGGCCTTCTTGGGGTATTGGAAAAGTCCGCGCAGCATTTCAGGCAGAGCCGGCGAGTGCGAATAGCATGGAGTAGCGAATGTCATCTGACAGCTTCGACCTTAATGACCTTGAGGAGCGCATGCAGGCTTCCCTTGATGCCTTGAAGCGCGAGTTTTCCGGGTTGCGAACAGGCAGGGCCAGCGCTCACCTGCTCGACCCCATCCAGGTCACAGTTTATGGCTCCAAGATGCCGCTCAATCAGGTGGCGACCGTGTCGGTGCCAGAGCCGCGGATGATAACGGTGCAGGTCTGGGACCGCTCCAATATTTCGGCCGTCGAAAAGGCTATCCGCGAATCCAACCTCGGGCTCAATCCGGTTATCGATGGACAAATGATGCGGCTTCCGATCCCCGCGCTTACCGCGGAGCGCCGCCAGGACCTGATCAAGGTTGCACACAAATACGCCGAGCAAGGGCGCATTTCGGTACGCAACGTCAGGCGCGATGGCATGGACCTTCTCAAAAAACTAGAGAAGGAGGGTGGCATGAGCCAGGATGAACAAAAAACCAATGCGGCCAAGGTGCAGGACTTGACCGATACCTATGTCAAGGAAGTTGACCAGGTGCTGCAGAACAAGGAAGCCGAAATCCAGAAAGTTTAGTGCGCCGATCCGATGAGATCAGATCGGCTCACTAGTGGCCTGTCGCGCCAAAATTGAAACATAGCCGCCGCCGCTGCAATTTTGGCGCGACATGAAGGCCACTAGCCAAATCATTGGCTCAGTGTGGCGTTTTTCGCGCCTTAGTTGATACCCAGCGTGCCGCAACATCGATCAACTAAGGCGCGACGCCACACAAGCTTCTTGTTTGGTCGCATTTTCTTCGATGAACCGGTACTCACATCATCGGAAAATGCTCTAGTGTCTGCAACACATGGGCGTGTTGCAGCATCGGGTGCCCGCATATTTTTGCATGCGGCTTGGGCTGCGATGTATCAAGAGCATGTTTAGCTGCAGTGTGGCGCGGTAGGGCCGTGAAAAACTTGGCGGCAAATAGAAAGTTGGATCGTGCGTTTATTTTTATGAAACATGAACACGATCTAGGGTCTAATTCTGGTCCTAGGTTTCAGTAAGAGGCGCCGTTTTTGTCAGACCGCTCGATAGTCATGCCGCAGACGAATGGCGCAGAGGCCGCGATGGGTGATGCGGAAAGTATCGTTCGCCACATCGCTATTATCATGGATGGTAATGGGCGCTGGGCAAAGGCACGCGGACTGCCTCGCAGCGTTGGGCATCGAAAAGGCGTGGAGGCTGTTCGGCGCGCGGTGAAAGCGGCCATCGAGCTACAAGTCCCCTACCTGACAATCTATTCGTTTTCGTCGGAGAACTGGTCGCGGCCGGCCGAGGAAATTGACGACCTCATGGGGCTTATGAAGCGTTTTATCCGCCGAGACCTGGCGGAGCTGCACCAAGCAGGTGTGTGCATCAAGGTTATTGGAGAGCGCACAGGTGTCGAACCGGAACTGATGGCATTGATCGATGAAGCTGCCGAATTGACGCGGAACAACAGCAAACTCAATCTGATTATCGCCTTCAACTACGGTGCGCGTGACGAGATTGCCAAGGCAGCGCGGCTGCTGGCTGAGGACGTTGCAGCCGGGCGTCTTCGGCCGGAAGACATAGATGCCGGCAAGATCAGCGGATGTCTGGACACGGCGGGCATCCCCGAGCCCGATCTTCTGATTAGGACCAGCGGTGAAATGAGATTGTCCAATTTTCTGCTTTGGCAATGTGCCTACACGGAATTCGTGTTCATAGATACGTGCTGGCCGGAATTCGAACGCAGCGATCTTGAGGCTGCGATTGCTACATTTCGTGCGCGCGACAGGCGCTATGGTGGTCTGTCGCAGCGGACCTATGCGTCAGGCGTTGATGGATGAGTGAGGAAGCCCGACCCGGCGCAGGTTCACCGTCCATTGCAGCCCATGGCGCCGCTGTTGGCGATGATGCGGGTTCAAACCCTGAGAAAAAAAGTTCCGACCTCAAGCCACGGCTTGTGGCTGGCGTCGTCATGTCGGCGGTTTCGCTGGCGCTCGCATACGCGGGTCCAAGGCCGTTCGCGCTCCTGGTTATAGGCGTTGCCCTGGTCATGTGCTGGGAATGGGGGCGTGTCATCCGGAGCGAAGATTTCGGACCCGCGCTGTTCGTTCACGCCGGAGCAGTGCTGGTGGCGGGTGTACTGGGCGCCATGGGCATGCCAATATTTGGCGTGCTGGCGCTCGTCATAGGAGTTGCACTTTTGCTGGCATTCCCGTTCGGGCCACGCCGTATGATGTCGGCCGCCGGCGTCGGATATGTCGGATTGCCCACCGTTGCCATGTTATGGCTCAGAGGTGACGAGCCTTACGGATTTTTGGCCGTGCTTTTCATATTTCTGGTTGTGTGGGGATCGGATATCGGTGCGTTTGCCGCCGGCAGAGGCATCGGAGGGCCCAAACTTTGGCCGCGTGTTTCGCCAAACAAGACCTGGGCGGGATTGCTTGGCGGGCTGACAGCGGGGCTGGTCGGGGGCATTTTATTCGCCCTGTTTGTTCCCAATGCCAGTAGTTTTGCGCTGGGTGCGACAGGACTGGCGCTGGCGCTTGTGGCGCAACTGGGCGATCTTGCGGAGTCGGCGCTCAAGCGGCGGTTCGGGATAAAGGATTCCAGTTCACTTATTCCTGGCCATGGCGGCGTTATGGATCGTGCCGACAGCACTGTCGCGGTGTCGCTTGCGGTCTCGATATTGGCCCTGCTGGTGTCGCCGTCATCGCCCGCGCGCGCGCTGCTTGGCGTCTAGAGCATTTTCCGACGAAGTGGACACCGGTTCGTCGAATAAAATGCGACCAAACAAGAAGCTAGAGCGCCGATCCGATTCCATCGGATCGGAATGCGCTCTAGAGCATTTTCCGACGAAGTGGACACCGGTTCGTCGAAGAAAATGCGACAAAACAAAAAGCTAGAGCGCCGATCCGATTCCGTCGGATCGTAATGCGCTCCAGGTGCTAAAACGCGGTCTACGCGCGTTGCATGTGACCGGCCCGTTGGGAGCGTTGGCCTGCGCCTTGTAGCGGCGACTTGGTTGGATTTTTGGGGAGAGCAGCTTCGGCGGCATGGTGCTTGGAGAGCAAAAAAACGAACGGGCGGAGTTGCGCGCGATGAAGGCTGGTGCCGGGCAATCTGTGCAACGCCTGAGCGTGCTAGGTGCGACAGGCTCAATAGGGCAAAGCACGCTGGACCTTGTCGGGCGGCATCCTGACAGGTTTGAAGTCGTGGCGCTGACGGCTAATGGCGACGTCAAAGGGCTTGCCGAGCTTGCCATCCGCCATCGTGCGAAAATGGCCGTGGTTGCAGATCCCGAAGGCTACCAGGACCTTGCAAAGGCCCTGTCTGGGACCGGCATAGTGGTGGCGGCGGGGGGAGATGCGCTGGTCGAGGCGGCTTCACAACCTGCCGATTGCGTTGTTGCCTCGATCGTTGGTGCCGCGGGACTGGTTCCCACACTTGCAGCGGTTCGCCAAGGCCGCAGGGTGGCGTTGGCCAACAAGGAGTGCCTGGTGGCGGCAGGCGAATTGTTCATGCGTGAGGTGAGCGCTGCCGATACGGAACTGCTGCCAGTCGATTCGGAGCATTCGGCCGCCTTCCAGGCGATTGGGGCATCCGCCGCCAGGGATATCGAGGCGATCACGCTGACGGCATCGGGCGGACCGTTCCGCAATTGGGACCACGAGCGACTGAAAGCAGCCAAACCCGAGCAGGCGTTGCGGCATCCCAATTGGTCCATGGGCGCGAAGATCACCATTGATTCGGCGACAATGATGAACAAGGGCCTGGAGCTGATCGAGGCTTTGCACCTGTTTCCGGTTACGATCAGTCAGCTTGATTGCGTCGTGCATCCCCAGTCGATCGTGCACTGCCTGGTTTCGTACCGCGATGGGTCCGTTTTGGCGCAAATGGCCTCCCCCGACATGCGCACGCCAATTGCGCTGGCGCTGTCGTGGCCGGAACGCATTGATACACCGACCAAACGGCTCGATCTTGCGGAACTGGGGCAATTGACATTCGAACGGCCTGACGACCGGCGTTTTCCCGCGATCCGTTTGGCGCGAGAGGCGATGGCGGCTGGCGGTGCAGCACCCGCCGTTCTCAATGCGGCAAACGAGGTTGCCGTGATGGCGTTTCTGGAAAACCGAATCGGCTTTCTCGATATACCTGCTGTGGTGTCCGATTGCCTCGATGCGGCGTCTTCTGGAGCGCTTTGCAGGGCGGTGGATCACATTGATGAAATTCTGGCGGTCGATCTAGCTGCCAGGGAGCTGGCACGATCCATGCTCGAAAAGCGGGGTGTAGCCTAGAGAGCATTTTCCGACGAAGTGGACACCGGTTCGTCGTAGAAAATGCGACCAAACAAAAAGCTAGAGCGCTGATCCGATTCCATCGGATCGGCGCTCTAGCTCGATTCAGTTGAAGGGTTTGATTTCAGCCCGTTTTGAGGCCCGGCAAGGTAATTGCGCAGTGCATATGTAAAGCGCGTTTGTAATCGGAACCAATTTTCAACCAATTTGCCAATTGGCGTTGAAATTCGATCGCCATATGCACAAATCAGTGAAAAGTTTTTTCTCTATTTTGGAGGTATTGCCTGCGTGCGAGCCTTGACGTGGCGTCTCCAGGCCCGCAAGACGACCATGGCGCTCGCCCTTCGGTGTTCCTCCGGTGGTGCTGTTGACGCCACGACGTTGTCAGTCAGCAAGAACGTGGCATGAACCAGGCATGCGGCGTTGTAGGCGTTTTTGCAGGGCATATCAGGCGGACGTAAACCGGTAGCCCAAGTTCGGTAATTCGCCATTGTTTTGGCCAAAGAAGGCGACGTTTCCGTCCCCTAAGATCATGGAGCATTAAGGTATGAGCAGCTTTTTCGACAGTGGGATGAGTGGCTTGACGACGCTGGCGGCCTTTTTGTTCGTTTTGTCGGTGGTCGTGTTCTTCCACGAGCTGGGTCATTTCCTTGTGGCGCGTTGGTGCGGTGTTGCAGTCAAAGCCTTCTCTATCGGCTTTGGTAAGGAAATATGGGGCTTTAACGATCGCTACGGTACGCGCTGGCGGGTGGCGTGGCTGCCATTGGGCGGTTACGTCAAGTTCATGGACGATGAAAGCGCGGCGAGTACGCCCTCTGCAGAAGTCATCCGGAATATGAGCGAGGAGGAGCGATCAGGTTCATTCCACCTGAAGCCGTTATGGCAGCGCGCAGCCGTTGTTGCCGCCGGTCCGATCGCGAATTTCATTCTCGCAATCGTGATTTTCGCAGTTCTTTTCTCGGTTTACGGGCTGACGACATTGGAACCGCGGGTGGGCAAAGTGGTGCCTGATTCGCCGGCAGCACAGGCCGGCGTACAGCCCGACGACCTGATTTTAACGATTGGTGGGGAAACGATCGAAAGCTTTGGCGACCTGCAGCGTATCGTTTCGACCAATCCCGAGCAGGATTTGAAGTTTGAGGTGGACCGCAACGGTCAGCTCTTGAGCCTGACGATCCGTCCCAAGCTTACCGAACATGAAAACGCGATCACCGGAAAAGCCAAGACGCCGATCATTGGTATTACCAGTAAACCCGGCGCTGAGCGAAAGCATCGTGAGGTGAATGTGGTGGAAGCGGTCGGCCTTGGTGCAGACCGGACCGGTGTTATCATTACGTCGACGTTGTCGTTTATCGTCGACCTGGTGAGGGGGCGTCAAAGCGCAGATCAGCTCGGTGGACCGATTCGCATCGCCGACGTTTCTGGCCAGGTCGCGAAATTTGGTTTTCAGCCCCTTTTGAACTTTATTGCAGTCATATCCGTCAGCATCGGATTGCTCAATTTGTTCCCAATTCCGATTCTCGACGGCGGCCATCTGATGTTCTACGCAATCGAGGCTGTACGCCGTAAGCCGCTGTCTGAAAAAGCGCAGGAAATCGGCTTCCGTATCGGCTTCGCCATCGTTTTGATGTTGATGGTCTTCGCAACATTCAACGACTTGCCGATCCTCAAGAAATGGGCGTCCTGAGGTTCGGTATTTTGTCCCCGGGTGGCGTATTCTTGCCACTTCCCGAAACCCTACTGAATCGTTAAAAACTAGGGGTCATCAAGGGGGGTGGTTTGTCCGTGCTGCGATGCGACAGGGGCATCGATCAGTAGAGTTACGGGCGAACTGCCAAAAATAAGCAGGCGACATACAGGGCGGACATGCCGATGCCGACGGCGTCCAATGCCCTTTGGGGGTCGGCAGATACGAGGGCATACCTTGCGAATGCCAAAGTATAGCATTTCAATGATCGCGGGCATGAAGCTGGCCTTTTGGTTGGCGGTGGCCGTTCCGGGCATATTGGCCATCGATGCCGTTGCGTTTGCGCAGTCAGCGCACGCGCAGGTGGTGCGCGATATTCGGGTCGAGGGTAACCGGCGACTTGAGCCGGAAACAGTTCGCTCCTACCTGAAGTTCTCTGTTGGCGATCAATACAGTTCCGGCGCGGCGAACGGATCGTTGCGGGCGCTTTTTGCGACCGGATTGTTCGCTGATGTGCGGATCGACCGGGAAGGTTCGGTCGTTGTCGTAACGGTTGTCGAAAATCCCGTGGTTTCGCAGGTTGCTTTCGAAGGCAACAGTGAAGTCGATAACGACACGCTCAAGGGCGAGGTTCAGCTCAAGCCGCGGTCTGTTTACACGCGGGCCAAGGCGCGCGCTGACGTGCAGCGCATTCTGGATGTCTATCGTCGCCAGGGTCTGTTTGCGGCTCACGTGGAACCCAAGCTGATCGAGCTTGATGAGAACCGCGTCAACGTCGTCTTCGAGATTAGTGAGGGCGGTGCGACGAAGGTCAAAGGCATCAACTTCGTCGGCAATCACGCATTCTCTGATTCACAACTGCGCGACATCGTGACGACCACCGAATCAGGTTGGTTCGACTTCCTCAAGGGAACGGCCATCTATGATCCGGACCGTCTCAGCCTCGATCGTGAGTTGTTGCGTCAGTATTACCTGAAGAACGGGTATGCGGATGCAAGGATTGTCGCTGGCAACGCTGAGCTGTCGCCAGATGGTACAGGGTTCTACATTACGTTCGCGATCGAAGAAGGTGAGATCTATCACTTTGGTTCTGTGACGATTGAGAGTGCGTTGCAGGAGGTGGCTGTTGATCCGCTGTATGGCGACCTGCTGACCAAGCCGGGTGATGTCTACAATGGTGCTCATATCGACAAGACGGTCGAAAAGCTGACGTTGTCGGTTGCCGAGCAGGGCTATGCATTCGCCCGTGTGAAGCCACGCGCCCAGCCTGATTTCATGTCGCGCACAATCAATCTGGTTTACACGCTGGAGGAGGGTCCGCGCATCTACATCGAGCGGATCAATATTTCCGGTAACACGCGCACCAAGGATCACGTAATTCGCCGCGAGTTCCGCTTGGCGGAGGGCGATGCCTACAACCCGCTGCTGGTTGATCGGGCCAAAAAACGGCTTGAGTCGCTCGGGTTCTTCAAATCGGTCAAGGTGGAGCGGACGCCTGGTTCAAATTCCGACCGTGTCAACCTGGATGTTGAGCTAGAAGAGCAGTCTACGGGTGAGCTATCCTTCGGTGCTGGTTATTCGACCAGTGAAGGTGTGATCGGCGACATTTCGATCTCTGAGCGCAACCTGATGGGCAATGGCCAGTTCCTGCGGCTGAAGCTCGCTGGTTCGCTTGAGCGCTACCAGATCGAGTTGTCATTCACCGAGCCGCGCTTCCTCGATATGAACTTGGCCGCCGGTTTCGACATCTTCCACAAGGAGGTCGACCAATCCAGCGAGTCCGGCTTCAGAAGCCGCAAGACGGGTGCAACGCTGCGTCTGGGATATCCGTTGGCCGAAGATCTCTGGATGCAGAACTACTATACGTTCTCTCGTGACGAGATCTTCGATGTCGACGACAACGCGTCGTTGGCGATCAAGGATGCGTGCGGTGACCCAGCTCCTGTGATGGGTAGTCCGGCAAACTGTCAGGACGAGGTCTACTACACCTCTTTGGTGGGTACTTCGATCACGTTCGATCGTCGTAACCATCCCAAGAACCCAACGTCGGGTTACTTCCTGCAAGGTTCGGTGGACTTTGCCGGTCTTGGTGGTGATGCCCAGTACGTGCGGCTTTCCGCTGAAGGTCGTGCCTACTATCCGATTACCGAGAAGATCACCTTCGTTGGGCGTGCGATTGCGGGTCATATCCAGAATTGGGGTGATGACGACGTCCGTATCCTTGACCTCTACTTCCGTGGTGGTGAAACCATTCGTGGCTTCGATCGGGCAGGCTTCGGTCCGCGCGATCTGGATACAAACGATGCGCTTGGCGGCAAAACCTACTGGGCAGCGACGGCCGAAGTTCGCTTCCCGCTGCCACTTATTCCCGATGACATCGGCATGAGTGGTGCGGTGTTCGCAGATGCCGGTTCGCTGTTCGGAGTTAGCGATCGTGCCAAACAAATTCCTGGCCTGGATTACGCAGACGACTCGTCGATCCGTTCATCGGTTGGTGCCTCGATCCTGTGGAACTCGCCTGTGGGTCCGCTGCGCGTCGACTTCGCCAAGGTCCTGACCAAAGAGAACTATGACGAAGAGCAATTCTTCCGCTTCGGTGCTCAGACCAAGTTCTGATACGAGGTCGAAGACCTGCGGCTATCGGAGTGCCGCACTTGGATAAAAATCAAAAACGCCAGCCTTCCGGCTGGCGTTTTTGCTGTGTGAGGCAAACTTGCTGTCAATCGATCTCGCGCGCGTCCTTATCTACATGGATTTTTCTTATGGTGGTGAGAGGCGACTTCTTTTCAAGTTCTGTTTCAATTCGCCTGTACAGCCTTTTCATTTGACGACACTTGGCCTAGTTTCGCGCGGACGTTGAGATCGGTTGCCTTGGCGCGAATTCACATGAATGGGCGAAGGCTGGCCGCGTATCGACGTTAGAGCGCATTCCGATCCGATGGAATCGGATCAGCGCTCTAGCCTTTTGGTTGGAGCATGTTTTTCACGCCGAACCGCTGTGCACTTCGGCTAAACATGCTCTGGCAGTTTGACACAGTCATGAACGGCGGGCGTGGAGAGGGCATGCAGCATCGTGGTTTTTTTGACCGGGCGGGTCCGTTCACTCTTGCCCAAATTGCTGAAGCCACCGGAGCGTCGCTGCCGGAAGGCGCTGAGCCTACGCAAACTGTCCATGACGTCAAGCCGTTGAGCGAAGCGGGCAGGAACGACATCTCCTTTCTCGACAATCGCAAGTATCTGCCGCAACTGGAAGCAACATCCGCTGGGGCCTGCCTGATACTGCCCGCCCTGGCCGATCGCGTTCCCCCCGGCACGGTCGGACTCACAACCAAAACGCCCTATCACGGGTTTGCTCTGGCGCTGCGTGCGTTCTATCCCGATGCGCTTTGGCCGCGGGCGGCGCGACCGGACGCTGGTGCTTTGATTGATCCGACGGCGCAAATTGAAGACGGTGCGATCATCGAGCCGGGCGCGGTTATCGGTGCGCAAGCGGCAATCGGCAAAGGCAGCCGGATTGCAGCGGGTGCGGTCATTGGTTACCGGGTCCATATTGGGCGGGAGTGCTACATTGGGGCGTGTACCACTATCGCTCATGCTCTGGTCGGCGACAGGGTCATTATCCATACCGGAGCGCGGATCGGCCAAGACGGCTTCGGCTTCGCCATGGGGCCGCAAGGCCACCTCAAAGTGCCACAAATCGGGCGCGTGATCGTGCAGGACGACGTTGAAATAGGGGCAAATACAACCATAGACAGGGGAGCTCTTAAGGATACTGTCATTGGTGAAGGGACCAAAATTGATAATCTTGTGCAAATCGGGCACAACGTGATCATCGGGCGTCATTGCGTGATTGTGGCCCACACCGGGATTTCCGGCTCCACGGAGCTGGGGGATTTCGTAGTGATGGGCGGGCAATCTGGCACCGTCGGCCACATCAAGATCGGTACTGGCGCGCAGATTGCGGGTGCTTCGCATCCCAAGGACAATGTACCTGCAGGGGCTCGTTACGGCGGGACGCCGGCCAAGCCCTTGCGTGAATGGGCGCGCGAACTGGGCGTGGTTGCACAACTCGCGCGGCGAGGCACGAAGGAGGGTGGGCAGTGATTGATATGGGGGCTTGGTGAGGTTCGCCTCAGGCCGTGCTGTGCAAGGCCGCTTTGCTTTATTGTGTGGAGTGAAAGAGAAGACCTATGAACGACGCGTCTGACAAGCCGCAGCTTGGTACCGCCGACATTATGCGGGTATTGCAGTTATTGCCACATCGCTATCCCATGCTGCTGGTTGACCGGATCTATGACATGAACGGCGACGAAAGCTGCGTTGGCCTCAAGAATGTGACCATCAACGAACCTTTCTTCAATGGACACTTTCCGCAGTTTCCGGTGATGCCCGGCGTATTGATCATCGAGGGGCTTGCGCAGACGGCCGGTGCGCTGTGCGTGTCCAGCCTCAAGGAAGACTACAAGGCGGAACTGGTGTATTTCATGGGAATTGACCGTGCAAAGTTCCGCCGTCCCGTGGTGCCGGGCGACCAGATCCATTACCATGTGAGGAAGGTGCGCAATCGCGGTCGCGTATGGAAGTTCTTTGGTGAAGCCAAGGTCGACGGCGAGGTTGCAGCCGAGGCTGAGGTGAGCGCGATGCTTGCCGACACGGCAGAAGCACGGGCTTTCGCGAGCAAGCATGGCTGATGAGCTGATTCATCCCACTGCCATTGTTGAGACTGGTGCGGTTCTCGGTTCTAAGGTCCGCATCGGCCCCTTTTCGGTGGTGGGTTCGGACGTAAAACTGGGTGACGGCGTCGAATTGAAGTCGCACGTGGTCGTTGCCGGCGATACCACGATCGGAGCTGGCACACGCATCTTTCCGTTCGCTTCCATCGGACACCAGCCGCAAGATCTCAAATACCATGGCGAGCCGGTAACGCTTACCGTTGGCGCCAACTGCATCATTCGCGAGGGGGTCACGCTCAATCCTGGCACCGAGGGTGGTGGCAGCAAGACCGTGATTGGCGACAGTTGCGCGTTTCTGGCCAACAGCCACGTCGGTCACGACTGCGTTGTTGGCAATAATGTCGTCTTCTCAAATAACGTGATGCTGGCAGGCCATTGTGTGGTTGGTGACTACGCCATCATCGGCGGTGGTGCGGCTGTCATCCAATTTGCACGGGTTGGCGCGCATTCGTTCCTGGGCGGCATGTCTGGTCTTGAGAACGATCTCATTCCCTATGGCATGGCGCTCGGCAACCGTGCCCATCTCTCAGGGCTTAATATTATCGGCCTGCAACGCCGCGGGTTTTCGCGCAGTGACATTCACGATCTGCGGCGTGCCTACCGGTTGCTGTTCGCCGATGAAGGGACACTGATGGAACGTGTCGATGACGTTGCGGTGGCTTTTGAAAGACATCCGATCGTTGCAGAAATCGTTGCGTTCATTCGCGCTGGTGGCAAGCGGTCGCTGTGCACGCCGCGTGATGTGGGACAAGACTAAGAGGTCCACACATGACCGCCGTGCGTCGGATCGGCATCCTGGCTGGCGGCGGCTCGTTACCCCGCGAGATTGCCGATAGCGTGGCGGCGCGCGGATTACCCCTGCATATCGTTGGCATCGATGGTGAGACGGACGCCGACTTTGGCCCCTATCCGATCACCCGTGTGAACTGGGGACAGATCGGACGCATGGTGGCGGCGTTCAAGCAGACCGGTTGCACCGAGCTCGTCATTATCGGATCGGTTTCGCGGCCCGATCTGGGCACCATCAAACCCGACATGGGTTTTGTACGTGCGCTCGGCACGGTTCTGGGCCTGGTTCTTTCAGGTGGCGATGATGGTGTCTTACGCGGCGTCATAAGGTTTTTCGAGCGACATGGCTTCAAAGTTACCGGACCTGCAGATATTTCGCCCGAGCTCGTCGTCGGTGAGGGTCATTTTACCCAACATACATTCGCTCCCGAAACGGTAGAGGATATAGCCACCGGATTCTACGTTATTGGTACGCTCGGGAAATTCGATATTGGCCAGGCCGCCGTCGTTACAAATGGGCGCCTTGAGGCGCTCGAAGCCGCGGAAGGTACCGACGGCATGTTGGCGCGGTTGGCTTGGGAACGCCAACAGCGCGGATGGAACTTGTCGGAGCCTGCCGGCGTCTTGGTCAAGCGCGCAAAGCCGGGGCAGGACACGCGCATTGACCTTCCAGTGATCGGGCCCAGGACGGTGTGGCGCGCATCAAACTGCGGGATCAGCGGCATTGCCGTGGAGGCCGGGCGTGCGCTTGTTGCAGAACGGGGTGAACTTCTGATGCGGGCTGCGGCAAGCCAGCTTGCAGTTGCCGGGTTTCAAATCAAAGGAAACGCTCCGGATGTTGCTTCGGGTTTGTCTGGTCACCGGCCGTCACTCAGCGCGCGGTTGCTGAATTCAATACGCGCGAGCCGGTCTTCGCGTGACTTGGAGTTCAGTGCAATTGGTAAGCATGCTTTGTCAGGGCGCCATTCCGGTGATGCAATAAAGGGGTTGGATATCATCGCCGCACTCGCATCTGTGGGTGGTTCGCGTGCGGTGGTTGTGGTGCGCGGGCATGTCCTTGCTGTTGAAGTTGGTGAAGGCGTTGTTGCTGCGGTAAAACGAGCAGCAGGGCTTCGGCAATGGGGTGATCGTCGGCTTAAGCGGCGGTCCGGTGTCGTGGTGATAGATGCCGGGAGGGAATGTGTTGAAGAGATTATTACAGACATGGACGCCGGCGGTTTCGCAGGCATCGTTGTGAAGCTGAGGCGGTTTACCGCTGGCGTTCCCGCCGAGACCATCGCCGCTGCGGACAAGTCAGGCATTGCGATTGCGGGTGTTGCAGCAGACGACGAAGGTGCCCATGCGTGATGCTGCAAAAAATAGGGCCACGGATGGGCCGGCACGCGCGCTCAAGATATATGTCGTGGCGGGCGAGCATTCCGGCGATGCGCTGGGCGGCAAATTGATGGCGGCATTGAACGCCCGCTCGCATCAGCCACTAGCATTTGCAGGTGTTGGCGGTGAGCACATGGAGGCGGAGGGGCTTTCATCCTTGTTCCCGCTTCAAGAAGTGGCGGTGATGGGGCCGATGTCGATCCTTCCACGCCTGCCACGCATCGTCCGCAAGGTTTACGACACGGTGGATGCAGCGGTCGCCGCTGATCCTGATTGCGTGGTTATCATTGATAGCCCGGAATTTACGCATCCCATTGCAAAACGCATCCGAAAGCGTCGTCCGGAAATCCCAATCATTGATTACGTCAGCCCCAGCGTGTGGGCGTGGCGGCCTGGCCGGGCAAAACGTATGCGCCCTTATGTCGATCACCTGATGGCCCTGCTGCCGTTCGAGCCAGAGGCGCATGTGCGTCTGGGCGGGCCGGCGTGCACCTATGTTGGTCATCCCATGATCGAGCGCTACGACTGGATTAAATCCCGCGATGGCGCAGCACTTGCGCAACGCCTGGGGTTGGATCGCGATCGCAAGATCGTTGTGGTGTTGCCAGGCAGCCGGGCTTCTGAGGTGGCGCGGTTGATGACGCCATTTGGTGACGTTTTTGGGATCTTGAACGCGCGCGGTCTCGACGTTCAAGTCATCCTGCCGGTGGTGGAAAGCGTTCGCGGGCTGGTGGAAAAAGCGCTGGAGCAATGGCCGGTGAAGCCCAAGCTCGTTACCGGAGATGAAGATAAGTTTGCCGCGTTCCAGTTGGCGGATGCGGCGCTGGCCGCCTCGGGTACGGTGACGCTTGAACTGGCGCTGGCCGGTACCCCGATGGTGGTTGCCTACAAGGTGGATGCCGTTGCCGCACGCCTCAGGTTTCTTTTGAAAGTGCATTCCGTCGTTTTGGCTAATCTGGTGCTTCAGGAAAACGCATTTCCCGAATATCTGCAGGAGGACTGCACACCTGATCGTCTGGCTGGGGCGCTTGGAAATCTTCTGGTTGAAACGCGTGAGCGCGCCGCACAGATTGCTGCACTTCAGCGCATTCCTGATCGGCTGTTGTTGGAGGATGGGACACCCAGTGACGCGGCTGCGCAAATCGTGTTGCGGTACGCGCAAGGCTGGCGTGACGGGAGGCGGTGACCTGCATGTTTGCAACGGCCATAGCGCAAAATTCTTTGTGGACTCAGAATTGAATAAAAGCAGCCGGACACGCCTGTGCCCGGCTGCTTTGGTAGATTTCTTGTTTTCGGGTTCGCGTTTTAACCGCGCTGATTCATGGGTACAAAATCGCGCGGTGCTGCTCCGATGTAGAGCTGGCGAGGCCGGCCGATGCGCTGCTCGGGATCTTCGATCATTTCCTTCCACTGCGCGATCCAGCCGACGGTGCGGGCAACCGCGAACAGCACGGTGAACAGTGACACGGGGAAGCCCATCGCCCGCAGTGTGATGCCGGAATAAAAATCAATGTTGGGGTAGAGCTTCTTTTCGACGAAATATTCGTCTTCAAGTGCAATGCGCTCAAGCTCGATTGCCACTTTCAAAAGCGGCTCATCGTGGACACCCAGTGAATCCAGAACCTCGTGACAGGTCTTCTGCATAACCTTGGCGCGCGGATCGTAGTTCTTGTAGACGCGGTGCCCAAAGCCCATCAGGCGGAACCCCGAACTCTTGTCTTTCGCCATCTTGATGTATTCGGGGATGCGGTCCACTGAACCGATCTCCTGCAGCATGTTGAGTGCTGCCTCATTGGCACCACCGTGCGCGGGCCCCCACAGGCAGGCGACGCCTGCGGCGATGCAGGCAAATGGATTGGCACCGGACGATCCTGCCAACCGCACCGTCGAGGTGGAGGCGTTCTGTTCGTGGTCGGCGTGGAGGATGAAAATCTTGTCGAGCGCGCGCGCGACAATCGGATTAACGACATAGGGTTCGCACGGCACGGCGAAGCACATCTGCAGGAAATTTGAGGTGTAATCGAGATCGTTGCGAGGATAGATGAAGGGCTGTCCGATGGAGTACTTGTAGGCCATAGCCGCGATCGTGGGCATTTTGGCGATCATGCGGTTGGCGGCCACGCGGCGCTGCTCTGGATCATTGATGTCGGTTGAGTCGTGATAAAAGGCTGACAGCGCGCCAACAATGCCGCACACGACCGCCATCGGGTGGGCGTCACGGCGGAAGCCGGTGAAAAACCGGGTCATCTGTTCATGCACCATCGTGTGGCGCGTTATCGCCGCATCGAATTCATGCCGCTCGGTTTTTGTCGGCAATTCGCCGTTGAGAAGCAGATAACAAACTTCGAGGAAATTCGAGCTTTCGGCGAGCTGATCAATGGGGTAGCCGCGATGCAACAAAATGCCCTTGTCGCCGTCAATGTATGTGATCTTGGAAGAACAGTTCGCCGTTGAGGTAAAACCTGGATCGTAGGTGAAGCATCCAGTGTCGCGGTAAAGACGTCCGATATCTACGACGTCTGGGCCTACGGTGCCCGAGCGGACCGGCATTTCAGCGGTCGTGCCATTTAGGGTAAGTTTGGCGTTTTCGGTCCGGTTCGATGAGGCCATTGCGCAATCCTGAATGGTTGAAGGGGTCCTGTGTGGGGCGGGCGGGGGTGGGCGGTATTGACCGCGCCGGCACTTAGGCAGGGTTTATTGCTCATGTGGTAGCCCACATTTCGCTTTGCGACAAGGTAACCCTTCGACGGTAAGAGGGGAGTAGGTCTTAAAAAATATGCGTAATCGCAATGAGTTGTGAAACCACCTGCATCTCTTGGAACAGCACCGGCGCTTGTGAAGCTAATTGGTTTCGTGCGGTGCAGCACGCTATATCGGGTCTCATGGCCCAGGTTCGTTGAGATACGGGCTTGGCAACTGGCTTTTGCAGTCAGCTTTAGCCAGCTTTCGTTGGCCTGATTGTTTCGTTGCCTGACGAATTGCAGATGGCGCAGATTCGTCAACCCTGGGTGCTGAGAATGTTAACCATCTACGCCCTTGCCGCATGATCGGCGATGCGGGCCAGGCTCTCTTCCTCGCCCAGAACTTCCATGACGTCGAACACTGGCGGAGAAACGGTGGAGCCGGTGAGCGCGGCGCGCAAAGGTTGCGCCACTTTGCCGAGCTTGAGGTCCTGCGTGTCGGCAAATTTCCGAATGTCGGCTTCTAGGGATGCCGCGGTCCAGGTTGAGGTCGACTTCAGTTTTGCCAAAAGCTCTGCGAGCATGGCGCGGTTTTCATCCGTCATTTGCTTGGCGGCTTTGTCGTCAATCGCGAGCGGCCGGGATGCAAAAACGTAACCAGCACCCGCGATCAATTCCAGCAACGTCTTAGAACGCTCCTTCAAGCTGGGGATGGCTGCACGAAAGGCACCACTTGCGCCACGCGCCAGAGCCTCTGCGATATCGTGTCCGCCGGGAATTTCCGGCATGATGTGGACAGCGCGTTCAAACAGCTCCTTGTCGTCGCAGTGCCGGATGTAATGCGAATTCAATGCCTCCAGCTTGGCGACGTCAAAGCGCGCCGGGCTCTTGCCAATACCGTCTATATCAAACCATTCGATCAACTGCGCGGTGGGGATGATTTCATCATCGCCGTGACTCCAGCCGAGCCGAACGAGGTAGTTGCGCAAAGCTTCGGGCAAGTAGCCCATGGCGCGGTAGGCCTCAATTCCAAGGGCGCCGTGCCTTTTTGATAGCTTTGCACCGTCAGAACCATGAATTAGGGGAACATGGGCGAACTCAGGCACGCTCCAACCCAGGCCTTTGTAGATCTGTGCTTGGCGCGCGGCGTTGGTGAGGTGATCCACGCCTCTGATGACGTGCGTGACGCCCATGTCATGATCATCAACGACGACGGCCAGATTGTAGGTGGGGGAGCCATCAGAGCGCAGCAGGATGAGGTCATCAAGTTCCTTGTTCTGGAAAACGACGCGACCTTGGACGTGGTCGTCGATGACGGTTTCACCTTCGTCCGGCGCCTTGTAGCGTATGGTGAAGGGGGCATTGTCCGGCGCCTCGGACGCCGGGCGATCGCGCCAGGGTGAACGCACCCGGAGCGTTGTCTTGTTGGCTTCCGCTTCTATGCGCATCTGGTCGAGTTCGGCCTGCGTCAGGAAGCAGCGATAGGCGGCGCCTTCGCCAAGCAATTTCTCGGCCGCAGCCTTGTGGTACTCGGCGCGCTCAAATTGTGAAACGGGCTCGCCAGTCCAATCGAGTTCCAGCCACTTCAGACCGTCGATGATGGCGGCGATAGCTTCTTCGTTGTTGCGGGCACGGTCGGTATCCTCGATCCTCAAGAGAAACGTGCCACCTTTGGCCTTTGCGTAAAGCCAGTTGAACAATGCAGTTCGCGCCCCGCCGATGTGAAGGAAACCGGTTGGCGAGGGAGCGAAACGGACGACGGGAGCTTTTAGTGAGGTCTGTTTTTGTGACATTGCGCGTGCCAAGATCGTTTGCACGATCGGATCCATTTGATCTGTTGTTGTCGGGGCGTTTAGCACAGGGTACGGCAACGGGTAAGCCCGTGCCGGATGCAGATCAAAAATGGCGTCTGGCAAGGGCGAAAATGTGGGGCATGGTAGTGGTAGCGGGCTGCCCAGTGCATCAGACGCAAGTCTGCGCCACCAGGCCGGCGCAATCGAGGGCGGAGAGGGGGCTTGCGCGGCAAACTCTCCACCAGATCGGCTATTCTGGAGCAGCCAGGTGCCGAGATTTGGGGCTTTAACGCACATTGCCGATGCGCTCGATGCTGAGCGCGCGCGGTGGTTCTACTGGGTGCCGGTGGCGCTGGGCACTGGTATCGCCATCTATTTCCTACTTCCATTCGAGCCACATCCCGCTTTGGGATCGCTTGCCATCGTCGGCACAGCGGGGCTCAGGTTGGCGCTTTCTCGAATGCGCTTGGCGTCATTTCTGCTCAACGCCGCATTGCTCATTGCGGTTGGCTTCTGGCTCATCTCATTGCGGACGATCATGGTCGCCGCCCCGGTTCTTGAAAAACAGATCGGACCAGTGGAGGTGCGCGGCTTCATTGAGTTGATCGAGCCGCGCCAGGGCGGCGGCCAGCGGTTGACGTTGCGCGTTTACAAATTGGGAGGGTTAGGGGCTGGCGTCCGGCCTCAGCGTGTGCGTGTTCGCACGATGGTTGCGGGTGGCGACCTTGCGCCAGGTGACGCCGTCATCATCAATGCGCGCTTGTCACCACCTGCTGCACCTGCACTTCCAGGAGGGTTTGATTTCGCCCGGCATGCCTATTTTTTGGAACTTGGCGGTGTTGGCTACACTTTCGACTTGCCGCAGCGTGATGCCGCTGCGGGGCCGGTGCCACTTATGCTTCGGGTCAGTGCAGCAATCCAAAGGTTGCGGGGCGCGATCGGAACGCGGATTGATGCGGTGCTTGACGGTGAGACGGCGGGCATTGCAAAGGCACTCGTGACGGGCGAGAGGGGTGGAATTTCCGAGGCGACGAATGATGCCTATCGCGACTCGGGGTTGTTCCACATCCTTTCAATTTCCGGTTTGCACATGGCCATCATGGGAGGTGCAGTCTTCTGGTCGGTGCGATTTCTGCTGGCCCTTTTTCCAGGGCTCGCCCTACGCTACCCGATCAAGAAGTGGGCTGCACTTGCGGCAGCAGCCGGTTCGCTTGGCTATCTGGCGATTTCTGGTTACTCATTCGCCACGGTGCGCTCCTTCATCATGATCTCGATCATGTTCCTGGCGGTGCTGCTGGACCGGCCTGCTATTGCGCTGCGTAACGTCGCTTTAGCGGCGCTTATCATCCTGGTTCTTTATCCAGAAAGCCTGCTCGACGTTGGGTTTCAGATGTCATTTGCGGCGGTGGTGGCGCTGGTTGCCAGCTACGAGGCATTACGGTTGCGCTTTTTGCCATTGGCGCTGGACACGGGTGACCGGCGGGGCATAGCGGCGGCGGGCGCATTGTTTTTTGCCGGAATTGTCTTGTCTACGGTTATTGCGTCGGTGGCGGTGACGCCGTTTGCAATCTATCATTTCCACAAAACACAGCAATTTGCGGTTTTGGCGAATCTTGTCGCGGTTCCGATCTGCAATGTGGTGGTAATGCCAGCGGCTCTGGCAACGCTTGTGGCACTACCATTTGGTTTGGAACAAGGGCCGCTCACCGTGATGGGTGCCGGTGTTGACGCGATGAGCGCGACGGCGCGTTACGTGGCGGCGCTGCCGGGTGCAGTGGGCATGTTGCCGGCAATCTCAACATCAGCATTTTCGCTTTTGGCCATAGGTGGCTTGTGGGTGTTGCTGTGGCAGGCGCGCTGGCGGTGGGCCGGGCTGGCATTCATCGCAGCAGGATTGGTTCTGCTACCTTTCAAAGCAAGACCCGATCTGCTGGTAGGGCGGGATGGGCAGCTTGTTGCGGCGCGTGCGGCGTCGGGTTTGCTCGCGGTCCTGCCAGCGCCGCGATCACAGTTTGAGATTGGGCGTTGGCTCGCGTACGACGGGGATAGTCGCACGGCGCAAGAAGCGTTGGCGGGCGGAGGGTTGACGTGTGATTGGTCAGGATGTGCTGGGACAATCGGGGGAATGCGGCTTGCTGTTTCGCGGCATTGGGCTTCGATTGCGGATGATTGCCAAACCGCTGACATCGTCGTGCTTGCAGTTCCCGCACCCATCGCCTGCGTCGGACCCAAGGTGGTGATTGACTTTTATGACGTGCAAATCGGCGGCACCCATGCCGTATATGTCGAGACCACGCCTGGCCAAGTGGAGAACCGTGCGGACGCAGCCAAGACCATACGCATTGAGACGGTCGCTGGCACACGTGGACTTCGCCCATGGTCGCCCGTGCATCCGTGGTCTGTTGCTGGCCGGGCCAGGGATGCAAAGTTCTTGGCGAACGATCCCCGACGACGTTCCAAAGCTGGCGTGCGTTCCAGGCCTAGTGTGCGCGAACCCAATCCAGACGCCAAACCCAATATGGGACCGGCCCGCTTTTCTGCGCCCCTCGATCTGCTCGATGCGTTGCAATTGCCGCGACCGGAAGTCGAAGATGGAAGCAACGAATTGGAAACCCCTGCCAGCACAACTTTCCGACCAAACGACGAAAGAGACATATTCTAGAGCATTTTCTAACGAAGTGGACGCCGGTTCGTCGCAGAAAATGCGACCAAACAAGAAGCAAGCATTTTCTAACGAAGTGGTCGCCGGTGGAGAATATTTCTCACGCCTCTACCGCTGTACACTTCCGCTAAACATGCTCTTTGGTTTGGAGCATGTTCTTCACGGCACTACCGCTGCACACTTCAGCTAAACACGCTCAATATGCAAAAGCGGTTCAACGTTTCCGCACGCTCAAAGCGCGTGCACTTTCGATATCAGATTGAAATTCAATAGCGGCGCAACAAACCGACGAGACGACCTTGAATGTCGACCTGATCGGGGCCGAAAATGCGCGTCTTGAATTCCGGATTTGCTGCCTCAAGTGCGATTGTAGTGCCCTTCTTGCGCAACCGCTTCAACGTTGCTTCCTCTTTCTCCACTAGAGCGACAATGATGTCGCCGTTCTCGGCGCTATTACAGCGACGAATGATGACCGTGTCGCCGTCGTGAATTCCCGCTTCGATCATCGAATCGCCTTTCACTTCCAGTGCGAAATGCTCCCCGCTGGTCAACAAGTCGGGCGGGCAGGCGATATCGTGGGTGTGGTTTTCAATGGCCGAAATCGGTGTGCCGGCAGCGATCCGCCCCATCACGGGAACAGATACGGTACGTGCATCGATTGCCACCGAACTGGGTGGTGCGAGTTCTCCTGAGCGGCCGCCCGTGCCTTCGATGACGCTGGGCTGAAAGCCGCCTTTTCTGGGCGCCGCGGCCAGGCCAGCACCTTCAGGCAGCTTTATGACCTCGATAGCGCGGGCGCGGTGCGGCAGACGCCTGATGAAGCCTCGTTCAACAAGCGCCGTGATAAGGCGGTGAATGCCTGATTTTGACTTAAGGTCCAAAGCATCCTTCATCTCATCGAAGGAAGGCGGCACCCCATCGCCCTGCATGCGTTCATGAATGAATAGCAGCAGTTCTTTCTGTTTTTGCGTGAGCATCACGCCTCCACCCTTGTTTTGACCATGCCTTGATGGTCGTCCCTCTGGATTTTACAAAAGAGGCGGGCAATTGGTGGCCAGCCTGGTGAACGCGGTTCCAATTTGCTTCACCAGTTTTAGCCAACATCAACGTCTTTACCCGCGCAACTTGTGCACAAAACATGAACGTACACTACGCGTTCCCGAGGTGTTCTGCAAGAGGAAACGAAGTGGATGCAACGAAAGAGTTGCAGAATTGAAGGTCAGGTTAGAGCATTTTCCGAGGAAGTGGATGCCGGTTCCTCGCAGAAAATGCGACCAAACAAAATGCATTTTCCGAGGAAGTGGACGCCGGTTCGTCGCAGAAAATGCGACCGAACCATAAAGTTAGAACGCTGATCCGATTCCATCGGATCGAAAAGCGCTCTAGAAATCGAGCGGCAGCGTGGCCACGGTTTCACCCGCAACAAGAGCTTTGGCGCCAGGTGGACGAACGATCAGGCAATCGGCGGATGCCAAGGGTGCGATGAGTGCGCTGTCCTGGCTTTTGATCGGCGCGACTGCCGTTGCGCCGTCAGCCTGGGGAACCCAGTGCGCGCGCATATAGTGGGCACGAGGGCCGTTTGCACCGATGGGACTTGCAAGAATTGAGGTTGTGGCACCTGTCGCATCGTCGGGTCGGCCAAGCATCCGAGCGATCAACGGAATTGCAAAGACACGAGCGCAGATCATGGACGAGACCGGGTTGCCAGGCAGGCCAAGCACGATCTGGTTGCCGCGGTGACCGAATATCATGGGCTTTCCTGGCCGCATGGCGATTTTCCAGAAATCCAGGGTCATGCCGGCTGCCTTGAGCGCTGGAATAACCAGATCATGATCCCCGACGGACGCGCCACCAATGGTGAGTAGAATTTCGGCATCTTCGGCCTGGGATATTTTCTCAGACAGACTTTCGAGCGTATCGCTGGCGATGCCCAATAGCTGGGGTTCTCCGCCAAAGGCGCTGACCATGGCAGCCAGACCGTAAGGGTTGGATGAGACGATCTGGTCGGAGCGTGGTGTGTCTCCGGGGGCCACGAGTTCATCGCCAGTTGCAAGAATGGCGACGCGCGGTTTGCTGGCGCACGAGATTAGTGCGTGACCCATTGCGGCTGCCAGCAGCACATCACGCGATGTCATGCGCCGGCCCTTCAACAACGCGGCTTGACCTTCTTTGAAATCGAAGCCGCGTTTGCGTATGTGGCCAGGGTCGGGTTCGCCATCGACAACAGATATGAGATTGCCGTCAGCTTTGACATTTTCCTGAATAACGATGGCGTCGGCGCCCGCAGGAACAGGGGCGCCGGTAAAGATGCGCACAGTTTCACCGTCTCCGACTGTTCCGCCATAGGCGTGTCCGGCGGCGGATTCACCAATCAGCTTCAGGGTGGCGGGAAGTTTTTGAACATCGCGGGCGCGAACCGCATAGCCGTCCATTGCGGAGGCATCAAATGGCGGTTGGGTAATGCGGGCAGCAAGATCGCCAGCCAGTACGCGCCCGGCTGCTTGGGTGAGCGCCACGTCTTGGGCGGGTGTGGTCGAAGCTGCATCCAGAATGCGCTTCAAGGCTTCATCGACCGGTAGCAGTCCCATCAGCGTTTCACTCCGCCTTTTGCAGGTGCTGAGGCTGTAGCGCCGGCGTCTCCACTGTCTGGGTTGCCTGGTTCTGTCGCACGCCAGTGGCCCGATCGGCCGCCAGATTTTTCGATGAGGCGGATACCTTCAAATGTCATGCCTTTGTCGACAGCCTTGAGCATGTCATAGACGGTGAGACACGCGACTGAGACGGCGGTCATCGCTTCCATCTCGACGCCGGTTTGACCGGCAACTTTCACCTCGGCTGTGACGTAGATGCCTATGGGATCCAAGCTGGGTGAAAAGTCGACGGTTGCCTTTGTGATCGCCAAGGGATGGCACAGCGGGATGAGATCGGAGGTTTTCTTTGCCGCCATTATCCCAGCGATGCGTGCGGTCGCCAGCACATCACCTTTTTTTGCAGACCCGCTTTCGATGAGCTCCAAAGTTTTGGCGTCCATAGCAACGAAGCCCTGGGCGCGCGCGACGCGATCGGTCGATTGTTTGGCAGAAACGTCCACCATATTAGCCTCGCCTTTGTCGTTAATGTGCGACAGGCGGGCGGATGTCGCGGTTTTCTTGGGTTCAGGTCTGGGCATTGGGCAGGGCTCGGTTTTTGTGTTCTGGGCGACATGCCGGGGGCCGATGATCGACAGCGAACCTTATATCAAGGGCAATGGTTTGAAGGCCAGTCTCGTTCCTTCAGTGGTTTTCGTCGGGGTCGGGACCCAATAGCAATGAGTCCGGCCCCTAGCCCGCCTTTCTCACGAGGGCACGGCCGTCATCGCGCTGGCGCGAGATCGACCCGCAAGAAGGGAGGCGAAAAGCGTAGCGGTGGTCTACGGTTGAGCCGCCCGACGCAGCGGTCGGCCGCGCCAGCACGACCCGCAGGGCGGGGTGCAAATGATGACAGGCTGTGTCGTGCCGCTTGTCCGATGCACCACATCGAACGACACGGCTCTCCTGGCCTGTCATCATTTTCACCTCCGTGCCGGCCATACCATCGTGAGAAAGGCGGGCTAAGGTTTATGCGAAAAATTGAGCGTATTTGACCGAATGGCCATGCTGAGTATTTTGCCAACCGCGTATATTCACACGCCGTGTTGGACGTATCCTGAATTGTGTAATTCCAAGTCCGAGGTCAACTATGGTTAAGCGCACACCTTTCGTTGCGGTCGTTGGAGCGACCGTTCTTTTGTCGTTGCCTCTGTCAGCTTCTGCCGCCGACCGGTCGGCCTATCTGGCATACTGCGAAAAGGATAATGGAGCGGAGGCGACAGCGAAATGCGCTTGCGTTGCAGACAAGATCGACGCGACCTTCAAGGACAAGGCAATGGCATTCGCGTATAGCTCGTTGACTGAGGGAATCGGCGCGCTCTCGCAGGCAGATTCCGGACTGAACGAGGATGAAGAAGACCGGGTGGTCGGCCAGACCTATGTCATTCTACAGGGCTGCGGGCTGGCGAAGTGAAATTCGCTCAAGGTCATGTTGCACTGTGCATCGTGCAATGGCGCGCTTGAAAGGCAGCTACAGCATTTTCCGACGAAGTGGAGGCCGGTTCGTCGAAGAAAATGCGACCAAACAAAAAGCTAGAGCGCCGATCCGATTCCATCGGATCGGAATGCGCTCTAATCGGAAACCAATGGCTTTGTTTCTGTCTGTCCGGTCAGGGAACGCCAGGCATGCTGCAATTCCGACAACGCCTGATCTGCATCAGGCGTGCCCGATAAATCAAAGCGACCGTCGGGCGCGCCGCCACTGCGGAATGCACCCGTCTCATCCCATGACGCACGGCGCTTCTTGAAAATGGGATGCGGCCCCATGAACGGATGCCCGCTCTTCGACAGGTTGATCGCATCGATGGAAACCAGCCCTCCCTTGGCTTCGACCTCTATCGGGCGGATCGTGATGGCGACCATGATGTTTCTCCCCAGGGCTGTGACTTCGTAATTGTTGTTATGGACGGCTTGCTCGCGACAATCAATGAATCGCGAGCTTTGAATATGGGCGATTTTTCCGTCGAAGACATTGACTTGGAGTCTTAGCCCGCCTTTCTCACGATGGTATGGCCGGCACGGAGGTGAAAATGATGCCAGGCCAGGAGGGCCGTGTCGTTCGATGTGGTGCATCGGGCAAGCGGCACGACACAGACTGCCATCATTTTCACCCCGCCCTGCGGGTCGTGTTCTCGTGAGAAAGGCGGGCTAAGGGATAACTTGCGCATTGCGCTAGTGGCCTGTCGCGCCAAAATCGAAACATAGCCGCCGCCGCATACGGTTTTGGCGCGACACGAAGGCCACTAGCAAAATCATGAACTTAGTGTGGTGTTCAACGCGCCTTAGTTGACTCCGCGTGGGCCGCAACGTCGGTCAACTAAGGCGCGACGCCACACTAGCCGTGGCACCACCAGTAGATGGCGGTTTAAACCTCAGAATGCTGAGTTGATGGGTTGGCAGCCGGGGCTCTGATCGTGGGCTTATTTCAGTCGCGCGCGAGCAATGCTTTTGTTGCTGCGGTGACGTCGGCCTTTCGCATCAGGCTTTCACCAACCAGGAATGCCTTGACACCGACCTTGTTTAAACGGGCGATATCCTGAGGCGTGAAAATTCCGCTTTCGCTTATAACGATCTTATCGGATGCCACCCGGGCGGAAAGACGCTCGGTTGTCTCAAGTGTCGTTTCGAACGTTTTCAAATTCCGGTTGTTGATGCCGATCAAGCGACACGGCAGAGCCAGTGCGCGTTCCAATTCGGCGTCGTTGTGCACTTCGACGATGGCGTCCATGCCCCAGTCTTCGGCGGCACTGGCCAGAGCCTGTGCCGTGGCGTCATCAATCTCGGCCATGATGATGAGGATGCAATCGGCCCCCCAGGCGCGTGCTTCGACAACCTGATAGGTGTCGATCATGAAGTCCTTGCGCAAAACCGGCAGCCCGCTGGTAGCGCGGGCAGCTTTGAGGTAATCGGGAGCCCCCTGGAATGATGGCGTATCTGTAAGGACTGAAATGCACGTTGCGCCGCCGTCCTGGTAGGCTTTGGCAAGCGTTGGCGGATCGAAATCCTCACGTATCAAACCCTTCGAAGGCGATGCTTTCTTGATTTCTGCTATGAGTGCGGTTTTACCGGCGGCGATCGTGTGTGCGATGGCTTCGGCAAATGGCCGTACGCGTGGAGCGGAACGGGCGTATTCAGCCATGACCTGGAGCGGCGTGGCGGCTTTGGCGCGGGCGACTTCTTCGCGCTTGTAAGCCGTGATCTTATCCAGGATATCACTCATGGCGCCTCAATCCTTCCGGTTCGTCGCCGTGATCAGGCGGGACAACGCATTCATCGCCGCGCCCGTGTCAATCGCACGCGCGGCCCGCTTGACGCCGTCAGCCAGGTTGGCTGCCTTTCCTGCAACGATCAGTGCTGCGGCGGCGTTCAGCAAGACGATGTCACGGAAGGGTCCAGGCTCGCCGTGCAGAACAACACGAATAGCCGCAGCGTTTGCTGCAGCGTCGCCGCCTTTGAGATCAGCCAGACTGGCGCGTGCAAGCCCGGCTTGTTCGGGTGTGACTTCGAACACGGCGATATCACCATCGTCAAGAGCCGCAACCTTGCTCGGCCCGGTCGTTGTCAGTTCGTCCATTCCGTCGGAGCCATGCACAACCCACACATGCTCAGAGCCGAGGTTTTTCAATACATGGGCGATTGGTTCGACGAGCCTGGCGTCATAAACGCCGACCACCTGATGGGTCACACCGGCTGGATTGCACAACGGACCAAGCATGTTGAAAATCGTGCGAATGCCAAGCTCGGCGCGGATCGGCGCCCAATGCTTCATCATGGGGTGGTGCATCGGGGCCCACATGAAGCCGACGCCAGCCTCATCAATGGCGCGCGCCACCACCTCAGGACCGACATCAACCTTTACGCCGAGAGCGGTAAGCACGTCGGAAGCGCCAGACAACGAAGAAACCGAGCGGTTGCCGTGTTTGGCAACCTTGAGGCCGGCGCCCGCAGCAACAAGCGCCGCGCACGTTGAAACGTTATAGGTGCCGTGGGAATCGCCACCGGTGCCGACGATGTCAACGGCTCCTGGCGGCGCCTCGACCCGCACCATACGGGAGCGCATCAGCCGGGCGGCGCCGGTAATTTCATCGACGGTTTCTCCGCGCAGCCGCAGCGCCATGAGGAATGCGCCCATCTGGATTGGCGTTGCAGCACCTGAAGACATCAAATCGAGTGCGGCTTCGATTTCCTTGTCATTAAGGCTTTCACCTTGCGAGACGGTCTTCAAGATGCGCTTGAGGTCCGGCGCGTTCATGGGCTTAACACCTTGGCAGTGGCAATCGTTGCAGTGGAAGGTTCGCTCACGCAGCCTTTAGCGAATGTGGCGCTGGAATCGCGTCGCGATTGGGCGGGATTCCGGCAAGTTCGAGGAAGTTTGCCAGTAGCGCGTGGCCGTATGCGGAGGCGATACTTTCGGGGTGGAACTGCACGCCGTGGACGGGATGCGTTTTGTGCGCCAGGCCCATAATCAATCCGTCGTCGGTCTGAGCTGTCACTTCCAGGCAGTCAGGCAAGGTCTCACGTTCGATAATCAACGAGTGATAGCGCGTTACCTCGAAGTTCTGCGGAAGGCCTTTGAAGATACCTTGTCCGGAATGATTTATTTTTGAGAGCTTGCCGTGCATTGGAACAGGTGCGCGGATGACTTTGCCGCCGTAGGCCTGCCCAATCGACTGGTGGCCCAGGCATACGCCCATCAGCGGAATGGTGGCGCCGGCCTTGGCGATGAGATCCAGGCAGACACCTGCTTCATTGGGTGTGCACGGGCCAGGTGAGATTACGATGGCCTTGGGATTTTTCGCGATCACCTCTTCCGCCGTCACCTTGTCATTGCGAATGACAAGTGAGGGTGCGCCCAGTTCGCCGAGGAAGTGGACGAGATTGTAGGTGAAGCTGTCATAGTTATCGATCAGGATCAGCATTGTCGCTTCATCTTATTTATTTTTCCCGGCTTGGTCGAGGGTACCGATCTGCCTCGGGTTCTGGGTGTCGGCTTTTTGTGCCGGCATGATTAAAGGTGATTACGGATTACCGCAAAGTGTTCATTGCACCTGATATAGGGCCCAGTCGGCCTGTCAATATTGGCGTGGGGGCAAATATCAAAGCCCGCCTGAAATGCTCAATATCGCACCACTGGCAAATCCGGCCTGATCGGAGGCGAGCCACATGACGGCCTGGGCGATGTCCTCGGGCGTTGCGACGCGTCTCAGTGGAGCGGTCTGGGCGACCATGGCCGGCCGGCCGGGATTGCCTGAGCGGGCGTGTATCTCCGTATCGGTGGTGCCAGCGCGCACGGCATTCACCCTGATGTTATCCGGCCCTACCTCCTTGGAAAGACCGATGGTCAGCGCTTCGATTGCGGCTTTTGACGCTGCGTAGTGCACATATTCGTTGGGGCTTCCGGTGGCGGCGGCAATCGATGACAGGTTGATGATGACGCCGCCGGGTCCACCCTTGCTTGCAGACATGCGTGCGATCGCGTGTTGGGCGCAATAGACCGATCCGAACAGGTTGACGGCGAAGGTTTCATCGAGCGCGGCCTCGGTTAGGTCTTCAAGTCTGGAGGCTTGACCAATGATGCCGGCATTGTTGACAAGGAGCGTAACGCGGCCGAGCACCTCGTCGCGGTGGCTGAACAGGGCGCAGACATCATCGCGTCTGGCAACATCGGCTCGGTAGGCAGTAGAGCGCACACCTAGACTTTTGCATTCGCCAGCCACTGTCTCGGCCGCGGCGGCATCCTCTTTATAGTTGATGCAGACATCGTAACCCTCGCGTGCGGCCAGCAAAGCCGTTGCCCGGCCAATGCCCCTGCTTGCTCCGGTTATTATCGCAACGCGTCGCATATCGATCCTTGCTGGCCGACCAACTGGCCCGGGCGGTCACGGACAACGAAAATTGTTCATCCCAGTTTTCGCGGCAACACGAACTCCACCAGTTCGCCCATGGCTGGTGTGATGCGACGCCAGGCGTCTACGTCAAAGGTTATATGGGCCATAGCGGCCGTCGGAAATTGCATCGCCAGCGTCTGCAGCCCTGACCGCGTGCCCGAACCTGTAAGTTCCAACGCGAGTGCGTGCGTGCCTGGATTGTGTCCGACAAGCATGACGACAGCGGGTTGGCCTTTGACTGCGCGAATCATATCGAGCATCGTTTCGGCATCCGCCAGATAAAGTGACTCTTGATACATGACGCTCGGCGTCAAGCCGTCGAATTCATTCATAACCAGCGTCAGGGTTGCTCTCGTTCGCACGGCTGTTGAACAAAGCACCAGGTCGGGAACCAGGGCATTTTTAACGAGGTGGCTACCGATCAACCGTGCAGCCTTCGTGCCGCGCTTGGTTAGCGGGCGATCGAAGTCTTCCAGGGAGAGGTCATCCCAGCTTGATTTGGCGTGGCGAAGCAGCAGTAGCGTCAACATGGCAAGAACATGCCGGGCAAGTGCGCGCGTGGCAAGCGGCAAGTCTGATTATTTCAAAGGACGGCGATTGCGCGTGCATCGCTGGATTGCAGGCGCATTTTTCTGCGCCGCGACCAGGCCTTAGTCCATCCAGGGCTAGCCCCACGGTCCTTTGTTGGCGTTCGAGGTGCCAGCCGCGCCGCCGGCAAAACGGACAGCCTCACCAGCGGCGTGGATGATCGCCTTGGCTTTGTTGATGCATTCCTGCTGCTCGTTTTCGGGTTCGGAATCATAAACAATACCTGCGCCGGACTGGACATGCAGGGTGCCATCCTTGACCAGCGCGGTGCGCAGCACAATGCACGTGTCCATCTCGCCATCGGCTGCGAAATACCCCACGCAGCCCGCATAGGGGCCACGTTTCGATTTCTCCAACTCGTCTATAATTTCCATGGCGCGAACTTTTGGCGCGCCTGAAACAGTGCCGGCGGGAAAGCCCGCCATCAGGGCATCAACGGTGTCGGCTGTTTTTGCAAGTGCGCCGACAACGTTGGAGACGATGTGCATGACGTGGCTGTAGCGTTCGATGACGAACTGGTCGGTAACCTGCACCGTCCCGACTTCGGCAACACGCCCCACATCATTGCGACCCAGGTCCAGCAGCATCAAGTGTTCAGCCCGCTCCTTGGGGTCCTTCAAGAGCGCATCGGCGAGGAGTGCATCTTCGGACTTTGATGCACCGCGCCGCGCCGTGCCGGCGATGGGGCGGATCGTGACTTCGCCGTTCCTGACGCGCACCAGAATTTCAGGACTGGAGCCTACCAGTGAAAAGTTGCCAAAATCCAGATGAAACAAAAACGGGGATGGATTGAGGCGCCTCAGCGCACGGTAGAGTGCAAAGGGCGGGAGCGAAAACGGCGTCGAGAATCGTTGCGACAGCACGACCTGAAAGATGTCGCCGGCGCGGATATACTCCTTGGCCTTGCGCACCATCTCCATGTAGGTCGCCGCCGGAGTGTTGGAGACTGGGTCGTCGAGTGTGAGTAGTTCGCCGTGTGGGGCGGCACCGTGCGCTATGGGTGTATCAAGAGCAGAAATGATAGCTGCCAGGCGGTCATGCGCTGCGTCCATGGCTTGACTTGCGGTGACGCCGGAGATCGGGCGAACCGGTGTGACGACCGTCATCTCATCCTTCACGGTATCGAAGATGATCATCAATGTGGGGCGCACCAGTATGGCGTCCGGCACGTCGAGATCATCGGACGGACAATCGGGCAGATGCTCGATCAGTCGAACCGTGTCGTATCCCATGTAGCCGAAAACGCCCGCTGCCATGGGGGGCAGGGATTCATCCAGATCCAGGCGGCTTTCGTCAAGAATCTGTCTCAACGATGCAAGTGTGGGCTGCCTGTCGGCTACGAAGGCGTCAGGGTCGTGTAGCGGCGTGCGATTGATCTCGGCTTTGTCACCTCGTGCGCGCCAAATGATGTCGGGTTGCAGGCCAATGATGGAATAGCGGCCACGGTTGGCTCCACCTTCCACCGATTCCAAAAGGAAGGAGGGCGTGCGGCCACGTGCAAGTTTCAGGTAGGCTGAAACAGGAGTTTCCAAATCCGCAACCAGCCGCGTCCAAACAACCTGCGGCTGGCCGGCCTCGTAAGTTTGGGCGAACACGGTCGCGTCTGGCCAGATTTCTAGGCCAAATGGCCGTGGTTCGGGCATTGTCACAGCGCTTGACCTTTTTAACCGAGCTGTCGCGGAGTTAAGGCGTTTCAATGCCCCGAAGGCGGTTGAATGTCGCCTGATTGATGGACGACCCAAGTCTCGTCTTCAGAGCCGATACATACGCGCTTACAGTGTCGTTTTCCAACGCGGTTTTGAGTTCCGTGGTAAGTTGTTCCTTCTGCTCCTTTGTTGCGGCAGGCGCTGGTTTGATCTCCTTCACCTGAAAAACATCGCGCGATGAATTGTCGGGCGTTTCGGCGGAGCCTGCTCCCCCATTCCGCAGCGCAAAGGCCTGGGCAATCGCTGCGCGCGACAACCCCTGCGGTGTGGTATTGCGGTTTACCGGAGGCGTTGTCTCAACATTTGCACCGCCAGCGTCTGCTGCAACCGCCTGCATCGTTTCACCCCCGTCCAGCCGCTTGACGAGTTGTTCGGCACGTTCGCGCAACTGGCGCTCGCGTTCGTTTTTCTCGTAAAGCGATTTGACCTCGTCCTTCACGTCTTCGAAGGGCTGGTCTTTTGATGGGATTATCGAAACCACATCGACCCAGGCGATGCCGCCGTCAGGAAATTCAATTGGGTCCTGCTCGAATCCAACTTGACCAGCAAATCCGCTGGCCACGATCTGACGCGACATCGGGTTATCCATGGCGGGTTTGCCCTCAGGCGTGTTGCCGTCAGCGTCGGTGGCGGGCACGTCAATGAAGGTCAGCTCGTTTTGCGCAGCAATGTCCTTGAGCGGGAGCCCAGCGGCGCGGCCGTCCTCTACCGCATCGTGGAGTTTTTGCATTTCCACGCGGGCTTTTTCGGTGCCGAGCTTGTCGATCACCTTCATCTTGACCTCGTCGAAGGTGCTGTGGGTGCCTGGTTCTATGTCCGATACGCGCAACAAAACAGTTGTGAAGCGACCCTCGACAGGTGCTGAGACCTTGTCTTTTTCCAGCGCGAATGCGGCCTCGCGAATTTTTGGATCATAAAGCTGCGCTTTGGTTACGAGCCCCAGATCGATGTCGGATTCCTTAGCGCCTGCTGCCTTGGCTGCATCTGTGAAGCTCTGCCCACCCTCGATTAATTTTTTGGCAGCCTCGGCTGCGGCCATATCGGGAAACGCGATTTGCTGCACGCGCCGTTTTTCGGGCGTGTCGTAGGACGCTTTTTCCAGCTCATAGGCTTTTTGGGCCTCCTGCGTGGAGACTGAGACGCGTTTTTTTGCGCCTTCGAGAGTTGCCAAAAGAACCGCCAGATGGCGCATGGGCTTGGTCACAAACTGGGCCTTGTTGGCGTCATAGGTCTGCTTGAGCTTTGCTTCGTCGGGAGGTTCGATTTTAACCACCTTGTCGGGGTCGATCCGGATATATGAAAGAACGCGTGTCTCATCACTGTAGGCGTGCAGTGTCTCGATCATTGCGTCTGGTACGACCACGCTTTGTGCAAGTGAGCCGGTGATCTGGCGACGCAATTCTTCCTTGCGCCGTAGATTTATAAAGCCCTGCTCAGACAGGTTGAGTTGCCGCATGACACCATCGACGGCACTGGGTGAATATTTTCCATCTGGCCCATGGAAAGCTGAGTCACGCTGTAGTCCTTGGGCGATCGCCTTGTTGGTCAAGGCCAGGTTGAGTTCATCGGCATGGGTATCCACTGCGGCCCAGCCGATCAACCGGTTCAACACCTGGGCATCAAGGCCGAATGCCCGTGCCTGTTCACCTGTGATGCGGCGTCCGGCGCGATAGGAAAGTGCGTTTAATTCATTCTGGAACGCGCGCTGATAGTCGTCCTCTGAAATCTGGACTTCGCCGACCTCTGCCAGCGAACCGCGGCTGAAACCTGTAAAGACGTCGGCGATACCCCAAACGGCGAAGCTGAGGATGAGGACGGCGAGCAGGATTTTGACAACAATTCCCTGAGAACCGCGGCGCAAGGCTTCTAGCATAGAAGTTCGTCTTCCCTGGTGTTCGGGCCGCAATCTGCGCGGCCGTGTAACGGTTGGTGCCGCTCCGATTCGCCGCATACCAGAAAGGTCGAAAATCGGGCGCTTCGGGCGGAGGCTCATGATATGACGCGCCATATGAAGCGCAGGCGGCTGGCGAAAGCAAGGGTTGCGGGCCATCACACCCCAGCGAACACCATCAAAGGCTTGTGCATTGCCCGCTGTAGGCGTGAGAGGTGTAGCCATGGCCGTGGGTCGGTCCGGGCCGGGAATGTCGCATTGCGGAAAACGCTCTGCTCGCGGCATGTTGAAGGGATTGGAACCCTAGGGCGCATTCCAATCCGATGGAATCGGTTCGGCGGGCTAGCTTCTTGTTTGGTCGCATTTTCTGCGACGAACCGGCGTCCACTTCGCCGGAAAATGCTCTCTAGGTTCAATAGCAGTCACAAGTCACGGATTTAACAAAGGAGTTTGGACATCATGAGCGATAAGCCCGCAATTCGCCCCCTGGTTGCAGGAAACTGGAAGATGAACGGGCTAAAATCGGCTTTGGAGGAGGCTCTTGCGGTTCGCGATGCTGTGGCTGGGGCTGATTTTGGCGCCAATACCGACGTGATGATCTGTCCTCCCGCATCTTTAGTGATGGTGCTTGCTGAGTTGACGGGCGAAAGTCCGCTCGCCGTTGGCGGTCAGGACTGCCATGCAGCCGTTTCGGGGGCGCATACCGGTGATATTTCCGCGGAAATGTTGAAAGACGCTGGTGCGAGCGCGGTAATTTTAGGCCACTCGGAGCGCCGGGCGGACCACGGCGAACTGGATCGGGATGTTCTGGCCAAGGTTGGCGCTGCTCATCGGGCCGGATTGGTTGCGATTGTTTGTGTTGGCGAAACAGAGGGCCAGCGCAACGCGGAATTGACACTTGAAGTGGTGCGGAGGCAACTCGAAGGATCGCTTCCGGGTGATGCAAATGCCGAGAATACAGTTATTGCCTATGAGCCGGTGTGGGCCATCGGCACAGGTCTCACGCCGACAGTTGACGACGTCGAAACCGTCCACGAGGCGATCCGCGTCGCTTTGGTGCAGAGGTTTGGCGATGCCGGTGAGGCCATGCGAATCTTATATGGCGGATCCGTCAAACCGAGCAATGCCAAGGAACTGATGTCAGTGAATGATGTCAACGGTGCCCTGGTCGGCGGCGCCAGCCTCAAGGCTGATGATTTTCTGGGTATCATCAACGCTTATGTCCCCTAGAATTTTCCGACGAAGTGGACGCCGGTTCGTCGCAGAAAATGCGACCACACCATAAAGCTAGAACGCCGATCCGATTCCATCGGATCGGAATGCGCTCTGAAGCATGTTCAGCCGAAGTGTACGCGGTTCGGCGTGAAGAACATGCTCAAAATAAAAGAAAATAGATCGCGTTCGTGATTCCGTGAAAAGTGAACGCGCTCTAGGTCCTGCGCGATAATCGGAACCAATTTTGATCTTGGGATCCAAATTCCCCACGGCAGTATGATCTCGATATAACGCACGGCGCCCTATACATGCGCCCACAACCGCTACTCCCGTCATCAGCCCCACAATCGCGATGAGGGCGGTTCAATAAATCCATCATTGATCCGGAGACCATGCGCCCTGTCGGTTGCCAGCAGCAATGGACTGTCCAGATCCACCCAATCTGCATCCTGCGCCAGCAGTAATGCCGGTGCCATGCCTAAGGAACTTGCTACCATTGATCCGATCATGACCTTGAGCCCGAGCCTGCGAGCCTCATTGCGCATTTCAAGCGCCTCGGTCAATCCGCCGGCCTTGTCGAGCTTGATATTGACTGCATCGTAGCGGTCGACGAGCCCAGCAAGATCTGCGCTCACATGCGCACTTTCATCAGCGCAGACCGGTACAGCGCGAACAAGCATGGAGAGAGCTGCGTCGGCATTTGCGGGCAGTGGTTGCTCAACCGTTTCAACACCTGCCTGCGCGGCGGCAGCCATTAGAGGTGCGAGCAACTCCTCAGTCCAGGCCTCGTTGGCATCAGCAACAAGTCTGGCATCCGGGCGCGCCGCACGCACTGCCGCCATGCGGGGCCCGTCTCCTGCGCCACCGAGTTTCAGTTTCAGGAGCCTGAGGTGTGGCACGCGCAGGGCAGCTTCAGCCATCGCTTCGGGCGAGCCAAGGCTGAGCGTGTAGGCTGTTTCCACCTTCTCAAGACCGGAAAGACCCAGGAGTTTGGATGGCGTTATCCCGCGCATCTTTGCTTCAAGGTCAACGATGGCGCAGTCGATCGCGTTGCGGGCCGCTCCCGCTGACATATGGGCGCGCAATACTTGGCGGTCAAACGGGCCTGAAAAGCCACAAATCGCGTCACAGACGGCTTGCATTGTTTCGCCATAGCGCGCGTAGGGGACAGCCTCACCCCGGCCAACGCAACCTGTTTTATGCGACAGTTCGGCCACCACCACATTGGCGTGCGTCTTGGTGCCACGCGAAATCACGAACGGTTCGCGCAGTGCAAAGCTGTCGCGATGGCATTTGAGCTTAAACTCTGTCATGGCGTGATGTCTGGCGCATCGGGTGGACGGTAAACGCGCTGCCACGCGACGCGCCAATCGCCCTTGTGCATTCAGCTAATACGACCGGATGCATGTGCCAGAAGCAGATAGACGCGGCCCATGGTCGAGGTGATCTGCGATTGCGCAAGCCGACCAGTGTTATCACGTGCTTCGCTGTCGCGCAGTATGCGCTCAAAGTCAGCGATATACCTGTTGATCGTTGCATGCAGGTTGGGGTCCGTTGGATAGCGGCGCACCACTTCGTCAAACACGTTGCGTCCATCCGCCGAATAGATTGAACGTACCATGATGCCGCGCTGACCTGCACGCAGGCGCTGCCAGATGGTTGCTGCGGTTGCGCCATCCAGCGCGCGTGCCAACACTTCGATATCGAGCTTGAAGGGTTGCATTGCAGTCTCAGACGCGCCCGGGTGCGGCCTGTGTTGGGCTGTTGGATTGGCGGGTGCTGACTGTCGTGCTGCCGCCGCCTCGTCATTTGATGCCCGTTTGAGCAGATCGCCTAAAGACCAGGATGAGACATGCGCTGGATTGCCGTCGCCGTCGCGTGATGCACTACCGCCAGCGCCACCTGGGCGCGGTCCAAGTTCACTCGCCAGCGTCTCGCTCAAAGACGTTAGCGATCGCGAACGAGCCCCGCCGGTGTCACTTGTGCTGCGTGCAGCAGTAGTCGGCGCGGAATTACCGTCATTGCCTATGCCGGCAGTATGGCTGCTCGGGCCTGAAAATTCGGCTGGCTTCAGCGCGCCGCCCTGGGCAACGGGAAGCCCAACATCGCGACGCTGCGCTTCGTTCGTCGCGAGGCTTGAGAGTTGGTCGATTGCGCGCAATTGATCTTGCAGCGCTTGACGCATGGCCGTTGCCGTCTCGCGTGAGGTTTGCGGGAGACGCTCGGCCTCTTCGCGCATGCGACGCTGTTCCCGCTCCAATTCTTCGGCCACGCGCTGGGCGCGCTTGCGTACATCGTCGGAAGTTTCAGAAAACCGGCTGGTCAGTGAGCCCAGTTGCGTAGAGACTTCTTCTGACACACTCGACAGGCGATTTTTCAATGATTCAAGCGCGCGCTGGCTTTCCGCATCGGTCTCAGCCTTCAGCCGTTCGATTTCGCCAAACGCCCTGTCGCGATGCGTTTCGGTGCCGATCTTTAGCTGCTCGGCAGCAGCGAGGGCGCGCGCCTCAGCGTCCGAAAGCGTTCCTTCAATGGTCGTGGAGTAGTCCTTGACGTGGCGCGTGAACTCGTCCGCCTTGCCCACCATCCGATCGAGTGTTTCAGACAATTCCGCATGCCGCGACTGCAAGGTCGAATCGATCTTGTAGTTGACGCTTTCCAGAGCGTTGGCGGCCTTCAAAATGGTTTGTCCCTGCGCTTCGAATCGGTTGGTCAACGAGCCGATTTGCGAGACCAGGTTTTCAGATACCGATTTCAGCATATCGGATTGGCCAGCAAGGCTTTCAATCGCTTTGAGAGACTGGCGGGTAATGTTTTCGCTGGTGCGGCGAACGGCGGTGATGCCCTGATTGAGCGAGTCGTCGAGGTCCATCGATTGCCGCGAGATCGTCTCAGAGAACGTGCGGGCGTGGCTTTCGAGCGCCGAGGTGAGTGCAGTGGCGCGGGTCTCGACCGCTTCGTCGATTGCGCGCGTCGAATCCTTTATCGATTGGTCAAACAACTTGAGGCGATCTTCGAACGCGCTGTCGAGTGCCCGCGTCCTTTCAATCAGCCTCTGGTCGAGCGTGCTTGCACGGTTGGAAAGGGTACTGTCGAGAGCGCGTGCGTATTCTTCGAAAACGGCCTGCAGGTTGGACGTCCGGTTGGCGATCGCGGTGTCAAGCTTACCCATGTGCTCGGCAAAAGAAGCCTGCATCTGCGCGGTGCGCGAACCAAGCGCCTGCGCCAGGGCGCCGGTGTATGTTTCGAGCATTTTCTGCATCTCGTCGGTTTGCCCGCCGATCGATTTGCCCAAATGCTTGGAGCGGTCATCCAGCATTGTCTGGAGCCGCTCGCCATGTGAACCCAGCATGACGCCGAGTTGTTCGGTGCGCGATCCCAGGGCCTGACCAAGGGCTCCGGTATAGGTTTCAAGAACGCCCTGGAGCTCGTTGGTGCGCCCGCCCAGTTCGGTTTCGAGCGACGAAACACTTTTTGCAAGTGAGGATTCCAGCAGGTTGAGATTGTCACCCGCGCCCTGGATGATGCGTGACAGGTTGGTCTGCTGGTTGGACAGTCTTTCAATCAGTGTTGGAACCTCGCGTCCCAGTGTCCGCAGTGTATCGTTGAAGCTCGTCGAAGTGGATGTCAGTGCCTGACGCTCATTGGCCAGCTCGCTGATGAGGCCCCGTATGCGGCGTTCGTTTTCTTCATAGGAACGTTCCAGGGCGGCTACTTCATTGTGAACCAATGCCTCAAGCTCGCCGGCGCGGCCGAGCGCGCGTCCGACGGCTTCGTTCATGAAATTGACTTGGCGCCGCACCGCCTGGCCCAATGAGGCAACGCTGTCTTCCGCCATGCGATCTGGCTCAGCCAGGCGGATCGCAACTTCCGTCATGGTCGATGATCTGAGGCGCAATTCTTCTGCGCGCCAGCTCAGTATGGCCAGCAGCCATATCACAGCGATCGGCACCACTATGCCCGCAAGCGTCAGGAAGGTGGTTGGTCTTGTAAAGACAGTAGCCCAGCTCGTAATGGAGGCTTCCGACGTCAGCGCAACGGCGCCGAAAATGATGCCAATCGCCGCCCAAGCGATGCTGCCAATTGTGGCGTAGCGGTAGATCTTGCTGGATGGCTTTTGTTCAAGCGCGTAGATCAAACCGCCGATGGAGGGCGCATCGTCATTGGCCGCAACCTTGCCTCGGGCTGGGCCGGCGGGCCGTCGCCGCGCCATCCGGCGCGGTAGTTCTGTATCCTCGTTTTTATCACCGCCAGCTTCATCATCAGCGGTTTCATACCCGCCGTCTTCGTCTTCAAGTTCCGGCTCACGGTTCAACTGGGTCTGGGCTGGTTCGCCACGTGCGGCGAACGCAAGTGCAGGTCTACCGCTCGCGCCACTTGATGTCTGTAACGGCGGCGGCAGGTTGGCGGTCGAACCCGGTTTGGCTGCATTCGGCACTGGTGCGGGTACGACTAGTTTCGCAGGCGTGCTAGGCGGTGTTGGCCGCGACGACGCCGGATTGGCTGGATTTGTTTTGTCGGCGGCTTTGCCGTCTTTGGCTTCCGCACCGGGTGTGACACGTCCCAACTGACCGATCGCGCCCGTCCGTGAAGCTGGTTTCTGGCTCAACTGTGGGGTCGTGTGGGCAGAATCTGCGGTATCTTTCGTCTCACCCAGTCCTGGCAGACTGGTACCAAACGGTGCGCCCGACGGCCCCGCGTGTCTGGCTGCGGAGGGCGGAAGTGGCGGTGGTGCAGGCTGCTGCTTGTTGGCTGAACCGGCTTGGTCGCTGCGCGGACCCGTTGCCTGATTTTCCTTAGGCACCAGGAATGACAGGGCAGGACGCTGCTGGATCATCGATGGTGAACTATCCGCCGCGTTTTGTGAGCCTGTCTTGCTCGCGGTCAGCCCTGCCTGTCCGCCTGGCGGTTGGGGAGTGGGCGGCGGCATCGGTGGTGCTTGCAACTTTGGTGGGGATGGTGGCTTAACCGGCACTTCGGTTGAGGGCTTTTCTGGTGCCGGTTGGTTGGCTTTATCACCCTTCCTGGCATTAGCAGACTTGTCGCCATGATCCTTCGCGGCGGGATTGGAGCCCTTTTCAGCCGCCCCCCCGCTCACACTTTTATCTGTCTTTGCCGGTTCGTTTGCCATCGAACGCCTGATCTCGCGCACCTACGTCGGCGCGGCCCCCTAGACCATGAACTTAAAGCATGATGCCATATTTCCGGAAGACGCTTTTCAACGATTTTCCGCCCGCATATAGGCATCAGTCAGCAAACCAGTTCGCCCGTCTCGCTCCCTCCACTCCCTCGGGGCTAGCGGCGGTTTGAGGCAAAACCAAGATCGTTTGCACTGCAGGAGTGCTAAAGGCCCTCAAAATCCACAGCTTGTCAAACCGTTAACAATTTTACTCGACTTATGAACAACGGCTTAAGCCAACGTTATATCGAGCCGGCCTAACATCGTTGCCACGCTTCCGGTTCGAACGGCTGGCGAACGTTGAGCTCGATCTTCAAGCCATCCCAATGGCAAAGTTTGATTGGTTCAGATTCTGGTTCGCTCGGGTCGTATGAATATGGGGATTGCGTAGACATCGGAGTGGTTTGATGAACGAACCAGGGTTAACGCGAGGCTACGCGATCGCGGCCAAAAGGGCACGCGCAGGTGCGGCATCCCGGCGTGGAAGCGCGCCAACGGTGCTTATCAGCCCAATAGATCACGATCACCTTGCCCGCTACACGTTTGGCGATCGCGAACTCGAGATTGAAGTTCTTGATCTTTTTCTAGGCGAAGTCCCCCGCACGATGGACAAACTCAACGCTGCGGTGGCAGCGGAGAAATTCGACCCCAAGGCATGGCACTACGCGTGCCACACCCTTAAGGGATCGGCACGGGCAGTTGGTGCATTTGATGTGGCGCGAGCAGCGGAACGCGCGGAAAACATTGAACATTTGTCGCCTGAATACGTTGCCGACCACATTGCGGAAATCGCAAGAACTCTCGCCACGGCCGCAGCCTATATCGAGACTTGGCGCAAAGGTTGAAAGGCTGATTGCCAGTGTCCCCAACGCTGGCCTGTGGGCGCTGGTCAGGCTGCTGCCGAATGGGCCAGGATCGTCACGATCGGGGTGCAAAATCTCACACGCACTGCACCTCGATCGCTGCGGCATCTGGTGAACGTCACCGGGAATTCCCCTGCCGGCATCGTTTGCCCCTTTCGAGCCTCCATGTCTGGCAGGCCGGTACAGCTCTTCAGGCAACGACCTTAGTACGAGGCCGCTTGAATTTCTGACGTCTTCCGACTAGGTTCCGGGGCCTTCTAAACCAAGGCTTGAGTTCATGTTTGCCAAGCGGCCTCATTTGAGATCGCTGGCATAGACCTCACTGCAAACAGGTCTCCCTCACCCTCCATTTATCTTTCGATTCAGGAGCCGCCCGAAGTCCCATGGCCAAGATCACATTTATCCAGCCCGACGGAACCAGCAACGTGGTTGAGGCAGAGCCGGGCGTGACCGTCATGGAAGCTGCCAAGCTGAATGAAATCCCTGGAATTGAAGCTGAATGCGGTGGTGCGTGCGCATGTGCCACCTGTCACGTGTACGTGGATGAGGCATGGCGCGACAAAACAGGCAAACCGGCGGAAATGGAAGAGGATATGCTCGATTTCGCTTTCGACGTTCGCGATGAAAGCCGGCTGTCGTGTCAGATCAAGGTGACAGAGGACCTTGACGGTCTGGTGCTTCGCGTTCCAGCAAAGCAATATTGATTGATTTGGTCTGCCGGCAGGGCCGACGTCTACCGCATGCGTGAGCGGACAGTGCGACCTTAAGTGCTCCTGCAGACGACAAACGTTGATGAAGGAGTTCGCCACAATGCTCGACAAGAACCCGCAAACCGGCGGAGAAGGCAGCGCTAGTGCCATCGAAACGGATGTGGTGATCGTCGGAGCAGGGCCGGTGGGGCTTTTCGCCGTGTTTGAGCTCGGCCTGCTTGATGTCAAGGCGCACGTCATCGACATCCTCGATAAGGTCGGCGGGCAATGCGCGGAACTCTATCCGGAAAAGCCAATCTACGACATTCCCGGCCTGCCCATCGTCACCGGTCAACAATTGACCGACCAACTGATGGAACAGATCAAGCCGTTTGGCGCAAACTTCCATCTTGGTGAACGTATCGATGTGTTGAAACGCGAAGGAGAGCGTTTCCGCCTCGTCACCGATGCTGGGACAACCTTCCTGACAACGGTCGTTGTGATCGCCGCAGGTGGCGGTTCATTTACGCCTAAGCGTCCCCCGCTTGAGGGCATCGAGGGCTTTGAAGGCAAGTCCGTATTCTACTCGGTCCGCAAGATTGCTGAATTCATGGACAAGGATGTGCTGATCGTCGGCGGTGGCGATAGCGCGCTTGACTGGACGCTGAATTTGCAGCCGGTCGCCCGATCGGTGACGTTGTTGCACCGGCGCGATGATTTCCGTGGGGCGCCGCACTCGGTTGAGAAAATGCGTCAGCTCGTGGCCGACGGTAAAATGAAGTTGGCGATAGGGCAGGTTTCCGCTCTACACGGCCAAGACGGCTGGCTCGATGCGGTAACCATCAAGGCCAAGGACGGCACCGAACAACGCTTGCCGATAACAGCGATGCTGCCGTTCTTTGGTTTGACAATGAAGCTTGGGCCGATTGCCGATTGGGGGCTCAACCTTGAGGAGAATCTCATTCCCGTCGACACCGAAAAATTCGAAACAAGTGAACCGGGAATTTTCGCCATTGGCGACATCAATACTTACCCTGGAAAGCTCAAGCTCATTCTGTCGGGCTTCCATGAAGCAGCCCTGATGGCGCAAAAAGCGCACCAATACGTCTACCCGGGCAAGAAGGTGTTGTTCCAGTACACAACCTCGTCTTCCAATTTGCAAAAGAAGCTGGGCGTGCGCTGAGCTCCGATAGCCCCGCAAAAGTCATCTGCTGCAAGCAATTGACGTGGCATGGGTTGCCTAGAGCGGTTCAAGCGACTGATATTTCAGCCAGGGACAGCGTCAACAACAGCCCGACCGCCAGCCATAAGGCGAGGCGTCCACGCCGTGTTGGAGGGGCGCTATTCAAGATGAGCAGTGCCACCAACGTGCCCGCGACCGTCAAATTGATGGCGACCACGCCGTAAAGCCCCAGGCCCTTCGATCCCGGCAACCGCAACTCGATGAATGTCGCTGCGGCAAGCCCAAGCAATAAGCCTCCGGTAAGGCGAGGCCAAAAACCGGTTGGCGGGCGGGGCAGGCCCAGCAGCTTCAATGTGCTCATAGGTATCAGGACCAGGGGTAGACCGAAACTTAGCTTGAGCAGAGATTCAAGGAAAAGAAACTGGTTCACGGCAATACAAACCGTCCGTAGAATCGGTGCTTGCGGTCTACGCTGGTCAAACGTGGAAGCGCCGCCATTCAGGAGGTAAACTGCAGATCAGCGACCCGCCTTGTCGCGCTGCGAGTCCCACCATTCGTTGGTGCCAATCTTCGGACCCTTTTCCACCTCATCGCCACCGTCGAACAGGCTGGAGAAAAACCCGCCTTCCTCCTTGGCAACTTTTTGGGTCGGACGTGGGGAATAATCACCAGCCAGATGGCGATTGAGATCTTCCTTGATCACCTTGGTCTTGGCGGCGGTGCAGTATCCATCCTGACCCTGGACGCCGCGGGTTACGCCATTGAATGAAATATCGTAGACTTTCTCAACGTTGGCCATGTCCGCAATGGCCGTGCCCTGCGCTGCTTCAGCGGCAAGAAACTGTTGTTTCAGTTGGGTGGCGTCGAAATAAAAACCGCACTTAACGGCGCGGGCAGATGTCGTTCCCACCTGGTAGGCGCGCAGCGTTGGAGTGCTTTTAACGGGTTCTGGCTGTGCGGCAGGAGTTGCAATTGGTGTACCCGCTGTGGGTGCGGGCGCTCCAGGCGTTGCCGTAGCAGCAGCATTGGCCGTGGCAGTCTGCGTGGGTTGTGCGGTGTCGCCAGAGACAGACCCCGTCGAAAGCGAGGGAAGACTTGGCCCGCCCGAACATGCGGCCAGTGCCAAGGTAGCGGCCGCGGCCGCCAACGTCGAAATAACGCTTTTCATGGGTTGTCTCTTAGAATCGGTGTGCCCTGCAACTGACCATTGCGCGGCAAGACGGTAACGTCAATTGCACAACATTGAGGCGTGTGGACGGTCTGAAAATTATTGGCCGATATGCAACACAACGCGTGGAAAAACATTGAATTCGGGGTCATCGCGCCGCGTTGCAGCCCGTTTTTGCTCCACTTCAGCGCATCAATTCGCGGATCGCCCGGTCGAGCCCGTCGAGGGTGAGGGGATACATCCGTCCACCCATTAGTCGCTTGATGAGGCCGATCGAGTGCGTCCATTCCCATTGCGCTTCAGGAACGGGATTGAGCCAAACGGTGTGCGGATAAATATCCATCACGCGTTTCAGCCAAACCGCACCAGCCTCTGGGTTCATATGTTCTACCGCTCCGCCGGCATGCGTGATCTCATATGGACTCATGGAAGCATCACCAACAAAGATCACTTTGTAGTCCGAAGGGTAGGTGTGCAGCACATCCCAGGTTGCAGTCTTCTCATTCCACCGGCGCGCGTTATCACGCCAGATCTCTTCGTAAAGACAGTTGTGGAAGTAGCAATATTCAAGGTGCTTGAATTCGGTGCGCGCGGCTGAGAACAGTTCTTCGACGCCCTTGATGTGCCAGTCCATGGATCCGCCGACGTCAAAGAACATCAAAACCTTGACGGCGTTGCGCCGTTCTGGACGCATCTTGATGTCGATATAGCCCTTGTGCGCTGACGAGCGGATCGTGTCATCAAGGTCCAGTTCATCATGCGCACCGGTCCGGGCGAACTGGCGCAACTTGCGCAACGCCACCTTGATGTTGCGCGTGCCAATTTCGACGCTGTCGTCGAGGTCGCGAAACTCGCGCTTGTCCCAGACCTTGATTGCACGGCGGTGCCGGCTTTCCTTCTGCCCAATGCGGATGCCGGCTGGGTTGTAGCCGTAGGCACCAAATGGTGACTTGCCGCCGGTGCCAATCCACTTGTTGCCGCCCTGGTGTCGGCCTTTTTGTTCCTGGAGGCGCTTTTGCAGTTCCTCCATGATCTTTTCCCAGCCACCGAGTGCTTCGATCTCAGCCTTCTGCTCGTCTGTCAGATGAAGCTCGGATACCGCGCGCAGCCACTCATCGGGCAAGGCGACCGTCTCCATCTCGCTCATAAGATCGAGGCCTTTGAAAACGTGCCCGAATACCTGGTCAAAGCGATCGAGGTGGCGCTCGTCCTTCACCAGCGAGGCGCGCGCGAGGTAGTAGAAATTTTCAACACGGCGGTTGGCAAGGTCGGCAGACAATGCCTCCATCAGTGTCAGGTATTCTCTCAGCGAGACGGGAATCTTCGCTGCCTTGAGCTCGTGGAAGAAGGTTGTGAACATGACCTATCAAACTTTGCCAATGTTGTTCGGCGCAAGACTGAAGCGTTGCGCAAGTCTAAACCACCCGTGCGGAAAACCAATAAGGAAAGGGCCGCCCGGATGGACGGCCCTTGAGGCAGATTGGGTTTCGAACATGCCTTGCGGCGGCGATCAGAAGTTGATCAGCGCGCCGAACTTGACGATGTGCAGATCTTCGAAGTCAACATTCACAGTGCCGACATCTTGTATGTGTGCGTTAAGTTCGCCGCTGTAGTTGCGATACGTCAACCACAGTGACATGGCCGCGGCGTCGATTTCTTGAACAGCGCCGATGCCCCAAGACGTCATTTCGCTGCTCATTTTGACCCTGGTATCGAAGTTATCGGCAGCGAGCACGGGAATCATATCTAACGCGGGGTGGTACATGTCATTGTAACGACCGTATTCACCGTAAAGCACCGTGTGGCCAAGAGCGCTCCATTTACGGCGCAGACCCGCCTTCACATACCAATGATCGTTGTCGTGTCCGCGTGAGAATCCCGGTCCTACTGCAATATTTTGATTGGGATCTTGCGGATCATAGAGCGTCAGCGTCGTGGCGTTGATGCTGTCGTTCATCTCCTTGCCGTAGGCGGCATAGACAAACAGGCCTGTCGGCACATGGTGAACGTAGCCGCCGAGCTGCAGATAACCAGAATCCTGCCTAACGTTGTTCGTGGTTATGTCGAGGCCAATGAAATTGAAGTACTCACCGCCGATGCTGCTGCCGGCTTCTTCGCTTTGGTGCGAGTAGGCGGCGGCCAGAGCAACCTTTATACCGTTGAACTCGCCCGCATAGCGACCCGCGACGTCCCAGAAGTCATCTTCACCCCATGAGGCGCTGACCGAGAAACCGTTGAACACTGGCGAGTCGTAGCGCACCGCATTGAGTGGAATGCCATTACAGTCAGCCCCGATGCCTGCTGAGATGTGTTGGCAATGTGCGATGCCTGCACCCCAGCCAATGCCAGTGTTGAAGCCGCCTGCATTAAATGAACCCAGACCGCTGAGACCGATCTTGTTGACCCGCAGGCCGAAGCTGGAACCTTCAATCATCAGCCAGTTGGCCGGAACAAGAGAGCCAGATCCGTCCACCAGAATGGCAGCGTTGTCAGACGCGTGAGAAAGTTTACCGACCGAGAGCTTGCCCAACCGGTCAGAGTTCAAGAACCAATAGGACTGCAGCAGACTGACGCCTGGAAACAGCGTCGCGTCATCATTGCTCTGCGTGACTGCAAATGGATCAGCCGACTGCGTTTCAACATGGATGACGTAACCAGCCTGATAGCCTGGAGCGATCGAAGCCTGTCCGGAAAGTTTAAAGTGGCTGGCAAGTGTCGCACCTGTCCCAACGACATAGGCGTTACTCTCCACGCCGTCGTCCCACCACATGACCTGCTCGGCGACCCAGCCTGAGATGGTCAGCGAAACCTTGCGGTTACCCTTGCGGGCGGTCGTCGCTTCAAGTTCCGCAACGCGCTCTTCGAGGTCCGCGCAGCAGTCGCCGCCAAGATCGGCAGCACGAGCATTGCTTGCGAGCCCTAAAATGGCGGCAAGCGCAAATGCGGAAACAAGTCCACACCGTGCCGTGGTTATAATCCCGCTCATAAATGTATTTCCCTGTCTATGTGTTTAACGGTCTTTTAATCGTCGAGTTCTGCGACGCGTTCTTCCAAATCAGCGCAGCAGTCCCCGCCGAGGTCGGCAGCGGAGGCGCTCGTCGTCAGTCCGCCTGCTAGCAGACCGGCGGCAACAAGCGCGCCCAGGCTATGTCTTCTCATATGTCTTCTCCCAATCTGCGTTGGCATTAAGACGGCGGACAAAGAACTGTACGCGACTAGAAAAGCGCCCTCTCAATTTCCGCGGCGCAGGAAACCCCCCGTTAGCCGCTTGCGCAGGAGATTCCGTGATTCTCTTAGAAGCGACAATCGTGTTGGGGACACAGCCGTCACATGAATGCCGCGTGTTGCAGGTCGGCCACGAGCTTGAGGCGTGATGCAACCATGAGTGGCGCGGATGATTTGCAGATAACGCATTGAAATAATAAATAAATACTATTGGTGCGGCGTATATGTAGGCCTAAAGACCTGCGCTGACTGCAAGTTTCCCTTTGCGGTGAAAAAGCCCTGAATATCTCAAGGCGGAGGAAGCTACCTTGTACAAAAGGCTATGAGGATAAGGCGTTTCTCGCCGTCAAAGGTTCGCGCGGCACCCGTGCAAGGTGCATGGTGGCAGCGTCGTTGCGCCGCCCATCCGCCAATTCGTGCCTTCGCAAGGCATAACAGTGTGCGCAGGGTAGTTCAGGTGGATGTGGGACCGGCGGTGCCGTGGCTAGAGCGGCACGCATATAATGGCGCGAAGGCCGCCCATTGAGCTTTTGCCCAGAGTGATGTCGCCACCGTGGCTCTTTGCGATATCGCGGGCGATCGCCAGGCCAAGGCCGGTGTTTGACTTGTCCTGGTTGCGCGCGTGATCGATACGGTAGAACGGCTTGAAGACGTTATCGCGCTCTGTTTGCGGAATGCCCGGGCCATCGTCGTCCACTTCGATGCGCAACCACGCGCCCTCGGTTGCCGCGCGCAGCACGATCCTGTCGCCGAAGCGTGAGGCGTTGGTAACCAGGTTCGTGATGGCTCTTTTGATGGCGTTACGCTTCAACGGCACCATGACCTTGCTGCTCTTCTTTCTCAACTTGACCTCGACGTCTGCGCCATAGACGGCGGCGTCCGCCTGGATCTCCTCAAGCAGTTCGCCAACATTGGTGGGTGATGCTTCCTCACCCCCATCGCCCTTGGTGAAAGCGAGATAGTCCTCCAGCATATGCTGCATCTCATTGACATCGGAAAGAAGCGATTTTGCTTCTGGCGTATCGCCAAGCAGTGCCAGTTCGAGCTTGAAGCGTGTCAGCACGGTCCTGAGATCGTGACTGACGCCTGCCAGCATTGCGGTTCGCTGGTCGACGTGCGTCTTGATGCGGTCTCTCATTTCCAGAAACGCCTGCGCGGCCTGCCGGACTTCGCGCGCGCCACGCGGGCGGAAGTCATCTGGGATCGATCTGCCCTTGCCAAACTCATCGGCGGCATCGGCAAGCCGCAGAATGGGGCGGATCTGGTTGCGCAGGAAGAGAATGGCGACCGTCAACAAGATCACGGACGTGCCAACCATCCAGAGCAGAAATATATGCGAGTTGGAGGCATAGGTCTGGGAGCGGGTTGCAATGAACCCGAGGTTGGCAGCGTCGTGCTTGATGCGGATCTCGACGTGTCGCGACTTTCCCACAGTGTCGATCCAGAACGGCCGTTTGACGCGCTTGCGAATTTCATCAGAGAGCGCGGCGTCAAGAAGACCGAAGAAAGGCTTGGGCCGTGACTCGGGAAGATCTGCTGCAGGCAGTATCCGCAATTGCAGTCCTAGCTTGTCACGCGCAAGCTTGACAATGCGATCATCGCTTTTTTCGTCATGCGGGGACTGTTCGTAGATTTCGATGACGGCGGCAATGTCGCGAGCCGTGGCTTCTGATAGGCGCCGCGTCACGGCTTGCCAGTGGCGCTCCATGAAAACAAATGCGATGACACCCTCAAGAACGACGATGGGGGCGATTATGATGATGAGCGCGCGTGCATACAGACCCTTTGGCATGCGGTCTGCGATCCACTGGAGCGGCCCACGAAACGTGCGCCTGAACCGGGCGGTGACCGCGCGAATCCATGCTGCGGTCCTTATCCCATAACGAGATCGTGTCTGCTGGTCAGGAATATCCGGCGTCATTGCCATGGTTTAAAGCCCTGAACCCTCACGCGCTGGTTGGCTGACACGAATGCAACAACAATAACATCGAGATCGCCGCTGTGCGGGCAAGCTCGCCCGTGCGACTTAACCCTCTCCGCCCGCAGGCTCAATCTGTGTAAAGGATGTAGCCTTTGCCACGGACCGTTTGCAGATAGACAGGATTTGAGGGGTCAGATTCTATCTTGCGGCGAAGACGATTTATCTGGACGTCGATGGCGCGCTCCGAACCGGTGGTGTCTTCGCTTGAAAGTTCGTGTCGCTGGATAGGCGTGCCGGGGCGTTGTGCGAACTGGCGAAGCAGGTCACGCTCTCGCTCGGTGAGTTTGATGCTCTCCTCGTCGCGCTTTAATTCACCGCGCGAAATGTAGAAGACGTAAGAACCCATGTGGACTTCATCGCCGGTAGCGCCGGAAGCTGCGCCGCGGCCGCGGCGCAGGATAATCTGCAAGCGCAACAGAAGTTCACGCGGTTCAAAGGGTTTTTGCAGATAATCGTCGACACCGGTTTCCAACCCGGCGATCCGGTCTTCCGGGTCGGAACGGGCCGTCAGCATGAGAATTGGTACGTTGAGGTTCGCTTTGAGATCACGGGCAAGGTCGAGGCCGTTTTCGCCCGGCATCATCACATCAAGCAAAATGATATCGAACGTGAGCCCGCGCATGGCTGCCCGGGCCGCGGCTGCATCCGCGGCCGGCGTCACACGAAAGCCGTTCTCGCTCAAAAAGCGTCGCAGCAGGTCGCGAATCTTCTGGTCGTCATCCACCACCAGAACATGCGGTGCATTGTCGGGCAGGGGGTCAGTGGCCAAAGCCTGTGCAGCAGTCATGTTTGGTCTCGTTGTTGCTCGCGGTCAAATTGCGTCCCCCACTGGTCCATTCCCCAGATCAGGTCTTGGACGCGGGCGCGATCCTTTTCCCCGATCATGGCAAAAAGAAATCGCGCGGTCACCTCGTCTGCGCCTGGGCCCGCCCTCTCAAAGGCTTCCGCAATACGCCCAATTTGCAGGTTTGCCAGCCGATCCGCCAGTTTGGTGCCCTTAGAGGTAAGGTGAAGCAATCGTTCCCGGCGGTCGGACTTGCCAGACCGCTGTGCCACAAATCCCTCATCGATCAATTGCTTGAGCACTCTGGCGAGGCTCTGTTTGGTGATTTTCAAGATGTCCAGCAGGTCGGCTACCCGCAAGCCGGGATTGCGGTTGACGAAGTGCAAAACCCGGTGGTGGGCGCGTCCAAACCCGTATTGCTCAAGAACACGGTCAGCATCATTGGTGAAATCGCGGTAGGCAAAAAAGAGCAATTCGACACACGAAATCAATCGTTCTCGACTGTTGGCCTGGTCGGCCTGTCCTGGCCGCGCCGAGCGGGGTTCGTCACTTTGCGTCCGCTCGTTCATGGACCGCCCTGAAGATCTGGAATTTACGTCAGCCATGTTGACTTAATTGCAGGTGATTGATAGTCGTGGCAAGTCATTTCAAGCAAGTAAATGAGCGGTTTTGCTTTGGCGGGCCGCTTGAATTGCGATGGGTGCGGCCGTGGCTGTATGAATAATTGGTCAGCGGTTTGATGCCCATTGTCTGCAATCCGGCGCAGCGTTGAGGATTTCGAGGCATGGCGGAACTCGTCCCCTATCACGATCGTGACGGTTTCATATGGTTTGACGGAAAATTGGTGCCTTGGCGCGAAGCCAACGTCCATTTCCTCACCCATGCGTTGCACTATGCAAGCGCAGTTTTCGAGGGCGAGCGCGCCTATAACGGCGAGATTTTCAAGCTCACCGAACACTCAGAGCGCCTCGTTGCGGGCGCCAAGTCGATGGACTTCGAGGTCCCTTACACGGTCGCGGAAATTGACGCAGCGTGCCGCGAAGTTCTCACCGCGAACAATCTGTCGGATGCATACATTCGGCCGCTGGCCTGGCGCGGCAGCGAGCAGATGGGCGTTTCAGCGCAGATGACGAAAATCCATCTGGGCATCGCGGCATGGAACTGGGGATCATATTTCCCCATGGAGCAACGCCTGAAAGGTATCCGCCTGGCTCGCGCCACGTATCGTCGTCCCGATCCTGCGACTGCACCCTCAAAGACCAAGGCTGCAGGCTTGTACATGATCTGTACTTTGGAGAAACACCGCGCGGAGAGAGCCGGGTATGCCGATGCTTTGATGCTGGACTATCGCGGCTATGTGGCCGAATGCACCGGCGCCAACATCTTTTTCATCAAGGACGGCGTGATCCACACCCCGGCGCCGGATTGCTTTCTTGACGGCATTACCCGGCGCACCGTCATCAGCCTTGCCAAAAAGCGTGGCATCGAGGTTGTGGAACGCACCATCATGCCCGAGGAACTCACCTCATTTAGTGAATGCTTCCTAACTGGAACGGCTGCGGAAGTGACGCCGGTTTCGGAAATCGGTGAAGCGCACTACACGCCGGGCAAAATTTGCGAAACGCTGCTGAACGATTACATGGCGCTGGTGCAGCCCAAGTCAAAAGCGGCCGCTGAATAATTCGGGGTGCGTGTCAGTCAGCGCTTCGGATCGGAATGCGCTCTAGGTTCCCGGTCCGCCATAGAACCGTTCGTTCTCAGTGAAGGCCCGGAAAAAACCGTTTTGTTTCAGCTTGCATACTGCAACGCCTCGCGGGAAATGGGCCAAACCGAGTGAAAAGCGCCGACACCCAATTCGACGTTGTCGTGATCGGAGGCGGGCATAATGGGTTGGTGGCTGCGGCCTACCTTGCGCGCGCCGGTCTGTCGGTTGTCGTGCTGGAAAAAAATGCCGTGGTCGGTGGCGCAGCCGTAACTGAGGAATTTCATCCCGGCTTTCGCAACTCCGTGGCTTCCTACACGGTCAGCCTTTTGAACCCGCATGTCATTGGCGATTTAGAGCTGGAACGGCACGGCTTGCAAATTGTTGAGCGGCCGGTGGCGAATTTCTGGCCCGTTGACCGGGCGCGCGGTCTGCTTATGCCATACGGCCAGGAAGCCCGGCAGCAGGCTATTCGTGCATTTTCCGAACGCGATGCAGACCGTCTCGCAGGATACGACGAGGCATTGGAACGGGCCGCCAATGTCTTGCGTGATCTGGTACTGGAGACCCCTCCCAACGCAGGTGGCGGTATCATTGATATGCTACGCGCGGGGGCCATTGGGCGGCGCTTGAACCACTTGACGATAGAAGACCAGCGCCTGATGGTTGACCTGTTCACAAAAAGTGCCAGTGACTTCCTGGCGCGTTGGTTTGAAAGCGACATCGTCAAAGCCGCCTTCGCATTCGACGGAATTGTCGGGGCGTATGCAGCACCCTCGACACCGGGCACGGCCTATGTGTTGTTGCATCATTGCTTTGGGGAAGTGAACGGTAAGTCGGGAGTGTGGGGCCACGCAATTGGCGGCATGGGTGCGATAACCCAGGCGATGGCAGGCGCTGCGCGCCAAGCTGGGGCCGTCATCCAGGTCGATGCACCCGTGCGCGAAGTGCTGGTCGAGAATTCAACCGCGGTGGGCGTGGTGCTTGAAACAGGACGTGTGATCCGCGCGCGCGTCGTGGCAGCCAATGTCGGTCCTAGGCTTTTGTTCAACGGCATGGTGCCAAGGGGCGCTGTCGGCGAAGACGTTCACACACGGCTTGCTGGTTTGAAAACCGGGTCGGGCACATTCCGAATGAATGTGGCGCTTTCAGAACTTCCCGATTTCATCTGTCGTCCCGGCAAGGAGGCTGCGCCACACCATGGCGCAGGTATCATTATCGGGCCAACGCTTGAATATCTGGAGAGGGCGTACCTCGATGCACGCCGCTACGGCTGGTCACGTGAGCCTGTCGTGGAAATGCTAATTCCATCGACGCTCGATCAAGGTCTGGCGCCGCCTGGCCAGCATGTCGCAAGCCTGTTTGTCCAGCACGTGGCGCCAACGCTGCCTGAGGGTCGCTCGTGGTCGGAGGCAAAAGAAAAAGAAGCCTTCGCCGATCTGGTCATCGACACGGTGACTACTCATGCGCCCAACTTCAAGGCAAGCGTGATCGCGCGTCAGGTTCTCTCCCCGCTCGACCTGGAACACCGGTTTGGCCTTGTGGGGGGTGATATCTTTCACGGTCAACTGACGCTGGACCAGCTTTATTCGACGCGTCCCGTGTTGGGCCATGCAGATTACCGGATGCCGCTTGAGGGCCTTTATTTGTGTGGTGCGGGTGCCCATCCAGGAGGTGGTGTCACGGGGTTGCCTGGCCGTAACGCGGCGCGCGAAATCCTGAACGATTTTGGCAGGAGACCGTGGCGGCGCCTGTTGTTGGGAAGGCGCAGGCATTGGTCGACGGGTCGATAAAATTGCCAAGCAACGACGGCCGCAGTGGTCATACCGATGGTGCAAAGTTAACGCCTGATGCTCTCAAGCCTTTTCATTTTGGCCGTTGGCACATAAGTCTCTTGGCGGAGCGCAGCCTGAGATTGCCGCGCCGATAGGCCTAAATGCGCTTAGCGGGCTTGAACCGGATGCACAGGAGTGCAGTTTGAATATCATGGACCGAGACACAGGTGATGCCGGCGGAATTTCTGCACTGGGTTACCGAGCGCTGATGAGGCATCAGGCCGGAGCAGTGGCCGTTGTGGCAACGGGGGCGGGAACAGCGCGAGCTGGTCTTACGGCAACAGCGTTTTCGTCGCTTTCTGACACACCGCCAACACTCCTGGTGTGCGTACAACGCAAGGCGGGTGCCCATGATCTTATCGCGTCGTTGGGCGTGTTTTCAGTTAATATCCTGGCGGCCGACCAGCAGGACGTCGCGGAACTGTTTTCTGGCAAGTCCGGCATAAAGGGTGATGAGCGGTTTCATGGACAAACCTGGATCAGCCTAACGACCGGCGCGCCGGTCCTTTCAAATGCGCTTGCAGTGCTGGATTGCGAACTCGTCGAAAGTCACCAGTTTTCATCGCACACGATCTTCATTGGTCGCGTGGTCGACGGGGTGACGAGGATGTCTGCCGATCCATTGCTTTATTTCCGTGGGGACTATTGGAACCTCGCGGACAGATGAGCGCCATGTCATGCTGAAGGTCTCACGAACCATCTTGATCGAAGACAGCGAACTGGAAGAACGCTTCGTGCGTGCGTCCGGACCAGGCGGCCAGCATGTCAACAAGGTTGCGACCGCGGTTGAGCTTCGCTTTGATGTCATGCGCTCGCCATCACTAAGCGATGCAATACGGCGCCGGTTGGCTTTGCTTGCCGGGCGTCGCATGACGGACGAGGGCATTCTGGTCATTCGCGCTGAACGGTTCCGGTCTCAGGAGCGAAATCGTGAAGATGCCAGAACGCGCCTTGCCGAACTTATTTCTCAGGCAGCGACGCCGATAAAACATCGGATCAAGACGAAGCCAACGCAGGCATCGAAAAAACGGCGTCTTGATACGAAGGCCAAGCGTGGCGCGTTGAAACGCAACCGCTCGGTCCGCGATTTGGACTAACGCACGTTTCGTGAAGCGTGACGTTTTGCGTTCGGCAAGGCTCCGAGCCATGCGGGATCTCGCGACTGTGGCGCTCAATAAATCCCGCGGGCCGATAGTTGTGCCAGTGGCGCTATCGCGGAGACACGTCCGACTATCGTTGGCGCTCTAGTGGCCTGTCGCGCCAAAATCGACACGTCAACCGCGACCACATACGATTTTGGCGCGACATGAAGGCCACTAGCAAAATCACTAGCTTCTTGTTTGGTCGCATTTTCTGCGACGAACCGGTGTCCGCGATGTCGGAACATGCCCTAGCGATGTGAGAGTGACGTTGAACTATCGCTTCTGATCTGCATAAAGCCAAATATGGGACTGGGCGGCTTTCACAGCCGCCCAGTTTTCTTGCATTCACCGATTATTGAGTTTGACCTCTGTGTCGTTTGAGACCCTCAGTCGTCTTCCCGGCGGGTGATTTCGCCGGTCCTGGGGTCGACGTCCAACTCGACCTTGCGGCCTTCAGCGGTCCTTGCTTCGACCTCGTAACGGCCATCATCCATTTCGATTTCCTTGATCTTGTAGCCTTGCTGTGTGAGGCGCGCAGAAATTTCGCTGATCGGCAAAATGTCACCTTGTTGGGTGACGTTGGGTTGCGTTGGGGTTTTGCGATCATCGCCGTCTTGCGCAAACGAGGGCGAAGATGCGCCAACTGCGATCAGGGCGAGCAGAATGAAGGTTGCTGAACGCTTCATGATATAGTCTCCCAATGGTTTTTGGTCCGTTGTGACCTCAATCACCCTTGCAGATTTGGCCTGATGGGGATCTGACGGAGAACGTCAGCGAATTGTCAGCGCGCCGCCACGATAATGAAGCCATGAAGCGATATGGATTTCGAAATCTAGTGATTGCGCTGGTTGGCGCGGCGGCATTCCTGACGGCAGCCTTATATGTTGCTGCGTATGCCGACGATGACGATGATAATGATCACTTCAAGCCGCACGACCATGCCCGCGAACTGATGTTGCAAAAGCGAATCATGCCGCTGGAAACGCTGCAGGCGCAGGTTTTAAGCCAGTTTGCGGGCAGATTGATCGATCTTAAACTCGACGAGGACGATGGCCAGTTGGTTTATGAGTTCAAGGTTCTGACTGAGCGCGGCAGGGTATTGGAAATCAAGATCGATGCGCGCACAGGCACCGTGCTCAAGGTCGAGGATGATGATTGATGCGCGCATTGATCGCCGAAGACGAGACGCGAATTCGATCAGAAATCGTTGAAGCCATGCAGCAAGCCGGTTTCACATGCGATGCCGTTGGCGATGGGGAAGAGGCCTGGTTCCAGGGTGAGACGGGAAGTTACGACATCGTAGTTCTCGATCTTGGCTTGCCGCGCCTGGACGGTCTCGTCGTCCTCAAGCGGTGGCGGCAGGCGGGCCATGACGTGCCGGTTCTCATCTTGACGGCAAGGGGAGCGTGGCCGGAGCGGGTGGAAGGCATCAATGCCGGCGCCGATGACTATCTGACCAAACCGTTCCAACTGGATGAACTGATTGCGCGTGTGAGAGCGATTACGCGGCGCGCGGCGGGGCGGGCCAACGCCGTCATTACGGTTGGTGCCATCAGCGTCGACACGCGGCAGATGCAGGCCATGTTGGAAGGCCGGCCCATCCAATTAACCGCACTTGAATATCGGCTGCTTTCCTATCTCATGCATCACCACGACCGGGTTGTGCCGGCGGGGGAGCTGATTGGCCACGTGTATGGCGATGATGACGCTCGTGAGGCCAATGCGCTGGAGGCGCTTATCGTCCGGGTCAGGCGGAAACTCGGTTCAGGCTCGATCGAGACACGTCGCGGTTTTGGGTACACGATGGCAGGCGTAACTGAGCGATGAGGCTTCCGGCAACTTTGTCGCTGCGCATGCGCCTGTTGCTTGCAGGAACAATTGCGATCGTCGCCGCAGTGGCCATTGCTGCCTTTAGCTTATCGTTCCTGTTTCGCCAGCACGTGGAAGGATGGGTCGAAAGGCAGCTCAATGCAAACCTTGTAGAACTCGTTTCTGCGATCGACCGCGACAGCAATGGCAATCTTGTCATCAAGACGCTGCCAGCCGAGCCTCGGTTTGGTCAGCCGTTCTCTGGTATGTATTGGGAAATTGCTTTGCCCAGTGGCAAAACCCTGCGATCCCGCTCGCTTTGGGATCAGGAACTGAAACTACAACCTGTGCCTCGTGAAAATGGCGGCCTTATCCACGTCATGGTCGCAGGGCCGAAGGGGGAAGCGCTCTATGCGGTGCAGCGGCGCGTTGTCCTGTCGGAGCGCTTGGGTAGGGAACCGGTGATCTTTGCCGTTGCGATTGATGATTCTGAGGTTCGGCGTGCTGTGTGGGATTTTTCCAAGGCGCTCCTACCGTTTCTTGTCATCATATCGGGACTGCTTGCTGCTGCGGCCTGGGTCCAAGTGCGTGTAGGGTTGAGGCCTTTGGAACGAATTCAGGCAGCCCTATCTCAGATACGGAGCGGGAAGGGAGCCAAGCTCGGTTCAGACTGGCCGGGCGAAGTCCAACCGCTGGTGGGCGAAATTGATTCGCTTCTGCAAGCCCAGGAGCAACGAATTACGAAAGCCCGAGCGCGTGCGGCCGATCTGGCGCACGGTCTGAAAACGCCGTTGCAGGTGATGCGTGCGGAGGCACGCCAATTGGCAGGACGAGGTGATGCTGAAACAGCGGCAAATCTTGAAGAACTCGTCACGGTGATGGGCCGCCACGTAGACCGCCAGATGGTGCGTGCGCGGCTAGGTGAGGCATCAGGCAACGCCGAAGCGGATCTTGCAGCGGGATTGCAACAAGTCCTGGGGATTACGAAGCGCTCACCAGAGGGCGTCAATATTGATTGGCACGTCGAAGTGCCACAGAGGCTTTTCGTGAAGATAGATCCTGATGACCTGGTCGAGGCTTTGGGAAATCTCTTGGAAAACGCATCGCGCCATGCGCGCGGCAAAATATGGGTTTCAGCACGACAACAGCAGGGGTACGTGACAATCAGTGTTCGTGACGATGGCCCTGGAATTCCCGGCGGCTCTCTTGAGCAGCTTTTGCAGCGTGGCGTAAGATTGGATACCTCATCGACCGGCGCCGGCCTTGGCCTTTCCATCGTGCAAGACATAACGGAGGCCTGGGATGGCGAACTGAGCCTTGAGAACCGGGCTGGAGGCTTTGTTGCGCGGGTAATATTGCCTGCGGCACAACGCGCGACCTGATCAACGCACCACCTTGAAAGGACTGGTTCTCGCATTGCGGAACCATAATCGAATTCCGAATCAGGCGACATAGCGCTGACAAACGAAGCCGGATTTGATCCATCACAAGTCGTATAAATCACGTCGTAGTTGCATCCTAATTGACAACTCTCAACGTGCCAGATTTCCAGGCTTTCCTTGCGAAGTATCAATACACATCAGATGGCTGACATGAATCAGAATTTTTTTTATAATATGTAGTTCTAACGCCACACACGCGCAGTGTTAAGGCAACGTCGTTCGTCTTGAATGTTTTTCAATCAAATAAAAAAAGCGATGATCAGATCGATTACCGGTTTTTGACGAACCACGCTGGGGGCGAATTGATGCACATTGGAAATAAATGGTCGAAATTTGGCGCAATTGCTTTGGCTGTTGGAATAACCGGCTCAGGACTTGCAACCCAGACCACCGCAGCCGATCTGGGCGGCGATTGCTGCGCCGACCTTGAAGAGCGCGTCGCCGAACTTGAGGCCACAACAGCGCGCAAGGGCAACCGCAAAGTATCACTCACGATCACGGGCTGGGTCGCCGAACAGGTCATGTGGTGGGATGATGGCTCGGAGTCAAACGTATATGTCACTGGTGTGGGCACATCTAATGCAACGCGATTCTTCATAAAGGGCTCAGCAAAGATTCGTCCGGGTTTGTCTGCCGGTTATCTCATACACGTCGAGGCGGACACGGCTGATCCGCTCTATGGCTTGAGCCAGGATGACGATGATGCCGCTTTCGGTGTCGTCATGAAGAAATCATTCTGGTTCATTGATTCCAAGCGTCTCGGCAAAGTCAGTATGGGCCAGCTTTCACCTGCGTCAGACAATACGGCGATGTTTGTTGATGCTTCGGGAACGTTCGTGCCCGCCAATTGGGCTATGTACGATAACAACTTCTTCTACCTCAACTCCGATGGTGTGCGCGCTGGCGGTCTGAGGTGGGCCGACATCAGTCATTGCAACACGCGCGGGGCAACCAATCGCATCGGTTTTGCAGGTGATTGCGGGGGCGGCGGCGGTGCTGGCAATTACGTGCGCTATGATTCACCCACATTTGCCGGCTTCTCGGTTTCGGCTGATTGGGGCGAAGACGATGCCTGGGATGTTGCAGCCAGATACGCTGGCGAGTTCAATGGTGTGAAGGTCGCCGCGGCAGCTTCATATTACGTCAACAACGAATACCGCGGCGTGCACTTCGACCAGGTCAGCTATTTCCAGATCGGCGCCTACATCCAGCACGTCCCCACGGGCCTGTTTGCGTATGGTGCTTATGGCCATCTGGAGTCCGACTACCTGCCAACCGCACCTGCCAATCTGGTTGACTCTGCGGACAACTGGTACGTGAAAGCCGGTGTGCGACGTAAATGGATGCCTCTTGGGCATACCGTGCTGTTTGGTGAATACGGCGAGCGTAACGATGGAATAGATCAAACGGCATTCATTAACGCGCAAGGGTCTTATGCCACGGACAGCAACGTGAAGCAGTGGGGCCTGGGTGTCCTACAGGAAATTGACGCGGCTGCGATGTCGATGTGGCTGGTGTATCGCAACTACGAAGGCGACGCCACGCTCGCTCCAACGCAGGCAGCTGCAGCTCGGAATATTGATTTCGACGATATGCACATTGTCAAGTTCGGTGGGCTGATCAAATTCTAAAGGTGTTCCCCAGAACTGCCAGGGGGTCGTTTTTCGGGCGGCCCCCTTCTTTATGCATAAATCAACATAGGTAAATCAATAGGCTGGGAATGCGCGATAGGATCAATTCAAAAAATTGACAATAAATTGGAACAAGGGAAGGAAATACATGAAAACGTTTGGAATGCTTGTTGTTGGTGTTGTGTTGGGCGCAATTTTAACAGGCGTGGCTAGTTGGACCATGATGCCAGGCATGATGATCAATGAATCAGCCAGTCCGCTGGGGCTTGAAGAGACAGTTGAGAAGATCAAACAGAACGCATTGGCCAAGGGCTGGGTGGTTGCCAGCGTCGCGCCACTGGACCAATCCGTGAAAAAGCACGGTGGTGGTGATCTGCCTCCCGTGCGACTGATCAACCTCTGCCAGGCAAATCATGCCTTCAACATCCTGCAGCAGGACCAGAACAAAAAGATCTCCGTTTTCATGCCCTGCACGATCGCCGTTTATCAAAAAACGGATGGCAAGGCCTATATCAGCAGCATGAATGCCGGGCTCCTTGGCAAGATGTTTGGGGGACGAGTTGCCGAGGTGATGACGGACGTCTCGGCCGATCAGCAAGGTTTTATAGCGTTTGCCAATTAGGCGAGCTTCGTTCGAGGAGCAGATTATTCACAACGCTTGGCGCTGCGCCCTATGTAACGGGGGCAGCGCTACTCGCGTTCTGACATCGGCACGCCCGGTTCGCGCTTGGCGCGGCGGATGGTGAGAATGGTTTTCACACTGGCAACGTTGGGAGCGGCTGTCAGGTCTTCCAGCACGAACGCCTGGAAGGCTTTGAGGTCTGCTGCCACGCATTTCAGCATGTAGTCGCTCTCGCCCGACAGCATGTAGGCCTCGCGGACGATCGGCCATCCCAGCACTTTGTTTTCGAAGGCATGCAGGTCGGTTTCGGCCTGATTATGCAACCCAACCATTGCGAAAGCCGTCAGCGTGAAACCGAGTGCAGCTTCATCCAGAAGTACCGAATAGCCATTGATCAACCCGGCCTCTTCAAACGCTGCCCAAGGAGGGTGGACAACGGCCGTTCTTGCGCACGTGGAGCGGGCAAGCCCTGAGGGTAAGCCCCCAAGCGCCAAGAGTACTTTTTTCCTCCCAAATAAAAAAACAGCGTTCTTACTTATCTTGCAATTGATTACGGGCGTTCAGTTGTGTCTAGAACAACGTCGTTGCCGATGAAACTCGTCTTAATGTGGCGAAATAGTCACCCAACTGATTACAATGCAAAGTATAGAGAACAAGAGAATAAATGATTGAAGTTTTATGAACCTTGTTTCGTTTGGAGTGGGAAAATGGCCAAGCGTAATTCGCATGTTTTTCTTGCCGTATTTTTTGCTTTTGGTGCGGGATTTTCGGGAGCAGCAACGGCTGCGGACCTGTGGGGCGCCAGGGACGGTGGTTCCATCAAGGATGCACCGATTGTGGCGCGTACGGTTGACTGGACCGGTTTTTATATCGGTGGTCAGGGCAGCTACCAATGGTCTGGCGCCGATGTGAATTGGGACTACGACCTGCCTGGATTGGGAACCGGTGCCAGCCTCAGCACAGATGGCTGGATGGGCGGTGTTCACGCCGGTGTGCAAAAGCAGATTGGCCGCTGGGTCTTCGGCGTCGATCTGTCAGGCGACTGGGGCAAGAGTAGCGATACGGCCAAAGGTGATTGGACAGACGGGGGTGATTTTCTTTGCACTGGATTTGGATGTGCAGGTCGTTGGGATGCGGCGGGTGCGGAGTCCATCCGGGCAAGCATAGACAGAATTTTCACGGCCTCCGGCCGTTTGGGTTATGCGTGGGACAATTGGCTCGTTTACGCCAAAGGCGGTTACGCATCAGCGGAAATTTCGACGGCTCTAAAGATGGCGGGCGAAGCTGAAGGTTGCGTATTATTCGTTGGATGCGCAAGCGCCGCTTGGGATGCCAAGGGTTCCACCGAGAAAACCCACCAAGGTTGGACACTCGGTGGCGGCGTCGCCTACATGATCGCCCGCAACGTGAGTTTCGGTGTTGACTACAGCTACATAAACCTCGGCTCTGAAACGCACAAAGGTTCGCTCAATGGTGAGGTCGGAGGCTGCGTAGGTAATAATTGTGCGGGCATAGACTTTACAACGGATCACCGCGTTCGCGTTAATCCCGATGACATCCACATGGTCAGTGCCAGGTTGACATTCCATTTCAATGGCACCGATTAGCAACTGATCGACTGAACCAGACTTTATTAATTCAAGCACTTGGATTTGGTACAGGTCGCCATGGGTTGTTCAGAGGCGGCCTGTTGCTGTATTCCGACGTGCATGATCTGCTCATAATTTCCGCCGGGGCCAACGCTTTCACTCCCGCTCGCTCATCGGCACGCCCGGCTCGCGCTTGGCGCGGCGGATGGTGAGAAACGTTTTTACGCTGGCGACATTCGGCGCAGCGGTGAGGTCGTCCAAAACGAAAGCCTGAAAGGCTTGCAGATCGGCTGCAACGCACTTCAAAATATAATCGCTTTCGCCAGAAAGCATGTAGGCTTCGCGCACCACCGGCCAACCCAGCACCTTATTTTCAAACGCGTGCAGGTCAGCCTCGGCCTGGTTGTGCAACCCGACCATGGCAAATGCCGTCAGCGTGAAACCGAGTGCGGCTTCATCCAGCAAAACGGTATAGCCGTTGATCAATCCTGCCTCTTCCAGGGCCCTGACACGCCTAAGGCAGGGGGGTGCTGATAGTCCAACGCGTGCGGCCAAAGCGACGTTGGTCATGCGCCCGTCTGCCTGTAGCTCTTTCAATATTCGCCAATCGATGACGTCGAGACGCAGTGACATGCGAGCTGGCTTTCCTGGCCGTTGTGGGCGGTGGCAGTGGAAGGTGAGTGCTGTGGCTCTAGCTTCTTGTTTGGTCGCATTTTCTTCGACGAACCGATATCAACTTGGTCGCAAAATGCTGTAAAGCCTTCCGGCTTCGGTTCGCGCAGGCTACTTTCACACCCAAGTCTTGCGCAAGGAACAAAATGGTTTCACGATCTATACATTCATATAATTGCTCAGCAATGCAGCGGGCTGGGTGTGGTTTGGAAGGCGCCGAATGAAACCTTTAGAAGGCGCGCAGGCTTGGCTGATTACGGATGGAAAGGCTGGACATGAGGCGCAGGCGCAAGGTGTCGCCGAGGCGCTCGGGGTCGCCTACACTTGGAGACGGATCGCGGCTGCCGGGCTTGCCAAGCATTTGGCGCCGTGGGGTCCGCCTCCGGGTAATTTCGCTTGCGAGCCTCCGTGGCCGGCGATTGCCATAGGCATCGGACGAACGGCTATGCCGGCGTTGCGACGCTTACACAAGCGCGCGGGTTTGGCGACATTCACGGTGGCGCTGCAGGATCCGCGAACATCGGCGCGAATAGCTGACCTCATCTGGGTGCCCAAGCATGACCGGCGCAGGGGAGCCAACGTCATCACAACTTTGACGCCGCCGCATCGGTTTACGCCCGAACTTCTGGAAGAGTTGCGAACTTTGCCTGCGCCCGCGATCGAGGCTTTGGCTCAACCGCGCGTCATGCTGGCGGTTGGCGGCGCTGCGAAGGTGTGGCGTTTCAGCGATGTTGATATTGAGTGTCTGGCCGCTGCAATCAAACGCATCGGCGAGGCAGGCGCGAGTTTTATGGTCACAACATCGCGCCGCACGCCTGAAGCCGTGCATGTGGCTCTTGCTGCGGCACTGCAACCGTTTCAGCATATTCTCTACAGCGGCCAAGGCGAGAACCCTTACGCCCAATTTCTTGCAAAAGCTGATCTCATCATCGTTACGGCCGACAGCGTTTCAATGACCGGCGAAGCGCTGGCGAGCGGCCGTCCCGTCTACGTATTCAGCCCCTCAGGGGGCAGTGAAAAATTTCGACGTTACCATGAAGCGCTCAAGCAGGTTGGGGCGACGCGTGAACTGAAACCAGAGTTGCCCGTCACATTTGATTGGGCACACGCTCCGATTTTTGCGGCAGATCAAATTGCGCGCGCGATCGAGGAGCGCTGGCAGAATCGCGCCCGCTTCATCGTCACGAAATGAGACAAGCGCTCTGTTTTTGGTCAGGCTTTTGCGCGTCAAAACATCTCAACTCCGGCGCGTGTGATCACAGGCACAGAACCGACTCGTCATTTGGGTGGAATATACGCTCATACAAACGGAAAAATCGTGCGTACCTCGAAGAGGAGAGATGATTATGAGCCTTACCGCACGCGAAATTACATCGATGCAAATTGTGGACGACATGGATGCAGCAGCGGAGGCCTTCGCTGCCCTTGGCTTCCAGCCGGTCGCGAATGAAAACGGCTATCCAACCGCTGGTTGGAAGGCGGAGAACGGGTCTTCGGTCGTAGTTGTTTCACGCCAGCTTCTGGTCAAGGAATTCGGTGAAGAGATTGCCGACAAAGTTGCAAAACGGGCGATTTCGTACGTGTTTGTCGAGTGCGTGCCTGATGCGCTGGAGGATTTGGGTGGCAGCGCACAGGTTCTTGCCGAAGCGGTTACAAGCTATGGCACGCGCGAAGCCATCATTGAAACCGCCGGTGGGCCCATGATAATTGCCGAGCGTCTGGAAGGCTAATACGCGGCAAGTGTTGCAGTAAGCAATAAAGACGCCGGTCGCACGATGTGTGCACCGGCGTTTTTTATGGTCCGACACGTGGTGTGTTGAGAAGTTACGCGTGTCCTACATCGCTTGTGGTCGGGGTGGTTGGTGGCATGGAAAGCCAGTCTTCCAGAATTTCTGGCAGGCCGTCGAGTGGACGGTAACCCGTTGTTACCATCGCATAGCCGCTCTGGGTGTCTCCTGCGTAAAGCGTGGGGAAGCCTGTTACGCCTGAGGCGCGAGCGGTTTCGAAGTCGGCCTGCGTGGATTTGCGCGCCTGGTCGGTTCGAAGCGCCGTCAAGAAACGCTCACGCTCAAGGCCGTGTTCTGCTGCCAGATCAGCTAGAACCTCTTCGTTGGTGACATCGCGGTTTTCCGCGTAGAAGGCGCGCTGGACTGAATTAAAGTAGGACAACATGACCAACGGATTGAGCAGCCGCATGACAACAATGGCGCGGTCGGCAGGTTCAGTGTCGTAGATAAAACCTTCGCGTTCGAAGAACGACAAGTCGAAAGGCTGGCCGGTGCGCTCGTGCACCTGTTCCCAGTGATGGCGGATGTCGGCTTTCATTTCTTCGGACATCGGTGTGTTGGTGCCCGGTCTCAGGCCGCCAATGATGACGGTAACGGGCAACCGTGCTCCGAAATGATCGGCGAGCCCATTGATAACGGGCGAGAAGCCCCAGCACCATGAACACATGGGATCGGCAAAGTAGACAAGGTGGCGGGGGTGTTCGGTTAGCTCCTGCATGGTCCTAAGCCTCGCACTATTTGATGGCTGCGCAAAGCCCTTCCCGCGACGGTTTTCTTATTTCTATTTGATCGCACCATGCTTGAGGCGGGCCGCGGCTTCGGCTAGAACCCTCCGCAATTCCCGAGACTTCGGCAAATCCAAGGAGAGCGCCCAAAATGGCGAACCCGCAGTACGTCTACCACATGCACAAGCTGTCAAAGGCCTATCCTGGCGGCAAGCAGGTCTTGAAAGACATCAGTCTGTCGTTTTTCCCCGGCGCCAAGATTGGCGTTGTCGGCTTGAATGGTGCGGGTAAATCGACGCTTTTGAAGATCATGGCTGGTCAGATGACGGATTTCGTCGGCGAAGCCTGGGCTGCCGATGGCATCAAAGTGGGCTACCTGCCCCAAGAGCCTGAGCTCAATCCGGAAAAGGACGTGTTGGGCAATGCCATGGAGGGCGTGGCGGAAAAAAAGGCGATCGTCGATCGCTACAACGAGATCGCGGCCAACTATTCGGAAGAGACGGCCGATGAAATGACGGAACTTCAGGATAAGATCGACGCACAGGACCTGTGGGACCTGGACACCCAGGTGGAGCAAGCGCTGGATGCGCTGAGGTGCCCGCCTGGTGATTGGAGTGTCGACAAGCTTTCAGGCGGTGAAAAGCGCCGAGTGGCACTGACCAAACTGCTGCTGTCGAAGCCCGACATCCTGCTGCTTGATGAGCCGACCAACCACCTCGATGCAGAATCGGTCGCGTGGCTGGAACGCTATCTGAAGGAATACGCGGGATGTGTCATCCTGGTGACGCACGATCGCTACTTCCTCGACAACATTACCGAATGGACGCTTGAACTCGATCGCGGTGAGGGCGTGCCCTACCATGGCAACTATTCAAGCTGGCTCGAACAAAAGGCAAAGCGCCTTGAAGTCGAAAAGGGCCAGGAGGAATCCAAGCAGCGGGCCTTGAAGCGCGAATTGGAATGGATCCGGTCCAGTCCCAAGGCACGCCAGGCCAAATCCAAGGCGCGTATCACGGCCTATGAAAAGCTGGCAGAAGAAGCCGGTCGCGAGGAGTTGGGACGGGCGAGCATCCACATCGCCACCGGCCCGCGTCTTGGCGGCGTTGTTGTGGAGGCCGATGATCTCAAAAAGGGATTCGCCGACAAGTTGTTGATTGATGGTTTGTCGTTCAAGTTGCCGCCTGGTGGCATAGTTGGCGTAATTGGCCCCAACGGCGCGGGCAAGACGACACTGTTCCGTATGTTGACGGGGCAGGAAAAACCAGACGAGGGAAGCATCCGCTTGGGTGAGACGGTAAAGCTTTCCTATGTCGACCAGTCGCGCGACCACCTCGACGACAAGAAATCGGTGTGGGAGGAAATCTCCGGCGGCCTCGACCAGATCCTGCTTGGCGGGAAGAAGGAAGTGCCGTCTCGCGCCTATTGCGGCTGGTTCAACTTCAAGGGCGCAGATCAGCAAAAAAAGGTGGGCATGCTCTCGGGCGGTGAGCGCAATCGCGTGCATCTGGCCAAGCTGCTGAAAGAGGGTGGCAACCTGCTGCTGCTCGATGAGCCGACCAATGATCTGGACACCGAGACGCTGTCAGCGCTTGAAGCAGCCCTTGAGGATTTTCCAGGCTGCGCTGTGGTCATCAGCCACGACCGCTTCTTTCTGGATCGCCTTGCCACCCATATTCTCGCCTTCGAGGGCGACAGTCATGTCGAATGGTTTGAGGGCAACTTCGAGAGCTATGAGGAAGACAAGAAGCGCCGCCTGGGTGACCAGGCCGTCGAGCCCCACCGCATCAAGTTCCGCAAGTTCGAACGTTGAGGTTTATTCGGGCATCATTTGATTCTTTGTGAACAGAGGCTCCGGAGGCAACAAGGCATTACGAGAATACCTCGTGATGCCGTCACCGTTTGTTGTTAGCAGTTCGCCAAGTTTCGTATTCACGAAAAGCTTCTCTCGACCGATCTTTATTTCTTCGAGCATGCTCCAGCGGACCAGGGTCTTGAGATAGTCCGATGCGGTTTGCCGTTTCGCGATTCCGGCATCGACAAGATCACTGATGCGGCAATAGGGTTGTGAAAATAGGACATCAAGCAAGGCATCAGATACGAGTTTGGGCTCAGTGGACCGGAGGAAATCTGCCGCATGCCTTCGCAGTGAAGATATTCGGTTGATTTTGATCTCGGCGCGTACCGCCGATTGAAAAATGATGGAGAGAAAATAGTCCAGCCATTGGTGCCAGTCCCCATGCCGTGTGACGTCGAGAAGACTCTCGTAATAGTCGCTCTTGGATTCGAGTATCTCGCGGCTGAGATAAAGAATGGGCCACGTCAATAGCCCCTGTTCGATCAGGAATAGAATGTTGAGGACGCGACCGGTCCTGCCATTGCCGTCGATGAAGGGATGGATCGCTTCGAACTGATAGTGCTGGACCGCGAGACGGACCAAAGGATCGAGATCAGTTGCCTCGTGAATGAAGCGCTCCCAATTGGCAAGCTTGGTGCGGAGCAGGTCTTCGCCTACGGGGGGGGTGTAGATGACGTCGCCGGTTGCCTTGTTGGTCAGCGTCGTGCCCGGTACCTTGCGGATTTCGGCGTCGTAGCCTTTGATGATGCTGCATGTCTTGATTGCCAGTCGCGTCGAGACTGGGTTTTGGTCCAGATTGCGGTACCCTGAATAAAGTGCATCTCGGTAACGTAGCGCTTCCTTTGTTGCAGGATCGGCTTCCGTGTCGCGGAGTTGGCTCTGTTGGAAAAGTTTGTCCGCTGTCGTGACTATGTTCTCAATTTCGGACGAGTCCTTGGCCTCGAACAGTGCCAAGGTTCCAATCAAGATGTCAGGGTTGGGTAGGCGGCGAGCTTCTGCATCCAAGCGGGCAAGGGCGGCGCGAACCTCGATACAGGCCTTTAGCACCTCCCGGGTCTCGAGTTCACCAGGGGGCGGTAGGTTAGGCAGGTCATTGTAGGGTTTGGCAGGATTGAACAGCATCAGCTTAATATGTCGATAAAAGCATATTTTGTCGACATATATGCTTACGCATGTTGACGCCATCGACATATCCGGGGTGATATGTCGATGAAAATTATTTTTATCGACATATCCAAGATCCTTCTAGGCAAATTTCGGGGTCTGACAGTCTGCGCTGTCGGGTGGCTGGCTATCGTTAAGGCGCCGGTCCAGTCAGGCCCGCGTCTGGGTTGTGATGGCGAGAAAACACCGACACTACGGTGGAACCGGCATGCTCAGCCGGGCGTTGATTGATCCGGGCATTAACGTCTGAGAGCATCACAATGGAATTGCGCTTTGGAATGTTCCGTACGATCGGCGCAATGCTTATGCTCATCCTGCCGAAGAAGGACCATCCCAAACGTTGGCAATCGATCATCCTTGTCGCGACCGTTGGCGCCCTGCTGCTTTTGGAGGTCGGCGTAAATTTCGGCTCCAACCTCTGGAACCGTTACTTTTTCGATGCCCTTGAAAAGCGGGCTGCGCAGGAGGTCCAATGGTTGGCACTGGTCTTTATCGGTCTGATCGTCGTGGCGGGTGTGACGTCCATGGCCGCCATCTGGGCGCGCTTGCGACTTCAAATCCTTTGGCGTGAACTGGTCACACGGCGGGTGACGTCACGCTGGATTTCCAACAACGCATTTTATCGCATGACCGTGATGACCGGCACGGCGGAGTATCCCGAACAGCGTATTGCCGAAGACGTGCGACTTGGCGTCGAGCCAATCGTCGATCTGACGTCTGGACTTACGACATCATTGTTAAATCTGATCATGTTTTCGGGCGTGCTTTGGGTGGCTGGCGGCAGTGCTGACTTTATGGGTGTGACAATACCTGGGGCCATGTTTCTCGCCGCGGTGATCTATGCGTTCCTCGTATCGTCGGCCATGGTTCTGGTCGGGGGAAAATTGGCCAGGCGGATCTCGTCGCGGAGCCAGGCTGAAGCCTCCTACCGTTACGCTCTTACCCGCGTCAGGGAGAACGCGGAATCGATCGCTCTGCTGCATGCGGGCGACGCAGAAAAGCGCATATTGAGCGCTGAATTTGACGGCGTGATCGACCGCTGGCTTGCCTACGCGCGAACCTGGAGCGCCATGACGTTCGTCATTTCCGCCAATGGGCTTGCGCATTCAATCGTGCCCGTTTTGCTGATGTCGCCGAAGTATCTGTCGGGTGACGTCACGCTCGGGGCGGTTACGCAGGTCGCTGCGGCATTCGGAACGGTGCAGGCAGCGGCGGGCTGGTTCACCTCAAACTTTGCAGCATTGTCGCAATGGTATGCTTCAGCCACTCGTGTCATGCAACTCGTCGACAGTATTGCGCTTGCCGACGATCAAGGCAGCATGCACTCGCGCATTCAGATGCAGGATAGTTCGGACGACAAGCTGCGTCTTGAATGGGTGGCGGTCGACCTGCATTCGGGCCAACGTCTCATAGCGGAGGCCAATGTTGAAATTTCACCAGGTGATGCAACCCTGGTGGAGGGTGCTTCAGGCACTGGAAAAAGTACCCTTTTGCGTGCAATGGCCGGGATCTGGCCCTGGGGTTCGGGCGCCGTGCAGATCCCGCCGGATGCAAAGGTGATGTTCCTGCCGCAACGACCTTACCTGCCGCATGGCAGGCTCGCGGCTGCGTTGGCGTATCCATCGACACCAGACACATTCACCACCGAGGAATTTGCCGAAGTGCTCGTCAGCACCGGCCTGCAGGAGTTGGTGCCGCTTCTGGAAGAGGGCGTCAGCGAGGCCTGGGACCGCAAACTTTCCGGCGGCGAGCAACAGCGCATCTCGTTTGCCCGCGTTCTTCTGCATAAGCCAGACATTGCATTTCTGGATGAGGCGACCTCGGCTCTTGATGAACCAGGCCAGGTACGATTGATGGAACTGTTCCTGACACGTCTTTACGGGACGACCGTTGTCAGTGTCGCGCATCGCCCCAGCCTTGCCCGCTATCATGCCAAACGACTTTATCTGCGCCAGGATGATACCGAGGTGACGATTGCTGAACGCAACGCCAGCCACGATACGACATGGCATGGCATGCGCGCAGCACTTCGCCAGCTTCGCAACACTCCGGCCTGATCCTGATTTTTGCTATTCAAACGACTTCGATAAAAGCGCCGCATACGATCGTTTCCGATCGGGCATGAAACGCTTCACACGGCGGCCGTTTCTGGCATAGCCTAGCCCTGGGTGGTGATTGTGGGATCAGGGCGGTACGCTGATGGAACGGGGGAATGTCAACGCAACAGTGCGTTCGGCAAAGCAGGATGAAATGCCGGCTGATGCAGGTTTGGGCCGCCAACTCAAGCCTGGCCCAATCGTTGTAACGTTGGTTCACGGGACCTTTGCCAAAGGTGCTCTATGGACCAAGGAAGGTTCGATCCTGCGGCGGGAGATTGCAGCGACGCTTTACCGGCAGCGACGCGATGTGGTTTTTGGCACTTTCGAGTGGTCGGGCCGCAATACGCATAAAGCGCGTGTGAAGGCCGGCTATGAGATGGCGGATCATATCCGCGATCTACGCAAAAGTTGCCCCGATTGCCAGCACTTCATCATTGCCCATAGCCATGGCGGAAACGTTGCGCTGCTGGCCCACAAACATTTGCCAATGGAATTGCATGCCGCAGGTATCGCTACACTCGGCACGCCGTTTATTTATGCGAAGCCTCGCGACTACCTTGTGGGTGCCAACGATGCTTCACTGCGGGTTGACCGCGAGGAAGGCTTTGTTCTGAATATGATAGGCTGGATGGTAAGCCTTATCATCGGCATCTTGACGGCCTTCGCCGTCTATTCCCAAACCCAGGCCTGGGGAACCTGGGGTGCTGTTGGCGCAATTGCCGTGGGTTGGATGGTTTGGTCGGTGGGCATACCCTTGGTATCGAAAGCGCTGGCATATTTAACTTTTCCGCTCAGTGCGCGGCGTGCAGCCATGAGGCTTGGAAACGCGCTTGAGCTCAAACCCATGCCGCGCACAGCGGTTTTAAGTTTTGTATATCCAGGCGATGAAGCGGGGTGGCTGCTTGCAACATTGCAACAAGCGAGCGCGGTACCCAACAGGGCCGTTGACTGGTTCAAGAATGTTGTCGTGCCGGTTGCCAGCTCGGCGTTCTTCATCGTTTTCATGGTCGGCATTTTCAATGCGCCAATTACCGACCTGACGGGCATCGATCCCAAGACGTTTGACGATTGGGCGCTTTACCTGATCTTCCTCATTCTCGTTACAGCAGGGAGTGTGTGGGCATTTCTGGTCGTGGCGCGTTATATGTTGAGTGTCCTTCGTGGTCATCCAGCAGGCTTCGGCTGGGAGCGCCCCTCCATCCATGCGCATATCGACATTGGTATAAGTTCAAGTGCGATTGTTCCCGCTGTTAGATCCAACACTCACCAAGAAGTGCCTTTCACGGCGGAGGAAGACGCCAAGCGGGGACTACGGCACTCAGGGCTATACGAGGACAAACGGATTCTGGGGTTGATGGCGGATTGGATGGCGCAAACGGGGTGAAACGCTATTCTTCACCCATGCTGCCGGCAGTGTCTGGCCGGGCTGCCTCATACCTGCCCGATTTTCCGTTCCAATCTAGTTATAGGTATGGGAGAGAACGCTTTGAGCCGGGGGGCTAATGACAAGAAATACATGGACCGGCAGTCAGCTCGATCCGAACGCACCAGATAATGTCGCTCAAAATGCCGCGCAGACGGCGGTACAAGACAATCATCCTTCTCACATGCTGTCCAACTGGATCGCAGCAATCGTGTCGCTGTTTGCGCTGGCGTTTTCGGCCTACAGCCTTTGGGAAACGTCGCTAAAGCAGCCAGATCTGCAACTTTACGCGTCACCCGTCGTGCATTACACGCGCGAAGGCGATGATGCGGAGATTTTCGCCGTGCCCATTACTATTGCCAATCAGGGTGCGCGCGATGGCGCGGTGCTGTCGCTAGATTTGCGTGTGAAGGCAGATAAGGGTGGCATGGAAAAGGAGTTTTATTCCGCCTACACGGTCGACGGAAGCTACTTCGTGCCGCCAGGTCGATTTGACAGGAAGTCGGGGTCGTTCGAACGCGTGGACAGACCGAAGACCCCGTTTGCGCCTATTTCGGTTCCAGGTCGTGGCACCTATTCAGGCACGATTTTATTTTTCAACAAAGGCTCTTCATGGCCCAAGCTCGTTACCGAAACAGGGACGTTCGAGTTAACGCTGGAACCCACCGTGCATATTGACGAGAGCCTTGGCATTATCGATCGAATTTTCAAACCGGAGCGCAAACCCGTAAAATTGACAGTCCAGCTCCAGCAATTCTCCAATAGTATGGTTCAGCTTGGTGGCAGTTTCCGTTTGGTCAGTGCTGAATGGAGCGCGAAGAACAAGAAGGATGAACCAAAGGCACCACCAGCGTCATCACCGGCTGACAAATAGGTCTTAAAAACGGCGACGCGATCAGAATGGAAGCACCAATCTTCCACGTGCACGAGACACGCACGGACAGAATTCGTGCTGACGTGTCCCCTCGGTGAGGCATGTGTCTTTATGAATGACGTCACCTTCGACGTATTCAGTTGAACAAGTGCCGCATTCGCCGTGCTCGCAACCCATGTCGATTGGTACGCCGGCGTCTATCAAAACCTTGGCGGCAGAAACCCCAGCGGGCACCTGCAACACCACTTCAGACCATACGAGAAGGATTTCAAATGGCTCTGACATCGCACCTGGCGTTTTTCGTGGCTGTTTCGAGGACGGACCTGCTGAAGCCTAGTGTTCAGGATCGAACGTTTGATTCCCGGGCGAAGGTCGTCAAACGATCGTGAATCCAGAACACAAACAATGAGAATGCTAGGGTTCCGGGCTGACGCGTCGGGGCCCGACAGGGAATCAAGCGTCAGAGTCGGAACACTAGAACCCGCGCGACAGGTGTTATCTAACCAAAGTCAAGAATTGAACTGCGAAAATGACCTTGGTTGGACACGGAATTGATAACGGCTCCATGCTTTTGATTGCCGCCGGGTTTTTCACGGCTCTACCGCTGCACGCTTCAGCTAAACATGCTCTCTTTGGTCGGGAGCATGTTCTTCACGGCTCTACCGCTGCACACTTCAGCTAAACATGCTCCATGGCAGCAGCAGATATACAGCGCCCACAGTCGGGGCCAGATAGCCCAAGACGTGGATGTCGGTGATTGATCTGGATTTCCATCCAAGCCATTCCAGCCGCAACGTCGTCAGCCTTACAATGGTTGCAAGCGCGACGTAACTGATGGCAATTCCTAAAAAGCCGGCCGTATTGGGAAGCATGCTCTGGGGCAGTAATGCTGCTGTTTTTAAGAGTGGGCCCTCAAACGCCAACCGGGAGGCCGTTCCTGCAATAACCGTTGCGGCGAATAGAACCAACCACCAGCGGCGCATCGAGACGACGGCGCCATACAATACGGGGGTGAGGATGAGCAGTGCGGCAACCGCACCGGCCTGAAAAAGAATACTGCCTAGCGGCGCTAGAAACTCAGACATGACACTGCAACTCGATGTTCACTCAAAACGACTTTGCGCACCATGCCCGATTATGGTGAACTAAACGTAAGCGTTGGATAGTTTTTGGGATTTGCCCTCCAGTCGGGTGTGCATTGAGAATCCGCAAGACTGGAAGAGGGTTGGGAGTGAGAGTTGATCCCCATCATGGATAGAGGTTGGGGATTTGCCCTATCAGATGAACTCTTACGACATAGTTTGTCGATTGGCTTTGGAAGCCCGATCGCAATGTATGGCAACTGAGTTATCACTGCCGGGTGATAACCAAACCACCAAGCCAGAGGGCTGCGGAATTGTTAAAGGTGAAAATTGGAATAATATTTGATTAAATTTTTGGCATGGAGCGCATTATGCAAAACCTAAAAGTGCATTGGCTCGTACGGCTGGTTGCTTTGGTAACCCTTTTGGCCGGTCTGTCGCTACTTGTCGGCGGAGTTTATCTGATCACGCTTGGAGGATCCTGGTATTACGCACTGGCAGGTGCGGCCATGAGTTTGGCTGGTGCCGCACTGTGGCAAGGGCGTATTGCTGGTGTCCGGATCTACCTGCTGTTTTTTATCTTTACATTGGTGTGGAGCTTTTACGAGACAGGGCTGGCGTTCTGGCCCTCGGTACCACGACTTGTCGCTCCGATCTTTCTTGCTGCATTGGTGTTGCTCGTCGTGCCGTTGTTGCCTCGCGATACCCGGCCAGTTTCGTCCAAAAGCTATTTCGCAGTTGGTCTTGCATTAGCCGCCATGTTTGTCGGCTACCTGACGGCGATGTTTTATCCCCATGACATTATCGTCAACACAACACCGCTTGCAAAAAGCGACGTTGCAAAGACCACGACGGACGCTGGCAACAACTGGTATGCCTATGGCCGCACCGGTTCGGGATCGCGGTTTGCACCTTTCACGCAGATTACGCCAGAAAACATTGACAAGCTCGAAGTGGCCTGGACTGCCCGCACCGGGTTCTTGGCAGACCAGTCCAAGCATGAGCAGGATCAGACTGTGCCACTCTACGTTGATGGCACTCTATATCACTGCGGGCCCGTCGGGCAGATAACGGCTCTCGATGGCGACACAGGTAAAATTAAATGGAAGTTTGATCCCAAGGCGGAAACTGCAGATTGGAAGCGCTGTCGCTCCATTGGATATTTCGATCCAGGTCCGGGTGATAGCTGTGGTCCTCGGCTCGTTGAATCGACGGTTGATGCACGCTTGATCTCAGTGCGCGCAAGCGATGGTAAGCCGTGTGAGACATTTGGCGATGGTGGAACAGTCAGTCTATGGGCTGGCATGGGAAAAGCCGACGCCAACTACCTCACAAACTCCAGTGGTCCAGTCGTAGCTGGAGACAAGATTGTAGTCGGCGGGCGGGTCATCGACAATGTTACGCTTGGTGAACCATCTGGTGTCATTCGCGCCTATGATGCGCGCACCGGCGCATTGGCATGGGTCTGGGATATGGGCAACCCGACCCTGAAGGGACTTCCACCAGAAGGCCAAAGTTACACCGTTGGCACGCCGAACGCGTGGTCGCTACTGGCGTTCGACGTCGACCTTGGCATGGTCTATGTGCCTTTGGGCAATGCAACGCCTGACATCTGGGGTGGCACGCGCCGCGACTTCGACGACGAGTACAGCTCTTCGGTTGTTGCCCTCGACCTCAACACCGGCGATGTGAAGTGGCATTTCCAAACCACGCATCACGACCTTTGGGACTATGACGTTCCTTCTCAACCCGTGCTGGCAGACATTCCCGATGGCAAGGGCGGCTTCACTCCCGGCCTGATCCAGACAACGAAACGGGCGCAGGTCTTCGTTCTCGATCGCAGAACCGGTGAACCGATCAAGCGGGTCGTCGAAAAACCAGCGCCGAAGCCCGACGGCACCGTCAAAGGCGATCGCTACTCGGAAACACAACCCTATTCGACAGATATGGCGGCGATCGGAACAGAGCCGTTGACCGAGCGTATGATGTGGGGCGCGACGCCGATTGATCAGATGGTTTGCCGGATACTATTCCACAAATACCGCTATGATGGAGAATACACGACACCGTCAACACACAAGTCGCTCGTATGGCCAGGACCGATGGGGGGGATGAATTTCGGCAGCGCGGCCGTTGATGAGAGCCGCAAAGTCATGGTTGCGGCGGAAATGCGCATGCCGTTGGTTCAGAATCTGCTGCCAAGAGACAAGGTCACGCCGGATATGAAATACACCGGCGAAAGCGGCGCCTTCCACCCGATGCTTGGCACGCCCTATGCCATGCAACGCGGCAGTTTCTCTTCGCCACTCGGCATACCCTGCCTACGGCCGCCTTGGGGAACGATTTCAGCTATCGACCTGGCAACCGGCAAGCATATCTGGCAATTCCCTGCAGGATCAGCGCAAGACCTTGCTTTGGGCAAATTCCAGCCTGGCATCGGTTTCTACGTCGGCTTGCCGCCGCTTGGAGGACCGATGATTACCGGCGGAGGCATCGCGTTCTATGCCGGCTTCCAGGATTATTATCTGCGCGCTTTCGACATTCAAACGGGTGACCTCATATGGAAGGGGCGGTTGCCAATTGGAACGCAAGCCACACCTATGAGCTATGTTGGCAAGGACGGCCGCCAGTACATCGTCATTTCTGCGGGTGGCGCGCGCTACAACATGTCTGCATGGGGCGACTACATTGTGGCATTCGCGCTACCCAAATAAGTCTGGGCGAGACGCCGCAGAGTGGGCAAACAAGAACAGCTAGGTTGCGCCATGCACCCAGCTTTTTGTATTGGCCGTGACGAGTTGCTCGATTGAGTCTTGCTGAAGCGCTATGACGTAGTTTGATCACGTAGAACGGCACGTGCTTTCATAAGCGCGAAGCCAAGCAGGTTCTGGCCCCGCCAAGTGCGCGGATCGGTGATTTTCTCATTGTTCTTGCCCAGACCCACGCCCCAAATGCAGTCTCTGGGTGAAGCCTCCACGAGCACTTTGTTGCCGGTTTCCAAAAGGTAGGTTTTAAGTGGCTCGTTCTGGCCGAATTTGCCAATTGAACCGTTGACGACAATGTCGAAACGATGCTGCTCCCACGTAGCCTGATCGAAGTTCGCGACGGTCCGGCCCAGTGCCTTGGCCGCGCCGGGTGATTTTGCTGCGATGGCTTGCTCACGAACCGCATCATCGCCGAACAGGCGTGCCTTTTCCGCCATCATGTAATGTTCCGCGCTCACGTATGTGATGCCTTCAAGCGTGAAGGTTGCCGGCTGCCACCACTGGCTAAAAACGAACGTGCCAACGTGGCTTGCAGAACCAGTGTGTCCCCAGAAGAAGACAAACTTGAATGTGCTGCCGCGCTCAATTTCATCAATCAACGAAGCACGATCGAAAATGTCAGCAGGTGGCCTTGGCTTCTTGCTCATGAAGTTTTTGGAAAAAGAGAGATCAACTTAACTGATTATGGCAGCCAGCCTGTTGCGACAGGCGGCCATAGCCATTGGCGGCCGGTTGTGCGTGGCATTGGGTGCGGATAAAGCAAGAGCCCGGCCAAATCTTGACCAAGTGAAAAGTTTTCCGTGTTGGGGGCGCCATGTGTCAGCGCCCATGACTGGGTTACCGGCCGGTCACCGCCGCAGAGCGATCGCCACGGTTTTTCGGGCAATACCCTTGAACACCTGTGCCAGGTTTGCTTTGTCAGCCCGGACGAATGAACCGTCTCCCGCAGTGCACCCCTGGAGCGCAGTCGTCTCTTCGGGCGTCATCGCATCGCCGTAGCCAATCATGTAGAGATCAAAACGCCCGTCGGCTGCGATCGCTTCACATACGGCTTCAAATTCCCTCAGTGCATCCCGGCGGAGTGCATCCTTCCTGGCATCGGTTAGTTTTTTTTCGTTCCACGGCCGGTAATACGGTAGACCGTCGGTCAATAACACGATGACCTTTTTGTTCTCTTTAGCGTGCGGCCGTGGGCATTGCGAACTTTCTTGAAACTTGGAACTCCATGAAGGTTCAAGGGTGCGCCAGGCCCACGAAAGACCATCAGCGGTTGCTGTGCCCTGGAAGCTTTCCAGTGACTTGATGCGAGCATCAAGGTCGGATGCGTTATCGGCATAAAAACTGATTTGTGTCCCTGGTCGTGGGCAGAAAATATTATTCTGGGCAACTTGTACGAGATCAGGCGCCGCGCGATAGGACCCGGGCAAGTTGCTTTTCAAGGTCGCTTTGACGCCAATTGCTTCAGGAAAAAAGCAGCCGACGAAATCGCGTGTGTAGATGAAGCCCTTGGCCGGGTTAACCCACCTTGAATACCTTTCGGGGAAAGAAACGCCATTGGCGAACGGCACCAGTGTAGCGGATACATCATCCGTCTTGACGCCCTCGAACGCGGCTTGGGAAAATTCCTGAAGTGCGGACCTTAAGGCCGGCATGTGGCCGCGAGCCTCCATCGACGAGGAGATGTCGAGTGCCAGGGCGTAGTCTATGGCCGGCGGCAGCGAATAGCCAACTTCACCGGTAACATCCCATTCAATCTCGCGAAAGCCGGCAACGGACATGACGGGTGTTGCTGTCGATGATTTCAGGTTGCCGCTAAGGCGATCCTTATCGAACTTGAACGATGCCTTGTAGGGTCGTGAAGACGCCTTGTTGGCATTGAGATAGTCTTCAGCGGTATTTTCTGCCTTGATAAAAGTGGCACCACCTTGGTAGGCCACGGCGCCCGCAAGCAGAGATGCATCAAGCACTTTTTGCGCGTGTTCTCGATCTCGGATGACGCGGGTATAGTCAATTGCCAAGCCAACGAACATCACAAGAATGGGGAGCAGCAATCCAAGCAGCATTGGGATTGAGCCCGACTTGTCAGAGATTTTTTTGAGCGTGTGCATCGTGCCTGGCCTTTATATACAAACAGCCAAGAAAACATGCCGAAGTTCTTGAGAATTTATGAAGTCAATACGTGACACGCGCATACGTCATCGACTAGGCCAAACCTAATCGAGGTGTTAGTTAGGATCATCAGAATAAAACAGTTTCGAATGTGCCGTTCTGGCGCGACGAAGCCCGAATTTTTTGCGCAATTCGCGCATGTGCGAAGCTGCCTCGCAGATCGATGAAATAAAAATGATGCTTTTGCGCGCAACGAAATTCAGGGCTGAACAGAGGCAGTCACGCGGTTGTTCGCGGTGGGATCTTTGTTGGTCAATGCCGGCGCAATGTCTGGTTCTGTTGTCGCTACCAATTTCGTCGGGTGAAAATTTCCTACGGTGAAAATAAAACACCCGACTGTGCGTTTTCACAGCCGGGTGCATTTAAATGTTGCGCAGCGTGCTGAAGGCTGAACCACCCGGTCTGTTTCAATAGATCATGGTGGTTGCCCGCAGGGCATCAAGTTCTCGGCAATCAAGCCGCGCCCATCGCCTTTTTGAGGTTCTCATCAACCTTGTCGAGGAACCCGGTGGTCGATAGCCACTTCTGATCCGCGCCAACAAGAAGCGCCAGGTCCTTTGTCATGTGACCGGACTCAACGGTGTCGATGCAGACCTTTTCGAGCGTGTCGGCAAACTTCTTGAGATCGTCATTGCCATCGAGCTTTGCACGATGCGCCAAGCCGCGGGTCCAGGCAAAGATGGACGCGATCGAGTTGGTCGAGGTTTCCTCTCCCTTCTGGTGCTGGCGGTAGTGGCGTGTGACCGTGCCATGAGCGGCTTCGGCCTCCACAGTCTTGCCGTCGGGCGTCATCAGAACGGATGTCATCAGGCCCAATGAGCCAAAGCCCTGTGCGACGGTGTCGGACTGGACGTCTCCGTCGTAGTTCTTGCAGGCCCAGACATACCCACCAGACCACTTCAATGCGGAGGCAACCATGTCGTCGATAAGGCGGTGCTCATAAGTGATCTTGCGCTTTTCGAATTCGGACTTGAACTCGCTATCGTAGACCTCCTGAAAGATATCCTTGAAGCGGCCGTCATAGACTTTCAAGATGGTGTTCTTGGTCGACAGGTAGACGGGATAGCCGCGCTGCATGCCGTAATTCAACGATGCACGTGCAAAGTCGCGTATTGAATCGTCCAGATTGTACATTGCCATGGCAACGCCGGCGCCAGGCGACTTGTAGACCTCCCTTTCGATGACCTCGCCGTCTTCGCCAACGAACTTCATGGTCAGTGTGCCCTTGCCGGGAAACTTCATGTCGGTGGCGCGGTATTGATCTCCGAATGCGTGACGGCCAACGATGATTGGTTGCGTCCAACCCGGTACAAGGCGCGGCACGTTCTTGCAAATGATGGGTTCGCGGAAGATGACCCCGCCCAGGATGTTGCGGATGGTGCCGTTGGGGCTCTTCCACATGTCCTTGAGGCCAAACTCTGCAACGCGTGCTTCGTCGGGTGTAATCGTTGCGCATTTGACGGCCACACCGTGCTTCTTGGTGGCATTTGCCGCGTCGATGGTGATCTGGTCGTTGGTCTTGTCCCTGCTCTCAATTCCAAGGTCGTAGTAGTCAAGATTGATATCGAGGTAGGGGTGGATCAGCTTGTCCTTGATGAACTGCCAGATGATGCGGGTCATCTCGTCGCCATCCATCTCCACGACGGTGCCTTCCACCTTGATCTTTTTCATACGTTTCAACCTCGGTTTGTCAGTGAAAAGTCTTTAGCGGCGCCAGGGCGGGGCCTGTTTCAGCTCCGATAAGTGCGCCAGGTACTGTTCAATTCCGCGGCACCATATCGGGGTTACTGCGATGCAACAAGTCGGCGGAAGGGATGAGGCGCGGGCCTTGCCGGTGATGGGGTAGCATCGCGGCCGGTGGGACATTCGCGGGATCTTGCTCGTTACAGGCGGGCATGGTCTTTTGCCGACGTCTTAACCGGCTCAGGGACTGATACCAAGGTGCGTACCTTTATCGAAATTGACAGGCAGGCTAATCCGGCTTCGCCTACACCAATGGTGCAAACAGATGATGCGGGTTGCAAGGTTTCGGCAGCCCGAAGCCTGGCCAGCCTCGTACATCGCGCACATGAGGATGGTATCGATAGTGTGCTTGGTCCGGGAACGCCTGCCGGCCTTACCCGCGATGATCTTGAACAATTTTTGATTTATTGCGCAGAGCGGCGTTGCGAAACCGATGATGCAGCCTGCGCGGGGTGTCGACGTGCCACGCAACTCGCCGGGATCACTTCATTGGATGATTATTGCAGCCGTCGCGGCGAAATCCGCGCGGACATCAGCCCGCTACGGGTCTGCGGCGGCGTGGGGTCGACCGAACGCGTCGCTTCTCTCGATCATCTGGCGCGGACCTACATGGGAGAGGAGTACTGGTTCTGGGCGCGGCGCGTCCTACGCAAGGTACGCTATGGTTTGCGTACCACTGAAACGTTGATGGATGGGGTGCTGGCGCAAGACGAAGGACCGGCTGTTATTTTGATGGAACCGCAAATTGCCGAGAACATCGGCATGGTGGCGCGGGCCATGGCGAACTTCGGACTGGATGAGATGCGGGTGATCAACCCGCGTGATGGCTGGCCCTCAGAGAAAGCCCGCGCAGTTGCCTCGGGAGCCGCGGCAATCGTTGACGGTGCTGGTTTGCATGAAAACCTCTCGTCTGCGATTGCAGATCTCAATTTTGTCGTTGCAACCACAGCACGCCAGCGCGACCTGAGAAAACCGATAATGACCCCCGAACAAGCCGCTGCCGAAATGCGCCAGCGTACCGAAGGTGGACAGCGCTGCGGCATGCTGTTTGGTCGGGAACGTAACGGGTTGGAGACGCACGAGGTCGCCGACTGCGATGGCGTGGTTATGATTCCGGTCAATGCCAAGTTTGCTTCGCTCAATTTGGCCCAGGCTGTTTTGTTGCAGGGCTACGCCTGGCTGAGGTCAGGAGAGGGGGCAACATTGGGCCGCAAGACGGTGAATGACCGGCGTATTTCTTCAGGCCTGCATCTGGGTCACGACGTGCCAGCAAAACATTCTGATATAGAACGATTTTTTGAGCATATTGAGCGAGAACTCGCAGCCCGGGATTTTTTTACACCGCCCGAACGCCGCCACGTTACGGTGCGAAATTTACGATCGATGTTTCTTCGCGCTGGCTTGACGGCGCAGGAAGTCCGGACTCTGCGTGGTATTATTGCAACATTAGTGCGTGGGACAGGCAACTCAACGTAATCGTCCACATGGGCCGCCATATTCGCGACACCTTTTCAGCCGAGCGATGCGGTCCGATGGTGTGTGGCGGATCGCGCCTGTGGAAGAGCGGCGACTTGGTCCTGTCTTGGTGTCTGGAATTCGTTAAACAACCCAGACGGAGAGGGCCGGAGATTGCCGGAGCCGATCCGATTATGGAATACGGAGAAGCGGAACATGTCGAAAACGGGGGCAAAGGCGGCTGGTTCTGGAGTTTTGCTGGTCATGATGGCGGCTATGGTTCTCATGTCGGCCCAGCCCAGCTACGCCGAAAACAAGCAGCTTAGTGAAAAGTCGGTCAAGACTTTCATGGAATACGCCTGGTCGCTGGTGCCGGCCCAGTTCACCAAACCAAACGGTGAAATCGTCCAGGTCGATAAGAAAAAGAAAAATGAGGTGTTGGTGCCTGTCGACGTCGCACGTGAAGTGATCCGTGTCGGTCGCATCTCGGCGCACGCCCAGGTTTGTGATCTGTCGCAGGCCCAGGTCGCCAATTACCGCTCACTGATGCAGCGGGAAAGCGACAAGAAGAAGTGGTCTGAACAGCAGATGATCTACATCAACCAGCTTCATCTGACGACGGTCATGCTTTTGACGGGCAAGATCAAACTCGTCGAAAAGCAGGGAGACAAGCAGGTCGTTGTTGAGGAACGCAAGTCGCCGGTTCAGACCTGTGCGCCCGAATACAAGGAAAAAGTTGCCCAGGTGATCGCCGATTATGTGTCCAAGGGGCCGCCCATTTCCACGGCCATGGAGATGCCAGGTGCGCCTGACGCCAAGACCGCAGCCGATGTGAAAACCGAGCCTGCGCAAAAGAAATAGGCGTTTTCAGGCGCTTTCATGTTGACGGCGGCGCCACGCACGGTTATTTCAACCCATCTTTCGCGGGCCTTCGGGCCCGCGTTTTGTTGCGCACCCGTGGCGCCGGGACGGAAACACCCGGGGCCTGTCAGTCCGGATTTGAGCTCGATGGAGCTTTGTGCGGGCAGAGGAGGGGGCGCTCCTAGCCCTGAACGGCCAGTGGCAATGTCGCACCTGGTCAGCAGGTATTGTAACTTTTGCTGGAGTGCCAGACATGACCAAGCGCATTCGCGCCAAGCACAAAATCGACCGCCGCCTTGGAGAAAATATCTGGGGCCGCCCAAAGAGCCCGCTCAACAAACGTGAAAGCCGTCCAGGCCAGCATGGCGAGCGGCGCATGGGCAAGACTTCTGACTATGGCCAACAGCTCAAGGCAAAGCAGAAGCTCAAGGGTTATTATGGTTCGATAACCGAGCGGCAGTTCCGCAAAATCTACGATGAGGCGACCCGGTTGAAGGGCTCTACATCGGAGCACATCATCGGTCTGCTGGAGCGCCGCCTTGATGCACTTGTCTATCGGGCGAAGTTTGTGCCGACCGTATTTGCCGCCCGCCAGTTCGTCAGCCACGGCCATGTCAAGGTCAACGGCCGGCGCGTTACAATTCCTAGCTATCGCGTGCGTGTGGGCGATGTCGTTGAGGTTCGCGAGAAGGCACGTGAACTGCCGCATGTGATGGAGGCGACAGGCTCGGCGGAACGCGATGTTCCCGACTACATCGAAGCCGATCACTCAAAAATGACCGCGCAATTGACCCGTATTCCCGTTCTTTCCGACGTGCCATACCCGGTTCATATGGAACCCAACCTGGTGGTCGAGTTCTATTCGCGCTGAAGCTTGTATCGGGCTTTTCTATTCATAGCGGCCGGGCGGCAATGCCCGGCCGTTTTTGTTTGTTGAAACGGCTTTGGCTATAGTGCGTTGCCCGACAACATGATCGTATCCTTGCCCGGTAAAGGAGGGGGCTGTTTGCTTGTTTTGGGAACGCACAGCAACTTGCGGACGTCAGGCCCGTTTAGAGGTTTGGAAAACAAATACCCTTGAAGTTCATTGCAGCCGAGCCGACATAAGTGGTGGCGTTGCTTGGCAGTTTCGACGCCCTCAGCAGTGATTTCGATCGACAACGCGTCTGCAACTTTCACGACGGCTTCGATGATCGCAAATGTTTTCTCATCTTCGCCCAGGGTATCGATGAGGGATTTGTCGATCTTCAGCTTCTTAAACTGAAACTGTTTGAGGTAGTTGAAGGAGGCGTAACCGCTGCCAAAATCATCAAGGACGATACGCACACCCATATCCAGCAGGCGTTTGAGCGCATCGACTGTTTCACTGGTTTCGTTAAGCACCACCGTTTCGGTAATTTCCAGTTGAAGCCGGCCCGGCTCCAGCCCGCTGTCACGGAGTGTGTTGGAGACCTGTTTGACGAAGTCGCCGATCAAAAACTGTTTTGGGGAAACATTTACCGACACCGAGATATGTGATGGCCAGTTTGCCGCCTCATTGCATGCCGTATGCAGCACCCAGTCGCCAAGCACGGCGATGTAGGAGGAGGACTCCGCCATCGAAATGAACCGGTGTGGCGGTATCATTCCATGCTGAGGATGGTGCCATCTTGCGAGTGCCTCGCATGAAACGATCATATTCGTCTTTGCATCGACGATTGGTTGGTAATGGACGTCGAACTGATGTTTTTCGATCGCGAGAAGTAGATCATTTGCAAGTTCTGCTTCGCGACGGACATCGTCTCCTATTTTTTCATCGAAAAAGCGGACATTGCTCCCGCCCTTGTGTTTGACTTGATAGAGAGCCAGATCGGCCTCACGTTGTATTATGGCAAGATCTGCATCGTAAGTTTGAGCAACGCGTACGCCGATACTGGCAGAAACGAATGCCATATGACTGTCAAACTCGAAGGCCTTGCCAATGGCCTCAACGAGTCTTTCACCCATTTCACTTGCGATATCGTGAGAGCCCGAAGCCATCGGGCCAACGGCTATCGCGAATTCGTCGCCGCCCAACCGGGCTACGAGGTCGCCGGAGCGCACATTCTCGGTGATGCGTTTTGCTGTTAATTTTAAAAGCTCATCACCGGCTTGGTGGCCGAACGTATCGTTCACCGCCTTGAAGCCATCGAGGTCGACGTAAAGCAGGCTGAACTCATGCCCCTTGGGTGCGTCTGAAATGCGCTTCGTCAACTCTGACTTGAATTGATGTCGGTTCAAAAGCCCAGTGAGGCAATCATATTTGGCTAACCGGTCAACTTTTTCCTGGCTGCACCGGGCGCGATGCATGGCATCGGAAATTATTCGCACGCTCTCGTAGTGGCTGAGTTGGGATGCGATCCAGAATGCCAACGCGCGCAATTTCGGAACGTCAGGGTTGTCAAACGTGTTGCAGTCGTGATGTGCGAGATTGAGGCAGCCAAGACACTTGCCCGACATTATCAGCGGCACATTTATCGATGCGTAAAGACCCTTACTGGCGAGCATCTGGAGATCAACCATATCCGGCGCGTCAGTTCGCGTATCCGAGACAATCCAGATTTCCTGGTGCTTGAAAGCTTGGCCAGTCGCTGTCGCGGCGATTGGTAGTGTGCTGCCGAGCGGAATAGCATCGTTTCCGTTGAACACGACAACCGTGAGGTTGTTTTCGTCATGGAGCAATGACAGGCTTGCGCGGTTGGCGGGAAACATGCGTGATAGCCATCGTGAGATCACTTCCAAAAGTTTGTCGCGCGTTGGTGCTCCGCTCACTTCCTCTATGAAGCGAATGGGAAACGATGGCTCGCAATCGGGCCGGCTGAAGCGTTGACGATGGTTTTCTCTGACTCGATACAGCATGCTTTTTACGCGGCAGCCTTTCGCCGGTGAGGCGATGTTGACAAGACGACCAGCTTGTTGGCCCGTCGCAAGACGCGCCGTGGAGGCAAATCCATATATAGCAACTCGGCATTAAACTAGCGTGTGCGCCGAGGCTTGTTATTTGTTTTGTTTTTATTGAGTTGGGTTTTGGAATTGCGTTTTTACCGGAATGCGCATCGGTGAAATTGAAATGCTATTTCGCAAATGTGCGTTTCGCAAAAGTGCTGCGGCATGCTTTCAATTGCGCATATGCAGCCTGCAATGGCTTTTATCCTGGTGTAAATTTATTGAAGCCTTTCTGAATCGATGGCTTGGGTGTTTTGCCGCCCTTGGCTTCCACTGCGGTGGGCGATGGTTTTGCCAACGGTCTGGGTCTTGGCGTTCGCGCCCGTTTCTCCAGGCGCCGCGGTGGTACGGTATTGGCCCAACCGTAGGCGAGCATGGTCATTATTGCGGATGCAGCAAAGAAGTAGACACCGGGCTGGACGCTTGCTTCGGTATATCCGCTGGAATTTATGTAGAAGATGAGTAACGCCAGCACCATGACGTCGGTCATCGAATAACGACCCAGCCATTCCATCGTCGAAATCGAGCGGGCGCGAAACTCAGGCGACAGGTCAGGCGAGGCGACCAGCGTCATCAGATAGAACAACTTCAGGAATGGAAACAGGATCGAAAACGTGAAAAGGACGACGCACAAGAAATATTCCTGGTCGGTGTAAAGCGCGTAGATGATCGTCGCGATAGAGTGTTCGTTTGTCCAGACGTAGATTGTCGTAAAGCGTATGACCGGCAGTATCACGCCGAGCACGAAAAACACGGTTGCCAGTATTATGAAGAATGACAATACGAAATTGCGCACAATTGAAAGCTTCGGCTGTGGCTCATCTTGATCCGTGTCAAGTGGCGGGCCATGCGGCCGGCGCACGTCGGTTTCAATGCCGGTGGCACCGCCAGCGTGTTGTGCATTTTCAATTTTGAAACGTTCTCGTTGTTCGCCACGCAGCCAGGCATAGGCGAGAATCATCAAGACAACGGACGCGGTAAAGAAATAAACGCCCGATAGGCTGGCAGCATCATAAAGGCCAGTACTCTTGATGAAGAAGATGGTGAGGGCCAGCACCAGCACGTCGTGCATGGACCATTTGCCAAGCCACTCCAATGCTCGTAACCGCCGTGACTGGCGCGCCAGTTCGCTTGCAGGAAGCGTCGAGACGAGCAGCAGGTATAAAAGTTTCAGGACAGGAAAGCAGATTGAGAAAAGCGCGACGGTGATACCAAGAAAATATTGGCCGTCGTTGATGAGCACATACACAGTCGATAGCAGCGAGTGTTCCGTCGACCAGAATACGTATTTCGTCAGGCGTATGATGGGCAGTGATACACCCAGCGCCAGGCAAACGCTGGCGCCAATAATGGCGAAGCTCAACAGAAAGCGGCGGCCGCCGAGCCTCATTGTTCCACCAATCCTCCCAAATGCGCTGCTTGGCTGCTTTAGTGACGGCTGCGCAGAACCTTAAACTTGTTTCCAAAACGAAAAAGGGTTCGCCCTTAAAGGACGAACCCATTCATCTAAACGCCGTCGTGCGGTGAAAGCGAGGCCGGAGCCGTTGTCGCGCCCGGTCGTGCACCGTAATTGTCAAGCCGTCATGCGCGACTTGTCATATGGAACGCCCTTTTGTTCCAGAAGCTGCTGCAGTTCACCTGCCTGAAACATCTCACGAACGATGTCGCAACCGCCGACAAACTCGCCCTTGACATAGAGCTGAGGTATGGTTGGCCAGTTGGCGAACGCCTTAATCCCCTCGCGGATTGACATGTCCTCAAGCACGTTGACGTCTTTGTATTCGACGCCCATGTATCCGAGAATTTGCGCGACCTGACCGGAAAATCCGCACTGTGGGAACTGCTGGGTTCCCTTCATAAACAAAACAACATCGTTGTTCGCAACCGTCTTGCGGATCCAGTCGCTGACATCCTGCTGGCTCATAGCGAAGTCCTCTTAAAAGTTGTCGGCTGAGGCCGCACTCGCGGCCCGGACCGCATAAAAAGGGTTTACAAGCGTTGCCATTAAGATGGGTTGACGACCCGAGACTGTCAATGACGCGTTGAAATTGTGGGATTTTATTTCGGCTTTCAAGCTGCCGAATGCGGGTGGCAACAGCACGTGGCTTGGGCCTTGCGACGAATGGCCATCATACCTCGGGTGGTACACCAGTCGTCAGCGCCAGTGCGTGCAAAACATCACCCATGTGGCCACCCAGCGCCGCATAAACCATTTGATGCTGTTGCACACGACTTTTGCCCTTGAAACTGGGCGAAACGACGTGCGCGGCCCAATGATCGTTGTCGCCGGCTAGGTCTTTTAGTTCGATCGTGGCGTCGGGAATTCCCGACTTAATCATGGTTTCGATTTCCTGCGCCGTCATCGGCATGTGCGTGTGTCTCCTGCAGAGCTGGGCTGGATTTCCTGATTGGATAGGCGCCGGCCGGCTTAATCTTGGACCAAATTCGCCGCGGTGGAATGATCCCGATATAACGCACGACGCTTTAGTTCAGAACAATTTGATCGCGGCACTCTACAGGCGTGGGGCGGGAGGGCAAGAGCCGGCGAACGCCGGACAAAAATCCAAATTGACATCAGCGACCGTAGCTTCCGCCTTTGCGGTGTGTTCACCGCTTAGAGCGTCGGGCGATGAATCGGGACCATTCTGCCGAGGCGTATTTGTGGCAAGATCAAGTGGTCCGTCGCAGCGCGTAGCGGCGCTACGTGCAAGACGGGACACACCGAGGTTGGCGCAAATCCGCTCGGCCCTTCGGGTTTGCGAGCGGCGGCCGCTAAGTCGCGTCGTGCGATTTGTCCGTGACCCCGCCACGCACGGCATCGCTCTCCTTCTGGCTCGACCAGCCGCTCGACAAACAGAATTGATTTCGATTTATCGCCCGACGCTCTAAGCTCGTGGCCAATTCGACGCACCTGCCATTTGGCAGTCGTTCGTGATGCGATCGAAGGTGCAGGTTTTCACAAAGATTGGTTTTCCAGGGTCACAAAAGCTTGTCGCCAATAACGATGAGTATGATTCCTGCGGCGATCAAGCTTGCCCATCCCAGTCGATGCGCAAGGCGCGTTTCACCAAGCACAATGACGGCAAGCAGAACGGAAACCGGAATGGAGACCTGACGGACGGCTGCCGTTTCCGCGGCTCCCGCACCGCGTGAAAACGCCACCAGGATGACAAAGTACGAAAGGTAGGAAATCACGCTTGCGGCAAGGACACGAAACGGTGATGGCAGCCAACTGGCCGCCAGATGAGCACTTGCACCGACCGGGGGCGGCTTTCTGAAAGCCCACGTGAGTAATGCAAACGCCGGCGCCACCATCAGATAGACCCAAAACAAAAATTGTGCCGGTGGAACATCGTGAGCGTGCATCGCGCGTGCGTCGGCCATCGTGTATCCGGCTGATCCAGCCATGGCCACCAGTGCCAATGCTGCAACCTTGGGGTGACCGAGGATGCGCCCAGGCTGCCGCTGCAACGCGAATGCCGCAATCACGATAAGCACGATGCCTGCAAGCGTAGGCAGGGTATATTTCGTATCCGACACAGCCCACGTTACGGCGACGATCAGCAGTGGTGATGACCGGATGATGGGATAGTAGATTGAAAGATCGCCGGTCTTCAACGCAGCCATCGTGCCGAAATAATAGGCTGTCAGGCAAGCTGCCGAGGCAACCGCCAATGGCTGCACCTCAGTTGGAAGACCAAGCCCTATGCCGGAAAATTTTGCGTGTATGGCCGCGATGACGATCCAGCCACACGTAACCGCCAGATAGGCACGTTCCGGCCGTGCATGCCCCTTTAGCAACAAATCGCGAATGGGATGCAAAAGTGCTGACAAGAGGACAAGGGCGGCAGCATCAAGCGACATAATTTTTTACATCGACAGTTTTGCTGCCGCGCCTGGCCCTGATTATTTACTGCGTTACTTGATGTCCAAAAGCTCAACGTCGAACATCAAGGTTGCGTTTGGCGGGATGACGCCACCGGCGCCACGGGCGCCATAGCCCAGCTCTGGCGGAATGATGAGCGTGCGCTTGCCGCCGACTTTCATTGTCGCCACGCCTTCGTCCCAACCCTTGATGACCTGACCAACGCCGATAACGAAGGCAAATGGCTGGTTGCGGTCATGTGAGGAGTCAAACTTTGCGCCTTTCTTGCCATCTTCATAGAGCCAGCCGGTGTAATGCATAACGCAGGTATCGCCCGACTTCGGGCTGGCGCCGGTGCCTTCCTGGGTATCCTCGAATTTCAGTCCTGAGTCGGTCGTCATGGTTTTTCCTGCAGCTTGGGGTTGCGATGGGAATAAAAGCAGCCCGAAGGCCAGGGCAAAAAGTGTGCGGCGGCCGATCATCATGGCGTGCTCCCTTGTGGTCTTTTGGGACGTTATTGGTAACGCCGGACCCTATCTCATAGCGGTGCGCGCGCCAAGGATCGGGGTTGTGCGAAAGTGAAGCGCGTTGGGCTTGCGCGCGGCTTGTTGCTCTGAGGTCTTGACAGTTTGCGGTTTGCGTCGCGTCATCAGCGCCATCAAGCTTGAGAAAAACTGGAGCCCCGACAATGCCAACGATGAGCGACCAAGCCCGCCATAAAATCAAATTGCGCCAACGGAAGGCCGAAAATCGCGCCAATCGCGCCGCCAAGGCCGCCAAGAAAGAGAAGAATTCCGAGAAGAAGGAGAATTGAACAAAATTTCATCCCGCCCCCACTCGGCTGCACGATGGTTCCCGCGGACTAGAGCAATTTCCGATCTGATGGAATCGGATCGGCGCTCTAACTTTTTGGTATGGTCGCAATTTCTGCGATGAACCGGCGTCCACTTCGTCGGAAAATGCTCTAGCCGCGGCATGACAGTTGTGCAGCGGTGGCGGCGAGCGGGTGCTACTTTGAAATGGTGTAAGCGGTTTAAAGCCGATCCTCACCCCGGCTCTCCCCATGAAGGATGGCATGAAGGGTGGGGAGAAGGGGCGCCCGACCTACTCCAGTGGGTTTTCCATGTAGTCTGGCAGCCAGCCTTCGTGTTCTTTGCGAAGTTCATCGAGAGGCAGGAACGTCTCGCCTTTCAGTGCGATGCGGTCGCCTGTCACTTTGCCGATGATGCGAGCCGGCAGGGCAAGGAGGCGTGCGCGTTCGACCACTTCTTCCGCCTTATGCGGTGACACGGCGACGACATATCGGCCCTGGTCTTCGCCGAACCAGGCGGCATGGGAGGGAAGCTTGCCTTCATAGGGGAACAGTTCCGCGCCAATGCCACCTGCGAGCGCCATCTCGGCAATGGCGACCAATAGCCCACCGTCAGAGCAATCATGTACGGCAGAGGCTCGGCCTTCGCGTATAAGCGCGCGAATGAGTTTGCCCGCCTTGAGTTCATCAGACAGGTCGACGGGAGGCGGTGCGCCTTCCAGTTTCCCCGCAAACATCTGCTGGAACAGGGACTGTCCAAGCCAACCTTGTTCGCGGCCGATGACGATGATCAAATCGCCTTCGTTGCGCAAACCAATGTCGGCCATCTTCGACACGTCGGGAACGCGGCCCACTGCACCAATCGCCGGGGTAGGCGGAATGGAGACGCCGTTGGTCTCGTTGTAGAGCGAGACGTTGCCGGAGACGACGGGGAAGTCGAGTGCGGTGCAGGCTTCGCCGATGCCTTTCACCGCGCCGACAAACTGTCCCATGATCTCTGGTCGTTCGGGATTGGCAAAGTTCATATTGTCGGTGATGGCGATCGGGTCGGCACCTACAGCACACAGGTTACGCCAGCATTCCGTCACGGCTTGTTTGGCGCCCATGACCGGATCGGCAAATACATAACGCGGTGTCACGTCACAGCACGCAGCAATGCCCTTGTTGGTGCCGTGCACGCGGACAACGCCGGCATCGCCGCCAGGTCGAATGACGGTGTCGCCCATAACCATGTGGTCATATTGCTGGTAGATCCAACGGCGCGACGCAAGGTGCGGCGACCCCATCATTTCCTTGAGTGCACCAAGTGTGGAGTTGGGCGGCGACACCCATTGCGGTAGCACCGGCTTGGGTGGTTCCTTGAGTTCCCAAGGACGCTGATACATGGGCGCCGAATTGGCCAGCACCGGCACGGGAAGGTCAGCAACAACCGCGCCGTTGTGGTTGACGATAAGCCTACCTGTATCAGTGGTAATGCCGATCACCGCAAAATCGAGTTCCCACTTTTTGAAGATCGCTTCAGCTTCGGCTTCGTGGCCGGGCTTCAGGATCATGAGCATGCGTTCCTGGCTTTCAGAAAGCATCATTTCATAGGCGGTCATGTTTTCTTCGCGCTGTGGCACATGATCGAGATCAAGCGTAATGCCGACGCCGCCCTTGTCGGCCATCTCCGCCGTCGATGATGTCAGGCCGGCCGCGCCCATGTCCTGGATCGAGCTGATCGCGTCGGTGGCCATTAATTCCAGGCACGCTTCGATCAAGAGTTTTTCGGTAAATGGGTCACCGACCTGCACGGTGGGGCGCTTCTCGTCCGACTTATCGTCAAACTCGGCCGAGGCCATGGTTGCGCCGTGAATGCCGTCGCGACCCGTCTTCGATCCGACATAAACGACAGGCAAACCGACGCCCTTTGCGGCGGAATAAAAAACGTTGTCGGTCCTGGCCAGGCCCACGCACATTGCATTGACCAGAATGTTGTTGTCGTAGCCCTCATCGAAGTTGGTTTCACCGCCAATTGTCGGCACGCCGGTGCAATTGCCATAATGAGCGATGCCGGCCACGACGCCGTTGACGAGGTGGCGGGTTTTTTTGTGGCCGGGTGAGCCAAAGCGCAGGGCGTTCAGGTTGGCGACCGGGCGTGCGCCCATGGTGAACACATCGCGCATGATGCCGCCAACACCGGTAGCGGCGCCTTGGAACGGTTCGATGTAGGAGGGATGGTTGTGGCTCTCCATCTTGAAGACGGCGCAATCACCATCACCCAGGTCAACGATGCCAGCGTTCTCGCCGGGCCCCTGGATGACCAGCGGGCTTTCGGTTGGCAATGTCTTCAGCCAATAGCGCGATGACTTATAGGAGCAGTGCTCCGACCACATGACCGAAAAGATGCCCAACTCGGTCAGCGTTGGTTCGCGGCCGAGGATCTCCAACAGCTTTTCATATTCATCGCCCTTGAAACCGTGCTCGGCAACGAGTTCGGGCGTGATCGCGGGTGAGGTGTTGGCGTCAGTTGCAGAAGCGTTGGTCATTTAGGATTGGCCCAATAGCGAGATCACATTTTTCCGGCTGCTTATAGCGGTGACGCGGCGCCTTGTCCCATGAACTGAGACGATTGTTCGCTCCGCCGTCTGGTTAGTTCCATGTTTTGATGCGCGGTGAGCCCGATCGGCACCCAAGATGCCGCGTGAAATCGGGAAATTCGGGAGGTTGCATGCTGGAAGCCCTGATTTTCGATGTCGACGGAACGTTATCTGAAACAGAAGAAACACATCGTGCGGCGTTCAATCAGGCATTCGACGAGACGGGGCTTGATTGGAACTGGGACCAGCCACTTTACAAGCGGCTACTTGATGTGACCGGTGGCAAGGAACGCATTCGGCATTACCTTGCGGATTTCAACCCTTCGCGTCCTGAATTTATTCCTTCCCAAGAGGCCGCCCTTACAGACTGGATCAAGGCACTGCATGTCCGCAAAACCGGTATTTACAATGCGATGATCGATGCTGGGGCGGCCGGCTTGCGCCCCGGTGTGGAAGACCTGATACGCCATGCCGGGAGCGAAGGTATTCGGCTTGCCATAGCCACAACCACGAGCTTGCCCAACGTTGAAAGCCTGATCCGCTCGACCCTGGGAGAGAACGGGCTTGCGCTGTTTGAAGTGATCGCGGCGGGTGACATGGTGAAAGCCAAGAAACCCGCACCAGATGTTTTCAACCTGGCGCTGGAACGACTGAACTTGCCGCCTGAGCGATGTGTTGCGCTAGAAGATTCAGTGAATGGCCTGCGCTCTGCAAAGGCGGCGGCGCTGGCTGTGGTGGTTACCACGAGCATTTACACGTCCGACCAGTCATTTCCCGGTGCTCTTGAGATTGTGGAGGATCTGGCAGCACTCGCTGGTGGCGACGTCTCCGGTGGAACTGCCCCGGGCGCTGCAATTTTAACGGCGCTTAGAAGGCTTCACAGCGAAACAGCCAACGTTTGAGATAGTGATTGTGGGCGTGTGCGACATCAGGCACGCGGCGAGGTTCCAATTTTTCCAGTCGTTCGCCGGAAGACTCGGAAACGGCTGCCATTTCTGTGCACGTGCAAACAGCTTCGGCTTTTCGGGCTTTTAGTTGACTTATAGGTCAATTGGGCAGGCATTTCGCCACCTGCCGGCCTACAGCATGGCCTACCCGTTCGGGCTGTGACTGTTGCGCGCTGCAACATTTGCATTGCTGCTGTGCAACATGGCGTCTTTTCCAAACTGATTCAGTGGATTAAATATCCACCCATGCCGCCGGGCAGGGATTAAACCTGCTTTCATGAGCAACACGAGCGGCTCGAAAAATGAGTTGAGATGATCTTGAGCACTCTACTGAAAGGATCAGGATGATGAGGGCGATTTCCAAGAATTTTGTCGTGGCACTTGCCAGCACAATTGCATTCGGCGGCGCGGCTGCCGCCTATGCGGACGGGCTTTCAGGACAGAAGATGACCCCACGGCACGGCATAAGCTTCGACGTCGGCTCTAAGCGCGCCGTTTCATATTATTTGGGTGAGGGCGGCGTATGCAACCTGACGGTGTTGATGGCGGACTCCAACAATCTGGATGAGGTCAAAGGCGCTGCGACGCGTGTTTCGATGCCCGTCATTCCGACCAAAAAGGCCCGTATCGATACGGCAGAGGGCAAGACGTTGGAATTCAAATGCGCGCCGTCGGCTTCAGCCATGTCCGTCAGGGTTCTCGATCAAGTCGCCGTCGCCGCGCCGCGCCAGTAAGCGGGCATATGCTGGACGGCTTTTGTCCTGGAAACGCGGGTTTGTCCAGGGCCGTGGCGACATGGCGGAGGGGCCGGGAAACCGGCCCCTTTCGCGTTACAATGACAAGGATGCACGTCTCACCAGATCTGGCTGGTTCAACCCATAGCTTCGGCGAAATTGACCACCGCACTTTCGAAAACGCGGCGGCCATCGGTGCCACCCAGCGCATTTTCATAAAGGCGTTCAGGATGGGGCATCATGCCGACGATGCGCCCGGTTGCGTCCGAAATACCTGCAATATTGCGTTGTGATCCGTTGGGATTGGCGGCGTTGCTGGCGTCGCCATCCTCATCTGAATAGCGCAGTACGATGCGGCCTTCCCCTTCCAGCCGATCGAGTGTTTCATCATCAGCGAAATAGTTCCCTTCCGCATGAGCAATTGGCACACGGATGACCTGGCCCTTGCGGTAGGCGCGTGTGAAATAGCTTTGGTCGTTGTCGACCCGTAAGTGCACGTCGCGGCAGATGAACTTGAGGGAGCGGTTGCGCATCAGGACGCCCGGCAACAAGCCTGCTTCACACAGAACCTGAAACCCGTTGCATACACCCAGAACCGGCGTGCCTGCCTTCGCCTTTGCGATGACATCGCGCATGATCGGCGAATGCGCAGCCATGGCCCCGCAGCGCAGATAATCGCCATATGAAAAACCGCCTGGCAGGACAATGAAGTCGGACGCCGGCACGGAGGCATCTCCATGCCAAACCATTTTGACGGGGAAGCCTGAAATGCGCTCAATCGCGACCTTGATGTCGCGGTCGCAATTGGAGCCGGGAAAGACGATGACGCTGGCTCGGATCATTTTAACCCTCTGAAAGCCTTGATTCGGGATCAAGTGACCGGTTGTTCTCCGCACTTAACATCAAATCAGTCTCACGGCGATACCCTGCGGCGCGGCACCTGATTGCGCTCGCGGAGCTTTGCGGCAGGAGGCGGGGGGGGCTCATGCTGGATCCGCCCATTTTCAGCCCGATGAAGATAACAAATGCCGCGTTGCCTTTGGATAACGCTTTGGCGAACACGTCACGCATATATAGCATCAGTGTCGCGCTGCAACGAAAGTGTGGTACGCTTGCGTTTCTACGCCCATTAGCGGCGTGTAATACAAGCTTGTACCAACGCTGCTTTGGGCCAACCGAAGACGACGCTGATTGTGGCTCCGCCAATGCCGCGTCGTCACCGGACAGGGTTAGCTCCCACCCAAGCGCGAAGGGGAGAGAGCACAGTCCGCCGGACGGAGCATGCCCCAGAAGTCTTCCAGCCAAGAGCCTACAGATACGAAAACGCCACGCCAGCGGCGTGATGCGGAACTGCGCGCAGGCCTGCGGCGCCTTGCTGAAGACGGGGTTGATCCTGGTTGGCACCTGGGTGCCAGGCTCCGCAACTATTTCCTGACGGGCCTTATTATCGTCGGTCCGGTAACGCTGACGATTTATCTCATCTGGTTTGCGATCAACTACGCAGATGCGTTCTTCAAGCCGTTCATCCCGGCGCAATATCTGCCCGACACGTATTTGCCGTTCGCCGTTCCCGGGGTCGGGCTTGCCTTTGGCATTATTGTTCTGACGTTGATTGGAGCACTTGCCGCCAACCTGTTGGGCCGCACGCTTATCAGCTTTGGCGAACTCATGGTCGGCCGCATGCCAATCGTGCGTAACGTCTACCGCGCCTTAAAGCAGATTTTTGAAAGCGTCGTCACGGCAACCGACCCCAGCCAGTCGGTGCAAAAGGTAGGGTTGATTGAATTTCCTTCGAAGGGGCTGTGGTCGATCGTCTTTGTTACGGGAGAAACGAGTGGCGAGATCAGCGAGGTGGCCCCTGGCGGCACTCGGGAACTCTATACGGTGTTTATGCCGACCGGGGTGGTTCCGCCTGCGGGCTTCATATGTTTTGTGCCCCAAACCGACGTCATTTTCTTGAATATGAGCGTGGAGGATGCAGCCAAGATCATCCTGTCTGCCGGCATGGTCACGCCAGCTTTTGGCGAGGGTGGGGGCATGTCAGGTCAAAGCGTTCCAGCGGTTGCTCCTCCTGAAGTCGCCAGGGCGCTGCAGCGTGCGCGTCGGTCGAAACCGCGCTCGCGGCGTTAGAGCATGGGGCGTTTAATCTGCATCATTCTGCCGAGTCGAATTTGGTCCAAGATCGAGTTGGTCGTCGCAGGCCGTAGCAGCGTTACGAACAAGACGGACAACGAAGAGATTGGATAAAATTCGCCCGGCCCAAAGGGTTTCCAAGCGGCGGACGCCCGCTGTGTCGAGCGATTTGTCCGTAGCACCACTACGGACTGAATCGCTCTCCGCAGCCGTCGCCACCCCGCTTGGGAAACAGAATGGCGCCGATTTAACGCCCGATGCTCAAGGCATTTTCGTCGCCCTGAAGGTCTTGTGAGAGCTACTGAAAAAGACGCGGCGAACGCAGTGGCGGTGCGGTTTCCAAAGCACGGCGCAGAATTTTGCCGTTGGCCGTGCGCGGAAGTCGCTCAACCCAGATGATCTTTCGCGGCACTTTATAGGGTGCAAGGTGTTCGCGCGCGTAGGTCAGCACAGCGTCTTCATCACGTGAGATTTCCGGGCTGGCCGGAACGATGTATGCGGCAATGACCGATACCGAATTGCTGACCTGGCGTTCCGCACACGCCACCTCGCCAACGGCGGGATGGCGGGCCAAGACAGCCTCCACTTCCTGGGGCGCGACGCGGTATCCCAACGCTTTCATGATATCGTTGGCGCGACCCAGATGCCGGACGTAACCCTCCGCGTCCATTGCGGCGAGATCGCCACCGACAAACCATGCACCGCTTCGCACTTCGGCGTCTTCATCAGGGCGTTGCCAGTATCCTAGCATCAGCCCGGGGTCACTGGTGTGAACGGCGAGCAAGCCAGGCTCGCCGATGCGCACAGGCGTAATGCGTTCGTGCTGACCTCCGGCGGCGTCCTCGGGCAGAATTGCCACCGTTCGGCCCGGTTGCGGGCAGCCCACGCTGCCTGGCTTTACCGCAACCACTGGCGAGGTGGAAATATAGGTGGAAATCTCGCTCATGCCGAGCGCTTCGTACAACGGTCGGCCGGTGGCTTGTAACCAGTCGTTGAGCAAGGAGGGTGGCGGTGTTTCTCCGGCCATCAGCCCATGTCTCAGGCGCTCAAGGTCGGCCAGATCTCCTGCGCGCGCGTATTTCAGTATCTGACGAAACAACCCCGGCACGGCAGCAAACAACGTTGCTTTCGTGCGGCGAATAAGGCGCGGCCAGATGTCGGGGGATTTCTCACCGGTGTAGATGATGGCGGTTGCACCGTTCGCCCATGGGTCCGTCAACCCCGATCCAAGCGTGAACGTCCAGTTGAAGGCGCCGGCATGAAGCATGCGGTCGTCGGGCGTGATGCCATACCAACCCTGATACATGGGGCGACGTCCCCACGCCGCGCGCTGGGCATGGACGACACCTTTGGGATTGGCCGTTGTTCCTGATGTGTAGACCATGTAGGCGGGGTCATTGGCATTTGTATCGGCATAACCACTGGCCTCTGGGCCGCACAGCATTGCCGCCACGTCATCAGCTTTAATTATGTCGATACCGGCGTTGCACTCGGCTGTAGCAGCACCAACGAGATGTTCGGCAAGAGCCACTGCCCGTGCGTTGCTGTCGGTGGCGAGAAAACGTGCCTCATCAGGCGTGAGGTGTACGGACGTAGCCAGCGGTACGAGCCCGGCGGCGATGGCACCAAAAAACATCAACGCGTACGTGCTGGTGTTGTCGAGACGAATGAGAAGCCTGTCGCCCTTTTTAAGTCCCCGCTCTCGTAAGCCCTGTGCAATTCGCAGTACCGCACGTTCGATTTGAGCAAACGTCCACGTCTCGGATGGCACGGCAGACTCGGCGTTGTCGTAAACAATGAGCGCTATTTTACCGGGAACGGTGCTGGCTGCGCGCCCAATTACGTAGGCGGCCATGTTGAAATGTTCTGGCGGCAGGGGGCCTGAGAAACCTGATGGCGATCCGATGATTGCCCGCCCGTTCGATGCAGTCTTGGGTACACTGGAGGTCATGGTATGTTTGGTTCAATTCTTATTGGCTCTTATTGGCTGCGGACTTTTGCCACCACAAATCTATGTTGTAGCCAAAGAGCGGCGTCTTTTCAGGATAACGATAGCGGTTCCAGTAGGCGACCCACTGTTTGGGCAAATGGAACAGCGGTATCACATAGTCACCCGATAGCAGGACCCGGTCGAGGGCGCGAACAGCCGATACGAAACGATCCTCGTCCTTGGCGGCGAGCATTGCCTGGATCATGGCATCGACGGCCGGGCTTGAGACGCCCGCCCAGTTATAGGTGCCTTCCTGTTTTGCCATGCGCGAATCCCAACGAAAGATCTGCTCGTTGCCCGGCGACAGGGAGGAGGGCCAGGTTGCCTGGATCATGTCGTAGTCGTAGGTATTCAAGCGTTGCTGGTATTGTGCGCTATCCACCACGCGCACGCGGACTGTTATGCCAAGCCGCGACAACGTTTTGGCAAAGCCGCCAAGCAGGCGCTCCTGCGCTACCGAAGTGGCGAGCACCTCAAAAGAAAGCGGTTTGCCGGTGTCCTTGTTGACGAGTTTGCGCCCCTGCAAAACATAGCCTGCACTTTTTAAAAGTTCGAAAGCCGCGCGCATGTTCTTTCGGTCTTGCCCGCTACCATCTGAAACTGGAAAATTAAACGTACCATCCATGATTGCCGGCTTTACTTGCGAGATGTAAGGCGCAAGCAACTCTTTCTCTCGGGCGTCAGCGGGCCTTCCGTGAGACGATAATATCGACCTTTCGAAATAACTCTCCGTCCGCTTGTAAAGGCCGTTGTAGAGATTGCGGTTGACCCATTCGAAATCGAATAACGCGATGAGGGCGCGGCGGACGCGGGCATCGGCAAAAACCTCCCGGCGCACGTTGAAGGCCAGAGCCGTCATGCCCGCAGGAAGGCCAATATTGAAATTCGCCCGAACGATACGCCCATCCTTCACCGCTGGGATGTCGTAGCCCGCTGCCCAGCGCGCGGGATCTTCTTCGTTCCAAAAATCCAGATTGCCGCTTTTGAACGCCTCGAACATGGCCACCGCGTCGCGATAATATTCGTAGCGAACCTCATCGAAATTGAACCGCCCCTTGTTTACGGCAAGGTCGCGTCCCCAGTATTCCCGATTGCGCTTGTAGGTGACGTATCGCCCTGGATCCACGGACGCGACACGATAGGGGCCCGACCCTATCAGAGGCTCAAGCGTCGTTTGTTCGAAGGTGTCGGGATTGATGGCATGTTTGGGCAGCACCGGCATCAGTCCCAGGATAAGAGGCATTTCCCGGTCTACGCCTTCGAAGACAAACCGGACTTTGCGATCTGTGAGCCGCTCGGCGGTGGAAACCTTGGCGTAATATGAGCGATGGTTGGGTCGCCCCTTGTCACGCAACAATTGCCAGGAAAACAGGACGTCATCGGCGGTGATAGGCCGGCCATCGGAAAATTTCGCTTTCGGGTTGAGGTTGAAAGTTATTTCGCTGCGGTCGTCGGCCATTTCAACGGTTTCGGCGATTAAGCCGTAAAGCGTGAAGGGCTCATCCAGCCCACGTGCCATCAAGGGCTCGTAGATGTATTCGCGCATGCCTGCGACGGCATTGCCCCGGACGATCAAGGGATTAAGGCTATCGAAGCTTCCTGGCATACCAATTGTAATGCTGCCGCCCTTGGGCGCGCTGGGATTGGCATAAGAGAAGTGCGTAAACCCAGCGGGTTCGCCTGGTTCGCCATGCATGGCGATGGCGTGCACCGGTTTGACGGGTTCGGCCGCCGCGTGTTGTGCAAATGGCAGTAAAGTCGGCGTGCTTGAGCCTATAAAAACTGCGATAATTGCCGTTGCAAGGAACTTTGGTGTTCGACAAAACGGGAACATGCGACACTGACGCAGCTCCTTATTCAACATCTGCTTTGCCCCAAGTTGCTGCAACTTTATCAGTCCATTCACGCAAGCTGCTCCATCGCCGTCAAAATTTATGGCCTCAACCGTCCCTCGTGCGCGTGTTGAAGGTGAACACGGCTGCACGCAATCGTGGATGACGCCCGTGGCGTGATTGCCACGATGGTATGGCATCGCTATGGGGATTTCTCCTAGTTGGGAAATTTGGCCACGGGATTGCCGCAATCCAAGACTTACTGCGGCGTGGAGGTTGCTGGGGCAAGATTGGCATGGCCAAGTCTCAGCAAGGCTGGTTTTTTAAGGGGTAGAGCCGGAAAACGGCTCGTATGACGACGAGAGGTCTAAATTTCATGGCACATCAAAGTCGCCGTTTCATGTTCGCTTTGCCTGGCGGGCACGCACTGGTGGCCCTTTCCGCCGCTGCCTTATTTGCTCTTGGTTTGGTAGCCACGCCCACCATGGCCCAGGATAAGGCTGCTGCTGCGAAGGGCAAGGACGGCAAAGCTGAGCATCAGAGTGCTTGGGTGAAGCTTTGCGAGACCGCGAAATTCAAGAAAGACGACGCCGGCAAGGAAGTCGATGAGAAGAAAATCTGCCTGACCCACCACGAGCGTCTGGACGGAAACACTGGCATGGTTCTGGTTTCGGCTGCGATCCGGGATGTGGAAGGCCAGGCCAAGAAAAGCCTGATGGTTATGGTGCCGCTCGGTATGGCAATTCCGCCCGGTGTGCGCGCGGCTGTCTATACGCCAGAGCAGTGGGCAAAAGCGGCCAAAAACGAAAAGATTGACGAAAAGCAGCTCAAGCCTGTCAATCTCAAGTACTCGCTTTGTCATCCGGCTGGCTGCACGGCCGAAATGGAAGCCGACGCAGGCCTCATCGACCAGATGAAAAAGGGTGGCGGGATCATGATCCTGGCCATGAACGCGGCGGCCAAGCCTGTTGGGTTCCCGGTACCGCTCGATGGTTTCACAGCCGCTTTTGACGGACCTCCGGTCGATAACGAGAAATATGCCCAGGCGCGCGCCCAGCTCATGAAGCAGATTCGCGAGCGGCAGGCCAAGGCGATCGAAAAAATGAAAGAAGAGCGCAAGGCACAGGCTGACGCGGCCAAGTTGCTCGATCCCCCGCCAGGATCAGATAAGAAGGGCGGCGATAAGAAGAAGTAATCGTCTGGTTCTCAACGTGCACATTGCATTAGAGCATTTTCCGACGAAGTGGACACCGGTTCGTCGAAGAAAATGCGACCAAGCAAAAAGTTTGAGCGTCGATCCGATTCCATCGGATCGGAATGCGCTCTAGACCGAAAGGCCGCGAACATGAGATGTTCGCGGCCTTTTTCGTGGTGCTGTGGCAGCGGCTCGATAATCGGCGCTGGAACGAACGACTGAAACCTGCTGCAGGCGCGGGCGCCATCGGGCCCGACATAGAATTGGCTGATCTCAGTGGGTGTGCCGCTTAAAAGCGGTATGCAACTCAATGCGTCGAAAGAAACAGGGCGTGATATTGGCCGTCCTCATCGACGTTGAACATTTCGCCAACTTTGGGATGGCGTATCGGCGTACCGGTTTCGTCTGGTAGCAGGTTTTGTTCCGACACGTAGGCAATGTATTCCGTGTCGTCATTCTCTGCGAGCAGATGGTAGAATGGCTGATCTTTTTTGGGACGGATATCTTCAGGAATGGAAAGCCACCATTCTTCCGTATTGTCGAACACTGGATCAATGTCGAACACGATGCCGCGAAACGGATAAATACGGTGGCGCACGATATCGCCGACCTTATATCTGGCTTGTCGCATTGTCCGGTTCAGCCCTATTCAAGTTCATGTACGAGACTGTCGCTCGTTAAGCTCTCATCTGCGCGATGGCAGTCATAACACAGCGCCCGTCTGTGATCGAACGTGCCAAGCCCGATCCCAGTCATGAGACTTGACGAGCCGGGGGCTGTCAATGGAACTGATAGCCTCGGTAAGCGCGATTTAGAGTGTCGCTGCGCTTTAAACTTTGGCGCGCCGGCACGAGCCGTCTCAGATTGGAAGTAAATTGCCCGTTTGCTGCATTGGCGTGCAATTCTGTCCTGAAATTTCTCGCGCGCGGCTCGATTAGGGGCGTTGTCAAAGCCCGTAAGCAGCCGCTCGGTCGGGATCTTTCGAGGCCACGAGTTTTGCCAGATCGACGATAACCTTGGCCTGCTTCCAGGTGGCGTCGTCCTGCATTTTTCCATCAATCATGACCGCGCCGGTGCCGTCGGGCATTGCTTCCAGAATGCGCTTGGCGAAGGCTGCTTCCTTTTCATCAGGCGAGAAGACCCGCTTGGCAATATCGATCTGGGTGGGATGCAGTGACCAGGCTCCAAGGCAACCCTGCAGGAAGGCGTTGCGGAATTGGCTCTCGCAGGCGGCAAGATCTCCAAAGTCGCCAAAGGGCCCGTAGAAGGGTTTCAGGCCATAGGCGAGGCAGGCATCGACCATTTTGCCAATCGTATAATGCCATAAGTCCTGCTGATAGGCAGCGCGTACCGCATTCTCATCGGCGCCGGGATCTGCGAGCACGGCGTAATCGGGATGGCCGCCGCCCACGCGTGTTGTCTTCATGCCGCGTGATGCAGCCAGATCTGCAGGCCCCAGGCTCATGCCATGCATGCGTGGCGAAGCCGCCGCGATCGCCTCTACATTTTTCACACCCTCAGCGGTCTCCAGGATCGCGTGAATGAGTATCGGCTTGGTGATCTTGTGCTTGGCCTCAAGCTGCGCCAGCAACTGATCGAGGTAGTGAATGTCCCATGGTCCCTCGACTTTCGGCAGCATGATCACATCGAGTTTTTCTCCAGCCGCGGGCACCACCTCAAGTATATCGTCCAGACCCCAGGGGCTGTTGAGGCAGTTGATACGGGTCCAAAGTCCTGTCTGGCCGTAATCATGTTCGCGGGCCATCTTGATGAAACCCTGGCGTGCGGCCTCCTTGTCGCCGGCTGGAATTGCATCTTCGAGATTGCCCAGGATCACATCGACCTTGGAGATCATGTCGCCAAGCTTGGCCTGAATCTTCTCATTGTGCGGCGGCACGAAGTGGATCATGCGCTCAAGCCGGACCGGCAACGCGCGATAGGGCTCGGGCGCCCCGATTGCAAGCGGTGCGAAATGGCGGGCAGGCGTGCGAATAGCGTTCATGGATCAGCGCATCCTTCGATCGTGCGTTGGTTTCGTTGATTTTGCGGCGCAATGTAGAGCGCAACGCAGGTCTGTCAACGCGATCAAGGGTGAAGAACCCGGCTTGGCCTCGTGGCCCTTGAGAATGACAAACGCAAAACGCCCGGCGCGGTGGCCGGGCGTAGTGTACGAGAAGTAGCAGTCCAATGGTCCGGTTACATGCGGAAGATGGCGCCGGCAACGGAACGAGGACGGGTGCGGACACGGCCGCCATCGTTACCCGACTGAATGATCCAACGGCCGCTGGAGGTTCTGCCTACGATTTGTCCGACATGATGACGCCAGACAACGACGGCTCCGACCTGCGCCGATGCGGGGCGGCCATATTTGCGCCAGTTCCACGCCACGTTGAATTCGGGGCCACCACCGCGCTGGGTGCGCATCCACCAGCCGCACCACCTACCAGGGCGCCGGCCAGCGTTGTAACGGTGGGATGTGGAATATGAAACGCCGCTGTTGTAGCCCAGCGAAGAACGCTCGCTCGACCGATAACGGCCACGCCGTGCGGTTCTGACGCGAGAGCTTCGTGCGTGACGGGCGCGCGAGCGTTTGGTGTGTGCGCGTTTGTATTTCTTGTTTTTGTATTCACCAGAATGGGAATAGATGTCCGATGTCCTGGGATCGGCATTGGCGGTGCCCGCGGCAAGCAGCACGAAAAGCGACAGTGCGGTCACTGCCAGTAGACGCTCAAACATGAGAAATTTTCCCTAACTCTTAACGATCCGCACCACTGGCCCCCAACACCCGACAAGATCAAGGCGCGCAGTTGTCTGTGCGACAAAAAGCCAGCGTTGACCGTGAGTTGCGAGAAACACTTCGCAACAATTGTGAGAAATTTTAGGGGTTTTGGTACGTTTAGCCGCAGCGCTTGCAGAGTATCCGCCAACGGCGCAATCAGCGCGCAATGCCAATCGCGAACCGCACGCGTTTCCCGTCGCGACGGGGCGGCTTGATGAGGGCATCGGGTAGAGTAATGACAGGCATCATCGTGAAATCATCCATTCGTCCTGCGGCTTGACTTCGGGCTGTGCGTGATGCCTAAAACCCGGCAATTAAAGAACATGGGTTAATCACGAGCCAAGGAACAAGAACAATGGGCGTGGCATTCGTATTTCCAGGCCAAGGCAGCCAAGCGGTCGGTATGGGCAAGGCGCTTGCGGAAAATTTTGCATCCGCGCGCGAGGTTTTTGAAGAGGTTGATGCAGCACTTGGCGACAAGTTATCGGGCATCATGTGGGAGGGCCCGAAAGAAACGCTGACTTTGACTGCCAATGCGCAACCCGCCCTGATGGCCGTATCGATGGCTGTTATGCGCGTTCTGGAACAAGAGAAGGGCTTTAAACTGGCCGACAAGGTCAAGTTCGTTGCAGGACATTCGCTTGGTGAATATTCAGCGCTTGCTGCCGCAGGCGCATTCTCGTTGGCAGATGCGGCGCGGCTTTTACGGCTGCGCGGCGAAGCCATGCAAAAGGCCGTTCCGGTGGGCGAAGGTGCCATGGCAGCGTTGCTTGGTGTCAGCCTGGATGTTGCCGTAAAGGTCGCCGAAGCAGCAGCGCAGGGCGATGTCTGCCAGGTCGCCAATGACAATGATCCCACGCAGGTCGTACTTTCAGGACATAAGCGGGCAATTGATCGTGTCGCCGAAGTTGGCAAGTCGTTTGGTGTTCGCCGCGCAATGCCGCTTCCAGTATCCGCACCGTTTCATTGTGCGCTGATGCAACCTGCCGCCGACGCCATGGCCGAAGCATTGTCAAAGATCGATATCAAGGCGCCTTCGGTGCCTGTCATTTCAAATGTACTGGCAGCACCGATTGCCGATCCTGAAGAAATCCGAAAGCGCTTGGTAGAGCAGGTCACGGGCACCGTGCGCTGGAGGGAAAGCGTGCTCTATATGGCCACTAACGGTATCACGCAGGTTTACGAAGCGGGCGCAGGTAAAGTGCTTTCCGGTCTCGTCGGCCGCATCGACAAAAGCATTGCGGCGGCACCTGTCGGGACACCCGAAGAGATTGAAGCCGCAGCCTCCACGCTTGGTTGAGCATGATAGCAATTTTAAAGGCTGCATGGATCGCTACTTTGCTTGGGGCCGGTGGGCAGCACGCAAACGAGGCGGCATCTGCAACCTCGACAAACCTGAGGAAGATTGAGAAATGTTCGATTTGACAGGCAAGACAGCGCTTGTGACAGGCGCAACGGGAGGCATTGGCGGTGCTATTGCCCGCGCCTTCCACAAGGCCGGTGCCAGCGTAGCCATCTCTGGCCGGCAGGTGGAAAAGCTCGATGAGCTAAAGGGTGAGCTTGGCGAACGCGTTGCTGTTCTACCTTGCGATCTTGCTGACCGCGAAGCTGTCGGAAAACTCGTTGATGAAGCGATCAAGGCCTTGGGCGGGCGGCTCGACATCATCGTCAACAACGCCGGCCTCACCAAGGATAACCTGTTCATGGTGATGAAGGACGACCAATGGGACGACGTTATCGCTGTCAACCTTACGTCGACCTTCATGCTGATGAGAGCTGCCGCGCGTCACATGATGCGGTCCAGGTCCGGTTATGGGCGCATCATCAACATTTCTTCTGTCTCAGGCGTTTTTGGTAACCCTGGCCAGGCGAACTATGCCGCCTCCAAGGCCGGAATGATCGGCATGACCAAATCGCTCGCCAGAGAGGTGGCGTCACGGGGCATCACTGCCAATTCGATCGCGCCTGGCTTTATAAAGACGCCGATGACAGACGTCTTGAACGAAAAGCAGACCGAAGAAATTGCCAAGATGATACCCGCTCAACGGTTTGGTGAGCCCGGAGATATTGCCGCCGCGGCCTTATATCTGGCGTCGGAGGAAGCCGGTTATGTCACCGGCCAGACACTCCACGTCAACGGCGGCATGGCAATGATTTAGGCGATTTTGGCCGGCTCCACATGAAAATGAAGATTACGAATTTGCCTTTTTGTCCCGTCCGCTGCAAAACCGGAGAGCCGGGCGAGCCGACGCGGCCCAGTTTTCTGGGCTCATGCAAGTGCTTCGACATCTCCATCGGGGTGCTGGTCAAGGGCCGGGAAGTGTGTTAACGAGCCGCTGGTTTTCGGCTGCGGAAACTGGGGAAAACACCCAGCGACCAAGGGCTCAGCCGATGCCTCCGGCGCAGGACTCGTGTACCGGCAGTCATCAAGGCGTTCTGAAAGCTGTGAACGCGACGCTGACGAGATACGATCCGGCGGAGAGACACCGGCAAATTTTGAGAAACCGTCCGTCATGCCTAGCCATGAGCGGCTGGTACCGAACGAAAAGTAGATAGAGCTTAAGGACGCGAGGGAAGGCTTATGAGTGATGTCGCTGAGCGCGTGAAGAAGATCGTCGTGGAGCATCTTGGTGTGGAGGCCGAAAAGGTCACCGACAACGCCAGCTTTATCGATGACCTAGGCGCTGACAGCTTGGATACCGTCGAACTGGTCATGGCGTTCGAGGAAGAATTCGGGTGTGAAATTCCCGATGACGCCGCCGAACACATTCTGACTGTTGGCGATGCGGTAAAGTTCCTTGAAAAGAACGCCTCCGCAGCCTGAGTGCCTGGTATCCAGTGAACCAATTCCCGGTCTTGTGCCCAAGGCATAGGGCCGGGAATGGCCATCAACGCAATCTCAGCAATTCCACGCCGGAGAATGCGTGGATATGCGGGTTGTGCAATTTGCAGTCGGCAGTAGCAAAGCGAAGTGCCTCAAGGGAAATTGTGCCTGTCGCGCGTCTGGAACCTCCGATTGCAAGCAGGGAGCCAGGGGCGCTGGCACTTCAAGTCGCACCCAATCAATGGGCGCATCTGCGCTGACGGCCGGCGAGTGTCTTAGTGCAGCTTTGTGCTTGCGCTCTTGAAACGCCGAGGATTGAATTCATATGCGCCGTGTCGTCGTCACAGGTCTTGGTCTTGTAACGCCACTTGCAAGTGGTGTTGAAGCCAGTTGGGAAAGGCTCCTTGCAGGCAAGAGCGGGGCCAAACGTATCGACACGTTCGATGCCTCCGATTTGAGCTGCAAGATTGCCAGCTTCGTTCCCCGTGGCGCAACGGCTGATGGGCTTTTCAATCCAGACGACTGGATGGAGCCGAAAGAGCAGCGCAAAGTCGACGATTACATCATCTATGCTGTCGCCGCCGCCGAGCAGGCTCTCACCGATTCCGGTTTCAAGGCTGATACCAAGGAAAAGCAGGAAACAACGGGTGTCTTGATCGGTTCTGGCATTGGCGGACTGTCAGGCATTGCAGACACGTCGCTATTGCTGCGTGACAAGGGACCGCGGCGCGTCTCACCGTTTTTTATTCCCGGCCGCCTGATCAACCTTGCCGCAGGGTATGTCTCCATCAAGCACGGCCTGAAAGGCCCGAACCATGCCGTCGTCACTGCCTGTGCGACGGGTACACATGCCATTGGTGATGCGGCCCGCCTTGTAGCGCTGGGTGATGCGGATGTGATGGTCGCAGGCGGAACGGAAAGCCCGATTTGCCGCATAGGTGTGGCGGGATTTATCGCATGCAGGGCTCTATCAACGAACTTCAATGACACGCCCGAAAAGGCCTCGCGCCCCTACGACAAGGACCGCGACGGCTTTGTCATGGGTGAGGGTGCGGGTATCGTGGTGCTCGAAGAATATGAGCATGCCAAAGCACGTGGCGCAAAGATCTATGCCGAGGTGATCGGCTACGGCATGTCCGGCGATGCCTACCACATCACGGCACCTGAGGAGACCGGTGACGGTGCCTATCGCTGCATGCGCGCGGCGCTTAAGAATGCCGGGGTCTCGACCAGCGAGATCGACTACGTCAATGCCCACGGCACCTCCACGCCAATGGGCGATGAAATCGAGTTGGGGGCCGTCGAGCGCCTGTTTGGCAACTCCGCGGGCCGTCTATCAATGTCATCGACAAAGTCGGCCATCGGACATTTGCTCGGTGCGGCAGGCTCGGTGGAGGCCATTTTCTCGGTGCTTGCGATGCGCGACAACATTGCGCCTCCGACCTTGAACCTGGATAATCCCTCAGTGGAAACGTCTATAGATCTCGTGCCGCACAAGGCCAAGGAGCGTGAGATCAACACGGTACTTTCAAACTCCTTTGGGTTTGGTGGGACAAACGCGTCTTTGGTGTTGCGTCGCGTCGCCTGAAACGGTGAAATCGACGGTAATTCTGCGACCTGACGCGCCCGCTCTTTCGCCATATTTTGGCGCTCCCCTGGCGTAGCCCAATGGCTGCGGAGCTGGGGTTTGCAGGACTGTTGATTGTGGCATTGGCCATCGAAAGGTCGGTTGGTCGAGGTTGCGTGACCGGTGGCTTGCGCCCAAAACCGGAAATGGCCGGACGATAAGCTTTGTGCGTCGACCGCTCTTTTGGGCATTAACGCCCGATCGCGCAGTGCGCCGGCAAAGGGACCGAAAGTCGGGGATGAGCACGAGGCAGTCGAAAAACAAGCCGCGAAAGGACCAGCCGGCCCACAGCCGCAATCCTGATCGCACGCGCCCCAAAAGCCCTTATGAAGCGCTCGAGCCGACCCGAGCTCCCGGTCGGCCGCAGCGGCGCAAGTCGCGTGAGCCATCCCAGCGCATGTCTGGTTTCGCCCGTTTGGTAAGTGGCCTCATGTCCTTGGCGCTTGCCGTTCTTGTTATAATTGGCGGGTCGGTTTTATGGTTCATGCATGAAACCGAGAGAGCAGGGCCATTAGAAACGTCGCACAGTTTTGCTGTTCCGCGCGGCGAGGGGCCAATTGAAATTGCAGCCCGGCTGGAACGCGAGGGGATTATTTCCAACCGCTGGGTTTTCGTTGCCGGCCACTACGTGCGTGTTTTGTTCAACCGAAAAAATCCACAACATCTCAAGGCGGGACAATACGAGTTCCAGAAGGCCGCCAGTTTGGATGAGGTGCATGAGATCCTGGTCAAGGGAAAATCGGTGCTCTCCAAGATCACCTTGCCTGAGGGATTGACGAGCGCACAGATCGTGGAACGCCTTAACGCAGTCGAGTCACTCGATGGTGAGATAGCGGAAATTCCGCTCGAGGGATCATTGCTTCCCGACACATATCACTTCACCGATGGCATGAAGCGCCAGGAGCTGATCGAGCGTATGCAGGAAGAGCGAAAGGAATTCTTGGCCAGCGCCTGGGAAAAACGTGCAGCCAACCTGCCTGTCGCAACGCCGGAAGAGGCCCTTATCCTGGCTTCAATCATAGAGAAGGAAACCGGCCGCGCTGACGAGCGCGAACGGGTGGCAGCAGTGTTCGTGAACCGGCTGCGCAAGAATATGCGGCTTCAGTCTGACCCGACCATTATATACGGCATCGTGGGCGGCAAAGGATCGCTCGGGCGCCCTATCACACGGTCTGATATTGATGGTGTCACGCCGTACAACACCTATCGTATCAACGGCCTGCCTCCGACGCCCATATGCAACCCTGGCCGTTCTGCAATCGAGGCGACACTGAACCCAGCCAAGACGGACGACCTGTATTTTGTCGCGGACGGCACCGGCGGACATGCTTTTTCTTCAACGTTGAAGGAACACAACGACGCGGTTTCGCAGTGGCGCAAGATTGAACGTGAGGCTCGAAAGGAAGCAGCCGAAGGCACAGGCGCAGCGCCAACCACGGCACCCATTCCGGTTACCTCAGATACCCGCGCCGTTTCCATTCCAGCTCCCGCCGCGAATGCGGCCCAACCCACATCAAACGGGCTTCCGACCGTTACAACCCTCAACTTTGGCAATTCGGGCGACGCCAGTGCTGCCGGTGAAGCACCTGGTGCGCAATCAGCGGTTCCGCCGCTGCCGTTACGCAAACCACGTCGATAGTCGGTTTTGATGATCTATCGCTCGGCGCTCCAACCTGCAAACGACGCTGGGTTGTTGGTCGGCGCCGCACCGATTAAAGTCCCCGACACCTGGATCAGTTCCCTGGCACAACCCCGCGTCAGCGCCCAGTTCCAATGGCGCTGCTTGGCGGTTGACGGCCAATTGACCAAGAAAGAAAAAACGAATGAGCCTTTCCAGCATGACCGGATTTGGCCGCGCCGAGGGCGCGTTTGGCGGGCATAATTGGGCTTGGGAGGTTCGTAGCGTCAATGGTCGTGGCCTCGATCTGCGTCTTCGCTTGCCACCGGGTAGCGATGCTCTGGAACCGCGCCTTCGTGAAGCGGTCGCGCAGCGTTTCAGTCGGGGCAGCATCAATGTATCGCTACAGTCTCAACGGGAAACCGGGGGCAGTGAAATCCGTCTCAACGAGGCTGCGCTCCAACAGGTGTTGCAGGCAGCAAAAGCCATCGGTAAGGCGACCGGTAACGATACGCCGCCCTCAGCAGAAGCGCTACTTGCCGTCAAGGGCGTGATTGAAATCGTAGAGCCTATGGAAGACGAAGCCGCACAGAATGCGCGGCGCGATGCCATGATAGGCTCGCTTGAACATGCGCTCGACGATCTGATGGCAGCCCGCGCCGCAGAGGGGCAGCGGCTTGCTGTCGTTTTGACCGATCAACTGGCAGAGGTTGAACGTCTCGTCACTCTCATCGCGCAAAGCCCATCGCGGACACCTGAGGCCATTGCCGCACGGCTGGTGGAACACGTGGCAAGAATTACCGGAGCGGGTACGTCTCTTGACCCCGATCGCCTGCATCAAGAGGCCATATTGATTGCAACGCGCGCTGATGTCGAAGAAGAACTTCAACGCTTGAAGGCGCATCTGGCTGCAGCCCGGGAATTAATTGACAGCAGTGGCGGCGTTGGGCGCAAGCTCGATTTCCTGGTGCAGGAATTCAATCGCGAAGCCAATACACTTTGCTCGAAGGCCAATGCCGCCGATATTTCACGGGCTGGACTTGCGATGAAGGCGGTGATCGATCAGATGCGCGAGCAGGTGCAGAATATTGAATGAACGCGCGCGTAACACCGAGCGCGCACCAAAGAACTTTGGGTGTGAATGGATGGATTGCATCGGGACCGGAATGCCATGCCAAATGTACCTTTGACACGCAGAGGTGTTCTCCTGGTTCTGTCTTCGCCTTCAGGGGCGGGCAAAACGACCCTTGCCAAACGGCTTCTGCAGGAAGAGGCGGAGGAGATCCGCATGTCGGTTTCCGTGACGACACGGGCTCCGCGACCTGGTGAAGTTGATGGCAAGGACTATCGCTTCGTTTCCAAGACTGAATTTCAACGCATGCGTGAGGGTGGCGCATTGCTCGAATGGGCGGAAGTGTTCGACAACTTTTATGGCACCGAACGCGCCCAGGTCGAGGACTTTGTCAATTCCGGCCATGACGTACTATTCGACATTGATTGGCAGGGCGCGCGTCAGTTGGCTGAAACGATGCCGCATGACCTTGTGCGGGTTTTCATTCTGCCACCGTCTGGCGGGGCGCTTGAACAGCGGTTGACGTCACGCAACATGGATAGTCCTGAGGTGGTTGCACGGCGCATGGCCAAGGCGGCCGACGAAATCAGCCATTGGCCTGAGTACGACTACGTCATAGTCAATCACGACGTTGATGAGAGCTATGCCGAGCTCAAGGCAGTCGTCACAGCAGAAAGATTGCGGCGTGAACGCCAAGTTGGTCTTTCAGCGCTTGTGCGTGAGATTGAAAGCGAACTGTGACCTGGGTCGAACCCGGCAGGTCTGAGCACGTCGAATGACGAGCATTACGTTGCAGTTTCCCGGTCCCAGATTTCCGCCAACCGGGCAAAACCGGCCACTGGAATCTGCTCGGCGCGATCTTCTGGTGAAAGTCCCGCTGCCTTTAAAAGCAGCTCTGGCATGGGCGTCAGTGATTTCAAACTTTGCCGCAGCATCTTGCGGCGCTGGCCGAAGGCAGCCTGTGTGACCCGTGCTAGCGTTTTGACCGAGCAGGCAGGTTTTGGATCAGGCCGCGGTGTGAAGTGTACGACGGCCGATGCAACTTTGGGCGGCGGTGTAAATGCTTCCGGACCAAGGCGCATACCGATACGCGTTTCACAGCGCCACTGCGAGATGACGGCAAGGCGGCCATATGCCTTGTTGCCTGGGGCTGCAACGATGCGCTCGGCAACTTCCTTCTGGAACATTAGCGCCATACTGGAAAACCAGGGTGGCCATGGCTCCGTTTCGAGCCAACCGGTGAGCAGTTTCGTCGCGATGTTGTAGGGCAGGTTGGCAACTATGATCGCTTGGCCTTCTACACCAAGACGATCAATTTCGGCGGTCCAATCAATTGCAAGCGCATCGGCACTCAAGATCGCAAGCTGGCCGGGATAACGCTGTGCGACATCATTGAGTGCACCGAGCGCGCGCTCATCGCGTTCAACGGCGATGACGCGATCAGCGCCCTCAAGTAAAAGCGCTCGTGTGAGACCACCTGGACCAGGCCCGACCTCGATGACGGTATGGCTTTTCAGAGGTCCTGCCGCACGCGCGAGCTTTCGCGTCAAATTGATATCGAGCAGGAAGTTCTGGCCCAGGTTTTTTTTCGGCGCGAGATTATGGGTTGAGATGACATCGCGCAGCGGCGGCAGACCGTCAGGACTTCGCCCGGTTCGTACTGTCGCATCAAGGCTTGCGTGCGGTCCGTTTCCACGCCCACGTGATGGGTTTTGACCATCGCCATCGGGAGCCCCGATCATGCGTTCGGCACTCCCAGTTTTGCGCGAGCGAGCCGCATGGTGTCAGCCATCCGCAAGGCGGCAATCAGGCTCGCCGGGCTGGCGATACCTTTGCCAGCAATATCGAACGCGGTGCCATGGTCGGGCGAGGTTCGAACGAATGGAAGACCGAGCGTAACGTTGACACCAGTATCGAAGGCGAGCGTCTTTGCGGGAATCAATGCCTGATCGTGATACATGGCGAGCACCGCGTCATAGCTTTTGCGCCGCTCCAGATGAAACAACGTGTCGGCTGGATGCGGGCCGCTAACCGACAGACCCTCTGCTACAAGCGCAGCGATGGCCGGGGCAATGATGGCGCGATCTTCGCTTCCCATGCTGCCATCTTCACCTGCGTGTGGATTGAGGCCCGCCACTGCTATGCGGGGGCTTGCCAGTCCAAAATCGCGCTCCAGTGCCGTCGACATGACGCGCACGGTCGCAATGATCGCTTCGGCCGTGATGGCGTGGGGCACCTGAGCAAGCGGAATGTGGATGGTCAAAGGGACCACGCGAAGTTCATCAGAGGCGATCATCATCACCGGATATACGGGGGTGGATGGCAGATGCGCTTTTGCCAGCGCAGCGAGGAATTCGGTATGTCCGGGATAGGTGAACCCGGCTTCGTAGAGCACGGACTTGGCAATCGGGTTGGTTACGACGGCGCAGGTCGTTCCCGCAACCGTATCGGCCACAGCCATTTCAATTGAACGGATCACGGCTGCTCCGTTGACGGGATCGGCTTTGCCGGCCTCAGAGTCGGCGGGCAACGGCAGGTCGATTGCAGGCAAGGCAATGTCAAAGCACGCCACCGCTTCACCTGGATGGGAAAGTACCTGGACGGGAAGGGGACGGCCAATCGCGTGGGCACGTTTTTCTAGCTCTTGTATCGGGCCATAGAGGACAAAAGGCGCAAGCTCGGCTGCGTGGCGCTCATGCCAGGCATGGGCCGTTAGTTCCAGGCCTATACCAGCAGGATCGCCCATGGTCACAGCCAGAGGCGCTTGACGGTCAGCAGTATTGGACAGCGATACGGTCATGCGAGCAATAGAAAGTGGGAACGGCAGACAAAATCAAGAGGCGCGTCGCGAGCAGTGATTTGCGCCCCATTTGGGCATGAGGCATCCAGCCTCTCAATTGGAAACTAGAGTATCCGACAAAGTGGACGCCGGTTCGTCGCAGAAAATGCGGCCACACAAGTCGCTACAACGCCGATCCGATTCCATCGGATCGGAATGCGCTCTAGAGCATGTTCAGCCGAAGTGTACGCGGTTCGGCGTGAAGAACATGCTCAAAATAAAAGAAAATAGAGCGCGTTCGCGATTCCATGAAAAGTGAACGCGATCTAGCAGGTGACCTGCCAACCAGTGTCGGAGTTGCAACCTTGTTCGCTTTGCGAAAGTCGATACGCAAAAGATGGGCGCTCGCGCGTCGTGTGCGGACAAACGCGTAACGCCGATTCCAACTTAAAGCGCCTGACACAGCCCGCTTTTGGCCTCGGCTCGGCAATCAATGGTGGCGTCCTGTCTGAGATCCTTGAGATGTTTGCGCGCGAGGATTTCGAGTTCCCTGCTTCGGCGCTGACTCTTTTCTGAACCCTCAGATTCCTCGGCGCCGGCAGCGCCACCACCTTTTTTGGCGACATCCTTTTTCGAACATACAGCCCACAGTTCCACCCCGTCCGGCCCGACGCTGGGTGGGATCATCTCACCGCTGTCCGCACTCAGCAAAAGGGTGCGTGTCGGTTCGGGAATGCTGGAGGGGTTTTGTGCGCCAAGATCCTCAAACTTGCCACCAACAGAGTTGGCCAGTTTTTTTGTCGATTTGCAGCCAGAGAACTTGCGCCGCACCTGGTCTGCCTTCGCCAGTTGAGAGGCAACGGCGCCCTGAGCGAGGCCATCCGGCATCGCCAAGGTAACTTTTTGAATATTGAGAATGACGTTTTCTGCCGCGCCGCCGCCGTCACCAGACAACGCCGGATCAACGAACCGCTCAATGTCGCGCTCGGTTCCCTGCACTTGAAAACCGAACCTGCGGCGGACAACTGAATTCCAGGAAAGCATCGCCTTGAAGCGCTGACGCATGGTGGCGATGTCCACGCCTCGTTTTGCCATGTGATCGGCAAACTGCGCCGCTGTCATTTTGTTTCGCTGGGCAATTCCGGAGATGATATTTGTAACTTGTTCGTCGCTCGCCTCGACATTGTTCTGCTTGGCCGCCTGAAGTTTGAGGCGTTCTTCGACAAGTTCCTGAATCGCCTTTTTCTCTGTGCCTTTTGCCGCTTGGGCCTGAGCCTCGCGCTGCAACTGCTGCATCATCGCTTTTTGCTTGTCGCGAATGAACTCCTGCTGGATCTTCTTCAACTCCGCCTGCGATTTTGGGTTGCGTTTGGTCGCATAGGCGCGAAATTCATCATTGATTTTTGGATTTTTTACGAGCTTTTCCCAACGCTTTTTGGCGTTTTCCTTGATGTAGCCGCCTATGTTTGCGTTGAGCGCGAGAAGCTTGCCGCGTTGTGTAATTTCATAGGCGGTGATTGGATCATCGTTGACGAGTACAACGATGGCATTTTCCGAACTGGCGGCCATTGCTGCCGATGCAAGGCCGAGCGAGGTGAGCCCGGCCAAGATGCAAGCCATTCCGCGCAACCAATGCCGAGCCATGAATTTTAGAGCGTAAGTTGGGTCGAAAGACATTCCAGGGATCCAGATCTTGGTGGCCGTGCGAACGGATATGATTCGCGAACCGGACGATTTTACCCCGCTTGCGGCACTGCTGGCCGACATATCCACACACATTCCATGGCAAACGTGTGTCCATGGCAGACGTGTGTCGAACGGCGATCAGGCGGCAATTCGTTGGCCACAGAGAGCGGAAGACCCATAAAAAGCAGCCGCCGAGCTGGCCTATTTCAATTCGTTTTGCTGATCGCCAAAGACAAAGTCGAGCGTGTCTGTCTTGTAATTGTAAGACCCAAGATGCTTGAACTGGAAGTGCAGCATCACGGTACGGTCAGGCTCCAGACCGCGCTCGATGTCCTTGATGAAGCTCTCCTGATAGGTCGCGGTCAGCACGAAGCACTCGTCGGTGTATTTGATGCGGAATGTATCGAGAAGGCGGCGTGTGTCGTCGATGTCATAACGCATCGTCGCCATCACACTCCAGTTATCCGTCAACTGAAGCCCGACAGCAGCGGAAATATCCTGCTGATCATCATCGGTTTGCTGGGGATCGATGGCGGAGAACGTGTAAGTGGCTTGGGCGAGCAGCGGACCAAAGTTGAGCTGACCGGCAACATCGGTGCGCCGGACGGCAAAATCATGTTCGTCGAAGCGAGCCTGTGTAATGAAGCGGAAGATCGATGAGGGCGCAAGATACGCACCCAGCACATAATCGGATCGATCCGTGTCCAGGCCACTGTAGGGGTTGTAGTTGTTGTTGCCGTCAAAATCGATTCCGGGTTCCTTGAACGGGTTATCGCCAGCCAAATGGAAGCTCTGGCCGGCCAGAAACCGCGCGTAGCCTCCGTTGTTGTGCGTGAACGTGTACTGCACGCCGACGTTCGCCCGGGTTCCCGTTTCAACACGGTCATAACCGGAAAACTTGTCCACTTCGAACAGTGTCGTGTCGTCGAAAATGAGACTGCGCGCGTCCTCAACAGGCAGTTGGTTTTGCTGGACGTGGGCCTGTCGCACCACGACTTGACCAATTGGCTCGATTACATGCGAGCCAGCTTGTGAATGCGCAATCCAAGGATAGGAAACGGTCGCACCGCCCGCGGCCAGTCCCCGCACAAAGCTGGTGCTTTCATCGACGGTCGTCGTGTTCTGATTGTAGCCCGAATAGCTGTAGGCATCGCCTCTGATCTGCGCAAACGGCGTGTAGGTAATGCCAATTGCGTCAGTCATTTCCCGGCGCCATTTCAATTCGGTCACGGCGCGGGTGAGGGTTTGGTCGACGTCGACGCCACTGAAATCGCCCTGGCGCGAGAAGCTCAATGCGTTGGTGTTCCACTTGAGCTCGCCACCCAGAACCGGGTCTGAGAGCACGTAGTTATAGTCAACCAGCGGATGCACGAGGCTTTCAGCGGTATCGGAATCCTGGAACGTCAGGCCGCCGAACTGATAGAGCCGGATGCCCATGTAATTCCGGTTTGACAGGCCTTCCAGATAAACGTCGTTGATGCGGTCCGTCAGCAGTACGCTGTCGAGCTTGTAGAAACGTCGGAACGTATCGTCGCTTTCCAGCGTCACATCCCAACCCAGATTCCACCAACTGCCCAGCGAGAATTTACCGTGCGTTTCGATTGAGCCGCGCCAACCATCGAGATTTGGATCGGGATCACTTGGGAGGTCGTTCCAGTCCTGATCGATGGCTGCAAACTTCACCGTGTACATGCCCTTGGCAAGCCGGTGGCGCCATTCGCCCTGCCACAGAACGCCCTGTTTGGCCGTATACATGGGGTGGAACAGGAAGTCGTAACTCGGGTTGAGAGCGAAATAATAGGGCACCTCGGTATAAAAGCCGAGGCTGTTGCTTGATGTGCCGATGCTTGGAGGCAGGAAGCCCGACTTGCGCTTTACCGTGGGATCGGCGTGCTGGAAGTAGGGCACATACGCAATCGGCTGCCCGAACAAATTGAACTGCGCATCCTGATACGTGATGGTCTGCGCTTCCTTGTCGTGAATGATGCGGCCGGCAGAAATACACCACAACGGCGGCATACCCCCTTCGCTTTTGCAGGGCGTAAACTTGCCATTCACGAACTCAGTGACATTGCCTTCGCGCCGCGTCGCGCGATCTGCAGAAATGCGCGTGTCATCGCTTGCCACCACGGAAAGCGATTGTACAAAACCATCCCGAAAATCGTCGGTCAGCGTGTAGCGGTCAGCGCGAACGATATTGCCGTTGGGTTCCTTGAGAACGACGTTTCCAGCCGCAGTCAGGGTCTGGGCGCCGCGATCATAAATAACCTCGTCAGCCGTCAGGATGTAGTTGGAATAGTAGATTTCAACGTTGCCGCGGGCGATCACGCTATTGGAGTTGGTGTCGTAGATAAGTTGGTCGCCCTGAAGGTTTAGCGGCTGGGTCTTGTCAGGCGGTTTGATCTTGCCGAACGGGTTTCCGTTTTTTGCGGGAAATGCACTTGGTGAGGTGGCAGCACCGCCGTCGATTGTATTTGAAAAGCCGGAATACTTCTGCGTGACGGTGCTGGGATCCTTGGCCGCCGCAGTTCCAGGAAGTATGGCCGCAGCCGCAATGACGTGGGCGACCGCCATCAAAGCGGTCAAAGCGACTGATCTTGCAATACGCGCGCAGTTGCGCACGAACGCCCACGCGAGCCTTTCGCCCGCGTGATACGTCCCGCATACAACTTGCGGTGACCGCGTCGCACGCATTTCCTAGCCGTCCTCCTGGTGCATCAACACCGTCAGTGACAGGAATATCGTCAGCAATACCGGTAGCCAGACGGCAGCCCACACGGGCGTCAGTCCAGCCAAACCAAGCTGCCGAGACACTTCGGCCAACAAAAAGAAGCCAAAACCCCCAATCATTCCAGCGACGACCATAGTCTGGATGCCGCCCGCGCGGAATGACCTGAGCGACACAGTGGCCGCCAAAAGAACCATCGCCACGGCGAGCAGCGGCCGGGACATCAACGTCGCATACTGCAGCTCAAAGCTCCTGGTCGAAAGTGCAGCTTTTTCAGCATCTTCTATCAAGCCTGGGAGATCCCAGAACGAACTCGCATAGGCCGATCCCAATGCCTCTGAAACACGTTCACGCGTTAGGTAGGTTGAGAGCAGATAGGTGCCAAACTGCTGCGGTTCGGCATTGTCGCGCGAAACCCATGCATCTTGCAACTTCCAGTAGCCATCCTGCAGATCCGCGGAGCGCGCGTCGATTCTCTCTTTGAAACGCCCATCGGGGCCGAATACGATCGCCGTGACGGCGGTGAGACTGAGGCCGCGGTCCTGAGCGGCGCCCGCACTCAGGACTGATGCTCCATCAGCTCCGTTCTGGCGCAGCCATGTTCCGCTTGAGCCGGTGTCGAGCAAATTGGAATCCCTGCCAAAGACTTCAGCGTAGGTCTGTTCCGACATCGTACGCGAGGCGGCGGCGAGGGGATTGTAAAGTGCGACGCTCAAAAGGCCGAGCAATAGAGCTACGACCATTCCTGGCCGCAAAAACTGCCAGACCGACATGCCGCTGGCGCGCAGTATGGTGAGCTCGCTTTTGCGCGACAAGTGCATCAAGGCCGCTATTGCGCCGACCAAGATCGTGAAGCTGAGCAAGAATTCTGTGTACGTTGGAAGCCGCATCAGTGCGAGACCTGAAAGCGTCCACAATGAAACACTGCCGTACTTGCCCGATAGACGAAGCAACTCGATCATGTCGATCATGAAGATCAACAAGGCACACACAACGAACGTGCCAAGTATTCCTAAAAAGAATGTCTTGGCGATGTAGCGGCTTATAATCGCTGGCATAACCGACATTCGGGCTCACTCCGCTCCATCCGCCAGGAGGGCGCGACGCCGAACGGGCAGCCACTTGCGCAGTGTCGCCGTCCGGCTGGAAACCATGTCGAATAGAGACGTCCGGCTTTGCGGCCGCGCGCCGCGTTTGAGTGAAAGCAGGGCGCCGGCGATGGCGCCTAACGGTAACGCATAGAGCAGGGGAACAAACATTGCGGATTGAACGACGAGAGTATTGACGGCAAACCCCGCTATGCGAACACCCACTGCCACGATGAAGCCGATCGCGAGCCGTTCGGTACGGTTTTCACGAGTGCTTTGCGCCTGGCCAATCGCGGCAAGCGCTATCAATACAAAAGCAAGCGGATAGAGCGGGTTAGCGAGGCGCTCATGCAACTCAGCGCGAAATTGGCCCGAGTAGCGCCGGTAATTATTGCTGCCCGGTTCAGGGTTAACCAGCTCGCTGAAGTAGCGGGCGCGCGGCTTCTGATCGACCGGGCCAACGCCGCTTTGTTTGTCGAATTCGTCAAGATCTACAACGTAACTGTCGAACTTGATGACCTGAGAGGGTTCGCCGCTGCGTGCCCGCAGTATGTGACCATCCGATAGCACCAGGTAGGCTGAGCTGTCCTGTTTGGCAATTTCAGCCTTTTCCGAAAGATAGATGCGGTCTTCGCCCTCCTTGCGCCGATCGGCAACAATCAATCCTCGCAAATCTCCGTTGTTGTCACGCGCACGGATGTGAAAGGTCAAACCCTGCTCGGGACTGGAAAAGCGCCCAGGTTGGATAACCTTGGTCAGCAAATCTGCGCGCATTTCGACAACGTAGGCCTTGAGTTTTTGCAGGCTCCAGGGCTGCACGAAGTTATTCACCAATCCCACGGCCAATGTCACGATTGCTGCCAATGCCAGCAGTGGGCGCGCGAGTGACCACGAAGGTGAGCCTGACGCCGTCAGCACGATCAGTTCGCTGTCGCTGCCGAGGCGGTTGAGAACCTGCATCGTGGCAATGAGCAAGGCAAAGGGGGCGACAACCGCGAGAAGGTTGGGCAGTGCCAGTGACGTGATCTTGATAAGCATCAAGGCGTCCTGGCCCTTGGACGTCACCACGTCGAGTTGCTTTAACGCCAGAGCAATCCACACGATACCGCCAAGCGAACCGAGAATCAGCGTCAATGCGCTGGCGGTTTGCCTGAAAACGTATCGCGAAATCAGTCTCATTCTACCCCCGCTCCGATCCGATAGTGAGCTATCACGATCAGGCAGAATCCCCCCCGGTTCCTTCGCGTCCCATATCACGGTGGCGGAAATTCGTCTTCCGCTAACGTTTTGAATTCACGTTGGGATGAGTGCCTTGCGTCAGCCGTGAAAACCTTCGCTGCAGACCCAAAAAGCGTTATGGCCATACAGCATAAAAACAATGTTCAATAAATTCATCATTTGGCGTTTCAAACAAGCGAAGTCTTGAGCGGTGAATGGCCGGGGTTTGCTCGCTTTGTCTACCTTTGAAAAATTCGATTCCATGTTTTCTTGCGAGGGTTCAATCACAGTGCTTTTTCCCTCTGCTTCAGGTCAATCGATTGATCCGAAAACGAAAAATTGATCCTTACAGGCATGGATAAGAGCGCCGCAAAGTCCATTGAGTTGCAACTTGGTGGGCCTGGCATGCTAAGAGTGCCCGCGGGCCGCAGTGAGGACGGTTGGTCCTGACGTAAACCCATTGTGCCTGAGCGCGACCATTCAATGAGTTTTGTGGCACTTGCCCAATCCCAGCGCACGGGCTTAATCCCTTCCGCTTCCAGATGCGCTGAAGACCGAATTCTAAACTTTCGCCGGGGCCCCGGCGCCATTCCACAATTACAAGATGATGGAGTCACTTGATCCATGACTGACCGCCTCGAGATCAACTTTGCCGCTCTCGATAAACGCACCGACGCAGTAACCGGCCTCATCGCACGAGAAGGTGATGACGGCGCCAATTATGGCAGCGCTGGACGTTTGCTCGACGACACCTCTAAAGGCAGCATTACCAAAGCCGCCGAAGCATCGGATTTCAAAGGCCGCCAAAAACAGGCGATCGAGATTTTTGCGCCGACGGATCTCCCAATTAAACGGCTGGTCGTCATTGGTTGCGGCAAGCCTGGCGACAAGGCGGAAAAAGACTGGGTTCTGCTTGGCGGCAATGCGCTGGGTCACCTGGTTGCGCGCAAGTGCGAAGAAGCCAGCCTGATCGTTGAGATCGACGAGGGCACGGAGGAAACGGCAAGCGAAATCGCGGCAATGGTCGCGCAGGGGGCCGTTCTTCGCCATTACACATTCCGTAAATACATAACGCGCAAGAGCGAGGAAGCGGGCGCAAACGGTGCAGATCCTGCCAGTGTCGAGGCCGGCAAGAAGGCTGCCGCTCGGCGCGAAGGGTTGCATAGCCTCACAATCCACTGCCCACAACCAGCCAAGGCAAAAGCAGCCTTCCAGCGACTTTCAGCCGTCGCCGATGGCGTGATGGTCGCCCGTGATCTTGTGAACGAACCTGCAAATACGCTGGGCCCCGTAGAGTTTGCTGCTGAGGCCGACAAGCTCAAGAAGCTCGGAGTTACAGTCGATATTCTTGAGGAGAAGGAGCTCAAGAAGCTCGGGATGGGTGCGCTGCTTGCGGTATCGCAAGGCAGTTCACGGCCGGCGCGTGTTGCGGTCATGCAGTGGAACGGCGCAAAAACCAAAAAGGGTTCAGCGCCGATCTGTTTTGTTGGCAAAGGCGTCGTTTTCGATACCGGTGGAATTTCGATCAAGCCGGCCCAGGGCATGGAAGACATGAAGGGCGATATGGGCGGGGCGGCCTGTGTAACCGGCCTGATGCATGCGCTGGCAGCACGCAAAGCCAAGGTCAATGCGGTGGGGCTGATCGGCCTTGTAGAAAACATGCCATCTGGAAGTGCGACCAGGCCTGGCGACATCGTCACTTCGCTTTCCGGTCAAACCATAGAAGTCTTGAACACCGACGCTGAGGGGCGTCTGGTGCTAGCCGATGTGATTGCTTACGCCATCGACCGCTTCAAACCGGGCTTCGTACTCGACTTGGCGACCTTGACGGGCGCCATCATGGTTGCACTTGGAAAAGAATACGCAGGGCTCTACACCAACGACGATCAATTGGCAGCACAACTTAGCGATGCAGCCACCGCGACCGGTGAGAAGGTCTGGCGGATGCCGCTCGATAAGGCTTACGACAAGATGATCGATTCCAAGAACGCCGACATGAAGAATATCGGCGGACGTTGGGCGGGCGCATGCACGGCGGCTGCGTTTATCCAGCGTTTCGTGGGCAACACGCCTTGGGTGCATATCGACCTTGCAGGTACGGCGATGGCATCGGAGAACACGGACATCAACCGTAGCTGGGGTTCAGGCTGGGGCGTGCGTCTGTTGGACAGACTGGTTGCTGACAATTACGAGAAGTAGAATTGCTGCTTGAGGCTGATTTGCGTCAAGTCAGCGACGAAACACACGTCGTCGGCGGAGGACAAAGCTGCCGACGACAAAAATGCGATGTGACACACGTTTGCTTTGAAAATCCGTACCGCTCATATTTTTTGTGATTTCGTAATGGTTTGAATTGTATATGGTTACAATAGATATTTTCCATAATATGTCTTACGCGAATGGTGATGAACTGGCGCGGCCGCATGGCTTTACGGTCTGCTCAAAGGCTTGAATCGGCGAAAATGCGACCAAACAAGTAGCTGGAGCGCCAATCCAATTCCATCGGATCGCAATGCGCTCTAGCAGTCGCGGCATACTTTGCGTTGCTGCGAACCGCATGTACCGTTCCCCGACCCACGTTCACAGCAGTTTGTTTTCTGCTCGCACGACGGCTTCGCCAATCATCACTGCATAGATGGCAATCACGAAGCCGGTTAAAACATTCACTGATATGGCTATCCCCACAATCGGCGCCCAGTCCGTACCGACAAGCGGTTTCAACAGTGTGATGATGACGCTGTCGATGTAGAGCTTCATGCGAAAAAGGAGTTCGCTCCCCTGCTCCACAGTTGGGATCGTGGGTGTATCGAAGATGAGTGTCCGCCCCATCTCCGTCAGGTTGGGCGTCTTGATCTGACCGAAGCGTTCAAGCAGCCATTGTCCAACTGAATAGATGATGCCTAGCGGTGCGGCTAACCGAAAATAACCCCAGCGCGCAGGTTTGGCATCGAGGCGGTGTGCAATCCCGCGAAGGAGCCAGACCGCCAGATATAGGGTGATCCCAAACACCACGGCGATCCAGAACAGTCTGACCGAATCGGTTCCTGAAAATGTCAAAAGCGCCACTGCACCACCTATAATGGCACGCACCAATGCGCTGGAAGTCGCCACAAATGGAATGAGGAGGCCTGCATTTGGGTGGTGGGAGCCGAAATAAAATGGCAGTTCGTGACGAAGGCGCGCATGTTCCAGAAGCATGCCCTGGGCGAATGCGATCAGCGCGGTGACGGCTGCAAAGATCAGCGGATAATGCAGCCCCGCCCATGCCACGGCGACGACCGCGGCGATCTCTGCCACCATGATCAGGGCGTTGACGATAAAGCGCACGTCGACCATACCCCTCAAGTTGCCACATCATCGCTCATGGAGGACCAAGCGGTAGTCCCGTGCCAGCCTTCGCGCTGAACCAACTGAGCGCCCTACTCTCACTAGTGGCCTGTCGCGCCAAAATTGAAACATAGCCGCAACCACATACAATTTTGGCGCGACATGAAGGCCACTAGCAAAATCATTGGCTTAGTGTGGCGTTTATCGCGGCTTAGTTGATACCCAGCGTGCCGCAACATCGATCAACTAAGGCGCGACGCCACACTAGCCCAAGGACGCCGAGCGAACAATGACCGACACTGAAATGGATAAGAGTTCGAGCTCCAGCACCAGTCTCGCAGACAAGGCTGGCCAGGCGCAAAACAAGAAAACGCTTGGTGATCTATTGGGTGTTATGGCGGCACTTAGAACGCCAGTTACAGGTTGCCCATGGGATCTTGAACAGACGTTTGCGACAATCGCCCCCTACACGCTGGAGGAAGCCTATGAGGTCGCCGACGCGATTGCGCGTGGCGATATGGCGGGACTGGAAGAAGAACTTGGCGATCTGCTGCTGCAGGTTGTCTATCATGCCCGCATGGCGGAGGAGGCAAATCTGTTTGCTTTCGATGACGTTGTCGACGCTATCACGCGCAAGATGATCCGTCGCCATCCGCATGTATTTGGAACGCCTGAAGAACGCGCGGCGGGTGCTCAACCAGGTTTCTGGGCGCGGATCAAAGCCGAGGAAAAGGCAGAGAAGGATGCCTTTCACAAGAAGTTGGAGGCGACTGATGATGTAAGCACAACCTTTGCACCCGGAACCCGTCATGGGTTTGATAATAAATCTGAGACACAAAACACACCGGAACTGCCGACGCGTGAAACGTCACTGCTCGGCGATGTGCCACTGCCCCTGCCCGCGCTTTTGCGTGCCGTAAAGTTGCAGAGCAAGGCTGCAAAAGTTGGTTTTGATTGGCCCTCGATCGTTCCTGTCTTCGACAAGATGCGCGAAGAGCTGGCGGAACTTGAAGAAGTTGCCATTGCCGCTGATCCTCGCGGAGCCAGCCGAACATCAACGCCCAGCGTGCGCGACATGGAGCGCATTGAAGAAGAACTGGGCGACTTGCTTTTCGTCATGGCGAATGTTGCGCGCCATTTGCAACTCGATCCGGAGGCTGCTTTGCGTGGCGCCAACGAAAAGTTTGCCCGTCGTTTCCAGCACATCGAGCAACGCCTGGCAACACTGGGCAAGGCGCCGGCTGATAGTGATCTCAAAGAAATGGATGCCTTGTGGGACGAAGCGCGTGCAGCGGAAAAAGCAGCAGGTGAGCCGATCAGGAGATCCGACCGCTAAAACATGTTTGGCTGAGCTAGTGTTCTGGATCGAACGTTTGATTCCCGGGCGAAGGTCGTCAAACGATCGTGAATCCAGAACACAAACATTGAGAATGCTAGGGTTCCGGGCTGACGCGTCGGGGCCCGACAGGGAATCAAGCGTCAGAGTCGGAACACTAGAGCGCATTCCGATCCGATGGAATCGGATCGGCGCTCTAGCTTTTGTTGGATCGCATTTTCCAAGACGAACCGGTGTTCACTTCGTCGGGTACTCTAGCTAGTTGCACAACCAGCCATGATAAGAAGAATTCCTAAGATTGATATAGCATTACATATCGTAATGCGTTTTAGAGACATGAAAACATATCGATGTGTTGACATTCCGCATGATTACGATATATACAAACGCATCACATGACTTCTAAGAGATATTTTTCTATATCAAACTGAAATGTACTCGACCGCACATATAGCCAGAACGCTCCGAGCGGCCAGGGAGGCCAAGGGCCTGTCCCAGCGCGAGTTGAGCCAGCGCGCCGGCGTGCCTCAACCGCACATCTCCAAGATCGAGAATGATGCGGTGGATCTGCGCCTGTCCAGCCTGGCAGCCATCGCCAATGCGCTCGACCTGGAATTGGCCCTTATCCCACGCAAGGCTGTAGCAGCAGTCCAGTCGATCACGCGGGGCGCCAACGCATCTGGCCGGGCTGACCCGGAGGCGCGCACGGAACTGGCGCGCACATTGAACGCGCTGACACGGCTTGGATCCCATGGAGCGACCGGTCATGTATCCGCTGACAAACTCCTTCAGCTACGCGAAGCACTACAGGCCCTTGACCGACTACCAATGACCGCAGCGCACGCTGTGCAACTAAGAGACCTGCGAGGCGACCTCACAGCAACCAATGGGTTGCGGGACCATCTTGACGGGGCGATTGGGGAGATCAATGCCCTGCGCAATCGCTTGACACACAACCTCACCGCCGTTGAAGCCGCAGCCTCCCCTCGACCCGCCTATACGCTCGACGAGGATGACGATGAGTGAGATCACCGTTCTCAACGTCATGCTTTATGGGCAACCTATCGGAACGCTGACGCGCATCCCCGGTGACCGTACACTTTTTGCGTTCAACGACGCATATATCGCTGATGCGGCCCGTCCGACGCTGGGTTTGTCCTTTAAGGATACGCTTGGCGGCCTCATCAGCGCATTCAAGCCCGTACAAACCCGCGTTCAACCCTACTTTTCCAATTTGCTGCCGGAGGGGCGACTTCGCGATTACCTGTCCCAGCGCGCTGGCGTTAACCCGGAAAGAGAGTTCTTCTTATTGTGGGTGCTTGGGCGCGATCTGCCCGGTGCCGTCACCATAATGCCTGCAGATGGTGAAACCTGGCCGCCCGATGTCAGTAATGGCTCCAGGATGCAGGCAACCGAAGGGCCGCCTCGTGGTTACGAGGATGCGCTGCGATTTTCACTTGCCGGTGTTCAGCTCAAATTCTCAGCCGTAGAAAGCCCCAGAGGCGGACTGACCGTGCCGGCCACAGGAATCGGCGGCTCCTGGATCGTCAAATTGCCTTCGACATCCTATCCAGGCGTGCCGGAGAATGAATTTTCGATGATGACGCTAGCGTCTCGGGTGGGCATAGACGTGCCGCGGATCGACCTCGTCGAAACATCCTCGATCGCCAACCTGCCGAATGGCGCCGAAACGATGCCTGGTAAATCATTCATCATTGAGCGCTTCGACCGCCTTCCTGATGGATCACTCATTCATATCGAGGACTTCGCCCAGGTATTCGGCGTGCGACCGGACGACAAATACAAACGCGCCAATATGCGCAACATCGCCTCCGTCATCGCCGCAGAAGCGGGTGACCTTGAACTTCAAGAGTTCGTTCGAAGGCTGACGTTCAATACGTTGATCGGCAATGGCGATATGCATCTGAAAAATTGGTCACTCATTTATCCTGACCGTGTGCATGCCGCATTGGCACCTGCTTACGACTTCGTCTCGACCATTCCATACATTCCCAACGATTCGTCTGCGCTGAACTTTTCGCGCTCCAAGTCGTTCGATGATTTCTCAGTCGACGAACTTTCCCACCTTGCCGGCAAGGCCCAGCTACCCGAAAAACTGGTGCTCGATACAGCACTTGAAACCGTAGCCCGCTTCCAAGAGGTTTGGAGCAAGGAGAAGGCTCATTTGCCAATGACCCGTAATGTTGCAGAGGCCATCGATAAGTTGCTGCCGCGAATTCCGCTAGCGAACATGTAAGGTCTGATTTCCGCCCATTCGCAACGGTACCCAACCAGCGTCTGGGCAAAGAAAAACCCGGCCGATTTCTCAGCCGGGGCACTAGAACTCACGTCGCGCGGATTGTTATCTGATGGCTTTTACGCAGTCGTCCTTGAGCTTTGGATCGGCAATCTTTGCGCAGTCTTTGGATACTTTGCTGCCCCGTGTTTCGGGGTGAGCGGGCTTGTTGCCCGTCTGTCCAGGCGCGCCAGCCATGCCCGACATACCTGATTGGCCAGGAGCAATGGACTGACCGGCGCCCTTACCCTTGCCCTTCGCCGCGGCAAACCCGGCGCCTGAACCAATGCTGAGTGCGAACGCTGCAACTATTGCAATCACAACTGACCTAGTCGTTACGTTCATCCCATTCTCCTATCAGATGGATTCCCATTGAGGCGGGAACCAAGCTCTCACAACGCGGCTAAATTGGGTTGTGACCCTGGTCTCAGCATCCAAATTGTTTTTCCCTGAGGCGCTTGATTTTACGCAATTAATTCTGGACCAAACCGCCTTCGCGCAGCGAAATTGCAGCTTGCCTCCGTTATCAAACACCCCTATAAACCGCCTGTCCCCGTTTCGGTTGGAGGCTGAACGGGAGAGGTGCGATTCCCGTCCAGGCATGGATTTCTGACACACCCTAGGTGGTTAGACGACTGAGCCCAGCGCGCATCGTTCCATGAGGTGGCCCAAGATGGGATTGCCTCGTCTCTCCCCGTGTCTCCACTCTGACAAGGATCTCGAGGGCCTTTCCGAGGCCTGTCGAGAGGCTCTGCGCCGAAGCGGACAACACGAACGAGAAAGGCTGACACATGCCGCTTTATGAGCATGTTTTCCTGGCCCGCCAGGACGTTTCCAACCAGCAGGTCGATGCCCTGACCAAGGAATTTTCCGACGTCATCACGGAAAATGGCGGCAAGGTTGCGAAGACCGAATACTGGGGACTGAAGTCCCTCGCTTATAAGATCAAGAAGAACCGCAAAGCCCACTACACCATGATCAACATCGATGCCTCGCCTGCCGCGGTGGCGGAGATGGAGCGCCGCATGGGATTGTCGACCGATGTTTTGCGGTTCCTCACACTCAAAGTCGAAGAGCACGAGACCGAACCATCGGTGATGATGCGCAAAGGTGATCGCGACGAGCGCGAAGGTCGTGGCGGCCGCGGTGGTGGATTCCGCGGAGATCGTGGCCCACGCGGCCCACGCGGAGACCGTCCGCCGCGCGGAGACCGTGAAGGATCGACCTTCCGTGCTCGCCCACCACGTGATTCCAACCCCGGATCGGAGGGCTGATAGATGGCCGAGATCGCATCAACATCATCCGCGCCGCGCCGGCCTTTCCACCGTCGCCGCAAGACCTGCCCGTTTTCCGGGGCTAACGCACCAAAGATCGACTACAAGGACGTGCGCCTGCTGGGTCGCTATGTATCGGAGCGTGGCAAGATCGTTCCCTCGCGCATAACGGCGGTTTCCGCCAAGAAGCAGCGTGAACTGGCCCGTGCCATCAAGCGCGCCCGTTTCCTTGGGCTGCTTCCCTACGTCGTCAAGTAGGATGGCACACTGAACACGGCACTCCGGTCAGCTTCGGCTCAGACCGGAGTTTCTTGAGTTTGAATGGCATGGTTGGGACGCATCCTTGAAGGAAACTTCAGCGTCTCTAACCGCGGACCCCGCGGGACAGCGAGCAACATGCGTGGCAATTATCTTATCGGCTTTGCTGCTGGCATCGTCACGGCCGTGGTCTTTCTTTCGGCGACCACCGGCTCGGTGCCTATGCGGGTTCTGCTGTTCCTGCTTACACCTCTGCCGCTGTTTCTGGCCGGGTTCGGCTGGGGCTGGGGCACGACTGTCATCGCGGCAATTGCAGGCACCCTTGCAACTGCCGTGCTGACGACGGTGCAAGTGGCCACCATATTCGCTATTTCACCGGCCATACCGTCAATTATCCTGACGTACCTCGTTACCCTGAATCGGCCGGCGACCGGCCCGGGTCCAGATGTTGATCCCAACACGCGACTCGAATGGTATCCGGTTGGACGTATTGTTGTATGGGCAGCAGCAATATCCGGCGTGATGGCACTGATTGCCATGGTCCTGATTGGACCCGACCTCGACACCCTGCGTCAGGAAGTCAAAAAGCTGGTCGAGACAGTCTTCAAGGCGCAATTTGAGTCGATCAACGGCGGCAAGGCGCTCAGCGATGCCGATCTTGAACGGCTGGTCGACGTTGGCATGTATATCCTGCCTGCAGCCACTGCGCTGTCATGGATGCTGACAGTGCTTCTCAATCTCTGGCTTGCAGGGCGCATTGCCCTGGCCTCGGGACGGCTGCCACGGCCATGGCCGGACATTCCCTCAATGCGCTTTCCGCGCTTCACGCCACTCATTCTTGCAGTTGCCAGTTTGGCAACGTTCATCCCTGGCTATGTGGCTCTTGGTGCGTCAGCATTTTCAGGCGCGTTTTATTTTGCGTATGTGCTCATGGGCCTTGCTGTCATCCACTACATCACGCGCGGCCAGCCGTGGCGGTCGTTTGCGCTGTGGGCGCTTTATGTGGTGCTGCTGGTTTTGAGCACCGGCATCTCAGTGTTGATCGCATTGCTTGGCTTGGTGGAGGGGATCGTTTCCATTCGCGGGCGTGCAAAGAGCCTGCCGCCACCACCGCGACCTCCTCCCGACAATTCGAGTTGATCAGCCGTTCCAACATCGGCAATGCGCAATCGAACCCGCGTTTTCCAATCGTGATTCCTACCAAAAAACGAACAATCCAGGCCACGCCTGTTGAACTCTAACAAACAAGGACAAGACCAATGCAAGTCATTTTGCTGCAACGTATCGCAAAGCTCGGCCAGATGGGCGATGTCGTCTCCGTGAAGGCGGGATACGCGCGCAATTTTCTTCTTCCGCAGAGAAAGGCGCTGCGGGCGACGGACGAAAACCGCAAACAATTCGAGAGCCAGCGTGCGCAACTTGAAGCCGACAATCTGGCCCAGAAGTCAGAAGCCGAGCAGGTGGCTGAAAAGCTCAACGGTCAGACGTTCATCGCCATCCGCCAGGCTGGCGACACTGGCCAACTTTATGGCTCGGTATCGACGCGCGACATCGCGGAGGTTGTAACCGAAGGTGGGTTCACGATTGACCGCAACCAGGTGGTCATGGAGCGTCCCATCAAAAATCTGGGTGTCCACGAGGTCGAAGTGGCCCTGCACCCGGAAGTTTCGGTTTTGGTCAAACTCAACGTTGCGCGTTCCGAGGATGAAGCCGAGCGCCAGGCTCGCGGTGAGGACGTCACTGTAATCAAGGACGAGGCGCTTGACCTTGAAACCTTCAACCCGGACGAAGACATGTTCGATGAAGACGCGCTTGCTGATTCTGAAGCGGAAGGCGAAGGCGAAGACGACCGGGCCTGAGGCTGCATCCAGCCAGCCACGGCCAGCTGCAACTCGAAGTTTATTTAGCCAGTACGCCCGGCAGTTCGCTGCCGGGCGTTTTGCTGCAATATGCTCGCATATGACGTGAACCGTGATCATTGGCGGTGGCAACCGGGCGGGCCTGGGTTGCAAGGCCTCCTGTGCGACGCCACACTAGCCGTGCACTTTCAACACCATCAAGAGGCGTCAGAACAACGTAATCCAGTTGCGGTAGTCGCCGACTTGATTCGCACCAGACAAGCTGAATCTTTTTTGCCTGTGTGTAGTGTGCATGAACTGAAATGCTTGGGCCAACCGGACGCCGGCACACTCTACCTTGGGCACGACTCAAACTAAATTCAGGCACATGGCACAAAACGCAATACTCCCAGCCGACAAGCTCCGCGCCGTTGCGGAAGCTGACGAGCCCATATCCTTCCGGCAGGTTCCGCACAACATCGAGGCCGAACAGGCTTTGCTGGGCGCGATCCTTGTGAACAACGAATCACTCGACCGGGTCACCTCGTTCCTGCAAACCGAACACTTCTACGATCCGCTGCACGGCGAGATCTACACAGTGGCTGCCAAACTGATTGGTGCGGGTAAACAGGCAAATCCGATCACGCTCAGGACATTCTTCGAGAACGCCGAGCCGATCGACGAGCATTTGACTGTGCCCCAGTATCTGGGCCGTCTTGCTGCCAACGCGACGACGATTATCAATGCGCATGACTATGGCCGCACGGTCTATGATCTTGCCGTGCGCCGGCACCTGATCATGATCGGTGAAGACATGGTCAACACGGCATTCGATTCGCCCGTTGACCATCCACCAGAAGAGCAGATTCAGGAAGCAGAAGGCCGGCTTTATTCGCTCGCCGAACAGGGCAAATACGGTCAGGGGTTCGTCACCTTCGGCAACGCACTGACGGCTGCAATCGACATGGCCGACAGCGCCTTCAAGCGGGCTGGCCATCTTTCTGGTCTGGCCACCGGCCTTACCGACCTCGACAGGAAAATGGGCGGCCTGCAACGCTCCGACCTTATTATTCTTGCTGGTCGTCCTTCGATGGGGAAAACAGCACTCGTCACCAACATCGCCTACAACGTTGCGCGCAACTACAAGGTCGAGCAACGCCCCGATGGCATGGACGAAGTCGTGGATGGCGCGGTAGTCGGTTTCTTTTCGCTGGAAATGTCGTCAGAGCAGCTCGCAACGCGTATTCTTGCGGAACAGGCCGAGATCGGTTCTGAAAAGATCCGGCGCGGCATGATTGACGAGAAGGAGTTTCGCAAACTCGTTGATGTCTCCCAGGAAATGAGCCGGATTCCTCTTTATATTGATCAAACCGGCGGCATCACCATTGCTCAACTCGCAGCCAGAGCCCGGAAATTGAAACGCCAGCGCGGGCTCGGACTTTTGATCGTCGACTATCTCCAGCTTCTTGCCGGTTCGTCCAAATCAGCGTCCGCTGGCCGTGTTCAAGAGATCACCGAGATCACCACCGGACTGAAGGCGCTGGCCAAGGAACTCAATGTACCGATTATTGCCTTGTCGCAGCTTTCACGTCAGGTCGAGCAACGCGACGACAAGCGTCCGCAACTGTCGGACTTGCGTGAGTCGGGCTCAATCGAGCAGGATGCCGATGTTGTGATGTTTGTGTTCCGCGAGGAATACTATGTCGAGCGCAAGAAGCCGAGTGAAGGCACAGAGGAATTTCTGCGCTGGCAACAGGAGATGATGAACGTGTCCGGCAAGGCGGAGGTAATCATCGGCAAGCAGCGCCACGGTCCCGTCGGCACTGTCGCGCTGTCATTTGAGTCGCAATATACGCGCTTTGGCAACCTCGCCCCCGACTACCACCATCCGGACCAGTAAGCGTGTGACCCAACGCATGATAAGCACCGTGCACAACGACCCAGGACAAGCGCTGCTTGAACGGGTGCCTACTCACGCAACCGGTGTCGTCATCGTCAATTTGGATCGTATCGCATCAAACTGGAAGGCGCTTTCAGATCTGGTGCGGCCGGCGGAGTGCGCCGCGGTGGTCAAAGCTGACGCCTATGGACTTGGTGCCGAACACGTCATCCCAGCGCTTAGCGCCGCGGGTTGCGCAACATTCTTCGTGGCGACACTCGATGAAGCTATTCAAGCGCGCACACTGGCACCCAGCGCTTCGATCTACATGCTTGATGGCATCGTTAAAGGTGCAGGCGAAGCTGTGCGCGAAGCTCGTGTGATCCCCGTGTTATCCAGCCTGCCTGAGATCGAGGAATGGTCTGCTCTTTCTCAAACGCGGAACGATCGCCTGGAAAGTGCATTGCATGTTGACACCGGCCTCAATCGACTGGGGCTGGCGGCCAGCGAAATCCAGTCCCTCGTCACGGGCCAGCATTTGCTTGACCGGCTCGATGTAACGCTGGTGTTGAGCCATCTTGCCTGCGCTGACGATCCCGGCCATCCCAAGAACGCACTGCAACGCGACATCTTCAATCAACTGGCTCCACTTCTGCCCAGCACAGCGCGTTCGCTGGCGGCGTCCGATGGCCTGATGCTGGGCAAACCATTCCATTACGACCTGGTCCGTCCCGGCTATGCGCTCTATGGCGGACAGGCTTTTGCCGGCGGCACGACACCTGTCGAACCTGTCGTTGCGGTTTATGGCAAGATACTTCAAATTCGCGATGTCGCTCCGGGGCAAACGGTGGGATATTCGGCAACCTGGACACCGCAGGACGCAAGCCGGATCGCCGTTGTTGGCGCAGGCTATGCCGATGGTTTGTTCCGGCACCTATCCCGTGCAAGCGAAAATAAAGTTGCATCACCGCCTGCTATCCCCTCGCCAACCCCAGCATACGTTGCAATCAATGGCCAAACGGCGCCCATCGTCGGACGCGTTTCCATGGATCTTTTGACGATTGACGTGACAAATCTCCAGCCTGCGCCTGAACCTGGAGACTTGGTTGAGTTGATCGGCCCAAATCTATCGATCGAGGCGCTGGGAGCAGCATCGGGCACGATTGGTTATGAAGTGCTGACGAATCTGCGTCACCGGTTCCACCGCGTTTATGTTGGCGCAGGGGGCTGAGCACCATGGCGAAACCTGCCCGCAACACATATGTCTGCCAGTCCTGCGGCGGTATTGAAACGCGCTGGGCAGGCAAATGCCCAAGTTGCGGTGAATGGAATACGCTCGTTGAAGAGGCGACACCGGCGGTGGCCGCGGTGCCCGGCTCCGGCCTTGCCAAGGCGGCACGCGGCAAGCGTACGGTGTTGGAAAGCCTCCAGGGTAAAAGCGAAGAAGCGCCCCGGTTTACGACGGGCTTCGTCGAGCTGGACCGGGTTACGGGCGGTGGCATCGTTCCAGGCTCAGCCCTGCTCATCGGAGGTGAGCCAGGTATTGGCAAATCAACGATCCTTCTGCAATTGGCTGCCGCCGTCGCGCGCGCGGGTCGTCGCACGATCTATTTTTCAGGCGAGGAAGCCGCCGCCCAGGTGCGGCTGCGCGCCGAAAGGCTGGGTCTCACGGATGCCCCGGTTGCGCTCGCCGCGGAAACCAATCTGGCCAACATCATCGAAACAATCGGCGGCGAAAAACGCGCCGACCTCATTGTTATCGATTCAATCCAGACGCTGTGGAGTGACGCGCTTGAAGCCGCGCCGGGTACCGTCAGCCAGGTGCGCGCAGCCACGCAATCGCTGATCCGCTATGCGAAAGGTCATGGCGCCGCGCTCCTACTCGTCGGCCACGTCACCAAGGATGGGCAAATCGCGGGGCCAAAGGTGATCGAGCACATGGTCGACACCGTGTTGTATTTCGAAGGAGACCGTGGCCACCCCTACCGGATCCTGCGTGCGGTGAAAAACAGATTTGGCGCAACAGACGAAATCGGTGTGTTCGAGATGGCCGGGTCCGGCCTGAGGGAAGTGCCAAATCCATCCGAATTGTTTCTTGGCGACCGGGACAGCGCCAGCCCGGGTGCCGCAGTTTTTGCAGGCATGGAGGGGACACGCCCGATTCTGGTTGAGATTCAAGCGCTCGTGGCCCCCTCCTCGTTGGGAACGCCACGCCGCGCAGTGGTGGGTTGGGACGCCAACCGCCTGTCAATGCTACTGGCCGTATTGGAAGCCCGCTGTGGCTTGTCATTTGCGCAAGCCGACGTCTACCTCAATGTTGCGGGTGGGCTTAAGATTGCAGAACCGGCCGGTGACGTTGCTGCCGCCGCCGCCCTTCTGTCGTCATTTTCGGGTGTTGCGCTGCCTCCCGATCACGTCTACTTCGGTGAAATCTCGCTGTCGGGTGCCGTTCGTGCCGCAGCACACATGACGGCCCGGCTGAAGGAAGCTCAAAAGCTCGGGTTCACCAAAGCGGTGGTTCCGGCCTCAGGCGAAATTGACAACACGACTTTGACCTTGGACATCGAGCGCATTGACCACCTGAAGGCGCTGGCGGAGGCACTAACGCCGTGATTCTGACGTCCAAACTCGACACCGCGCAACAAAAAGCGTTGCACAGGCTCAGACGCGTTGCCTGCAACGCCGTGTACGCGCACAATCCGGGCAAAGCCACGCGTTACGTCGCCCGCTTCAGTCAAATGATCAGGGATTGAACAGATGATCGGCCCCCTCAGTTATCTCGACGTCGCCTTGCTGGCCGTCTGTTTCATTTCAGCCCTTTTGGCGATGTACCGTGGGTTCGCACGGGAAATGCTGTCAATTCTGTCTTGGATCGTGGCTTTTGCCGCAACCTTTTATGCGATCATCGATCCGGAGAAATACGGGGGAAAACGCGGAGGAAGCTTTGGGTCGGGATTTGCAACGACCATTGCGGAGGACCTGGCCAAGCAGGTTCAAATGCCAGTCCAGATCGCTCAGATCGCGGTGGGCGCGGTAATTTTCCTGATCGTTCTCATCGTCGTACATCTGATTACGGCCCGAATTTCCGATTCGATCCTCGACAGCCGGGTGGGCATGGTTGACCGAATATTGGGCTTTTTGTTCGGGGTGGCGCGGGGCTTCATCCTGATCGTCATTCCCTACATGCTTTATGAAGCCTTCATGGTCGATCCGCGCAACCCGGAAACATCCTTCCCATGGGTTAGAAATTCCCAATCGCTGCCCTATATTCAGTCGGCGGGCAACTCCATTAAGAATATCTTGATACGGGTCGTCCCCTCGTCGCTGACCGAGCCCACCGCGCCTCCAGGAGAGCAAGCTGCACCCCCAGGCGATCAACAAGGGTTCATAATGCCGCAAAGAGAATTCGACGTAGGGGTGGCGCAGCCGGTGTCATTTCATATAAGTGTCACGTGGCGGCGGACCTGAACCGCCCTGGCTCGAAGTCTGAAATCGGGCAAACGGTTCAGCTAGCCGATTGAAAACGGCGATACGGCGACCGGGAGACGGCGATGGAACACCTCGACCCCGAAGCGGATGGGCAGGCGGTAAAAGTCAGCCCCGAAACCTTCGACCCAGGCTTTTCCCGTTATGGTGATGATCGGCTTCGCGAAGAATGCGGCGTTTTCGGCGTTTTCGGCCATAAGGACGCTGCCACCTTGACCACCCTGGGCCTTCACGCCCTGCAACATCGTGGCCAGGAAGCGGCAGGTATTGTCACCTACGATGGGCGGCATTTCCATCAAGACCGGCGCATGGGTCTGGTTGGCGATAATTTCAACAAGGTCGATGTACTGAGCCGGCTCAAGGGCCGGATGGCGGTGGGCCATAACCGGTATTCCACAACCGGCAATACAATTTTGCGCAATGTTCAGCCGTTGTTCGCCGATCTCAACACCGGTGGCTTTGCCATCGCGCACAACGGCAACCTGACCAACGCCATTGCCGTCCGCCGTGAACTCATCAAGTCGGGAGCCATCTGTCAGTCGACTTCAGATACCGAGGTCATTCTCCATCTTGTCGCCCGATCGACAAAGGGACGCATCGTTGATCGTTTCATCGATGCCATTCGCCAGATCGAAGGCGGCTATGCGCTGGTCGGGCTGACCAACGACATGATGATCGCCGCGCGCGACCCGGTTGGTATTCGTCCGTTGATCATCGGCCGAATCGGCTCAGCCTATGTGCTGGCGTCGGAAACCTGTGCACTTGACATGGTCGGTGCGGAATTTCTGCGCGAGGTGGAAAACGGCGAGGTGATCGTCATTACCGACGAGGGACTGCAAAGCCACCGCCCATTTCCCAGGCGCCCTGCTCAGCCGTGCATCTTCGAATACATCTACTTTGCCCGACCTGACAGCATCATCTCTGGCAAGAGCGTCTACGATATACGCAAGCAGATGGGCATCGAACTAGCGCGGGAAAGCCCGGCCGAAGTCGATGTTGTTGTCCCTATTCCTGACAGCGGCGTTCCAGCGGCAATTGGGTACTCCCAGCAATCTGGCGTTCCCTTCGAGCTTGGCATTATTCGCAACCACTACGTCGGGCGGACGTTCATTGAACCTGAACAACGCATTCGCGCGCTGGGTGTCAAACTCAAACACTCCGCCAATCGTGGCGTCATTCGCGGCAAGCGGTTGATCCTGATTGACGACAGCGTCGTGCGCGGTACGACCTCCAAGAAGATCGTCGAACTTATGTACGAGGCTGGTGCTGCCGAAGTGCACATGCGCATTGCCTCACCACCGATCACGCATCCCGACTACTACGGCATCGATACACCACGATCCGAGGACCTGCTCGCCGCCAATTTTGACCTTGAAGGGATGCGCGCGTTCATGGGAGCGACAACGCTGGCGTTCCTTTCTGTGGACGGCATCTACCGCGCCGTCGGACATGACCGCCGCGATCCATTCGCGCCGCAATTCACAGACCATTGCTTTACCGGCCATTACCCCACCTTGCTGGTCGACCAGAACGGCGATCAGAAAGGCCCGCCACAGCAATTGTCGCTGCTTGCCGAAGTCGTCTGAAAGGTCATACAGCGTGCAAACGCGCAACGCTGTTTGTCGGGTTGTGTATATATTTTAACAAGCCGACTTGAATCGTCATATTCAAGCGCCATACTCATCTGTAACGTAGCGCGAAATCACACTGCGTGTCGCATCTTCGCACTGAAATTCGCTATGTTCAGTGTGAACGCGTCCAGACGCCCGCGCTTCGTGCAACCTAAGACTTTGCTCCTCACCTTAATGAGCGGGAGAAGATGTTCATGCGTGCACCCCCCTGGGCACGACGGCTTAGCTTCGTGTTGGCATCATTTATTCAAGCCAGTTTTCTCGTGGGCTTGGTAACGACGCCGCCATTACGGGCCGAACCGCAGGCAAAACACACCAAACGAATTCATACAGGCGGGGAAAAAGGCGCCTACCATATGAGCTTTTGTCCAACGCTTTCTCACGCGTTGGAGAAAGCGGGACAGAGCTACACCTGCACGCCTTCTGCGGGTAGCCTGGATAACATGAAGCGCGTCGCAGCCAGTCCGCGCGACATCGGATTTGCCCAATTGGACGTATTGACGTTGGCGCGTCCGGAATTCGCCAACGGCCGTGCTTTTTCCACCATCCGCTCAGGTGACGTGCACGAGTGCCTTTTTGCAGTGGCGCGCAATCCCGAATTGAAAACGTTTGGTGACATTGCTGCCCGCGCTGAAGAATTGCGCTTCATACTTCCCGATGAAAATTCGGGCAGCTCGGGCACGTTCCGCTATCTCCAGTCGATCGACATGGATCTTGCCCATGCCGTTAGCGTTCGTCACACCGCCAATGTGGACGAAGCCATCCGGCTGGCGTTGTCTGCTGACGACACGGTCTCGGTTTTTGTGCAGTTTCCCGACCCTGACAATCCGCGCTTCCAACTCGTCAACCGGTTGGGCGGGCACTTCATTCCCGTAATCGACCGGAATATTCTGTCGGCTTCGATCGACGGGCGATCAGTGTATTTCGCCAAGGAAACGGAAGTGATGGATGCGCGCTGGACAGAGAAAGGCACAAAGGTCATCACTGCGTGTACACCACTGGTCATCTTCACGGGCGCGCAGCAACGAATTTCCGATGCCAAAGCTGCCAAGGCGCACGCGGCCATGGTCAAACAGATCCGTGACATGCCAGCCGACAAGCTCAAGTCGGGCGACGGGCTGTTGTCTTCTGTCCTCAAGCGAACCAAGGAGCTCTCGGCTGCAGCCGTTGGCAAGCTGATCGATGTGTCGGAAGCAGCCCGCGAAAAGACCAAGCCTCTCCTTGAAAAGGCGCAGGAAGCTACATCCAAAGCGCTAGAAGGCTCAAAGCCCCACGTCGAAAAGGCGAAAAATACCGGGCACGAAACGCTGAAAAAGGCTCAGGAAACGGTCAAGGAGCTTATCGAGCCATCCCATGAGCCAACCAACGCAGGTGCTGCGCACTGATCGGCTCCCGGCTGGTGGGCGGTATGCGCCGCCAACACGCAAAAAGATGTACACAAAAGTCGGGAGGGCTGCGTTCATCAGTGGCCTTGCCCTAGGACGCGGCTGCGGATAGACACGTTTGTGTCGTAGATACATGCGCTTGGCGGCCGCAATTTTGACCGCCGTGGCGCCAGAAACGGAACCTCCTCGTCGTGCCTGATACTTTTGACTTTTCCGGACGCATTGCCCTCGTCACCGGCGCATCTCGCGGCATTGGCCGTGCGGCTGCATTGGCGCTTTCGAAGGCAGGTGCCCACGTCATAATATCGGCCCGCTCTACCGCTGCGCTTGAGGAACTGGATGATGAGATTCGCGCTGGCGGCGGGTCGGCAACGATACTGCAGCTCGATCTTCGAAAAGGTGACAGCATCGATGCCATCGGCCCGACCATCTACCCGCGCTGGGGCAAACTCGACGTGCTGGTCGCCAACGCGGGAATCCTCGGGCCACTATCGCCGCTGCCACACGTAACGGCCGACGCCTGGGACCTCGTCATGAAAGTCAACGTCGAGGCAAACTGGCGTTTGATCCGGACACTGGAGCCGCTGTTGCGTTTGTCCAATGCCGGACGTGCGGTCTTCGTCACATCGGGTGCGTCTTCGGGCCGCCATGCATACTGGGGCCCCTACGCCGTCTCAAAAGCTGCTGTGGAGGCTCTGGCGCAGACTTGGGCTTGTGAGCTTGTCAATTCGCCCGTGCGTGTGAACCTGATAAATCCGGGCCCGACGGCAACCAGTATGCGGGCAAAGGCCTTCCCTGGGGAGCATCCCGAAACGCTGCCCTCGCCAGAAGACATTGCGCCGTTGTTTCTAGAAGTGGCTGCTGCCTCGCAGACCGCGAATGGTGAAATCTTCGATGCGCGCACATGGCTTGCCAAGCACGACAGCAGCGTCGGCGCTGAGACCTGAGCCTGGAATATTTCAGTCTGGGATTGTTCCGGCTCTTAGAGCATGTTCAGCCGAAGTGTACGCGGTTTGGCGTGAAGAACATGCTCAAAGCAAAAGAAAATAGATCGCGTTCGCGATTCCGTGAAACGTGAACGCGATCTAGAACAATATCTCCATTCCATCGTACGCGGGCTCTACATTGGAGGGGAGCTCTCGTTTAAGCGCGTCGTAGTCGAGATCGCCTGTCATGTGGGTCAGAACGGCGCGTTTCACATTAAGCTGCTCGATCCAGCCCAGCGTGTCCTTCACGCTGAAGTGGCTGGGGTGCGCGGTATGCCGTAAAGCGTCGACCACCCAGAGATCGAGACCCTGCAACCGCGTTTGAGCTTCTTTTGATAGCGATGAAACATCGGGCGAGTAGGCAACACTGCCGACCTTCAAACCGAGCGAAAATATATCGCCATGCACTTGCTCGATGGCCTCGATGGCAATAGGCCCACCAGCGCCGGTAACCGTAATGCTGTCGCCACCGTTGAGGTCGTGGGCAACGAGTATTGGCGGATAGGACGACCCTTCAGGGGTGGAAAAGCAATAGCCAAAGCGTGTGACAAGGCTGTGTCGCGTAGGCCGGTCAAACCAAACATCTATGCGCTTTTTCATGGCATAGGCGACCATACGCAGGTCGTCGATGCCATGCGTGTGGTCGGCATGATCGTGTGTATAGATGACTGCATCCAGATGCGTTACGCGTGTTTCCAGCAACTGTTCGCGGATGTCGGGCGGGGTGTCGACCAGGACACGCGTTACGCCTGATTTGCCAAAGCGCTCGATCAACACGGCACAACGCCGCCGCCTGTTTTTGGGGTTTTCCGGATCGCAGCGACCCCACATTGCGCCAATCCGTGGCACACCCCCCGAAGAACCACAGCCCAGAATAGTCAGTCGATGCGTGGTCATTTGCCGGACATGCCTCCAACAGCAACGCAATCGTGACTGGCTGGAAATGCCACAGGCCGTTTCACCTTTGTAAACAGCCGGAAGAAGTTCTCCGTCGTAGCCGCTGCGATATCGTCGCTTTCAATACCGCGTGCTTTGGCAATTGCCGCTGCTGTGTGCACGACAAATGCAGGTTCGTTGGTCTTGCCACGGAACGGCTCAGGCGCGAGATACGGCGCATCCGTTTCGATCAGGATCCGGTCGAGGGGTACTGCCCTGGCAATCTCACGTAGCGCATCGGATTTCTTAAAACTAACGACTCCGGTGAACGATACATAAAGCCCCAGTTCGACTGCGCGCATGGCGAGATCCATGCCGCCCGTATAGCAATGCAGGATGGCTGGGAATGCACCTTTGGCGTGTTCGTCTTCCAGGATCGCCTTGCAATCGTCATCGGCATCACGTGTGTGTATTTCCAGTGGCAGGCCGGTTTCTCGTGCCGCTGCAATATGCCGACGGAAGCCCTCGGCCTGATTTTCTCGTGTCGATTTCTGGTAGAAGTAGTCTAGCCCCGCTTCGCCAATGGCGACGATCTTGTCGTGCGACGTTGCCAGACGCACGAGGTCGTCGGTACCAATATGCATTTCATTGTCGGCATTGTGGGGATGCGTACCAACCGAACAATAAATGTCGGGATCGCGCGTGGTCAGCTCCAATAACGTGTCCAGCTTCTTCACGTGCGTCGAAATTGTAACCATGGCGCCCACGCCAGCGCTTTTTGCGCGCTGGATGACGCCGTCGAAGTCCTCGGCGAATTGCGGAAAATCGAGATGACAGTGGTGATCAATGAACATTACGACTTGGCCTTGCCCTTTGTGCCATTGTTTGATTTTCCGCCACCGCCCTTGGCGCCCTCAGCATCGGCATCGACATAGCGAGGAAAGACACCTTGTGGCGCCGGCAGCTCCGTTCCTGGCTTCAATCGGCCCGCCTCGCCCAGCGCAGAAAACTGGCGTCCGGCTGTGTCGCACGCAAGATAATCGAGCAACTTTTCCGCGGCCGTCGGTGTAATTGGCTGGGTCAGGATTGCGATCTGCCGCACCACTTCCGCCGTAACGTATAGAATTGTTGCCATGCGGTCGGGATCTGTCTTCTTTTTGGCCCACGGCTCCTCGCCGGCGAAGTACCTGTTTGCATCGGCCACGACTGACCACACCGCATCCAGATACCGGGTAATCCCTTGTCGTTCGATTGCGCTGCGGGCCTGGTCGATCACGCCATCTGCAGCGGCTAGAATTGCCTTGTCCGCATCTGTGAGTTCGCCAGGACTTGGAACCTTGCCGTCGCAGTTCTTGGCAATCATTGAAAGCGAGCGTTGTGCCAGGTTGCCCAGATCGTTGGCGAGATCCGCATTTATTCGATTGACGAGTACGTCCTTGGTGTAGCTGCCGTCTCCGCCGAACTGGACCTCGCGCATGGCGAAATAGCGCATCTGGTCGACGCCGAATTCTTCCACCATCTCGAAGGGGTTGAGCACGTTGCCGACGGATTTCGACATCTTCTCGCCCTTCGACAGCAAAAGCCCATGGGCAAAAACGCGCTTTGGCGGCGGCAATCCGGCCGACATCAAGAACGCCGGCCAGTAGACGGCGTGAAAACGCAGGATGTCCTTGCCGATGATATGCACATCAGCAGGCCAGAAGGTTTTCCACGTCTCACTGTCTTCGTCAGGAAATCCCACTGCGGTGATGTAGTTGGTCAGAGCATCGATCCAGACATACATGACGTGGTCGGGATCATCAGGAACGGGAACGCCCCAGTCGAGTGAGGACCGCGAGACGGACAAATCCTCAAGCCCGCCTTTGACGAATGAGACAACTTCGTTGCGGCGCTCTTGCGGAAGTATGAAATCCGGATTTTCGTCGTAGAATTGCAAAAGCCGGTCTTGATACCTGGACAACCGGAAGCGGTAATTCTGCTCCTGCGCCCATTCCACGGGCGAGCCCAGTGGTTCACGCCGGATACCGTCCTCACCGACTGTGGTTTCGCTTTCCTTGAAGAAGGCTTCCTGACGCACCGAATACCAGCCACCATAGCTGTCGAGATAAAGGTCGCCACTGGCGACCATGCGCCGCCATAGCTCCTGCACCGAACGATGGTGGCGCGGTTCACTGGTACGGATAAAATCATCGTTGGAAATGTTGAAGGCAGTCAGCACCGTTGCAAAACGGGCAGAGACCCGGTCAACAAGTTGCTGCGGCGTTATCCCCTCCTTGGCCGCTGACTGTTTGATCTTGAGGCCATGCTCGTCGGTACCCGTCAGGAAGAAGACCTTGCGGGCGTCCAGCCGGTTGAAGCGGGCAAGCACGTCGCAGGCGATGGACGTGTAGGCATGGCCGAAATGGGGTTCGGCGTTTGGATAATAGATGGGGGTTGTAACGTAGAATGGTTTGTCAGCGCTGCTCATAAGGCGTCTCCTCGCATTCAGTCACCGCACGCGGGCGGCGCCTTCAGCGGGTGGTCGCCTCCAGACGTGAAACTGTACGCAAAATCAAAGTTTTGCGATCGAGATTGAGGGCAACGACATCCGCCTTTTCGCGGGCCACTGTTTCCCACACCTGGGCAAGGGAGGCAAGCCGTTGAGGTGTCGCCAGGCGCCCGGCAAGGCGAATATCCGCCTCATCGCCTGTTCTAGTGGCACCGACCCTGACCAGCCTGGCGATCTGGGCCAGAAGCAGTTCAAAGAAAAGCTCAAACCGGACCTCAGCGGCAGCGCCTGAAAGGGTATCGGCGAGCTTGTGGAGCTTTGCCCAATCGACCTCCGGTAGCGCGGCCAGTAACGCGTAAATTTGCTTATAGAGGTCCAATCCGCCTCCCGAGAGCAGGCTCAGAAAACGCCTGACGCTGCCGTCAGATAATCTCAAAAGCGTTGCCATCTCTTCGCCATCGGGCAAAGCGGCAGATGCCGTGTCCAGCGCCTGTTTTGCAGCACGCGAAATGGCTTTGTCGCCCAACGGGCCCAGTGCCAGTGTCCGGCAGCGTGAGCGAATGGTTGGTAGAAGGCGGCCGGGCTCGGATGAAACCAGCAGAAATATTGTTCGGGTCGGTGGTTCCTCCAGCGATTTAAGTAGTGCATTGGCGGCGTTGACGTTGAGTTCGTCAGCCGAATCGACGATTACCACGCGCCAGCCGCCGCTGCCGCTGCTATGACCGAGGAAGGACCGCAGTTTGCGCACCTCATCGACAGAAATGGATTGTGGGAAGCGCTTATCCTTGAGGTTGTATTGCCGACGCAAAACGAGCAGGCCGGCATGCGACATGGCGCGAACCTGCCGGGAGGCTGTCGCTTCGGCTGGAATGGCCAGGCTTTCGCCAAAGGCGTCTCGTTCATACGGTTCTGCCAATGCGGCAATAGCCGCACGATATGCCAGCGTCGCCTTTCCTATGCCTTCAGGCCCAGTCAGGAGCCATGCGTGATGCATGCGTCCTGATGAAATTGAAGCGGCCAAAGTGCGTTCTGCGTCCTCATGGCCAAACAGCGCCACGGTTTGCCTGGGATGCGGGAAGCCCTCAAGCCGGTCGATCTCCGGCGCGGCCTCTATTTCCTGTAGGGCGGGGGCACGTGCCATCTCTCACCTACCCACAAGCGGGAACAAGGCGTGCTGCAACTGCCGTCCAGACATCGGCGGCAATCACATCGACACTGCGCGCCGCATCGATTATGACGCACCTGTCTGGCTCACTCTGGGCAATGGTCAGGAACCCTTGCCGCAAATCGTCATGAATTTCGATGCGGGCTTTGTCGTAGCGGCTCAGGGTTCCCCGTTCTGCGGCTCGTTTCAGCCCTACGGTTGGATCGAGATCAAGAACGATTGTGAGGTCTGGGATGGTCGGTGCGACGACCAATTGCTCGACGGCCAGGATCAAGGCTCGCTCGACACCAAAAACGTCGCCCTGGTAGACACGTGTGGAATCAATAAACCGATCGCAAATCACGGTCTGCCCAGCTTCAAGGGCCGGGCGAATAACGGCGCTGAGATGTTCGGCGCGGGCGGCTGCAAACATCAAGAACTCGGCTTCTGGCGATTTTGGCCGTTGTTGCAAGATAAGGTCGCGAATTTTTTCGGCAAGTGGCGTGCCGCCTGGTTCGCGCGTTACAACCACGACATGTCCGGCGACCTTCAGTCGATCTGCCAACAGTCGGGCCTGGGTAGATTTGCCGACCCCCTCACCGCCTTCAAAAGTGATGAAATGCCCGATTTTCATAAATCTTAGACCGCGTGCGTCCGGTTGCCAAAGTCACCATCCTGGCAGCATAGAGCATGTTTTGGGGATCTTTTCATGCGTGCTTGCTGGCAAAGTTCCAGCCGCGACAGCCAAATCCGGATTATCAGTCGATGCCCCTAGTGGCCTGTCGCGCCAAAATTGAAACATAGCCGCAGCCGCATGCAATTTTGGCGCGACATGAAGGCCACTAGCAAAATCATTGGCTTAGTGTGGCGTTTATCGCGCCTTCGTTGATACCCAGCGTGCCGCAACATCGATCAACTAAGGCGCGACGCCACACTAGGCAGGCAGGCCACTAAAGTTCGATATGTATCCAGCCCAGGGCCAGATGAATGAGACTGTCAAGGCCCTGGCGCATGACCCCCGCCTTGGCAACGTCAGACTTGGCATATAGAGGCACTTCACTTACCGCCGACGTCGAGGACGTGACGCGCAGGGTCGCAACCTGGTCGCCTTGCCGAACCGGTGGCTTCAATGGACCTTTGTATATTATCTCTGCCGTCAGCCTCTGATTGGCTGGATAGCGCGGCAGTACGACTGAGACACCATTTTTACCAACCAGCGGTACATAGAAACTGTCTCCGCCCCAGACCCTGGCTGAGCCAACGACCTGATCAGCACCGAACAGCTCAAATGCACCAAACGAACGAAAACCCCATTCCAACAGCTTGCGCGCTTCCTCGACACGGTCATTGCCGGATTTCAGCCCGTTGACGGCAACGATCAGCCGCTTGCCATCCTGCAACGCCGTCCCCACGATGCCGTAGCCGGAAGCCTCCGTATAGCCGGTCTTCATGCCGTCTGCACCAATATCCAGAAACAACAACTTGTTTCGATTGAAGAAGCGATGCTTGCGATACCTGAACTCCTTTTGCGCAAACAACGCGAACCGGTCTGGATATTCCTTGATCAGGAACCGGGACAATTGCGCAAGCTCGCGCATTGTCATCAAATGGCCTTCTGCCGGCAGCCCGGTTGAGTTTCGAAAGGTCGATTTTTCAAGACCGATGCGACGCGCTTCGTTTGTGAGCACGCGCGCGAATCCGGATTCGCTACCTGCCAGCGCTTCGGCCAACGCAATGCAAGCATCGTTGCCCGACTGCACGATGATGCCCTGCAACAGTTCTTCAACAGTCACCTTGGAATTTATCGGAACGAACATTGCAGATGTGCCACTGGGGGCGCCACCTGTGCGCCAAGCGTTCTCGCTCATCGTGACTTCGTCGCTGAGCTTAAGTACGCCTTCCTTCAGAGCCTTGAACACGACAGCGAGCGTCATCAGTTTGCTCATGCTGGCCGGTGGCGTCAGTTCGTCGGCATCTTTCTGAAAGAGAACGGCTCCCGAATCGGCATCCATGAGGATCGCGTGTTCGGCCTTGGTTACATAGGTGGATTTCTGCGCAGTGGCCGGTGAGGCCAGCAAGATGCACACCATGGCGAGGGCGGCCAACATGGAGTGCGATGAGAAAGACTTGCGACGCATGGCGGCTGTTTCAGGCAATGTGCTGGCCCATGTGTCCTTGGATTGAAAAATTCTGTGCGACTATCCTGTCTCTGGGGGCGCGATGTCAATTGCCTTGGGATCAAGCCATGGTGAAATTTCTACGCTGAGAGAATATTCTCGTTCATGCGTTGCATTGAAGTCGTGTCGAAAAGTGGTTGATCGGCCAACGAATCAGGTGTGCGAAGGTGTATGTCCGTGTTGATTGCCCAGGTGGCGGCACGTCCCCGGTGGCAGGTCAACGCATGGCAAAGTTGCGCCTCGACGCCCATGGCTGACGGGCCAGAAAGTTGCGCTCTCTGCTGTCATCACCGCTTATTGGTGCGCGTCCGGCAAATTTCACGCGGACTTTCGCGATTCCCCTGCTTTCAAAGTCCAACTGCCGTGCGACTTCGTGAGACAGGTCGACGATTCGTCCGCGCGAATAAGGGCCACGGTCGTTGATGCGAACCAATACTGTGCGTCCGTTCTCAAGATTGGTCACATATACATAAGATGGCATTGGCAGCGTGGGATGTGCGCCCGTCAATGCGTACTTGTTGAAAACTTCACCGTTGGCGGTTTTGCGGCCATGGAAGGCATCGCCATACCACGACGCCGGTCCAACGCGGTCGTATTCAGGCTCATGCCGTGGCACGTAGGCTTTGCCTGCGACCGTATAAGGTGTGCCGACCTTGAAAACACCGCCGCCGCGCGGAATTTGCCGGCCATGCGCAACACGCGGGCTTGCAGGCACTTGAACCTTGGATGGCGGAAAAAGCGAAGTCGATTGTGACCAACCAACCGATGTCGATGAGGGTGCGGATGCACATCCTGCCACCATCAGTGCGACCACCGAAACTGTACCCAGCGCATGAGCGCGCTCCCAGCAACATTGGCTCGCCGGGAACGGCAGCCGCGCGCGGACGCCCAGCTTTTTTATCGCCGCTTCAACTTGCATAACCCACCAATTCCCTCGACCTCGCGTGAGGCCCATTTTGACGCCGATTCCGCCGTACTTTGGTTTGCGCACGTGTCGGAACAAGGGCTTAAGCATGGCAAATCGAGCCTAGAACTCGATTAAATCAATAGTTCGAATTCGAACTAATTCGAACTAACGCGAATTTGCGTAGTGCTTTCGTAAAACAATCGCTACTGGCAACCTGCGACGACCGGGTACTTTCCCACAGCCGGTTGGCGGCAAACGACATCATAACCGCGCCCACCGCGTGGGGATCTGGCCGGATTGATCGGGTGCTTGTGGTCAAGGGCGCTCTAGCGAAAGAGATTGGAGAGAACTGTGAAAATCCTTGTACTCGGCGCTGGTGGTGTCGGTGGTTATTTCGGCGGCAAGCTTGTGGCGGCGGGTGTGGATGTACAATTTCTTGTCCGCCCAGCGCGCGCAGAAGTGCTGGCGCGCGATGGACTGAACATCAACAGTCCACTTGGCGACGTTCATGTTCACGTCTCTACGACAACAAAAGCAACGAGCGATTTTGATGCCGTTTTGCTATCGTGCAAGGCTTATGATCTCGACAGTGCGATGGAAGCCATTGCTCCCGCAGTCGGGGAGAACACGCTCATTCTGCCGCTACTCAATGGCGTGCGGCACCTGGAAAGTCTTGATGAGCGCTTCGGGCTCAACCGTGTGCTTGGCGGCCTCTGCCATATCGGTGTGACGATGACGGCTGAGGGCAAAATCCAGCATCTCAATGACCTGCAACGGTTCGCTTTTGGCGCGCGATCGTCAAACCAAGTCGAGGCGGCCAGGACACTGCATCGCGTGTTGGAGCGCGGCGGCTTCTCCCCTGTCTTAAGTGAAGCAATCATGCAGGACTTGTGGGAAAAGTTCACGTTCCTTACAGCCTACGCCGGCCTGACAACACTGATGCGCGCGCCGATCGGCGCGATCATGGCGGCTGACGAGGGCGAGACACTCATGCGTGAGCTGCTCGAAGAATGCGTGAAAACGGCTTCGGCCAACGGCCACACGCCCCGTCCTGATGAATTCAACACTATGATTTCAATTCTAACGGAAAAGGGCTCATCTGGAACCGCGTCGATGTTGCGTGACATGGAGCGCAACAGCGCCACCGAACATGAACACATTATTGGCGACATGTTGGCCCGCGCCCGCACCGCGCAGCTTCATGCGCCAGTGTTGCGGGTCGCTTTGGCCAACATGCAGGCTTACGAGTCCATGCGTTCACGCGCCATGCCGTGAAACAGGGCTTTGGGCGTGAACGAAAGCCAGCCACTGAAGGCAAGCATTTTCCGACGAAGTGGACACCGGTTCGTCGAAGAAAATGCGACCAAACAAGAAGCTAGAGCGTCGTGCGCTCTATTGTTGTTGCCTCACTGCGCTGGTGTGATTTCGATCACCCGGTAGGTCTTGTCGCGTCCCAGCTTCAGCTTGAATGCAATCTTATCGCCAGCCTTGAGGCTGCCCAGATCAACCTTGGAAGTTACAGGTAAATCCATTGTCATGCTTGGCCAGCCGAGCGCAGGCATTGGGTCGTGGGAAACATTGACCTGCTTCTTATCTGCGTCAATCGAATTCAAAATGCCTGTCCCTTCGGCCTCGGTTCCAGGCGCCACGTCCTTGTGTTCCATCTTTTCCATGTGCTGCATATCGCCATGGCCCTTGTGATCCATGGGCATTTTCATTTCCTGCGCCACGGCCGGCGACGCAACGATAAGGCTCGCTGCAATGGCCAGAATTGTTTTCCTCATTCGTATTCTCCTTTGTTGGATCGAGGGGCAGTGAAAAGTGCTCCCGCTAATTCGCGGGCGCTGGTGATGACTTGGCTTCTTTGGCTGACGGCGCATTTTGTGCTCGCCATGTCTTGCCGCGGAAGTGTCGGCCTTCCCACAGCATGTAGACGACCGGGATGACGATCAAAGTCAGAACCGTCGTCGAAACCATGCCGCCGACCATGGGTAACGCAATGCGACGCATGACATCGCTACCCAATCCTTCGGTGATGAAGATCGGAAGGAGGCCTGCAATAATGACCAGCACGGTCATCAGCTTGGGCCTCACGCGCATGACCGCACCGGCCATGATAGCTTCCACCAGGTCCGCCAATGTGGCAGGAGGATGCGCGCGCACCTGATGGTCGAGGTAAAGCAGCATGACGATCGCCGTTTCCACCGCGATACCGCCGAGCGCGATAAAGCCGACCGCCACCGCAACCGACATGTCGTAGCCGGCAAGGTCTACCGCCCACAGCCCGCCGACCAGGCCAAACGGCAATGACAACATGATGATGAGCGTGCGATCGAGGCGTCCGAAATGAAGCATCAAAAGAACGAAAATGGTAAGCACAACCGCGGGAATTGTTATGGCGAGGCGGCGGCGTGCTTCCAGCATTTGTTCAAATTGCCCTGACCATGTGATCGTATAGCCGGGTGGCAGGTCGACACTTTGCAAGATGGCCTGCTGTGCTTCGTTGACATAACTGCCTATATCGCGACCGGATATATCAACAAACACCCAGCCGGTAAGGCGGGCGTTTTCCGACTTGATCATCGGCGGACCGTCGGTGATGGCAATCTCGGCCAGTTCCTTCAAGGGGATGTGTTGACCTGCCGGCGTTGGCACAAGGATCTCGGCGAGGTCCGTCTTGGTTTCACGGAAGGGCCGATCGTAGCGTAGAATGATGTTGTAGCGTTCGCGGCCTTGAACCGATTCTGAGAGCTTCATACCCCCCAGCGCCGTTTGAATTACGGTTTGAAACGCCGCCATATCGATATTCCGGCGCGCAAGTTCGCGTCGGTCGGGGCGGATCTCAAGGTAGCGGCCGCCCTGCACCCGTTCGGCAAATACCGAGCGCGTTCCCCTCACCTTCTTTGCGGCAGCTTCCACCGCCAATGAGACCCGCTCGATTACAGCCAGATCGTTGCCGGAAATCTTTATCCCGACAGGGGTGCGAATGCCCGTCGATATCATGTCCATTCTGATCTTGATGGGATAGCCCCAGGAGTTGACGAGACCCGGCATCTTCGTGCGCTGGTCGAGTTCGGCAATCAAATTGTCAACCGTCAGTCCGGTGCGCCACTCAGATTTTGGTTTCAGCTTTATCCAGGATTCGATCATCGAAATGGGTGCGGGATCCGTTGCGGTATCGGCTCGGCCGACCTTGCCGAAGACCTGCTCAACCTCGGGCACCGTTTTTATAAGCCGGTTCGTCTGCGAAAGAATTTCCTTGGCTTTGGTAATCGAAACGCTCGGGAGCGTCGTGGGCATGTAAAGCAGTTCACCCTCATAAAGCGCAGGCATGAATTCAGAGCCCATGCGCATCAAAGGAATGACGACCGACGCCGTGACGGCCAGTGTCACGATGAGCACCAGCCAACGTGCTCTCAAGGCCAATCGCAACATGGGACGATAAAGCGCCACAAACACGCGGTTCAGCGGGTTTTTCTCCTCAGGCAGAATGCGGCCGCGCACCAGCCACAACATGAGCACCGGCACCAGCGTGACCGACAAAAGCGCTGCAAACGCCATCGCGTAGGTTTTGGTGAAGGCCAGCGGCGCGAAAAGCCTGTAACTCTGTCCCGTTAATGCCAAAACAGGCAGGAATGAAACGGTGATGATGAGTAGCGAGAAGAACAGACCCGGCCCGACCTCTTGCGCGGCAAGCACGAGTGCGGCACGGCGCTTTTTATGATCTCGTGCGTCTTCCTGGGAGAGCAATGATAACTTTCGGTGGGCGTTTTCGACCATAACGATGGAAGCGTCGACCATGGCGCCGATGGCAATGGCGATGCCGCCCAGTGACATAATGTTCGCCGTCAGCCCTTGCGCCGACATGACGACAAATGCTGCCAACACACCCAGTGGCAGCGTGATGATGGCGACAAACGCCGAGCGGACATGGAGCAGGAATATGAAACATACAAAAGCGACTACGAGACCTTCCTCGATCAGTTTCGTTGAAAGGTAGTCGACGGCGCCCTTGATCAGCGGAGCACGATCGTAGACCGGAACGATCTCGACGCCTTTGGGCAGGCCTTCCTGTACCGTCGCGATCTTCTTTTTTATGGCATCAATTACGTTAAGCGCATTCTCGCCTGAACGCATGACAATGATGCCGCCGACCACTTCACCCTGCCCATCAAGCTCCACGACACCGCGGCGCAACTCCGGCCCCTCGATCACGTTTGCTATGTCGGACAGGACAACAGGAGTTCCCGCGTTCGAATAGACAACGACGTTACGCAACTGGTCGATGGTTTTGATGTAGCCGGTGGAGCGGATCATCAGCTCTGTTTCGGCCTGCTCGATAACTCGTCCACCGACATCGCTGGATGCTGCACGCACGGCTGCGTTGATTCTTGAAATGGGAATGTCGTAGGCTCTCAATCGGTTGGGATCGATGAGAACCTGGAACTCCTTTACAAAACCGCCAACCGAGGCCACCTCTGAAACGCCAGGTACGGTCGCGAGTTCGAATTTCAAGAACCAATCCTGCAGCGAGCGCAACTGCGAAAGATCATGGCGTCCGGACCGGTCTATGAGCGCATATTGAAACACCCATCCAACGCCGGTTGCGTCAGGGCCTATTTGCGGTGTCGCTGCCGCAGGCAGCGATCCTGACGATTTTGACAATGCCTCGATTACACGGGCTCTGGCCCAATATTGATCGACCCCGTCCTCGAAGATCACATAGACGAAGCTGGTTCCAAACATCGAGTAGCCGCGCACAGCTTTGGTCCGCGGCAGGCCGAGCAATGTCGTCGACAAGGGGTAGGTGACGAGATCTTCCACGATCTGTGGTGATTGGCCGGCAAACTCGGTGCGGATAATCACCTGCGTGTCAGACATATCGGGAATGGCATCGAGCGGTGTGCGAAGGATCGCAAGCCATCCCGCTGCGATAAGCGCCAGCGCCGCTACTATGACGATAAGCTGGTTGGCAACGGACCAGGCAATCACCTGCGCGACGAATGACTTCGTGGGATCCTTGCCGGTGTGATCGGTTGTATCGACTGACATTTCAGGGGCGCTCCGGTCTTCTCGCTACGTCAATGCCGATGACCGGCCGCGGGTTGGTTTGGCGACATCGCCGCAGGTTTGTTTTCCCGATGCTCCTCCGTGTTTGCAGGCGTTACCGAATCCTTTGCCGCATCTGGCTGGGGCCATGGCACCAGTTCCGCCTTGCCATCGCCATAGGGGTTGGAGGGAACTCCCGCAAATTGCACCCAGTGCCGTTCGCCACCGGCTTCGCGGTAGATAGAAAGCTTCTTTCCGTCGTAGTGTTGGGGGGCGCCGTCACGCATCCACGGCAGTAAAGATGCGACAAGATCTGAAAGGGCGGCCTTTACCTCAGTCGACGTGCGCGCGGCCTGCGCTTTTTGAAGAGCAGCGACGCTATCCTGCATGACGTAGGCGAGCTGCGTATTCTGGAACGCTGGCCATAGCTGCGTTTTCACCTCTATGGCCGGTTGCAGGAACTTGGGATCAACATCGTAGCCGTCGGAGATCGCCTCGTGCAGATAGAGTGCAGCGTCGACGAAATGGTCAACCATGGCGAATTGCGCATCGGTCAATTTCAGCATGGAGAGCGGGAGTTGCAACTGCTCCAGCTTGCGGAAACTTTCGCGTAGCGCGCTTTCTGAATCGATGAGGAACTGCCCCGAAACGACAATTTGGTCGCCAGCCTTGATCTCACCGGACACTTCCGTCCAGCGGCCCGACGAAAGACCCGTGGTGACGCTGCGCGGCTCAAAACGGCCTTCGCCCAGAGACGCAACGACGTAGCGGTCACCACCGCTCATAAGAATTGCTTCGGTGGGGACGGCAAGACGCTGCTCGGTTGCGACTTCGAATGCCACGTCGGCATAGGCGCCAGGGCGCAACTGCCCATCAGCGTTATCCAAGACGAGACGCACGGTTCCTGTTCGCGTCTTTGCGTCGACTGTCGGGTAGACATATTCGACCTTGGAGAGCACCTGACGGCCGGGAAGATTTGGAAACGTGATGCGCGCGGGCGTTCCCGGTGAGATGAAGCCGAGATCCCATTCCGATACCGACACCATCAGCCAAACCTGCGAATAATCCTGGATACGGGTCAACATCGTGCCGCGTTTGACGTAGCTGCCAGGGCGCAGGTCGATCATGGCGACGGTACCGTCACGGTCGGCGTAGAACGGCACATGCTCCATTGCGCGACCGTGGCGAACAAGCTCATCAATCGCGCGGTCCTGCATGCCAAATGCCGATAGCCGCGTCTTGATGGAGGCTATGCGGGACCCGTCACGACCCTTCAAGGCATCAAGATAATCGCGCTGTGATACGGCGAACTCCGGCGCAAACAGCGTGAACAGCAGATCCCCTTTTTTTACCTGATCCCCGACGGCGCGAATTTTCAGGTCTTCAATCCAGCCTTCCAACCGTGCCGTAAGCTCTGTCTGCAATCTCTCGTCATCGGCGACGATGCCAAAGCTGCGCACGATCCGGCCGAAGTTTGTCTTTTCCGCCTTGGCTAGGCGCACCCCCATGGTCTGGAGCATTTGAGGCGCCACAACAATTGAGGTGCGGCCTGGAGCGTCACTGGATGCGGCGTTGGAACCGCCGCCTCCCCCTGTGTCGAGTTTAACAAGGTCCATTCCGCAAATCGGGCACTGACCAAACTCATTGGCGATGTAATGGGGGTGCATTGGACAGGTCCATTTCTGGCCATCCGCAGGCTTTGATTGCTCAGCAGCCACTGCCTCTCCGTACGTGCTTGCAGCGGGCAAGAAGCCGGTCGTCGCAAACGCCACAACCAAGGCAATGCCGATGGTTCGAAGTAGGCCAGCCCCACAGCGCATTGCGATCCAATGGAATCGGATCAGCGCTATAGCTTTTTTGTTTGGTCGCATTTTCTGCCACGAACCGTTGGCCACTTCGTCGGAAAATGCTCTGGAATTGGAAAACATCCTCAGTCTCCTAAAGGTATAAAGTCGCGACGAAGCGCGCGCCAAAGACAGCGGAGTGTGCGTCGACACCCGCTGCCCCGAAGGAAACTTCAGGAGATCAAATTCTCAAATGAGAGTGGCGGCTTAAGATGCGCGCGGCGCCTGTGGGCGGCTCGCCTGCCCAATCAGGTGGAGCACTTGGCGAGAAGGCTGATACAGGGCGGCTGGCCCTGATGATGCTGGTCGGATCACAATACGCGACCATCACCGCTATCAAGTGAGGCGGCTGCAGACTGACTGCAGCGGGAACAAGCTTCGCCGAAACGCTTCCCAGACACGAACGAGCGCAGTCACGGTTGGTCTGTTGATGCGCGCTGGCCTCTGGAACTGGATCTGGCCTTAGCGTCGCGTCATGATGCGCGTGCTGCATAAATAAGTTGTGTGCATGCTGGTTTTGGCTTGCCGCGCTCGAAGAGCTGGCTGCGTTGGCAGACAAAAGCCCGCCCGCAACGCCAACCCAGACCAGGGCGGCGGCGAGAAGCAGTGTCAGTCCTTGGCGAAGCGTTTGCATGGCGGCGGATGGGATCAGATCGGCAAGGTTTCGTCAAGTTACATATGCTGGAATGCGTCACTGGCACTTGAGCAGAATGATGTCGACCCCAATGGGATGTTCAGCTTTATCTGTGGCGTGCATCTCGATTATCAGTGCGTCACGACAAGGCAATCATATCCCGAACCACGCATCGCCTTGCACAGCTTGTCGGGTTCCTTGGCCGAGGCATAAGGCCCGACGTTGACGCGATAGAACGTTCCCATGTTGCCAAAAACGGCCTCCTGCACATCAAGGGCGCGGCCGTCAATCTGATTGCCATGCTCTGAAGCGAACCGTTTGGCCAGACGCTCCGCCTCCGCGCGCGACCGCACCGCACCAACCTGCAACTTGTATTTGCCCTTGTGTTTGGACGACGTGTTTGGGGATGCCAACGCCGCAGTGCGCTGCGGTTGGGGCCTTGAATTTTGATTGCGCTGCGATGGAGCAAACTGTCCTGACTGCACCTGAGTACTGGAGGACCAGGAAGAAACCGCGGAAGAACCAGTGGAAGCCGTCGTCACTTCGTTCGCAGGATCTGGTGCATCCGTGGACGGGGCGTTGGCGGCCTGCTGGCTGGAACCACCTGAAAACAGGTTGCCAAAGAAGCTGCCAATGCCACCAAGCGGATTGCTGCTCTGGCCGGGTGCCGCAGGTGTTTGCGCCGATTGTGCCGGCGGCGTTTGGCTTGCCGTACTGTTGGCTGGGCGACTTGATGGCGTCGGCGCACTGGCGGCGGGCTCAGATGACGTCAGCGCCGCCGTCGTGATGCCATCATCGGAGCTGCCGGCCGGGGAAGCTGGCGCGGATGCTTCACGCGCTTGCGGCGCACCGGGATCTGCAATACCTGCTGCTTTATAGGCCGCCGCACGGTTGACGAGCGCATCGGCACGCTCCTTTCCATCCAGGCCATCCTTCAACCACAACGCGTTCGTCAGATCTGAGATCGCCAGTGCCGCGCGCCCCTGGCGCCGGTATGAGAGCCCCCGGTAATAAAGTGCCTTTGCGGTGTCCTGGGTGCTTAACCCGCCACTGGACAAGGCTGAGCTGCACGCACCGACGGCGAGGGCAAAGGCATTTTTCTGGTATGCGGCGATACCGCGTTTTAATGCCTGCTCGCCTTTACCCATGGGTGCTGAACGCGTAGGCGCGGCAGTCGTCGTGTCCGTTGGCGCGGCAATTGCCGCCAGTGGCAAAAACCCAGAAATTAAAATTGCAAAAATTGTAGCGGGCGCGACGGCTGGCCCGTTGGCGAGTTGACGTTTTGCATGGGTCATCGTGTCCAGCCCCTGCCCCGTATTTTGTTTGCCTGCCACTGGTCCCAGTCCTGGCATCCAACTCGATTTACTTTAGTACCAATGGTGACAATAGTACCAAAATCGCTGCCCGCCGCTACCGACTCAAACCCTATGTCAAGCAGCAACAGGAGGCAATTCCATGGCCGGACTAATGCCCGGATAATGGCACTCCTGGGGATAATATTTAACTCAAATCCTGGCTAGAACACCTTCCCATCCGATGGAATCGGATCGAGCTCTAGCTTTTTGTTTGGTCGCATTTTCTTCGACGAACCGGTGTCCGATTTCGTCGGAAAATGCGCTAGCCAGCGGCAAATTTATTCAGTTGCAGTCCTATTCAACTGTTACAGATTTGGCCAGATTGCGTGGTTGGTCGACGTCAGTGCCCATTTGTACAGCGGTATGGTAGGCGATGAGCTGGATGGGCACAGCGTAGATGATCGGATTGGTGAAATCGTGCGCATCAGGCATTCTGATATGAGCCGTTAGCGGACAACCGACGTCATCATCCAGGGCGTTTGAAATCATCACAATCTGGCCGCCCCTGGCTGCAACCTCCTGCATATTGGATATGGTTTTCTCAAACAGCCCATCGCGCGGGGCAACGATAATCACGGGGACTTTTTCGTCGATCAGCGCAATTGGTCCATGCTTGAGTTCGCCAGCGGCATAACCTTCTGCATGCAGATATGAAATTTCCTTGAGCTTCAGCGCACCTTCCATTGCCAGGGGAAAAGAAATGCCGCGACCCAGGTAGAGCACGTCATTGGATTTCGCCAAGAGGTGCGCCAGGTGCTCATATTGTGTTTCATCGAAAAGTTGGTCGGCTATCTGGCGAGGCACCTCCATCAATTCCTTGACGAGCGTGCGCTCGGTTGCCTCGTCGATCGTGCCGCGCGCACGCCCCAGCGCCAACGTAAAGCAGGCAAGTGCCGTCAACTGGCAGGTAAACGCCTTGGTGGATGCAACGCCGATTTCCGGGCCGGCAAGCGTCGGCAGCACGACATCGCTTTCTCTTGCGATCGTTGATGTGCGAACATTGACCACCGCAGCTATGCGCTGGCCTTGCTCCTTGCAGTATCTCAGCGTTGCAAGCGTATCGGCTGTTTCACCTGACTGCGAAACGAAGATCGCCAGACCACCTTGGGGCAAGGGCGCCTCGCGATAGCGTAACTCCGAAGCGATATCGATTTCGACGGGAACGCGCGCGTAGCGTTCAATCCAATATTTGGCGACCAGACCCGCATAATATGCCGTTCCGCATGCCGAGATGGTGACGCGCGGCACCGACGACAAATCAATGCCGATGTCAGGCAGATGAATTCGTCCCTCCGCCATATCAAGATAATGTGCGAGCGTATGGCTGATGACCTCGGGCTGCTCGTGGATCTCCTTGGCCATGAAGTGACGATGGTTGCCCTTGTCGACCAGCAGCGCATTTGCCTGCGATTTTATCGGCACGCGCTGGGCGGGGTTCTCGTCGCGGTCGAATATTTCAACGCCATCGTTGCGCAGAACCGCGAAATCGCCCTCTTCCAAATAGGTCACGGTGTCTGTGAATGGCGCAAGTGCAATGGCGTCGGATCCAAGAAACATCCGGCCCTCGCCATGCCCGACAACCAGCGGACTGCCCAGCCGGGCGGCCATCATCAAATTGTCTTCGCCGGCAAAAATGATTGCCAGCGCGAAGGCGCCGTGCAACCGCTTCAGCGCAGACTTGACGGCATCGATCGGGCCGGCGCCCTTGTCCATCTGGTCGGTGATCAAATGTACCACCGTCTCGGTATCGGTTTCCGTCTCGAAGACGTGTCCGGCAGCCGTCAGCTCTTCGCGCAATTCGCGGAAGTTCTCGATGATGCCATTGTGCACCACTGAAACGCGCGGTGTCATGTGTGGATGGGCATTGCGTTCGATGGGCCGTCCGTGGGTTGCCCAGCGGGTATGACCGATACCAATGTGGCCATTCAGCGGTTCTGATGCGAGACGGCTCTCAAGGTTTCGCAATTTGCCTTCGGCGCGGCGGCGCCCAAGGTGCCCGTTTTCCACCGTCGCAATACCGGCGCTGTCGTAGCCACGATATTCAAGGCGGCGCAGCGCGTCGACGAGATCCAGCGCGACCGGCTCGGTGCTGAGAATTCCAACGATGCCACACATGCCTCAGTGCTCACTTTGTGGTTGTTTTAGTTTTCGTCAGTTTGTTGCCGGCGGCCAAATCTAACGGTTTAGCTTGTTGTTTTGGCCGCATCTTCTACGGCAAACCGGTGTCCACTTCGTCGGAAAATGCTTGTCTAGGTTTTGGCCTCTGCCTTCTTCTTCTTGCTCATCATCAGCCGGAATTTTTCAGCCCACGTTGGACGCTCCACCTGGCTTGAGCGCTCTAGCGCAAGGCTGCCAGCGCTAACGTCCTTGGTGATGACACTGCCCGATCCAACATACGCGCCATCACCGATCGTGACAGGCGCGACAAGTGCCGAATTCGATCCCACAAAGGCCTCTTTTCCAACCGATGTCTGGTGTTTGAAAAAGCCATCGTAGTTACAAAAAATGGTGCCTGCGCCGATATTGGCCCTGTCGCCAACGCTGCCGTCGCCCAGATATGCCAGATGATTGGCCTTGGCGCCCTGCCCCATCTTCACATTCTTGACTTCAACGAAATTACCAATGTGAACACCTGTCCCAAGTTGCGCACCCGGGCGAAGCCTGGCAAATGGCCCGATGCGGGCGCCCGAACCGATATGCGTGCCTTCAATGTGGCAGTTGGCCAATATCTCGACGCCATCTTCGACGACGACGCCGGGTCCGAAAAACACGTTCGGCTGAATGACAACGTCGCGGCCAAGTCTTGTGTCGTGCGAAAACCAGACAGTCTCAGGCGCGATCAGCGTTGCACCAGCCGCCATCGCTTCGCCACGACGTCGCGTCTGGAAGATCGCTTCGGCTTCGGCCAATTGTCCACGGTCGTTAACACCCAGAACTTCACTTTCGGGGCATGTCACAACGGCGGCCCTGCCACCCATTGTCGCGATCACCTCGATGGCGTCCGTCAAGTAGTATTCGCCTTTGGCATTGTCGTTTGAAATGCGCGCCAATACGGCGGCCATGTCGTTGACCCGGAACGCCATGACACCCGAATTGCAGATTTGGATTTGCCGCTCCGCTGTGGTTGCATCCTTTTCCTCGCGGATGGCAGTGAGCGTTCCGTTCGCATCCGTCAGCAACCGGCCATAGCCGGTCGGATCGGCGGCTTCAAAACCCAACACGGCCGCCGCGGCGCCTTCGGCCAACACCTTACGCAGACGCTCCAAGGTTGCTGGCTGCAGTAACGGCGTATCGGCATAAAGCACGATAACGTCTCCAGTGAATGCTTTCAAAACTGGAAGCGCTGCCTTGACGGCGTCAGCGGTGCCAAGCTGCTCGGCTTGCACAAATATTTGCGCTTGCGGTGAAAACGCGCGCGCGCCGACGCCGACTGCGTCCATATTGGGACCGATGACCACAGCGATTTGGTTGGCACCGGTAGCTGCGGCGACGTCAAGAACGTGTCCGAGCATGGGGCGTCCGGCGATCTTGTGCATGACTTTGGGCAAGTCGGACTTCATGCGCGTCCCTTTGCCCGCGCCGAGCACAACAATCGTCAATGGCGTTGCCGTCATGATTTCCCTCAGACGCTGGTGTCATGGCAGTCAAGAACCCGGTTCCATTCGAACCGATCCAATTTGCCCACGTTTCGTCCACCTATAGCTCAGCTCCAACCATTTCGACATCGCACGATAGGCGCGTGGATCTGTTGCGAAATGGTCATACCAAAAACGTCCTCACTTTCGCCGCGCGGTGACCGCCAGCAAAAGGCAATCGGCAGCCTGGATCGCATCCGTGGACTGCCATAACCCAACTTCCGGGATTAGGTCAGCCGCAAGCAAATCACTGACGTCGTGGCGCACAAGTGCTTTTGCGTCAATCCGCCCTTCCACAGGCAGTTCTGCAACAGCCCCCGTGGCCGATTGATTTCAGGCCGGGACTCAGACAGCGTTCGATCAAGGATGCAAGGGCAACCGTCCAGCGAAGGATCGTTGCTTGCATGGTTTTTTGTCGACGTCGCATGCCGCGGCGTTACTGAAAAGGCACTGGTCGCCACATGTCCCAGATGACGTCATCGCAGGCAACTCAGCCACCTTCGCCCAGTCTAAGGGTCGGGTCGCCTCCGCACGCGGCCTTTGATAGCCTTCACGTGGATCCAGCGAGCCATTTCATTACGGCCCCTAAGAAAGCCTCCCGGAGCAATATTTACGTTGCCGCCTGGGCCTTGATCGCATTGGCCGCAGCCTCATATGTAGCAGTCGTGCTGGTAAAACCCGGTTTCATTGGGGAATGGGTTCCCGGCGTTGAACGTTTGATCAGCCAACTACAGCGCAACGAAACGTCGTCGAACCCAACAGAAACGGCGAGGTTGCGCAAAAATCTGCAAGATAGTCAGTCAGAGGTATCACGCTTGCGCAGCCTGCTCGCCGAGCGCGAAGCTCAGGCCAAAACTGCAGAGTTGCGCATAGCCGGCCTTGAACAGGAATTGAAGACCGCACGGAACCGCGAATCAGGTCCATACCCTGCCGAACCGTCACCGCGAACCGAACCCGTCTCCGGAGATCAACCTGTTTCAGCCGACGCTGCACCTTCCGAACAACGCACGCTTGCCAATTCCATTGGCGCACCTGCAACGCCGGGCACTCCAGAACCGGGGCAACCACGGCCATTTGAACTGGTAAATGCCAGACCACACGATGCGGCGCCCGCCACAATCACGACAGCAAGCACCTTGGCACGACTTGAGGCGGCAGAACCAAACGTCGATCTGCCATTACCGACCCGTCGGCCCAAACCGCCACTGCGCCGGGTCTCGCAGGTAGCGCCAGTGCAGCCGCAGCCTGTGACACGTATTGAAACGGGTAGCGTGACAGCGCCGGTGACGTTCGGCGCCCCTGTCGTGACGCGGCAACCGGAGGGTAACATTGGCGTTCGCCTGACAGCGGGTCCGTCCGTGGACGCGCTGCGACTAAGCTGGAGCCTGATGAGCGAACGATATTCAAACGTGCTTGGTGGACTTCAGCCACGATATGTCACTGATGGAGCACCCGCTGCACCCTATGCGCTGTTGGCGGGCCCGCTGCGCAGTACCGAAGATGCGCAAAACGTTTGCGGCTCCCTGATCGCAAAGGGCATTCCGTGCAGCGTCGACGGCTTCAAAGGCAATGCGCTTTAACGCCATATGCGCCACCAAAGTTCCAGAGCTGCCGGTAGTGTTGGGTCCGAGCCCCAAACCACCAGCAATCCCCGGAGTAGATCAGGCTCTTCTTCCACACGATGAAATGCCCAGGATCGAATATGCGGGGCAGTATCCAACCAGTGCGGTGAGAATGGGGACGACGCCAATCCAGCCCCATGGTGATGGCGCAATACCTGGAAGGTAACCTAGAGCCCACGCAATCAGCGCCGCGCCGACGATGATGCGCAAAACGCGGTCGATGGTTCCAACATTTGTCGACATGCAGTTCTCCCTAAGTCGTTGGGGGGCATTTTGCCCATACTTGGATCGGAACTAGAGCGCATTCCGATCCGATTCCATCGGATCAGCGCTCTAGCGTTTTGTTTGGTGGCATTTTCTTCGACAAACCGGTGTCCACTTCGCCGGAAAATGCTCCAGGATCGGAAACTACCAAATCTCATAAAATTGTAGCATTTCAGGCGGTCGGGAAACGGTGACTGAGATCACATGACCTGCGTCTCAGATCTCCGCACCCGTCAACGCCGAAAGTCCGAACCGGTCGAGAATGCGTACGCGCCCACGTTCCAGTGCCACCAGCCCTTGCGCTTCGAAACGTTTCAATCGGCGGCTGACGACCTCACGCGCGGTGCCTATGTCAACAGCCAATTGCTGATGAGTTTCGGCAACAGAGTCGCTGTCTCCCGCGCGCTGCAAAAGTCTTGAGGCAAGGCGCGATTCGGTGCGATGAAACGCCAGTTCGTCCACGAGGCTGACGAGATCGAATATCCGTCGTGTTTGCACGGTGAGGACACTGTCGCGAAATTCAGCCGAGGCGCTCAGCATTTCGCGAAAAAGACCACGGCTCAACGCGACCCCTTCAATTTCCGTATCTGCAATGCCTTCCGCCTGATAGGGACGCTCCCCCATCATGCAGGCAATGGACATGACACAGGTCTCGCCAGGATGAACACGGTAGAGTTCAATTTCGCGTCCTGATTCAGAAACCATGCGGACGCGCACCACGCCTTTAGTGAGCAAGACCAGCCGTTCACACGCCTGCCCAGGCTGGAACATGATGGCCCCTTCAGAAGCGATCACGGGTTCATAGCGCCCGACCAACAGGCGCGTTGCAGCCTCGTCGAGCCCGGGAACTTTAGGGACGTCCAAATTAGTGCCGCTCGACGCCACGGCTTGGAACTCCTTTGATCGAGCCCCTATGACCGTAGACAGGGCGTTGTGGGGCCAAAATCGCCATACGTTCAAATGCCGCTTGGTTTTACAGGCTCGACTGGGAAAAGGTATCGCATACCTGCATCTGGCCGCCTTCATAACCCTTTCGGAACCACTGCACGCGCTGGGCTGAAGTGCCATGCGTAAATGCATCAGGCACAATGTGGCCCTGTGTGCGGCGCTGGATCATGTCATCACCAATTGCACTGGCGGCGTTTAGCCCTTCCTCGATGTCGCCCCGCTCAAGCCGATTGTTGAGCTGATCGTTCAAATTTGCCCAGACGCCAGAAAGACAATCTGCCTGAAGTTCCATGCGCACCTGGAGCGCGTTCGAGTCCCGCTCTGACATTCGGCTTTTGAGGCTTTGCACCTTGTCCGCGATACCAAGAAGCTTTTGCACGTGGTGGCCGACCTCATGCGCGATCACATATGCCTGAGCGAAGTCGCCCGGTGCCTGAAAGCGCCGCTTCAACTGCTCGTAGAAGCCAAGATCAACATAGATTTTCTGGTCGATGGGACAATAGAACGGACCCATAGCCGACATGCCGGTACCGCATGCCGTGTTGGTGGCGCCAGTGAACAGCACCAGCTTGGGCTCGTTGTAGGACTTGCCGAACGATTTGAAGACGCGGTTCCATACGTCTTCCGTGTCGGCGAGAACGCGTTTGATGAACTTGCCCATTTCATCCGCGCTTTCGCTGGGTTGACTGGGTGCATTCTGGCGCGAGCCGGGCAAACCGGGAATGTCGAAAGGATTGTTGTTGGACGTTGGCCGGGGCGCTTGCTCAGTCCGCGGCATCTGCGGAACCTGGAAGCCTCCGCCACTGCCACCTCCGCCCGACAATATGTCGAGCGGGTTGATCCCGAAAAACAACATGACAGCGCCAAGGATCAGCAACGTGGTGATGCTGAAGCCGCCTCGCCCGCCGATTGGAATGCGTACGCCGCGCCCACCGGGAAAGGGAAAGCCACCCTGACCGCGCCGGTCTTCGACGTTCCTGCTCTCGCGGTCCTGATCATCATAACGCATCGCGTTTCATCCTCGGCAATTCCCGATCTCAATTCGAACCCTTTCACGCCTCATTGGATCGCTCTCGGGCTCTATACTTTTTAGTTGAGCATGTTTTTCACGCTGAACCGCTCAACACTTCAGCTAAACATGCCCTTTAGTCTGGAGCATGTTTTTCACGCTGAACCGTTCAACACTTCAGCTAAACATGCCCTTTAGTCTGGAGCATGTTTTTCACGCTGAACCGTTCAACACTTCAGCTAAACATGCTCTTTAGTCTGGAGCATGTTTTTCACGCTGAACCGTTCAACACTTCAGCTAAACATGCTCTGGCCGGACAAACCCGCAGCGTTGCACATAAGTGCATGACATGCGGCCCAAAACAAGACCCGAAGGAAAACGACAAATGGTTCCCGCGCAGGGGGCTCAAGTTCTCATGGCAAAGATCGATCTACCAAAACGATCCTGCCAATTGACGTAGTGGATTTTCAGCACGCCATCACCGTTAGCTTTGCCTCAAGATGGCGGCTCTGTCGGCTTTGGAAGCTGGGCTATTGCCTTCTTTTCAGCGAGTGCAAGTGCGGTGTCTGGCCTCTTCTCTGAGGCCGCCTGGTCCACGTCATAAGACCGCAACAGATTTCGCACCTGTCTTGAGGTCGCGACCACAGCCCGGTTGGCGTAGGCTTCGTGGTTCTTTTCAATCTCTTTCAGGTTGTAGAGGTAGTTGACCATCATGGTATGGGCCTGCGCTACGCCCTTGGGCGACATATCTCCCAGGAAATTCAAGCGCTCCAATACGGCACCGTTGCCAAGATGGAACCGCGCAACCGGATCCACCGGGCCTCCCCTGGCGGCTTTGGCGGCCAGGAAATAATGCGCGGCGAGCGCCTTCAATGGCGCTTCAAGCATTTTTGTCGCACGTTCCTTGCTTTGCCACCTTGGCCGCTGCAGCAGCGTCAAGGCGGTCTTTTCCTCATCTGCAAGGATGGCTGCGGACACGGCCCTGCCCTCGCCGCTTTCCAGCCAGCGCGCGAAGCCGGGAACCGGGGAAAGTGTCACGAACGTTTTCAGGGTGGGTAATTCTCGCGCGAGATCCTCAACCACCTGCTTGATCAGGAAGCTGCCGAAGGAAATACCTTTGAGCCCTTCCTGACAGTTGGAGATGGAATAAAAAACCGCAGTCGTCGGGGCGTTGATCTGTTTGGCGGGGTCATGCAGCAATGGCCCTATGGCGCCCGATATTTCGTCGGTCAACGCAACTTCGACGAAGATCAACGGTTCATCGATCAATGCGGGATGAAAGAAACCGAAGCAGCGCCTGTCGCGAACATCGAGCCTGCGCCGCAAATCATCCCAACCGTTGATCTGGTGCACGGCCTCATATGCGATGATTTTTTCCAGCAATGCCGCGGGCGTGGACCAATCGATCCGTTTCAGCATCAGGAAGCCGCGATTGAACCAGGAATACAAAAGGTGCTTGAGATCGTCGTCGACGAGCTTGAGATCGGGATTGTCTTTCAACATTCCAAGCAGATCGCGCCGCATGCCAACGATATACCGGGTGGCACCAGGCGCCAGGTTGAGCCGGCGGAAGAACTCCTGGCGCGGGCTTTCGACGGCGTGTTGCAGCCGGGCAAGCGACGTCGGATCAGGGGCCTTGAGATAAACGCCCGCAGCCGCCGCCACTTCCGTTGCACTCGGTTGCAACTCCTTGCCCAGAAATGCGAAAAAATCGCGTTTTTGTTCGTGCTCGAATGTTTGGTAGATCCCCAGGATCTGACGGGCAATGGCCACACCAGCAGCCTCACCACGGCTCGACACCAGAGCTTCTGACAATGTGCGTATATCGCTCGCCTCAGCCCCCCAATTCAGGCCTTTTGGCAGTAACGAACGGCCCTGTTCGGCGACAGTCGTCATCAATTCCTGCAGGAACGAGACATTCATTGGGTTGATGGAAGGGGCCATGTTTCTCAGTTCCTCAAAGCCGCGAGCCAAGGGAGCGACCCTTGGCGCTAACGTGCTGAATATCGGAAAGTTTCATGACGAAATCAATTCACCTCCACCACTGTCCCCGCCAACATTGAGACTTGGCCATCTTGTCAGACCACACACCTATTTGCAGCAGATGCCGGATGGTTAACGCTTCGTTAACCGGCGCAGGCCACGATTCGGTGCGACTTCAAATCATTGCGAGACCAGCCCCATGGCCCTGCTGCTGCCTGCGACCGGTGCGTCAAAAACGTTGACGGAGGTAAACAATGACACCGGCAGGCTCGCTTTTTGCGGGCCTTATGTGTTGGCGGCCATTACGGGATTTCCAATTTCAAAGGTGGAAGACGTCGTTCGGGATCTGCGTCATGTTCCAGATGGGTTGCGGCCCGTTGTCAAAGGCACCCACACCGAGGAAGTGTCGCAAGCGCTTGCACGCTTTGGCTATGTCATGAAGCCGGTTTCGTCGTTTATGAACCTGCCGCGCAAGGAGCGGCCGACGCTTTGGAGCTGGATGCAAAAGCCGCGCAATGCCTGGGCGCACTACATTCTCGCCATTCACAAAGGCAAGGAAGGCCATTGGATCCTCATCAAGGGCGTGAAGATGTGTGACACTTTCACCGAAGGTCGCTGGACATTCGTGTGCGATGGGCCTCACCGAGGCTGCCGTATCATGGAAATTTTTGAGGTGCGACGAGATCTTGGCGTTTGAGGTTCACGTCCAACGCATGGCCTCGGCCGGCGCACGCATCTGCTGGAATGATAGACCATTGAAATCAGCGATTTTTGTTGCTGCCGTTAGATATTCAACCGGGTCGAGGCCGGTCCAATTTGCCAGACGGTAAACTGCTCCGTCCACAGCGAAATAAAGAATGCCGCTTGCGCGATCGGCATGTATCCAGTCCACCCAGCGTTTTGGTTTGTCCGAACCAGCCAGGCCGTTTACGATCGCCTCGCCGGCTTCCTTCTTGATGGGATAGCCCTCTGCTCGCGCGGCCAGCTCAGCGTTGCAGAATGTGCGGTTGGTAAAATACGGCGACATTTTAAAGACCGCAGGTCGCCTGACATTTTCTTGCGGGACCATTCCCTCATCAGATTCAAACAGCACAACCTCGTTGTCGGAGCGAAAGTAGCCTCCCCCCGTCCACGTCCCGAACGATGGCCAAACAGCAAGTGCTGAAAAGTAGGGCGGTCGGGAGATTGCTGTCCAAGTTCCTGTATCGGCGCGCGGCGCTGATTTGCCCTGCGACTTGCCATCAGGAGCGCGCAAATAGCGTGGCACCCTCCGCTTTGGATGCCGCTTTGCAAATTCTGCCATATCTCTTCCGCGCTGCGCCAAAGGCTCAAACCTTGGCGAACCTTCTTGTTCTTCACCTGTAACGGAAGGCCGGCGCCGAGCCCTCTCTGCGGCAGAGTTATGATGTTGAGCCGCCCAGTACAGCAGCTTATTGCCAGACGGCGACAGATCGCAAAGCCGGACAACGCCTTTCATCCATTGCCCATGGATGAAAGTATCATTGCGTAAATCCCAACTTATCAGATGAAAATGCTTCTTGGGCCCTCTGCGCAAAATCACAGCGCGCGGCGCATTTGAAGCAAAGGCCGCATCCAGGCGTGTTCGGTAACCTTGCAGACTTACTTCACCTTGCATTGCCGTCATCGCAATTGCCGCTGCCGTAACCGGCCGATCCGCTCTGCATCCCAGACGTCAAAAGCGCGCTGTTCGGCGGGGGAGCACCACGGGTTGCCGTAATAACCCCAGCGACCGTTGTAACGCCTGCAATCCTTGATCGGCATCGTTGAGTTCCGTCCGCGCTTCATTTTTGCAGGCGCTGAACGATATTCACCACCAAGCCAGCGATCTTTGCCAGCATGTGAAGACGAAACCGCGGTGGACAGGGCTGCGATGACAACCGCTGCGAAGGCCAAGCATTTCAAAAATGTTGTGTTCATCATGCACAAAGGGTGAGCAATCCGGCATCGCCAGTCAAGAGTGGTTGGCTGCGGCGCCTTCAACGGCCATAATCCAATTTCCAGTGGCGATGTCACTCAATAACCGCGAGGGGCCTGAGGCGACAAATTCCAGAGTATAAACACGGTTATGCAGGAGTTCATCAGTGCTCAATGGTTTTGAATATCGGTCGGGTGACGAAATATATCTGGTCTGCGCACCAGATCTCGCACGCGCGCGCGTGATCGTGGCTGAGAAGGACGAAAAGGTATCGCTCACCGAGCCGGAAACGCTGCCAGATCAAGTACTCAAATTTTTCGGTCTCAAAGAGGGCGACATGATCGTCGGCCGGGTGATCCGAAATGCGGGTGCATAGTCTGCGTTGCAAACGTCCGGGCGGAAGGTCGCCAACGCCTGTTTACGATCTCGCAGGCCGATCCGTGGGCACTGCAGCCTGACCCGTTGCTGCGCCCGTGGAACCCGACGTCATCGAGGTTAGAGCCCGTACATTTTCATGAAATTGATAACGGACGGGCTCTCGACTTTTGATCCCCGCCAAGTTTTTCACCGCTCTACCGCTGCACACTTCAGCTAAACATGCTCGCTGTCTGGAGCATGTTTTTCACGCCGAACCGCTCCACACTTCAGCTAAACATGCTCTTTGGTCTGGAGCATGTTTTTCACGCCGAACCGCTCCACACTTCAGCTAAACATGCTCTTGCGTTCAATCTTTTGCGCGCTCGACATAAGAACCGTCTGCCGTCAGCACGACGACGCGTGTGCCTGCACCGATGTGCGGGGGAACCTGGATCTTGGCGCCATTCGACAGAATGGCAGGTTTGTAGGACGAAGATGCCGTCTGGCCCTTTACCACCGGGTCGGCTTCGACGATTTCGAAAGTCACGCGTGCTGGCAGCTCGACGGCGATTGGGTTGCCTTCAAACATCGAGAGCTTGCAAGTCATGCCCTCCTGAAGCCACTGTGCCTGGTCGCCACACACATCGCGCGACACCATGACCTGGTCAAATGTCTCTGGGTGCATGAAGGTGTAGCCTGTTTCGTCTTCGAACAGGTAGTTGTAGTCAACTTCCTCCACAAAGGCGCGCTCAACCTGATCGGTGGTGCGATAGCGCTCGGTCACCTTGATGCCATCAGCAATGCGGCGCAGTTCCAAGTGGGTAACGGGTGTACCCTTGCCCGGATGGATGTTCTCCGCAGAGATGACCACCGCGAGCTTGCCGTCGAGATCAAGAACATTGCCCTTGCGGACCTGGCTGGCGATAATTTTTACCACGGGTTTGGGTCTCCGGTTTCCGGTGATTTCGGTATAGAAGCCGGGCCTAGCTTGCGGACTGACACCGGTTCGGACAGATTCGGCCCGGTTCATAGCCTTTCTCGGCCAGAACTCCAAGTGCGGAAGGCTAGACCCTCACAACGCACGCAAGGATAAGGTTCTGAAAATCATCTCAACCCCGCCATGATTGGGGTCTGCGCATTTGACGATGAAGGCCGAAACAAGCCAAATGAGACCTGCATAAATGCCCGAATTACCGCCACTATCACCCTGGTGGGACAAAAATCGACATGCCGACCGGCGCCCCTTCCTGCTGGCGCGCGCCAAGATCAAGGCGGCTATCAGGGCTTGGTTTGACGACCAGGGCTTTGTCGAGGTGGAGACCGGCTGCCTGCAGGTTTCGCCGGGCAACGAAACGCATCTGCACGCCTTTAAAACGGAATTGACCCGTCCCGACCTTATCAGCCAAACGCTTTATCTCCACACGTCACCTGAATTCGCCTGCAAGAAGCTGCTTGCGGCAGGTGAAACCAAGATTTTCACGTTCGCGCCTGTCTTCCGAAACCGCGAACGAGGGCGCCTGCATCACCCTGAGTTCACCATGCTGGAATGGTACCGGGCTGACCAAACCGCGGATCATGGCCCCGGGGCCCCTGGCTCCAAGCCGCATTACCATGTGCTATGGAACGACTGCGCACAGCTTCTTAAAATTGCTGCACACGCGGCGAATAATCCGCATTGGTCATTCAATGATCACCACTGTGATCCAATGCGGGAGCCTGAACCGATCACGCTTGATGAGGCTTTCACGAGATTTGCTGGCATCTTTCTTCTGGGTGAAGCCTTCAGCGCCGGGGTTCCTGACCGTGATGCGTTTGCCCGCGCCGCGCTGGCGGTGGGCGTCAACACCGCCGATGATGATAGCTGGTCAGACATTTTCTCACGCGTTCTCGTCGAACGCATCGAGCCGATGCTTTGCCCTCCTTCGCCAAGGGCTCATACCGCGACCATCCTGCACGAATACCCCGCCCCTGAGGCAGCGCTTGCCCGCCGATCAGACCGTGATCCGCGCGTTGCGGACCGATTTGAGCTTTATGCCTGCGGCGTGGAACTTGCCAACGGGTTTGGCGAGTTGACGGACGCAAACGAGCAGCGCCTGCGCATGGAAACAGACATGGCGGAGAAGGAGCGAATTTACGCAGAGCGCTATCCGCTTGACGAGGATTTTTTTGCGGCGCTGGATGCGATGCCGCGCGCTTCTGGATGTGCCTTGGGCTTTGACCGTCTCGTCATGCTCGCAACCGGTGCAACGCACATCGACGATGTGATCTGGACGCCGATGTTGCCGGCCAGTTAAGTAGAACGCGAACTCACCCGCGTCTGCTTTTTCAAATTGCCAAGTGTGCGGAAAAAGCCGATGCCCGTTTTGATGTTTTGCCAATGACCAAACCTCGGCCCACACTTCGCACTGCTGATCACCTTGTCGCTGCCGGCCTGCAACCGCCTGAACTCCGCGACGACATAAACGCGGTTTCCAAGCGCTATGCTGTCGCCATTACACCCGCCATGGCAGAGTTGATTGATCCGCTCAACCCGATCGACCCAATCGCGCGACAGTTCGTGCCAAGCGCACAGGAACTGGTGACGACAACCGACGAATTGCACGATCCCATCGGCGATGATGCAAGGAGCCCGCTTCCCGGCATCGTGCACAGGTATCCAGACCGCGTGTTGTTGAAACTCGCCAACGTGTGTCCGGTTTATTGCCGTTTCTGTTTCCGCCGCGAAACGGTGGGACGAGGCCAAACCGCTTGGTTGGACGCACAAACACTCAACGCAGCGCTTGCCTACATCGCCGCTCACCGGCAAATTTTTGAAGTCATCGTGACCGGTGGCGATCCTTTCATCCTGGCGCCGCGTCGCATCGCTGATGTGACACGCGCGTTGGCGAATATTCCACACGTGCAATCAATACGCTGGCACACGCGCGTGCCGGTCGTGGCACCTGAACGCGTCAGCACCGAGCTTATCAAGGCGCTGCTGCCCCCTGCTGGAGAAAAGCCCGTGTGGATTGCGGTGCATACCAACCACGCCAGCGAGTTGACACCGCCGGCGCGAGCCGCGCTATCTGCATTGAGCGCTGCGGGAATTCCCCTGGTCAGCCAGACTGTATTGCTGAAGGGCATCAATGACAGCGTAGATGCACTCGAAGCGTTGTTTCGCAAGCTCGTCGCAAACCGCGTGAAACCATATTACCTTCATCACGGTGATCTGGCACCAGGCACGGCGCACCTGCGCACCTCGATCGAAGAGGGTCAACGCCTGATGGTGGCACTGCGATCTCGCCTCACCGGACTAGCCATGCCCACCTACGTCCTCGACATTCCAGGCGGCCACGGAAAGGTGCCGGTAGATGCTGCGCACGTGGGATCGGCTGACCCGGAAACGGGTGAGCGCCGCATAGTTGACGCCAACGGTAGAACGCATATTTACCGCGACCGCGCCTGAACACTCCACACTAGGTGCAAAAGCGATCTGCTATGCCCTTTCGCGTCCATAATAGAGCATCGACACGTGCTCAGCTTCAGCGAAGAATAGCCAGCGTTCCATCACAAGGCCGATGCCAGCAAGCAGCACGGCCAACGCTGCAAGAAACAGGTTCAGTACCGGACCGGCGACCAGCATGATGACGGTGAATACGGCTGGCGCGACAAATGCGGTGAGAACCGAAAGACGGCGGATCTTGTTGGCGTGCTTACGGGCAACCGAATAGCCCATTTCGCGCATGACGAAATTTGCCGCGGTATGTGGCGGATCGAGTTGCCGAACCTCTCCAAACCGTCCCAGCCCTGTTGCTTCGCCGATGGTGTAGCGCGGTTCCTCGTTATGGATGGCCATCCAGTATAAGGTCTTCATGGCCCAGGCCAGCGTCAAGGAAACGATTGCCAACCATATCGCCCACACAGGTACGGTTGCAAAAAGCGCCAACAGAAACGTCAACAGCACCGCCCCAGAAGCAAGACCCATGACGATGTAGTTGGGTGCCGTCAGCGCTTGCTTCCATTGTCGGATTGTCGGCAACGAACCGTAAATCATGCCCGTTGTGAAAAGAGTGACGAGAGCCAGAACCGCCATGACGAGACCTGGTATGGCAACAATGCCCGCCCCCTCGCCGGTTTTGTACCAACCGAATGCAAAAATGATTGCTGGCAGGTATGTTGCGGCAGCGGCCACGCCCTCGCGCGACAGCCATGACGATCGCCATTGTGAGAATGCGCGCCAGGCACGATCAGGTCGCCCGAGGTGAAACGTCGATGAAAGCAGCCCCACGCTGAGTAGCGCCAACGCCAACGCGACCGAAATGAGCACAAACGAAGCGTCGGCAGGAAGGTAGGAAAAAGCGTTGGCAAGTCCGAGCCAGACCAACAAACCCAGCCCGGCACCCGATGCCGTCGTAAAGAAAATTACCGAATAGGCAGGATGCATTGTTTGTCGTCCTTTGCCACATGAAACGCGCTCTGGGCCATCAGCGAAGTCCGCAAGCTAGCGCGTCAGCATCTTGTCGGCCCATTGAAAGAGCCGTTCCAGTTTTGAACCTTCCGCCGAAACGGGGCCACGATCAGCCGCCGCCGAAGTGTCATCAAGCGTGACGCGATCACGCTTGGGCCGTGGTGGCAGATACTTGTTGACCGGCTTGAAACCCATCTGGGGAAGCAGGTCGTAGCCACCGCGTGCCTTGGTCAACTTGGATACGTTACTCTCCGGATCTCCGAAGTCGCCGAAGTGGCGAGCGCCGGTTGGGCAAGCACGAACGCATGCCGGCACGCGATCTTCCGGTTGCAGGTTTGTGTTGTAGATCCTGTCAATGCACAGCGTGCATTTCTTCATCACGCCTTCAATGTAATCGTATTCTCGCGCGCCATAGGCGCATGCCCACGAGCAAAGCTTGCAACCAATGCATTTGTCCGGATCGACAAGAACAATGCCGTCCTCTTCCCGTTTGTAGGATGCGCCCGTAGGGCAGACGGTGACGCATGCCGGCGTCTCGCAGTGCAGGCACGAGCGCGGGAAGTTGACGGTTCGCGATGCGCCACCGTCTCCCACTTCATAGGAATGTATGCGATTTAGCCATGCGCCGTGCGGATCGCGCCCATAAGGATCGATGTCGGAAAGCGGCGCGGAGTACCCGCCAGTGTTCCACTCCTTGCAACTGGTCGCACACGCCTGACAGCCGACGCAGGTATCCAGGTCTATGACGAGGCCGAGCTTCTTGGCCGTCGTTTCCGGCAGCATGGTCATCTGTGTTTGTCCCGCTTGGAACGGGTTTCCTTTTTTGTATGTGCTCTTTCGTTGGGTTGAATACTATTGGCACCGGGCGGCGATCAAGTCTCAACCCTTCTCGACGGTGAATACCCCGCGCTTAATCGTCTCGGTCTGTTTAACATTTTGGCAGTGCCGTCGCTGGGAGGCTCAATTCTCGCTGCGAAAACCCCTTTGTCGCAATTGTATGCGCAGCCAACGGCCAAGTCCGGGCTGATTGCCGCATCCACATCACCGTCCCCCAAGGAACGGCATTTTGTCGGAGATTGGAGCAATGCCGACCTAGAATTTTCAATTGTGAACCCCTTTGGACAAGAGTAGATCGAAGCAATCCCAGACGCAGGCGCGATTTGCCTTAAAAAAAATTGAAACGTCATGCTTTCAAGCCATCTTCGTATTTTCGGAGCACTGCTTGCGAGCCTGTCCCTACTGCTCATTGGTGTGGGGTTACAAAACACGCTGCTAGGCATACGAGCCGGGATCGAGCGCTTTTCCACTGCAGAAACAGGCGTCGTAATGTCTGGCTATTTTTTCGGTTATCTGGCCGGCTGCTGGGCAGCACCGCGCACAATCATAGTCGCTGGGCATATTCGCACATTTTCACTCTTTGCAAGCCTGACATCGGCTACCGCGATCCTCTATGCCGTTGAGCCTACCGTTTGGTCCTGGCTCGCATTGCGCTTCGTCACGGGTGCTTCTGTCGCAGGTCTGTATCTCGTTGTGGAGAGCTGGTTGAATGGTGCTACCACGAGCGAGCAACGTGGTGGATTGCTTGGCGTCTATCTCATTATAAACCTGGGCTCTATCGGCGTCGGCCAGCAGTTGATCAATATAGCACCTGCGGATGGGTTCATTCTGTTTGCGGTATCATCGGTCCTCGTGTCGCTGGCGGTTGTTCCTGTTGCTTTGACCAGGACCTCAGCACCTGCACCGCCTGCCACGCCGGCACTCAATCTTGCAAGACTTTATAGGGTGTCACCGGTCGCCCTGGTCGGCACGCTCGTTTCAGGTGTGACCAGCGGTGTCTTCTGGGGCATGGCGCCCACGTATGGTCTGTTGAACGGGCTGGACACGTTCAGGATCGGCAACTTCATGACCATCGTTGTTCTGGGTGGAATGATCTTGCAGTGGCCACTTGGGCGCCTTTCGGACCGGATGGACCGGCGCATCGTCCTGATCGGCATTGCCGGGGCCTTGACCTTGGTGTCGATCACCATGGCGCTTATTGATCCGATAGCTGCACGCAGCTTATTTTTGCTTTTGAGCTTCGTCTACGGCGGCTGCCTGCTGACGCTTTATGCCATTTGCAACGCGCACGCCAACGATGCCGCACCGCCGGCCGCCGCTATGGAGGTGGCCAGCGGACTACTCATTGTGTTCGCACTCGGCGCCATGTCAGGCCCGCTCGTGGTCTCTTGGGCTATGACCAGCTTTGGAGCGAACGCATATTTCGAACTGACAGCCACCGCAGCATTTTTGCTGGTCGTGTTCGCTGTGGCACGGGTGGTTGTAAAAGCGCCCGTTCCATCCGAGAAAACCGGTGATTTCGAGCCGGTGCCTGCGGGCCTGGCGCCACCTCCGATGTCATCGGAGTTCGATTCACCCGCGTCTCAGATCACCGGTGTCGAGTGCCACTAGGGTCCCGACCCTACCGGACCATAGAAGTAGTTGCCGATGTCGTCGCTAGGGCATTTTCCGACGAAGTCGACACCGGTTCGTCGGAAAATGCGACCAAACAAAGCGCTAGCGCGCTGATCCGATTCCATTGGATCGAAAAGCGCTCCAGAAACAGGCGTCAGCAAAGCGCCTACCGGTTGTTCGATTTCGATCCGGACTCTGATTGGGCGTGCCATGTGCTTTGCCGGCTTAAACCCCATGGTGGTTGCCCGTTGACACAACCTGTGTTCGAACTGTTCAAATGATTGGGTGGCCTTAGTGGCGCCCTGCGCTGAACGATAAGGTCCTGCCAATGCCGCCCTCCACTGCATCACTGGTAAAAAAGCTTTCTGAAATCGCTGGCGATGAGCTGCTGTTTGAAGTCGATGAGGATGGCATCGGGATGGCCACCTTGAACCGGCCGCACGCACGCAACGCGTTGACGTTGGAAATGTATGAAGGGTTGGCCGGCATTTGCGGAGGTATCGAGCCAGGTGGCCCGGTTAAGGCGCTAATTGTAACCGGTGCAGGTGAAAAGGCGTTCGGTGCTGGAACGGATATCGCAACGTTCCGTAATTTCAGCACCAGGGACGACGCGCTAAACTATGAATCCCGAATGGATGCGATCCTGACCACCATCGAAAAGACGCCGGTACCTACCATTGCTGCAATCGCTGGTGCATGTACCGGTGGGGGCGCGGCAATTGCAGCGGTCTGCGACCTCAGGCTGTGCACTGGCGACATGCGTTTTGGCTTCCCGATCGCGCGGACCTTGGGCAACTGCCTCTCAATGAACAATCTGGCGCGGCTTGCAAGCCTGATCGGTTCGGCGCGCACGAAAGAGATTTTGTTCACCGCACGCTTGATCGAAGCCGGGGAAGCCGAAAGCATTGGCCTCGTGACGCAGGTTCTGCCCGATCACGCCGCGCTGATGGGCAGAGCAGTTGAAATGGCGCGGCAGCTCGTCAGTCATGCGCCGCTAACGTTACGGGCAACCAAGGAAGCATTGCGGCGGCTCGGTGACCCAAACTTCGATGGTGGCGATGAAGACCTCATCGCAATGTGCTACACCTCAAACGATTTCCGTGAAGGCATGGAAGCCTTCCTGGCCAAAACCAAACCTGCGTGGCGCGGCAACTGAGTTCAACGTCACCGGCCACAAATGCGATTGCAAGGCACCCCGCATTGCGTGAGATAGAAACGGGCTTCGTCACACGAGACCATCTCGCGGCACGTGTGCTTGCCTTGACACGCAAAGACTGTCGCCTGGCGCCCTGGCGAAGACTGCGCGGCGTTTGTAAACCCAAGCGGCGTGTGCAGCGTGGGGGCATTGGGTGTGTTTACGGCATTGGCCAATCCGCGGGGCCAAGTGGCCTTCACGAACGCACGGTAACGGTCCTGGTTCTGGCCGCATGACGCCTCACAAGGAATACCGTCACCATCACCGTCGCTGCGATAATGTCCACAGACCCGGAGCTTATATGTAGGCTCAGCACAGCTAGTGGCCTGTCGCGCCAAAATCGAAACCTAGCCGCAACCGCATACGATTTTGGCGCGACATGAAGGCCACTAGCAAAATCATGAACTTAGTGTGGCGTTCAACGCGCCTTAGTTGACTCCGCGCAGGTCCCAGCGTCGGTCAACTAAGGCGCGACGCCACATTAGAAATCTGCCGGCAGTATTTTTCGGTGCAATCAAAAACAGGGCCCTGTTGTGCTTCCAAGGCTGGCGCAAATGAGCAAAATAACAGACATATGACCAGACGACGCATGGGCATGCAATCAAGCTAGTGTTCTGGATCGAACGTTTGATTCCCGGGCGAAGGTCGTCAAACGATCGTGAATCCAGAACACAAACAATGAGAATGCTAGGGTTCGGGGCTGACGCGTCGGGACCCGACAGGGAACCAAGCGTCAGAGTCGGAACACTAGCAGGGCAGGCTCAAACTTTCATCCGAATGCAGAAAGAAGCCGAAGATCGGAAATGAAAACCTCAGAAATCGACATCTTGATTGTGCCAGGCTGGTCCAGTTCGGGAACCGAGCACTGGCAAACGCGCTGGGAGCGCAGCCTCAGGACGGCCCGGCGCGTGGATCAGGATGATTGGTTGCATCCAAACAAGGACGCATGGAGCCGAAAATTACTTTCTGCGATTGACGATGGCAGCGAAAGCAAACCGATCGTCATTATCGCCCACAGCCTTGGCGTAGCGCTCGTGGCGCACGCCGCCAGTAAAATGCATACCGGGCGCATTGCAGGTGCCTTTCTGGTGGCGCCTGCCGATGTCGACAATGCTGACAAGTGGCCAACGACGAATGGCTACGATTTCGACTATCAGGGGAGCGGCTTCGCGCCACTGCCCGACAAACCGCTGCCTTTTCAATCCGTGTTGATTGGTTCGGCCAACGATCCTTATTGCAACGCTGAAAGGGCTGAAGTGCTGGCGAACACCTGGGGAGCCACATTCATTTCCGCCGGTGAGGCTGGCCATATCAATTCAGCCTCCGGCCACGGACCATGGCCGGAGGGTTTGATGCGTTTTGGTTGGTTTTTGAAGCAGATTGGTCCCGCAAATCGCAACGGAGCCGCATAGCAACCCCGTTCGGCTCTCAAAATAACAGCAGGCTTGGGCACAGATGCAAACCTAACGGCTGCGCAAACGCTACGCCGGCTCAAGCGCCACCGCTCGCAAGTTCTTTCTCGGCCTGCCGGGTGAAGTCATCGATCATTTTGTGGAGTTCGGCGTCGTCAACACTGACGCCCTTTGCCACAAGATCAGCCTTCACTTTGCGCAACACGTCGTCATGGCCTTTTTCAGCCAGGTCAGCACGACGCACGTCCTTGGCGTAAGCATCGATCTGATCGGCGTCCATGCCCATCTTCTTGCCGGCCCATTCTGCCAACAGCCGGTTGCGCCGCATCTCAGCCTTGAACTTCATTTCAGCATCGAATGCGAACTTCGATTCATGACCTTTTTTGCGGTCTTCAAAAGCCTTCATAGAGACCTCCATATTGGCGCCACCTTGACGCGAATTTATAATACCATACACGCTTAGCGTGTTGTATTGTTGCAACAATACGGCATGTTGCAAATTTACAATATCCATCGATTCCGGCGAAATCAATGGCTTGGCTGTCTGGTTACCGAGTTGGTCGCCAACACCCTTGTGTAGATTGTTTCCGCGCCCCGGTTCCGCTAGTGTCAGGGCGAAAAAATGTGGCGGCCGCGGATTGGAGCCAGTTGCTGACCGATTAGAAAACATACTGCAACTTCAATGGGTCACAACACCTCTTCCCGCGGTAGAACAAATTCAACAACGTCACTTAGTGTATCTGAGCAGTATGACAACAAGAACGGACTCAATGATCAGAGGATTACCTATGAACAGGCGGCGTCGCGTCTACGAAGGCAAGGCGAAGGTGCTCTACGAAGGACCTGAGCCTGGTACGCTAATTCAACACTTCAAAGATGATGCAACTGCGTTTAACGCAAAGAAGCATGAATTGATCGACGGCAAAGGTGTGTTGAACAATCGCATCTCTGAAGTGATCTTTCAGCGCCTCAACGAGATTGGCGTACCAACGCACTTCATCAAGCGCATCAACATGCGTGAGCAGTTGATCCGTGAAGTTGAAATCATTCCGCTCGAAGTTGTCGTGCGCAACATCGCAGCGGGTTCGATTGCAACGCGCCTGGGGCTTGAAGAAGGCACCATGCTGCCGCGCTCGGTCATCGAGTTCTACTACAAGGACGACAAGCTCAACGACCCGATGGTCTCTGAGGAACACATAACGGCGTTCGGTTGGGCTGCCCCTGCCGAAATCGAGGAGATCATGTCGTTGGCGCTACGCATCAACGACTTCCTGATTGGCCTGTTCCTCGGCATCGGAATTCGGCTTGTCGATTTCAAGATCGAGTTCGGACGCATTTGGGAAAACGACACCATGCGCATCGTGTTGGCCGATGAGATCAGCCCGGATAGCTGCAGGCTGTGGGACATCGAATCCAACGAGAAACTCGACAAGGATCGCTTCCGCCGTGATCTCGGTGGTCTGCTTGAAGCCTACCAGGAGGTGGCAAAGCGCCTTGGCGTCCTCAACGAAAGCCGTCCCCCCAAGGGTGCCGGGCCTGTCCTGGTGGCGTCAAATGGCGCAGGAAAAGCCAAATAGTGGCCTTCAGGCTTTGACGCTGCACAGCCCAGCCAGCGGATCTGCCAAGCTGGAACGAAACCAGGAACGGCCGCGCCATCAAGCGCGGCCGTTCTGCATCAAGGCTTGCCGCCGCGCCTCATAACAGGCAAACAGGGCCGCAATCGATCAACCATGTATTGCCAAGGAATGGGGCACATGAAAGCGCGCATCAAGATCACCCTCAAGAATGGCGTCCTCGACCCGCAGGGCAAGGCCATAGGCCATGCGTTGGAGAGCTTGGGGTTCAGTGGCATCGACGATGTCCGCCAGGGCAAATACATCGAGCTCAAGCTCAACGAAACCGACGAGAGCAAGGCGCGTGCAGCGATAGAACGGATGTGTGAAGAACTTCTCGCCAACACGGTGATTGAAAACTATACCTACGAGATTGAAGCGTGAGATTTTCGCGCCATGAGCCACGATGTTCCAAAGAAGGCCTCATCGCAAAGTGCAAACGATGCGCAAAAGGCAATGCGCTTTATTGCGCTCAAGGCAGCGATTTTCATTCTTGTACCGCTTGTAGCTGCGGTTCTTGCGGTCCTGGTGTTGCTTAAATGAGCGCAATGCCGCCGATTTATCTTAGGTACGCGGCACTACACGTCGCTGTTGCAATGATGCTTGCTCTGCCAGCCAGCCCGGCACATGCAGCAGATGACGCGCGAAATCCGCAGACGACTACACCATCACAAACAACCGATACCAGCGGCAAGCCGAAACCAAGCGGTTCACCATTACTGCTAACGCCGGGTAAGCATGCTGCTTTGACATGCGATACAGAAGCGTTCGGCATGGATTTCAAGCCGTTCAAGAAGACCATTGGTACAATCGAGCTCAAACTCGTGCCGCAGATGACACCACCTAAGTCGCCGGCGGACGTGCAAGGCACTTGGTATGTGACAGCTTCGGCACCAGGTCACGTGGCCTCAATTGCTACTTTGTTGAGCGAAACATGCGCCAAAGGCTGTCCGTCCACGCGCGCGCCCGATGGATTAACGCTCCTGTGGGCGCCAACACCCAAAACGCTCGATAAGATCGGCGACACTGAAACCCTGACAATTGCCGCCCTGAAACAGCAGCCGCTGTCAGTGTCCATATCCACGTTCCGAGGACGAGACATCGTCGCACTGGAAAAAGGCGCCTGCAAAAGCGCCGAAGATGAACCCCTGCCGGATCAATCACCGCGCAAGTAGAGCACCGTCAGATATATCGCCCGATGCTATAGAGCATTTTCTGACGAAGTGGACACCGGTTCGTCGAAGAAAATTCGACAATAGAAGAAGCTACAGTGCCAATCCGATTCCATCGGATCGCAATGCGCTCAAGCGTGGATCTATGGCCATGTGGCGCAACGCAAAGCCACCGGCTGAGGTTGCCACCCCAATCGCCGGTGAGCCTGAAGCACAAGGAGCCGCCCAAATTTTTAGCAATGCAATTCCCGCGGTTGCGGTCAGCCCGTCGCCAGGTAATCGCGCATCGCAGTCACCTCCATCTCGACTTCGGCGATATGATGCTTGACAACGTCGCCTATCGAAACGATGCCCACTAGCGCGCCGTCCTGGACCACCGGCACGTGGCGGAAACGGCCCTGCGTCATCACTGCCATCATTTGATCGATCGTGCTTGTCTCGTTGCAAGTCATGACATCCTTGGTCATGACCTCGCCTACCGGTAAAACCAGCGCCCCGGAGCCGTTCTGGGAAAGCGCTCGAATTATATCGCGTTCGGAAATAATACCGGCCACCTGACCGCCTTCTTCAACAATGACGATTGCTCCGATTCTGCGTTCCGCAAGCCTTTTGGCGATCGCCTCGAGGGTATCCTCCGGTCCTGCGGTGGCAACGGATTTGCCCTTCACCTTCAGTATCGAAGAAACGTTCATCAGTTAATCTCCTCACCTGATTATTGGCAGTTCGCAATTGCGTGCTTTTGTCAGCCGCCGCCACTGCAAATGCGCGGCACATGCCGACACACTGAGAATGCTGCCTGGAAAAATCGGGACTCCGGGCAAAAACATCCCATCATACGTGTCATCGTGCGGCAAACCGCTGCCGCACGCAAGTAGGGCATTGTGCGGGAGCGAAAACGCAAATTTTCGGACTTTGGATCAGATGACTAATGTTGTGACATGACCCGGTGACTTAAGCCCGGATGCCTGGCATACCAATCTGCACCGTCTGACAAACAGAGCCGATCGAGAACCCGACACTAATGTATTGTCGGCACCACCTTCAGATCCGGCTTCCTGGGAGCGTGCGGCTTGCGGTAGTCGAACCATCCAAACAGCATCAGCCCGGCCATATATCCTCCGATGTGCGATTCCCACGCAATCGAAGAGCCTTCAACTCCGGCAACACCAACGCCCAGGAAGGCCAAAAGGTTTATTGCGACAATCACGAGCGAAGCCGCAATCACCCGCTTGTCGCCCAGCGCATCATGCAACGACATCAAAGGTATCGATCTGGGCGCTTCTCTGAGGCGCCATATCCCGCCCAGATCCAAGGCCACGAACAAGAACCGCATGGTGCCCCCCATCAGTCCTGCAACTGCACCCGAAGCCCCAATGACCGGCGCCCTCATCCCCCAATTGAGAGCGAGGAAAGCAAACGCCGCAATCACCCCGCAAACGACTGAGAACAGCAAGAACCGGAGCGTACCGACGCGCAACGCGACAGCGCCGCCAAACGCCAACAGCCAAAGGCTGTTAAACATGATGTGCATCAAGTCGCCATGCATGAGCTGGTAGGTCACCGGCGAGGTGAACATTGCCACCCAACCGCCCGGCAGCAGGTCTGCCTCGCCAGCGTATCGCGATGGAATGAATGCGCCAGCGGCAAACAACCAGGATTCAAAGTCGGGTGGCATCAAACCCCAGCTAAAGTGTATCGCAAACAGCAAAGCGATCACGACGAGGACGCTGTTGGGTACGTTGAACAACGGTTCGTGGCGCTGCATTTAAATGGTTTCCTTGAGTGGTAAACGGAATTTCCCAACCAGGCTTTGCGGATATGGCGCTTCAGTCCTGATTACGGCCCTCACCCAGTTCGAAACGACAGATTGGCACGGAAGCTGCTCTATCCCATGCGAATGCTGGAATGCAGCGCGAACACTGGCGATGTCTGAGGCCGCTTTCCGGTATCGACACATTTTGACCCGACACAATGGACTGAATTGCAAATGCGATCGAAGACTGGCCAAATTCTTTATGCCTATTGGAACGAAGTGCGTGGCGACCGGCTGGCACCACGACGGTTCGAGATCGAGCCCTCACGTATCGCGCCAATTCTTTCGGAAACATTCATACTGGAGCGGCTAGATGCAGATACCTACCGGTTTCGTCTGGCTGGTACGCGCATCGGTGAGGATTTTGGATTTGAGTTTCGCGGCACCAACTTTCTTGACGGCTGGATGGCGGATGACCGTATCACATTGATACGCCACCTGCAGTCCTTGACAGTCCAGGGCGGGGTTGGCGAACTTTCTTTCAATGCCAGGGTGCCATCCGGCCATCAGACGTTTGAATGCATGCTTCTCCCCCTCATCCATTCCAGCGAATCTATTGACAGATTTCTCGGCTCGCTCAGTTGTATCAGCGAAGCTACTGAAGCCACGGACCGCCTTGTCGCCAGACGGCTGAAGACCTGCAAAGTTATCTGGCCTGACGGCAATCCTCATTCCCAGTTTCTGGATGAGCGCCGGCAAATGCCAATCTTGCCACACGTCCGCAACGCCCGGATTGTCAGGTCGGATAGGCGCCAGTTCCGGGTTTATGACGGTGGCCTGAAAAGATCGGACACAACCGATCATTGAGTTTTGGAGCATGTTTGTCACGCCGAACCGCCTACACTTCGGCCAAAACACGCACTAATTGTTTTTGCATGCCAGCAGTGTCCGGCAAACGCTCCAAGCTGAATGATGTTGGACATCCGCTTTCCCCGTTTGTTTCAAAAAGACACTGAGCGTTAACACCTCATTAACTGGTGCCCTCGCATACTTGAGAAAGGTGTGGTGTTCCATCGGGATCAAATCCGGGTTGTCGCTACTCATTGGTATTTGTGCTTTTAGGATTTGCCCGTATGTCCGCGCAACCGTTGCTGGAAACCATCGGCGATCCACATTGCGATAGTCACGACGGCGTTGCGCAATATTTCAAGCGCACGTTGTACAAGTGTTACCCGCTAAAGCTTGCGGGCCGCTTCATGCGGCCCAGCAAATCCGAACTTCCCTGCGAACTTCAAAACATCTCGGTTGGCGACATGGCGCTATTTGCAGCAGCGCCACCGGAACCGGGTGAAAACATCATCGTTTACATAAATGAATTGGGCCGCATAGCGGGCAAGGTCGTGTGGAAGCATGAAGGCGAGTTCATCATCAACATTGATGCAGCGCAGCATCGCCGTGAGATGCTCGCTGCCAAGCTGGTTTGGCTGCTCAATCGAGGAGAGCCGGGCATCGAGGAGAGACGTTCGCTCTGCCGTTTGGCCACGAACGCCCAAACCAAGACCATGAGGATGGAGGGTAATGCTGAAATCCAAGTCCAACTCATCGACGTGTCGGTGTCAGGTGCCAGCGTCGCCACCCATGCTCGGCCGCCTCTGGGCGCCAATGTCCAACTGGGACGTCTGGATGCGGAAGTTGTCCGTCACCACCACAATGGGCTTGGTCTGCGCTTTTTGAGCCTTGAACCGGTGGAAAAAATTCAAAGCGATTTCATTGGCAACTCAGTGAGTTAGCTGGAAAGAGGGCGGCTCCTGGGCCGGAATGGGAAAATTTGAACCAAATCCGATGAAGTTCGTTGAAGCGAAATCCATGGAATTTGGTTACTCTGTTGCGAGTAGTACGGGGTATATGATGTTGCGTCTGTATTTGTCTGTTGTAGCGGTGGCCCTGTTGGGTTCTGCCGGAGCGTTGGAAGTGCAGGCTGATCCGATCACCGGAACGCAGCGTTCCGGAACGTATCAGTCTTCATTCATGCGGATTCACGGCCTATCGCAGGCGCCTTACGGTTTTGTCCGTTTTTGCGAGGCCAATGCCAGCGAATGCAGCCAGGACGGGCGGGAAGAAGCGCGTTTGGACGCTACGCCCGAGCGGCTGTCCGAACTCGACGCTATCAACCGTTCTATTAACCACGCAATCCAACCTCTGACCGACATGGAAGTGTATGGTGTCACGGAGTTTTGGACGCTGCCAGCCAAGGTGGGCGATTGCGAGGATTATGCTCTGCTCAAGAGAAAAATACTGATGCAACGCGGATGGCCGGCAAGCGCACTTTTGATGACGGTCGTTCGTGATGAGCGTGGCGAAGGGCACGCCGTGCTGACAGCGCGGACAGCCCAGGGTGACTACGTGCTCGATAATAAGGTTGACACGGTCAGCATCTGGCACAAGACGCCCTATCAATTCGTCATGCGCCAGTCGTATTTGAACCCGAAGGTTTGGGTAGCCCTTGAGGCTGGTGAAAATAGACGCCCCGAAGCCCTGGCTGGCGTCGCCGCGCAATAAGCCTGGAATAAGCCTGGCGATGTGATTGCAGGCTCAATCAAAGGTCCGAAGTATCCAATAACCGGTCCAAATCACTGCGCGTGGCGCAGTCATTCGTCTTGCTGCTTCATTCCAGCCTTGAAGCGCTGCCAGTTCTCCACGTAACGTCCGGCTGCGGCGCTGAACTTCTCGACATCTTCTGGCGATAACTCCCGTACCACCCGTCCCGGCGATCCCAGCACCATCGACCGCGGCGGAATTTTCTTTCCCTCAGGTACAAGCGTGTTGGCTCCTACCAGGGATCCCTCACCGATCTCGGCGCCATTGAGGATAATTGAGCCTATTCCGATCAGGGCGCGGGCGCCTATGGTGCAGCCGTGAAGCATGACCATGTGGCCGACGGTAACATCGGGCCCAATCGTCATTGGAAACCCGGGATCGGTATGCAGCACACAGCCCTCCTGGATGTTGGAACGGGCACCGATGCGGATAGGTTCATTGTCGCCGCGGATAGAGGTGCCGAACCAGACGCTGGCATCCTCCTCCAACTCCACATTACCAATAACGACCGCATTGGGCGCAATCCAGAAGCGACCGTTGGCAGGCGTTCGCACACCGGTTCCATCAAGAGAGAAACAGGTCATGCGGGTCTCCTGGATTAGATCTTAGGGCGGGTGGGAGGCAGAAGCTGCTCACCGCGTCATGCTTCTTCAAGGTCCATTTCCAGGATGGCCATTTGCAGTTGGTACTCGACCTCGCCATCTTCATCGATGCGATAAAGCGTGGCGATGAAATCTCCATTGATAAAAATTTCAGCCATGTCGTTTTTTTTCGGCTGCGGCCGCACCTCCAGACTGGCGGCTCCGAATGTCTTGCGCAAATAGGTTTCAAGGCGGGTCAGTTCATCCTTGGTCACGTCCATTCAACTCCGGTTTTTTTTAAAATCGGTGCGCTTCCGCAAAAGTGCACGACTGGCGCAGCAAACCGCACTGGGAACGCTGCGAATTTCGAGGCTCCTGGCCTGGCAGCAATCAATTGACCCCAGTCAAGACCGATTGGCGGCGTTAGTCGTCACAATCGCATTGGTTGGTGTCGAGGCCCTGATCCATGGTCCTTGCCGGCTCCGAGCAACCCGCAGGACCTACCACTTTGGCCGGCACGCCAGCAACCGTGGTATTGTTGGGGACATCCGAAAGCACGACTGAGCCTGCCGCGATACGCGAACAATTGCCGACCTTGAGATTGCCAAGGACCTTGGCGCCCGCGCCAATCAGCACGTTGTTGCCCAGTTTTGGATGGCGATCACCGGTCTCCTTGCCGCTACCGCCAAGCGTTACACCATGCAGGAACGAGCAGTTGTCGCCTGTCACGGCTGTCTCGCCTACGACAAAGCCTGTTGCATGGTCGAGCATGATGCCCTTGCCGAAGCGCGCAGCGGGATGGATGTCGACGGCGAAGACCTGTGAACCAAGGCTCTGCAGGAAGAAGGCAAAATCCCGTTTACCCTGCATCCACAGCTCATGCGCGAACCGGTGCGTCGTGACGGCATGAAAGCCTTTGAAATAAAGCAACGGCTCAATGTAGCGATTGCACGCGGGATCGCGATCACGTACCGCACCAAGGTCAGCACGGAAGATGGTGCCAAGATCCGGGTTGCGATCGAGCACTTTTTGGAAGAGCCGAATAATCAGATGATTATCCACGTCGGCGTTGTCGAGACGGCGGGCGAGACGATGGCACACCGCCTCTTCAAGCGTGTCATGACTGAGGACGGTTGCGTAAATAAAACTCCCCAACCCCGGTTCGACCTGCATGGCGTTTTCGGCTTCGTCCCGGATCGTCTGCCAGATCGGGTCGACTGTCTCGACCTTGCGCTGTTCTTGAGATGCGCTCATCTGGGCCATCTTAAAACTCCTTCATGTACGGATGCAGGCTTGGCCAATCAGAACATTCAGACCAACCCAGACCACTGTCCGTTTCGCGCGACCGAAAGCATTGAGCACATCAACTGCGTTCAGGCATTCGGCGCCTCATTTGCCGCTTAATGTAGACGACCACCGCATATGGCGCACGGAAAAACGTTGCAATTTAAAGCGTCGCAGTCACTAAGACTTACCAAGTCGCAAACGTCTGAACTCACCACGACTGCCCCAAAACACGGCGATTTTGGCCGACGGCGGACGCTACACACCCATGACATCGGTACATATTGCCGCTTTTTCAGCTTTCAATTTTCAAGTTGACCAAAATGTTGCACAAGCATCATTTGTCGGACAAAAGCGGCGGCGGCCTTTAACCAAAGTCGCGGTGACAACCGAACCTGCCAAAAATCCGCCGGAGCCCCGCATGAGCCGATGTAGCAAGCGCCCCATTCAATCAACCTGCAGGGCGCCAACCTGCGCGGCGCCAACATGCAAGCCCGCTTCGATCGTACCGGGCCTTTTGGTTTTCATTTTAGCTGTGATGTGTTGGCCCGCATTGGTAGGTCTGTCGGCCTGCTACGCGCAGGACCTGACACCTTACCGGGACGTTGCTTCAGATCCACAAGATCGCCAAGGCCAGACCTTACCACCACACTCCGGCAGGCAGTCGATGAGCCTGCAGCAAGCCTGTTTTCGGCCACAGGATTTGACGGCCCGCAGCGGTGAAAACCAGCCGCAAAAACATAACCGGACGTTCGACAAAACCGAACCTGGACGTGAGCTGGTTGCCTTCTCCCCTGCCCTCGACCGGCTACGTGGTGCAATACGCCGTGTAAACCTGAAACCTGGTCAAAAGCTCATCGCCCTAACGCTCGACCTTTGCGAACAGAATGGCGAAATTGCCGGCTACGATGGCCGCATCATCGATTACCTGAGGCGCGAGAATGTCAAGGCGACGCTTTTTGTCGGGGGCAAATGGCTGCGCTCGCACGAGGTGCGCACGCGACAGTTGATGTCGGATCCGCTTTTCGAAATCGCCAATCATTCAGCGGCACATCGCAACCTTCGCCTGTTATCTGGCAAACGCCTTCATGAGGAAATCGCCGCGCCACAGCGCGCTTATGAAGCAATCCACGAGAGCTTTTCTCAACATCAATGCGTTCGCAACGCTCCAGCCCAATGGTCCTCCATCCCTAAAAGAATGTCGCTATTTCGCTTTCCGTTTGGCGCGTGCAACAAGGTTTCGCTGGATGCCGTCAACGACGCGGGACTGCTGGCAATCCAATGGGATGTTTCCGCCGGCGACCCTTCACCAAACCAGTCGGCCACAGCCATTACACGTGAAATTCTTCGCGCCACAAAACCGGGTTCGATCATCATCGCGCACGCAAATGGCCGCGGCTTCCACACCGCCGAGGCCTTGCCTCAGGCCATCCCAAAGCTCAAGGCCAAGGGTTATAAATTCGTGACGGTTTCTGAACTCATCGCTGCGGGGACACCGGAAATCGTCGCCACGTGTTATAATTCCAAGCCGGGTGACACCGATCGCTATGACAACCTGGCGACAGCATTCAGGAAGGATCTTGCTTCGCGGCGCGGCAACGCGAAGGGTGGCGCAAGCACTGGTAAGAAGTCCAAAGCGTGGAACGCAACCGTCAAACCTGGTCCATGAGCTTTATCGATTTATAATCTCCGGCGGTTGGCTTGTGATTGCAAGATGAACTCCTCACTCACCCTTCCACAGCACTGCAAGTCCAATCTTGAATACATCGCAGATCTGCGATCGCCAGAGGGAACAACCGTATCACTCAACGAGATCACAGCTCCGCTGGACAGCGAGGTGTCACGTCGGCTTGCGCAGGCCCTGGCAGGCATGGATCCGTGGCGCAGGTATGGATTTTCCAGTGAGGCGCTATTGCGTTTCATGGCGCCGGCAGAAGCGTCCAATCCACGCTATGTGATTTGCGTCCGTGACGAGATCGCAGGACTTGCTGCGCTGAAACACGCCTGGATGTTTGGAAGCTATCTCAACATTCTTGCGGTTCTTCCCCAACACCAGAAGTGCGGTATCGGCAGCCGGTTTCTAGACTGGTTCGAAAAATCCGCGCGGCTGCGCGGTGAGCGCAACCAGTTCGTGGTGACGTCCGCTTTCAACACCGGCGCGGTGGCTTTTTACAGGCGCCATGGGTTTGAACCCATCGCCAACCTGGACGGCCTGATCAACGATGCAGAAACCGAAATACTTTTAAGGAAACGTCTGACGCCCACCGGCTGAGCGCCATCGGCCGGACCCATCAACACTAATGGGTCCGAAATTGTTGAAGCCTTCACGCAACCTCAAGCACGACGCGACCGCGCACTTTGCCGGCGAGGATTTCCGGCGCAATCTCTTGCACCTGCGACAATGGCTTGGTCACCGTCGCCGCAGCCAACTTTTCCTTGTCGAGATCGTCAACCAACCTCGACCAAGCACGCTGGCGCTTTTCTTTTTCAGCCATAACGCTATCGATACCCGCCAGCGTCACGCCGCGCAGAATAAAGGGCATGACAGTGGTGTTGAGATCCATGCCTTGTGCCAGTCCGCACGTGGTCACCGCGCCATGGAGTTTTGTATGCGACAGCACGTTGGCGAGCGTATCTGACCCGGCAACGTCAACCGCGCCCGCCCAGCGTTCCTTGCCCAATGGCGGGGGTGTACCAGAAAGTTCGCTGCGGGATATGATTTCTTTGGCGCCCAGGCCTTCCAGGAATGCCTTTTCTTCGGTGCGTCCCGTCGAGGCGATGACGTGATAACCCAGTTTGGCCAATAGTGCGACCGCTACACTTCCAACGCCACCTGCAGAGCCCGTCACCAGGATCGGCCCCGACTGTGGTGTGACGCCATGATCTTCGAGAGCCAACACCGACAGCATTGACGTGTAGCCGGCCGTGCCAATCGCCATGGTCTGCGCCGCGGTAAACCCTTGGGGACGCTTGACCAGCCAATCGCCTTTGACGCGTGCCATTTGACTGTAGCCTCCATGATGGGTCTCACCCACGCCCCAACCGTTGAGAATGACACCATCACCGGCCTTGAATTCGTGATGTGAGGACTCCACCACATCGCCAGCGAAATCAATGCCCGGAATAAGCGGCCATTTCCTGATGACCGGCCCCTTGCCTGTCAGCGCCAGACCATCCTTGTAGTTGATCGTCGTATGCGTGACCCGAACCAGAACATCACCGTCCATCAGGTCATCGCGGCCAAGTTCGCTCCAGGCAATTCTTGGGCCATCGTCCGTTTTCGTTGCGAGCAACGCATTAAAACGTTCCATCGGTAGATCACTCCGGCAATTCTTCGCGCAGTTTAAATTCCTGCGATCAAGTTTTAGACGCTTGAAGGCTGGTGTGGCGTCGCGCCTTAGTTGATCGATGTTGCGGCACGCTGGGTATCAACTAAGGCGCGATAAACGCCACACTAAGCCAATAATTTTGCTAGTGGCCTTCATGTCGCGCCAAAATTGTATGCGGTTGCGGCTATGTTTCAATTTTGGCGCTACAGGCCACTAGGTCTGCATTAGGAAGTCTCAGGCGCCGCGTCCACCCCGGCGATGGATGCAGTGCTGCATGAGCGATCGATAGGAAACATTTTCACCTCCGTGCCGGCCATACCATCGTTAGAAGGGCGGGCTAGCAGGGCTATC
>JACKJH010000001.1 GCA_020638055.1 Hyphomicrobiaceae bacterium | reverse complement strand
TATCGCGCCTTAGTTGATACCCAGCGTAACGCATCATCGATCAACTAAGGCGCGACGCCACACCAGCGCGGCGAAACCCAGGGGCAGCGTGCGCACATTGGAACGCTAGCCCGCCTTTCTCACGATGGTATGGCCGGCACGGAGGTGAAAATGATGACAGGCCAGGAGAGCCGTGTAGTTCGATGTGGTGCATCGGGCAAACGGCACGACACAGACTGTCATCATTTTCACCCCGCCCTGCGGTTCGCGCTGGCGCGGCCGACCGCTACGTCGGGCGGCTCAACCGTAGACCACCGCTACGCTTTTCGCCTCCCTCCTTGCGGATCGATCTCGCGCCAGCGCGATGACGGCCGTGCCCTCGTGAGAAAGGCGGGCTAGAGCATTTTCCGACGAAGTGGACATCGGTTCGTCGCAGAAAATGCGACCAAACAAGAAGACAAGGGGCGCGCGATATATCACACGACACTCAAGGAACCGGGCTGACGTCTTGGGACCCGACAAGGAACCAAACGTCAGAGCCGGAACACCAACGTTGAGCGCTCCATTGCGATCACCAGGTGGCGGCTGGATGCTGGTTTTTCCGCCGATTTGAAGCGTCATTAGGTTTGCAGTTTTGAACGCTTCAAAACTAGCTCCAAAAAAACTGCGTCATGACGTTCCGCTGGCCATGTTTCAGGTTGACATCGCCTGTGTCGAAAGATTTCTATATTCACACAGTCATAGAAAAACACGTCCGATGTTGGGGCCTTGAACCCCTTCGATTGGTGAGAATGATGAAAAAAACGACGCGCTCCGGCGACACCGCTGGTAGTATTGCATTGCACGATTCCGAAAGTGGCAACTGGCCGCAGCAAAATTCGGGATGCATGTTTTGTCCCAAACCATCTGGCGCAGAACGTTATCCGGCAGAGGCCATTGTCGGACTTGGTTTTCGCGGTTGGATTGCCGGCTACCAAAACAGCGACATCAGTTGTTGGGAGGAAGTCTGGCGCCTCTACTCCAACCTGCTCGGCCCCAAGCACGCTGAAGCAGCCGTAGGCTGTTTGGCTTCTTGGTCAAAGGCTATCGCCGTTACCTCTCGCAACCCTATCTCGATCAGGCCACTTGGCACCTGCGGCTTTTGCCGTGACGAGTGCCTTGCGATTTCCATGATCGCGGCGTGCCAGCACAATACGTGTCCTGCGATGCGCGCCTGTGCCTTTGCCTTGATCGAAAGCTCAATGGTCGACGAAGTCTTGCATCACGCCGGAACCTACGCGTTGACGCTTCGCAGCATCGAGCACATCGTTTCACCCGCTTGGATCGTTAACGCCAACGCCTACATCGATCCAGTCGCTGCACGACCCATGTAGGAGCGGCTACCATGTTAATCTGTTCTTGCGCTGTTATTTCGGATCACGACATTGAGCTTGCGCTGCTCGATATCATGACGCAACCCGACCCACCGTTGCCCACGCCGGGCGTGATCTGGCGGCATTTGGGAAAGCGCATGGATTGTTGCGGCTGCGCACCTCTGGCAGTCGAGAGAATATATGCCAAGCTGGAAGATCTGGAACGGCGCAGGCTCCTATGCCCCAACGCCTGCTCCAGCATCAAACGCAGGCTGCTCAATGCAAAAAACAAGCATGTGGGCAGGCGTTGCACTGCAGTCGAAACTGTAGAAGTTCTCGTGATGCCCGTTTGATGTTTATGCAAAAGGAAGGAAATACCACGTGAAAGGCGATAAGGACGTCATTGAAATTTTGAACGAGGCACTGAAGTTGGAACTCGGCGCGGTCAATCAATACTGGTTGCATTACCGACTGCTCGACGACTGGGGCTATGGAAAGCTGGCCAAGAAAGAGCGCGAAGAATCCATTGAAGAGATGCAGCACGCCGACAAGATCATCGAGCGCATCATTTTCCTGGAAGGGCATCCCAACCTGCAGACGGTGGCGCCGCTGATGATCGGACAGCACGTCAAGGAAGTTCTAGAATGCGATCTGAAGGGTGAATACACAGCCAAGGAACACTACACCAAAGGTCGCGAACTCTGCCGCAACAAGAATGATCTCGTCTCCATGCATTTGTTCGAAGAACTCCTGCGAGATGAAGAAGGACACATCGACTTCCTTGAGACGCAGCTCGATCTTCTGAATAAGATTGGCGTGGAAAATTACGGGTTACTGAATGCGCAATCCGCCGACGAGGTCGATGGTCATTGATTCGCCAACGACATGATACGGCTGTTAGCATCGAGCGCCGCATGCCTTTGGCTGCGGCGCTTCGTCTTAGTCGATGTGTCCAGGCCTGGCGGCAGTGATGCCCAAGCCCTGATAGCAAAATGCCGCGACACGACCTGAAAACAGGCCCCGCCCCCGCATTCAGCGAAGAACCATTCGGCAAAGAGCCAAAAATACCGCCCCATACCCAGTTTGGGACCCGGAAACGCGTGCGATTCCGTCGGTACAGGCGTTCAGCTATGAGCAGGAAGACAGGATAAAATCCCTTGCTTTTCAATGCTCTTGGTCATCAATGGGAAGCAGGGATGGTGCCCAGAAGAGGACTCGAACCTCCACGCCTCGCGGCGCTGCTACCTGAAAGCAGTGCGTCTACCAATTCCGCCATCTGGGCCAACACGTCAGCCGTGTCGAGCCGCTTCAACTAGTCGTCACGTCGTGACTTGTCAATCACCCCACGGCGTCTTTCGGCCGACATACCAATCAAATCGGCCTGGACGCCGCTGTCAATTTTTTCAGCCCGGCCAAACTCGCCAGGAATACGGCCCGGGACTTCTGGCGTACTTCACAGCCGGCAGAAGCACCTTATAGTGTCGCCAGGCGCCAGGCCCCGATAACCAAGGGCTTGGCAGGCCGGAATTGTATGTCTGACAAAAGCACCTTGATATTTGCCGGATGGAAGACAGACGTGACGAAAAAATTGTGAGGCCGCCCGACAAAAATCGGGCCTGATGGGACGGTGAGCACATGAATTCAAAGCTGTTGCATGGCGGGCTAGCGACGGTATTTGGTGGCGGTGGATTTGTTGGTCGGCATACCGTTCGCGAATTGGCCAGACGCGGCTGGCGAATTAGGGCAGCCGAGCGCCGGCCGGACCTTGCCGGATACCTGCAGCCCATGGGCGCCGTCGGCCAGATCTACGCCGTGCAGGCGAACCTGCGCTATCCTGAGTCCTGCCGGGCCGCGGTAGCAGGCGCCAAGATCGTCATAAACACAGTTGCCATCATGTCGGGCAGCGGCAAGCAAACCCTTCAAGCGGTCAACGTCGACGGAGCAGCAGCAGTGGCGCGTGCCGCACGCGATGCCGGCGTTGAGCGCTTCATTCATATTTCGGCGATCGGCGCTGATACCAAATCCAACGCTGCCTATGCTCGATCCAAGGCAGATGGCGAAGCTGCAGTTCTGGGCGAATTCCCAGAGGCCATCATCATTCGCCCCTCCATCGTATTCGGACCCGAAGACGAATTCTTCAACCGCTTTGCCGGAATGGCACGAATGTCACCAATCATGCCGCTGGTTGGTGGCGGCTCGACCAAATTTCAGCCTGTCTACGTTGGCGATCTGGCGCGCGCTATTGCCAATGCCGCCGAAGGCGCAGGTAAACCTGGAACTGTTTATGAAATTGGCGGGCCAGATGTTTCAACCTTCCGCGATCTTCTTGATGATACCCAAACCTGGGCGGGTCGCGAACGGCCTTATTTCCCGATGCCGTTCTGGCTGGCAAAATTACAAGCCATCCTCACGTGGCCATTGCCCAACAGTATGCGACCGATAACTGTCGATCAGGTCCGGATGCTGAAGAAGGATAACATCGTAAGCACCAAGGCACAGGAAGAGGGCCGCACCATCGAAGCCCTAGGTGTTGAACACCCACAAAGTGCAGGTGTAATCGTCCCCCAATATCTGGAGCGCTTTAAGCCGCGCGGCCAATTCGCCAATTACCGCTCATGACAGGTCATTCAAACATCGCCATTTGACATGGCGCGAGCGATGAAAAAGGAAGAGTGACGAACCAACGACAAGGCCACGGGCAAAGCTGCACCGTGGCCTCTTTATTGTTTAGCAAACTTGTTTGACGCCCGCCCGGAAATTCCATTTCCGTTCGCGTAGCAACCATTTCGCGGCTGATCTGACATGGCCAGCGCGATACTTCAGATCAATCAGCAAGCACCATCAGTGCAAGCTGGCGATTTCCAATTCGTCACCCAAAGCATGGCCGACGGCGGCAGACCGGGTGTCGGTCAACGCCAGCGGCGTGCCATCGGCGCCGTGCAAGGCGAATAGGTTGATGCCTTGCGGCAGACCTTCGACCGACGGAAACAGGCGGCTCGCCTCCTCCGAGGTCATGGTCTTGATATAGGCGACGTGGCCATCACCGAGTTTCGCGAATTCCACTTCGCTCATGATCGGCAACACATGCTCTTCCACGTCCCGTTCAGGCTTCAGCGTGTCTTTCATGGTCATGACGGAACTCCTCGGTTGCGTGAGGCTCGGTGCGCGTCATGCTAAACCTATTACCCACCGGTGACCGTTTAAAGGCTCCGATGAAAGGTTCGGCATCTCATCATCCGCGATTCGAGCGCGGAATTGGCAAAAATCCGGATTTTAGGTTTGCGATTTCTCGCCAATGTCGATCTTGCGCATCAGCCGCTCTGGCTCGCGGCGCATCAAATCGATCTCCAACAGCCCGTTAGCAAGGTCTGCTGACCGGACTTCGATACCGTCTGCAAGCACGAACGTACGCTGGAATTGCCGCGCCGCAATACCGCGGTGCAGGAATTCCCGGCCATCGTTTTCGTCGGTTTGTTTACCGCGCACGACCAGTTGCTTGTCCTCGACTACGATTTCGAGTTGGTCTCGCTTGAAGCCGGCAACAGCTAGGGTAATCCGTAGACGTTCACCACCGTCTCCGTCAGAGGCAACACGTTCTATATTGTAAGGTGGATAGCCATCTCCGCCCTTGGATGCACGATCGATTAATCGTTCGATCTCATCAAAACCAAGCAAAAGCGGGTTAGAAAGCAAAGACATACGATTCATTGGTCCAAAGCCCTTTCTCGAAGCGACTTCAGCGGGCGGCTTGCCCGATGTTAACTCAAGACTTGAGCGCACCCTTCGGCTGCGCTCGCACGATGGCTCCCCGGCGTGAGGCAGCGCACCATAGACACACGACGAATATGGGAACTGTGGGTCTGGAATCAAGTTCCTCTAAATGCGTAAAGCCGATCGATTTCAGACATTCTTGGACTTCAGATGGCCCCAGTTTCGCGGCAATTGAACGGCAATTAAACTTGGCCTGTCGTTTTGCATCCAGTAAATCTGTAATCAGATTTTTTGGCGCCGCACTATGACGAATTACCATTGGTCTGGATGAAATGTTGTGCGGTTTGGAGGGCAAGACATCTCTATCGGAGCAATCTGCCGTCCGGTTCGGATTGTATAAAAAATGCTTGGAGCATGTTTAGCCGAAGTGTGAAGCGGTTCGGCGTGAAAAACATGCTCCAAAACAAGAGCCTGGATTGCGTACACGATTCCACGAAGAGTGAACGCGGTCTGGGAGACCTGGGAACCTGATTTGACTTTTCAATGTTTCGACAGCCATGCCAACCAAAGCCTGCGATAAAGGATGATCCATGCTCAGCCAAACAACTGCACCTGAATTCAAGTGCAAACCAGGAAACAGGCCCGAGGGCTTGCTAGCACGGGCACTCATCATCTTCGCATGTGTCACCGTGCCGATGCTTGCGCCGATTGGAGCAGCTCACGCAGGCGATAACGACGCCTCAATCATCTCTGGCGTCAAGGAAGCCGATTTGACACCCGAAGAGCGCGCCGAAAGAGAAGCGCGCAAAGCATGCAAGGTTGAGCTATGCCGGGCATTTCGCAATCCCGGTGAGCAGACAAGCGGAAATATCAACTGCTCAATTCCCAAATCATGGCGCAAGGCCCAACTTGACAAGATGGTCTCCAAGGCAAAGGTGTCGTGGCCGTGGGGCTCGGTGCATTGTATGGCGGATATTGATATACCGCGCTCTGATCTCGTCAGTGCGATGAAGGACCAAAAATACGACCTGAAACTCAAGACCCATCACGTCGCCTGCAGCATCCAGCGCGAGAAAAAAGAAGCGACCAAGATCGACATAGATTTTGCACCGACGGTGACATTCGAGAACGGCAAGGCGGTGAAGGCCAAAATAAACTGGGGCAAGTTATCGGCACCTACACTCGTCAAGGGCGCAATGTGGACTGCAACCGCGACCGACAACACATTGAATGTTCTCCAGTCGACACTCGTCGAAGACATCAACGACTTCATCTCAAAAAAGTGCGATGAGGTGAAGGATGAGTGGGCAAAGACTTCGCAATAAGGCATGAGCACGTTCAGGTCGGAACAACCGCAGCCCATGCGCGTTTTAGCCCATGGGCATGCGGGAAATCTTCGCGCCAGCGCGATGAGGGCCGTGCCATCGTGAGAAAGGCGGGCCGACACTTATGCAGCTACCAAAACCGCTCCTTGAACAACTCGATTCATATTATCGAGGGTTCTGGGAGGCATTACCGCAAATATTCCTCGCACTGGTTTTTCTCATCCTTACATGGCTCGCCGTTCATGCGGTGCGCTTCGGGATCTCTCGAATTTTCTCCACCGGGAGATTGCGCCGCTCGCTTGGCGAAGTTCTCCAGATGATCGCGTCTGTCGGCTTGTGGTTTGCAGGCACGCTGATAGCTGTGACCATCGCCTTCCCAACCGTTACGCCTGGCAAAGCCTTGACCGCCCTGGGCCTTGGTTCTGTAGCAATTGGTTTTGCATTCAAGGACATTTTCGAGAACTTCGTCGCCGGCATCATGCTGTTGTTGCGTGAACCATTCCGCCTTGACGATTTCATAGAGTGCGACGGCATTGAAGGGCAGGTTAAGCGCATTTCCGTCCGCGAGACGAAAATCCGAAAGACCGATGGACAGATGGTTATCGTGCCAAACGCGATGCTGTTGAAACAGCCCGTCCACGTGTTGACCAACACAGACCTGCGGCGCACCACGATCATTTGCGGCGTCGCATATGGCGAAAATGTCGATGACGCACGCGATGTCATTATTGAAGCTGTCAGGAAAGTCGACTCTGTTCGCAATGACATCCGCGACGTCGAAATCTTCGCCCACGCCTTTAACGACTCCTCGGTCGATTTCGAAGTGACGTGGTGGACCGGTTCCAAACCTATCGACATCCGCCGCTCACGTGACCAGGTGATTGCAGCGGTAAAGCGCGCGCTCGATGATGCGGGCGTCGAAATTCCCTTCCCCTACCGCACCCTCACCTTCAATGGCGACGTCCCCATCCGCGGTCCATCGCACAATGAAAGTGCAAATGCGTCCAACACCATCCAGCCCGCGTGAAGCGGTTCAGACCAAAAAAGAAGAAGGGCGCAGTCCCTCCCCGGGCTGCGCCCTCAAATTCCGGTCGACCACTGGGGGGAAGCGGGGACCGGGATCAGGAGTAGCAATGCAGTGACGCCATAAAGCCATAGACGGTATGCACGCATTCTGAACGGAGCGTTCATCTGCTGTTCATGTGATGATTGACCTCTTTAGGAGGCAAATAACAGGAAGTATAAATATTTGAATTTCAAGACGAAGAAGATATTTCTTCGCGCAAAATCTCAAGATCAAGCCATTGCGTTTCAGCATCGAAAAGCGCGCCTTGGGCAACTGCTAGTTGCTCCGTTGCAGTCCTGAACGCCGCCGCATCGGAATTGAAAAACGCCGGGTCAGCGATCTTGCCTTCAAGTTCGGAGATCTCAGCCTGGAGCCTGGCGATCTCACCAGGTAGCTTCTCCAGAGCGTGTTTCTCCTTGAACGACAACTTTCGTTTTTGTTGCGGCACTGCCGTTTCCTGCCTCGAAGAGGCCGCACCAAGCTGATCTTCGCCTGTCCGAGCTTCGGCTTGCCTTCCACCCGATGCTAGGCGTGCTTGACTTGGTGCAATCTCAGCGCGCTCCACACTGATGGGAAGCGGTTTGCCGCGCTGCGCCAACATATCGGTGTAGCCCCCCGCATATTCGATCCAGCGCCCTTCACCATCGAACCCAACCGTTGATGTCACGACGCGATCGAGAAAGTCGCGGTCATGGCTGACAAGCAGGACCGTGCCTTGATAATCGGCCAGCAGCTCCTGCAACAAATCGAGCGTTTCAAGGTCGAGATCATTGGTCGGCTCGTCGAGCACGAGCAGGTTCGAGGGCAAAGCCAGAGCGCGAGCCAGCATGAGGCGCGCGCGCTCGCCACCTGACAGCACCGATACAGGCGAGCGAACCTGTTCAGGCAAAAACAGGAAATCTTTCATGTAGCTTGCCACATGACGCGGCTTGCCGTTGACGATGACCTGGTCGCCGCGACCGCGCGTCAAGGCTTCCGCCACCGTCCAGGTGGGATCAAGATCGTCACGCTTTTGGTCCAGCACCACCATTTCAAGGCCGGTGCCAAGACGAACACTGCCGCTATCTGGTTCAAGCGCGCCAGTGAGCAACTTGATGAGCGTGGTCTTACCCGCACCGTTCGGGCCAACGAAGCCTACTTGATCCCCGCGCATGATCCGAATTGTGAATTCATCGACAGCAATCCGATCGGGAAACGATTTCCCGATATTCGAAGCCTCAATCACCAACTTGCCCGATTGCTGTGCTTCGGAGGCCTCGAGCCTCACACTACCTTCGACACTTCGGCGTTCACGGCGCTGTTGACGCAGATCAGCCAGTTCGCGAACACGGCGCACATTGCGCTTGCGCCGTGCAGTGACACCTCCATGCATCCACTTTTCTTCGCGAACGATCTTGCGGTCCAGCTTGTGCGCGTCGCGTTCCTCTTCCATGAGCAGATCATCACGCCAGGATTCAAACCCTCCAAACCCAGCTTCCATACGCCGCGTGATGCCTCGATCAAGCCAGACGGTTGTTCGCGACAGCGTTTCCAGAAAACGGCGGTCGTGGCTTATGAGCAGGATCGCGGACTTCAGCCCCGCAACAGTCCGCTCCAACCACTCGATCGCGGGCAAGTCGAGGTGATTGGTCGGCTCGTCCAGCAATAAAACATCCGGCCGCGAGGCAATGGCTTGCGCCAAAGCCGTGCGGCGTGCCTCACCGCCCGATAACCGCGCAACATCCTCTTCGCCGGTCAGGCCAAGATCATTCAATGCCTGGCGAGCCACATATGGATCATCGGTCGGCTTTAACCCGGCTTCAACAAACTCAAATGTCGTTCGAAAGCCGGTGAAAACGGTTTCCTGCGCAAGATACCGAATAACCGCGCCGGGATGTACGAACCGGTCGCCGCTGTCTGGCTGAACCGTCCCCGCAGCGATCTTCAACAACGTCGACTTGCCAGAGCCGTTGCGACCGACAAGAGCAATGCGATCCCCCGGCGCTACGATAAGTTCCGCAGACGTGAGCAGCGGAGTGCCCCCGAAAGACAACGCCACATTTTGCAAGGCGAGAAGCGGCGGCGGCACGTTGCAGGCCTCCTGTAGGTGGTTTCTTGCTCAATCAACGCAAATTGCGCTGGTACATCTCGATGGAAACTACGTTTTTGACAATGTGATGCCAAACATCGCGTTTGACTTCAATCACGGTCATCACCGGGTTCGCACCTGCGGCTCCATGGTTCTTGCATCGCAGCCCGGTTGGACGCGATAATGCCGCAAAATGCAATTCAGCCTGTATTCGCGCCGTTAAGGCTCCAATGTGGGCGGGGAGTGAACGATGCCGACACCACCGGACATTATCTGCAAGGCCTGCAAGATGACGCCATACCCGCCGGATGCGCCGTTGCTCACAGAAACAGGACTTCCAAAAGGCTGGGTCACGCGCAAGATTAACGGCAACGTTTATACCCTTTGCGACTGCTGTGGCGATATCATGCATTTCAAGGGTGGGATCTCTGCGTATCTTCAGGAAAATCTCGGCGTGCCGGAATACGCAACTTGTGAATTTGATGAACATGCCAGTGGCAGCTTCTTTCGCAATCGCACAATCCGTTGACCGCCGAGCATTGCCTTGCCGTGCGTCCCATCGTGGCTTGTTACGAAAACCTCAATCCCGGGCGCACATGGCAATTGAAAGTGAGCCGCAAATGAAGATCCAATGCGAAGCCTGCGGTGCCGAGCATGAAGCTGATGTCAAGGGTCCAACGCTGCTCAAGGATGCGTTGCCTCAAGGCTGGCGGCCAAGACGCATCGACAGCCGCGTCTATATCCTTTGCGATGTTTGCGGCAATCTCCGCCAGTTCGTTGGCGGGCTATCCCCCTATCTCCGTGACCGGCTTGGCCTGGTTGGCGCACAATTCGAAATAGAAACACCCGAATACACGGAAATTCCCGACGATTGGTTTGACCATTGCCGAGGCACGCCCATGAAACGCTGTAAACCCACAGAGTAGTCGCCAAAGCCAAGGCTGACTCTCACAACACGGGAGGCAGGCCAACCCACAATCTGCTTCAGCCTTCGCAATCAGATGATCTAGACGCGCATCTGAATTGAGCAATGAAAACCCATTGGTTCAGCCAATACAGCCACGCAACGCTCTGCCCTCGACACGCAACCAGCAAAACCAAAGTTTGAAGAAATAAAAACAGCCACAATAGGGTTTAGATACGGAGGAAATGTATGTCCGACCTTGATATCAACAAGCTCATTGCCGCGCAGGACCCTGACGTCGAAGTCGAAAAGCTCTCACGCTCCAATGACATCGCAGGCTGGTCGAAAGAGCAGGCCGAAAAAGACGCCAAGGCCGATGGAATTACGCTCGGCGATGACCACTGGAAGGTCATTGACCTTCTACGTGCACATTACGTTGAGCATGGTGAAGAAAAGGGCGCCCGCGAGATCGCTGAAATGCTCGACAACGCCTTTAAGGCGCAAGGCGGAAGCCGATATCTTTATCAGCTATTCCCAGGCGGGCCGGTCGCACAGGGTACCCGCCTGGCCGGAGTACCCGTGCCTCACGATGCACAAAGCGCTTCGTTCGGCTCCAGCTTCTGAAGCTTGGGCGCGTGTAGCTCTAGCCCGCCTTTGATGAAGCAATCGACTTCCATGCACGGGACTTGGTCTTGCCCGTCTAGAGTATTTTCCGAGGGAGTGGATACCGGTTCGTCGCAGAAAATGCGACCAAACAAAAAGCTGGAGCGCTGATCCGATTCCATCGGATCGAAAAGCGCTCTAGCCGGGCAAGGCACAGGCACAGGCACAGGCACAAAGAGCTACATTCGCGACTTTCAAACTGGCAACCGCATTGAATGCAAACCCGCCTGAGTTTCCATCTTACAGGTAATTTATGCCCCATCTCATCCCATTGAGTCGTTTGGCCCGCTTGGTTGGGACATCTCGTGCAAACCTTCAAAAGATGGCCAAAAGCGGAGAACTCGCAACCTTCGACGGCCAGGTCGACCTGGACGAAGCGCTCAAACATTTCCCAGACGTCAAGCTGAATGACGAAGCCGAGCTGAAACGGGTCGAGGAGATAAAGGAACAAGCGCTACGCAAGAAGCCACAAGAAGATCTCCCCGACGCACACGTGCTGCACGAACGTTTAAGACTGCTTGGTCGCGATTACGCCGCCGTTAGCGTAAAGCTCAGCCACTACGAGCGTACCGTCGGCTGGATCGCTGAAAGACTTGCCGAAGCAGAAGAAGAGGGTGAAACGGAAAAGGGCTTCACCGATGCGTTCATGCAATGGTTGCGTCGAGAGCTTGAAACAACGCCCGCCGATATGGAGCGCTTGCAAGCGCTGCTGGCCAAGGAACGAATAATGCGCGTGATAAACACCCAGGTGACCCTGCTACCAGGCGAACAGACCTTTGAGGTAAATGGCAAAGAATCGATATTGGAAGCCGGTCTGCGCGCCGGTCTTCCCATGCCCTATGGCTGTTCGAATGGCACCTGCGGAGAATGCAAGTGTCGCGTCGCCAAAGGCGAAGTCGTCAAGGTGCGCCCACACGATTTCATGCTGTCGCAAACCGAACAGCAGCAAGGCTACACGCTTGCCTGTTCCTACACCGCCGTCAGCGACGTAAGCCTTGAGGTTGCAACGGGCGGACCAGCCGACATTCCTGAGCAAACCGTTCGTGCACGCGTCCGCGACGTTGAAGTTCTGGGTGGCAATCGCATCGCAGTGCATCTTATGACATCACGCGCCGAGCGCTTGCGTTACCTCGCGGGACAACGCGTGGAGATCGCGGTCAACGGCAAAAGCCGCATCGTACCCGCCGCAAGCTGTCCTTGCGACGAACGCCGCCTTGAAGTGCATGTCGAATGCCACACACCTCCCGACGATGAGGATTTGCGCGGACCATTTGCATCCTTGTTGCGCAACACTGATGTAACAGTAAGAGGTCCGATTGGCTCGTTCGTTCTCGATGACTCCTCTGAACGTGCCGTTGTGCTTGTTGCCGAAGGCGGCGGCTTTGCACAAATCAAAAGCATATTGCAGCATGCATTGTCTCTCGAGCACGCACCCTATATCGCTTTGGTTCGGCTAGCCGGAGAGGAAGGTCTTTATCAGGAAAATCTCCTGAAATCCTACGCTGGTGTGCTCGACGATTTTCGTTACATCGCATTCGATGCTGCAACGCCGCGGGAAACCGTTATCGAAACCGTACTGAACGAAACGTCGCAGATTGCCGAAACTGACATTTACGTCGCTGGTTCTTCAGATTTTATTTCTGTTCTAAATCAGCGCTGCATTTCTGCTGGTTTGCCTGAGGCGCAATGGCACGCCGAAACAATATCAAAGGCATGATAGACGCTCACTGTTATTGATTTGCGTTTTAAAACGCGTCGCAGTGAGCCGTGAAATGAAGCCAGGTTTAAGCGAAAACTTCCAGCGCCTTGTCGGCATAGAGCTGGCGCCCGTGAGTCATTTCGAACGTTTTATATCTGGCGTTGGTGGCTTTTTGGGAATTGCCATTATTGTTCTTCTGGAACGCGGCGTTCTGGGAGAAGTTGGTGCAGCAATCATGGTTGCATCAATGGGTTCATCCGCCGTTTTATTGTTTGCCGTGCCTCATGCTGCTTCCTCACAACCATGGGCAGTAATTGTTGGCCATATCGTCTCTGCCATTGTCGGCGTCGCCTGCGCCAAATTCGTAGGCGACATTGCACTCGCTTCCGCCCTGGCAGTTGGCCTGTCCATCTCAGCAATGTATTACATGCGCGCCATACATCCTCCAGGCGGCGCGACGGCACTTACTGCGGTTATTGGCGGCTCGCAGGTTCACGCACTTGGCTTCCAGTTTGTGTTGACGCCCGTACTGGTCAACACATTGATCATCGTTTCCGTGGCCGTTGCGGTGAACGCGTTCTTCGCATGGCGACGTTATCCGGCCGGACTTAGCAGCATCCTGTTGCCTGAGACGCCCACCGCGACAAATGCTGGCGACGCGTTCTCACATAGCGATTTTGTTTCGGCGCTGGAAAAGATCGGTACATTCGTCGACATTTCTGAAGAGGAATTTCTGGAACTACGAAGTTTGATGCGCCAAGCGGCGGCCAATCGTCACCTGAAGAGGCAGGATATAAAGCTCGGAGCCTACTACTCCAATGGCGGTGAAGGCGACGCATTGCAGGTGAAACGCATCGTCGACGCCGCACCGAACGAAGATGGCGATGTTATCTGGTGCGTGATTGCAGGCAAGCAGCGTGGCATGACGGGCGTCTCTCGTCGCCAGGAATTTGCCGACTGGGCGGCATATGAAGTGACGCGCGCCTCCGGCACCAGCATGCGCCAGTCATTTCAAGCAATCAGAACGTCCTCAAAGACAAGGGAACCGGATCTGGCAGCCTGAACCGCTCTTAGTTGCGCTCACCGCGCCATGGCATCGCGCGTCCAGCGTTCGATCGCAGCCGCGTCCATGGCACCCGGCTGCCGGGCAATTTCACGTCCCCCGCGAAAGAGAATCAACGTCGGGATTGAACGGATACCATAGCGGGCAGCAACCTCGGGAACAGCCTCGGTATCGACTTTCAGCAACCGCACCTCGGGCTCAAGGGCCTCCGCAGCGCGCGCGAACATCGGTGCCATCATTTTGCACGGGCCACACCATTCCGCCCAGAAGTCGACAAGAACCGGCAGCGAGCCTTTGCCAATAAAGCGGTCGAAAGAAGCAGCCGATGGTGCCGCCACAGGCGAACCTTTGAACATTGGTTCGTGACATTTGCCGCATTTCGGCCGCGCACCCTCCTGCAGTTTGTCGGACGGCGCGCGGTTCAACGCGCCACAGCTAGGGCATACGATAGTTTCAATGTCAGCTTGCTGCATGTTCACGCCTTAACGAGCACTTTATAAATCGCACTGGCGTCACCGCGAACGCCTGCCATAAAAGAAAGCACCCGCCCCTGTAGTTGTTAGAGCATTTTCCGACGAAGTGGACGCCGGTTCGTCGAAGAAAATGCGACCAGATAAGAAGCAAGATCGCCGATCCGATTCCATCGGATCGCAATGCGCTCTAGACAGCCAATCCACACCGCTCACTTTTGAACGATCAGGCCTATTGAGCGGCTTGGCGGCGTATTTCAAACGCCGCCCGCCATGAGATTTCGATCAGTCAATTTCCACTGTGCGCTGCACAGGCGCCTTGTCGTCGCGGGTCCATTCCGCCATCGAACCGTCGTACATCGTGGCCTGCTTGTTGCCCATGATCTCCGATGAAACAAACCAGCCCAGGCTGGCCCAATGGCCGGTATTACAGAAGTTGATCTGTTTACCTGAAGTCGCAACGCCTGCCGTTTTGTAAAGCTTCTCTAGCTGTTTCTTCGAACGGAACTTGCCGCCATTGTTCACAGTAAGCCAGGACTCCGGCAGGTTAGTCGCGCCCGGGATCGTTCCGGCAACCTTTGCAGCGCCGCTCTTGGATATGCCCAAAAAGAAATCGTTGGGTCGATTATCAATGAGCGGCTCTTTGTCCGCCATTGCCGCGTTCACATCCTCTTTGGTCGCAATCATATCCTTTCGTAAATTCGCTTTGAAGACTTTGGCAGCCGGCTTGGACTCACCAGTCTCCAACGGGTTGATGGGTTTCTTGCTGGCTTTGTCAACTTCGGCCGTCCAACCAATATATCCACCGTCCAATATCGAAACATTGTCGTGGCCAAGCACTTTGAAGGTCCAGTAAATGCGTGTTGCAGCACCGGTATCCTGCGCCCGCTTGCCCATTGGGATCAACACGACGTGGGTCGCGTTATCAATGCCCTTCGCACCAATGAGTTTCTCCAGCTTTTCTACTGAAGGCAGCATGCCCTTTACGCCCGCTGAGTTTTCTTCGCGCCACCCATCCTTGCCGTAATTCGTGAAGATAGACCCGGGAATATGCGCTTTGGCAAATTCATCCTCAGTGCGGCCACCGCCGCTCGTCACGTCCAGCAATACAATCCCCGGCTTGCCAAGATTGGCTTTGACCCAATCGATTGTAACGAGAGGATCAGCCGCTAAGGCAGAAAAAGCCATGAACACGAGGCTCAATAGGGCAAGCGGATAAACCATAAACCTTTGCATGGGAATTTCCTCTCTTGACGCTTTGTGCATTCACCATCGCCTAGCGCATGTTCAGCCGAAAAGTGAACGCGGTCGAGCCGTTAACGGCATGGAGCGTTTTCTCATTATCGTCGTCACCGTCACCGCCCTGTCAAGTATCGTCCTCATAAAGGCATCGAAAAATTTAGTGATCGACGAAAGCCATGACTGCGCACCGAGTTCAAGCATGCTTAGCCGAAGTGTAAAGCGGTTCGGCGTGAAAAGCATGCTCCAGCCCAAAGAGCATGCTTAGCCGAAGTGTGGAGCGGTAGAGCCGCGAAAAACCTAGAACATTTTCCGACGAAGTGGACACTGGTTCGTCGAAGAAAATGCGACCAAACAAGAAGCTGGAGCGCCGATCCGATTCCATCGGATCGGAATGCGCGTTAGCTGGAATTAAAAATATCGACCCCGCTATGCGTTCCGCGAAACGTCTACGCGTTCCAGCGTCTGGCGCCTCAACCCAAAAACACGGCCCATTTTATTGCAAAAAAGCCCGTTCACGGTTTTGGAAACCGCGAACGGGCTCACATTCGAACCAAAGTTCCGCAATCAATCGCGGTTCATACCCTTTGAGGCAAGTTCCTCCAGATAGGCCTTCCACTTGGCATCTTTGTTCTGGCCGAGTTCAAGAAGGTATGACCAGGAATAAAGCCCGGTGTCGTGGCCATCGTCGAAGGTAATTTTTGTGGCGTACTTACCGACCGGCTGCATCGTTTTGATTTTGACGTTGCGCTTGCCAGGCACAGTAACGCGCTGTTCTGCGGAATGCCCTTGCACCTCGGCGGAGGGGCTCATCACACGCAGCATTTCAGCGGGCAGATCATAGGAATAGCCATCCTTGAACGTGACCTTCAGGCTGTCCCGCTCCGATGACAGCTTGATAATCGGAGCTTCGACTCCCTTCGAGCTCTGCACCGCTTCCCAAACCTTGCCCGCAAGCTCTTTGTATACAGCGGCTTCAGGTCCATCCGGACGCACTGCGGTAACCGGCGTGCCAGCATCGGAAAGCTCGCGGATGTCCATATGCAAAGGCACGCCACCCAGGAACTTCAGACCTAGCTTTTCCGCTTCACGCTTGGCGCCACCATGGCCGAAAATATCATAGCGCTTGCCGGTATCGGGAGCCACGAAGTAGCTCATGTTCTCGACAATGCCGAACACCGGCACGTCAACCTTGCGGAACATATTGAGGCCCTTGCGCGCATCAATCAGCGCAAGGTCCTGCGGCGTCGACACGATAACCGCACCCGACATCGGAACCTGCTGCGCCATGGTCAACTGCACGTCGCCCGTTCCTGGCGGCATGTCTATGACCAGCACGTCCAGATCTCCGCCGTCGTTCCAGGCAACATCGAACAACATCTGGTTGAGCGCCTGCGTCACCATCGGGCCACGCCAGACGATCGGCAGGTCTTCATCTACCAGGAACCCCATCGACATGACCGACAGCCCATAGGCCTTGAGCGGGATTAACTTTTGCTGGTCTTCGGTGGCCGAAGGCTGATCACCAGAAAGCCCCACCAGCCGCGGCAGAGACGGGCCGTAGATGTCAGCATCAAAAATGCCAACCTTGAGCCCGAGCGCGCTCAACCCCAATGCGATATTCACGGCCGTCGTTGACTTGCCGACGCCACCCTTGCCCGACGCAACCGCCACGATGTGTTTAACGCCCGGCAGTCCCGGCATATGGGTTGCTGGCGCCCCACCAGGAGCTCCCCCCATCTGGGGAGCACCGCCGTTGGCAGCGCGCGCCGCCCCGTTCGTCCGACCAGCGGTACCCTCGGCAGCCTCCGCCGTCAGCACCGCAGTAACCGAACCAACACCGTCGACGCCAGCCACTGCCTTTTCTGCCGCCTGGCGCATTGGCTCCAGATCACCGGCACGATCGATTGGCACTGTAATGGAGAAGTAGACTCGGTCCTCCTTGATGATGACCTCCGACACGAGATCCTCATCAACGATGCTACCTTGCCCTCTCAGGCCTTTTACGGCGCGCAGGGCTTCCAGCACCTCATTCTTGGTCACGCTCATTCCAGATCAACTCCTCGTACCTAATCCTTCAAATATTCCATCCACGGCACATCTTGCGCCGCACGGCAGCAGCGTTCACGCAATCTACTCGACGGCAACCGCAGCAAGTTTTGCCAAGGTGTCTTTCTCGCGCTCAACCGCCGCCAAGATAAGTTCTCGCGTAGCATCGGGCAGATCCAGCGCCAGCGCTTCCTGATGCCCCTTGGGCGACATTTTGCGCAGCGTCTTGCCAACGATGTCGATCATCTTGTCGCGGTCATACTGGCTGTACTTGGCCAGGAAGTCGTCGAAGTAATGATCGACAAAGACAACGTCGACGACATTCTCAAGCGCCTGGCTCTCGCGATCCTTCTTAAGTTGCTCTTTTTTGATGAGCATCACGACGCGTTCAATATCGTCCTGGCTGTATCCATGCTCCTGCATTATTTCGGAAACGACTTTCCCGTGATGTTCGCGGCATGCCTTGCGCCAGTCGTTGTAGCCGTTGCGACCCTCTGGATAGTTTTCGCGCGGGATGTCCCAGCGGCGAATGTGCTGAGCCCGCGCTGCAATCCGCAAAACCTCCGACGCGTCTGGATACATTTTCGCCAGGCGTTCGGTCATGCGCTCAGAGTAGACGATCTCAAACGGACGTTGCGTACCATCGACCTCGGTCTTGCGTGGATCGTCGGCATTGGCAGCGTCGATCGCCTTGATCACGTTTTCGAAGCTGCTCGTGTCTGTCGTCATGCTCAACTTCCTCTCACTTGTTCGACTTCAGTGTCGGCGCTACGCTTTCGAGCACGCATACACGTATATGGCTGTTTAACCTTCATTCACGAAGCAGCCTGCGCTGGAACCTCACTTCGGAGGTGAACTTGCTCTGCTTTCACCTCTCGTACAAATGCAAGAAAACGTTCGGTCCATGAGTTTAAAGCTGTCGTGCGCTGATGCGAGAATGCCGCAACCACATTATGCACCAAGAGCCCGTCATGCTTGCCATCAATGCCGGTTCCGCGACTCATTTCATATCCATAACTGGCATCTGGCGGCACATCGACCAGGGCCGCGTGATGGAACTCGTGGGCACGGATACCCGCGCCACTCGTCGTGTTGCTGGTTGAGACCGCAGCCGGCCATGGGAACTGTTCAGTTTCTTTCACGATCACTTGCCCACGGCCTTGCGGCTTGTCGTACATCACCGCCTCGGCATCGACAACGCCAACCATGGCAGCACGCTCCCCCCCCCATCGAATGGCGCGTGACAAATACATCAGGCCGCCGCACTCGGCATACGTTGGCAAACCCTTTTCAATAGCGTCACGAATGCTGGCCCGCATCGGCGCGTTGGCTTCCAGCGCGCGCATGTGCGTTTCGGGAAAGCCCCCGCCGATAAACAACCCGTCCGCGGGAGGTAATGCCGTATCGTGCATTGTGTCGAAAAAGACCAGCTCCGCACCGCCCGACCGCAACGCTTCCAGGTCATCGGCATAATAAAAGCCGAATGCAGCATCCCTGGCGATCGCGATTTTCAATCGCAAAGGTTCTGCTTCCTGCATTGCATTCGGCCTTGCCTCCTTATACGCCGGCGCGACACCGGCTGAGGGCTGGCCAATGCCGGCAATGTCTTTGAGCCTTTCAAGGTCGAAGCGGCTGCCAACGCGCTCACCAATCCTGGCTATGAACGCCTCGACCGCATTGGATTCTGAAGGTGTCGTAAGCCCCAGATGGCGTTCTGGCAGTTGCAACTGCTCTTCGCGGGGCAGCACGCCAATAACGGGTATGTCGGTGTAGCGCTCCACCGCTGCCCGCAACTTGGATTCGTGGCGCGCACCGGCTGTGCGGTTGAGAACAACGCCTGCCAGTTTCACGTCAGGATCGAACATGCGATAGCCGATGAGTAGAGGCGCAATCCCTCGCGTCATCCCCTCGGTATCGACCACCAGCACGACCGGTGCACCGATCAGCTTGGCCAGCGCCGCGTTGCCATCGCGGCCTTCCAGGTCGACGCCATCATATAAGCCCATGTTGGCTTCAATGAGCGAGATATCTGCGCCCACCGAACGCGTCTCGACCATGGCCCTTATTTCATCGTGCGACTGGGTGTTGAAGTCCAGGTTGTAGGAGGGTCGTCCAGTCGCGCGGGTGTGCCACATCGGGTCGATGTAGTCCGGCCCCTTTTTGAAGGTTTGAACCTTCAAGCCAGAGTCAAGCAGCGCCCGCGCCAATCCGAGCGTAACCGTCGTCTTGCCTGACGACTTGTGCGCAGCGGCAATCAGGATCTCAGCCACGACCGGACAACTCCCAAAAAAACCGGGCACTCGGACCGGAATAGCCCGCCTTTCTCACGATGGTATGGCCGGCACGGAGGTGAAAATGATGACAGGCCAGGAGAGCCGTGTAGTTCGATGTGGGACATCGGGCAAACGGCACGACACAGCCTGTCATCATTTGCACCCCGCCCTGCGGGTCGTGCTGGCGCGGTCGACCGCTGCGTCGGGCGGCTCAACCGTAGACCACCGCTACGCTTTTCGCCTCCCTCCTTGCGGGTCGATCTCGCGCCAGCGCGATGACGGCCGTGCCCTCGTGAGAAAGCCGGGCTAGCTGTCCGCGCGCTGTCTCCCTCATCAAATTTCGTCCAATCGCCCGCCCCACACCCCCGGCGCGGGTATTCCATTCTTATTCTGGCTGCGCGGCCCGCGGCAGAAACGGCATCACTTTGAGTGCCAATCCAGTTACCAGCATAGCCACCGACACACCGGCAATACCAAGAAGAACCTCTGGAAGGGTTGGCGTATAACTCGCCACTACGCCATCGAGGAACGAACTCTCGACCTCCATGCCAGGAAGCAGGTCAAGCGGGTATGCCTGCCCACCGATGATCGTAACATACATGAAAGCCAAGCCACCAACCAAGGCCAGCACGGACGAGATGGCGATCCCGGTGCGACCGGTGAGCACTTTATTCTCGCCAGCCAGAAAAGCGAGAATAACGATCGGAAGAACATTCCCGATCAGCACATGGCCGAGCCAGAAACTGGCCGTGTAGATGCCACCGTTCCACAGAATAAAGGCTTCAACGCCATGATGCTCAGCCGCATAAAGCGAAGTCAGATGCTTGACCGCAGTGAAATACAAAACCGAAAGCGCAAAAATTATCATCAACCCGCGAAACTTCTCGATCATCTCTTCGCTCATCAGGTTGGTGCGCGTTTCACGGCACACCGTCAGCAATACCAGGACAGTAAATGCCAACCCGTAAAGGAACGAAGCCGCGATAAAGAGCGGCGCCATTAAAGCGGTGTCATAAGCCTCCCGTGCCACCAGGAAACCGAAAATGGAGCCTGTACCCGTCGTCAGTGCCAAACGCCAAACGAAGGCAAACCAGCCCATCGTTTTGGTCGCCGCACCCGACTTCGACATCGACCGGTCCATCATTGTAAAAAGGTAGGCGGCAACGATCACCACGAACCCGGTGTAGAGATAGATGTTCCAGGCAAAGATGGATTTAAAATTATAGGTGGTCATGGCCACCGTAAGCCGTTCGGGACGGCCTAGATCGAGCACAAGCACCATCAAGCCGCCAATCAGAAGCGAGATCGCCAGAATTCCCGACAGTCGCGCGAACGGCTTGTACGCAAGGTTATTGAACACCGATGATATGGACGCAACGTTGAGCGCACCTGATGCAGCCACGATAAGGAACACGGCAAAGACATGCGGCGTGCCCCAAACGATCGCATTATTCATGCCGGTAACGATGTGGCCGTGATGCTCCATGTAAAGGAAGGCACCTAGCCCAAGCGCAATGACCACCGCATGGATCGCCAGAAGACCCCAGAAGAAGGAACTGTGATCATCCAGTTTCTGAAAGGTGATGCGCGCCATCATTCCTGCCCTTGTAGCCAGCCCAGCCGCCGGCACCTATTTTAAATGTTCTGATAAAAAACGCCCGGATCGGTGCCCAGGTCGGCACGAACGCGCGTCGTACGATAAGTTGCGATGCGCTTGGCAATCTCCGAATTTGGATCATGCAAGTCGCCGAAAATCATCGCAGCGTTACCCGTCTTGGCGCATGCCTCCACGCAAGCCGGCGTACCGCCCTCATCGACACGGTGAACACACATGGTGCAGCTTTCCACACAACCCTTGCCACGCGGCACTTCCGGCTTCTGATCGTGAAGCGGTTCATGTACGAACGAGCGCGCCTTGTAGGGGCAGGCCATCATGCAATAGCGGCAGCCGATGCAAATATGCCGATCCACCAGCACGATGCCGTCAGCACGCCTGAAAGAAGCCCCCGTCGGGCAAACATCAACGCACGGAGGCTCGGAGCAATGCTGGCACATGAACGGCATCTGGAAAGTTGAGCCATTCTCAGGATTTTTCACTTGCAACGTCCGGATCCATTGCGCATCCGTCGCAAGGTTCTTCGGCGTGGCAATGCCATTTTCTTCATTACATGCCGTAACGCAGGCCTTGCAGCCCTGTTCGCATTTACCCGCGTCGATAAGCAGCCCCCAGCGCTGTTTAGCTGAAACCGGTTGATCGGCAGGCTTGGCGTGCGCGCTATCGGCTTCGCCGAACGCCATCAGCGTGACACCGGGCGCTAAAATCGTGGTTGTAAACGCAGCGCTGGCCTTCAAAAACCACCGACGCCCAACCTCCACCGGATCGACGTTGACGGTGGCATGTTCCACATCAGTCGGGGCCGGGGCAACGGCAACCGGACGAGCGTCGCTCTCTGCACAGCCGCACGCAGCACCCTCGCTGCAGGTTTCAGGGAACTCAAACTTCATGCTCATTTGCCCGCTCCCTCCAAATAACGATTGAGGGCAGCGACATCTCCTTCACCGCCGTGACCAGGCAAACCGGTGTGATGATGAGGAGATCGCTCTAACTGGCCTGTCGTTGTTTCCGTCTTCTGTTCCGGCCGCGATGCATGGCACTCGAAACAGTCCAAACGCACCCCAGCATAGTCGTGGCAGGTACGGCAGAAGTGCTTCGGGCTGGAGATCTTTACAGGCTTTCCATCGTCACCTTTCACCTGATGACAATCGATGCAACCGTTGAGATCGAACGTCGGCGTACGGATGCCCTCGTGTACGGCCTCTCGCCGATGGTGAATGAGGCCTTTCATATGATTGCGACGCATCCAATCGGTGGGCATGACGCACTTGTCGCCACGCCCCTTGGCCGGCTGCGGCGGTTCCGCCACGACGGGAGGAACCACTACGACACTCGCTAGGACGGTGGCCAAAAACGCCACCGCCATCACGAGCCTCGCCCAATGCCGCTTCATCTGCATGGTAATGCCTTGCCTGCCGTTATTCGCCCAGACCCATCTGGATGTAACCAGACGGGCAGACGTCCGCACAGATATGGCAACCAATGCACATGGAATATTCGGTGTAGACATAACGGCCTACAGCACGTTCCTTTTTCGGCACCCTCTTGACGGCAGTCTGCGGGCAGAAAATCACGCAGTTGTCGCACTCAAAGCACATGCCGCAAGACATGCAACGCTTGCCTTCGTTGATCGCCTGCTCTTCCGTGAGCCCCTTGATGCGCTCATCGAAGTTACCTAGAACCTTGTCGCCTTCGATGTGTACTTCATCACGGCGACCACGCTCCTCGTATTTGAAGTGCCCTTTGAACAGATCCGAATGTGGGATGATCTGGTTGGTCGAGCGATCCTCGTAATTGTGAACTGCGAATTTGCCCGACGACGTGCCACGGGTTTGCGTGTGATCGTAAGGCGTAGGATCGAGCGCGCGCTGATGCAGCTCGTTGAGCAGGTTGAAGTGGTGCACGTCAACCTTCGGGCGCTTGTCGAGCGGTGACCCATTAAGGAAGTGGTCGATGCTTTCCGCAGCGATGCGCCCATGGCCGATTGCCGTCGTCAGCAAATGCGGACGAATCACATCACCGCCGGCAAAATGCTTTTCACGATCTTTGACGCTGTACATGCGATCCGTACCGATGAAGCCCTTGCCGTTGTCGAGGCTCTCCAGCCCTTCTCCAAGATCGCCCATCTGGCCGATCGCAGAGATTATGATGTCACCTTCCAGTTCGAATTCGCTACCTTCGATGGGTTCAGGCGTCATGCCTTTCATGTTGCACTTGCACATCTTCAGGCCGCGAGCGAGGCCATTTTCGTCAAGCAGCACTTCAAGCGGCATGACGCTGCCCATGATGTTGACGCCCTCGCGCATCGCGTCTTCCCGCTCACGCGCCGACGCGGTCATCTTCTCAAGTGGGAACAGCGAAGTCAGCGTCGCGTTGAGTCCTTCGCGTCGCATCGTGCCCGCAACGTCATGCGCTGTGAAGCCCAGCGCGGAGTGCGGATCGATGTCTTTTTCAGCCTTGTGCGTAATGTGGCCGAGACGGCGCGCGACCGACGCGACGTCAATTGAGGTGTCGCCACCACCGACCACGATCACTTTCTTGGCTGTGCCAAAAACCCAGCCCTGGTTGAACGCGTCCAGGAATTCAACACCGGTGATGCAGTTCTCGGTGCCTTCCCAACCCGTTACCGGCAGACCACGGCCGCGCTGCGCGCCAACGCCCCAGAAGATCGCATCGAACTCCTCCTCGAGCTGTTCGATCGAGACGTCCTTGCCGACCTTGGTGTTGACGCGGACGTCGACGCCCATGTCCATGATGCGGTCAATTTCGGTATCCAGCATTTCGCGCGGTGTGCGGTAGCCGGGAATACCGTAGCGCATCATGCCGCCGAGCTTCTCGTGCGCCTCGAATATCGAAACAGCGTGCCCTTTGCGGCGCAGGAAGTATGCAGCCGTGAGGCCGGCGGGGCCACCACCGATTACAGCAACCTTCTTGCCGGTGAATTCGCCAGCGTCAGGCAGCTTCAACGCATTATCATTGGCCCAGTCGCCCACATATTGTTCAACCGCATTGATGCCAACGAAATCGTCAACTTCGTTACGATTGCAACCATCTTCGCACGGCGCCGGACAAACGCGGCCCATGGTTGCTGGGAACGGGTTCGCGTCGACCATGCGGTTGAAGGCATATTGCTGCCAAGTCATATCCTTTGTCGGCGGCTTGTCCATCTGGCGGGCAATCGCGAGCCAGCCGCGAATCTCATGTCCCGATGGGCACGACCCCTGACAAGGCGGAGTGCGGTGAACATATGTGGGGCACTTGTAGGACGCATCGGCCTGGAAAATCTTTTCTGTAAGATCATCCCAACCGTTCCACATGCTCTCACCGTTCTTGAAGCGTCGGAACGTAAGCTTCGTATCATCACCCGGCGCATCTCCGGACTTTGGCTTGTTGGCCATGTCGTTCATGGGTCGTACCTCCGTTATGCAGCCTGGCCTTCTGCGGCAGATTCTTCTGCTACAGCGCCTTTCGCTTTCTCTTCGAGCTCTTTTTCCTGGATCGAGCCTGTCATGACGATCGCGTTGGCGACCATCTGGTGGACGGACAGAATGGCTTCCATGTCGAATCCAAACTTCGGCATCACCTTGGCAAACTGAGCCTTGCAGATGGCGCAGATCGCAGCCATGTGCGTCACACCATGTTCTTCGTGCACCTGCTGCAGAGCCTTCATGCGCGGCGAAGCACCCTTGACGCGAATGTCCATCAGATCATCGGTCAGAATTCCGCCGCCACCACCACAACAGAACGTGCTTTCCTTGATGGTGTCTTCAGCCATGTCAAAGAAATGATTGCAGCTTGCACGCAGGATCGCACGCGGTATCTCGAATTGCCCGCCGGGTATATCGCCCATCCGCGCACCGCGCGCGACATTGCAGCTATCGTGATACGTCAGGCGATATTCGTCATTCTTCGACTTGTCGAAGCGCAACCGACCTTCCTGCATCATGGCATAGGTGAATTCACAGATATGCTGCGGCACTGGATAGCGCGGATCGAGGAAGTCGAATGGGCCCGCCAGCGTGTTCAAGAAAGAATAGCCAACGCGCCAGGCGTGGCCGCATTCACCGAACACGATGCGCTTGACGCCAAGATCCTCGGCTGCCTTGCGAATGCGCAGGGAAACCTCGCGCATGTTTTCGTAGGAGCCGATGAACATACCGAAGTTGGCAGCCTCGGACGCATACGATGAAAGTGTCCAGGAAACGCCAGCTTCGTGGAATACCTTGGCGTAACCCATCAGCCCTTGAATATGCGGTTCTGCAAACAGGTCAGCCGATGGCGTAATGAGCAGTATCTCCGCTCCTGGTTCGTCAACTGGCATGCGGATTTTAAGGCCGGTCTCCTCCTCAAGCTCTTCTTCAAGCCCCTCAAGAGTTGACTCTATCGCCTTCTTCGGCAGGCCAAGGTTGTTGCCGAGCTTGTAAACCTTGCCGATGATCTCGTTACAGTATTTCTGCCCGACCCCGACGGAGTCCATAATTTCACGTGCTGCCATGGACACTTCAGCAGTATCGATTCCATAGGGACAGAAAACCGAGCAGCGGCGGCACTGTGAACACTGGTGGAAGTAGCTGTACCATTCGTCCAGAACTTCCTTGTTCATGTCACGCGCGCCAACCAGCTTGGGAAAATACTTACCCGAAAACGTGAAGTAGCGACGATAGACGCTGCGCAGCAGATCCTGCCGTGCAACCGGCATGTTCTTGGGATCGCCGGTGCCGAGATAATAGTGGCACTTGTCGGTGCACGCACCGCACTTGACGCAGCTATCCAGATAGACCTGCAACGAACGATATTTGCCGAGAAGCTCGCCCATCTTGTTGACGGCAACCTCTTCCCAGTTATCGACCAGTTCGCCGGGAAACCCGAGCGCCTTTTGATGCTCGGGCTTGGCCCGCAGCGACTTCAGCCCTTCCATGGCTCCAGGGGTCAATTCCGGACGCTCAAGCGGATCCGGGTACTCGCCCTCTTCCATGATGTAATCACTGACTTCAGCCACGAAGCACCTCCTCACCGGCACCAACAGTCTTCACGAGTGCGATCATTTTGACCGGCCTCCGGTTTCCAGTTTGGCTGCCCAGGGCGCCAGATGCCGCCGCTCACGAGGATTGTCCGCTTGGTTGCGCGTCGGCGAGAAGAACAGGCCGACACCGTGCAGCAATTTCGAATAAGGAAAGATCATCATCAGTACTGCTACGAGTGTGAGATGAATGAGCAGTACCGGATCCGCCGGCAGCGGCTGCCAGTTGAACGTCATCAAGCCGATAAAGAACGCCTTCACGGCAACAATATCGGTATGCGCGATGAACTTCATCGCAAGTCCGCTAAGACCGATGCCCACCAGCAGCGCCAACATCAAATGGTCGGACGGCGAGGAGATGTACCGCACACGCGGAACCAGGAACCTGCGAGCCCACAAACCTATGAGGCCTGCAACCATTGCAAAAGCCGCGTAGACGCCATAAGGCTGCATCATTGCCAGGAGATCGGGAACAGGGTTAATGAAGTAGCGAAGGTGGCGAATGAGCACGACCAGCAGGCCGAAGTGAAACAGCCAACCGAACACCCAGATCCACTTGTTTGCCTTGAACAAACTTTCAAACAGCACCACTTCGCGGGCCAGCCGAAACGCGACGCCGGCTTCCGTGATGGGAGCTGGTGTGGTTGGAATCTTGAGCGGCGCCGGTGTATTCCAATACAGTCGGATACGATACGCCAGCCCAACGACTAGCAATATCGTCGCCACGTAAAACAAGATTGCGTAAATACCCGTCAGCACGGGACCCGCCTCCTCATTGCTTCCCCCCAAGGGAACTCCTCCGCGCGCAACGATGCGGTTTACGCCCACACTTCTGTCGGCGCGGAGGGTTAGTTTCTTGCGATGGCTCGGTCTCGCCGGATCAGATACAGCCCGTCGGCTTCGGCAGGCCGGCGATCATGCATGCCTGCTTTGCAGGGCCGTATGGGAACAATTCATAGAGGTACTTGTTGTTGCCCTTCTCTGGACCCATCGTCTTGGCAAGAGCCTTCGTGAGCACGCGGATCGCGGGAGCGACTTGGTACTCATCGTAGTAGTTGCGAAGGAAATTCACGACTTCCCAGCGCTCTTCGTTCATTTCGAGATCCTGCCCCTTGGCGATCTCAAGCGCGATTGCCTCATTCCATTCGTTGATGTCTGTGAGGTAGCCTTCTTCGTCATGCTCGACGGTAGTTCCGTTAACTTCGTAAGCCATCGCTTTTTCTCCCTTAGGTTAGCGACTGTATTAGCCCCGAGGGGCGCGCGCCCTAGAAGCGCGAATTGTGTGGTGCAAGACCACATTACAACCAGGACTGCGACCTGTCGTGTGACGTCACGAGATCGACAAAACCCGGGTAATCCACAACCGTGATGCCTTCGATTAGGCGGCCACTTTCGATGCCTCTCGCGCCAAGATCTGCACCAAGAACATAAATCTTGACGCCACCTTTGCCTTCAACATCACCGCTCACGCTGCTGCCTTTAATGGCGCCGTAGACACCGTCTTCGAATAGCAGCACGCCATCCCCATCAAGCGCGTGCGCCAAGCAGCTTTGCAGCGCGTTGCGTTCGAAAGGAGATTTGTTGACCATGTGCAATGTCGGCATTGCGATAACCCTTGAAATTTTTTGCCTCAGAAGCTCAGGACAATGTCCTGCTCACTCATCATCTTTGCCATTTCCGCACGATCGACAAAGATTAGCGAAGGCTTCTCCGCGAAGTTGTCGTTTTCATCTTCATAGATGATTGGCATCAAGTCGTCCTCGGTCAGCCCACGCTCAGCCAGGCTTTCCTTTTCGACATAAAGCTTCGTAACGCCGTAGTCACCCAAAGCACGATAGGTGGGCGAGAAGTTCTTGACACCGAGGCTCTTGGTGTCCTGGCCTTTCGCAATCTGGAACACGCCATCGTCGATGAATGCCAGGCTAACGTCCTGATCGAACGCCGCGCCGATCAACACGACCTCAAGGCTTTCAAGCGCGTAAATGGTGCCGTAAGGCGCTCTACGATTCACATATAGAAATTTCTTGGCTTCTGACATCTGCGCGCCCCTCAATCGCCAAACACGACGAGGCGGTCTGCCTCGATGCCAGCCTCAATCAACTGACCAAGACCTGAGATCCGGAAACCGGGAGCTATATTTGCCGCGCCCTCACCTTTGCCATGGCGCTTGGCCTCGCCTTCATCGAGAATGCCGCGGCGTTGGGCAGCCGCAATGCACACGACGAGGTCGAGCTTGTACTGCTCAGCCAATTCGGACCAGTTCTTTTGAATATTGCGGTCGTCCTGCGGCGGAACCGTCAAACGCGTACCGTTGTTGACGCCGTCGTTGTAAAAGAACACACGAAAAATTTCGTTGCCCTTTTCAAGCGCGGCCTTCGTAAACTGATAGGCCGAATCCGCAGCTTGGTGCGTGTATGGACCTTCGTTGACCAGGATGCTCAGCTTCACAGCCGCACCTCTCCCTTATTGCAATTGTTCTTATTAGGTTTTTACTTTTCCGGCAGCCGCACAAACCCGCTCTCGACAGACAACGGCACACCACGCAGCAACACCCGGATTGTTTGCCTGTCGTGCTCCCGCCGCAGTGACCGAAGTCACTTGGGCGGGAACACATTGTTGTTAGAAGCGCACGTGCGCCGACATGTTCATTGTGTGTCGGGCACCCGTCCAAGTATCGAGGTGATGCTTGGTAAACGCCAGATCAGTCTCCTTGAAGAAGCGTGGCCAGCCGATCCGCTCGATCCATTCGCCCAGACGCTCCCAATCCTTCGCTCCATCCTTGTAGGCGTAGAGAATCTTGCGAACGATTTCCTCAACCTCGGGCCAATGCGGCGGGTTGTTGGGCAGGTTGGCAACCGCGAGCTTATGGAATGTCGGCCGCGAGCGAGCGTTCGAATGCTTGCCACCAACCCAGATCGCGATCTTGGTCGACTCCGCGCTATTGATTTGCATCGGCGGACATGGCGGGTAGCAGGCGCCGCAGCACACGCACTTCTTTTCATCAACTTCAAGCGACGGCTTACCATTGACCATGGCAGGACGAATGGCGGCAACCGGGCACCGCGCAACAACAGCCGGGCGTTCGCAAACGTTTGCGACGAGATCATGATTGATCTTCGGCGGCTTCGTGTACTGCACGTTAATGGCTATATCACCCTGGCCACCGCAGTTGATCTGACAGCACGACGTGGTGATGCGCACGCGGTTGGGCATGTCTTCCTGTACGAATTCCGTATGAAGCATGTCCATCAGGCTCTTGACGACGCCCGAAGCATCCGTTCCTGGAATATCGCAGTGCAGGTAGCCCTGGGTATGCGAAATCATCGACACCGAGTTGCCGGTTCCGCCGACAGGAAAACCCTTTTCATTAAGGGCCTTTATGAGGGCTGGAACTTTTTCGAAGCTCGACGTCATGAATTCGATGTTGGAACGCGTCGTGAAGCGGACGAAACCATCACCAACATTGTCTGCGATGTCGCAAAGCGTGCGGATCGTATAAACGTCCATCTGGCGCTGCGTACCCGCACGAACGGTGTAGATTTCATCACCGCTCTTGGCGACGTGCTTCAGCACACCGGGACGTGGGCGTTCATGATAAGCCCACTGGCCATAATTCTTGACCATTACAGGGTGCATGAATTGCTTCGGATCCGGCACGCCGGACTCGATGGGCGTACGCTTTTTAGGCTTTGGCTTCGGCGGCGCCGCCTGTGCTCCTTGGCTCATCGTTTTTCCTCTCGACTAACGAATTTCTATATCTTGCGCCTTAGACGCACTCCATCCGCCCACCGGAACTATGCCAGCGCCATGGCCTGGATTCATGCCTTCATTCGGCGAAATTCACTTGCGGTCCTGGTTCGGATCATCCGACCCAGGACCGCAAGTTCGTTGGCCTTATTCGGCTGCGTCCCGAGCCGAACCGTCCTTGGCGAGCCCTTTGTTCTCGAAGTACTTTTCGGCCTCTTCGGTGAAGTCATCCGTGCGCACGTAGCACGACGTCCGCGGATGCTTGACCATGTTGGGATCGGGCATAATGTCCATTGCCTCAAGGAACGCGGGCAGGCCAATACGATCAATGGTTTCACCCACACGCTCATGCTCAAGCGCGTTCTCAGCGAAGAACTCGATCATGTTGGTCCCGAACTCGCGCAACTTCGCAAAGTCCTCATCCGTCTCAAGCTTCATGAACGGAACGACCATCGTGCCCATCAGGTCACCAACCTTGAGTGCACGTTTACCGCCAATAAGAACTGAAATGCCGCGATCATCACCTGGCGCAAGCGCCTTGTGCATCACGTTGATGCAGTGCATGCAGCGCACGCAGCTCTTGTTGTCGATTTCGAGAGTGTTGTCGTCATTGAGAGAAACAGCTCGCGTCGGGCACATCGCCACGACGTGGTCAATGACATACTTGCGACCCTGCTCCTCGACGTAGGCCTTCACCTCGTCCTGATTGATCTTGATATCGTCGCGCCACGTGCCAATGACAGCAAAGTCCGCACGGTGAATGGCGTTGACACAATCGTTGGCGCACCCCGAGAACTTGAATTTGAATTTGTAGGGCAGAGCCGGCCGGTGAATTTCCGATACGTTTTCGTTGATGATCTCACGTTGCGCGCGAGGCTCATCATACATCGACATCTCACAACGAGCATGACCAACGCAGCTCATCGATGTGCGCAACGCCGGACCCGCACCACCAAGATCGAAGCCCAGCTCGTTGAGTTCGTCGAACGCCGCCTGACAACCTTCCGTCGTCGTGCCCTGGAACATGATGTCTCCGGACTGACCATGGAATGCGATCAGACCTGAGCCATTACGTTCCCAAATATCGCACATCTTACGCAGGATATCGGTCGTGTAGTGATAGCCAGGCGGAGGCATCACGCGCAGCGTGTGGAACTCCTTGGATGCAGGGAACTTGTCACCAACTTCGGAGAAGCGCGGAATAATTCCGCCGCCATAACCGAACACAGAGACCGTGCCACCCTTCCAGAAGCCAAGCTTTTCCGTGTAGGAGTGCTCAAGCTGACCGAGCAGATCGTTCATGTACTCGGCATAGGGCTTATCCTTGGCATCGCGAAGCCGCTTAAGGCCCGTTACGAAACTTGGCCACGGCCCGCCTTCCAACTCATCAAGCTTTGGTGTCGCGCGGGCTTCAAACTCTTTGCCTGCCGTACCAACGCCTTCAAATTTTGCCTCATCCGCCATTGCGTTCTTCCCTTCGTTTTCCTCCCCAACAGGGAGGGCTGCGATATCCAGTGCATCCAACTGGTGAAGATTTAACCTCCCTCACCAGCGGGGCGCCGCTGCACGCTCGAGATCACGCGGGACATTAACCCTGGCGGGATCAGAGCATAGCGCGAGAACGGTTTAGACCTCACGCTGGCAGTTCGGTGCCAACCTCCTACTAACGACCGTGGTGCTTATGGGTTGTCACTCTGAATTTTCTGGCAACCGTCACACTCTTGCATATTCGTAGGTTTGCATATTAGAACTGCAAGCATTCGTCGCACAAGCCAAAAGTCCTGACTTCTTAACTTGCGTGACCAACCGCCGCGCATTTTGCAATTTCGTTGGCTTTTTCCTACCTGTCTAGTGGGAATATATGGTGCCACGCACTCAATTTGGGAAAATATATTCCACAAAAAACCTGTGAACGGAGTTCAGTTCGATGCGCGACTTTTCCGCTTCAGTTGCAAAGGATAAAGAGCAACCATCTGATTTTGCGAGAGAAAAATTTGATCTGACAAATTTTTCAGCGTATCAGGCGTGGCGTGAAAAAAAACTTGCAGAATACCCAACGAGCGCCGACGAACTTATCGTCAACCTGGCTGATTTAGGACAGCCAACAGAAGGGGAAAAGTCGTCGATCATCGCCATGTGTCGGCGTGCGGGGATGGCCATCTATCACGTAAATGTGCAATCCACGTTCGCCCAGGACCCAGACGTACTCAGGCCTGACATTCGCAAATTCGGCGCCGCCCTCGGGCTTGGTGACACCGAGACACATCGCTCAGCGGATGATGACGGCATCGTCGCGATCGAAGTCACCCAGGCCGACACAAGGCGCGGCTTCATACCTTACACGACTAGGGCTCTCTCTTGGCACACCGATGGCTATTATAATCCGGTCTCATCGCCAATCAGGGGAATGCTCCTGCATTGCGTTCGCCCCGCGGCCCAGGGCGGAATTAACGCACTGCTTGATCCAGAGATCGCCTACATAAGATTGCGCGATAAGGACCCGGCCATGGTCGCCGCCCTGATGCACCCCCAGGCAATGACAATTCCCGAGTCAGTCGAAGAGGACGGCAGCGTTCGTCCCGTATCGGTCGGCCCCGTGTTCCTGATCGACAAGCTGGGCCGCATGACGATGCGTTACACGGCACGAACGCGCAACATTCATTGGCGCGAGGATCACGACACGCGTGCCGCCGTTGCCTTCCTCAATCAGCTTTTGGCTGGTGAGGAAGAGCCACTGATTATCAAATACAGGCTGGCTGAAAACCAAGGGCTCATATCAAATAACGTGCTCCACACGCGCACGGCCTTCGAAAATGGCGAAAGCGCAGCTCGCTTGTTGTATCGCGTGCGATACAAGGAACAGATTGCAGGAACATGAACACCGAAACATTGCAACAAGCGGCCCAGGGGCGCTGAACTCTGACGGCGCCACCAACATTCGACCGCGTTAATCATCAAGCAGCGGCAATATGCGGACGACAAGGTTTCACGTCTTCAAGGCTTGCCCAACAGGAGAGGAAGCTAATATGAGTCACGACCTCGAGCGTGAACCAGGCATGGTGCAATTGAGCGACCTGGTAATCTACAATCCGCAAGTCGGCAGCTTTGAGGGGCTTTTGCAAGTTATTGCAAAGGCCGCTGACGAAGGCGCCCGGTTCGTCAACTTTGACATCAAACCGGACTTCCCCGACACGCCTCGCAACTGGCAAAAAGAAATCGAGCGCGTTTTTGCTCTGGGCGGTCGATATCTGAGGGGGCAATCGTGAGCGAAGGCAGCGGAACCACCCGCGATATAACGCGCATCGAAGCACCATATCGCCGTGACGTACTCCTTCAGGACGTGCAACATGAAAGCGGTTTGCGAATGCTACGTATGCGTATACGTGAAGGCCGCCGTTTCACTATCCTCGACATTGATGAAGCAACTGCCGAGAAGTGGGCCGACGTCATGTTGAAGTGGGCACGTAAAGAACTGCCCGATGACAACGGCGACACCGTGGCCGATTGAAAGCCGCTTTCTAGCTTCTATCCTCCCTCGCCTACGAAAGCGAACGGGGAACGACCGGAGTGAATACGATGGAGCAGTTGCCCATCTGTCTAAACCTGAAGGGCCGCAGAGTTGTCGTGGCTGGCGCGGGGCAACAAGCTGCCCGCCGCGCGTGTGCTGCCGTCCGAGCCGGCGCCAAAGTTTTGGTCGTCACATGCACCGAAACAATCGCCGGCAATGCGCTTGATGAAGTTGCCGAACAACCCGGCGCAACCATTAGAACTGGAACGATCACAGACGCCCACCTCGATGGTGCAATCCTGGTTTTTGCCGCCACCGAAAACCCACGCGAAAACGATCGCATTTGTCGGATCGCGCGCACGCGCGGCATCCTTGTGTCATCCGATCATGCCGACGGCTGCGACTTTACAATGCCATCGATCATCGACCGTTCACCCCTGCTCGTAGCAATTTCTTCGGCCGGCACGTCTCCGCTTCTGGTCCGCCTTATAGCGGAACGGCTGGAGGCCACCATTCCCGCCGCATTCGGCAGGCTCACGCGGTTCCTGGGCGATGCACGCGAGGCCATTGCCAAGCGCATGCCCGACAGGCGCGCGCGTCGCCATTTTCTTGAGACACTGGTTGATGGCACGGTGGCTGACCTCGTACTCGCAGGAGACGAGCCACGCGCACGCGCCCTGCTGGTACAGCAAGCCGACAGTTACGCCGCAAAAGGCCCGCCCGAAGTCGGAGAGGTATATCTCGTCGGCGGCGGGCCAGGCGATCCCGACCTTTTGACCTTCCGTGCCCTTCGCCTCATGCAGCGCGCGGACGTCGTCGTGTACGATCGCTTGATTGGTAGCGCAATCATGGAACTGGTGCGGCCCAACGCCGAACGCATCTATGTCGGCAAGAAACGCAATCAACATGCCTTGCCCCAGGAAGAGATTTCCAAATTGCTCGTGACACTGGCCCGCCAGGGAAAGCGTGTATTGCGTTTAAAAGGCGGTGACCCGTTTATCTTCGGACGCGGCGGCGAGGAAATCGAACTGCTGGCAGCCGAAGGCATCCCCTTCCAGATCGTTCCCGGCATAACCGCCGCATCGGGTTGCGCAAGTTTTGCCGGCATCCCGCTAACCCATCGCGACCATGCCCAAGCGTGCGTTTTTGTCACCGGCCACACAAAGACGGGCCGACTCTCTGCCGAGTATGTAAATCTTTTCCAGCCAGGGCAGACCGTCGTCATCTATATGGGATTGGCCTACCTGGGCGAGTTGACGGCGGACTTCATTGCCAACGGCGCCGATCCAACGCTTCCCGTCGCAATCATCGAGAACGGCACACGCCCCAACCAGAAAGTTGCAACGGGCACTTTGGCAAACATTGCCGAAGTCGCAAAAGCCAACGACGTCGTCGGTCCTGCATTGATTGTGATTGGTTCGGTGGTATCGCTGCGCGACAAGCTCGCTTGGTACAATCCGCCATCAGCCGAGATTGCCGCCGCCACCGCGGCATTCGGCGCACCTGGAGACACAAGCACGTCCAAGAGCTCCGATGTTGCAACGTCGGGATGACCCAAACCGGGCAGCCCCAATCAACGGGCAGCCCTATCACCCATCACTGAGATGAAGACGAGAAAGGGAATGGAAATGGCCATCGAATTCGAAGGTCGGGAAATTGAAACCAACGCCAATGGTTATCTCGAAAATCACGAAGATTGGAGCGAAGGTCTGGCGCGGGTGCTGGCGCAGCAGGACGGCATCGAACTTGCCGACGACCACATGGCCATCATCAATTATCTGCGCGATGAATACTTCAACAATAACCAGACCCAGCCGAACACGCGCACCATTGTCAAGGCAATGTCCGAAGAGTGGGACCGCAACGTCGATCAAAAAGAACTCTACGACCTGTTCAATGGGGATCCATCAAAGATTGCAGGGCGCATTGCTGGCCTGCCTGAAAGCCGCCGCAAGGGCGGATACTAGAGCATTTTCCGACGAAGTGGACACCGGTTCGTCGAAGAAAATGCGACCAAACAAGAAACTAGAGCATGTTCAGCCGAAGTGTACGCGGTTCGGCGTGAAGAACATGCTCAAAATAAAAGAAAATAGAGCGCGTTCGCGATTCCATGAAAAGTGAACGCGATCTAGAGCGCCAATCCGATTCCATCGGATCGGAATGCGCTCCGAACAAAGGTCTTCAGCACCAGGCGATTACGACAAAGAGCGCGGCGAGAAATGCCGCGCTCTTTTTTTATCGGCTGCCGTTTTCAGCACACCATCACAGCCCAGCCGTGTGTCGAAAAAGTTGGTCAGCCTCCGGCAAGTTTGCCGTCTCTTCGCTTTCCATGAGATCGAATTTTTCAGGCTTCAGCCGCTCAAGTTCATTAGCCGCCCATCTATCTATCAAAGCAACGCGCCGCCCAGATCCCAGTTCGGGTGTCGCGCGCTTGCGCTCAAGCAGTTCATTTATCGCCCTTGCCACATCAGCGGACAATGCTACACCCTGCATCAATTGCTGCAGGCTCATTGGCGGTAGCGTTCTTTTCTCAATAACCCACTGTAGTGAAAGCAACGGCCGTATCAGATAGAAGTAGCGCTTAAGTTTGACATCTCCGCCGTCCACGCCACGTTCCAGGCGCTGGCCTTTGGCAATGGCGAAATATGCATACGCCAGGACTCTGGGCGACGCATGCCGCTCGAACAATTTTTTCGCAGCCCCACGGAATGGCCCGGCTTCGCAATAGCCGATTGGAGAAACCAGCCACTCATAGAACGGTGGATTCGATTTGAGCAACAACCGCAGTGCTTTCCTTACATCCCAACCGGCGAGATCTACAAGACGCTCATCCAGCGGTCTTTCAATCACGTCGCGCCCCTCACGCAGGCCCGTGTACCAATTCCTTTCATGCACATATACAAATCGAACATCATAGTCGCTATCGGGCGATGCAAAACCCCACGCGCGTGACCCTGACTCTACCGCAAACAAGATTGTCACGTTATGTTCATGCTCGACATCACGCAGCGTCGCGCCAATGTGCGCTCGCATGTCGGGCGACACACTGTTGGAGTCTGGCGCTTGTTCCAAGGTCATGACTTCACGCTCTCACACCGAAACTGATATCCGCCATCGATTTGCCCCTTCGATTTGACTGACCTGAAACTCAACAGGCAGGAATTTTTCTATTACAGCGATGTTCGTCGTGGTGTGCGCGGTTGGTTGCACAGTAACGAAGCTGCCACCGCCAGCCAGCGCCATTGGCAACAAGAGTTGATCGGCAAGATGTGGACCTACCGGAACGTCAGCGGAGATGAATGCGCTCGCCTCATTCGAAGCCTCCATCACCACGTCTTCTGACGAGCGTTCGCGTGCTCCAAAGCTCGTAAACATCTCCGCCACATCACCACGCCACATCTCAAGTGCCAGGACATTGCCGTACCCGTCCGCCTTGACCGACCGGGGCATCGCAGTTGAAGCCGGCCAGCCCATCAAGCGCGCCGCCGCTCCCGCCTGCCGCTCGGCAATTTCAAAAGCCAGGTTGGCGACGCACGCACGCGCGCAGCAATTCGTCAACGGGCCGGCATTTTCCAAAACCAACGGGACGAGTTCTGCTGCGGGTTGAACAAGCGCATGCCAACTGCCGCCGCCTGCAGGGAAGAACCCCGCCTTATGCAGCGTCACCTCCACCGCCGCGCCCATACGGGCCATAAGCGGCAGAAACACGCGCTCAAGATAATCGAATGTGGGCGCAAGCGTGTTGTGTGTTCCACCTTTCAACGTGACAATTGATGACGCATCCGCTCGCAGGAGTGCCGGCAGAATGGTCTGGAACACAAGCGTGGACGAACCCGCTGAGCCAATGGCGAACTCGTAAGTACCTGCATTGATCGCCGCCGGCTCGAAGGTGAATGCGGTTGCCCGCAGCTCCGCACCCGTTACGCGAGCAGACGCAATTCGCTTTGCCGCCTTCACGCAGGTCAGGTGTTGGCGAAGCAGACCGGGCTTCTTGCGTCCCGCGCGCACCTTCGCGATCCCGAAGGGCGTACCCGTAATCATCGAAAGCGACAACGCGGTGCGCACGATTTGCCCGCCACCTTCGCCAACGCTACCGTCTAGCATAAGCATGTAAAAATCAGCCGTTCATCGATCCGTAGCTTTGCAAAACTCCAAGATCACGATCGCACGCAAAAAATCGCATCGCTCACATGCGCATCCAACCAAAAACGTGCCATCATCCCTTTTCGCAAATCCGCAACATGCATTGTCTCGTCACGTCCGCACTGTCAAAAACCTGCAGCCCGCCCGTCGCTGCGCGGATCGCTGGCCCCTTCGATCAAACCAGTACGATCGCCGCTTCGATGCGCCACCAACGCGCCGGCATGCCCCATAACCTCATCGTATGGCCCCACGAGTTCAACGTCATGCCCGGCATTGCGCATGGCGGCTACGAGTTGAGCATCAAACCGGCTTTCCATGCGCAGATTGGTGGCGTCGGCACCCCACGTTCGCCCGAGCAGCCAGCGCGGACCACTTATGGCCTCCTGCAAACCTTGCCCATGTATAACGTAACGTGAATAGATTGCAGATTGTGTTTGCGGCTGCCCTTCTCCTCCCATCGTCCCATAAGGCATCACGCGTCGATCATCGAGGAGCGCCAGTGCGGGTTGAATGGTATGAAACGGGTAGCGGCCGGGCTTCAATACATTTACATTGTTGTCATCGAGCGAAAAGCTGACGCCGCGGTTTTGCCAAACGATGCCGGTCGTCGGCAGAACGACACCTGAACCAAACTCCCAATAGATGCTTTGAATGAAAGAGACGGCATTGCCTTGCGCGTCAATTGCACCAAGCCAAACCGTATCTCCCGGATTTGCCGGTTGCGGCCACGGCATCGCGTTTGCCATATCGATGCCCTTGGCAATTTTCAAAAGGTTCCCCGCTTCGAGCACCGACTGGGGATCGATCGTCATATAGGTTGGATCGAACACATGCTCGTTGCGTATAAGGAAGGCGCGTTTGGTTGCCTCCACTAAACCATGTAGCCAGGAAAAACTTTCAGCCGGCGACTGCGATAGATTTTCGGCCAAGCCCAAGATCATGAGTGAGGCAAGCCCCTGAGTCGGTGGCGGCAGGTTGAATACACGGCCATGGCGCAGCCTGACCGAAAGTGGCGTGACACGCCGCGCGCGATATGCGTCGAGATCCTGCTGGCGCAACGGGCTGCCGGCCGCTTCTAATTCGCGCGCCATGGTTTGCCCAACGTCACCCCGATAGAAATCTTCAAGTCCCGCACGTGCGAGCTGTTCAAGAGTTGCGGCAAGCGCAGGGTTGCGGAACGTTGCTCCAATCAGCGGCGGTTCACCGTTATCCAGATAGGTTTGCGCAAAGCCTGGCTGATCGCGAAGTTCGTCCAACTTGTTGCGTGAGTTGACAGCCTGTGTCTCGCTCACGGGAAATCCCTCACGGGCATAGCTTGTGGCATCCGCAAGCAAACGCGACAAGGGCATGCGGCCGCCAAGGGATTGCGCATGCGCAAGAGCCATTTGCCAACCGCCAACCGCCCCTGCAACAGTCAGCGCAGACAAAGGGCCGCGCATCGGAATCGTCGTATGACCACTGTCTCGGTAGAACTCGCACGAGGCGCGCTGCGCAGCCGGACCGCAGGCATCAATTGCGATGGGATCCTGCCCGCCCGAGCTGATAAGCCAGAAGTTGTCGCCACCAAGCCCATTCATATGCGGGTAAACAACCGCGATCGTAGAAGCAGCCGCAATCATCGCTTCGACAGCATTGCCACCATCGCGCAGGACGGAAAGCCCTGCTTCGGATGCAAGATGATGTGGCGTAACCACCATTCCACGTCGTGATGTCGTCGTACGAAACATAGATAGGCAACCTCGCTATCGTCACTTTACTAATAGCCGCCATGCATAAGTTCATGGCTGCGCAATCGCAAACAGTTCGTTGACTTTTAAGTAAGTCTGATCAAACCTACAACCTGACTATAGGGTTCGTTTGCACATCAAGTTTGCAAGCAGATATCGGATGATGCGCGCCTGATAGGCAGAAAAGCCATCGCTGATATTTTTCTGGTGCAATCGCATCGGATTTAAGCCCGCATCACGAGCAACAACAATCCTGGCACGCCAATTGCGATTGCTGACTTCGAAAGCCGATCGCGAATATGGATGCAAGAGCAGAGCTCATTGAAAAGGAAGACCAGATGAAGAGACGTGATTTCCTCAAAACCGCAAGCACCAGCATCGCGGGAACAGGTGCAGTGCTTGCCGCGCCTGCAGTGGCGCGCGCGCAGGAAACCTTCTCCTTCAAGATGACCAATGCCTATCCACCCAACGCGCCGTTCTACGTATCAGGTCCCGGCAGTCCAACTGATTTCTGCAAGAAGGTGGAGGTGATGTCGGGCGGAAGACTGAAGATACAGCATTTCGCCGCTGGCGAACTTATTCCCGCGTTGGAAGGGTTCGATGCCGTCCAGTCGGGTACCGTCGAAATGAATGCAGCCAATGCATATTTCTGGGCCGGTAAGATATTCGCGGCACAATACTTCACAACGGTTCCGTTTGGATTGAACTTCCAGGGCATGAACGCTTGGCTCTATAGCGGTGGCGGCCTGGAACTGTGGCACGAACTTTATAAGCCACTCGGCTTGGTCGCATTCCCGATGGGCAACACCGGCGTGCAGATGACCGGCTGGTTCCGCAAGCCGATTAACTCGGTCGAAGACTTCAAAGGTCTGAAGATGCGCATCCCCGGACTTGCCGGCAAAGTATATAAAGAGCTCGGCGTCGACGTGAAGCTATTGCCTGGCGGCGAGATCTTTCCCGCACTCGAACGCGGCGTGATCGACGCCGCCGAGTTTGTCGGGCCATTCCAGGATCGCCGTCTTGGTTTGCAGAATGCCGCCAAATATTATTACACGACAGGTTGGCACGAGCCCTCTAACGTCACCGAACTATTGATCTCGCTGAACGCCTGGGAAAAGTTGCCCAAAGACCTGCAAGAGATCGTCAAGGTAGCCGCAATGGCATGCAATCTGGAAAGCCATTGCTGGTCGGAAGCCAACAATGCCGACGCACTAGTCGATCTGGTGAAGAACCACGGCGTGCAGACCAACGTGCTGCCCAAGGAAATCGTCGCCAAGTTGCGCTCAGTCACCTTCGGGGTTCTTGAGGCAGAAGCAGCCAAGGACCCGCGCACAAAGAAAGTGCATGACGCCTTCATGGCTTTCCGTGAAAAGCACCGCTCCTGGTCGTCAATCAGTGAAAAGCCATATCACGACGATCTCGCATAACGGCGGGATCGGTCATGGGACGGGGCTTCATTACGCGGCAGGTCGAAAGACTAGACCAAATTGTGGGATTTGTCGGGCGGCAGATCGCATGGCTGGAGTTCGCTCTCGTCGGATTGGTTGCCGGCAATGTACTCGGTCGTTACTTCTTCAGTGCCGGCACCATCTATCTTCAGGAACTTGAATGGCATTTGATGGCGGTATTGGCGTTGATTGGCGTCTCCTATGGCATTAACCGCGGCGAAGAAGTGCGCGTTGACATGCTCTACGCGCACTATCGACCTCGCTTGAAGGCATTGGTAGACGCACTTTCTTCGGCCCTGTTGACCGCTGTTGCATTGGCTTTGGCTTGGCTGTCTTACAAATACGTCGCGCAGAGTTACGCACTTGGCGAAGGCTCCCCGGACCCGGGAGGTCTTCCGCACCGTTTCCTTCTTAAAGCATTCCTGGTCATCGGCTTCGGGCTTCTTGCCGCGCAAGGCATTGTCGAAACGGTCAAGGCCGTGTTGCGATTTGGTGGCGCCACGTCTTCTCATCAGCTCGGCACCCAACAACCAGAATTGGATAACGCGAATGGGAAATGAAATGCTGGCTCTCTTAATGATCGCCGGCTTCTTCGTTCTCATCGTCACCGGCATACCCGTCGCAATAAGCCTAGCCGTTTCCGGCTTTGTCTTCGGCTATCTCGGCTTCGGCATCGGGTTGTTCAATCTGGTGCCCGCGCGTATTTATGGCGTCGTCACAAACTACACGCTACTGGCACTGCCGCTTTTCATCTTCATGGGCGTGATGCTGGAAAAGTCGAAACTGGCAGAGGATCTGCTGGATACGATCGGCTTCGCCATGGGCGGATTGCGCGGCGGCATGGCACTGGCGATCGTCCTGGTCGGCGTGCTGATGGGCGCTTCATCTGGCATTGTCGGCGCCACGGTTGTCACCGCAGGCCTCATCGCTTTGCGTCCGATCATTGCACGCGGCTACGATCACGGCGTTGCCTGTGGCGTTATTTGTGCTTCAGGCACGCTTGGCCAGATCATCCCGCCCAGCCTGGTTCTGATTTTGCTCGCCGACATCATGGGCGAATCGGTCGGCACATTGTTCGCAGCCGCGTTGATTCCCGGACTGTTGCTGTCTGGTTTGTTTGTCGCCTACATCCTGTTGCTCGGCATCATTGCACCCTCGCGCGTGCCGGCAATTCCTCTGGCCGAGCGCCAGGCCGTCTCACGCGTTGAGCTTTGGGGACGCCTCATGCGCGTCGTCATGCCACCATTGGCACTCGTATTCGCCGTGCTCGGCTCGATCATAGGTGGCGTAGCCGCACCGACGGAAGCCGCTTCCATGGGCGCCCTAGGTAGCGTACTTCTCGCCCTATTTGCGCGACGCTTGAACTTCGAGATACTGCGTGATGTTGCCCGCTCGACGCTTTCGACGAGCGCCATGGTGTTCTTCATTCTCATCTGCGCACAGCCGTTCGGCTTGGCGTTTCGCGGGCTCGGCGGAGAACACTTGGTACAGGACGCGTTCCAGCAGATACCAGGCGGCATTGACGGACAATTGCTTTTCTTGATGGCGCTGCTGTTTGTTCTCGGCTTCTTCCTGGAATGGATTGAAATTTCCTACATAGCCCTGCCCCTGTTCCTGCCCATCTTCGCCTCCAGCGGCATCGACATGGTATGGGTCGCCATTCTCGTCGCCATGAACCTGCAAACCTCGTTCCTGACGCCACCGTTTGGATGGGCCTTGTTCTTCCTCAAAGGTGTAGCGCCGCCGGAGGTAACGACAGGTGACATCTACCGCGGTGTACTACCCTTCATAGCCATCCAGATTGTTGGCCTCGGATTGCTCTTTGCCTTTCCCGAAATTGCCACATGGCTTCCCGAGTTAATTGGTTGGTAGAGTTTACCGGACGCAGCGCCAGCGCACACAACTGTGACTTTTGAGGTTGTCGCTGTCTCTTGTTGACGAAACCCCGCCCTCAGGCGTAGAGACAGACGTGATCTGCCGACCGAAACCGTTTCACGGTTCAAGGCAACCTCGACCAGCTTTCAGCGCATGAGACGTTCATGTTCGAGCCCAAGCGCTGGCTTGAAAGTGCGGGCGTAGTTCAGTGGTAGAACGACAGCTTCCCAACTATCAGGACATAATTGTACTATATTGTACGATGCCCAGAAATCACGCTTTTCCGGGTGTAAACGTTGGAAAATGATTGTACGATACCCCCGTTAGCCGCTGATGCCACTAGACCGTTTAGTTCCCAATGAAACTCACACAGACAATCGTCGACCGGCTGCGCACCCCGGGCAAGTACAACGACGACCACACGCGCGGCTTGCATCTCTATGTGACCGAGCACAGTCGCACTTGGAAAATCCACACGACGCACAAGGGCACGAACCGCGCCTTGAAACGCACCCTTGGCCGCGCCGACGATTACACCCTGATCGAAGCGAGGCGCTGGGCTGATGCGATCTTGACCGCGAACCGACGCGGCGAACGTATCGAGGCGCCATCGACCGCACCGACGTTGCAAGAGGCCGTCGACCGTTTCCTTGCAACGCGCGAACGACGTGGCAAAGCCGAACGCGCAACGGCGAACCATCGCTACCGCTTCAACAAGTACCTGGGCGATTGGTTAGACAGGCCGGTGAACAAGATCACCATCGAGGACATCGAGGCACGCCACGAGAAGCTGTCACACGCGCCAAGGCTGGCCGATCAGGTTTTCGAGGGACTTCGTGCGGTCCTCAATCAAAAGGCCGTCCTGCGCTTTCTACCTAGCGGCAATCCGGTGCTCGGCTTGGAGTTCTATCGCGTCCCGCCAAAGGGAGGGCGCCCAATGACGAACGCGGCGGACGTGGCCGTGTGGTGGCGCGCTGTGTCGGGAAGCTGTCGCAACGACATCATGCGCAACTTCCTCCGGCTGCAGCTTGTGACTGGCATGCGTGGCGGCGCCCTTGCCCAAACCGAGGTCGCTTGGATCGACCTTCCCGGGCGTGTCATCGTGTATCCAGCACACGTTATGAAGGCACGTCGCAACTGGCGGCTGCCTCTTTCGAACATCTCAACAGACTTGGTCGATGCGGCGCTGTTGCTTGCGAACGCACGCGGCTCGAAATGGCTCTTCCCGTCCGACACCTCCAAGAGCGGTCACATCACTGAATTGCACGACCGCGAATTGAAGGCGCAGGGCTATGTGATGGGGCACGACTTGAGGCGGACCTTCATCAGCTTCGCGATGCAGACCTCGATCCCGAACGGTTTGCGGCTGTACCTTGCCGACCATGCCGTCGAAGGCATCCAAGGTCTGTATGCGGACCCGGTCGCGTTCCACGATGCGGCGGTGAAGGCGGCGAACGATGTCGCCCGGGCGCTAACCCGGGAAGTTCTGCACTTTCATTGAACCCGTGGCGGTTCTATTGACAACCATCAGCGAGCTGGTGTAAGGCATTGGGGCCGCTCCAAAAAAAGGGAGCGGCGACCCAGCGTGCTCGCTGATAGGGGTCCCCTAAAAACGGACGACCTAGGCTACTGGCAGCGAAGCACGGCAGAGATAGAGAGAACGATGTAGGTCCGGTCGGATGCCCGCAAAGGGATCGAGAACCGGATAGGTTCAGCCCAGTGTCAACTGGGTGGCATAACCATCGCGGGGCGCCGTAACCAACCGGCGCGAAGTCTCTCATCGAATGGGCGATCCACCCAGGTGTAAACCGGGGGTCGCCTGTTCATGTCTGCGTGACATCGACAGCGACTCCCCCCATTCGAGAGTTGCTTTCAATGACCCCCAATGATCCCCTTATTGACACGAAGGAACACGCGCGCATCCGTGGCGTGTCCCCCTCGAAAATCGAACATGAACGGTTGGCCGGTGAAGGCCCGCCCTACATCAAAACGTCCAGGCGGTGCGTTCGCTACCGGCTGTCGGACGTGAACGCATGGCTCGACGTACATCGGAGGACCGCATGATGGAAACGATCCTAGCGAACGATCTTCAAACGACGCTCCGGTTCATTGAGCGACAACTGGCCGAAGGAAAGATCGTTCTCGCGGCACGAGGCGAAACCCCCGGCTTGCTCCCGTTCCTGATCGAACAGCTACAGGAGGTCGAGTTCGATAAAGAGAACCTCGCTGTCGTTGCGGAGAACGACGGTCAACTGTGCGTGCTGACCAAGCGGGGGATGCAAGCATCCGAAGTGGAGGTCCTCACGAGCTTGTGGAACGCGATGTCCTCGAAGCCGGGACAGCCGATCATCACTCACTCAATGGGGATGTGACCAAAAAAGAACCGCCGGTGGAAGCCCCACCGGCGATTCTAGTCGCTTTTTCTATGTCCGAAACACAACCCCACAACAAGGTCATGAGTCATGAGTAGAGATAACTCCGACACCCCGCCGAGGCAACTCGTCGGCAAGCCCGACGACCTTCTGGTCAAGCAATACATTGATGCCGGATGGCACTTGCTGCTGATGAAAGGCGGCGAAAAAGCCATCCGCGAAAAGGGATGGAACAAGGGCGAGTTCGACCTCGATACCTTCCGCGAAAAGTACAGGAACACACCCGACCGCAACATTGGTGTGTTGCTGACCGGCAAGCTAGTGGACATCGACCTCGACACGGCGGACACACGCGCCCTTGGCGACTACTTCTTTCCCGAGGCGCCATCGTTCCGGCGGCACAGCTTGCGCAACGACTATGCGGGCCATCGGTTCGTCTATTGTGACGACGCCCCCGGCAAAGCGATGTCGTTCGAGTTCACGACGCGCATCAACCGGGATGAATTGATCGAGTTCTTCGCGGAACACCACAAAGACAAACCCAAACTGAAGCTGTTGGAGGTTCGCAACGGCAAGGTGATGACGACCATTCCCCCGTCCTATCACATGAAGGGGCGGATGATTGATGATGTGAACTGGGACAAGCCATTCGATCCGGCGAACATCCCGACGCTGTCTTATGTTGATGTCGTGACACGCGGGGCACGGCTGGCGTTCGCGTCCATCGCCTTGCGTGCATACCCCAAAGGTCAAGGCACCCGCGACGAGTATTGCTTGCGGCTGGCAGGCGCGTTGATTGCGCTGGGCTGGGATGCTGACGAGGGCGACGACTTGATTGTCCACATCGCCAAGCTGGCTGGTGACGAGGAGGCCGAACAGCGGCGCGGCAAGTGCGCCCAAACCAAAGCGAAGGCCGATGAAGACGAGGAGGTGTCGGGGCTGCCTGCCTTCCTTGAGTCCATCGGCATCCCGTCGGCGGAACACACAATCCGCAAGAGTTGGTTTGGCGGCAAGCTGAAGGGACCCCGGACGGCGGAATATAAAAACGAGGTGCAGGTCGATGAAAGCGCGATTGACGTGAACCTCGAAAACATCGACCGCGCCGACAAGGTCTCATTCCAAGCAATGATGCACAACCCGACGGCCATCTTCATCTACATGGACCGGCTTGTCAGTGTCGTGTTCCGTGGCGAAAAAGCACCCGGCGCCCACGCGACCATTCGTGAGTTCAACTGGCAGTCCTTGCGAACGACGATCAGTGCAATCGGAGTGCGGTTCAAAAAGTGGCACGGGCAGGCCGGGAAGTTCATTCCGGTGTCGAACCCGAACGCGGACATCTACAACGACTTGTTGAAGTCACCCGAGCGGTGGGGCTTCCCACACCTTCGCGGTGTGTCGCTGGTCCCGACGTTGACGCGGTCCGAACCGGGCTTTGATCGAACGTCCGGGCTCTATCTTGCGTTCCCCGAGGGCATGTACCCCGCCATTCCCGACAAGCCGACCAAGGCCGATGCACAGGCTGCATTCGAGCGGCTGATGTACCATGCCGCCTATTACGAATGGGAAGGCAAGCCGGACCGTTCGGTCTATGCGGCGGGCTTGATGACGGCTGCCATCCGTCCCTCGATGCCGGGTTACTATCCGGCCTTTGCCATCGACGCGACCAAGTCAGGCAGCGGCAAGACGTACCTCGGCAAGAACATCGCCACGACCGCTAACGGCGGCGCAGCGGCCTCCCCCGAACCGTGGAACCCGAACCCGCAAGAGTTCGAAAAACGCCTGTACGCGAACGCCAAGGCGGGCGAACGCGCAGTCCTTTACGACAACATCAAGACGGTCATCCAAGGGTCCGAACTTGAACTGTACCTAAGCGCGGGCGAGGGTGGATGGAAAGCGCGGACGCTGGGCGAAAGCGAAAGCCCCCGTGTGCCAGCCGACAGCGTTGTCATCTTCTGCGGCAACCTGATGCGCTTCGGTCGCGACATGACCCGGCGCGTGATGCGGTGCGGCTTGGCACCCAAGGCCGACCGGCCCGAGGACCGGACGTTCCCGTTCAACCCTGTCGATGAATACCGGCGAGAGTTCCCACAGCGGGTTGTGGACATCCTGACAATCATCAGGGCGTTCCAACAGAGCGGCGACCGGATGGACATCAGGGCGACGGACTTCGGTGCGGGCTTCCGGCTGATCCAGGGTGCATTGATGTGGATCGGGGAACCGGACCCGGGTTTGTGTGTCGAGGCCCTCCGGGCACGCGATGCGGAAACGGCTGCAAAGGGACAGATCGTCGAATGGCTCTATGTCCGGTTCCACACCAACACTTTCACCGCTTCGGACGTTGCAAGGCGATATGCCGAACTGGAAGGCGACGGGTTGCTGCCCCGACAGAAGGACGGCTCACGACAAACCCCGGCGCAGACCATCGGGACTCTGTTGGCAACCGTGCGGGATAATCGGTGGGGTGGGCTGATGCTGACCGGTGCCGCGACCCCGAAAGGATGGCGATATTGGATTGACGGCAAGCCGGAAATCGAGCCGGACCCGCCTGCGAAGGAACATTTCAGGCTGTTCGACGAGACGCCATTGCGACCGTGCGATCATCCTTTGTGGGCGGGCACTTCGATTGCCTCTTGGGACCTGGCACTAGCGGCCATTGAAAAACTTGGGAAAAATGCGACCGCACACTGAGCAACGGAGGACCTGGAGGTCTGTACCCTACCCCAGATGAAAATAGGCATACATTCATGGTGTGTTTGGAATGTATGTATTGCTGCGGCGTAGTAGGGGATGGACCTCCGGGGTCCCCTCCTTGATCCGTTGTCGTCATGGTTCGACCCCCTGCGCAATGACCTTTGGTTGAACGACCGGGAAGACTCCTGACACTTTGGACCGGCAGCATTCCTGACACTTTTACTGCTCGTCTATAGCCGGTTTCGGTGCTGAGCGCAGCCGCGCACGCGGCGGAGCGAAGCGGTGAAACCGGCCGGCAAAATCGATCATCCCCAGATCGCGTCCGCAGAAGCGCACGATATAGCCGCCGCGTTCCTGTTCGGCCAGACCAACCGGCTCTCGCACCAGGGCTTCACCAATGAACACATGTTCGCCGCGCCACTTGATCGTTCCGTCGGGACGCACCCGGCGCACCTGATGGTCGGCATCATACCAGGGCTCATCCAGCGTGCGAGGCATCGTGCGCTTTGATGGTGTCCACAGACTTGCCGGCGTGACCTGATCAAGCGCCTCGTGCGGGCGTTCTTCATTGTAGAGCCGGCGGAACACGTTGAACCTGTACTGCTGCTCGTGGCGGAAGCGTGCCGGCGGGCGCGCCGTCTCGTCCTTCATCGTGCGATGCATGCGCTCGTGGCGACCGTTGTCCTGCGGGCTTGCCGGTGGAATGTAGCGCGGCTCGATGCCCAGCTTCAGGAACCAGACCGACAGCCGCGAGAGGCCGCCGGCACCGATAGATCCAAACGGCGCGCCGTTGTCGGAACGGATCGCATCGGGCAGGCCGACCTCGTTGAAAACCCGCTCCATCGCGGCCTTGACGCCATCGTGCGTCGGTGGGGTGATGCGGGCGGCAACGAGATAACGGCTGGCTGTATCCGACACCGTCAGCGGATCGACACGTTCCCCGTCGCGGGTGCGGAACCAGCCCTTGAAGTCGATTGCCCACTCGCCGTTGGGCACGTCCGAACCGGCAACGATCTCGCCCTGAGCGATGGACCGGCGGCGGCGCGGCCTTTTCTCGATCAGGCCTTCGCGCTTGAGGATGTCGCCGATGGTCGAGGCCGCTGGCAAGATCAGACCGGGTTGGTCGAGCGCCAGACGCGCCCGGATCTTCTTCGGCCCGAAGCGTGGAAACCGCTGGCGCAATGCCAGTATCGCAGCGACGGTCTCAGACGGCGTCGCATGCGGGCAGTGACCCGGCGTGCGCGACTTCTCATCGAACCAGCGCGCATCGCCGGCATCACGGCGGCGCTTCCAGACGTAGAACGTCTCCCGGCTGATATCGTAGCGTTCGCAAAGGTCTACGACCGTGAACGCCCCACTCTCGTAAGCATTGAATAACGCGATACGCTCTTCCACAGGACTGCTCTCCCTGAAAGCCATCGCCCGAATCTCCTTAAAATGGAAATCCGAGCCTGGACTGTCAGGAATGCTCCCGGTCTATTCTGTCAGGGATGTCCCCGGTTCGTACCGGTGAAATCCCACGCCCCACCCCCTCATCCACCTTCACGCGATAGACCCCCGGCGCCCGACCTGTGACCCCCGGCCATCGGCAATCAGCATCATACCCTGGCGGGCGAATTGACCACGGACCTCATTTTCGAGACACACCCCTCATCTGACGATGCTGATGTATTTGGACTGCCTTACGCGCGCGCGGGCCCACCCGCTACACTGCCCCGATCTTGTTCGCAGTCTTGCCGCTAGGCTTGCGGCAAGCTCAAACCCTCTAAAGTCTCGCTCTCGACGTCCTCGCCTTCTTCTGCCATCGGCCCGGCGTAGGCTGACTTCCCCATCGCTTGTTCGATGAGCAACAGAAGCTTCTTCTGACGACTCTCCATGAAGTCATTGAACCGGTCCGCGCGCAGCAACGCCGGATCGATCAAATGCGATCGCAAGAAATCGTCAAGGCGCTCGGACGGTATCGCTGGGGTGCTGGCGTTCCCTTGCTCGAGCCGAGCAATGTACTTCGATGGGGCCTCCCCACCGATGATCCGGTAAATGGAACCAGCGCAGACACTTTGGCGTTTCGACGGCTGCTGCTGAGGGACTAGCCGACGTGATTACCGCAGAGCGCAAACGTTGGTGTTGACCCGCTGCAGAGGTCCTGTTGCGGAAAGTCGAACGAGCGCAAATGCACTTCACCTCGTGAACCTGCGCATTCGGCGCCTGCCGATTTACCTCGATCATAGAAATTTGCATTAGCCGGACAACGCATTTGAACGTTGAATGTCCTATTGTGATGATATGAGTTTTTGGGTTGTCCATATACCCCTGTCGAACCGGATTCTTCGTGATGATCTCAAATCTTATGGCACCTCGCTTTTCGAAGTGCTACTCGCTCGTATATCGTTGATGCGCTTCGTCAGCGCGTCGTTGGTGTCGGAAAGAGTCTTTACACTTCTCTCCAGAAGAAGCACTCGCTCCGTGAGTTCTTTCACTATCGTGGGAAGTGGCGCCAATGGCAAAATGTTCTGCTGGAGCGATCTGAAGTTGCTGTCTTCTAGCAATGTTGTCGAGCGGAAACACTTGAAGCCCTGCCCTCCAATCGAGTTTTGACCGTTATGTGTGTGAGTTGCAATGGCGACAACGGAGCCAGGAGGGCACCTAAGTACCCGGTCGGCTCCCATATGTTGATATGACCCCATCACCTCAATCGGATCTACGAGGTATGTTTGCGCATGCGCTAGTGTGGGTATTGCCAGCAGCGCGACGAAACCCGCTTTGGTTCTCCGTAAATCAACCTGACGACGGGACACCTTGGTCGTCTTCTTGCCAATTGTCGTCTCCTTCAAGAACGCCCAGGTTAGCTCTGCCAGCGATCTGCCTTCAATCATTGTGGAACTCCTCGCTAGACGAATGAACAGGCCCGGTAGGCAAGGCCACATTTGCGATTGATGCAGAGTTGAAATGTGCCGCAACTGCGATCTGAGTTTAAGTTGATCATTTTTTATTTCCACCAGCGTTCGGAAGTAGCGCCTCAAGTTCACTGATCCGCTTTGTTAGCGCGTCGTTGGCATTCGATAGCGCATCGATGTTGGCCTGCATGCGGGTCAACCGTTCGTTAAGCGCTTGGTTGGTTGCGTCAGTTGTCGCCTTAAGGCCGATAAATTGCTTGTTTTCAGTGATAAAAGCGATTCCTGCGCAATGGTTGCGGGCGAAGACCAATCTCTGTCCCGGGCCGTCACAGCGGTAATTGGGCTTTGCGGGGCGTCTGTCCGAGCCTCGGTCTCCGTGGTCTGTAGCGGCCCCGAGATAGATGAGGTACTTCTGATCTTCAGCAAAAGAAGGCACTGTTGTTGCGACCATGAGACTCGTCACAAGAATGAGGATGTCACGCATTTTTTCCTCGCGTTGCGGTTGTGGCGGCTGTTTCACTGCTTCTCGATAGCGGCGAGAGACTGCTCATGTTCGTTCACACGGCGCGTCAGAGCATTGTTCTGACCAGCAAGCTCTTTCTAGTTGACTTGAATAAGAAGGAGGTGCTGTCCGAGAGCATCTATAGTGTTACCAGTGGTTTAGAGTTGTGCGACGTAGTTGGGATCACGAGAAAGAAATCTGAATGCTACACAGCACCCTGCTAGTAGGGTCTGTTCGCCAGGGGATGTGGTGAATTCTTGGGTAGAGTAGCCGAGGATTGACGGACCGTGAATCTGGACCTTTGGGGCTCCGCCATGGGAATTGCAGCAGCTCAAGCCTCACGATTGCGTCTTTAAAGATTGCAGAAAGTTCGGATTTCAACGCGGGTTTCTCGTTGGCTGCAGTGGGACAGTATGCAACAATTGCAACAATTGCAGAAAGAAGCACGATGCGCATTTGATCCCTCGGTGTTGGTACTTGGTGCGCTGTGCAGGAAAAAAGCCTGCTAAATTCTTTACTGATGTGGAAGGGTGGTAGTCGCAGGCCAACCTTCGGAGAGCAGTCCGAGGGCGACGACGTTCCTTTCAGTAGCATCTATAGAAGATACAATGCTGCCAAGGCGTCGATCAATGACTGCTTGCGAAAGCTTGTCTCGATAACGCAGGGCAAGGTTCAGGTTATCGCTTTGCTCAAACATGCCTTGGCTCAACACCGGAGCGCTCGGCAGCAGCACGTAAAAATCGCCGACCGTCACAGCTGGTCCGTGACCCAAAGCGGGCGGTGCGCTGACGTCTTCAAGATTGTCGACGACTTCTTCCGGACATGATTTGAGAGCAGCGTCAGCCCTGTCAGTGGCAGTGACCCGGTACTCAAACTGCCAGTTCGGAAACAGGTTTTTCAAACCCTGGAGTGCTGCGGAGGAACCGGAGCAGGCACCTCGCTTGTCATAACTGTTCAAGGCCAACTGATATGCTGTTCGTCTGTGCAGAACTTCATTGGCTTTCTCCCGTCCGCCAAGTGCCTGCTCAATGGAACGTCGCATCGCAAGCATCACTACATTGTGTGCGAGCAAGGGGTTCATCTTCATCGCGTCGACCGCCAATTGACGCTTAATGTCGCTGGCGAGAGCCTTCGGATCGGTCACGAGGGCCTTCGTGGCCGGATCGTAAAGTGCGGCCATAACGAGTTCGGCGGTCAGGTCACCGAAACTCAGAGCATCCTGTAACAACACAGCTTCGGATAGCAGTTGCAGCCTGCGAAGCAAATCTATCCCCTTGCCTTTTTCTACTGCTTTTCGCAGCAACGCGCTTTGGCCAACGCTGGCGAACCTTGAAAGTTCTTCGGGCGTCGCAAAAGAAAAGTTGCCTGAATTGTCTCTTACGCCAAAATCGACGATCGTCGACATGACCTGACCGAGGTCCATAATCCAATACGCCTGTGGCCCAATCCGGGGGGCGTTCAATAGTGACCTGAACGTGGCCTCGACCGGATTTGAGCCATCTGCAGCATTGACGCAGATCAGTGTCTGCAATGCATGTGAGAGAGTTGAATCTGCGCAACGGAAAGATTCAAGTGCAGCTCTGGTTTTAGGCTCTGACAACGCATCATTGAGTGTCTTTGCTGATGCCACATCTGGCATGGGTTGCTGCAGTCGAGCCAGAAGATATGCTGGCTTACCCAGCGAATATTGAGTTGAAGCTATTGAAGCCATCAGAAATTTGCGGGCTGTCTCAAACGCTCGCTCTCTCTGAGCTTGGAGGGCTCTAATATGCTTCTGTAGACTCGGGTTATCCTCAATCTTGCTCGTTGGAAACTCCTGGGCTGCGATTATCTGCCCAGCCCACGATGCAGGCTTGACGTTGGCGTCGAAGAATTTCACCAGGGTGTCGTAGCAGTCGGCTGTCATCGTAGACAGCACATCCCACCGAAGGATTTTTTGCAGGGAGGCAGGAGTCTCCAGCGAAAATAGTCCGTTCATTGGTCCGTAGGCGATCGCGTGACAACTATCCCACTTGCTGATGACGATACGCTGCAGAAATACATTGTTTTGAAGTACTATACCCTCGATCTTATCGAGCTTTGCCATTACTTCCTTGCGAAAGCTGATCTGCGCCTTAGCCAAAGCATCAATGGCTTCGAGCGTCTTCTTCTGTAGGTCTATAATGTAATCGAGCTTTTTGTTGATTTGCTCAAACTGGGCTCCAAGATACTTCATCAACTGTTCGTGCCGCTGCGTTGCGGCATCGGGGCCTCCGAGGCCAACAAGCGAAGTCAAACTGGCGACTGCGCCAAGATAGTTGCCCGATGCAAATGCGGCAAATCCGTTTGCGACGACCTGCGCCCCCTGCAGCCCATTAACGAGGTCTTTCGGCAGCCCTATGTTCGCTGCTATTGTTGCAAGGTCACTGAAGTCTTGGGAAACGCTCTGTAAGTGTGCCGCCGTTCTTTCAACAGCCGCCTGATCTTCAAGGGCCTTGATTGTCGCCTCACGAGAAGCGCCTTCCAAGCCGGGGAATGATCCACTGCGGACAGCCTGAAGCTTCTGCTGCGTACTCCATCCGGAGTATGATATCGCCGCGAGGCCCTGAAGCGCTGCCTGATTTTCGCCAACGGCTGTTCTCAGGCTATCCATGCTTTGGTTGAGCCGCTGGACGCCGGAGTGAAGCGCGCTCAGCCCGGTATCAATCTTGTAGAAGCGCTTTTTCACAGCGTTTTGGTACTCGCTGAGTCTTTTGCTGGTCGCGCCCAACTCGGCCTTTATCAAACCAACATCGTTGCCGATGGCTTCGGCTTTGGCGAGAGTTTCAACGCTCAAGTTGGTGACCACGTCAATAGAGGCTGCCTGTAAGATAGGTGCCGCGCCAGGAAGGTCCTTGAGTTCCTCGCCGAGCGTTCGACTGCCGATTTGGAAGTTGGAGACCGTCTCCCGAATTTGGTCTGCAGACATGGCCTTGAGGTCGCTAGCCGTGAGTCCGCTGTTTTGCATGCCGCGCGCAAGAATTCCAAGCGCTGCCTTGTTGGCGTCGTCGAGCAACTTTTGCCCCAGTGCATCTCCGGCTTTTTTCGCGCCGTACGCAGCGACTGCAGCGACGCCCTTGGAAAGAGGTTCGGGATCTAGTGTAGCTGCATACGCGAGAGACGTGGAGATCAGTCCAAGCGTGCCGGCTGTAACTTTTGAAGCCGATCGTCCGTATTCGATATCCGACCTGATGCGCTCTGCTATTCGCGAGTAATGGTCGGGTCTTGCTGTATCGGGTTTATTTTGCCTGTTGACAGAATCCCATATTACTTTGCCAACAGTGCCACCGTATTCGAAAATTGAAATAGCGAGATCAGTTTCGCTCGTCTGAGCATGCGAACTGCAAGTGGGTATAACCACAGCCGCGACGAACAGTAACGCTTTTCGACGCATACACTACTCCTGGGTGGCCTCGAACCAACGGTCTAATCAGCAGAATGAGAATAGCAGATTGACAAGTTGTCAATGTTGTTAACGTGCAGCGCACAACTCGCGCTCATCTGACGAGGTGCGTCTCATCCAATGCGCAGTTTTCGATCGTGGTCATCAATCTGATCCGGACACCGCAAATGCTTACGGGGGGGCAGTGAGGAAGGCGGCCAGAACCGATTGGTTTAGGAAACCACAAAGTTGGATCGAATGGCTTACTTGGCCATGCAGCTATCGGCCCGGCACAAGATCCGAACGTGCTGCGGTGCGCCTCTAACTCGTTTAGTGGCCCTTGGCAGTCCATCAGGTGCGTATTGCGCATGGGAGCTTCTGAGAGATCAGCGTACAAAAGGCAGGCGGACCGCCAATGCCCGGCAAGTTGGCTGCTAGGGTGGTCAGCGCGTCCGCTGTCGGCGTGAGGAAGTAGCTTCCTCCTCGAACAGCCTGTAGACAGAGCTGCGCGCCATGCCGAGCTGGCGGGCAATAGCTGCAGGTCCAAGCCCCTCTGCCTGTAGCTCGGCCACTCGGTCACGATCAAGGCGTTTGACCCCGCCCTTGTAGACGCCCTTCTTCTTGGCTGTCGCGATGCCTTCGAGCTGCCGCTCGCGGCGAACATCGGTCTCAAAGGCTGCAAATACGGACAGCATCCCGAAGAAGGCCCGGCCTGCGGCGCTTGAAGTGTCCACGTGCTGCTCAAGTACTATTAGATGGGCGCTCTTCTCTTCAATCTCATGCGCGATGTTGGCGAGATCTCGGAGTGACCGGCCAAGGCGATCAAGACGAGTAACCACCAGGGAGTCGCCGCGACTAAGAAGTGAAAGCACGCGCTCCAACTCCTTGCGGCCATCGCGCTGCGCACCCGAACGCCTCTCCTCAAATAGCAGCCCCTGCAACACACCAGCCCCAAGTAGGGCCGTGCGTTGGATCGCCGTGTCTTGGTCCTCTGTACTAACGCGTGCATAGCCGAATGCCTTCCCCATGCAATACCTCCGGTAAGGTGTCCGATCTGGGTGTGGTCCCATTGGGGTGTCCTGTTCGGCCTGAAGTCAACTCTGAAAGGACGCAGTTTGGCGTCCGAATGCAGCGTTCTCTCTGGGTGTACCCGCATGGGACGCCAACGGCGACAGCCAATTGGGCACAAATTGGCTTCTCGCTAAAGACATGCACTCGCGAGGCGTTGCCCTTTGCGCGTGCGAACGAGCTAGGATGATGTGTTGAAGCGTGCCGAGGTGAGCGCCACTATCGGCTTTCGGTTTAGGTCGATTTAGGGACACCAATGAGAAGCTGGACGAGCAACCTATCCCGAAGGCAGCGCGCCATCGTCAAAGAGGCTCGCGAGAGCCTGCGGAAGGACGGACTCCTCGATCAAAGAGCCATCAGCACGGCGTTGCTTTATGCCTGGACCGGACAGAAGTCCGTTGGCGAGCTGGTCGATGAGACTTATCGACGAACCCACAAATGGACCGATGATTGGGCCGACCCCACCCCAAAGGAGTTTGATGACATGGGTCGGTGCTCATCGCCTCCCTGGCTTGCTGGGCGAACCCGGCATGAGACTGCGGCCATGTCGTTTGGTGAAATGTACCGGCTGGAATTGATCTGGCGACGCACCGCGACAGAGCGCCTAATTAGGTAAGGGCGATGGACGGCTCCGCCGAAGCAGGCTTCGAGTGTATGTGGATAGGCTCCAACAGAAAGCATTGAGCGCATAGGTCATACGGTATGATTGGGTATGATTCGATCCATCACTCATGAGCCGAGGGTATGCCCGCAAGAAAGAAGCAAAAGACCATGAAGAGGGTTACGGTCACCGTGGACCCTGATGACTATGACGTGTTCGATTCACTGGCGAAGAACAGCGATGTCACGGCCTCGTGGCTGATCCGTCGCTCCATGCGCGAGTTCCTAGAGCGATATGGAAAGACCAATACCTTGAGTATGACTCTGGGAGAGATGAAGCAAACCCGATGAGCCAATTGACGACAGAAAAGCGTACGCTAACGCAGGTCAGCCAGTCTTCTCTACCTGGCATGTGCCCTGTCGAAGATGCGTTGGAAAAGCTCTCGATTGCCGGAGTTGAAGAGCGCGGCGCAATTTTCACCAAGCGCGAAGTGGTCGAGTTCATTCTTGATCTCGTCGGCTACACCCAGGACAAGCCGCTTCACACGCTAAGGCTGCTTGAGCCTTCTTTCGGCGATGGTGATTTTCTTCTTGTTGCGATCGAGCGCCTGCTTGCCGCGTGGCGGTCGAAAGTTAAGGGCCAAAACGCCTCGCAGCTTGGTGATTGTATCCGCGCCGTCGAGCTGCATGCAGAATCCTACGATGCGACCCGCAAGAAGGTTCTGGATCTTCTGCGTCATGAGAAAATTAAGAAGGCGGACGCGACCGCGCTCGCTGATCGATGGCTTGTCCTTGGTGATTTCTTGCTTGTTGATCTGCCAGACAGTTTTCACTGCGTCGTCGGTAATCCGCCTTACGTCCGGCAAGAACTCATCCCCGACGTACTTTTATCAGAATACCGCGCGCGCTATTCCACTGTCTATGATCGCGCCGACATCTATATCCCGTTCATCGAACGTTCGCTGTCCCTATTGGGACCAAACGGATCGCTTGGCTTCATCTGCGCGGACCGCTGGATGAAAAACCGCTATGGCGGGCCGCTTCGCGCCATGGTCGCCCGCGACTATCGCCTCAAAATCTACGTGGATATGGTCGACACGCCAGCCTTCCATGCCGATGTCATCGCCTACCCGGCCATCACGATCATCACGCGCGAAAAGTCTGGCCCGACCCGGATCGCACACCGTCCGGACATCACAAAAGCCTCGCTTGATGAGCTTGCAGCGCTACTGCTCTCACCAGACGAGACGGCACAAGTTGGTCCAGTCAGAGTGATCGCTACTGTCGTGGACGGCACACAGCCCTGGATACTAGAGTTTTCCGACCAACTCGCGCTGGTCCGGCGGCTTGAGCGGGATTTCCCGGCGATTGAAGACGCTGGATGCAAGGTCGGGATTGGAGTCGCCACTGGTGCCGACAAAGCCTTCATCGGACCGTTTGAAGATCTGGACGTTGAGCCCGACCGGAAGCTGCCACTGGCCATGCCCCGCGATATCGAAAGCGGCGAAGTGAAATGGCGCGGGCTCGGCATCATCAACCCGTTCGCAGAAGGAGGTGGCCTCGTCGATCTGCGTGAGTACCCGAAGCTTCGGAAGTACCTCGAAAGCCGTAAGGATCAGATTGCCAAACGGCACATCGCCAAGAAGGCCCCGGCCAACTGGTACAGAACAATTGACCGGATTTACCCGGCACTGGCCAAACAGCCGAAGCTGCTCGTCCCCGATATCAAGGGCGGCGCCCACATCGTCTATGAAGACGGCATGCTCTACCCGCACCACAATCTTTATTTCATCACTTCGGATGAATGGGACTTGCGCGCATTGCAGGCTGTGCTGAGATCAGGCATCGCGCGCCTTTTCGTGGCGACCTATTCGACCAAGATGCGCGGCGGTTATTTGCGCTTTCAAGCGCAGTATCTCCGGCGGATCAGGCTGCCGCGCTGGTCCGCGGTAAATGCGGACACCAAGAAAAAGCTAATTGCCGCCGCGAAGGCTGGTGATGAAGCCGGCTGCAATAACGCAGTCTTCCAGCTTTACGCCCTCACGAGAAAGGAGCGCGAAGCGCTGAGGGGCAACGGCGAACTATAGGCGGGTCAACGTGGCGATCGAACTAGCAAATTACGAAGAAAAGGCAAAGGAGGCCATCAAGGCTTTCTGGGGCAACCGCGAATCAGCACGCCTAAAGCAGATCGAAGCAGGCAACGCCGACCAAGGCGAGCGCGCGGGCGTCACCGCCGGTAAGAATATGGACGGATTCATAGCGCTTGTGGTCGACATCGTGCGGGCGAACGGTCTCGATCATGCAGGAATTCATCAGAAGCGTGCCGTCGTAACACTGCCGGGGTATTTCAGGCCGACGAAACAGTGGGACCTGCTTGTCACCAATGAAGGCCGCTTGATCGCCGCATTAGAATTCAAGAGCCAGGTCGGACCATCCTTCGGCAACAACTTCAATAATCGTGCCGAGGAAGCGATCGGTACGGCGCACGATCTTTGGACGGCCTACCGTGAAGGCGCATTCGGCGAACAGCCGCGCCCATTCGTCGGATGGCTCATGCTGCTTGAAGATGCGGACAAGTCGCGCTCACCGGTCAAAGATGCTTCGCCGCACTTTCCAGTGTTCCCAGAGTTCGATGGGGCGTCCTATGCAGCTCGATATAATATTATGTGTCGCAAGCTCGTGCAGGAACAGCTCTATTCATCAGCATCTATACTGCTGTCAAAGCGCGATGCGGTGGATAGCGGCGAGCATACCGAACTCGCCGAATTGACCGGCCTCAAGACTTTCGTAACTGAACTGGCTGGTCATATCGCTGTAGAGGCGGCACGATCATGATCTGTGTAAAAATTGCCCGCGCGTGTAGCAGAGGAGGACGTATGATGTGACCGAAAACAGCAGCAACGTCGCAAGTCTGACAGGTAGGTGGAATACGGGCCGACACGACATGGAGGTACGCGAGGGGCGACGTATCTATGTTATGTGCGCTCCTGACGATCAAAGCCGGATCAAAATCGGAATTGTTGGACGAGAGGGTAGGCTTGCCGACCGTCCTGGGGAAGTTGCGAGGAACCGAAGGTGTCGGGTCGAGATGCTGGGCAGCGTCGAGCTTCCGAAATGCGACGAACAGGTGGCTAACCACTTCGAATTTGCTGTCCGCTTTTGGCTCACTCAGCACGGTTTCGCGCTCACCGATGACTTTGACTGGTTGCTGCCGACATCCACTAGCGAAGTTGAGGACTGGTCGAAAATGCTGGAGCAGGCTCTTTGCGCGTCCATGCAGTTCGTCGGGTGGGATAGCAGGTCCTATTATCGACAGGAGCCCTAGGCGTGCGCTCCGTTGTCGGCGTGCCGGGGCTGGTCATGGCAGTGCGGCCACGATGGCGAAGAACGGGCGCTTGCAGGTTTTCGGCGCCGGGGATTCAGGTAGTTCGTTTCACGAAGAAGCCTTTGGCCTGGGGGCAGACGGCTTTATTTTAGAGCTATCCTATTGAGAGATACCATGCCGGCATCAAGTCCTGCCGCTGAACTCAAAGCCGCGTCCGTCATCCCGTTCCCCAATGGGACCGAATGGGTGCGCGCTGATTTTCATCTGCATACACGCGCAGACAAGGAGTTCTCCTACAGCGGCGACGATAATCAGTTTGTGGCGCGCTATGTCGAGAAGCTCAAGGAACAAGGCATAGGCGTTGGCGTGATCACCAATCACAACAAGTTCGACTACGGGGAGTTTAAGGGCTTGCGCAAGAAGGCCCGTAGGGAAGGAATCTACCTGCTGCCGGGTGTTGAGCTGTCCGTCAACGACGGCGCGAACGGAGTGCATACGCTTGTCGTCTTCTCCGACCAGTGGATCGAGGACGGAAAGGACTACATCAACCAGTTCCTTGGAAATGCTTTCTCCGGCAGAGCGCCAGCGGAGTACGAGAACGAGAATGGCAGGTCGAACGACAACATCGTCGAGACCCTCAAGAAGCTTGAGGCCTTCCACAAGGACTTCTTTATCATCTTCGCGCATGTCGAAGCGAACAGCGGTCTCTGGAAGGAGATTGACGGGGGAAGGCTTCAGGAGCTCGCGAAATCCCCGCTCGTGCAGAAGTACTGTCTCGGCTTTCAGAAGGTCCGCACGCACGACAAGCCGGACGCGAAATGCCGCGCAAAGGTCAGGCAGTGGTGGCCTGACTATCCAGCTGAGCTTGAAGGAAGTGATCCGAAGAAGATCGAGGAAGTCGGCAAGGGGCAACATGTCTTCATCAAGATCGGCGACCCGGGCTTCGAGGCGGTTAAATTCGCCCTTAAGGACTTCGGCTTCCGAGTGTTGGCCAGCGCCCCGTCCGTCGGCCACTCTTACGTCAAATCGATCCGCTTCGAGGGCGGGCTGCTGGACGGGCAGAAGGTTCTCTTCTCGCCGCACCTTAACTGCATCATCGGCATCCGCGGTAGCGGCAAGTCAGCTGTAATCGAGAGCTTGCGCTATGCGCTCGGCATCGACCTAACCACAAAGGCCGATGATCACGACTACAAGAAAGACCTGGTGCCCTATGTTTTGAAGAGCGGTGGCAAGGTCATCGTCGAAGCGGTCGACCGCCACGGCGATCTGTTCGAGATACGCAGGATTGTCGGCCACGTAAGCTCGGATGTCTATGTGGGAGGAGAACTTCGTCCGGGCGTCGCTGTGCGCGAGACGGTGATCACGAGCCCCGTATACTTTGGGCAGAAGGACCTATCCGCGACCGGTAAGACATTCGGGCACGACCTTGTCGAAAAACTTGTCGGCGATACTCTCAAACCAATCCGCGCACGAGAGTCCGCTCAGCGCTCCGACTTGACGGCAGTGATCACCGCATTCACATCATCGCAGACCGAAGCCGAGGAAAAGGATGATAAGACGCGCCAGCTTCAGGATGTCGAGTTCCGACTCGAGCAGCTCGACAAGCATGGTGTCCGGGAGAAGCTGGACAAACAGGTTGTTTTCAGTAATGAGCTCGCCTTCTGCGAAGATGCTGAAGCAAAGGCCGAGGCTTGGGTTGGGCGCCTGAGTGGTAGCGTAAATGAGGCGGATGAGGAATTTGCGTCGATTCCAGCCGCAGAATCCCAGCACAACGCCGATTTCTTCAAGCGCTATCAGGTAAAGCTCGATGAGCTGAAGGCTACCATCGCGGATGGCAAGGCGCTAACGGAGAAGGCGAGCAAGGCCACGGGCGAACTTGCCAAGTTGCGCGAGGAGCTGACCGCGACAAAGGATGGTCTCAAGGAAGAGTTTGCTGCCGTTGAGCGGGACCTGCTTGCTGCACTCAAAGACAAGGGCATCACCTCGATCCGTCCTGAGGACTATATGGGCCTCCAGCAGCAGAAGACAATGCTTAAGACGCGCGTGACCGAACTCTTAAAGAGCGCAGCCAAGGAGCGGGAGAAGCGCGAGGCCCTGCACAAGGCGCTTGCCGCCCTTGACGAGATCTGGCTCGAAGAGTTTCGCTCGATCTCCGCTGCGCTCGACAAGATTAACAAGGCGCAGCCCGCGCTTCAGGTCACCGCGATGTTCAAGGGCGACAAGGAAGCGTTCAAGGCCAAGTTTGAAGAAACCTTCAAGGGCCGGTCGATGCGCAAGGATTACTGGCAGGCGATTGCCGACAAGTACGCGGATTTTGGCGACGTGTTCAAACACCTCGACGACGCGGCAAAGCTGACCAAGGGGAAAGCGGAAACTTTCAAGGAAGGCATCATGGCCAACCTCGGGGACCTTCTTTCCTACCAGATACCGAACAGCCACGAGGTGACGTATCACGGCAAGGCTTTGAAGTCGCACTCGCTCGGGCAACGCGCGTCAGCGATGATGCTCTTTATCCTGAGCCAGAAGGACAAGGACCTTTTGATCATCGACCAGCCAGAAGACGATCTCGACAGCCAGACCGTCTACGAAGAGGTGGTCAAACTGCTGCGGACGCTAAAGCCCTCGCAACAATTTATTTTCGCCACGCACGACGCCAATTTCCCGGTCCTCGGCGATGCTGAAACCGTTACGTCGTGCGAAGCCACGGACGAGAACATTATCGTGACGACGGGCAGCATCGACTCAGCCGCGTGCCAGGAGCGCATCGTCCGCATCATGGAGGGCGGCCCCGAGGCGTTCGAGCGCAGAAAGACGATCTATCAGATCTGGAGCGCCGCTCAGGTGACGTACGGGGACGCCACCGGAGCGGGCTAGCTCGGCTGTGCGAACCGCGCTCGCGCACGGAGGAGTACGCTTTAGAAAGTCGAGTTAGAATACGCAGGCGGCCCGAAAGTCTATAGTGGACACTTATGAGGATATTGACGAGCATCGCATGCACGACGGAAAGAGCCATCGGCAAAGGAGCCGGCGAGTAAATGCTCGATGAGGAGCGGCTGGAACCATGAGACGTGTTCATGACATTGGTGACCGAACGGCAAGTGAACAGCGGAGTTGTGGCTCTTAGAGCTACGCACACGGGGACGTAGTGAATCAGATCGGGACTGGCTAATGAACTTTGGGAGGCATGAGTTTCGGTAGTGCTTTGCTGACTGAACGCCTTGGTCGAACCACTTGACCGCTAGAATGGGTGCTTTGATTGGATGACTAAATCGAAAGTGAAATCGACCAGCTATCCGCATTCAAATCCCACATTGCATCCCCATGCATTGACTGATGTAGAACGCGCGTCTGGACTAAAATGGCACAGCCATGCCAGTTCTCCACGATCATCTCAGGCCTTTTGTTTGAGTGCATTCGGAACGCTCCGATCCATCACAGCCAGGGACGCTATTTTAGAGTCGCTCTTCAGGGGCGCACTTGCTTGCTTCCCGAGGCGCACACAACCGCTGTGCTGGACCATTCTGCCTGAGCGGGAAAATCGCGAATTGCTTTCAGAGTTCGGCACGCGTCAGCCGACGAGTATCGATGCTCTCTGCGTATCGGCAGATGAAGTGGTTTGCATTGAGTCAAAATTTGTGAGTGATGCCGGTAAAGGCTTTGGAGGCTGCGGACAGTATTCCAAATCCAAACCAGAAAAGAAGTGTGCTGGATTTCGCGGCCCGGGGTCGGATTTGGCAACGCGGACAGGCGCTTGGTGCCGTCTGGAAAATTGGGAAGGCGAGCGCAGCCCACGCAGCTATTGGAGCCTGGGAAAGCGTTGGTTCCGAACTGAGGTCTTCGAACTACAAACTTCAGCGAATATTTGCCCGCTCCGCGGGCCGAACTACCAATTGATGCGGAACTTCCTTTTTGCCGCCTCGATGGCTGAGCGGGATGGAAAGTCTCATTTCGGCGTCGTTACAATCGGGCCACACCGTTTTGCTCCAATCCTTTCCGAACAGGTCGCCGCCTTCCAGAAGGATGTTCTCCAAGATCAATTTTCTGACCGCATCGCGTTTGTTGACTATGAAACCTACGCCGGTCTGCTTGACGACTCGGGTGATCCCGCCGCAATCGAACTCGCGCACTTCATTAGAGAGCGCATCCGTAGCATCGTTGATCAAGCGGTTGAGCCCTTAGGCTAGGGACCACCGAGCAATTGCGCGCTTAACCAATGAGTGAAAGCAGGTCGCTGCGTACGTGCTTCCAGGACTGCGCAAGATCGATTGTTGCGATTGTGACCTTGTGGCCATGGATCTCGTATGTCTCTCGAAGGGACGTGTGAGCCCAAGGGTAGAGAAGCATACCTTCTATGTTTTTGGGGTCGGCAGAGGATGCGGCAGCGTTTCGGAGGTAACTGAATAGCTGATAAAGGTGGGCGGAGCGGAATGAACTAGCATCGCGGTAGCTCTGCAGCGCTTCAGGGTAGTATTTCGTGTCGATGATGATTGCCCGGTTCGGGCTGCTGAGGTGCACATCGACGATCATTCGAGGTAGCTGGGCAGCCCCCGTTACACTTATGGGTATCGCCTGCCAGGCGAGTGATAGTGGTTTAACTGCCAAAGCCTCTTGTTCAATGTCGTAGAAGTTTCTCACGAAGTCCTGGAAGACCACAGCCATCTTCCTCTCATTGCGCAAGATGTCCAGGAACGCGTAGCCGCCCGACACAGGGTCTGGGAGAAGAGAGTCGTATGCAAGGGCAGCTACTTTGAGGAGGAGATCATAATAGGCGATATTGCGGTGCAGGCAGACACGCTCAAAGTCGGATCGACGTAGCGTAATGTCTCGGACGTCAGACATGCGCCGAGCAAGGCTGAGGAGTTCGTGCTTGAGGTTCCGCTCGATAGACTGACTTAGTGCTAGTCGCTTCAAAGATGCCTTCAAGATTTGGTTGTGAAGCACATCTGGACTTAGTTCGTCGAATTCACAGATGAGCCGCTTCTGTCGACGAGATTGCATTCGAATGGATGAGCTTAGGTCGATGCGACCTCGCACCGTCGCCAGGCTGTCAGAAGTGAGCCGGTATTCTCGATCCAGTCCTCTTTTGAGAAGGACACGTGTGCCGCGAAGCAGAACCTTCGCAAGAAGATTAAGAAGGTCCGGGCTTTCACTTCCGCCCAGTTCAATGGATTGCGCCTCTTCAAACCGGTTCCAGGCATAGCAGAACAGGTAGTAGATATTCTCGATGGGTATTTTGGCAGCGTAGGTCACAGCGGGGTCAACAGCTGCTTGGTCCAGTTGTCCGCTTTGCTCGGAGCATCAAACCAGTACTCTCGAAGCAGTGGTGCAACCTCGGTCCGAATAATGCGTTCGTACCACTGACGCTCGTTCTCTGCCTCGCGGGGACCATCACAGAAAAAGCTATGGCCAATCGCGAACCCTGGCCCAAGGTTGGCGAGGTCCCCATTGATTTCGGCGTTGAGACTTCCAATACGCGCGACGATGTAATCAACCGTTGAGGAGCTCACTTCATTGCCCGTCAGCTGCTCGCGAAACTTCCGCGAGTGTAAAGCCGGCTGGATATCGACAAACGCAAACCGTCGGCGCAAGGCGTAATCGACAACCGCGAGTGATCTGTCGGCGGTGTTCATGAGGCCCATAATGTAGACGTTGGCAGGGACATAGAAGGGCGCTGTCCCGGATGCGAGCTGCAGAGACCAGTCTTCGCTGCGCTTATCAGACTCGATGAGGAGCATCAGCTCGCCCAGTATCTTGCTGAGGTTGCCGCGGTTGATCTCATCGATAATGAAGACGTAGTTTCGCTTGGGGTCGGATTCTGCCATTCGACAGAACTGAACGAACTTTCCGGGCTTCAGTTCGAATCCGGTGACGGTCGGCTTGAAGCCTTCGACGAAGTCCTCGTATGAGTAGGATTGATGGAACTGAACAAAGCCGACCCGCGATGGGTCTTTCTTCCCCATCAGGGCGTACGCCAGTCGGCGCGCTGCGAAGGACTTGCCGACCCCTGGGGGACCTTGAAGGATGATGTTTTTTTAGCCTGCCATAGGAGCAGGATGTCTCGAGTGAGGTCCGTCTCAAAGAAGAGCTCTTCGAGCGCTTCCTCCAAATCATAATCGTCTGTCGTAGAGGCGGCCTCGGGTTCATCCGCTTTCTCCGACATGGGTGTGGAGGCATCCAGTTCAGCGTACGGGAGCGTTTTGCCCGCAAAGGCTTGGTAGGCCCGATTGAGGATCGCCATCAAGCTGGGTGTGACTTCGGTCAGGTAGGCGCCTTGGTTGAGTTCGAGGCGGCTGTTGTAGAAGAGACCTCTTGCGCCGCTCTCGACAAGCTCCTTAAGCTGGCTGGCAAATGGCTCGGTCTTTAGGAAGAAGTCACGCAGCAAGGCTGGCGAGAGGGTGATGCAGTCCTTTAGCGCGATGCGGTACGCAGGTTGACCGGCCCAATCGGTGTCAGGCAATCCCACGAATGACTCATCAGCATTCTCTGCCACGGTCGAAACATGGCTGATGGCATCGTTGTCTGTGAGATGAAAGACGATATCGCCTCGTCTCACTTTCAGCATGTTTGCATAGATGCTGCGTCCGTCCTTCGAACGCTGCGGCGACCATAAAGCTCGTCCAACCGCGTGCTGTCCTTCCTCTCGATCAGTGCGCCCTGCCACAAGCGACTTCTCAATCCAAACTCGCGGTCCGTCTGATGGTGCCGTAGATCCGAAGCGCTTTGCCCAGAATGGGTTCTGCAAAAAGAGCTCATAGTCCTGTGGTTGATCGTTAAAAGCGAACGCAATGAGGGCATCTGCCATCGGGTCACCGGCGCGAACCTCCCAGATCGTCCTGCGGTATGTATAGAAGTACCAATCTCGCGGTTTGAAATCTGTGTCCCACGCAACTGTCACGCGCTCTCCGTCGTCAGGGTTCGACGTGATAGTGCCGCGCGCCTTCAGCCGCATGACCGAGGCCTTGTTGCCTCGGTTGTCGAACGGCAGACCGTTTTTCTGGGCAAAGGTTGCCTTCATGGCAATCCGTTGTCCCGGTAACATCGAGCGAACCTTTCGAGAGTCTTCGGGTGTGGGGTTGCTGATCTCCCAGATGCCGTCACGAAGAAAGCGTTCGGTCTGGTCGTCAACACCGCCGAACGAGGATCCAACGAACCACGCCAAGTCTTGGGTCACGAGTCTGTCTCTCTGCCGGTCCAATCCAATTGCGGGCAGTTTAGCGAAGTTCGGAGGATGGCGGGGTTGTGCACCGCGAAAACCCCACAGATTTTCATGGTTGCATAGGGAAACTGACGTCACGATACGCGCCAGACGGTCAGCTTCTCAATCATTCAGCCGACGACCGCTTCTGTATAAGTGCCGGCTAATGAGGCGTCGATGGTATCGTAGCCCATGACCGCAGTGTTCTCTCCGGAGATACTTCCATGCGCAATCTTGGGCTCAGCAAGGTCTTCACCCTCATCGAGCCAGGACCCGTGGTCCTGGTAACGACCCGAGACGGGAACAAGAACAACATCATGACCATCTCTTGGACCATGGTGCTGGACTTCACACCCATGCTCGCCATCACGACGGGCGCCTGGAACTATTCCTTCGCGGCCCTGCAAAAGACCAGGGAGTGCGTGATCGCCATTCCGACGCTCGACCTGTTGGACAAGATCGTTGGGATTGGAACTTGCTCCGGCGTCGACACCGACAAGTTCGCCAAGTTCAAGCTCACGGCCATGCCCGGCAAGCACGTCAGCGCGCCCTTGATCAAAGAGTGCCTGGCCAACATCGAGTGCAAGGTCGTCGATCTAATCGAAAAGCACAACATTGTGGTTCTGGAGGCAGTGGCGGCCTACGTAGACCCGGAGCGCGAGGAAAGACGGACGCTGCATGCGGTCGGCGACGGGACCTTCATAGTTGATGGCCGAAAGCTCGACCGCCGGAAAATGATGGCCTCCAAACTACCGGAAGGCATCTAATCCGGCGCTTGAGCAAGGGGGACGATGACAGACCCATAACGCCCACGCGATGCCTCGATCAGCGAAAGTACTCGGCCAGAGACGCGCGGTGCTGATCGTGCTCGGCTCGAGGAACGCTAATGCGATGCACTGGTCATCTGGCATCAAGGATAAGCCGTCGTCCAGTCGGTCGTCGATTTCAGCCTGCTACCAAGTGCGCCCAGGGATTACATGCGGTTCCACTTAGCCTGGCCGGCTGTCGGCCATATGAGCCGCGCGTGGCCCAGCTGAACCATCAGAACGGAACGCCCTGCTACGACCCTCACACACTGGAGGGGCTTGTGTCGGCGGCGCCCGAACTGTCGGCTGCAAAACCCACGGCTGGAGTTCTAGTGTGGGAGCGTGGGCACAATACTCTTCCGCGCTCAACCGCTTGGTTGCTACGCCAGGCAGAGGTAGCTGCCGCCGATAGCCACTGCAACTTTGCGCAACATGGCTTGCGGCGCCACGACCGAACCACTTCTATTAACAGACTTCAGTGGCGCCAACAGGAGCATGTTCCTATGGAGGATTGCTGCGCAGTAGCGCCTTGATGGTCGCTTGCGTCTTTCTACGATTGGCTGCGATATCTGACTTCACTCGCCCTTTCATCCAATCGCAATGTGAATATTCCAGTCGAAAAGCCGTAATCCGGGTGAGTGCTTGGCGAAACTTGCTGGGTAGGCGCATTATGGGCTCTGGATGTTCCATCAGCGCCACGGTCTCTGGTAGGGAGATCACGATTGCCGAAATCCGGGTCGGGCCCCCGTGAGCCTTCATGGTCTGATAGAAGCGCCCTTCGTGTAGCATTGGGATCGCTTTGAAATCAAAGCCCTGCATCGAGATGTAAGGCTCTCCTTTGCGGCCATACAGTGCGTGCCAAAGGATACCAGCTCCTACATGGCCATCCGTCCCTAGGCTGTAGATGGGCAGCAGTTGTTCCTGCGCAAGCGGCAATCCCCAAACAGCTGGATCTTGCATGTCGAGCCACAGAACGAACGGTTTCTGATGATCGATCTGCTTCTCCTTGTCTTTGATCCCCGCGACACGACTGATTCCGTTCGCCACGTCCGAATCGCCAGCCTTGTTGGGATCGGCTGCGCCAAGTGGTTGAATTTCTGCGGCGTCTGCTACAACTTCGTTCTTGCGTTCGCCAGACTTCTCTCCGCTTTCAATGGCCTGCGCCACCTTGGCCTGGAGTCGCTTATGTTGATCGTCGAGTTTTTTGCGCTCGGCAGGATGCATTTGCTTGCTGTGTACTTCGACGATCACGGGACCATCGCCCGCTTGGACCTCGAACTCAGGAGACACCGGCTTTCCCGATACTGCAGGGGCCGGTTTCACGACCATGCCGGTTTCCAACAAGCTTCCATATGCCCGGATCTCGCCGAGAGCACTGGACGCATTCGTTAGATCAGACGTTTCGAGCAGTCGTTGTCGTAGTGAATTCAACCAAGCCTCGTTCGCTTGCAGAACGATCCGGCCTGCGCGCTCGGTATTCGCAGCGACGACTCCGCGAGTGCTGTCGAGGGCAAGGGACACGACTGGGTGGATCCAATTGCCAGACCGCTTAGAGCGCAGGTCCTCGACCTCTTTTGGCGTTAGAATCCCTAGGTAATCCTTGGTTAGCATGGAGTGTAGCTCGCGCTGAAGCAGAGTATCGGGTATTCATATAATAACGGAAGATGCTGGTCAGCCGTATGGTCCTGCGGCGAGGTCCAGTTTGCATTACCGGACACATCACGGTGTCCCATCAAGGTCATCGACGTCTTTGGTAATAATGACGGTGGTGCCGGTGAACGTGGGGTAGGGAGAAACATGACTAAGCGGAGTCTTCCGATCCATAGGTTGAGTGACCGCCACATCGGCGTGACCGAGGCTGTTGCCCTCGGGTATTTTGAGGCTGCGTGCGTGTGCCTCGATCGGCACCATGGTTCGCCGCAAGGATTTGTGGTGGTTGACAACGAACAGAGTCAAGAGGTTGAAGTAGAGTGGCCCTCAAGCGATCTGCGAGCACGGAATGCTTGGGCTAATCAGGATGATGCGACCGAGGCGGGGGGTATTGCCTGGCGCTCGCAAACGCTGAACTGACACGCGGATTGGTAGCAGTCAGCCGGGCAAGGACGCGTACGGGCGTGGACTACTATCTGGGACCGCCCGGCTCTACTCCTGAGGATCTGGAGACGAGCATGCGGCTCGAGGTGTCGGGGAGCGATGAGGGCAGCCACAGCGCTTTGAATACGCGGCTGCGTCAAAAGATGGAGCAAGCGGCGCGAGGTGAAAGCAATCTACCAGCACTTGCCACGGTTGTGGGCTTTGCGGCGAGGCGTATCCAAAGTTCTGATGTGAAGTCAAAATGAGTTGGGCGATTCATCATCGCGAAAGTGAACGTTTGGCCGGCGAAGCCGAGACGGCGTTGCGCCTTGGTCAAAGGGACGTCGCTCAGCACTTGTATCGACAGGCGGCGCGCGAAGAAGAGCAGGCGCTGTCGTCTATTGGCCCGGACAAGCCAAGAACCTTGGGCATCACAGCCGTGAGCGCTGCCGCACTCTGGTATCATGCTGGCGATCTGCAGGATGCAGCAAGGGTCGCCCATACGTCATCGACACTAGCCGGTTTGCCACCATTTGCCGCCATGGAACTGCGCACGCTCCTTCAAGCAATTTGGAACGAAGCAGCGCAGAAGGAAGCGGGGCTGAGCTTTGTTCCAGGCCAAGTCTTGATATCGGTGAAGGGCGGACAGGTTATGCACGGTGGCGCGCCGCTAGACCTCATCGTTGAGAAGGTTCAAAATGTTCAAAGTCTCTTCTACAGGACGGCTGAATATCTGAAGTCCTTGCCTCTTCGGAAAAAGGGCCCGCCTAGCAAAGACATTCAAGATCGTTGTCGTCCTTGGCTGTTCCAAAGCGTGCCTGGCAGCTACCAGTTTGTGGTGGCTGTGCAAAAGCCAGTTCAGGTCGAAATGTTCCCCGACGAGAAAATGGAACCAGATATCCTGACGGAAAAGTTCCTAGCCATTCTGAAGGCCTCCGCAGAGGATCCAGAAACGAAGTTACCGGAGGTAGTGACTCAAGAGGACTATAGGATCACGTTCTTGAAGATGGCCCGGAATCTTGCCCCTACTGGAAAGACATTTGGACAGTTGGATGTCCGGGCCATTGGCGATCGGTCGCCGATTGTTCTTTCTCCAAGCTCGCGCAAGCTGATCTCTGATACTTTGAAGGGACCAAGTACTCCAGCCGAAGCGCAGATCGACCGCCCAAACTCGGTGGTTCTGCGCGGAGTACTTAGAGCACTTGATCTCGACAACGATTGGTTGGAAGTGACGGTCGACGGTGAGACAAAGCGGGTGAAAGGGGTGGGTGAGACGGTCGACGACTTGATAGGGCCGATGGTGAATCACGAAGTGAATGTCAGAGTGCGACCTGGGCCGCGCAATACATTTGCTTTCATTGATATCGAGCAGGACGAGTAATCGAGCACTCTGAGCAAAGAGTGGCAGGCCAGAGCGATCTGATATGTTTGTGGACACTGTCAACAGCTTGGAGTGCCAATCCGCTGCCGACGCACTTCTTCCAGAACCAGACGCATCTGAGGCTAGGAATCTCGCCGCAGGACTCCGAGGCTTCAACGTCTACAAATGGGATTGAGCGCCGGCCCTATTTCGCAGCGTTGCATTTGCCGCGACCTCATGGATGGGAACAACACTTCACTGATTACGAGAAGGACTTCGATCACACTCGCTGGACGGACCTCGCCCCAATGTTCTTCGCAGCGGAGGGCGTCTGTATGTACCCGCCCTTGCTTGAGGGGCTCTCGACGGCTGAGGTCAAGGCGCTGAAGCCCGATGACTTGTGGGAGCGTCGAGAGTCTTGGGATCGGGCGAACGGGTCCGACTAAGCATCACTGCTCGCCTTTCGAATTTGCGGGACATGGCGGCACGTCCCGCGGTAGAACACCGTGGTTTTCTGGATTCGAGCCGCTTTTCCCACTTTACCGTTCAGTTCCCAATAGTACAGTGGAAGTCAAAATAGTTACAGAAAAACCATTAAATATTAATGCGTTAGAGGGCGTAGTTCAGTGGTAGAACGACAGCTTCCCAAGCTGTATGTCGTGGGTTCGATTCCCATCGCCCGCTCCAAAGGCCCTCTTGTCCAGCCCGGACACATGGGTAACAGAACGTACCTAAGACATGGGTGACACCCTCGTGGGCTCTTCGCTGAATGCGGGGGCGGGGTGTCGATAGTTTGCAGGGTTTTCTGTTCCAATTCGATATATCCGAGATCGTAAGCCATGAAGCTTACGAGCCAGATTCCGTCATCCACCTCCTTTATTCCGAGCCTTTGACCGGCCATGAGGGTCGAGATGTTGATTTTCTTTCGATGCATGCAGATGCGCCCGCATGCTGTGACCAGCACATCTCGATCATGCATGGGATAGTCGATTTCTGGCAGGCCGTCGTAGCTGCGTTCTGCGGGTCGATAGACGTCGCCCGGCGTCTTCATTTCGAGGGCCTCGTGGGGTCTTTCATCATTGAACTGGCTGACAAGTTTGTCGAAGCGGTCTTACTGCTGGAGGGCGTTTTCTGCGGCGGGCCGACAGGCGTCCTTCTTCAGCGTGAGATGCATGCCTTCATGGCGGCCGTTCTGTTGCGGATTGCCAGGCTTAATCCGCTCGATGGCGATGCCCAGGCGCAGCCACCAGACGGACAACCTGTTGAAAGCTCACAGCTAGAGCATTTTCCGACGAAGTGGACACCGGTTCGTCGAAGAAAATGCGACCAAACAAGAAGTTAGAGCGCCGATCCGATTCCATCGGATCGGAATGCGCTCTAGCACGCTCATCGAAACCGCCAAACTCAACGGGGTCGATCCGCAAGCCTGGTTCACCGACGTTCTTTCCCGGATCTCCGATCACAAGATCACCAAATTATGCAAACTACTTCCTGGCGTTAAGCTACCAAGAAACTTAAATTTGAAGTAACTGGCTGGACAGGAAAGAGCCGAAACGCCGCCCGGGATGGGGCGTCCGGTTATCGTCAGATTATTTGTCTTGAACTGGATATAATTCCCGATTATGCGAGCTATCGACGGGTTCTCGCGACGAGGCGCGGGAAGGTGATTGTACAGTCTCAAGGGGGTGGCGCTGGAGCCGCGCCCGGGGCCAAAAAAGGGGTAAAGTCAGTGAATAAATCAATCTGGGCATTTTCATCAATCGCACTGCTTTGTGTCGGGCAACCAGCTATTGCCGACGATTCAATCTATATCTATTGCCGAGCTGCCTCAATTGATAACACAAAAATCTATTACTCTAATATTGTGATCGCCAAGAAGTCCGAATTAAATCGGAATGTTCTTATGTTTAAGAAGGTAAAATTTGAATATCTTCTTGAGGCACAGAATATAAAAGTCGATCAGAGAAAAGGATCGTGCACCCATTGGACGACTTCGGAGGAAGCCAATAGAATTTTGCGAGAAAGCAAGGATCAAGATGAGAAGAGAGGGGCAAAAACTTTTTCGCTAGAACTTTCATAAGTAACCGATTGATATCGATTTCGGCAACAGGAAGGCGCGGAGGCAAGGCTGCAGGAAAACCAGCATTCCGCTAATCCCATTCTTCTCGAGGATTGCCACACGCAAGCGATGGAAGGATCAAGTACAGAAAAATTTCAATTTGCTACACCATAGCGATCATAGCGCAGCCAGTTCCCTTGAAATGCTCTCCTGCGCCCAGGCCCGTATCTCGGCTGCTTGTCGACCGTCAATGCGCTTTTCGCTAAGCATCTCCTCTACAAGCGCATAGGCCCGATCCGCAATTATTTGTTTACGAACCTCCGTGCCGTCGAATGTGGTTTCAAAAACACCGGCCACTAATCGAGCGATATCTGCACGGTCTGGCGCAGGAGTTTTCAAAGGCTCCGTTTCGTCGAATTTTTGTTGTCCGTCTGCCGGATGGCGCAACCTTGTGCAGCGCACCGCCCCAGAAGATTCGTTTGGCAGCAACTGGCCCCGGTGCTGACTGTTCAGCCCGGACACATGGGCAACAGAACCTACTCACGACATGGACGTTAATCTTGCACCTGAACGTGCAGGACGCGCCTTTTGGTTATGGCGCGGCGTCTCGCGCTGACAGCTATCTGCCGTTTCCGTGCGCATTGGTCGGATCGTAGAAACGCGACACGAGGGCGAAGAAAAAGCCACCGGACCAGGCGCACATCAAAATGCCGGTCAACCCCTCCATCGAGGCGATGAGGCGCCAATCGGGTGGCGGGACGATGTCGCCATAGCCAATTGTAGCGTAGGTCACAGCGCTGAAGTAGAACGATTCCTCAAAGGTCGGCAGCACACCACGGTACCAGAAATATGAACTCCAAAGTACAATCTCGATCAAGTGCGCCAGGATAACCAGCACGGCAACGCGCGACAACAAGAGCGTGACGGACAACAGCGAAGCCGCTTCAATGGATTGCCTGAGCCGAAGCCTCTTGATGCCCCAACTCAGCGCCAGCACATGGATCGCCACCGTCACGATGATCAGGACCGTGCCATCAAACAATTGTCCAAACATTGGCAATACCCACTACACCTGAACAATAGAGCATGTTCAGCCGAAGTGTACGCGGTTCGGCGTGAAGAACATGCTCAAAATAAAAGAAAATAGAGCGCGTTCGCGATTCCATGAAAAGTGAACGCGCTCTAGTGATTGAATACCGCATCAACACCCTTTCACGCAAAAGGCAAAACCAACAAAGTTAAGTCAGCCAATCAAATCATTGGCCAGACGTACCACCATCATTTTCGCGTATGTCCGACCAGCCAAGCCCATAGCGAACGAGATACTTCTTCAAACGGTCAGTGTCGTTGTTGGAGGCCTTTGCGAGGCGTGACACGGCAAAAAGTTTGCGTCCAGCCTCACTCATCGAGCGCGATTGGCGGCAAACGCGAATGACGGTAGCAAGCTGCGCTTGATCGAACAGGTCTATGTCCTCAAGCCGCTCTCGCCCGATCAGTCCTGCAATCTCAGTAGCATCCGCATTCGGCTCGTCGCGACGCCAGCGGCCTTTCAACCGTTCGATTTCTTCCATCACGATCGCTTCGGTGATGCGTCCCGAATGCGCCAGCGTTCCCATGCGCGTGACCGATGCTCCCAAATCGCGAAAGTTTGCCAGCCATAGCGCATCAGGCGAGGTCGCAAAGCTCAAATAGCGTTCGCGCGCTTCCTTGTTGAAAGTAACCGTATCGCCATTTGTCTCAGCATAACGTTGCAATTCAAAGGAAAGATTGGGCTCGATATCTTCACGTCGCTCCCTGAGGCCCGGCAAACGGAATATCCAAAGGTTCAAACGCGCCAACAGATCCTCACGAAAGCGGCCCTGCATGACGTCGGCCTGCAAATCTCGATTTGTGCCTGCAATAAGCTGGAAGTCGCTTTGCGAATCCTGATCAGAACCAACCGGCAGAAAGCGCCGCTCTTCAATCGCACGCAAGATCATCGCCTGTTCGTCTAGCCCAAGTTCACCGATCTCGTCGAGGAACAACACACCGCCATTGGCAGCTTTGAGCAGGCCCGGCCTGTCAGTATTGGCTCCCGTGAAAGCACCCTTGACGTGACCGAATAGCGCCGACATGGCCTGATCGCCGCGCAAGGTGGCACAATTGACTTCGACGAAAGCCCCCTTCACCTGATGGCGTGTGTGCTTGAGTTCAAAGATGCGGCGGGCAAGCTGAGATTTGCCAGCACCCGTCGGTCCGGTCAGCAACAAAGGCGCCACAGATTTGATCGCCACATGCTCGATGCGGCTTATCATGTGGTTGAAGGCAGGGTTCTTCGTTTCGATCCCCGACTTTAAAAACGACGTCGCTTCCGTCTGCTCTGCCTTGAAGCGCATGGCAATCCGGTCATAGCGCGACAAGTCGAGGTCAATAACGCCGTATCGGCCCGGTGAACCGTCGTTCCATCGCTTGGGCGGCGTCAACTGCAACAGCCGCCCGGGCACCGCCCGCGCCTCCGTCAGCAAAAACCAGCAGATCTGAGCAACGTGCGTGCCCGTGGTGATGTTGACGAGATAGTCCTCGGCATCGGTATCAAAGGCATAGTTGCGCGCAAACTCATGTAGGCGCCCGTAGACCTCCTCAAAGTCCCACGGATCAGCCATCTCAACGCGATGCCGGGTTACGTCGGTTTCCGGCGACACTTGTGAGATGTCCTTGACGATCCTTTGTGCCAGCGGCGTGTGCCGAGCGGCGTGTAGAAGCTCAAGCCTGTCTATAAGGAAGTCGTCGTGTTGGCACATGGCAACCGTCGGCCGCCAGCGTTTCCAGCGATCGGGATTCTTGCCCTGGTCCAGAGTGGAGCCAAGAAAGCCTAAGACGACGCGTGGTTTCATGGCTTAGAATACTATATAAAATTATAAATCACGCTATTTATTTATAGATTTTTTAAAATTCTGTCAACCTCCACTTTGATCAGGATTTTAAATTAAATGATACTTTTTAATAGGTTACGAGCTTTTCGCAGCAACCTTGAGTGTCCTGGCACGACGGCTGCAAATGGTTAAGCGTCTGAACCGCTTGAATGTCTGTGGCGACCCTTAGCCCCTCTGATCAAGCCGGTGACAAAGACGGAAAACGTTTCAACCGATGGAGGCCAGTCATGGCCAACAAATCTCTTTTCGCCTCGTATGCCGGCAGGCTTATGCCGCGCGCCAAGGCACGCAACCGCGCAGGCGCCCCGGCCTATGAGATGGAGGCCCGCCATAAGCTCGCTCAGCTCGTGATGACCGGCACCTTGTCGCCGACGTATTATGCCAATGCCGAAGCGCAGCTCTCCGACGTGATGAAGGTTGCCGAGCAGGTTTCGACAAAGTTCCTCGCCAAGACCGCTGTCTATGCGCGCAAGCGTGGGCATATGAAGGACATGCCGGCTTTGCTTCTTGCGGTGTTATCGCGCCGCGATCCGGAGGCATTTGCCAGGGTGTTTCCACACGTTGTCGATAACGGCCGCATGTTGCGCACGTTCGTGCAGATCATGCGTTCGGGCGCCACGGGCCGCAAGTCGCTTGGTTCGCGTCCCAAGGCGGAGATCCAGGGTTGGCTTAATGCGGCTTCGGATCGTGCCTTGATGCGTGCAGCCGTCGGTCGCTCGCCGTCGCTTGCCGACATCGTCAAGATGGTGCACCCCAAGCCTGCATCGCCGGAACGCCGCGCATTCTATGCATGGTTGGTTGGCAAGCCTTATGACGTTGCGGCGTTGCCCGAGCCTGCGCGTTCGTTCGAAGCGTTCAAGCGTGATCGCACGAACCCATTGCCGGATGTTCCATTCGAGATGCTCACCGCACTCGATCTTACGGCCGAGCACTGGGCGGAGATTGCGGGTCGGGCCGGTTGGCAGATGTTGCGTATGAACCTCAATACGTTCGACCGTCAGTGCGCGTTTGCCATTGATGGCTTCACGCAGATGGTTGCAGCGAGATTGAAGGATCCAACCGAGATCGCAAAGGCACGCGTGATGCCCTACCAGCTTATGGCTGCGTATCACGCTGCCGGGCAGGATGTCCCGCATGCGGTTCGCGAAGCGTTGCAGGATGCGATGGATATATCGCTTTCCAACGTTCCGGCCGTGACTGGAAATGTCGTGATCGCACCCGACGTTTCGGGCTCGATGACGTCGCCTGTCACGGGTCGGCGGATGGGTGCAACATCGACGATCCGTTGCGTCGATGTGGCAGCACTCTTTGCGGCAGCAATGTTGCGACAGAACCCGTCGGCCAAGGTGTTGCCGTTCGAAAGGGATGTGGTCAACGTTGACCTCAATCCGCGCGATACGGTGATGACCAACGCCAAGCGGCTCGCGTCGATCGGCGGTGGTGCAACCAATTGCTCGGCACCGCTCGCGGCGTTGAACAAGGCCAATGCCAAGGTCGACCTTGTTGTATTCATCTCCGACAACCAGTCCTGGGTGGATGCAAGACGCGCTGACCGCACAGGTTTGATGACGGAGTGGACGAAGTTGAAGCGGAAGAATCGTAACGCCAAACTCGTTGCTATCGACATCCAGCCCTATGCCACGACGCAGGCACCCGAGCGTGACGACATCTTGAATGTTGGCGGGTTTTCGGATGCCGCGTTCGAGATCGTCGCGAACTTTGCAACGGGCCAGCTTGGTCACGCGCACTGGGTCGGCGAGATCGAGATGATCGAGGCCTAACCCTTGCGATCGTACGAGGGACTGGTGCGTAGCACCACCCTCGTGCGTGAATCGCAAGGGCAAACAAAAAGCCCTCTTGCGGTCGTACGGGGGACTGGTGCGTAGCACCACCTTCGTGCGTGAATCGCAAGGGTAACACAACACGGCCGGGGGGAATGCTGCCCGGGACTACATCGCTCCAAACTGACGTGTCTCGAGCGAATTTTTCGTCCCCCCGGCCTTGAAGAACAGTGAAGTGGCGTGCGGCCATGTCATCGGAAGCACACGCCACAAAATAACAAGTATGGGACCGAAGGAATACTAAACGAGAAAGAAATCCGGTGAATGCGGATGGGATTACATCGGTAACGGGCCTAAGCTCGCGAGGTTCAAATCCTCGGTCGCATCGCTTGCGATGCGTCATGTCTCATCAAAACTCGTCACCGGAACCCGATGCAAAGTCGTGGCGAATGCAGATGGAACTACATCCTTGAGGAGGACCGCAAGCGGGTTCGATTCCCGCCATGATCTCGCTGGAGATTGTGTGGCTGAATGGTCAAGCAGGTTAATCGTGTTTCATCAAACCCTCGTCGCCACGACTCGGCGCAATTGAAACCCAAAGCATGGACTGAATACTGGAACACGTCATGGAACGCACATTTGAATTTCTCGTCGAGCACTCGGAGGCCGCCAAGGCTGCGGGCAAGAACGCACGACCTGTAAAGATGTGGACGCGTGGCGTGCCAGTCGAGGAGCAGGCCAAGGGTCAGTTGCTGAACACCGCGTCGATGCCTTTCATCTTCAAGCACCTCGCTGTCATGCCGGATGTGCATTACGGCAAAGGCTCGACAGTTGGTTCGGTTATTCCAACCAAGGGCGCGATCATTCCCGCGGCGGTCGGCGTCGATATCGGTTGCGGTATGATGGCGTGGCAGTTGACGCTGTCGGCAAAGGATTTGCCCGATAGCCTAGCTGCGATCCGCTCTGATATCGAACGCGCCGTGCCACATGGCTTTGTTTCGGATCAGGGCCGGACCTTGAAAGGCGGATGGAAGACGGCGCCTGCCGCAATCTCCACGCGCTGGCGCAAGCTCGAAAGCCGCTATAACGCGATTCTTGAGAAGCATCCCAAGATTGCGCACAAGCGGCCGGTGCATCAGCTCGGGTCGCTTGGAACGGGCAACCACTTCATCGAGCTTTGCCTCGATGAGAGCGATGCCGTGTGGGTGATGCTGCACTCGGGTTCGCGCGGTCCGGGCAACCAGATCGGTCAGTACTTCATTGAACTGGCGCGCGAGGACATGCGTACGCATTTCATCAACCTGCCGGACCGCGACCTTGCGTATCTGGTCGAGGGTACCGATCACTTCGGTGATTATTGGGAAGCGCTCACCTGGGCTCAGGATTATGCATGGGAAAACCGTCAGGCCATGATGGATAGCGTGTTGCGTGTTCTACGAGAGCATCTGCCGCCATTCCAGATCGGCGAACAGGCGGTCAACTGCCACCACAACTACACGGCGCGAGAAACGCACTTTGGTGAAGAGGTGCTGATCACGCGCAAGGGTGCGGTGCATGCGGCCGAAGGCGTGATGGGCATTATCCCTGGTTCGATGGGAGCGAAGTCTTTTATCGTTCGCGGTAAGGGCAACGTGGATAGTTTCTGTTCGTGTTCGCATGGTGCCGGTCGTGCCATGTCGCGCACAGCGGCCAAGAAGCAGTTCACGCTTGAAGACCATGCGCGCGATACCGCTGGCATCGAGTGCCGCAAGGATGCCGCCGTCATCGACGAAACGCCACGGGCCTATAAGGACATCGAAGCCGTCATGGCTGCGCAGTCCGACCTGGTTGAGATCGTTCATACCTTGCGACAGGTAGTATGCGTGAAGGGATAAAGTCGGAACAGACGAAACATGGCATCGCGTGCCTCTGACATGCGATGCATTTTCCGCAACCCAATGGTTTGGGCGTAGAGCATGTTTCTGACGCCGAACTGCATACACTTCGTCTGGAGCATTTTCCGACGAAGTGGACGCCGGTTCGTCGAAGAAAATGCGACCAAAAAAAACTAGAGCGCCGATCCGATTCCATCGGATCGGAATGCGCGCTAGAGCATTTTCCGACGAAGTGGACACCGGTTAGTCGCAGAAAATGCGACCAAACAAAAAGCTAGAGCGCCGATCCGATTCCATCGGGTCGGAATGCTCTTTAGACATGCTCTAGCCATTGATCCGTTGACAGCAAAACAGACCGCAGACTTGCCGAGCGCACTTTGTATAGAGATGGTGTGCGCTTTAATCCCGATAAAGCGGCGACAGATTATCCAGACAAAACGCACGAACACCACCAAGGCACGAACACCATTGTAACATCACGGCACCTCCCAGCGTATCAAGTATCGTTGTTCGTGGTGATGCGTGGGACCCTTGCGTCCTTAAGCGCGTAGTCTTATCTGGCAGGCAAGGGGCAAGTTTGGTGGCATAACCTGCCGCGAGATGGAGCAATCATGAATATTCCGATGCGAAAAGCGGAAACTGACCAGGCTCAGCAAGAGGGGTCTCAAGAGGATGCAGGTGAGGGCAAGTTTTCAGATCCTGAGCGCACGCTTACGGGCGAACCGCGCGCGCAGGTGGCCTTGAGATCGCTTGAAACCCTCTGGATGAATACCGGATCACTTTGCAACATTACCTGTGCCAACTGCTACATCGAATCCAGTCCGACCAACGGCCGCCTTGCTTATCTTACGGCCGATGAAGCCCGCGCATTTTTCATGGAAGCCAGAACATCACGGACGCGTGAAATTGGTTTCACCGGCGGTGAACCTTTCCTCAATCCCGACATGCTCGAAATGATGGAAGATGCATTGGCTCTGGGATTTGAAGTTCTGGTTCTGACCAATGCGATGCAACCGATGCTGCGACCCACGATCAAAAACGGCCTCACCAGATTGCTTGGCGACTTTCACGACCGCATTACATTGCGCGTCAGCATAGACCACCACACCCAGAAACTGCACGAAGTCGAACGTGGCGCCGGTACTTGGCAGAAAGTCATCGAAGGAATGGATTGGCTGGCCGCCAACGGCTTCAGGCTTGCCGTTGCAGGCAGGACGTGCTGGGGCGAGGCCGAAGCCGAAGCCAGAAACGGCTACCACGCATTGTACGCCAGGCAGGGTTGGCCAGTGGATGCCTACGATCCCGCGCAAACGGTATTATTCCCTGAGATGGACGGCGGGTTCGACGTGCCCGAGATCAGCACGTCTTGCTGGGCCAAGGTCGGCAAGACACCGGACGACCTGATGTGTGCATCATCACGCATGGTCGTAAAACGCGAAGGCGCAGCGCTGCCCGTCGTTCTGCCCTGTACGTTGCTGCCATACGAGACTGCATTCGAAATGGGTTCAACGCTTGCTAAGGCAGCAACGGTCAACGGCGGCATGTTTTCCCATGGCGCCGTGAAACTTTGCCATCCCCATTGCGCAAAGTTTTGCGTCCTGGGCGGCGGAAGCTGTTCATAGAGCATGTTTAGCCGAAGTGTACGCGGTTCGGCGTGAAAATCATGCTCCAGACGAAGAGAGAGCATGTTTAGCCGAAGTATACGCGGTTAGGCGCAGAAAATGCGACCAAACAAGAAGCTAGAGCACCGATCCAATCCATCGGATCGGTGCTCTATAGCGTCGTGCGTTATATCGGTACTGTCAGTTGGAAACTGCTTTCGCGACGGAAATTACTTTTTCAACTCATCCCTGATTTCCATCAGCAGCTTTTCCTGAAGCGAAGGCTCTGGATCGGCAACCGGCTCCTCTTTTTCTTCCTCGAACCGGCGCTTCAACTCATTGATGGATTTAACCAGAAGAAAAACAGCGATGGCCACAATGAGGAAACTGATGACATTGTTTATGAACGCCCCAATGTTCATTGTCACCGCGTCCTTGCCGTTTGCTGCTTCCGCAAGCGTGAGCTTGATGTCGGAAAAGTCAACGCCTCCCAGCATAAGGCCAATTGGCGGCATAATGACATCATCGACCAGAGACTTGACGATTGTTCCGAACGCGCCGCCGATAATGATGCCGACGGCCATGTCGATCATGTTCCCTTTGACGGCAAATTCCTTGAATTCTTTAATCATGCCCATGACTTTTGATCCTTTTTAAAAAAAGCTGTCTGAGTTACCCGATGGAACGAACTTGATTTCAATCGCCTGCTTTTCTTTTTATCCAGTTCGCGTCAACTCCCCCCACACCCCGTCTGATTCGGACTTTAAAAGACACCTCTGCCCATTAAAAGCGCCGTCACGCGTTGCACACCTATTTGCAAACGTAAAAGGCGCTATGAAATAAGCACCACAACATTGATAGCCAGCCACCCATTTCAGTTCCCCAAGCAGCATGCTTGCGGGCTCGCCCAAACCCGCTTATGCCGACTTGAAAATCCATCGTTCACCACGTTGCAGCCCGCTGCCACCATATTGTAATTTCGTCGTTTTCCGGTTGCTTATGTGGCGGTAAGGTGGGATCTGTAAACGGCACGGCAAGAACACACCCTGGCGGACTCGCAGGCGCCAGCAGGACAATCTGTGGCATCCGGCGTTTGTTACCGTGTCGCTTCTAATGAACCGTTTTTCGTTTGCCCATTGGCAAATAGGAATAAGTCTATTGCGGAGGCCGCTATCGCGGTGACAGATCGCCGATGATCGAAGGCTGGGTCATTGTCGCCGTGGCGCTGCTCTACCTGAGCGGTCTGTTCGCTATTGCCTGGATCGGCGACCGATCACTAAGAGCCAACACCCACGCCAGCCGACCTAACATTTATGCGCTTTCCCTAGCCGTATATTGCACCTCTTGGACCTTTTACGGCAGCGTCGGCCTGGCCGCTTCGACTGGCTACGACTTCATCCCGGTATACCTGGGTCCGATCCTGTTCTTCACAGTCGGCTATCCCCTGCTCGTGCGCATCATCCGCACCGCCAAGAGCCAGAACGTCACATCGGTGGCAGACTTCATTGCTGCGCGCTATGGCAAAAACCAAGCTTTGGCCGCGACTGCTACGCTGGTCGCCATTCTGGCGTCATTGCCCTACATCGCCCTGCAATTGAAAGCCATCAGTGTTTCAATCGAAACTCTTTTGGGTGGCAATGCAATCGTTGCAACCGATGTGCCGCATATCTGGTTCATCGACACTGCGCTTGCAATTACCCTGCTACTCGCCGTATTCGCCATCCTGTTTGGTACCCGCCACATAGACGCTACCGAGAACCAGGACGGGTTGATGTTGGCAGTTGCAGCCGAATCCGTTGTCAAGCTGGTTGCATTCCTGGCCGTGGGTTTATTCGTCTTGTTCGGGCTGTACGGCGGTCTCGATGGCTTCCTGGCCAAGATAGAGTCCACTCCAATTGTCACCAACATTTTTGGCCAAAGCCTGAACGGTGGCATGTGGCTAACGGTTCTGCTGCTGTCCACCATCGCCGTAATTCTGGTCCCACGCCAGTTTCATGTCGCAGTCGTCGAAAACAACTCGGAGGCAGAAATACGCCGAGCCGCATGGCTGTTTCCCGTTTATCTTGTCTTGACCAACCTGTTCGTGGTGCCAATCGCCTCAGCCGGGCTTGCCAGCCTCGGCACTGACACCCACGACGCCGATTTCTTCATGCTGTCGCTGCCGATCCTGGGGGATGCGAAGTTGCTGACAGTGCTCGCCTTCCTGGGCGGGCTGTCCGCTGCAGCCGCAATGGTAATTGTCGAATCGGTGGCGCTGTCTATCATGGTTTGCAACGGGCTGGTGGTTCCGTTGTTGCTCCATCAGGAAATGATGGAGCCACCGCAGCAGAAACACATTGCCCGTTCGCTGCTCGTAATCAGACGCGTCGCGATCGCAGTGCTCCTGCTGCTGGCATATCTCGTATATCAGATTGTCGGCAGATCGCACGGTCTTGCCGCAATCGGCCTTCTTTCGTTCGCCGCAATTGCGCAATTCGCGCCCGCCTTTTTTATCGGACTTATCTGGCGCAAGGGTACTGCGCGCGGGGCCATCGCCGGCCTCATCGTCGGCACTTCGATATGGGCATATACGCTTGTATTGCCATGGATCGCCAAAGCCGGCTGGCTGCCAGTTTCAATTCTCGATACTGGCCCATTCGGTATCGGACTATTGAAGCCACAGACGCTCTTCTACCTGCAATTCGAACCCCTGACACACGGCGTTCTATGGAGTTTGTCTGCGAACGTTCTCACCTATTTGACCGTCTCACTATTGAAAGCACCAGAACCGATAGAACGTATTCAGGCGCAATTCTTTATCCAAGATGAGCCCTTAAAGCCAATGCAAGCCAGCCAGCCGTTCAGGCTTTGGCGAACCAACATTTCCATGCGAGAGCTTGAACGCAGTGTCGGTCAATATGTTGGCGTTGAACGCGCAGAGCGGTCCTTCAGCGAGTATCTTGCAAGCCGTAACATGACCTTGGGTCGCCAGGCGGAAGCCGATATACCGGCGGTTCGCTTCGCCGAGCACCTGCTATCAAGTTCGGTCGGCTCTGCATCAGCGCGTCTCGTGCTTTCACTTCTGTTGAAACGTGGCAGCATGTCGAGCCAGTCGACAATGAAGCTGCTCGACGACGCCTCCGAAGCGCTCCAGTACAACCGCGACCTTCTTCAATCTGCACTCGATCAGGTGCGCCACGGTCTGTCCGTTTTTGATAAGGACATGCGGCTGATTTGCTGGAATCGCCAGTTCCGAGACCTCTTGGAACTTCCACCCGAGATAGGGCGTGTCGGCGCGCCCCTCGACAAGCTGCTAAAAATGCTGGCCGAGCGAGGTGACTTCGGCCCCGGAAACATCGACCAGCTCATCGAGAGCCGTCTCTACAGGCTTGCCGTCAGCAAGGAGACGTTCCAGGAGCGAATTCTGTCTGGCCGCCGGCACATTGAGATCCGCACAAGCTCCATGCCGCAGGGCGGGATCGTCGCCACCTTCTCTGACATCACAGACAGAGTGGCCGCATCAAATGCTCTGGCACGAGCCAACGAAACACTGGAACGCAGGGTACGCGAACGAACAGCGGAATTGCTTGAGGTCAACGCCGCCCTCGCAATAGCCAAAACGAAGGCCGATGAAGCCAACCTGGATAAAACGAGGTTTCTAGCCGCCGCTAGCCACGACATCCTGCAACCGCTCAATGCTGCCCGGCTTTATGCGACAAGCCTTTGTGAGCGTGATCTGCCCGAAAAGGATGGCCAGCTTGCGCGGAACGTCGACGCTTCACTGTCCGCGGTCGAAGAAATTTTCTCCGCGCTCATCGAAATTTCGCGCATGGACGCTGGACGGCTGGAGCCCGATCTCGCCGATTTGCCATTGGCTGACATCTTTGCGCAATTGATTGTCGAATTTGAACCTCTGGCCCGCGAAAAAGGAATAACGCTGAAGGCAAGCAACACCAACCTTTGGGTTCGAAGCGACCGCCGAATGCTGCGCCGTATCCTGCAAAACCTTGTTGCAAACGCCATCAAGTATTCACGCACCGGCAAGGTGCTTTTGGGTGTGCGCAGGCGCGGCGACAAGGTGGACGTCCAGGTCTACGATACCGGACCGGGCATTCCGCACGACAAGCAGCAAGTTATATTCAAGGAGTTCCAGCGTCTCGAAGGACCAGGTTCGAAAGTTCGCGGACTTGGCCTGGGCTTGTCCATCGTTGAACGCATCTGCCGCATCTTGAAAGTATCGATCGAACTGAAATCTGCACCAGGTCGTGGTTCGGTATTTTCAATATCGGTACCCGCGGCAACGCCGCGCGGCGTGGCTGCCCCGGCACCTGCGACCGAACCTCGCCAGCAGAGCGTACTGGCCGGCCTTTCGGTCCTATGCATCGACAACGAGCAGGCGGTGCTTGCGGGAATGGAATCGTTGCTCAGCGGATGGGGATGTAAAGTGAGGACCGCGCCCAGCGCACAGGCAGCGTTACTCGAAATCGAGGAAGGTTTCATCGTTCCGGAAATGATCCTGGCGGACTACCATCTCGACAGTGGCACAGGCGTCGACGCTGTATTGAGATTGCGCAAAAAATTGGAACGTGCCGTACCTGCGGCGATAATTACGGCTGACCATTCACTTGAAGTGCAGCGAGAGGTCAAGGCACATGAGTTCACCTTGCTACGCAAGCCGCTCAAGGCCGCAGCATTGCGCGCGACGCTGAATCAGGTCTCGCTTCAAAGACAAGCAGCAGAATAGTGATTGCCCACCAGTTCGAATGATGTGCCTGCTTGTTCGATTGAGAAACAGAACTGATCCCAATATAACGCACGGCGCTCTAATTCGCGATTTTCTGCCAAGAGGTATTGTCAATCCGATTGACAGCAATCACCGCCTGCGTACGGCTGTCAACGCCGAGCTTCTGCAGGATCGCAGATACATGCGCTTTAATCGTGGCTTCCGACACACCCAGCTTGTAGGCGATCTGCTTATTCAGAAGGCCCTCGCCAAGCATCATGAGCACGCGCACCTGCTGCGGCGTCAGCGATGAAAGTCGCCCGATCAAGTCTGTCGTCTCGCTATCGCCCGCACTTGCCAGATCAACTCCCGGGGGTGACCACACATTGCCATCAAGAACGCTGCGCACCGCGGTACGGATCTGCTCGACCGGCTGCGACTTGGGAACAAAACCGGATGCACCGCAATCCATGCAGCGCCTGATTGTGATGGGATCATCATTTGCAGAAATAACTACGACAGGAATTTCGGGATGCTGGCCACGCAGAAAAACCAAACCGGAAATGCCCTGTACGCCAGGCATCGTAAGATCGAGAAGAATGAGGTCGACCTCCAGGCCTTCAGCCAGTTTGGCTGTCAGCTCGTCCAGCGATGCCGCCTCTATGATCTCCGAGCTCTCCAGGGAAGCTGTGAGCGCTTGATTGAGTGCCCCACGAAACAAGGGGTGATCATCTACAATTATGATCCGGTAGGACAGCATTTCACCTCCTAGAGCATTTTCCGACGAAGTGGACGCCGGTTCGTCGAAGAAAATGCGACGAAACAAGAAACTAGAGCATTTTCCGACGAAGTGGACACCGGTTCGTCGAAGAAAATGCGACCAAACAAGAAGCTAGAGCATTTTCCGACGAAGTGGACACCGGTTCGTCGAAGAAAATGCGACCAAACAAGAAGCTAGAGCGGCGATCCGATTCCATCGGATCGGAATGCACTCTAGAATGCTCATCATCGCAGTCTGAGCGCATCACCGCCAAATTAAACGAAACCAGCCGACCGACCACTGAGCTTTGCGGCTTTGCGTCGCAGTTCTGACACAGATGCGGATTTTAGCAAGAGTTTGTGTGGGTTTTCGACCCGCGAAAGCCAGCACGCAACGTGTTAGCATTACCAAAAGGTGTTGGTTACGCCATCGTACATTTGCAATCGACAAGCATGATAGGCCCGGGAAAAGCCGGGAACTATTGTAATGCCATATTGTATCCCAACGGGATTGGCGTATTGCAATGATGGCATCACTATTGGGCCGTTGCCTGCTGCCAACAACCGATTCTGGCTGGCTCACAATCAAAAATAGGCGGGAAAAACATGATTGAAAGAAAAGAACGAAAGCCCTATTGGCGCCACACCAAGGCGCAGATGCTCGTTAGCCTTTTACCGTTCCTGCTGGTGATTATTGTTCTGCCTCTCTACAGCGCACCACTAAATTCTGAAAGATTTTTGGGCTTTCCCATCGGCTATATTCTGACCGCCCACGGGATATTCGTAATCGCGGTAGCCACTGTCGCAAGTTTCGTAAACCGTCAGGATGCGATCGACCACTGGCATGGTGCGCATGAAGACTGACGATATCCAGCACATGCCAAACACGCTGCGCGGACTTGACCGTCAACCGAGCATGAAACCTTTCTTGGTTGGCGCCAAAATCAGAACCTGAAGCGCCCGGCAGCACCCCTTGGCCGCATTTGTAGCGATCCACAAAAATCGACGTAAATCGCCTCAACGCTGACGCATCCGACGGCTTAGGGTCCCTTCCCTGGGTATCCCCCGGAAAACGTGACGTACAGAGATTTCCATGAACTACACACATCACACACGTCGCGTTAATCCTCGCCTTGGCACCTACTTTGGCATTTTTGCCAGTGCACTATCGGCTGTCTTTTTCCTGGCTGCCATTTTCGAACAGCTCGGCGTTTCCGACCAGGTCATCCGATGGATGATGCTTTTAGGGCCGGTTCTGCTTTATGGAGCAATCGGTGTTGCATCAGCCACGCGACAGCCGCTCGATTATTTCGCTGCGGGAAGACGTGTGCCGGCGATAATCGCTGGATTGGCGCTGGCGATCACAGCCCTCGGTGGCACTGGGCTTGTTTCACTAACAGGGGCATTTTTCGTTAGCGGTTTTGACGCGCTTGCGATCACGATCGGCGGGCTTGCCGGCTTTGTCCTGATGGCAATTCTCCTCGCTCCATTCCTGCGAAAATTTGGAGCCTATTCGGTGCCAACATTTTTAGGCCGCCGGTTTGAGAGCCGCCTGATCCGTCTGGTATCGGCCTTGCTTCTTGCAGTGCCGATGTTGCTGCTCATTGTTGCCGAACTGAAGATCGTGAGCGCCATCGGCAGTTGGCTGACGTCAACACCTCAACCACTGCTCATTGTCATATTTTCAGGCATTGCCCTGGTCACAGTCGTGCTCGGCGGCATGCGCGGATTATCCTGGTCCAATGCTGCACAGGCCATCACCGTATTGTTCGCCTTCCTCGTGCCGGCAGCCATGGTCGCTGTGATCGTAACCAAGCTGCCGATACCCCAACTCAGCTATGGCCCAATCGTGCGCAGCCTTCTCAAACAGGAATCAGCGCTATCGCTACCCTCGGTGGCAGCCCAACCATTCGCATTCTCGCTGCCGGATGCAGGTTTTGCAACGATCGCAAAACCCTTCGCCACTCCCTTCGGGGCGATCGGTCCTGCCGCGTTCGTCATCACAATGGTGATTGTAATGACCGGTCTTGCCGCTGCACCGTGGCTTCTGCCTCGCGTGTCGACGACACCGGGCGTGCACGAGACACGCAAATCTCTGGGGTGGGCCACATTTGTTTTTGGCGTACTCGTTCTGACCATGACCTCGGTCGCGGCTTTTCTGCGTGCTCCTCTTATGGAATTCGTCTTGGCGAGCAAGCCTGGGCAATTGCCTGATTGGATAACGGTGCTGCAAACATATGGCCTCGTTGAAATCCAGGCCGATACGACTCGCATGACACTTGGCTCCATCGCCTTCGCGCGTGATGGTGTATTTCTCGCGCTACCAATAGCGACCGGTCTGCCTTCAGCGTTCGTTTATCTGGCCGCGGCGTCGGCCATCGCAGCAGCCCTTGCAAGCATCGGAGCCGCCGCGGTTGCGTTGGGTAACGTCATCTCCGAAGACATCATCAACGGATTTTCCTGGGAACCACGCAGTGACACCGTCCGTCTGACGCTGGCCCGGACCATGCTGGCAGTGGGGCTCGGCGGCGGCATGGTGCTGGCACTCGCATTGCCGGCCGACCCGCTGAAGCTCCTTTTGTGGGCCATCACCATCACGGGGGCAACGGCCTTTCCCACCCTGGTCCTTTCCATCTGGTGGAAACGCATCAACGGTTTTGGTGCCCTGGCTGGGATGCTAGCCGGCTTTACAATTGCAACCGTCGCCATTTCGGCCAGTGCGGTTGGTCTGATTGGCGTTGCGGATATCGTAGCAGCCGGCGTGGCGCTTCCAGTTGGAACGATAGCCGCGCTGCTGGTTTCGGCTTTGACGCCTGCTCCATCGCGGCACGCCTTGGAACTGGTAAGAGACATCCGCGTTCCCGGTGGCCAAATTCTCTATGACCGCGAGATGCAACGCCTGCGCCTAAAGCAGCGCCGCAGCGCCACTTGACTTATTCAATCACGATAGAACTTTAACCACCCACCTGCTGCTCCAAGCCCCGCGATCTAGAGCATTTTCCGACGAAGTGGACGCTGGTTCGTCGAAGAAAATGCGACCAAACAAGAAGCTAGAGCGCTGATCCGATTCCATCGGATCGGCGCTCTAACCAACACTGCCCAGGAATTGCAGCGCCACTTCGCGGGTGTGCGGTCGTGCCCGATGCTCCACAACATAGATGCCCTGCCACGTTCCCAGACGAACACGCCCTTCCAGAACGGGAACGGCAAGCGACACCGGCATCACCATCGCCTTAATGTGCGCGGGCATATCATCTGGTCCCTCGCTGTCATGCCGATAGTGGCCGCCTTCCGGGGCCAGCAGCCGTAACGCATCAATGAGATCCCTCTGCACATCGGGGTCTGCGTTTTCCTGAATGAGAAGCGAAGCTGAAGTGTGACGGATGAATAAGTTGACCATGCCTTCTCGCGCACCCATTTGACTCAGCCAACCCGCCACTTCTCGCGTGATTTCACGACATCCAGGACCCTGCGTTGCAACTCTGAGCATCCCCGACGCTTGCACCAAACCTTCCGCCCGAACACCTTCGCGTGCTCCGTCATGGCGCGAGGTTGCACGGGCATCCCCTTCTCTGCTCGGCTCAGCAGCCATGGCGAAACGCCGTCAATTGCGCTTCACCCACACTGCGGCGGGGCCTGATAGTTTTCCGTTGCAGCCTCATAGTGGCACCGTGTTCTTTTCCTTGGCTCCGTCGTCTTTGCGTTGCTGATCCTCGTCGAACTTCTTCAGCCGTTCGCGGAATTTTTTCAACATACCTTCGAAATAGTCGAACGCATGATCGAGATCCTTTTCAGTGGGAACTTTGAACCCCTGTCCTGGCGGCTGGGGCAGCTCCCCTGGTTTACCCTCTCCACCCTTTCCAGGATCTGGCGGGCTAAGGCCCATGACGTCCTCAAGGCGACGGTTTTCTTCCCGAAGGGTTTTGTTTTCTTGCTCAAGCTTGGCAAGCTTATCCAGCAGCGCCTTCTGATCGTCCGGCATGGCCCGGCACGACCATTGACCATCAGGATTCGCACAGATTGATACCGCACCGCTCTGCTTATCCAGCCGGATGAAACCGTCCTTTGTAGGTGTCATGGAGAATCGGCCGTCGAACTCTTGGGCGGAGGCACCAGCCACCATCAGCACGAAGCCTGCGAGGGCCACAGCGCAGGCCGTGGTTGAACTGGAACAATTGAAACGCGGCATCGCGAAAAAACCTCCATAGAGCTGGACTGGGACGCAGCGCAGCGTCTGCAAGTTCAGCAAGTTTTGCAACCTTCCAGGGGCTCAAGCTACCTTGGACACCACGGCGCCATTTGCGAATCACTTATTGGTATTGAGCGGGTTTCTTTGAACCAACGCCTGCGTGATGACCGTCCAAACCTGATACCATCCCAGTTTATATTAGCGTTTCCAATGCGTTCTGACTATGGCACCTGGATTTAACCTAACATTTACTGCGCGCTGCCAGCTTCGCTAATGGTGGTTCTGGCTCGTGTCGCGTTCGAACCCGGCATTCATCCTGACACGGCAAGACCAGGACGGCTACACAACCAGTCCTACCTCCCCAGTGGAGCGCTTCGCCAGGATGACTGAAGCGAGTGGAGATGGGGAAGAGAATGTCGACGCAATTCGGGGGCGGCGAAAAACAAGGCGCAGGTTACCGCGCAACAATTGACAATGAAGTGGACGCTCAGAGACACGCTGAACGATTGCGTGGCCTCATAGAAGGTATTGCGCTCCAACTGACCCAGACAGAACAGCATGATCCCGAAACGCTCGATCACATGCTTCAACGGGTGAAAGCCCTAGGGGCCGCAGCCTACTCATACCGGTCACAAGTGGCACCCGAATACAGGCCTGCCTTTGAACGCATCGAAGAGGGTGTCGCTGTCCTCGCCAACCACATCTCCAGCCGTACCGAGCTACAAGGTGCTGCTGCTTCGGAAGACGAAGATCACGGCGATGAGCCGCCGGCTGGCAACCAGTTCCGCACCGCTCCTCAGCAAATGACAAGCAACCACGATGACCAGGCCGCCGAGAAATTTGGCGCGTTGGACGAATTGATAAATCCCGTTCCACCCAAGGCCGCGATGAACCTTGCTAAGGAGGCTGAGGTCGATTGGGATCAAGACGCAGCAGATGCTTACGCAACAGCCTATGACGAAGCTGTCGCCTCACCTGTCCAGAACAACGCTAGTGGTGCAGAACCCCGCAAAGCCGCCACACACACGTCTAGTACTGCCGAACCCTCCAAACCCGTGCCGCAGCCATCCGCGCAGATACCTGAAGATAGTTCCAGCTCGCCAATGCAGGGTTCATCAGTATCAGCCAAAAGCCAGTCCAAGTTTGCCAATGGTGAACACGATCTTCTGGACCAACGCTTTACGGAGATCGCGCAGCGTTTAGAACAAGGTCTGAACAACACGCATCGCGAAGTGATGCTTGCAGACCTCGGGCCACGTTTCGACCAGTTGGAACAGCATTTCGGGAACGTCGCGAACAGCGCTGGTGAACAATCCAACCACGCCGCCCTGGAACAGCTTGAGGTACAGATCGCCGAACTGGCCCAGCAATTCAAATCGACACGTGGCGAACTCTCACGCCTCGACAATATTGAGCATTCGCTGGCAGCCGTAATCGACCGCCTCGCTGATCCGCGATTTGATGGTGAAGCCGAGCATTCCCCGGCATCGTCCTCGGATCTTGAACAGTTCATAGCCCAAGCGGTCGACCGCATTTCCGAACGGCTCGAACGAAGCCATACGAAATTGGCAGACTTCGAAGGTCTGGCACAGGCTGCAGCAGAGCGGGCGGCATCGCGTTTTACCGAATTGGAATCCGGTGGCGAGAACGCCGGGGCCGATCAAGTTGAAGCTATACGCCAGCTACTGGAAAAATTCGTAAATGAACGGCGCGCCGGTGACGAACAAACGACGGCCATGCTCGAAACCATGCAGCGCACCGTAATCCGCGTGCTCGACCGCGTGGATGCGCTTGAATCAACACACAAGAATCGAACCGATCTAAGCCGCTTCGAGGATGAGTTTGCCGAACCCCTAGGCCCTGCTATGGGTCTACCCAAGAACCCCGCGTCGGCAACCTCCCCACCTGAGCTACCCAGACCGCAAACACAGTCAATTGCAGATAGCCTGATTGCGCAGAAGGCTTCGGCCACCGCCGACCAGGATCATTTGTCACCAGCTCATTCCCTACCCGGGGATGCTGCCCCCGCTTCACTGGAACGTTTGCGCCACGACTTCATTGCCAACGCGCGCCGCACCAAGGAACTTGCCGAAAATTCGGCCGCCGACGGGTCCCCAAATGGAGCTCGTGCCGCAAGAGCGTCTGCCAAGCCGCGCATACCGATCACTGAACTTTCACCACCTGAAAATTCTTCCGGACGCCCGCCAATGGGTGCAGCAAACTTGGAAGATAATACCCCAGACGCTACCTCGGGGCGCCGACTGCGCATGCCTTCGCGCAAGGTCCTGGCTGGCGCCATCGTCTTGATGCTCGCACTGCCCGGCGTGCTTCTTCTGTTGAAAAAAAGCAGCCCCCCCTCCGCCCCCGCCAACATCGAGACCACCGAGAAGCCAGCTCAGCGCGGCATTTCACCGATCGCCCCGGCCAAACAGACCGGCGAAAACCTGCTGCCGCAAAAATCCGAGCCGTTGGTGGAAAAACCCAAAATTGGCGCCAACAGCGAACCGCCAAAACCTTTGCCATACGAAGATACACACGGGCAGAGCGGTAGTGTAACGCCGGGCAGCGAAAAAGTACCCTTGCACGAAGGCGCCCAGGTTAAAGACAGCAATGCTTCGCAAGAAAGCGCACCCGATACGAGCCACTCCAAAGACTATCTTTTCCGGAGCTCTCCCGAAACGACCACCAGGGGCCTTAACCAGGACATCGAAGTGCCAGCCGGCGGTGGCAATGGCGGCCATAACTCGCGCCTGCCAGACCAAAGCGGTGCGAACACTCGTGGCCAGCCGCCAGCCGGAATTGCTGTGGTCACGCCACGCCGCGCTCCCTCGATTGACCAAATCCATCGTTTAAGCGATCGCCAGGCTTTGGCGCAATTATCAAATCAACTCGGCGACGCACAGGTCGACGCCGTGCCTGCGGCCCTGATCCCAGGGTTTATGAACGGCGGTTCAAACGGCACAGGCCAACAGGACACCGCGACGGTGCAATCCTCGCTGTCCGACTCGCACCGCCAGCCGCTCAATCTTCCGCCCGCAGCGGTTGGCCCGCTTTCGCTCCGCCTGGCCGCAGCCAAGGGAGATCCGTCTGCCCAATTTGCAATTGCCGCCAGGTTTGCTGACGGCAGTGGCATAAAGCCCGACCTGGCAGAAGCTATGCGGTGGTATCAGCGCTCGGCCGCGCTAGGGTTTGCACAATCGCAATATCGCGTCGCCACCTTCTACGAACGTGGGCTGGGAACCGTTCAGGATAATGCCCGTGCGAAGGTCTGGTACCAGCGAGCGGCGGAAAACGGCAATGTCAAAGCCATGCACAATCTCGCCGTTTTGAGCGCCGGCCAGTCCGCCAAGGTGCCCGACTACGCGACGGCCGCGCGCTGGTTCCAGTCTGCCGCCGACCACGGTCTTGCGGACAGCCAGTTCAATCTGGCCATCCTTCGCGAAGGCGGGCTTGGCGTCGCACGCGACCAAAAAGAGGCCTACAAGTGGTTCGCGCTCGCCGCGCGCAGTGGCGATAGCGAAGCAGCGCGGCGGCAGAAGGATCTTGAGCAATCCATGGCACCGGCTGATCTGGCAGCGGCCCGCGCTTTGGTCAATTCCTGGCAGGCCCAAAGGGCTGACCGCATTGCCAACGACCCGCTCGCAGCAAGCGAGGACTGGAAAAACCGCGAAACCGCTGGCGGCATAATCTGACCGGCTAGCCCGCCTTTCTCACGATGGTATGGCCGGCACGGAGGTAAAAATGATGACAGGCCAGGAGAGCCGTGTAGTTCGATGTGGTGCATCGGGCAAACGGCACGACACAGACTGTCATCATTTTCACCCCGCCCTGCGGGTCGTGCTGGCGCGGCCGACCGCTGCGTCGGGCGGCTCAACCGTAGAACACCGCTACGCTTTTCGCCTCCCTCCTTGCGGGTCGATCTCGCGCCAGCGCGATGACGGCCGTGCCCTCGTGAGAAAGGCGGGCTAGAGTATTTTCCGACGAAGTGGACGCCGGTTCGTCGAAGAAAATGCGACAAACCAAAAAGTTAGAGCGCTGATCCGATTCCATCGGATCGAAAAGCGCTCTACCAGGCTGTTGAGCGAAAAGGTGCAGCAATTCAGCGTGAAAAACTTGGCGACAATCAAAAACATAGAGCCCGTTATCAATTCCATGAAACGTGGGCGGGCTCTAAGTATTATAGCCGGTGTGCCAAAAGTGCGCCAAAGCCATCGGCCCACAAGATGCACATGGTCGCATTGACCACGCTTTAGTGACGCGCGAAAGGTAGCCCAGGGAGTAAATCGTTCCATTGGCAGCCGAATATTCGCGCGGGGGGGACCACCCGCCGATTGCCTATGGTTACGTGAACAAACGCCTGTTGACCGAAGCGCCACGCCCGTAACGACGCGTGAAGTGGGACATTTCATGAATTTTTATCTGCCCATCGCCGAGATGTCCGCAAACATTTTCGTATTTCTTGGAATGGGCGCCGCCGTCGGTTTCCTTTCAGGTATGTTCGGCGTCGGCGGCGGGTTTTTGATGACCCCCCTGCTGATCTTTTCGGGTATCCCGGCAGCCGTTGCGGTAGGTACCGAAGCGGCTCAGATCGTCGCTTCTTCCGTGTCCGGCGCGATTGCCCAATATCGTCGCAAAAACGTCGATATAAAAATGGGCGTCGTATTGCTTTCAGGCGGCATCTTCGGGTCGACAATCGGCGTTCAGGTCGTCAAGATCTTGCGCGAACTTGGCCAGTTCGAACTATTCGTCAAACTGAGCTACGTGACCTTCCTTGGTATAATCGGCACCTTGATGCTGATTGAGGCGCTCAATACCATTCATAAGTCACGCGGCGGCGGCAAGATCTCTTCGCGGCGACCAGGGCAGCACAGTTGGATCCACGGCCTGCCGTTCAAGATGCGCTTCCATCGCTCCAAGCTTTATATCAGCGCCATTCCACCTCTTATGATTGGCGCGTTTGTCGGTTTTCTTGGCGCTATCATGGGTGTCGGTGGCGGCTTCGTCATGGTCCCAGCGATGATCTACCTGCTGCGCGTTCCAACCAACGTCGTGGTTGGAACATCGCTCTTCCAGATCCTGTTTGTGACAGCCGCAACCACCATCATGCACGCAACGCAGAACCAGACTGTGGACATTGTGTTAGCGATGTTGTTGATGATCGGCGGCGTCATTGGTGCCCAGTTCGGTGCGGTGGCAGGTGAAAAGCTAAAGGGCGAACAACTGCGGGCACTTCTTGCTGGTTTGGTTTTGCTGGTCTGCCTCAGGATCGCCTGGGGACTTATTGTGACACCCAATGAACTTTATTCAATCGGCAGCGTCCTCGGCGGAGGGCATTGATCGTGATCTTCAAAATGCAATCCTCCAAATCCACGGCCGCACTTTTTGTTGCGCTGGCCGTTCTTTGCGCCACCCCCTTCTATGCTGCTGGTGCACAGACGACACCTCCCGCAGGCACGTCATCTCCTGCTGCTGCAACCACCCCACCTGGCACTGCGGCGGCGGGTAGGGCAGCGCAATCAGCCACGCCCGCGCAACAACCAGATACCCAGCCAGCGCAGGCATCACCCGCCCCAGCGACGACGGCCCCTGCATCCGAACCTGTCGCTAGCCAGGACAAAATGCTCACCGACGGGCGCCCCAAGGAATCCGTCGAAACGGACATTTCCACCCGCAGCGTAGCCGTGACATCGAGTTTCGACGGCACCGAAATTATTGTTTTCGGAACTGTCGAACACAGCCGCCAGCAAACACCAGAGTCTGGTTATTATGATGTGGCTATCGTCATTGACGGTACGCCGACCCCAATCATCGCCCGGCGCAAGGAGCATGTCGCAGGGATCTGGATAAACGCGGATTCGGTGCTCTTTGAGCACGTCCCAAGCTACTACGCGATCACCTCCACACGGCCGATCAGCGAAATCACCACGCCCGAAGTGCTCGACAAAAACGCCATCGGTTTTGACAGCGTGCAAATGAAGGTGAAGACGGACGCGCCACAGTGGTCAGCAGAAGAACTGGCCGAATATCGCCGAGCCGTGATTCGTTTGAAGCAGAAAGACCAGCTCTACCAGAAGAGCGATTACGGCGTCGCTTTTATTGGTCGAAGCCTGTTCCGCTCGACAATTTCATTGCCCGCCAACGTTCCTGTCGGCCCGCTTATCGTCCACACCTACCTTTTCAGGGACGGCGAGCTTCTGAGCAAGCATTCCAATCCGGTGAAGCTTCAGCGCGAGGGTTTGGAGCGTTACCTCCATACATTCGCGTTCGACTATCCGATGTTTTACGGAATTTTCGCGGTATTTCTCGCCGTGGTCGCCGGCCTCATCGCTTCTGCTGTATTTAAGCGCGGCAGCCACTGACGTTGTCGCTCTATCACGCTCTATCGGCTGCCTGCGGCAAGTCAGGTATCTCGGGTACTTGACTTGAGCATTTTCCGACGAAGTGGACGCCGGTTCGTCGCAGAAAATGCGACCAAAAAAGAAGCTGGAGCGTCGTGCGATATATCGGATCGGAATGCGCGCTCGTTGGGCTTGATGATGGTCTGCGGCCTGCGCGCAGACAATCAGTCCGGCCGCAATAGGCGGGTGGCGATGTGATAAAGCCCTTCCTGGCCAAGCAGCCAAACCGCCATCCGATTGTCGGCAAACAATCCATCGAACGCTTCGTCGAGCACGTTTAGACCGCCTGTATAACTCCCAAACGCAGGCAGTATGAGACGCAGTCCGTTTCCCACGAAACAAGGTTTTCGCAACGTCAATCCATCCAGCGTTACCTTGGCTGCGGGATGAAGATGGCCGGAGATTTCATGCGTCGCATGGGGTGGGCCCGGCTCATGACGAAAGGTTAGACCCTCAACCCTAATCTCATCACGCACATAGCCGCCCAGATGCCCGGTTTCGGCAGGATCGTGATTACCCGTGATCCAGATCCATTCGCAGTGATCCTGCATGATACGAAGTCGCGCGAGATCATCAGGGTGCATGCGGGCCGGCCCGTCAGCATCATGAAAACTGTCACCGAGTGCGATGATGGTTTCCGCCTGGTACCGGTCAACAACGCGCGCAAGCCTTTCGAGCGTGTCGCGGGTATCATAGGGTGGCAGCATCTGCCCCTTGCGGGCGAACGCCGATCCTTTCTCCAAATGCAGATCTGCAACGATAAGCGTTCGCTCCCCCGGCCAAAAGAGTGCTCCGGACATGTCGGCACGGAAGCTCTTGCCACATACAATGACCGGCTGCTCCCAAAACTCGTTGATTCCGAACCGATCAGGCTTGAGTTGCAGCATCACATTCCCCTAGAGCATTTTCCGACGAAGTGGACACCGGTTCGTCGAAGAAAATGCGACCAAACCAAAAAGCTAGAGCATTTTCCGACGAACGCAGGAGGACAGGGCTCCGCGGCTCATTCCCCATCGCGACGACCATCCAGCGCTAAATCGAAGCCTCGCGAATCAATGCCTCTGACGCCTCCCTTAATACATTTTCCCTGGCACTATGCGCGACTGTCTCACGACCAATCTCCAGAAGAATCGGCACCGACAAGGGCGAAACCCGCAAAAGCGGCACGTGCATGATACGCCCTTGTATCCGAGACAGGAATTCACCAAGGCGTCCGATGTCGAGAAGTCCGCTCGCCGCATCGGCCCACGCCGCTTCCAACAGGATATGCCCAGGGTCATGGCGACGAAGCACGTCATAAATGAGATCAGTCGACATCGTCACCTGCCGTCCCGATTTTTCGCGGCCCGGGTGACGTCGCTCGATAAGACCCGCAACAACGGCAGCCTGGCGGAAGGTCCTCTTCATGAGGCTTGACTCTGAAAGCCACGCATCAAGGTCATCACCAAGCATGTCAACGCCAAAAAGAGTGGCTATTTCAAGCTGGCCGCTCGCGATCATTTGCGAAAGATCACGGCCACACCAGATAGACAGCCCATAATCGTTGGCGACAAATCCATGCGGCATGGCACCAGCGCGTTCAAGTCGTCGCGTTAGAAGCATACCCAATGTCTGGTGCGCAAGCCGGCCCTCGAACGGATATGCCACCATGTGAAAGCGTTTGTCGTGCGGGAATGTCTCGATCAACACTTCATCTTGTGCCGGAAGAAACGAGCGGTCGGCCTGTAACGCAAGCCATTCACGAACCGGTTTCGGCAACGCATGCCATTCATCGTTATGCGCCAGCATGCGGCGAACGCGCTGAGCAAGATGCGTAGACAAGGGAAACTTTCCGCCGCCATATGACGGTATCATGGGGTCCTTGGCCTTGGTACGCGAAACGAAAGCTTCCGTGTCGCGCAGGCCTTCGAAACGAACAACTTCACCGGCAAAAACGAATGTATCTCCCGGCTTCAATTGTTCGATGAAATATTCATCGACCTCCCCCATAACCCGACCGCCTGCAAACGCACTTCCGCTCTTTCCAGCTTTGGACTGCTGGCGCGCTCGCCGCTGCCCCACCAAACGAACACGGACCACAGGAGTGTCAACAATCGTCCCCACGTTTAGTCGGTATTGCTGGGCAATGCGCCCATGGGCGATTCTCAGCTTGCCTTCGTCCGTAGGTCGAAGTTTGGCAAAGCGATCATAATTGCGAAGCGCGTAGCCGCCGGTCGCCACATAATCGACAACGCGATCGAAAGTCCGCCGCTGAAGGCCTGCATAGGGCGCCGCCGACCTCACTTCATCATATAGGTCATCAGGTTTGAATGCCGCAGAACAGGCGATGCCGAGCACGTGCTGAGCCAGCACGTCCAGTCCACCCACTCGTGACAGGACAGCATCCTGCGCACCCTCCTGTGCTGCTTCCAATGCGGCCTTGCATTCAAGCACTTCGAACCTGTTGGAAGGAACAAGCAACGCGCGCGAAGGCTCATCGAGGCGATGGTTCGATCTGCCAATCCGCTGCGTGAAACGGCTTGCACCTTTGGGCGCCCCAACGTGAATGACAATATCGACATCACCCCAATCTATGCCAAGGTCGAGTGTGGATGTGGCAACCACCGCGCGCAGTTCGCCTGCTGCCATGGCCGTCTCCACCTTCCGTCGACGGCTGGCATCGAGCGAGCCGTGATGCAACGCGATTGGAAGTGCATCGTCGTTGACACGCCATAATTCCTGGAAAACAAGTTCAGCCTGCATTCGCGTATTGACGAACACAATCGCCATTCGATGGCGCCTAATTGCATCGTATACATCCGCCATCGCATATCTTGCCGAGTGTCCAGACCACGGCAACGGCTCACCCGGTTCTAGAATCTGGATTTCGGGACGCTTGCCTGGACCAGCGTCGATCAATTCGGCCAGCACAATATGGTTATCCGGCTCTTCCTGCGGCACGAGAAACGCGCGCAGTTCGCCTGGCCTTGCAACGGTCGCAGACAATCCGATTGCAATCATATCGGGCGATAAGCATCTTAGCCGCGCCAGATTGAGTGCCAGCAGATCGCCTCGCTTCGATGCTGCAAGCGCATGCAATTCATCGAGAATGACGGTGTCGAGATCGGCGAAAAGATAACCTGCATCTTCATGACTAAGCAGCAGCGCAACCTGCTCCGGTGTGGTCAATAGTATTTCAGGAGGCTTCGTCCTTTGCCTTTGCCGGCGCGACACCGGCGTGTCACCCGTGCGTATCTCGGTTCTGATCTTGAGGCCCATTTCGGCAATTGGTGTTGTCAGGTTCCTCGCGACATCAGCGGCCAAAGCCTTGAGTGGCGAGATATACAACGTCCTCAAACCGGCGCCGCGTCTTTCGGCTTTCCCATCTGCCAGTTTCAAAAGGCTTGGCAGGAACCCGGACAACGTCTTACCGGCACCGGTTGGCGCCACAAGCAGCGTTGAACGTCGTCGTTGTGATGCATCGACAATAGCGAGCTGATGTGCACGCGGTACCCAGCCCCTCGCGCAAAACCATTCTGCAAACGGCTGAGGCAACGCCATAAAGGGACTGCCGGTCTGCACGTCCTGGACGTCCCCCGATGGAGGTCTGTTGGCAATGGTGTTTGAGCCCGTTGCGTGCCTACGGCTTTCGCTTTCTGTCCCGCCGGGGCTGACGTCGCGAAAATCACCATCACCTTTCACACCGGCGGACAAACTTCCCGACACATCCTTTCCCGATGAACCACGTAGCGAAGTTTCACGTCCTTTGCCTCGCCCGGCCATGCACACCTCAACGGAATGGTGGCGCGAAAAGAATACCGCCCTTCGTCCAAAGCGCATTAAGCCCGCGCGACAACTTCAGCTTGCTGTCGTTGCCGAGGTTTCTTTCAAAAATCTCACCGTAGTTCCCCACCTCGGCAATAACGCGGCGTGCCCAGCCCTGTGGAAGATTTAGCCGTGCTGTCACCTCCGGCGGAACGACAAGTTTGTCTTGAAGGTTTTCTGTTTTTGCCTGTTCGGAGGTCCATCCAGCCTCTTCGGCGTCGATCAACAGAAATAGCACCCACTGCACAACCTCCCTCCAGGAAGAATCGGAATCTCGCACAGCCGGCCCCAGCGGTTCCTTTGCAACAACCTCTGACAAAAAGCTGTGTCCTTCAGGGTCTCTGAATTCCGATCGCTCGGCAGCCAGCGCAGAAAGGTCGCTTGCATAGGCCTGGCACGAGCCGCGAGCATAGCTGCTCCGCGCATCCGCACGTGAATCTGCCAGCAGCAGTTGTGCATTGATCGCGTTTGCATCGAGAAATTTCAGAACATTCTGCTCAAGCGTCGTGCCTGCCAACAAGCAGATCGTTTTTCCTTCAAGATCCTTGGCGCTTTTTGCGCCTGAGCTATTGGGCACCATAAAGGCCTGCACGTCGAAATAGGAAACACCGGCAAAATCCAATTCGAGCGTCACATCTCGCGTCAGCGTCCATGTGGTGTTTCGCGAAAGTATGTCAATGTCGTTACCTTTCAAGGCCGGAAAACGAGCTGTCGCCGATAGCGGTACAAACTGAGCCTTGGCGCCACTTTCAAATATCGCAGCAGCAACCGCCCGGCAGAAATCAACGTCAAAGCCTTTCCATCCACGAATGGTCGTTTCCTCCGAGAATCCGGCCAAACCCTCGCTTACACCACAGTTCAAATGGCCACGCTTGCGCACCTCCTCCATTGTCTTCTGGGCCATGGCAACCCCGCTCACTGAAAATGAGGCCAGTGTCAGCAAAACCAACAATACTTTTCGCACGTTTCCCATTTCGTGTTCATCCTCGGATCTTCGGCAAAGCCATTGCGCCAAATTCCATTTTACAAAGAACAAAGTCAAAGCGACAAGGGTTCAAGCTGAATTAGGGTCCGAACCCTTGGTAGCAATGCGAAAAGAAAATTGCACACCAGAGGCCCTGTATAACCTTTGGTGGCTCGCTCGGCTTTTTTAAACACTCTGTCGCAAAACTATCGATCTTGTGATAAGGCACAGCGGTAAAAAAAAGGGCCCACAATACGGGCCTCACGTTTCCTACGCTACGTTTTGGCTCGGCCTATAGTGTTCTGGATCGAACGTTTGATTCCCGGGCGAAGGTCGTCAAACGATCGTGAATCCAGAACACAAACAATGAGAATGCTAGTGTGGCGTCGCGCCTTAGTTGATCGATGTTGCGGCACGCGGGGTATCAACTAAGGCGCGATAAACGCCACACTAAGCCAATGATTTTGCTAGTGGCCTTCATGTCGCGCCAAAATTGTATGCGGTTGCGGCTATGTTTCAATTTTGGCGCGACAGGCCACTAGGGTTCCGGGCTGACGCGTCGGGGTCCGATAGGGCCCAAGCGTCAGAGTCGGAACAATAGCGCCATGCGATATATCAGTCGGCAAGCACTGAAACCGTTGCACTTGCCAACCAGCCTTCAAGTATCGCAGGGTGGCGAGAAGCAACAGTTTGCACCCGCTTCACGCCTTCCTGCGGTTGCCCAAGGAAAAACGCTAATGGACAGACGTTCGATTTTCGGTGGTAACCCGCTTGGCGTGATTGTACGCCTGATATTGGCATCCATAGTCGTCGGAATTGTACTGTCCGCGCTTGGCATTACGCCGCAGAATTTCCTTTACCACATAGAGGTCTTGCTTAGGCGTATCTATGATCTTGGGTTCGGCGCGATCGACTGGCTGTTACAGTACTTGCTCTTGGGTGCGATAGTGGTTATTCCGATCTGGATCGTTGCGCGCATTTTCGGCATAGCCGGCAACCGGAGCAAAGACGGCGAACCTTAAAAACCGGAAATCAAGGGGCAGATGGAAGGTATCGGTATTGACCGACCAGCCTGTACTGTATCAGTCTTCCAAAGATTGCTCAACCGTCTCATCCAAACACCACTCCTTGAGAGAACGCGAAACCACCACCACCCCCACCTGCCGTGTAATCTATGCTCAACCGGCCCTCTTGCTGCGTGGCGTGTGAATAGTCAGCCATGCCATAACGATTGTGACCTGATCCACTTGCTGGCCCCATCATCACGAGCGACATATCGTTGTTTGCAGCCCAGCCTGGCCGGTCAACGATCTCCTGCACGATGTCGGTAACATCCAACGTTCTGAGGCCAGCACCACTCGCCCATCCACTATTCAGAACAGTACTTGCAGTTGTTTTTGGAACAGTGGTTGGCTTAACGCTCGCTGACCAGACAACAGAATCATCCTCATCGCAGCCGTACATCGTCACAACAGGCGTACCGACTTTTTCGAGCTGGTAAATTGAGAACTCAGCCGAATTGATCGTTGCGCCTTGTGGGACATCCACGACCTGGAAACGCCAGCCAACATGATTGACAGCGTTATTATAGACGCCAGCGGATAGGAATGTGCTATCGGTATACAACCCGCCCATTGCCATTGACTCCAACCTGTCATCGGCGCTGGCAACAATAGCCTCGTTTACAGTCGGGTCGATAAGTACCGGATAAACTGCATCGTCCGCATATCCAGTTCCATCTCGTAAATCATTACGGTGAGCAACACGCCCTGACCACACAACCGAAAGTTTCGAGCCACGCAGCTCTTTTTGCAGCTCCGTGTCACGCCCGGATGCATCGCGACCAACAATTGGCTGCAACAGATCCGTTGCCCCTGTGGTTAGCCACTGCCATTCCCGTGGTGCTGCCGCGCTTTTCAACCGCAGAAACGTTGCGCACCCCTCTTCAAGAGGTATCATGACGTAGTCGGTATCTGGAAAAATATCGTGGAAGACAACGCTTTTGTCTTCAATCACCGGAACAACATCGCGTCCGCCAAGTAGCGCAACAATAAGTGGCCTCCCACCCTTCGTGTGGTAGCGATAGGCGGGACCGGGACCGATATTTAATAGTTGCTGCACCGCTACCGGCTTGAACTGGCCACCGCCAGTCTCTTGTGGTGTGGTGTCGATGTCCTTCCATGACCCGTCTGACGGATCGCGATAGTGCCGTGGCCTGCCAGACAGCTCAACGCGCCGCTTGCCGCCACCAATATCGAGCGTCTTCGAGAAACGCTTGCGGAGATTTGTTATCTCTTTCATGCCGCCATCCTCATGCGATATTTGGCGCGATCAGGCACCGTTGCAGCCCTCATCGGATCAACCGGCCAATCAAGCGCACGCAGCACGCCCTCCGGGTCCGCCAGCATGTCGTGATAGTGAACCTCGTCCAGTGATACTACCGAACGCCGATCCCGCGCCACGTCGATAACTTCACCCATCCTGTCGTTGAAATCCAATCGCTCCGCAAACCTGTCCCGCTCACCAAAGGCTGCCAGACACGACTTGCGGATTTCTTCTACCGGTCGGCGCATGAAGATGATACGATACTGCCAGTTGGGAAGACGCAGCAGTCCCCCAGACAAACACTTGACCAGCGTCCCATCGAAGCGCGCCGCAAAGGTGTTGCGGTCGAGATAATCTTCAAGGTTCAACTCATAGTACGCATCGTTGGGACAATACCCATTGTCACCGAACGTGATGTTCATACGGTCGTCCTGCCGCAACGAGCGTGACACCGGCATGCCGCCAGAAGCCAACGCCTGCATCATCATGGACGCGCCAGAGCGCCTGTAGCCGGAAACCAGATAGATCATGTCTTCGTCACCTTAAGCGACACAGTCAGTCGCGTTATCGTGGCGGCGCTATCGACGTTGAACCCAAGGATGTCACCGGCAGCAATGGCTGTGGTCCACCCCGTCAGCGTGGCATTCTGTGATTTCGTCGCGCTCGAAATCGTCGGCACCGCTGACGCCGTGATGCTGTCGGCGTCGGTAGGCGGATAGTTGGCGTAAGTGTCCTTCCAGATGTCCACGACAGCCGATCCCGTCTGGTCGGCAAGCATCGTTACCTGATTTATGGTGCATGCGAATGGAACCTCAATGAAACCCTTGATGCCCGTCGTGATAGCCGATCCACCACCGTCTATGACGAACTGAAGCGATGCTGTTGCCTGGTTGGTTGAAGGTACAGGCGCGGCCCAGGTTCCATCTGCGCGCAGGAAATTCGTCGTGCCTCCACCCGACGCAGGAGCCAATCCCTTGGCCCCCGACGTCACTGTGTTGAGAAGCGCCGTCGCCTGTGTTGCCGTCAGGTCTTCAGGGTCGCCGGTTCCAGCCGTTGTACGCCCCTTGATCGTGGCTGTTGCCATGTTCGCAAGCTTGGCATTCGTTACCACATCATTGGCAATTGTCGTTGCACCGTCCGCAACGCTTGTCACATCACCGCTGTGGTTAGGGTGCACATAAGCATTAGCACCATCTGCGACATTAATAAGCGTGCGCACTTGCGCCGCAGTCAAATCCTCTGGATCACCTGTTGCGGCTGTCACTCGCCCTTTTATCCGCGCCGTTGCCATGTCGGCCAACTTCGTATTCGACACGGCATTGGCAGCAATCGTCGTGGCACCATCAGCCACACTGGTCACGTCGCCACTGTGGTTTGGATGCACGTAGGCATTCGCGCCCGAAGCAACCCCGTTCAGCTTCGTCTTGTCAGCGGCCGACATAAAGCCGTTTACACTTGTCGTAGCAGCGGCGTGCAGTGTACCCCCAGACCTGTTGCCGTGAGACGTGTCATTGAAGCGTGCCGCTGCCAGCGTGCCAGACGCCTTTGCTGTGCTCAGGTCAATTGATCCGCCGAGGTTGGCAAGCGTCAGGTTCGCTTCCGAGACATCAATGTCGATCTCGTTGTTGAGTGCATCCAACGCAACCGTGACCTTGGAAGACGCGGCGTTGATGCCACGGAACTCAAGGTCTTCACTGGTCTTCTGCTTGAACACACCAACACCGGCGACATTGACATTGCTCGCCGTATTCGCCTCGCCAGACGCGCCACCAGACGCAGCGATAGTAATCTCGTCCGTGCCGGGCGTGATAGTGATGTTTGTTCCCGCCACAAGCGATTTGAATGGAAGGTCCGTGCCGACTTTGGCCTTGGCCAATCCCGCACCAGCACCATCGTTCGAAGTGGTGTTTGCTTCGCCACCACCAGCGCCGGGCGGAGCAGACCATGTTCCATCCGCACGCAGGAAGTTTATGGAGCCACCACCAGATGCAGGTGCCAAACCCTTTGCTCCCGACGTGAACGTGTCGAGCAGAGCCGTTGCCTCTGTGCCTGTCAGGTCTTCAGGTGCTCCGCTGCCTGCCGTCGCCCGCCCCTTCAACGTGCTCGTGGCAACATCGGCCAGCTTGGTATTGGTAACGACCCCTGCGGCAATCGTCGTCGCACCATCTGCAACGCTGGTTACGTCACCGGAATGATCGGGATGCACATAGGCATTCGCTCCAGCGGCAACGCCATCGAGCTTCGTCTTGTCGGTTGCGGACATGAAACCCGCTGCGCCCGTCGTTGCTGCCGCATGAAGGGTGCCGCCAGCACGGTCGCCATGCGAGGTGTCGTCAAACCGCGCTGCCGCCAATGTACCTGATGCCTTGGCACTGCCAAGGTCCACAGACCCACCGAGGTTGGAGAGTGTCAACGCCGCTTCTGAAACGTCCAGGTTGACGACGTTATTGACGCCATCAAGCGCTACCGTAACCTTGCTGGAAGCCGCGTTGATACCCCTGAACTCAAAGTCAACGCCGGTCTTCTGCTTGAATACACCCACCCCGCCAACGTTGACGTTGGATGCTGTGTTGGCCTCACCACCCGCCCCGCCAGTCGCCGCAATAGTGACGACATCAGCCCCTTGGGTGATGGCGATATTGGTGCCGGCCACCAGCGAGCGGAAGGGCAGATTGATGCCCGATTTGGCCATCGCCAAACCAACGCCGCCACCCTCATTCGAGCTGGTGTTACTCTCGCCTGCTCCAGCCGGTCCCGTTGGTCCCTGGGGGCCTTCTGGCCCCATCGGCCCTTCCGGTCCAAGCTCGCCTTGAGGGCCCTCAGGACCCTGCGGCCCTTGCACCTGAAGCGTGATCTGCTCGGCCGAAACATCGACGCCGGGCAATTTTACGACGTTGACGATCATCACGAAATACCTTTTTCAAGATGGAGAGTTCCTTCCCAGATCCGCAGCTCGCGGCCATCGAGGCTAAGCAACAGGTCATGGTAATAAACACCCGGCGCCAGCGTGCCGATTGTCGATGCCGGCGCCGCAAGCTCAAACGCGCCTGCCTCCGCTTCGACAATAGTGATGCCGGTGGTATTGCTCGAAAGAACAAGCACATCTTCAGAACCGGTGCTCGGTTCCAGCGACATGCGCAAACTGGCATTCGCAAGGTTGAGCGCTTGGCCACTGGAGTCGCTCAGAACGAACATCTGGCGCAGGTCCTCGTTCGTCGCGAGCGCAAAATTAACTTTATAAAACGTCATCGCAGGTCCTTAAGTCACCGCCGCGGGTCAACCTGCGTTAGAATAGTCGGCGCGCCTGAGGCGGGGATTAGGACGCTTTAAATTTGCAAACACTCATTGCTGAGGCGGCATGAAGATCTCGCTTCTTTTTCTTCTCGACAGCGGCGATACATACAAACAGGTACGCACAAGGTTGCTTGAGCACTTTGAATGGCACCACCGCGGAGATCGAACCACCGAATGCTCACCGATTTAGCTCAAAACTTTGCAGGCTATCTGCACACCTATGGCGCGTTCGCGCTTTTCGTAACCATCACGCTGGAAGCCGCTGGACTACCCACACCCGGCGAAAGCGCGTTGATTGCCGCAATTGCCTTGACCATGACAGGCAACCTCAACCTGCTACACGTCTTTGCCGCCGCAGTTTTGGGCGCCATCATCGGTGACAATATTGGCTACGCAGTGGGCCGCTATGCTGGACGTACGGCAATTGCTCGTGTCGCCAGCAAGTTTGGAATTACAAGCGAACACCTCGACCATACAGAATCCATGCTTCGCAAATGGGGGCCGGGTTTGATTATTGTCGCGCGCTTCTTCCCCGTTCTGCGTCAAATCGGAGGGATCGGTGCAGGGTCTATCGGCATGTCCTGGCCTCGCTTCCTGGCAGCCAACACCGCCGGTGCTCTAGGGTGGGTCACAATGTGGGTTGTCGTAGTGCGCGTCCTGGAGCCTGTGGTCCCGAAGCTGATAAAGGCCTGGCACGAATCCGCAGCCTACAAATTTGTCATCGTCGCATCCGCCATCATCTTCGCTCTCGCCGCAGTGATGGTCATCCGCAGGCTTCGAGAACACTTCGCAAACTGAGCCCCGAATGCATGGGACCGCGCCCTAAGAGCATGTTCAGCCGAAGTGTACGCGGTTCGGCGTGAAGAACATGCTCAAAATAAAAGAAAATAGAGCGCGTTCGCGATTCCATGAAAAGTGAACGCGCTCTAAGAGCACGATTGACCTGAATGTATTGCTGTTCTTTGCATAAACTGCATCGAGCCAGGCTGGCAGATACCTGTCGCATGCCATCGAGGACCACGCCTGGATGCCTCATTGATACAGTTTGCGAACCTGTGTCAGGCAGTAGCGGCCCGGAACTTTGACTTGAACCCATTGTAGACTTGGCGCGCGGTCGCATTGAATATGGGCAGGCAATCTAAGACTTCGCTTTCGAGACGTCCAACTGCGCCCTCACCCAATGCTCGTTCCAATGCCCGCGTGTAGGCCGGAATGGCCGCCCAGTCCGACACCGTATCGCGCGTCGCCTCGACGTGAAATTGCAAACCGTAGGCAAATTCGCCGTACCGGAAGGCCTGAATTGCGCAGGCAGGGGAATATGCAAGCACTTCCGCGCCATCGGGCGGAGTGACAACCTCAGCACCATGCCACTGCAGCGCCCGTATCGGATCAGCAAGCGATCCAAACAGCGTGTCGGCCGCACCCGAAGCAGTCTTCATGACATTCATTACGCCGACTTCGGGCTGCTCAGAGAGCCGCACCTCGCCGCCAAGTGCGTCAGCCAGCAATTGATGTCCCAGGCATATGCCCAGGTATGGCCGCTTCAAATGCTGAACGAAATGCGCAATCGCCTTCTTCTCAAGCCTGAGCCATTCATAGCGATCCTCTTCCCAGACATCCTGGGGGCCGCCCATGACAATCATGGCATCAAACCCGTCGAGGTCTGGAATTGCATCACCCCGGTCAAGTTCAACAGCGGTCAAGCTGATACCGTCCTCGCGCATGAAATCGCGCAACACACCTAGGTGTTCGACATCGAGATGCTGAAAGACGACAATATTCACCGCGTGCACATCTATATTCGCTTCAATGCTGGAACCAACAAAATATTCATTCCTATTCCATCGGATCGGAATGCGCTCTAGGATGACCAGGCAACGCGCACGCAGCCGCACCTATTTCAACTCACCCATAGGTCTATCGTCAAAGCGCAACAGGAAAGCACTATGCCGAACTCAGCCGGTTGCGACAGAAATCTACGAAGCAAGTCGCGTTAAACTTTGTACATCCAGCACGAACCGGTTGGACCTCGGCTCTGAAATAAGGCCTTGACGCTTCATCTCTGCCATTGTCCGGCTCGCCGTTTCGGTTGTCAGTCCCAGAATTGAGCCAAGGTCTTCACGGCTGAACAGTTGGCAGGTATTCCCATCATGAAACTCCGCCAGCCAGAGCAACAGCCGGGCGACTCTGCCGCGCGCAGTGCCAGTAGAAAATTCAGATATAAAACGGTCGGCATCCCCCAACGCACGATTCCAGCGCGACATCAACTCTTTATAAAGTGTCGCATTGCGTTTGGATAAACGCTCGACGGCTTCTACGGGGATGCGGCATAGCTCTGTCGTCTGCAGGGCAACGGCACTATGCGCATAATCATGGTCGAGTAGCGCCTCCAGGCCCATCACATCGCAGTGGCGCAACAGGCGAACAATGCGTTGACTGCCATCAGGAAGTTCTCGGATGAGCTTTACCAGGCCGGACCTGATCGTGAACAATGTACGAGCTGGATCGCCTGCACGGTATATCTCCGCACCCGCCGAACAAGTTAATTGATCTATGGGTCGATGTATTTCGCCGAAATCGCTTTCCGTAAGCCCCGCAAACAGCACCGAAGTCCGCACCGTGCAGTTGCGGCAATCGGCCAGACCAGTCCATGCCTCCGAAGGAAGAACGCTTTTCATTTGACTACCAGCATCAATTGCGACCTCTACCAATCCAAACCGGACCAATCGGATTATAGATCGTCACGTGGCCTGTCGTCGATCCTCGATTTGAAAGCGTTGAGCGGTCCGCCCAGCCGTGAGAGTTCTGCGTAGCTGCCTCTTGCTGCAACGCACCCATTCTGGAGAACGACGATCTCGTCCATGTCAGCGAGCCCGGTCTCGCGATGGGTTATCAATAGAATGCTCCGATCGTGTGCTAGGCTTGAAATTCCACGGAACATTGCTGCAGCCGTTATGGCGTCGAGCCCTTCTGTCGGCTCGTCCAACACCAGAACAGGCGCCGGATTTAGAAGTGCTCTCGCCACGGCAAGCCGGTGCACTTGCCCGCCGGAAAGAAGCCGGCCATGTGCGCCAATGTAAGTGTCGTAACCTCGCGGCAAAGACGTGATGAAATCATGAATCTGCGCGGCTCGGGTTGCCGCTTCGATATGCCCCTGCGTCGCGTCGGGCCGGGCCAGCAGGAGGTTGTCACGAACAGTCGCGGAAAAGAAATACGGCCGCTGCTGCTGCACGCAGATGCGAGCACGCAAAACCTCCAGCGCCAGCTCGTTAATCGGCACCCCGCCCATGGTGATTCGACCTGAAGTCGGATCCCAGAATCGCACAATTAGATTGATAAGGCTCGACTTGCCTGCACCCGTTTCACCCACCACGGCGATGCGGCGGCCCTCGCCAAGCTGCAGGTTGAAATTTCGCACAACGAGGGGGCGCCCCTTTGCATAACGAAATGACACGTCGTCAAAGGAAATCTCGTGACCAGAACCGGCCCGTCTTGGTTGAGAAGGCTCACACACATTGGGGGTGCGATCAGCAAGATCAAACAGCCGCCGCGCGGACTGTAGAGCTCCTGGTAGCGATTGTAACGCTAAAGGCAGCGGTACCACTGCATCGAAACTTGCAAGCGCTAGCAGCATCAATGCCGGAAGATACGCAGCGCCCACGCTACCATCGCGCACGGCAGGAATGACCAACACAAGAACCGCTAACAAGGCGAGGTTCGCGGCAAGCACAATTGCCGCTGACGCAAGCCCCTGTTGCATGGCGAGTTGACGCTCGCACGAAATTTGCCGTTCGCTAAGCCCTGCGAGGCGTGATCGAAAATACGCGTCGCGGCCTGCCAACTGCAGTTCTGCAAGCCCCTCCAACCCATCGATAAGCAAAGCCTTCATCTCTGACGAAAGCGCCGTCAAGTCGCGGCTTGGCTTGGCACCCTGACGCATTGCAATGAGGGGGAGAGCCACACCGGCAACGACCAGCAGCGCAGCGATCACTATCGCACTAATGCCGTGGTGCAGGGCGAGAACACCGACAACGAAGAGCCCAGCCAATCCCGCAACGACCACCGGTGAGATGATGCGCAGGAAAACCAGTTCAAGACGTTCAATGTCGTTTCTGATGCCAGTGAAAAGTTCGCCGCTCGTCTGGTCGCTCAGCGCTCCGGGTATAAGCGGTTCCAAACGGTCATAAAACCACCGCCGTAGCCCCGCAAGCACACGGAAGGTTGCCTCATGGCTGGTGACACGTTCTGCATAACGCCCAGCCGTGCGCGCGATAGCTAGCGCGCGAATTATGGCAGCCGGTGTGAAATAGTTCATGGACGCACCAGCCACACCAGCTAGTCCCATCGCAGCAATGAACCACCCCGATACCGCAAGCAAACAAATATTCGCCAGCATTGCGAGAAGCGACAGTGCAATTGACAAGGCCATCATGCCGCGCACCGGCCGCATCAGCTTTATCAACCGCAACAGGAGAGCCATGCGCCTAACCCTCGCTCGCAGCACGTTGAACAAGGTCAGCGTAAAGCCCCCCCCGTTTCAATAGCGTTTCGTGATCGCCCTCGTCTACAAGCCGACCGTTCTCAAGCACGAATATTCGGTCTGCTCGCTCAACCGTATTCAACCGGTGCGCCGCAGTGATCGATGTTCTACCCACCAGCAAACGTTCCGATGCCGCAAGAATGCTTTTCTCGGTGTCCGGGTCGAGATGTGCGGTAGGTTCATCCATGAGCACCAGCTCGGGGCGCCGGTGGAACGCGCGCGCAAGCGCAATTCGTTGAACCTCTCCGCCTGACAGATCTCTACCATCTTCCTCGGTAAGCGTATCCAGCCCATGGGGCAATCGCTCGATCAATGCTTCGGCGCTCGCCTCCCGCGCTGCAGACATGAGAGCTTTGGCATCGCGTTCATTGCCACCAGCCTCTGCCATCGCAATATTGTCACCAACGCTCATTTGGAACATGTGCGGGCGTTGCGGCATCCAGGCGATATGGCGACGCCACGTAGCCATATCACAAGCCTGCATCGGAACGTCGTCGATCAGAATTTCTCCGGAGGCTGGCGTCACGAAGCCAAGCAGAAGATTTAGAACCGTCGTCTTGCCGGCACCACTCGGGCCCACCAAAGCAATGCGTTCGCCCGCTTCGATAACGAAACTGATCGCATCAAGCCCGCGACGGCCGTCCGCAAACGTCACCGTCACGTCTTTGAATTCAAGTCTCGGGGCACGCCACGCCATGGCGCGCGCCCGCTCGACAGGGGGCGGCATTTCACCTGCCAAGGCCAATAAGGCAATGATCTTGTCGACCGCACCGATCGCCTCCATCCGCGCATGATAATGCGCACCTAGCGACCGCAGCGGCGCATAGAACTCCGGCGCCAGCAAGAGCACGAAAAAGCCGCTGAAGAATGTCATCTCACCCCACAACAGCCGAAATCCGATCAGGACTGCAACCATCGCTATTGAAACCGTCGCGAAGAATTCGAGCGCAAGCGAGGAGAGAAACGCAACGCGCAGCACCGCCATTGTGTCACGCCGGTATCCCTCTGCCATCGCCGAAACGACTTCAGCTTCACGTCGGCTGGCATTGAAAAGTTTTAAAGTGGGAAGCCCCTTGATGGCGTCCAGAAGGTGTCCTGACATCCTCATCAGGGTCGACCATTGTTTTTGGTTCTTGGCTTCCGCGCCTTTCCCGATAAGGATCATGAACAGCGGAGTCATCGGCGCTGTAACCAGAAATACGAGCGCCGAAAGCCAATCGGCGGGCAACACGACAATCAGGATCGCAATCGGCAGTATGGCCGTTAACGTGACGGCCGGCAGGTAGCGTGCGTAATAGGGATGGATCGCATCGACACTGTCAGTAATGGTGGCGACTAGCGTACCAGTCTTGTGCTCTGCCAGACGTACTGGACCCAGCCGCAAAACCTGCTGCATCAGCTCATCTCGCAGCCGCCTCTTGACTTCGCTCGCCGCTTGAAACGAGGCGATTTCGGAAATGTAGGTCAGGCCCGCCCTGGCAACAAATATAGCGGGCAGGAGCACCAGCTCCATAGTCACATCTGCCAGCGAAGCGCCATCAAATAGCACCGCCGAGACAATCCTGGCCAAGAGCCAGGCCTGCACGATGACAACGCCACCAATGCCAAGTCCGGCCCCGACGGTCATGCGCAAAGGACGCGAAACATGTTCCTTTTGCGCTTTCAGAAAAGATTCGCCAGCCCTCGCCTCAGCCAACGCTTTCCTCTCGTCCTGACGTCTTACCTGGCTCGACCTTGGAGTCGGCTTCCTCGTCAAAGGCTTCCTGGAACTCGTACCACATGACGTTGATGACGCCGAAAGCAAGCGCGGCAGTCACGCCCAGGATCCAAGTGAAATACCACATCGGAACTCTCCGTCTCGTTAGACCCTGAGGGCCGCCCACGCTGAATAGAAAACGTCAAACGGTCGCTCAATACACCTTGTGGGTGTTCTCCTCGATGCTTTCGACCGTAACCTTTCCCCACATCGCCCAATAGGCCCACACTGTATAGGTCAGCACGATCGGGAGTAAGACGACCACGGCCCAGAACATCACACTAAGCGTCAGATGGCTGGAAGTTGCATCCCACACCGTCAGGCTGGATTTAAGATCCGTGCTTGACGGCATGACGAACGGGAACATCGACAGACCGGCGGTCGCGATAATTCCCGCAATCCCAAAACCGCTGGTGACAAACGCAAGTCCCGGACGATTGCCCGCCGAGAGAAGGCGAACCACCCACGGCATCGCCAGGCCGAGCAGCGGCGCAAGCAACGCCAGCGGCGCCTCCCTGTAAATACTCATCAAAGCGCCGGATTCGCGAACCACTTCCTTCGCCAACGGATTTGGCAATGCATCATGCGGTGGCTGCGTCACGATGCGATAACCATCAATGCCGAAGAAAACCCAAACCCCGGCTAGCGCGAACAGGATCGATACGGCAGGCGCGAGCTTACCGATAGCATCTCTGGCCCGCGTCCTGACCGGTTCGCCGGCTCGCAACTGAAGCCACGCGGCACCATGCGTCGCCAGCATCAGAACGGAGACAAGCCCTGCGAGCAGCGCGAACGGATTAAGCAGGCCCAGCAATGCCCAGATGAAGGATTGTTCGTATTTGGGTTGCAGGAACTCGTTGAAATGGAATGGCACGCCTTGGATCAGGTTGCCAAATGCCACGCCAAACACCAGCGCCGGCACGAACCCACCAACAAACAACGCCCAGTCCCAGGCGTTGCGCCATTTGGAATCCTGCAGTTTGGAACGGTAGTCGAACCCAACAGGCCGAAGAAACAGCGCTGCGAGAACCAGCAACATGGCAAGATAGAACCCGGAAAACGCCGTTGCGTAGACTGCTGGCCAAGCAGCAAACAGCGCCCCGCCAGCCGTAATAAACCACACCTGGTTACCATCCCAGTGGGGCGCTATGGCATTGATGATGACGCGCCGCTCCGAATCGGTCTCCCCCAGGAACGGGATCAACATCCCAACGCCCATGTCCATACCATCAGTCACGGCAAACCCGATCAGTAGAATGCCGATCAGAAGCCACCAGATCAGCTTGAGAGTTTCGTAGTCCAGCAACATCGTGCCGCGCTCCTTCTTTCTTTGCTGATCGGTTCTATTCCGCAGGGCTCACGGCCGCACCATGCATGCTGCCATCGCGCTCGTGATGATATCGCCCGGTATGCAGTGAACTTGGTCCCAATCGGGCGAACTTGAACATCAAGTAGAGTTCTATGATCAACAGGATTGTGTAAAGGACGACGTAGGCACTTATCGAGAAGATCAGGTCGGTCGTCGTCAATGCAGATGTCGCAAGGAACGTCGGCAAGACTTCACCGATCGCCCAAGGCTGACGGCCATATTCGGCTACGAACCACCCGGCCTCGATCGCAATCCACGGCAGCGGAATGGAGATCACCGCAATGGTCAGCAGCCAGCGCTGCCGCTCCAGCGTACCTCGCGCCAGAAAATAAAAGCCCGCGCCAAACAAAAGCAGCAGGAAGAAACCCACGCCAACCATGATACGGAACGTCCAGAACATGTACGGCACGTAAGGCACGCTATCCCACGCCGCTTTCTTGATGTGTTCTTCTGTCGCCTGGCCCACATCAGCAACATAACGCTTCAACAGCATGCCATATCCAAGATCTTTTTTATGCTGATTGAAGGTCTGCTTCACTTCCTCTGATTTGTCGCCATTACGCAGCTTTGTAAGCGCAACGCCGGCAATCTGGCCTGAACGCACACGTTTCTCTGCATTCACGACAAGCTCATCGATACCTGACACCTTTTTATCGACAGAGCGCGTGGCAATCAGCCCGAGCGCCCAGGGGATCTGCAATTGGTAGGAGTTCTTTCGCGCCTCCTGATCGGGGATAGCGATCAGGTTGAAATTCGCTGGCGGTTCCTGCGTATGCCACTCCGCCTCGACGGCTGCGAGTTTCATCTTTTGCACATCACCCAGTTCGTAGCCGGATTCATCACCCAGCACGATAACCGAAAGCGCCGACGCCAAACCAAAGCCTGTCGCCACCGCGAAGGATCGCTTTGCAAAAGCCAGATCCCGCCCCTTCAGGATGTACCAGGCCGAGATCCCAAGAACGAACATCGAACCGGCGACGTACCCGCCAGCCACCGTATGGATGAATTTCACCTGCGCCACTGGATTGAACAGAACTTCCGCAAAACTGACCATTTCCATCCGCATGGTCTCGGCTGAAAATTCTGCTCCGACAGGGTTTTGCATCCAGCCGTTGGCGATCAAAATCCACAAGGCAGAAAGGTTTGTGCCAAGCGCTGTCAGAAACGTAACAGCGAGATGCTGGCGTTTGGAAAGTTTGTCCCAGCCAAGCACCATCAAGCCGACGAATGTCGATTCCAGGAAGAACGCCATGAGACCTTCGATAGCCAGAGGCGCCCCGAAAACATCGCCGACATAGTGCGCGAAGTAGGCCCAATTCGTTCCGAACTGGAACTCCATTGTCAGACCCGTCGTAACGCCCAAAGCGAAGTTGATCGCAAAAAGCTTCCCCCAGAACTTGGCCATGTCCCGGTAGATTTCCTTGCCGGTCATCACATAGACCGACTCCATGATGACCAGGATCCAAGACAGACCGAGCGTTAACGGCACGAACAGAAAATGATACATCGCTACAGATGCAAACTGCCAACGTGACAGCTCGACGAAGGTCTGGTCGATCATGCAGAAGATCCTCGGCTGATGCGCATTCTTCTCATTGGGATAGTTTGGGCACACGCGGAGTGCGAAACTAACCTGCGTCGCTCAATTGGCTAACACCACGTGCCGACAGGTGCCGATTGCGAATTCGCAATTTCGGAAAATCAGTCGCACAGCGAATGAAGTTCTAATTGAGCAGCAACAATTTGAAGCATAACCACCCACGTATTCGAATGACAAGAGGTATATAGATTTAACCGTAAACCACGCCGTCCATCATTCGCCACCCGTGGCGAAAGCGAAAAATCTGGCAACAAGTTTTGGTGCGGCGCACGCCAGCGGATAAAGCAGCGTTGCAACCAAACCCATCCGCTTTGAAGCAAACCCAATCGGCGCGATTAAATAGCGCGAATAGAAAAAGCCCGCCTTGCTCGACTTCGCCCACGAAGAAAACATCGCATCGGGCATAACGAAAAATCGATAAAAATATTCATCGCCCCAGCCCGTTGCCCCACCCCGTTGCCCCCATGCGTTGGAGGCATTCAACCGCCTTCACGACGTGCGGCTTGCCCTGCAGCGCATGATAGGGGGCCGCTGCTCTAATGGTCCCTAACCCAGAGCCAAGATCGTCATGATGTGAAATTGGCTCGCCATGTGAGCATCGCAAACCCGAGCAAGCAGCCCGCATTGTGCTGCGGTCATGATGAATTTTCAACGTCCCCATTGATGGAGGAAGGAATTGCGCCTGGCCAGTAGAAGGCATCAGGCGTCGGACGCGGGCCGAATATGGCCTGACCGACGCGCACAACATCGGCACCTTCCTCAACCGCGACCTCGTAATCCCCCGACATCCCCATGGATAGCTGCGTCAGGCCGGGATGAACAGCGGCCGCCCGATCCCGCAAATCGCGGAGCAAGCGAAAACACACGCGCACGCGCTCGGTATCCGCGCTGAAAATCGCCAAGGTCATGAGGCCGCGCGGCTTCAGCCTGGGATAGTCCGGCAAGCGTTCCACGAAAGACAGCAGGTCTTCAGGATGCAGGCCATATTTGCTCGACTCGCCGGACGTATTTACCTGCAAAAACACGTCAAGATCGCGCCCTTGTGCGTCCAGACGACTATTCAGTTCCTTCGCCAGCCGAAGACTGTCAAGCGCATGAAACTCCGACGCGAAACGGACAAGATATTTGACCTTGTTGGTCTGGAGATGACCGATGATGTTCCAGCGGATAGCCAGATCGGCCAGCACCTCCTGCTTGTTTCGCGCTTCTTGTAGTTTGTTCTCTCCGAAGTCCGTGATCCCAGCCGCGAAAGCGTGACGCAGAATATGAGCGGGCACCGTCTTGGTGACAGGCAGCAACCGCACATCGCCTGACTGGCGGCCGCAGCGAAGGCAGGCTGCCGCGATCCTGTCTTTGACGGCTTGCATGTTCGCCGCGAAGGCCTCAGCCGGCTTATCGCCGAAGCGCGCGATGTCTTCGGCGGAAAGATCACTGGTCATCGATTCTGTCATATCAAAACGAGTTCTCGGCTGATGTCGTCAGCAAGGTAACGCAATGCGACCGACGAAGCCGAAAAATGATGCACCTGTTTTAGAGCATGTTCAGCCGAAGTGTACGCGGTTCGGCGTGAAGAACATGCTCAAAATAAAAGAAAATAGAGCGCGTTCGCGATTCCGTGAAAAGTGAACGCGATCTAGGAGGCCATGTTTTAGGAAACTAAGACACCGCGTCAGGGCGCAAAGATCCTGAGCATGAGGCAGAAAATCAACCACGCGACAATCCAAAAACGACGATTGACCCACTTAAAGTCCGCAGCCCAAATCTTGAAACGAACTGCTCCTGAAGCCGCCAGTCCCTCAAGCCCAAAACGGTCTCGCAGGTAATGACGCGCAAAATGCCAGAGCAATCAGGCTCGCATTGAGCGCTCCTTGCGCAGGGCTTTGATCTCCTCAAAGCGCTTGGTCACATCGCGCATGATCGCTGCCATTCCGATGATAACCTCGTTGGCGTCCCTGATCGCAAGGATGGAAAACTCGACCGAGATACGCGCACCGTCCTTGCGAAGCGCAGGAACCGCAAGAAGATCTCCCGCTCCATATTTGGTGTGGCCGGTCCGAATGGTCTCTCGGTGACCGCGCCAATGTCTCTCTCGAAGATTTTCCGGGATGATGATATCTAGCGATTGGCCGATTGCTTCGGCGGCTCCAAAACCAAAAATGCGCTCGCACCCGCCATTCCAGAAGCGGATGACGCCCTCGTTATCGGAATAGAGAATTGCGTCAGGCGCATCCTTCACGATCGTAACGGCCAATTCGCCAAGCCACGCGCTTTGGGTTGTATCGTTGGAGGTGGCATGCATCTTACTGCTCATGTATCTGCTTTTGAAAACGCCTCAGGGAAAGTCTCGCGCAATTCCTTGGGACGGAGCGCAATGCTTGCCACTGTGTGGCGATCAAGCTCGGCCAAAAAGGCGTCTAGAGCGCGCCTGAGAATGTTGGGAACACGGCAGCATCCATCGATCACACATTCGCTGCCTGTCGTGAAACACTCAACAAGCGCAAAGTCCGGTTCGGTACGCCTGACGACATCGCCGAGCCTGATCTTGTCAGCAGAACGAGCCAGTGTAATGCCACCCGTCCGCCCTCTCACAGTGGTGATGTAGCCCGCACGCGTGAGCGCGCTGACCACCTTCATGAGATGCGGCTTGGAGACCCGATAGGCCGACGCGATCTCCTCAATCGTGACGAGACGATCGCCCGCGGCATGCACGTACATCAGCACGCGCAAGGCAAAGTCGGAGAAGCGAGTGAGTTGCATCGTGCCTCCAACGAGCATGAGCGAATAGATTCATTCTTGACATATCTATTCTCAAGGCGCAAGGTTCAAAAAGATGCATTCCGCATGACTCTTTATGGAGATCGCTATGCTGCAAAAGGTCAATGCACGAAGCAATGCATCATGAGTTGCGCGGATCAAAGCCATTCTGCAAACGGTGACCATGCCACCATATCCATAAGTTTGGCCCCCGCCCCATTCGCCATAACCTGGAACAATATCTGATTGAATCACCTCCATGACCTACGTCGTTATCGAGAATTGCATAAAGTGCAAATATACCGATTGTGTCGAAGTGTGTCCTGTTGACTGCTTCTACGAAGGTGCCAACATGCTTGTCATTCATCCCGACGAGTGCATCGACTGCGGCGTCTGTGTACCCGAATGCCCGGCCGATGCCATTGTGTCGGACACGGAGCCGGCAGCAACACAAGAATGGCTCAAGCTCAATAGCACCTATGCAGACATCTGGCCCAACATCATTGCGAGTAAGGCCCCATTGCCCGATGCGGATTCTGAAAATGGGCGCGAAGGGAAACTCACAGAATTCTCACCCGAGCCTGCCGAAGAAATTGAGACCAACGCTAACCGCGACGAAGATAGCCCGCCACCGTGACAGCCCATATATGACAGCCCATACTGGACACCAGCAAACTGCCTGGAACGAATAGATTTCGGATCTCCATCGGCACAGCCGGTAACACCGGTAACAGCGACTTCAGTCCCACGTTTACCTGCTCAAAAATCAACTGCGTTGGTCTTCAAGTTCGGCCGGCCGTTTCAGGGTGATTTCGTCTCTCGCGCAACCGACCACAATCTGCATGTCTCAACACTCGTGGCCTGTAGCGCCGTACAAAAGCTCGCAACGCACGACGCGTTAAAATCGCCCACTTGTAAAATCGGCAGAGTGAGAGGTGGCGCTGCTCTACCTCGCGCCTTCAAAGCGCGGGAACAGAACGTTGTTCTCGACGTAGATGTGCTCAAGCAGGTCTGTGATCAGCTTATCGAGGCCGACATACAGACCTCGCCATGACCCGCAGGAACCTTCTGGAGCGTTTAAGCCAGTGGTGAGAACCTGGATCGAACGGACCATCTTGGTGTGCTCATCATGTTCATGGCGCATCACGATGATTGGACCAAACAGAGACCCGCGGAAGTTGGAACGTATCGACGGGAACAGTATGTTTTCTTCCTTGCCCATGTGATCTTCGAGATCTCCCTGGGCGTCTTCGAGAAGACGGGCCAGCCCAACGGGTGCGTTTTCATCATCCTTGTGAACCGTTTCCACGTGCCACGCCAGGCTCACTAGTTCGCGGAGTTCGCGTCGGTGCACCTCATGGTAATGAGTCACAATGTAGTCGACGAGATCAACCGAATCTTCGGGCAAATCAGCCGGTGCCTGCTCCAGGGTCGCCAACGCGCTTTGCAGGGCATCAAGATCCACACCACTTATCCGCCCAGCCTCTTCCAGAGGCGCGTCCCCCATACCGAGGTAATCGATACCATGATTGTGCAGCAGCCTTGCCGCACCCGCAACCGTGGCTGCGATCTCGCCGATCGTCTTCATCTTGGGGCTACGTGGTCTGTCGCTAGAGAGCATTGGGATCCTCCAAGAGCAAGAGCCCGCCGACTTGTAGTGGCGCTCCAATAGCGATAGATCAAAAAACAAATATTTACAATACTTCTTTTAGGCACGCTTAGGCTTACTCTGGGCCGTCAATACCGTTATCGTTATGATAAGCCGGTTGGGCATGAATCAAGCCACCATCAATCAACGGTTGCTGTTCCAGAATCCAAATCTTAAAAATCCAAATCTCAGAGACGAACCAACCCGCCCGAACTGTGCTGAGCACGGTGTCGAGTTGGCCATTGTTAGCAACGTTGACAGCATTGGTCCGTCAGGCGCGCTTGCGCACCTCGTTTCACTTGCCGTGAACCTGGCAATCACATAAGCGTCGTCTAAGGGCAGCGGTTATTTTTTCTTGCGCTTTGTGGGCTTTCGGGACCAGTGCTTTGCGAGTTTGCTGAGTTCTTTTTCAATCCGGTCGGTTTCAACGAGCGTCGGATCGAAGTTCCCCGGATACCATTCGGTCAGTTCCTCGTGGCGTTCGTGTTTGGGATCGGCGATAGCTTCAAGGAACTCCGCGTAGCCCCAGGGTCCGCCGATGTCTTCGGGCGGACAGCGACCCTTGGCGGCGAGCAGCCTTGGATAAATGTTATCAGGCTCTGGCGCGTCGATGTGCTCGACCTTTATAACGTGTTCCCAGCAGTCGCCGAAGTCGTAGAGGTACCTCAGCGTCTTGACACCGGTGTCCTCCAAAACACCGAGCAGCGTCGCCTTCCTGGCATCGAGTGGCCCGTCCGGCCAATTGGGATCGGAAACACCCCAGCCGATGTCGCCGGCACGGAACTCCCACAGATGCGAGTTGTTCCATCCGATGGCGATCTGAAGCACATGATGCAACCGGTCGAGGCTAAGTCCCAAAGTTACTTCCAGCCGGCGCATGACGACGGGCTCGACGTCATCCATGGTGATTTTCAAGCGGGCGATATCAGTGGTGCTGTTCATGCCGCTAGTTTAAAGCACTGTGCGATATATTGGAACCAATTCTCCTTCTCAATCGGCGCGCCGATTGAGAAGGAGAGCGATGCCGATATATCGCACGACGCTCTAGTGTGGCGTCGCACCTTAGTTGACCGGCATTTGCGGCCCGCGCGGAGTCAACTAAGGCGCGTTGAACGCCACACTAAGTCCATGTTTCTGCTAGTGGCCTTCATGTCGCGCCAAAATCGTATGTGGTCGCGGTTGACGTGTCGATTTTGGCGCGACAGGTCACTAGTCGAGATCGAGAGACTTGAGACCGAGTGGCGCGATGCCCTGTTCGGCACCGTAGTACTTGAATGGCAGGAACTTGCCCGACATGTTGAGCTTCACGCGGTCGCCCTTTTCGTCGGGCTGGCGCTCGATCTCCATGTCGAAATCGATCGCCGACATGATGCCGTCGCCGAACTCTTCCTCGATCAAGGCCTTCATCGCCGGCCCATTGACCAGGATCAACTCATAGAATCGATAGAGCAGCGGATCGGTCGGCGGCATGCCAACCCCTGCGCCGCGGTTTGGCACCTCGTTGAGCATGGCTTCCTCCGCAGGAGTGAGCCCGAACAGTATCGCCGCCTTGCGTGCCAGCGGCTTGACGAGACGGTGCTGCCCCAGCAGAGCGCCGATCACCAACACCGGGCTCATGCCGCCAATTTCGCTGGTAATGTGAGTCCAGCTCCAGCCCTTCTCACGTTTGATATCGAGGATTTTCTCGGTAAGGTCTTCGCGCTTCATGGCGTCTTTCCTTTCTGGTTCGGGTCTGAAACTGAATTGGTAGGAACGGGACATCATCGCGAGGCCGCAAGACATAACGCGACGAGTGCAAGTAGCAGTGACAGAATTTGCCAGAACAGCACCGGATTGCGGTCGATCAATGGGGCGATGCCGTGGGAGGCCATTCCCGCACGCGGCTCGCGCAGATCGTGCTCGAATTCGGAGAGCGCCTGTTGACGCTTCATCGGATGGAAGTGTACGGCGGCCCTCAAAGCATCGTCGATCCAGCCTGGGATGTCGTTGCGGAATGCGGTGAGTGGCGCATAGCGTACCCGTGCCTGCTTTGAACGGCTTCCCGCCTGCGCCATTCGCGCGCCATAGGGCAGCCGGCCGGTCAACATCTCATAGGTGATTGTGCCGAGCGAATAGAGATCCGAATGCTCGCTCCCAGCGTAGCCGATGAAATATTCAGGGGCTGCATACTGGTGCGTGCCCAACACATCGTTGGTATCAAGATCGGGTTCCGCTTCCAACGCACCAGCAACGCGCACTGATCCGAAATCAATGATCTTCACCGTGCCGTGACGGTCGATCATGATGTTCTCGGGCCTCAGATCCTGATGCAGCATGTCCTTGCGGTGGAACGCGCGCAGCCCTTTGGCGATCTGCTCGACAATACCGCGGACCGTCTCCAGATCCGGTCGCGGATTGTCCGCCATCCACTGCCGCAGCGTGCGCCCCTCGATGAGTTCGGTAACGACATACAGCGTGTCGCGCTCACAGTGCACGGGCGCCGCTTTGACGACATGCGCCGAGTTGATGCGCCGCGCGATCCACTCCTCCATCGCAAAGCGGCGCAGATAGTCGAGATTGTCGCGCAGGTCGACCGACGGCACCTTGAGCGCCACCTTCTCGCCGGTCTCCAGGTCCACCGCAACGAAGATGTGGCTGCGGCTCGATGCGTGCAACTGGCGCACGATGCGATAACCATCGTGCTCCGAAGGCACATGCGGCACCGGCGCAGGCGGCAGCAGGTCCGCGCTGCGGATCACGCCCATGGCATCACGACTGGGCAGACGATCGATGCGCACGATCTGTATTGTCAGATTGTCGTCGCTGCCACGGGCAAGCGCCTCCTCCACAATCGCGCGCGCCGCTGCATCAAGATCGCCGGAGGCATCGATCCGCGCCGCAATATCCCGCTCGGGTATGTGGCCATGCACACCATCGGTCGTCATCACCAACGTGTCGCCCGGTCGCAGATTGATCTCGCGATAGTCGATCTCTACACCCGCCGCAAGGCCGAGCGCACGGCCGAGGTAGCTTTCGCTGGACGACAAAACGACTCGGTGGTCTTCGCTGAGCTGCTCCAGTGTCTCACCTGCCACGCGATAGACGCGGCTATCACCGATGTGGAAGAGATGGGCCCGTCGTCCCTTCAACACGATGGCGCTGAAGGTGCAAACGTAGCCGCGATTCATGTCTTCGTGCAGCCGGTCGCGCCGTGTCTCCGCATTTAGCCATGAGTTCGTTGCTTGGATGACGCGCTGCGCGGAGGATTTCACCGTCCATGCATCTGACGTGCAGTAGTAATCGGTGAGAAAACTCTTGATCGCGGTCTCTGCCGCGACTTGGCTGACGGCACTCGACGAAATGCCATCGGCTATGGCGAGCGTGATCCCTTTGAGTGACAGCGCGGCACCTTCAGGAACGAGGGCTCCATGGAAGTCCTGATTCACCGCCTTGCGGCCGGCCGAAGTGTATTGGCCGATCGAAACGCTGAGCTGGTCGGGGGTGAGAGCATTCAGCAATGATCGCCTCCAGTGCTCCCGTTGAAGATCGGGACCCGCCACAGACAGCGGGTCCCGGTGTTACTAGAGCGCATTCCGATCCAATGGAATCGGATCAGCACTCTAGCTTTTTGGTTTGGTCGCATTTTCTGCGACGAACCGGTGTCCACTTCGTCGGAAAATGCTCTAGCTCCAACCGACTACTCCGCCGCCACAGCCGACTTGGCAGCGTATGACGGCTTGCGGCTCGGGCCGGTCTTGTAGTGGGTCGAATAGATCATCGCGCCGACGAAGGTGAGGCCGCCGACAAGATTGCCGACAACGGTCGGGATCTCGTTCCAAAGGAGATAGTCAACGAAGGTAAACTTGCCGCCCATCATGAGGCCCGACGGGAAGAGGAACATGTTGACGATGGAGTGCTCGAAGCCGAGGTAGAAGAAGACAAGGATTGGCATCCACATAGCGATCACCTTGCCGGAGACCGAGGTCGACATCATCGCAGCAACGACGCCGGTCGACACCATCCAGTTGCACATTACCGCTCGCACGAAGAGCGTCAGCATTCCCGCCATACCTGCCGCTTCATAGCCCACGGTACGCATTTCACCTATGACGCCGAGCTTATGGCCGACGGCATTTGGTTCCTGACTGAACCCCATGGTCAACGTAATTGCTATCAGCACCGCTGTTGTCATAGCGCCGGCGAAATTGCCGACGAAGACAAGACCCCAGTTGCGAATGACACCGTCCCACGTGACGCCGGGGCGTTTGGCCATTAACGCTAGCGGGGTCAACGTGAAAACGCCCGTCAGCAGGTCGAAGCCGAGCAGGTAGAGCATGCAGAACCCAACCGGAAACAGTAAAGATCCGATCAAGTGGTTGCCGGTGCTGACAGTTATCGTCACAGCGAACGCCGCCGCAAGTGCCAGGATCGCGCCGGCCATATAGGCGCGGATCAACGTATCCTTGGTCGACATGAAGACTTTCGATTCACCTGAATCGATCATCTTCATGGCGAGTTCCTGTGGTGCAACATACGACATGATCGTCCCTTTCTTGTGTGTTGCGTGTACTCAGCCTGACGCCTGGTTGAAGGAGATATCGAGGAAGATCTTCCCGTCCCTGATCAGCACGGGATAGGTTGCGGTGCGCCCCTCGTCGGCACCCAGGGCGGTTCCCGATTTCAAAGATATGACCCAGTTGTGCAGCGGGCACGTCACGCAGTCGTCGTGCACGATGCCCTGGCTGAGAGGGCCGCCGCGGTGCGGACACTTGTCCTCAAGTGCGAACACGCGGTCATCTGCGGTACGAAACAGCGCGATCGTCATCACGCCATTGCGCACGCAGCGCGCGCCGCGTCGCGGAATGTCGTCAATGCTCCCGACATGAGTCCAGGAGCGGACATCTGCATTCATTCGGCGGCCTCCGCTGTAACGATGGACAACGGCTGGAACTCGTGAGCCTCCTTACCGGCCACGCGTTCCGCCCATGGATCGAACTGCGAGAATTTCTGGGAATGGACAAAGCGATCGAGCAGCGCCTTACGGCGCTCCTTGTCGTCGACGACGTGCGCGCGGATGGCCTCGCTACCCACGCGCTTCGCCCACTTGTAAATGCGCTCCAGGTACCGTCCCTGTTCGCGGTACATCTGTGTCAAAGCGCATATGATTTCGATCGACTCGTCTTCCGAGGCGACGTGGCACAGCAGCTCAGTTCCCTTGATGTCGAGACCAGCAGCGCCGGCGAAGTGGATGTCATAGCCGCTGTCGACACAGATGACGCCGATGTCCTTGCATGTCGCTTCCGAGCAGTTGCGCGGGCATCCCGACACAGCGAGTTTGACTTTTGCAGGTGTCCAAGAGCCCCACAAGAACTTCTCCAGCTTGATGCCGAGGCCGGTCGAATCCTGCGTGCCAAAGCGGCACCAGTCACTACCGACACACGTCTTCACCGTACGTAGCGCCTTGCCATAGGCGGCCCCCGAGACAAGACCGGCGGCGTTGAGATCCGCCCAGATCGCAGGCAGATCCTCCTTTTTGACGCCGAGCATGTCGATGCGCTGGCCACCCGTGCACTTGACCGCGGGAATGTTGAACTTCTCGACGACGTCAGCGATCGCGCGCAGCTCGCGCGGATTGGTCATGCCACCCCACATGCGAGGCACGATAGAGTAGCTGCCATCTTTCTGGATATTGGCGTGCACCCGCTCGTTGATGAAGCGCGACTGACTGTCATCGACATACTCGCCGGGCCACGTTGCCAGCAGGTAGTAGTTGAGCGCTGGCCGGCACTTCGCACAGCCGCACGACGTCTTCCATTCGAGTTCCTGCATGACGTCAGGGATCGTCTTCAAGGCCTTGGCAACGATCAGGCGGCGGACGTCATCATGCCCGAGATCGGTGCAGCCGCACATAGGCTGCACGGCGGCTGGATTGTAGGCATCCCCCAGTTGCGCCTTCAGGATCTGCTCGACGAGCCCGGTGCACGATCCGCATGAGGCCGACGCCTTCGTGTGTGTGCGCACGTCATCGAGCGTTTTTAGTCCGAGTCCGGCGATAGCGCTGGTGATCCGGCCCTTGCACACTCCGTTACAGCCGCAGACCTCGGCATCGTCGGGGAGAGCGGCAACGGCGGCGGCCGGATCGAGTGGAATTCCGCCCTGGTAACTCTGCCCGAAAATCAGGCTCTCTCGCATGTCGGCAACATCGACGCCTCGCTTCAACAGATCGAAGAACCAAGGCCCGTCGCTTGTGTCCCCGTAGAGCACAACACCGATGATGCGATTGTCCTTCAGCACCACACGGCGATAGTTGCCCCGCGCTGCATCGCGCAGCACGATGTCCTCGCGGTCAGGCGCCTCAGCGAAGTCACCTGCCGAGAATAAGTTGATCCCGGTGACCTTGAGCTTCGTCGCAGTAGCAGTAGCCTTGAATGCGGCGGTTGGGTCTCCGCTAAGCTGGGCGGCGACCACATTGGCCATTTCATAGAGCGGCGCGACAAGGCCGAACACCTCGCCGTCGGCCTCCGCGCATTCGCCGAGCGCAAAAATCTCCGGATCGGTCGTTCGCATGTGACGGTCGACGACGATCCCGCGGTTCACCTCAAGACCGGCAACTTTCGCCATGCCGGCATTGGGCCGGATGCCGACCGCCATCACCACGAGGTCCGCCGGCAGTACTGTGCCGTCGTCGAGTTCGATCGCCTGAACCTTGCCTACACCGCGGATCGCCTTGGTGTTGGCTCGCGTGATCACCTTGATGCCGCGCGCCTCGATGGCGCGCTTCAGGAGATGTCCCGCCGCCGCGTCGAGCTGCCGCTCCATCAACGTCGGCATGAGGTGCAGCACGGTGACGTCCATGCCCTGCTCTTTGAGACCCGCAGCCGCCTCCAGGCCGAGCAGTCCACCACCGATCACGACAGCATTACCCCGAGACTTGGCGGCAAGGAGCATCGCATTGACGTCGTCGAGATCGCGATAACTGAGCACACCCGCAAGATCATGGCCCGGCACGGGAATGATGATTGGCGAGGAACCGGTGGCAATGATGAGCTTGTCGTAACCGACTGTGATCTGCGGCTGGAGCGGAGCCTGCCCGTGGTCAGACGACACGAATTCTGCGGTAACGGTCTTCGCCGACCGGTCGATGGCAGTGACCCTGGCCCCCTTGTAAAGGGTCACACCGTGCTTCACGTACCAGCCGTCACCGTGAACTACGATCTCTTCGTAGGTTTTCTCGCCTGATAGTACGGGCGACAGCATGATCCGGTCGTAGTTGACCCTCGGCTCGGCATTGCAGATCGTGACCTCGAATGCCTCCGGGGCGGCCTCGAAAAGGTGCTCCAGCGCACGCCCAGGCGCCATTCCGTTGCCGACCACGACAAGCCGCTGCTTTTTGATCATCCCGTTCTTCCTGCCCCCGATGGTGACCATTGGCGTCACCGTGGCGACGCACAAAAGTTAACGTCAGCAAGCCATGTGCCAACGCGAAATCACCAGCCGGTCAATGAAGTAAGTGGATGATATAGAAATATTTTTTTATGATGCTCGGAATGCGCGCCGCAGCATCGGCAGGGGCGGCAGCAAAGTCAGAGACTAAGCTTAAGCCAAAGTGATTATTTGTTAGGCAGATACGATTATTGCCTAATTTAAGGGCGTACTACTGATTGGGCCCTGCCAGGCAGCAGTCCCACCGCAGTGCAACGTGTTCGTTCTCATTGCCTGCTACACAGGGACGAGGGGGCCGCGCTTGCTCGACGCTCGTTGGTCTGCCAGCATTTGCTACCGACCCAAGCCGCTACGCGGGACAGTGCGAACCGGCGAAAGGGCCGACTATCTGCAACCGCCAGCCGAGCCGGTTGCCCCCCTCGCCATTCCCTGACATTGTCTTCACCAGACTGATCAATGAATTTCTGGTGGGGTACGATGCGAGTCCGCCCATATGGACGAGTAAAGCATTGATTTACATGTATTTAAAAACTTTAACACAGTCACCACCCCAGCAGGAAAGCGGTTTTCAGTTGCAACGGCGTACAACCATGTACGCACTTGTTAAGTCCGAGTGTGAGTAAGGCCGGGGATTGAGTTGCCGGCACATCGGCATTTGATTGCAGCGCCAACAGTATTGCGCATAGTATACAAACCTGCAAACTTGTATACTATGACTTCGATGAAATCGATTCCTCTCAACCTTCTCACGCTCTACGCTGACCTGACCCAGCGCGTTGGGATTGACACCGTTCCTGCGGCATCCATCTCGCGACGTACAGTTGGCGGGCAACGCCGTATCTATGCAACGTTTCCCGGTGCAGTGCGACGTCAAGTCTATCTCGGCACCGAAGGAGATGAACTCGCCGAGGCGAAGGCGGCGGCACATCGGCGCGCGGCGGACGACGCTCGCGCAAACCGCAAGACTGTCACAACACTGAAGCGGGCGGGGCTATCCGGTCCCAATGCGGCGACTGGGCGCGTGCTGGCGGCAATCGCTGATGCTGGCTTGTTCGACGCTGGCATGGTGGTCATAGGCACTGTCGCCTTTCAACTCTATCCAAATGTGATTGGCTTCCATCTCTCAAGCAGCGCACTGCTGACGCAAGATATCGACCAATCTGTGCTTCGGTTTGCAGCGCCGCGCGCTGTTGATGGCGAACCGCTTGAAGAGATCCTGAAGCGCGCTGATCCGAGTTTCACGGCGTTGATGAGCCGCGATGACAAACTGCCCAAGAAATTCCGTTCAACAGAAACGAAACTTGAGGTTGATGTTGTAACAACACCGGGCCGCTCCGCACAGCCCGTGCCGCTCAAGGCGTTACAGTGTTCTGCAGAGCCGCTTCCCTACATGGATTACCTCATCAGCGAAGCAATCAGTGTTGTAGCTCTCCATGGTCCCGGGGTTCACGTGCAAGTGCCATCCCCGGAGCGTTTCGCGGTTCACAAGCTCATTGTCTCGCAATTGCGGCCCGGCCGTTCGCCAAAGCGCTTCAAGGATCTGCAGCAGGCCCGCGAATTGATCGAGGCGATGCGTGTGGCCGAACCGGATGTCATCGATGGCGAGATCGAAGCGGCGCGGGCGCGCGGCACAAAGTGGCGAAAGGTCATTGATGTTGCGATGGGTTACTTCGCGCGGTGAATGTCTATTGACTGTTTACGGGAGTTGTTGCGTGCTGGATGGTGAATAGAGCCAGGCAGTCAAGCGGAAGTAATCATGACGAATGCGTCGTTGAGGGACCGGTCGCAATGTCGGACTGAAACCGAAGTCTTCCGCCTGCCCTGAGTTCAGTTTCTTCGGATAGTTAGAAGCTATAAAAAGCCGTTTTTACGGGATTTTTTGACTGAAATTCTGATTCCAAAAGCGAACCCGAAGTCTGGTTTTTTCGAACCCCAAAACGGGTAATTCTCAGGGCTCCAAGGACCCGCAGACACGTTCCGGCCAACACGGTCCCTTAAACTGATTGGCGATCAGAAGCTTTCCGGTGTTCAGACCCGAATGCTTGTTTCTAGCCCTTGATCCTGCGGAGCTTTGCCATGGTGTGCGCCTCCTTGCGAAAATAACGGCGGCAACTCTAGGTCGGCATGACGAGCTTGGGGTTTCCTACAGCCCTCCTTGAATCAAGGCGGTAGTTGGATTGATCAAAACCCGAAGCCGCAACGAAGTAACGAACGGTATTTATCCGCTGCTTACTTCCCTATTTCTGTGGATTTCCGGATTTAATCCGGACTGGTTGTCACCATAAGACTCTATGCTCAGATAGCGCATAAAGTGATTGTGTAAAGGTTGACTCACGGTCGGCTCAGCAACGTATTTCGCGTTGAGGCTTTTCAGATTTGGCGTGAGATATGGACAATTTCGAACAACAGCCGTTCAGTGATGTAAAATTCGCGGAAAATCCGGAACAGCGCTGCCCAGTAATCCTGTTACTGGACACATCACACTCCATGAGCGGCGCACCAATTTCAGAATTGAATGAGAGCTCGCCACATTGCGGCAGGAACTCATGAGCGACCCCATGGCCGCGAAACGCGTAGAACTGGCGATGGTCTTCGGACCAGTAAAGATCCAGTCAGACTTCGCCACGGTAGATGAGTTCTACCCCGAAACGCTGGTGGCGGATAACGTGAAGTGCTTGGCTCTGTTCCGGCTTGATGTTTCGCTTCATCCGATAGCCTCGGCGAGCATGTGATGAGGTGTGAGGCGACCGTGGTCGCGCTCGATTGCACGGCGCCAGCCCAGATAGTTTGGCAGGTATTTCGATGCCACGCCATCAAGGTCGCGCCAGACCTTGAGTGTGGCAAAGTCCGTATCGGCTGACGTGATGCGATCATCGCCGTTGCTGTCGAGAGCGGCGAGCATGGTGAGGCCGGGCGTTGCCGCCGTACCGAACATCTCGGTGATGTCGTCGATCTGGCCATTGCCGTTGAGATCGCGGACCAGGAAGCCATCGTCGGGCGCCACCCAGGCCGTCCGCTCAGCGAAACTATCGCCATCGAGATCGAAATAAACACCCGCAGCATCCCGGCGCACAAGATCATAGCCGTCGCCGTCAAGATCGAGGATCAGCGGGTCTTCGCCGTCGAGACCAACGCCGAAGCCGGCTTTCAAGGCAAGGTTCAGGGTCTTGCGCACTTCCGCCAGCGTGAAGCCTTCGACCAGGTGTTGTTGGTAGACTGTGATACCCGCCGTGCCGATCCCGGTCTCCAGGTCGAGTTCATAGCCCTCGACAACCGCCTGTCCTGCGCCCAGAAACGATTGAATCACTAATTGATGCGTCGTAGACACCGCATAGCGGAACATGAGCGATGAGAAGACATCGACTCGGGCGCTGACAGCCATCAATGGCGCCAGGGCCGCCATGGCCGGCAGCGCCACCGTCGGCATGGCGCTGAAATAGCCATGGAACGGCATGTTGTAGGCAAACTGCCCCTCCATCCACCATGTCTTCACGCCGCCATGGGCAACGAACGGGCCAAGAAAAACGTGATCCTCGACACCAGCATTGTGGATGAATGTGTTGTTCGAAATGAAGTACCAGTCTTCTTCATTGTCAGAGGCTTCGATACCGTCATTGCCAAACATGTGGTCTTCGCCGGACCAACTGATGAAGATGTCGCCACCGTCGCCACCATACATGTAGCTGCCGTCACCGAAGAGCGAGATCAGAATATCGTCACCATCGCCACCGCTCATTGTCATGCCGGTTGCGTTGCCATCTTTCTTCGCGCCCCAAGAGACGAGTTTGTCATCGCCAGCACCGCCGATCATCTCGCCTTCGCCCAGGTGAATGATCCAGTCATTGCCGTCTTGACCATCGACCTTGGCTTTTCCTGTCACCCACATGAGCTGCGAACCATCGCCACCTAGGGCTTCCATCAAACCGCCGGGCGCCTCGATGCCGTCGACGGAGACGAGATCAGTGAAGCCGAGTGCCTGAACCACGGCCTGCGCGATGGACTGTCCTGCTTTCTTGAGCTCCGCTTCAAACTGATCGAGTACCGTATCAATCGCCCCCCAAAGCGGCACGTCTGGGTATGCTGCTTTGAGAGCTTTGATTGCGCCGCGGGCAGCGCCGTAAGCATCCAGCGCTGTCAATGCGACAGTACCAACAGGGCCAGCAGCAATTCGAGCAGCCGCATACTTCAGCTGCTCATTGAAAAGTCCCTCTGTCAGCACCCAAGCGCCATTCTCCAACGCTTCCGGATTAAGGTGCTTTTGTATTTCTGCTTTTGTCGCCTCAGCGGCAGCGGGGGTGGAAAACGCAGCCTGCATCACTGCGCCAAACGTGACCATCATTGCCAATATAGTGAATTTGTCACCAGCATTCTGGGCAAAATGAAGTTTGTTGCCCGCAGAGTTGCTAGGGAGGTGAGAACCAGTATTTTGGGCCTCGGCAGCCTTGAGGGCATCCTCCATCGCGGCGATGTAACCTGCTTTGGTCACATCAAGTTTGTCGACGCTTATTCGCAGTCTTGCTCGCGTCTCGGCATCAATAATTTTTCCATCAGAAAAGATGTCGAACGCCGGATCAGCCCAGTTTGACTGCCCACTGCCAAACACTCCCTGCTGATACCACGGGTCCTTCGTAAGCCGTTCCCAGTTGAAGTCCTCCCCCCGAGGGCTCGCACCATCAGCCGCAAACAGAGGGTCCGTGCTCTGCAAGGCAAGTTCAGGACGAACCCATTTATCGCCAACACCGAATCCTGCCGTGAGACCTGCGCGAAGGTGATTCTGAAAGCCCGTTATCTGTTTCGCTGCTAAGGCGTCGTCTTGGTGCACAAGCCATTGTTCGCGAATCGCCTTCAAACCATCAGCCACGTACTTATTGTATCCGTCTGTCGCCCCAGTGGGGGCTCCCAGATGAGAACCATAATGCTTGGCAATCCCTGTTGCGATCGAACCATTGTCAGTCGTAGGCATAATGAGTGCGTTTGAGATATCATTATGCTTGTAAAGCCCATTTGCCTCCAACGAGAGCATCCAATCCCGGACTAATGGATTTGCTCTTATCGAGGCACCTGGCAGGACATGGTGTGCCTGAGCCGACCCTAAATTCTGACCCTCCAGAGCATTCGACACAGTCACTCGAAGTTGATAGACATCCGGCGCAGTTGATTCACTGAAATCAGACTCGAATGACATCCGGTGCTCTCCAATCTAAGTTTTGATAAAACGGCTAAATTGCAGCACTCGGTGCCTACTTCAAAACGTAAGGTTTACTAAAGAGAAACCCCCGAAGCTGCGTCTCTTTAAACTTTTCGCGGAACTCTCCCCGGCAGAAGTAACGAAGATCGCCACCTATGACCGATGGCCTGCATTCGACCGCTCTTACCCCTTCAACAAGGATAACAGCGTCTAAGAAGTGCTCCTTCCGTAGCGGTGGCTTGGCGTTGTATCGGACCTGCATCGAAGGGAATTTGGTATTCCTTGCCTTATCCACGATCTCGCATGGCACGACACCGTCAATAGCCTTTCCCGATAGGTCGAATAATTCACTGGTGGGTACCCAGTTCATGCAGTTGAAAAAGAAAAAGCGATACTTCTCTCCACTCAGCGCTTCGAGGGTCACAGGAATGAATTGGTGACGACCCGGCTCCACCGATTCCATGAATACTCTGCATTCCTCAGATACGAGCAAACAACCCTCGAGAACATCCTGCTTGATAGCCGGACGAGACCTGCCTTCAGCACGAGCGCGAACAGCCTTTATTTCCCTTGGAAAGCGTCCCAATAGTTCTTCAGGAATCCACTCACCGCACAAAAGCGAGGGGGCCAGAGCAGGATTAGAAATATCGGTCGTACCGTGGAGGCTTCGCCCCATGTATGACCGGCGCGTGATATCAAACAGCGGCACATCGGCCATGCGTGGCAAATCGAACGAAAATGAGTCCACATAGTTCATATTGCACATGACTTGTTGCACTGAGAAAGACTTGCTCAGACCCATTGCGAGACACCTTCAAGCTGCAGCCGGACTGTTTCACCTTCCAAATGAACAGTAATTCTCTCTGAGGATGTGTTGCCCAACGTATCCCCGTCCTTGACCACGGGTCCGCGCTGCATGAGATAGAGTGCCGTACCGATCACACGGTCTGCCATTTGCGCTGGCGGCCACGTACTGGGCGCGAACTCGATCTCGCGGCCCGCGAACGGCGCCACGCCCCTGGTTCGCATGATTACGGTCGGCGCACCTGTCGCAGTCGGTGGTCCTTGCCCAATCGCAAGGCTCATCCACGACAGCACCGGCAACTGCTTTTCAGCCAATGCGTCAGTCGCTTGCTGGAATGTTTCAGCTTTGGTGATGGCATCGCCTGCTTCCCACACCAGTGACGTAGCATTCGTCATATCCATTACAGACGCGGCGACGAAGCTCACATAGGCAGCGCTGTTCAAGGCCTGTCCGTGGTTCGTGATCGGGTTCAGCGTGGCGATAATCACATGCGCCTTGTTCCTGGCGATGGTTTCGCGTGCGTCGGGCCATACGCGATCGAGCTGTAGTGCCCGCTCTGTGGCGTCCGGTGGCAATGGCTTGTCGATCAACATGACCGTGATCAGCACACCGTCGATATCGATGAGAATGCCACCTGCTTGGCTGGTTGGCGGCTTGATATCCATGGAGATCTTGCCGCCGAACCGCGTCTTTACGCGCTCGACGATGGTTTGCGCTGTGACGCGGCACATGTCCGTATCGGCCAGCGTGACATAGGCGATGAAACGATGTTCCGTCATGTTGTAGGGCTCCAAATTCGAGTTTCCCGACAACATGGCACAAGATATCTCACCTGTGACGCCCCGCACAATGTGGCTTGCGATTCTAAATCAGCCCTGAAGAAACATATGGTTGCAGCCGACATCGCCAGATTGATTTGCTGCCCCCAACAATCAAGAAAACCAAATGCCACGCCCCCCCCCGAAACATGCCGTCAGCTGATTTTTGCGCACGCTGGCATAGTATGTTCTATATATCAATAGAGTGGATCAAAAATCGTATACGGTAGATCAGTCATCGTATTATTAAATTGTCCAGCCCTCTTGACGTGCTTGCGCGCGTTTGTCCAAGCGGTCTCAACCACGCTACGTAGGCCTCCCGCTTTTGAGGATATGACAGATGACAACGAGCACCACCGCGACGCCCAACGGCAACAATGCGAAGGCCACCAACACGCAAGCCTCGCACCGCATGATGCAATCGTTCGGTGCTGTCGCAAGCCTGCTGATGAAAGCGGAACGCTATCGCCACTATTACCTCGCAGACCTTGAATGGTTGGCCGCGCCGGCCGTGGCGAGCGGTCAATTCTCCATCGCCGAAGCGCAGTCGAAGGAGACTGGGTTCACCGTCCCTGTCGCCTGCGTGATCTGGGCGCAAGTGTCGGATGAGGTCGATCAGCGTTTGATGAAAGAGGCACGCCAGCCGCTGCGGTTGCGTGGCGATGAGTGGGCGAGCGGTGCCGTGCCATGGCTGGTTGAAGCTGTGGGCGACCCGGCGGCGGTGGGGCGCTTACTGGAGGCGGTGCTGAAGGCACGCTTTGCTAAGACGGGTTTGAAGGCGCTGCGGCCAGGGCCGGATGGCAAGTGGACGGTGCAGGTGTTGAAGCCAGGGATGCTGACCAGGACGACGAAAGCAGCGGACGCAATGGCTGGTAATCAATCGAAAGCTGGATAAGAACCGACCGTAGCAGGTAGCTGGATTCATACCGGAGCCGAAACGCTACTTCATTGTACGACTTTCCCCGATGCATATTTCGGTTTTGACCACCGCAAAAGCTAGGAAATTCGGATTTTTAGCCATCTCAACCGCGAATCCGAAATCGCGTTTTTCTGTCCTTTAAAATGCACGATCTTCAGGGCTCCAAGACCCCGCAGACAATACCTAGCGAACACGGTCCCTAATCTGTGGGGATATAATTGCCTGCACACCCAACAGCCACGGAGTGGAGCAACCGTTACTGGAGCTTTTTGATTTTGAGCATGTTCAGCCGAAGTGTGCCACGGTTCGGCGTGAAGAACACGGCGAGAAATAAAAGAAGATAGATCGCCTGCGCGATTCTGTGAAAAGTGAACGCGATCTAAGGTCCAGCCCCTACCACGATCAGGCAGGCGAGGCTTGGCGCCGAACGATTTTGGTTGGCACTACCATAAAGCTGTAGAAGGTCGTCTTGCGAACAGCTTGCCCAGCGCGGTTGTAGATCCGCCTGTCCTGGGTCACTTGCACACCTTCCAGTTTCTTCAACGCTCCGAGGAACACGCGTCGTGGTGGGAGGTCGACGTCAAGCCCTTCGGCGAAGTCCGACTCGGCGAGATACCAAACGTCGTCGACTGCCCACTCCCGGCAAAGGTCATGCTCATAAAGCCATGCCAAAAAGCACTGAGCCGCTTGCATGGCGGACTTCGGTCGCGCAGGGCTTGTCCTGGCCACAACAGCTTTCGACTGCATTCCTGTCTTCTGTGATGCACCGGCAGCGCCTTTCCTGAACATGCCGCCGAACATTGAATGCCCAACATGTCGGTTTGCTGGCCGGAGCGTAGACGTATTGGCTTTTATTGGTGTTACACTCGATGGTCGGCAGCGTTGAAAGCGTGTGCGGCCGTGCGCTTGGGCGCGATCCGGAGCGGTGTTCTGTGCTTTGCCGACCATTCCGTCCTCTCGCGCCGACCATCCTAACGAATCTTATGATTGCCCCGATGGTCGGCGACGGCAACCGTAAGTCGCCCGCATGTGTTGAGGTGAGCGGCAGACAATGCTTTATGGCGGCGATGGCCGGTATGTCGTTGCATGCAGCGGTCTGAGAGGGAAGCAATCTGATCGACACCCCAACACGTGCGTCTGAAGAGCAAGCATGCCGGCCAAAGCGTGGCCAGTACTGGCCGAGGTCACGTTCTTTGGTTTCTGTCGCAAGGCGCGTGCTTTCCCAGCGCGCTTGCAGAACACACCGCACCTTAAATTATCGCCGTAACGACCGCGGGCTAAACAGCTAGGCCAACCGGTGAGCCTCAAGGCCATTGCCGAGCCTAACATAGGCTCGTGCAAACGGTTCCTGCTGCGGGGAGAGTGCCGTGGCATCGTAGTGGTGCCGCATAGTTCAACCTCAGTGTCGGTTTCCCCGAACCTGTGCTTGCAATTCCGGACTTGGGCGAGCCCTCGATTTCTCCATTTCGAGGTGGCGGGTGCTCAACGCTGGCGAGTGCTTGAAATCACTACCGAGCCCATTCGCGTTGCTAGGTGCGATAGAAGCTACTGTTTCTGTACTCAGGTCGCCAATTGCGTGCGAGGGGGGCGTGGGTGAAGAACATCGGTTTTTGTGTGGGTGTGGGTTTGGGTATGGGTGTAGGTGTAGGTGTTTGTCGTGAGACGATTGTGCAACGACCGTCATCTCGATCGATTGTTTCTCCTGGTGTTTTGAGGTTGGCGGTGGCGTCGAGAAAAGTGGTGGTTGGGTCGTGGCATCGTTGCCGCTTGTAGGTGACGAACTCTTGCCCGCACGGTTCTTGCGCTTCTGTTCAGATTGTTCGGCACGGTTACGCCAGACTTCGTCAACCGCAGGGATCTCAACGACGCGATCGCCTTCCACTTTGATCATCGTCGCCTTTTGAAGGCGTGCAATTGTGGAGCGCACATGGAGCTTGTTGTTGCAACCAAGCCAGCGTTGCCATGCCCTATCCGTTATCGGAAAATCCCGATAAGCATGCTGTTCCGCAGTCAGCGCGTCGAACATACACAGCCAATGCGGAAGAGCTTCACGCGGTATGGCATCGGCCCAACCGGTGAGCGTAGCTCGCAAGATCGACACAAAATCCCACGTGCCTTTAGTACGCCGCCTCGCACACCTCGCGCGGATGCGAGGTTGCCTCCCCAGCCCAGTCGCGGAACGTCGACCGGAAGCCGTGCGTGGTGATGTTGTCGCGTCCCATGCGCTTGAAGAGCGCCTTCATTACCATGTTGGAAAGCGGCTTGCCGTGTTTCGCACCCGGAAACACAAAATCGTCAGGGCCGCCAGCCGGCATGCTGTCGAGAAGAGCTAACGCCGCCGGCGAGAGCGGCACCCGATGTGACTTGCCCGCTTTCATGCACTCAGCCGGACACTCCCACACCTCACCTTCGCGATCGATTTCGCGCCAGCGGGTGCCGAGCGCCTCGCCGATGCGTGCCGCCGTCAGAATGCACCACTCCAGCGCGCGGGCAGCAGTGGCCGGTCGTTCTCGCAGTTCGTGCATGAAAGCGGGCAGTTCCTCCCATGCCAATGCAGCGTGGTGTCTGCGTGAAAGCTTGTCGCGTTTTGGTAAAAGGTGGTCGAGATGTCCGCGCCAGCGCGCAGGGTTTGCAGTGCCAGAAGCAATAAACCCACGTGCATGCGCAGCATCAAGCACAGCCTCAATTCGTCCGCGCGTTCGCGAAGCCGTCTCCGGTTTCGTCGACCAGATAGGTTGAAGAACCGCAAGCACGTCCTCAGTCGTGATTTCATCAACGAGCTTGTCATTCAGCGCTCCGGCGTAAACCTCGAGCGTCATGCGCCATTGCGCCCGGTGCTTGGCATTACGCCAAGCTGGTGATTTGGCGGCCATTAGGTCGCCAGCCATCCGAGTTGAGCGCCATCAAGCTCTTGGGCGGAGGCCGAATGGCTCGACGCTGGTCAGACCGACGCGGGCAACTTGGATACGAATGAATGCTGCAACGACATCGAAGTGTTGCCAACCGCCGTCGAAACCCGACGGTGGTTTCATCATTCCAGCGCCGCGATTTGCGAGTGCATAGCGATCGGCTCTGTCGACAACCGGACCACTCGAAACCCGATAGGAGACTTTGGCCAGTGCAGCCTCGCGGAACCCACACCAAACCGGTCTCTCGGTCGCAGACAGAATGGCATTGCGCCGCTAACCGGCGGACACTTCGGACGAAGTTCGAATCACGCCTTAAACCAAAAAAGTCTGTTAAATCAATCGCTTATGGCGGAGGGAGAGGGATTCGAACCCTCGGTACGGTTTCCCGCACACACGCGTTCCAGGCGTGCGCCTTCAACCACTCGGCCACCCCTCCATGCCTGACCCTCGGTATTATCAACTAAAGCGCGGCGTACGGCAGTCAAAAAACACGCTCAGATCAGAAGTCCAAATCCCGCTGGCGATTCGCCACAAACAAAACGGAGCTTGGAACAGCGGCGCACTATAGCCAGATGCTTGGCCTACGCAACCAGTGAAATGGCTGCGCAAGCAGTCAACAGTCCATCGTTTTATACCCACTCCCGGCTCATCTGCCCCAGAGCAGCCGCAAGACGACAAAAGCTTCGGAAAATCCTATGATGTGTGCGGGCAGCCAAAACAAGCCAGCCAGCCGTGGCCGGAAACATGCGCCGTGCACTGGAGCACCTAAAAAACGTCATGAAATCACGTCCAAGAGAAAGGATGGCCAAACGGCAGCGAAGCGTCCGGCTACGTATTTTGCTAAATCCGGGTACGGGAATTGGGCCAGGCAAGGCCGACCTCATGGAAGGTATCGACGAGACCGGTTCAATCGCCGCCGCGGGACGCCGCATTGGCATGAGCTATAAGCGCGCATGGTTATTGATGAATGCCCTGAACTGCGACTTCCCCCAACCACTCATTGAAGCCAGCAAAGGCGGAAAATCTGGCGGTGGCGCCTGTCTCACACCACTTGGCAAAGAGGTGTTGGCCACATTCCGCAACATGGAAGCATTGACGGAAACAGCAATAGCCCCGGAACTTGCCCGGCTGGAAAATTTGCAAAAGCTCCATGCCAAACGCACGCCTTGCAAGCCGAAAGACCAAGGCGTCAATGACGATCACCTCAACAAGGCGCCCAAACCAAAGGCAGAAGCGAAACCAAAACGTAAACCAAAACCCAAAAATAAAGCCGCCTCGAAAACCTCCACTTGAGGGTATGCCCCAGGGTGCGGATGGTCGCCCCACCCCATGCCTCTAATCATGTCATCGGTTCTTGATCTGCGATATGGCATTTTGTACATATCGGAATGGCGTCGCAGGCTGGAGGAGCAAATGGCATGAGGCTAGAGGCAGGAACAAAAACCCAGAAGCTCTCCCAGGCGGCTAACGGCCAACCTGCCGGCTATCGCCACCTGTCGGCACGTTTGCAGCGAGCTATACGTCCAACCTTCACACTCTGCCTGATCGCAATCACAGCAACCCTTTTTGCTGCCAGCCTGTCGCATTCCGCGTTTGCAGAAACGGCACGACTTGCCGTTGCGACCAACTTTGCAGAACCAGCGCACGAACTGGCGGAGCGATTTGCAAATACGTCCAAGCACAAAGTCACCATATCCACCGGGTCCACCGGAGCGCTTTACGCACAGATCAAGGCAGGCGCACCCTTCGACATATTCCTCGCAGCAGACACGCGGCGACCTGCCATGCTGGAGGAAGCAGGAGACGGCGTTCGCACAACGCGCTTTACCTATGCCGTCGGCAGGATCGCCATTTGGAGCCGCGACAAAACACGTTGTGCCACAGGTGATGGCCATGCGATTCTCGCGCGCGACGATTATCATGTGCTTGCTATTGCCGATCCGAAACTTGCACCATATGGCGCTGCTGCCAAACAGATGCTTGAAAAATTGGCACTCTGGGCATCCCTGAAACCAAGGCTCGTTTTTGCAACCAACATAGGTCAAGCCTTCGCGCACGTCGCAACCGGCAATGCTGAACTTGGTGTCGTTGCGCTGTCGCAATTGAAATCGGATAAAAAAGAAGTAGCAGGTTCCTACTGGCTGGTCCCCTCGACGATGCACGACCCCATAAAGCAGGACGCCATCATGTTGAAGAGGGGAACCGACAATGCCGCGGCAAAAGCATTTTACAAGTTTTTGAAGAGTGATGCTGCTCGCTCGACCATGGAACGGTACGGCTACGAAATGGACACCCCTACGCAATGATTGAAGCCCTGGACTTCGGCCCAATCGTATTGAGTTTCAAGCTCGCCGCGGTCACCACGCTCATTCTGGCACTCATCGCAACGCCTCTGGCGTGGTGGCTCGCCTTCACGCAGTCGCGCGCCAAAGTTGTTATCGAAGCCATAACCGCATTACCACTGGTTCTCCCCCCTACGGTTATAGGTTTCTATCTGTTGATCGCCATGAGCCCGGACGCACTCGTGGGCAACTTCTGGCGCACTGTAACAGGCACCACGCTCACCTTTTCCTTCGCCGGGCTCGTTGTAGCGTCTGTAATGTATTCGTTGCCTTTTGCGGTGCAGCCCCTGCAATCAGCATTCGAATCCGTCGGTAAGTCCCCACTCGAAGCCGCCGCGACCTTGGGCGCATCTCCCTTGGATGCTTTTTTTTCCGTCGCTTCGCCGCTTGCAAAACGCGGCTACATCACCGCCGCCGTCCTCACCTTCGCTCATACAATCGGAGAATTTGGCGTCGTGCTCATGGTCGGAGGCAACATCCCCGGACAAACAAAAGTTGTTTCGATCGCAATCTTCGAGCATGTCGAGACGATCGACTACACGCAAGCGCACATGCTGTCAGCCCTGATGCTTGCGTTTTCATTCATAGCGTTGTTGTTCGTGTTCGCCATGAACCGGCGCTTTCCGGTTCGTGTTGGTTGAGGCGGTTGATGCGCGAGCTAGGCAAAGAACCACAACAAGCTGCATCACGCACTGTAACGCACGGCGCACAGGTGGCAGACGCCTCGCGCATGCCCGTGCAGCCCCCGGCGCTTGAACTCGACTTTCGCCTTTCCAGCGAAGGGCTAAAACTGGAAATAGCCGAGACAATCCCACTTGCCGGCATCACTGCGATATTCGGACAATCAGGCTCCGGCAAGACGACCTTGTTACGCGTGATCGCCGGCCTTGAGACACGCGCCGATGGTCGTGTGCTGTTTGCAGGCAATACATGGCAGAACGGAACCGGTGCCGCTGCGATACCGGCACACCGTCGCCCTGTTGGCACGGTCTTTCAAGATGCACGTCTGTTCCCACACCTCGATGTTCGCAGCAATCTAATGTACGCCGCCAGGCGCGCCCACACTAAAAATCCCTTGTTGTCCTTCGATAAGGTTGTTGAGGCTATTGACCTGGCCGGGCTTCTCGCCTGTCACACAACGACGCTGTCTGGCGGAGAGCGCCAGCGCGTGGCGCTTGCCCGCGCCTTGCTAACGGCCCCACGTCTCATCCTGATGGACGAACCACTTGCAAGCATAGATGGTCGGCGCAAACGTGAAATCCTTCCCTACATCGCCCGGCTACCACGTGACTTCGGCCTACCTGTCCTTTACGTGACCCACGCCATTGACGAAGTGGCGGCCCTGGCCGATCGGCTGCTGTTGATATCTGACGGCCGCAACGTGGCATCCGGCCCGGTTGCCGACATGCTTTCACGTCTCGATCTTTTCCCGCTCACAGGCCGTTTTGAAGCTGGCGCCGTAATTGCCGCTGAAGTTGTTGCCCACGATACCCGCGACCACATCACAGACTTGCGCTTTGACGGCGGGCGGCTGGCCGTTCCTTTGACCAACGCTCCAATAGGCAGCAACATACGCATTCGCGTGCGTGCCCGCGACGTCGTGCTGGCCACAGGTGTCGTTGAAAACCTAAGCGCGAACAACATGCTTGAAGGCATCATCACCGACATGCGCGAAGACGCCGGGACATTTGTTGATGTTCAGGTGGCGTGCGGAACCGCGTTGTTCATGTCTCGCGTGACGCATCGCTCAGTGCGCAGACTCGGCCTGGCGATTGGTAGAAAGGTCGTCGTAATTGTGAAATCGATCACCATCGACAGCCATGTTGCCAGATCAGAGACGAAATATTTCTAATCGGAATAAAGCCAATCAAAAATAAGAGCGGCGGCGCCATCGGCTCCGGGCGGTTTCCTGGCGCCGCTGTTGATCGTCCCTCAACTGCCCGCGTGGATCGGCAGAACGCGCACCCACTCTGTTCCCTCGCTGTCCTTCAAGACAACCTTGAGCGCATCCGCCCCGATCAGAGAAACAGGAAATTCAAACACTGGATTTTCCGAAATGCTGATGGAGCCCTTCATATCGAAAAGCTTAACCTCACCCTGACGAACCTCCAGTTCAGTGATCATGCGCAGCGGGATGTAGAGCAATGTCTGCTGGTCGAGGGCCATGCCCGTGTGGTTGGGATGCGAAATCTTCAAACGAACCGGCTGCACAATGGAGGTGGCATTACCCTCTGCTGCTACCCGCTCAAGGCTCATCTTACCCATGTTGGCAGCGATTTCTTCAGGATTGCCTGTCGGAGGAGCCGCACACGCCGCCTGCCCACCAGCGAATTTCACCAGCCGCGACGCCATATAAAGTTCGCCGTCACTGGCTTCGACAATGGCGCGCACATCGGTCTGCTGATTGAGCCGCACCTTGGTCTTCAGCGAAACGCTACGTTGGTTGGCTCCCATGGTGAAGACTTCAGCCACCGGCATCGGGTTTTCGTCAACAACCAACGTCACCGATTTGACGGTCCGGCCGTCGTTGAACTGCGCATCGATCGAAACGGGTACGGCACGTTGATCCTCAGGACGGGTTGGTGCACCAAGTTTTACAATGCCCTGGCCGTTATGAATTGTTCTGCTGCCGAAAATATCGCCGCTCAGACCGTTCCAGGTTCCCTCACCAGCAACCGCGCGCTCTGCACTGAGAGCACAAACCAGAACCGCAACCACACCAACCAGAATAGAAAGTCTGCGCGCGTACAACGCCGAAAAATCTGATCTTTTCTTGTTATTTGGCATTCTAAGTCATCTCCAGAAACCTGCGACCGGTCCGGACCCAAAGTTACGTGACCTCATCAGCTTATATTGCCGGTCTCGAACTCAAAAGTCGAGCCACCCCCTGAAGGGGGCCAACCAGCCCAACATATGCTGCGCATTCTTGCGTTTAAAATGAAAAAGCCGGTGAAGACCCGGACTTGTCCGGCCTCACCAGCTCATTCAACTCAAACGCACTTTTAAATTTTAGGAACCGCCTGCCGGACGCCAACCTGCAGCAAGTGCTTCTTGTTCCGAACAGAACCAACGCTCGCCGCGCGCTCCATCGATAGCAACTCGGTCATAGAACGGGCTCCAGGGCATGTGATAAATGCGGCCATTACGTGTAACGTTGCCTTTAATTGCGCAGCCGGCCGGTGCCTGCTCTTTGGCATACGCCCAATGCCTGGTCCTGTAATCCCACGGCGGCTGATTATCGGTTGCGAAAACGCCGCGCTTACCAGTCCGGGCTTCTGTTTCCTCCGCAACATAGATGTCGGAATATTTAACGAAAGCCCAGGCATTGCCGTCCCGCACCATTTTGCGGTTAATCTCCACGCCGTCGGCATAGCAAACGCCCAGCATGCGGCCATATTTGTCCGTGCCACGCCGTTCGCACGTTACCGTCTTATCTTTCACCATCCGCCACAACGCTTTCGTTGCCGCCATTCCGCATTTCCACGTTCCAAACAACCGGCGGGTACACACCTGCGCCTTCTCAGGTGCGTCGATGCCTTCCAGACGAATACGTTGACCGTTGATGTCAATCGTGTCGCCGTCGACAACGTCAGCCGTGCCCACGACCTGATGCGGCGGCACGACGCGCGCGGGCGCCTCAACCGCAAAACCAGTCATAAAAATCAGACCACTGGCCAGCGCCAACGCCACTGACTTCCAGTCTTTCGCAACATGGGTTGCATATACCGAACCAGACTCTCTCATAAGTTGAATCTGGATGATTCGCTTGGCCGGATCACGGCCCTCGCATGGCAAAAGTTGTCAAAACATTAACCGCATGAAGATTGTGTTGAGTGGCCGCAACGATGAGCAAAGAACGCGCCTCAAACACCCGCGAAGATTTGTTCACGCAGGACTGATGAGGTCGATCAAAGCCGCCGATTGCAATGACGCCAGGAAGCCCACCAGAACAGATCGCGGATCTAGCCCGCCGATCCGCTTCCATCGGATCGGAATGCGCTCCAGCGAAACAATCTCCTGGCGCCGCTCTGACAACATTGTGTTGAAACTGCCCAGACGAATATAAGGAATAACGACCAAACCCATCAGCGCCTGCATCTGGACAACGGCTCCCATGCCGTCCCTGCTTTTGCTCAGCGCTCCCCGCCAGAGCCTGCACCCGGATCAGAACTGCGGCCACCTGCTCCCGCAGAAAATTCTGCGCCGATGTCGTCGCCGTCTTCATCCGCATCGGCGTCCGTCACCGGAATGGCGTAGACACCATTCATCCACCGCGCAAGATCGACGTCGGCGCAGCGTCGCGAACAGAACGGACGGAAATCCATGTCAGTTGGTTGACCACAGATCGGGCACTTCGCCTTCGATTTTGATTTGGACGTGCTTGACTTCACCACAGGCCGAGAGCCTCTCCCTTGCCGGCCCAAACGTGCGCAGGCCTATCAACCATTTCCTATTCTGGTTCGATCTCCGCAGCACGGGCCCATGCATAGTGAACCGGAAAGCCCTCTGCCACGATCATTTGCGTAACCTCAGTCAGCGGCAGGCCCACGACATTGGTGTAAGACCCGTTGATTTTTTGGACAAACGCACCTGCCAATCCCTGAATGGCATATCCGCCAGCCTTGCCCCGCCACTCGCGCGAAGCGATATAAGCCTCGATTTCAGCACGCGACAGATGCTTGAAGCGAACCCGTGTATCGACGATTTTCGTGCGCAGTCGCTCGTCGGGCGTAATCATGCAAATGCCCGTCAGAACTCTATGCGCACGGCCTGACAGCAACTGCAACGACGCAACGGCTTCCTCGATGTACTGCGGTTTCATCAACACGCGCCGCCCGACAGTCACAACGGTATCGGCAGCCAGCACATAGGCGTCAGCAATATCCGGATCGTTAGCGATCTGGTTGCGCGCAGCCTCCGCCTTGGCGCGCGCCAGACGTGAAACCAGCGCGCGAGGCATTTCACCTTTACGCGGTGTTTCATCGACCGAAGCAGGGCGCACGGCATCGGGAGCTATTCCCACTTGCGACAGCAGCATCAGCCGGCGCGGACTGCCACTCGCTAATACCAGTTGCCGTGCCTGCGTTTCGTCTTCCGGCAGTTTGGCCTTGTCCCGCGCCCGCTCCTCGCGCAGAGTTTCCCGGCGCGGCCCATCACCGCGACCAAGGACATTGAGAAGTGCGGTCTTGGACAACGACATGAATGCTCCCTCTGCGGTCGAGCAGGTAATATCCCCACCTTCGCCAAACGACAACGTTTCACCAACGTTACGCCAGCATGACGGCACTACAATGAGACGCGAACTTAAGGTCAAGACGGCGCAGAACGGGTTCGCCAGCGTGGCCGACAATGCAAAGAGCCGTTGCGAAAAGCAAGCCCGAACAAAGAGATTGCCAGTGGGGGGCACCCATGGGGTATACGAGTATGGCCGCTAATGCATTTTCCGAGGAAGTGGAAACCGGTTCGTCGCCGAAAATGCGATCAAACCAAGAAGCTAGTGTTCTGGATCGAACGTTTGATTCCCGGGCGAAGGTCGTCAAACGATCATGAATCCAGAACACAAACAATGAGAATGCTAGGGTTCCGGGCTGACGCGTCGGGGCCCGACAGGGAACCAAGCGTCAGAGTCGGAACACTAGACCGTTGATCCGATTCCATCGGATCGAAAGGCGGGTTAGCCACATTTGCCGATAGATTATTTTGGAGTATGCGCCATGGGCGCCAGCGATGATATTTTGAAGTTCATAGAAGACACCGCGTTGTTTCAACCGCTTGACGACGCCGACCGCCGCGCGTTGTTGGCGGAAATGCGGCCAATGAATTTTGATTCCGGCCAACTCATCTTCTCGCGCGGCGATATTGGCCGCGAAATGTACCTCGTCACCAAGGGGCGCGTTCGCCTTTCCGTTTTGACCGCCGAAGGACGCGAACTTTCCTTTGCGCACGCAGAAACAGGAACCGTGTTCGGTGAAATCGCGATGCTGGACGATGGTCCGCGATCTGCCGATGCAACCGCTGTCACTAAAACACAAGTCATGAGCCTTGGCCGTCCGGCATTTATGCGGTTGGCTCAGTCCCGCCCGCACTTGTTGGAAGCAGCAGTGCAGTTCCTTTGCAAGCGGATCCGCGACGCTGACCAGCAGCTTGAAGCGATTGCCCTGTGCCCGATTGAAGTCCGGCTGGCGCGTTTCTTTCTGGCCGCCGCGCGCCAAAAGGACCCCGACGCGGTCGAAGGCAGCATTACGATTGACTTGGGCATGTCACAGGGTGAGCTTGCACTACTCATCGGTGCCAGCCGTCCCAAGGTCAATACTGCACTTTCAATGCTGGAAGCTGGCGGCGCCATTAGCCGGACAGGCAACAAGCTGACGTGTGATTTGGAAGAATTAGGCAACGTTGCCGGTCAGGAATAGCGCGACCTGGCGCACGCACACTGCGGCCTGTAGATTTTTGTGGGTGAGGTGCTCAAACAGCCATGAAACATTTACGGCGCGCAATACGTTATTTTCTTGCCCGTATCGCCCATCTCCCTGGTCTCCGCAAGCTTGCCAGGGGCTTGGCCTGGATGGCCGAGGCAGGTACGGCCGGCTACCCTACCGACATCAAGCGCCGCTTGATGATCCTTAACATGTTTTCTTATCTGATCATCATCACGACGGTGATCTTTGCCATTCAGTTCAGCCTGACCGAAGGCGCCGAATACCGGCCCCTGGTGCTGATTAATCTGGGCATCGCGCTGCTCGTTGCATTTGTTCCCTTCGTCCACCGCTTCAGCGAGATAGCAGGCGGCTTGCTGATCGTCGTCACCGAATACACCGCACTGACAGGCATTGCCCCCTATATCGGGCGCGATGGCGGCACACCCCTTCTGCTTATAATCGGTGCAGCGGTTCCATTTTTCATCTTCGGCTTAGGCCGCCTCAAACTCGCCATTGCGGTCGTGCTAGGTGGCCTCGCCCTGCATCTGTTCATCTGGTTTTCCTATCCACCAAGCGTCGCAATCATTCCGCCCAACCCGCGCGTCTTGAATGATTTGTACACCCAGGCCGCCATCACAACATTCAGCTTCATTGCCGTAACCGTGTGGTATGCGTTCCGTCTTGTCGAAAATGCAAAGACCGAGACCGACCAATTGTTGCGGAATATACTGCCCGACAAGATCGCGGAACGTTTGAAAAAAGAGCCCGAAACGCTCATTGCGGACAATTTCGAAAGCGCTTCAATACTGTTCTCCGACATTTCAGGCTTCGTACCCCTCGCGCGCAGCCTTGGTGCCGCGCGCGTGGTTGACTTGCTCAACACCATTGTCAGGGAGTTCGATGCTCTCGCCGCAAAGCACGGTGTCGAAAAGATCAAGACCATAGGCGACGCCTATATGGCAGCAGCAGGGATTCCCGAAACTGCACCAGATCATACCGAACGTGTAGCGCGCTTGGGGCTTGATATGATCAGCTTCATGCGGCGCATGCGCGAAGAGACCGGACTTGACGTTTCAATTCGCGTTGGCATCGCTTCGGGGCCTGTCATGGCTGGCGTTATCGGTACTAAAAAGTTCAGTTACGATGTCTGGGGTGACACCGTTAACCTCGCCAGCCGGCTTGAGAGCAATAGTAGCCCCGGTTACATTTTGATATGCCCCGCCTGCCGCAAACGCCTGGAACACGCTTTCGTCTTTGAGGATCGCGGCGAGATCGAAATCAAGGGCGTTGGAATGCAGGCGACCTATTTCGTCGTCGGCGAAAAAGCGCGACCACACTCACCAGATGTGGCCGATCCAATTTCGATTAACCCTTCCAGTGAAGCACGCTCACAAGCGTGAAGAGCCGTCTTGCGGTATCGAAATCAACGTCGATTTTTCCCGAGAGTTTCTCCTGCAGGGTACGGCTGCCCTCGTCATGCAGGCTTCGCCGTCCCATGTCGATCGCCTGGATTTTTGACGGCGGTGCCGACCTGATCGCCTCGTAGTAGCTGTCGCACACCATGAAGTAGTCCTTGATGATGCGCTTGAAGGGCGTCAGGGAAAGACCATGCGAAAGTATGTTCTCATCATCTTGCGTGCCGACATCGAACTGTAGCTTGTTGTCGACAAGCGAAAGCCGCAACCGGTAGGGGCCATCATCTCGTCCTGTCACCGTGAACGAGTTGCCGTCAAGCAAATCGAAAATCGCCACCTCACGCTCGTGTTCGATATTTGCGTTGTTGCGCGCAATGGATTTGTCATCGATGTCGATGGCAAAGAGCCGTGCCCGGCTCGGCTGTTCAACGGGCCCCATACCAGTCATCACACGCCCTCCATCCCCAATCCCAGGCGAATCTCGACGGAGCGCCGGTGCGCTTCAAGTCCCTCTGATCTTGCTAGCGTCATGGCCGCTGGCGCCAGATGAGTGAGTGCGTTGCCATCCAGCTTCAAAATGGATGTACGTTTCATGAAGTCCAGCACGCCAAGTCCCGATGAAAACCTGGCACTGCGCGCTGTGGGCAATACGTGATTGGAACCAGCGACATAGTCACCGATGACCTCAGGCGTATACCTGCCGATGAAAATCGCGCCTGCATTGCGCACCTTGGCCGCCAGTGCCTCGGCATCAACAGTTGCAATCTCCAGATGCTCAGCAGCAAACCGGTCGGCCAGGGCTGGCGCTTCATCCAACGAGCGCAGCAAAATAACCGCGCCAAAGACCCGCCAGCTCTCAGCGGCAATCTCACCGCGCGACAGCGTCTTCAGTTGACGCTCCACCGCCGCTTCGACCGCGCTGGCGAAATCCGCATCATCCGTCATCAACACCGACTGGGCGGCAGTGTCATGCTCGGCTTGCGCAAGAAGGTCGGCCGCAATCCATTCCGGATCGTTGTCACGGTCGGCAATGATCAGAACCTCGGACGGTCCAGCGATCGAATCGATTCCGACCGTACCAAACACCTGCCGTTTGGCTGCCGCGACATACGCGTTACCAGGTCCGACAATCTTGACCACCGGAGCAATACTCTCGGTGCCATAAGCCAGCGCGGCGACGGCTTGAGCGCCACCTATTCGGTAAATCTCGCCAACTCCAGCAATGTCCGCGGCCGCCAGCACCAGCGGATTGAGCTGCCCGCGCGGACACGGCACAACCATGACGATGCGCGCAACGCCCGCGACGTGCGCTGGCACCGCGTTCATCAACACCGAACTTGGATAGGAAGCCAAGCCGCCCGGAACATAAAGGCCCACAGATTCCACCGCCGTCCAGCGATGTCCCAGCTCCACCCCGGCATGGTCCATGTATCGGTCGTCATCGGGTCGTTGGCGGGCGTGATGCTCCGCGATCCGCCCGCGCGCCAGCTCAAGTGCCCGCAGGGTTTCGTCGCTGCAGTCTGCCCGTGCGGCTTTGATCTCAGCTTCGCTTACGCGTAGGCCAAGAGCATCCAGGTCAACTGCGTCAAACTTTTCAGAAAGCGCCGACAACGCCTTGTCACCACCCTGACGAACCTGTTCGATGATCTCGCGCACCGCATGATCAACATCTGCCGACACCTCGCGTTTCTCGGCGAGGAAGGCCTTGAAGGCATCTTCGAAGCCGGGGTCGGCAGTGTCCAGGCGCTTGGGCATTTCAGTTTCCAGCCGGTTTGGCCGCTCCAGAACTTGTTTTTATCGTTCTTGAACTCGATATTCCGAGTCCCTTTTCTAGATCGTTGTTTTAAGTCCTATAAGGGCCAAAGAACATTTTGCCTCAGATTCAGATCTTGATATTGGCCTCCGAACTCCAAAGTCAGCACCTTAGTCTGTTTGGCACTCGGTGTGGCAACCACAATCGTTGTACTTTCGCCCGGCATGCGCCTCTTCTACCTGGCCACGCCAGCTTGGAAACCTCACTCTTCCGCGCTGTGGTCGGGAACGCGCTTGGCACGCCAAGCAGCCCCAAGGTCCTTCAATTCCGCCTCGATGCATTCGACGGTAAGCTTAATTGCCCCTCCGCCAGCAAAATCGAGCCTCACACTGCCACCAGGATCATCACCCCCCAGGGCCTCGAAGGTCATCGCCAGCAGTGACAAATAGTCATCCTTCTGTTTCAGCGATATCCCAAGAATCTGCGCACTTGTCACACGTTCAAACCTGATGCCGGTACGCCGTCGTTCGCCGGTTTGCTCGTCCTTGCCGCGCCTGATTTCCCCTTCGCCGACCCAGTCGTAACGATTGACCACCGCAACAAACCGCGTCTCGCGCGGCAAGTACGCCATGTCACCCACACGCACCACTGCATCCTGCAAATGCGCGGAAAGCACAGCAAGATCCTCCGCATCGAGCGCGATAAGCTTAAGAGGGACCATTTGGTTTCGCTGGTTAGGTTCTTTGGCGTACGCGTTGGCGGGAACAATCACCGCAGGTGACGCCCCATGTTAGAGCATTTTCCGACGAAGTGGACACCGGTTCATCGAAGAAAATGCGACCAAACAAGAAGCTAGAGCATTTTCCGGCGAAGTGGACGCCGGTTCGTCGAAGAAAATGCGACCAAACCAAAAAACTAGAGCACCGATCCGATTCCATCGGATCGCCCGACGCTCTAGCCCGCGCCCACCCGAACGATATTGGCACCGCACCGCGTCAACTTCTCCTCAAGGCGTTCAAAGCCGCGATCCAGATGATAAACCCGGTTGATCGTCGTCTCGCCTTTGGCAACCAGCCCCGCAATCACCAACGACACCGATGCTCTCAAGTCCGTCGCCATCACCGGCGCGCCCTGCAGCTCGGGCATGCCCTTGATAGTGGCCGTATCGCCATGCAGTCTAATGTCCGCCCCCAGTCGCGCAAGCTCCTGAACGTGCATGAAGCGGTTCTCGAAAATCGTTTCACGAATGACGCTGGTACCGCGCGCGGTTGTCACCAGAGCCATGAGCTGAGCTTGCAGGTCGGTTGGAAACCCAGGGAAGGGTTGCGTTTCAATGGTCACCGGATTGATGCCATCGCCGTTTCGAACGATGCGGATGCCGGTGTTCGTCGGCGTAACGGTCGCACCGACATTGTCGAGCACTTCAAGGGCTTTCTCCAGCAGATCGATGCGCGTATGTTCCAGCGTCACGTCACCGCCGGTCGCTGCCACCGCATAGGCGAATGTCCCCGTCTCGATACGGTCAGGCAATACGGTATGAACCGCGCCCTCCAGACGATTGCAGCCTTGGACGTGAAGCGTTGACGTACCTATCCCATCGATCTGGCAACCCATCTTGACGAGGCAGGCTGCAACATCGCCCACTTCAGGTTCCCGCGCCGCGTTCTCAATAACGGTTTCACCTTTGGCGAGCGTCGCGGCCAAAAGTACGTTGTGGGTCGCGCCAACAGATACCTTTGGAAACAGCACACGCCCGCCCCTCAACCCCTTGGGCGCTTTGGCAATGACATAGCCCGCATCAATGTCTATTTCGGCGCCTAGCGCCCTCAGCCCATCAAGGTGCAAATCAACAGGCCGCGTCCCAATTGCGCAACCGCCAGGCAATGACACCCGTGCCTGCCCCATGCGCGCCAGCAATGGCCCGAGAACCCAGAAGCTGGCGCGCATGCGCGACACCATTTCATAAGGCGCCGTTGTATCCACGATATCACGTGCCGTCAGATGAAACGTTTCGCCAAGATGGGTAACGCCGGGACGCTTTCCATCTACCGCCAGATCAACGCCATGGTTGCGCAGGATTCGCGACAGCAAGTTTACATCGGCAAGATTGGGGACGTTTTTCAAAGTCAACCGGTCGTCCGTCAGCAAGCTCGCGATCATCAGCGGCAGTGCGGCGTTCTTCGCCCCGGATATGGGGATGTTTCCCACCAGCCGGTTACCGCCAACGATTTTAATCTGATCCATGTCTCTTTCCGTTGCCCCTGAGTGCGCGATCGCCCGGGGCGCCATCGCATCGCGCATGAATTTCAACGACGTGTCCCCAGGAACGGCCCCCCCGCGTCTTACGAGCGACTGTTCCCCCACCCAAGGCGAAAGCTGGCGCCCGATCCGGCCGTTCTCAATCTACATCTTGTTCAGCTTGAACTGTCCGATGCCGTGCCATCTCCGGCCGCACCCGCGTGGTCATTATCATTATTGCCAGCGACACCTTCAGGCGAAGTTCTCCCGGCCGCACGCGCGCGGGCTTGGTCCTTGCGACGCTTCAAATTGACCCGAAGTTGGCTCTCTAACCGCTCCGCTCTGCTGGTTTGAGCCTTTCCCCCCTGTTTTGCATCCATCTCAAAACTCCACCTCCAGCCTGGCAGGCCATAACGTCCGTCATGATACAGACGCGCCAAAATTTTCCGACTGACCTCATATCACGCCAATCCGGCCCAGCCAGAGGTTTTCAGCCAAAAGTGCTGTTGCGAAAAGACAGATACCCAGCCGCAAGGGCCCAAACTGCCGAGTAGGACCCAACCTTCATTCTTCCCGCTCCCAAGGTTCCGCGGCCAAAACGTTACATCATCACAGCCGCAAAACGCCGCAACGGGCCGGCCGGGAGCACATCTTTGCACAGCAAAAAAGAGGCGTGGTTTGCGCCTTGCTCGGTTGAGAGCGTTGTGGCAGTGTGCGCCCGCTTCGGTCAACGGGTGTTGCCCGAGGACGGGCCACATGGTCAACGGGAAGTTTTTTCCGGCTTTGGCATATGTGTCGCCACAACCAGCGCCAGCCCCGCGCACCTTGCATATGCTGCCGTAGCTCAGGGGTAGAGCACTCCCTTGGTAAGGGAGAGGCCGAGAGTTCAAATCTCTCCGGCAGCACCATGAAATATTAAATCATCACAATGGCTTGATGCGCTTTTCGACAACGCGATGAAGAGGCCATTTGGGCTCCGGCATTGCGATAATGAGGATCCGAACCGGATTAATGATCTGGTGCGCGAGCTTTAAAACGCACAAACGGAGCGCCGGATCACTCTGAAATCAAGGCCCTCCCCCAATAGGAATTGGTCCTCAGGTCATGCGGCCCAGCCTCACCCTAACGTCATCCCGCAGACCAATATGGAGTTCACGATGTCACGTAGCTCATGATCAGATACTCCACATGTTCGCGTCGATCCCCCAGCCATTCCTCTGAAGAGAGATCAGCGTCAAAAATCACCGAAAGGGTATGGCGATTAAGTATGTGGAGTTGACTAAGTGCAACGATCGACACATAGATCTGTACGGGGTCAATATTGCTTCTAAAAATTCTTCGCCTTTCACCACGGTCGAGCATGTTGCTGATTGAATCTATCAAAGGCACTGTCATCGCACGTACATTAGGCAACTTGCGCAGATACCGCGCACGCAGCATGTTCTCACCATTGATAAGCGCAAGTACATCTTGGTTTTCAGCAAAGAAATCGAAGGTGAAGCGAATGAGCGCACGCATACCGTCATCCGGTGCAATGTCGGAAAGATCCAGCGAGCGCTCCTGTTCCCGGATTCGCAAATACGCCGCTTCAAGAACCGCTAGATACAGGCCTTCCTTGTCTCCGAAATAGTGGTAGATCATCCGCATGTTGGATTTGCTTTTCGTCGCGATCCGTTCCACGCGGGCGCCACTGAAACCATGTTGCTGAAATTCACGGGTGGCCGTTTTAAGAATCTTTTGCCTGGTCTTGATGGGATCGCGAACCTGCTTGCGCTTCGTTGCAGGATTAGAAGGTTTTGGCTCCACTGAAGAACGCCCCATGGCTTGCCTATCCTGCTAGCACCTTTCAAGAATTCGCCCAGCGCCACTCAATGACCAGACTGAAACACTTGACGAGCAGCACCGCTAATAAGTAATAAAATTATTACGTCAAGAAAAGTCAAAAGATGGCCATGTTGCATACCAAGAGAAGTTACAACGGAATGGTGGTGGCACCTCATCACTTGGCCGCAGAGGCGGGGCTATCCGTCCTCAAGGAAGGTGGCAACGCCATCGAAGCGATGATCGCAGCCGCTTCAACGATCGCCGTCGTCTATCCACACATGAATGGGCTTGGCGGCGACAGCTTTTGGCTTATTGGGCGGGCGGGCGCGCAGCCTGTGGGAATCCGGGCCTGCGGACGGGCCGCTCAAGGTGTCAGTCGCCAGTGGTACAAAGAGCGTGGGTTAACCGCAATTCCAGGACGTGGGCCACAATCGGCAATTACAGTCTTTGGTACTGTCGACGGATGGCAAAAGGCTTTCGACATGAGCCGCATGCAACATGACGGAAAGCTTCCACTGCAGCGGCTGCTCGAAGAAGCAAAGCATTATGCCCAACACGGCGTGCCTGTGAGCCGCACACTGCACAACAATGCCGTAAAAAAACTGGACGAACTGAGAGACGTCCCTGGCTTTGCGGAAACCTATCTTCTCAATGGTGCACCAGTTCCCGTTGCCTCTCGGCTGCGCCAAACAAGAATTGCCGAAACCTTGGGTCGCCTTGCAGAGGCAGGGCTTTCGGATTTTTATCGAGGCGATATCGCACGTTCGATCACACAGGATCTGGAACGGGTCGGCAGCCCCTTGCATTTGGCGGATTTCGAACAGCATGAGGCAGCAGTCGTTGAGCCGTTGTCCATCGAGATTGATGGCCACAAAGTCTTCAACATGCCTCCCCCTACGCAAGGGTTGGCGTCCCTCATCATTCTGGCTTTGTATAACCGGATGAAAGCCAAGTCGTCGAATAGCGTGGAACACATTCACACGCTTGTGGAAGCCACAAAAGCCGCGTTCCGCGTGCGCAATACCTACGTCACCGATCCCGACTACATGCGCACTCCACCGCATGACTTTCTAACAGATGCTGCAATCACCAAGATGGCGCAAAGCATCTCCTTGGAACGTGCCGCACCGTGGCCGGACCCACCACAAAACGGTGATACCGTATGGCTTGCAGCAACCGATAAGTCTGGTTTGAGCGTCAGCTTCATACAAAGCATTTATTGGGAGTTCGGCTCAGGTGTCATTCTTCCTGGAACAGGCATAACGTGCCAAAACAGAGGCACGAGCTTTGAGCTTTCTGAGACTGCAACCAACGCACTCGAACCCGGCCGCCTTCCCTTTCACACCATTCAGCCCGCAATGGCTGAACTGAATGACGGTCGGCTGATGGCCTATGGAACCATGGGGGGTGAAGGGCAGCCACAGACGCAAGCTGCGGTGTTTACCAAGCACGTTGTTCACGGCAATGACTTGCAATCATCAGTCACGGCACCGCGCTGGCTACTGGGCCGCACCTGGGGCGAAAGCAGCACGAATCTCAAGCTAGAATCGCGTTTTGCTAGCCAATTGATCGGCGCGCTCGCTGCGCAAGGTCACGAGATAGAAGTCGTCGGCGAGTTTGAAGAAATGATGGGCCACGCTGGTGCCATCGTTCATCATCCAGATGGCTTACTAGAAGGCGCGAGCGATCCACGAAGTGATGGCGCGGTCGCAGCCTGCTGACCTGCTTTCCACGCTGGCGCACCGCACTTTAATGACCCGCAAATTGCCATGTATGCCCGAAAATTATTCCGCGCATACATAGCATGCCATCGCTTGCAACTACGCTGACCTCCCCCACGCCGCACCAATCCCCCAACAAGCACATATCCCAACGTCAAAATAAATCCCTTCACGGCAACGCTTGACCGCAGTGTTGCAACGGGGCGATTGCGCATCTTGACTAAGTAATAGTATTCTTACTAATACTGGAAAGCAGGCTGGCAAACTTTGGAGACGTACAGGTATGGCGGAAAGCGGCAAATCACATGTGAACGAACTCCTCGAATCGCAGGTCCGCGTCATCAATGTTGGGCTTGAGGGCTTCGTAAAGGACTTGCAGGACTGCAATGTCCCAGTCGTCAACGTCGAATGGTCACCTCCCGCCGGAGGGGATCCGGAAATGGCCACCCTCCTTGCAAAGCTAGGTGTTTGAGGCACGCCCCATGGATGTGATCGAGCAAGCAAACAAAGAAGCACTCGCGCGAATTCTATCGGGTGAGCCCAAGCTGATTGATGTCCAGCCCGCGCAGGACGTCATCAGCGGCCTGAAAGAGCGCATGATACTTCACGCGGGACCACCGATAGAGTGGTCGAGAATGTGTGGACCCATGCGCGGAGCAATCGCAGGCGCGATCGTCTATGAGGGATGGGCGCCCGATTTGAACGAGGCTGAAAAGCTGGCGGCCAGTGGCACCATCGAATTCCATCCCAATCATCACTTCGACGCTGTTGGTCCAATGACCGGCATGACCACGGTCTCCATGCCGGTGTTCGTCATTGAGAACGCGAGATTCGGCAATCGTGCGTATTGTGCAATCAACGAAGGCCTCGGCAAGGTGATGCGTTTTGGGGGCAACGATGTAAGTGTCTTGGACAGGCTGCGCTGGCTTCGCGATGTATTTGGGCCTGAATTGGCAAAAGCTGTTCGGCTGAGGGGAAGCATAGACCTCAAATCCATAACGGCGCGCGGCTTATCGATGGGCGATGAACTACATCAGCGCAACGTGGCCTGTTCGAGCATCTTTCTCAGGGAAATCAGCTCTGCACTGGCAGAGGTATCAACCGACAAATCCAACCTGATTGCCTGCCTCGATTTCATTGCCATGAACGACCAGTTCTTCCTCAATCTTGCAATGGCAATGGCCAAATCTCTGACCGATCCCGCCCGCGGCATACACGGGTCGACCGTCGTGACGGCCATGTGCCGCAACGGAACAGACTTTGGCATCCGCGTCAGCGGAACCGGAGACCGTTGGTTCACCGCACCCGTGGAAATGCCCGAAGGTCTTTATTTTCCTGGCTACACAGAAAAAGACGCCAATCCAGACATGGGCGACAGCGCAATCGTCGAAACCGTTGGATTGGGCGGTTTTGCCATGGCGGCTTCTCCAGCTGTAGCGGGCTTCGTTGGAGCCGGATCACCATCCCAGGCTGCCGATTTCACCAAGGCGATGGGCGAAATAACGGTGGGACAAAATCCCGAGTGGACCATCGCAGCAATGGATTTTGCGGGCGTGCCAACAGGCATCGATATTCGAAACGTCGTGGAGACTGGTCTGGCCCCGACGATCAACACCGGCATCGCACATCGCGAACCAGGAATCGGACAGGTCGGCGCAGGCGTTGTGAAGGCTCCAATGGCCTGCTTCACACAAGCGGTTCGCGCCATCGCAATTGAATTGGGGGTCGCATGACCGAGGTTGTACGCAACGAAGTCCGCAAAGGCTTCTATCTCGACTCCGTAGCCTTGATGCGCCTTTCGCGTCAGATCGCTGCAGCTCCCGGCATCATTGATGCCGCTCTGATGATGGGAACGCCAGCTAATACGGCAATCCTCAAGACAGCGGGCTTGCTGGATCAAACCTCGGCAAATGCACAGGGCAACGACCTTATTTTGGCTGTTCGTGCACAATCAGAAGAATCGGCACAAGAAGCGCTTGTCCAGGCAGCGCGCGCGCTCGACAAGCCCAAATCGGAAAAGAATAGCGCACAGGCTTGGCGTCCGCGGACAATCGCAGCAGCAATTAAAGACCAAGACGACTTCAATCTGGCGCTGATTTCGGTACCGGGTGATTTCGCCGCCGCTGAAGCCCGCAAAGCACTCCGGCGCGGACTTCACGTCCTCATGTTCAGCGACAACGTCGATCTTGAGGATGAACAGGCACTCAAGCAGGAAGCACAAAAGCGCGGCCTGTTGTTGATGGGACCTGACTGCGGCACGGCAATCATAAACGGCACGCCGCTGGCGTTCGCCAACAAGGTTAGTTCGGGTTCCATCGGGATTATTGGTGCCTCGGGAACCGGCACGCAGGAAGTATCAAGTCTTATATCGGAAGCAGGACAGGGCATTTCCCACGCTATTGGCGTTGGCGGCCGGGACCTGAAAAAGGAAGTCGGTGGCATAACAACGTTAATGGCCATGGATGCGCTTGACGCCGATCCAACGACCACAAAAGTGGTGCTCATATCAAAACCACCTCACCGCGAGATCGCTGACAAGATCATTCAGCGCATCGCGAAGAGCCCAAAACCTTATGTCGTATGTTTCATCGGCGCAAAAGCAGCCCAATTGCCACCAACCGCAAAATTTGCATCAACACTCAAGGAAGCCGCCGAGATCGCACTTGGTGGCAGCATAAATAAAGACGGCTTCGAGCCCACCAATCTCGCCGCCCAATTTGCATCCCAGCCCAGTGGCAAAAAAATCGAAGGGCTATATGCAGGCGGAACACTATGTGCAGAAGCGCAGGTAATCTTGACGGAAGCCGGCCGCGAGGTTGCGTCCAACGCTCCAGTGCCAGGGATCAGCCAAATTGATGGCGACAGCGCATCAAGCCGCGAGCGAATAATCGACTTGGGCTCGGATGAATACACCAAAGGTCGCCCACATCCGATGATTGACCCTTCAGTGAGAGACGCTGCACTTCGTGCCGCACTGGCCAACTCTCAACTCGGCGTCATTCTCGTGGATGTGGTGCTCGGATACGGTGCTCACGCCGATCCTGCGAGTTCACTGGTTCAGGTCGTCGAAGGGCGCGGGCCTGATGCGCCAGTGATCGTTGCTTCCGTGTGCGGCACCGAACTCGATCCTCAAATTCGATCAAGGCAGGTCAAGATCTTGCAGGACGCCGGGATACTTGTTGCACCGTCTAACGCAGACGCTTGCGTGCTGGCACTTTCCATCGTGAACCGTGGATGAGACACCGCCATGCGAGATCTACAGCAAATGCCAAAGAGACTCGTGATCGCAATCGGAGGCAATGCGGTTCACCCGGAAAATATTGCGGGAACGACCGATGAGCAAAAAGACGTCGCAACGCTGACGGCTCGTGCTCTGCTGCCACTAGCCGAATGTGACAATGAACTTGTCATTACGCACGGCAACGGGCCCGTGGTTGGCAAAATCATGATGCGCCAGATGCTGACAATGAACAGGATTCCGCCAATGTCGATGGACATTTGCGTTGCCCACAGCCAGGGCGGAATCGGCTACCTTCTGATGCAGGCGATCGAAAACGTCATGCGCGAGAAAGGCAACAAGCGACATGTCGCAAGCCTGCTCACGCAAGTTGAGGTTGATGCCAATGATCCCGCTTTTAAAAACCCAACGAAATTCGTCGGCCCCTTTTTCTCAGAAGAAGAAGCAAAGCGGATCTCGAAGGAATTGAACTGGTTGATGCGGGAGGATTCAGGTCGTGGCTGGCGTCACGTTGTACCCTCACCCAAGCCCAAACACGTTTGCGATATTTCACTTATCGATGCACTCGTAAAACGCGGAACGATTGTGATCGCAGGCGGCGGCGGCGGCATACCGGTCATCCGAGATGAAAAAGGCGTCAGAACAGGGGTACCAGCCGTAATAGACAAGGACCTCACATCCGCGCACATTGCCAACATACTTGGAATTGAAGAGCTATTGATCCTTACGGCGGTCCCTTGCATCTCGATAAACTTCGGCAAATCCAACGCGCGTGAGCTCACACAGGTGACACTTGATGAGATCAAGGCATATAGCAAAGAAGGGCACTTCCCCGCTGGGAGCATGGGCCCCAAAGTGGATGCAGCGATCAAATTCATTGAAGGTGGCGGAAAACGCGCAATCGTAAGTCACTTGAACCACGCAATGCCCGCAATTCTGGGGGAGACCGGCACACATATCGTGCCTGGCAAATATCGTGCGTGAATTTTATTCAGAAACGATTGGAGTACACGCACAAGCCTTATTCCAAGAAGAAGAGGGACAGGCAATTGCGGTTTGGCGCAGGTCATTTTACGTGCGTCTTGGTGGTCAACTGTGCTGTGTTGGTGCCGATACAATCGGTAATGGTCCACGCAATGTAATTGTCTCGAACGCAACGGGTGTCGACTGGCGAGACTACGTAACGCCCAATTCCCCTGTCACCATCCATGAGCACGTGCTAAAGCTGGGCGTGGCACGGATCGGCTTCAAAGCCGTCGCTGTCTGGACCCCTCCTGCCATACCGGAATGGACACCGCTGGCACTAAGATCGGGACTGGAACACTTCAACCGTCTCATCAGGCAAGTTCAACTGCCGGACGAAGGCCTTGGGTGTTTCACAGCACCAGTCCAACGCATAAGCGATCGCAACCATACAGCCGCGGCCGCTGCCCCAACGATACAAGCAATCATCAATTGGCTTCGCGATGGCCATACCCCCAGCCGGATACCTGAGCTTTCCAAGCTCCTGGGCCTAGGTCCTGGCCTCACACCATCTGGAGATGACTTCCTGGCCGGAGTGATGGTCGCGACCGATAGCGTTGGCAGGCGAGAGGCAACCAAAACAATCTGGAATGCCCTACGAGAGCACCTCAGCCGCACAAACCAAATCAGTGCCGCCCATCTTAGTTCCGCCGCTCACGGATGCATCTCATCAAGTCAGCATGAGCTTTTGAACGGCCTGCTGAGCGGATCCCCTAGCCGGATCGAAGCTGCGATGACCGTGATTACAAAAGATGCGCATACCTCCAACTGGGACTGCCTTGCTGGAATAATAACCATATTGCATGCAATATAGGCACCATAACTGGGGACCATATAAGCCCGGATTTCGGGGATGAATAGGCGCGCCAAGGCCACTTGAGTTGCAATCACCCCGAAAAATTGGATACAATCTAGGTGATCAAAAATTTGGCAATCGCCCATTTCGGGCGATTTCACCCCTATCGAACACACCAAGCCAATGCGCCATACCACGAGCACTGAGACTGATCGTATCAGCCAGATCTGCAACGCGCTGCGGCAAGCGATCATTGAACAAGCGCTTAAACCAGGCACGAAGTTGCCAGAAGACACCTTGGGCGAAACCTTTGGTGTTGGTCGCACAATCGCGCGCCAAGCAATAGCTCAACTTACCTCTGAAGGACTCGTCGAGCATCGACGCAACAAGGGCGCTGTCGTTGCCACACCAAGTTGGGAAGAAGCACGCGACTTATTCGATCTGCGTATCAGTTTGGAAAAGCTCGTTGTTTCGCGCCTTGTGGGGCACCTAAGCAGTGAGCAAATCGCAAGTTTGCGGCGCCATATTGCTGATGAAAGAGCCGCCGCGGGAAACGACGAAGCGATTTCCGTGCGGCTCGCAACTGAGTTTCACACGATATTGGCAGAGATGACGGGAAGCCCCGTCATCCAGCGCTACGTGCAGGAAATCTGCCGGCGATGCGGACTGACGTTGACACTGTATGCGCGACCACATTCGTCCGACTGCGCAATAAGCGAGCACATCGAGATTATTGACGCCCTCGAACAAGGCAACGCCGCAGCGGCCAGCAAGCTTATGCACCGCCATCTTGAAGATGTGGCAAACCGCGCTCTGATCTCACCAGCCACCCATCGTGCACCAGAACTTTCTGACGTTCTTGCGCCTTATGTTGGCATAAATGCCGGCAAAAAAAGCCCCTCCGCACCAAACGAAAACGCCCGCTCTTCAAAGTCCAAGGCAGGCTCTCGAAGCAAGTCAAAGCGATAGCGCAAAACGCTTAGGACTTTGCTGCACCCAAATTGCAAGTGATGCAAGTTGGAGCCGTTCACGCTGGCTCTGAACCGCATCTAAAGCATTTTCCGACAAAGTGGACGCCGGTTCGTCGCAGAAAATGCGACCAAACAAGAAGCTAGAGCACAGATCCGATTCCATCGGATCGGAATGCGCTCTAGGCCTCGATGCCGTTTTGCGTCAAAAGTCGCTCCGCACTGTCGTTCCAAACCTCTTGCGTCACCACAAGCCCGTTACGCACGACAAACCGATCAATATAACGATTTCCCTCAAAGGATGTGCCATCGGGCCATTCGCCGTACAGCGTGCCTAAAACATAGACAACCGTCTCGTGCTCACCGGGCACCGTATCGTAGCGGTCCATCTTTTTCTTCACCCACTTGTAGCGCCGCGCATTGAAATTAGTTGCCCCAGCTGGGCTGTCGAATTTTTGCCCGCCGGTGAACGTCAATTCAAAATCCTTGGCCGCGTATGCGCTTGCCGCAACCGGGTCTGGGATCATCTGCGTTTCGAGGTAGACGCGCACCACTTCGGTGTCACGTATTGGGTCGGCCTTCGAGACGGAAACTGTCATGGCGCAAAAACCTCCTGTGGCGCAATCGCCTCTCTGCGCTCATCGATCGGAATTCGAAACTGATCTGCAGAACGAGACAACTATTTACTAGACGAAGATACAAGTGCATGCAATTCTTGCATACAACATGGCGTGCTCATACGCGCCAAGTTTGTAGCTCGCAGGCTATCCGGGCACACGCATCGGAGCAATTGACACTCAATCGCTCGTCACGACGGAGTTCAAGACAATGGCATGGAAATTTGAAAAGTGGCCTCGTCGAAATGTCCTTTGCGGCATGGCGGCGGCGGCCCTGGCACTTTCAGGTGGATTCGCCCCTGCATCAGCAGAAGAACCCCTCAAGATTGGCTTGGTTGCAGCGCTGTCAGGACAGTCGGCAAAATCAGGCGAGGCCATCGTACGGGGCCTCACGATTGCAATCGACGAGATCAATGGCGCGGGAGGCATCAAGGGTCGTAAGCTTGAACTCGTCGCACGGGACGACGAAAGCAACCCGGGAAAGGGCTTGCTTGCAGCTCGCGAACTGGTCCAACGCGAGAAAGTAGCCGCATTGTTTGGCGGTCTCGATACACCCGTTTCTCTTGCGATCGTGCCGTTCGTCAATCAGTCCAAAGTGCCCTTCATCGGCGTTTGGGCTGCGGGCACGAATATCACGCGTAACGGTTCGAAAGATAACTACGTCTTCCGCGTTTCTGCCGTTGACGCATACGTTGGAGAAGCGCTCGTCGAGTACGCCATTAAAAAGAAGTCAGCAAAGGCTCCTGGTCTCATCCTCATCAACAACCCCTGGGGCGAGTCCAATGAACACGCATTGCTCGACGAGCTAAAAAAACGGAACATGAAAGCCGTTGGCGTTGAAAAGTTCGAGAATAACGACGTCGACGTCGTGCCACAACTTACGCGTTTGAAGCAGGCCGGTGCTGATTCCCTGTTTCTTGTTGCCAATGCCGCCCCTTCATCTCAGGTCGTAAAGTCCCTCGTCAGGATGGGGTGGGATGTTCCCATCATATCGCACTGGGGTCCATCGGGTGGTCGCTTCACGGAGTTGGCTGGACCGCGCAGTGAGCAGGTGGACTTCATCCAGACATTTACGTTCACCAACAACAATTCCCCCAAAGCAGCCGCCCTTTTTGACAAACTCAAAGAAAAGTTCGGCGTAAAGACACTAGCCGAAGTCATGCCCGCAACGGGCGTCGCCAATGCCTACGATGCCATGCATCTTCTGGCCATTGCGTTGGCAAATTCAGATCCCAACGATGGAACATCGGTGCGCGATGCACTCTATAATATTAAATCCTACGACGGCCTCATCAAAACCTATAATGCTCCATTCTCCAAAGAGAACCACGACGCATTGACGGCGGCCGACTACATCTTCACGCATTTCGTGAATGGTGAAATCCTGCCCATTGCAAAATGACACAAGCATGCGACGGACGAACAAGCGTCCGTCGCACGCTTTCCATTTGGCCTGCGATTAAGGCGACCATCAATGCTTCTAACGTCAGCAATTATTTCCGGCCTTGGCCTTGGCGCCATGTACGGCTTGATAGCGCTCGGTTTCCACATCACATACACGGTATCCAACACCGTCAACTTCGCGCAAGGAAGTGCGATGATGGTTGGTGCGGTACTGGGCTTCACACTGATGGTAACATACGGATTGCCGTTTTGGATCGCAGCCCCCATTGCGCTCGCGGGATGCGCAGCATTCGGTCTCGTCGTCGAAAGAGTTCTGGTCCGCCCGTTTGTAAATCGAGGCTCTGATTCCTGGTTGATGGCAACCGTTGCAGGCGGGATCATCGTCGACAATACAGTCATGTTCCTGTTTGGCAAGGAGCCAAGGAGCCTGCCCTCTCCCCTGGCCACGAACAGCATCGATTTCATGGGCACCGGGGTATACCCCTTACAACTCGTCATCCCGATAGTAGGAATAGCTGTCGCTGCAGCGCTGCAGATCGTCTTTCGCAAAACCGATATCGGCAAGGCACTGCTGGCTGTCGTCCAAAATCGCGAAGCCGCGCGCCTGATGGGCATTAATGCAACCGTCGTTGTTGCTTCTGCCTTTGCCATATCGACAGCACTGGCCGGGCTAGCAGGCCTCCTCATCGCACCGTTGTTCTCGGTCCACTCCGACATGGGAACCTTGTTCGGTCTCAAGGCCTTTGCAGTCGCAATCCTTGGCGGCATTACATCGGCATCCGGTGTTATACTTGCAGGCTTGCTGTACGGCCTCGTTGAGGCTTTGGTCACCGCCTATCTCGGGTCTACCTACACCCAGATTGTTGTCTTTTCAGTCATCATTCTCGCGCTCGCATTACGACCCAACGGCTTGTTTGGCCGCGCTGCAATCAACAAGGTCTGATGGGTGCAAGAAATGAATCCAGATTCACGCAACTCTGACCTTGCCATGTTCGGGTTCGTCGCTCTTGTCGTCGCCGGTGGCACCGTGTTCGCCTACCTTGGAGGTAGCTATTTCACGTTTATTGCCGCCCTTGTCGCGCTGACGACAATAGTTGGCGTGGGTCTCAACGTCCTGGTTGGACTTACCGGCCAGATTTCCCTCGGGCATGTCGGCTTCTACGCAATCGGCGCCTACACCGTGGCGATTTTGAGCCTCGCAGGCGTTGATTTTTGGCCTGCCTTTATTGCCGCTGGTTTAATTTCCGCCGTCGTCGGTGCTCTTCTAGCCTTGCCCGCGATGCGCGTGTCTGGTCCCTATCTCGCAATGGTGACCATTGCGTTCGGCTTCATCGTCGAACACAGCATAATCGAAATGCGCGACCTCACGGGCGGGCAAAACGGCTTGATGGGCTTTTCCGGTCCAAGCATTTGGGGACACGCATTCAGCGAGCGGGAAATTGCAATCTTCGCAATTGTCATAGCAGGACTATCTCTACTCTTCTTCTACAAGCTATCACGCAGCAGCTGGGGCCGCGCGATGGTCTCAGTACGCGATGCCGAAGTTGCCGCACGTTCAATAGCCCTTGAGCCATTGGGAATAAAGGTTGCCGCGTTTGCGATTTCAGCAGGCCTCACAGGTCTGGCAGGCGCGATCTACGCACCTCTTATGATGTATATCGCGCCAAGTTCCTTCATGTTCTCGCAGTCCATCATTTTCCTATTTGCCGTCATCGTTGGAGGCATCGGTTGGACGCTGGGCCCGCTCGTTGGTGCGATCGTCACCGTCCTATTGCCAGAACTACTCTCTGGACTGGCGGAATACCGTCTTTTGTTCTTCGGCGTTATGCTATTGGGCGTCCTTTGGACAGCTCCATCCGGAGTCGTCGGGGCGATTGCCAGACTATTCGCAAAACGTAAGCCACAAGAAGACGCCACAAACAACGAGACACCGGTATCGGTTTCAGATTTTCTACGCCGCGACAACAATGGTGCTGAGCTGCGCGTCAATGATATTGGCATCACGTTTGGCAGCATACGCGCAGCAAGTGATGTCAGCCTGGTGGCAAAACCAGGCAATGTAACCAGCATCATTGGCCCGAACGGTGCTGGAAAAACCACCGTTCTCAATATGATCGGGTGTTTTTATAAGCCCGATTCCGGTTCAATCATGCTGGCGGGCAAGGAGTTAGCCGGTGCGTCAGCGACAGTAGCGTCACGCTGCGGTATTGCACGGACGTACCAGACAACAAAACTCTTCCCGACACTCAGTGTTCTCGACAACGTACTGATTGGGTTGCGCAAGGGAAAGCTGGGCAACCCAATTGGCGCACTCGAATCGCCTGCTGATGTCGCAATCGCCAACTCATTGTTGAATTTCGTAGGCTATAGCGGATGCCACGCAATTGCCGCCGGTGATCTACCCCACGTCGATCGTCGTCTTGTTGAGATTGCACGCTCTCTGGCATTGCGGCCATCGGTTCTCTTGTTGGATGAACCAGCCGCTGGACTTGTCCAGGGCGAGAAAATTGAACTGGCCAAACTGCTTCGAGAAATCGCAGATTTGGGAATAGCCGTCGTCCTTGTTGAACACGACATGGGGCTGGTGATGGGAATTTCCAACGAAATTCTCGTGCTCGATGCCGGGACACCGATTTCTTCGGGAGAACCATCAACCGTTCGCAGTGACCCCGCCGTGATCAAGGCCTACCTTGGATCTGGTGAACTCAAAGCAAAGCCAAGAAAAGCTGGCTGGACCGGTGCTGGAGAAACGGTCCTTGCAGCCGAAGACCTGAATTGCGGTTACGGATCAGTCGGCGTTCTTAAGAACGTTGATATTAAAGTTGGCCAGGGCGAAATGGTTGCGCTGCTCGGCGCGAACGGCGCAGGCAAATCCACAACAATGCGGGCACTGAGCGGGCTGTTGCGCCCTGTCAAAGGTCTAATCACGTTGAACTCTGGCTCAATTGAGCAGCTCTCTGCACACGAAATTGCCCGAAATGGTCTTGCACTTGTTCCAGAAGGTCGCCTTGTTTTTCCCGAGCTCAGCGTTCTGGAAAACATGCGGATCGGCGCCTACAGCAGATCGAACGGAGATTTTGCAGCAGAGATCCAGGCGTTATTCAAACGCTTTCCGCGCCTCAAAGAGCGCCAACACATTCGCGCCGGCCTACTTTCTGGCGGCGAGCAGCAAATGCTTGCCATTGCACGCGGACTAATGGCCAAGCCCAGGATCCTGTTGCTTGATGAACCTTCTCTTGGACTTGCACCCCAAATGATCGAGGAACTTTTTTCTGTGCTCGCAGATCTACGTGATGAGGGAATCACGGTTCTTCTCGTAGACCAGATGGCAGCACTGTCCCTGGCTGTTGCCGATCGCGGCTACGTTTTGGAACAGGGCCAGATTGTTCGCGCAGATACAGCCACTGCATTGCGTGGGGACAAAGCACTGGAAGAAGCATACCTGGGGAACGATCGCGTCACGACCGATGCTACCAACGGAGCAACGCTATGAGCGGCGCATCCTTCGACCTGATCCTGAAAGGCGGCCACGTACACGGTATGGCAAAAGCCGGCCCAGCAGATGTTGGCATAAGCGGCGATAGGATTATTGAAATCGCACCTGAGATCAGGGTCGATGCGCCAACCATCGATGTTCAAGGATGTCTGGTGTTCGGCGGCTTCATCGAGACGCACATTCATCTCGATAAGGCTTGCATTCTGGGACAATGCGGCCACTCAGAATCCTTGTCGCAGGCGATCGCCACGGTCTCGGCACTAAAACGCGAATTCACCGTTGAGGACGTTTACAACCGAGGCGCAAAGGTCATCGAGAAATCAATTGTCCAAGGTACCACACGCATGCGTACGCATGTCGAAGTTGATCCGCGCATAGGGTTGAGATCATTCGAAGCTATATCGAAACTGCGCAACGACTACGCCTGGGCGATAAATCTTGAGATATGCGTATTCCCGCAGGAAGGTTTGTTCAACGACCCTGGCACGGACGAACTTCTTGTGCAGGCACTTGAAAAAGGTGCCAACCTGATTGGAGGATGCCCCTACACAGATACCGATCCTAAACGGCAAATCGCGCGGATCTTCGAACTGGCCGATCGCTTCGATGTGGACATTGACTTTCATCTCGACTTCGATCTGAACACATCGAAGATGGACTTGTTTGAAGTCTGTCGGCAAACCGAAGCCCACAAGCGGGGTGGTCGCGTCACCATCGGCCATGTCTCCAAGCTGTCAGCTGCGCCGCCAGAGCTGTTTGATACGGCCATGCAGGCTTTGCGCAATGCTGGCGTGGCGTTGACCGTACTCCCGTCAACCGATTTATACCTGATGGGGCATGGTGCGTCACATTCTGTGCCGCGCGGCGTTGCTCCAGCACACCGGCTCGTTGAGAACGGTGTCACGTGCAGCATTTCTACAAACAACGTATTAAACCCGTTCACTCCCTACGGAGACTGTTCACTTTTGCGCATGGCCAACCTTTACGCAAATATACTGCAAGTTGGCCAGCCCGAGTCCCTTTCGCGGTGCTTCGACTTGGTCACAAGCCAATCTGCACGTTTGATGAACCTCGCCGATTACGGAGTGCGCGTTGGCAATCCCGCCGATATCGTGGTGCTTGATGCTCCCGATGAGATCACGGCTATTTCTGAGTTGTCGCAACCGTTGTTCGGTCTAAAGGCCGGACGGAAACATTTCGAACGCCCGCGGCCATTGATCTGCCCCTGCTGAACTCTACCAGTTTGAGTTAGAGTCCAAACCTCAAGCGGGGCGGACGAATGAAGCGGTCACGGTTTTCCAAAGAACAAATTATCAGCATCTTGCGGGAGGGTGACCTTGTAGAGGACCGACCCGCTCTTCAGCCCGCTTTGGGTGACACGCAGCATCAGGCCATGGACCACGGTGTCTCCGTACTAGATCCTGCCAGCCAGCGGCGGCTTCACCCGTTTCAGCGCCGCTTCGGTGAAGTATTTTTTCATACCCCACCTTCCAGGTTCCGCCATGGCTCTCCCAAAACACCAGGGTAGCCACGGGGTAGCAGAACGCGCGTTTACCGCTGAAACTCGGCGAAACCAGATGATCTGGGCCGGGGACTGCTTCGAGAACAGAATGCAGCGCAAAGGTTTACGGTTTGAAACCCGTCGAACCGGGAAAACGCTCTATTGGTAAGGGAGAGGCCGAGAGTTCAAATCTCTCCGGCAGCACCATGAAATATCAAATTGCCACAAGAGTTTGACGCGCCGGCTCTTCGGGCTCTTCGCTGAATGCGGGGCGGGTTCTATGCTTTTGATTGTCGCCAAGTTTACACGCTGAACCGCATCACACCTCAACTAAACATGCCTCAATCTGGGAGTCCGCGCAGCCGGCAGCAGGCCCAACATCACCTGCGGCACAGATCCAATCTGCACAGCCCTGAGTGGAAGCAATGTTTCCGATTCAAAAACCTTTTGCGCGATCTTGCATCCAGAATCTGCGCTGCAAAAATCACGAAACAAAGAGGTAAATCATTGAAATAAATACTATTACATAGAGTGGCACAACCTTTGCTCAGGGTTAACCAAGCTGCGTTGAGAATAACGCGCAATAACCACAACAAGGGGAGGCACCACTTGGCGATGACCGAAACATTCTACGACGTGATGCGACGGCAGGGGATCACCCGCCGCAGCTTCCTGAAGTATTGCAGTCTTACGGCTGCTTCTCTCGGGCTGGGCCCCAGCTTCGCTCCACAGATCGCGAATGCGATGGAGACCAAACCGCGCATCCCAGTCTTATGGTTGCACGGCCTGGAATGCACCTGCTGTTCGGAAAGTTTCATCCGTTCCGCCCATCCCCTCGCCAAGGACGTCATCCTGTCGATGATATCACTCGACTATGATGACACTATCATGGCTGCGGCGGGTCAACAGGCCGAAGCGATCATCGAAGAAACAATCCAGAAATACGACGGAAACTTCATTCTCGCCTGTGAAGGCAACCCTCCGCTCAACCAGGAAGGCATGAGCTGCATTATTGCCGGCAAGCCATACCTCGAACAGCTCAAGCATGCCGCCAATCACTGCAAGGCGATCATCTCCTGGGGTAGCTGCGCGTCGTGGGGTTGTGTGCAAGCGGCGCGGCCAAACCCGACACAGGCGACACCGATCCACAAAGTTCCCGGACTTGCAGCCAAGCCAATCATAAAAGTTCCCGGTTGTCCGCCCATCGCCGAGGTGATGACTGCCGTCATCACCTACATCATCACATTCGACAAGTTCCCCGAGCTCGACCGCCAGGGACGGCCGAAGATGTTCTACTCGCAGCGCATCCACGACAAGTGCTACCGCCGCCCGCACTTTGATGCGGGCCAGTTCGTTGAAAGCTTCGACGACGAGGGCGCGCGTAAAGGCTACTGCCTCTACAAGGTCGGCTGCAAAGGCCCCACGACGTACAATGCCTGCTCGACGGTGCGTTGGAACGGTGGACTCTCATTCCCGATCCAGGCCGGCCATCCCTGCATCGGCTGCTCTGAAGACGGTTTTTGGGACAAGGGCGCCTTTTATGATCGCTTGACCGACATCCATGGATTCGGCGTCGAAGCCAATGCCGATGAAATCGGCGGTGGAGCCGCAATGGTGGTGGGTGCCGCCGCCGCTGCACATGCTGCTGTAAGCGCCGTCAAGCGTGCGCGTACCAAGGGAGGGAAGGAATAATGACGGCGATCCAGACACCAAACGGTTTCAACCTCGACAACAGCGGACAGCGCGTCGTCGTGGACCCTGTAACCCGCATCGAAGGTCACATGCGCTGCGAGGTCAATGTCGATGCTGAAAACATAATTCGCAACGCAGTCTCAACCGGAACGATGTGGCGCGGGCTCGAAGTGATCCTTAAAGGGCGCGACCCCCGTGACGCCTGGGCCTTCGTGCAAAGAATATGCGGCGTTTGTACCGGCACCCATGCCCTCACATCCGTGCGCGCGGTCGAGGATGCACTCAACATCCAAATCCCCGAGAACGCAAACTCGATCCGCAACATCATGCAGTTGTCGCTCCAGATACATGATCACCTGGTTCACTTCTATCACCTGCACGCGCTGGACTGGGTCAATCCGGTAAACGCTCTGAAAGCCGATCCGAAAGCGACCAGCGAGTTGCAGATGCAGACAGGCCCCAGGCATCCCAAATCGTCACCGGGCTATTTTCGCGACGTACAGAACCGGTTGAAGAAGTTTGTCGAAAGCGGCCAGCTTGGCCCGTTCAAAAATGGATACTGGACAAACCCGGCATACCTGTTGCCGCCCGAAGCCGACCTCATGGCCGTAACGCACTACCTTGAAGCGCTCGATTTCCAGAAGGAAATCATGACGACGCGCACAATATTTGGCGGCAAGGATACCCATCCAAACTGGCTCGTGGGCGGAGTTCCATGCGCCATCAACATGGACGGCGATCTTGCAGCCGGTGCGCCAATCAACATGGAGCGCCTGAACTACGTCGCCGGCGTGATCGATCGAACCATAGACTTTGTCGACAACGTCTATATTCCCGACATTATCGCTATCGGGTCATTCTACAAGGGATGGCTTTACGGTGGCGGGCTCTCAGGCAAAAGCGTGCTTGCCTATGGCGACATTCCAGATCGCGCTAACGACTATTCACCCGGCAACCTGATGATGCCATCTGGTGCAATCATCAATGGTAACCTGCAGGAAGTGCATCCGGTTGATCTGAGGGACCCAGAACAGGTGCAGGAGTTCGTCCCCCACTCCTGGTATTCGTATCCAGATGAGTCGAAAGGCCTGCACCCGTGGGATGGCATAACCGAACCGAATTATAAGCTCGGACCAAATACCATTGGCACCAGCACCAACATCCAACAACTCGACGAAAGCGCAAAATACTCATGGATAAAAGCGCCACGCTGGCGCGGTCATGCCATGGAGGTCGGCCCACTTGCCCGTTACGTCGTCGGTTATGCGCAAGGGCATGCGGAAATCAAAGAGCAGGTCGATTCAACATTGCAGGCCCTCAACGTGCCGCTTAGTGCACTGTTTTCAACGCTTGGTCGCACAGCCGCGCGAGCCCTTGAAGCGCAATGGGCGGCACGCAAGCAGAAATACTTCTTCCAAAAGCTGATTGCCAACATCAAGGCTGGTGACAGTTCGACCGCCAATACGGAAAAATTCGATCCTTCCACATGGCCCAAGGAGGTCAAGGGTGTTGGCTTTACCGAGGCGCCACGCGGGGCTCTCGCCCATTGGGTGCGTATCAAGAATACAAAGATCGACAACTACCAATGCGTCGTGCCGACAACCTGGAACGGCTCGCCACGCGACAACAATGGCAATATCGGTGCATTCGAAGCTTCATTGATGAATACAAAGGTCGAGCGTGCTGAAGAGCCCGTTGAGATTCTGCGTACAATCCACAGCTTCGATCCTTGTCTCGCCTGCTCCACCCACGTGATGGGACCAGACGGCGAAGAACTTGCCAACGTAAAAGTTCGTTGAGGGAGGACGCAACCATGAGAAAGACCAAACTCATCGCCGCAACATCGGCATCGCTCATCTTCATGTCGAGTGCTGCATTTGCACATACCGGCCACGCGACATCCGGCCTCGCAGCCGGGCTGTCACACCCCTTGCTTGGATTGGACCACATGCTGGCGATGCTCGCCGTCGGCGTCTGGGCCGCCATGCAGCCCACCTCACGCGCATGGCAGGGGCCCGCAATTTTCATTTCAATGCTTGCCGTGGGGGCCGGGCTGGGACTGGCGGGGATAGGCGTGCCAATGGTCGAACCTGGCATTATCGCGTCGATTGTGTTGTTCGGCACAATTATCGCCGCGCGCCAGTTCTTCCCCGCCAGTGCCGGCCTTGCATTGATCGCAGGCTTTGCGCTGTTGCACGGTCATGCGCACGGCACCGAGGCAGTCGGCGGTATTGCCGGCTACATGGTCGGCTTCATGACGGCAAGCGCGCTCCTCCATCTTGGTGGCTACACATTCGGCCGTATCGCTTCTCAGGTGCGATTTGGAATTCCGGCAATCGGCCTTGTACTGGTTGCTGCCGGTGCCGCGCTCGCTGGTGCATAGGAGGGCGCAATGAGCACCGACACGGTTCACACCCCACACCGCGAAGAAGCGGTTTATGTCTACCAGGCACCGGTTCGCCTATGGCACTGGATCAATGCATTCGCAATCCTGACGCTGGCCGTCACGGGCTATTTGATCGGCTCACCACCTCCCGCGGTTCCTGGAGAGGCCAGCGACAGCTTCCTTTTCGGATGGATAAGATATCTGCACTTCTCAGCAGCCTACATTCTGATCGTTGGGATTCTTTTTCGGATCTACTGGGCCTTTGTCGGCAATGCGCACGCCAGGCAGATTTTCCTGCCGCCGGTCTGGAAGCGCAGCTTCTGGTCGGGCCTGCTCCACGAGGCCAAGTGGTACGCGATGGTCGTGAAGGAACCGATGAAGTACGCCGGACACAACCCGTTAGCCACGCTTTCCATGCACATCCTCTTCGTCTGGGGCATTATTTTCATGATCGTGACAGGGCTTGCCCTGTATGGAGAAGGCGCCGGCATGGGAAGTTGGCAGCACACGATGTTTACAAGCTGGGTGGTACCACTGTTCGGCCAAAGCCAGGATGTCCATACCTGGCACCACCTCGGCATGTGGGTGATCATCTGCTTTGCCATCATTCACATCTACGCGGCCATCCGCGAAGACATCATGTCCCGGCAATCAATCATCTCCTCAATGTTTTCCGGCTGGCGAACATTCCGCGACGACACGCCGCCCGACGACAGTGGTCACTAGCCCGCCTTTCTCACGATGGTATGGCCCGCACGGAGGTGAATCGGATCGGCGCTCTAGAGTTCGCTTCTTCCCAGACTCTTGACGACATGCCTGCGGGGCCAATTGGCCCCGCATTTTTTTCCAAATATCGACTCAATAACGCCATCGAATTTGTCGAGTCCCCATAGCAGAACTCAGCGCGGCGCCTTCAGCAAACCCGCCTGCCCAACCGCCCCCGTCTCCAGGCACAAGCGACCAACCACAACCGAAAAGTAAACTTGCGATATTTTCAAAAAACGGAAGGTTCATTACCATCAAACAATCGGGTGACTGGAATTTCGTGAGCTAAATCGGTGAGTTTTTTGTTTCCAGCCAGTGGCACAAGCCTTGCTGTTAACCAGCAAACAACCGCAACACCAAACATGCGGGGCTCGGGGAAACACACCATCCAGGAGGCAGCCAATGATGACGGCGCCACCATCCGTGCTCATAATGGGCATCGGCAATCTACTGTGGGCAGACGAAGGCTTCGGCGTAAGAGCCGTCGAAGAACTTCATCGTCACTACGCCTTTCCCGAAAATGTGCGCTTGGTCGATGGCGGCACGCAGGGCATCTACCTCGTCCAGCACATCCGCGAAGCCGATATCCTGATCGTCTTCGACGCTGTCGACTACGGACTGCCGTCAGGCACGCTCAAGCTCGTCGAGGGTGCCGAGGTCCCGAAGTTCCTTGGCGTAAAAAAGGTATCGCTGCATCAGACCGGCTTCCAGGAAGTCTTGGCCATGGCCGAGATGCTTGGCGACTATCCACGGCACCTGCTCTTGATCGGCGTCCAACCTGTTGAATTGGACGACTACGGCGGCAGTCTGCGGCCGCAGGTCAAGGCACAAATCCTGCCGGCAATCGCTGCCGCGTTGAGCTTCCTGAAAGAGCATGGCGTGAACGCCCACAGACGGACGGCACCATTGCGGGAAGATGCAACAATCTCGACGCCTGAAACGATCATGAGCGAATACGAAACCGGCCGTCCGCCGGAGACTGACGCTCTTCGATCTGGCGACGCGCGCCTGCTTGCGGATGGCCGCTGGCATGGACCGGCTGACTACGAAGCCGAAGTCGAACGCATTCTTTCCGACGTAGCGGAGAGATCCTGATGTGCATCGGTATCCCCATGCAGGTTATCGAGTCAGACGGCCTTCTCAGCCGCTGCGCCGCGCGCGATGGCGAGCACAGCATCGATACCAGCCTGGTCGGCCCACTGCAGCCAGGTCAATGGATCATGGTGTTTCTCGGGTCAGCGCGTGAGGTCATTACCGCGGAAACCGCGCAAATAACGCTGAACGCACTTGCTGCACTTGAATTGGCGATGCGTGGTGAAACCGATATCGACCATCTCTTTGCCGACCTCATCGACAGGGAACCAGAACTGCCTGCCCATTTACGTACCCACGAGAAAACCGCCTGAACCGGAGCCAAACAATGTTCTCGGCCTTACTCGCATCAATCATAGAGCGCCATGATTACCCTGTCTGCGACGACAGCGCAGCCGCAGCGCACGCCGCGCAACACGAGTTTACCGTCCTCCTTTTTGCCGGCGACGCGGACCGGTTGATGGAGAGCGACGACGTCGCCGTCATCTTCCCCGAGATCATCAAGGCGTTCGGCGGCAAAATATCACCGGTCGTTGTGGCACGGGAAAGCGAACGCATTCTTCAGCGCAAGTATCGCTTCTCGGCGTTTCCCGCCCTCGTCTTCCTCAAGCGGGGTGAATATCTCGGCACGATTGCGCGGGTGAAAGACTGGGCTGAATACATCCATGATATCTCCAACATTCTGGTCCGCGCACCCAGCGAGCCGCCCCCGTTCAAGCTCCCCGGCCAGTTGAATAATGGCGCTGACGAACATCACCACCAAAATCACGAACACGAATGAACCCTGCACCCAAACCGGATCGTGAAAAGCAACCACCGCGAAACACTATGATTGGATTGTAGATGTCAACGCTCCCAGACGGTCTGATGATCGGCCCCGGCAGCCAGCCAGAAGAAGAAGATGGCACGTTGAGCTATATGCCAATGCCATCTGGAATGTCGGTGTTCTCCGCACCCCATCTCCCCGAGCCCGAAGATGCCGCCGGAATGGAACTCGCAATGGGGGTTTTGCAAAACGTGCTTGGACTTTTATCATCGCGCAACGTCGACCTGGCGCGTGGTTTAATCGATATTACGTCTCTCGACGACGCCAATCGCACCTTCATCGATCAGCTACTGGGAGAAGGTGAAGTATCAGCCGTGGGAGGCGCCACTCACCAGGCGCAGGAATCGGTATTGGCAGGTGTCTGGCGTATTCGCATCACCGATAAAGAAGGCAGGCGGCTTTCAGATCTGATTGAGGTTGGGTCATTCCCGCAAACATTGTTGGACGTTGCCTTTCTGAATGCGCAAGACGCCGTCGACATCCCTGAAACATTTGGTGCAAACGTGTTCAACACGCCAGCGCTCCTTCCCGAAATCAATGAACACGTCGCCCAGTCGGGCGCTGGTACCGCGACGCATATCATCAACCTGTCGCTGCTGCCACACACGCCTGAAGACTTGAGCGCATTATCAGGCCTACTGGGCAAGGGGGCTCTGACCATCCTGTCGCGCGGTTATGGCAATTGCCGGGTGACGAGCAGCGCAACGCGCAATTGCTGGTGGGTGCAATACTATAATTCGCAAGACACGCTGATTTTGAACTCCATCGAGATAACCTCGCTTCCCGAAGTAACATGCGCCGCCGTTGAAGACCTCAACGACTCTGCCGAACGGCTAAAGGAAATCCTGGAGGTTTATCAATGAACGATCCGGCCTTCGAGGGCTCTTACGGCGGTGACGACGCAAAAATCAGCCCGACATCGAAACTTGAATGCAAGATTTGCTGGCACGTCTACGATCCCGATGCAGGTGATGAATATTGGCAGATCCCGCCCGGAACGCCTTTTTCAGCCCTACCCGAGCACTGGACATGCCCCAATTGCGACGGCAAGAAAAACGACTTCCTCGTCGTTGAAAACGCCTGATCCCGATAGCAGCGAAGTACGACAGATGGACCAGGAACCGGCAGCCTTGATTGCACAAAGGATCAAACGGTGCTTCCGCGAGATCGAGCTTGAAAACATGGCTGGCATCCCGATCCTCAACACCGCTCTCAGCGTCGAGACTGTGGGTCTGCAAGCGTTCGCGGATGAATGGCTTTGCATTTTAATCACGCCATGGTTCATGAACGTAATGCTCCTGCCGGCAACCCAGTCTGCCGCTGAGGCAACGTCGGCTTTACCCGGCACCAAGCAAACTGTTTCATTCCCCGCAGGACAGTTCGAAATGATCTGCGGATTTGATGCGCGTATCGGTCATTACCGGATGTGTTCGCTGTTTTCACCTGTCCTTGAATTTGCCGACCAGGAGAGCGCCGTTGCCGCGGCCCAAGCAGCTCTTGCCGAAGTTCTGACCGAAAATGCACAGACTGATCAGCAAGACGACATCGACATGATCATGATCTGGGACGGTGAACGGCCGCAACAAAATGTAACCAAGCACGACAGCGCGCAGCAGCAGGAGAAGCCGCCGCATAAGATCGAGACCGAACCTCAACACACCATCGCGGCCCGACCACCCGCTCCACTCAACCGTCGCGGCCTGCTTTTCGGCTCAAAACAGCAGGAGAAGGCGCGATGAGTTTGGAAGGTCGTGTCTCTATTGAAGTATATCGCCACAGCACTGATCGCACTGATGGTCCCTCCGTGCACGTGACCTTCACACAACCAGGCCGGATAGACCGCCTGCTGCGAGGCAAGACGCCCGCACAAGCCATGCAGATTCTACCTTCAATTTTCTCGCTGTGCGCAATGGCGCAATCGCACGCAGCCCAGGGCGCTTTGGACGCAGCAGTCGGCACGGATGTCTTGGCAAGCCCCGTGCTGACAGCGCGACAATGCTTGACCGAGATGGAATGCCTTAGGGAGAACGCCCTGCGCATTGCAATGGATTGGCCACGCTTTATCGATGAACCGGTTGATACCCGGCCACTTAAGCGGCTCATGCGCCTCCTGCCAGCGCTCAGTGCCGCCCTACCGGAAATGTCAGCAGCACAAATCATCCGCGACCGCGCGTTGGATGCCATCGCCGAAGCCGAGTCGCTGCTGCAGGAGTTCATCTTTGCTGAGCCACTTGCCGTATGGCAGGAGCGCGACAATACCGACGCAGTGCGCCAATGGGCAGCCACGGCACCAACCTGCGCAGCTCGCATGCTTGCACGGGTTGCAAAAGCGGGATGGCAAGATGCAGGAACGAGCCCCGTGATCCCTCTGCAGCCGCTCGATGCAAAGTCTATGCTCGACTGGCTCTTGGCGACTGATAAAGCCTCATCCAGCCTGCCGTTTTTGACGCACTCGCACACACCCGAAACGACGTTACTTGCACGTCATGTCAACGATCACCGTCTGGCCGCCCCCCACACCCAAATCAATCCGGAACGCGGATTGTGGGATCGTCTCGTCGGCCGGCTTATCGAGTTGTCGGCACTGCCTGGACGAATACGCCGTCTCATTGACGGTGAAACATGCCCCAACGGCGCTCGAATGCTTGCCCCTGGAACAGGTCTTGCCGAGGTCAACGCCGCTCGTGGTGTGCTTGCCCATGTCGCATCGGTTCATGAAGGTTGCATTATAGATTATCGCATCCTGCCGCCGACAAGGTGGAATTTCGATGCCAATGGCATCGCCGCCAGGGCGCTGCGCCATGTCGCTGAAGTTTACACAAAAGATCAGCCGTTGCTGTCGGAACTGGTGGTTAACGCAATTGACCCTTGCGTTGGCCACACGCTGAGGATCAACTGATGCACGAAATGGCCATTTGCGAAAGCATCCGCCAGACCCTTGAGGCGCAGTCCCAAGCGCACAACTTTACCCGCGTCAAACGGGTTTGCCTGGAGATCGGCCCGCTGTCAGGCGTCGAAATGGATGCGCTTCGTTTCGGCTTCGATGTGGTGATGCGCGGATCGGTTGCGCAAGACGCCGTACTTGAAATCGTCGCCTGTCCCGCCGAGGCCTGGTGCATGAATTGCGCCCAGACAGTGCCAATTCAAAAGCGATTTGATGCCTGTGAAAAATGCGGCTCGTATCAATTGCAGGTGACATCAGGCGAAGAACTCAGAATCAAAGAGCTGGAGGTCCACTAATGTGTACTGTTTGCGGATGCAGTGACGACAACGTGAAGATCGACGGCAAGTCTGCCGCAGGCAACGGCGGACAATCCCACTCCAATGAGAAAAGCGAAGAACACCATCACCACGACCATCATCACCACGATCATGACCATGATCACGATCATCACAATGACCATGCACACGGCCATTCCCAGCATGGCCATCACCACGAACAACATCATCACGACTATGGCAAAGGAAGCGCAGGCGTTTCTGTTCCAGGCATGACCCAGTCACGCCTTATCCAGGTGGAGCAAGACATTCTGGCCAAGAACAATGCCTATGCGGCCGCGAACCGAACCTTCCTCGCCAACCGCGCCATCCTCGCCTTGAACCTGCTCTCCAGTCCTGGATCGGGCAAGACAACCCTACTCGTAGAGACGATCAGGAAGCTCAAGGGTCAGCACGATGTAGCCGTGATTGAAGGCGACCAGCAGACCAGTGCCGACGCCGCTCGCATTCGCGAAACCGGCGCGCCCGCAGTCCAGATCAACACGGGCAAGGGCTGCCACCTGGATGGCCACATGGTCGGCCACGCCCTGCAAGATCTGTCACTGCAGAACAACTCAATCTTGTTCATCGAAAACGTTGGAAACCTCGTTTGCCCCGCCGCTTTCGACCTAGGTGAATCCTACAAGGTCGTGATCCTTTCTGTGACAGAGGGCGAAGACAAGCCGCTCAAGTATCCCGACATGTTCGCGGCGGCCGATCTCGTCCTGCTCAACAAGATCGACTTGCTGCCCCATCTGGACTTCCAGGTAGCCGACGCCGTCGCAAACATGCGCAAGGTCAATCCGGCGGTCAAAGTGCTGCAGGTGTCCGCACGCAGCGGCAACGGACTGGATCAATGGATCGAGTGGCTGAAGGCTGCCCTTGCCATGGAACGGGTTGGGCAAGCCGGTCAAAAAAGCCATGTTTCGTCCGCGGCAGAGTGAAGAGGAACTACGCGATGTGTCTCGCCTTGCCCGCCCGCATCATCTCCATCGAAGCCGACGGTTTGGCTGTCGTCGCCCTGGAGGGAATCAAGAAGAGCATCTCTTTGGCTCTCGTCGAGGATGTCACGGTTGGTGACTATGTTCTCGTGCACGTAGGTTATGCACTCCACAAGGTCAGCGAGGAGGAAGCTGTTCGCACACTTGCCATGATGGCTGAAGCCGGTGTTCTGAGCGAGCAACTGGAAGAAATTGAGGGAGCGGAAGCATGAAGTACATCGACGAATTCCGCAGCCACGACCTTGCCGAAAAACTGGCTGCCGCCATCACGCGCGAATCCGCAACCGGTCGGGACTATCACGTCATGGAATTCTGCGGCGGGCACACCCATGCGATCTTCCGATATGGCGTCCAGGACATGATGCCCGCGAACGTCCACTTCGTGCATGGTCCTGGTTGCCCCGTCTGCGTTCTGCCGGTGCGCCGGCTCGATGATGCCGTGGAACTTGCCGAACGCCACAACGTCTTACTGTGTACATACGGCGACATGATGCGCGTTCCCGGAACCAAGCAACGCAGCCTGATACGTGCAAAAGCAGACGGTGCCGACATCCGTATGGTCTATTCCACGCAGGATGCCTTGAAAATTGCACGGGAAAATCCCGATCGACAGATCGTTTTCTTTGCCATCGGCTTTGAGACCACGACACCTCCAACCGCCGTCGCAATCATACAGGCTCAGAAGGAGGGCATTGAGAACTTTTCCGTCTTCTGCAATCACGTCCTCACGCCCGCCGCAATTCAACACATCCTCCAATCGCCCGAAGTACGCGACCTTGGCACCGTAACTATCGACGGCTTCCTGGGGCCATCGCATGTATCCTCGGTGATAGGATCGCAACCTTATGAGTTCTTCACCGAAGAGTTCCAGAAGCCCGTCGTCATCGCCGGGTTCGAACCTCTCGATGTCATGCAATCGACACTGATGCTGCTGCGCCAGATCAATGAAGGGCGCCACGAAGTCGAAAATGAATACAAGCGCGTCGTCAATCCTGAAGGAAACCTGAAGGCGCAATCAATCGTAGCTGAAGTCTTCGAACTGCGTTCTGAGTTCGAGTGGCGTGGCCTCGGGCTGGTTCCCTACAGCGCGCTGCGGATTCGCGACGCTTACGCCGCATTCGATGCCGAAAAACGCTTTGGCCTGTCCGAGAAGCAATCGCGTGAAGTAAAATCTTGTGAATGCCCGGCGATCCTGCGCGGCGTCAAAAAACCGACGGACTGCAAATTGTTCGGCACCGTTTGCACACCCGATACCCCCATGGGCTCATGCATGGTTTCTTCCGAAGGCGCCTGCGCCGCCTATTGGACCTATGGCCGGTACCGTTCGGCTCAACCAGAAAAAAGTTCAAAAAAGGGGATCGCTGCATGAACGCGTTCGATCCATCCATCACTGACAACGCCAACAAGATTGACATGACGCACGGCAGCGGTGGACGTGCCATGGCAAGTCTGATCCGCGACCTCTTTCACAAGCATCTGGTAAACCCGCATCTGTCCGCGGGAAATGATGGCGCCGTACTTGAGCTTCCACCCGGGCGCATCGTCGTTTCGACCGATGGTCATGTGATCTCGCCGCTGTTCTTTCCAGGCGGAGACATTGGCTGCCTCGCCGTTCATGGCACGGTTAACGACGTTGCCATGATGGGTGCCAAGCCGCTTTACCTGACAGCGGGGTTCATTTTGGAAGAAGGGTTTCCGATTCCGGACCTTGAAAGGATCATCTCGTCCATGGCAGGAGCAGCCCGCGACGCGGGCGTGCACGTCGTCACCGGAGATACGAAGGTGGTTGAAAAAGGCAAAGGCGACGGCGTATTCATAACAACAACAGGCGTGGGTGTCGTCGGCGATAACATCAGGCTTCAGGGCGATCTCGCCCGGCCGGGAGACAAAATACTTGTATCGGGAACATTGGGCGACCACGGCGTCGCGATCCTTTCAACCCGGCAGAATCTCGAATTCGAAACCGAGATCCGCTCAGACACCGCGGCACTGCACGGTCTTGTAGCAGTCATGCTTGAGGCAGTGCCCGACATCAGGGTGTTGCGCGACCCCACTCGGGGTGGACTTGCAGCAACGTTGAATGAGATTGCACAACAATCCCATGTCGGCATGATCCTTGATGAACGGTTCGTTCCAATCAAGCCCGATGTCGCGGCGGCATGCGAGCTTTTGGGCCTCGATCCCCTCTATGTCGCCAACGAAGGTAAACTGATCGCCATTTGCCCCGCGTCCGAGGCCCAATCACTGTGCGATGTAATGCGTGGGCACCCGCATGGTGCCGATGCAGCAATTGTCGGAGAGGTTGTGGAGGATCAAGCCAATATGGTCCAGATGCGCACTAAATTCGGAGGTGCACGGGTGGTCGATTGGATCGCAGGCGAACAATTGCCAAGGATTTGCTGACGTCATGCGCATTCTCCTGCTCAGCCATAGCTTCAACTCGCTGACACAGCGCATCTATGTTGAGTTGGTGGAGCACGGGCATGAGGTCACGGTCGAGTTCGACATCAACGATGCGGTGACGATCCAGGCAACAGATTTATATCGACCGGACCTGATTATCGCGCCATTTCTGAAACGCGCCATTCCCGATACCGTTTGGAAAAAATACCTGTGCCTGGTCGTGCACCCCGGTCCGCCCGGTGATGGCGGACCGGCTTCGCTCGACTGGGCCATTTTGGAAAACGCCAGCGAATGGGGCGTCACGGTACTCCAGGCCACTGATGTCCTGGATGGAGGGCCTGTATGGGCCTACAGGCGGTTTCCCATGCGCCGCGCCACAAAATCCAGCCTGTATCGCAACGAAGTGAGCGAAGCTGCGGTATCGGCAATGCTTGAGGCCGTGGATCACCTCATGCGAAACCACATCCAGCCGCCCAGTCTTCTCCAACTCGGCAACATCACCCCGCATTGGCGTGGGCCCGTCCGCCAAACCGACCGGGCCATCAACTGGAACGTTGATGATACCGATACGGTTTTGCGAAAAATTGCAGCCGCCGACGGCACGCCCGGAGTGCGTGATCTAATATGTGGCCGCGATGTGTACCTGCACAATGCCTCACGCGCCGACGTCGAGACGACAGGATTCGTAGCTGGCGAGCTTATGGCCTACGCCGATCACAGCATAGTTTTGGCAACGCTCGATGGTGCGGTGTGGATCGGCCAGCTCAAACCGGCCGGTATCAGCGGCGCAATCAAGTTGCCAGCTACAAGGGTGCTGGCTGGACGGATCGAAAACGCTGTCAGGCTGCCTGAGCCTGAGGAAATCACGTATCAGGAAGACGGTCTCGTCGGCTATTTGAGGTTTCCATTTCTCAACGGCGCCATGGGTACCGGCGCTTGCCGGCGGCTGCTAAGAGCCTTCCAGGCAGCAACCACCCGCCCGACACGCGTCATCGTTTTGTTGGGAGGTCCCGACTTCTGGTCGAACGGTCTCGACCTCAACGAAATTGAAGCGGCATCAAGTGCTGCCGACCAGTCATGGGACAACATAAATGCCATTGACGACCTGTCGGAGACGATAATCCGAACAACGAGCCATGTAGTCGTTTCTGCCTTATGTGGCAACGCAGGTGCCGGCGGCGTCTTTCTGGCACGCGCCGCAGATGAAGTTTGGGCACGTCGCGGCGTAATCCTGAACCCACACTACAAGGATATGGGCAACTTATTCGGATCTGAGCTCTGGACGTACCTGTTGCCCAAACATGCCGGAGATGCATGCGCGCATACGATCACGCAGTCTCGCTTGCCCATGGGCGTCGATGAAGCCAAACGTCTCGCTCTCGTCAGTTCCATTTTCGATGTTGAGCGTGCCCAGTTCGAAGCCGAAGTCGCCCGCAGCGCTAATCTGCTCGCTATTGACCCGTTATTGGACCACCGCCTTAAAGACAAGGTCGACCAGCGCATCAACGACGAAGCGTCCAAACCGTTGAAAGCATATCGCGAAGAAGAACTATCGCGAATGCGTCGGAATTTTTATGGATTTGATCCCAGCTATCACATTGCGCGTTACAACTTCGTACACAAGGTTCCAAAGTCACGAACACCATTAACAATTGCGCACCATCGCAACCAGAAATTCGGCAACAAGGCCACCATAAAAGGGGCTGCGGAATGAACGATCTGCCAACTATCCTGGTCGTCGATGACGAAGTTCGCTCACTTGAATCGCTCGCACGTATCCTTGGTGAAGACTTTCAAGTCCACGCCGCAAGCAGCGTTGTAAAGGCCAACGAAATCCTTGAGTGCGAGTGCATTCAGGTGATCTTGTGTGACCAGCGCATGCCCGACCAGGCGGGCGTTGACTTCTTGAAGACAGTACGCACCCGCTGGCCGGAAATCATCCGCATGATCGTTTCGGGATACACCGACGCCCATGACATCATCGACGGCATAAATGAAGCTGGAATCTATCAGTACATCACCAAGCCGTGGCACCCTGACACATTGCTGATGACGCTGAAAAACGCCTGCCGGCTTTATGAACTTCAGCGTGAGAACCAGCTACTGGCGATCGAACTCAAAATGGTGCCTGACGCTGCCAGTAAGGCTATCAAAGAGCGTCGTGCTGCCCTCAAGCGTTCCTATGACATTGACGATGGAATTGTGCGCACACCCGAAAGTCCCATGAGCGCCGCTTGTGACATGCTGCATCAGGTTGCACCCTACGATATCCCAATCATCCTCACCGGCGCGTCGGGAACCGGCAAGGAACTGGCCGCCCGGGCGCTGCACTATCGCAGTCTCAGGTGGAACAAGCCGTTCGTCGTGGAGAACTGTGGCGCCCTTCCCGACCAGCTTCTGGAAAGCGAATTGTTTGGACATAAACGTGGCGCATTCACCGGAGCCGTTGAGGATCATATCGGCCTGTTTGAGCGCGCCAACGGCGGCACGGTATTTCTCGACGAGATTGGAGAGGTAACACAAGCCTTCCAGGTCAAGCTGCTGCGTGTGCTCCAGGAAGGTGAAATCCGCCCCGTTGGCAGTGGAAAATCCCGCAACGTCGATGTGCGTGTAATCGCTGCTACGAACCGAACGCTGGAAGAGGAGGTTCGCGCCGGCCGTTTCCGTGCAGATCTTTATTATCGCCTGTCTGGCATCATAATCGAGCTGCCACCGTTGAAGGATCGGATCTGCGATATACCCATACTGGCTCGCACCCTCGTCGAACGAACCAGCGCCAGACTGGGCAAAACTGTTACTGGTATCTCAGACGAAGCCATCGAATGCCTCAAGCGCTATTCCTGGCCGGGCAATATTCGCGAGTTGCAAAACGAGATCCAACATATGCTGGTCGTGGCAAAAGCCAACCAGGAACTCGGCGCAGATCTCATTTCTCGCCACATCCTGATGTGCATCCCCGCTGAGGATGACAAACGCGATGAACAGTTCATGGATCTTGATGGATCTCTCAAGGATCGCCTCGGGATGCTGGAGCAGCGCATTATTCGAGAAACGCTTATTCGTCACCGCTGGAACAAGTCCAAGGCCGCAAAGGAGCTTGGCTTGTCAAGGGTTGGGTTGCGGGGCAAACTTGAGCGGTACGGCCTTGAAAACGTGCGCGCACTGCCGAAGAAGAAGTCTTCAGGTACCGCGAGTTGATCTGACTTCTGGTTGAGGTTTCACAAAATGTTGCACAATGCTGAAAGCAACCAATCGAACGCAACGCGCAATCCGCTTTCCGCGCTCTCCCAAGCACAGGCAAATACAGAAGATGCCTGGATCGACGTGATACAGAAAATGGACGAGGTTTATGGTGACCTGGTCCAATCCCAGACGCAGCTTGAATCAAAAAATGCCATGCTTGAGGACGCCCAGGCATTTATTGATTCAGTGCTCTCTGCGATGACCGATGTTCTGATTGTTTGTGACGTTGATGGCCGCATACAGCGCGTCAACAAGGCGTTGGAAACGAACACTGGCCTCGACCATGCACAGCTCATTGGCCGCCAGCTTGCCGATCTGTTTGAAAAGACGACATTCGACCCCATCGAGAAATTCCGCGACAAGGTCCGTTCCAGACAGCACCTGGCAGATTGTGAGGTCACGCTCAAGACAGTGTCTGGCGCAGGCACGCCGCTGGCAATGAACTGCACTCCTCGCTATGACCACAAGCGTAGACTGGTAGGCATCGTCCTCGTCGGTCGCCCGGTTGGCGAGTTGCGGCGTGCATATCGCGAACTTGACGAAGCGCACCAGAGATTGACCCAGACACAGCAACAACTGATCGTATCGGAAAAAATGGCAGCGCTCGGTCGCCTCGTCGCTGGCGTCGCGCACGAACTCAACAATCCCATCAGTTTCGTCTTCGCCAACATGCACGCGCTGAAACGCTATGGCGCTGCCATCAAAGGCTACCTTACCGCTTGCGACGCCCACATTCGCACACCCAAACTCGATGAACTGCGCCGAAAATTGCGAGTGGATCACGTTCTGCACGACATCACGCCGTTGGTGGAGGGCACCCTTGAAGGAGCTGAGCGCGTCAGCGATATCGTGCAGGATCTGCGACGCTTTTCGAGCAATCAGGAAGAACCCGTCGAATTGTTTGACGCTGCACGCCTGGTGCGAACCGCCGCCGACTGGGTTATCAAGGCTGAACGCATCAAGCCCGCAATTGAATTTGACATCCCGCAGGATCTTGAGATCAAGGGGCGCCGTGGCGCAATTCACCAGATCGTCGTCAATCTTGTACAGAACGCAGTCGATGTTCTTGCAGACCAGCCCTCGCCCAGGGTTGTAATTTCAGCACGCGTGAATGAAGACGTGCTTGAAATATCCGTGAAGGATAATGGCACCGGAATCCGCCGGGAACATTTCGACAAGATCTTTGAACCTTTCTTCACCACAAAACCCATCGGCCAGGGCACTGGCTTGGGCCTTTACGTCAGCTACGGCATAGCTTTGAAGCACGGAGGCAATCTCACCGCCGCCAACAATGAGCAGGGCGGGGCAACATTTACGCTTGAGGTTCCAATCAATGAACGCACCTGACTTCCGCAACAACGGCTTTATTCGCCGGCCCTTGAAGCTTGTCTGGATGCAGTCAGGCGGGTGCGGAGGTTGCACACTTTCCCTGCTCGGTGCAGAAGGACCCGACCTCATAACCAGCTTCGAAGCCGCTGGAATTGAAGTCCTGTGGCATCCCTCGCTCAGCGAATTATCAGGGCGTGAAGCGTCCTCGCTTTTGGAGCGTGTGAGGTCGGGTGAGGAACCAATCGACATATTTTGCCTCGAAGGCTCAGTGATGCGCGGCCCAGGGGGAACTGGCCGTTTCCACATAATGTCGGGAACGAACGAGCCTGTCATGGCGTGGATAGAAGACATCGCCCAAAAGGCACGTTACGTCGTAGCCGTGGGAAGTTGCGCGGCCTACGGCGGCATTACCGCTGCCGGAGATAATCACGTTGAAGCATGCGGGCTCAGCTATGACGGAGAGCACGCTGGCGGCCTTCTTGGTGGGGGCTTTCGCTCGCGTGCAGGGATGCCGGTGATCAACATTGCAGGCTGCCCCATTCATCCAGCCTGGTTGATTGAAGTGCTGCATCTCATCGGAACCAACCGCTTCACGACTTCGGATATTGACGAGTGGGAACGCCCGCTCGCCTACACGACGCATCTTGTTCACCACGGCTGCGCCCGCAACGAGTTTTACGAATTCAAGGCCAGCGCAGAAAAACTGTGCGACCGAGGTTGCATGATGGAAAACCTGGGTTGCAAGGGAACCCAGGCTCGCGCCGATTGCAACATTCGCGCGTGGAATGGTTCTGGTTCATGCATTGACGGCGGCTATCCGTGCATCAATTGCACCGCGCCCGGCTTCGAGGAGCCTGGCCATAGTTTCACAATGACACCAAAGATTTCCGGGATCCCAATCGGCTTGCCAACCGACATGCCAAAAGCGTGGTTCGTAGCACTTGCCGCACTCTCGAAAGCAGCAACACCATCGCGCCTCCGCGATAATGCAACAGCCCAGCAATTGAAGGCACCGCTCCCGAATCGCCAAAAGAAGCAATCATGAGCCGCATCATCGTTGGACCTTTCAATCGTGTCGAAGGTGATTTGGAGGTCAAGCTCGACATCTCCGGTGATGCCGTTCGTCAAGCTTTTGTCGTATCCACGCTCTACCGGGGCTTTGAACGCATCCTCAATGGAAAAGCACCTGCCGATGCCCTTGTCTTTGCGCCTCGCATATGCGGAATTTGTTCCGTCTCGCAATCCGTTGCCGCAGCAAAGGCGCTGGCGGCAGCAGGCGGCGTCGCTATTCCTGACAACGGCGCGCTAGCCGTTAACACGATCCACGCAACCGAGAACATCGCCGACCATCTTACTCATTTCTATCTATTCTTCATGCCGGACTTCGCGCGCGCCACGTATGCACAAGAACCCTGGTATGAGGCGGTTGCAGATCGATTCACCGCAATAAAGGGAACCGCCACCGCCGACATGCTGCCGGCTCGTGCGCAGTTCATGCACATCATGGGAATACTGGCGGGAAAGTGGCCTCACACACTCTCGATCCAGCCCGGCGGCACCACACGATCGGTTGCGCCCAATGAAATCGCACGTTTATCCGCAATTCTTGCAGGCTTCCGCAGGTTCGTTGAAAGAAGCCTGCTGGGCGACAAACCCGAACGCGTCATAGCCCTTAAAAACCGGGACGAACTCGCTGCCTGGGCGGAGGAGCGCCGTCCACAGTCGTCTGATTTTCGCTTGTTTCTTCACGTATCCAAAGCCCTTGAGCTGGAGGCACTGGGTAACTCCGGTGCACGGTTCATGAGCTATGGTGCCTACGCGCATGGTGATGCGTATTTGTTCCCTCCCGGCGTGTGGCACAACGATCGCGTTCTGCCCGTCAACCTTGATGACGTGAGCGAAGACATGTCGCATGCCTGGTACGATCAACCGAATGTGCCCGAGCATCCCTTTGACGGAACCACGTTTGCCGATGCATTGCGAGGCGATGCCTACTCATGGTGCAAGGCTCCGCGCCTGGGCGGCGCCGTCGTCGAAGTTGGCGCGCTCGCACGCCAGGTTGTTGCAGGCCATCCCCTGATACGCGACCTGGTACAAAGCGCGGGCGGCAACGTTCATTCCAGGGTCGTTGCTCGTGTCCTGGAGATCGCGCTGGTTACCATTGCCATGCAAGATTGGGTGCGTAAATTCCACCCAGGAGAAACATTCTGCCACCACGGTGATCTACCAGATGCCTGCCGGGGCGTAGGGCTTACCGAAGCTGCACGCGGCGCACTTGGACATTGGCTGAAGGTTTCCAATGGAAAGATTGCAAACTATCAGATCATAGCGCCCACCACCTGGAACTTCTCACCACGCGATGCCTCCGACACGCCCGGCGCACTGGAGCAGGCACTGGTTGGCGCACCGGTTCGTCCCGGTGAAACCGAACCAGTATCGGTGCAGCACATTGTTCGCTCATTCGATCCCTGTCTTGTCTGCACCGTCCATTAGTGTGTGGACCTTGAGCTATGCCCATGCCTGGACACGCTACTGATATCACAAGCCAAACAATTCGCGTCACCGGACTTGTACAGGGTGTGGGATTCCGCCCTACGGCATGGCGGCTGGCTCATGAAGAAGGTCTTGCCGGATTTGTTTTAAACGACGGCGCAGGCGTACTTATTGAAGCTACCGGTTGTGCCGGTTCAATTTCACGCTTCTGCCAGCGCTTGCGCGACGAAGCCCCACCACTTGCCCGCATCGAAGATATACAAATTTCCATTTGCCCCGCACCAGTCGCGACAACAGGCGACTTCACGATAAAACAAAGCATCGAAACCAGCGTCGCAACAGGAATTGTACCGGACGCCGCAACTTGTCCCGAGTGCATCACCGAATGTTTCAATCCCGGTGATCGACGCTACGGCTACGCGTTTACAAACTGCACGCACTGCGGCCCACGGTTATCCATCGTAAATGCTGTTCCATACGATCGAGCCACGACAACAATGGCCCCATTCGTCATGTGCGCTGATTGCGCGAAGGAATACCAGGATCCAGCCGACCGCAGGTTTCATGCCCAGCCCAACGCGTGCCCACGATGCGGGCCAAAAGTTTGGCTCGAAGTCGAACGCGGCACCTGCGCACCACAACAGTCCTCGATCGAAGAATGCGCAAAAATGATCGTCGGGGGAAAAATCGTTGCAGTGAAGGGCATCGGCGGCTTCCATCTCTCATGCGACGCCACCAATGAGCTTGTCGTTTCAGTTCTGCGGCAACGCAAGGCGCGCTATCACAAGCCACTCGCATTGATGGTGCGCAACATCGAAATGGCGAGATCGATTGCACATGTTGGAGATGCTGAAATCGAACTGCTCTCCAATGCAGCCGCGCCAATCGTTTTGCTGCAACGCCATAACCAGACGAAATTGGCCGATTCGATAGCCCCTGGGCACCATCATATCGGCGTCATGCTGCCTTACACACCGCTGCATCACCTGCTCTTGGCACAAACGGACCGCCCGCTCGTAATGACGTCCGCCAACAGGTCTGACGAACCACAGTGCACCCAAAACCAAGATACACGAACCCGCTTGATGGCAATCACTGACGCATGGCTGATGCATGATCGTGACATCGCCAATCGCCTTGACGATTCCGTCGTCCGCGTTGATCGGCATGGGACAACCGTGCTGCGCCGCGCCCGAGGATTTGCGCCCGCACCAATAAGGTTGGCCGCCGGTTTTGAGCATACGCCCGCAGTGCTGGCGCTTGGTGCAGAATTGAAAGCAACATTCTGCCTCGCGCGTGAAACCACAGCCACCCTATCTCAGCATCTCGGCGACCTGGAAGAACCAGCAACCCGCGATGGCTACCGCATCACGCTCGATTTGTATCAGCGCATCTTCGATTTCAAACCAGAGATCATCGCAGTCGACAAACATCCAGATTACGCTTCAACCCAGTTGGGCGCCACACTTGCCAAAGAATTTGGCGTCCCACTGCAACCTGTCCAGCACCACCATGCACACCTTGCCGCCGCACTCGCCGAAAACAGCATCGGCCCTGATTGCGAACATGCCCTTGGCATTATTCTCGATGGCACCGGATGGGGCGACGATGGAACAATTTGGGGGGGCGAGTTTCTACTCGGCGGGTATCGCTCATTTCGTCGTGTTGCCCATCTAGAATCAATCGGCCTGCCCGGCGGGGCTGCCGCAGTTCGTCAACCCTGGCGCAATACATATGCGCACTTGGCAAACGCCAGCGCGAACAGCGATGTCGATTTTATGCTGGAACGCCCTGCGCTGAAGTGGCTGGCCGATAAGCCCGTAAAAGCAACTGCGCTGATGCTCGCCAACGGATTAAACACGCCTTTGACATCATCTGCCGGACGCTTGTTCGATGCAGTTGCGGGAATGCTTGATCTTTGCCGGGATGGGCAAACATACGAAGGTCAGGCTGCCATAGGCTTGGAAAATCTTGCAGTCGAAGAAGTTGCGCATGTTCAACCCTATCCGTTCAGAGTTTGTGGCGGCACTCCTGCGATCGTGAGCTTCGCTCCAATGTGGGAAAAGCTCATTTGCGATTTAGAGCACGGCATACAAAAGAACGTAATCGCCGCACGCTTTCATCGCACCGTTATCGAAGCGATCGCGCACACTGTTGAACAGATTAGCCAAAACCATCACCTCGACATCGTCGCCTTGTCGGGTGGTGTCTTTCAAAATCGAATCTTACTCGACGGAGTCGGTGCGCTTCTTGAAAAGCGCGGATTGCGCGTGCTCCAGCACCGCATCGTCCCTGCCAACGATGGTGGAATATCGCTTGGCCAGGCTGCGGTCGCGGCTGCACGTACCGTTGGCACGACGGGTTGAAATTGGTTCTTCAAGGAATTGCTTCTGTCTCACAGGTGATGACGCGGAGCCGTGAGCAATCCCTTTGCCTCACTTTTCTTCTAGTCCAAACTTCTTCACCATCCGGTAGGTATTGCGTTCACTGACACCAAGTATATTGGCAATGCGGCCGCGGTGCCCCTGGTGCCGCGCGATCAGGTACCCCAGGTATTTGGCCTTGATCTCCTCCAGCGTCGGCTCCTTTTCGAAATTGACCTCGCAATCAGCAACGCTGGCATTCATTGTGTCGGAAGCACGCGCGATGGAAGGAAGCGCCAGATCGCCAATCTCGATGGTGTCACTTTCTCCAGATACCAGAATGGCCCGCTCTATGACATTACGGAGTTCGCGAATGTTGCCAGGCCATTCGTATGCCGTAAGCGCATCCATGGCCGCATCAGTCAGGTGCTTCCTGGCGCCGCGCTGGAAAGTGCGGGTCTCCATGAAACGCGCCGCCAGCATCGGTATATCTTCACGCCTTTCTCTGAGCGACGGGACACGGATTACAACCGTTGCAAGCCGGTAGAACAGGTCGCGACGAAACCGGCCTGCATCGCTGAAAGCTCTTAAATCCCGGTTCGTGGCCGCAACAAATCTACTGTCGCTTGAAAGGTTTTGCGTGCCGCCGAGACGCCTGAACTCGCCTGTTTCCAGAAGTCTTAGCAGCTTTGCCTGCAGGCTCGCTGGGAGTTCACCGATCTCATCAAGGAAGATCGTTCCGCCCTCGGCCACCTCGATAAGGCCCTGCTTGCGCTTGTCAGCGCCGGTGAATGAGCCTCGCTCATGACCAAACAGCTCTGATTCAAATAAACTCTCTTGCAACGTGCAGCAGTCCACCGGGACAAACGTTGCCGTGGCTCGCGAAGACATTTGATGGATGCTGCGGGCAACCAGTTCCTTGCCAACGCCACTCTCACCCTCGATCAGCACAGTGGCATCGCTGGGCGCCACCAGTTCAATCATCCGCACAAGATCTCGAAACGCCTTGCTGGATCCCACCATGTCCTCCGCAATCGCCGGCGAAAGCTGATTGCGGCAATACTCATACTGACGTCGCAGTGAATCCGCAGAAAGCGTGCGCGTTACTGCCAGTTCCAGTTCCGCCGGATTGACAGGCTTCGCCAGATACTCCGCTGCTCCCGCGCGCATTGCCTCCACGGCGTGCTTGATCGAACCGAACGCCGTCAACACGATCACCGGACATTGCGCCGAGAGCTCCGCCAGGCATTTTAAGCCGTCAGCATCCGGCAGGCGTATGTCGAGAAGCGCCAGGGATGGATCGGTGCCATCAAGCGTTGCCTTCGCATCGGCCCAGGTATGCGCATGGGCAACGGCATACCCCATGGACTGAAGCTGCTTGGAAACAAGCCGACAAAGCGTCTTGTCGTCTTCAATGACCAGAATGGGTTTGCGCCGCTTACTCATGTGTCCTCGGCTATGTTGTCTCTCTCGGCCCAAGGCAGGGAAACAGTAAAGATTGCTCCAGCATTTTCTTCACTCACCGCAGAAATTTTGCCATCGTGGCGTCGCACAATTTCGCGGCAAATCGATAGCCCAAGTCCGGTGCCATGCGCGCCGTCCGCCCGGCGGCTCCAGAAGGGCTGAAAAATGCGCGGCATATCTTCAGGTGAGATGCCACAACCTGTATCGCGAAACTCAACGACAACATCACCAGATTGGCAAAAGCCGACGATACTCAATTTACCCCCCCTGGGCATTGCATGGAAAGCGTTCTGCACCAGATTTAGAACCAGCATGCGAATGTCGCTGTCGGTTGCAATTACCCTGAGGAACGGTGTTAACCCCAATGAAATCTCAATTCCAACGCTGTCTGCTTCCGCCCGCAGCAAGGAAATGACATCTGGTATAACCTCGTCCATCGAAACCAGTTCAGGAAGTTCTGATGGCGGCGCAGAAAGCCTCAAAAGCCTGTTGGTCACCTGAATGCAGCGGTCTATTTCTCCGTCCATGACATCCAGTTCACCTGAAAATTCATGCTGGGGCATATCGGTGGGCTTCCTGCGCAGCGCTTGCAGCATCAAACGCAGCGACGACAGCGGATTACGAATTTCATGGGCCACGCCGGTTGCAAGTTGGCCTATCTCGGAAAGCCGTTGCTCCTGGGAATGGTGAATGTCGCCGCTCAAGTCGCGAATGGCTTCGACGATGCCACCTTTCGGTCCACCGTTGAGGGCAACACCCAAAGGCGCCGCCGATACCTCCACCACAACATCCGCGCCGCCAGAATGCTTGTGGGTGTGTTTGCAGGTGAGGGCCCGTGAACCATTCATGATCTCATGCAAAGGGCACGTTACCAGTGTTGGTGCGCACGGTTCATTGCGTTGGTGACTTGATGCATAACATGGTCGGGAGAGCACCTCATCGCGCGTTAGCCCCACCTGTGCGCAGAACGCTTCGTTGACCTTCAGCACGCGATAGTCCGGTCCGATAACCCTGATACCGTCGGGAACGGCATCGATCAATGATTGCAGGAAGTGCTCGCGCTCCGCAAGTTGGGTTTGGTGCGCCTCCAACTTCTCGCTTGCCATACGGAACGTGGCGCCAAGCTCCGCAAGTTCATCATGCCCCTCAATCTTGATGTCACTATCAAAACGCCCACGCGCCAACGCAATACTGGCCGAGCGCAGATCACCGATGGGTTTCAGCACTGAGCGCTGCAAAACCCAGCCAATGGCCCCCGTCCCAGCAAGCAAAACGAGCACCCCAGCCCCCGTCATCGCCAGGCCCATTTTCAAGGCATCGCTTTTGATCTCTCCTGCATCGTAATCGACAACCAGGATTCCGTTGACTGGATGGACGCTGGCGTCGCCGTGACACTGCTTGCATGCCGTCCTGTTGGAAACCGCGTTGACGCTGCGCAAAATGCTGCCCTGGACGGGATCCTGCGTAAAAGTCGACGCCTTTGTGCCCCCCTTGGTCATATCGCAACCGGGGCAGAAATCATCACCCGAGAGATTGTAATGCCGGCCAAGTTGGGCATCATCTGATGCAAAACGCACTCTGCCGGACGTATTCAGGATCATAACGCGTTTGACGGATTTGCGTTTCCCCAGCCGCCTGACAATGTCCTGCAAGCCAGCGATGTCACGCTTCAGCATGGCGTTCTCAAGCGCCACCTGAAGCATGTCATTGATCTCAGCCGAGGTGCGCGCCCGCTCGTCCACCAATCGGCCGCCGTAATAGCCGACAAACAGCGCAAGAAATGCCAGCGAAAGAACTGTAAGGGTCGCTCCCAGTACGAAAAAGAGCTGACGGGAAAGTCGGGCACCGATCCAGTCACGAAGCGAAGCGATCATCGCGCCGCCAGTCGCATGAGCATCTTTTCCGCCGGCAGCTTCTGGCCGTCGATAACGACCACGCGAGCACCTGGGGGCGGTGCTTCGTTCGCGAACACAGCTAGTGGAATGACCACCGGCTGCTTCAGACGGGCGGCAATGATTTGAGCCATCCATGTTGCGCGTATCTGCTGGTCACGCGTTGCAAGAAGTGCCTCCGCGTTATGAAAAACGATACCGCGTCGCTTCGTGTCCGGGCCGCCGTCTGCGTCGCTTGAAACGTCATCCATCACCGCACGCATGCGTTCCAACGGAAGGCTTGCACCATAAACCCCTATTGGCAGCATGTACTCGGCACGAAAATCTATGAGCCGTGCTCCCAGATGATGGGCCATCATACGCACCGCATCCGGCCTATATCCTTCAAACAACACCAAGAGAGCGCCTTCTCCGCCCTCAAAAAGAAGCTGATCATAAGCCGTTTGCACTGGCGCGAGCCATGCTTTCACATCGACATCCTGTCCCATCATGGCAGCACCTGAAAGAGCTTGTTGTTTCCGTTTTTTTGCGCGCAAATGCGGCAGAGATCCGTTCCCGTGGCATGGTCCGCTACGGTAAAAAACGGACTTGAGCATGATCGGCATCGGCCATGGTGAAGCAAGATCGGAGCCGGTGATGCCGCGCCCCAGGCTTGAAGCGCAATCGCGTCAACATCGCAGCTATCGGCACACAGGCCGCAACCGGTGCAACCGATGGCGTCCACCTCATAGCGCGGTGCTCGCTCGTCTATCCCAGTCAGCTTTATAACGCCGTGCGCGCAAACCTCAATACATGCTCCGCATGCGACACAGACCTGCGGATCAAGAAGCGGAACCATCATCGATAAGGTTGCCTTATCGCGCTGCGCTAACTGCGCCGCAGCGCCCGGCGGTGGGTCGTCTTCGCTCGTTTGGGGGTGATCAAAAGTGCCAGCGCCATCCGCTGAGGGGGCATCCGGGTGGCAATCGACAGCCGGTCTGCTGGATTTGAAAGCAGCCCGGAACAATGACCTTCGGGACATGCGTCCGGCCTCGTCGCGCACATTCTTCCAGTCGGTTAACGCCAATGCTTCCAGCTTCATCGGCGCAAGACCACGATCTTGGGTCAGTCGTGCAAGATCCGCCACGCGATCGCGAAGCGTCGTCATCACATTGCGCGGACATGCCGAACAGTCCGCGCTGGCAGAAAATAGCGTGCGCACACCCTGGTTGTGCAGCTTGACAAGAGTGGACAGCGAAACCGCATGCAGACACGTGACCCGCGCCGCTTGCGTGGGCCCAATGCAGTATTCGCAGGCTAGAAACGCGCGGTCGCCTGCTGAAGCCTGCCGCAACGGCCTTGCAACATGGGCCTCCATGTCAATGGCCGCTTCGGGACAAACCGCCTCGCACAGACCGCACCCGTCGCAGGCTTCGACGTCAAATCCCAGGCCATCGTCATCCAGTGAGAATGCCATACGCGGGCAGACGCTGACGCAGGCCCGGCAGTTGGCAATCGGGCTGCGGCCGTGCACACAGCGGTCCCCCGACACGACGGGAGTTGGATGCGTTCTCTCGTCGGCTTTAGCGTCGTGTATCGTAGTGTTCGAATTTGTCTCTGCCATCTCCTGCTGATCGACTCCCTGCACGCCGCCTGCGCATGTCCCGGCGGTCACCAGTACACCACAGTCTACCAGCTCGGAGCGATGCCAGGAATGTACGGCCCGGATTCCTCGTCCGGCGTGAATTTAGAATTACGATTGTTCGCATCTTCAAACGTCTCGCGGGGAAGATCGAAGTTCTCAGCCAGGTACGTTCGAAGCGATTCAAGATAACCATGTGTAACCGTCACCACACCACAGTAATATGGCGTGGCACAACGGGCCGCAACGCGCTCCGCGAAATCTCCGATCCATCGCAGCAAATGCTGGTCGAGAAAACGCGAAACCTCCGCAAAGCACTGCTCATCATTCAAATTCCTGGCGGAAAACAAGTGCGCCAAAAACTGCAATTGCAGCACCATATGGTCCTCTGATCGACGCTGACGGCTTTCAGCGACAAGCCCAAACCGCTCGTACCATGCAGCCAGTTCGAACATGGGCTCTTGGCGCTCAAGCTGGTCCTTGTCGAGCCAGGGCGACTCGGTTGGTGGCGCCCGGTAGGTATGGATCAGGTAGATTGCCGCGAAATCAGCCGCAAGCTCGTCAAGCGTTGCCGCATCGATCGGCACCGGCATTGCATCAAGTGAAGCGGCGAGCAGGTCACGCGCCCGTAACGCAACTTCACCGCCCGCATTAAATCCGAACCAATCGTCAACGGAAGCCGATCGCAAGCTCTCCAGCAGCTCTGCAGTCGGCTCGCGATCATTCAGCACGGTCAGCAACTCTGCGTCTCGCGCCATCGCAACCCTGAGTATTTTTGTGATCTCTGGCGACAACCCCGCTGCCTTCCTGCTTGGCGCGTTCTGCGGCTGGCTGGCGTCTTCACGCCGTACAAGCGGTTTACTCATTAAGGACCTTCGCCTCGATTGATGCCAACGGGTTTGACGCGACGTTGGGCCAAAACCCTAAGCCGCGCCGCCACGCCTATCCGTCATTCTTTACCGCACCCTTCGAATGGGGAACGAAAACGATTGACGGATTGGTGAGTGCTGGATCCGCCATGTTCTTGACCTGACGAACGACCTGATCGTTTGGACCCCGCGCCTTCGTTTCATGCGTGCCGTTCAACAACTGGTCGATGGGGCCGATGTCAAGCACGCGCATCATGCAGCCCATCACGCAGTAGGGTTTACGTCCAGCATCGATCTCATCAACGCACATGTTGCACTTGGACACAATGTTTTGTTCGGGAATGTACTGTGGTGCACCAAACGGACAGGCGGCTTCACAGCGCCTGCAGCCGATGCACAGCGATGAATCGATATCAACGATACCGTCCTTCTGGCGCTTATAAATCGCGCCGGTCGGACACGTCGGCAAGCAAGCCGGTTCCGCGCAGTGGTTGCACGACATGTTGACCTTGTAGGCATACACGTCCGGATATGTGCCGCCCTCCACATACATGACCCTGCGAAACCGGGGCCCGGGTGGCAGGCCGTTTTTGTCCTTGCAGGCCATCTCGCAGGCCCGGCAGCCGATGCAATCTACATTGTTGTGAATGAAGCCTAGCTGCATATCCGGCTTCACCGGCGTGTAGACCTCGCGCTTTTTGCGCTTTACCGCTTCCTTGATCTTCGCTTTGTCCTTGGGTTCGGCCATCGTGTCATCTCCCTAGGGGCTCAAAGATCGCGACGGAATACGTGCGACCGGGATGTTGCCAGCCGATCCCAACCGGGACGGTGCTCGGCGTCAGTCTTGCGGATGTTTGCAAGGACAGTGTTGTAGGCGAATGCGCCGGCAGGGCTTGGATTATCCAACGTGAGAAAATCCGGATTGCCAGAAAGATCGCGACCTTTGCCGTCGAGATCCATCCACGAGCCCTCGTGCAGAACCAGCACGCCTGGCATGCAGCGCTCGGTCACATACACTGGCACCACACAACTGCCTCGATCGTTGAAGACTTCCACTGTATCGCCGGTTTTGACCCCCAGCTTCTTTGCATCCGAAGCGTTGATCGTCACCTCTTGCTCGTAGGTTTCGCGCAGCCACGGAATATTGTTGAAGATCGAATGCGTTCGGTGTCGTGGGTGCGGAGAAATCACATGAAAGGGATGCGTTGCCGTCTTGTCGGTCGCATTGAGACTTTCCCACGGCTCGATCCATTTTGGAATGGCGGGAATCTCATAACCGTATGAGGTCCTCTTCCAATCAGTAATGCGAGCCAACTGTTGGGAGAAAATCTCAATCTTGCCTGACGGTGTCGACCAAGGCACGCCCTTCTCGACATTGTCCTGGAAGGCCACATGCGGACGGTCCAGTTTGAACTTGTAAATGCCGTAGTTCTTGAAATCGTTCCAGCTCATCGTCACGCCCTGATGATGCTGGACGCGGTTCGTCCACCAGGCCAGGAGATAAGCCTCATCTGTCTCATCATTACGTTCAAAGTAGTTACGAGCCGCTCGTGGATTGTACTTCTCGCCAAACCCCAATCGGAACGCCAGCTCCGTGAACACCTGGAAGTCGGTTTTGGATTCTCCAAGCGGCTCGATCACCTTCGGACGATGGATGTAATAGTGACCCTTGTACCAGGGCAACGCAACGTCATGACGCTCAAAGTGCGTCGCGATCGGCAAAAGGTAATCCGCCCAGATACCGGTCGGCGTAATCGTCGAATCCATGCAAACGAGCAGGCTCTCCTTCTCGCCTTCGGCCTCGAGCTTGCGCAGCGCCTTGATTTCTTTGTTGATGTTGGTGAGCTGGTTGAGCCAGTCCGAACCTTGCCAGAAAATGCCGCGAATGTTTGGCGGCTGGCCATCCAATTGGTCATCGCGTGGCCACAGCCCGAGTTCCTCACGACTGACGTTGGGATAATTCAGAACACAGTGAGCCCACCGATCCGACTTCAACGATGCATACCAGACATTGGCAAACTCATCGTAAGGGTAGGCCGTGCCTTCCGCATGCCAGGCCTTGCCGACACCTTCAGCACAACCGCCCAGAACACCGATATTGCCGGTCATAGCCTGCAATGCTGCCGCCATTCGGTTGTACTGCTCGCCATACGCGTTACGCCCAGGTGACCAAGATGCCTTCAGCGCGGCCGGCTTGGTGGTGGCATACATGTCGGCGAGTTTCTTTATGTCTTCAGCCTTGACGCCACAAATCGGCTCGGCCCATTCCGGCGTCTTGGGCTGACCATCATATTTGCCGAAAATGTAATCCTTGAAGTTCTCCCGGTCCTTGGCCCAGTCCGGCATCGTTCCCGCATCCATGCCAAGAACGAACTTGTTGATGAACTCCTGGTCGTGAAGATTGTTGGCCAGGATGTAGTGCGCCATGCCCGCCATCATTGCCGCATCGGTGTTCGGCTTGATCGGAATCCACCAGGCATCATATGCCGCCGCGGAATCGGTATATTGCGGATCGACGCACACGAACTTGCAGCCGCGCTGTTTGGCAAGCCGCATATAATAAAACGTGTTGCCGCCGTGGAACGTATACGCCGGGTTCCAACCCCACATAATCATCAGTTTTGTGTGCGCGAAGGTGTCGTCTTCGTTGCCATCTTGAATGGTACCGAACGTCATACGCGATGAAAACGTCGTGCCTTGGTAGGACGGCACCGACCATGAACTCGTACGGCAACCAAACATTCCAAGAAAGCGTCCCAACAGCCCTTCGATCTGATCGGACTTATGCAAGACACCATAGGAAGCACCCGCATAAGACTGGTCCAGAAGCGCTGTGGGACCATACTTCCCCTTGAGGTAAACCATCCGTTCAGCAATGTCGGTGAGCGCCTCGTCCCACGACACACGCTTGAATTTTCCTTCGCCGCGCTTACCCACGCGTTTCATCGGATAAAGCAGCCGCTCGGGCGAATAAAGCCGTGACCGATAAGAGCGACCGCGCAGGCAAGCGCGCACTTGCGGCTCTTCCTCGGTATCCTTGCCGTACTCTCCGCCTTCCTGGTAACGGCCGTCGTCCGCCGACAACCTGACGATCACGTCACCCTTCTTGTGCGCCACCAGCGCATGGCGTGACCCGCAGTTGTGCGCGCAGCTTGTAACAACCGTCGTTAGTTGATCGTCTCGCGGATATGGCTCATAAGCGAAAGCCTGAACTTCCTTGCTAGGCAAAATCGGTCCGAGACCAAGTGTGGCAACTGCCGCCGCTCCTGCACCCGCTTTGAGTACATCGCGCCGATCAGGATTAAGACCAGCGCTCAACAATAATTCGCGATCCCATTCCGCTTGCGTCCGCTCGAGCATGGTTAACTTCCCATCGATCGTTGCTGGTTCGCTGCGCACCTGTCGCGCAACGAACCAAAGATTAGGAGAAGCCGCTGAACAATCACGAATTTGCTTCGAGATCACTCATCCAAGTGTGCGGCTTCTGGGGAATTCCTAAACTTATTGCTGGGGTTGCGTACCGGTCATGCCGCCTGTACCCGACATGCCGCTCATGCCTTCCTGACCCGACATGCCACCCATGCCGTCCATGCCCGACATGCCGCTCATGCCGTCCTGACCCGACATGCCGCTCATGCCTTCCTGTCCCGACATGCCGCTCATGCCATCCATACCGGACATGCCGCTCATACCGTCCATACCCGACATGCCGCTCATGCCTTCTTGTTGCTCTGCCGGTTTCTCGACCTTTGCTTCCTGCTCAGAGCATCCCGCGATACCTGACACCAGTGCCAAAGCCACTGCAGCGGTGAAAACCCGGGGTATTGTCCAGCTCATTTCCAATTTCTCCCAACGCTAAAAAGATGGTTCTGCTATTCGTGTTTTAATCTGTGCGCGCTGTTCGCGGTCACATTCACATGTTGCTTAAGTCCTATTTTAGGCGATGCTCGGGCGCCGATTCTGTTGCCCGGTTTTTCGCCCATTCAGGTGTTTCCGGATCCATCCCAGGCCAGGCGTGTCGCGGGTAGGGGTAACTATTCATGTACCAAGCGCGGCCACCATGACAGCCATAACATAGATCTGACGAATTCTCTTTAGCTGCTTTTTCTATTGCGGCAGCGTCGAGGTAATTAACTTGGTGACGCACTGTGCGGAATTGTTCAGCGTGACAAACAAGACAACCGTTTTTGTTGTCCTCGTCTTCAAACCCTTCGCGCAACTCGTGCCAGGAACCTTCGAGCCCCATACTTTCGGCCGGGAACTTGCCGTGGCATAGCAGGCAGCTTTTGGACGGATCGACCATCTTGCGCATCGCATCGCCAACCTGCGCGCTCGTTACCGACGCGCTTGTGTTTGTAGTTTCGTCACGAGGATCATGCCCCTGGTGACAGAAGTTACAATTCAATTTCATGACCTCCTTAGCCAGAGGCGTAGTCATGTGACGAGAATGAAATGTTTCCTGGTTGCCGGCATAAGTGTCCAAGGTTTGATACCAGGCCAACGTATCATTGGCCTTGACGCCCGCAGGAGCTACATCACGCACTTTACGCGTCATGATTTCCTGGTGGCATGAGAGGCATTGTTCGTTGGTCGCTTTTTCTATGCCCGGCTTGAAGTGCAGTTCATTATATTTCGCATCGAGATAACGCGGCTTTGCACCCGACACGGCGCCCGTCACAATATTAGTTTCGGCTTGCGCAACTTCAGGTTTTTTTACTTCCGCGTCTTCATTGGATACAGCCGCTGACTTTGACGCCACGGTTGTAGACGACTGAGCTCCATCAGCTTGCCTGCCTGCTTCAGCCTCGATCGGGATCGGTGCTTTTGATGTTGCAACCGTCGTTTCCGTGGATTGCGGTCCGGCGTTTGCTTCTGACTGAGGCTGCGAATTCGGCAAGTTTGATTTGGCGACAACGGCTTGCCCACTATTCGCATCGTCTTGAACGGGATTTGCTAGTTTGCCCAACGCCAGGGACGCCAGCCCGGCTACGACGGCGCTGATTACAATAACTTTGAGTGCAGAACTGCCTGCATTGTTTTGCGAGCTGTTGGCCATGCCGCAAACTCCCCCGTTGCACAATTCACGAAAATGCCAGCAGGCGCCGGGGACGTAACCCGGCGCCTGCCATGGCAATTACTTCATACCGGACATGCCACCCATGCCGGACATTCCAGACATACCGCCCATGCCGGACATGCCACCCATGCCAGACATTCCCGACATGCCGCCCATGCCAGACATGCCCATTGCACCTGGCGCAGCCCATTCAGCACAGACCCAACCCGGACCCGGGTTCATTCCAGCCATGCCGCTCATGCCGGACATGCCGCCCATGCCAGACATACCGGACATGCCACCCATGCCGGACATTCCTGACATGCCGTCCATACCGCTCATGCCCTTCATGCCGGACATTCCGCCCATGCCGGACATTCCTGACATGCCGTCCATGCCGCTCATGCCCTTCATACCGGACATACCGCCCATGCCAGACATGCCGTCCATGCCAGACATTCCTGACATGCCGCCCATGCCGGACATTCCGCCCATGCCAGACATACCGGACATGCCGTCCATGCCAGACATTCCTGACATGCCGCCCATGCCTCCGGCGCGAACCCAGCGAACACAGGTCATGCCGTTACCTGCCATGCCGCTCATTCCAGACATGCCAGACATGCCACCCATGCCAGACATTCCTGACATGCCACCCATGCCCGACATTCCAGACATTCCGCCCATGCCGGACATGCCCGACATACCTTTTTGGCCGGCGGACGCCACGCCTGCGAGTGCAATCGCCGACACGGACACCACCAACAGCTTCGTCAAACTCCTCGTCATCAAAGTATTCCTCCAAGCGGCTTCGGTTTCGCTATGCCAAGCACCGCCTTCGGCAATAGCGCGGTTATGGGGCTTGCACCCCGATATCTCGCTTTGCGCGAGATCTTCTTGGCGGCTTCCAAACTGCTTCCGGGAAGCTGATAGAAGCCCTCGGAGCACGCGCAGCGCTCCGCCATGAACAGATTTCGGGTGAGCATCATCCAAGCGCCCACCAGTGGACGCTATCGGTCAGAACCGGCGTGCCAATGTCGGATGTCGTAGGGACCGGTCATGCCCGGATGTATGAACGGCGTGTACCAACCACCCTGGTCGTTGAGCCATTTCAATGACGGTGGATAAGGCTGCTTGACGCCATAAAGCGCCATAGCCTCGCCTGCCGGCGTAAGTCCCGTCGCCGTTACGACCGGGAATTCTTGTGGGCGTTGATCCGGCGTTATTCCGCCAACGACCTCCACCTCAGACCAAGCTGCAGTACAATTGACGCCAACGAGCCCAGCCACCAAAAGCGTGATGAGGGCAAATTTCGTTTTCATGCGTAACCCTGTGACTAACTTGCTTTCAGTTAACGTAAACAAATTGATAGCAATCGTTGTGCCAACACGCCGCACGTCCACAACTCATTAGAATAAATAGATATTTTCTAAAGATGGCACGCAGATGGCCGCAGCAAATCTGCGAAACCTGCCAAAATGACAGCCATGCACGAAGGTGCAAATGACAAAATGTCATGTACCCAAAACGACACTTAGTCGGCAAAAATTGCGATCATCGGAGCAGGATGGACGATGCCTCGCCACGGCGATAATCAGGCTGCGGACCGCAGGCTTGAAGGGCGAGTTTCAAAAATATGCGCAGATGGAGAGTGTTTTGAATTGATGTGCTCTTAGCCCGTCTTTCTCACGATGGTATGGCCGGCACGGAGGTGAAAATGATGACAGGCCAGGAGAGCCGTGTCGTTCGATGTGGGACATCAGGCAAGCGGCGCGACACAGACTGTCATCATTTGCACCCCGCCCTGCGGGTCGCGCCCTCGTGAGAAAGGCGGGCTAGACCGAAGACCGGATTGGCAGGCGTCACCATGTTGCGCAACAGCGCCGTTGAAACAACTTCTGGTAAGCCACCACGATCTCATTAGAGCATGTTCAGCCGAAGTGTACGCGGTTCGGCGTGAAGAACATGCTCAAAATAAAAGAAAATAGAGCGCGTTCGCGATTCCATGAAAAGTGAACGCGATCTAGAGCGTCTCGCGGCTCATCGCTTCACATCCCAATGGCTTTCGAAATCGGCCTCACGTTCAATCAGCTTGCGTTTGCGTTCAACCCCCCAGCGGTAGCCCGATAGCGATCCGTCATTTCGAACCACACGATGGCAGGGTATGGCGACCGCGATCTTGTTAGCCGCACAGGCGGTAGCAACGGCGCGAACGGCCTTCGGCATTCCGATCTTCATCGCTATTTCGGTGTAAGTCGCCGTCGTCCCTACAGGAATTTCGCGTAACGCCTGCCATACCCGATGCTGGAAAGCCGTACCACGCACATCGAGCGGCAGATCAAGCCCAACCTCTGGCGCCTCAACCAAGCCAACGACCTTGGCCATGACCTCCTCGAATGAACGATCGCCGCCGATCAGGTTGGCGTTTGGAAAACGGTCCTCCAGATCGTGCACGAGCGTCTCAGGATCTTCACCCAATAGAATTGCAGCAATGCCCTTGTCGCTGGCAGCGACGAGAATAGCGCCGAGTGAGCATTGCCCCACAGCAAAGCGTATATCGGCGTTGGTACCCCCCGACCGGAAGTCACTCGGGCTCATGCCGAGCATTTCATCAGAGTTTGCGTAAAAACGGCCACTTGAATTGAACCCCGCTGCATGCATGGCTTCCGTCACAGATCCACTGCTTTTCAGATTCTGAACCACGCGCTTATGCCGGTGCGCTACGGCGTAAGCCTTCGGCGTGACACCGGCGATGGCCTTGAACACGCGATGAAAATGATACGGACTGAGATCAACAGAATTCGCCAACTCATCAAGCTTTGGCGGCTCTTCCGCCTCCTCGATCAGGCGACATGCCGCGTCAATCTTTACCGCATAGCGCTCATTGAGTGACGGCTCATTGGGTTTGCAGCGCTTGCACGGGCGGAACCCAGCCTTCTCGGCATCTTCGCATGACGCGTGAAACGCAACATTTCGGCGATTGGGCCGGCGCGCTGCGCAGGTGGGCCTGCAATAAACGCCAGTCGTAGCAACGGAATAATAAAACTTGCCCTCGTAGGTACGATCGCGCGCGCACACGGCATTCCAGAAGGCGGCCTCAGGGTCCGAAGATACCAACTCAACCGACGCCTTTGTCTTACGTTTGGCCAGGTCTTCGACAGCAGCCATCTTGCGATCCTTCTTCATGTATTTGCATCCAGATCAATATTGACTGCAGTTCCAGATCCCACACTCCGATCCTTGCTTTCAAATCCAAATACTCATGTCCTTCTTGCGACATGGCGGCAAATTGGTAATTGCGCTCCGTGGCATCCAGATACAGCTTCGCAGATCGCGGCATGATGCCACGAATTCGAACGTCTGTGCTCACGTCAACGAATAAGCGCACCCTCGCAGGCGCCTAGACTATCAAACGAAGTGGATACCGGTTCGTCGCAGAAAATGCGACCAAACAAGAAGCTGGAGCGCTGATCCGATTCCATCGGATCGGAAAGCGCTCCAGTGTGGCGTCGCGTCTTAGTTGATCGATATTGCGGCACGCTGGGTATCAAAAAAGCGCGATAAACGCCACACTAAGCCAATGATTTTGCTAGTGGCCTTCATATCGCGCCAAAATTGTATGCGGTTGCGGCTATGTTTCAATTTTGGCGCGACAGGCCACTAGGGTCCCGACCCTAGCAATTGATGCGCCGTGATCTGCCTAATTTTCACTACTTCATTGAGGGTTTTGGTACCACCTCCCGGGCTCGAACCGGGGACCTCTAGATCCACAATCTATAAAATGAGAACTTTTGTGGAACGCTTTGAGTTACCATGAGACATCCATTGCGCTACATAACTAACTGATTATATTGCATATAAATCTCGCAGACTGATTCATTCTGTCTTCTGATGTTCTTTTAAATCGCGGATCATCGGGGGCTATGGCGGGGGCTATGAGATTTGCTGGTCGCGTGATAGATTCTCGAAATCGAAGCCAGATCACGAAGGCGCCATGCCACGCCTCAAAGCATCCGCTCTCGCCGTCCGCAAGGCCAACGGCGAAGCTGACAAACGGACCATTTACAGCATCGAAGGCGAGACCGGCCTCAGGCTCTACATTGAGCCGAGCGGTGCGCGTGCCTGGTATTACGAATACAAGACTGACGGCCGGAAAAACCGCATGCACATCGGCGGCGCGGATGTCGTCAGTCTGGCAGATGCACGCACACAGGCGCTGGAACTTCGCCGCAAGATTGCGCTTGGCACAGACCCCAAAGCCGAGGAGCGGGCAGAAAAACGTGCCATAAAACGTGCGCAGTTTACCTTCCAACGCCTGCTCGATCGGCGGGAGAATGCCCACACGCACCTGAAGTCGCTCAAGGAGCGCATGAAGGTTCTTAAAAAAGATGCTGTTCCAGCAATCGGTGACTGGCCCGTCGAGGACATCACAAAGCGCGATATCATTGAAATCATCGATGGGATATCAGATCGCGGTTCGCGTGTTCACGCAGACAGGGTCGCGGCGTATCTTTCCGCAATCTTCAACTGGGGCATCGATGAGGAATTATGCTCCAGCAATCCAGCACACCGGATTCGCAAACGCAGCCATCCTCAACCGCGCGAACGGGTCCTGAGTGATGATGAGCTGATCCGGCTCTGGCTCGCGATACGGTCTTTAGGCGACAACGCCCGCTCCAGATCGGCCTTTTTCAATCACTCCGCATTGCTACTTGCACTGCTCACCGGACAACGACGCGGTGAAGTGATTTCGGCACGGCGACAGGATATTGACCTGGATAGGGCACTCTGGACCATTCCGGCAGAGCGCACCAAGAACAGCCGAACCCATATTTTACCACTCGCGCCGAACTGCCTACGGTTATTGAGGGCGACAATCAAAACTGGTGAGGGATGTGAATTCCTCTATCCGCCTGCGATGATCACTGCTGAGGCGCCATTCCTCAACCCGCGTACCGTTTCAAAGACCCTTGAACGCCTTTGCGAAGACCTAGGCATCGACGGCGTCACTATGCATTGCTTCCGGCGTACGATGGCAACGCGAATGGGCGACATGGGAGTTGCGGGCGATGTGATTTCCCGCATCCTCAACCATTCGCCACAGGACGTCACCCGCCGCCACTACAATCACGCGCGCATGATCGACCAGATGCGTGAGGCGCTGGAGTGGTGGGAAACCTTCATCCAGAGGCAAGTCGAAAAAACTCAGACGGCATAAGCACACGCTCTCACGACTGGGGATTGATGACTGCTTCCAACTCCGCCAGCCGCTCGATGATCCAATCAAATTCAGGAGCATCGCCGAACATCATCCCCTGCATTGCTTGGTAGTCGCGTTTAAGATCATCGCGAATGGTTTCTTGAGGCACCAGATGCACGGAACCAGGCACAGCCTCATCGAGCTTTTCCCAACCACGGCGAAACAACGCCTGCTTGTGTTCTCGCACTTTTGCCAAAAGTTCATGATCGGCGATGGCTTTCTTGCCTTCAGCACTCTCCGCCATCATTGCCACGTCGTAGTAGTGCCGCGAAATTAAGTTGTTGTCGCCCGGACGCCGGTTGGCGTCGTCGCGGTGACCGCAATAGATGCCATGGAGAATGAGTGCCTTTTCCCAGAACGTCCGTTCTGCCCGGATGAGCGTGACGCCGTCCGTCTCAAGGGCGTATTTCTTGCCGATCTCCGCCTGGATGTAGGGTTCGATCCTGCGCTTGATGTCAGGCTCGACAGCGCCACGTGCGCCGCATTCGATCTTCACCCACGGCTTCAAGTACCCGTCTTTTGCAAGAATCGAAGGGTACACGACCCGCAACGACATGCGATCAGCATCGGTTTCATCGGCACTGATCTCGCAGTTCGGCAGCAGTTCAGAGAGCTGCTCGCTCATCTTACCCAGAACATGCTTGCTGCAAATTTCCGTGGCGGCCTTAGCAGATTTTTCCCGCTTTTTCTTCGACAAGCCGGGCGCAAGTGGATCAGCGTCACCCTTGATGCCGAGCCCCTTTCTGGACAGAACGATATCGATGTCCTCGGAAAACCGTTTTATTAGACCGTAGCCTTTCGACAGCGACGTTCCACCCTTGAAGTAAGGTTTGGGGCGCGGGGGAAGCCCCGTAAAAAGCACATCAATAACCCGGCAGACCCAAAGGTCCTTTTCGATCGACTGAGCGTTCGTGCCAAGGCGCTCGGCGGTTGCCTCAAAGACATCCCGCCGATCCTGTTTCTTGAGCTTGTCGAACTCCGAATAGGCCTCGTTCATGCACCATTGATGGCATGATTCGCCGTGACCCGATGCGCGATAGGAATCGCCCAGGCCGGAAGCCGGGACAGATCTTTGCGCAGCGCACGCTTGGCATCATCCGAGGCATGTGAGCACATTGCCTGAATGGCTGCATCCGTCACGCCAGGTCCATCATGCAGCCAAACCATTGCCTGCACGAGAGGAGCTGCCGGCGTATCCAGCCACGGCCGCACCATTGTGCCGGCATCGCGAAACCGCAACTTGCGACCACTAATAATCACATCATTCAGGCTTCGATCCGCCACGTAGTCGGGTTGTGTCGGCACGGCATGCGTCAGCCCAAGAGCGTTTGCGGCTGCCAAGTTTGACCGCCGCACCGTAATGTTAGCCCGGCGCGCCACAGCGTCGACAACCGCATCGATGTTCGTAGGCGCCGGAGCATCCAGCACCTTGGAGTAACGTGGCCAGTCGTAAAGACCACGCCCCACCCGGCGCAACGTACCTGCACGGGCAAGCCTCGCAAGTGCTTGGTCAACAGCCGCCCGCGTCCCGGAACGGGCGACCAGATCCAGGAAGTCCTTCGGCGTGTAGACCCGCACGCCACGACCGTGGCGGCGAACGCGCTTCATAATCTTGTCGGCAATGCTGCTCATCGGCGGCTCCTGACGCTGGAACTAGAGTGTCAGATATATATCTTAATTTTCTGACAATCAAGAGGCACGTATATCCATTTGAGAGACGGGTTAGTATGATGATTTAATTGTATTTTTACGATAAAAAATATCTTTGACGCCAATCAATACCAAGCACGTCGTCCGAGCGGGCGCAGATCTGTCGCCTATGGCCGCGCGAGGTTCTTCGCGATAGACTGCTTCGAGGAGATTGGTATGCCCCGCATTTCTATAGATGTGACGAGCGAACAGCATGAGCGATTGAAAGTTCTGGCGGCAGAGCGCGGCCAGAGCGTGCATGATTACGTGCTGACGCAAAGCCTCGCCGAGCAGCCGTTAACCGACGACGAAAAGCAGGCATTGGGCGAACTCAAGGATCTCCTGACCTCTCGTATCCGCGAAGCCGACGACGGCAACCTCGTGTCGGTCGATTTCAGGGAGGTTGGTATTGAGGCCCGCAAAAGGCTTCCCCGCTGACTATGGCGTCCTTCTTGATTTACGGCGAGCGCAAGAGAAGATCTGATCGATATCTGGCTCTACACGCAAGGCACCTGGGGCGAAGCACAGGCCGATGCCTATAACTCCGATCTGGAGTCATGCTGTGAGCGCATCGTAGAGATGCGTGCTCACGTTCGCAGAGTGCCGGAGACAGAGGCGTGGCAGCATTGCCGGCACCATTACATTTTTTTGTAAAGCGCCATGAGGATATCGTCATCGTTGCTGTGCTGCACGAGAATATGGACCTCATGCGAAAGATACGCGCCCGAATCTAGAGGCTTCCTGCGGTGCTCAATTCGCATAAGCAGCCGGTACGCAGCCCTACTCGCAAGGCCTCTTACCACATCATGAGACCCAATTGGATTGCCCAACAAAGCGATTCGATAGGTCAATACAAAAAAATCAAGAACATTATCGATTTATTAACCGCCGAATTCACCGAATCAGTTTACTAATGATCTTCTGGCCACACCGACCCGAGGGAGGGATCTGCATGACCACCGTCTCAATCCCGCACTCGAACGCGAAACCCGGTGTCGTCGTGGCGCGTGGCACGTGCAGACTAAGCGTCCTGCGAGTGCCAAGCATTATTGTGACCGGTGTGCGTCTTCCGTTTCCGTAGCTGAAGTCACCGGTCTGACCATCACCTCCTAAAAATCTGAGCCGACAAAATCGCGCCCGCTGTACTCGGGCTAGATGTTCAATCTGTTTGCTCTCAGATCTCAGCTTTGCCGTTTACGCGGCATGGCACGGTACCGCTTTGATTTTTTAAAAACTGCGAACCGCAAGGGGGCCTCGCGCCATGACCAAAAAAAGCGATGATAATCTGCAACCAGCACCTATTCGCATTCTCAACATCAAGGAAGTTTGCCATCGCGTCGGTATCGCTCGCGCAACCGTTTATCGATGGAAAGCAGCCGGACTTTTTCCTGAACCTGTTAAGCTCGGAGTCAACCGGATTGGTTGGCGCGACAATGTCATCCAGGAATGGATTGAAAATCTGAGCGATGATGGCGACGGCCCTTGCGTGGTGGATTAAACCGCGAGCCGCTTCATCTCGAACATTTGTGATCCTAAACAAATTTCTATACTCGCAGAAAAACGACCCGCAGCGCTTGCGTGTGCTGCGGGTCATTCAAATCGTTCGTGGCAACTCATCGCCGGACCTGAAACCCGGTTTTATTCTGCGAAAAGCCTGCCGCCTCGTAGAACGCCAAGGTTGCCGGAGTTTTCGATCCGGTCATCAGCATCACCTTGTAGCAGTCGGACTCCCACGCCGTCTCGACAGCTCTGCGCAGAATGCGCTTGCCGAACCCACGTCTGCGCCATGCTGAATGCGTGACGACGTTTTCAATCAGCCCGTAGGGCCGACCGCCTCGTGTCAGATTCGGAATGACGATCAACGTACACGACGTCACGATTTCATCGCCGACGATGCCGACGAGAACCCCGCTTCCTGTAAACTTTGCGAGATGTTCTAGTTGTTCCACCGCGTCAGCTACGGACAGAAGCTCGTCGCCGGGATTGAGTTTTTTGTAAAGCGCCAGAAGCGCTTCAATATCCGTAGGTTTCGCGAGCCTTATGTGTAGCGACACGTCAGTCCCTCATTCGCATCACAGCGCGTGTTCCTCCGTCAGTCGATGAAACCAACGCTCTGCGTCACTGAGGTTTTAACGCACTTCGATTTGCTATTGCCTGCTTCATCAATACAATCAGCTTGTTACTTCCTAACTTCCATTCCCATGAGCGTGTTCTTCTATTCGATCAAGGGCGGCCAGGGTAAGACGACGCACGCCGTCGGATACGCCCGCTACGCCGAGGCGCTTCTCGTCACCAACGACTTTGAGAACGGCACTGCCGAGATCTATCAGGCAGCCCTGCCACAAGGCACCATTGAAATCCTGAAACCTGGTCAGTCGCTGACGTCCGTCTTCGTACGCTATCCGTCGGAACGCATCGTCGTCGACTTTTGAGGCTGGGTTGAATCTCGCGTCGTCGAGGCTGCAAAAGCGGCCTCCGTCTGCGTCGTCCCGCTGTGCTTCCAATCGACCGCTGACCTGATGCCAGCCGTCAAGACGGTACTGACCTTGCAGCAGTACGCAAAGCGCCTTGTCATCGTCATCAACAACACCGAAGCGGCGTTTGTGCCGGACCTGAAAACCGTTCTGAACGAACGCTTCCCTGAAGTGCCGATCTTCGTCGTCAACCGCTCGCGCTATATCGCCAAGCTCGCCGATGAAGGCATGACGCTGTTCGATCTCTTCACGCTCGGCGGGTTGCACGCCTTCGCGTTGCGTCACGTCATCCCACAGATCAAGGCGCTCTACGCGCACCTCGATGCCTGTGAGGCCGAGAGCCTATCTCCTAACCAATCAACCCATGCCAGATAAGTTTGCTAAAGCGATGGGGCTTGCCGAAGTCTCACGCGCCAACATCGAAGAGACACACATTGTCTCGCGTAACGCGCCTGAAGAGCTGCGCTCACGCAAGGTGCATACCTATTTGAAGCCGTCGGAATACGACGCCTTCGTGCGCCACATCGGCCGCGAGACCTTGTCCAACGCGCTGCGTGACCTGGTGCTAGACTTCAACCACCGCCAGAATCAACGCGACGGTTCTACTTCTTAAATTCGCTCCCATGCCGAAACCGAAACATAAGCCGACGACCTCATCGGCCATGCAGATCAAGCCGGTCAAGCCAGCGCCGATGCAGCTCGACCTGTTCGGGATGGTCTCCGATCCGCGCTACGTCAATCTGATTCCCTTTTATGAGGCTCTGCCGCGCACCGTGCCAGGCTCTGGATGGGCAGCGAGCATAAAGCGCAATGCGGATGGGACAATCGCGCCCAAGAAGCGCTCGTTCATGTACGACAAGAAGCAATACTCCCTGATGATGTCGCCCGCCTATATTGAGGATGCGAACGGCAAGCTCGAAGCACACTTCCCGTGAGTGCGCGAGGAGCGCATCGAACTCGCCTTGCTGAAACTCGCCGTCGGCGACACCTTCTTGAACGTCAACGAGGACCAGCACGACGCCAGCTATTCGATAGCCTTGCAGACGTCGCTGCACGCCATCCAGAAGGCGGTGGGCAACAAGTATTCCAAGGCCGAGATCCGTGAAGGGCTCGATATTCTTGCAGGGGTGCGCTTCAAGGTCGAAGGGCCGGACAAGTCTGAGGACGTGGTCTTCTCCCCCATCGACAAGGCTTACCAGGCCACCGGCGACGGCGATGCCCGTCTCTTCATTCGCTTCAATTCATTGATCACGCGCGGCGTGGTGCGCCAGATGTGGCGCCAGGTCGACTACGACAAGCTGCTCGCTGATCCGAGCTACCTGTCCCGCTGGTTCCGCAAGCGCTTCGCCTTGAGGTTCGCGCACGCCGAGAAAGGCAGCGTGCAATGGCGCTATCACTTGAACCTTTCCACCATCATCGCCGAATCCGGCATCAGCGACTACGCTAAGATGAGCGAGGCGCATGCCTACGTGTCCAAGGTGCTCGACGGTCTCGATGATATTCTTGATGGCTACACGGCGACCAAGAAATTCGAGAACGGCCTCAAGGGTGGTCGCGTCCTCGTCGACGTCACCTACGACTTCAAGCCGTCCTACGCCTTCACGCAGGAGCAGAAGAATATCAACAAGCACAACATCCGTCTGGAGCTGATGGGCGAAGCCAAGAAGGGCGGGATGTTCAGGGGGTAGCGTGCTAAACCTGTCCGGTGCTTAGGGCAAAGCGGTCGCACCAACGCATCGCGGCAACGGAAGAAAGTGACCCGAGGCAGAGCTGACTGATCTTGTGCAATCTGAGATTCACTATCATTGCCCTCGCTCGCAAGAGGAATGGGTTGACGTAGTTGCAAACAAAAACAGGCAGACAAAATTGGGGTGACCGTATATGTCAATTGTTTTAAGAATTATATCGCAAGCGTACCTCCACTTCTTTGCGGTTATTGGGGCGATAAGCCTAGCATCTTTAGTAGCGAGTCTAGACTGGTACGATTGGCCAAAAGTTATCATGCAAATGATCGATTGGTGGAAGTCAATCGCTTACCCGGTTGTCAACGCCGTGGTCACTCCAATTCTTACCTACCTTTCAAACATTTTCCAATTTGATATTCAACTTAGCGACCCCGTAAAGGATTATCTTGGTGTGGGTATCGCATTGACGTTTTCACGTATTAGGGGAGCCTTTTTTGGCTGGAAAAAACTTGACAGTGAAGATTCGCGCGCTCGCAGCGTCGCTGACAGAGCTAAGGTTTTTGCATCGCTTATCCGAAAACCTTTACTTGCCGCTCAGTATCTATTTCGAACGATCCTTTTTTGGCCGATTGAGGTGTTTTTGATGGCGCGTATGGCATTGTTTGCCAGAAACATTTTCCCGGAGCAGCCCCCGGAATACATCAGGAATGTTCAAATATCTCACTCCATCACTCTCTTGCCTATTATCTATTTTGTTTTTTTGGTGTTGGCGAGCTGGGCATTTAGTGTGCATGCCTTCTTCGTGAGAAAGTGATTGCCAGCGTTAAGAGCACCAATCGAATTTCCCTCATTGCAGAAAATGTTCAAGAAGCATTGCCTTGAAATATAACAAGCTACACGATTGGCCATTGAGTCGGAACTATCCTCCTCGACCATAGCCGAAGACGTCTCGATGTCCGCAGTCAAAGTAACATCGACGTGCGTTCTGTTCACCAGCATCTTGTACTGCACCCGTGACTATCGAAAAATCGCAATCCGGCAGAAGGTCTGGTTCACTCTCGCACTCCGAAATCCGGAGGTCTCATTCACTCTCGGTGTTTTTCCGCCTTCATTTTTCTTTTTCACCCCATCATTGCCCGCCACAAGCGGAAGGTTTGATTCTGTTTCGCCGCCCTCGCGGAAGGTCTGGTTCGCTGACGGCGTCAGTTTTTGACAATCCTTCAACATTCCGAGCGTCGTGGTGGGAGGTTTGATTCACTCGCGCGAAACCAGCGGAAGGTTTGGTTCTCCGACGATTGGCAAAACCGGGAGGTCTGGTTCACTTGCGTCGCGACACGCTACGCTTGCCAAAGGAAACTCTGGGAGTGTGAACCTTCTCTAACCTCTAATCTTATCTTTAACCCAAACGAACAGGTGGAAGCCTTCTGACAGTCGAGAACGAACGACATTCATCAACGTCTCGCGCCTATAAGACACTTGCGGGTGAAAAAGAAAAACACCCGTCGGCCTCGGTGTTTTGGAAGAAGACTGATGAGGGTTCGCGGTGTGAAATTTTCGGCGAGCCCCGCGCGGATCGTGCGTGCCTGTTCTGCATTGTGCGCGGGGACGGGCTCGCGTCGATGACTCAGCCGGCTTGAAGCGAAATCGTCGGCACAATGTGCTCTTCCGCCGTCTTCACCCTGCGGGCTTTGATCCCGTCTCGCATTTTTATAACAGCATGTTTTTATGAGATAAATTTGGCGTTTGGCAATTCGCCCATACAATTGGTCATGCAGTCACAAAAGGAGAAAAACTGCCATGGCCAAGCAACAGCAACAGCCGATGAAACCGACCTACAGCGTCTTCACCGTCGAAGACAGAGGAGAGGGCAATGACCCCTTCTGGCTGAAGATCGGCGCCGCGTTCGAACACAAGGACGGCAAAGGGTACAATCTCACGCTCCAGGCACTGCCGGTCGATGGTCGGCTGGTGCTTCGCGAGTACAAGGAACCCGACAGCCGCTGAGCGAGCGCGCTTCCTTAAAACTTGCCACCCCGCGCGGGTGGCCTTCTTAAAATCAAACATATGAAACTTTCCTCTTATCCAAATTGAACGCCTTCGACACCGCGCCAACGCCAAGGCTGGTACATCAACCGCAACGCCGAACCGCCCGAGCTGCGCGCCCTTCAAGAGTTCCGCCACCTCTCCCCTGCCGAGCAAGAAGCCGATGAGGTTCGAGATGAGGTCATCGCCTTGCTTGAGCGAAAGGGCATTCTCGAAGTAGCCGACTATTAGGGCCTGGTTTTCTGGCAACTCTCGATCGGACACGATCTTGCCGTCATGGCTTATCAGAATTCCCCGCTGCGCTTGTCACGTGGGGATTTTGCCGTGGAACCAATCGATCGCCGAGACGTGCTTATCGGAGCAGCCGGATGCCTGGCAACGCTGACATTGCCGTCACCCGCAACCGCTCTCTCGTCGGATACCATAAACGCATCAAGCCTCAGTCCCCGCTTTCAACATCTTGCCACGGAGCTGATCCGGACGCTCAAAAGCAGCGAGGAGTGGTGCCGCCGCTACAAGGCTCTTGGCGTGAAATATCGTGAACGTCGGAAGCAGCCAGACTGCCCCGCCGATGACGACAACGAACCGCTGTGCCACGCCATCGATGTGACTGCGGGTTTCGCACTTCAGGAGCTGAATATGTGCAGTTTCGTGGAGTCACAGCTCAATCTTGCGACGCCCGAAACCGACGACGATGCCCGCCTGCAATACATGTCGCGGAAATTGCTCTACCCCGAGGCGTTCCCCGAGATTGCCATCGCCTTCGGCCTCGATGAGGAGGTCGTGCGCAACTACTACGAATTCACAGACCTCGGGCAGCTCATGTCAAAAAGTCAGCGATGAGGCGACCCGGTACGTCTCGGCGGGCCGGCAATATTCCTGACGAAAACCACCCTACTCCACTGTAAGCGGACCATTTTTGCCGCCACGCACACACTTCACATGGTAAGAACTCCAAACGCGACAGGGGGATGCGATTCTTGTTATCCGGCAATCTCTTCACGCGCGACTATCTCCTGGAGGGGATCGCGCGGACAAGTCAATGGAAAGCACTGAAAGACAAGGACTTTCAGGACGCAGTCGCTCGTCTGCGGCTGTTGTTTGACACTTTTGCCAATAACGCCCGGCCCAACGAGGCCGAGACTGAAAAAGACCTCATCTATCCGGTTCTCGATGTGCTCGGATGGTCTGAGATCTCCGTGCAGCCGAACTTATCCACAAAGGGCCGCAAGCAGGTTCCCGACGCTTTGCTTCTGGCTGATGCCGACGCCAAGGCACAGGCCGTCGCTGAAAAGGAACGCTGGAAAGCCTTCCGTCATGGTCTCGCCATCGTCGAAGCCAAGCGATGGGAAGTTCCGCTCGACCGTTCGCCGCGTGGCGATGAAACCGTCCCAGCCACGCAGATGTTGCAATACCTGAGCCGCGTTGACGTTCAGACGTCCGGCAAGGTTCGGCTCGGCATTCTGACCAACGGTCAGGTGTGGCGGCTCTACTTTCAGGGTGCGCTCTCCGTTGCCGAAGACTTCTTCGAAATCGACCTTGCCAAGGCTTTAGGCCTGCCCGGCAACCCACTTGATTTGTTCGACACATCAGACGAACGCATGACGCAGGAGCATTGCCTCCGGCTCTTTATTCTGATGTTCGGACGCACCGCCTTCCTGCCCGTCGATGGGCAACGCACTTTCCATGACATCTCTCGCGAGACCGGCAAGGTCTGGGAAGAGCGCGTCACCCGCGATTTGTCGAAGCTGGTATTTGGCGAGCTGTTTCCGAAACTCGTCACCGCGATTGCCGATCACGATAAGCAACGCCCCGACGACATCGACCGCCGCTATCTCGATGCGGTTCGCCAGAGCGCATTGATCCTGCTCTACCGCTTGTTGTTCGTCGTTTATGCGGAAGACCGCGACCTGCTGCCCGACAACGTCGAGCCCTATAAGGACTACTCGCTGACCGCGATGCGGCTCGAAATCGCGGCCAAGAAGGATGAGAACAAGGTATTCTCAGCGTCGAGCGCTTTCTACTGGGCGAAACTCAAGACTGTCTTCAAGGCAATTGCCGAAGGCGACAACACGTTCGGCATCCCGCCCTACAATGGCGGCTTGTTCGCGCCTGAAAACGCTGCACTCCTCGATGAGATCAGTCTGCCTGACACGGTCGTCACCGACGTCATCTACGGGCTATCCCACCGTATTGAGGATGGCGAACCGCGTTACATCAATTACCGCGACCTGACCGTTCAGCAACTCGGCACGGTCTACGAACGCACGCTCGAATACGATCTGAAGGTCGATGCCAGCGGCAACGTCGTGGTCGATGCCGACGACACGGCACGTCACGAATCTGGCAGTTACTACACGCCGGATAGCCTCGTGATGCTGATCATCGAAAAGGCCGTCGGCCCGCTGGTCGACGACCTCGTCAAAGCATTCGCGGCTAAAGCCGCGGAACTTTCACACGACAAACGCAAACGTCAGGAACGTATCGGCGAACTGCGCCGCATCGATCCCGCCCGAGAAATCCTGCGCCTGAAGATTTGCGATCCAGCGATGGGCTCGGGCCATTTCCTCGTCAGTCTCGTCGACTGGATGGCCGACAAGGTCATCAAGGCCATGGGCGAGGCCGAGCAGATCGTCAACTGGTCGGATGACCCTTACATCTCTCCCGTCGCCGGCGAGATTCACAAGATCCGTTATGAAATCTCCGACCAGGCCAAGGACAACAACTGGCCTTACGTCGACGAACACCTCGAAGATCGCCACATTATTCGCCGTATGGTGCTGAAGCGTTGCGTTTACGGCGTCGACAAGAACCCGCTCGCCGTTGAACTCGCCAAGGTCGCGCTGTGGCTGCACACTTTTACGGTCGGTGCGCCGCTGTCGTTCCTCGATCACCACCTGCGTTGTGGTAACTCGCTGTTCGGAGCCTGGGTGCGACCGGCGATGGATCGTCTCAACGACTGGGGCAGTCCATTGCTGATGGATGCGCCACGCAAGCGTGCGCTTGGTGCTGCTACCGGCATGCAGACCATCGAGCGATTGACCGACGTCGATATCGCAGAAGTCTATCAATCGAAGCACCTCTTCGATGGCGTTGAATCCATGACGTCGGAACTGTCCGGTCTGCTGACCCTGGTCCAGGCCATCGAATGGCAGGCGCCGACATCGAAGATCGACAAGGCCGTGGCGCAAGCCCTCACCAAAGGGTCGTACGGCGATCCGGTGAAGCTGGCAACGGGCGAGATCGCGCTCGAAATCCCGAAGGCGCGTGATGAAACAGAGATGGAGAAGAAGAAGCGCGAGATCACCAACGGGCAGAAGTATGACCCGCATGAACTGGCGGTGCGACTGAAGGAATGGATGCCGGAGCTGATTGCCAACTTCAACGACGCCCGATTCTTGCATTGGCAGGTGGCGTTCCCCGGCATGTGGAGCCAGTGGGAAAGTGTGGAGCTGCACGGCGGCTTCGATGCCGTCATCGGCAACCCGCCCTATGTGCGCCAGGAACTGATCAAGGACATCAAGCCCGCGTTGAAACGGGCGTTTCCTGACACCTACAGCGGAACCGCTGATCTCTACGTCTACTTCTATGAACAGGGGTTTAAATTGCTACGCCCTGGCGGACGCATGTCCTACGTCGTCACCAACAAGTGGATGCGTGCGGGATATGCCGAAGGCCTGCGCGGCTTGTTCGCGGAGAAGGCGTGGATCGAGTTCGTTGCCGACTTCGGTCACGCCAAGAAGTTCTTCCCCGATGCGGATGTGTTCCCGTCTGTTATCGTGGTGCGAAAGCCGGAAACGAGTGACGCGCCCGATGAGACGCAGGTCTGTGCCGTCTCGCGTGACGATGTTCCCGAGAAGGAACTGGATGAGTTTGTTGCAAACAACACCCACCCGTTGCCAAGGCTTCACTTTACCCGTGAGAGCTGGACGTTGGAGCCGCCTGAAGCTATCCGATTGCTTGAGAAAATCAGCACCAGCGGCTCTAGGCTAGTAGCAGAACTCGAAGATAAGATTTTTCGTGGCGTGACCACGGGGCTCAACGAGGCGTTCCTCATCGACGACAATGTACGGCATAAGCTCGTCTCGGAGTCCCCTGCCGCAAGCGAGATCATAAAGAAGTATCTACCGGGTCACGCGCTCGACCGTTGGCAATCCGAATGGCAAGGCCAGTGGATGATATTTACGCGTCGCGGCACAGACATCGATAGATATCCATCAGTGAAGAGGTACCTAGAGACTTACCGAACAAAGCTCTCTGTTCGTCCCGATGATTGGGATCAGACAAGTCCGGGTCAGGCATGGCCGGGTCGGAAATCGGGCAACTATCAATGGTACGAAATCCAGGACAGCACGGATTATTGGGAAGCCTTTACCCAACCTAAAATCATCTATCAAGAAATCGCTTGGAATCAGACATTCCAAATTGACCGCGAAGGATTTTTCCTCCCGAATACAGCCTACTTCATCGAGCGTGCTGACGATTGGCTCCTGGCAGTGTTGAACTCACCAATATTTTGGTGGTGGGCCTGGAGAAAGGCCGTTCATGGAAAAGATGAAGCTCTACGCTTCATCAAAGACTTTGTTTTGACCATCCCAATGCCATCGATCAATGAATCTCAATCTGAAAATATTACCGGCGCGGTCAGGGCTTTAGAGATAGCCACGGCTAAAGTGCTTGCCTCCAGATGCTCAATCCGTCACTGGCTGCAAATTGAGTTCCAAGTAGAGCGGCCGAGCCGCCCGCTATTGATGCCCGATAAATTGGATAGCGAAGGTTTCATCTCGGCTATCCGAAAATCCATTCCCAAAAAACGCAAGCTGACCGCTGCGGAGATTGGCGAACTGCGTCGTGAATACGCCGCGACTATCGAACCGGCTCGTGCTGCTCGGGCCGAAATCTTCGCACTCGAAAATCAGATCTCCGATCTCGTCAATGAAGCCTACGGGCTGACACCTAAAGATGTCGCCTTGATGTGGCGCACAGCACCACCGCGCATGCCGTTCACCCCGGCAGGCTTGTCATCCGATGACAGTGAGCCGGAATCCGACGACGACGATGGCGGGGACGAGTGAGGGACGGCACCCTACCCCTTCCCAATCGCTCTCAATATGATCGTTTCGAAGGGTTTCGTATCGCCCACGGCGAAGCTCGTGATGCTGGCATTGATCCAGCCTTGTGGTGGTACGCGCGTCAGCTCGAACGGCACGCCTGCGGCGTCCGCCATCTGTTGCAGCCAGATTTGCAGCGTGCGACCGTTGCCTTCGCGGAAGGGATGAATGGCGTTGAGTTCGCTGACATGTTCCGCCAAAGATTCAGCAAATGTTCCGGAATCGCGAGACAAGATGCGATCGTCGGCGCGAATGACATCAAAACGTTCGTTCATCTGCTTTGCGATGAATTGCGGGGCGCAGAAGAACGAGTTGCCCTTGGCGATATTGACGCTGCGATAATCCCCCGCCCAATCGTACACGTCTTCGAAGATGTAACGATGCAGCGACCTGTAGCCGTCGGCAGTCACATCCAACGCTGGCGGTGGCGACAGGAATTTTGCAGTCGTGATCGCACGCTCAATCGCTGCGAGCTGTTCTACATCGCGGATGTCGAGCTTGTTCTTGAGGACCGTGGAGCCCGGATAAACGTAAGGATCAGCCATAGCCTATGGCTTCATACGTGCCAGGGCTCACTCGGCAACCGTGACAGGTTGGGACGGCTTACCTGTTTGCTGCGAAGTCGTTTGCTTGGCTGTCTGAGCCGCGTCGACGATCATCTGCACTGCCGTCTTGGCGTCGGTGCCGTCAGCAATGAGCTTGTTGATCAGGGCCTGCTCCGCCGGTGTCAGCGGGTTGCCTTCAATGGCATTGGCATGCGCCATGCGCTCCGCCCAACGGTTGTCGGCGGTGCTCTTCTGCGCTGTCGTTGCTTTGCTCATAGGTTCAATGCGTTAGCTGTTACTTGATTGTATTATATCATTTTTACTGGAATTCTCAAATCGAAGTTGAGCGCCATCAAGTGGCGAGCGACAGGCTCTCCAGTGACGCACCACGCTCAAGAATCTCCTGCAACCACGCCGGTTTCCGTCCGAGTCCCGACCAGGTCAGCTTTGGGTTATTGGGATGGGCGAACTTCGGCGGCATCGTCTTGCGTTTAGGCTTTGTGGCCGACTTCCCTGCTTCTCCCAGCACTTCGTCGAGCGTGAAGCCTTCCGATTTGAGCGTTGCTTCGAACTCGCGCTTCAAAGTCGCCCGACGTTCTGCGAGGCGGCGCTTGTGCGTGGTCCTGGCACGCTCGATCAGAGCGGCCAGATCATCGATCGGCATGGTGTTCAATTCATCGACCGTCATCGCGGCTAGATCCTTCTCTCTTTCGTGATGGCGATGAGCCGTTCATTCACATCCTTATACCCCGCATAGAAGCCGGACGCATCGCTGGCGTTGTCTCGTGTCGTCTCGGCGATGAGAAATTTCGTCGTCGCACGACCGGCATCGTCGTGGTCGAGATAGAGTGAGACTTTGGTGTACTTCCCTGCTTGGATCGCCGTCACGGCACGGCGCTTCAAGGCTGCCGAATGCAAGATGATGGCGTCCTCCTGAAGTGCGTTTGTGCGTCTGAGCGTCAGGAGGCTCAGGTAATCCATGAAGCCTTCGAAGACCGAAACTGCTCGTTCATCATTCTCGGCATCGCCCGTTCCGGCAACGATACTGATGTCCTTGCCTGTTCCGACGAAGCCTTTAAAGATCGCACTGCGGGCGTCGTATCCCTCGCCACATGGAAATCCCAATGCGAAGAAGCGCCCGATGCCAGACTTCGGCGTGAAGCTCACTTCCTTGAGCACCGTGCAGCCAATAATCGGATCGATGGCACGGGCTTTGAGATAATCGAGTAAGGCTGGATGACGCACATCACGCACCGACAGGATTTCAAAGGCGGACGTTTCGCCACTTCCCTGCTGTTTTTCTTTTTCACCCGCAAGGCCCGCCGCAGGCGTTGCGTCAGGGGACTTCGAGGGTTTGAACAAACGCGGTGCGTCCGTGCGTTTCTGCGTCTGTACACCTAAGCCGGTCGCGTCCAGGATTGCCAGCGCCTCGGAAACCGTGACGGATTTCAGCTCGCAGACGAGATCGATGAGTGTCCCGCCCTGAGCAAGGCCGTGGTCGTACCAGACATTGAGAACCGTATCGACCTTGAAGGAGGGCGAACTGTCGCCAGATCGTATCGGGCTTGAATACCAGACCTCGCGTCCGCCGTTGCGCACGCTCGCAGGCTTTACGCCTTCGCGTTCCAGAAAGCGGGGAATTGGGATGGCATTGGCATCCTTGGCTCTCATGGTGCCGTTCGGTTAGGGGAGTAATGCTCATCAGTTTATGGATGAGGGCCGCGATTGCAAATCGGTTGTTGTTTCACGCCGTCTCGGTCACGAAACAAAATCGAGAAGGGGAGAGGAGAGCCGTCTTCAGGCTTGGCAAGTGTAACCCGGAACGCCGCCCGTCAAGCACCGCGCCAAACCCAACGCACAAACGCTGAGAGGCGAACGATGCTTGACTGTCGGCTCGGTGCTCGGGTTCTTCAAGCCGTGCCTGAAATACGGCAGATTTTATTTTCTAATTCGTCGACTATGCCGAACTGGAACAACAACCAAGTCATCATCTCAGCAAGCGAAGAGATGGTGCGCGAGTACATCACGGAGGATGAGGGACAACTTTACTTCAACATGCACCTGCTCTTTCCGGATCGCTTCGAGCCAACGGACCTTGCTGGGCATGCCGGTTGGGACTACGACTGGGCTGCTGAAAACACGTGATCGAAGTGGTTTCCGCACATCGAAGACATCATCGTCAAATCCAAGCATCGCGTTGCCCTCTACTACGATACGGCGCGGGGACCCAATAATGGCACTTTGCAGCGTCTGCACGAACAGACTGGCTGGCCGATCGTCAACGAGTACGAAGAACAGTGGCTCTGCTTTGAGGGCACGTTCACATGCCGCAACGGCAAGTGTGTCGATGAGGAACGCGAATACAGACCCATGTGTGACGTCTGCGAAATGAAGAGGCCACGCGACATGGTAGAAGAGGACAACGATGGATTCGTCACGTGCCATCTCTGCAAAACCAAGCAGTCCACACACATCAACACGCCAGACAGTAGTGTCTAGGCGATACGGCAGGGGGAACCCTGCCATTTTTTATGCTCGACCGAGTGGCCCGGCACGGCGTCGGGCCACATTGCACCGCGTTGAGGGGAGTGCATATTCATCGCATGCCAATTCTACACCAGAACGCCGCCCGTCAAGCACCGCGCCAGCTCTGACGCACAAACGCACATACTACCGCAGAGGCGAACGGTGCTTGACTGCCGGCTTGGAACTTGGTGTTGCCTTGGCGCGCCTGAATTCTCTCAGGCACATTTATTTTTTAATTCTTTGTCTATGAACAAGAATGCCAAAGCTGTGAAACACAGCATCGTCCAGGGGAACTGTCTCGAACTTATGAAGAAGATCCCGGACAACTACGTCGACTTCATCTGTGCCGACTTTCCTTACAATATTTCCGGGAACGCCGGTCTCACGATGCGTCGAAGCGAGGTCGTGAAAGCCGACTTTTGAGAATGGGACAAGTGGCCCGATACCGAGAGCTATCTCGACTTCGTCTTCCGTGTAACCACCGAGTACAAGCGCATTCTCAAGCCGAAGGCGAGTATGGTGCTGTTTTTCGGCTATCGTCATGCCGCGTGGATTGCCTACGAGCTGGAAAGACGCGGTCTCTTCACCTTTCGCCAGCCGATTATCCTGGAGAAGGAAAATCCGATGCCGCACATCAAGAAGACCTGATTCAGAAGCTGCATGGAGTTCGGCGTGTGGCTCGTCAACGACGGCGGAGAGTTCAGGGCTCCGAAGACCTTCAACTTCCTCGGACAAGACCTGATGAAATCCATCATCCCGTATAGAATCGGTCATGAAGGCCGCAAGGGGAAGAAGCATCCAACCGAGAAGCCCCTCGCACCCATTGCAAGGCTCATCAAAATATTCACCAATCCGGGCGAGGTCGTGCTCGACAATTTCGCCGGGTCTTGAACCACGGGTATCGCGGCGGTTCTCTCAGGCCGCAGTGCCATCTCCATAGAACAAGAAAGCGCCTTCATCGAGATGATAAAAGCGCGTCAATCAAAGGCCGAGAAGCGTCTAGCCACAACGTCAAAGCCAGGTTCATAGAGAAGGGGGTTCGCCCCCTTTTTATTCTATGCAGGCTTGCGACTTCGCCAAGCCGACATCGTCACTTCGGCTTGACGTTCGGCAAGGATGAGCCCCAGCGTTTCAGACGCTCAAACGCACCGACGCGACACTGAGCGATTCGCTTCTTTTCTTTTTCACCCGCAAGCGCGCGTGCGAGCGCGTGTCTCACATTGTCTCTTGCTGATCGGCACAACGCGTCTCCTCCATTTTTTTCGATGCCGCGTGAGACAGCAAGATTTGACGTGACACCTTGCGAGGCAAGTAACCAATTGATTGTCAATATATTTTCGCAAAATAAGCATTGCCTGAATGGCAGTTTTTCGTACACTGCAATCAAGTGACGAACAGTGTTTCTCCCCAGTTCCAGTTCCTTGCGTGAGGCCCGGCAAGATTGCGTGTTCGGGGCGAATTCGGACACCGATTTCGGACCGAATGTCCGAAAGTGTCCGGCCTGAAACGCATCTTGCCAGGGCCAACCCTGGACCCGTTCGGGGAAGCGTCCCCGAAACCCCTCTTAGTTCTTAAGCGAGAACACCATGGATAGAGCGGCATACATGAAGAATTATCGCAAAGACTACAAAACGCGCGCCAAGATCGTGAAGGTCACGATGCCAATGGATGTCTTCGCCAAGCTTCAGCGCCAAGCCAATACTGAGGGAAGCAAAGCCGCAACGCTCGCTCGCGCGTTCATCGAGAGCGGTCTTGATCGTGAGGCACGCATTCCCTCCGGCATCCAGGCCGAACTCAATGCCTTTCGCTTTCTCGTCCGCAATATTTCAAACAACATCAACCAGATCGCTCACCACTCCAATACCGTCAAGCACGTCGCCAATGAGCGTGGGCTCTTCCAATGGCTTCAGGCGCTCGAATCCCACGTGCTCGACTACACGAGCGAACGACTGAAATAGCCCGTGATCATCACGAGCATGGGGAGAAAGGAAGGCTCATCGTTCAAGGCGCTCATCGATTACATCATGCGTGATGATGCCTGTGATCAGAACCACATCCTGCACCACAACCTTCTTGGGCGAACACGCGACGAAGTTGTCGCCGAGTTGGAACAGAACGCCAGGTGCTTGAAGAAGCGCAAGAACGGCAATGCCGCCTATCACGAAGTGGTCTCCATCCGCTGCGTGCCAGGCATGGACAGAGAGGAGCAGAAACGAAAGCTGGTCGAGATTGCCGAACGCTATGTCCGCATGCGTGCACCCAATTGCCTTGTGCTTGGTGCGCTCCATGATGACCACGACGACCACATTCATATTCATTTGCTGATCAGTGCCAACGAACTGGGAGAGAGCAAGCGCCATAGGTTGACGAAGGCGGCGTTTCGCAAGATCGCGATCGAGATGGAACGCCGGGTTCTCGCCGACTATCCGGAACTGAAGCAGGACGTCGCGATCGAGAAAGAAGCCAAGGTCAAGCGTTCAAGGCAGGCGTCCGCCATGAAGGCGCGAACCGGACGCTTACCAGTGCAGGACTCCATGGCCGCCGATTTGGTTCAAGTGTTCCAGTCCGTTGGCTCGATCAACGAGCTGCACGAGCAAATGAAGTTGCGTGAGCTGGCGTTCTATCAGCGAGGCAAGATCGTTGGCGTCATCAACACCGGCACGGGCAAGCGTCATCGCTTGCCGACGCTCGGGATCGATGGCGACTACGAAACAATGAAAGCACGACTGCTCGGCAGGAATGAAGCCCAAGACAACGCACAAGAGCACAAACGCACCACCGCAGATGCAACGCGCGACGAGACGCACACGATCAAGGAGACCGGCATGTTGGATCTAACAACTCTTCTGCAAGGCGTTGGCGCACTTGCCGATGTCGTATCCCTTTCCGACACGCTGAGGTCGTCGGCGGATGCCGGAGCCGAGAAAAGCCAGGCAGAAGTGGCGTCTGAGAGGCAGGCGAGTGCTGCCCAGAAAAAGACCGACCGCGAAATCATTGCCGAAGCACGCCGCGCCGAGATGGAGAAGCTCCGATCCGATCGTGAGAATGCGCGTTCCAAGACCCTGACCCGGAGGCGCTGAGACCTCCTCCAAGCCATCTGTCGCGACGTTAAATCCCGCGTGCTGACCGCGCTCGGGAAGCGGCCGAGCCTTGCCAAATTCCTAGCCCTTAACGAGACCCACCCATGAGACCGACAGACATCTTCAAAGCAACGTCGACGTTCCCACTCAAGATGATAGGCGTCGGCTCGAAACGGCTGTTCCAGCAGTGGGCGTTGACTGAGAAGTCTGGCGCTAATCTTGCCAAGCCGAAGCATCTCAAAGACGTCATTGGCAAGCATCACAAGGGCGCGCTTGTCGATGGCTATAGCCTGCGTCTCTCGGAAGACGAGACGTCCAAGAATATCGTCGTGATTGCGAGAACCGGAGCCGGAAAGACCTCACGCAATATCATCCCCAACGTCCTCGACAAGCGAAACAGCGAAGCTTCAATCATCATCAACGACCCGCGTGGCGAAGTCTTCGCCGCGACGTCGGCGGCTATGCAGGACGCCGGTTACACCATCATCGTAATCAATCCCGCCGACCCGGAGGTTTCGGCACGTTTCAATCCGCTCGCCGAAGCACGGGACGATATCGAGCTGGAGCAGATCGCGGAGATTATCGTCAAGGCTGGCAATCCCCACGACAAGGATGCGTTCTGGAATGCCGGTGCGACAAGGCTCGTCTCGGTTCTATTGAAGGCTTTGCGCAACCTTGAGCGTGCGACAGGCCAGCCCGTGCTCACGCTCGCCAACCTGACATTCCTGTTACAGAACTTCGGTGCCGATGGCTCACCCATCAATGACTGGATGGCGAACGCGTCCATCGACCCCGACGATCCACACGATGCGTCCCTCTGGAACGAATGGAAGGGTGCGCTGACCGGCAACCCTGAAGGGGTGCAGTCCTTCGTCTTGAATGCGCTGACGGCGCTCAGAGCGATGTCAAACCGCAACCTCGCCTGGATGACGTCCGCCTCCGATTTCTCGTTGCAGGACATGCGCCGCAAGAAGACCTGCCTCTATTTCGTGACGCCTGCACAGCATCAGGACTACTATTCGTTCCTGATCTCGGTGTTCTTCCGTTCCGTGTTTAACGCCGCGATGCGCCAGATGCCGGGTAAGTCCGATCTGCCCTGGCATATGCTCTGCGACGAGTTTGGCCATTCGACGCTCCCTGGCTTCGTGTCAACGGCGAATACGATCCGCGCCTACAAGTGTTCGCTGACCATCGTCCTGCAATCGATCTCGCAGCTCGCAGACCGCTATGGGCGCGAGACTGCCTACGCGATCCAGGGCGGCTTCAATACGGCCATGACCTATCCGGGTGCCGATCCGCAGACGGCGCAGTTTTTCGAGGGCATCGCCGGAAAGGTGCGTGAACGCCAGAAGGAAAGCTGGACCAGGCACACCGACCAGTACCGCGAATATAACCTGCTGAACGCTTCCGAAGTCAGAACGCTTCCCGCTGATACGGCGCTGCTCGTTTCCGCTAACCGTCAGCCGCTTCTTCTCAAAACCAAACCGTATTTTGCCGTGCCGCACTTTGCGGCTCTGGCGAACAAGGGTCCGGCACGCCTTCCGCGCAGGCGTGTCGACATGAGTGGCGTTGCGCGCATCACCCTCTAACTTTCTGAAAAAGGACCACTCTCTATGGCTATGCCCCAACGACCCTTCGACGTCGAAGACTTCTTTCTCAATGGCGAGCGCCGCTTGCCGTGTGTCATTCTCGCTGACCGCTCCGGTTCTATGGACGGGCCGAAACTCGATGCCCTCAATCAAGGGCTTCAGGTTTACGCCGAGGCGATCTCTGCCGATCAGTTGGCGCTGAAGCGTGTTGAAACTGCTTTGGTGTCATTTGGCCCCGTGCAAGTTGAGCGTGATTTCGCAACGCTCGACAAGCTCACCATGCCGCATCTCGACTGTGGTGGTGTGACCCCGATGGGCGAAGCCGTCAACAAGGCGCTCGATCTTCTCGAAGCACGCCAGCAGCAATACAAGGCCAATGGCATAGGTTCCTACAATTCTTGGCTGTGGCTCATCACCGACGGCTTACCCACTGATGAGTGGACGGCTGCGGCCGCGCGTCTTCGCAGTCTTGATGCCCAGAAGAAGGTCATGGCGTTCACGATTGGCGTCGATGATGCCGATACCGACTGCCTCAAGGAATTCTCGACCAAGCCGCCGATGATGTTGAAGGAAACACGTTTTGTCGAATTGTTCGAGTTCATCTCGAAGCTGATGACGCAGGTCTCGAATTCGCGTCCCGGCGATCGTATCCCGATTCCGAATCAGAATGTCGAGAACTTTGCCGAGGTGTGCGCATGAGCGCGTTCTCCTGGGCACAAGCGGTACGCCAAGGCCCCGCACACGAGGCCATGTCGATACCCTGTCAGGATGCTCTCTCGGTCCGCGCAAGCGCGGGCCGGGATGGCCGCCCCTGGATCGTCGCCGCACTCGCTGATGGTGCGGGCAGTGCCAGCCACTCCGAACACGGCTCGCAGTACATCACCGAATGCTTCACGTCCTTTGTCTGTGAAGCACTGAGCGAGTTCGAAATCGAAACAGAGGCCGATCTTGAAGACCTCGTCAGCCGTGGCGTGATGCTGGTCCGTGACGCGCTCTTTAAAGTCGCTGACAGCAACGCGAGAGCCATCAACGACTATGCAACGACGCTTCTTGTCTGCGTCAGTAACGCGGAACGCTGTGCGTTTGGTCAGATCGGCGATGGCGCAATCGTCATCGGTGCAGGCGGAGCGCGCAAAGTCGTCTTCAGGCCGCAACGCGGTGCATTCGTCAACGAAACCGCTTTTCTGACGAATGCAGCGGCTCAGGACGATATTCAGGTTCTGGTTCTCGATGCGGCACCGGACAGCATCGTGATGTTCTCAGATGGCCTGGAGGATCTCCTCGTATCGCCCAAGGACTTTGCGGTTCACCCGCCCTTGTTCGCGTTTCTGGATGCTGCGTTCGCAGAACGCGAGGCCGACGGTGTCGTCGAGGAGCTGTCGGACAGGCTGGCACAGATGTTGGCCTCGAACGCTGTCACGTCCCGCAGCGATGACGATACCTCCATTCTCGCCATTCATCTGGAAGACAAGCCATGACGGCGCCTGCGGTACCGCAAGGCGAATTCATTGGCGTCATGGGGAGCGGTTCGCACCGCTTCACGCATTTCATTGCCGCAGGCGGGGAAGGGCAGGTCTTCGGTCTCAGTTCTCGTGACGCATCCGGCGATCCGATGGCCGGAAAAATCTATGGGACTGCACTAACACGAGAGAAAGCCAAGAAGCTCCAGTTCATGATCAGGCAGGCGACACCGGACCTGCGTGCCGTTGCCGCCTGGCCGGTCGATATCTTGGCGTCACCCAGGAAAGAGTTGATCGGCTTCACGATGCCGCTCGTTGCAGGAGCGGTTCCTTTACACCTGCTGCTGACACCAAAAACCCGGCTCGCCGTGATGCCGGCTCTGTCCTACATACAGATGGTGCAGATTGCCGAGAACCTCGCCCGTGCCGTCGCAAGTCTCCATGAGGCTGGTGTCGTCATTGGCGATATCAACGGCCAGAATTTCCTGGTCAGGAACAACGGCACGGTTCTGGTTATTGATTGCGACAGTATGCAGGTCGGCAACAGGGCCGATTGGGCGTCCGGCGTGGGGGTTGAGGATTACATCGCCCCCGAACTGCAAGGAAAGACCCTCACAGGCCTTGTCCGCTCGTCTCATCACGACACCTTCGCACTTGCCGTTTTGCTGTTCGAGCTGCTCGTCATCGGTCGCCACCCCTTTGGCGGTCATCCGCAGCTCATGATCGGCGATGCCATCCGCCAGCACGCACATATTTTGTCGAACAATCCGCCAAAGCCGAGCATCTTCGATATCACGGGGCTCGGCCCAGCCGATCTGCTGTCGCCGACCTTGATCAAGAATTTCCAGGTGGCGTTCGGTTCAAGCTCGCGCCCATCCGCAAATGAGTGGGCACGTGCCCTTATGGAACATCGGCGGATGCTGGCACCGTGTTCCGCAAATACAAACCACGCCATTCCGTTCGGCGCACGCTTCTGTCCCTGGTGCGCGATGGAAGCGAAAAAGCTTCCCAAGCTGTTTGCCCATTCGCCCAATCCGGCGACACGAACACAGACGGCTGCCACCCAGGCGGCGGCGTCGCCCGTCGCGCCTGACCGCTCGTTATTAGAGACGTGTCTGTCGGTTTCATTCAGGATCGTCTGGCTCTTATTGCGCGTGGCGCTGAAAGTTCTGCTCTTGCCGCTGCCGGCTCTTCGGTCCTTGGCTCTGAAGGTGCTCAAGACCATCGCTGACTACGTGAGCGAGGTCATCGCATCCGTTGTCGAGATGATGATCGATGCGGTTCGTCAAATGATTGCAGCAATCAGCAACGTCATCAAAGTGACCCTGTCCGTGATCTGGGACTTGGCCTGCCTTCTGATCGTCGCCTCGCTCAAGGTAGGAGTTCCGCTGGCAATCCTCTTGGTCTTCATCGAGGTTTTCGGCAAGTGACGGCTCGCATCGAAACAGGACTATGCCGATGTCCTACATGATCTCAGCACTCATCGCGCTATGGCTGGGCATACTGGTCGGGCGCCAGAAAAGATGGTCGCATTGGCATGGCCCTGTTGGTGCGGTCATCACTGTACCAATCGCCATGTGGCTGGGGTTTGACGCGGCTCTTGCCGTCCTCGCACCGCTGGTACTCGCGATCGGCTTCGCTGTGGGTAGGCTATAGCTGAGCTAAAGTGGCATCGGCTTTTTGCAGCTAACACTGACGCGTGACAGCCGCTGCGGCTGGTGCAGGATTTTGGCTTGTACGCGCGCGAGGTTTACTACGCCGTAAAGTTCAATCGCATCGCGCATCACGCGCGCGTGGTCATACGAACAGAAACGCGGATAGCGCAAAATCGCTTCGACGATTTCTTCTCGCGCATGCCCCGTGTACGCATCGCACGCTTGAGCGACAACACGAGCGTGGTCGTACGAGATAAAACGGGGAAACACGATGATAGCGGCTCGGATCGCGTCTTCCTGGTCATCGCCATAGACGCTGCACGCGCTTGCAAGAACGCGTGCATGATCAAGGTAACCGAAAGGCGGGAAACGGAGCATGGTTGCTTTGATGTGGTCATCTTGAAGTTCTGGATAAACACGATTAACACGAACCAATGCCTTATCAAGGTCAAGCGCCGCAAGGGTCGCGTCCGACAAAATGAGCTTGATGGCGTCTCAGCGATCTATAGGCGTAAAAAAAGACATGACGCGTGCCAGCACGCTGTTGTGACGAAGCCCTGCGAAACTTGGTTGTCTCAGGATGGCTCGGATGATTTTGGAGCGCGGTACCCCACGATAAACATGCTCCATATGTCTCAAAACACGGGCGTGATTTATAAGTGCAAAAGTGGGTTGCTTGACGAATGCTCTTGCAATTCGTGTTCTTCTCTCACGTCCATAAACCCTCTCTGCCTTAGCCATGGCTGATGCCAGATCGCACGCCGCCAGGTCTGGGCAACGCAGTATGGCATCAGCGAGAGATTGTTGATCAGCCAATCCCAGTGCACGACATCCTTCATCGAGAACGCGTTTGTGGTTACGATCAAGGAAGTGCGGATGCGATTTGCAAATGCCTTTTATTGTTACGAGGCGCGTTCAATAAAGGCGTGCTGTTGCACGGGCTGTAACGCGTCAATGTTCCTTAGCGACAGACATGCAGGGCTAGTCTTCAATAAACAACCTGCATTCGGCAGTGTATTCAGTCCAGGACAACAGTCAGAAATCCAAGTCTATATCTCCCAAATTAGTGAAATCTTCATACGTTCAATCTGTGAAATAGCAAGACCATCTATTGTAAACATGTTGACTTCATCACGACCCATTGGTTCCAACTGTATCATTCGAATCACGCCAAACTTTCAGGCTTGCGTTGTAGAAAAATAAAAATTCCCTTGACGCAGAGCGACCATTTTTATCCCAATCGTACATAATAATACGTATGCTGCATCCGTCATCGTCTCAACAAAGGCTAATGATGTCGGCTTCCGGTACCGTCGTTGTTGTTCATCTGGTTGCTTTCGGTGCGTAATACATCCTAGTTCCATCGTCGCTGGTAGCGGTAGCTATCGCACTGTCCACATAGGACTTTGTCGTAAGATTTTCTCATTGCACTGGATCCGCTGCCGTCACGTTGCCGCTAACGTAAAGATCGCCGGCAATACTCCAGTTTCATGAAGGTGGTGGCGCCGCACTGGTCGGACAATTTCCCACGCACAACGTTGAGACGTTGTTTCAACGGATGTCGCCAGCGACGTCGAGCTTAGTAGCTGGAACAGCTATCCCGATACCTACATTTTCTGTATTCGTATTGGAGATATTTGCGCCACTTGCCGTCCAAAGCTGAGCACCCGATCCAAAAACTGAATCGACGTAAAATTTAGTAGCCAGATGATTTCACGTCGTCGGGTTGGCCGCTGACACAGTCCCCGATACAGCCACGTTTCATCCACTGATATTGAGCAGATTCGCCGCTTCAAGCGTCAGGTCCACGGTTTCAGCACCGTTACCCCACCCAAAGAACGCCCCGCGCACGTCCGAATTATTACGTACTTCGAAATACCCATATTTCGTGTCATCGGTTGCCCTTGCGGTATGCGACATGTTCGTTCCGGAAATCGCAGCTCTGTCTTGAATCATCACGCCGCCATCAAAACGACCAATACCGTTGACGTGAAACAGTGCTGAAGGTGCAACACCTATCCCGATCTGCGTACCGGTGTCACGGACAATAGAACTTCAAAGCGCCATCGGCCCAGTGAAGCGCGCAAGATATCCAGTGTTCCCGCTTCCTCCAACTGTCGATCCGGAAAGAGCGACAACAGATGGGTCGAAACAATTATTTCCCGACCCGTCACAATACTCAGTCGCACCAATACTTCCGACCACATCGAGCTTCAATGTCGCCGCGTCAGGTGTGGCTCCAATGCCGACCTGCGTGCCGGTATCATAGATGGTTCCGTTAACGAATTGGCCACCAAGACCCCCACTCCATCTCAGAATGCGGCCGTCGCTACGGGTTCCGAGCGCCTTGACCACAGCGTTTGAAATTTTCCCGCTTTCATTGAACATCTTAGAAAGTATGTATCCGATCTGCCCTTTCGGCTCCGCCACGCCGCTCGGCAATCAGGGGTCGAGACTTTGAATGTTGGTAATTTTGTTTTGCAGGTTCGAAAGATCCTGACTGTTGGAATCTACGTCTCAGTAGGCAGCCGGTATGACTACGAGAACTACAAGCGCAAGCGCTCACATCATTTGTGTTTTCATGAAAGGGAATTTGAAAATAAACACTTCGATTATAGCATTCCTTGCACCATTTGCCAATTTTTGGGCCTGACACTTGCCTCAAATCGCTTGACGAGCGCCTAAAATGTATTCCCATTTAAAAAGTGAGCTACAGCTTCGGGTTCATCCATATTGAAATGAGCGCCCAGGCGACCGCAACCACCATGATGAACATCAGCACATTCACGGCGTCGCCCAAACGGCTATCGCCAATCTTGCCTTTGCAATGAGGACATTCGTAATGCCTGATCTCGGGTTCGTTGTCGATGACGAGTTCAACCGGCTCGGCGAGGACTTGCGTTTTGCAATAACCGCAGTAGGCAGGCAGCGATTCATCAATCATCGATAGTGCACCTTTCCTCACCGTCTGGCATCTCGCCGACAGTATGCCTGTCTGACACAAAATGTGCCCATGGAAGACGGCCAGTCTGTGTCACAGCTCCGGCCCTACTCGCTGTTCTGTCCGTCCAAACCTTCGGTAAGACGGTAGAGCGTCGAACGGCTGATCCCATACTTGCGGGCGAGGTCGGCGCGGTTGATCTGGGGACTCTGCCGCCACATGCGGATTTCCGATATTTGGTCGTCTGAGAGCTTGCGTCGAGCCCCGAACTTTACCCCATTGACTTTGGCGCGCGAGATGCCGTCGGCAGCACGCTCCTTGATGAGGTCACGCTCGAATTCGCCGATGGCAGCCAGCATATGAAACAGCAATCGTCATGTCGGTGTGGAAGTATCGATATGCTGATCGAGGACGACGAGGTCGACTTTCTTGGTTTCCAATTGTTTTGTGAGATCTGCAAGGTCACGGACGGAACGGGCAAGCCTGTCGAGGCGTGTCACCAGGAACTGATCGCCTTCGCGCATGAACGCCAGTGCGCTTGCAAGTTCAAAGCGCTCCGATTTCGTCGCTCAGGATTTCTTTTCCTGGAAGATCTTCTCCGCTCACGCGGCTTCGAGTTTGCCGATTTGCGTTTCGAGGTTCTGCCCCGTCGTCGAAACGCGGGCGTATCCGATTTTCATGTGTCAAATGTCTTTAGGAATTATGAGACCGCGTCCTGAGACACGTTCTGAGACACAGTGTATTGGCGATTCCGAATTGCGCAAATCGTGTTTCAAAAACTGTGGTTTGAGAAACAGCAAATACAAAATGGGTGCCTGGCTCTTTCCAGTGTAGCGGGCGCGCCGCCGCCGCAAGGTCGTCACTTCGCTCCTTCCTCCTCCGCTGCGCTGCGGCCCCTGCGTCGTCTTGCCCGTTCTCGATTGTGGGTGCGGCGTCGTCACAGAGCCCGCTTTGCGCCTTGGCCGCTGAAGGCAGCACGGTCGTGTCGGAGACGCGCTCTGCGCGGGGCGTGCGCCGGCATGGCCAAGGATGCCACTCATGTCACAACGGTTCGACGTTCACGAGGAAATCACCAACCGCATTATCGCAGCAATCGAACAAGGTACAGACGCGTTCAAACTCCCCTGGCATCGTCCAGCAGGGTCGATCACGCGGCCGAAAAACATTGCGTCCGGGCAGCTCTATCGCGGCATCAATGTCGTGACACTCTGGGTCGAAGCACAGATCCGTGGCTTTTCCGTCCCGGTGTTCGGCACCTATAAGCAGTGGCAGGAAGCCGGTTACCAGGTGCGCAAGGGCGAAAAGGCGGCGCTCGTTGTCTTCTACAAGGAATACGCGGTCGAATCGGAACCAGACAATGAGAGTGACGAAGGGAAGCGGTGGGTCGCAAAGGGATACTGGGTGTTCAACGCTGAACAGGTCGACGGTTACGTATTGCCGAAGACGCCACCAGTGTCGCCCATTGAGCGCAATGCCCGAGTCGATGCTTTCATGACGGAGACCCGTGCCGTCGTTCATCACGGCGGACAATCAGCTCATTACGACGTCAATGCTGATCACATTCAGATGCCCGATGCAGGGCTCTTCACCGGAACGGATACATCGAATGCGACGGAGGCCTACTACTCGACGTTGCTGCATGAAACGGTTCACTGGACCGGACACAAGAGCCGTCTCGACCGCGAGCTGGGTCTTAGGTTCGGTAAGGACGCCTACGCGGCGGAAGAGCTGGTTGCCGAACTTGGCGCCGCGTTTCTATGTGCCGACCTTGCCGTGACGCCGATGCTGCGCGACGACCACGCCCAATACATCGACCACTGGCTGAAGATCATGAAGGCGGACAAACGGGCCATCTTTACCGCCGCCGCCAAAGCCAACCAGGCGCTGGAGTACCTGCACGGTCTGCAACAGGCGAAGGCTGCTTGACTAAATCCGCACAACCTCGATGTCGCTCGTGGTTGTGCGGAAAGCTAATTTGTAAACCGAGAAATCCGCTCGAATGCAGCTGCAAACCGATTCAACGTTTTTTCAATACCCGCACTCTTGCCGTTCAAAAGATCTGGGTTTTGCAGCAAGTACATGGACGGATCGAAATGGCTAAACTCTGGAAGTTCGTGCGGGAGAACGCGGAAGTACGCCTCTGCCTTCTTTACAAGTCGCTCTGTTTTCTCATCGGCTTCCATCAGCTTTGCGACAGTAAGCTGGTTGGCCTTGGGTAGATTGTAGGTCTTATTGACAAGATCAACGAACAGCGAGGGTTCGAAGAAATCCTCAATGTCTGCTTCTTCTTTGCCGCAAATCTCAGTGGCCAGTATGATGCGCTCGTGCTCTAACAATGCAGATTTGTGAAGGTCATCCAGCTTCCGCTTCTGGCCGCGCTCAAAGTCGGTAAGCACCACGACATTCAGCTTGTTTCCGTAAAACAACCGCACAAACGGCAGCACCTTATCGATCCCACCTGAGGGACAAATTGCCCACTGTGGAGCCAAATGCGGTCTTCCAGCCGCCTTGAGCACGGCAGATGCAGCTTGCAGATAAAGGATGTCACTCGGGCCTTCGACCAACAGCGTGTTCGGACCGATGACGAGCGTCTGAGTTGCTTCAAACCCCATCGCACCAAAGATCGGAAAATTGGTTTGTGGGTCTGTTGTCAGCACGTCCGAGCGAATTTTCGTGCCTTGAGAATGCTTGCGGTGGCGGTCATCAATTTTGACAACATCCTCGACCGTTCGAACACTTGCTAAGTTGTCCGCAGGCACCATGAACGGCGAATGCGTCGTGTAAATTAGTTGGTGCTTGGGCGCGATCTGCTCTGCGAAGTAACGCAGCAGGTCTTTTTGGGCAGTTCCGTGAAGGGTCAGTCCAGGCTCATCCAGCAGCAAAATCACATTGCCTTGGGACTTCTTGATCTGGGCGAACTTCACCAAGAAGGAGAAGAACCAAATAAAACCAGCGGAACGCTCCGAAAACGGCACGGTCACACCATGAAGATTATTCTTCACGCGCGCTCTGGCCACTGGGCCTGTATTGAAAGGTGCCGGGTCGTTGGATTTGCCTTCGGAAAAAACGACAGTGATTTCCAAGTCGTCGTTCTGTGTCCAGTATTCGAAGATCTGATTTGTAATCCGAAGTGCCGCAGCTTCACACTTGGCGTTCAGCTCTTCAAACGTATCGAGGCCGGCTAATTCATCGATCGTCGTTCCAGCGTATTCCAAGAAGTCGAGGAACACCTGATCACCGCTTTGTATTTGACCCTTAGCCTTGTCGTCGTTGAGCTTCTTGATCGAAAGCGCTCCACTCATGCGATCATAGTGTGAAAAGTACAAAAACTTTGGGGTTCGCGGACTAAGGACATCGATAGCCTTCAATACTGCGCAACCGTCACGAAATTTGCCGAGTGCAGCGGCGAGAGCATTCTGACCCTCGGTTTTCTCAGCGACCGCCTTCAGTGCCTTTAAGGCATCTTCGGTGCTTTTGAGGCCTGCTAGGCACGCCTTCTCATCTTTGGTCAGTCCACATCGCTTAATCAGTCCATCCAGGATTTTTGGCTGGTCGATTCTAACGACCCAAGAAGTGCCATCTTGCTCGTGAGACTTCGATATCGTGACTTTCTTGCTCGTAAGCACGCCTTCGCCGAGTTCTGTCTCGACCGCAGCGACGTCGGCATCATCCATCTCCCACTCGCTATTCATAACTACGGCTTCACCGTCTGGATGGCGTTCGTCGTAGTCGGCGAGGTATCGGCGCGGATAATTTTCGGTTTTGCCGTAATTCTTAAAGTCTGGGTTTGTCGATCTAAGGCATTCGAGTGCTTTCAAGAAGGCTGTCTTGCCCGCCTCGTTCTTGCCCACAAGGCAAGTCACCTGCGAAATTTCGACTGGATTACTGTCAATGATGTTGCGGTAATTGGTTGCGTGTGCCTTCGTCAACTTCATGTGCCACCCGCTCTTCGAATTGTGGTCGAACACAATGTAAACAATGACGAGGATCGTCAATCGTTGTTAGGTGTTCTCCACAGCGCACGGATGATCTCATCTTGACTCCCTAAAGCAGAAAAATTAGACGGCGTACCTTTTCTTTTTCACCCGCAATCTCGTCCCGATCCTGTGCTTCGGTCGTCCTCCACGATGGAGGTACGACATGGAGATCACACGGCGATCATTTGCGGCAGGGGCCACTGCTTTGGCGGCGACGACGGCGGTTCCTCTTCCCGCGCTCAGCCTGGAGACCGCACCGGTAGAGATTCTCAGTCCTGAAGTAGCTGCGTCGCGGGTGCTGTTCCGCAACTTATTCCAGACCTGGTGGAACGCCCATCTGCGTATGGTGGCAGTCGAAACGGCATGGGAGCACGATGACAACGCTGTCCTGACCTGGACCGATGAGCATGAGGTGGCCGAAAGGGCACACCGCCAAATCTTCTACCGCTATTTCGATCATCAAGTCTGGCACGGCCCTGAAGACATGCGCTTTCAATCGCTCGTGGGCAGGCTCCTACATGACAAAATCTATACCGACGAGACGCTCGACCTGTTGCGGATCACCGAAGAGCAGGCGCACGTCATCACGTCGTCCGATACCATCTACATTTTCCCGTTCTTCGAACCGGCCCGACGTGGTCGTGTCGCGCAGATCGTGTGACGACTTTTTTCGGTTTTCGCCGCCGACCATGAAGGAGGGTGTGACATGGATATAACACGACGTTCGTTTGCGGTTGGCACGACTGCGGTAGCGGCGACGGCGGCCCTTCCGTTTACCTCACTCAGCATCAAGGCCGCACCGGCAGAGGTTCTGACCCCCGACGTGATCGCGTGGCGAGTGCGGTTCCGCGACTTGTTTCAGACTTGGTGGGAAGCCCACACGCGCTTGATCGCCTACGATGACGCTTGGGACGAAGCCGTCGATGGTCCTATGGTGTGGAATGAATTCCATGAAGCGTCGATGATGGCGCATAGCAATATCTACTATCGCTATATCGACGAAATTCACCGCGCCCCCCGAGACAAGCGCTTCCACCTCCTTGCCGTTTATCTTTGCTATCATAAGCAATATAGCGACGAGTCGTTGCGTGTTTTAGGTCTGGCCGAAGAGCAGGCACAAACCTTCACGACCTCTCCTCAAGTCATCCGCTGGCACCAGCTTGGCTTCGAGTTCGAACCGCGCGGCCGGGTTGCAAAGATTGCATGACGACGTTGGCCGACTTGGAGTTGTCACCACCGAAACTTGGGTTCCTGGACGATCTCGTCACGGACATCGTCACCCGTATCAATGCGAGTGTGCCTCCGGTTCGGGCGCTCTGGTTCGATAAACGCGGTTTGACTGAGCCGCGAGAACCGGACCTCAATACGCGACCTGCAAGAGGTGGGACTGTACGGATTGCTAGTTCGTAGGCGCCCGTACAAGGTCTGCCTGCCTTACCGAACGCCAACATCGGCATACCGTGGCACTGTCTCGTTCCGGTTAAGCGGCGGAAGCCGTAGCCCCTGTGTCGTCGACGCTTTCAGCCTCCCCCGTCTCAGCCACTAAAACTCGACAAGTAAAATCTCAATTGGTCGCGATGAGGATCGTCGCGTGCCGCTCAATCGCGGATCATCGGGGGCTATGGCGGGGGCTATGAAGAAGACCTCTTTCCAGCGTAAAATATTACCACACGTTTAATTTGTTGTTTTCATTGAGGGTTTTGGTACCACCTCCCGGGCTCGAACCGGGGACCTCTAGATCCACAATCTAGCGCTCTAACCAACTGAGCTAAGGCGGCATACGCCATGGCGTCATCGGCCCCACCCGTCGTAACGAGCACGGAACCTGCAAAGGCTGTTGTAAAACCGTAAGCACCCTGCCACGTCAAGTGAAAACCGGCGAATGGAACGACGACGCTGGCCTTACTGGGCCAATTTTTAACGCGCGCCCTGAACAGCGCTCTATCGAACATTGCCCCAGCCATGCGTTGCGAGCGCTGTTCCCAGGCGAGGAAGCCTTGCAATGCAAATCTGATTGGGTCAATCCAAACGGGTCTCGGGTTGCATTTGCCACACTTGCAAATTGAACAACAGTCAGGCCCAAAGTAGGCAACCAGACGCCCTATAATTCGCCAGCACCGTGCGCGGCCGGCGTTTTCAAACATGGCACGGTGATTGAGCGCCGATTTTGTTCATAGACGCACGCAGCCTGCAGGTCTAACAGGTTACTGATGCACGAGGTTTCAGGCTGATGGATGAGCAGCAGAAAGCAACCGGAAAAGGCCCGCCGGATGTGACGGACGACGTCGCCTCGTGGCTGGAGGCAGAACGTGCGCCTGCGTTTGCCATAACCCCATTGAGCGCCACGTTGCTCGCCGCGAACGCTGAAGGAGCAAGATTGCTTGGGCTCGAAAACGCAAATTCCCGCCCAGTTCCACTCGACAGTGCAATGCCCGCGATTATGGACCTGCGGCGCATCATAAACGGAACATCACTTGAGAGCAGGATCACCCCTCTCGTCTTCTGGACGAGTGATGGTATGTCCCGGCTGCGCTGCAACGTGGAAATACGACAGGTAGAAGGTGAAAAGATTGCGTTGGTGGCAATAGTCGCAGGCACGGCCGATAAGTGCGCATCAACGGCATTTCAACCAGCGTCCAATTCGCAGGCAAAAAAGCAAAGCCCGGTTTTTCGAGCAGGTCCCGCGCCTGCCGCGCCATCTCACGCCTTGGAAACCGCAATTTTCGAAAAGCCCAGCGTCAAATCGAATGATGGCCATGCGGCGCCACCCAGGGTCCCCGTCACGCATCGGCATGACCAAACTCCAACCGCAATGCCCTACCGCATCCAGTCAGTTCAACAGTCCACACCAGCATCGAAGTCTGTGCGAACCGCGCCAGTGCAACGGGATAGCGCACCACACATGCCGCCCCGCACGCCCCCCCCACCAGTTCCATCCACGAAAAACAGCGAGCAGCCAGCTCCAGCAAGACAAAGCGACAAGGAAACGCTTAAAGCAATCGCGCGACAAATCCTCGCCGGACGCAATGAAACCGCGCCCGAAACCGATTCGGCTCACCCTGCCCAGCACCATTTCCAAAAAACTGGAGAACATGCCGGCACACCGCAGATGGAAAAGCCGCTGCCTGTCCGTGCCGCCCCCCTGCAACCACCTGAATTTGCTTCACCCGAAAGCTTGCGTACAAAAGGCAACGACGCTTCGCGGGTGGTAAGTCGGCACGGCAGCGACCGCATGCACCGCGGACCCAGACCCACCACTTTGTCCGTTCCAACGCCCTTGCATTCCCCCGCGACAGCAAAAGCCCTGGAGCGCGCGCAATCCAAACCGACAGATCACCATAGCGAAAGGGAAGATGCTAATCGCGTGCCCCGTGTCGATACCGTCGACAAACGTGATGTCAACGAAACCAAATTTGCTGATCCGCCAAAATCACATTCTGAATCTGTTGTCCGGCCGATCGCACCATCAAAAAACGCCGAACAGCCAAACACAGATGCCGCGCCAAGACGAACGTTTGTCAGTCACATGGCACACGAACTCAAGACACCGCTAAGTGCGATTGCCTCAGCCGCTGAAATAATGAAGGACCAACGATTGGGAGCTATAGGCGACGAGAGGTATCTGCGTTACGCGCGCGACATCCATGAAAGCGCCCGCCATGCGCTCACGGTGATAGAGCGCCTACTTGGCCAACCGCGCAGCCCGACCACGCCAGCGGCGCTTTCGTTCACGAACCTCGATTTAAACGCAACAGCAAATGGCATCGTGTCGGGGCTGGAATCCATGGCACGAAATGCAGGACTCACCTTGCAAAGCGACCTCGCCGTGCGGCTTCCGTTGGTGGTCGCCGACGCTACCTCGGTTCGCCAGATCGTGCTAAATTTGTTGACCAACGCCTTGAAATTCACACCACCGGGCGGTCAGGTGCTCGTAAAAACCGCACGAACCCGAGGCGGCGACTTGACCTTGAGCGTGACCGACACGGGCCCCGGCATTCCCCCCGATGATATCGCCCGCATCATGCGCGATAACACCTCTATTACTGCGCCAGCGCCATCAAGCGCACGCAAGCCCGAGGGAGGACTGGGTATCGGCCTCCCATTGGCTCGCCGGCTGGCTGGGGCCAACGGTGGAAGTTTGTCGATTACCAACACACCGACCGGAGGCACCGAAGTTACGTTGACATTTCCAATCAGTCGCCAAATACCCATTTAGCCCGCCTTTCTCACGAGGGCCCGGGCGCAATAGCAATGGGTCCAAGATCCGTATGGGATAGTAGCTATGGCATGCTCACAGTAACTTGAGGCGGCGCCACGCCATACAAGCCAAAAATTGTAAAAAGATAACCATCGGCGACGATTCGCAGCCTTTTCAGGCAATCCGCCGGCGCGTACCAACTTCTAATCACCAATCCCGGCGGCGGCATCGCATCAGGAAATGAAATGAATAAGAGTGAGCACCTGACGACCCCGCTTGATATCACAGCAGCAGGAATTCCAAGCGGATCGACATTGATGGCGACCCAAACAACTTTGCATGTTGCGACGTGCTCCGCGGTCTGCACAGCAGTGATGGCGGCCCAATGATCGCACCCACCGATAAGGTTCCGGCACCTCAGCCAGGCCACAATGCGCCGAATTGGTTTTTAAAACTGCCAGCCCGCATGGGCGCCTGGCATGCTCGGCGCCCCCACGCCATCGCTTGGCTGATCGCACTAGCCGCTATCTTGGCGTTAATGGCATTGCCGGTCGTCACGACACTGTGGCTTGCACTTACGCCGAAAGAAAACATTTGGCCACACCTGCTGCAAACAGTATTGCCCTCGTCACTGATGCAGACACTGTTGCTGATGGCCGGTGCCGGCTTCTTGACGCTGGTTATCGGCACCGCCACCGCTTGGCTTGTCACAATGTATCGGTTTCCCGGGCGGGCCTTAGCCGACCGTTTGCTTGTCATTCCGCTGGCTATGCCAACCTACATCGTTGCTTATTGTTACGTCGAACTGTTTGATTTTTCCGGTCCGGTACAAAGCTCGTTGCGGTATTTGTTCGGCTGGCAAAGTGCGCGCGATTACTGGTTCCCTGAGATACGTTCTTTGCCCGGTGCCATCTTTTTGATGGCGTCTGTCTTATATCCCTATGTGTATCTGTCGGCGCGAGCCAGCTTCGTGCAGCAATCGGTATGCGCGTTGGAAGTCGCCCGCACACTTGGCAGAACTCCACTTGCCACGCTGTGGTCCGTCGCTCTGCCGCTTGCCCGGCCCGCGTTGGCGGCCGGACTTGCTCTTGTCCTCATGGAGTGTCTAAACGATCTGGGTGCCGTGCAATATCTCGGCGTCCAAACGCTTTCACAAAGTATTTACACGACGTGGCTGCAGCGATCGAACCTCGGCGGCGCCGCGCAGTTGGCAGCAGTTATGCTCGCTCTGATCGTGGCCATGTTATGGGCCGAGCGGTGGGCGCGTGGCGGAGCCAAAATACACCATACGACTGGCCGTTACAGATCAATACCGTTTCAGGATCTGACCGGCTGGCGCGGCATCACAGCAGGCGCGTTCGCGATCACGCCATTCATCATTGGCTTTTTGTTGCCGTTCCTGCAACTCGCCCGTCATGCAGTTGTTTATTCTGAGGCCAGCCTTTCGAGTGGCTTTTTCTCGGCGGCTTCAAACTCACTCATGCTGGCGGCAATCAGCGCGATTGTCGCGGTGGTGCTCGCATTGATTATCGGATACGCAAAACGAATTGATCCCAACCGTTTCACACTCTTCGCGGCACGCGCATCTGGGCTTGGCTACGCCATTCCCGGAACCGTCCTCGCACTTGGGCTGCTTATACCGCTCGCTGGTTTCGACAATCTCGTTGATGGCTTCTTCCGTGCAACGTTCGGCATCTCCACAGGATTGCTCATCTCTGGAACGATACTGGCACTCATATTGGCTTATGCCGTAAGGTTTCTGGCCGTCGCTTTAGGTTCCATAGAATCTGGCCTGGAACGAATTTCTCCCAACCTTGACGCTGCCGCTCGCGCGCTTGGCGAAACGTCACTGTCGACGCTGCGGCGCGTCCACCTGCCATTGCTTCTGCCAGCACTGGGTGCCGCAGGATTGCTGGTCTTCGTCGATAGCATGAAGGAACTGCCGGCAACGCTCCTTTTGCGTCCATTCAACTTCGATACATTGGCAACACACGTCTATTCCTTCGCAGCACTCGAACAGTTTGAAGAAGCAGCACTCGGCGCTCTGGCAATCGTTGTTTCAGGCCTTGTTCCAGTGCTGCTACTGCACAAAGCGGTTGCTGGCGGACGCGCCGGTGCGCGGGCAGCCCCTGAATCGGATGTAGATTGAAAATGGCTGGCGCCGCTGCCAATTTCGCGCACTTCAGGAATTCGAAAATAAGATCTCGGAAACGATGCAATTTTGCCGCTCGCTTCCGCACAAGACCTCCGGCGCTGACAGCAATACTTGGCCAATGTACAGATGTGCACGGATTACACACGTCAGGCATCTAATTTTTGACTTTTTCAAGGAGGTGAATGCCTCTTGCCAGTTGTCGGGAGCAGTTCTAAGTAAAAGGTAACATGCAGCTCCGAATTTGACGGCAGGCTCGATGGAACTGACATGCGCGATTGAGCGGGGCAAACTGAGCGGGGCAATTCGATTAGCGCATTTCCTTTCGCACAAGACTACGGAACGCCTGTAAGAGCCATGCACCTGACAACAAGATTGACAGTTGGAACATGACTCACTGTAACCAGCCAGGGGGAGGCCAATGAGAAGGCCGATTTGCTCCAGCACATTTCGCGTTGGTTGTGACGCGCGCGACAAGACCGGGTCTGAACCGAAATTGCGCACATGAAGAACCTACAACGAGCAACGTAAATTCGTTCTGGCTTTATATGCACACACACTCATGACCAGGCTTTCAAATAGTAGACCTAGTCGCACCGTTGCGCTGGCCGTAGTTGCAAGCGCCGGACTTGGTGCGGGAGTGCTAGCTCCGGTGGTCAATCATGTATCTTTCGGCACCATGTCGATTGGCACCGCGTTTGTAGAAGCGGCCACCGGCAACAGCTTTACCCTTACCAAGCCGGTAGCCCTCCCGCTGTTCCCAAATATCATGATTGAAACCGGCACCCTGTCTGTATCTGACCCGGGCACGCAAAGACGCCTTGGGGCTGCCGAAGCACTAGCCTTGCTGACGCATGGTTCTGCAAATCTTGTCCTGGACGATGCGGTGCTATCTCTGGCTCCTACTCAATCGGCCGATCCCTTGGCGCCAGACAGCTCGCAGAGTATGGCACCACTACTCCAAGCCCTGATGAAATTGTCCTTCACCAACCTGGAGCTACGCAAGGCACACCTGCGCCTGGGTCGCGGCAATGGAGAACACGCCACGCTTTCCAACGTTACTCTTGACGTTACAAAGACCAATGCCACCAAAGCAAAGGCTATCGGCTCGTTTGAATACCGCGGCCAGAAGGTTTCCTTCGAGATCAACATGGGTACAGAAGCCCAATTGCAGGCAAGCATGCCCAAAGGCAGTGCGGCGATTGGCCGAGCACTCGATATCAAGGTGGTGAGTGAAGTTATCAATTTTTCCGCCGCTGGTACGCTATCGGCTGGAGATGAGCCGCAACTATCGGCCACGACCTCAGAAGTTGAAATAGCCAATCTGCGCCAGTTTGCTGGCTGGATCGGACTTGACTTCGGCAATGGCAGCAGCCTGGGCACGTTCAAGGCCAGCGGTCCGCTTGAATTTTCGCCGCGCTCCATCGCGTTCTCAGAAGCAAAATTCGAGTTGGACAGTCATCCTGCAACAGGTACGTTGACGTTCAAGTGGGGCGGTGCAAGGCCTTCGGTGGATGGAACATTGGCGTTTACGACGTTCAACATCACACCCTATCTGGTTCCACCAAGTCAAAAACTGGAAACCGCTTTCAACATTTCGCGCTTCTTTGCAGCGCCGCACATGGAATCCCCACAATTTCCTATCGTTGGCCAGATCGACGCCGATTTGAGGATCTCGACAGGTGAAGTGACGCTCGGACTATCAAAATTCGGCCGGGCTGCTGCATCCCTCTCGCTCAAGGACGGCGTCCTGCTTGCGGATCTGGCAGAGTTTGAACTTGCCAATGGTGGCCGCTGTGGCGGCCAGTTCGGATTCAAGATCAAAGATCGCATCCCGAACTATTCCTTGAGTGGCAAGATCGAGGCGGCAGATGTAGCTCTGCTGTCAAATGCACTATGGTCCTACAGCTTCGTGTCGGGCATGGGTGACGTGACCTTCGACCTGAAGGCCGATGGCGAAAGCGCAGACAAGATCCTGGGAACGCTGGGCGGAAAGGTTGCCATAAGACAGCAAGGCAGTGGCCAGATTGCTTTGGACCTTAGAACCTTGGCCGCAACGGCACGAGCGCAAACTCAAAAAGGCTGGGGTGGAGCCATCCGTGGGCAAACCACGTTGGAAGGCCTTATTGGTGAGTTCAAGGTCACCGAAGGCACACTGACTGCAGAAAATGTTGGAGCGCGTGCGGGAGACGCAAGCCTTACGATGACAGGAATTCTGAATTTCCCTGAACAGTTCGGCGACATAAAAATGTGGATTACACATCCTCCAAAAGGCGCCGAGAATGACCCTGTGGGGCAAGCAGCTCCCGGCATTCCACCCGTTCAGAATTCAACTTTTGCTTTCGCGCCTGCAACTGCTGTGGACCGTGCGGATGGCACGAAATCCAAAGTTTCAGGTGGCGGGCTCCATATATTGGGACCATTCGCCCGGCCCGAGATTCGCTTCATCCCGCTGGATCAGCCCGCTGTAGGCGCGATGCCTGAGAGCGTGCCGCCAGCAGCATCCACAGCAAAAAACTGACATTGCATCTAGATGGTGCCACAACAGCAATGCATTGACAGTCACTCAAGAACGATTGGCTGACGTGTGCAGCGGTTGCGCGTCATATACGTGAAAACAAAAAATGATGCTGCCGATATGGGAATTCCATGTACCGCAAACAGCCTCTATGCTGCGCCCCGTTCAAAGTTATTCGCCCCAATTGCAACATCGTTTGCCGGCGCTGGAGATACTTTTTCATGACACCTGTTCGCCTCAGCATTGTGGCCTTCACCTTTCTTGCGATGACGATGCCACCATGCCTCGCACAGACTTCATCTCCTGCTGACGCCGCCGCAGGCGAGGCAACCTCAACGCCCGCTGCGCCTGATGCCACGAATGCAGGCGACGCAACAACCAAACAGCAAAATCTACCGGCTGAAGCGCCACCCGATACCGCAATCACGGAACCGGGCACCGCCGATACGAAGGCAGGGATTGAGAAAAACACTGACGCGCAGCCTGGTGCTGATTCAAGCGCTCCAGCGAATGCGGATGCGGATGCTTCCAACACCAATACTGAGGCCGCAACGCCATCAACAGTACAATCTGCGCCCGGCAGTGCACCAACCCAACCCGACAGCGGCAACGCAAAAGCCACTGAAGCTGACACCGGAAATGAAATCGAAGGCAATGCCAAGTCTTCAGCATCGCCTGATGAACCCGCCGAACAAGCCGAAACATCAACGCAGCCAATAGCGCAACCCGCGGAAGCTCACGCGGATGAGAACCCGGCAGACCAAGCCGCTCGCAAGAGTGCCAATGATAGATCTGCTGACGACACCTCTTCGGCCGAACCAGAGCAACGAGGTGGCGAGCAACCAACCAATGCAGCCACAGCGATTGAGAGTCCTGCCACAACACGGGATGCATCCGAAAATGAACCTCCAACTACATTGGATGCACCGCCGCAGCCATCACCACAACAAGCCGTCGAGAAGCCCGCGGCAGCACCGGAAAAATTGTCAGTCGCAACAGGTTCAGGTGCTTTTTCCCAAGCCTACCAGCGCGTCGTACTAATGCCGTTTGCAAAAAATACCGGTATCGAAGTTGACGCTGCCACCACCGATCAGGGCCGTCCCGGCGATGTGGTGATGCTCGATGCAGCAAGTCTCGCTGATCGGTGCGGCAAAGATGAGCTTCTATCACTCGACATAGCCGAACTTCAGCCAAACGCACCACCGCCCGGCGCGGCAGACGACTTCCTCGATGGCGCATTGAAGCCTTGCGGCATCGCGGCGATGTCCTGGTCGAATCTTTTCGTTTATGACCCCGGCAGCTTTAAAAAGCGCGCACCTAGCACCGTCTCAGACGTTTTTGATACCCGGCGATATCAGGGCAAACGCGCACTTCCTGCCGATGGCCATGGGTTGTTCGAAGCGCTGATGGTTGCCGAAGGAGTTTCCCCCGATAGCGTATATGCGACTTTGGAAACCGGTGATGGGCTTATGCGTGCACTACAGCGGCTCAAAGCCCTGGGCAACGACATTGTATGGTATGACAGCCCGTCAAAGGCAATTCACTTGATACGCTCAGGCGATGCCACCATCGCGCTCACATCTAATGGTCATGCGTTCATCGAACAGGCCCGAACCGGTCCTCTCGGATTGATCTGGGATGGCCAATCACTGCACCTGTCCTATTTCGCAATCCCCAAAACCGCTTCTGATAAGGAGCGCGCAAAGCAGTTCGTTGCGTTTGCATCCGGGCCGCAACAACTCGCGGCTTTGGCGCGACAGATTCCATACGGGCCGACACGACGCTCCGCCATCGCCGGAACCGTTGGTATGCGCCACGCCGTGACAGGACAGGACCTTGAGCCCTTCTTGCCAACTGCGCCCCAGAACCTACGCGAAGCAGTTCGGTTCGATCCTGTTTGGTGGAAACAAAACTCCGCCCGCATGACAGCGGCAATCGACATTGTCAGGCATGGACCGCCACTTCCAACTCGCCGCTGACGCTTGGGCTGTCTTCGTCACCAGGTGCGTCGAGGCCCTGTATCAATGTGGAAAAATCCGAGGGGGTAGCGTTTCAGACCGCCCACTTCCTCGCGCTGCTCGAGATAGGAAAGCAATCCCGATGTGTGCCCCTTAACGCGGAAGTCGATAGCCTCACAACGCAGGTGATAAGACCGCGGTGCGCCGCCAACACGGCGATTGCGCTCCGGATCGCGGAACGTCGATAGAATTTGCACATCGCCAAACTGTTCAGCAACGTCGTTGATCACAGCCATAAGCCGGTTCGGCAGGCAGCGATCCGGCGTGTGCTCCTGGAAGTGCACCTTTTTGACAAACGAGTTGGAGGCATGGCCGCTGAACTGCGTGACCCTGCGACGCGCGGGCGGTGCGACGTTATTGCTCCCACCTCGGTCTTCGCTCAACTGGCGGGCGAAATCCCCCAGCGCAGCAGCAGAATAGGCCACGCGCATTGGACGCGGCGCCCCTGCACCACCCACACTATCGTTGCGCGTCAGCCGGTTCGAGAGCGCGATGACGGTGCTATTGTTGTTGCCGAGACGTCTTGTTTCAGGCGCAAGCGTCTTGAAACGGAATCCGATTCCGGCAGCGGCCAGGGTTTTTGCAACAACCGTGTCAGCAGGCACAATCGCCGCGAGACGGGGCCTTGCCTGCGAGGCACTTTTGCGATCCAGAGCCTCAAGCTCTTCGGTTCGTCCTGTCAGCAAATCGCCACGGCGCGCCCGTACCAGTGCGGCCATGTCGAGATCGCCGCGCGCAACGCCTCTGCTGGAAACGAATACATCATCGACACCTTCAAGGACCTGGGACTTGCTTGGGATTGCGGCAGCCGCCTGCGCAACTCCACTCGAACTCCCTGAAAAGCTGTCTTTGGCGACTACGAATCCCTGCAAGGCAATCGAGCTGGCAGCGAACAATGAAATTCCAGCGATCGTGGAGCGCTCAATTGCCTTTGGATCAAGCTTCCCAAGTGCCCGGGCGCAGGTGTGTATGCGCCACGCAAGTTGGCGGCTCAAAAATCGGTATACCGATCCTGGATTAGGCTTGGGCTTGCTGGTAGGCGCGGTTTGCACAGCGACGATCGACCTTGCTCAGTAGATAAATAAAGACATTGCGGTGTGGACGCTGAACAATAACCGTCCCAAGTTTCCCCCACCCTGGTTAATCCAGCGTTAAAATAGACACCAATTTGCAACACTCTTTCATGGGGTTGCGCGTGCTAACAAAAAAGCAAGCGGTTCCATCTGGGTCTGAACCGATCTAACGAAAAGGCTGAAACGGTTGCACATGAAATCCTGCGCACTCAACACGAGCATGGAGGGATGCATGGCCGGCAAAACCACTACTGCCTGCCGCCGGCAACCAGGCAACGTGCAATTTGATCTTCTGCCTCGGCAAGCTTTTCCGGCGCAATAGCTAGACCCGCCTTGGTCCGCCGCCACAGCACATCCTCCGCCGTTCGCGCCCACTCATGATCGCGAAGGTATGAAATCTCACGTTTGGAAAGCCCGCCACCAAGGTCTTCACCCAGATCGGCGACGCTCTTGGCGTCACCCAGCACATCCACAGCCGCCGTACCGTACCGGTGCAACAACGTCAGCAGCAGCGGCTTCGGCATGTGCGGATAGCACGCAAAAAAAGCGCTAGCGTAAGCGTCTAGGTCAGCGTCTGGCATCGCGCCACCCGGCAACGGCGCATGCGCCGTCCATGCCCCTGCAAAGGGCGAGCGGACATAGGGCTCAATCAGTTGCATCGCCGCCTCGGCCAGTCTCCGGTATGTCGTCACTTTGCCGCCGACCACCGTCAAAAGCGCTGCCCCGTCAGACGGCGCGTCGACCTCCAATTTATAATCGCGTGATACTGCGGAGGGATTGTCACTGTGATCATCAAACAGCGGCCGGACACCGGCAAACTTCCACACAACATCGCGCAGCGAGAGCGGTCTCTCCAGAAACGAGTTGGCGACATTCAACAAATAGGCTTCTTCATCGGCCGAAATCGCAACATCGCTCGGATCCCCACTGAAGGGCATATCGGTCGTGCCGATCAGGGTGAAGCGTCCGGCGAATGGCAGCAAGAAGACCACCCGGCCGTCGTTGGCTTGCAGCAGATAGGCTCCATCCGCTCCCGCAATTCGCGGAACAACGATGTGGCTTCCCTTAACCAGCCGAACCGGTACGTAACACCCCGCATGTCCGCGACGGATCACATTTTGCCCCACCAGACCTGCCCAAGGCCCAGCCGCATTGACCAGGATGCGTGCAAAAACCTCGCTTCGCCCGGCCGCCTCCGCATCCCCGGTAAGCGCTGCGCCGCCTGAACCGCTAATTTCGTGACCCGTAGCCGTTTGCTTTCTCGAAATCGACACACGCCAATGGTCTTCTTCCGCGACCGCCGACGTAACTTTAGCCCGCGTGAGAATTCGCGCACCGTGCTTGAAGGCCTGCTGCGCGACCGCAATGACAAGACGCGCATCGTCGACCGAACAATCCCAATATGAAAATCCCTGTCTGTATTCCCGTGCCAGCGCCAACCCCGCAGCATCCCGCGACAGGTCCACTATCCCCGAACCGGGAACGCGCTTGCGCCTTGCAAGATGATCGTAAAGAAATAGCCCGGCCCGGATCATCAGGCGCGAACGCATCGCCTCAACGTGCGGAACGACGAAACGTAACGGCCTGACGATATGGGGCGCATTACCAAGCAGGATTTCGCGTTCCTGAAGCGCCTCACGAACCAACCGGAATTCATAGTGTTCAAGATAACGCAGTCCGCCGTGGATCAGTTTGGAACTTGCCGATGAAGTTCCCGCCGCCAGATCACCTTGCTCGATCAGGATGACATCAAGCCCACGACCAGCCGCATCCGCAGCGATGCCGCAACCATTGATGCCGCCCCCTATAACCGCCAGGTCGTATAGTTTGCTGTCGCCGTTTGAATCATCCATGAGGTGACATCATACACGCCAGGCAAGGCCGCGCAGGTGGCTGACCACAGAAACAGCAACAGCACCCGGCCGAGGCGAGATGAACGAAACAATGACGATAAGCACCGAACCCACGAGAGCTCCCACGACACCCGATCCGACACTTTTGATGCCCCACCAGTCGGCCACGCCTCGTGCAGCCATTGCAACGTCAAGGTGGGCTGCGGATATGGCCTCTTGCGTCTGCATGGACCCAGGTTCGGCCGCGGCGGCAGCCAAGGCTTCCGTGAGTGCTTCCTTCGCCGCCTCGTATTCAGCGATGGCACCGTATCCGGCACCAGAAATACTGCCCCACATCTCATGAAAACCAGCCGCAAAGTAGCGCGTGCCGACGATGTAGTAGAGTGTCACAAACGCACCCGCAAGCATTGCCACAATAGCACCGGCCGAGGTGGCGCGCTTGGACCAGATCCCGGCTATGAGTGAGGGCGCCAGGCCTGCAGCGGCCACAGCCATCGCCCAACCGATCAGCGTCAGGATGTCGACATCCCGCAAAACCATGACCGTCACCGCCGCCAACGTCGCGCACATGGTGGCTGCAACAACAACACCAATCCGGCGCACCGATGCTAGCCTTGCACTGGGTTGCACGTACTCGGGATAAGAAACCCCCGCCAGCGTCGAACCCAGCCACCCAATCGCAAGCAGCGAAGCCCCGATTACAGCCACGGCCAAAGCATAAGCCGCCAGAACCGGTAACCCCATCAGCAGCGGCAGGGCAAAAAGCACGTGGTCGCGCGCAATGACTATGTCATCCAGTCGAAGCCTCCCTGGCCAATCCGCCTGCGCCGCACACGCCTTCGCAACGGCTTCCGCCGATATGGCTGGCACACCACAAATCTGGACAAGGCCCCTCCCGCCCATTTCATACACGACAGATGTAAGCGCGGTGGCCTCCTTGCCCACAAGCTGCGCCATGACCGAGTGCCGCGCCAGCGCTGCCATGGGCGGCAAAAACAGCACACCCACGAAAACCAGCAGCACCGCGAGCGCAGGCATCAACCGAGCGCCTTCCCCCGATCGCGCCAGCGCCGGCCTCCTCGAAACATGCGGCATTGCCATGAAACCAAGCGCAACAGACAGGACAAGCAGCATGCCACTGGTTGCCGTCTCGCTCGTCAACGGCCGCACGTAAGCCTTCAACGTAACCGGATCGGCCAGTTCCCGCTCAAGCAGATCGAGCTCCATATTACTGATCGCCTGAAGCACGCCGCCGTAGGAGACCGGGTTGGACCTTGCACCCTCACCGCTAAGCGCAATGAGCGCCAGCGGCATGACGAGCGAAGCTAAAAGTAACGGAAAGGCGGCCGCCTGCAGTCTGGTCAAACCTGCCATCGCTCGGCTTAGCGCGGCCGCTGCAAAAACGACGACAGCCGCCAGAATGCTCGCTTCCACGCCAACGGGAAACCCGGGCAGCAGCACACCCAGCGCAATCACAATGGCCTTGATGTTTGCACCAACCAGGAGCGCTGCGGCGATAATGGTAATGCCAATGGCAACAGTGCCCGCTAACCCTCCAAAACGGCCCGATATGAATTCCGCAACCCCAAATCCACCTGCCCGCTGGAGATGCGGGCCGACAAGAACATGGGCCAGCACGGCACCACCGAACAGGCCAAGAAGCCAGGCGAGACCGTCGTGGCCGAGAGAATAAAGCGCACCGGCAATCGCAACCATCGTCGCACCCGATAGCCAATCTGCCGCCATGGCCAGCGCGCCGGTGATCCCGGCGACGCCGCCTTTGCCCGGCACGGGCACCAACTGGTCGGTCGGCCTTGTCGTCGAAACAAGCGATTCGTTCTCTGTTCCAGTTTGGCTAGAGCGCTTTTCGATCCGATGGAATCTAATCAGTGCTCTAGCTTTTTGGTTTGATCTCATTTTCTGCGACGAACCGGTATCCACTTCGTCGGAAAATGCTCTAAGTGTATCGATACGTCGCTGGCGGTAGGCGAAAAGAAAAGAGACAATGACGAGCGCCACCAACACCCCTTGCGCGCCCGCGTAGTAGCTGAGCGGTAGATCCAGCACCGCAATCGCTTCAAGCTGAGGTGCCGCCAGAGGCACCACAATCACTAGCAGGCACCAAACCACGACAAGCCATATCGCCAGCCGTCGTGTCCGCTGCCAGTAGGAGCGTTGTGATTTCGCCATTGGCTTCCCCCTGCGGGCAGCGCATCCCATGCTGCGGTTTGCAGACGTTTGTTCGGGTTCGAAGAAAACTGAAACGGCTGCGGGTGCCACCCTAACCTTGTCGGGAATAGCTTTGAAGTTAAGCGACCGTATCCAGCCGCAGTATGCCGGAATTTCCCATTCGCATCTTGATGCAATGCACAAAAAAGCACAGGGGTGATGCAGTCGGCATCACCCCGTGCTCGTCTCCCTAGACTCGGGACCATTTTGATTTTTTATCTCCGATCGCGGCCCTGCAACCGGAGTGCGCGCACAATGTGGAACCTGCGACGTAGTGTCAAGAAAAGAGAAAGCTTGACGTCACAAGGTTGCCTCAACTCAACCTTGCCAAGGTGATTCACGCCGGACCCAAAAAGGGGTTGATCCCAACACGGATGGTGGTTTTGGAATGCATGATTATATTCTCGCGATCGACCAGGGAACAACATCAAGCCGCGCTCTCGTCTTTGACCGCTCGCTCTCAGTCAAAGGCATCGGCCAACAGGAATTCACCCAGCACTACCCGGCCTCCGGCGAGGTCGAACACGATCCCCAGGAGATCTTCGACAGCACTGTTGCAACGGTGCGCACCGCAATGGATTCGGCTGGCATCACCGCCACCGCTATCGCCGCAATCGGCATTACCAATCAGCGCGAGACGACGATTCTTTGGGACCGGCAAACCGCCAAGCCCATCCACCGCGCCATCGTCTGGCAGGACAGGCGCACGGCACCCATGTGCAGAACACTCGCAGCACAGGGTCTGGAGCCGGAGTTGACCGCCAAGACGGGGCTTCGCCTTGATCCTTATTTTTCTGCAAGCAAGATCGCCTGGCTTCTGGACAACGTCGAGGGTGCACGTCGTGCTGCCGAAGCTGGGCGGATTGCCTTTGGCACCGTCGACAGTTGGCTGCTCTACCGGCTCACAGACGGACGCGTCCACGCAACTGATGCGACCAACGCCTGCCGCACCGCTCTATATGATATTCACAAGCATCGATGGGACGAAACACTGTGCGAAGCGTTCGGCATCCCCATGGCCGTGCTCCCCCAAGTGCATTCGTCGAACGCTCACTTCGGCAGCACCGACGCCGAAATATTTGGCGCAAGCATTCCCATCCTGGGCATGGCCGGCGATCAGCACGCGGCAACCATCGGACAGTGTTGTTTTTCACCCGGCATGATGAAGACAACCTATGGAACCGGCTGCTTTGCCGTTCTCAACACCGGAGCAGTGGCCGTACCCTCATCCAACCGGCTCTTGACCACAATCGCATACGATTTGGATGGCGAAACCACCTATGCGCTTGAAGGCGCAATCTTCATTGCAGGCGCCGCGGTGCAGTGGCTTCGTGACGGCTTGGGCGTCATCGCTCAGTCCAGTGAAACCGAACGTCTGGCCGCCGCCGCCGATCCCGCTCAGGATGTAATTGTTGTACCCGCTTTCGTAGGCTTGGGCGCACCCTACTGGGAGCCTGACGCGCGCGGCGCTGTGTTCGGGTTGACCCGCAACACCGGCCCCAAAGAGCTAGCACGAGCCGTTCTGCAGGCGAACGCTTTCCAAACCAGGGATCTTCTCGAAGCGATGCGGCGAGATTGGCAGCAAGGCGAACAGACAATTCTGCGCGTCGACGGCGGGATGGTTGCAAACGACATTTTTCTGCAAATGCTCGCCGATACCGTCGATAGCCCGGTGGAACGACCGATACTTCACGAAACGACTGCGATGGGCGCGGCGTGGCTCGCCGGCGCCAAAGCCGGAATTCTGCCCACCAAGGAAGAATTCGCCAATACATGGCAGGCCGAGGCACGCTTCTCCCCAAGCGCGGATGCAGTCACCCGCGAAAGAGCCTACAATCGCTGGCAGAGTGCCGTCGCCTCAGTCATCGGGTTTGCACAAGGTGCCCACGACCAGGCATGACGAACGCGCACTGTCGGGTGCCGATCAGATGCGCAAACCCGGTCTGCCTTGGACCCCAGCGGACCCCAGCGTTATTGAATCGTCGACGCAAAACTACCGAACAAGGCAACACGCCCGCCACACGTGCCTTGCGGCACGTTCATCGACAAGCATCACGCGTGCTTACCGTGGCAATGTTTGTATTTCTTGCCCGAACCGCACGGACATGGCGCATTCCTGGCCACCTTGCCCCACGTTTGCGGATCATTGGGATCGAGTTCACTGCCAGCTTTCCTGTGCCGAACCGGTTCACGGCGTTCGGGCTCAGGCTCGGGCGGCAGCAACGAACTGCCACCCTGTATCGCCGCATCTGCCATCGCAAACTCGTCAACACCTGTAACCGGATCGATATGATGGGCCTGCATGGGCGGCAGCTCCTGCGTGTCAGGCAGGAACTCATCATCATCTACATCCCCCTCGCTGGGCTTAAGGTGCATCAACACCCGCGTCACCTGCTCGCGCAATCGAACCAGCATGTGCTCGAATAGGGTGAATGATTCACTCTTGTATTCGTTCAGCGGATCGCGTTGCCCGTAGGCACGGAAACCGATCACCTGCCTGAGATGTTCAAGCGTCACCAGATGCTCACGCCAAAGTTGGTCGAGCGTCTGCAGCAGAATCATTTTCTCGATCTCGCGCAAACGATCAGCGCCAAGCGCAACAGGGGATAGATCGCCTATTTCCTCAATCGCCTTTGTGAAACCTTGTGCGTCCGTGTACTGCTGCACGAACTGATCGCCGATCCCCCATGCCTGTTGAGATGCTTCCTCAGCCGAAAGGCCCGTGATGGTAAATACCGGGTTCGGCGAGTTGTAGAGGTAGCGGCCGATATCTGCCAACTTGCCTTCGGGATTATCGACCATCGCTTTGAGGGCCGCATCGTCGCCGACAACATTCAAGAACCCCTTGGCGCCCTGGTAGTTGCCGAGCACGTCCTGCCCGACCTCACCAAGCAAGGCCTCTGCCTTTTCTTCGATGGCTTTTTCCAGGCGCTCCCTGATTTCCTCGTCAGCAATGCCTTCCTCGTCCGCCCACTCGGGAATGGGAATGTCGAGATCAAACGTTTCCTTGATTGCCTCCTGCAAGCCCTCAGAATCCCATTGTTCAGCGTAGGCGTTCTCAGGAATGTGCCGCGAAACAAGCTCACCGATCACTTGACGGCGCATGTCCGAAACCATGTCCGAAACGTCATCCTCCGCCATGATCTCTTTGCGATGATCGAAGATGACCTTGCGCTGGTCGTTCATGACGTCGTCGTATTTCAGGATCTGCTTTCTGATGTCGAAGTTGCGCGCTTCGACCTTGTTCTGCGCCACCTCAAGAGACTTGTTCATCATGCGATGCGAGATGACATCGCCTTCCTTCATGCCAAGCGCGCCGACAACCTTGTCCATCCGCTCTGAACCGAAGATGCGCATTAGATCATCGTCAAGCGCCAGGTAGAACCTGGACCGGCCCGGGTCACCCTGGCGGCCCGAGCGTCCCCTGAGCTGATTGTCGATGCGGCGGCTTTCGTGCCGCTCAGTGCCCAACACATAAAGCCCACCGGCTTCCAGCGCCTGCGACTTCAACGTTTCGATTTCTGCGCGGATTTCCGCTTCCTTCTTGGCAACCTCGGCGTCGCTGGGGGAGTTGCCCTTCCCTTCCTCAACAGCTTTCCAGTCACGCAAGCGGTATTCGACGTTGCCGCCCAACTGAATATCGGTGCCGCGACCTGCCATGTTGGTGGCGATCGTTATGGCACCTGGCACACCGGCCTGCGCGATGATGTTGGCTTCTTGTTCGTGGTAGCGCGCGTTGAGCACTTGATGCAAAATCACCTGCTCGCCAGCCTTGGCCTTTTTGGAAATATCGATGAGGTGCTGCCCCAAATCCTCCAAGTAATCCTTGTGTTCCTTGTCGCGTTCGTGTTTCAGCTCTTTTGCCCGTTCAAACAGCTTCTCACCAAGTTGTTTGATATAGGCCTTGTCAGAAAGCAGCCCGGCAAGCTGTTCTGACTTTTCGATCGAAACAGTACCCACCAGCAATGGCTGTCCGCGACGCGCGCAATCTGCAATCGTCATGCTGATTGCGGCAAGCTTTTCAGGTTGTGTGCGATAAACCTCGTCATCATCGTCGATACGTGCGATCTCGCGATTTGTCGGAATTTCGGCAACGTCGAGGCCATAGATGTCCATGAACTCGCTGGCTTCGGTAGCAGCCGTGCCGGTCATGCCCGCCAACTTGTCATAAAGGCGGAAGTAGTTCTGGAATGTGATCGAAGCCAGCGTCTGGTTTTCCGGTTGGATCGCCACGCCTTCCTTGGCTTCAAGTGCCTGATGCAGCCCTTCCGAATAACGACGGCCCGGCATCATGCGCCCGGTGAATTCGTCAATGATGACAACCTCGTTGCCTTTGACGATATAATCCTTGTCGCGCTGGAACAATTTATGCGCCCTGAGCGCCTGATTGAGGTGGTGGACAATCGTTACATTCTCGCTGTCGTAAAGCGAACCCTCCAGCAACCCCGATCCCGCCAGAAGCTGCTCAAGGTATTCGTTGCCGGCATCGGTGAACGAGACCTGGCGCTGTTTTTCGTCGAGTTCGAAGTGCTCAGGTTCGATCTGCGGAATGAACTTGTCGATCGCTACATAAAGTTCCGTGCGGTCCTCGACAGCTCCAGAAATGATGAGCGGAGTACGCGCTTCGTCGATCAGGATGGAATCAACTTCGTCGACGATGGCAAACGCATGCCCGCGTTGCACCATCTCGTCTGCGCTCATTTTCATGTTGTCGCGCAGATAATCGAAACCCAGTTCATTGTTGGTGGCATAGGTGACGTCGCAAGCGTACTGCTCCTTGCGCTGCTCGTCTTCCAATCCATGCACGATGCAGCCGACACTCAGACCGAGGAACTTGTAGACCCTGCCCATCCATTCTGCGTCACGACTTGCAAGGTAGTCGTTGACGGTAACAACATGCACCCCTCTTTCGGCGAGAGCGTTCAAATAGACCGCAAGCGTAGCGACCAGCGTTTTACCCTCGCCGGTCTTCATCTCCGCGATGCCACCACCGTGAAGCACCATGCCGCCAATCAACTGCACATCGAAGTGACGCTGGCCAAGCGCCCGCTTGGCTGCCTCGCGCACAGTGGCGAATGCCGGTACCAAAAGATCGTCGAGAGATTTTCCTCCGGCGAGTTCCGCCCTGAAGGCTGCCGTGCGCGCCTTGAGCTCATCATCCGTGAGCTTTGAGATTTCATCCTCCAGGGCGTTGATTTCCGCCACACGGGGATGAAAGCTGCGCACACGACGATCGTTCGAGGAGCCGAAGATCTTCGAGGCGATCGAACCGAACGACGACAGCATGCAAGGTGTCCTTAAAAATTAGAGTGAAACGCCTGCAGGCAACGCCAAGCACCAGCCCGAAAGCCTGCAAGACATTGCTGCCCAGACGCAAAAAAGCATGTCGCTGACGGGCATTCGCGAACGGAGGCAAAGAATAGCTACGCCTTCACCCCACCATTGAATGGATTTGCGGCGGCCCGGCAACACGTGTTCGCCGCAGAGATAAGGATTGGCAGGGGCGCTTGTCAACGCGGCGCACTGCAATGGACGACATCTGATCCCACTTCGTGCCGCTTGATGAAGCACTGGACCTTGCCACCTTGTTCATCTTTCCCGCACCCTGGAACTCCTCTTGTTTCGAAAGCTTAACTTGGCAGGCTGAGGCAGCCCGTTTATCCATGCCCCGGAAATCAACCGATAAACCCCTTGCCGCCTCGTTGACCCGCTTGTGGCGCTTACAATCAGGAATTGAGCCCGTGAAACATGCTTTTCCGCCCTTAACATCGCTCAAACCGGGGCTCGTGTTAGCCTCAGTCGCGCTTTTGCTCGCAATGACACTTTGGGTAATGCCAGTTGTGGCACAAGACAAAGCAGCCACTTCAGAAGCCGGCAGCGCCAAGGTGCTTGCCACGGTCAACGGCATGCCAATCACTGAATCGGACCTCAAATTTGCCGAAGAAGAAATTGGCCGCGATCTGGGTCAACTGCCTGAGCCGACAAAACGCCGGGTTCTTGTTGAATTCCTTATTGAAAACAATCTCTTCGCCAAAGCGGCCGAGAAGGCTGATCTGTCCAGCCAGGCCGATTTCGACGACCGCATGAAATACTGGCGCAATCGCGCCCTTCGCGACGCCTATTTTGACAAGGAAATCAATAACTCAATCAGCGAAGCCGCCGCCAAGACGTTTTATGACGACCAAGTGAAGGGATTAAAAACGCAAGAAGAAGTGCAAGCGCGCCATATCCTGGTCGAAACCGAGGAGGAGGCCAAGGACCTGAAGAAAAAGCTTGCTGAAGGGGCCGATTTTGCTGCTCTCGCCAAGGAACACTCCAAAGACCCAGGAACAAAGGATGATGGCGGAATGCTGGGCTATTTCAGCAGCGGCCAGATGGTCCCCGCCTTCGAACAAGCGGCCTTTTCCTTGAAAAAGGGAGAAGTATCGGATCCGGTCAAAAGCCAGTTCGGATGGCACCTGATCAAGCTTGAGGACCGCCGCCAGAAACCACCTCCAACCTTCGATCAGGTCAAGGACCGCATCCTTGCCGCCATGATCCATCAGCGCGCCCAGGCCGTTGCAGCTAAGCTGCGCGAAGGCGCCAAGATTGAATATGTCGACCCCGAGATCAAGAAGGAGGCCGAACAGCAGGTCAGCGAACAGGATGCCAAGCGAAAGCAGATTGAAGAACTGATTAAAAAACAGATCGAAGCCAAGGACGCCGCTGACAAGGCGGCTGGTGGCGATGCAGGCGCCACCTCGGACGCCAAAGCCAAGGACCCGGCAACAGAAAAAGCGACCGAAGAGAATAAAGATCCCGCCAAGCAGGAAAAATAGTTTCAGCCACGCACTGTTAGAGCATTTTCCGACGAAGTGGACACCGGTTCGTCGAAGAAAATGCGACCAAACGAAAAGCTAAAGCGCCGATTCGGTTCCATCGGATCGCAATGCGCTTTAGCTATTCCGGGCCGCTTGCTACAAGCGGCCCGAACTGTTTTGGGCTCACTCCAATTTTGCGATAGAAGTACGAGCCCCACCGAAAGCACCTGGCGCCAGACCATTTTACTGAACTTCAACAACCTGCATTTGACCCCGGAACACCATGGGCCTTACCTTAAAAATCTCACCATTTGCACCCGAGCAACTTCCCAAACTACCCTCTATCAAGGGCGTGCGGTTTGCCACCGCCGAAGCTGGCATTCGCTACAAGGGCCGCACCGACCTTATGGTCGCGACGTTGGACCCCGGCACCGTTGCCGCGGGCGTTCTGACACAATCAAAAACCTGTTCCGCCCCCGTTATTCTCTGCCGCGAAAACCTCACCCAATCCGGCAAGGCGCGCATGCTGGTCGTCAACTCAGGTAATGCCAATGCCTTCACCGGCATGAAGGGCCACCAGGCGGTCAGCGCTACGGTTGCAGCAGCCGCGAAAGCCGTCGGCTGCAAACCAAACGAAGTCTATGTTTCGTCCACTGGTGTCATTGGCGAACCCATGGATGCATCCAAATTCACCCACCTTCTTTCAGGTCTGGTGAAAAACTCTAAAGCCAATGCATTCGAGGCTGCTGCCCGCGCCATTATGACCACTGACACCTATCCAAAGCTCGCCACCCGTAGGGTCGATTTGGGCGGCGTCAAGGTAACGATCAACGGCTTTTGCAAAGGTGCAGGCATGATCGCTCCCGATATGGCGACGATGCTATGTTACATTTTTACCGATGCTGCCATCTCGCAGAAGCTGCTTCAGTTGCTCCTGTCTCAGCATGTCGAGACCACCTTCAACTGCATGACCGTCGACGGCGATACGTCCACGTCCGATACCTGTCTCGCCTTTGCGACAGGCACCGCCGCTGACCGGGGTCAGGAACCGATCACCAAAAAGTCAGACAAGCGGCTCACAGAATTCGGCGCGGCCCTGCACGACCTGATGCGCGAACTCGCCATTCAAATCGCCAAGGATGGCGAGGGCCTGTCGAAGTTTGTCACGTTCGAAATAACCGGCGCCGAAAGCTTCAATGCCGCGCGAACCATCGCCCGTGCATGCGCCAACTCGCCCATTCTCAAAACCGCCATCGCAGGTGAAGATCCCAACTGGGGCCGCGTCGTGATGGCTATCGGCAAGGCCGGTGAAGCCGCCGACCGCGACAAATTGAACATCTGGTTTGGCCCGCATTGCCTCGCCCGCAACGGCGAGCGCGCCGAGGAGTACGATGAACCAACCGCCGCCGCTTATATGAAAAATAGTGATATTGTTATTCGCGCCGACGTCGGCGTCGGCAAGGCTTCTGCCACAGTGTGGACCTGCGACCTCACGCACGATTACGTTTCCATCAATGCAGATTACCGGAGCTGAGCCACAGATACCGAGCACCGCAAAAGCGCCGCAGCCCAGCCACGCAGCACCGCCCACCTCAAGGAAAATGAACGCATGGACAATCAATTCTGGCTCGACCGCTGGGTGGAAGGAGACATCGGCTTTCACCGCGAAGAGGTTCATCCCGAACTCGTCGCACACTGGGCCAAGCTGGGCCTGCCACCGCGATCTCGTGTGCTCGTGCCGTTATGCGGTGCCACACCCGACATGGCCTGGATTGCCGCTCAAAACAATGAAGTCATTGGCGTCGAGCTATCTCCAATCGCCGTTGAACGCTTTCTCATGGATCACCGCGTACGCCACATCACCATGGACGAGATGGGTTTCCGCACATACCTGGGTGGCCGCTACCAACTCTGGTGCGGCGATTTCTTCGCCCTGCCAAAAGAAGTATTTTCCGGCATCGACGCCGTCTACGATCGCGCCTCACTGGTCGCTTTTCCGGATGATTTGCGTCCGCGTTACGCCGCCTTTCTTGCCAGGCAATTGAACCCAGGTACACACGTGCTCCTGGTTTCGCTCGCCTACAATTCAAGCGAAATGAACGGCCCTCCGTTTTCCGTCCCACAAGACGAAATCGAAAAGTTGTTCAGCGCCGATTTCGAAATTACCGTCCTTGGCACCAACGATGTGATCACGGGTAACGCCGGTTTGGCAAAACGCGGGATCTCGGCCCTGAACGAAACAACCTATCTGCTGAAACGCAAGCCTACCGCATGAGCACAACAACGCGCACGACTGCATCCAGCTCCGCGCCACAAACAGCACCTCACGCACCTGAAACGAAAAGACGCCTGCTTTTGGTCGTCGCCGTCGCCTTGATTGACGACGAGAACCGCGTCTTGATCGCAAAACGCCCCGAAGGCAAGCAACTGGCTGGATTGTGGGAATTCCCTGGCGGCAAGATCGATGCGGGCGAAACCCCCGAAGACGCCCTCATACGCGAACTGAAAGAAGAACTCGGCATCGAACTATGCCGCACGTGCATTTCCCCGCTCACCTTCGCCAGCCACACCTACGATGAAATGCACCTCCTGATGCCACTTTACATATGCCGCACGTGGGACGGTGAAATCGAACCGCGCGAAGGCCAGGAGATCGCCTGGGTACGCACCAACAAGTTGCAACACTATCCAATGCCACCCGCCGATGCGCCGCTCATTCCAGCACTTCGCGATCTTTTGCTGTGATACCTTCGCCTGACCTGACAAAAAACGTCATTAACGACGCGACAAGCATGCACTCCCACACCATGCGCAGCGCCTGCGATACTCAAAATGTCAGGCGACGGCAGTCGGAATCGCACGCACTGTTGCTATCAGCAGGTCTTGGCCCCGGCCGATGCAATACAGATTTTGAGATCTTAATCTGAACCCCTGTCGCGCCCGTCGGCAGAGCCTGACCGGCGGCATCACCATTGAGAATCATCGCGTAACCGTGCGCTTCAGCAGGTGGCCAGAGCACCGACACCTTGGACTCGCGCGCAATGTTTTTTGCAGCGGAACCGCCAACGATACAGCTAATGATCCCATCGTGCATTTCGATAACAACATTACTGGTATGTGGGCCGTCTTCGCCAATCGTCAGCAGATAAGCTTCACGACCATAGTGAGCAATGGCATCCGACAATGTGCGCAACATCATTTTGAACATCCCAATGCAAGCGACCAAAGTCTATGTTAGACTTCCTCAATTGCATATGGCAATGCGCCAGGTGAAATTGCGTCTGAAATCCCGCACAGCTTGCCCTGTTGGCGGTTTGTTGAGCCATTTCTGCAAGGCAACTTCCGCGGTTCAATAGATTCGGGAAAAACTGCCTGCAATTGGTCAATCGCAATGACCCGAGCGCATGAGCCAGCACAAAATGATCAAGACCCGATTTTGATCGAAACACGATTGCAAGACCGTGCGGTCACGTCATGTGCCGCTCAATTTGCGACCTCAGGCCAAGAGCAAAGGAGATGATGCCATGCTCGCAACCGAAATTCAGGAGCACGCCCGCAGACTTTTCGAAGCACATGGTGACAAGGCGGTTGTCGAAGCTGCACAAAAAGCAAAGTCGCTAGAGGATAGCGGCGAGGCAGAACAAGCCGCGGTTTGGCGCAAGATAGAATCGGCGCTCAAGCAAATGCGCGGGCCGAACTCCACCTGACAGAAAAAGGCAAGCGTCGCACGAAACGAAACTTGTACCAGAAATTGCCTTCTACGATTTGCCAGTCGGTTCGTCATTTCGTGACGAACCGCCGGGCGGTTTCAGCGCGTCCTCAATACCCAGCCTCCCGTCCCAGGTGCCAAGCGCATCTGCCAGTCGCATTGCGGCTGAACCAGGCTTGAGCGGCTTTTGCTGACTAGGATCGGGCGCCCAAGCCGTAACCGTCAAAATCTCGAACGTGGCCACAACACGCCCATCCTCTCGTGCATATCGCTCGCGATAGATGTCGCAGGCCCGCGCAAGCGTATCCCGGCGCGTAATGCGGCGTGACCGCGCACTCAAAAAATTACTGGCGCCCATGCCTTGGATCTCCCGAATGAGTGCCAGCAGTGATGGATACGCCACTTCCACAACGTCGCTGTCGACGACGGGCAAGGCAAACCCAGCACGCTGCAACAACGCGCCCAAATCCTTCAGGTCAATGGCAGGTGCCACGCGCGGCGCCGCACCGCCAGTTGTCTCCGCATCAGCCGCCAACCACGCCGCCCCAAGTTGTCCAAGCGTCTCCCCCCCCAGCAACGATGCAAGAAGCAACCCGTCCGGCTTAAGCGCTCGCCGGATCTGGATCAGGACACCGGGAAGGTCGTTGACCATTTGAAGGGCGAGCCCGGACACCGCCAGATCGAGCGAACCATCTGCGAATGGTAGCAGTTCCTCATCCGCCAGCACGCAGGGTCCATCGCATCGCACCAGCAGCTCTGGCACCGGCTCCAGATCGATCAAATAGCCAACGTTTGGTAGCTGTCGCAGCTTTCGGCTTAAAAGCCCGTGATGTGCGCCTATGTTGGCCCCGACAGAAAATTCCCGTTTGATCAGCGACAATCGGTCAGCAAGATCATCGGCCACCCTGGCCAGAAGGAAATCGTGCGCCTCTGCCTTGGCAGCGACCCTCCGCCGCCGGGCACGCAGCAAGGAACGGTCAAATAGCGCGGCTGAACCTGCCGCATCGGTCTCACACGAGGACTTGCTCTTCTCAATCATTCAGTCGATCTTGGCATATTAGAGCATTTTCCGACGAAGTGGACGCCGGTTCGTCGAAGAAAATGCGACCAAACAAGAAACTGGAGCACCCTGCGATATATCGCACGGTGCTGTGGGCATAAAATACTGGCAATCCTGATGGCAAAAACGGGCATCTCATTTTGCGACAACCCGGAACCTGAGTTTTACAAGATGGCAGGCATAGGCACCCCTGACCCGATCAGAGATTTCGAGCCCGACGCCAAGAATCCGCATCACAAACCATCCGCGTTGCGCCGCCTGGCATCAACCGCCGTGACACACATCATTGATATCGTTACGCCGCCGGTTTGTCTGCATTGTCACGAACCGATGACGGCGCACGACACGCTCTGCCCAACCTGCTGGTCATCAATTGATTTCATCCGGCCGCCTTTGTGCGAACGGCTCGGTATACCACTTCCCTACGATGTCGGAACCGAAACCATCTCGGCCAAAGCCGCTGCTAACCCACCAAACTATGCAAGAGCTCGCGCCGTTGCACGTTATGACGGCGTGATGCGTCATATGATCCATGACCTCAAGTTTCACGACCGGCACGACGCACGAAAATTGTTCGGCCGCTGGATGTGCGAAACAGGCCGCCACCTCATCGCAGATGCAGATATCGTGGTGCCGGTACCTCTCCATCGCCTTAAACTATTGCGCCGGCGCTTCAATCAGTCCGCGCTACTGGCCGCCGAGGTGGCACGAAGCGCCAATCTTCCGCATGCGCCACTGGTCCTGGTTCGGACCCGAACCACAACGCCGCAGGTCGGTTTGACGCGAATACAGCGGCAGCAGAATGTCAGCGGCGCCTTCACCGTGCCGTCTAAGAGCCGTTCTGTCATTCAGTGTCGTCGAGTTTTGCTCATCGATGACGTCATCACCACTGGTGCCACCATATCGGCGGCGACCAAAGCGTTGCTGGAGGCGGGCGCCACCAGCGTGGACGTCCTCTCTCTCGGCCTTGTTACAGATACGGCGGCTAGTATCGGTCTGTAGCACCCGGCCACCCCTGATATGCCCAAAATTCTTAACTCTTGGCCCAAATTCGTCATCAAACCCGCGGGTTCGGATCGAAAAACATCGCCCCACCATGCCGTTTCGCTTGGCCTTTTGGAGGCAAATCACTATTTTTTAAGATAACAACGCGTTCGCATACGGGGACCTGGAATTAAACATGGCTAAGGTTACCATCTACACGACGATGTTCTGCCCCTACTGCCACATGGCCAAGGATCTGCTGAATAGAAAGGGTGCGGCTTTCGAGGAAATCGACGTTAACGCTCAACCAGGCCTCAGGGCAGAAATGCGGAAAAAGGCAGGTGGGCGTAATACCGTTCCGCAGATATGGATCGGAGAGCGACACGTTGGCGGCTGTGATGACCTGATCGCGCTGGACCAAAAAGGTGAACTCGATCCACTGCTCGCAAGTTGATTTTCACGCGGGCAACGCGCACACAGTGATTTGACCATTGGGCGCGGTTCGAAACGCTTTAAATTGTCTGAAAGGCAAAATGTGATGACTTCAACTCCGGGCAACGCGAAATTCCGCGCCGGACTTGTGCAAATGTGCGCCGGCCGCGACCTCCAAAAGAACGTTGACGATGCCAGCGCACTCATCCGCGGGGCAGCGTCCGCCGGTGCCCAGTACGTACAAACGCCCGAAGTCACCACCCTCATGGAACTCGATCGCGAACGGCTATTTGCCGCGATTGATCCCGAGCAAAATAACGCCGCCCTTGCGCACTTTCAGCGCCTTGCCCATGAGTTAGGAATTTGGCTTCACATCGGCTCCATGGCCGTCAAGGTGTCAGACGACAAGCTTGCCAACAGGACCTACGTGATCAACGCGGACGGCAACATCGCAGCCCGATATGACAAAATCCATATGTTCGACGTCGATCTGGAAAACGGTGAAAGCTACAACGAAAGCCGCAACTACGAACCCGGCAGCAATGCTGTGGTGGTGGATTTGCCGTGGGGACGCCTCGGCCTCACGATCTGTTATGATTTGCGCTTTCCCTACCTGCATCGAGCGCTGGCCAAGGCAGGCGCAGACTTTATCGCTGGTCCCGCCGCATTCACAAAAACCACCGGGGAAGCCCACTGGCACGCCCTGCTACGTGCCCGCGCCATCGAAACACAATGCTACATTCTGGCTGCGGCTCAAACAGGTCTGCATGAAATGGGACGCGCAACCTACGGACACTCCATAGTCATCGCACCGTGGGGCGAAACAATCGCCGAAGCCGGAACCGAACCGGGCTTTATCATTGCCGACATTGACAGAGCCGTCGTCACCCAGGTGAGGGATCGCGTCCCTGCACTGAAGCACGACCGGGCTTTTAAAGTCGTCGAAGCTGGTAGTGATCCCGGTCGAGGAGCCAAGCTATGATCCGCTATAGGCTTGTTTGCAGTCGCAATCACGAATTTGACGCATGGTTCGCATCCAGCAGCGCCTACGATTCACAAGAGAAAGCAGGACATCTTTCTTGTCCGCAGTGTGGTGATAGCTCAATCACTCGTGCGGTCATGGCGCCGCGCATTTCCAGATCAGCCAAGCACGGTTCGTCAGGTGAGCCGCCCGGCAATGCCGCCCACTCACCGCCATTGGGTGAACCCAACTCCGGAATGCCCGCTAGCCCACATGCCGCACCAGCGCTACGGCCACGTGGTTCTGAAGGCCAGCGTTTGAAGTCAGCCCTCAGTGAATTGCACGCACTGCGCGAAAAAATCCTCTCGAAATCCGAATACGTCGGACCTCGTTTCTCCGAGGAAGCGCGCCGCATTCACCACGAAGAAGCACCCGACCGCGCCATTCATGGTGAGGCGACTGCCGAAGAGGTTCGCGAACTCGTTGAAGATGGCATCGAAGTAGCGCCAATTCCCCGTCTCCCCGAAGATGGCAACTGAGTTCCCGCTGCCGTCCCCGGAATTGCACGCACCAAAACGCAAAGTTTTACAAATCTCCCGCGTATCTCCTGCGTATAGTTTATTAAATTCACCCCCCGTATTTATGCTGTTATTTTGCAGGTTGAAATTATTTCAGAAAAACCAAAAATAACCGCCGATAAAGTTTTTGAAACTCGAAAATGAATTCAAGAAAAGAATATTGAAAGGCGCCAACATAGGGCGCCAATATAGGTCCCAAACCTTTTTTTTCCCGTCAGACGACCTTCACCTCAATCTCCCCCACGCCTGCAATACGACCACAAAGGAGGTCTCCCCGGGAGACTGCACCCACACCGGCGGGAGTGCCGGTCAAAATGACGTCACCTGGAGCAAGTGTAAAATACCTTGAAAGGGTGCAAATTTGCTCGTTCACACTCCAGATCATCTGCGAGAGATCTCCCGTTTGCCGGCGCACTCCGTTTTGGTCGAGCGAAATCTCGCCTGATCGCGGATGACCGATATTCTTGGCTGGATAAACCGGACCTGCCGGTGCCGATTGCGCAAAGGATTTTCCGACTTCCCAGGGACGCCCGAGTTTCTTTGCCTGCCCTTGCAAATCGCGCCGCGTCATATCCAAAGCAACCGCATATCCAAAAATGCAACTTTCAGCATCGGCCTCAGAAATGTTCATTCCACCGGCCGACAAAAAAACCGCCATTTCAATCTCAAAATGCACGTCATTCGACAATTCAGGAAAAGGGAAAACTCCATCGGCACAGATGTCATCCGGGTTTTTCTGAAAAAAGAACGGCGGCTCCCGCTCAGGATCGTGCCCCATTTCTCGTGCGTGCGCCGCATAATTCCGCCCGATGCAATATACCCTCCGAAGGGGAAACATCAGTTCAGATCCAGCGACCGGCAACGCTGGGCGTGGTGGTGGCGCAAAAACGTAAGTCAACTTAAACCCCTTATGAACTGAGCAATGATCCAATCCAGCAACACTGCCACAATCGCCACACTGCTACAAAATGCGCCCCGATGTATTCGGGAAACTCGCGTAAGGCAGAATGCGGACAGTTGGCGCTTCTTTTGACTTTACCGACAAGCGAGTTAACTCGTTCCAGACAATGGAGTATTTGGTCTTGCCACCCTCTGAGGCCGGCAAACTCGTGGTCAAACCCGTTGTATCGGCGCCTTCAAGCACCTTAAGTACCAACAACCGCCTTGCCCCGGAACGCCACCGCGTGCAAACAACCTCCAGGAAAAGTTCAAACCACCACGACCTGACTGACGGGAAATTGTACCATGCTGACCAGAACGCCCGACAACCGGCAAACCAACGATGCCAGTGTGCCGCGCCGCGACTGGACGAGGGGCGAAGCCGCAGCGCTTTACGCACTTCCCTTCAACGATCTATTGTTCCGCGCCCAGACCGTACACCGCGCCAATTTCGATCCCAACCGCGTCCAAAAGAGCCAGCTTTTGTCAATCAAGACTGGCGGCTGCGCGGAAGACTGCGGTTATTGCAGCCAGTCCGCACATCACCCCTCCGGTCTCAAGGCGTCCAAGTTGATGGAAGTCGAGCGCGTTCTGGCCGCCGCCAAAAAAGCCAAGGACGGTGGCGCCACGCGATATTGCATGGGCGCGGCCTGGCGCGAACCCAAGAACCGCGACATGGATGCCGTCGTTGCGATGGTAGAAGGTGTCAAGGCGATGGGGCTTGAGACGTGCATGACACTTGGCATGCTATCAGATGAAGATATCGCCCGCCTGAAGACAGCCGGCCTCGATTACTACAACCACAACATAGATACCTCGGAACGGTATTATTCTGAAATCATCTCGACGCGCACCTTCGCCGACCGCCTGGACACCCTGGAGCGCGTCCGCACAGCGGGAATGAAAGTCTGCTCGGGCGGCATCATCGGCATGGGTGAAACCGAAAATGATCGCGTCGATATGCTGGTCACGCTCGCCACGCTCGACCAGCACCCCGAGAGCGTGCCCATCAACATGCTGATCGCAATTCCGGGCACGCCGCTTGAAAATACTCCACCTATCGACCCCATCGACTTCGTCCGCACCATTGCCCTTGCACGCATCATGATGCCGCGCTCATTCGTGCGGCTTTCCGCTGGTCGCACCGAGATGAGCGACGAGTTGCAAGCGCTCTGCTTCTTTGCCGGAGCCAACTCTATTTTCGTCGGCGATACATTGTTGACCACCGACAACCCCGGCGAGGACAAGGACGAAGCCTTGTTCCGGCGTCTTGGCATAAAGGGCCTTGAGAGCGAAGCAAACGTCGCAACACGCCAGACCACCGCAACACGAGCCTGCGACGTCACCGATCCCACCAATGAGGGAGCCCGGGTTCAGACCGGATGAAGGCAGATGCACGACACGCATCGCCGATCGCTTGACGCGCTTGCACGCCGCCAACGCATACGCACGCTCCAACCTCGCCAGGGCCTCGATTTCTCCTCGAACGACTACCTCGGGATCGCACAATCCGATGCCTTGAAAAAAGCTGCCCGCACCGCCCTGGAAAACGGCGTGCCCGTTGGCGCTGGCGGATCACGCCTCTTGCGCGGCAATCACCCCGAACACGAGTTGCTCGAAACCGAAGCAGCAGAGTTCTTTGCCGCCCAGACCGCACTCTTCTTCAACAGCGGCTTTGCCGCAAACACTGCGCTTTTTGCAGCTCTGCCACAACGCGGCGACCTAATCGTGCATGACGCGCTCATTCACGCATCCGTCCATGATGGCATGGCCATGTCGCGCGCCGAGCACCGCGCCTTTTCCCACAACGACCCCGATGCAGCAGCAGACGCGATCATCGCTTGGCGCAAAAGCGGCGGAAAGGGACGGCCATGGATTGCTATCGAAACGCTTTACTCCATGGACGGTGACACAGCACCCCTACACCAACTGGCAGATGTCGCCCAATACCACGACGCCATGCTGGTCCTCGACGAGGCACACGCGACCGGCGTGCTGGGCCAGCACGGCAGGGGGCTGGGCGCCAGGCTTGAAGGCAACGATAATGTCATCGCGCTTCATACATGCGGCAAGGCACTCGGCGCATCGGGGGCCATCATTACTTTGCCCGCAATCCTGCGCGACTATATGGTCAACCGCGCCCGCCCGTTCATCTACGCCACCGCGCCCTCACCCTTGATGGCAGCCACCGTACGCGCCGCGCTCGGCATCATCCGCACCGCAATTGGCAAGCGTGAAAATCTTGCTGCGCTCACAGCTCACACGGGAACACTGCTAAAAGCACGCTGCGGCGTCACGCCAACCGGGACGCACATTCAGCCCGTCATTGTCGGTCGCGATGCGCGCGCGCTCGCAATTGCCACAGCATTGCAAAACGCGGGTTTCGATGTCCGCGCCATCCGCCCGCCAACAGTACCGGAGGGATCAGCACGTCTGCGCCTCTCGCTGACGCTCAACGTCACCACAGACGACATCACCCACATGATTGACATCCTCGCGCCGCTGCTCAACGAGACAGCACCATGACCAACGCAATCGTTGTTTCGGGAACCGACACGAGCATTGGAAAAACTGTCGTGTCAGCAGCCCTCGTTGGATTGTTGGACGGCATCTACTGGAAGCCTGTGCAGGCTGGACTCGAAGATGAAACCGACCGCGACACCGTGATCCGCCTCGCCGCTATCGATCCCGCACGCGCTTTGGATGAAGTCTATCGCCTGAAAACACCCGCCTCTCCCCACCGCGCAGCAGAGCTGGACGACATTGAGATTGACCCTCGCCGTCTGGCCCCGCCGCAAACCCAGGCACCTCTCATCATCGAAACGGCTGGTGGACTGTTGGTTCCTATTACACGCCACCTCTTGCAAATAGACCTGATGGCCGGATGGAGCCTGCCGACAGTGCTGGTCGCATCGACAAGACTTGGCACCATTAACCACACGCTGCTTTCCGTGGAAGCCTTGCAGCGACGCGACATAGCTATCGCCGGGTTGGTCTTCACAGGCCCTCAAAACACTGATACCGAACGCACCATTGCGAAATTCTCTGGCGCCATTGTTCTGGGGCGAGTACCCCACCTGTCACCGCTAGATGCGCAAACACTTGCGGCCGCAGCCAGCCAGCACCTGGACATCGCGCCACTGAGGCAACGCTTGCGAAAAACACAATGAGCAGCACCGGCACATCACCCGTCTGGCATCCTTTCACGCAACACGCCATAGCGCCGCCACCGCTAACCATCACGCACGCAGACGGTGCGCACCTATGGACGTTGGAAGAAGGCGTCATCATTGACGCCATCTCTTCTTGGTGGGTGATTACACATGGGCATTGCCATCCCCAAATCATGGCGGCGATCAAGGAGCAGGCAGGAACGCTCGATCAGGTCATCTTCGCTGGCTTCACCCACGAACCGGCCGAACAGCTCGCGCGCGAATTGATCGACCTTGCACCAGCCGGCCTGACGCGCGTTTTCTATTCCGACAGCGGCTCTACGTCCGTCGAAGTCGCATTGAAGATGGCGCTCGGCCACTTCCACAACCTCGGTGATAAGCGAACCCGCGTCCTTGCATTGGAACACGCCTACCACGGCGATACCATTGGCACGATGGCGCCTGGAGCTCGCGGTGTGTTCAATGATGCCTACGCGCCGCTCCTCTACGATGTCACACGAATTCCGTTCCCCGCCGCGAACAACGAACAGGCCACGTTTGACGCCATCGACGAGGCTTGCCGCAAGCGCGACGTCGCCGCGCTCATCGTCGAACCATTGATTCTTGGTGCTGGCGGCATGCTCATCTATGCGCCGCGCGTTCTTGCCGAGATGGCGCGCATTGCACGCCACTACGGCACACTGCTCATTGCAGACGAAGTCATGACCGGATGGGGACGCACAGGCACGCTGTTTGCCTGCGAACAGGCCGCCGTTTCACCTGACATACTTTGCACGGCAAAAGGCCTGACCGGCGGCGCCATTCCGCTCGCCGCCACACTCGCCCGAGAAGGAATATTCGCGTCCCATTATTCGCAGGATCGCACCAAGACGTTTTTTCACTCGTCATCGTTCACCGCCAACCCAGTCGCTTGCGCCGCAGCCTTGGCAAACACAAAAATCTGGCGGCACGAACCAGTTCTGGAGCGCATTGCCAAGCTCGCCGAAAAGCAGCAACGTCACCTCAACGCTATTGGTGTCGATAACCGCTTTTCTAATATTCGCCAGATTGGAACCATTGCAGCACTCGACATCACGGTTACCGATGGCGGATACATGGCCTCCATCGGACCCAGATTACAGCGGCATTTTCTCGCGCACGGAGTTCTGCTGCGTCCACTCGGCAACACGGTTTATGTCATGCCACCTTATTGCATAAGTTCTGATGATCTTGATCATGTTTATTCGTCCATCCTCTCAGGCGAACAGCTCGTGCGCATGGAGGCAGGCCAATGAGTAGAACGCACATCAAGAGCGGCACCGAAATCATTGGTCTGGGACACTATGCGCCCGCCCACATCGTCACCAATCATGAAATTGAAGCCAACCTCGGCCTTGATGACGGATGGATCAAGCGGCGCACGGGAATTGAAGAACGCCGCTTCGCAGCCACCGACGAAGCATTGTCGGACATGGCGATTGAAGCCGGCCAAATGGCGCTTGCAAACGCCGGTCTCGACCCGAGCGACATCGCACTCACCATTCTCGCAACTTCAACCCCCGACCATCTGTTGCCGCCATCCGCACCGCTCGTGGCGTACCGGCTTGGCCTGACGCGATCCGGCGCAATCGACATGGCCGGCGCCTGCGCGGGCTTTCTCTACGCCCTCGCGTTCGCGGATAGTTTTGCGCGCGTTCAACAAAAATGTGTTCTTGTCATCGCCGCCAATATCCTCTCCCGCCGCATAAACCCTGCCGAGCGTGCAAGCGCTGTACTTTTTGCAGATGCTGCAGGCGCTGTCGTGATAAAGCCCACCCAACGGACAGGTGCAGGTCTCATCGGCTGTGAGCTTGCAGCAGACGGCGGTGGCTACGACCTGATCAAGATACCGGCAGGTGGCAGCCGCAATCCCTTCCACCGGGAGTTATCTGAAACCGACACGCTCATGCAGATCAGCGATGGCAAGGCTGTATTTGTCAAAGCCGTCGACATGATGGCGACCACCGCGCGCTCCGCCCTCGCCGCCGCCGGGCACGACACCAACGGCATCACCCACTGGCTACCCCACCAGGCCAACACGCGCATCATCGAGGCCACGCGAAACAAGCTGGAAATCGCTGCCGAACGAACATTGGTATCGGTAGAAAAATACGGCAACAGTTCAGCCGCAACAATTCCCTTCACGATGTCGCTGCTAGCGGCCCAACGCACATATCGCCCTGGCGACATCATCCTGTTTAGCGCAGCCGGCGCAGGTCTCACTGGCGGATCGATCGTCTGGCGCTGGTAGTCCGATCTTGCAACGTTGCGAGCCCATCTGTTAACAAAAGCAAGGCTCAATCTGTCGCTTTAACGGCCATTGCAATTTCGCGCGCAGCTTCGGCATCCAAACCGAACTCGAGTGCTTGTTGATAGAACTTCTCACGCTGGTCTTCGGTTGCGTTGATATTGCGCGTCATCTCTTTGACCTTGCCAACCAGCCGGCGATGTCCCGTGCCGCCGCGTTCTTCAAGCTCCCTTCGGAACGCGCGCTCGACCTTCTCGGGCAATTCCGGGCCGCAAATGAAATAACGCAGATACTTCAAAAAACCGGACTGCTCATAGAGCTGGTCACCTGCGCCATTGCGCGCTTGCAGTACCGCCCGCACCGATTGCGACTGGCCCATGTTGTGCTCAGGCTCGTCGAAGAACTTCCGCCTGTGCTCGGGCACTGCATCACGTTCCATCAGCGACACTGCGAGAATGCGTGCCAGCTCCACATTGTTGGCCTTGCTCTGTTCGTCAAGCCCATCATCGTCAGGCGGAAACACGATTGAATCGAACAGAGAAATTTCAAAATCGGTGAGATGGATATCCATGCCTTGTCCATTGATGTGGCGAAGGGAGCGCGCGCCACGCCGTCATCAACGCGACGCGCGACCCTACCTCACATCAATCGGACTTTGTGCGCGACTTGGCGTCGCCCAACGAATAGAGGTTCTGCAGCAGGGCATCCAAGCCACCCGCGCCCTGACCGGTATGCAGGTCGATGCGGCCCACCTTCTCGACGAGCTTCTCCAGCGCTTCGAGTTCCTTGAGCCGCATCAACAGCGGATTATCCTCCATCAATCGCGACGTGTTGAGCAACGAACGTGTCGCCGCCGTTTCCTCCTGGCGCCGGATCAGGTTGGCCTTGGCCACGCGCTCCGCCTCAACAACCTTGTTGAGGAGTTCTCGCACATCACCCGGCAGGATCACGTCCTTGACACCGATCTCCTTCACCTGTGCACCAAGCTCGATCACGCGTCCCTTTACGAATGCGCGAACCTCCTCATCGATGGTATCGCGCGCCGCAAGGATATCATCGAGCGTGCGTGTCGCCACCGCCTCGCGAATTGCAAACTGCACAAGCCGGTACAGCGTTCCCGGCACGTCGCCAGACGCCATCGCCGCCTTTTCAGGGTCAGCAATCTGGTAGAACGCCGTCAACGTCACACGGACACCGACACGATCCTTGGTCAAGATCTCCTGCGCCGTAATCTCCAATGGCTGCGGGCGCAGATCAACCTTCACCACCTTGACGGTACGTCCCACCTGCCAGAACGCATGACGTCCCGGCGGCAAACGTCCCTCAAGCTTACCATCGACCACCAATAGACCAGCCTCGTGCGCCTCGATGATTGCGTTGACCGCTACCGGCACCCGGTTCAGATCAAGCCGGTCGAGATGCCGCTTTGAAATGCGCATGTCGGCTTGCGTATCGATCAACTCGACATCGACCTGCGTCAACGTCTTCCAGAACGCGCGCGTCGTATTGGGCAGAACAAGATGCTTGGGCTCACCATCGAACGACACGATGGCAACCTCATTCGCCCCCGCCTGCACGATCACAAAGTGGGTTTCCGCAAGCCGCGGCTGCGTCTTTTCCATCAGAAGGGCGCGCTCTGCAGGAATTTCAGAGCGCACAACCTTCATCACATCGGCGCTCATTTTTGCCGATGGGTCAAACGTGCGAAACCGGCCAGGCTCAAGCAGGCGGACAAAGCGGCCGTCTTGATACAGAAATCCACGCTCATCGTCCTTCACGACGACATCGAAAAGCAAACCATAATGGCGCATGTCCTGCGCTCCTTTTTATCGTCTACATACAAAGTAATGAGGCCACTCCGGGAATGGCCACGAAAATAACCGGCAACGGGTCACCGATCGCCAACCACGCAGGAAAACACGGGCCCGCGCTTGAGGCTCCACTCTCCACCTTTCACCTGAGGCTGCGGTGCGCCCGCCCGAAGGCGGAACGCAAAGGGGCCAAAGGCTCCGGCTTTGCTCAGAACCGGTATCCACGCAGGCGCAGGGTGCTCCTGCGCTTGCCTTGCCGCTATCACCTTCAGCCGTAGCCTCCAGATCCAGCAGCGCGGCGGGTCAGCAACCGGCTTCCCTCAAGTGGTGTCTTCCGACAGGATCGGACCTAAACCGATTGTGCTTTACAGGCACATTGGCAACGCGGGATTCGAACCCGCTACCCAAGGATTAAAAGTCCTTTGCTCTACCCACTGAGCTAGTTGCTGGAGAAGTTGAAGGGAATCGAACCCCCTACCTACCGGCCGAATGCCGGGTGCTCTACCAATGAGCTACAACCTCAAACCCCAGGGGACACGGAACACGCTCACCGCACAGCGGCGCGCGCCAGCCGGGTCTCAGCGAGCCCGGTCACATGGCGTCCAACGGGGAGCGCCATAAATAATACGAATGCGGCAAAATTGCACGCGCTTGCCATGCAACCCGGTTCACCATTAGACTCAAATTTACACTGTCTGGATAAAGGCGCGCTCGACTACAATTCCACCGCGCAGCCCGAGGCCAAGGCAATTGGCCCAACCGGATTCCAGCCCGAATGTACGCACCACCCGGTTTTTTCTCCGAACCCGTCCTTATTGCGTTTGGCGTTTGCGCAGCAGCCGCTGCCGCGACCATTCTGGGTTCGGTCTTTGTATTGCGAGCCAATAACGCCAATCCGCGGCTTTTGGCTTTCGGATTAGCCTTTGCTGGCGGCGCAATGGTCTATGTTTCTCTGGTGGAGATCTTCAACAAATCTGTCATCGCCTTCACAGCAGGGTATGGCGTCAAAACCGGATACGCCTACGCCACGCTCGCCTTCTTCGCTGGCATCCTGATGCTTGCAGTCATCGACCGCGTCATCCCCAATCCGCACGAAGGCATGGACGAACGCGAGGTGTTGCACGAACACGGCCACCACCACGCCGGCGTCGCCAAGCCCAACGTTGCGCGTGTTGGCCTGCTTGCCGCCATGGCCATCACTGCGCATAATTTCCCCGAGGGCCTGGCAACGTTCTTTGCAACCCTCGACAACCCAGTCGTCGGCATGCCACTGGCAATGGCAATCGCCATTCATAACATTCCAGAAGGCGTCTCTATCGCCATTCCCGTATATTACGCCACGGGAAGCCGAGCAAAGGCCGTCGCTGCAACCGCCATTTCAGCACTTGCCGAACCAGCCGGCGCGCTCATCGGCTATCTTCTTCTTGCGCCATTCCTCACCCAGGCCGTGTTCGGCGCCGTGTTCGGCATCATTGCAGGTGTCATGGTATTTCTTGCCCTCGACGAACTGATGCCCGAGGCCAAGCGCTATTCGCAAGGCCATGAAACCGTTTACGGCATGGTCACGGGAATGGCCGCGTTGGCTCTGAGCCTCGTCCTTTTCAAGTAGGCCACACCCCCCGGAAATTTGCCCCGCTAAGCATCGGCGCCACACTATACCCGCTAAGTTTGCACGCATTTGATCCCAACCCTTGATCCCGCATCAACGCGAAAGTACCTCCACTCATGGAGGTATCACCATGGCCCGACTTGCAACCTCACATGACGCATTGAAATCGCACTACGACGTGATCGTCGTCGGCTCCGGCTATGGCGCCGGCGTCGCAGCATCCCGGCTGGCGCGTGCAGGCAAGATTGTCGCTGTCCTGGAACGCGGACGCGAGGTGCCGACCGGTGAATTCCCAACACGCTTTCCCGACCTTAAAAACGACATGCAGGTTCGCGGCCGCAGGATTTCGAGTGGACCACAAACTGCACTGTTCGATGTTCGCCTTGGCGACGACATGCACATTCTCACTGGTTGTGGCCTCGGCGGCGGCTCACTCGTCAATGCCGGTGTAGCCCTACGACCTGACGCCCGCGTCTTCGCCGATGAGATTTGGCCCGGCCAGCTACGCCAGGACGGTCTGCTTGATGAGGGCTATCGCCGCGCGCAAGTCTGGCTCGCGCCAGCCCGCGATCCACGCTCTAGTGAAATGACCAAATACCAGGCCCTTGACGCGGCCGGTCAGGCATCAGGCGACACCACCATTGCTCCGCCCGTCGCTGTCAGCTTTGATGACCGCGTCAACGCTGCCGGTCTCCAGCAGAGCGCCTGCACGCGCTGTGGTGATTGCTGCGGCGGATGCAACGTCGGCGCCAAGAACACTGTCGCGCTGACATACCTGCCCGATGCAAAGAACCACGGCGCGGAACTGTTCACACACGTCAAGGTGTCTCACGTTACCAAGGACAAGGCCGGATGCTGGCAAGTTTCCTTCGCCCTGTTGAGCGATGATGGCAAGGACATTGTCCGCCACGACACGATCACCTCTGATATTGTGATCCTCGGCGCTGGCACGCTTGGATCGACGGAGATACTGCTGCGCTCTCGCGACAAGGGTCTCGCAATCTCCGACAATATCGGACATCGCTTTTCCGCCAACGGCGACATCATTGCCTTCGGCTGGGGCGCCAAACCGACAATCAACGCGGTCGGCATCGGCTATCCGCCCAAGATCAAAGACCGCGAGATTGGCGCCGCGGTCACCGGCCAAATCGAGATACACGACGCAAATAACCTGTCCCACCAGCTCACCGTGCAAGAGGGCGTTCTGCCCTCGGCGATCGCACCGGCACTTCCGCTTTTGTTCGTTCCCAACGGCCGCCTCCTTGGCGCACTGAAAAGCCTCGTACAAGGCGTCTACAACGGCCCGTTCGCCCACCTGCAGACATTCTTTGCCGTCTCGCACGACAGTGCATCAGGCACCTTCACGCTCGACGATGACCGCCTGAGCCTGTCTTGGCCCAATGCCAAGGACGAACCAGCCTACCAACGCCTTGACCGAAAGCTCACCGAACTTGTTACGCAATCTGGCGGCAAATACGTGAAAAACCCGCTGGCTGGTACGATCATGGGCCACCAGCCAGCCACCGCCCATCCGCTGGGTGGATGCAGCATGGGCGCCGAACACACCAACGGCGTCGTCGATCACAAAGGCCAGGTATTCGACGCCAGCCCGGGCCGTGGCAGCACTGAACTGCATAAAGGGCTCTACGTCGTTGATGGCGCCGTGATACCCCGCTCGCTCGGCTGCAATCCCTTGTTCACAATCACCGCGCTCGCCGAACGCAGCCTGATGCACATCGCCGCCGATCTCGGCTTGTCGTTCGACACAGCACCCCGCCGCGCCACAAAATAAAAAAGCACGATCACGATGATCGCTTTGCGCGCAGCCACCAGAGAGCGTATCAATATCAGATTACGGCTGATGGTTGAGGGGACCACGCATGCGCCGGCTCTGGAACTATATGTGGGAGCGGCCGGACGATTACCGGCTTATAACCTATCTTTTCTTGAAGGGATTGGCGCTGATCTACTTCGCCGCCTTCTATTCACTGGCGCCCCAGATAGAAGGACTGGCTGGTTCGAAAGGCATATTGCCGCTCATCGATGAACAAGCAGCACTCACGCAACAATATGGTATTTGGCGGTTTTTTCTTTCACCCAGCCTGTTTTGGTTGCACGCATCAGATTCATTCCTGATCCTGGTCGCCTCTGCCGGCATTCTGTGTTCGCTCATGTTGTTTCTTGGCGCTTTCCCGCGCCTGATGTTGATCAGCCTTTACGTGCTCTATCTGAGCCTCTATCACGCCGGCTCACTGTTCATGAATTTCCAGTGGGAGACGCTTCTGCTGGAAGCCGGATTCCTGGCTATCTTTCTCGCCCATGGCGGCTCCCGCCTTGTGATCTGGCTAATGCGATGGTTGTTGTTTCGCCTGCGCTTTCTCTCCGGCATGTCAAAGATCATTAGCGGTGACCCGACGTGGGCTGGCTTCACTGCGCTCAACACCTATTTCGAAACACAGCCGTTGCCACACAAAGGCTCATGGTATGCGCATCAACTTCCAGAATGGCTGCTGAAAGTCGGAACAGCAGGAACGCTCGTTGTCGAAATACTGGTTCCGTTTCTGTTTCTCGCGCCACGCCGCCTGCGCATGATCGGCGCTGCTATAACCATTGTCTGGCAGCTTCTCATCATTGCCACCTCAAACCACAACTTCATAAATCTACTGACTATTCTGTTGTGCCTATACCTGTTTGACGATGATGCGCTTCGCCACGCCATGCCTGAACGCATGCGCAACTTCGGCAACAACGTGCTTGCGGAACTGATGTACGGCGAGAGTCGCATCGAGAAAATTCTGCTCGCGTTTTCAGCAAGCTTCATCGTTGTTGCCAGTAGCCTACAAGTATTTTTCATGCTTACGGCGAGTTCAGCACCTGCTTGGGCCGGTGCAATTGACAACGTTGCGCGCGCCTACAGCGTATCAAACCGCTACCACGTGTTTCCCGTTATGGATACGCAACGCCTGGAGCTCATAACGGAATGGTCCTACGACGGCCAGACTTGGCAACCACTTGAGTTTGAGTACAAACCTGGACACCCGATGCGTGCACCCGAGTTCATCGTGCCGCACCATCCGCGCCTTGATTGGATCATGTGGTTCGTACCAAAGGGAGGAGCGCCATTTGTTTACACCTATCAGCGCTTTCTCGACCGTCTGCGCGAAGGCTCCGCGCCAGTGGTATCGCTTTTACCGATCGACACATTTAAGCACGGTCCGCCGAAGTATTTCCGCGCGCACATTGCCCGCTACACATTTGCCGATGCGACTTCGATCCGCGAAACCGGCCGCTGGTGGAATATTCGCTACCATAGCCCCATGTGGCTACCGCCCGTTCCCTATAAGCCCTGGTGATAACACGCCCATCCCGTTCACGCTGGCGGCAAGGCAACAACATCCTTGTGAGACAAACGCCAAGCAGCCACGTTGACGTGCCACTTCAATCACGGCCCGTTGTAGTGCACGGTCCCGAAGCCGGATGCATCATACCCACCAAGTTGATCTGCATAGTTTTTGAACAACTCAGACCGCCCAAAGGCCAAGAGCTTCTGCATTGCCGGCTCAAACACCGAACGGCGCCAGACGACCAGATCATAGCGCTCTTCAACCAGTGGCACGAAACCAAGCCTGTATTGCCGAGCCATCGCCTCTATACCAAGCCCCGCATCGGCACGACCATCAGCCACCGCTGCTGCAACGTCCGCTTCCGTTCGCGCCGGTGTCTCAATGAGTGAAATATCGGAGAACGCCATACCCGCATCCTCAAGCAGACGTTCCAACAAGACAAAGGCCCCAGCCTCTCGTTGACGTCCGATCACATTGCGCCGCTTCAGCTTTTCAACACCATCAATTTGCAAAGGGTTTTCCGGCGCCACAATCAGTCCTTGCCGACGGCGTGCCCACTCGATGACGACAACCGGTTGCCCTGCGAGCTGCCGTTGCACGTGCCCAACATTCCAAGATTGGCCGATGGGCAGATCTTTGTCCGCCAGATGCGTGCCTGCTAGCATCGCCTCCGCCTTCGACATGCGGCGCAAACCATCGAGACTTCCGCCGAATGCCACCGCCAGTCCCGTTTCAGCCTCTCGCAGCGCCCAGTCGAGCAGCGGATCATGGCTACCGCCAACAATCGGCGGCCGCTCAGCAAGGCTCTCCACACCGGCTTTGAATTCCAGGTTTCGCGCCAGCCACGCTTCGACCAGGTCGCGAGGAAACAGTAGCTTGCCTGTCGCCCTGACACACGGGATGCCCCCTTCGGCCACAAGGTCATAAACCTTGCGTTCCTTGAGACGCAGGAGGTCAGCCACCTCCTTGGTTGTCAAATACGTGTGCGGGGCTTCTGCCATGGAGCGAAAAATTCTGAAACGTTATATTGCGACGAGAGTTGATAGGTTTTGGCCGGCGCGAGTTTTGATAGAGGCCTGATCGATAATCTGTAGAAACTCACGAGGCAAGCGAAGCCGGCGCTCCCACAGCCCAGAACTGCCCAGAATTTGAACCAAACAGCCCACAATCCGGGGCAAGCCTTCAAACACGATCCCATCGCAAAGGATCCGCACCCTATGCGAGAAAATTAAAGCTCGTCAAAAAACGCTGACGCCCATCATTCCTCGTTCTTTCCCTCCGCACCGGTCTGGTGCTGCGCGAGCCATTTCAGCGCACCTTCATTGCCGCCCTCGGCGCGCAGCTCCATTTCACGATAGCGGTGGATAAGCTCTTTGCCAAAATCTGTCAGACGCGCCGCCGCGCCACCGTGCCCGTGTTCTGGAGTAGAAACCGAGGGCTCGTCGAAAGCCTTGTTGATCTGCTGCACAAAAAGCCAGGCCCGGCGATAGGATACCTTCATCGCCTCGGCCGCTCGAGACAAGGATCCAGCTTCCTCGATTAATTCCAGAAGCCTGATCTTGCCCGGACCGATCCGCGCGCCGCCCGGCAAGTCGAGCTGCAGTTTGACCGAAATTCGGGGCACTGGCCTATCCATTGCCGCCTCACCACTGCTCTGGCCGGTTTGCATTGGCTCTCCCGCCATGAAGACTCCTTGTAGTCTATGCCGCTATACCCACCATCACCACCACACTAGAGCATTTTCCGACGAAGTGGACACCGGTTCGTCGAAGAAAATGCGAACAAACCAAAAAGCTAGAGCGCTGATCCGATTCTATCGGATCGAAATGCGCTCTGGAGCATTTTCCGACGAAGTGGACACCGGTTCGTCGCAGAAAAACGCCGCGCGGCAAAAGCTGCGTCGTCACGTCGCGAGGCCATCAATGTGACCTTGGTCCTGCAAACGACCCACGAGATAGTGTAGCCTTCACGGCGAACTTTCAAAGTGCGTCAGAACAAAGGGTTGCTGAACAATGCCATTTGGACTGTCCTGGCCGAACTTCAATGCCAAGAAGCGTTTCCAAGACCTGTCAGAGCAGGAAATTCTAGCCCTCGCGATCTCTTCCGAAGAAGAAGATGGTGCGATTTACGCTGCATATGCAAACAAGGTACGCGCTGATTTTCCAGCATCTGCGGCGGTCTTCGACGATATGGCCGCCGAAGAAGGCGAACATCGCCGCCGCCTGATCGACCATTACAAGAAACGTTTTGGCGACTTCATCGTGCCCCTTCGCCGTGAGCACGTCTCTGGCTTTTATTCACGCAAACCTGTGTGGCTGGTCCAAAACCTCGGCCTCGATAGAATGCGCGAGGAAGTCGAAACGATGGAGAGCCAGGCCCACGACTTCTATCTGGCCGCTGCACAACGCGTTACTGATGCCGACATTCGCAAACTGCTGGGAGACCTCGCCGCCGCAGAGGCAAAGCATCAAGGCGTCGCGGAGAATTCCTTCCAGACCCATCTTGGTCCAGACGAGAAACACACCGAAGACCTGGCAGCCAAACGTCAGTTCATTTTGACCTGGGTTCAGCCCGGACTCGCAGGGTTGATGGACGGGTCGGTGTCTACGCTGGCACCGATCTTTGCCACCGCTTTTGCCACTCAGGACACCTGGACCACGTTCCTGGTCGGCCTCTCAGCATCGGTTGGTGCCGGCATCTCGATGGGTTTTACCGAAGCCGCCCACGACGACGGCAAGATTTCCGGCCGCGGTTCACCGATTAAACGCGGCATCGCATCAGGCGTCATGACAACGATTGGCGGCCTTGGCCACGCCTTGCCCTACCTCATTCCAGAGTTCTGGACGGCAACGATCATCGCCTTGATCGTGGTCTTCATTGAACTGTGGGCAATCGTCTGGATCCAGAACCGGTACATGGAGACGCCCTTTCTGCGCGCCACGTTCCAGGTTGTGCTGGGCGGCGCGCTGGTATTGGCAGCCGGTATAATAATCGGCGGGGCATGAACTCCGCCGTGATGTCGCATCAAAATTCAGCCAACACTGTTCGTAGATAAGCACCGTAGTCGTTGTTTGCGTACCGCTCACCCACAAGCCGCTCAAGATCAGCAGGCGCGATGAATCCATTTCGAAGCGCAATCTCTTCGGGACTTGCAATCTTGATACCCTGCCGCTTTTCAATCGTCGCGACGTAGTTGGCCGCATCCAGCAGACTATCAGGCGTGCCTGTATCAAACCAGGCAAAGCCACGGCCCATGCGTTCTACGTGGAGCTTGCCCATTTCCAGATAGGCGTTGTTGACCGCGGTAATCTCAAGTTCCCCGCGCGCGGATGGCTTCAGGGACTTGGAAATCTCTACCACCTGGTTGTCATAGACGTAGAGCCCTATCACGGCCCAGTTTGACTTCGGCTGCGCTGGTTTTTCCTCAATCGAAAGCGCAACACCCTCGCGGTCGAATTCCACGACACCGTAACGTTCCGGATCGCGCACCTGATGCGCGAAAACCCGCCCCCCCTCGACGCTGCCATAAGCGGAAGTCACAAGACCGGGCAATCCGTGCCCATAAAACAGGTTATCACCGAGAACCATCGTACAGTCGTCATCGCCAATGAAGGCCTCACCTATGATGAACGCCTGCGCCAACCCCTCCGGCCGCGGCTGCTCGGCATAAGTGAAATTCAGCCCCCACTGCGAACCCTCGCCAAACAACGCTTGAAAGGCGGGCAGATCGCGGGGCGTCGAAATAACAAGAATATCGCGTATTCCGCCTAGCATCAGGACGGACAGTGGATAGTAGATCAACGGCTTGTCGTAGACCGGCAGCATCTGCTTCGATGCCGCCTGGGTCATGGGATAAAGACGCGTGCCACTACCTCCGGCCAGGATAATGCCTTTCATTTGCCCCCCTTCGCTTCAGCATGCGCGTGTTTGTCACCTTTGATCTGAGCCACGCAATCCGCCACGCCCACCATCCAATGCGGCAACACGATACCGAACGTGCGCTCCAGCTTGTCGCATGACAGTCGGGAATTTACCGGGCGGTGCGCTGGCGTTGGGTAATCGGCTGTGCTGATCGCCCTCACGCGTGCGGTAGGCCCACCTGATCCACGTGCTTGATCGAACACCGCACGCGCCAATCCGCACCACGTCGTCTCACCATCACCGGCAACGTTGTAGACACCCCACGGCGCATCCAATGTCGCATCGCGCAAACCACGTTCGGCTATGAGTAAAATAGCTTCAGCCAGATGCGGAGCAAACGTCGGCGAACCGACCTGATCGTCGACAACACTAAGCTCATCGCGCGTTTCGGCAAGACGCAACATGGTCCTGACAAAGTTGTGGCCGAACGGGCTGTAGACCCAAGAGGTTCGCAAAATGATATGTGCCGGGCACTTGTCGGCGACAGCCACTTCGCCGGCAAGCTTGCTGCAACCATACGCGTTCAAGGGTGCAGCAACGTCCTCCTCAACATAGGGCGACGTTTTGGTGCCGTCGAACACATAGTCCGTCGAAATGTGGATCACGGGCACACCGGTCAACCGGCAGGCATTCGCAATGTTGGCAGCACCCGTTTCGTTCACTCTACGCGCCGCATCAGGTTCGCTCTCGGCTTTGTCGACTGCGGTATAGGCCGCAGCGTTGACGACGACATCCGGCCTATGCGCACGCATCGCCGCCATAACAGAATTACTGTCTGAAATATCGAGGATGGCGCGGCTAAGAGCCACCAGATCTATGTTGCTCACGTTTGCCGCATTGACAAGCGATGTCGCAACCTGCCCACCCGCGCCTGTCACGAGAACCCTCAACACACGCCTCCGCCTTCACGATGCCTCATTGGCGACGGCCTTCTGGATGAGACCTAATCGTTCACCCGAGTAGACAGATTTTCTCAACGGCTCCCACCAGGACCGGTTTGCCAAAAACCAATCTATCGTTTTCTCGATACCGCTTTCGAAATCCTCTTTCGCTTTCCAACCAAGTTCTCTTTCCAGCTTGGTAGCGTCAATAGCGTAGCGCTGGTCGTGTCCGGGACGATCCTCCACAAATCGGATCAAAGATCTGCGTGGTACCTGGTCTGGCAATCGCTGATCCACAATCGCGCAAATGCGCGTTACGACATCGAGATTGGAGCGCTCATTACGCCCTCCAACGTTATACTTCTCGCCAACCTGCCCGCGTTGCAGCACCGTCAAAAGCGCGCGCGCATGATCATCGACATAAAGCCAGTCACGCACGTTGGAGCCATCGCCATAGACCGGCAGCGACTGGCCGTGCATGGCATTCAGGATCATGAGCGGAATGAGCTTTTCAGGAAACTGGTATGGCCCGTAATTGTTAGAGCAATTCGAGATCAGTCCCGGAAACCCGTAGGTCCGATGCCAGGCAATCACCAGATGATCGGAAGCAGCCTTGCTGGCGGAGTAAGGCGAACTTGGATCATATGCCGTTGTCTCCTCAAACAAGCCATCCGGCCCGAGCGACCCGTAAACTTCATCCGTAGAAACGTGAAGGAAGCGGAAAGCATCGTGAGCCGCTCCCTTTAACGAAGACCAGTAGCCACGCGCCGCTTCAAGCAGCGCGAAAGTACCAACCACATTGGTTTGTATGAACTCGCCTGCACCTGTAATTGAGCGATCGACATGACTTTCAGCCGCGAGATGAATGACCGCATCTGGCTGAAAATCCAAAAAGGCTGCTGTCATGGCGCTGCGATCGCAAATGTCCGCCTGAAGAAAACGGTAGTTCGGCTTGTCCGCAATTGGATCTAAAGAATGTAGGTTTGCAGCGTACGTCAGCTTGTCAACGTTGAGAACTTCGATGTCTCTTTTGCCGACCAGATAACGGCACAGCGCCGAACCTATGAAACCCGCACCTCCTGTTACCAGAATTCGCATGGAGCAAGTCTCCAATTCCTTTCAGCCCGTGGACCGTCATTTCACCATTCACGCCTTGCGGCCATCAATCCCATGCAACTCGTGCAGGAATGGCTGCGACTTGTCCTTGTCTGAAAGGATTGCCGCTTCCTCGCCAACTGGCCAGTCGATTCCAATTGTCGGATCATTCCAGCGAATCCCTTTATCGCATTCCGGCGCGTAGTAATCCGTAACCTTGTAGGTCACTTCTGTATTGTCTTCCAGCGTACAAAAGCCGTGCGCAAACCCCTCAGGCAACCACATTTGCTGCCCGTTTTCCGCCGAAAGCACCACGGAAACGAATTTCCCAAAGGTTGGTGATCCACTCCTGATATCGACCGCCACATCCAGAATGCTGCCACGGACGACCCGCACCAGTTTGCCTTGCGCATGAGGCGGAGCCTGGAAGTGCAGCCCCCGCACTACGCCCTTTTGGCGCGATAGCGAGTGGTTATCTTGAACAAATATTGCAGCCACGCCTGCATCAGCAAAAGCGGATGCATTGTACGTTTCCGACAAGTATCCGCGCGCGTCACCGAACTTTGCCGGCGTCACCACAAGAACATCGGGAATATCCAAACGTTGAACGGTTAGCTTTTTCACCATTGCCTTGTTTCGCAAATCGCATCGATCCCACGTCAACGGCATGTATCTGCGAAAGGTCATAATGCGCGGTTATTAAAATTTTCACCCTGCCCATGGCCCTACGGCAAAAAGTTCCCAATAGCCCAACAATAAAAGCAAGGCCCAAACCGTGAACACTGCATTGGTCAGGGCTGAGGCTTGCTCTCAAACACAATTTGCCTCAGCCGCTCTACAGCACCACCAAACGCGATGAACTCAGGGTTTTCAAACCTGTTTTCCGGCAGGCCTGAGCGCGGACCATACGAAAGTACCGTTTTATCGCGGGTTGTGGTAACACCTCCGGCCGCTCTCAAGACCGCATCACCTGCCGCGGTGTCCCACTGCATGGTGCGGCCAAACCGCGGATAGATATCGGCCTTCCCTGCCGCCACAAGGCAGAATTTCAACGAAGATCCTACCGAAACACTTTCCCCGATTGGCAGCGGTTCCAGGAATCGGCGGGTTGCATCCGTCATGTGTGAAACGCTTACCACCGCAGTCCAGGCCAGACCCAGCGCACGCACATGAATGTCTTCCCCCTCCCTCGGGGCACCCTGCTGAGGTACTCGCGCGACCTGGGCGCCACCGTTGGCAAATCCACTATAAACTTCATGTCGTGCAGGCGCGACCACCACACCAGCGACGGGCGCTCCTCTTTCAATCAAGGCAATGTTGACCGTGTAGTCGGTTGAACCTTTAATGAATTCTTTAGTGCCATCCAATGGATCGACAAGAAAGAAGCGGCTGCCAACATCCCCCGGGTTACCCTCCTGGCTCACCATTTCTTCGGCCACCACTGGAATATCGGGGAACGCAACCGATAGCCGCTCCAAAATCAAAGCTTCGGCGCTCGCATCCGCTTCAGTCACCGGACTACCGTCACCCTTCGCAAGCACCTCGATGCCCCTCTCTCGGATCTCCGAGATTAAGCGTCCCGCGTCGCAGGCAATAAGCTCAAGTTCACTGACGAGGTCCCTCACACCCGCCCCCTGTTTCGCAGATATTCAACAATCTTCTCGACGACATCGTCGGGCGATACATTCTCAGTCACGAGGTGAATGTCAGCAAATTCAGGAGGTTCATAAGGGCTATCTATACCAGTGAAGTTCTTCACCTTGCCTGCCAGAGCCTTTGCATACAAACCTTTCGGGTCGCGACGCTGGCATTCCTCCAGCGAGGCATCGACGAAAACTTCAATGAACTCATCACTCTCCAGCAGCTCACGCACCATGCGCCGCTCCGCCCGGAAAGGTGAAATAAACGAACACATCACGATCAAACCCGCGTCCGCAAAGAGCTTGGCCACCTCACCTATGCGGCGAATGTTTTCGACGCGATCAGTATCGGTAAACCCAAGGTCATTATTGAGCCCGTGACGAACGTTGTCACCATCGAGCACATAGGTATGTTTACCAAGCTCGTAGAGCCTCTTTTCAAGGCGCTTGGCAATCGTCGATTTGCCAGAGCCTGACAGCCCGGTAAACCAGATCACGGTGGCGCGTTGCTGCTTGGCCTGAGCACGGGTCGCCTTGTCAACAAAAAGCTCTTCAACGTGGATGTTCGTTGCACGCCGTAGACCAAACATGATCATGCCTGCCGCCACAGTCGCCTGCGTCGTACGGTCGACAAGTATGAATCCACCAGTCTCCGAATTTTCCGAATAGGCATCGAATGCAATCGGCGTCGCCGTCGCGATATTGCAGACGCCAATTTCGCTCATTTCAAGGTTCCGCGCCGCCATTTGCTGCCGCGTGTGGATATCGATCCGGTGCTTGATTGTCGTCACGCTCGCAGGAACGGCTTGCTCTCCGAGGCGGAGTTCATATGAGCGCCCTGGCAGCAAATGCGTCTCATCAATCCACAAAAGCTGCGCAGCAAATTGATCGGAAACCTCCGGTCGCTCCGTTGCTGGGACCAGAAGGTCACCAACGGCCGCCTCGAATGCCTTGTCGAAGACCAGCGTCACGTCATCGCCACTCACGGCTTGCTCGCGGCACTCATCGCCCGAAACGATCCGCGTTATCGAACCCGGCCGGCCCGAAACTGCCGCAACAATCCTGTCACCGACCGACACGCGCCCCGAGACAACTGAGCCTGCATAACCGCGAAAACCAGACTCTAGCTGAACCGCGCGTTGCACAGGAAAGCGAAACGGACCGGCTGCCAGGGGCGCATCGACAGCAGTCTCATCCAGATAGGTCAACAGGTCCGGCCCTTTGTACCAGGGCATGAGCACGCAAGCAGAATTGATATTTCCACCATCTCGCGCAACCATCGGTATAGACACCAGCGATGCAAACCCCAAAGGTTCTGAAAAGGTGCGGAAGGCTTCCACAATGTCATCGAAAGCACTTTGCGCGTAGTCGACGAGGTCCATCTTGTTGACCGCGAGAACGACGTGTTGCACCCCCAATAGACTACAAATATTGGCATGAAGTTCCGCCTGACCGGCCAACCTCTCGCTTGCGTTGACGGTAAGAATGGCAAACTGTGAACGCGACGCGCTGCCTGCCAATTGGCGGGTGAGTTTTCCATGGCCTGGCACGTCTGAAACTATGAAAGATCGGCCAGATTTGGAGAAGAATTGGAAATCAATGCCGCTATCGCTGACCACTTTCCCGTCAGTACCGCGCCAATTTTCAATAGCCGGAACTCCATGATCGTTGCCCGCTGTACCAAATATCCTGAAATCCTGCACCGGCCCTGCCGGGTCGTCGGCACGGGTTCGTCCCGTCAGATTCAACACACTGCCAACGATCGTCGACTTGCCACTGCCGGCAGAGCCACAGGTAAAAATCCTTTGTACCGCACTTGCGCGGCCCTTCACCGCACCTTCCGACAGTACCGGGTCGGTCGCTGCCATCAAGAAACCTCTCGCACTGTTCACCTTCCACCCAATCCAAGCGGCCAGACCCAAAACGAGTAGACCCAAAACGAGCGGGCCCAACACGAGCTGACGCGCCGGCCGCTGCCGGCATTCCTCGCCCATAGCACAGTCGAATAGAAATGGCGTGATCCCCGCGCCCACGCGCAATCGGCACTGTGCAAAAGAGCATCAGTTCGGTGTCCATCATCTAGTGTTCTGGATCGAACGTTTGATTCCCGGGCGAAGGTCGTCAAACGATCGTGAATCCCGAACACAAACAATGAGAATGCTAGGGTTCCGGGCTGACGCGTCGGGGCCCGACAGGGAACCAAGCGTCAGAGTCGGAACACTAGAGCATTTTCCGACGAAGTGGACGCCAGTTCGTCGAAGAAAATGCGACCAAACAAGAAGCTAGCATTTTCCGACGAAGTGGATACCGGTTCGGCGCAGAAAATGCGACCAAACCAAAAAGCTGGAGCGCTGATCCGATTCCATCGGATCGAAAAGCGCTCTAGCAATTAGGTTGCCCAGCCAACCTCGCTGTGCGGGCGCCACGCTCGGCCCGGAATTGCGCCTCACCGCTGCGGCAACGAGCAACTGGAAACCATGAGATATCAATTAGTTCCAAATTTTTCCCTGCCCCATGTATCCTGCGGTCCGCCCACTGTTGGGTTGACGCCGACATGGCACTTGTCTAGCTCACGTTTTTCGACGTTCACCGTGCAACGCGTGCGCACCGCAAATGTCTGGATCCCGCCTGAGATTCTTTGAAATGTGAGCGGGCCCCGAATTCGCAATAGTACGCACCCAAGCCCGTCCAACCTGCGGCCTCGGTATTGATGGATAACCTCACCACAAATTAGCGAGCGTGCTTCTCATAGGTTTGCCTAACGAAGCCCCTCAAAAATTCAGGATGCACATGAGCGGCAGTTCAAGGATATTTCCCGTAATTCTCTCCGGCGGCTCTGGAACACGCCTTTGGCCATTATCGCGTGCCATGTACCCCAAACAGTTCCTGCGTTTTTTTGACGGCAGCAATCCCAGCCTGCTCGATGCCACGTTAAAGAGGCTGTCGCCAGACAAGGGTTTTGCCGCTCCCATAATAATGTGCAACAACGACCATCGTTTCCTCGTCAGAGAGGAAATGGACCGCGCCGGATTTGATGCCAAAGCAATAATTCTGGAGCCTGTCGCGCGTAACACCGCACCCGCCATCGCCGTCGCCGCGCTCGCAGCCCTGTCTGAGCACCAGGACGCGATCATCGTCGTGATGCCCTCCGACCATGTTGTTCAAGACGACGCAAAATTTGTTGAAACTGTTAGTGCGGCTACGCGCATCGCGCAAACTGGCCGCCTCGTACTGTTTGGAATAACGCCATCAAGCCCCCACACCGGATATGGCTACATCAAACAAGGCGAAGTCCTCGACGGTTTCGCGGGACGCGCCTACTCGGTCGGCGGCTTCACCGAAAAGCCGGACCGGGCGACGGCGGAGAGCTATCTCTCCACCCGCGAGTATGTATGGAACAGCGGGATTTTTGTACTTCACGCCCAGACGTTCATAGATGAACTTCAACACCTTGCGCCAAAGGTTCTGGAATCGGCCAAATCCGCCTACGCAAAACGTACCGAAGACATCGGCTTTGAACGCCTCGCGGCCGAACCCTTTGCAAGCTCCCCAAGCATTTCCATCGATTACGCTGTAATGGAAAAAACCTCTCGCGCAGTAGTCCTCCCGATCGATGTCGGTTGGAACGATATAGGGTCCTGGTCTTCACTTTGGGAAATTGCACCACACGACCAGCAAGGCAACTACACACACGGGGACGCAATCTTAAAAGACACTGAGAATTGCTATGTCCACTCAGAACGCCACCTTGTCACGACCCTAGGCGTCGACAATCTCGTTATTGTCGATACCGCTGACGCACTACTGGTTGCCAACCGCAGTCGTGCACAGGATGTATCAAAGATTGTGCAGCACCTGAAACGATCGAACCGCAAGGAGCACGAACAAAACATCCGTAGCGTTCGACCATGGGGTTATTTTGAAACGCTGTCGTTGGAACCTCGGTTTCAGGTCAAGCTTCTCCACGTTAAGCCCGGCGGCAAGCTATCCATGCAAATGCATCACCACCGTTCGGAACATTGGATTGTCGTCAAGGGAACAGCACTGGTGACAATTGGCGAAGAAGAAAGGCTCGTTAGGGAAAACGAAAGCGTTTACATATTTGCCACCCAGTGGCATCGACTTGAAAACCCAGGAAAACTGCCGCTGGAAATCATAGAAGTGCAGATCGGAAGCTACCTCGGTGAAGACGACATCATCCGCACACACGACTTGTACAACCGAACCCCCGAAGAGACGAAGTAGACCTGGGGTGCGGCAATGCCACGTCTGGGCGAAACGATGGCCGAAGCTATACCGAAACGGACGCTCAATTTGATGATGGAAACCGAACCATCGCAATAGCGAACCCGCCTCATCCTGGAACCTTCAAACACACCCTGTAATCCTCAAACACAAGCGGAATTGCGACCGTGACAAACAATGGCGATATCAGATCCATACTGGTTACTGGCGCTGCCGGCTTCATCGGCATGTATGTCGTCAAGGCGTTGCTCGATACGGGCCACCACGTCGTTGGCGTCGACAACCTCAACAACTACTATGATCCCGCGTTGAAACGCGCGCGCCTGGAAAATATCCGTCACCCAAACTTCACTTTTCATGAGTTCGACCTCGCACAACGCAACGCGGTCGAATATCTCTTCGCGCAAACGCCACCCGGAACCGTCATACATCTGGCAGCGCAGGCTGGCGTGCGTTATTCGCTCCAGAATCCCGCCGCCTACATCGATTCCAACCTCGTTGCTTTTGGCAACATTCTTGAAGGGTGCCGCAACAATAGCGTTGAACACCTCGTGTTCGCTTCATCGAGCTCGGTCTACGGCGCCAACGTCAAGATGCCATTCTCGGTCCATGACAACGTCGACCACCCTGTCAGTCTTTATGCTGCAACCAAGAAAGCGAACGAGTTGATGGCCCACACCTACGCTCATCTGTATGGTTTGCCCACCACCGGCTTGCGCTTTTTTACCGTCTATGGACCATGGGGTCGACCCGACATGGCCCCGATGCTTTTCACAAAGGCAATACTTGAAGGCAAGCCCATCGACGTTTTCAACGAAGGCCGCATGTCGCGCGACTTCACCTATATCGACGACATTGTTGACGGTGTCATAAAGGTAGCCGCCCGTCCCGCCACCCCCAATCCAGATTACGATCCGGCCAATCCAGATCCTGGCACCAGCTATGCTCCGTTCCGGATCTATAACATCGGCAATAACCAGCCCATCGAGCTGATGGAATTTATCGCAACACTGGAAGACGCCATCGGACGCAAAGCCGTCAAGAACTTGAAGCCGATGCAGCCCGGAGACGTTCAGGCCACCTACGCTGATATCACCACCCTGGAAAATGACTTTGGATACCGACCCCAGACGGAGTTGCGAGATGGGATAAAAGCATTCGTCGACTGGTATCGCAGCTATTACAAGGATTGAGTGCCGCTACGCCATGAGAGCACAACGCATCCCAATCAATCTTCGGCCTGATCGGGACGCTACGATGACACACAACAAAACATGCTGATGATCACAAGACGACTGCCGCATGGAATTGCCTGTTGAAGCTCTAGGGCGTAAAATAACCATCTTCACTCGGCGAAAAGCATAAACGGCATACGGCATCGGGCATTTATGTTGACAAGAATCTTCATGCGCCTGTTGCGCGCCTTGAAACAGGCGCCGCGACGAATTGCAATCGCTTTGGCCCCAATCCTTCGGTTCATGTCTGCGGCGTTGCTCTTGCTGGCCGTCGTTTTGTTCGTAGCCGGCATGACGCAGGATGGTCTCCACACATCAACGGCCGCACACTGGCAACAGGTCTCGCCGTCTTCATTCGATGCTTTAAAGACCGCTGTGTCGCAACGTATCGGCGTTTGGTTTTGGGATCCGGTGCTAAAAAATCTGCTGGCGTTGCCGGCCTATCTTCTGTTTGGCCTGCTTGCGCTCGTATGCGGCATAGCCGGGCGGCGCCGTCGCGTCGTCAACGTCTTTGTCAACTGATAAACGCACCGCCTGCTCGTAAGATCAGAGAGCAGCATAGGCATGCGACCAGCCAACTGGACGGAGCGCAAACGGCACCAGCCCTACACTGGCTGCATCATGTCGCCCACAATGCCAAGCCCGATCAAGACCACCAAACCGGCAACGAGAAATCCCATAAGCCGTGCGTGCTTCTTGTTCAGTTCACGCATTTCGATCTCGTCGATGGAATGTTTCTCTCGACGCCCGCTCGCCGCAATTCCAAGCATCTTTTTGGGCATTGACCGGCGAACGTTGCCCCGGTCTACGATTTCGACACCGGCTCTATTCGCAATGCGCTCACCGATTTCAATATATGGAAATGCCGGATCAACATTGGCTTCGTTGACATAGCCGAGCCGGAATTTCTCTCCGCCACGCGTCACGATGCGTGCGCCCTTCAGCATCATTGGCGCCAACACCCCACCATAAACCTCGCGGCGCACCTCGATCTTGCCAATATCCTTGTAGGCGATTTCCCGTGTCTTGAAGCGCAACATTGGCGTGGGGCCCCGGCCCGACGGCAGCGTGAACCTGACAGCGGTATTACCCAGTTCAACGCGTGAGCGGACCGAGTGCAGCAGTTCCACCAGAACCAGGAACATGACGATGGCAAAGCCAATCGCAATGACGGACAGCCCCAGGGCGTCATGCCAAAGGCCGTGCGTAATCCGCACCCAGAGCATCGGCCCCAGGCTCACGAAGAATGGCAGTAGTAATAGAAAAATCACCGAAAAAGCTACGCGCCTGCCACCACTGGCGCGATAAATCACGCGCTCTTTGGCGGCCGGTGGCGCACTCACCTCAGGCATTTCATGGAGTGCTGGCTCCCCCAGGGCGGCAGCAAATTCATCACCCGGCCGGACCACATTGGCGTCAGACATGGTACTGTTTCCCCTCGGCTTCGCGGACAGTTTCCCCCCGCCGCTTTCGACACCCCCTCAGCCGCCGATGAAATTATACTCGCGAAAAAGTGAGGCATGAACAGGGCGGACCGAACAATTCCGGCTCATTATATTCTGGTCTGAAGACCGAAACGGCATTCGAAAGGCAATCGCCATGTTTTTCAAGAAAAAGACTTTAATGCCGACTGCTGAAAATGCATTACCTGGACGCCCCGACCCGATCCCAACGGCTCTGAAGCACCATGTTTTCGGCAGGCCGCTCAAAGGCCCTTATCCAGAAGGGGCGCAAACGGCCATCTTCGGACTGGGTTGTTTCTGGGGCGCCGAGCGCAAGTTCTGGCAACTCGGTAGCGGGATCTGGATTACCGCCGTCGGCTACGCGGCTGGATTTACGCCCAACCCCACATATGAAGAGGTTTGCTCGGGATATACAGGCCACAACGAAGTTGTGCTTGTCGTCTTCGAGCCAGACAAAGTTTCCTATCAGGAGCTTCTCAAAACGTTCTTCGAAAGCCACGACCCGACCCAGGGGATGCGACAGGGCAATGATATGGGAACCCAGTACAGGTCCGGCATTTATTGTTTTGATGCGGCCCAGCATCAGGCGGCTGAAAATGCACGAACGCTCTACGCACAACGTCTTCAGCAACGCGGTTTTGGCGCAATAACCACGGAAATCCTGGATGCGCCGGAATTCTTTTTTTGCCGAGGACTATCATCAGCAGTACCTCGCAAAGGTGCCTCACGGCTATTGCGGCTTGGGCGGGACCGGTGTCGCTTGTCCAATCTCCGCCGACGAAAGCGTGAACTCCAATCCAGCGTGACACCGCTGGGCACCATGCATACCGGCCCGCGCTCCTTTCTGCTCGAACAAAAGGCTGCGTACGCCTGTCGCATGGCAACTTTTCCGCAGGCAGCGCAGATAGGCACATCCTCCGGGCCAACCGCAACACGACGTTGCAAGTCCGGCGTCTGCTGGCCGGAGCATACCGGCGCAATGGTAAGCCGATGCTTGCACCCCCGCTCGACGCCGCTTTTTCCGACCGCCTCGTGGGCGACCTCGCAAATAACGGGTTTGCCGTCCTCCACAACGCAATCATCCCCAATCTAATAGACCGGTTGGTCGCCGATTGCAGAAAGCGCGAAGAGGCCGGTGAAATGGACCGCGCTGCCATCGGCCGCGACAATCACCACATTCGCGAAACGCGCATTCGCCAGGTCGATGCGGCTTGGCTAGACGGAAGTGCGGACGGCGAAGCTGCCTTCCTGGCTCTTGCGGAGCACTTAAGAATTGCGATTAACCGTCGCTTGTTTCTCGGGCTGTTCGAATTCGAGGCACAATTCCTCACCTACCCGCCTGGTGGCTTTTACAAGCGCCACCTGGACAGCCTGCGTGGCGAGCGAAACCGTATTGTTTCACTCGTGCTTTATCTGAATAAGGGGTGGCAGATGAGCGACGGAGGTGAACTCGACATTTGGAACACGAACGATGACGCCAGCGTTCCCGCCATCACCGTGCAGCCACATGCAGGGACGCTGGTTCTCATGCTGTCGGAGGAAATACCCCATGCGGTGAGGCCCTCACGGGCAACGCGACGCGGCATAGCCGGTTGGTTTCGCGTCAACACCTCGACCAGCGACCGCATCGACCCCGCACTTTAGAGCATGTTCAGCCGAAGTGTACGCGGTTCGGCGTGAAGAACATGCCCAAAATAAAAGAAAATAGATCGCGTTCGCGATTCGGTGAAAAGTGAACGCGATCTAGAACGGCTCACCGCGGTCTGATTTTTGACCGCGGCTTTCCCGAAATGTCGATGATTTTCTTCGACTGCGCGACGCTGGACTTGATCAGTTCAGCTCTGTTTTGCACCAACGTACCCTCACCTGACGCCAGCACCGCCTGGCACTCCTCCGGCATATCCGACAATGTGACCACCGGCTTGGGCTTTCGTGGCTTTGCTGCTTCCATCTTGGGTTTGGGTTGCGGCTTGGGCTTTGGCCGCGTCAGCACCTTGAACCAGTAATCGATCTCTTTGCCGCAGCCATCGTCACCTGTCGGTGGCTTTTGCGCACGGCAGTTCGACGACCCCTCAGGGCAGCTCAGCCTTAAATGAAAGTGGTAATAGTGACCGAAGTAGGGGCGTACTTTGCCAAGCCACGCGCGATCATCTCCTGCCGCCTCGCATAGTGCCTTCTTGATTGCCGGGTGCACCAATATCCGCTCGACTTGAGGATAGGATGCTGCTCGCTTCACCACTTTGACATGACTGGGCGTAAAGACGTTTGGGTTCACTTTCGTGGGACCATCAAGCATCGAAGTCGCAGACAATCGCTCGCGTTCACGCCGCGAAAGTCTGCGCCCCGGCATGGGCGTAAACCAGATATCCGCGTCAAGACCGACTTGGTGGCTGGCATGTCCCGTCAACATCGGCCCGCCGCGCGGCTGTGAAATATCGCCCACCAGCAGTCCTGGCCAGCCATCGAATTTTTGTACATCGCCAGCAAACCGCTCCAGCAGTTCAATCAACTTGGGATGTCCCCAGTTGCGGTTGCGTGATAGGCGCATGGCTTGCCACGCCGGGCCGTCAATCGGCAATGCCTTTCCACCCGCCAAGCAGCCACGCGAATAAAACCCGATCGCGCGTGCCGCCAGCGGTGCTGGTGTCTTGGCCGCCCCGAAGATCATTTTTGCTGGGATCGGTTTGCGTTCTTCGGGAACCTCCGGCTTGATGACGGGAAGCGGCGGCAAACGAGGATCCACGGCTGCCTTTGTTTTCGCCTGGTGATCCGCCATCGTTTCGCTTTTGACTGGCAGCGGCACAGGCGGGCGGGCTAGGTATGGTTTTGGTGCGACAAGACCGATTTCTGAACTTGGCCCGGCAATATGCCCATCCACATTTGCAGTCGTAACAACCTTGTCGGTGGCGGATAGAGCCGGTTCGCTCGCAATTGCATCACCGCTGGCATCATTGACCGTGCTCGCGCTGGCAACGGCATTCGTCTTCGCCTGGTCTGCATCCGATACCGGCACAACAGTGGCTCGAGCGCCGTGCTCATTTTCATTCAAAGCAACTTCACGAACGGGTGCATGGGCTGCACCCCTATCATCCGCCGTATGCACGACATTAGGGATCCGGACCTCGCCAATTTTCTCGCGCGCTGTCTCATCAAGCATGCTTGCACGCTTTGAAACATTTATTGAATCTGGTGCCTGCGCAGCAGGTCTCGCCTCACCTATGGGGCCTTTATAATGGTTCGGCCCTGATGCCTTGTCTTCTGCCGGAGTGTCTTGCGCGTACTGTCTCGTCGCAGACATTTTTATGGGCCGCACAATGTGTGTGTTGACCAAGGCTGCGGCCCGCTGGGATACAGCAAATGTCTCCGACCACAGGCGCACATAGTCCTCCCGCGGCAATGCGACCAGAATCGCCGTGCCGCCAATGACCATCACCGCGCGCGCCAAGCGCCCCAAAATCAGCACTCCCTCAACGTGTGCGACCTGAATGCCAACTGGAATGAACGAAATCTAATAAGCACGATTAAAACGACATATCCTGACCATATCTTGGTATTTGGCGAAATTTTGATACTCAAGACGCCTGACCCAAACATATACCCAAAACAGGCGCAATACCGCGCTTCAACTGCCAGCTTTCGTTAAAAATCAGCCGCGGTGTGCAAGGCCATAAAAACCAAAGAATTTCGCCACGCCCAGCCGCCTTTCTCACGATGGTATGGCCGTGCCCTCGTGAGAAAGGCGGGCTAGCGACGCAGGCTGCGAAACGGCAGCAGAAGGCTCCATGAAAACCGCGTTGGATTATCGTTCTGATATGGACTTAGTCCAATCGTCATTCCCTCATGCCCGTTTTCTGGCTGCGGCGTGTAGGTGCCAAATAGCCGGTCCCAGATCGACAGATTGAATCCATAATTGCTGTTGTGCTCATGGCTCAGCACGGAGTGATGCACTCTGTGCATATCTGGCGTAACTATAAACGCGCGCAGAAAGCGGTCCACGCCCACGGGCAAAGCCACATTTGCATGATTGAAAATAGCGCACCCGTTCAAAATAATCTCAAACAGAATGACGGCTTCAGGCGAAGCGCCAATCGCAACCACACATACGATTTTCCAAAGCATCGACAGAGCGATCTCAATCGGATGGAAACGGATGGCCGTAGTCACGTCAAAGTCGACGTCGGCGTGATGCATCTGGTGCAGACGCCAGAACAGCGGTACCTTGTGTGAAACAAGGTGCTGAAACCAGATCGCCAGATCGAGAATGACCAGCGCCAGGAGTAATTCCAGCCAGTATGGCAAGTCCAGCCAGTTGAATAACCCCCAGCCCTGAGTGCCCGCATACATCGCCGCTGCCACCGCCACCAACGGCACGGTCAATGCAGCCATCAGGCGAACAACGGCACTGTCAAAAGCGACAATCGCCAGGTTCGTGATCCACCTGCGGCCTTTTGGATAGCTGAGCCTCCGCTTTGGCAGGAGCGCTTCAGCCGCAGCCATCACTGCGAATACAGCCAGAAACACACCCAGCCGTAGCGTCGCCTCAGTTACCGTTCCATCCGGCTGGAAAAGTTGCATGGACCGCTTCTCTCATTCGCGCCAAATAAGAAAGTCGCCAAAATCGATAGTGCCTTTGCACCATCAGACGACCGCTACGATTTCTACATATTGCACTTTTTACATATAATGCGCTCGACACCGAGCGCGACCCTCACAATAGCGTCAGTGCGACCCTGCACCGCAACGAACCGCCACCAGCAGACCGCCCCGCACGCGTCAAAAATGCCATTTTCCGCACGATCGTCCCGGCAAAGTCAAAGTTCATGAACCCAACATCTCCAATCAACCTGCTTCATGACCATCCTGAAGTAAAACCGGCCTTCGCCCGCCTCCTTCTGGCCCACGGCGCCGGCGCACCCATGACCAGCCCGTTCATGACTCAAATCACCGAACTTCTCACCGCGCGCGGCGTGGCTGTCAGCAGATTCGAGTTCGCCTATATGGCTGCACGCAAAACGGACCATATCCGCCGGCCTCCACCACGCGCCGAACGGCTCATCGAGGAATATGCCACGGCCGTCGAGCTATTGAATAATGACAGGAAGGTCCCGCCTCTGCCGCTACTTATCGGCGGCAAGTCGATGGGCGGACGCATCGCCACCATGGTGGCAGACGATTTGTTCAAGGCGGGCACCATAAAAGCGGCAGTTGCGCTAGGCTACCCGTTCCACCCACCCCAAAAAACCGACAAGCTCCGCACAGCTCACCTCCAACACTTTGCAACGCCACTGCTGATCGTCCAGGGGGATCGCGACCCATTCGGTACGCGCAATGAAGTAGTAAGCTATAAACTTTCCAGCCAAATAACCTTCGCCTGGATCACGCAAGGTAACCACGACCTGAAACCGCCCCGCGGCGCCCCCACCAATCACGAAACCAACTTGAATTCTGCAGCCGACGCGATTGCCAACTTTGCGCTACGTTTCAAGCATGTCCAATAGCGTCGTGAAATATAGCGTATATTATGTAGCTGAAGTGAGCCTCGGTTCGGTGTGAAAAACACGGCTCCAAACAGATAGTCGTCAACACAAGCGTTTTTCGAACCCGCTCACTGCTTTTGCTGACGCGCACTTGCTGCCCGTTCAAGCGCTGCACAGGTCAACTTGTCGATAGACAACGCTTCCGCCAGCAAGTCCAGGAATCGAATCTCTTCCGAGGCGATCCGGCGATCGCTGATGGCAACTTCTGCTGAAAGCACGTATGCCGTCTCACGCAAATGTTCCGGCAGCCCCGCCGTCACCAGGTCCAGCACCCGCCGCAACCCGCCTTCCTGTGCCAAAAGCGCCCCACACTCGCGGGCTTCATCCACAAGCCAGGTATCGTCGTATTTTCCAAACACCGGCAGTTCCCGCACCATCGCGCCGATCCGCTTCAATTCTGCATCGGACATGGACCTGTCTACGGCTGATACCGCAATCATTGCGTAGATCAGCGCCTGTTCGGGCTTTAATAAAGTTTGCATGCTTGCCTCGATTCCTACCCCTTCAGCTAATGTTCTGGATCGAACGTTTGATTCCCGGGCAAAGGTCGTCAAACGATCGTGAATCCAGAACACAAACAATGAGAATGCTAGGGTTCCGGGCTGTCGCGTCGGGCCCCGACAGGGAACCAAGCGTCAGAGTCGGAACACTAGGGCGTCGTGCGATATATCGGAACCAATTCTGTTTCTAAAGCCCGCCTTTTTCACGATGGTATGGCCGGCACGGAGGTGAAAATGATGACAGGCCAGGAGAGCCGTGTAGTTCGATGTGGGACATCGGGCCAACGGCACGAGACAGACTGTCATCATTTTCACCCCGCCCTGCGGGTCGTGCTGGCGCGGCCGACCGCTGCGTCGCGCGGCTCAACCGATCCCGATATAACGCACGCGAAGCTCTAAACCCAACCTGCTGCGGGCGTAAACCCCGCGTCAAAGCCGGTTTGGAAATGCGCGTTCAAGATGCCCATAACGGCGGGCCGGAGATTGACGCGTCGCATGCCCCTCAATAGGGTGCCGCAACCCATTCGCCAGGACGCCACTTTACCTCTTGCGCGACGAGGGTCCACGCCCAACCGCCGCCACCAGAGATAAGCCAATGACGACCACCACCCGATCCGATGCCTTAAACACCACGTCGGGCTCCATACCTCTAGAACTTCTCTCCAACGCCAAAGCCTGGCCTTTCGAAGAGGCACGTCGGCTGATCAAACGGTTGGAGCGACTGCCCCGCGGCTCAGAAAGAACCGTCGTTTTTGAAACCGGCTATGGTCCTTCGGGCTTGCCACATATTGGCACGTTCGGCGAAGTCGCACGGACTTCAATGGTGCGCCACGCATTCGAAGTCTTGACGCAGGGCAGGCAGAAAACGCGGCTGGTCTGTTTTTCCGACGACATGGACGGACTTCGAAAGGTGCCCGACAATGTCCCCAACAAGGAGCTTCTGCAAGCAGCTCTCGACAAGCCACTGACCAGCGTTCCCGATCCTTTCGGCACACATCAGAGCTTCGCCCATCACAACAACGCGCGGCTCAAAGCCTTTCTCGATCAGTTCGGGTTTGATTACGAGTTTCTGTCCGCAACCGAGTGTTATCGCTCCGGCATGATGGACGCGACGCTTCTCAAGATGCTTTCGGTCTACGACAAGGTGATGGACATCATCCTGCCGACGCTGGGAGCCGAGCGCCGCGCCACCTATTCGCCATTCCTTCCTGTTTGCCAACGCACAGGCAAGGTTCTGCAGGTCCCGATGATTGCCCGTGATCCCGCCGCCGGAACAGTCACCTACATCGATCCGGAAACCTCAGATCAGGTAACCACCCCTGTCACAGGTGGACGCGTCAAATGTCAGTGGAAAGCGGATTGGGCCATGCGCTGGACCGCGCTTGGTATCGACTACGAAATGGCTGGTAAGGACTTGATCGAAAGCGTTACCCTGTCTTCCAGAATCTGCAAGGCGCTCGGCGGCACACCGCCGGAAGGGTTCAACTATGAACTGTTCCTTGACGACAAAGGTCAGAAAATTTCCAAGTCGAAGGGCAACGGCCTGACCATTGAGGAATGGCTGCGCTACGCAAGCCCGCAAAGCCTGTCGCTGTTCATGTATCAAAAGCCTAAGGCGGCAAAGCGCCTCTATTTCGATGTCATCCCGAGAACTGTCGACGACTATCTGCAGCACATCGCATCATATCCCGGACTGGATGAAAAACAGCAGCTCGACAATCCCGCCTGGCACATCCACACCGGCAACCCGCCGTCAGCCGAGATCCCCATAACATTCGCGTTGCTCTTGAATCTCGTCGCTGCCTCCAACGCCCATGATAAAGACGTACTATGGGGCTTCATTCGTCGCATCGCACCGGACGCGACCGCCGATCAGCACCCACTGCTGGATCAACTCGCAGGCTACGCGGTGAGGTATTACGAAGACTTTGTTGCGCCAACCAAGGTCTTTCGCGCACCCACGCCAGAAGAACGAACAGCCCTGATGGCCCTAGACCAGGCACTGGCTGATGCACCTGCCAATGCAGATGCAAAAACCCTGCAAAACATCGTCTACGACGCAGGCAAGGACAACGGCTACACCAAAGATTCGTTACGCCAGTGGTTCCAGGCCATCTATGAAGTTCTACTTGGTTCAAGCCAGGGCCCCCGCTTTGGATCGTTCATCGAGCTCTATGGCATCGAAGAAACGCGTGCCCTTATAGCCAAGGGGTTATCTGGGGATCTTGCAGAGGCCAAATGACCGACACGCGACACACCACTCTGGTTCACCATCAAATGGCTCGCTGGTCTTCCTCATTCAGCAGCATCCATGGCATCGCTACGTTGGCCCACAGCCGCATCGCGCACATCGATTCCGATTATTTCGCTTAACGCATCGAGAAACCTGGCTTCGCGGGCCGCTATAACCACACGGTCCCAAGCCTCGGCGCTGACAACATCGCTTACCACACCAAGCAAATCCGCATCCCCGAAATGCGTGACAATGTGCTCACGTTTGTCGGCAAAATCCCGATTGCGAATCCGGTCATTGAGCTTTTCCGGCAGCAGTGTGAGGTTGCCGAGAGACTGCGTAGCAGCCTCGCGAATCTCCGGATCTGCAAAAAGCACCCGCCAACCGCTGGTCACAGACGGACGGTGCGGCAGCACATGCTCCACGCTCAGCACGGCTGGATCGACAAGCGTAACGGTTTGCGAAATATGATCGTTGATGCGCAACAAGACGAGCTTGCAGATTGGCTGATTGCGGCGATACAGGTCACGCAGGTGGAACTTGATGTTGCGAACCTTCTCGCGTGATATCGAAAAAACTTTGGCTGAGCCATCCTTGGCTTCGCCCGAGTCTATCGCTTTAACGACTTGACCAAACAAAGTCGTCCGCCGTCCGCTTCCTTCACACAAGATTCGCGTGATATGAGCGATCCGATCAATGGCTCTCACCAAAGCCAGTTCGACCTCCGGCGCATCAGCATATGTTTTGAGAGCCACAAGCACGGCGGGCACCCATTCCTCGCCGCGCAAGCGCCACAAATAATGAAGGTGCAATGAAAGCGGGTCACCCACCGGCAAAGGCCCCCTGCGGCACGAACGCATGCGTGCATAGATATGGGCATAGGGCAAAAGCACATCGTCAACGAAGACCCGCGCACCACCCGCTTCCCGGATCATGCTTCTCAAGCCGTCCACCATGGAGCCTCGACGCCGGCCTTTCACGGCTCTTAGATGGCCAAAGAAAACTTCAAAAGAGTCGTCGAGCAACCGCTCAATCTCATCCCATTTTTCGCTCGCATATTCCCGCTCGGACGTCGCCAGAGATCCAAGCAACTCGACCTTGATGATGTCGTTGCCGCGGAGAGGCTTGCCGCGCTCGTTCAGCACGGTAAACAGGCGGTGAGCGCGCTCCAGGTCGTGAGAAAGCGTCACGACAACATGACATTTTTCAACGAGGTACTTCAGCAGCGCAATCCGCTGTGCCGGCTCGTATTGCCGCAACGCCACCAGGAGCGCTTCGCGGACGGCGAGCAACTTGCATGACGCAATACAAACTTCGTCAGCCAAATCGTCCGGCTGGATTAATGTGCCACCATGCTTCTGCACGAAGCGCCGGAACAGATGCCTGTCGCGTCCATTGAGCTGAATTCGATATGACGGCAACGGTGAATTACGCGCCTCCGCCTCCAATATCTCGATCAGCGGCGCAACTTTACGATCAGTCGTGGCACCCAGGTCACGCAGCACGGCAAACAATACGGTCAAGGTCGTCAACCGCTGTTGCCCGTCGATGATTTCATATCCAATCAAGCCGCCGGCGTCGTCGCCACGCGAGCCCGGCAATGGATTGCCTGGGTTTGTCAGCAATAAAAGCGTGCCGAGAAAGTAATCCGGATCAGCCGAATCGCGATCGTCCTCGGCCGTATCGATGGCTGCAGCCCGCAAGATATCGTCCAGGAGCTGGATTGCCTCATCCGGCCCCCAATCGAACCGTCGCTGAAAGCCCGGCATGCTATAAACCGCACGACCCGAGAACAGCTCCCCCCAACGACACCGAGGCCAAACGCAACCGCGCATACATCGCAACTCTTCCAACTCTACCGTTTACGCGCAAGTGAGTACGCAACGCGAACGCGGCACCCCCTCCGAATTGCAGGTAATATAGTCGCCATCAGCCCCGTTGCCACCGCCAGCACCTGATTGGCTATGCCAGTGATGTAGCCGTGCACGTAACACAAGTGCGTTGGCGCACTATCAATCACCCGCAAGTTATCCTCAAAAGGTATATACTTAACGGGCTTGCAACGCACGCCTATTTCGCACTTGTGGCCTGTCGCGCCAAAATTGAAACATAGCCGCAACCGCATACAATTTTGGAGCGACATGAAGGCCACTAGAAAAATCATTGGCTTAGTGTGGCGTTTATCGCGCCTTAGTTGATACCCAGCGTGCCGCAACATCGATCAACTAAGGCGCGACGCCACACTTGTCACATCCATCGCAATTGACCCGAAAATCATCCAACGAGAATCTCGATGCCGAAACCCAATTCCGCTCTCATTTACAAAATCGCTGATAGTGCCTCCTGGAACGAGGCCCTCGCTAACGGAACCTATTTTGGTTCCCCCGACGATGTTCGCGATGGCTTCATACACTTTTCCACGGCGACTCAACTGGCTGGCACTGCACGCAAACACTTTGCTGGCCAGAGCGGATTGCTATTGATTGCCTTTGACCTCGACACCCTCGGTGAGGCACTGAAGTGGGAGCCTTCGCGCGGTGGTGAACTTTTTCCGCACTTTTACGGCCCTCTCCAGGTGAACAAGGCCGTTTGGGCAAGAGAGCTTTTACTCGCACACGACGGCGTCCCCCAGGTGGCTACCGCTCTTGCAGACCCAGGTGCATGAAATGCCAAATCTCTATCACCTCGCGCGCCCACTGCTGTTCACCTTCGATCCAGAAACAGCCCACGAGGTCACACTGAAATCGTTGGAGCGCGGCTTATACCTGAAATCCTCGAACGCAGATCCAGAGTGTTTGCAGGTTGGACTGGCCGGGCTCGAATTCCCAAACCCGGTTGGCATTGCAGCAGGCTTTGATAAGGACGCGCGTGTGCCGGACGCCGTGCTGGGCTTTGGTTGCGGATTTGCCGAAATCGGAACCGTCACGCCGCTACCGCAACCAGGCAATCCCAAACCACGCATTTTCAGGCTTGTTGATGACAATGCCGTCATCAACCGTCTCGGGTTCAACAACGCGGGCCACGCCCCCGCCCTTTCGCGTTTGAAAAAGCGCTTGGAACAAGGTTACGGCGGCATCGTCGGCGTGAATATCGGGGCCAACAAGGACAGCCACGACCGCAACGCCGACTACATCGCTGGTCTCGAAGCCTTCTACGACGTTGCCAGCTACTTCACCGTAAATATCTCATCACCCAACACGCCAGGATTGCGCGACTTGCAGGCACCCGCCGCACTCGGCGAGCTATTGTCTGGCGTCATGAAAGCCCGCACCGCAAATGTGGCAAGGGGAAAACCCAACCGGCCAATAGTTGTAAAAATCGCTCCTGATGTCGCCTTGGAAGACTTGCCCGCAATCACCCAACAACTTGCAAGCCACCGCGTCGATGCCATCGCCATATCAAACACGACGCTTGCGCGCGACGGGCTCACCGATTCCAACCGGAGCCAAGCCGGCGGACTTTCCGGACGACCACTTTTCCACCGGGCCACGGTTATTCTCGCGCGCGTCCACCAGATGACCGAAGGCAGCATACCTCTGATCGGAATTGGTGGGATCGACAGCCCTGCAACAGCACTCGCAAAGATCGAGGCAGGCGCGTCCCTCATCCAGCTTTATACAGGTCTTATCTACCAAGGACCCGAACTGATAACCCGCATAAAAGAGCGCTTTGCCAAAGCAGTGGACGAGGCTGGCGCGTCCCACATTTCACAGCTCACCGGCCGCAGTGCCGCCCAATGGGCTGAGCGTGATCCAACACACCTGTGAAATCTGAACGCAAGCCGGAGTGACGTGCCTCCCAGCACTCAACACCTATCCTTGCCATATAGGTCCGGACGGCGATCGCGAAAAAAGCCCCAGTCGGCGCGAAAACTCTCGATCATGTCCAGATCGAACGTATGCACCAGAAAACCTTCATCCGTGTCGCCAAAACTCTCGACCAATTCGCCGGTCTGATCGGCGATGAACGAATGTCCGTAAAACCGCTGCGCCGAACCGGCGTTTTCCTCAATACCAATGCGATTGGCAGCCACCACCGGCACTGCATTCGAAACGGCATGCCCCTGCATGGCACGCTGCCACATCAAGTGCGTATCCAAGGCATCGTCATATGGCTCTGATCCAATGGCGGTAGGATAAAACAGAACCTCTGCGCCCTTGAGCATCATGGCCCGTGCGCACTCGGGAAACCATTGATCCCAGCAGATGCCGACACCAATCCGCCCGAACTGGGTTGTCCATACCTTGAAGCCCGTGTCACCGGGGCGGAAGTAGTATTTCTCCTGATACCCCGGCCCGTCCGGAATATGGCTCTTGCGGTAAACCCCGAGCACCGAGCCATCCGCATCCACCATGGCGAGAGAGTTGTAGTAACGCGGACCATCCTTCTCGAAAAACGATACCGGTATCGCCACGCCAAGCTCGCGTGCCAGCGCCTGCATCGCCAATACACAAGGGTGCGCATTGGCCGCATGCGCGGTCTCAAACCACTTCGGATTCTGTTCCGTGCAAAAATAGATGCCCTGAAACAATTCCGACGGCAGGATGACTTGTGCACCGGCTTTGGCCGCATCACGAACCAGACCCTCGGTCTTGGTAATGTTGGCAGCCATATCCTGCCCATATTGGGTCTGAATGGCGGCAACTCTAATCGTTCTGTTCGGCATCACGGTGGCCCTGTATTAATCTTCGGAACGCCAAGGCATCGCTAACGCCAACCCAAAACGACGTTTTGATCCCATCAAGATCCGGCACCTAGAGTATCTGAGGTGGACACCGGTTCGTCGAAGAAAATGCGATCAAACAAAGCGCCGATCCGATTCCGTCGGATCGGAATGCGCTCTAGATGGCAGTCTCCGCTTTTGCGATCAAGCATAACGGAGGCGCTCTGAGCTATGAAACCTGCCGATTGGTGAACGCCACACCCAAACAGGATACTAGCGTCGCTTGTGTGCCTAGTGGCCTGTCGCGCCTTAGTTGATACCCAGCGTGCCGCAACATCGATCAACTAAGGCGCGACGCCACACTAGTTGCCAGTTTGCGCAATCAGAGCTATCCAACTGGCATGACATTGAAAATCCGCATAATCCCATGCCTCGACGTGAAGGACGGCCGCGTCGTCAAGGGTATCAATTTCGTCGACCTGATTGACGCAGGCGATCCCGTCGAAGCCGCCGCCGCCTACGACGCGGCCGGCGCCGACGAACTTTGCTTCCTCGACATTACTGCCAGCCACGAGAACCGTGACACAATTTTCCATATTGTGGAGCAAACCGCCGAGCGTTGCTTCATGCCGCTCACAGTCGGCGGCGGCGTGCGCACGGTCGACGACATCCGCAAGCTGTTGGAAGCTGGCGCTGACAAGGTTTCAATCAACACCGCAGCCGTCTTCAACCGTGAGTTCGTCAAGCAGGCATCGGAAAAGTTCGGCGCCCAGTGTATCGTGGTGGCCATTGATGCCAAGAAGGTATCAGGCGAGGGTGAGGCTGAACGCTGGGAGATCTTCACCCATGGCGGCCGCAAGCCAACGGGCATTGATGCGGTCGAATATGCAAAGGAAGTCGTCGCACTCGGCGCTGGAGAAATCCTGCTGACTTCAATGGATCGCGATGGCACAAAAGCTGGTTTCGATCTCGGCCTGACACGCGCAATCGCCGATGCGGTTACCGTCCCGGTAATAGCATCAGGCGGCGTTGGCACGCTCGATCATCTCGTCGATGGCGTCCGTGATGGTCACGCCAGCGCTGTACTTGCTGCATCGATCTTCCATTTTGGAACTTATTCAATTGGTGAAGCCAAACGCCACATGGCCGATGCGGGCCTGGACATGCGCATGGACGGCGTTGAGGCCGGCTGAGCTTAGAGCATTTTCCGACGAAGTGGACGCCGGTTCGTCGAAGAAAATGCGATCAAACAAGAAGCTATAGCGCTTGCACGTGCGTCATGCGCCAGAAATTTGAAATCTCCGTCCAGAGCCTTTGACTATTTGAATTTATTGCACCGGCGCCGCGTTGGCGGGCGTCGTCGGTGAAAGCACGGTCGGCTCGGCCGCAGCCAGCGCCCGCTCAAGCCTTGTTAAATCCGCTTTGGCTTCCTTGTTGCCAAGAAGTACCGCACGCCGAAACATGCGTTGTGCCTGGTCCGCATCAGGTATCACATCGGGAAAAGCAACGGTCTTCAGGTAAGTTGGGTCCATCGAACGGCCCAACGCCAGGCTGGCGTCCGCTGCGTTTTCCGCCATGGCCTGCTCGAAGCGCTCTCGCGCCTTCTTCACGAACCCTGCGCGAAGCAGCCGGTAACCGTCTTCTATCTGCTTTATCGAGGTCTCTTTCGCGGCCGTCTCTGCAACAGAGCGCCCAGACTTGGAAGGCTGACCAGCCGCAGCCTCATCATCGGTTGGAGCCGGCGCGTCAGCAACCGCATTGCTTTGAGCTTTGGGCTTGTCCTCTAGAGTTGCAGCAGCTTCAGCCTCCCTGGCAGGAGCATTTCGCGTTGCCGCAGTCTCCACCTCTTCTGCCGCACTTTCAGGTTTGACCTCTGGCGCGATTTCAACGCGTTCCTCTTGCGCCTCCGACGTATCCGCATCCGCAGCGCCGGTCACATCGGCATCGGGTTCCGGCCGGGCCACCACCTTTTGTTCCAGTTGACGCGGCGTCATGACCTTCACGTCGCGCACGACTTTCCGGCCGCTGCCGCGAATATTGCGACTTTGACGATATTTTTGACGCAAGTGACGTTGATGCGTTGTCCTGCGATGATCGCGCCTCGTTTCATACGCCTCATCATATCGGTCGTGAAAGCGGTCGTTATGGTAGGACGAACATCCGCTCAGCGAGATGTGTCCCACGAGAATTAACGCAATGATGAAACCAATACGCACGCTCAAAACTCTAACTTGTGACACTCTGGCTTTTAACCATGAGAAGTGCCCACGCACCCAACCCATAACGAGCAACAAACCAAAACCGCATGCGCAGCAAGGTCTGCAACATCGAGCCCATGCATCTCGTGACCAATAAACCCGACGGCATTTTGATCAAGCCGGGGCAAAGCAGTGGCGAAGAGCCTGATTCCTGATCCACGGCAATGTTTGCATACTTAGCAGAACCAGCATTCGGCCAACGCAACTTTATAGTGTTAGCCCGATCTCGCTCCCGCACCGAACGTGGCGTCAAATATGGTTATTCAGCAACTGAGGCATTGCCGACCCACTCACCCTCGGCAATAGCCTGCGGGGCAATTAAGTGCTTCGATCCTGTTTAAACCCTGAAGGCGCCTACGGTGCAGCCGTTTTATCCTCGAACCGACAAAGGTGGCGGATTGGGCATCGATAACACTCCGGCTTCCGGGCTTTGCACAGATAGCGACCGTGCAAGATCAGCCAGTGGTGCGCAGGCACACCGTACTCTTTCGGAATAACCCGCAATAGATCTTCCTCAACTGCAAGCGGCGTGGCACCATTGCTGAGACCGAGCCTGTTGGCCACTCGGAAGACATGCGTATCAACCGCCATAGTCGGTTGCCCGAACGCAACGTTCATCACCACGTTTGCGGTTTTACGACCCACACCGGGCAACGTTTCTAAAACATCCCGGTCAACAGGAACCTGTCCGCCATGCTCCGCCAGAAGTTTCTGCGACAGCGCGATAACGTTCTTTGCCTTGTTGCGGAAAAGTCCGATCGTCTTGATCAAGTCGCGAACCCGTTCCTCGCCAAGCGCAACCATTTTCTCCGGCGTATCGGCGAGCGCAAAAAGCGCACGCGTTGCTTTATTGACCCCGGCATCAGTGGCCTGTGCCGACAGCACAACTGCAACCAGCAGCGTGTAGGGGTTTGAATGCTCCAGCTCGCCTTTCGGATCTGGCTCGATCTCGCAAAACCGGCAAAAAATCTCCGAAACGGCCTTAGCCCCAAGCAGTTTGAACGAGCCTTTAGCAGGCTTATTCGGTTTGGTTGCCGCACCCGAGGCCTTCTTTTTGACTGGCCGCGCCTTCACCGCGGGCTTGGCCAGCCTCTCAGCGGTGCCCTTACCTTCATCTTTGCCTGATTTTGCAGCACCCCGGCGCCCTGTCGCGGCCTCCCCCCGTTGCCCCGGATCAGACGAATTCCGGCGGCGGCGTTGCGCCACTTGCTGCCGGGGTGTTTGTTTCGCTACCATGTGCTCTTCGACACCATCACTTCCACACCATCACGATTTGCAACCTATCGCCCCAATGACCAACGACGATAACTCCGCCCCAGGGCCAGCTACACCACCCCACACCCGGTGGGTTCTGACGTCATATCGTTCATTGAGCCCGCGCGGTTTTTTGATCTTGATGTCGCTGCTCGGCCTTGTCAGCTTCACCGCCGGTATTACCTTTCTGTTGATGGGAGCGTGGCCGGTCTTTGGGTTTTTCGGTCTCGATGTGCTGCTAATCTATATCGCGTTCAAGCTCAACTATCGAGATGGGCGACTGCATGAAACAGTTGATCTGGATTCACACCAGTTGACGGTCACGCGCTACCATCCCTCCGGCCGCACGGAGACGTTCGGTTTTAATCCATACTGGGTTCGCGTGTCAGTATCTGAGGCCGTTGATGGTCGCACCAGCCTGTCGTTGACTTCACATGGCAAGCTTTTCCAGTTCGGAAGCTTCCTGACCGATGACGAGCGCAAGGAATTCGGCGGCGTATTGGGTCGAGCCCTGCAAAAGGCGCGCATGTCCGCTCATGCTTGAGCGTAGCTATCATTGCTCTGAATAAGATGCTTATTCCAACATCGGTATGAAGTGGCACGGCGGCCAACGTGCGCTATCACACACGAGCGACCGCCGCACCGGCGGGCCACAGTACGCAACACTCGATCCGCGGCCACACGTACAAACAAAGCACAAAATGGTTTCACGATTCATAAAATTCCTTGCGGCGCTCATCTAACGCATTGAAATCGCAAACCTGATAGCACCCATGAGCATAACGGGCTCACGAGCGGCCGCGCTGCGCCAGAAGCCAGCCGACGAGGGGCACCAGAATTGGATGCGGAAGAATTCGCATGAAAATGCTCAACAGCCGATTGATGAGCCCTGGAATGATGACACGGCTGCCAAAGCGATAACCGCCGTAAACTGACTTGGCGACACGCTCCGGTGACAGCGACGGCACCAGATAGCGATAGAACGATTGATCTGCCTCCATTGTGGCATGAAAGCCTGTTTCAACCGGACCAGGCGCTGTTACCGATACGCGAACACCTGTTCCAACGGCTTCCGCTGACAGCGCCTCCGAAAGCGATATCACGTAAGCCTTGCTGGCGTAGTAGGCAGCCTGGTTGGGTCCCGGCGCATAACCGCCAAGCGACGCCATATTGATGATATGCCCGCGCCCTCGCCCAATCATTTCGCTCATTGCCAGCCGCGTCCATCGCGTCAACGCCCCGACATTCAACGCGATAAGCCGATCCAGGTCATCGCTGCTTTGCTCAAAAAACGGCCCACCCAGACCAAGCCCTGCATTGTTTACGAGTACGTCTGTATGTAGGCCACGCTCAGCTAGATGTTGACCCAGCAAAGCGTAGGAATCATCACGCGTCACATCGACGGCAAACACTTCCAACTGACGCCTGGCAGGCAAAAAATCTCGCAACTCTGCCGCCACCTGTTCGAGCCGATCTGCGTTCCGCGCCACCAACACCACGGAATGTCCCTTCACCAGGAACTCTTTCGCAATCGCTCGCCCGATGCCTTTTGAACCACCGGTAACAACCACAGCAGGCGTGGTCGTTGGCGCGGGCTCAAACAGACCCGACCCATTGCCTGTCTGTATTGCGTTGTCGCCAGGTTGCCCTGTTTGTTTGTTTGATCTCATCGAAAATCCGCTGATCGTAATTTCACAACGCCCCGCACACGCGACTGTGGCAGCTTTTTGACTTCGACGTCGATGTCACCGCCAGGATTGTGGGAATGATCTTCCACGGCCCAAACATAATAGCATTGGCACCCGGTTCAGTACCCTGCGCGAACCCTCTCGGTTCACGCATTCTCGTACGCACATAACGTCAATCCTGCCCGGATAACCGGAGAGGTTGTAGGTAGTTTGCATGTGGATTACGCAAAGCTGCGGCACTGTTGCCGCACATACAAATCCAATTTGCCGTATAGGAAAGAAATCTCTGGCTCGCCCTTGCGATGCTAAATAATCCAGGCCAAGTTTGCGCCTGACATCTTTGGCTTTCCACGCTTGTCGCGGCTTAGCCATCGAATTTCAGTTCCGTTAGGTTGAGGGTTTCCAAAAATGCTGGGTAGCACGCGGTTTGCAACCATCAGATCTAAAACCGACGGCCTAAGGCTAATGGCTGCCGGCATTCTGGCTGCCGTAGGTATATTAGCAGCATCGGCTGGCAGCTCATCGACGGTACGCGCAGAGTCACCACCCGATCCGGCTGAATACATCGCGCACGTCGGTGGTGATGCCAAAATGGTTCCCGCCGGGTCGCTGCGGCTGGATGGCAATCGTGTGCTTTGTGGACATCGCCCTACGGTCCTCGATAACTCGCTTGACGACTACGCCGCTGCCTATCCTGGCTTTCTGATAATCAACCCGAAACTGATGAATCGCGTTTCCACGCCCGTTAAGCTGTGGATCTATTCACACGAATGCGCACACCAGTTTCGCGGGCCTGATGAAGAAACCGCCGACTGCTTCGCCGTCCAGCGCGGCCGCCGCCAGGGATGGCTATCCGAAGCTGGTCTGGATCAGGTCTGCAACTTCATCGCTCCCGCCAAAGGGGACATGATGCATCTATCGGGCTCGCATCGCTGCACGGCCATGCGCCGCTGCTATACCGACCGCAAGGTCCACTAGAGCATTTTCCAACGAAGTGGACACCGGTTCGTCGAAGAAAATGCGACCAAACAAGAAACTAGAGCGCCGATCCGATTCCATCGGATCGAAAAGCGCTCTACCCCGCCTCCCCCTTGCCGGTCGATCTCGTGCCAGCGCGATGACGGCCGTGCCCTCGTGAGATAGGCAGGCTTTAGAAACAGAATTGGTTCTGATTTATCGCCTGACGCTCTTATCTCCCGCTCTATAGATATCCCCACCCGACAGACCCTGCATAGCATCAGATGAGCCGAGCCCTTTGCGGAGCCATCAATGCCGTACACTGCCTACGTGGGTGTAATACTTGACCTCGCCGTGACCATCCACGGCTGGATCTCCGCGCTTGCTCCACTGGACAAATCCCGCCGTCGGCGCGTCACCCGCTATGCCACAGCCATCGCCGACACTCTCGCCCGAGCCGCCGAGGCATTGTATGAGATCGAACGCCAACCCGACGACCGCCATGCAGCGCGCCGGGCGGCTCGGGAATTCGGCCGCATCACAGGTTATGTCGAGAACATGGTTGGCGTACTTGAACATCATCTTGACGGCCGCAAGCTGGCAGGCGTTAAAAGACGCCTTGAACGCCTGGATGCAAGCGCACCGCGCTCCGACGGGCTCCAAACAGCAGCAGACCGGCGCATTGATCGCCTGATTGCTGCCGAAGGCTATTTCCGCGCCCTCGCTGACGGCCTCGAACCCTGAGGCCGCCCATCGGGTAACTGACCAAGAAAGCACCGCCAAAAATGGAAAAATTCACGACGTTGACCGGTATCGCAGCGCCTCTGCCCTTGAGAAACATCGACACCGACATGATTATCCCCAAGCAGTTCTTGAAAACGATCAAGCGCACCGGCCTTGGCAAGTCCTTGTTTTACGAGATGCGCTACGATCAAAGCGGCAAGGAAAACCCCGATTTCGTATTGAACAAGCCCGCCTACCGTAACGCCGAAATACTTGTGACAGGCGAGAACTTCGGCTGTGGGTCAAGCCGGGAGCATGCACCGTGGGCACTTCTGGACTTCGGCATTCGCTGCGTCATCGCGCCCGACTTCGCCGACATCTTTTACAATAACTGCTTCCAGAACGGCATTTTGCCCATCAAGCTCGACCAGTCGGACGTCGACAAGCTGATGGACGACGCAAGCCGCGGCGCCAACGCCACCATCACCGTAGATCTCGACGCACAGGAAATCCGCGGCCCTGATGGAGGCTGCATCCGCTTTGACATCGACCCGTTCCGAAAGCATTGCCTGCTGAACGGCCTCGATAATATCGGGCTGACACTTGAAAAGGCCGACGTTATCGCTGGCTATGAAGCCAAGGCGAAGGCCGAACACCCCTGGCTATGAGCTGCATTCCAGCGGTTTGGAAGCAAAGCTGCAAGCTTACCAGCCAAACCTCGTCGATCAGCCATTTTAATCGAAATAGCCTCAAACATTCAATTCAGGCGGCTCGACGCCAGCTTTTGGATAAAGGTTCGAAATTCTCCAAGAGACAAACATAGAAAAAATGGCGAAACCGCAATTGATCGGGTTTCGCCATTTTTATTTTCCCCTCGATTTTACTTTCGTAGAATAGTTCTGGAACCATATTTCATCCCTCGTCAGGGCGCTCTCGCACATCTTATGCGACGTCAATCCTGCCCCCAGAGATGAGGCGAAATCTTCCGCCGGCCTCCAGCCGACCGCTTGGAAATGTTGCTGGCAAGGCCATTACTCACGAACCTGTTCGTGGCAATCAGCACTCTCCGGCACATCAAAATCAGGCCAAAATTACCGCGACTCACATGCATCTTGGGTCGCACTTTGGCGCCAAGTGGCAGGAGTACTGCGATGATCAAAGGAAGCTTTTCCTTCCAAAACTGCTAAAAACAGCCCATTTCGTTGCAAACGCGTCACTCCAAATTCGTTTTTACACGCAAAACACCAAAAATCAGCTTTTGGGACAAAAAGAATTAACATATCCACTCAAGGGACTGATCGGTACGTTCCACGGATTTTTTTACACCCACGCTAACTAGCGAACACCTGACGCATAAGAGGGAGAACTAAAATGGCAGCAGCTAAGGCTAAGGCGAAAGCCAAGCCCGCCGCGAAGAAGACAGCGGCAAAAAAGACGGCAGCCAAGAAGACGGCCGTCAAGAAGTCCCCAACCGCCGCCAAGGCCGCCAAGGCGACCAAGTCGGTAAAAAAGCCCGTCACTATTACACTTCGCAACCTGGGCGATGCCCTGGCGGAGGCGCACGACGTGCCCAAGAAGCAAGCCAATGAGATGTTGTCCAACATGGTCGACATGATAACCACCCATCTCAAGAAGGGTGCTCGCCTGCGCATTGCTGGTCTTGGCATTCTCCAGGTTCGCCATCGCCCTGCACGCATGGGTCGCAACCCCGCCACTGGCGAATCGATCAAGATCAAGGCGAGCAAGAAGATTGCTTTCCGCGCCGCCAAGGATCTCAAGGAAGCCATCTGATCGGGGTCACGCCCTCAAACTCTACTGGCGCTACACTGGCGTGTTCGACCAACCTGAATTGCTGTAGAACGCAATGAACACGCACGCGGTAACGTAAAAAATTCTGCCGGCCCGCCCATCGGCAGCGCGACATCAAAAACCCCGGCAGCGGTCTGCCGGGGTTTTTCTTTGAGCATGTTTAGCTGAAGTGTGAAGCGGTTCAGCGTGAAAAACATGCGTTAGACAAGAGAGCATGTTTAATGGAAGGCGTAGCTGCTCTACGCCGCTGTCGAACGGTCTGGTATTTCAATCAGGAAAGCCGCACCACGGTCGGTATCGAGCAGTTGCAACCGCCCACCATGCGCCGCAATCAATTCCGCCGCAATAGCCAGACCAAGGCCGGTACCACCCTTTCGCATGCCACCCTGGAATGCGCGATACAGATTTTCCCTGGCCCGCGGCGGTACACCCGGTCCGTTGTCACGCACCTCGATGGACACCCGCCGTCCATCACGCCAAGCTCGAAATAAAATTTGCCCAGGCTCAATACGCTCGTCCCCGTCCTGCCCTTCGATCGCCTGCACCGCATTGCGTACAAGGTTCGACAAGACACGGAACAAATGTTCGCGGTCCACGTCGATGCGCAGCCTTTCGTCCATCTCCACTCGCCATGCAATCTCGCCATCGCGGGGTAGTCCAAGACCATCGGCCACCTCGTCGACCGTGGGTTTCAGGCGCAGTAACTCCCGCCTCGGCGTAGCTTCTTCCGCACGTCCGAATTTAAGCGAGTCGTTACAGAAATTGATCGCGCGATCGAGTGACGCGATCAGCTTTGGCGCAAAGCGCTGCACGGTCGGGTCGGGACTTCCGGTGAGGCGATCGGAGATAAGCTGCGCATTGGCAAGCATATTGCGCAGATCATGATTGATTTTCGACACCGCCAGACCTAGTTGAGCCAGCCGATTCTTCTGCAGGAACAACTGTGAGAGTTCCTTTTGCATGCGCGACAGCTCGCGTTCGGCAATACCGATTTCGTCATTGCGCGCCGACACCGAAATGATGCGCTCGGGATCTTCCGGGTTTTCCGAAAACCGCACCATGTTGCGTGTAATTCGCATCATCGGCTGCACCAGCAGGTAGGACAGCGCCAGATAGACCATTGCAGCGGTAATCAATGAGATCATGATCGAAAGCCCGAGAATATTAAGTCCGAAACGGACCATGACTTTCTTCAAAGGTGCTTCGGGAATTACGATCTCAATGAAATCTGCAGGATCATCGCCAACAGGCCCCATGACACGAATGGTGCGGTCATCTCCATAAACGAACGTGGCAAACGCATCACGTATCAAGCCAAGACGCTCGGCGATACCACCAAAGAAGCCGCCGTTCTGCGGTCTGAGATCATAGTGCGCATCAATTGTTATGGGCTCACCCGCAGGCAAAACAACGCGCCGGCGGCCATCCCGCCGCACCGCTACCGCCTTCACTTGTGCGGTTCTCAGCAACTCGGAGCGCACTTTTTGCGGTACGACACCGCCCGGCACCGCTTCAGCCGCAAGGGAAGCAACCTGTGCCGCCGTCAGCCGGTCTGAAAGCCAGGAAACGCGGTAGTTGGCAACAGAAGGCACGAAGATCAGAATTTCCGCCAGCATGACGAAACCGGCCGTCAACAAAAGCAGCTTTGCTGGCAACCCCAGCGACAGCCAACGTCGCCGCGAGGCATCGACCCAACGCCCAACACCGCCCCCGGCGCGCTCCCGTGCGGCTGGGCTTTCGTCGAATGGATTTTCAGTCTTTTTGTCCAACCGGGACCTCAAATTCGCAACGCCCCTATTATTTAGGGTCTGGACCCAGCAAGAACGGGCCCACTCATTGCCATTGGGTCCTGACCCTAGCCCAGTTTAGCAAGGAAGCCGATGACCTTACGCACCAGAGGATTACCGGGGAATGCAACAAAATGCCTGATGGCCGCCCGCTTGTTCACCTCGCCTAGCGTCGGATAAGGCGAAATAAAACCGGCCATCGCCTTGATTTTCATACCTTGGGATATGGCGAGCGACCAGATTTGTATCAACTCCCCGGCCTGCGCACCAACGATTGATGCGCCGAGAATGCGTCCCGCTCTGGTCACGATGACCTTGACGTGCCCGTGCGTCGCTCGCTCCGCCTGGGCGCGATCATTCTCGTGAAACGCCCAGCGCAATACTGAGACACGACCATGCCTTGCGCGCGCCTCCTCTTCGGTCAGGCCCACATGGGCCAGTTCAGGATCAGTATAGGTCACCCACGGGATGATGCCATTATTGACCTTCGCCGGCATGCGGAACAACGCACGGCGAATGACGATGCCAGCATGGTAATTGGCGACGTGCGTAAATTGCTGGCCGCCAGTAACATCGCCAATGGCAAAGACCTTTCGGTTGGACGTCACCAGCCCTTGCGACACCTTGACACCCGAACGCTCGTATTTGATGCCGGCAGCATCCAGCCCCAGTTCTGAGATGTTCGGCCGCCGCCCCGTTGCCACCAGTAGATGTGTGCCAGAAATAGTTTCGGCGGCATCGCCCTCGCCTATCTTGACGCGAATGTCGCCCGCCGCGCCCTCCACCTGCTGCACCGGCACGCCTTCGCGAATTTCCAGTCCTTCATCACGCAACCGCTTAAGGACAACTGAAGCCATTTCCGGATCGTCCTTGGACAGCGCTGCCATGCCCTCCACAACAGTAACTTGAGCGCCAAGACGCAGGTGCGCCTGTGCAAGCTCAATCCCGATTGGTCCGCCACCGATCACAATCAGATGGCCGATCGCTCGCTGGTTATCGAAGATCGTCTCATTCGTGAAATAGGGCACGTCGTCCAAACCGGGAATTGGTGGCACAAATGGCGAAGAACCCGTTGCGATTACAAAGCGTCGCGCCGTTATGCGATAGTCTCCCGCAGCAACCGTCGCCTTATCTACAAAGCGCCCAGCCGCCTGGATGACGCGAACACCCAACCCTTCAAACCGCTCAACGCTGTCGTTGGGCGCAATCGCCGCGATGACGCTTTGCACGTGACGATGAACGCCTTGAAAATCAACTTTGGGTGTCACGGCATCCAAACCGAACCGTCCACAACTACGCATCACATGCGCACGATGCGCTGCCGCGATCAGCGCCTTGGAAGGTACACATCCATAGTTGAGGCAATCACCACCCATCTTGCCTTTTTCAATGAGCACGACCTGCCGGCCGAACGCAGCAGCGGCCGCCGCAACCGAAAGACCACCAGAGCCCGCACCAATCACGCATATATCCACGCTCAGGGTCGTATCATCAGGTTCAGCCATCGCGTTTGCTCCACGTCTTCAGCGCCACTGGTATCAACGCGACCACACCAAGCAGCACGAATGCCGCCAAGAGTTCGGGCGTGATGAGTGCCTTGGTATCAATTGAATAGGTACAAACTTGTCCGGCGTTGCTAGCATGCTCTGCAAGACAAGCGTTGTAGATAGCATTCTGACTTTCAACCGCGCTGCCCAGTCCTGCCCCCAGCACCGAGAAGGCAGTGGTGCCCGGAATGATCCCGAAAAAGGTACCAATGACATAGGTCTTCAGCGGAACTCCAAGCAGCGCCGGTGCAAGATTGACGACAAAAAACGGAAACGCAGGAACAAGCCGCAGAAACAAGAGGTAGCTCAACGCATTTTCCTGAAAGCCCGCGCGCAACTTGCCCAGCCACGGTCCGGCTTTGGCCGCCAGGTCTTCACCGAACGACGATTTGGCAACGAGAAACACAATTGTAGCGCCAATAGTGGCGGCGATTACCGTTGCAACCGCAGTTGTAAACCATCCAAATAACAAGCCACCCGACAGCGTCATGACCAGCCCGCCAGGCAGAGATAAAGCAACCACTACGACATACAGCGCCATGTAGCACAGTAGGGCGACGATCAGGTTCTCCTCGATGAAGCCTGTTAGCGCCTCATAGTTGGTTCCGATAGTTTTGAAGCTCAAATGCTCATGCCAGCCCATGGCGAACGCGAGCGCCATCAGCGCCGCAAGAACACCCAGCGGCGCCCATCGTCTGATCGCACCATGACGCGCCACCTGACCGGGCCTAAGCCCCGTCAGGTTGTCTCGCTGATCATTCATGGCAATACCCTCATCGCCACTATCCTCATTTACATTCGGGTGCACAGCCCATGATTATGCTCCAGCCAGCAATCTGCCGCTCGTTTTCATCGTCAATCCACGCCCCCGACATCACATCTCGCATGGCAAATCAGCGTGCGACATCATTCAATCGCCAGTCGTAGGCGAAAGCTTCAATTTTGGTCCTCCCCCTTAGCTTCGCCTTAAGCGCGGGGTTAGCGAACTGCCGTGCATGAGCCAGTACACCAGCTTCGCTTCCACCGAAATCTTCCTGAAACCACGAATAGATCGATGAAGCGGCTATCCGCCCTTCATGCACAGCAAAGCCGCGGGGATCATTGATGAATGCGCGTGCAGCGGTGTCGAGCTGCGCATTGATCGCGTCGCCTGAAAACGCATACGCCTGCAAATTGGGGCATCCCATTGATGCGCAATTGATCGCGTAGTGCACGCGCGGGTCTTTGAATATGGGTCTGAGGATGTTGTGCTCGATATTGTCGAGGCTGAGGCGCTGGTGATTGACCCTAACCACCGGCACTTTCCAGGGTCCGCCTGCGCCGACACTCTTTTTCAAGTACCCCAAGAGACTGTCGTCGAGCGAGATTTCGCGTATGGAAGCTACAGGATAGTGCGCAAGTATGATGTCGACCGTCTTGGCATTATAAAGATTGACCCAAAAAGCGAGCTGCTCGGGTCGGTCCAGATCGCCAACACTTGTGACTTCAAGACGCGCGATATAGGCCTGCAGCGCTGCGCGCCCACTGCTCTTGAACGCCTTGTAATCGACGAGATTGACGCCGTGAGCCGACGGCTTGACGTAGGCTTTAAGAAGCCGGTCCCAGTCTGAATGATCGACCCTTGCCGAACCGCCCGAAGTGTAGACGTTGAACGCTTTAGTAAGGTTGGGCCGGACCACACCGGCATCCGCAGAAAAAGCGCTCGCATGGCCCAAACCAAGGGTTGCAAGCGCAATCAGCATGAAAAGAGCAGCCGACCAACAAATGTCCTGGCAGCGCCGGACCGCAAGACCCATCGATTCATCAACCCTGGATTTTCCCAAAAGTCCCACGCAGCGCCTTGTTAGTCTTGGAGCGGACAAACGCATCACGCAAAGACCTCGATTTCCGATATTAAAAAACGTTGTATTCGCAGATGGTTATGCAAATATTCTCCGCAAAGCATGAGGGCCCTTGCCATCGAACACGAAGCCGGTAGCTTTGCTTGAAAATATCAGCAACGATTGCGCCACAAGCTGGCACTTCTTCCCCACCTACGCACACGCCGACATGCATTGTCTCAAAGCACCCAATGACACGTTCGTGATCGGCCCATGGGTCGCCCGGCCCTGCGTTCCAAAACGCACGTAGTTCGATTGACTTCAACCAATCCCGCCCCTATAAGCGGCGGGATTCCAATTCATGCCAGCGTTGGCAGGCGCGGAGCCCGGAAATTCGGTGCCGTCGCGCAATGTGACAAGGTTTTGCCAAAGCCGCGCCAAACGCCGGACTTTCGCCATTTACGGAGTTTCGAACGATGAAACGGACCTATCAACCAAGCCGTCTGGTGCGCAAGCGCCGCCATGGCTTCCGCGCTCGCATGGCAACCAAGGGCGGCATCAAAGTGCTGGCAAGGCGCCGCGCCAAGGGCCGCAAACGTCTGAGCGCTTGACCCATTCCGTCGCATCCGGCCCCCGCGTTGGTTCATACGCAGAATTGTTGCGCGGGGACACAGCGGCACGGGACACTGAAATGCGGCTTGTCACGCTCAAGAAGCGAGGAGAATTCCTCAAGGTTCGCGGCGGCAACAGGTGGTCCACTCCAAGTGCAACTGTTGAATGCAAGCGCAGAAACCAAACGGTAATCAGTCTCACCGACGATACACACATTTCGAACCTGGAAAATGGGGCGGTCGGGCCGCCCCGTTTCGGTTTTACAGTCACCAAAAAACTCGGGAACGCCGTAATTCGTAACCGCATAAGGCGACGCTTGAAGTCAGCCATCACGGAATTGAGCGACCAGCATGCCCGACCAGGCTTCGATTACGTACTGATTGCCCGAGGCGCCGCATATGACCGGCCTTTCGCGGCGTTGAAAAAGGATCTTGAAGTCGCGCTCCAACGCGTGCATCACCCCAGGCGAAAGAAGCCCTTACCCCCGAACGGCGAACGCACATAGATTCCGCCGCACCAGATACCGAAGCCTTGATGGCCGCACAAATCCCGCGGGCAAGTCCTACCGCAGCGAGAACTCACCCTGATTTTGCAGACCCAGCACCGAGACTGAGATGAGCAAGGACCCAGACAATAGCCAAAACGTTCTGATCGCCCTCGTGCTGTCGATGCTGGTGCTGTTTGCATGGCAATACTTCTACGCGGGCCCCAAGATAACCGCCGAGAAAGAACGTATCGCTCACCAGGCGCCGTCGTCGCCGTCCCAACCCGCAGCCGGTTCGCCACCCGCAGCGCCCGGATCAACCATTACGAACGGCAAATCCGCGCCAACCACACCATCAGCACCAGGCACCCCCGCTGTTGCCCCACCAGCTCATTCCGCAAATGCAACCCGCGAGAGCACCATCAATGACGGCCAGCGGGTTGTAATCGCGACGCCGGCGATCAAAGGGTCTATTTCGCTCAAGGGAGCGCGCATCGACGACATCGTCCTGAGCAAATATCACCGCACCGTCGATAAAAATTCGCCCAATGTCGTTCTGTTTTCACCTGCCGGTGCGCCTGATCCCTATTTTGCTGAGTTTGGCTGGGTCGCAGGCGCCGGGGCAACTGTAAACTTACCGAACCGAGACACCGTCTGGACACAGGATGGAACCGGCAAGTTAACCGCCGAAACGCCCGTCACACTTTCATGGAACAATGGCGCCGGCCTCACATTCAAACGGACCATAGCTGTCGACCCCAACTACATGTTCACAGTGACCGACAGCGTCGATAACACGTCCGGTGCTGACGTCACACTATACCCATACGGCCGCATCTACCGTCTCGGCACTCCGTTGATCGAAGGCTTCTACATTCTCCATGAAGGCTTGATCGGCGTAACCGGTGAAGAAGGCCTGCAAGAAATCACCTACAAGAATGTATTGAAGGAAGGTGGCGCCAAGACCTTCAACGACGCCAAGGGTGGTTGGCTGGGCATCACCGATAAATACTGGGCAGCAGCGCTCATCCCCGACCAGAAGACACCCTATCGTGCCAACTATTCGGGCACCAAGGGCGCCACCCCAGGATCCCAGGACAGCTACCAGACCGACTATCTCATGCAGGGCGTCACGGTGGCCGCGGGCCAGTCGCAAAAGGTTGAGCAGCGGCTATACGCTGGCGCCAAAAAAGTATCTCTGATGGAACAATATCAGGACACGCTTGGCATCAAGAAGTTCGACCTGATGATTGACTGGGGCTGGTTCTACTTCATCACCAAGCCGCTGTTCCACTTGATCGACTGGCTCTACAAGCTGCTCGGAAACTTTGGCCTCGCGATCCTCGCAACCACGGTTATGGTCAAACTCGCATTCTTCCCGCTCGCCAATAAGAGCTACGAATCGATGGCGAAGATGAAGAAACTGCAGCCGGAAATGGAAACCCTGCGCGAGCGTTTCAAAGACGACAAGGCGCGCCAGCAACAAGAATTGATGAAGCTCTATCAGGAGCAGAAGATCAACCCATTGGCTGGCTGTCTGCCGATCCTGCTGCAGATCCCGGTTTTCTTCGCACTTTACAAGGTGCTGTTCGTGACCATCGACATGCGTCACGCGCCTTTTTACGGCTGGATTCACGACCTGTCGGCACCCGATCCAACCTCGATTTTCAACCTGTTCGGCTTGCTGCCATTTGCTATTCCCGAGTTCCTGCATATCGGTGCATGGCCGGTGATTATGGGCATCACCATGTGGGTCCAGATGCAGCTCAATCCCAAGCAGCCCGACCCCATGCAGCAGGCGATCTTCAACTGGATGCCGGTGCTGTTCACCTTCCTCTTGGCGACATTCCCCGCAGGCCTTGTCATTTACTGGGCCTGGAACAACATCCTTTCGATTGCCCAACAGGCAACAATCATGAAACGCCAGGGCACTGAAATCCCTCTGAAGGACAACCTCAAAGCGACGTTGCATGCTGCCCGCAGGCTGACCGGTGGTGGCAAGGACAAGAAATAGAAAACGCGCAGGGCCGGTCTTGTACCGGCCCTTTTGCTGCCTCAGGCCGACGCTTCATGACCCCTGAATTTTCCGAAGACGAAATCCGCGCTGGCCACCAATTATTCGAGCGGCCCTGGACATTCCGCATGGGCGTGCCGTCGATTGATTTCCTGCCGCCTGCCGGCCCCGTCGAGATTGCATTCGCCGGCCGCTCTAACGTCGGCAAGTCAAGCCTCATCAACGCACTTGTGAGACAGAACGGCCTGGCGCGCACGTCCAACACACCTGGCCGCACACAGGAACTCAACTTTTTCGTATCCGAAGGCATTCCACTCGAAATCATCGACATGCCAGGCTACGGCTTCGCCAAGGCACCGAAAGAAAAGGTCGACGCCTGGACCGAATTGGTTTTCGCATATTTGCAGGGGCGAACGACGCTGGCGCGTGTCTACCTGCTGATTGACGCACGCCACGGCATCAAACCAGTCGATGCCTCGATACTTGAGATGCTGGACATCGCCGCCGTCTCCTATCAGATCGTGCTGACCAAGATCGACAAGCTGTCCCATGCCGCCCGACCCAAGATTATTGAGGCAACTGCAGCCGCTCTTACAAAACACCCCGCGGCATTCCCGCAGATGATCGCCACATCGTCTGAAAAGGGAATTGGCATTGACCACCTCCGCGCCGCCATCGCCGCCCTGCTTGCCGAGCGGTCAACCCCATGAACGTGTAGGAAGTTGAGACTTCGAAGGATAAAGTGGAACGCGCGCGCCGAACTGCAACGGACCACCTACTTCACCACCGTACCGATCAAATTCATCAGTGTCGCCGGCAGGTCTTCGCCAAAACGCGCCAGCACACCTCCAAGAACAGCGGCAAGTGCCCAACCGCCCCATCTCTTGGCGGTCTTTCCGTAATTAATTCGCACCTTTACGTCCACAACCTGATCCGGCAGCGCCGTCTCGGCGGCCAGTCCATCGGTGCCTACGGTGCGTGCCGAAATTATGAGCTGTAAGCGCTTTGCGCCGCGCTCCTTTGGCGTCACGGACCAGCGCCAGCTCGCATAATCATCGGTGTCGAAGCCGAGCGTATTTTCGATCCACTGCGTCTCCGGCGAATTCGTCTCGATGAAGAAACCACCGTCGGGCGCCCGCAACCGGACCGACATCGCCTTCGTGACGGTCAGGTCATGGCGCCAGGCTGAACCACCGCCTTGCAGTCCCTCAGCCAGTGCTTTTACCTCGGCGCGGGCAATGCGGGCCTCAACAACTGTGGCAACACCAACGCGCATGACGCGTGGAATGTTCTCCACCATTTGCCCGGCAGCGAGTTCGGCCGAGCGCTGGCGCGGGCGGCCGGCAGCCTTGGGCTGGCCCTGCAGCGGCGGCATATGTGGTTGGCCAGCTACCCCCGGAGGTACACCCGGGGCATGCGGTGGCGGCGCTCCAGGAGGCCGCTGCAGCCCCGGCTCCATGCGCGGCCATTGCCCTTGTCCCTGCGGCGCTGTTGGCGGCGGCGGTCTGGAAGCGTGCCCCGCCCCTGGCGCACCGCCCCTGTTCGCTTGTGGATGCGGCACAGGTGGTACCGGTTGTCGTAGCCCGCCCGCGGATTGCTGTCCAGGTGGACGCGCTGGTGGCATTGATGGCGGCATCGCAGGTGACGGAGCTGGGACAGGTGTTGGGACGGGTGCTGAACTGGGTCCTTGGACGGGAGCCTGGGCGGCGGGAGCTGCCCCGGTGCCGCGTTGCTGCCGCCGCCCAGGCGAGCGGCCACCAAAAAAGTCCTGATCCGATGGACGTTGCCCACCGGCGCCAGGGGGCCGCATCTGCTCGGGAGACGGGCGCGCGCCACCCGCTTCAGCATCGAGCGGGGCAAACGGCGGCGCGTCGCGGCGCGTTGGCGGTCCATCGGATTTTGTTTTTTGTGGCGGATCGGGAATGTGGGCGCCCGGCGGCACCGCAATGGACCCTTGCCCAGCGCCACCCTTCCGCCGGATCGAAGAGAGCACCTCATCAATGCTCTTGTCGGCATGCTGGAAGCGCGCCTGCGCCGCCGCCACACTTGGCTCGTCAGTGGGACCCGGCGCGCCAGCAGACTCACTATTAGCCCCGATCGGCCCCCTGATGGCCCCGGGCGGTGAAGGCCTTTTCGCGGCGGGAGCAGGCCTTTCAAACTCATCTATCGGCGCAGGTCGTGCATGTTCTGACTTGTCGTCATTATGCCTGCCGGGCCCATCGGCAGCCGAAGCACCATCAGCTTCGAACGTATCCTCTGCGTCCGGCAAGCCAGGCGCAAAGCGGCCTTCTACACGCTGACGCGCAGTGGCAAGGATGTCGTCCGCGCTGGTTTCCTGCGGAAAGCGCCGCACAGGAGGTGAATGTTCAGCCGGCCGGCCTGGCGGCGCCGAAACCTCGACAGAGTCCGCGTTATCCTCATCAGAGACAGAGAGATTGTCACCTGGACGATCTTCCCGCGGCTCCTCTTCGACCGCGCTCTGCAACGCCTTGATCGCTTCCTCGAAGGTCAGCCCGTGGGCTCGCAAAAGGTGTGCAGCGGTGCTGCGGCCGTCCCCAACGATTGCAGCCAGCACGATGGCGCCGTCTATGGCGTTGCGACGCCCGCGCGCGGCGGCAGCGGCAGCCTCAAGAACCTGCCGCAACTCGTTTGAAATGCCCGCCGTTGCTCCCGGTTCGGATCGCTCGTCGATATGGCCGAGATGGGTGGCGACGTCACCCTTAAGTTGCTCAATGGCAACCTGGGAAATCGTCATGACCCTGCTGGCATCAGGGTCCTCCGTCAGCGCCAGCAGCAAGTGCTCCAACGAAACGTCGCGGTGCCCCTGCTGTGTCGCATAGTCCGCCGCACGCCCGAGCGTTTCCGCGAGGTTGCGCGTGGGCGGTAGGATTTGGCCAATTTCATCGACGATCGTTTGCGCCATTGGCGCCAAGTCTCCGCTAGAACTTCCACACCAGGGGCCAAGGGCTGGCACCGGGTTATGCCAATGCACGACAGCGCCTGAAAAGGCAGCCTCTCCAGCCCTCAACGCAGCACGAATCCCCAATAAGGGGAGAAGGTTAGCCGATCGGAATCGTCCTGGCACTCCCCTGTGCAACGGCCATCCCGCATTTTCGCTGCGAATTGTCCTAACTTAAGAATATGGGCGAAATCCGTTGTGGCTGTGAGGCAACGGGCTATAAGTGCGGCCTCAGTGGCACCAATCTTCCGATAATCGGATGCCAATCCAAGGCTCTCATGGCTAATGGCAGAAAAGCACCAAAAAATTGCGAGACACGAGAATGACGAAGGCGGGCTTTAATACGTCGGAGCCGACAGTTCCGGCCGTTAGCAGTGATCTGAGCGACATCAGCGCCCATACCAAGGCCCACATCCTGGCCGAAGCACTGCCGCACATGATTCGCTACGACGAAGAAACCGTAGTCATAAAGTTTGGCGGCCATGCGATGGGCGACCAGGCGCTGGCTGACGCCTTCGCAAAGGACGTCATATATCTCAAACAATCCGGCATAAATCCCGTGGTTGTCCACGGTGGCGGTCCTCAGATCGCGGAGATGCTGAGAAAGTTGCAGATCCATAGCGAGTTTCGCCACGGCCTCCGCGTCACCGACAAGCCAACCGTAGAAATCGTCGAAATGGTGCTCGCCGGCAAGATCAACAAGGAAATCGTCTCGGCGATCAACCGCCAGGGTGGCAAGGCGGTCGGTATTTCCGGCAAGGACGGCAACTTGATGCTGGCCCGGCAGATCACCGAAATGCCCGACCCTGAATCCAATTTGATGCAGGCTGTAGACATCGGCTACGTGGGCGACCCCGTCGAGGTCAACCCGCACATTATCGACGTCATCTCCAAATCAGACCTCATCCCAGTCGTTGCACCAATCGGACTGGATCGTGATGGCCAGACGCTGAATATCAACGCTGACACGTTTGCCTCCGCGTTGGCTGCGCGGATGAAAGCAAAGCGCTTGTTGCTGTTGACCGACGTCAAGGGCGTCCTCGACAAGGATGGCGTTCTGCTTGAGGAGCTCTCCATAGAAGACGCCCGCGGGCTCATTCGTGACGGCACAATTTCAGGCGGAATGATCCCCAAGATCGAGGGCTGCATAGAAGTTGTAGAGGCAGGCGTCGAAGCCGTCGTAATCATCGATGGACGCGTACCCCATTGCGTGCTGCTTGAGCTGTTGACGGAACATGGCGTCGGAACTCTTCTTGGCACGGCCCGCAAATTGCCGAGCAATCTGGCAAAGAGTGGTTGATCGCGTGCAATATAAAGCCTGACCGCGCCGGCAGGGCGAGCCACGAGAATGGATCGCAGGCATCAACGCCTGCGTGTCATCACCGTTCCTGCTCAAGCGCCGCTAGCGCCCTCTGCCGCGCCATGGCGCGGTCGCGATCTTCGACGTTTATTAACGCGGCAACCTGTCGAATGAGCGCGTCTTCATAAGTGTCGAGCACACCGTCTGAATAAACCACTCGCCACAGCATCTCCACGATCTCCACGCGTTCAGAGCCGCTCAAGCGCTTACAGATCAGTTGTGTGAACGGATAATACTGCTCAGAACCCTCCACGCGGGCTTCGGCAGTCGCCATCAACTGGTCCAACTCGGAAGATTTGAGATCGAATCTTTGAGATAGTAAATCGCGGATGGCGCGGCGCTCTCCAGCATCGAAGCGCTCGTCCATCTTGCCCGCTTCAATCAACAATGCGGCCACCGCAATTTTCAGCTCTTCCTCGCTGCCGGTCTCCGCATCTGGTCTTTCCCCCGATAGAAAACCCATCAATTTATCAAGCATATCAATTCCATTTTGGCTCCAGCCATGCCCACAACGTGACCCATCAAGCTCAATCGCGCAAGCTGGACCACATGAGCATGTTTAGCTGAAGTGTGCAGCGGTTCAGCGTGAAAAACATGCTCAATCCAACAACGCATGTTTAGCTGAAGTGTGCGGCGGCGGAGTTGTGAAAATCTTGTCGACAATCAAAAGCATAAAGCCCGGTATCGATTCTATGAAACGTGAACAAGCTCTACAGCAAACAGGTTACAAGCCGACAAAGCGCTGCTAGCCTCTGCCGCCATGACCGACCAAAATATGGACATCCTCCAGATCGTCGTGGGGCGCGGTTTGCCCGAAAAGCAAATCGGTGCAGGCGACACGCTGTTTCTCAAGGGCGACACGGCTGGCGCCATGTATGTCGTGCAAACGGGCATGATTGAGGTGCTGATGTACGGCCGCGTCCTTGAGCGACTGGGCCCTGGCGGTATTGTCGGCGAAATGGCGCTCATTGACGGTAATGCTCGCTGCGCTGCAGCCCTGACGGGAACCGACAGCCGCCTTGTAGCCATTGACAAGAAAGCATTCTACGAGCTCGTTCGGTCCGAACCGCGCTTCGCTCTCGCTGTGATAAAGGTGCTTGCGGCTCGTTTGAGATCACTGCGCGGCGAAACGGCCACCGACTTGAAATAGATTGGTTCAGACCTCGATGGAACCCTTCTGCCCGAAGCAGACAAAGACACCCACCGACAATTCACGGCGCTGGTAATGGTTTCTGACACGGAATTAGACGCGCTTTTTGAACGCCTCGCCGCATCAAAGTTCCGTTCGCGATTTCATCTCAACGCCCAGGATCGGGCTTATTTTGACTCGCATCCTCGATCGCAAATCAATAGCCACGCGAGCAAATTCATCGCCGCACGGCTGTCGCCTGCAGCCCCGGTGAATGATGGCAAACAAACCCCGATGCGCGGTCACCCTGTCTTCGTTGCCCAGCACGCAACCGGCACGTGCTGTCGCGGTTGCCTTGCCACATGGCATGGAATCCCACGCGGCAAGCAATTGAGCCAGGAGCAGCAGGAATACATCGTGGGCGTTATCGCGCATTGGCTCACAAAAGAAGCCAAACGGCCCGCCCCGCAACAAGCTTCCAAAATACCCGTCGACAAGAGGCAAAAACATCCCGCGCAAAAGGGCCAGTCATCACAGGCCGACCTTTTCTCTGATCAACCCGCTTTCCTCAAAAAAACCTAACGATCCCATTTCTCCGCGTGCGCCATCACAACAACCGAAGCGCCCTGAAGCTCGAATGTCCTTCCCGGCCAACAATAATGTGATCATGCACCTGAATGCTGAATGGCCGGGCCGCTTCGACGATAAACTTTGTCATGTCGATATCGGCGCGTGATGGCGTTGGATCACCAGAGGGATGGTTGTGCACCAGAATTATCGCTGTTGCGCCAACTTCCAGTGCACGCTTGACCACTTCACGCACGTAGACGGGCGTGTGATCGACCGTGCCTTTACCCTGCACCTCATCAGCAATGATCTTGTTCCGTTTGTCGAGAAATAACACACGAAACACCTCGCGGCTTTCGTAGGCCTGCGCCGCCCGCACATATTCGATGACTTGCGCCGTCGAGGAAACTACAGGTCGCTGAACCGCTTCTGCACGCTGCAACCGTAACGCCACTTCGCGCATCAGTTTCAGCTCGATGGCGACAGCATCTCCGGCCCCCTTGACCTCCTTGATACGCTCCGCAGGCGCGTTGATAACCTCTGCAAACGAGCCGAACCGCGCGATCAGCCGCTTTGCCAGATCCTTCATGTCACGCCGTCGGATGGCCCGGAACAACACAAGCTCAAGCAGTTCGTAATCCGGCATCGCATCGCCGCCGCCCCTGTCGAAACGATTGCGCAGACGTTCGCGATGCCCAAGGAATAATGGAGCGCCTTCTTCCAGCAATGTACCTTGTGCGGGTAATTCTGCACTTTGGCGATCTATGCGAAATTCGTCCGAAGCTGGATCCGAGGTTGGAAACGTTGCCTCGTCGGAACCGCGCGCCTTTCTGGCTGCCGCAGACCGTGATTTTGTCACCGAACGGTCTGACGATGGCATGCGCCCTCCAACTCGCAGCTCACTCACTATGCCCTACGCCACCGCGCTGGAACCAACCAGTCGTATCACCACTCACGCCGGTCGGAAAGATCAAGCACCTTTCCAGTTGCTCAATGCGTGACCGGCTCAAGCCCGAATGGCGGCTTGTGGTACCCGGCAGGTGACAACGTGAAAATTTCGCAGCCATCTTCCGTAACGCCGATGGTGTGCTCGAACTGGGCCGATAGCTCGCGGTCGCGCGTAACAGCCGTCCAACCGTCAGGCAATACCTTCACGTGCGCCCGTCCCAGATTGATCATCGGCTCGATCGTAAAAAACATGCCGGGTTTGAGTTCCGGGCCTTCGCCCTCCTCGCCATAGTGAAGGATATTTGGCCGATCGTGAAACTGCCGCCCCAGCCCATGCCCGCAGAAATCGCGAACCACGCTACAGCGCTCGGCCTCCGCGAATTTCTGAATGGCCGCACCGATGTGGCCGGTTGTGTTGCCTGGTTTGACCGCAGCAATGCCGCGCATCAGAGATTCGTAGGTAATCTCGATCAGCCGCTCCGCCCGGCGGGAAATCTGGCCAACCGGATACATGCGGCTACTATCGCCATGCCAGCCATCAACGATCAAAGTCACGTCAATGTTAACAATGTCCCCATTCTTGAGCGGCTTTGGCCCAGGAATGCCATGACAGACGACGTGATTAACCGACGTACAGATAGAACGCGGAAAACCGCGATAATTGAGTGGAGCGGGTATGGCGCCCCGTGAACTCGCAAATTCGAAGACGATATCGTCGAGTTCCTCGGTGCGCACACCTGGCTGGACATGCGCAACGAGCAGGTCGAGCGCTTCGGCAGCAAGTTTGCCCGCTTTGCGCATACCTTCGAAGTCTTTGGGACCATAAAGACGAATGCCGCCCTCGCCCTGGGGTTCTTGGATGGTGTCTAATGTCGTCATATGATGGGAACATCGCTATGTTTCAATTATCTGGAATCTAGTGCAAAACTGCAAAATCGCAACTGGACGGCAAATAGGCCCAGTGCACGCCAAAAAACGGACGGAGGAAAAGAACAATGCAGGAAGGGTCTATCGGCCGAATACTTCTGGTAATCGCTGCATCATTTTTCGCAACCAGTGGCGCAACAGTCGCCGTGCCTGGGGCTCAGGCGGGCCAGTACACGAATTCAGCACACTACAAACCTTTGCCTGTTTGGAAAAGTGCACAAAACTGCGACACGCGGACCATCAGCGGACTGTGCGGCGATCTCCAACACCAGAATCTGAAGATGCGTTCTGGCGACCAAAATATCAGGATCGCACAGGCAGATGCGGCCACTGCAACAGAAGCGACGGCAAGTGGCTATGCCGTTCTGCCGACAACCAGCGTTGATGAAGTGTTTGCTGCGCGTGAAGCCTGGGGCAATGGCCCACCTGCAAAGGATGTCGAAGCACCACTGGCGGCAGGTGCGACCTCGCCGTTGCCTGAAAACAAAATGGCCGCGCCAAAGGGCTTTGAAGGAGAACCAACGGTACACGCGCTGGAAGCAACTCCACCACCCCAGCTCACACCAGTTCCGCAAGGGCAGGTCGATGACGCCATGAAAGCCCTTCTCGCCGAACGCGAAGGCTGGTTAAAGGCACCGGCCTCAGCAGGTCAGAGCAAAGGCGCCGCCGTCGCTGAAACCAAGGCCTCTAAGACTGAAACTCCGGAAAAATCCAGCTCCGACGCGACCTCAGACGGCTCTGGAGATTATGCCGTATTGCCAACCACCGGCGTTGACGAGGTTTTTGCCGCGCGCGAAGCCTGGGGCAAGGGTCCGCCCCCCAAGACTGTTGAAGCGCCTTTGGCAACTGGAGCTTATTCCCCCCTTCCCGCCGACAAATTGGCGGTGCCCAAGGGTTTTGATGGCGAACCTACAGTGCACGCGCTTGAACAAACACCCCCTGCGCAATTGACGCCGGTTCCCCAAGGGCAAATCGATGATGCCATGAAAGCCCTGCTCTCCGAGCGCGAAAGCTGGGGCACGGAACCCTCAAGCGGCACCGCAACTGCTGCCGATGCTCCTGCCGCCGCAACAAGTGCAGATACGGCTGCAAGCGGTGCTTCCACCGCTTCTGAGGGCGCCGGATATCCCGTACTCCCGACAACCAGCGTCGACGCTGTGTTTACCGCCCGCGAAGCCTGGGGTCAGGGTTCTGCAGCCAAGGAGGTTGAAGCGCCTCTCGCGGCAGGCGCCGTCTCACCATTGCCTCAAGCCAAAATGGATGTGCCAAAAGGTTTTGATGGCGAGCCAACCGTGCATGCGCTTGAACAAACACCCCCTGCGCAGTTGACGCCGGTTCCCCAAGGGCAAATCGATGATGCCATGAAGTCTCTCCTCGCCGAGCGGGAAGGCTGGGGAACTGAACCTGCGGCAGGTGGCGCCGGATCAGGCCAGGACGCGCCCGCAAAATCTGCTGCCCAAACCGCCACCGCAACTCAAACTGCTGAAAAACCAGCCCCTGACGGAGCAGGTCGTTCTGCCGAAGCCGCTGATTGTGAAGCCAAGTTGCGCAAGGCAGCTGAGGGCGGCGTAATCCGCTTTGCTTCCGCCAGCGTGACCATCGATTCCGGTAGCAACGCCACGTTGGATACCTTGGCCGAGGTCGCCATGAGTTGCAAAAAGGGTCGTATCCGCGTTGAAGGACATACCGATTCCACCGGTCGCGCTGCTTTCAACAAGACCTTGTCTGAGAAACGCGCACAGTCTGTCGTTGATTACCTGTCAAAAGCAGGTGTCGATGCCAGCCGCATCGAAGCTGTCGGTTACGGTCAGGAAAAACCGATCGCCTCGAATAACACGCGCGAAGGTCGCGCCAAGAACCGCCGCATCGAGTTCACAGTCGTGGAATAGCAATCTTTCCGTGAACCAGGACCCTGCGTCGCCCAACGGCGTTACAGGATCACACCATATGAAACGGCGGGCCCAACAGCCCGCCGTTTTCAATATGCATCAATCGCGAATAAGGCGCTTGAGAGCATTTTCCGGCGAAGTGGATACCGGTTCGTCGCAGAAAATGCGACCAGACCAAAAAGCTAGCCCTGCGTTCACTCCGCCGCCTTGGCTTCTTCCGCTTCCAGCTCCTGTAGATACTTTTCAGCTTCCAGCGCCGCCATGCAGCCCATGCCCGCCGCAGTTACAGCCTGGCGATAAATATCGTCAGTCACATCGCCCGCAGCAAATACACCTGGAACGTCGGTAGAGGCCGTCCCTGGTTTCACCAGAAGGTAGCCGGAAGACTTCATCTTCAACTGCCCCTTGAAAAGCTCTGTCGATGGAACATGGCCAATTGCTATGAACACACCATGGGCATTGATCACACGCTCCTGCCCGGTCTTGACGTTCTTGACGCGCACACCCGTCACCGATTTTGGATCTGTGTCGCCGACGATTTCCTCAACCGTCGAATCCCACACAACCTCGACCTTCGGGTTCTTGAACAACCTGTCTTGAAGAATTCTCTCCGCGCGGAACTCGTCACGGCGATGGATGACCGTCACCTTGGACGCAAAATTCGTGAGGAAAATCGCCTCCTCAACGGCCGTGTTGCCACCACCGACAACGATCACTTCTTTGCCACGATAAAAGAAACCATCGCACGTCGCGCAGGCCGAAACGCCGTGGCCTTGAAAAAAGTCTTCTGAGGGCAGGCCCAGCCACTTGGCTTGCGCACCAGTGGACACAATCAGCACATCACACGTAAAGACATCACCCGAATCAGCTTCCAGCCGGAATGGCCGCGTGTTCAGATCCACCGTGGATATATGATCCATGATGATCTCCGTGCCGACAGCACGTGCCTGCGCCTCCATCTGCTCCATCAACCATGGGCCTTGGATGGCTTCGGCAAAACCGGGATAATTTTCCACTTCGGTCGTGATCGTGAGTTGTCCGCCAGGCTGAATACCCTGGATCAAGACTGGCTCAAGCATAGCTCGCGCGCCATAAATCGCAGCCGTGTAGCCGGCCGGTCCGGAACCCAGAATCAAAACTTTCGCGTGGCGCGGGCTGGACATATAGGCTCTCCTGCAACGTATCTCATCGGACTGCCCGTGCCTTATAAGCCCGTCAGCCCGAAATCCGGTAAATGATGAGACCGTAAATTGGGCGGCAGGTCGCATTTGGTCAATGCTGGAGAACGTCGCGATGCACCGATAATGAGTCTCACCCCTCCAAAACAACACCAAAACCGGGTTCAGGAGCTTTCATTTCCCGGGTGAGTGAGCGGGTCCCCAATGAGCCTGCCACCCCCAACGTGCCAACGATCATCACTAGCCCGCCTCCCTCCTTGCGGGTCGTGCTGGCGCCACCGCGATGACGTCCGTGCCCTCGTGAGAAAGGCGGGCTAGAAAGCAACTAATGCAGTTTACTTTTTTAGCCTATCCCGGAAACTCGCCAGTTCGGCGACACAATCAGGCGTAAGCTTGCTTTCGTTTTCGTCGATGCATTGGGCGATACGTCCCTCACCCGGCTCCACAGAGCCACAATGCTCTTTGATGTCGCTTTCGCAGATCTCGGCAGCGTTTAGCAGGTTGCTTTCTGCACCGGCAAACCCTTGCGCCACTTCCAGCATGGTCCAGAAGCATTTCGAGCTGATCTTGTCTTCGTGAGCCATCAGGCACATCGCGACACGTCCGTCACCTGGCGTCACCTGCGGGCAAAACTTCGAAATGTCGCCCTCGCAAGACGCTTTCGCCTTTTCAACGGCTGCCTCAGCCGAGGCCTGCACTTTTGCGCGCAAATCTTTGTCCTGCGCTTGCGCAACACCAATCGCTACGATGCAACATGTAAACGCTGCAACGGTCTGAATTGCAAAGCGGCGCACGTTCAGCATTTTGGTACTCCCTACAAAATCGTCATGATTTTCTTGTTGACTGCTTTTGACCGCCGCGACTTGCACAGCGCCCTGATCAATACCTATATCAGGTCACAAGGCACGGCCCAAGTGCGCCATTGACGTTAGATTGCGGGCAACATTAACGCCCTAACCCGCGCCTTGTTCTTAAGGTTTGTCAGGGAAACGGACGCACGCGCACCCTGTAACCAGGGCCAGCGGAGTTCTCACCCAAACGCAGCCACGCTGTTCGAAGGTCTAAGTCCGCCACACTCCATAAGGAAACAAAGCATGCGAAATTTGTTGAGTGCCCTTGTCGCCTTTCTTGTCGTGCAGCTACCCGCAAACGCTTATGCGTTGTTGCAAAAAGGTGCTGACGCGCCCGCGATCACGCTTGATGCTGCCCACGCAGGCAAGGTCGAGCAATTCTCGCTTGGTGATGCCCTAAGCAAGGGCCCGGTGGTAGTTTATTTCTACCCCAAAAGCTTCACCTCGGTGTGCACGCTGGAGGCAAACTTATTCGCCGAAGCTATGCCCCAGTTCGAGAAGCTCGGCGCATCAGTGATTGGAATTTCAACCGACGACATCGAAACCCAGAAAGAATTCTCAACAAAGGAATGCCGCGATAAATTTCCCGTGGCCGCCGATGCCGATGGTGCTGTTGCCAAGGCCTACGACTCCGCCCGTGCCCGTGGCGGCGATAGTGTCATGGCCGCCCGCACATCCTACGTCATAACGCCTGACGGCAAGATCGCTTCCGCCCACGCCGCTGGCGACGCCGAAAGTCATATCGCCACCGCGCTGCAATTTTTGAAAGCGCACCCAAAAAACACGGGCACCCCGAAAGCTAAATAGCGGCTAGCCCGCCTTTCTCACTGCCCGCGTCGAAGATGCCCATGTCGAAGATGCCCGAATGGCCACCTTATGGCGTGAAACCGCGTGCCCCCTGCTCCATGTGAACCACCACTCAGCTTCACATGCCACCCCGCCTTACATGCCAACGCGCTCACGCCGCGGGGCCACGCTTTGCACCTGCAAAGGTGGCCCGGTTTCGCATTCGCCAATCGGCATCATTCACCAAGCTAGAGCATTTTCCGACGAAGTGGATACCGGTTCGTCGCAGAAAATGCGACCAAGCCAAAAAGTTAGAGCGCTGATCCGATTCCATCGGATCGAAAAGCGCTCTAGGACATAAAATTCCGCAAACATACTTAGTGCTTGGCTACCATTCTAACCATTGCTACTTTGAAGATCACTCACAGTTTGACAACAACCATCACTCCATATTTTCAGCGATAAACTTAAGTGCTTTCGGATCGCACAAGATCTGCATTTATAATCGCCGGTGGCATCACCTTGGCGTACGGCATTGCCTTGTGGATGAACTGGGAACGGCCCTATTGGGCGGGACTGGCTGTAGCGATGATTGGCCTGTCAACCATGGGCGAATCCATATTCAAGGCACTCCAGCGTCTAACCGGAACCGCAGTGGCCATTCTTGTTGCCTTGGCTCTAATCGCGCTGTTCGCGCAGGAGCGTTGGTTATTTACACTCTTCACCTGCGTTTGGGTCTGCTTTTGCATTTGGCGGATGCAGAACGACCCTGAAATCTATTATTTCTGGTACTGCTGCGGCTTCATCGTGCCGCTGTTGTCCATCATGTCGGGCTTCGATAGCGCTCGCAGCTTCTACATTGTGGAGCTTCGCGCCAGGGAAACTTTGCTTGGCGTACTTTGCTTTACCGTGCTGGCCCTTCTACTCTCCCATCGATCGACGTATGGCAAACTTCGTGATGTAATCGATAAGCAGATAAGTCTGCTGCGCGATAGGATCAACGTTGTGCGCCGACATGCGCACCATGACAAACCTGAAACGGCACATCACCAGATGCCCTCAGGCAGCGATGAACTGCAAGAGCAGATCGCGCGAAATTTCATGAACATCCCGACACTGCTGACGTCAGCACAAATGGAGAGCTTTGAACTGCGCCAGCACGATGACGCGTGGCACGAAATCAGCCGGCGCCTGCAAACCATCTCCGCAAACGTTGACCGTCTCGACCTATCATTCGAGCTTGGAAATGCCGGTATTGGCAGCAGCGACCTCGATCGTCTTGATCGAACACTCGTTGAATTGTCTAAGAGACTTGAGAACACATCGCACATCTTGTGCCGCCAGGCTGAACCACGCCGACCCCAAACCCTCAATCCAAGTGATACGCCGCAAGAAACAACCGCCTCTGCCAACCCCTTCCACCAGGGCGAGCAATTGCTACGCCATGAAATTTACCAAGATCTTGACCACGATACACAACGACTGAACGCCGCGGCCGCGGACGCCGTTGACAAAGGGCCCGCGGTATCCCGCCAGCGGGCAAATCGAGCGTGGATCCTTATTCCTGACCCCGAGCACATGGCAATTGTGGCATTCCAGTTTTGTGCAATCTGGCTTGCGTTCTTCACATACATCTACGTACCTGCTCTACCCGATGGCCCAGTTGTGCTCGTGCTCACTGTGATTCTGGCAATCAACCTTGGCCGCATGCCCTGGGTAACAGCGACGAAACTCGCCCTGCCAGCCGTCGTCGCCAGTGTCTACGGCGCAATCGCCCACATTTTCATCATGCCGCACCTGTCCGGATTTCTTCAGCTCGGCACGATGATTTTTACGGCCATATTCATCGTAGCCTGGCTGTTCCACACAGAAGAACTACAGGTCGGGCGCTTCCTTGGCATTGCGTTATTCATGCTGATTATCCAGGTTTCCAACGAGAACCAGACCTACAGCGCAGTTTATGCAATGAACGTCGTAGCCGCGCTCCTGATCATACTGCTGCTTTTGACACTGCTGCAGCGGGTGCCAATATCGTTCCGCCCCGAACATGTCATTCGCCGTATGATTAGACGTTTCGCAAACAGCTTGGTGTCCGTTCTTGGCAGCATGAAATGGGACCGGCACTCGGCCAACACATGGTGGGCGCGCCAATTGCGTGCATATCATATGAACCAGCTACGCACGCTCCCCGCCCGCATCGACACATGGATCGACAAGTTGCCCGCCGCCGCTGCAAGCAGTGACGATCTCAAGGCGCTCAAGCACCTGACCAACAACCTGCACGCCGTCGCCTATCGCACAGCCGACCTGGTTGAAATGCGCAAACGGGACGCCGATGAAATTTGGGTGGAACGATTGCGCGATGAGGTTATTGGCTGGCGCATTGGCATCGAAAAAGTAGTCCAGGAACTGCTAGATCAAAGCCACCTGTCCAACATCGCCGCCGTGGAAACCCAACTCGACCAAAAACTGAAAACGATCGAGAAAATTATCACTGATGCGGCATCGACTGAAGGCGCACCCAATGAACAAGAAGCCGAAGGAACAGCACACATGCAACGCGTTCTTTCCGCATATCGCGGAATTTCGATGGCTGTGCTCGGCGTGGCGCGCAACGCCAGTCATGTCGGGTGGCAGCGGCTTAGCGAGACGAGGTTTTAGATCATGCTGCACAAGAGCGTGAAGCAGCCCAACGTCAAAAGGTTCTCTCAGCTTCCAGGCAAAATACACACAAGATAAATGTCGAAGTTGAAATAAAAATTGGAGTTCGCGCCCCATGCCAACGGAGATAAACTTCGGAGAAGTGTACCTTCCACCACTCTTGGTGGTCGCGACCTTGGGGCTCATCTTCGCATGGCTTACCGCGATCCTTCTCAATCGCCTGCGATGGACGCGGTATTTTTCTGCTCCCACACTCGTCTTCATAGCCCTAAGCGCTATTTATACCATCCTCATTGGTCAACTCCTGATACCCATTTGAAAAAATGAAAAAGACGCTGCAAGTTCTCTTGACCATATTCGTCGTTGCGGTGGCGGTGCTGCTCGTTACGTTGAAATATTTTGACTACGTCGCCAATCCCTGGACCCGCGACGGCCAGGTGAGAGCCAATGTCATTCAGGTGACGCCACGCGTATCGGGCCCCATCACCGAACTGCCCATAACGGATAATCAGGCGGTCAAAGCTGGAGACCTGCTCTTCCGGATTGACCAGCGCACATTCAAAGTTGCACTCGCACAAGCCAAAGCCCAGTACGATGCCACCGTCGATCAACTCGACAGTCTCGGCAGGCAGGTTGAAGCCGCAGATGCCCAGGTTATGCAGGCCAAAGCCTCGGTAGACCAGGCGCAGGCGCAATTACGTTCTGCCCAAGCCGCGCTGGTGCAATCCAAAAATCAACTGGATCGCTACGAGAGGCTCGTCAAGGACGGTAACCTGTCGGTCGCTAACTACGACGCCCAAAAGAAGAACTATGACGTCGACCGCGCCAATTTGGACCGCAGCACGGCGGCGCTGTCACAGGCTGAAAGTGCACTCGCCCAGGCCGAGGCACAACGCGCCACGGCCATCGCCAAGCGCGGTGCAAAAGGAGATCAAAACGCTCAACTGCGAAGTGCCAAAGCAAATCTGGACAATGCCCGCCTCAACCTGGAATTCACCGAGCAACGTGCGTCTGTCGATGGATACGTAACAAACCTGAACCTCAGGCTGGGCAGCCAAGCCAACGCCGGCGCCGCCGCCATGGCTCTGGTCGATCGGCAAAGCTTCTGGGTCGACGCTTATTTTCGTGAAACCACGGTGGGCACACTCAAACCCGGCGACGCAGCATTCATCACACTAATGAGTTATCCCGACACAACCATCGAAGGGACGGTCGATAGCATCGCCTGGGGCATAGCCCAGCAAGACGGCAGCACCTCACAGCGCCTGCTGCCCACAGTGCAGCCATCGTTTGAATGGATCAGGCTGGCGCAGCGAATACCGGTTAAGGTATCGATCAAAAAGCTGCCGGCCAACATAGAACTTCGCGTCGGAACCACCGCATCCGTCATGGTGCGAACCAACGGACACGCGAACAACACAGAAGCTGGATCACCCCAAAGCGGTGCAACGGTCACCAAAAAACCACCCCCTGTCCCCGGCGCCCTGCAATAGGGTCGTAGGGTCAATAATTCGGCAGCATGCGGCTATTTCTCCCGCCAAGCACCCGCTCGACAAAACGGTGAACTTCGGCTATCACCCGGCCAACAAGAATTTCCCAAGCTGGGACGCCCGGAAATCCGGGCCGCACGAGCCGCTTCCCGCCCGCCCGAAAAGGCCGGGTCAGGGTCCTGCGGCTCCTCTGCTTTGATGAACAAAATCAAGGACTAAAGAAGATGAACATCATCAAAGAGCTCGAACTCGAGCAGATCAAGGCCATCACCGCCAAGCGCGCTGTACCTGAATTTGGCCCCGGCGATACACTCAAGATCATGGTCAAGGTTGTTGAGGGTAATAATACCCGTAACCAGGCCTACGAAGGCGTCTGCATTGCCCGCTCTGGCGCCGGCATCAACGAGAACTTCACCGTCCGCAAGATTTCCTATGGCGAAGGCGTTGAACGCGTTTTCCCGATTTATTCGCCCTTCATCACCTCCATCGAAGTCCTGCGCCGAGGCAAGGTCCGCCGCGCCAAACTTTATTATCTGCGTGGCCGCCGCGGTAAGTCCGCCCGCATCGTAGAGCGCACCGATGCCCGCGCCCGCCGTCTGAATGCCGCCTGGAAGGGCTTCAAGAAGCAGAAGGGCGAGGCTGAGGACCTGACACAGATCAATGGCATCGACGATGATATGAAGGCGCGCCTGAAGCAGCTCAACTGCATCAAGCTGGAGCAGATTGCCAACTTCTCCGACGAAGATATCGCCAACGTCGACGAGAACCTGCAGCTCGATGGCCGCATCGAGAAAGAGGACTGGGTCGGTCAGGCGCAGAGCATCATCGCTGCTGCCTCCGCCGAGCAGGCCAAGGCTGAGGCAGACGCCGCGGCCGCCGCTGAAGCTGAAGCTGCCGCCAAGGACGCCCAAGCAGAGGGCGAAGCGAAAGAATAATCCGTCAGCCGGATTGATTGGTTCGAAAAGGGCGGTCCGCATGGGCCGCCTTTTTTCTTTCGCAGCCGGCATGGGCTAGAGCATGTTCAGCCGAAGTGTACGCGGTTCGGCGTGAAGAACATGCTCAAAATAAAGGAAAATAGATCGCGTTCGCGATTCCGTGAAAAGTGAACGCGATCTAGCCAACCCACCCTTCGCCTTCACCCCTCTTCAACCCAACTTCGCTACACTTCAGAGCATATCCAGCGATGTCCTAAGCCGCCGTGAACAGGCGTCCCGGGATGAACCATGTCACGAGTGAAGCGTCCCATGTCCCACCTCATCGCGCCCCCAGCGCTCCAAATCCGCGATCTTGCCAAGTCTTTCGAAGAACCCGCCGTTGACGAGCTTTCGTTGACGATCAAGGCCGGCGAGTTCTACGCACTGCTCGGCCCCAACGGCGCAGGCAAGACCACCACCCTGCGCATGATCGCCGGCCTTTTGAAGCCGGACGCAGGCAACATTGAAATCTGCGGCATCAATGCGCTAACCGACCCGATTTCGGCAAAGCGCGTGCTCGCCTGGGTACCTGACGAGCCGATGATCTACGACAAGCTGACGCCGCTTGAATATCTCGCCTTCGTCGCCGGCCTTTGGGGAATGAACGCCGAAGTGGCCCGCGCCAAAGCCGATCAGCTCATTGACGTATTTGGGCTCGGCACCAAGTCAAACGAACGCTGCGGAGGGTTTTCAAAAGGCATGCGCCAGAAAGTGGCACTGGCCGGCGCCCTCATTCACGAACCCAGGCTTATCATTCTCGACGAACCGCTTACCGGCCTCGACGCAGGCTCGGCCCGTCAGGTCAAGGCCGTGCTGCGCCATCTCGTTTCGCAGGGCGTCACGATCATTATGACGACGCATATCCTCGAAGTGGCAGAACGCATGTCCGACCGTATCGGCGTCATCGCCAAGGGAAAACTGCTGGCGGAGGGAACGCTCGAAGATCTTCGTCACACAAGCGGCACCAGCGGCGAAAGCCTCGAAGACATCTTCCTGGATATCGTCAAGGAGAAAGAGCAACAGGACGCCCCATACAAGGCAAATGCAAAAGCTCCCCATGTGGCAGCACTTGAGGTCCTGGCATGAGCACGCCACAAGCGCTCAGCGTGCACCCATACCAGGTAATCGCCAGGACATCGCCGGTCAACGCGAACCTCGGTTGGTTTGCACGCCACGAAGCACGCCTTGCCTGGCGCGACTGGACGATGCTGATGTCTGGTGGCCGCAAGCTCAAGGACCGCGCCGTAATCATCGGCATGGCGTTGTTTGCCGTAGGTCTGCATGGCATCGCCTACCTGGTTCTGTCACCCCATTTGCCGGCTACGGCAGGCACCGAAAAAACAATGCTCGCCATTGTCTCCATGAGTCTTGTCCTGTCGTTCACGATGATGGTCTCACAGGCGCTCGAACAAGTAACACGCGCCTTTTATACCCGTGACGACCTCGACCTCATCCTTTCATCGCCAGCACCCGCGCGTCATCTTTTCGCTGTCCGCATCATAGGCATGGTCATCACCACCGCGCTGATGTCCAGCCTGCTTGTTGCGCCATTCATCAACGTCGCAGCATGGCTCGACGGCGCTCACTGGTTGGCCGCCTATACCATGGTCTTGGCGCTGTCCGCCGTAGCAGCCGGGTTGGCCGTTCTCGTAACCTTGACGTTGTTCAAGCGCATGGGCCCAAAGCGTACGCGCCTTGTGGCGCAGATCACAGCAGCCGTCGTTGGCGCATCGTTCCTGATTGGAATCCAGATCGTCGCCATCCTCTCCTATGGCTCAATGTCGCGATACGCCTTGTTGAATTCAAAAGCCGTAATTGCGGGCCTGCCTGAAACCACAAGCCTGGCCTGGTTGCCAGCCGAGGCAGCCATGGGCTCAATCGCACCGCTCCTCGGCACGTTTGCCGCCGTCGCGTTGTTTTTCGTCATTGTTTTGCGACGTGGTGCAGGCGAATTCCAAACCCATGCCATCGCCGCAATGGGTATGAGTGAAGTCCACAAGCACAGCACGGCGCAATCACGGCACTGCACTTTCAACCAACGCTCCACCTTTGCCACGTTGGTCATCAAGGAATGGACTCTGCTGCGCCGAGACCCATGGCTTGTGTCACAAACATTGATGCAGATGCTCTATCTGATCCCACCCGCACTCATGCTCTGGGTCAGCTTCGGAACAAGATCAAATGTTGAGACAATCCTTGCGCCCGTACTTGTCATGGCAGCCGGTCAACTAGCCGGCGCATTGGCCTGGCTGGCCATCTCCGGCGAAGACGCACCCGACCTCGTCGCAACCGCACCCGTTCACAACGCAAAACTTACCGCCGCCAAGGTGGTTTCCGTTCTCACAGTGATAGCAGCCGTGGTGTCGCCCTTTGTCATCGCCATGGCGTTAATCTCGCTTTGGGGCGCAGGCGTTATTTTTTCCGGCGTCCTGGTGGGAGCCAGTTGCGCGATCCTCATTCAGCTATGGTTTCGCTCCCAGGCGAGGCGCACGAATTTCCGCCGCAGACAGGTGGCTTCACGCGTTTCCACTGTACTGGAAGCGTTGGCCTCCATCCTCGCTGCGGCAACTGCCGCAGGCGCGGCAGCCGGCTCCTGGCTGGCACTCGGCCCAGCACTGCTGCTGGCGCTCGTCATGGGCATCGGTCGGTCGTTAGCGCCCCGCGAAAATTGACCCGCCACCTTTCTCAACGCTACATTGCCGGGGCCGGCCCAGGTGCGGTTTATCCGCGCCGGTTTTTTTCACCACCGCGGCCCAGCTCTTGATGCGCAGGATCGCAGTTCGTGCAACGCTCGCCAATTCGCCAATTTCCATTTAGGCCACACGAACCAACGGCACACCCTATGTTCAAATTTGTTCTCGGCGTCGCCTTCGGCGCGCTCATGTCAGTATTGTACGTGCACTACAATGTTCAGCTACCCGCCTTGATGCAGATTACCGATCTGTTGCGCGGCAATCTCGTGGCCACAGCGACCGAATCCAAACTCTATGATCTCGACGCTGACGAGCCAGCTAAACTGAGGGCTCTCGAAGTCTATTTCGCCAACCGCCCCCACGATGCAGCAAAGATCGACGCCGCCTTTGGCCATCCCTTCCTAATATCGCTGCATCGCGAGCGCGCCGCGCGCAAGGCAATCCAGCTATCCTCTGCCTACAACGCGTTCGACAAACTTCTCGCGAACCCTGCGCTTCGCACAAAAATGTCTGAAAAATTCGCCATCACCGAACCGGAAGCACTCAAGCAGGCCATGTTGTTTGACCGCCTGGACCGCCAGCCATACCTGAAGCGATGGCTTGAAAAGTACCTCGCTGAAAACGGACCCGTCACAGCGAATAACCTGCAAAGCCTGCTTCAAACTGCAAAAGCCTTTCCCGCTGTTCTGGCTTCAGAACCTCAAGAGGCGCCATAAGCACATCAGCCCGTTTGTCATCTCGTCGGCCTCTCGTTTGCCCGAATTTTCAAGACATGACGCTGGCATCGTTCTCATGTATGCAAAACCACGATTTACACCGACACCATCGATCCAAAGCGGACGATTGAATGCCCCCAAAACACAACGACGTCGAAACGGAACAAACCGCCAAGCCAGACTCTGGCAGCGAAGCGCAAAAAATCCTGAACCGCCCGGGATTTGACTCCACGCGTGTTTGGGTTTTCGATCTCGACAACACGCTTTATCCAGCAGATTGCAATTTGTTCGCTCAGGTCGACCACCGCATGGGTGAATTCATACAGAATTATCTGGGCGTGTCCTACGATTACGCACGCCACCTTCAAAAAAGCTATTATCGCCAGTTCGGCACCACGCTCGCCGGGCTGATGCAGATCCACAAGTTGGAGCCTTCAGCCTTTCTCGACTACGTGCACGACATCGACCTGTCGCCCGTTCCCGAGCACCCCGATCTTGCCGCCGCTATCGAAAAACTGCCCGGCCGCAAGCTCATCTTCACCGCAGGCTCGCGCCGCCATGCTGAAAACGTTGCTGGAAAGTTAGGCATCCTGCATCTGTTTGAAGACATTTGCGACATCGTTGCCACCGGGTTCGTGCCAAAAGAACAACGCGAAGCCTACGATCACCTCATCGGCGCGCACGGAATTAAACCGCAAGATGCAGCGATGTTCGAAGACATGCCGCACAACCTTTTGGCACCGCACGAATTGGGCATGACCACGGTACTCGTTCATTCAAACTATATGGACCACCCCGCCCAGTCCAAGATCAAGGGTTGGGTGCAACCGCCCAAGCACATCCACCACATGACCGACGATCTCGCGAGCTTCCTTTCAGGGCTCAACACCACGAAGTGAAACTGAGCCGACAAGCAGGCGCCAGCCGCAATCTGTGGCGCTGCTGCCATAGCACGTATTCATCTGCACGCGCCGCCTCTTAAGCAAGCCATACCCCAACTACATATAAACAATAGCAAAGACGTTTGGCGTCGAAACACGTTCGGAACGTCGGCTCAAATTGATTAACTGTTTGCAGTAATGATCGTCACCATCGCATAGCCAATTTGCGCCCAATTCAAGTGCGCCACGAAATCTCGCCACGAACCAGTACAAGAACCAAATTCAAAGACGTATCGAATGGCCGCCGCAATCAATATACCAGCCTACAGTGATGCCCTGGTCGTGCTTGGTACTGCGGGCATGGTCGTTCCGTTGCTGACCAGATGGGGGCTAAGCCCAGTCGTTGGTTATCTCGGCGCTGGTGCAGTGTTGGGTCCACTTGGCCTTGGGTCCTACGTAACCGAGATCCCACCGCTGTACTGGTTGACGGTGACCGATGCCAAGAACGTGGCTGGTATCGCCGAACTGGGTATCGTCTTCCTCCTCTTCCTGATCGGCCTTGAACTCTCATTTGAGCGCCTAATCACGATGCGCCGGCTTGTTTTCGGTCTGGGCGGGCTGCAGATCGCCGTTACGAGTGCCGCCATTGCCGGCATCGCCTCAATGTTCGGTTTATCAGGACCGGTCTCGGTGATCCTGGGTGGATCGCTGGCATTGTCATCCACCGCCATCGTTCTGGAAGTGCTTTCCCGTGAAGACCGGCTCGCGACCGTCACCGGCCGCGTCAGCTTTTCGGTGCTGCTTGCACAAGACCTTGCTGTGGTACCGCTGTTGATTTTCATCTCGTTGCTGGCTTCAGGCGGAGAGGGTTCTGTTTTTACCAATGTCGGCACCGCGATGCTTCAGGCCGCACTCGCCGTCTCCATTATCATCCTCATCGGCCGGTTGTTTCTCAGGCCCTTGTTCCGCGTTGTCGCCGCCACCAGGTCCAACGAACTGTTCATGGCCGCCACGCTGTTTGTCATTATCTTGATGGGCGTGATCGCGGCCTTGGCCGGTTTGTCGATGGCACTCGGCGCTTTCATCGCCGGGCTTCTGCTTGCCGGCACGGAATATCGTCGCGCGGTTCAGGCAACCACCGAGCCATTCAAGGGCCTACTACTTGGAATGTTCTTCTTTACCGTCGGCATGAGCATCGACGTGCGAGAGGTTGTCCGCGAACCGCATTGGATCCTGGCAGGCGTGGTGGCTTTGATCGTGGGAAAAGCCATCCTTTTTGTCATGATCGCGCAGGTCTTCAAGCTTACCAGACCAGTTAGCATAGAGGCTGCGCTCCTGCTTGGCCCCGGTGGCGAATTCGCCTTTGTCGGTGTGGGACTGGCGGCCAGCCTCGGGATCGTAGGCCAAACCGTGGCCTCCTTCACACTCACCGTCACATCACTCACGATGGCACTGATACCCATGATGGCTTACGTTGGCCGCCACCTCGCTGCTCGATATACCGACACGCCGGTACCGGAGCCGGCAACCCTCATCACGCCCGATCCGCATAAAGCACACGCCATCGTTGTGGGCTACGGACGGATGGGCAAGGTCGTGTGCGACCTCTTCAAGATGCACGACATCCCCTACGTCGCCATTGATCACAATGCCTCATCCGTCATCAATGACCGGCACAAAGGTCACGACGTCTACTTCGGCGACGCCACAAATCGTGCCTTCTTGGAAGCCTGCGGCATCGCCGGTGCGACAAGCGTCATCGTCACAGTTCAGTCGGCCAAGATCATTGACGAAGTGGTGGAACAGGTGCGCGCCCTACGCCCCGAAATCACGATTGTTTCACGCGCCCGCGACGGTGAACACGCACGCCATCTCTACACCACCGGCGTAACCGACGCCGTGCCAGAAACAGTCGAAGCCAGTTTGCAGCTATCGCGCGCAGCACTCGTTGGCATGGGTTTGAGCCAGGAATCGATCAGTCGCTCCATTAAGCAGGAACGCGAAGTCCTCCGCGAGCAACTACAGCCAGCGGCAGCATCCAACGCGGGTTGACCAGATCAGCACAACAGACGAATGACCAGATCACCTGGGCAACAAACAAACTAGCAGCTTCACCCACGCCCCTCGAACGGCATCTCCGTCGCCTTCACCGTCATCGACAATACATTGGTGTCTAGCGGTAAACGCGCCATGTAAAGCACAGCGTCGGCAACGTGGGATACGTCCATGCGCGCCTCAACCTTCTTGGAAAGGTCTGCCTGCAAGGCACCGTGTCCGCGCGCCATCGGTTCAGTCATCTGCGTTGCCGCATTGCCGATATCGATCTGCCCGCACGCGATATCAAAACCCCTGCCATCAAGCGCGATTGACTTGGTCAGACCGGTGATTGCGTGCTTGGTGGCCGTATAGGCGGCTGAAAACGGTCGCGGAGAATGCGCTGAAATAGACCCGTTGTTGATGATCCTTCCGCCACGCGGCGCCTGCTTTTTCATGATCGCAATTGCCTGCTGACAGCACAGGAACACGCCCGTTAAATTGACATCGACCATCTGTCGCCACGTCTCCACTGGCAATTCTTCAAGCGGCACTGGCGGCGCAAAAACACCCGCGTTATTGAACAACAGATCGACGCGCCCGAATCGTTCGACCGTGGCATCGAAAAGTGCCTTTACTGCTGCATGATCCGCTACGTCTGCCGCCGCTACCAGCATGTCGCCACCACCCGGCGCAGCATTCGCCTTTGTCGCCTCAAGCTCGCTCACCCGACGGCCGGTTAGCGATACATTGAAACCATCCCCCTGAAGGGCAAGTGCCACCGCGCGCCCAATGCCCGAGCCTGCACCTGTGACAACCGCAACCTTCCCCTCACTCCGTCTCACCAGTTTTTAGCTCCATTGAATTAGATCTATGCCGCGGCTTTGATGTCAGCCCGCATGCTCTGCCTATTCCGTCCTAACCCGACTGAGCAACGCATCAAAGATGTCAGCATCCAGCACGCTGTCGGGCGATGCAAGTTCAACCAGCGTTGAAGGTTCGCTGGTCGATCGCAAGCTGCCAAACCCACTCCAGAACGCTTCATCAAAGGCCGCATTACCGGCAGGACAATAAATCAAATCGCGTCCGTTGGCATGGACATGCGCAATTTTAGGCAAGACATCGATGAGGTCGTCACGACGAACAAGCAGATAGGTTTCTTCCACCGCTTTAACCCGCCTGCCAAAACCGAACCTCGCCTTTAGCCGCTTGGATTTGACCTCGCGCCCTACCAGCACATGACTGGCCTCGCCGGGAAGGATCGTCGCTATGCCAGCCCGCCAGATCACGAACCGGATCAGCTCTTCGCTTTCGAGTTCGCGACCCCACATGATCCTTGGTGCAAAAACATGGTGTCCCTTCGCCTCGACCGTGGCCTGATATTGAATAAGCCGGTAGTTCCAGGACCACACATCGGCAATATCTTGCGAAGGCGCAGCAAAGCAGCCAAAGTCTGTGAGCAACCCAGCAAGTAGATCTTCCGAAACGGGAAGCTCGTTGCGCGATAAAACGACCTGATAACCGAAACGATTACCGGCGTTCCAACCCCTGAGGAAACCGTCCCGCGAAAACGCCCCTTGATCCATGCCATCGGTTTGGGGATCTGAAATTTTACACTTGAACGCTTTTATGAAACTTGCGACCTCCGGCTCAGCCTCGATCCCGAACACATGCGGTCGCATGTAGTTCATGTTGAACAGCACTCGCGTGGACCGCTGCTCGGCAAGCCATCTTTTGTCGTCGGCCAGTTCAGGATCCAGTTGAACCTCTTCGCGAATTTCAGCCTCGCTCAGCGGCGGTATCAGCGAAAACGTGAAATAGACCCCGGTTTCCTCGTTCCAGTAGCGCACTTCGTTCCCATCCTCGTTCGCAGCATATGGCGGCCGAGGCTTGAAATAGGCAGCGAACTTTTCCGGCCCGAAAGCAACTTGTGGAATGAGATAAAGGTCGTAGCTCATCTGCTGACCCCTTTTGAACCGGTCAGACGGTAACACGATTACAGCATGTTTAGCTGAAGTGTGCGGCGGTTCAGCGTGAAAAACATGCTCCAGGCCAAAGTGCATGTTTAGCCGAAGTGTGCAGCGGTTCGGCGTGAAAAACATGCTCCAGGCCAAAGTGCATGTTTAGCCGAAGTGTGCAGCGGTTCGGCGTGAAAAACATGCTCCAGGCCAAACAGCATGTTTAGCTGAAGTGTGCAGCGGTTCGGCGTGAAAAACTTGGCGACAATCAAAAGCATAGAGCCGGATTCCAATTCCATGAAACGTGAACGGTCTCCAGACAAAAGCAAACGGGCGCCACGAAGGCGCCCGTTCATCAAACTTAAACCTGGAACCGGGTTCGCCGACAACCACTCAGCGTGTGGGCACGGGAACCTCACCCCGGTAATCATAGAAACCGCGCTTCGTTTTTCGGCCGAGCCAACCTGCCTCGACATACTTCACCAGAAGCGGACAAGGGCGGTACTTGGAATCGGCCAGGCCTTCATAAAGCACCTGCATCACGGACAGACAGGTGTCCAGCCCAATGAAATCAGCCAGTTCCAATGGCCCCATGGGATGGTGTGCGCCCAGCTTCATGGCCTTGTCGATCGATTCCACCGTGCCAACACCCTCATAAAGCGTGTACACGGCCTCGTTGATCATCGGAAGCAGAATACGATTGACGATGAATGCGGGGAAATCTTCTGAAACCGCCGTGCGCTTGCCCAGGCTTTGCACAAACTTCCGAGCCACACCGAACGTCTCGTCTTCGGTTGCAATACCCCGAATGAGTTCAACCAGCTCCATCAACGGAACCGGATTCATGAAGTGCATGCCGATGAAATGTTCTGGGCGATCGGTTGTGGAGGCAAGCCGCGTGATCGAAATTGAAGACGTGTTGGTTGCCAGTATGGCGTCTTTCTTCAGGTCTGGACAAAGGTCCATAAAAATGCGGCGCTTGACACTTTCGTCTTCGGTCGCCGCTTCAATCACCAAATCGCAATCGCCAAACGCCTTGTAGTCGGGTGCATATGAGATGCGCTTGAGCGCATCGCCTTGGTCATCCTCCGAGATCATTCCCTTGGTGACCTGCCGTCCCATATTCTTTTCGATAAGCTTGACGGCATTTTCCACGGCCTCTTTCTTGAGGTCGTTAAGCGCTACGTCATAACCGGCCAGCGCCACGACATGGGCAATGCCGTTTCCCATTTGCCCCGCGCCAATAATGCCCACCTTTTTGATCCGCGTAGGCAATTTTTTTTCCACGCCAGCACTCACTTTGGTTTTCTTCCGCTCCTTGACCACTGCGTCCATGTTGTTGGCCCTTTCTGTCGACCGACACTCTGCCGGCAAGCGCGCCCCTGCGATGCTGCCCCGGCTCAGATCATAGGTATTTTTTCTTTTCTTCTAACCGCTCACTTTTCCAGTTCGGCAGCCAACTCTGGCAACGCTTGAAACAGGTCTGCCACAAGCCCATAGTCTGCTATCTGGAATATTGGCGCTTCCTCGTCTTTATTGATGGCCACGATAACCTTTGAATCTTTCATGCCAGCCAGATGCTGAATTGCACCTGAAATACCGACCGCAATGTACAGCTCCGGCGCGACCACCTTTCCGGTCTGGCCAACCTGCATGTCGTTGGGGACGAATCCAGCATCCACCGCAGCGCGCGATGCGCCAATCGCGGCACCGAGCTTGTCGGCGACTGGAGCAATCAACTTTTCGAAATTCTCGCCGGACTGAAGCCCGCGCCCACCGGAAATGACGATGCGTGCCGCCGCCAGATCAGGCCGATCCGATTGCGTCAGCTCCTCGCCATTGAACGTGGAAAGGCCCACTGCCTCAGGCGCTGTAACCTTCTCCACGGTGGCGCTACCGCCTTCGCCCGCGGCCGCGAATGCCGCCACGCGCACCGTGATGACTTTCTTCGCCTCACCGGATTTCACCGTTTGAATTGCGTTGCCGGCATAGATGGGCCGCTCAAACGTATCTACCGACTTGACGGCAATGATGTCGGAGATCTGCATGACATCAAGGAGCGCTGCGACACGTGGCAGGATGTTTTTGCCGCTTGCCGTCGCTGGCGCCACCAGGACGTCATAGGACGACATGAGCTCCACCAAGAGCGCGCCAACCTCTTCCGCCAATCCATGAGCAAATTGCTCACCGTCTGCCAACAGCACCTTGCTGACGCCATCGATTTTCGCCGCTTGATCTGCCACCGCCTGCGCACCCGAACCGGCGACCACCACGTGGATATCGCTGCCGATCTGCGTTGCTGCAGACACCGCCTTGTGCGTAGCAGGGTTGAGCGTTGCGTTGTCGTGTTCTGCGAGGACTAAAATCGCCATGTCATAAAACCCCCGCTTCGGATTTGAGCTTGTCGACCAGCTCCGAAACACTCTCCACCCTCACCCCAGCTTCACGTTTGGCAGGCTCGGCGGTGTTCAGCACTTCCAGCCGCGGCGTAATGTCGACACCCAGTTCGTCCGGCTTTTTCGTATCGAGCGGCTTTTTCTTCGCCTTCATGATGTTGGGAAGCGTGGGATAGCGCGGTTCGTTCAGCCTAAGGTCCGTGGTGATCACGGCCGGCAACTTCAGCCCGATCGTCTCCAATCCGCCGTCGACTTCGCGCGTCACGGCGACTTGCCCATCAGAAAGCTCAACCTTTGACGCAAAAGTGCCCTGCGGCCATCCCAGCAGCGCTGCCAGCATTTGCCCGGTCTGGTTTGAATCATCGTCAATGGCCTGCTTACCGAGGATGACCAGGTCTGGCTTTTCCTCATCCACCAGCGCTTTGAGCAGTTTGGCAACTGCCAGAGGTTCCACCCGCACATCATCGCCAACGGTGACATGGATGGCCCGGTCGGCCCCGATGGCCATTGCCGTGCGCAACGTTTCTTGCGCCTTGGCAGCCCCTATCGACACGGCGACGACTTCTTCAGCGCCACCCTTTTCCTTGATCCGCACCGCTTCTTCGACGGCAATTTCATCGAATGGATTCATGGACATTTTGACGTTTGCGAGCTCAATGCCCGACCCGTCGGCTTTCACGCGGATCTTGACGTTATAGTCAACCACACGCTTAACCGGCACCAGTATCTTCATCTCCGCAGCGGTCCCCAGCCTCTTATTTTTGTCATGCGTCGGTTTTCATGCACACGTCATCGCCCCAAGCCATTGTCCCCGCTGGAACGAAGTGTGCGACCAACTGAGATGCTCCACATTCCTCCGCGAGGCCACGGGGCGTGGTCATCTACAGCCCTTGTGCACCGCAAACCTCTGGCTAAGCGTCAGCCGCTGGACGAACGGGTCGCAGATACGCTTATGCTGTTCGCAGTTGCGAAACGGCAGCCTATTTGTGGGAGTGTCGCGAGTCAATTGGACCGACGGACGGAACCGCTCGGCACGGTGGGAAAATTGATTATACTTTATGCAAGCTGTGCCCGAAGCACACCCCGTGTGCATAGCCGGCTCATCAGCGCGCCGCAGGCAGGCCGCGGTCAAATAGCGGCACGTCTGGCCGCTTGAAAAACGGCACGAGCACCGCCCCCGCCACCAGGCCACCAATGTGCGCCCACCACGCCACCGGCCCCATGCTTGGCACCAGAACCATAACAATTTGCGTTATAATCCAAATACCTAGCACTACCGCCGCACTGACTCGCAACGGCAGCACCTTGAACGCCAATACCCACACGCGCACCCTGGGGTGCAGCATCAGGTAGGCGGCAATAACGCCCGCCACAGCCCCGCTTGCGCCAATCAAAGGCACCTCCGAATCAGGCGTGATCCAGGCGTGCGTCAACCCGGCGAATATGCCGCACAACAGGTAGAAGGCGATGAACCGAATGTGCCCCATCGCATCTTCCACGTTATCCCCGAAAACCCACAAGAACAGCATATTGCCCGCCAGATGCAGCGGATCGCCATGAAAAAACATGTAGCTTATGAGCGTCAGGTTTTCCGAAAATCCCACAGACTGAACCGGCCCATATCCGAAACCGAAAAGTTCGCCTGGCACAACGGCGAAACTGGCCATCAGCGCTTCCCGGCCGCCCTCCGCCATGGTCGCCAGGAAGATCGCCACGTTGAGGCCAATCAAGGTAAAGGTAACGTACTGACGATGAACATACTTGAGGGGATTGTCGTCCTGCAGCGGCACAAACACGGGCGCGAACCTATTTGCTGTTGGAAAGGGTGAGGTGGGACCGGTTATAGACTTCAATGCCACGGGAGCGGCCGGTTGGTCCAGCAGCACACGCCCTCCATGCGCTACGAGCCAAATGAGGCCAGAGCATTTTCCGACGAAGTGGATACCGGTTCGTCGCAGAAAATGCGATCAAACAAAAAGCTAGAGCGCCGGTTCGATTCCATCGGATCGAAAAGCGCTCTGGAGCATTTTCCGACGAAGTGGACGCCGGTTCGTCGAAGAAAATGCGATCAAACAAAAAGCTAGAGCGCCGGTTCGATTCCATCGGATCGAAAAGCGCTCTGGAGCATTTTCCGACGAAGTGGACACCGGTTCGTCGCAGAAAATGCGACCAAACAAGAAGCTAGAGCGCCGACACGATTCCATCGGATCGGTGCTCTAGCGATTTTTTCCCGGCACCCAAAGCACGTCCCGCTCGCCACGATCGTTCACGTAACGGCTTGCGACGAAAAGAAAATCCGATAGGCGGTTGATATATTTCAGCGCCGCCGCACTGACCGGTTCAGACTGATCTGCCGCAAGCTCCGTCATCAGCCGCTCAGCGCGCCGCGAAACGGTTCTTGCGATGTGCAGATGTGCGGCGGCGGCCGTGCCGCCGGGCAGAACGAAGGACTTTAGCGGCTCAAGCTCGGCGTTGAGCGTGTCGATCTCGTGCTCAAGGCGCAAGACCTGCTCGTCCGACATGCGCAATGGCTCATAGCCCAGGTCCTCTCCGGTATCGGGCACGCACAGATCAGCGCCCAAGTCGAAAAGGTCGTTTTGTATCCGCATCAACATCGCATCAACGGCCTGGAATGGTTTTTCCATGTGCAGTCGAGCAACGCCGATGACGGCGTTTGTCTCATCGACCGTACCGTAGGCCGCGATCCTGACATCGTATTTTGGGACACGCGCACCAGTGCCCAGGCCCGTCGTGCCCTTATCGCCCGTTCGTGTGTAAATCTTGTTGAGTTTGACCATCTACTGCGCCGCTCTGGATAACGATATGCCGGCAAATCAAAGCCACCCTGCCGGGGCGGGCGAACCCCGCTTACGCCTTGACCAGCAAATAACCGATGATCAGCAAAATGGCCAAGAACTGAAGCCCGACACGCCAGCGCATCAGTTTCTGGCTGAGGTTACTGCTGCGATTCTTTCGCATCAGGTTCCAAAGCCCCATCAAAAGGACCGTCAAAACCGCCAAGACAGCGATTGTAGACAAATAATAAAGGGGCGCCTGCATGGCTGACACTCACTCGCCAATTGGATTTTCAAGCCCTGTGATAGCGCCGCTACATCGTCCGGGCAAACGACATGCACCAAACCGCGTCCGTCCATCGCAGGGATGGCGCTTAATGAACGCTCCCGACCGGTACGAAGGAAGCACACGCGTGCTGTAGAGCGCGGGAGCGAGCGTCTTAGGCTTTGGCACCGGCCTGCAATTGCCTTAATTTTGCGAATCATTAAGCCAGCCCGGCGATCCTGGCGTAGTCAAAGTCACAAGCCGGGCCAATCCAAACAGGTTTTCTGCCGCGAGGGATTAAGTTTGAGCCATGAAATGGCAGGCATGCCGTGCAACCAGGTGACGGCCAGGGGCCGCACCGCAGGCATCGTTCGCCAATTGGCATTCGTCGCAGTATTTGGCTTGAGCGGACCACTCGCAGCACATCTTCTTGATGTCATGCCGTCTGCTGCTGCGCAGACCAAACCAGCAACCAGTTCGGCTGATGACCCCAACGCCGCGCTCAAACGCCTGCAAACACAGGAAGGCGAACTTAAAACAGTACGGGACCGCGAAACGGCGCTGACCAAAGATATTGCCGAGATCGACGCTGAACGCGAACGCCTCAAACAACGACTCCTTGAAACTGCCGCTCTCATTCAAAAGAGCGAAGCCAAGATGTCATCGATCGAAGGGCGCCTGTCGGAACTGGAAGCGCAGGAAAAGATTGTTCGCGGCTCGCTGAACAAGCGTCACGGCCAAATCGCACGGTTATTGGGCGCGCTGCAGCGCATGGGCCGCAATCCGCCGCCGGTCATGATTACGCGACGTGCTGACGCGCTCCAAATGGTCCGCTCAGCCATGCTTCTTGCTGCGGCATTTCCCGAATTGCGCGGGCAGGCGATGCAATTGTCCGGCCGCCTCCAGGAACTGGTTCGCGTAATGAGCGACATACGCAACGAGAGTAACCGTCTCAAGTCGGAAACGGCCAGGTTGACGCAAGCCCAGACCAAACTTGCCGGATTGGTGGAAGAGCGCAAGAAGTCGCTCGATCAGCGCCAGGATGAACTAGCTGACGTACGTACAGCCGCAACTGAGCTTTCCCGCTCTGTTTCCGATTTGAGTGAACTCATCACGAAGCTCGACCAGGCGGTGAAGGACAACACCAAACTTGGCAGCTATGAGAAGGAAATTGCCGCCGCAAAAGCGCAAGAACTTCCCCCTGAAAAGCCAGCTCAACACGACGTTCCAACTGCAGCAGGCCCGCTCATCGTAACTCCGGACCCGGCTCCAGGCGCCTCTGCGGGTACTAAGGTCGCGTTAAACATTCCAAAACCCGGACAGATCATTGAGTTGCGCCCCAAGTCTGGCGATCTTGGTACCGGCAACACCGGACGCATTAAACCGGCCCTGCCGTTCTACAAAACGCGCGGACGCCTTCCCATGCCGGCCGCCGGCAGAACAGTTCTGGCATTTGGCGAAAAAACCCAGTATGGCGGCAATTCAAAAGGAATTGTCCTGGAAACCCGATCGGGCGGCCAGATCACTTCTCCGTGTGACGGTTGGGTTGTTTACGCTGGTGAATTTCGCAGCTACGGCCAGCTATTGATAATAAATGCTGGCGGCGGTTATCATATTCTGCTGGCAGGCTTATCCCGGATCGATGTTGGGCCGGGGCAATTCGTACTCGCAGCAGAACCGGTCGGAACCATGAGTGGCAGCGCCATGCGGCGCACGGTGAAAGACCAAACCGATGCCCCAGTTCTTTATGTAGAATTCCGTAAGGAAGGCACTCCCATCGACCCAAGCCCCTGGTGGGCCAACAGTCCTGAGAAGGTACAAGGATAATGCGCAAGACAGACTTCGCATTCTGGACATTTCTGCTGATGACAGGTTTTGCCGGAGCAGCAACCGTCCTCAACGTGTCGCAGACTCATTCCGCGACAACTTCAAATTCTGATCTTTATCGGCAGCTCGATCTGTTCGGAGACGTGCTTGAGCGCGTGCGCTCCGATTATGTCGAGAAACCCGACGACAACAAGCTGATCGAGAGCGCCATCAATGGCATGCTCACATCGCTCGACCCGCATTCTGCGTACCTGAGCCCCAAACACTTCCGCGACATGCAGGTGCAGACACGTGGTGAATTCGGTGGCCTTGGTATCGAAGTCACGATGGAAAACGGCGTGGTCAAGGTGGTGGCCCCGATCGACGAAACACCCGCCGCACGTGCAGGTGTTCTGGCAAACGATCTGATCACGCATCTCGACGGTGAGCAGATCGTCGGCCTGACGCTTGAACAGGCTGTCGAAAAGATGCGCGGCCCCGTCAACACGCCGATAACGCTGTCCATCGTGCGCAAGGATCACGAAGAGCCCATCGAGATCAAGATCGTCCGCGACGTGATCCGTATCAACGCGGTTAAGTCACGTCAGGAAGGGGACGTCGCCTACATCAAGGTATCGACATTCAACGAACAGACACACGCCAATCTGGTCCGCGCCATTCAGAATCTAGACAAGACAATCGGCAAGGATCTGAAAGGCTACATCATCGACCTGCGCAACAATCCAGGTGGGCTACTCGATCAGGCAATTGCCGTTTCCGACGACTTCCTTGAGCGCGGCGCCATTGTGCTCACAAAGGGGCGCAACAACGAGGAAACCCAACGCAGCCAGGCTCGCCCCGGCGACATCACTGCTGGCAAGAAAGTTGCCGTCCTCATAAACGGCGGTTCGGCTTCGGCTTCTGAAATCGTCGCCGGCGCGCTTCAGGACCACAAACGTGCGACCGTCATCGGCACACGCTCATTTGGCAAGGGTTCGGTCCAAACGATCATCCCTCTGGGTGCGAACGGCGCAATCCGTCTAACCACGGCGCGCTATTACACACCCTCCAACCGCTCGATACAGGCCAAGGGCATCGCCCCCGACATCGTCGTCGAGCAGGAGTTGCCGGAAGAGATGAAGGCGAAGGCGAAAAAGTCCAACGTCCGCGGCGAAGCCAGCCTGCGAGGCCACCTCAAGAACGACAAGGAAGAAGATGAACAGTCGGGTTCATCTGCCTACGTTCCCAAGGAGGCCGAAAAAGATACGCAACTTCAGTATGCGCTTAAATTCCTGCGCGGCCAGATTACAGGAACTGCAACCACCAGCGCTTCTCCACAACCGCCTGAGAAAAAAGCCAATTGAGCTTAACTGCGCTGCAGCGCACGAAAAATGTTGTTGCGAAGACGCAAAACGAAAAAGGGGCGCCGTTGTGTGCCCCTTTTTCGTTGACTGATGCGCATCGTCCCAAACCCGAAGATCACAGCCTCAAGGTCTTGCCGCAACCACGCAATCCGCTAAGCTCTCTTTCATACAGCAACACGATATACGTTTTTGATCCTAGAGCATTTTCCGACGAAGTGGATACCGGTTCGGCGTGAAAAACATACTCCCAAACAAGAGCTTGTAGCGCCATACGCCTGGAGATGCGATTTGTCCGAAGTTCCCACATCACTGTCTTATCGGCCCTGCGTCGGCATCATGGTTCTAAACAAGGATGGTTTGATCTGGATTGGCCGCCGTTCCGACGCCAAGAACAAGATAGATCACGGTGCCTGGTGGCAAATGCCGCAAGGTGGCATTGACGAAGGTGAAAACCCTGAACTTGCCGCCAAGCGGGAACTATTTGAAGAAACCAGCATTCGCTCTGTAGACCTGATTGGCCAGCAGTCGGCATGGCTGAACTACGATCTGCCCGCTGAGTTGATCGGCACCAAGTGGGGTGGCAGATACCGCGGCCAGACGCAGAAATGGTTTGCCATGCGCTTTCACGGCGAAGATAGTGAAATCAACATTTCTCCGCCTGATCAGGAAATTGAATTCGATGCGTGGAAATGGGCGCGCAAGTCGGAATTGATGGACCTCATAGTACCGTTCAAAAGAGAGGTCTACCGTGCCGTGCTGCAGGAATTGGGAACATTCGCAGCAGATACTTGATGTGAACTGGCGTTGGCTCTGGCGTTAGATCAAACTCGGAATTTTCAAGTCCCGCAGAAGAACGTAGGATTTAGTCCAGAAAATTAGATTTGCGTCCAGGAAGGTTGATCGTGACGTTCAAAGTCTACACAGCCGGTTTGAGTGCAATCTTGTTTTTAACGATCACAGTCCTTTCAGCTCCGGCCGCGCATTCGCAATCACGCCCCAAGATAATTTGGCGCACAATCGATTGGCCACCCTTTTACATCCGATATGGCCCTCATGAAAACGAAGGGCTGTTTGACAAAATGATAGCCGCATACCAGGCCGCCTTGCCTCAGTTCGATCACGTGAGCCTCGAAATGTCGACAATGCGCGCCGTCGAGCTGATCAAAGACCGCAGTCCAAACCGCGCCGTTTGTCACGCTTCAGCAACACTGAATACCATTTCAGAAATCGCTCATATTTCCAAAGTGAATAGCATCCATTTGCACCAGGTGATTTTCGCCCGCAAAGAGGCTGCAGCTAGGATCTTGAGTGTGTCGAAGAATTCAGATGGTTATGTATCCATCGAGAAATTGATGCACGAAGAAAACCTGCGAGGCGCCATTACCGCTTTTGGTGCCCATCCCGCCCTCGAAAAATTTCAGTATCTGGATAAACCCTTTCCCAACATCACACTGGCTGCAGACGAATACCAAACCTTGGCGCTGCTACTCCTGAATGGGCGGGTAGACTACATTGTGCAGTATCTGCCTTATGAATCGACGCTTCTATCGCAAGGCGGCACACAGCTCGATTTCGTCGTCATCCCAATCGAGGAAACCCGCAATGAGCCATACATAGAAGGATATGTCGGCTGCACAAAAAACGCGGTTGGCAAGACTGTTATTGAAGCAGTTAATCGCGTACTCGCCTCAAAGCCCAAATCTTTTCAGGAAGCCAGAATCCAATGTTATCCGCAACGCTATCGGGCTGAATTGATCACGGCCTATAAAAAATTTGAGCCGGAACTTAATAATTTCTGATTGACCAGCAGCTTGGCCATTCCACAACGGCCGCCACCGTAACCAAAACTTAAAGCAGGTTCAGCGGTTCAGCGCGATGACGGCCGTGCTCTCGTGAGAAAGGCGGGCTAGATGCCTCGCTTGCGCTGAAGCCCCTTAAGGTGCTCGATCGCAGACGTGACATGCCGCAACGCATCGTCGTCGTTCGCCTGGTCAAGCGCACGCTCAGCATCGCTCAGCGCATCAGCAAGCTGTCGTTCATCGGCTTCATCCACAATGAACGCGCTATCCGCCAGAACCGTAACCGATTCCGGATTGACCTCGACAAACCCGCCATCGACATAAATGCCTTTGGTAGAGGCCATCAGCTTTGCATGGATCACGCCAGGAAGAATTGCCGAAACCACGGGTGCGTGCCCGGCCAGCACAGTGAACTCGCCTTCTACACCCGGCACGATGACTTCTTCTGCGGTATCAGATAGCAAAATCCGCTCTGGGCTAACCAGCTCAAACCTGAACGTCCCTGACATCGCCTTAAAGTCCTTGCGTTGAACACTAACACCACCGCGCCGCTTAACGGACGGCGCGGCCACTATCTCTCTCAAAAGCCAAACCCACGGCCCGGCCCACGCTGCCTAGAGCATGTTTAGCTGAAGTGTGAAGCGGTTCAGCGTGTAAAACATGCTCCAAAAACAAGAGTGTAGAGCCCGTTAGCGATTCGATGAAACGTTAACGGACTTCACTCAGTTCACCACCTCGCCATCCTGGCGAACCTCGTCCTTGGTCTGCAGCTCTGTTCCGCAGAACGGGCAGAAAAACACCGGGTGATCGACCATTCCAGGCTCTTCGCCCTCAATATCGATAAGACCGACAGACATATAAAGAACGTCGTCCTCGCCAACGACAATTAACGGTTCGAACTCGTTACCGCTCATCGCCTCGCGCAATTCCGAACAGCAACTACCGAACTCCTCGTCACCTTCAACCACAACGTCGTCGTCTTCGATCTCGTCGGCCATAATGTCCCTCCACGGTGATACGCGCCCCGATCTGGCGGCACTTTGTAGCTTTGAATGGCTTACACCGATTCCGCACGCAAAGCGCATCACCTTTTTTAGCCGCCCCCGGTTATGCCGCTTCAGCCAGCTTCTCAGCCTTCTCGATCGCTTCGTCTATCGTGCCAACCATGTAGAAGGCCGGCTCGGGCAGATGGTCGTAGTCACCGTCACACAGGCCCTTGAAGGCCTTGATCGTTTCGGCGAGCGGAACCTGCACGCCGTCTGAGCCCGTGAACACCTTGGCGACGTCGAACGGCTGCGACATGAAGCGCTCGATTTTGCGTGCCCGCGCCACCGTCAGCTTATCGTCCTCGGAAAGTTCATCCATGCCCAGAATGGCGATGATGTCCTGAAGTGCTTTGTACCGCTGAAGAATTTCCTGCACACGCCTGGCCACCTGGTAGTGCTCCTCACCGACAATTCTGGGATCGAGCATACGCGAGGAAGAATCGAGCGGATCAACGGCAGGATAAATGCCCTTCTCAGCAATGGCGCGTGATAGAACCGTGGTCGCATCCAAGTGGGCAAACGATGTTGCCGGCGCCGGGTCGGTCAGGTCGTCGGCGGGAACGTAAATCGCCTGCACCGAGGTGATCGAGCCCTTCTGTGTGGAGGTAATGCGCTCTTGCAGCGCCCCCATGTCGGTCGCCAGCGTTGGCTGATAGCCCACGGCCGAAGGAATGCGGCCCAACAGCGCCGACACTTCAGAGCCGGCCTGCGTAAAGCGGAAGATGTTATCGACGAAGAACAAAACGTCCTGGCCCTGGTCACGGAAGTATTCAGCAACCGTCAGCCCCGAAAGAGCGACACGCGCACGCGCACCTGGCGGCTCATTCATCTGACCGTAGACCAGCGCACACTTGGAGCCCTCAGCCGAACCGTTGTTCTCCTTGGGATCCTTGTTCACGCCCGATTCGATCATCTCGTGATAGAGATCGTTACCCTCGCGCGTACGCTCACCGACACCGGCAAACACGGAATAACCGCCGTGCGTCTTGGCAATGTTGTTGATGAGTTCCATGATGAGAACGGTCTTGCCAACACCCGCACCGCCGAACAGGCCGATCTTGCCGCCCTTTGCATAAGGCGCCAGCAGGTCCACCACCTTGATGCCGGTGACCAGGATTTCCGCTTCGGTCGATTGCTCGATGAATTCCGGCGCCGATGCGTGGATGGGGCGGTCTTCATCACCCTTCACCGGCCCGGCCTCGTCCACTGGCTCGCCAATGACGTTCATGATGCGCCCGAGCGTCGCCTCGCCGACGGGCACCGCGATCGGCCTCCCCGTATCGCTGACTTCCTGGCCCCTCACCAACCCTTCGGTTGAGTCCATCGCAATCGTGCGAACCGTTTGCTCGCCGAGGTGCTGAGCCACCTCAAGCACCAACCGATTGCCCTGATTGGTCGTTTCCAGCGAATTCATAATGGCAGGCAGATGACCATCGAACTGTACGTCGACAACCGCACCCGTAACCTGATGGATCTTACCAACCTTGCTGTCAGCCATTGTTCTCGTCCTTGAATTCGGATCAGCTTGTTCGTTAGAGCGCTTCAGCGCCCGAGATGATTTCTATGAGTTCCTTGGTGATCTGTGCTTGGCGTTGACGGTTGTATGTGATCGTCAACTTGTCGATCATCTCGCCGGCATTGCGCGTGGCGTTATCCATCGCGCTCATCCGTGCCCCTTGTTCAGAAGCACCATTTTCAAGAAGGCCGCGGAAAATTTGCGTCGCCACGTTGCGCTTCAGAAGATGGTCGAGAATTACACTCTCTTCCGGCTCATATTCGTAGACAGCAGCGGAGCGATCCTTGCTCTCAGCGGCCGGTACGTTCGCCGGAATAAGTTGGAACGCCGTAGGTTTCTGCGAAATGACGGATATGAATTCTGAATAATAAAGCGTGGCAACATCGAATTCACCAGCTTCGAACATCTCCAGAATTTTGTCCGCAACACCCTGCGCGTCTGCGAAACTGATGCGTCGCACATTCCTGAAGTCGCGCTTCTCGACGATCCTGTTCCCGTAATCGCGCTTCAGGTTGTCCGCTCCCTTCCGCCCGACAGTCATGATCTTGACTGTCTTGCCCTGGTCGAGAAGCTTGCTGGCATCGTAGCGCGCGAGCTTGGCGATGTTGGAATTGAAACCGCCGCAAAGGCCGCGCTCGGCCGTCATCACCACCAGCAAATGCGTGTCGCTTTTGCCTGTTCCCACCAGCAAGGGCGATGCGTTGTCCCGATCCACCACGCCCTGGGCCAGGTTGTGCAGCACGGCATCCATTTGCTGCGCATATGGCCGCGCAGCAACTGCCGCCTCCTGGGCGCGCCGCAACTTCGCAGCAGCAACCATCTGCATCGCCTTGGTGATTTTGCGCGTCGCCTTGACCGAAGCAATGCGATTACGCAGATCTTTTAAGCTCGCCATTCGAGCATCCCGTTGTTTGTCCCGACCCTTGTGTGGCGCAGGCCTCAGCCCGCCTCACAGTCAGTGTTGTCGTGGCTCTTAAGCGGTGAAGGTCTTGGAGAACTTATCGAGCACCGCCACAAGCTTTTTCTCGGTATCGACAGACAGCGCCTTGGTCGAGCGGATGTCCTCTAGAATTTCCTTGTGCTGGTCACGCAGCGAATTCAAAAGTTCTTGTTCGAACTTTCCAATCGCACTGACCTCGAGCTGATCGAGATAACCGCGCGTGCCTGCATAGATCACGCAAACCTGCTCTTCCATTTTCAGCGGCGAGAATTGCGGTTGCTTCAAGAGTTCCGTCAAACGCGCACCGCGCGCCAAGAGCTTCTGCGTCGCCGCATCAAGATCGGAACCGAACTGGGCGAAGGCCGCCATTTCGCGGTACTGCGCCAGCTCGCCCTTGATTTTGCCGGCAACCGACTTCATCGCTTTGGTCTGCGCCGACGATCCGACACGCGACACCGACAAACCAACGTTCACCGCCGGGCGGACACCCTGGAAGAACAGATCCGTCTCAAGGAAGATCTGACCGTCGGTAATTGAAATGACGTTGGTTGGAATGTAGGCCGAAACGTCGTTGGCCTGCGTTTCGATCACCGGTAGCGCTGTCAGCGAGCCCGCGCCATGATCTTCGTTGAGCTTGGCAGCGCGCTCAAGCAGACGCGAGTGCAGATAGAAGACGTCGCCAGGGTACGCTTCACGGCCTGGCGGGCGCCGCAGCAGCAACGACATTTGCCGGTATGCCACGGCCTGCTTGGAAAGGTCGTCATATGCGATCACGGCATGCATTCCGTTATCACGGAAGTATTCACCCATCGCGCAACCGGTGAAGGGCGCCAGATATTGCATGGGTGCGGGGTCAGACGCAGTCGCCGCCACGACGATCGAATATTCCAATGCGCCGCGCTCTTCCAGCACCTTGGCGAACTGAGCCACCGTCGACCGCTTCTGCCCGACAGCCACATAAACGCAATAGAGCTTCGCCTTCTCGTCGTCGCCATCATTAAGCGGCTTCTGGTTGAGGAAGGTGTCGAGGATGATCGCCGTCTTACCCGTCTGGCGATCACCAATAATGAGTTCGCGCTGGCCGCGACCGATCGGAATGAGTGCGTCGACAGCCTTGAGCCCCGTCGCCATCGGCTCATGCACCGATTTACGCGGAAGAATGCCAGGCGCCTTGACGTCCACGCGCTTGTAGCTGTCCGCCTCGATCGGCCCCTTGCCATCGATCGGATTGCCCAGACCGTCTACAACACGTCCAAGCAGACCCTTGCCGACGGGAACCTCGACGATGGCACCGGTGCGCTTGACCGTGTCACCCTCTTTAATATTTCTGTCGTCACCGAAGATCACGACACCGACGTTATCGGCTTCAAGGTTCAGAGCCATCCCACGGACGCCGCCGGGGAACTCCACCATCTCGCCGGCCTGCACATTATCGAGACCGTATATGCGCGCGATACCGTCACCGACCGATAGCACCTGGCCGATCTCGGAGACCTCAGCCTCCTTGCCGAAGTTCTTGATCTGCTCTTTCAGGATCGAGGAGATCTCTGCGGCCCGGATTTCCATCTCTTGACCTCTTGTCTAGGCGTTTCATTACGTGCCAGCACTCTGACGAGCCAACTGACAGTGAGATTTCGTGCTTGCGGCTGACAAACTGAAAAGCCCGCCAACCATCGTCATTATCGTGTACGGCCAGGGCCGCATTCAAAGGCATCTGCCGGCGTGACGCCGGATCGTGTTGGTAAATCTTCAGCCGGCCTCTTTCAGGCTTAGCCGAAGCTTGGAAAGTTTTGTACGAAGCGATGTGTCCACCATCCGGCTGCCGATCTTTACGACCAGACCGCCAAGCAGAGCGGGATCAACGTGGGTGTCGAGATTGACGTCTTTGCCCACGGAAGCCTTGAGCATCTCCTTGAGCTCAGAAATCTGTGCCTCGTTCAAGGCGACAGCACTCGTCACCTCGGCTGGCACTTCGCCACGGCTCTGGGCCAGGAGGGCTCGGAATGCCTTGATGATGTCAGCCACAATAGGCAACCGCCGCTTTTTGGTCACGAGCAGCAGAAAATTCTTCGTCAAGGCGCCTATGCCGGCCTTGTCGGCCAGCATCTCAATTGCGGCGGATTGTTCTTCGGAAGAATAGAGCGGGCTCTTCACCATGCTGGTGAGGTCATCACTCATGTCAAGAAGGGACTGAAACGCACCAAGGTCGCTTTCAACCTGGGACACATGATTCTCTTCGTTTGCCAAATCGAAGAGCGCAGCAGCATATCGGCCGGCCGCACTGGCCATCATCACATCGTCTGTCGCCACGTCTCAAGGCTCATTTAGGCGCTGAAAGAGCGCGTTGCGGACTGCGCAAAAAGACCCGATTGAGCCTCACCCTGCGCGGGAAAATTCGGTGCAAGCCTGGAGCGGGGCCAGCGTCAGCCGGTTTTCACTCCTCAGAAGTCGCGGTTCTCTAACATGATCAGGTGCGGTGCATCAACGGGTGCAGCATGGCCAGAAAGGCGTATTTGTCCCAAACCGCATTATCTTTTGGGCGTAACCGTGGGACAATAGGCCAAGCAAAAAGCTTCCCTCGCGCCTTCAGTGGTCGCCCAAATCGCCGTCAACCCGGGTAACGATCGCCGCTGTTTGTTGTAACGTCTTGTGAACAGGGCATTTTCCCGCTATCTCGACAAGCCGTTCGCGCACCTCCGGTGCCACGTCGCCATCAATTGAAATCACGCATTCGAACCTGTCGATACGGCCGCCCCGCCCAGCCGCAGCCTCACCGCAGTCCTCGCAATGGTCGGCTGCAACCTTGCCGTGCCGCACCTCGACGGAGATCCGCCCCAAATCAATGCCTTTATGCCGGGCATACATCCGCAAGGTCATCGACTTGCAGGCCCCAAGCGCAATTGAAAGGTAATCGTAAGGAGACGGACCCAGGTCGTCACCGCCGACCGAAACCGGCTCATCGGCGAACAAGCGATGCCGGCCAGCCAGCACCGTATTTTGGAATTGACCCTGGCCTATCTCACTGACTTCGACGTGGTCATGGCCGCCCGCACCATGGACTGGGCCTTCCTCAACATAGCGAGACGCCCAACCAGCAATAACGCGCGCCGCATAAGCCGCATCGCGCGGGTCGCGCAGCAGGTGGTCGGCCCGATCCAGCGAAATGAAGCTCTTGGGGTGGCGTGCAGCGCTATAGAGCCGGGCGGCATGGTTTATGCCGATAATCTCGTCCATCGGCGCATGCAGTATGAGATAGGCCTTCCTCAATTCGGGCAAGGCATCGACAATCTGCTGGCGCGCTGCGTCCTGCAGAAACTGGCGGCGAATAACGAACTGACGACCCTCAATCGTAACCGCCGCCTCTCCTTGCGCCTCCACCTGTTCCGGTGACGCCCCGATTAAGCGCACAACCTCGCTCACGTCCGCAGGCGTACCGATTGTTGCAACGGCACTGGCTTCGGGAATTTCGGCAGACGCTGCCAGGATCGCGGCCCCGCCAAGCGAATGACCAACCAGAATTCTGGGCGCCGTATGTTGTTTGCGCAGATATTCGACCGCCGCCAAAACCGCCGCCTTGTAATCAGAGAAATTCGTGTCCGCGAAGGTCCCGCCCGACTTGCCGTGACCGGGCAGGTCAAAGCGCAAAACAGCAATTCCCTCGCCAGCGAGCCCTTCCGCCACCCGCCGCGTGATCGCCAGGTCCATGGAACAGGTGTAGCCATGCACCATCAGCCCCCATGCCTGTGGTGGGCCCGATGGCAGGTCCAGACGCCCGGCCAGCGTTACCGGACCGGCAGCGGTTTCGACCTCGAAATTAACAATTGGCCGGTTCGATTTGGACGATTGACTCATTTGGCAGTTTCCCTCTCGTATTCATAACGGCATGATTTTCACCATGCCGCACTCTTGTCCCAGCATCCGCCCTCTTTAGACCGAATTCAATTCGGTTAAGAAAACGAACTGATTTTGCCAGAGCTTTCCGCACAAATTAACAAAATTGGCCATAAATATTCAATATTATCAGTGATTAACAACGTCGTTTTCAAATTTTTAAAACGGAACTTTGCCTTTTCGTCAAAAAAGCTATTTCAATTATCGGCGTAACTGATTTGTCAGGATTAAAGCTCGCTTAACGTGGGTTAGATATATCCATCAACATCCACCACCACGCATTCTGAGGGCTTCGCCTTGCTTTCATCGTTCTGGCGGCGAAAAAATGCGCGACTTGTAAAACGTCTCAACAACGCTGTTGAGGCGGCAGAGCGCCTGAACGAAGTCTACAGTGCGCCCAGGCCCCCGCGTGTTGAAATCGACACGTCCTATGTAGACCAACACCATCACTCCGACCATGAAGCGACGGGCGATGCCCACCAGCACACCGCCTTTGAACAGGATCGGAATGTAGAAGGGGACGCAACGTCCACCCCCCCAAACCTCGCCGATGCCGCCGCTGATGAAGCTGGGCTTGACCAGGTCGAACAAGATCAGTTCGGTCAGGACGACGAATTCGACACCAGCGCCGCCGACACTGATGATCTTGCCGCGCGCGATGCCGACGCCATCGGGCAGGATATTGACCTCATCAAGATGGCCGTCGAGCAACTCGAGCTGGCCGAGCAACACGAGGCCGCGGCCCGACGCGAAGTAGAGGTGCTGCAAAAACGTACCAAGGAGCTGGAGGCCGCCGTCAACAAAGAACAGGCCGCCCGCGAAGACGCCGAGCAACGGGCACTTGCTGCCGCAAAGCAGCTCTCCGCGACGACCCAGCAGCTCACCGCGATGCGCAACGCCGCCCATTCCGAGGTATCCGGCGTCAGCGATACCCAGGTGCATGCCCGCCTGGAAACGAAACTCATGCTCGAACAGGCCGCCCGCAAGGAAGCCGAAGGGCTTCGTGACAAGGCACGCAAGGCCCTGGGTGAGGCAAATGAAGAAATGGCCAAACTGCGCAAGCAGGCAGAGCAGCACGCCTCTGAACTTCAAAAGGCCAACGAAGCCAGCGCGAGCTCTGCGCGCGATGAAATCGCGACATTACGAACCCAGCTCTCCGAATTGGAAGCGGCCTACGCCGATGCCAGGACTGCGACTGCGTCCGCACAATCAGAGCGTGACGCCGCGCAAGCTGATAGCAAAGAGGCGGCTTCAGAACGCGACAACCTTAAGGAAAAATACGAAACCGCCGCCAAGCAGATCTCCGAGCTGGAAAAATCCGTTCAAGACGCTCAAAATTTGAAAGAAGACGCACAACGCGCCCAGGCAGGTGAGAAGGACGCCAAAGACCGCGTCGAAGTACTTGAGAAACAAGTTGCCGAGCTTGAAGCACAGCGCACCAAATCCGACGAAGAGCGCGAGAACGCCGCCAGTGCCAGCCAAGCATCTGCCCGCGCAGAAATTCAAGGCCTGCAAGACAAGATTGCCGAACTGGAAAAATCCTTGCGTTCCTTGGAAAAAGAGCGCGACGACGAACGCAACGCCGCAAAGGATGCCGCAGCCGAAGCATCCGAAGAAATTGCGGCCCTGCGTCTTGCTGCTGAAGGATTGGCCGCTGAGCGCGCCCGCGCCAACAGCGAACTTTCTGAGCACGCCGAACAACTTGCAACTTCCAACAAGGAGTTGGACGACCTGCGTTCGCGCATCGGTGAGTTGGAAGGCTCATTATCAGCAAGTGAAGCCGCACTCGCCGAAGCTGCCGAGCGCGAGAAAGAATTGGCCAACTTGCGCTTGGCGCAACAATCTGTCTCCGATACGGCTGCATCTGAACGCGACCAGGAAGAACTCCAGAGATTGCATAGCCGCATAGAAGAACTTGAGGCTGCAACCGCTGCTGCTGAAACTGCACTCGCCGAATCCGAGGCTGCCCGTTTCAGCGCCGAGTTCGCACGCGACACGGCATCTGAAAAAACCGACCATTTGAGTGCCGAGCTTGCAAACCTGCGCAACGAGGTTTCCCGCAATTTCTTCTACGCGGAAAGCGAACCGGATCCAGGCACAGGCGATGACGAAAATACCGGAAGCATAGTCGAACTGGAGAGCTGCGGGGATGCTGATGCTAACCCTGCCTCCCCTCCTGAGGCAGTTGACCAGGCCACCAGAAAACCATCACAGCCCGCCGATGAGCCGGACGAAACCACGGCATCGTCAACTGACAACCACCCCATACCCACCGCTCCCGACGATGACGGTTCATACAGCCGCCGCGGCCGTGAAAAGCGCATCGCATCTAACATGGCTGTGACGCTTTGGCGCGAAGATCTCGGCCAGCCAATCAACTGCACCGTCGTGGACAAATCTTCACGCGGCGCCAGACTGAGGATACCCCCTGATCGCGTTTTGGGCGGTGACAGCCGCTTTTCAAAGGGCGACCGGCTGACGCTGACATTCTATTACCCGCGCGAACGCACCTCGGTGTTCTGTGACATCAAATGGATTGATGGCGAATATTGCGGCGTCCAGTATTACGGACAGTTCCACACCGAACTAAACACGCCGCGCACCAGTTCACCCCGCAAGCGCTTCGGCGAGGCCGGTTGAACCGACACCCAACCATTGCCGGCATCTATCAACACAGCATTTTAGCGCCGCAAATCCACATGGAATTAGCCTGTCAATTCATGTAATAGCGTCTATCGTTCACGCGTGCCGCGCGAACACTTGGCAAAGTGCGCCACAACCAAACGCCAAGCGCATGTGCGGCTCAACCCAAACACAACCTATCCCATCGAAGTTCTCAGTGAATGCCTGAACCATCACAACTCACGATTCGCCAGGTTGCCGACGTTGATCTCGACACCATTCTTGATTTCTACGAGAGCGCTGGTCTGGGCGGCGATAACCGGATCGATCTGCAAAAAGCTAAAGCGCTGTTGAAGAAAATCACGACCTACCCCGATTACCGACTTTACATCGCAACCAACGAAGCAGCATCGCCGGTCGGCACATATGCGCTGCTCATCATGGACAACATCGCCCATGGCGGCCGGCCGCTTGCCGTCGTCGAACAGGTTGCCGTAGCCAGCAATCAACGCGGTCGCGGTGTTGGCACCGCCATGATGCAGCACGCCATGTCTGAGGCAAAAAGCACCGGCTGCTACAAGCTACAGCTATCATCCCATACGCGCTTTGAAGATGCCCACAAATTCTATGACAAACTCGGCTTCACACGGCACGGCTACAGCTTCTACGTCGACCTTTGAAAATCCTTGGCAGGCTTAAGCATGTTCAGCCGAAGTGTACGTGGTTCGTCGCAGAAAATGCGACAAAACAAAAAGCTAGAGCGCCGATCCTATTCCATCGGATCGGAATACGCTGTAGGCTAATCTTGGTGTCACAAGAAGCTGTAGGGATCGATATCGATCGTCAGCTTGAGGTCGCCCTTTATCGGCCCCACTGTTTCCATCCACGCGCGAATGTAATTCTGGATATCCAGATCTCGCGATGCCTTGACCAGCAGGCGCCACCGATACCGGCCACGTATGATTGCGATTGGCGCCTCTGCCGGTCCGAGCACGGTAATCTTCTCAGAAAACGGTGCATGTCGTGCAATGTCCCGCGCAAAATTTTCAGCAAGTCCCTTGTCACGTGCTGAAACAACGAGCGCGGCAAGACGCCCAAATGGCGGCAGCAGACCACGCTGGCGCATTTTGATTTCCTGTTCCAGAAACGACTCCCTGTCGCCTGAGATGATTGCCTGCATCACGGGATGCTCGGGATTATAGGTTTGCACCAGCCCGCGCCCACCTGAATAGGATCGCCCGGCCCGGCCCGTCACCTGATGCAGCAACTGGAACGTTCGTTCGCCCGCCCGCGGGTCGGCGCCTTGCGCAAGGCCGAGATCCCCATCGACGACACCCACCATCGCCAAGTCAGGAAAATGATGTCCCTTCGCAACGATCTGCGTGCCAATAATGATATCGGCCTCGCGGTTCTCGATGCTTTTAATAACCTGCCGCATCTCGATAAGTGTTGGGATTAGGTCAGACGACAACAGCGCCACACGCGCGTCAGGAAACCGTTCCTTGACTTCTTCGGCAACGCGCTCCACGCCGGGCCCGCACGCAACCAACCCGCCTTCTTCCCCGCACTTGGCGCACTTGTCCGGCACGGGTAGCGAAAAACCGCAATGATGACAGTGCAGACGGTTGCGGAAACGGTGCTCTACCAGCCATGCGGTACATTGCGGGCACTCGATGCGATGGCCACAGGAACGGCACAACGTCAACGGCGCATACCCGCGACGATTAAGAAACAGCAGGGATTGCTGCCCTTTTTCCAATGTCTCTTCCACGGCATGGACCAGTGGCGGCGCCAGCCAGCGCCCCTTGTCTGGTTGCTGCACGCGAAGATCGATGCCGGTAATTTCAGGCAGCTCTGCCCCGGAATATCTGCCCGGCAATACGACATGCCGGTAACGTCCGCTGCGCGCATTGACGTGGCTCTCGATTGACGGTGTTGCCGACGCAAGGATTACCGGAAATGCACCGAGCGAACCTCGCACAACCGCCATGTCACGCGCCTGATAATGCACCCGGTCGTCCTGCTTGAAAGACGCATCGTGCTCCTCATCGACGATAATCAACCCGAGATCGGAATATGGCAGGAACAGTGCAGAGCGCGCTCCAACGACCACACGCGCTTCACCCCGCGCCACCCACTTCCAGGCCCGTCCGCGATCGGCGGGCGAAAGCGCTGAATGCCATTCCACGGGCGCCCCGCCAAACCGTGCCTCAAACCGGCCCATGAACTGACTTGTCAGAGCAATTTCCGGCAACATGATGAGCGCCTGCCTGCCCTTCGCCAAGGCCCGCGCCACCGCTTCGAAATAGACTTCCGTCTTGCCAGAGCCCGTCACACCATCGAGAAGCGATACCGAAAAATTACCTGCATCGACCGCGCTCTTCAGCGCCATCACCGCTTGGTTCTGGTCGTCGGTAAAATCGTTATGTTTGTGTTCGGGATCGAGCCGTGCAGGTTTGCGCTCGGGCACCGCAACTTCAACAAGGTTGCCAGAAGCCACCAGCCCATCGACCACACCTGTAGAACAGCCCGCCTCATGCGCCAGCGTTGACTTCACGCGGATAAGCCCGTCAGCGGCTTGATCTAGCACGCGTTGCCGCGCCGGTGTCATGCGCGGCGGATCAGCAGCATCCTCAACATAACGCACACCGAAGCGAGGCTTTTCCGGTTCAAATACCGATTGCGCGCTCATCATCATGCGCAGAACCATTCCCAACGGTGCCAGCGTATAGCGTGCAATCCACTCCACAAACCCAAGCGAAATTTCCGGCAGCGCTGGAACATCCAGAACACATTCGATGGCCTTCATCTTTGCCCGATTGACGGGCTTGCCATCGCCCACCGCCTTGTCCCAGACGACACCAATGCGCCGTTGGGGTCCAAACGGCACCAGGACGAATGCCCCAGGGCGCAAGCCTTCTGCCTCCGCGTCGGGCGGCGTGAAGTAATCATAGGTCTGGTCGAGCGCAACAGGCAGCAGCACGGGCACCGCTTCCCTGCCCTTTGCCGCCTCGCCACCATCGAGTTGATCTAGAAGACTTTCCAAGAACCCTGCCAACGGACTGCCAGTTGAACCAAAGGAATCGATGTCCCATAAAATAGCCCAAAGCATGTTGGGGTGCAGTGCGCAGTTATCCGACGTGGAAAACTCGACAATAAAAAAACCAGAAATGCATGGAAGTGGCTGCACTCGGCCCAGCGGCTATAACGGTTCAGCCCAAAAATGGGTGGCAAACAAGAAATTTGGTCGTGCTTGCGCATTGACCAAACATGAACACGACCCCAAGCCGAACACGCAGCAAAAACGGAAAAGAGTTGCAGCGCTACTTCAAGACGCCCAGCGACGAGTCTCGCGCCGCTATCGGACACGACCGCACAAGATTACGATACTCACGTGCGCGCACGTAATTTCCGGTCGGAAGTCGACGAAGCGGTGCTGAAAAGCGCAACGCCCCGTTCCGCATTCCCACCTTCATCTCATCGACACGATGTCTCCCGCGCGTAACCCACGTTGGAATAAATCCAACGGCTGACACCTCCGCCTTTGTGCTCGACATTCGCGTCAATTCAATAAGCCCGATGATCCCGGTGCGTTGGTCATCGCTCACCTGATTGGAAATAAAGTTGCCGGTCGAATAGATCACGAGCCCTTCCCGCCCATCTGTCGTCGCGACTTTCTCCCAGCCCTGTAACACATGCGGATGCGTACCAACGACCGCGGTCGCACCAGCCGCGATAGCCGCTCGCGCGTAGGCCCGGTCCGATTGTTTCGGCGCACTCGATTTCTCAACACCCCAGTGCGGTGTCAGGATCACCGCATCGACATCTGGATCCTGTGCGTTCCATCGTATCTCTTCAAAAATCTCATCACGCGAGCTGTAGCAGTTCAGCGCCTGCTTCTCACGGTCCGGCATGCCGTTGGTCGAATAGGTGCACGCAATAAAGGCAACTGTGAAACCTCGCGCCTTGGTCTTGACCGCCCAGCGTTGACCTGGAGCAGCATCGCGCCTGCGCGTGCCAGAAAACGCTACGCCCCCCGAGCCCAGCGCATCAATAGTCCGATCGAAGCCAAGCGCTCCACGATCCGCTGCATGGTTGTTGGCGGTCGAAACGACATCGAAGCCTGTCTCTTTGAGATCGCCGATGAGCGAGGGGTGGTAATTGAACAATAGCGAACCGCGTGGCGTCCCATAGACCCGACCATCCCACTTCCGGCCCGGATCGCGTCTTGCCCGTCCGCCTATTCCAACGCCTTGCGCCACGGCTCCTTCAAGGTTGCCATATGTCAAATCTGCGCCTTCGAGCGCCGGCGAAAGCGATTGCCAGAACTGCTTATAGGAACCACCAGAAGCTAGTGCCTGCCGCTGCAGGGAGTTGTGGAACAACAAATCTCCAACTACGCCGACAACGATACGCTCGCCACCAGAGCACCCAGCACGGAAGGTCAACGTAGCACCTTGTGAGGCCGCCAATGCTGGGGCGAAACACAATGTTCCCGCCACCACCGACACGCTCAAATTCGCAACCTTAAGAACGCCGCGCCACTTCAAAACCATGGCGCACTCCTTGACCCAACTCATACATTCACACTCAAACCAGAAAATGAAGCTGCAATCTCAAAGCGCGAAAACAGCACGTAAAGCGAGATTGCCAGAAGTTGTATATGCGCTCCACCAAAACACGCATGGTGGGAGCAAGAGATGTCACAAACGATCCAACTGTGGCTGAAACGACGGCGCTCAATTGAGCAGGCAATCCGCAGTGACCTGCCCGCCAAACACTGTTAACCTGCCGTTAACCAAGTTGCAGCGTCATGTTCACTGATCTCCGCGCCCTGGGCCTTTTCACCCATCGCGCGGCGACCTGGCCTAGAGCATGTTTAGCTGAAGTGTGGCGCGGTTCAGCGTGAAGAACATGCTCCAATAAAAAGCATAGAGCCTGTTATCGGTTTTATGAAACGCGAACGGGCACTATAGGAACGGCTTGAGACACACCAATGGCTTCACGCGGCAAATCAGCTAGGAGCTCTGGCACGTCCGTATTCAAGGACCCGACCACCCTCGACCTTGGCGCTGATCTGGCCACGGCTGCCGATAACTGGCTTGAACATCTCGCACACGCACGTGGCTACACGCGCGAAACGCTTGCCGCTTATGAGCGAGACTTGCGCCAGTTCGTGTCCTTTCTGGCCATGCATCTGGACTATACGCCCTGCCTTGCCGATCTTGCCCAGGTGGACGCAAAAACCATACGCGCATTTCTTGCAGCCCGCCGCAAGCAAGGCGCCCGAAGCCGCTCGCTATCGCGCACGCTGTCAGCGCTGCGCACATTCTTCCGCTGGCTCGAGTCCGAACGTCATGTGAAAAACCGCGCACTACAACAGGTAACCTTGCCGAAGGTCGGTCAGACGCTTCCCAAGCCTTTGACCGTGAAAGACGCAGCCCGTGTCGTGGGCGGTGATAACACCAACCCTGACGCCGCATTGGACGATGACTGGATCTCAATCCGCGACACCGCTGTCCTGCTGCTGCTTTACGGTGCCGGACTGCGCATCTCAGAGGCGCTCGGCCTCACCGCCGCAGATGCGCCAACAGCCGGACGCGACGTCATCATCATCGCCGGCAAAGGCGGCAAGCAGCGCATGGTTCCAATCCTGCCAGTCACCCAGCAGGCCATTGCGCGCTATATCGCATTGTGCCCCTACCCGCTCAGTGGCGACGATCCGTTATTCCTGGGTGCCAAGGGCGGCGCGCTGTCACCACGGATCATCCAGCTTGCCATGCAGCGCATGCGCTTGAACCTCGGGTTGCCCGATACCGCCACCCCGCATGCCCTTCGTCACTCATTTGCAACGCACCTTCTCGCCTCCGGCGCCGACCTGCGCCAGATCCAGGAACTTCTCGGTCACGCCTCCCTTTCCACGACTCAGATCTACACTGCCGTTGACCGCGACCGCCTACTGGCTGTCTACGACGCGGCCCACCCGCGGCAGTCAGCCGAACTGCCGGCCCACCATTTGGAGGAAAACGGGGATTAACCGTCTTTTCATTTTTCGCGATGTTTTAGTCTGGTAATCAGAAACGGTTAGCTGATTGGGATCATGTTGAATCGCAGCCTTCTCACCTTCACTGGTCCCGCTGCCGAAGGATGCCGGAATGGTTGGCGTGCTACGCAAATTCACGTATCGGACCGCGCAGATTGGTAGGGTGCATCGCACTGCAGCCTCCGTTGTCCTGTGCGCGCTAGCCGCTTTTTTCGCGCCGGCACCAGCATCATTGCAGCCAGCCTACGCGCTCGAAAATGCACCCGCCAAGGGTAGCCCGCAGCGGTGCGGCGGCATCAACATGCTGAACGAGCTGGCAGCGACAGAGCCGCGGGTCTACCGCCACATTCGCAGCGCTGCCACGAAAACGTCCAATGCAAACGCCGCTCTTTGGAAGATCGAACATCGTGGTCGGCCCGATTCGTACCTGCTTGGTACGATTCATATGACCGACCCTCGTGTCACGACATTCTCACCCAGGCTTCAGTCAATCATTTCAGAAGTGGAAACCATTGCGCTAGAGGTCGACGACGTATCGGCAGCCGCCACCAGTTCAGCAATCGCCAAGGCTTCACGCCTGGTGATCTACACGGACGGGCACTCGCTGCACGATTACCTTTCGCAAAAGGAATTCGAAAAAGTAAAAAAGACCCTGAATAGCGCCGGCCTTCCTGGCGAGATGGCCGCAATGTTTCGTCCATGGGTCGTTTCGATGATCCTATCGATCTCTTCATGCGAACGGCAGAAGGTTCAGGCAGGCCAGCCGGTCCTGGACATGAAACTGGCCAACGCGGCGCTTAAGCGCGGCATAGACCTTGTCGGCTTGGAAACCATTGAGAGCCAGCTCTCCGCCATGTCCGCAATTCCAGATGATCAACAGATCGCAATGCTGCGGGCAAGCCTGAAATTTGCTGACCGCGCAAATGATACGACAGAAACGCTGCTGCAGCTTTATTCCTCACGCGACATGGGCGCCGCATGGCCCTTCCACCTGGCACTTGCCAAGAAGGCGGGGATCGATGAACGCGCATTCAAGCACTTCCAGGCCAGCATCGTTTTTGAGCGCAACGATAAAATGCGCGACGCTGCCCTGCCCCTACTTGAAAAGGGTGGCGCTTTAATTGCCGTAGGCGCTTTGCACCTGATCGGCGACAGAGGCCTTGTGAACCTCCTGCGCCAGGCCGGATACACGCTGACGCCAATAGAATGACGCCCAGACAATAGGGCGTGTTGAACGAGAAAATAAGCGTATGGCTCTGACACGATCACGGGCCGCCAACCGCTCCCCTCCGGTATCTTTCCGACGCCCGCGATCACATATGGATGGCACGCTTGTCGACCGCCAACGCCGCCTCTTTGACCGCCTCTGATAACGTCGGATGAGCATGGCAGGTTCGCGCCAGGTCCTCCGCCGAGCCGCCGAACTCCATGATCACTCCGGCCTCGGCAATAAGTTCGCCGACATTAGGCCCGATCATGTGCACCCCAAGAATGCGATCCGTCTTTGCATCCGCCAGCACCTTGACGAAGCCATCCGTTGTCCGGTTCACCTTCGCGCGCCCATTGGCCATGAACGGAAACTTGCCGACGGTATACGCGACGCCGGCCTCTTTCAGCTCCTCTTCGGTCTTGCCCACGGTCGCCACTTCGGGCGCGGTATAGATGACGCCCGGGATCACGCCATAATTTACGTGACCCGATTGCCCCGCGAGAATCTCCGCTACCGCAATACCCTCATCCTCTGCCTTGTGCGCCAGCATTGGTCCAGCGATCACATCGCCGATCGCATAAATGCCCTTGACGTTGCTCTGGTAGTGATCGTCAACGACGACGCGCTTGCGCTGGTCAAGCTGCACCCCGGCGTCTGCAAGCCCGAGCCCTTCGGTGAAGGGAACCCGCCCAATCGCAACCAACACCACATCCGCCGCGATCTTCTTGGCTGCGCCACCCGCTGCCGGCTCAATCGCGACCGAACAGCCGATATCGCTCTTTTCAAGGCCCGTGACCTTGGTACCCAGATGGAACTTGAAACCTTGCTTGGTCAGAATCTTCTGGAATTGCTTGGCCACCTCCAGGTCCGTGCCCGGCAGAATACGGTCGAGGAATTCTACAACGGTCACCTCCGCGCCAAGCCGCCGCCAAACAGAACCAAGCTCCAGCCCGATGACACCCGCGCCGACCACAAGCAATGTCGCTGGCACCTTCTTCAGTTCAAGCGCGCCCGTCGAAGACACCACCTGGCGCTCGTCGATTTCGATGCCCGGCAGCTTTGCCACATCCGAACCCGTCGCGATGACGATGTTCTTGCTCTCCAGCGTCTCTTTGGAGCCGTCCTCCTTGGTTACCTCGACTTTGCCGGCCGACAGAATCCGGCCAGTGCCATGGTAAGCCGTGACCTTGTTCTTCTTCAGCAGGAACGCCACGCCATCGACGTTGCCCTTCACGCCTTCGGACTTGTACGCCTGCATCTTGCCCAGATCGAGTTTTGGTGAAACGTCGATCCCCATGCCAGCAAAGCCATGGTTTGCCTCGTGATAAAGCTCTGATGCGTGGAGCAGCGCCTTGGATGGAATGCAACCCACGTTAAGACACGTGCCGCCATGCGTTGCGCGTTTTTCAACCACGGCCACTTTCATACCAAGCTGCGCCGCACGGATCGCGCCCACGTAGCCGCCAGGGCCGGTTCCAATAACAATCAGGTCATAGCTCATCGCTTAAATCGTCTTCGTTTCCATCGGCAATTTGAAAGACCAGCCAAAGAACATTGTCTTCGTCTTCAACAGGCCACGACATCCATCCGTCCGTCCGGCATCAGGCTACGGTGTTTGGCTCCGGTGCTTGGCCCCCGCCCACCCGTGCAATCAAAGGTCCAGAATGAACCGTTGCGGATCTTCCAGGCACTCCTTCACACGCACCAGGAACGTCACCGCCTCCTTGCCGTCGACAATGCGGTGATCGTAGCTGAGCGCCAGGTACATCATAGGCCGCACAACCACCTCGCCATTGCGCACAACCGGACGCTCTTCGATACGATGCATGCCAAGAATGCCCGACTGCGGCGCGTTGAGGATCGGTGTTGACATCATCGAACCGTAGACACCACCGTTCGAAATGGTGAAGGTGCCACCCTGCATGTCCTCGATGCCCAGCCGCCCATCACGCGCGCGCCGGCCAAACTCGCTGATCTTTGCCTCGATCTCTGCCAGCGACAAGCGATCCGCCTCACGCAGAACGGGAACGACCAGCCCTTTGTCCGTTCCGACCGCGACACCTATGTGATAGTAGTTCTTGTAGATAAGATCCGTTCCATCGATCTCTGCATTGACAGCTGGAATTTCCTTCAAGCCCTGTATGCAGGCCTTCACGAAGAAGCTCATGAAGCCGAGCTTCACGCCATGCCTTTTCTCAAACAGGTCTTTGTACTGCTTCCTGAGCGCCATCACGTTCGACATGTCGACGTCGTTGAAAGTCGTCAGCATCGCGGCCGTGTTCTGCGCATCCTTCAAGCGCCGCGCGATCGTCTGGCGCAGGCGCGTCATCTTTACCCGCTCTTCCCGCGCCACATCATTAGGCACTGAAGGCGCGCGCAACTGCTGCAATGGCGCTGGCTGTGCGGTCGTCATGTAATTCATCGCAGCCGAAGGCGCGCTTGATGCTGCTGCCGAACCTTGCCGAGCCGTTGACGCTTCGCCGCGCTCAATCGCCGCCGAAACATCCTCTTTCAAAACCTGGCCACGCTTGCCCGAGCCCGACACATCGCCTGCATCAAGTCCCGCTTCATCAAGTGCTTTGCGCGCGGCGGGCGACGGCGGCATGTCTCCACCAGCAGGCGCCTTGGCACGCTCTCCAGCGCTTTCTGCCTCAGCAGTGGCTGGCGCGGGCTGCTTTTCTTCTTTAGGCGCAGCTTCGGTTTTCTTTTCGTCAGCCGCCGGCGCCGCTGCCGCTGCGCCACCACCGCCTTCGTTGACGTGACCGAGCAGCGCGCCCACTTCGACAGTTTCACCTTCGGCCACGGAGATTTCGCCCATCACACCAGCAGACGGCGCAGGAACCTCAACCGTCACCTTGTCGGTTTCCAGTTCCACCAGTGGTTCATCAACCTTGACCGCGTCGCCAGGAGCCTTGAACCATTGGCCCACCGTTGCCTCGGTTACACTCTCACCCAGCGCTGGTACTCGGATCTCGATCGACATAACAGGTATTGTCCTCTCGCAGTGCCTGCCGCCTGATGGCATGCGGCTGATTAATTCCGATAAAGCCCTGAAAGCACATGCTGGTCTTGCAAGCACCGTTAGGGCCCAAATTGTTTCTCACGCGCTCGCGTCATCAGCTCAATGCATCAGCCACGAGCTTTTTCTGTTCCTCGGCATGCTTGCGCGCGAGGCCTGTTGCCGTTGAAGCCGACGCCGGCCGGCCTGCATAACGCGCACGTTGCACCCGCCCACCAACATGGTCCAGCACCCATTCCAGATTGGGATCAATGAAGCTCCACGCGCCCATATTCTTGGGTTCTTCCTGACACCAAACAATGTCTGTCGCGTTGGGATAGCGTGACAATTCTTGAATAAGTGCGCGCGCGGGGAATGGATAAAGCTGCTCTATCCTCAAAACAACGGTATCGGTGATACCCGCCGCCTCACGTTGATCTATGAGGTCGTAGTAGACCTTGCCCGTGCACATCACCACGCGTTTGATGTCATTGTCGGGCTGTAGAATAATCTTTTCCTGGCTCTGCGGCCGGCTCACCCGGTCTGCATCGTCCCAAAGGATGCGATGGAACGTGGTGCCCTCGCCCAGCTCTTCAAGGCTGGAGGTCACCCGCTTGTGCCGCAACAGCGATTTCGGCGTCATCAGGATCAGCGGCTTGCGGAATTTGCGCCGAATCTGCCGCCTCAGGATGTGGAAGTAGTTGGCCGGCGTCGTGCAGTTCGCAACCTGCCAGTTGTCTTCCGCCGAAAGCTGCAGATAGCGCTCAAGCCGCGCCGAGGAGTGCTCGGGGCCCTGGCCCTCATAACCGTGCGGCAACAGGCAAACCAGCCCCGACATGCGCAGCCATTTGCGTTCGCCTGATGAGAGGAACTGATCGAACACGACCTGCGCGCCGTTGGCAAAATCGCCGAACTGCGCTTCCCACATCACCAGAGCATTGGGCTCGGCCAGCGAATAGCCATATTCGAACCCAAGCACTGCCTCCTCTGACAGCATCGAGTTTATGACTTCAAACCGCGCCTGGTCTGGCGATATATGCCGCAGCGGCGTGAACCGTCGCTCCGTCTCCTGGTCGATCAGTACCGAATGGCGATGTGAAAACGTCCCGCGCTCGCAATCCTGGCCCGAAAGCCGCACGGGCACGCCTTCAACGCACAACGATCCGAACGCCAGATGTTCCGCCATGCCCCAGTCGATGCCTTCGCCGGTTTCGACCATTTCACGCCGCCGTTCCAAAAGACGTCCGACCGTCTTGTGGATATGAAAATCCGACGGGATCGTGGTGATCCGCTGGCCGATATCCTTGAGTTTCGCAACCGGCACGCCCGTTTGACCACGCCGTGCCTCGTCCTCGGCAAAGCCAATCGAAGACCAGCGCCCATCGAGCCAATCCGCCTTGTTAGGCTTGTAGGAATCTGAGTTCTCAAACTCGCTGTCGAGGTGAGCGCGGAACGAAGCCCGCATCTCCTCATAACCCTCTTCCGTCATCACCCCTTCATCGATGAGCCGCTTGGAATAGATCGTCGTCACCGAGGGATGGTTCTTGATCTCCCGGTACATACGCGGCTGCGTGAACATGGGCTCATCGGATTCGTTGTGGCCAAAGCGCCGGTAACAGAACATGTCGATCACAACAGGCTTCTGGAACTTCTGCCGGAATTCCGTCGCGATCTTCGCAACGTGGACAACCGCTTCGGGATTATCGCCGTTGGCATGGAAAATCGGTGCCTCGATCATGCGAGCCACGTCAGAGCAATATGGTGAGGACCGCGAGTGCCGCGGGTTCGTCGTGAAACCGATCTGATTGTTGATGATGAAGTGGATTGCACCGCCGGTTCTGTGGCCCTTCAGTCCCGACAGTCCGAAGCACTCGGCCACCACACCTTGCCCGGCAAATGCAGCGTCGCCGTGGATCAAAAGTGGAAGCACGGTTGTCCGTTCCCCTGCCTTGCATCCATGCTGGTCCTGCTTGGCGCGCACTTTCCCCAGCACCACCGGATCCACGATCTCCAGATGTGATGGGTTGGCCGTCAGCGAAAGATGTACGTTGTTGCCGTCAAATGACCGGTCCGACGAAGCGCCCAGATGGTATTTGACGTCGCCCGAGCCTTCCACTTCTTCTGGCTTGAACGACCCACCTTTGAACTCGTTGAATATGGCCCTGTGCGGTTTGCCCATGACGTTGGCCAGCACGTTGAGCCGCCCGCGGTGAGCCATGCCGAGCACGATTTCGCGCACACCGAGCTGTCCACCGCGCTTGATGATTTGTTCCAGCGCCGGCGCCATGGCTTCACCGCCATCGAGACCGAAACGTTTCGTGCCCGTATACTTGACGTCGCAGAACTTCTCGAAAGTCTCCGTCTCGATCAGCTTGTTGAGGATCGCCTTCTTGCCCTCGATGGTGAAGCGGACATCCTTTTCGGGTCCTTCGATCCGCTCTTGAATCCACGCCTTTTGAGCAGGCGACGTGATGTGCATGAACTGCACGCCGATATGCCGGCAATAGGTACGTCGCAAAATCGCGATGATTTCGCGTATCGTCGCCGTCTCCAGACCAAGCACTTTGTCGATGAAGATCGGCCGGTCGTAATCGGCTTCCGTGAAACCGTATGTTTCCGGCTTCAGCTCGCGGTGAACGCGCCGGTCAGCCAGCCCGAGCGGATCGAGGTCCGCAGCCAAATGCCCCATCACGCGATAAGACCTGATCAGCATCAGCGCCCTGATGGAATCCTGCGTAGCCCGCAACGAAGCCACCGGAGACATGTCGAAACCGGAATAATAGGCACGGGCCGAGATTTTTTCCCGGATATTGCGCTCAACGCTCTCGTAGTCGCCGGTTAGAGCCCCCGTCAGCTCATCGTTGACGGCAAGCTGGTTGAGCGGCACGGCCCACGAGGCTTGTTCGGCATAATGTGGTTCACTGTCGATCGGCCCCGCCTTCATGGACTCAAAAAAATGCCGCCACTCGTCAGATACCGAACCCGGGTTTTGCTCATATTCGGCTTGAAGCCCCTCGATGTAGGCGGCGTTAGCGCCATCAAGGAACGATGTGCGGAGAAACTGGTCGTTCTGCGCCTGTCGAGACATTTGATATCCTTAGGATTTGTGAACAAACGTCGGCCGCCGCCGGGGATCTGGAACACTTCCGCGAGCCCCGGAGAGGCGCGGCATTCCGTCACTATGTAGTCGGTTTGGGTCGCGCGTTTAAGACCGTCAAAAGAAGGGGGCAAAGCATTTCCGAAAAATATAGCCCAACTCGATCCCCACAATGGGTCGGCGCGAACAACTATGAACCAAAAAAGCTTTTGGCCGTTAAAAGAAAGTATCCAACATGTAGGCCATTGGCTATTCCACGAAACGCGAGGCGGCTTTTAGGCATGCACAAATGTCAGGTCTCATGTGCGCCAGGCTGTAAGACCCCAACCAAGGCCCTGCATGCGGATGATATCTCGGGCATCATTTATCCAAAAACCATCAAACCCATGCCACGGGCCAACCCGCCACAACGGCCTATCAATCCCGGTTGGCCTTTTATCTGCGTCATCCATTTCGCTCATCTCCGAAGCCCACATCATATTGGCGAGCAATACGAAAATGATTGGTGTATCAACCCTGTCAGGTGTCGGACGCCACGCACCCATGTCAGACTGGGCATCTGGCCAATCCCCCGACACCCACAACTGTGAGCCGGTGCTGGGTTTGAACCCACACCCCCACACATATTGGTTTTCCCAGATCGCAGCCACGACGCCATCAGCGTCCTGCTCAAAACAATGCGGAGACACCAGGCGATCCTGAACGGAAAAAAGGTCTACCTCCGGTTCAGGCAGATCATGGTTCGGCAGCCAGAGCTTTCCCAGTTGCCGGTTCACGCATTTTATGGCGTCCGGTACTTCAAAAGGCGCAGTTATTGGCCCGCCTGCCAATTCATCCGCCCACCCGAACCACTGGCGCACAAAAACGCATGCGTCTGTCACCGTCGTGATCATACCAACATCGCTCATAACGAATATTCAAGCTTTCATTGGAGAAACGTCTCAACGTAGCCGACAGACCGCATGCGACCGCAAGCAGGCATCTCTGCAGCCAACGGCATCCAAAACTTTCGTTTGATTGTGCGGCTTTTTCTTGAAGCCAGATGGCCTTCACGCTAACCAACCCGCGCGGCATTTTTTGTCGCATGGTTGGTTGCCTGCCCCGGGACACAGCGCTCCCACCAGCGCCAACACTCACCACGAAGTTGAATACATCCAACATCTAGTTCCATTCAGCAAGGGAGACAGAACCAAATGGCGCGCACGAAGATCGCCTTGATCGGTGCCGGTATGATCGGCGGAACGCTCGCTCATCTCGTCGGCTTGAAAGAGCTCGGAGACGTGGTTCTGTTCGACATTGCCGAAGGCATGCCGCAAGGCAAGTCCCTCGATTTGTCCCAATCAGGTGCTGTCGAAGGCTTTAATGCAACCCTTAAGGGCACCAACTCCTACGCTGATATCGAAGGCGCGGCTGTTTGTATCGTAACCGCCGGTGTCCCGCGCAAGCCAGGCATGAGCCGCGATGACTTGTTGGGCATCAACCTCAAGGTGATGGAACAGGTTGGCGCTGGCATTAAGAAGTATGCACCCGATGCCCTGGTCATTGCCGTCACCAACCCACTCGATGCCATGGTTTGGGCGCTGCAAAAGGCGTCTGGCCTCCCCACTAACAAGGTGATTGGCATGGCCGGTGTGCTTGACGCTAGCCGCTTCCGCCACTTCCTCGCCGACGAACTCAACATCTCGGTCCAGGACGTATCTGCTTTCGTTCTCGGCGGACACGGCGACGACATGGTGCCATTGGCCCGGTATTCCACCATCGCAGGCATTCCGCTACCAGATGTCGTCAAGATGGGCTGGATCTCCCAATCACGCGTCGATGAGATTGTAGACCGCACCCGAAAGGGCGGCGGCGAGATCGTCGCATTGCTGAAGACCGGTTCGGCCTATTATGCGCCCGCCGCATCAGCGATCGAGATGGCCGAGAGCTACCTCAAGGACAAAAAGCGCATTCTGCCCTGCGCCGCCTACCTGAATGGCGAATATGGCGTGAAAGACATCTATTGCGGCGTGCCCGTCGTTATTGGCGACGGCGGCGCCGAGAGGGTCGTCGAGATCGACCTCAATGGCGCAGAACGCGATATGTTCATGAAATCTGTGAACTCCGTCAAAAACCTGATCGAGGCCTGCAAGGGAATTGCGCCGCAATTGGGCGCCTGAGGCAGCCACGATCAGCTCAGAAAATGCGACCAAACACGAAACTAGAGCGCCGATCCGATTCCATCGGATCGATAAGCGCTCTAGGCGGTAGAATCGCATTACAGCTTTCCGTCTCGCCCTCTTCTGGTATATGGTATACCAGAAGAGGCTGTGGCTTTTTGGCTCACGGGAACGAATATGGTCGAGTGACGGCGGCATTTGCCATCGCGTCTTGGCTGTGAAGGACCCCCATCCGACTGGCCAAGCCTCTTGAATAGTGGCCAAACCGGCTGCCAAAAAGCCAACAATCGGGAAGCGAAACGCTCAAAGGGTGGATCGAACGAATGAACATTCACGAATATCAAGCCAAGCAAGTTCTGAAGAGCTACGGGGCACCCATCGCGGCCGGTGCGCCGGTCACCTCGGCTGACGAAATAGAGGCTGCGGTAAAGTCTCTTCCCGGCCCTGTCTGGGTAGTGAAAAGCCAAATCCACGCTGGCGGCCGCGGCAAGGGCAAGTTCAAGGAACTCGGACCAGACGCCAAAGGCGGCGTGCGCGTATCCTTTTCAGCCGATGAAGCCATTGCCAACGCCAAGGAAATGTTCGGCAACACGCTCGTCACCAAGCAAACCGGGCCGGCCGGCAAGCAGGTCAACCGTCTCTATATCGAGGATGGTGCAGACATTGCCCGCGAGCTCTATCTCTCTATCCTGATTGACCGCACGGTGGGGCGCCCGGCATTCGTGGTGTCCACAGAAGGCGGCATGGACATTGAGACCGTCGCCCACGACACGCCTGAAAAGATTGTCACGCTGGCCGTCGATCCAGCCACAGGCATGACGGAAGCCGATGCCGCAAAACTCTGCGCTGCACTCAAACTCGAAGGCGACGCCAAAACCGATGGCATGGCGCTGTTCCCCGCGCTCTACCAGGCGTTCACTGAAAAGGACATGAGCCTTCTGGAGATCAACCCGCTTATCGTCATGAAGGACGGCCACGTCCGCGTGCTCGACGCCAAGGTTTCCTTCGACAACAACGCTTTGTTCCGTCATTCCGACATCCAAGAGCTTCGCGACATCACTGAAGAAGACGCCAAGGAGATCGAAGCGTCGAAATACGATCTTTCTTATGTCGCTCTCGACGGCAACATCGGCTGCATGGTCAACGGCGCCGGATTGGCCATGTCGACAATGGACATCATCAAGCTCTACGGCGAAGAGCCGGCAAACTTCCTCGACGTCGGCGGCGGCGCTTCCAAGGAAAAAGTCACGGCCGCATTCAAGATCATCACCGCCGATCCCAATGTGAAGGGCATCCTCGTCAACATCTTCGGCGGCATCATGCGCTGCGACACCATCGCCGAGGGCGTCGTCGCCGCGGTGAAGGAAGTTGGCCTCAAAGTTCCGCTTGTCGTGCGCCTTGAAGGCACCAACGTCGATCTGGGCAAGAAGATCATCAACGAGTCCGGCCTCAACGTGATCTCCGCAGACGACCTCGACGACGCCGCCCAGAAGATCGTCAAGGCCATCAAAGGCTGACGTTTATCTACGTTTCACTCCTGTTGTTGGAAGGGTGGTCCAAATGCTTGGACCACCCTTTTGCATTGGCGCTTGTTTAGAGCATTTTCCGACGAAGTGGACGCCGGTTCGTCGAAGAAAATGCGACCAAACAAGAAGCTGGACCGCCGATAGGTTCCATCGGATCGCAATGCGCTCTAGCTGTGGAGCTTCGCCGTCAGTAACGCCAGAGCGTCGTACCTCAGCAGCTTTATTCGGCTGCGGCCGGTGCTGCCGAGCGTGGCGCCTCTGGCAAGCGGTTCGGCAACATCAAAACAGCCGCCAGAATGGCCACGGCGGAGGCTGCAAGGATATAGAACAGCAAGTCAAAACCCCAGTTGTAATGCACCCATGCGATGAGCGGCACCACCGTCGCCCAAACCGCAAAACTCACGATAAAGCGTGCACCATACACGGACGCTCTAAGTTCGGATTTCGCCATCTTGCCGATCATATAGTCGTTGATCGGGATCTGACCGAACGCGCCGATCATGAACCCGAATGCGACAGCAACCGCGTTCAGATCTGTCAAACCCGGCATGATAGCGAAAAATACGATCTGAATAACCGCCATGACGGCGAAGACACTGCGCGGGCTGTAGACGTCAAGCAACCTGCCAACGACGATCTGTGCAAACGAAGCAAATCCGAACACCAGGAACGTCAGCCAGCCAACCATCGTTGCCGTCGAAGCGATACCGCCGAGTCGTTCTTCAAAGACCTTCGGCAACGCAAAGGTTGTGCCCTGGAATATGATCCCGGCAACGGCCGTCGTGAAGAAAATGATCGCCGTCGTCCGTATCAAAGTTGAACGCCACGCCGCACTGCTCGAATGGTCTCGCGCACCACTCTCCGGCCCGTTGGCAATCGAGGCTGAAGCCGCATTCCTGGTCGACAATCGGTCCTTGAAGCTTTGCAGGTAGGCCAGGCCAATCAATATCGAGGCAACACCTGGTAACCAGAACGCCGTGCGCCATCCGGTCTGATCGATCAAGAAGCCGGTAAACAGAGCGGCGCATCCAACCCCCATATTGCCCCACACACCGTTGATAGCGATGTCGAGCCCCATTGATTTTCCACCACGCGCAATCATCGCCAGACCAACCGGATGGTAGATCGCGCCAAACATGCCGATGGCAAACAAACCAAGTGCAATCTGCGTCGGGCTATTGGCAAACCCCGTTGCAACAGAGGCAAACCCAATCCCGATGAAGAACACCACCATCATCCCTTCCCGGCTCCATCTGTCCGCAAACCAACCTGCCGGCAGCGCAAACAGGCCGAAAGCGATCAAACCGGGCGTCGCGTAGGCAATGAGCTCGGCGTAGCTCAAGCCCCATTCATCGACCAGCGCCAGGGCGGAGACGGTGGCAAAAATCAGCATGAACAGGTGATCGAGAAAATGGCCCACGTTTAGAAAGAGAAAGTGCTTACGGTCCGCCATGTCTTTTCGCCCTGAAAGTGAAGCCTGGAGCATTTTCCGAAAAAGTGGACGCCGGTTCGTCGAAGAAAATGCGACCAAACAAGAAGCTGGAGCGCATTCCGATCCGACGGAATCGGATCGGAATGCGCTCCAGTGTGATCCACGGCGATCATAGCCGCCGCCCGCAATCGATGTTATGCCAAATATCATCGAATCTACGCCAGGCGCCGGAACATCCGCAAATGCCAAGACGATCGACACAACCCGATGACTATCAAGATCTGCCCGTCGCCGTGGCCGTCATGCAAAAGTACTTCCCCACCGCCCATGTCATTGCCCCGCATGACCACCGGCGCGACCAACTCCTATACGCAGTCTCAGGCACGATGCGTATTCGCACCGATACCCACAGTTGGATCGTCCCACCCGAACGCGCACTCTATATGCCACACCGCATGGTCCACTCGGTTTCCATGCGAAACCCTGTAGAAATGCGCACGCTCTACATCGAGCCCAGATCGCATCCACGGTTGCCCGCAACATGCGTCGTCATAACGCCAAGTGCACTTTTGAAGGAGTTGATAAGCGCACTACTTGGCGAACCTCTCAATTACGCACAATTCGACCGCGGGAACTGGCTTGGAAAGCTCATTCTCGATGAAATAAGCCGGAGCAAGCTGCTTGATTTCAGCATTCCCATGCCTTCCGATCCGCGCCTGCTTCGAGCTTGCGAGCACGTCCTCGAAAATCCCGGCATGGGCAGTAGTCTTGGCGAGTTGTCGGATATTGCCGCGGCTTCTGAACGTACGCTGGCACGCCTTTGCGAGAGCGAACTTGGGATGGGCTTTTCCGCCTGGCGCCAGCAAGTGCGCTTCCAATATGCCTTGGAAGATCTTGCACGGGGCGTAAGCATAAACGAGGTTGCTAGATTATGTGGTTACGCAAGCCCAAGTGCGTTCACAGCCGCCTTTCGAAAGAATTTCGGTTTAACTCCAAGCCGCATCCTCAAGAGCCTAAGCGCTACCGGCTCCGCAACGACTTTGGCTCCAACGTAAACTTCGCCATCAACCTCCAGGAGGCTTGAGCATTTTCCGACGAAGTGGACGCCGGTTCGTCGCAGAAAATGCGACCAATCAAGAAGCTAGCTCGCTACAAGTGCGCAAGTTGCACTATTCCGAAAACGTCACCCTACCGGTTCCAATATCGTGCATACCCCGAACGATCTTCACCTCACCAGCATCGACCATACTGCGCAGCACCGTGCTCTTCTCAACCAGATCTTGCGCGGCGAGTTCGGTATTTTTCTCGGCAACGGCCTGCACGAATTCTCGGTTGGTGGAGGTGCAGTCCTTCTCTTTTCTTCCTGTCGCCACCTTGTCGACGGCCGGCCTGATATTGGCAAGCATAGCCGTCAGGTTGCCTAGCTTGACATTATCAATTGCGCCCCGAATCGCGCCGCAGCCTGTGTGGCCCAAAACAACGATAACTTTCGCGCCGGCCACTTTGGTCGAAAACTCCAGACTTCCGATAATATCCGTGTTGACAAAATTGCCAGCGATGCGCGCTGCAAAAATATCTCCCAGATACTGATCGAAAACCATCTCGGGAGGTACGCGGCTATCGATACAGCCTACAACAGCCGCGATCGGATACTGGCCTCTGGCGGTGGCCTTCACCTGTTGACGCAAATCGCAATTTATCATTTTGCCAGCGACAAAACGATCGTTGCCGTCTTTCAAAGACTTTAGCGCAGCAGCCGGCGTCGTAGCCTTCTGGCGCTCTGGCGTAATGATTGTGCATTGATCTTTTGCGTATGCAGGGGTGAGACCTGACGCGGACAGGGCCGCTGCGGCTCCAAGAATTCTTCGGCGCGTATACATGAGCGTTCCAACCTTTGCAGAGCGTTTCGATCGTCTGTCATTTGGGTTCAAAAAATTCTAGTGTTCTGGATCGAACGTTTGATTCCCGGGCGAAGGTCGTCAAACGATCGTAATTCCAGAACACAAACAATGAAAATGCTAGGGTTCCGGGCTGACGCGTCGGGGCCCGACAGGGAACCAAGCGTCAGAGTCGGAACACTTGGCGTCATGCCCAAACGCAAGTCTGTTATGCGCACAAACACATTAAGTAACCCTGCCGAACTTATTTTCGAATTCGATTCAAATTGTCGGTACTGGTCACGACTGCATCGCGCCACACAACTCGTGACAAGTCGCACCGCATAACGACCATCGCCACTCAAGAAAACCAACGCTGCAAATTTCACGAGTTGCATGGCCAGTCTGTCGTGCGCACAAAACGTTCTGATCGGCCAAAGCGGCAATCCCAACGCATCGCCGTCTGCCCGTGCGATCCCAATCTGGCATCAACATGAAACCAATCGAGGGCGAAGCATCGCTCCGCCCTCGTTGTCCAGTCAGTTGATACCCACCGTGCCGCAACATCAATCAACTAAGGCGCGACGCCACACTAGACCGGCACCATCCTCACGCCACCGCCCGAAGCTGCGGCCGCGACTCTGCCATGGGTACCTGCTCCCGAATGAACGTCAGAACCGCATCGTGCATCTGCGTCAGACCGGGCTCCTCGATCGGGTAGTGGCTCGCCTTCTCCAGCATCACCGTCCGCACGGGCACCTTCTTGATCCGCTTCGTAAACGCTTCGGCCATCCACAACGGCGTCCAGCCGTCTTCGGCGGGCTGGGTCAACAGAACGGGGCAAACATCGAAAACCTCCGGCTCGATGTCGAACTTCGGGTTCATGAAGTCCTGTAGGAACGAGAGCTGCGCCCAGTTTCCAGCCGAAGTCCCATCACGCATGATTTCCCGGCACGCAGCGCGATCATTGATGAGTTTGTGCATCTTGCCGACCAACCGCATCGGCATCTTGATTGATCTCAGACCCGGCACCTTGCCCAGGCCCAGCATTGGCAGAGAAATCCGTCCAAGCCACCGCGTGAGCGTTGCACCCAGCGCCACTTCACGGTCGCGCAGATCAAGGAACGTCATACCGATAATGCCTGCAATCGGCACGTTGCTGCGGCTCGCAACATGATAAGTCAGCATACCGCCAGCGCTCAGCCCGTAGAGGAAAATGGGGCGCGAATCGCGAGCCATTTCAGCAGCGACGAAATCCGTACCGGCCTGCACCCAGTCCTCGTAGGTGACGTTGCTACCCGACGCCACCTCGGTGACGCCATAACCTGGCATGTCCACCGACACGGTTTCGATGCCCGACTGCGCCAGCGGACGCCCCAGGATGCTGGACATCTGGCGCCCATTCGTACCAACGCCATGAAACAGGATGACACGCGCGGTTGCATCAGGACGCCGGTAGCGGTCGAGGTGGATCTTGTGGCCATGCCATTCCCACGTCTCTTCTTCGGGCACGTCCGCCGCTGACTTGAACTGATATTTCTCCGGCAAATGGGACTGTACACGGGTCCAAGCGGACTGATTGCGGTATGACGTTTGGGCTTTCATGGCAGTGTTCTCCTTGACTGGTGCTGCGAATTCGGTGAAATGATACATATGTCGGTTTCTCTAAAACGCAACATATGTCGGATTTCAACAGAATGCAACATCTGTCGGATATTATTTTTGCGCAGATGGACGAAAGTCCCCAGCAACAACGCTCGCAGACCCGAATTCGCCGTGCATTAGAGGCCGCCGAGCAGCTTCTCCGCGAGGGAGGGCCCGAAGCGTGTACGATTCCCGAAGTCGCAAAGGCGGCCGAGGTACCACGCGCAGCAATCTATCGGTATTTTCCAGATCGGCCGGCACTTCTGGCGGCAATGGCCGCAGCCAGCATGGATCAGCTCGGAGAAGTCATCCGCGACACGCTTGAGGAATTGTCCAATCCCTCACCGCAGGAACTTTTTGCCAGCGCCATCGCCGAAACCATGCGCTTCTTCAACGAAGATCGGGTTGCCAGCGTTCTTCAGTTCAACGGCCCCTTCGGCGCGATCGACCGCGAGACTCATCACCGCAAATCCAGGTTGTTGATCGCGACAATGCTACCGCATCTGCCCTCGGGAATATCTCAAGAGACTTTGGCACTGACAATCGAGATCATTTTTGCGTGCCTACGCTATGGATATTTCCGTGATGGACGTGTGACCGATGCAATCGCGGCGGAGGCATTGCGGGCGGCCAACGCGTTCCTTGGGATCCGGTGAGGCCATCGCAAGCACCCAACGCTTGCGACGGCCTGCACCATGTCACTCAATGTCGAAAGCCGCCTTCCACATCAATTGGTTTCACCTAAGCCCAGAACTGCAATCTTTCCCGTCGTCGGCCACACCGGCCAAACGGGATGCGATATGCCGGCGGCGACTGCGATGCGTTGGGTTCCATTGATTGCGTAGCTGATGACGCCGCCGCCGATGCCACCGCCAAAATCATGCTTCCACAACACCTCGCCGTCATTGGCATTCATGACGTAGAAGTTTCCGCCCATGTCGCCAAAAGCAACGATTCCGCCAGCGGTCGGCGTTACAGCACCAACGATTGGATAGTTCGTTCGAGCGCGCCACGCCCACTCACCACTGTCGGCGTCGCTGGCGTAAATCCAACCGCCCCACTCATCATGCGGATCACGTCTGCCCACCGCTTTCATCGGATCGACGTAGGCAGCGCCAAACCAGGGACCACCGTCCGGAATATCCTCCGAAAGGGTGTCACTCATGATTTTGACCTTCGCGCACCACTCGACTTGACCTGTAAAGATCAGGTTGTTGCGTGGATCGAACGCCGCGCTGTTCCACTCGCCACCGCCCACAGGACCGGGACAGAAGTGCACCTCCTTGCCGACCTTGAATTCCTCTTCGACGTTCTCAACTTTCGTGACGGGCTTGCGGTAAAGCTGCTCGTTGCTGTCGCGATCGAACCCATAAAGGTGTCCGTCCTTGGGTTGAAACGCTACAATTTTACGTCCCGCGCGCGTCGTGACCAAGGTCGGAGGGTTGGAGACGTCCCAATCGTGCCAATCGTCCGGCATGATCGCGAAGTGCTTCACATAGTTGCCGGTGTTGGTATCAAGAACCAGCAACGTGTTGGTGAAGAGATTCGAGCCAGGGCGTAACGACTTGACGAAATCCGGCGCGGGGTTGCCGACGGGCACAAAGAGATAGCCGGTTTCCGGATCGACCGTTAGCGAGGTCCACAGACCGCCGCCGCTGATCGGTACGTCTGGAGCATTGCGCCAGCTTGCCCGCATCATCTCGTCCGGCATTTTGCCGAGCGGTGCGTGTTTTGTGTCCTTCTCTGCCATTGGTACCGTGAATGTCTGCCATTTGACCTCACCAGTGTTGGCATCGAGCCCGTAGACGCGGCCGCGGATATCCTTCATGTCGCCGCCGGCCGTGCCGAAGAACACCATCCCATTCGCAGCCACGGGCGCAGCCGTGAACCAGATTTTGCGGTTCTTGTCGCCGAGATAGGTTTCCCAAAGCTGCTTGCCCGTCTTCACGTCGAAGGCCCGCAGATATGCATCGTTGAACGCACGGATGACCTTGCCGTCAATGTAAGCGACGCCGCGGTTGCCAGGCAGTGGGAACAACGTGACGTCGCGGGAAACGCGCCAGTTCTCGTTGCAGTTTTCGGGGTTGATCGAGAAGATATCGCGCGCGGTCGTGCCGATCAGTGCACCTTCGACCATGATCATGTTGGTCTCGAAGGCTTCGTATCTGCCGGTGTCGTAGGTGCATAGGACTTTCAGACCGTTGGCATTTTCACTCGTGATCTGGGAGAGCGGTGAAAAGCGGTCCGCCGAGGCGGTGCGATTGTAGCTCGCCCATTGGCCTGAAAGCGGATCATCGGCAATCGCCACGTCTCCCGCCTCCGCCGCCTTTCGCAACTCGACTTTTATCTCGCCCGGCGGGTTGTTGAACGCGGCAATGTAATTAAGCACCATCGCCCCACCGAAGATCGGGTTCGAGCCAATGGCGTAGGTCACCCCCGCACCAGCCAATCCAACAACCGCACCGACCCCTATGATAGAGCCTACAATTTTCTTCCAGCCCATAATTTCTGAACTCCGATTTGTTTGCTTTCGATCGCCACGCCCATAACAACGCATACGCACGATCATCGCGAAATGTATACTATTGAACATTCAACGTAGGATGGAGAATTGTCAGATTGTTAACCCTAACAGGGCGATTGGCTCCTGCGATATCGCCCAAAAACGCCACGCGACCTCAATTTGCTTGCTCTCCACGCACGCACAGGATATGTGTGGCACATAACCTGTGGAGCACATAACCGGTGTCGTAGACTCGTCGTGGACGTTGGCAATGCCGAAGAACATCACACTTGCCATCGACGAAGACCTTCTCGACAAGGCCCGCGTGCTCGCCGCCATGCGGCGCACCAGCGTCAACGAGATGGTGCGCGAATACCTCAAGAAGCTCGTTGAGCAGGAAGCGCAGTTCGACGAGGTCACTGAGGAGCTATTGCGGCTTTCACGCGAGAGTACAGCCCGCATGGGCGAATGGCGCCCCACGCACGAGGGCACACATTCGGGAGAGCCACACCGTGATCGCCAGCGCTGAGTGCTTTCTCGACACCAACATTCTCATCTACGCCGCAACCGGCCGCGTTGACGAACCAGCCAAGTGGAATGTCGCCCATGGCCTGCTGACAGCCGCGTTCGGAACAAGTGCCCAGGTGCTTGCCGAGTTCTACGCCAGTGTAGTGAAAAAAGGCTCCGTTCCGCTTGAACCAGCAGTAGCCAAACGATGGATCCAACTTCTGGTACGGAGGCCGTTCGTCGCTGTTGACGAGAGCCTCGTGCTCGCAGGCGCCAACCTATCGCAACGCTTCCAGATTTCCTACCGGGACGGCGCAATCCTCGCTGCTGCAGAGCGACTGGGCGCCACGACCTTATATTCCGACGATCTGAGCCACGGACAAATTTATGGCTCCATCCAGGTCGTCGATCCTTTCCTTGAACCTCAACAACCAACTTCAAAATAAGGAAGCGCCGTATGTCCATCCTAATCAATAAAGATACCAAGGTTCTCGTCCAGGGCCTCACCGGCAAGACCGGAACGTTCCACACCGAGCAGGCGCTTGCCTATCACGGCACGCAGATGGTTGGCGGCATCCACCCAAAGAAGGGTGGCGAGACATGGACCGGCAAGGATGGCCAGAAACTGCCGATCTTTAAATCTGTTGCTGACGGCGTGAAGGAGACCGGCGCCAACGCAACCGTCGTCTACGTGCCGCCTGCCGGTGCCGCTGCCGCGATCATCGAAGCAATCGACGCAGAAGTTCCGTTGATCGTTGCTATCACCGAAGGCGTTCCGGTCATGGACATGGTGAAGGTCAAGGCGCGGCTTGAGAAATCAAAGTCACGCCTGGTTGGCCCGAATTGCCCAGGCGTATTGACGCCGGACGAATGCAAAATCGGCATCATGCCAGGCAACATTTTCAAGAAGGGTTCGGTCGGCATTCTCTCGCGCTCAGGCACGCTCACATATGAAGCCGTCTTCCAGACCACCAACGAAGGTCTTGGCCAGACGACCGCCGTTGGCATCGGCGGCGACCCGGTGAAAGGCACCGAATTCATCGACGTGCTCGACCTCTTCCTTGACGACCCCGCAACCCAATCCATCATTATGATTGGTGAAATCGGCGGCTCGGCAGAAGAAGATGCATCCGCCTGGTTGATCGAGCAGGCAAAGAAGGGGCGCAAAAAACCGATGGCTGGCTTCATCGCCGGACGCACCGCACCTCCAGGCCGCACAATGGGTCACGCCGGCGCCGTCATCTCAGGCGGCAAGGGCGGCGCTGATGACAAGATCGCAGCCATGGAAGCCGCAGGCATCCGCGTTTCTCCCTCGCCCGCCAAGCTTGGCACAACCCTAGTCGACGTTCTCAAGGGCAACTGAGCATTTTCCGACGAAGTGGACACCGGTTCGTCGAAGAAAATGCGACCAAATAAGAAGCTAGAGCGCCGATCCGATTCCATCGGATCGCAATGCGCTCTAAGCACCCGCACGTCTTCTATCTGGTCATTAAAAAAGCAGGGGGCCGAAATGCGCTCCCTGCTTATTTTTGTGCCAGTTGTGTCAGGAGATTGGAGTTGTTTGACGGACCATGATTAGCTGAAGTGTGTCGCGGCTAGCCCGCCTTTCTCACGATGGTATGGCCGGCACGGAGGTGAAAATGATGACAGGCCAGGAGAGCCGTGTCGTTCGATGTGGTGCATCGGGCAAACGGCACGACACAGCCTGTCATCATTTTCACCCCGCCCTGCGGGTCGCGCTGGCGCGGCTGACCGCTGCGTCGGGCGGCTCAACCGTAGACCACCGCTACGCTTTTCGCCTCCCTCCTTGCGGGTCGATCTCGCGCCAGCGCGATGACGGGCGTGCCCTCGTGAGAAAGGCGGGCTAGAGCATTTTCCGACGAAGTGGACACCGGTTCGGCGCAGAAAATGCGACCAAACCAAAAAATTGGAGCCGTGATCCGATTCCATCAGCTCGAAAAGCGCTCTGAGCTTGAAAAACTTGGCGGCAATCAAAAGTATTGATCACGTTGTCGATTCAATGAAACGTGGACGGGTTGAGAAGTTCGTGGTGCCCCCGCAGATATTGCTCCGCCCTCTCAAACCACCAAGCCGAACTCACCTTAGCGGAAAAAGTAACACCAAAAAGACAAAGGGAGAGAGAACGTTGGGAGGAAATTCAGCGCTCTCATCTCCCAGTAGCGCAAAGCCGGCCCCCATGAAAGCTTTGCGCTGCCGCATCAAGACGTCAACGCCCTCGCTGTCTTGATGTTGAATAAAATTGCATCTACTGCCTTAAAAAAAAAGTGCGCATTGTTGCAATTCGCACGTCAGTTTCGATAACCGCTGCAACACTTCTGCGAGCCAATGCGCTCGATTGCTGACGTCCTCACAAATAAGTTCGCAAGTTTGTCGCCCCGGTCACTACCAACGTGGAGACAAATCAAGCGTGAAGCCCAAAACCAAACGGCCTGTCATCTCCGTGAAACGTGACCGGGCTCTAGTGGCGTTTATCGCGCCTTAGTTGATACCCAGCGTGCCGCAACATCGATCAACTAAGGCGCGACGCCACACTAGTCGGCCTCCCCGCAAAACGAACACGCAAACCGGCCGAATATCTTGCATAAATTTACTGGATTGAGCGGAATTCGTTCACCCGGTGCCGCGCAAGCACACTGCACATGAGATCGCGCCACGGCCACTTGACGTCATCCTCAAACAGTCAAAAACTTGTCACAAGGGAAGTTTCATTGGCAGGACAGCACATTGAGGGGGATGTGTTTTTTTCCTTGCGACCAAACAAAAGGCTAAAGCGCCGATCCAATTGCATCGGATCGCAATGCACTCTAGCTGATCTGCCGGGCACGTTGCCAGGTCGGAACCGGGTTGGGGGGTGAGACAATTCCAGATCGCGAACCGCGAAGATCTTTTGCTTTTGCAGCGTTCCTGTTTGCGCTGACGGGTCTTTGTTCGCCGCTTTCTGCAAACCCCATTACCCCAACTGGCACACCATTGAAGTTTCGGCTGCTGCGCATAGACCAAGCCCAAGCGCGATGGCTGCCTGGCGCGGATGGCGTCGTCACAATCACTTATGCGCTCATCGACAGCAATCTTGATTTTCCCAATGCGCGCAATTGTACGAACATGTCGCCAATCACCCGCCTTACTGAACAAGCAGGCATCTCGCGCGACCGTCTCGCCAAACAAATGGTTCTGGCCGCACGCCTATGGGAACACGTTACCAACGTCCGCTTCGTTGAAACTTCTGACCTGACCAAGGCCAAACTGCTGATCGGAACGCAGGTTCATCCACGCGGCCGGGCATTTACCAACGTCGAACTAACCGGTGCTGATCCCGCGCGTCCGCAGACGATCGCCCGGGCCTTGATCTGCTTCAATCCCGAGCGCCCATGGAAGATCGGTTTTGACGGCCGCTTGAACATATATGACCTGCAATACACACTCGCGCACGAATTAGGTCACGCGATAGGCTTGGATCATGCTGGAGCCAAAGGCCAGCTCATGGACTTCCGCTACACCGAAAAATTTTCAGATCTCCAGCCTGGCGATATTGCTGGTGCAGTTGCGCTCTACGGCACCCCGTCACGTCGCACCTTCATAACAACGAACCGTGACACCAACCGCGACCCAAATATTCAAACCCAGCCGACCACTTCAAACGCGCTGCAGCCATTAGAGCATTTTCCAACGAAGTGGACACCGGTTCGTCGAAGAAAATGCGACCAAACCAAAAAGCGAGAGCGCCGATCTGATTCAATCAGATCGCAATGCGCTCTAGCACTGGCACACAAGAGGTCAACCGCCATCGCGCCCGCGCACGGCTCTCGCCAAAACGAATAACGCGCAGCCCAGTTCATGGTTCAAAAAAATTTTGTATTTAATTCTTTCGTCGTTACGTCTCATCATAAAGCTAAAAAGATAACCCAGCCCCACGCGAACGCTCGGGCGGTCTTTAAAATCGATAATGGACGCCACAATAGCGGAGCCACTTTTTGAGCGCCCCGCACCCGCCTTCGGCAAAGGCGTATTATGTCCGGGTGTGTCCGGCCCGCCAACGCCGAAGACTGAGCGTCTCGTTCGCGACGATTAAATTTTTCCTAAACAGCAACGGAACGATTTCGATCTCAACTTCGTTATTTGCGCAGTTGCCGACGAACGGCAGCCAACAAAGAAAATAAGCCAGTCAGGCATAGATACCCCCGGCACAACCCCTGAAGGAGTTCAAAATGAAGAAAGTTGCTCTCGCAGCTTCCGTCCTTGCTCTTATGGTAGCGCAGCCTGCGCTCGCCCAGAACACGGATACGACTGAAAAGTCAGCGACCGAAATGAAGAATGACGCGGTAGACGCGACAAAAGAAGCTGCCCAGGATGCGAAGGACGCTGCCGCCAATGCCGCCGATAAGGCCGCTGAAGCAACAAACAACGCTGTAGAAGCGACGAAGGAAGCTGCCCAGGACGCTGCTCAGGCAACCAAGGAAGCTGCACAAGACGCAGTGGACGCAACCAAGGAAGCCGCCGCAGACGCAAAGGCCGAGATGAAGAACGCAGACGCGACCTCTTCACATCACTGGCGTGCATCCAACCTGGTTGGTTTGGCCATCGTTAACGCCAAGAACGAGTCCATCGGAGACGTTAACGACCTTCTCATCACCGATGATGGCAAGGTAGACGCCGTGATCGTCGGTGTCGGCGGTTTCCTTGGCATTGGTGAAAAGAATGTGTCGATGCCGTTTGGCGAACTCACCTTCCGTCGCAACGATGACGGCAAGACTGTAGCCGTCAGCGGTGCCACGAAGGAGACCCTGGAATCGATGCCAGAGTGGAAAGCCCCCGAGAAGCGCTAACTCCCCCGCTTAGTAGCTTCTTCCCCGGCCCCAAGGCTGGGACCAGGCCCGGTGCATTAGCGCCGGGCCATTTCTTTTCGGCTGCAAAAAGCATTTTCCGAAGAAGTGGCCGCCGATTCGTTGATGAAAATGCGACCAAACAAGAAGCTAAAGCGCTTCAAGCGCCATGTTGGCTTGGTCAGTGCGATGGGCCACGTACTCGAACGATCGCATCTCTATAAGGCGCGACGCCGTCCTGGTGAACAGATTGGCACCGTCACCCTTCATATAAAGGTCGTCTGGTTGTGCTTCGGCCGATACCACGATGCAAACGCCGTTGTCGTAGAACGTGTCGATCAAGTTTATGAAGCGTCTGGCGTGATCCCGCCGCGCCGGCCCCATGATTGGAATATCGTCAATCAACACTGTATGAAAAGCGTGCGCTATCGCCAGGTAATCATTCGAGCCTAGCGGCTTTTCACAAAGATCGGCGAATTTGAATCGCGCGACGCCTGCCTGGGGGTCTGCTTCAGGCACCACCACCTGCCGCCCTTTCACGTCCAGTTTCATATGCAGACTATCGCGATGTCCCGTCAGCCGTTCCCAATGCTCATCCATGGACGCTCGCGCAACAGCGTCGTTGGGTGTGAAATAAAGCGGCTGCCCTGCCATCTTGTCGAGCCTGAAGTCTTTCGCTGACGTCAGCTCGATGACATCCATTCTTTCCTCGATCAGGTCAATGAACGGCAGAAACAATTGGCGGTTGAGCCCATTCTGGTAAAGCTCGTGCGGCATGGCATTGGATGTCGCCACCACAACCACCTGCTGCTGGAACACCACCTTGAAGAACCGACCCAGGATCATCGCATCGGCAATGTCGGTGACGTGCAGTTCATCGAAACACAACAGGCCTGGTGAACCAACCATTTCCGAAGCGACGAGCGGTATTGGATCTCCTGCATGCGACTGCCGTGCGTGAGCGATCCGCTCATGCACCTCCGCCATGAATTCGTGAAAATGGTTGCGGCGCTTCGGCATGAACTGGACCGTCTCGAAAAACATGTCCATGAGCATGGTTTTCCCGCGCCCAACGCCCCCATGAACATAAAGGCCATTTGGCGTCGGCGAGGGGCTCCGGCTGAAACGCGCAAACCAACCCTTGCCGCGTGGCGACCAGCTCTCCAAGATGCCGGCCAATTCATCCAAACGCTCAGCCAGATTGCGCTGCACAGGATCCCGCTCGATCTCGCCAGCCCTGACCTTTTCCTCGTAGCGCTCGCTCACGCCCGTGCTCATGAGTTCTCTCGTGTGCCGCAGACCTCGTATGCGCTTTTCGCATTGCTCCGAACCATCGTCGCCAATCCGCAACGTCGGTCATCGCCAAAAACGCCCAAAATATCCACCTCCACCAAAGACTACAGTCCGTGACCAACGTTCAAATAAACTAAATTATATGGCGCAGCGCAGCATCACGTGAAGGTAAAATTTCCACATCCCTTTGTTTAAAATAAACTAATGCCGCTTATCTGTCGTATTGTGCAATGCAATGTAGAGGCGTCAACCATCCACAAGCGCACTGCGCGGATGATGGCTGTCACGAGATAGGGATCCGCCTGTTGCGGGGAACGTCTCGAAAAAACGATAACCAGAGCGAGGTTCATCATGAGCGAGCACCGATTCTGGGGAGGAACGATCCGCAAACTTTGGCCGACGGAATCAGACAAATTCCGCGACCACCTTCTGCGGCTCGACAAACAAACGCGGCGTCTCAGGTTCGCCCACAGCGTCTCTGACGCATTTATCGAGGACTATGCCAGCCGCATGTCTGACATGGGTGCCATTGTGTATGGATACTTCATCGATGGCGAGATGCGTGCAGCCGCCGAGTTGCGAAAGATTGGCGATGTCTGGGGGCACGAAGCCGAAGCAGCCTTTTCCGTCGAAGGTCCCCACCAGCAAAAAGGTATTGGCACCGAACTGATGGGGCGGGTCATCCGCTCTGCACGAAATCGCGGCGTACACCTGCTCTTTATGAGCTGCCTGGCCGAGAACGGAAAAATGCTATCGGTCGCGCGCAAGTACGATGCCAATCTGAATTTTGAATACGGCGAAGTTATTGGCGAGATCATTCCTGAGAACGCCAGCTACTTTTCCCTCTTTGCCGAAGCAGTCGAGGACAGGATGGGATACATGATGGCCGTACTGGACCTCCAATCACGCCTATCTAACGCCGCATAGATCGAAGGTGCGGCAGGCAAGGTCGTCCGCCTTTGTCACATCCGCACGCCACAAGCTAATCTACGCCGGGGTCTCACCCCGGCGTTTTTTTGCTTTAAAGCGCCGTGCCTTATATCGGGATCATTCTGCCGCGGCGAATTTGGTCCAAGATCAAGCCGGCCGGCGCCGGGCGTAGCGGTGTTACGATCAAGCCGGCCGGCGACGAGATTGGGCCAAATTCGCCCGGCCCTTTGGGTTTCCAAGCGGCGGCTGCCCAGCGCGCCGCTTGAGAAACAGAATTGGTTCCGATATATCGCACGACGCTCTAGCGCCAAGCCAGCGTTCGCCAACCCGAAAATGACAGCTCCGCCGCGCTGGTCGCCCCTCACAACCGCAAAAACGACCTTCACACCCTTCTTCATGCCAACAATTGAAAACTCTCCAGAACCAGCCTGCGGAGTGGTACTCCCATAGGCCGGAAAGAAAAGTCGCGCATGAAACAGAGCTTCCGAAGTTTTCAAATTGTATTTTTCAAAGGTTCTGGAAAGACGCGTCAAATCCGGCTTTCGCAACGCACATAATTTCAAGATGGCGGCCCTGTCTTTACCCAATCCGCCGGTCGTCGACTCAAGTGGTCAATTCGAACCTCCAACAAGAATTCAAAAGAATGAAGCGGAACATACTCAAACGCCGATAAAGGATGGAAAGGCTGCGGGTGTAATTCCTTTCGTCAGCCCACATTCCAATTCGCCCAGACAACACCGGGGCGAGCCGCAGGAAAGATCAACCGAAAGATCTCATCGCCGTCGTGCGGCAAATCCTTCCGCCACAGACCAACCGGACGAGACCGGCGCGGTGCGAACTTTGAACTGAATGCGCATGAAACAATTCAATCGATCCATATAAAAAATCTTGCCGGCAATGAACGTGATTTTTTGTTCGTCAATAGGTCGGTGAAAAGGAGTCGAAGTCATTTGATCAATCCAATGAATTGAAGTTTTTTGAATTACCAATGTTCCAAATTTTTTGATTTTGAATTCAGTTTCACATTGCTCGACACAACGAACCTCGAAATTTTTTCGAACATGAAACGCTCAAAACAGCAAAAAACGATGCGCTTTCGCAACACTTTAAGCGGTGTGGCTAAAAAAATAGGGTCCATTGTCATTTTGCATGTCAACAAAATCGATGAACTTGCACATATTTTTTTTGTTCGAACTGATTCGAGCTATTCGAACCTAAGAGGGAGAGAGAGAACTATGGCTACTGTTAGAAAGACTGCGAAGAAGAAGGCTTCTGCAAAGAAGGCTCCTGCCAAACGGGCTCCGGCCAAGAAGAAGGTTGCTGCCAAGAAGAAGGTTGCGGCCAAGGCTTCTGCAAAGAAGGCTCCTGCCAAGCGCAAGGCTCCGGCCAAGAAGGCTGCTGCTCGCAAGGCTACGGCACGTAAGTCTGCTGCCAAGAAGACGGCGCGCAAGACCACGGCTCGCAAGCCTGCTGCCAAGAAGACGGCTCGCAAGGCCACGGCACGCAAGACTGCGGCCCGCAAGCCTGCCGCTCGCAAGACCGTTCGCAAGGCTGCCGCCAAGAAGCCGGCTGCTAAGCGCAAGGCTCCTGCAAAGCGGGCTGCTGCACGCAAGAAGAAGGCCGCGTAAGCCACCGGACACTGCGCTCCAGGCTGGGCACCCGGAGCGCGGCCGGTGGTCTTTGACCGCCCATCTTCATCAAGACCGGTGGCTGCGAAACGCGCCACCGGTCTTGCTCGTTTTTGGCTTTCCTGAAAATTTTAGCGCTATGTCCAGGCGTTCTCCGGCACCAACAGCCATCGAAGAAAAATACGTGTAATCAGCAGGATAAGCGCCGCGTGCGGCTTCCCGAGCTTCCACCACCTGCTAAGAGCATGTTCAGCCGAAGTGTACGCGGTTCGGCGTGAAGAACATGCTCAAAATAAAAGAAAATAGAGCGCGTTCGCGATTCCATGAAAAGTGAACGCGATCTAGAGCATTTTCCGATGAAGTGGACGCCGGTTCGTCGCAGAAAATGCGACCAAACAAGAAGCCAGAGCATTTTCCGATGAAGTGGACACCGTGCAATGCAACGGGATCATCCAACCCGGAACGGCTTTAAACGCGCCGCTCGACCATCAACTTCTTCAATTCAGCAATCGCCTTGGCCGGTGACAGCCCCTTGGGGCAGGCCTTTGCGCAGTTCATGATCGTATGGCACCGGTAAAGCCGGAACGGATCTTCCAGGTTATCCAAACGTTCACCCGTCGCCTCGTCTCGGCTGTCGATCACCCAGCGATAGGCTTGCAGCAACATTGCAGGGCCCAGATACCGGTCGGAATTCCACCAGTAACTCGGGCATGACGTCGAGCAGCACGCACACAAAATGCACTCGTAAAGACCATCTAGTTTTTCTCGATCATCGCGGCTTTGACGCCATTCCGTGGGCGGGGGAGGCGTGTCGGTTTTCAGCCAGGGCTCGATTGAGCGGTGCTGGGCATAAAAATGGGTCAGGTCCGGCACCAGATCCTTGACGACTTGCATATGCGGCAGTGGGAAAATCTTCACTGCGCCTTTGACATCGTGGATCGCTTTCAAGCAGGCCAGCGTGTTTGTTCCATCGATGTTCATGGAGCACGAACCGCAAATGCCTTCACGGCATGACCGTCGGAACGTCAACGTTGGATCAATCTCGTTTTTGATCTTGATCACCGCATCAAGAACCATTGGCCCACACGAATCGAGATCGAGCCAGTACGTATCGATGCGCGGATTTGCATCGTCGTCGGGATCCCAGCGGTAGACCTGGAATTCTTTCCAGCGCCCTTGCCCTGTAGGCTCGTTCCACGTTTTGCCGCGCTTGTAGCTTGAATTCTTGGGAAGCGTGAGCTGGACCATGTCGAAATTAACCTGTCAGGTTGTTACACACCGCCGCACTGCTGCTGCACTGCACACCTTGACTTGCCCGCTGTCCCGCGCACTGTCAACGCTACCATTGCATCAGGTTGAGCAGCACGGATCGAAACGGTTATACCTGCGGCTGACTGCCGCCAGGGCCTGGAAGTCGAACCGACTCGGCCCAAAATCCCCGTTCAAAGCTCCTCAACTGCGGCGATTTGGAGAAAGATCATGAACCTTGCCAAACACTTTGCGGCCAACGCCAAAATCGCGACCATGGCGCTTATAACAGGACTGCTGCCTCTTTCGGCCATCGCAAAGCCAGCCAATGAACTTGCCGGCCGCTGGACAGTTGAAAAGCTGGCTGGTGAACAGGCGATGCCCGCGGGAGATATCTCATTCGCGCCAGAACAAAATGCCGTGTCAGGCGCGACAGCATGCAATCTGTTTCGCGGAGAGTTCAAACAATCGGGTGACAACGGGTTGACGATCAAGGCCACCGCCATGACGCGTCGGAGCTGCTTTGACACCGCCGCAGGACGCGAAAAAGCTTTCCTTGATGCCATGCGCGAAACCACCGGCTTCAAGATCGAAGAAAACCGGCTGACCTTGACGCGATCTGATGGCACCCCGGCTGCTGAACTGACCCGCGCCTCCGAAGCCCAACTGGAAGGCACGCGTCACAAGATTGTATCGTTCTCCATGGATGGCGGCCTGCACAGCGCACCGGCCCAAACCGGCGCCGTCATCACGTTCAAGGATGGCACAGTGGAAGGCAACACAGGCTGCCGTGGGTTCAAGGCAACCTACACACGCGACAAGGACAACATTTCCGTTGCCGACGTCGAACCTGCAAAGACGCCGGAAACGTGTCCCAATGATACCAATGACCAGGACGCAGCGATCCTGGCCGCCCTACCGGCCGCCAAGGCATTTGACATCACGCGCAACCTCATCCGGCTACTCGACGGCCCCGACGGCAACGCAGTGCTCTGGATCACGCCCGCTAACGAATAGCGCATGTTTCAGCACCATGAAAAGCTTGACGGGATTCACAAGCATAAATCCCGTAATCGCTTCCATGAAACGTGAGCGGTCTGAAGCCTGCAACAGGCGAAAGGCATACCGGTTCGTCCCAGAAAATGCGACCAAACCAAAAAGCTAGTGTTCTGGATCGAACGTTTGATTCCCGGGCGAAGGTCGTCAAACGATCGTGAATCCAGAACACAAACAATGAGAGCTAGGGTTCCGGGCTGACGCGTCGGGGCCCGACAGGGAACCAAGCGTCAGAGTCGGAACACTAGCGCCGATCCAATGGAAACGGATCGGCGCTCTTGGCGATCATCGCCCGGGCATTGACGCACCGCCGCCCGCGCCACCTGGTAGGCGGTTTCCATTCTCTCTAAGCCGTTCGTCATCGCGTCTTAGGGTTCCAGGTGTACTAGGGGTTCCGCGGCGACCATGCCCGATGCCTCCGCCGCGGGCACGAATGTTCAGTACCGAACTGCTGACGTCCAAGGACTTCCCACCATCGAAGTCACGCATGCGCACCTCAGGTGTGGCTTGACCTGCATCTAGCGTGAGGAACTTGTTGCTGCCGAGACCCTCACCATTTCGCACGCTGAGTTTGCTGGTCACCGTTGCCCAATTGACGATACCGGGTTGTTCCTTGTCGAGTTTGGCGAGCGCCTGCAATGCGCTGAACTCACCACGAATTCTGTTCGCCAGTTCACTGGGAAGCTTGTAACCGTTGAAGTAGGGACCGCCGGCATTGCCCACAGCAAACTCATAGGTCCGCCCAAAGGCACTGCACAAACCGGGGATCAATCGCCGTTGATTGATCCGCGCGATATCCTTGCGCAACTGCGCGTCACACTTCACCTTGCGCGCCTCCCGTTCAGGGCTGCCTTTGGGCTTATTGCACGTCGGGCAGCCATGCAGGTCACCACACGGACTACAGCGCGCGTAACAAAGATCATGCGCATTGCAAGCCTCTTTGAAATCGCAAAGTCCCCATACTTCATTGGGAACCAACCGACCCCAGCGTCCGTTCGGCCCACAACCGTTTGGCTCACACGTATTCCTGCCGCTACCGCAGGCCAATGCCTCAACGCTGGCGCCCCCCAGAGTCGCAAAACAAACTGCAATTAGTCCGATTATCCGCGCGAATATCATCTTTCCCCCCATGACCAGTTAGGGTTCCGGGCTGACGCGTCGGGGCCCGACAGGGAACCAAGTGTCAGAGTCGGAACACTAGAGTATGTTCAGCCGAAGTGGACGCCGGTACGTCGAAGAAAATGCGACCAAACAAGAAGCTGGAGCGCCGATCCTTTTCCATCGGATCGCAATGCGCTCTAGTCCTCAAAACCAGAATTATAGCCACATCCAAAAACACCGCATACACGCGCACCGGTAGATCAGACCCTGATCAACAGGCTTCTGAAACGAACGCAAACCGCAACAGCGGCAGGCTCCTACTTGGAAATTGCCCCAGGCTGCGGCCCCACCGCACGCCGGTAGAGATGCCAGCTCGCATGGCCCAGCACCGGCAGCATCACGAACAATCCCGCGAAAAAAGACAACAACGACAATCCGGTCAAAACCGTGATGAACGCACACCAGGCAAGCATCGAAATCGGGTTGGCAATAACCAGACGCACACTCGTCACCATTGCAGTGACAAAGTCGACGTCGCGGTCATAAAGCATTGGATACGTCACCACTGAAATCGAAAAGACGAGAATTGCCAAAGTCGCCCCGGCCAGATTTCCGAATATGAGAAAAAGCCACCCCTGACTTGTAGTGAAAACCAGATCTAAGGCCTGCGGCCCAAGTGCTTCAAACCCCATGAACGATAGAAAAATAAGCATCGCATAATCGATCCACATGAAGAATGTGAACCCCGTAATTAGCGCCATCCACCGCAAATCCCGACCTGTCGATTGCTTGACCGCGCTGAACACGGAGTGCCAGGACAAAGGCTTGCCCTTTTCCAGAAAATCACTGACGGAATAAAAACCCACACTTGCGAATGGCGCGATCAACGCAAAACCCATCGCTATTGGATAGACAAGATAATAAAACTCAAAAAACCAGAGCATGCCGACCAGCAGCCAGCCCACGACTGCATACATGCCACCAAAAAACAGGCCATACTTGGGTGCAGCGCGGAAATCGTTTACACCCGCGGCAGTCACTTCGATCAGATCGTCAATTGAAACCTTGTAGACATCAGGCCATTGCGAGCGTCGCTTTTTTGACCTTGCCTCGGTCGCAGCAGAGCCGCTGCTCACCGCACTGCTCATGGCGTCATCACTCATGCCCCGTCCTCGTTCGCTCCCAAAGTTTTTATGGAGCGATAATGAACGAGGCGATCAAATAGCACAACGCTCAGAATACGTACCGCAGCACACCATGCATGCGACCTGGAGCATTTTCCGACGAGGTGGATACCGGTTCGTTGAAGAAAATGCGACAAAACCAAAAAGCTAGAGCGCCGATCCGATTCCATCGGATCGGAATGCGCTCTAGCCTACTTGCCACTACCTTCCGGTGTCAGCTTGAGAATCTGGCCGTCGCCGTCATCGCTAAGCAGGTAGACCGCTCCATCAGGTCCCACGCGCACATCTCGCACGCGATCACCACGATCTGCCAACAACACTTCTTGGCCAACGACCTTGTCGTTTTTCATGACCAGACGCGAGAGCTGCGCACCCGCCAATCCGCCGACCAGCAGGTTGCCCTTCCAAGAGGGAAAAAGCCCGCCGTCGTAATAGGCAAGTCCCGACGTCGCAATTGAAGGGTCCCAATAATAGATCGGCTGCTCCATACCATCCTTTGCTGTGCCAACGCCGATTTTTGTGCCTGAATAATTGCGACCGTAGCTGATCACCGGCCACCCGTAATTCTTGCCAGCTTCGGGATGGTTGAGTTCGTCGCCTCCGCGTGCGCCATGCTCCACCGTCCATAACCTGCCGCTTTTTGGATCAATCACCGCACCCTGCAGGTTGCGATGCCCAATCGACCAAATTTCGGGCGCCCAGCCCTCGAATTTGGGATTGTTTTGCGGAACCGAACCATCGGCATTGATATGAATGACTTTACCAATCGTCGCTGAGGGATCTTGTGCCAGATTTCCGTTGCCGCGATCGCCGGTGGTGATGAAGAGCGTGCCGTCATCTGCAATTACAATGCGCGAGCCGTAGTGATGGCTGGTGCCCTGCTTGGGCTGCTGCTGAAAGATCACTTTGACGTCTTCAAGGCGACCGGAGCCGCTTGCCCGATCCTGGATCAACCGTGCCCGCGCAACAGCCGTGGCACTCGTTCCCACGCCACGCGGTTCGGAATATGACAGAAAAACCGTGCCGCTTTTTTCGAAGTCTTTAGCCAGCCGGACATCCAGAAGCCCGCCCTGACGCACCGCATGCACAGCCGGAACACCTTTGACGGGTGTAGATATATGGCCGTCCGATGAAACGATCCGCAGCCGGCCTTCGCGCTCGGTTACCAACATGCGCCCATCAGGCAGAAACTGAAGCCCCCAGGGATGGGAAAGGCCACCAGCCACGACTTTGACATCAACCGCGGTTGCCGGTGCTTTCGGCGCGTTCGTCTGCGCAGCTTCTGCCGCCACTGGCGTTCCAGGCACGGCAATTGGCACCAACGCAACCATCACCGCCAGACGACCAACCAGCGTTCGTACCCCAACCCGCTTCATCCAAACCTCACTTCCAGCTTTCAACACCCGGTTCCAACCACAAATTTTTTGCCGGTCTTGGACCGACAGGCCAAATCACATCGTGACCCAGCGCCAGCCCACGCAACCTCAAGATCTCCGACGTCTTTCGCGATCACGCAAAACAAGATTCCCCGCGTTGAGGCTCAAACAAACACCGGAGGCTCAAATAACCATTTGTGCTTCATTCCTACAGCCGCAACCCGCTGCACCACACGGTCTGGCTCCTTAAGCAATGCATGCTCATAGGCGATTGCGGTTAGATGCGGGCGGATTGCATCCAGCAGTTCGCCTGACCGGAGCAGAAAGTCGGGATTTGACGGCTTTCCACGCCCGACGCGCTCGTTTCCATTGGCAAACGTCTCGTAGATCAAAATTCCGTCATCCATCACCGTGGACACCACGTCAGCAAGGATTGGACGCCACAGGTAGTTGGTGACGATCACGCCATCGAAGGTGCCAGGCCCAAAGCGCTCCTGTAGCGGCGTTGCCGACCCCTTTTCCAAGTCTGCTTCCACCACCGACACCCCATTTTGCCCTGCGAGGTCCGAAAGTCCCGAGATATCACGATCGATGCCCGTCACTTCATACCCAGCTTGCAGAGCCAGTCTCATGTGCCGCCCGCCGCCCGCAGCAACATCAAGAATTCGACCGCCAGTCCGCACACCGCCCAAAAACCGCGCGACCCACAGCGATGCACCAAAACCCGACGCCACAGATATTTGATCCCCCGGCATCAAACTCTCCTTAGTCAAATCACCACGCAAAAATGCATTTTTCGGCGTCACTTGCGGCTTGGTCGCCTTGCGAATTGTATTTTCCGCCACTCTCGACATATATGGGCACATGACAGCACCTGCGAGAACCATCCCGTTCGTGAAGATGAACGGCCTTGGCAACGATTTCATCGTTGTCGACGGCCGCACCTCTCCTGTGCGCATAGACGCCGAGGAGGCAAGCCACCTTGCCAACCGCCAAACCGGTATCGGATGCGACCAGGTGATCGTGCTGGAAGCCTCCCGACACGCAGATGTCAAAATGCGCATCTTGAACGCTGACGGCTCGGAAGTCGGGGCATGCGGAAATGCGACGCGCTGCGTCGCCTGGTTGCTTGCCGAGGAAACAGGTGCAAACCGCTTCGCAATCGATACCCAAAGTGGCGAACTCGACGCCAAAGTGGCTGACATCGACAACATCACCGTTGACATGGGCACGCCACGCTTCGGCTGGCAGGACATCCCGCTCGCAGAAGCCTTCCACGATACACGCCACATCGAACTTCAGGCCGGACCGATTGACAATCCCATCCTGCATTCGCCGTCTGTTGTGAACGTCGGCAACCCGCATGCTGTATTCTGGGTCGATGATATTGACGCTATCGACCTGGGACGCATCGGACCGCTTCTGGAAAACCACCCGATATTTCCCGAACGCGCGAATATCTCCATCGCCCAGATCATTTCGCCAACTCACATGAAAATCCGCACATGGGAGCGTGGCGCCGGCCTGACGCGAGCTTGCGGCACTGCCGCATGTGCGGCCGCCGTTACCGCCATGCGCAAGAAACTCGTCGACCGTGGCTCCCCTGTTACCGTATCGCTCCCTGGTGGCGATCTTGTCATAAGCTGGACGCCAGACGATCGCATTATGATGACCGGACCGGCAGAACTCGAATTTCGCGGCACTCTCTCGCGCGATGGGCTTATGCCGCTGACCGCCTGACATCGGATTTCAGATCGACCCAATGCACGACGCATCCAACATCAAGGTGGCTCGACGGCCCAGCGTCTCCTCTAGCGCCCACTCTGCGGTTGAGGCAGTAGCCGACACTGCTCGTTGTCAAATCATCACCATGGGGTGCCGCCTCAACGCTTATGAATCAGAGGTCATGCGCCGCCACATCAACGACGCCGGGCTTGAAAATGTTGTCGTCGTCAACACCTGTGCCGTAACCAATGAAGCGGTCCGCCAAGCCCGCCAGACGATACGCCGCCTCAACCGCGATAATCCCGAAGCGCGCGTCATTGTCACCGGATGCGCCGCCCAGATCGAGCCGGAGCGTTTCGCCGCCCTCGAAGGTGTCGATCACGTGATCGGCAATGCAGAGAAAATGCTTGGCGCCACTTTCGCAGCGCTCGCCAAGCGCGATAGCCCCAAGATTATCGTCAATGACATCCAGGCCGTTACAGAAACCGCAGGGCATATGATCAATGGTTTCGGCAACCGCGCACGCGCCTACGTCCAGGTGCAAAACGGCTGTGACCACCGCTGCACATTCTGCATCATCCCGTATGGCCGCGGACCATCGCGCTCAGTACCGGCAGGCGATGTCGTCTCAGAGATTCGCCGCCTGGTAGACAACGGCTTCGGTGAAATCGTGCTCACCGGCGTTGACATGACCTCTTACGGTAGCGACCTGCCAGGCGACATGCGGTTGGGCCGCCTGGTTCGCCAGATCCTCAAGCACATACCCGAATTGCCCCGCCTGCGCCTGTCATCAATCGACCAGGTCGAGGCCGATCCAGACCTGATGGCCGCACTGGCCGAAGAAGAACGTTTGATGCCGCACTTGCATCTGTCCATGCAGGCGGGTGATGACATGATCCTCAAGCGCATGAAGCGCCGTCACAGCCGCTCGGACGCCATACGCTTTTGCGCTGAAGTCCGCCGCCTGCGTCCCGATATCGTTTTCGGAGCCGACCTGATTGCCGGTTTTCCCACCGAGACCGAAGCCATGTTCGCTGCAACCTGCGATCTCGTTGAAGCATGCGGACTAACGCATTTGCACGTTTTTCCATTCTCGCCACGCCAGGGCACGCCAGCAGCGAAAATGCCGCAAAACGACCGCCAGATCGTAAAATCGCGTGCCGCCCACCTTCGCGACCTTGGCGAGCGGGCACTTGAGACCTATCTGGGAAACCAGGAGAACAAGACCGTGTCACTGTTGATGGAACGGCCAGATGTCGGTCGGACGCCTCAGTATGCCGAAGTCCGGCTTGTTGTGCCCGTGCAAGGCACCTTTGCCCGCGCCAGGATAACGGGCCACACAGCGACACATTTGATTGGCGAGGCCACCGCGTGAACGAACAAGCGAAGAAAAAGGGATTTTTCTCCCGCATGTTCACTGGCGATGCCGCCAGCGACACTGCCCCACAAAAAACCCAACCCGATCGAGCGCCAACAGATTCGACGGATGCGTTGGAAAGCCAGGACGTTAACAACCCCGTAAAAACCGAGGATGCTGCGCGCCCTGCAACATCGCCTGAGCCTGACCAAACAGCATCCACAAATCCGCACACGGTCGCGCCCTCCACCCCCAAGGAAGAAAAAAAGTCTAGCTGGGTCAGTCGGTTAAAATCCGGATTGACCAAGACGTCATCACGATTGTCGGACGGAATTTCCGGCATCTTTACGAAAAGGAAGCTCGACGCTGATACATTGGATGATCTCGAAGACCTGTTGATCCAGGCCGACCTCGGGGTGGAAACGTCCATGCGTATCACCGCGGCTCTTTCAAGCAGCCGATATCAAAAAGGCATATCAGCCGATGATGTCCGCCAGGTTCTGGCAGACGAGGTTTCGCGCGTGCTGGAGCCCGTCGCCAAGCCTCTTGAAATAACAGGAAAAAATAAGCCCCATGTCATATTGATGGTGGGCGTGAACGGCACCGGAAAAACCACCACCATTGGTAAGTTGGCGCAACGTTTCGCCGGTGAGGGCCACAAGGTCATGATGGCCGCTGGCGATACTTTTCGCGCCGCCGCAATTGACCAATTGAAGGTTTGGAGCGAGCGCTCAGGCGCCGCAATCGTAACCCGCGATGTGGGCGCGGATTCTTCGGGCCTCGCCTTTGATGCATTGAAGGCAGCAAAGGATGGTAATTTCGACATCCTCCTGATAGACACCGCTGGCCGGCTGCAAAACAAGCAAGCCCTCATGGACGAACTGGAAAAGGTCATCCGTGTTATTAAAAAACTCGAACCGGCCGCACCGCACGACGTGCTTTTGGTGCTTGATGCCACCACAGGCCAGAATGCTTTGAACCAGGTGGAAGTTTTTCGCCAGCGCGCCGGGGTATCCGGCCTGATCCTGACGAAATTGGATGGCACCGCCCGTGGCGGAATAATTGTTGCCATTGCCGATAAATACGGTTTGCCCGTACACGCCATCGGCGTCGGCGAGGGTATCGAAGATCTCCAGCCGTTTTCCGCTGAAACCTTTGCAAAGGCGATCGCCGATGTCGCTTGAATCAATAAGGCCTGTCACCAACGACGTGACGGCAGACATAATGCCGCCCGCTGGCGGTATGGAGCCGGGGGGCACCAGAACATGAAGAACCCATTGAGCAGATTTTATCCGTTTAATGCGGAACAAACAGTCAATATCCTGAGTGAGTTCGGCCCACTCATCACCATGTTCATCGTCAATGCCGCCTACGGCATCACCGCCGGCACATACGCCCTACTCATCACCACGGTCGTAGCAATCGTTGTGATGCGGATCGTATTGAAGCGCCTCCCCGCCTTTCCCTTGATCGCCTCCTCGGTAACCGTGGCTTTCGGTGCCTTGACGATCATCACGCACGATCCGATGTGGGTTCAGATCAAGGTCACGATTTTCAACTCGATGTTTGCCATGTTCCTGTTTGGCGGCCTCTGGTTCAAGCGCAACTTCTTCAAATACGTCTTCGAGAAAACGTTCCATTACACTCAGGAAGGCTGGGACCGTTTCACGTGGAGCTTTGCCTGGTTTTTTGTGTTTACAGCCGTGGCCAACGAGTTGGTTCGCCTCACCTTCAAGGACGACCATATTTATTCCCTGCTCGGCTACCAGATGGATGGCGTGAACGTTTGGATCTTGTTCAAGATCGCTCTGATCATGCCAGCCTCAGGGCTTTACGCCTACCTGCTCACCCGGCTTATGCAAAAGCACCGCATCAAAGATCCCGCCACACACGACGTCCCAGCAGCGAACGTGCAAAAGGCAGCAGGCTTCCGCACCCAGCCCAACGCCATGGAATATGCACAGGCGCTTGTGGATCAACGTCGCCTGGCGCCTTCGACGCCGCGTGGTCCCCAGATGCGCTAACTCCCAGGCTCCCCTGGCGATGATCCCTGTTCATTCATCTTCGTATGTCTACGTACATTCCTCACAAAGAATGTACAACACGTAACACAACCAGCCATCCGCTGGCATACGATATTTTGTCTAAACAATGCCCCAAAGCCGACGACGCAGGATCTAATGTAATGCAACCGGAGAAACCGGCCGGCCCCCGCCAACAACCCGACATCGCCCACCAGCTCCTGAAATTCGTGCTGGAAATTGGCCCCCTAATCATATTTTTCCTGTCGAATTCCTGGCACGGCATCCAATTCGCAACCAAGGTATTCATGGTTGCAACCGTCATTTCCCTGTTTCTATCGCGATGGCTACTTGGAAAAATCGCAATCATGCCGCTTGTGACGGCGGTGTTCGTATTGATTTTCGGCGGTTTGACCGTATGGCTCGACAATGACGTGTTCATCAAAATAAAACCGACGATCGTAAATATATTTTTCGCCGGAGCTCTTTTCATTGGCTTATTGTTTGGAAAATCCCTCCTGAAATACGTTTTCGAAGACGCCTTTCACATGAACAATGAGGGTTGGGTGGTGCTCACCCGCCGATGGGGATTATTTTTCATTTTTCTTGCAGCAATGAACGAAATAGTTTGGCGAAATTTCACCACCGATACCTGGGTTGCATTCAAGACCTTCGCAATCATGCCGCTGACGATGGTTTTTGCCATTTCTCAGCTTGGAGTAATCAAAAGGCATGAAATTACGGATGCCGATAATACGCCTACGGATCATAATGTGAATTTATAATTTTTACGCTGATGGTTTGTGCGCGACTTATTCCTAAACAATGCATCTTATATTTGTTTTTAAGGCAATATTTCCAAAGGCGTTTATTTAGACTAGACGCAGACGTCGCAATCGTATTTTCTCCGTCAAATCTTACTACTTATGCTCACTGATGAAGATTTGGCCGTTGCCGCCCTGCGCGAAAGCAATGTGACTGATGCTTCCCGAAATTATGAAGGCTGTCATGATGGGTAAACCCGAACGTTCACAACCGAGCACGATAACGAAGCTCGACCGGTCCCCGATCCATCTGCTTCACCGAGCGGGCCAATGTGCCGGAGACATTTTTCAAGAAAAGCTCGGCCCAACGGACCTCACGCCACGACAGTTTGCCGTTTTGGTCACCGTTGCCCAGAATGAAGGCCTCAGCCAGACCAATTTGGTGGAAAAAACGGGCATTGACCGCTCGACCCTGGCGGACATCGTTCGCCGAATGTTGAAGAAAAACCTGCTCCAGCGGCGGCGCACACGTGAGGATGCCAGGGCCTACTCCGTCAAAGTTACCGAGGAGGGCTGGCGCACACTACAAAGTGTCGACCCGATCGCCATGTCGGTTGACGAGATCGTCTTGTCGACATTGAGCAACGATGATCGCGAGCACTTCCTCGATAGCCTGAACAAGATCGTCACGGCCTTAGGCAGCATGGCGCAGCCCATCGAGAAAACATAGCCTCCACGCCGCCTGATAAGTGCTCAGGCAAGGGTGCGATATATCTGGATCAATCTGCCCGGCAGCCCGCACAGCCGCGCTCAACGAAAAAGCGGCTGCGACTTTTCCACCGCTTCTCAACGCCTTTTGCTCCGTTTCACTCTTGAGACAAGAGAAAAATACTAACCACAAAACAAAGACTTAGAACAATCAGGATAACCGCCTCGAACTTATCGGTTCAAAACCAGAACTGGACCCTAAAAGCCGAATCAAGCAACGCTGAGCCACCGAAACGCTGCACGCGCAAGCTCAGAATGAAAACGTTTCGATTGAAGAGGCAAAGACCCGGTTCTCCATGGCCAAAGACGCATTGATTGAAGCCTTGCGCCAATTGCCACTCCTGCAGGGCCTGAAGCCCATCCAGGTCACAGAAATTGCACGTCGAGCAGATCGCATCATCCATCGGCCCGGCACCAATATCACCAAAGCCGGTGTCGCGATCGACGCCGCCATCCTGATCATCGCCGGCAGAGCTGAGCGCCTCGACGGCCCGGGCATTTCCCGCGTGCCACAAACCCTGCCACCGGGCAGCATAATCGCGGAAATGGCAATGATCATCGAGTTTACGCCAAACTCCACGATAAACGCGGCAAGCGAAGTCCGCGCACTACGCATCACCCGAGAGGAAATGCACAATCTTATTGCTGAAGACCCCGAACTCGCCAAACATTTCATTTCCAAAGCCGCAAGCCGCCTGAAGGAAATTGCTGGCCATATGCGCCAAATCTCCGACGGGTTGGCAACCGCACCTTCGACACCAGACGCACCCAAGGCGGCATCCGCTTAACAGCCTGTTAGGCCTTGGTAAACTGTTGACCTGGGGGAAAAACGGGCTCGAATTCACCGTGCTTTATTTGGCGCCGTTGAAATAGAACAAGGCTCAGCGCGGGATTAATGCCCACCGGCGCAAGCAGACGATCAATCGCTCAAAAATAAAAACGCCCAACCCCGGGGGGAGGGGTTGGGCGTCGTGAGCGCTTACGCGCGTGGCACCGGGAGGGAAACCGATGCCGCCAGATGATATCTTCGGCTAGACGGGGGGGCACTACCGAGTACAGGGTGATACCATCTGTCTGCCAATACCTAAGCGCAAGACGAGTGTATTCAACAGCGGAATCTGCGTCGATCACGAAAACGTGATCGTACATTAACTGCTTATCCACCTTAGCGCCTTTGAGCGCGTCCGAACAGCCACAGTTTTTGTTTTCATGCCACGCAGTTAAAGTTGTCAGAGCCGACAAAGGATCACCCCGACCGCAGCTCTCAAAATACTGCAAGCCGTTGGCCGGTGAGTCGCTGAAGCTCGTTAAAAACCTCCAAAAATTTCGCCCTTTCAAGATTGAACATTCTCGATCCGGATTGGCGCTAGAGTTTCCGCCGAAGTGAACGACGGTTCGTCGAAGAAAATGCGACCAAACAAGAAACTAGAGCGCCGATCCGATGGAATCGGATCGCAATGCGCACCAGGTCCTAATATTCTGTCTTAAAAGCCGTGCCGACAGGTTTGATGACGAATTGCTTGGGATCCAGCTCCGTCTTGTTGTCCAGATCACCAATTTCGACCTTTGTATCAAGGCCTTGAGCATCCCTCGTTATCCACCCCGTCAGGGTAAATTCAGGTTGCGTCGCGAATGTCAGGCGAATGGCACCACTTGTATCAGGGCTTTTGTCCCTGACAGTCAACGCGACGCTGTCACCAGCGTTTTCAACGGCCGAAATCTTTGCATCGCGCACCAAGTCCACATCTTTGCGCAACAACAACCGGAATGGCGTCTGGTCCAGCTCCACCCGATCCTCGTTCTTCAAATCAAGATCCTGGATCGCCAGATAAACGCCATCAGAAATAATCACCTGCAGGCTTGGTCGGGCATAATCGAAACGGAAGCGGCCGGGTCGCTTCATCTGGAACTTGCCCTTCATAACTTTCCCGTCCGCGCCGGTTTGCACAAACCGACCCGAGAGATTGTCAAGGCTGTTAAAATAGCCATTGATTTTATTGACGATTTCCGTTTGCGCAGGATCCAGCGTAATTCCACTCGTGCTGCCCGGCGCAACTTCGGCACTCCAACCAGCACCAACAGATTGGTCGGCCTGAACAGCAGTAGGCTTGGCAGCCTCGGTCGCCATGGCCAACCCGCCAGTGGTTGACAGCAAAGCAGCGGCGATCAAAGCGCGAAAGCTCATAGTAAGATCCATTTATCCCCCCTCGGCCTCCTGCGGAAACCACACCAACTTCGTTTCCCGGAAAATTGCGTCGAAAGCATGTTTAACGAAGGGTCATTGCGCCCTGACGTCCAAAACATGGCTTTGACGACGCGGATGGTAGCTGTGTTCGCGCATGAAACAACCCGAGCCATAGCCCGAGCATCACCAACCTGGGGATGACTGGCATGCGAACCCGCTTCAAAGTCTGAAAGCAAGCTCGAAAGCGCAAGAGGGGCACCTCGAAATGCCCCCGCGCCCGTCGCTTAGAGCATGTTCAGCCGAAGTGTACGCGATTCGGCGTGAAGAACATGCTCAGAATAAAAGAAAATAGAGCGCGTTCGCGGTTCCATGAAAAGTGAACGTGCTCTAGGCAGCGTGAGCGTCGGTATCTGGATTTTTCCGTTGGTCCGCCGCCGAAAGGATCTCGCGTTTGCCGGTGTGATTGGCAGCGCTGATTAGGCCTTCGGCCTCCATCCGTTCAATCAGATCAGCCGCACGGTTGTAGCCAATCGACAATCGCCGCTGCAGATAGCTGGTCGAAGCCTTGCGGTCGCGAACAACGATAGCCACGGCACGATCGAACAAGTCTTCCTCACTTTGCCCTCGCGCCACGTCCTGATCCTCTTTAACCTCCACCTGCGCTTCGGTGATGCCCTCGATATAGTTCGGAGCGCCCTGCGCACGCAGGAAATCGGTAATCGCTTCCACCTCGTCGTCGGCAACAAACGCACCATGTACTCGCGCAACCTGACCCGAGCCTCCAGCAAACAGCATGTCGCCTTGCCCAAGGAGCTGCTCGGCGCCTTGCTCGTTGAGAATCGTGCGGCTGTCGATCTTGGAGGCCACCTTGAATGAAATTCGCGTCGGGAAGTTTGCCTTGATCGTACCTGTGATAACGTCGACCGACGGTCGCTGCGTGGCCATGATGATGTGGATACCCGCGGCCCGCGCCATTTGCGCCAGCCGCTGCACCGAAGCTTCTACCTCCTTGCCCGCCACCATCATCAGGTCGGCGAACTCGTCGATCACGACGACGATGTAAGGCATCGTCTCCAGTTCGATCTGCTCTTGTTCATAGACAGCCTCACCCGTGCGCCGGTCAAACCCGGTCTGTACGGTACGTGAGATCATCTCGCCGCGCTTCTTGGCATTGCGCACGCGATTGTTGAAGACATCGATGTTGCGCACCGACAGCTTCGACATGCGCTTGTAGCGCTCTTCCATTTCACCCACGACCCAATTGAGCGCCCAGACCGCCTTTTGCGGATCTGTCACCACCGGCGCCAGCAAGTGCGGAATGCCGTTATAAACGGAAAGTTCCAACATCTTGGGATCGATCATCAAGAAGCGGCACTCCTCTGGATTGACCCGGTAGAGCAACGACACGATCATCGCGTTGACACCAACAGACTTGCCCGAACCCGTCGTACCCGCCACCAGCAGATGCGGCATGCGTGCAAGGTCGGCCACGATAGGTTCGCCGCCGATGGCCTTGCCAAGCGCGATCGGCAACGCCGCACTATCGGATGTTTTATAAGCCTTGGAATCCAATACGTCGCGCAACAGCACTGGATCGCGTTGCGCATTGGGTAGTTCAATACCAATGGCGTTGCGTCCAGGAACAACGGCGACACGAGCAGAAGCAGCACTCATGGAACGAGCAATATCCTCTGCCAGCCCGATCACCCGCGAGGATTTAACACCCCGTGCCGGCTCGAACTCATAAAGCGTTACAACTGGCCCTGGCCGAATGTCGCGAACCTCACCCTTCACACCGAAATCGCCAAGAACGTCTTCAAGCAGGCGAGCGTTTCCACGCAGCACCGTTTGCGTCAGTTCCGGGCCACTTGAATTGGCCTCTGCCTTTTTCAAAAGGTTGAGCGAAGGACGCTTCGGGCCGTTCTGCCCCTGATGACGGAATGAAAGACCGCCAAATATAGCATTGCGTTTGATCGCCTTGGGAGCGCGAGCCTGATCCTGTGCCTCATCTTGTTGTTGCGTTTCAACAAACGCAGCATTGTTCTGCGGGCTCTCAACCCTCGGCCTGTGTGCGGTATCGTCATCTCCACGCAGTTGCGCTGCTTGCTGCGCTCCATGCTGTTCCGGCTGCGGCCCCGCCATCACGGGTGCATCAACGAACATATGTCGCGGAGCAGGCTGCTGCCGGCGTGCTGCCAAACGTTTCCTGGGTTGATGTGACGATTGTGGAACCGCACCTGGGGGCGCAAACCGCCGCGCGATCGCCCTGCTTTCCTCGTCCTCCGCCGAATCATACTCGTGCTCGGCAAAATATTGCGCGTCGCCGGTCGTCGCTGCCATATCGCCGTGAAAGGGTTGCCCTTGCTCATGGCTTGCCCGCCAGGAGTCATCAAGGCCCGGCCCACGCCACGCAGCCGCCTGCGTCAGCGACGACCCCAGCCGCGCGGCATGATGATTTGTCGCCGCTACACCGCGTTGCGCCACATCCCGCGCCGTCGTCACCGCCCGCGCAACATGCGTACGCAGCGGTGAGAAACCCGAAGCCGCTTCATCCTGGCGATTTGCGAACGGTGCATTGAGATCCATTTCGCTGGAAGCGCTTGCCAGGGGCCCTGCCATGAAGCGCGGTTCAATACGGCCGCTGTCGTCGTCGAACGGATGCTCGCGCTCGCCAAAACTTTCATTCGCCAACTCGGTCTTACCACCCAACGGTGCGTGGCTTCTGCCAAACGCCGCAACCATTTGCGACAAGGAAACACCAACCGCGCGGCCCAAAGCCAGCAGCCCGGCAAGCATCAGCACCAGTCCTGCCGCGAACCCGCCGCGCGATGCATTGACAATGCCGAACGTCCGCTCCGTCACCCCAAAGACGGTATCACCAACAATGCCGCCCAGCCCATGATTGAGCGGCCAGTTTGCCGTTGCAGGAAGCGCGGACACCGCCCCAGCCATCAATAGTGCGGCGATCGGAAACAAAACGAATTGCAATTTCGTCAGTGGGCCGGCGCTCGCCTGACTGGCATCCGCCTCCCGCACCATCACCAGGCCCCAGAAGAGCGGGACAATCAGGATGACCAGTGTGGCAGTACCCAACGTTTGCAGGAAGAGGTCCGAAACGATAGCACCGAGCGGACCCATCAGGTTGCGAGTCGATTCGCTTGTCGCATTTGTCAAGCTGGGATCGGCAACCGACCAGGTCAACACGCTCAGCCAAAGCGCAGCCACAACCAGCAACAGCAAGCTACCCGCAAAACGACCGACAGCAGCCATGAGCCGGCGCTCCAGTGGCGCAAGCGCGGCGGAAGAGGGATAGTGAGATGACTCATACGACATGGGAACGGCAACTTCTTACGCTGAAATCGAAACGATACGATCGAGCGCCTCCCTGATAGTGTCCGGGCCTGCCACCAACGCCACGCGAACGTAATCCGCGCCGGGGTTGGTGCCATCACGTCCGGTCTGCGCCAGGTAGGCACCCGGTATCACCCTGACACCGGCGCGTTTCCATATGGTTACCGTCGCGTCTATCCCGCCGCCGAATTGGCTCATATCGAGCCAAAGGAAGAAACCGCCCGCTGGACGCCGGTATCCGAACTTGTCCCCCAAAACATCATCGGCCACATCGAATTTTTCCCGATATGCCAATCGGTTATGTGTGACGTGCCTCTCATCTGACCAGGCCGCTGCCGACGCGTGTTGTATCGGCCCCGGCATGGTCGGCCCAACAAGGTTTCGAATTTCACAAAGTACGTCCAGGAAAGCCCCGTCGCCCGCACAGAACCCGGATCTCAGCCCTGGCAGGTTCGATCGTTTGGACAGCGAATTGAAAACCACGATGTTGGCAAATCGCTCTGTCGTTTGGGCCGCAACCTCAAGTCCACCCACCGGCCGGGCATTATCGTCGTTATAGAGTTCCGAATAGCATTCATCGAAAAACAGCATGAAATCATAGGCACGCGCCATTTCTAACGCGCGCGCCACATAGTCAGGCGATGCAACCGCGCCTTGCGGATTAGCCGGTGAGCAAAGATAAAAGGCTGCCGTTCTCCGCAACAATGGCTCATCGCGCGCAATCTCCTCCAGATCGGGCAGATGTCCATTGGCTGCCGTGGCATTGAGGAACACCGGCTCTGCACCCGTTGCCAGTGCCGCCCCGTAGTAGGCTTGATAGTAGGGGTTGCATATGAGAATTGCCGGCCTCTCCACGCTGCCCTTGCGACCCACAGCCGGCATGGCAGCATAATAAAGACCCTCGCGCGAACCGTTGGATGGCAGGATTTCGCGAACCGGGTCCACTTTGCCCTTGCCCGCAAGCGAGTAGCGCCGCCCAAGCCAATCTGCAATCGCGCCGCGCAACCCATCACTTCCCTTGATCGGAGGATACTTTGCGAACAGTCCCTCCGCCTCGCTGATCTTGGCCGCAACGAATTCCGGCATCATCTCGCGCGGCTCACCAAGCGTGAGATCAATCGGCCTCTCATGGCCGGCAGGAACATCGGCAAGTAGCGCCCGTAACCGGGAGAACGGCGACAGCACCGCGCCCGATGCCATTTCCGCCAGCCCGCCATGACGATTTTCCATGCCCTGGTTCCTCTTGCCGCCGTTGAGAGTGCGACAGGTTTATCTGCTTCGAACACCAAGCGTCGAGGCCCTCTGAAGGCGCACAACCTGCAGCTACGGGCCCCACCTCCGCCTGTTTCCGCGGGAACAGCATTGCTCAAACCAAAATGCAAGAAACCCACTTGCCAGAATGGATCTCATAGGAGCACTCGCTATGTCGAACCACAAGCCTTCGCAACAACAGCCAGGCGCTGTAGCCGTTGCAATCGCCTCAGCGCTTCTGCTGACCGCCGCCGCCACACCCGCCGCAGCCGGTACGCCGCTCGGTGTTTGGCTCGACGAATCCGGCCGCGGCGCAATCCAGATCAGCAATTGCGGCAAAACACTTTGCGGCAAAGTCGTATGGGTGAAATCCCCAAAAGACCGCGAAGGTTGCGGCGAAAAAATCCTGGGAAATGTCAAAAAAGTCAGCCCCAACACATGGGACCGAGGTTGGATCTTCAGTCCCGAGCATGGCCGCCGCTTTGATTTGGCCTTGCAGCCGCTTGGCGACAACCGTCTGCGTGTCACAGGCTACGCCGGCATCAAGCTCTTCGGCGAAAGCCGCACTTGGTCGCGCGCTCCTTCTGACCTCGTCAGGTGCGACCAGCCATCCAGAACAACGACAGCGGCACTCGCTACAACACCGGCACAACCACCACCCGCCACCTCAACCGGTGCTGACAACGCCTCACCCGCCCCGACTGAAACCATCCCGCAGAAAGAGCCCTCCACAGCACAACCGCAACAGCACCCGTCTGAAACAACCGCGACCCGCATTGAGGCAGAAACGACCACAATAGAAACAGTTGCTGGCGAAAAAAATGAACCGAGCACCGATAGCGCCCCGCGCACCAATGCACCCAAAGCCGATGGCATGCAGCTCGACAAATTCCTCAAACGCACGGCCGACGGCAAATGCCGGCTCGACACGCCGTGGATCAAAGTCAACTTCGCCTGCAAGGATTTTTGAGCCCCGATCGTGACCTATGCACGACCGCAAAAAAACGCCCCGCAGGCAGGTGGCTTCGGGGCGTTTCCTTCGTTTGTAGTAAAATTCCAGAGCGCATTCCGATCCGATGGAATCGGTTTAGCGCTCTAGCTTCTTGTTTGGTCGCATTTTCTGCGACGAACCAGTGTCCACTTCGTCGGAAAATACTCTAGCCAAGCTTGTCCCGGCCTCGCCTCAGATACGTCCCAGTCGTACATCTTCTTCCGGATTGGCCGATATCTTGTGAATAGCTACGTCCGCACCACGCCGCTGGTCCTCGTCCGACATTCTCAAACCCAGCACCACGTCGGCAATGCTGTAGATAACCGCTCCCGCAATAAGCCCGAAGCCCGCGCCCATAAGACTGCCCACGAGCTGCGAAGCAAACGAAACACCACCCATTCCGCCCAGCGCCGTGAGCCCGAAAATCCCAGCAGCAATGCCGCCCCACAAGCCGCAAAGACCGTGCAGGGGCCACACACCGAGCACGTCGTCGATCTTCCATTTGATGGTCGCGAGCTGGAAGAGCTGCACAAAAATGTAACCCGCAACACCACCTGTAATGAAGGCACCAATTGGATGCATGATGTCCGACCCCGCACACACTGCAACCAACCCGGAAAGCGCCCCGTTGTGCACGAAACCCGGGTCATTTTTGCCTGCGATGAGCGCTGCCAGAATGCCACCCACCATCGCCATTAGCGAGTTCATCGCAACCAACCCGGAGATTCCCGTCACGCTTTGGGAGCTCATCACGTTGAACCCGAACCAGCCAACACAAAGCATCCACGACCCCATCGCCAGCCACGGAATCGACGAAGGCGGAATACCCATTACACCGCCTTTGTCGTATCGGCCGACACGCGATCCAAGACGCCACACCGCTCCAAGCGCAACCCACCCGCCGAACGCATGCACCACGATCGATCCAGCAAAATCGTGAAAGTTGCCACCCAGCAGCCCCTTGAACAGCCCATCCTGCAAACCAAAGTTCGAATTCCAGACTGTCCCTTCGATCAACGGATATGCGATCCCCACAAGCAACGCAGTCGCCAGCATCTGCGCATTGAACCGCGCACGTTCTGCAATTCCGCCCGACACGATGGCCGGAATTGCTGCCGCAAATGTGCAAAGGAAAAAGAACTTCACCAGGCTGAAGCCATTCGCCGCGAAACCTTCAGCTCCACCTGAAAGCCCGGCCGCGCTGACAAAAAACGTCACGCCGTAGGCGATCCAATACCCGACAAAAAAATACGCCGTCGTCGAAATGGCGAAGTCCACCAGGATCTTCACCAGTGCGTTGACCTGATTTTTGTGCCGCACCGTCCCCACTTCAAGAAACGCAAATCCGCCGTGCATGGCGAAAACCAGAATTCCTCCTATAAGCAGGAAAAATACATTCGTACCGTTTTGCAGCTCCGCCATGCGCGCCCCTCAAAAAGCAATGGTGATTACAAAATGGCCGTCCGCTTCCATTTTGGGCGAACAGCCACCATCGGCAGCGCATTCATCAAGGACCGTGCCAGCATGAAAAAGGGCCGCAAACCCTTGGAATCGTGCAAACTGCCCGATTATCGCTCAGCAGCACATCGCAATATGCCCAATTTCTGCTCATAAATCGCAGGCACTTTGCATACCATTTAGGCAAAACGCCAAAGAGCCGCCCCACTGAGAGGCGACCCTTTGCATGGATTCTAGAGCATTTTCTGCGACGAACCGGCGTCCGGTTCGTCGCAAAATGCGACCAAACAAGAAGCTAGCGCGCGGATGGAGCAAGCCGAAATCGCGCCTCCCAACCACCCTACCGAATGCGGCGCGGGTTCATGTAGAGGTCCGTCTCCTGGCGCTCGATCGACGCTTCAACGCGCCCGTCGCGGATATCACGATAAAGCCGCTTCATGTGCCGCCGGCATGAACCGTTGAACAGGATCATGCCAGCAATCATCTTCATCACGTTGAGCAGCCTCCGGTCGGCCAGGTCCTCTTTGACATACCCAGTCCAATATCCGCCCAGCGTCAGGATGCGCCCATCCAGATGCCCGACAACCTCGCTCTTCTGATTATACAGCGTGTAGTCACCACCGATGTTGATGACGTCCCGACGCAGAATGTAGAAGTCCGGGTTACCGTCCTTATCGATCAGGAAGAATGAAAAATACTCAGGTAGCAGCGGCCACTTGTTTGCAGACCGTTCGATGTAGACGACATAGTCGTCATTGGAGGTGTTGACCGAATAGGTCGTCACCGGCAGCCCGCGCGCGCCGAACGTCTGCGCCAACGACCGCGCCAACATCAGGTCCATCGTCGATTGCCAGTTGAGCTTGTCTGAGAAGAGCTTGACGACAAGCCGTTTGTCGGTCCCCTCCTTCTCCTTCCAAAGATCCTCGCGATAAGACAACAGCCCGGTGCGCTCGCCGTTCTCGACGATCTCGGCAAAGACGTCCATGTCCTTGGTGAACTGTCGCGACTTGGCCCGATTGCGGGAGTGTTTATAGATGCCGAACTCAACTGAGTTGAAGTTGGTGATCCACACATCGACAACAAACTTGTGCCAGCCATCGCTGGTTTGCGATGCCTTGGCAATGCGCTTCTTTTTTCGCGCCGAATTCTGTTTCTTTGGTTCGCTGTTGACACCTTCGCGCTCTAGCACCTCTGCGCGGGCATCGCGCGCGGCTTCCGCAGCGGCGGCATCGGCTTCACGTAAGACAGCAGCAGTGCTGACGGCCATGGCAGGTCTCCTCGGGAGTCGTTTTCAGCGACGCACACGAAACGAGACGCAACACGAAGGAATGGAACATCAGTCGCACCAAATGGCGACAAAACGGCCTAACCGACCGTGCAGACCTCACCGCAACACGGAAATGGCCAACGAATCACTTTTTTGAGCCTACCACCCCGCCAAAACCGCCAGCGACCGGTGAACCCAAGATTGCCTATGGAAAACTCTGTTATTTCACGATGGCGGTGACGGCACAGCGCCTGATTATTTCTTCCGGTCACCCACAAGTTTCTCAAGCGACAACTTTATCTCTTCCCGCTGCCGCAATGGCAACGCGTTCGACTCAGAAATAAATAATATTAGTTTCTTTGCAGTAGTTGTTTTTATAACGGACAACTTCTTAGCCTTGTAGAGCTTTAACTGCTGTTGATTGTGGCGAACAACAATCGAACAGCTTATAATGCTGTCTCCAGTTGGAGATTTGGGAAGCCCGTCGATCTCCCCATCTTTCACAACAAAATCAGCTTTGTAACCGCTACCCGAATTAATAAATAAAAACTTCTCGACGCCATCCACGTTAGCACAACAAACGCATAAATGATATTTATTCTTCCCGGCCGTTGGAGCATATATCTGAACAATATCCCCAACGTCGAACATCATGAATGCTTTGAAGCATGCGCAATTATCTCAGCTTGCTCATAGTCTGGAACGTCGAACAACAAGCCATAGCTTATTGGATAGGCTCGCTTACCGCTCTCGTCATCCCACGCATCGACGTAGGCAGGGTCTTCATGCGTCAGTTTCCTCAGTTGCGAAAAGCTGAGACTCGATGCGACCATGAGAGCATTTGAAAGTGCCTCCAAATCAGACGGCGAAAGGTCGTCTAATGCTATCGTGGAGGTTGGCTGAGAATAGGCATTCGCATTCTTGTTAATTTTTGCCTTTTCCTTCTTCCACGGACGGCCACGAAGACCAAATTCTTTTCGGAAGTCCACTTCCTCACGGAGCAAGCGATATGCGTAAGAGGGGACGGGCCCATGGTTCATGGCAACGTAATTATCGAACGTAATCGGTCGTCCGAAGCTATTGAGATGGCTTTTATCAGCGAGGAACAAAGCTTTAACCAAAAAGTATTGAGTAGCTTCTAGACCCCTCTTATCGGCCTCCGAAATTAGATAAAGCAAAGCCTGCAAGATCCGATTCTTGTTCGGATCCATTTTATAGATCGGCGCTTTATGCCTACTGCTCATGATAGCAATCTCTAAACTGGGCATCTGACACGTGATGCTTGTTGCAGAATCAGCAACGACTCAAGTCGATAGGATGGCAAGGCAGCATCAGAACGTAGATAGTTACTCAAGGTAACATAACTGACTCTTGACATCAAGAAATGTTCTAGATTCGTTCTGTTTGTGGGTTGCTGGCCCTATCCCACAGCTAGCACCCCTTCACTACCGCGGCCATTGCCAGCCCAAGCACCTGACTAATCAGCCAACAGATCTTATGCCGGTGCAAGGCCAGTGGCGGCAATACCTCCACCAACTTAACTCCGAGAATGAACAACAACCCTACCCCCGCCCGCCAAAAATCGCGCTCCCCACCCGCACATGCGTTGCGCCGAACTCCACCGCCGTCTCGAAGTCGTCGCTCATCCCCATTGAAAGACCTGAAACGCCAGCCTCCTTCGCCAGCTTGGCAAGGAAAGCAAAATGCACCGCAGCCTCCTCGTCCACCGGCGGAATGCACATCAATCCTGAAATTTCCAGCCCAAGCTCATCCCGGCACATCGCAACAAACGCCACGGCGTCTTTCGGCATCACGCCCGCCTTCTGCGGCTCCTCACCCGTATTGACCTGAACAAATAGCGTCAGCCGCCGACCCTGCCGTTCCATCTCACCAGCCACCGTCCGCGCAATCTTCTCCCGGTCTATCGAATGGATCGCATCAAACAGTGCAACAGCCTCTTTCGCCTTGTTGGATTGCAATGGCCCGATCAGATGCAGCACGATTTCCGGCGTCTCGGCCTGAAGTGAGGGCCATTTGCCTTGCGCCTCCTGCACGCGGTTCTCGCCGAAATGCCGCTGCCCGGCCGCAATCACGGGTCGGATGGCATCGGCATCAAAGGTTTTTGACACCGCAATCAGCGTCACGTCGCTGGCGGTTCGCCCCTGTCCCTCAGCAGACGTCTTGATCCGGGCCTTGATCTCGCCAAGCCGCTCTGCCGCACTATCCATCGCCAATTCGTTCCCCTTCCTGCTCATTTCCCCGTGCGCCAGCCGCCCGCCACCTTGACCCACCGGGACCTTTCGGGCTCATTACGCCGCCGAAACATATTCCTCAAGTCGCAGGCGGCTTCACGCCCCTCATCTCCATACAGAGCACCAAATGGCCACAGAACGATACAACGCACCTCAGCGCGAAAAGCACTGGCAGGCCGTCTGGGAGACCGCCCGTAAAAACCAATCCGGCCCCGACACCGGCACGGAGAACCAAGGCCCCAAGTGCTACGTGCTGGAAATGTTTCCCTACCCCTCGGGGCGCATCCACATGGGCCACGTGCGCAACTACACCATGGGCGACGTCTTCGCACGCTACAAGAAAGCCCGTGGCTTCAACGTGCTCCACCCGATGGGCTGGGACGCCTTTGGCATGCCGGCCGAAAACGCCGCCATAGAGCGCAACACCCATCCCGGCACCTGGACCTACGCCAACATCGACGCCATGAAGGCCCAGCTAAAATCTCTCGGTTTCGCGCTTGATTGGGACCGCGAACTCGCCACCTGCTCACCCGACTATTACCGCCACCAACAAAAACTATTCCTCGACCTGCTGGAAAAGGGCCTCGCCTATCGCAAATCCGCTAAGGTCAACTGGGACCCTGTCGATATGACCGTGCTTGCCAACGAGCAGGTCATAGACGGCCGCGGCTGGCGCTCTGGCGCACTGGTTGAACAGCGCGAACTGACGCAATGGTTCTTCAAAATCACCCACTACGCCGAAGAACTGCTGGAAGCCCTGGCGACACTCGATAAATGGCCGGAGAAAGTGCGCCTCATGCAGGCCAACTGGATTGGCCGTTCTGACGGCCTGCTGGTCAGATGGTCGCTTCAAAACGGCACCGCACCAGAAGGCCACAAGGAGCTGCAGGTCTATACGACCCGGCCCGACACGCTGTTTGGCGCCTCGTTCATGGCTGTTGCATCCGACCATCCACTTGCCAAAGCCGCCGCGGAGAAAAATCCCCAACTGCAAGCGTTCTGCGAAGAGTGCCGCCGCCTGGGCACCTCCGTCGCCGACCTTGAGACCGCGGAGAAAAAAGGCTTCGACACCGGCATCCGCGCCGTCCACCCTCTCGATGCCGATTGGACACTGCCTGTTTACGTCGCCAATTTCGTGCTCATGGACTACGGCACCGGCGCCATCTTCGCCTGTCCATCCGGCGACCAGCGCGACCTTGATTTCGCCCGCAAATACGATCTTCCTGTGGTGCCCGTCATCCTGCCGCCAGGTGCCGACAAAGACAGCTTCGAAATCACCAACGAGGCCTACGACGGCGACGGCACCATGATCAATTCGCGTTTCCTCGACGGCCTCGATACGAATGCCGCCTTTGAGGAAGTCGCCTCGCGCCTGGAGAAAGCAAAGCTCGATGGCAAGCCCGTCGGCGAACGCAAAGTCAACTTCCGCCTGCGCGATTGGGGCATCTCACGCCAACGCTATTGGGGTTGCCCGATCCCCATTATTCATTGTGAAACGTGCGGCGCCATGCCCGTTCCTGAAAAAGACCTGCCGGTAAAACTGCCCGAAGACGCTTCATTCGACAAACCAGGCAACCCGCTCGAACGCCACCCCACCTGGAAGAATGTCGATTGCCCAAAATGCGGCAAGCCCGCACGCCGCGAAACCGACACCATGGACACCTTCGTTGACAGCTCCTGGTACTACGCGCGCTTCACCAACCCCAAAGCTGGGGTACCCATAGACAAAGACGCTGCCGCCTATTGGCTGCCCGTCGACCAGTACATCGGCGGTATAGAGCACGCCATCCTGCACTTGCTCTATTCGCGTTTTTTCTTCCGCGCCATTTCTGATTCCGGCCACCCGGTAAAAAATCTCCGCGAACCCTTCGCCGCCCTCTTTACGCAAGGCATGGTCACCCACGAAACCTATTTCCAGCACGATGCTGAAAAAAAGCGCGTGTGGTTCGAGCCTGACAAGGTTCGTTTTGAAGGCGATGGCAAGGACCGCAAGGCAGTTACCATTGATGGCGGCCAACCCATTGAGATCGGCGACATCGTCAAGATGTCAAAATCGAAAAAGAACGTCGTAGACCCTGACGACATCATCGCCCACTACGGCGCTGACTGCGCCCGCTGGTTCATGCTGTCGGATTCGCCGCCAGAGCGTGACGTACAATGGACCGATGAAGGGATCGCCGCCGCCGGGCGCTTCATCCAACGCATCTGGCGCCTGATTGACGACGCCGCAGACAAGGCCGCCCCCGTAGGAGAAAAACCACCGTCCACCTTCTCTCCAGAAGCTGAAGCACTGCGCCGCGCCACCCACAAGGCACTCGATCAGGTTGGCCGCAACATCGAGGGGCTCCGTTTTAACGTGGCCGTCGCCCAATTGTATGAGCTGTCCAACGCGTTTTCAGGCGCGCTTTCCAAATCTGGCGATGGGCTCGCTTGGACCATAAGGGAAACCGCGGAAATCATTGTTCAGATGCTCGCCCCGATGATGCCGCACTTGGCGGAAGAATGCTGGGCGCGGCTCGGCTACAACACCCTCGTCTCCAAACAGCCCTGGCCCTGCGCTGATCCGGGCTTGCTCGTTGACGATACCGTGACCGTTGCCGTACAGGTTAACGGCAAGCGCCGTGACGAGCTGACGATCGCCGCATCGGCCAGCAATGAGGAGGTCGAGGCTGCCGCCTTGAACTTGGATTCCGTGCAACGGGCACTCGATGGCAGAAAGCCGAAGAAAGTCATCGTAGTACCTAAGAGGATCGTGAATGTCGTGGGCTAGGGCGCAAGGATGCAAGGCTAGCACGGAGGGGGCATCGAAACGCCCCTTGCGCATCTCCGGCTTGGTTGCCGCCCTAACGGCCAGCGTATTTCTCGCCGGCTGCACCGATGGCGGCTTCCGCCCGCTCTACGGCACTGCATCAATCGGTGGCGCGGACGCAAAAGAAAAACTCGCTGAAGTCGAGATTGCGCCCATCCCCGGTCGCGTTGGCCAGCAGATCCGCAATGAGGTCATCTTCCAGACCACAGGCGGCGGCAATCCACTTCCACCGGCCTACCGTTTGGAAGTTGCAATTCGCGAATCGATCACCTCGACGCTGGTCAAGGTCAGCGGCGACGCTTCTGGCTCAGTTTATAATCTGGATGCAGACTTCCGCCTTATCCGGATTGCCGACAAACAGGTTGTATTACAGGGCAAAAGCGCTTCACGGGCCGGCTTTGAACGCTTTACATCGGTATTTTCCAACGTCCGCGCCCGCCGTGATGCCGAAAATCGCGCTGCCACAACCATCGGCCGTGACTTGAAGACCAGATTGGCCACCTACCTCGCCCGGCCTGTTTAAAATCCACCCGTTGAGCTCTCAGGGACTGGCAGATAATTTACCCTCTGATTAATTTATCTCCCTGCCCGTTTTTGAACGGGCTGCATCGCGCAACCACCACCAACGCCAAAAGCTCCGCTATCACGACACGCTGGGACTGCCGCAATGGTCGCCATAAAAGCCCATCAGGCTGAAAAATTCCTGGCCAAACCTGACAAGTCTCTGCACGCCTTCTTGTTTTACGGGTCCGACGCTGGTCTCATTTCCGAGCGCGCTGCCCAAACCGCCAGGCGCATAGCGGCCAGTGAAGATCCCCCAGGTGAAATCATCCGTTTGAGCGATACCGACCTTGACGGTGATCGCGACCGTCTCGGCGTCGAATTACGAACGATACCGATGTTTGGCGGCCGCAAGATCGTGCGCGTTACGACCGGACGCATCATCAACGCCGCTGCCATCAAGGATCTCCTGACGAGCGGCGATCTTGCCGGCATCTTGATCGTCGAGGCTGGCAACCTGAAGCCAACCGAAAGCCTTCGCGCAACGTTTGAAAAGTCACCTGACGCGGCATCAGTGGCCTGTTACGGCGATGAAGGCCGGGACCTCGAAAGCCTCGTTTCCGACGTCCTCAAGGACGCTGGGCTTGGCATCGCACCAGACGCCCGCATATTGCTTGTTTCGCGGCTTGGTGCCGATCGTGCGCTTTCACGTGCGGAGGTCGAAAAACTGGCCCTGTATGCCAAGGGCAAGTCACAAATCGAAATCGACGATGTCGACGCAATCGTCGGTGACGCGTCAGAATTGGCCATTGATCGAATTGTGAACGCCGCCGCCTCAGGAAACGCTGCTGAAGCCGTTAACGAATTTTCCCGTGCAGTAGCGGCAGGCGAAAACTCTCAGATGCTGATTTTGGCCCTGCAGCGCCACTTGCACAAGCTGCATCGTGTCCGTTCCGACATGGACCAGGGCGTTCCGATTGCTGAAGCCATTCGCCAAATGCGCCCCCCGTTGCACTTCAAACAGCGCGAAACATTTACCGAACAATGCCGCCGCTGGCCAAGACCCGCGCTCGATCGCGCTCTGGCCGCTGCCGCAGACGCTTTGAAAACGGCGCGGCTAAACACGAGTGTGGAAGATGCTGTCGCCGAACGACTGCTGCTGTCGATCGCCTCGCACCGGAGCTGACCAGACAGCCCCCCGCAACGCAAAAGCCTCGCTAGCCCGCCTTTCTCACGATGGTATGGCCGTGCCCTCGTGAGAAAGGCGGGCTATTCCAATGGACGTACCTCCCACCCTTGCCGCCTGGGCATGCATTTCTATAGTGCGCCCCGACCAAAAGGATACACACGGGAGATCATTCATGAGCGACACACGCTTTGACGTTGTTGGAATTGGCAATGCGATTGTCGATATTCTCGGCCGCTGCGACGACGCCTTTCTCGCCCAACACAACGCCCCCAAGGGCCATATGCGTATCGTCGACGACACCACCATTTCGGCGCTGTACGCCGCCATGGGCCCTTCTGTTGAGATCTCAGGCGGCTCTGCGGCCAACACACTCGCCGGCATTGCCTCCTTCGGTGGCCGCGCAGCCTTCATTGGCAAGGTTGCCGATGATGAATTCGGCCGCATCTTCGCCCACGACATCAAAGCCGCTGACGTGACGTTCTCGTCAAAGCCGGTCGCTGGAAAAGAACCGACATCGCGTTCATTGATCCTCGTCACCCCGGATGGCGAACGCACGATGAATACGTTTCTTGGGATCTCCACCGACCTGGATGATGGCGAAATAGATCCCGACGTGATTTCGTCTTCCGCCATTATCTATTTGGAGGGTTATCTCTTCGATCGGCCTGATGCAAAAGCTGCATTCCGCCAGGCAGTAAAAATAGCCAAACAGGCTGGTAGACAGGTTGCACTAAGTTTGTCGGATTCATTCTGCGTCGATCGCCATCGCGAAGAGTTCATCGACCTTATTCGCAATGGTGTCGACATTATTTTTGCCAACGAAAGCGAAATAACATCGCTTTACGAAACTTCAGATTTCGAAATAGCTGCTCAAAATGCAGGCCGCGATACCCGCCTCGCAGCCCTCACCCGCTCAGCCAAGGGTTCGGTCATTTTGTCCGAAGGGAGGCGACTGGAAATCCCCGTCGCCCCCGTCGACAAGGTCATTGATTCCACTGGAGCCGGAGACCTTTACGCCGCGGGATTTCTATATGGAATTAGCGCCGGCTTGGGGCTGGAGACGTCCGGGAAGCTTGGCAGCCTGGCCGCAGCCGAGATCATTTCCCATATGGGAGCAAGACCAAACGCACCGTTGGAAAAAATTGCCCGGGCTCAGGGAATAATCAATTGACCCAAATAAAAGTGCGAAACTTAATTCGCCTCGGGTGGAATTCAATTTTTTTTGAATTTCACCCATTATTTTATTCTCTGTCGAAATAATTTCGATGTACCAACGCCACAGATGTATATACGAAAGGTTTTTTTTAAAAGTGATCGATTTATTTTCCTTGGAATTGTTCGGTACATCCCAACAATAAAGATCACGACGATTCGTATTGACCGAAGGTATTTCGTATGTCTGAGAAAAGGACCTGCCGCGGCCGCCCCAAGGGCAGCGGGATTGACGATCGCAAGCGACTGGCTGCGATTGCTCGTCTGATTGCGTCCGATCCAGAACTGAAACCAACGACTGCCATCCGCAACTTGGGCATATCCGACCCCTCCATCATCCGTAGGCTCCGCGATAAATTCAATTCAGCACGTGCCGAACTTATGAAGGACCTCGCCGCGGCTTCCGCCACCGAAGCCACAGTTGCCAGGTCCACCGCCGAAGATTGCCCGCCGACAACGCCAACAAACCCTCCAAAAGAGGATGCGTCCCTGGCGCGGCCACGTCGGATCAGCCAGCCAGAGCCGGCGCGCCGAGCACCAGCAGCGGTAATGGCGGCATCGGCCAACTCACCGAAGATCCGCTCGGCACATATGAAAAACGACACTGCGGGCGCATCCAGGACAGTCAGAGGCAAATCCGCAGGCAGGCAACCAAAGGCAGCCAGCAGCAAAACATCGCCCAAGCCAGTACGCCACGCCGCCCGCGAAGACGACAGCGAGCGCCTCCCGGCCCATGCGTACAAACCTATTGAACCAACCGATTTGATCTCGTCGATGTTGCGTGCCAGCGTAACCGCCACCAGCACCTTTTGGGTGGCACAGACCGCGTTAGCCAATCAATTTGCACGGTCGCCGTATATTACCTTAGCGCTGCGCCAACAGCTTGCTTTGAGCGAGTGGGCAATCGGCATGGTGCCCGTTTTCCAAAATCTCAACAAGACCGCAACTTGACCGTCTCCAACAACCTCTCCGATTGTAGACGTCTTTCAGGGCCACCTACCCCGGGTGGCCCTTTTTTGTTTTTTTGAATGCTGAAACTGTTTTCGGCCGATGATTAGAGCATTTTCCGACGAAGTGGATACCGGTTCGTCGCAGAAAATGCGACCAAACCAAAAAGCAAGCGTCGTGCGTTATATCGGATCGAAAAGCACTCTAATGGCAATGCAAATTCAATCAAATCCTGCGCAGCGCCACGCGCTCCACACTGTGATCGGCGTTCTTGCTCAAGATCAGGCTAGCGCGCCTTCTGGTAGGAACAATATTCTCATTCAAATTCCTGAGGTTGATCGATTTCCAGATCTTAAGCGCTTGCCCGCGAGCCTCATCATTTGTCAATTTTGAATAGCGATGGAAATATGCTGCCGGATCGCGAAACGCCGTCGTGCGCAAACGCATAAAGCGTGTCACATACCAATCCTGAATTGTTTCAGGTTCGGCATCCATATAAATCGAAAAATCAAAAAAATCGGACACGAATGGAATTGCATCACCGTCCGTTGGCAACCTTGCAGGTTGAAGTACATTCAAGCCCTCGACAATCAGTATGTCGGGATTTTTGACTTCCACCTCTTGGCCCGAAACAATGTCGTAATGGAAGTGCGAATAAACCGGGGCGCGAGCTGCTGCACCAGATTTCACATCAACGAGGAATTTTAAAAGCCGGCCTGTATCGAAGCTCTCGGGAAATCCCTTTCGGTCCATTAGGCCGAGCCGCTCCAATTCGAAATTAGGCAGCAAAAACCCATCAGTGGTTATCAGATCGACACGAGGATGATCAGGCCAACGCGCCAGCAAGGCCTTTAAAACACGAGCCGTCGTGCTCTTGCCCACCGCGACGGAACCGGCCACACCAATAATAAACGGGACCTTCACCTCGCTCCTGCCGAGAAACTTGGAAGTCACCGCATGCAGTTCCTGCGCAGCCGCGACATAGAGGTTCAAAAGCCGCGATAAGGGCAGATAAATCTCCTCCACCTCGGCAATCGACAATTCCTCGATCAGACCGGAAAGCTGATCCAATTCGGTGGTCGAAAGCGTCATAGGGGTGTCGGCCCGAAGCCGCGCCCAGTCTTCGCGCGTGAAGGCGCGGTAAGGAGAGAATTGTAAATCACTATTCGCAGGCGATGGCGTGCCCGAAGTTATTGCCGCCACTCGCTCGAGAATTTCATTCATGACGATCGCGATGCCTTTTCCTCAAGACCCGAGCGACCCGTGCGCATCTCCAGAACACAGAGCACGTCTGCAAAACATACACCTCGTACCTCCAGTAGCACGAGCAGATGGTAGAGCACGTCTGCCGCCTCGTTGCGCAAATTCTCATCGCTCTGGCCCATCGCCGCAATTATCACTTCGACGGCCTCTTCACCAAATTTTTTGGCACATCGCTCAACCCCGCTATCCAGCAGTTGACGGGTGTAAGACGTATCACTCGGTACACTTCTCCGTTCACGGATCGTAGCAGAGAGCTGCTCCAGAACGTTTCCACTCATGCGTCTCTCCATATTGCCTTCAACGCCTTACGTCAGTTGCAACTGACAATTGCACCAACCTGCATGATGCCTAACGCCATGCTCTGGCGCTCTACACACCTACAGATTTCGGCCTCGCTCCAATTGAATGTCAAACACCAGGTTCATGGCGCCCGCCTTACCAGACGAGAAACAAGCAAACAATTGGCAAAACAGGCGCTTGCCGCTCATCGCAGCGCCCATCTCACCGGGATCGGCAATGCAGCAATCTCTCTGAAGACCGTCAACCGTTGTTTCTGTTCGTGTCAAAAAAAACGGCCCGGAATTCAACCCGAGCCGTACAAGATGCGATTTTAGCATCCAGGATCTATCACGACATATTAGGCACGCCGCAAAACACTTAAATAAGCAGCGTAGCCCGCCTTTCTCACAAAGGCATGGCCGTCATCGCGCTGGCGCGAGATCCACCCGCAAGGAGGGAGGCGGGCTAGAGCATTTTCCGACGAAGTGGACACCGGTTCGTCGAAGAAAATGCGACCAAACAAAAAGCTAGAGCATGTTCAGCCGAAGTGTACGCGGTTTGGCGTGAAGAACATGCTCAAAATAAAAGAAAATAGAGCGCGTTCGCGATTCCATGAAAAGTGAACGCGATCTAGACCGCATTCCGATCCTATAGAATCGGATCGCTGCTCTAGCCATTCATATGCGCCAGCCGCATACGGATATAATCGAGCTGATCGAAATTTCCGTATTTAATAATCAGATTGCCGCTTTCACCTGAACCGCGTTTGATTTCCACCTTGAGCCCAAGTGAATCGGAAAGCTCCTTCTCAAACGCCCGCGTATCGGCGTCTTTCTCCCGCGGCTTGCGCTTGTTTGCAGGTGCTCCAATCGGACCAATATTTTCCTGAACAAGTGCCTCCACTTCGCGCACCGTCAGATCCTCCGCGATAATCCGCTCCGCAAACGCCTCCGCATCATCTCTGCCGATCAACGCCCGGGCATGCCCCGGATCAATCTTGCCACCTTGCACCATCTGTTGCACACGCTCAGGCAACCGCAGCAAGCGCAACGTATTTGCGACATGGCTTCTGCTCTTGCCAATAATCTCCGCAAGCTGTTCCTGCGTATACTGAAAACGCTCAATCAATTCGCGATAACCACCAGCCTCTTCAATAGCATTTAAATCCGCACGCTGAACATTTTCAATGATCGCCAGCTCTAGCACCTCACGATCATCAAGGTCGCGTACAATAACAGGAACTTGATGCAGTCCCGCCATTTGTGCGGCGCGCCACCGGCGCTCACCTGCAACAATCTCGAACTGGGAGGAGACTTCAGGATCGGGCCGCGCAATGATGGGTTGCACCAGCCCCTTTTGACGGATGGAATCGGCCAATTCCGCCAGGTCCTCCTTCCGGAAATCCTTGCGCGGGTTGAAGCGACCGCCCTTTAGAAGCGCTATATCGACGATGCGTTGCTCGCCCTCAGGCGGCCTTCGGGTTTCAACCGTGTTGGGCTCTCCGATCAACGAAGCCAATCCGCGCCCCAACCGGTTCTTTTGCACTGGTGCATTCATTTACTTTCGAGCCCCCTTTATGCTCTCGCCAGCGGCCGTTAGCGTTTTCCAACGGCAGAATAAAAATCACATACAGAAACGGAACCTAATCACAGTCCCGCAAGCAAACATCAGGCTGCCTTGTAACGCCGCTCTCGTTCGATAATTTCCGTCGCCAACCGTATATAGGCCTGGCTTCCCGCACAGTCATAATCATAAAGCAGGATCGGCTTGCCATGCGAGGGAGCCTCCGCCACCCGCGTATTTCTTGGAATCATCGTCTCATAGACCTTCTGACCAAAAAAAGCTCTGACGTTATCGGCCACCTCTCGCGATAAATGAGTACGTGCATCATGCATCGTGAGAACAACGCCTTGAATTTCCAACCCTGGATTCAATGTTGCTCGAATTTGATCGATTGTTTCCTTGAGCTGCGAAATCCCTTCCAGCGCAAAAAATTCGCACTGCACCGGTACCAATACCGCCTGCGCTGCCGTCAACGCGTTAAGCGTCAAAAGGTTGAGCGATGGAGGACAATCAATAAGCATGTAGGAAAACCGCTGATTGTCGGGCCAAGCATTCATCGCAGCCTGAAGCTGGACAAGTGCATCGCGAAGCCGGAACGCCCGATGCTGGTCGTCCATCAATTCACTTTCAAGCCCCACCAGGTCTGCGTTGGCTGGCACCACATATAGCCCTGGCACCGCCGTTTGCTGAATCCCTGCCGAAAGAGCCGCATGGCCAGCAAGCACATCAAATGACGTGCGCTCCCGATTCTGTGGGACAATTCCCAGTCCCGTAGACGCATTCCCCTGCGGGTCCAGATCCATCACCAACACGCGCTCACCGATCGCAGCAAGCGCTGTGCCCAGATTTATGGTGGTCGTTGTCTTACCTACACCGCCCTTTTGATTGGTGATAGCAAGAACGCGCAACCCTCGGCTTCCCCCCTGTTGTGTCACGGGATCAGCTCCTTTTCATCTGCAAATTTCGAATCTCAACGATACGGCCTTCCGCATCGGTCACACTCGGAATCAGGACATGATCAAACAAAAACAATAGCCGCGCTTCGGTAATTTCTTGCTCAACGGCTCGCCCCTTGAGAAAAAGGCCTACGGTATGCAGCGAAGCCAATGGCATCATTAGTTCCAGCAATCGCGGTAACGGCGCCAAAGCACGCGAAGTAACGACATCGATTGGCGTCAGAATAGCCGATTTATCCATGCTTTCGATTCGCGACGACACGATGTCCACAGCGATACCGAGTTGCCGGGCAACTTCCCTGAGAAAAGCTGCTTTCCGGGTATCACTCTCCACCAGCGTAACCTTCAAAGGTGGGGACGAATTACGTTTACCCGGCAAGCAAGTGTCGGCAGCCAAAATCGCCAGCACCAACCCAGGAAAACCCGCGCCTGAACCAAGATCGACGAGATGAGCGGCATTTGCAGGAATTCGCCCAAAAAGTTGGGCGCTATCGGAAAAGTGCCGCGTCCAGATCTCGTTTACGGTGCTTGGAGCGACCAGATTGATGGTTCTTTGCCAACTTTCAAGCGTTGCGCGATAGGCATCGAAACGATCCATTGTTTCACGTGAAACGCTGAAACTTCGCTGGAACTGTTGTGAAGCCTCGATTCCATCACAAGACGATCGTGTTTCACGTGAATCAACCAAAGGCACCTCCGCCACATTCAGTTTCCAATGTGTAGCTTGCTAGAATGCATGTTTCACTAGAGCATTTTCCGACGAAGTGGATACCGGTTCGTCGAAGAAAATGCGAACAAACAAGAAGCTGGAGCGCCGGGCGCTATATCGAAATCATCCTGTCGCGGCGAATTCAGTTCAAGATCAAGCCCGTCGGCGCCAGGCCTAGTGGTGTTACGATCAAAACGGACGGCGAAGAAATTGCGCCAAATTCGCCCGACCCTTACGCATTCCAAGCGGCGCTGCCCAGTGCATCGCTTGAGAAACAGAATTGGTCCCGATATATGGCGCCGCGCTTTGCGCTCGAACCGTCACGCCCGTTTCCGCCCGCGTCGTAGAGCTTTTAATTGAGCAAGCAGCAGCATAATCGCCGCTGGCGTCACGCCGTCGATCCGACCAGCCTGGGCGATGGTGCCCGGTCTTTTGTCAGTGAGTTTTTGCCGAATTTCGTGGGATAGGCCTGGCAGCGCTCCAAAATCAAATCCGGACGGAATAACCTCGGCCTCATCGCGCTTTAAGATCGCAACATCTTCATCCTGTCGCCGAACGTACGCCGCATAGCGCGCATCAATCTCGATCTGGTTACCGATAGAAGCAGGAATTGACTGCAATTCCGGCCAGATCTTTTCAAGGCGGCTCAAATTAATGTCAGGGTATGACAACAAGTCGAAGGCGTTGCGCCGACGACCATCACGGTTGATTGCCAACCCATGCTGGCCGGCCTGTGTCGGAGACAACGATAACGCTTCCAGTTGTTCGCGAGCTGACGCAAGAGCCGCACTCTTTGCTGCAAAAACCTTTGATCGGGCCGAACCGACGCACCCACAGGCCTCGCCTTCCGGAGTTAGCCTCTGATCGGCATTGTCTGCTCGTAGCTTAAGACGGAACTCAGCTCGTGAGGTGAACATGCGGTACGGTTCACTCACACCACGCGTCACAAGATCATCGATCATGACACCAACGTAACCATCAGCGCGCGACACCACGAATGTCTTTGCATGGCCTCTACCCACAGAGCCGCCCACCGATCCTGATTTTAAGGCAGCGTTCACACCTGCCACTAAGCCCTGGGCTGCCGCTTCCTCGTATCCAGTGGTTCCATTGATCTGCCCAGCCAGGAAAAGCCCAGGCAGAATTTTCACCTCCAAAGTGCCTGAAAGTGAGCGGGGATCGACATAGTCATATTCAATTGCGTAGCCGAACCGCTTGATAACCACGTTTTCAAGGCCTGGAAGCGTACGCATAAACGCCTCCTGAACGTCTTCGGGTAGCGAGGTTGAGACCCCATTCGGATAAACCGTGTCATCGTCCAGGCCCTCGGGTTCAAGGAACACCTGGTGCTTTTCCCGATCTGCAAAACGAACAACCTTATCCTCGATCGACGGGCAATAGCGTGGACCAACACTCTCGATCTGCCCCGAATACATCGGCGAACGATCAAGGTTGGCGCGGATTATGTCGTGTGTAGCAGCAGTGGTGGTCGTGATTCCGCAAGCGATCTGTGGCGTCGTAATCCGTTCCGTTAGAAATGAGAACGGCACGGGTTCATCATCAGCCTGTTGCATGTCTAGGCCGGCCCAATCAATTGAGCTGGCCAGCAACCGAGCAGGCGTCCCCGTCTTCAACCGCCCCATAGGAAGACCTAGCCCATAAAGCCGCTCCGATAGTTTAAGCGCAGGAGCAGCTCCCATCCGGCCCGCAGGGATGCGTCTATCACCTAGATGGATAAGTCCGTTCAAGAATGTGCCGGTAGTCAATATTACGGCCCCTGACCGCAACATCTGGCCGTTGGCCAGGATTATTCCGCCCACTTGACTATTCTCGACGTAGAGATCCTCAACCCCGCCTTCGACAATTGAAAGGGTTTGAAAGTCGAGCAAGGCAGCCTGCATGCCCTGCCGGTAAAGCTTGCGATCCGCCTGCGCTCTTGGCCCTTGTACCGCTGGCCCCTTCGACCTGTTCAAGAGCCGAAATTGAATACCGGCCGCGTCGGCTACACGGCCCATCAGGCCATCTAGCGCATCAATCTCACGAACCAAGTGTCCTTTGCCGAGCCCACCAATAGCCGGATTGCACGACATCTCACCAATCGTCGCCTGCTCGTGTGTGACAAGTGCAGTACGCGCCCCAACGCGCGCGGCCGCCGCCGCTGCCTCGCAGCCTGCGTGGCCGCCGCCAACAACAATGACATCGAAGGCTGTTTGAAACATTCGAGAAGACCAGTTCCGATCGGCTATGGCGTGTTGAACTGAAGTGTGACGCGGCTCTGCATGAAAAATTTGGCGACAAGCAGAAAGTTGGGACACCGCACGTTTGCCGCAAACATAGTCAAGCCAATACCGTGGGTCAAAGCCGTGTCACGTGAAACGAAATCGACGCCTGAATTTTGTCATCAGCACTTGTTTCACGTGAATCAACATATATGGGTTGTAATAACAAGTTGCTGAAACAACTCAATGATTCACGTGAAACAGGTGTTTAGCGAAGTCAATGCAGGACGTTTCAATGATAGGCCACCAGAGCATTTTCCGACGAAGTGGGCGCCGGTTCGTCGAAGAAAATGCGACCAAACAAGAAACTAGAACGCCGATCCGATTCCATCGGATCGCAATGCGCTCTTGTAGCCTCCGAAAGTGCCAAATCCTCCCCGCGTAGTCTCCCACAAAATTCACGTTGTCAGGCCACGTTGCCTGGTCAACGAGATTTTGACGTCGTGCGCTCTCATCATTTCCCGATGCAGAAACGGCCGAACACTTGATCCAGCACATCCTCCACATCGATCCGCCCCGTTATTCGGCCCACTGACACGGCCGCCCGCCGGAGATCCTCAGCCCTTAACTCAACCTGGTTTGCATCGCCCGCGAGGAAAGCGCGAAGGCTGTCCGCAGCATCCTCCAGCAGCGTCCTGTGACGATGTTGCGTCAATGCCGGAACATCTCCTGGCGCGATGCGATCCTTGACGATCGCTGCCAGGCGGTCTGTCAGGCTATCCAACCCATCTCCGGTTTTAACCGAGACAGCGATCATGTCATCGGGAAGAACAAGCTGTCCCTGCACAACTGCAAGATCTACCTTGTTGACCACCAGCAACGTCCGCTCCGCCAGTTGCAAGAGTTCCTTGGGCAGCAACGGCTCGGGCGCGTCGATATCGGTGAGCCAGATGACAAGGTCCGCCTCGCTCGCCCTGACGACCGAACGCCGAATGCCTTCCTGTTCAACAGCGGCATCTGTTTCACGAATTCCAGCCGTATCCGAAACGATAACTGGCAGCCCGCCAAGATCGAGCCGCACCTCAATCACGTCCCGTGTGGTTCCAGCTTCGGCAGAGACGATGGCAGCATCCCGTCTTGCTAATGCATTTAGCAGGCTGGACTTGCCAACGTTGGGTGGACCCGCCAGCACGACTTGAAAACCCGACCTCAAGATTTCCCCACGATTGCCGTCGGCAAGATGCCTGTCCAGTCGTCGTGCAAGGTCCTCGATTATCGTCCTCCCCTGGGCGAACGCATCAGCCGCGACATCAGCCTCGTCAGTAAAATCAAGCGACGCTTCAACCAGCGCAGCCGCGTCTATCAGCGAGCTCCGCCAGCTTTCATAAAGGTCAGCCAATTTCCCGCGAGACTGCCTGAGAGCCTGCTTTCGCTGTGCCTCGGTTTCAGCGTCGATAAGATCAGCCAGGCCCTCCGCCTGTGTCAGATCGATCTTGCCATTGTCAAAAGCGCGCCGTGCGAATTCTCCAGGCTCCGCCTGCCTGAAACCAGGGATGAGCGCCAAGCCTGCCAGCACGGCACGGACAACTGCAACACTGCCATGAAGGTGGAATTCGACAACGTCCTCACCGGTGAAACTTCCAGGTGCGGGAAACCAGATCACGAGCCCCTGATCCAACGTCTCTCCAGTCGTTGGATGGATAATTTTTCGAAACTCAGCAGCTCGTGCCCTGGGCCGCTTTGGCGCCATCACATTCACTGCCATTCCCGCATGCGGTCCTGATGCACGTATCACCGCAACCCCGGCCCGGCCAGGTGCAGTGGAAAGCGCAAATATGGTTGAGCGTTGGTTGGCGGTCATTGCCGCGGTATCCTGACCAAAACTTGGGGTTGTCGCTCGGCCATCAAAGACAAAGCCCTGCAGAAAGTATCCGCAGGGCCTCAAGTTTAACCTCGAAGTGTAGACCTAGAGCGCCGTGCGTTATTGGTTCCAATATATCGCACGTCGCTCTAGCACCGTCTCAGGTGTTCATCTGGGAGAAGAAGTCGGAGTTGGTTTTCGTCGACTTCAGCTTGTCGATTAGGAACTCGATCGCATCCATCGTACCCATCGGGTTCAGGATACGACGCAATACGTAGACCTTCTTGAGCTGATCCTTCGGCACCAGGAGGTCTTCCTTGCGGGTTCCCGACCGGGCCACATCGATCGCAGGGAAGACGCGCTTGTCGGAGACCTTGCGGTCCAGGATGATTTCCGAGTTACCCGTACCCTTGAACTCTTCAAAGATAACTTCATCCATGCGGCTGCCAGTGTCGATCAGTGCCGTCGCAATGATGGTCAACGAACCGCCTTCCTCGATGTTGCGCGCCGCGCCAAAGAACCGCTTCGGCCTCTGCAGAGCATTGGAGTCCACACCGCCAGTCAGAACCTTGCCCGAGGATGGCACCACGGTGTTGTAGGCACGGCCAAGGCGTGTGATCGAATCCAGCAGGATGACCACATCGCGTTTGTGCTCCACCAGCCGCTTGGCCTTCTCAATCACCATTTCCGAAACCTGCACGTGCCGGGACGGCGGTTCGTCGAACGTCGACGAAATAACCTCGCCATTGACCGAGCGCTGCATGTCCGTGACCTCTTCTGGACGCTCGTCGATCAGCAGGACAATCAGGAAACATTCGGGATGATTGGTGGAGATGGCATGAGCGATGTTCTGTAGCAGCACAGTTTTACCTGTGCGCGGCGGCGCCACGATGAGCCCGCGCTGGCCCTTGCCGAGCGGCGCGACAATGTCGATCACCCGTGCTGAGAGGTCCTTGATGGTCGGATCCTCGATTTCCATCTTCAGCCAGCTCGTAGGATAGAGCGGCGTCAGGTTGTCGAAGTGAACCTTGTGCTTGGTGGCCTCTGGATCTTCGAAATTGATTTTGGAAACCTTCAGAAGTGCAAAATACCGCTCACCATCCTTCGGTGAGCGAATATGCCCCTCGATGGTGTCGCCGCTGCGAAGCGCGAAGCGCCTGATCTGCGATGGTGAAACGTAGATGTCATCAGGCCCGGCGAGATAGTTTGCATCAGGCGACCTGAGGAACCCGAAACCGTCAGGCAGTACCTCGATAACACCACTGCCGATAATCTCGACATCCTGGGCGGCAAGTTGCTTGAGCGTCGCAAACATCAACTCTTGCTTGCGCATGGTCGACGCGTTTTCAACGCCGACTTCTTCGGCAAATTCTAGCAATTCAGTCGGGGACTTTACCTTGAGGTCCTCGAGTTTGACTTCCTTCATTGAGGAAACTCCGGAATGGCCAGCAAACTTCGAAAAGGCGGGGAGAGGTACGAAGCCCTGGCATTTTGTGAAGTGGGAATGATCTCATGATCGGGGAATGCGCGTATTGAACCGCGTGGTCCGCTGCCGCCGGGCTACCTCTCGAGCCAGGGCGGCGCTCATCGGCCGGAGAGGCCTCGAGTCGCAACGGGATAAATATTTCTATAGCAGACCGCCCGCAAGCAGGAAAGTCACTTCCGCTCACCATTGCCCCTAAAATAACCAGCAATTCAAGCCAGCCAGACTACCCGCCACTGCTCCAACATCAAAATGGCTTGACGATCACGAGAATGACGATCCCGATCATAAGCAACGTGGGGACTTCGTTCATGATCCGCCAATGGCGAGCCGTCTTCGAGTTTCTGTCTTCAGCGAAAGCCCGCACAGAGGCAGAAAAGTATCCGTGGACGCCCGACAGCGCCAAAGCCAACGCCAACTTGGCGTGAAACCAGCCATCGCTGAAATAGCCAGCACTCCAGGCAAGCCACAGCCCCAACACCCACGACACAATCATCGCCGGATTGATGATGATCTGTAAGAGTCGCCGCTCCATCACCTTGAACGTCTCAGACTGCGGCGATCCAACCCCGGCTTCACAGTGATAGATAAACAGTCGAGGCAGATACAACATGCCCGCCATCCACGAAATGATAGCGATGACGTGCACGGCCTTGACCCAAAGGTAAGCCGCGTCGCCCAGCACCAACATAGCGCCCGCCGTAGCAGCGATCGTCACCCCAACCGCAACCGCCGCCCGCTTGGCCGGCGAGGCTTGCGCACTTGGCTCTGCAACCGATGTTCTTGATGAATCGTCGTTGGTCATGGGTCCTGATACGACGTCCAGATCAACAAGAAAAGAGACCAAGACAGACTGGTTTTATGCATCCAGCGGGTCTGTGCTCACCCACTCCGCCGTACGCGCTCCACCATGCGCGTCACGTTCTCAGGTGGCGTTGGTGGGGTGATACCGTGACCCAGATTGAAAATAAACCGGCGCCCCTTCATCGCAGCCAGAATTTCATCAACCCGCCGGTCCAGCGCTTCCCCCCCGGTGACCAACAACAACGGATCAAGGTTCCCCTGAACCGCGACCCCCAGTTCGTCCAATTCCCGCATGGCGCACAGCGGCATTGCCGTATCGCAACTCACACCGTCCACCTCAGTCGCCGTCACGAACTCAGCCGTTGATCCGCCTGCCCCGCGCGGAAAGCCGATGATCGGAACGCCAGGGTGGCGCGCCTTCAACCGCTCCACCATTACCCGAGTCGGGTCGATCACCCAACGCCCAAATTCGTTGTCCGGCAACGAGCCCGCCCAACTATCAAAAATCTGCAAGGCATCGGCGCCAGCCTTCACCTGGCCAGACAAATACTCAACCGACACATCAACCAGCAAATCGATCAGCTTTTGAAACCCTGAAGGGTCCCGATAAGCCCAACTGCGCGCAGCCGCCTGGTCTGGTGAACCCTGTCCGCCAACCATGTAGGTCGCAACCGTCCATGGCGCACCGCAAAACCCGATTAGCGCCGTTTCCCCGGGCAGGTCCTGTCGCAACCGCTGAACGGTCTCGAAAATGAGACCAAATTTCTCACCCGTAGCCTCCGGATCGAGCCCTTTGAGACCAGCCTCCTCGGTAATCGGATCAAGCCGAGGCCCTTCGCCCGTCTCAAACCCCACCGCCTGACCTAGGGCATCCGGCACGATCAAAATATCAGCAAACAGAATAGCTGCATCAAACGCATAGCGCCGAATGGGTTGCAGCGTCACCTCGGCCGCCATTTTCGGCGAATAACACAAACTGAGGAAGCTCCCTGCCTCCTCTCGCGTTGCCCGGTACTCTGGCAGATACCGCCCTGCCTGCCGCATGAGCCAGATCGGCGGCGGCCACACTGGGTTGCCATGCAATGGCTCCAGAAAACGACGGTTGGTTGGGTTTGGTCGCGTTGTGTCAGATACCATGCAAACTTCAATCTAATTGAATCTTCTTCTTCTTTTTTCTTTTTTTCTTACCCCACGGGATGTCGGAGATACTAAGTTCATCCCCAACTTGTCCGCAGTCTTTTCACACCGGCAAAACCTTCGTCCAGATCTCGTGCCAGTCTGCCCCGCTTACTACAAGAGTTAAAAATTACCTTCCAGTTCCTTGTCTTGCAGTCCAGGTAGCATAACCAACCTATCCGCGGTTCATGGGGATCAAAACTGAACACTGCGGCAATAACCTCCAAATCCCCAAGGATGGATAAGACGAACAATTTTTGTTCGTTGCACGCCAAATGTGGGTATCAACGTGGACAAGCTGACACGCCGTCTTCATCTCGTCTCCACCTTCGCCTCCACCTTGGATAACCCGCCCTTTTTTCCACAGACAGCCCAACGCTCATGGTCACCTCTCCGCCCCAATACTTCCACCTGCATCTTGTGTCGGATTCTACCGGCGAGACCTTGACGACGATCGCCAAGGCGGCTGCTGTTCAGTACGCGCAGATGCGCGCCATCGAACACGTCTATCCGCTGGTCAGAACGCCACGGCAGCTTCAGCGTACGCTGCAGGAAATAGAACAAACGCCCGGAATTGTTCTCTGCACGATCGTGAACAAGACGCTGGCCAGTGAGATAGAGCGCCGCTGCCGCGAGATCCAGGTGCCCTGTCTGCACGTCTTGCAACCCATCATGCAGGTTTTCGAAGGATACCTTGGTGCAGCCAGTACGCCCACGGTCGCCGGCCAGCATGTGCTCGATGCTGATTATTTCCGCCGCATCGAGGCACTGAACTTCAGTATGGCCCATGATGATGGTCGCCTGCCCGATAATATGAGCGAGGCAGACATCTGTATTCTCGGCATTTCCCGCACTTCGAAAACACCAACCAGCATTTACCTGGCACAGCGCGGCTTCAAGACCACCAATCTGCCGCTTGTGCCAATGCTTCCCTTGCCCAAACGTTTGACCGAACCGCACGATGCCTTTGTTGTGTGTCTGGTTGCCTCACCTGAAAGGATCGCCGAAATTCGCCGCAACCGTGCGATGATGATGGCTGACCGCGACCTGGATACGTATGTGGATCGCTCACAAATCGCGGCCGAAGTGACCTACACCCGCAAGCTCTCTGCCAAATATGGCTGGCCGGTGATCGACGTCACCAGACGCTCGGTTGAGGAAACGGCAGCCGCCATAGTCAAGTTGATGCATGATCAAAAACCCCGCACTGGTGATAATCAAGACATCACCGGCGGACGGGACGGGTCAGCTCCATGAGTGCAGATGCCGACCTTGTTCTTGCTTCTGGAAGCCGTGCCAGGCGCGAGATGCTGGAAGCTGCCGGCATCGTTTTCACGGTTCAGCGGCCGGATGTCGACGAGGATGCCATTCGGGCTGCATTGAGGGATGAATCTGGCTTACCAACGGTGGAGCCGGGCGACGTCGCCGAAATACTCGCTGTTGCCAAGGCCGAAGCGGTGAGCCGCCTCCAACCCGATGCTTTTGTAATTGGTGCAGATCAGGTGCTTGAGTTTGGCGCAAATGTACTGACCAAACCGAAACACGAATTGGCCGCCCGCACACAACTGAAAAGCTTGAGAGGAAAAGCGCATTCGTTACATTCCGCCGTTGCAATCGCCCACAGCGGTACAATGATTTGGTCGATCACTGATTTGGCCGAAATGCACGTGCGTGATTTCTCCGACGCTTTCCTCGATGACTATCTTGAGCGGGCAGGCCCGGCGGTTGTCGAAAGTGTTGGCGCCTACTTTATCGAGGGGCTGGGCATTCAGTTGTTTGAGCGTATTGATGGCGACTATTTCACCGTTCTTGGGATGCCGCTGTTGCCACTGTTGGCTGAACTGCGCGCCCGAAAACTCATACTTGCCTAGAGCGCATTTTCTTCGACGAACCGCTGCACACTTCGTTGGAAAATGCTTTAGTTGTGATCTTCACCAAAGGAGCGTGCCGAAATGATCAAAGCCTGCGTCGTTGGTTGGCCGATCACGCATTCGCGCTCTCCGATGATCCATGGTTACTGGCTGAAGACGTTGGGAATTGATGGCAGCTACGAAAAGCTCGCTGTTAAACCTGAAGACGCCTTTGCTTTTTTTCAAGGCCTCCCCGGATCTGGTCTTACAGGCTGCAACGTCACAGTGCCGTTGAAGGAGATTGCGTTTGAAGCGGCAGATGAGAAAGATTCATCCGCCGTGGCTGTGGGAGCGGCCAACACGATATGGATCGAAAATGGAAAAATCCTGGCTGCGAACACCGATACATATGGGTTCATGACGCATTTAAGCGCGACGGCGCCGAACTGGCTGGATGTCGATAAACCTGTTTTGATATTGGGAGCAGGAGGCGCAGCACGCGCCATAGCGTTCGGTTTTCTTGAAGCTGGCATCGAACAACTCATGATCTCCAATCGCACGAAATCACGAGCTGAAAAACTAGGTGAACATTTTTCGAAATACAGAAACAAAATTCGTATCGTGGATTGGGATAACCGCTCCAGCGCTGCGGCAAAAGCCGGCGTGATTGTAAACACGACGACAATCGGAATGAGGAACGAAGGCTCACTTGATCTGGACTTTTCGCAAGTAGACAGCACCACGGTCGTGGCAGATATCGTTTACGTTCCGCTTGAAACACAACTCCTAAAGGACGCGCGCCAACGAGGCCTTAAAACCGTCGATGGCCTCGGCATGTTACTTCATCAGGCCGTGCCAGGCTTTGAAAAGTGGTTCGGGAGACGTCCGGACGTGACGCCTGAATTGCGCGCTTTGATCGTCGGCGATCTGGAGGCCGCGGGGTAATGCTTATAATTGGCCTGACAGGCTCCATTGGTATGGGTAAATCAACGGCCGCAGCTCGCTTTCGCCATAACGGTGTGGCCGTGTTTGATGCCGATGCCGCTGTGCATGAACTTTATCAAAGCAAGGCTGTTCCGCTGATCGAAGGAGCGTTTCCCGGCACCACCGCGAATGGTTCTGTTGATCGAAAACGACTCATGGAAGCGCTCATGCAAGACCAGCAGGCGATCAAACGCCTTGAGGCAATCATTCATCCGTTGGTTCGAGAAATGGAACGCCAATTCCTCATCGCCGAACATGCCAATGGCGCGTCCATGGCGGTACTCGAAATCCCGCTGTTGTTTGAAACGGGCGCTGACAAGACGGTCGACGTTACCATTGTCGTTTCCACTGATGCGCAAACCCAGAAAGCGCGGGTCATGCAACGTCCCGGAATGACCGGCGAAAAACTATCGGCCATTCTTGCCCGCCAGATGCCCGACAATGAAAAGCGCCGCCTCGCTAACGTTATTGTGGATACCAGCGGCCCCATTCCTGAAACTGAATCGCAAATCGATAAACTGATAAGACAGTTCGAATCACGTGACGGCACGGCCTATCACCGCCATTGGCAAAGCGTTTAGAATTCGCTGTTCCGCAACGATGGCGGTACTTCGCAGGTGCGCAATATCTCTTTCGGGTAAGGTGAGCTGCGGTGTGCACCCGTTTAACGTGAGAAACATGCCCCGATCGAAAGCATTTTTCCAAGGTCATAGCTGATGCAGCGCGAAATCGTACTCGACACCGAAACCACCGGCCTCAACGCCAAGGGTGGTGATCGTTTGATCGAGATTGGGTGTGTTGAACTCATCAACCGCATACCCACCGGCCGCGAATATCACGTCTACATCAACCCCGAGCGGGATGTTCCCTCAGAAGCCGAAGCGATTCACGGCCTGTCGACACAGTTCTTGTTGGATAAGCCATTGTTCAAAGACGTGGCAGAAAGTTTCGTGGAGTTCATCGGCCAAGATGATCTTGTCATTCACAACGCTGCCTTCGACGTCGGCTTTCTCAACGCGGAACTGGAACGGATCAATCTCGACAAGATCGTCATGAATCGCGTGGTGGACACATTGCAACTTGCCAAGCGCAAGCACCCCGCTGGACCAAATAACCTTGATGCGCTCTGCAAGCGCTACGGCATAGATAACTCACAGCGCATTAAACATGGCGCGTTGATGGACTCGCTCCTGTTGGCTGACGTCTATATTGAGCTGTTGGGCGAACGGCAGGCAACGCTCGTTTTGGCAGATACTGCAAGCCGCCAGTCCGCAGAGCGGCGCTCAAACCGCAGTATGCACGATGCTGCCATGCGCCCCGCACCCTTGCCCTCCCGAATTGCACCTGAGCAAAAAGCCGCGCATCGTGCATTCGTCGAGACGCTGGGCGCCAAAGCACTTTGGGTCAAGTATCTTGGCCCAGTGTGAATAGAGCATGTTTAGCTGAAGTGTAGAGCGGTTCAGCGTGAAAAACATGCTCCAGACTAAAACGCATGTTTAGCTGAAGTGTAGAGCGGTTCAGCGTGAAAAACATGCTCCAGACTAAAACGCATGTTTAGCTGAAGTGTGGCGCGGTTCAGCGTGAAAAACATGCTCCAGAGCGACGGCGCTGATCTCACGAATGCTGCACGCGCCTCGCACGCCGACTGTCGGGACGTTAGAGCATGTTCAGCCGAAGTGTATGCGGTTCGGCGTGAAGAACATGCTCAAAATAAAAGAAAATAGAGCGCGTTCGCGGTTCCATGAAAAGTGAACGCGATCTAGGATTTAGCAGCCTGTTGCATCTCTTTCTTGCGCTGCATGTAGAGCGTACCGAAATCAATCGGGTCCAAAAGCAGCGGCGGAAAGCCACCTTCTCGCGTGATGTCTGCAATTAGACGCCGCAGGAAGGGAAACAGCACCGAGGGGCAATTCACTAGTAGAAAGGGTTGCAATGCCTCGGGCGGAATACTCTGAATTCGGAACAGCCCCGCATAAACAGCTTCCAGTTCGTAGATTGTGCCGATCTTGCTGGTCGCATGCGCACGAAAACTGATCGCGCTTTCATAGATTTTGTTCGTAGCGTCCGCGGTCTTCGCATCCACGTTGACTTCGAGCTGAATATTGGGATTTTCCCCCGGGCCCGCGCCCATGATCTTGTCCACGTTCGGATTCTCGAATGACAAGTCCCTGATGTACTGGCTGACGATCTGCGCCTGGATCGGCCCCACGTCTTTTTGAGCGGCCGTTTCAATTGCCGCGCCGTTACCATTTCCGTTCTTGCCGTCCGCCATGATTGTCCGTTGCCCTTGACTAAAAAGTTGAGCTGCAAAGTCCGCCGGGTGGCTATCACGCCACGGCTTGAGGTGCAATCGCCCGCATTCGAATGAATGATAGTACGGCCTCAGTCTATTCAATTTCCATGATCGGGTCTCAAACGCCCGATGCTCTAAGAGCTGAGCAGGATCAGCGCTTGCTGCGTCGGGGATCGACGGACCGCTCGTCCAGCCTTTCATAATCGCCTTCAATGATTGGTCCTTCTCCGCGCGCAGTGCGCCCGCTGGAGCTATCTGCGCCTGGTGGCGGCGCATCCTCGAATTCTGCGTCCGTCCAGCCTTGCGCGCCGCCAGGGCCCGACCCTCCCCAATTTCCGTGCCCGCCTTCCCGCCTGGTGGTTACCACGAACAAACGGCTGAGGGCATGCCGCACCAGCAATTGTCGAATTGGCGGTACCAGCAAAATGAATCCAACCGAATCTGTAAGTATACCCGGCGTCAGCAACAGCATTCCGGCGATAAGTAATAAAAAGCCTTCTAAAACCGGCGTGACCGGAGGTTTACCATCGTTCACCGATGCCAGCACCCGATTGAGCGTCTGCATGCCCTGCGCATGAAGCACCAATGTGCCGAAAACAGCGGTGCCGATGACCAGGAGAATCGTTGCCCAAAATCCGATCGCCTGACCGATTTTGATCAGCAGTGCGATTTCAATAAGCGGGATCGCAATGAATATCAGGAGCAAAATAGCACGGATTGGACTGTTCATGCGTCAGGATCCAGCTCGCTTGGAGGCATCCGCCAGCCGGGCGGAACGTGCGCATCATACCACCTGATCCAGGGTCGCTGAGCATCGGCAGGTTCTGAGGTGTGCGAGGGAAAGCCCAGCAATTGCGATTCCTTCACGGTTGAAACGATTGTGCGAAATCATCCCTGGCCAAGGCGGACCATGAAACGGCCTGAGGATCTTGTCGATGGCAGGGTTAATGCCCAAGTAACGGGGCAGAACCAAGTCCAGCAACTCTTTGTTCGTCACGGCTCACTAACCGCAGCCGCTCGGGTCCCGACCCTAGCAAGTCATCAAGCTACGTTGACGCTAATTCTTTGGCGCTTGCCCGGTTGGCTTGGAGGTCTTTGTGCCCTAAGTTGTCGGCGATACCAACGCTCTTTGGCGATCATTCCGGGCGGACCGCGGTAAAAGCCTGATGACCCTGCTGAACTAAAGGGTATGGACCTCGCAGCCCTGGACGTCTACATCCGGGTATAACGCCTTGCCAGATCAATCTTGAAAGCACGTCGATGGACGGAAGAATCGATCTTATAACCCTGATTTCGTTGATCGTAGCGCTTGTTGTCATCTTCAAGCTGCGCAGCGTACTCGGACGTCGTACCGAAGAGGATGATGCCCGCATGGACCGCTATCGGGCCGAGGCTGAACGGCGGCGGGCCGCCGCCAACGCCAGCGGCAACGACAAAGTCGTGGCATTGCCGCAGCGGGACGATCAGATCCAGGCTGGCGCGGCTGCAGAATCAGGCATGCCCAAGGCCGAGCTTGAGGAAAGAATCCGTACCCTCTCTGGCTCCGATCGTGAGGTTGAACGCGGTCTGTTGGATATCCTCAAGGCCGATACAGGATTTGACCCGGAACTATTCCTCAAAGGCGCAAAGCAGGCCTATGAGATGATCGTTACAGCGTTTGCGGAAGGTAATCGCAAATTGCTTCGCGACCTGCTCAGCCGTGAAGTTTACGATAGCTTTGATTCGGCCATCAAAGAGCGCGAGGATCGCGGCGAGTTGATGGATCAGTCCTTTGTCGGCATTTCCAAGGCAGATGTGATTGATGCGGAGGTCAACGACGGTATCGCCAGTATCACGGTGAAATTTGTAAGCCAGCTCATTTCGGCTACGCGAGATAAAGCAGGTGCCGTTATCGCTGGCGATCCACAGTCCGTTAGCGAGGTCACCGATCGGTGGACCTTCAGCCGCGATGTATCGTCCGCACGCGCTCGTCAAAATCCCAACTGGAAACTGGTGGCGACCCAGCACGCGGCTTGAGCCTGCCTTTTTCTGCACCCGGAGCTGAGCTAAGCTGAATGAAATTCGGGCTCTCGGCAGGAATGGCGGCGATTTTTGATGCCGCTCGTTAAGACTTGGCAGGGCGCACGTCAATCAAGCAGGAGAAGTTCCGGGGGGATTATTCTTCATGCCACGTATCGAATGCGGACGATTGTTTCACAGCAATTTTTATGGATTTTGCGACCCGCATGCGAGATCTGGTCGCCGGTGGCGCAGTCCGGTTCGAAATATTCACCGTTCACAATTCCAGACGTCCCGCAGAATACCTGTAACCACCCTAATCCCGATTAGGTATATTGCGTGTCTGATTGCAGTGCTCCCATATGCAACCCTTGAGGTGAAAGCGGATCCTGCATCTTGGGGAACGCAAATTGCGATGTCGTCCGCCATGCCGCCACTACCAGAGAAAAAGCCTGCCAACGCCCCCTCACCCAAAACTGCCAGCAAAACCAGCCGCACGCCAAAAGTGGGGTATGAACCGGTTCGGTATAACCAATTGCCCGGCTGGCAAAGTGACGATCATCTGGCCGCGCTGAAAACCTTCATGCGCTCTTGTGAGCGCGTCACGTTTGCCGTTCGTGTTGGGGCAAAATCAGGTAAATCGTCCCCCCCGCCTGGCTTGCTGAGCGCCTGCGAGGATGCCGCCGCATTGATGGCGGGCAAGGCGACCAAGAAAAATGCTCGTGAATTTTTTGAAACGCATTTTACGCCGCACCGCGTGACACATTCAGGCCCTGACGGATTGCTCACCGGCTATTATGAACCCCTCGTTAAAGGCGCACGCAAACCTAGCACTTCATTCACCGCGCCATTGCTCAGGCGGCCGCGCGACCTCGTAAATATCGTGCCGGAAAGCGAACGCGGCGCCAAAGCTCACAAACTTACCCATGCGCTTCAAACAGATGCCGGATTGAAACCCTACCCCACGCGCCAACAGATCGAACAGGGCGCCTTGGCCGGGCAAAAACTTGAACTTTTGTATCTGAAGGACGAACTCGACGTCTACTTCATGCAGATCCAGGGGTCAGGCCGCATCGCGCTGCCCGACGGCAGTATGGTTCGTGTCACCTATGATGGTAAGAATGGCTATCCTTATACTTCCATTGGGCGGTATTTGATCGACAAGGGACTGTTCCCGGCCAATCGCATGTCGCTTCAGGCGCTCAAGGCCTGGCTGCGCACCAACCCCGAACGGATGCGTCAGGTACTTTGGCAGAATCGTTCCTATGTTTTCTTCCGTGAACTCAAGGGCGAACAGGCGCAAAGCGCAATGGGGGTATTGGAAATACCGCTCACGCCTCGGCGCAGTCTGGCCGTAGACACACGCTATCACGCCATTGGAATGCCGGTTTACGTAGACGCTCCGGAAATCACGCACATCACCAAAGATAAGCGCCCCTTCCAGCGTTTGATGATTGCCCAGGACGTGGGTTCTGCCATACGCGGTCCCGAGCGCGGAGACATCTTTTGTGGCTCCGGCGACAAAGCAGGAAGATGTGCCGGTATTACCAAGCATCACGGCACGTTCTATGTGCTAGTTCCGCGCGAACGCATGCGCGGAAAAAGCATCAAGGCACACGACAAGGATCAGCCCAAGAAGTTCATTCAAGCCCGGCAATGAGTAGCAGCGGTGAACAACGCCGCGGGTCATGTGGCAAACGAGCTTCAGTGTTGAGCGAGGACGATCGCGCACTTTGGGATCACGTAACACGATCGGTTGCAAAGCAACGCCACACCGACAAAACGAGAATTCCCAAGACGTCTGACCACGAAACTCCCGCCAAAAATGATAGGGCCACCGCTTGGTTTGAGGAACAGCTTCGTAACGAGGCAAGCTATATTTCGCCTCCCGCTAACCCGCTGAAGATGCCGCAGGCCACCGAGCAAAAACGGCCGCCCTCCGTGGTGCATCCAACAGGCCGCAAAATGCCGCCGCTTGCCGATTTTGATCGCAAAGCCGTTCGTCGTATCAGGTCCGGCCGCATTGAGATTGAAGCGAGGCTTGACCTGCACGGCATGCGACAGGAAGAAGCCCACGCATCGCTGCGTGCATTCTTGCGTGCCAGTCACGCGCGCGGCTTGCGTTGGGTGCTTGTAATAACGGGCAAGGGCGGTCGGAGTTCGGCAGACGAGAGATACGATTTATCCATGCCCGTCCATCACCGAGACGATCGCGGCGTTCTGCGGCGTAGCGTCCCCCGATGGCTGGCCGAACCTGATTTGCGCGCCCTGGTGGTGAGCTACACCACGTCGGCGTTGCAGCATGGCGGCGAAGGCGCGCTGTACATCCAACTACGCATGAAGCGACTGCACGAAAGCAGATAGCCGTGCCGGCGGGCCCACAACACCAAGGCAGATGCCATCAGCGCCGCACTATCGCAACGGCGCCGTAACACCACTTCATTCGCATTTCTTGTCCAGATTGCCGAGCGATGCGGTCACGCCTGAAAGGGAATACTTGTCGGTCGTGTTGAAACCCGCTTCCGCAGAGGCCGAAACTTCCATTGTCGAACCACGTTTCATCGCATCAATGAGCTTCAACTCATCGGTCGGGTCGGCAACGAATGCCTTGTCACCTTGCGCAAACAGCGTGAACTTGCTCGACGAAATCTCAATCGTAACGTCGCTTCCCTTTTTGACAGGATAGCCCAGCAAAACAGAGATTTCAGACTTCACACCATCCTTCGGCCAAGCTGAAACATAAAAGAAGGCGGGATCGCGCTTGGCATCCTTGGGAGTGCTGGAGGACGGTTGTGACGCAATAAAACAGATCTTCTTCTGCGCGGCGTCATGTACAAACATTGACCAGTCGCCAGACTTTTCGACGAGTTTCGCAGCAAACGCAGTATGAGCACACAACAGTGCAGCGATAAACGAGACAGCAAAGGCCGGACGACATGTGATATGCCGAAGTTTCATATTTTTATAGTCCATCTTTCCATCGGTTCTCGTTCGGGCGAGTGCAACCTATATCCGAATCATGTTCGCAATGTCACCCGCCGGTGGAAATTTTTCGGCTCTGCGTTGTCCGCTGGCCAACATGCTCTGAACGTTTCCGATCGGGTCCCCCAGAGCTGACCGGGCGTGCGGCAAACGGTGCTAGTGTTCGTACGCGGTCATACATCACGATCGCCCCTGCCATGGCGACGTTGATACAAAACCGTGTAGGAATCCGTACAACATGTTGGCAGCGTTCAAGCACAGGTGCAGAAAGCGAGCCCATTTCAGGCCCAAGCACATATGCGGCTTTCAACGGATGCCGGAAACTTGGCAGGTCGATTGCATTGTCCACAAGTTCAATGCCGATGAGTACGCAGCCCTCAGGCAGCGACATCTGATCAAGTCCGCTCCAATTATAGTGCGGCAGATGCCATTGGCCTTTCGACGTATCTGCTCTGGCCTCCAGCGCCTGATAAGTTGCTCCAAGCGTGAAGGTAAAACTTGCGCCAAATCCGTGCGCCGAACGCATGAGGTTGCCCAGATTGAGGGCTTTCGACATCCGTTCCGCACCGATGGCGAAATATCCTCGTGCTGGGGGAGGCCAGGTGTTGGGCGTCATGTTTTCAAAATCCCAGGCGCATATGTGCAGATGGTTGGAGCTGTCGTGCCGCTCGACAGTTGGCAAGAGATCTGCTTTGTGCCGCGTGTCCTATAATTGTGCCTGGAGCATGTATAGCTGAAGCGTGATGCGGTTCAGCGTGAAAATCATGCCCCAACTGAAAGTTGGATGGTGGTCGTGTTTCTACCAAACATGAACTCGATCTAGCACATCAAAACCTCAACGCGACAGGCCGTTTTCCATGAAGGCAGCGCTCTGCAAAACAATCGAGGGCCCCGGCTCCATCGTGATCGAGGACCTGCCTTCGCCAAGCCCTGGCCCGGGTGAGGTTTTGGTCAGGGTCAAGGCGGCAGCGTTGAACTTCTTTGATACGCTTATCACCCGCGGCAAGTATCAATACAAACCAGAGCTGCCATTTTCTCCCGCCGGCGAAATCGCTGGCGTCGTCGAAGCGCTTGGCGAAGATATTGGCGAAAATTCGGGATTAACCACCGGTTCGCGCGTTGCGTGCTACCTCGGCTGGGGCGGCGCACGCGAACAGGTGCTTGTGCCGGCGGCATCGTGCATACCCATACCCGATGCCGTTGACGACGTCGTCGCCTCTAGCATCGCGATCACTTACGGCACGGCAATTCATGGCCTGCGCGATCGCGGTGAACTCCGGCCGGGGCAAACGGTCGCGGTGTTGGGAGCGGCAGGTGGCGCTGGCCTGGCGGCGGTCGAGGTTGCAAAGCTGATGGGCGCGCGCGTCCTCGCTGTTGCTTCCTCCGCTGAAAAATTGGCCGTTGCACAAGCCCACGGTGCCGAAGGTCTCATCGACTACAGCAGCGCAAACCTGAAAGAAGAACTGAAGACTGCGACAAGTGGTTCAGGTGTTGATGTAATCTATGATTGCGTTGGCGGTCCGTATGTCGAGCCTGCCTTGCGCGCCATAGCCTGGCAAGGTTGCTATCTCGTGGTGGGTTTTGCTGCTGGCGAGTTACCTAGACTGGCCTTGAATCTGGTCTTGCTGAAAGGCTGCGATGTGCGCGGTGTTTTCTGGGGTAATTGGGTTAAACGTAATCCACAGCGCCATTTTGCCAATATGCAGCAGGTACTCGGCTGGGTGGCCGAGGGCCGGCTGGCGCCGCGCATCCATGGAACGTTCAAATTGCCTCAGATCGCCGAAGCGATAGGTATTCTGGATCGCCGAGAAGCGGTCGGCAAAGTCGTGCTGACGTTATGACAATAGACGAAAAACCGCATTGACCGGGAACCAGAACCAGTATTTTTGGGTTGTAATGCAAAACCATACCAGACCCGGTTGAAGTTAATTCTCATGTCAGAAAGCCCTTTATCAGGGTGCCCACTGATAGCAATAACAACTTCCGCAGGGAGCCGGCTTTCGATTCCACGAAACATGAACGAGCTCTAAAGCATTTTCCGACGAAGTGGCCGCCGGTTCGGCGAAGAAAATGCGATCAACCAAAAAGCTAGAGCGCCGATCCGATTCCATCGGATCGGGGTGCGCTCTCGGAGAAAACTATCTCGGCGCCCAACCTTCCCCGCCGGACGTTTGCGGCACTCACGTACTGGCCGCGCTGCCATCCCGAGCAGCACGGCAATCCAAATTACAAAATCCAAAAGTGACTGATCATGAACCTCGACAAAACAATCTCAGCCGTCGTGACAGGCGGTGCTTCCGGCCTGGGTGGTGCTTGTGTTCGGCGGCTCGCCGCGCAAGGAGTTCGCGTCTCGATATTCGATCTCAATGAACAAGCCGGCAACGCCATCGCCGGAGAAGTTGGCGGCGCCTTCTTCAAGACCGATGTTGCAGACGAAGTGAGCGTCGAAGCATCGCTTGCGGCCGCAAGGTCTCATTTCGGGCAAGAGCGCATACTGGTCAACTGTGCTGGCATCGTTATCGGCAAACGCAGTGTTCGCCGCGACAGGCAAACCTCTGCTGTCGTAGCCCACGATCTGGCTTCATTCCGCAAGGTGATCGACATCAACCTGATCGGCACGTTCCTTATGTCCACACGTTCAGCGGCGGGCATGATGGAGCTGGCACCGCTTGGCCCTGACAAGGAACGCGGTGTGATAATCTCCACATCCTCCGTCGCAGCAGAAGATGGCCAGATGGGGCAGATCGCCTACGCCGCTTCGAAGGGCGGCGTGTTGTCGATGACGCTACCACTGGCGCGCGATCTGGCGAGTGATGGCGTGCGCGTTGTAGCCATTCAACCGGGGCTGTTCAGCACGCCCATGTTCGATACCCTTACAGATGAGGCAAAGGCGTCTCTGGCCGCGCAGGTGCCGTTTCCTAGCCGCCTCGGTGATCCCGATGAGTACGGGCAACTGGTGGTGCAAATCGCACAAAACGTCATGCTCAATGGTTGCGGTATTCGTCTTGACGGCGGCCTTCGACTATCTCCGAGATAGTGATTTTCCAGAAAGGCAAAGGAATCCAACAATTTCTGATTGGCCACCAAGCGCCTTTAAGGATTATGGCTATTGAGCGGCAGTTCCGTTTTGCAAAAGCAACTGCACGTGGTTTTGAAGTTCGAGTTGTATGTGGAGTATCATCGTGGGGCGCCTATTATTTGTGTTGGGTCTAACGAGACCTAGCGCCCTCTCGGGTTGGGTCAGCTATGTCGCGTGCCTGACCTTCACGATCACGTTTGCAGGTTTGCTCGCAAACTATGCCACGATTATCGCAATGCGGGCGTTCGATGCGGAGCTGGCACGTGAGAAGGCTCAATCAGAGAATATTCCGCCTCGCGTTACTGGCTCAATCACCGGGCTGTGGGCCAGGAATGAAGCAGTTTCGGTTGATACCAAACCGTTTGAGCATGCCCGCGTGGCGCCTGAATTTTTCGAAAAATTGGACGCTCAACAGATAGCCGCCCTGAAAGCGCAAATCTCAGAGCGCATCGTTTCCAACAATTCAGCCCCATGGCAGGTGAACGCGACGGCGCCAACCTACAAAACAATGTGTGTCCGGTTGTGCGATGGTGCCTATTTCCCGATTAGCTTTGCCACCACGCGGGAACACTTTGCGCGCGATGAAGAAACCTGCCAATCACGATGCGGCGCGCCATCCCGCTTGTTCGTTTTTCGCAATCCGGGCGCTACGCCCGCAATGATGCGTGACATGACTGGTCGGTCTTACGTCGCACTGCCAACGGCGTTTCAGTTCCGGCATGCAAATGTCGATGGTTGCTCATGCCAGGCGCAACCATGGCAGACAGCCTCCCGCCAGCGCCACCGGCTTTATGCACTCGAGCAGCAGCGCGCTGAAGGAAAGGCCGTCGATCCCACGGAACTGCATGCCTTGCGTAAACAGTATGCAACCGCGGGAGTCGCTTCCAGGCTTCCATCAATCACCGCCTCGATCGTGGCGAGCCAGCCACCTGTAAGCGCAGTCAACCTAGCGGTTCCCGTTTCCACGTTGCCCCAAGTCGATGCACGTCCCGTCGAGCTGGCCACAGTCGATTCCGTCGTCAGCATCGTGGCTGTCCCTCTCGCGCCGCCACTGCCCGTTCAGCCCATACGAGCGATTGCTGATGCGACAGATCAAATCCCGGCCGGCCCAAAAAGTGCTGAATTGAAATCACAACGTAGCCGGTCGAAGAAGCGTGTAACCCGACAGTTCGAGATCGCGGAACCGCCGCAATTAACAGGCTCTGCGCTGATGCGGGTGGTCGAAGATCAAGTCTGGGGCGTAGGTCGTAATGCCTACGGTCGTCCACGTGGCGATAGCGCATACGCAACCTTCTCGCGTAATTTCTACTGAACCCTAGCCTGCGTGCGATCTGCAACGCGAGTGCGCTGACGCAGGTAACGCGCCGGTGGCGCGTGATGCCGGCTCCCACAACGTAAACCGCGCCGCATTCAGACTTTATTTGCCAAGTGCGATGCAAGGTGTCCCCAAACCTCCGAATGCGCGGGCTCGCCAATGTTGGCGCCGCCCGCAAGATCTTCAATCGGGGCACGTTCTTGGGTACGTAGGCGCGTGAATGCATATGTTTCGAGTTGTTTGGCTTGCCGCGATCATCGTTGCTGCCACGTTTACACCGGCCAGCGCCCAGTCCTTTTTCGAGAACCTGTTTGGACTGGGATCAAAACCTGCTGATCTGCCACCGTCCATGCCAAGCTATCGCGCGCCAATTCATGTACCGCAGCGCTCAACCGACGACAGGCGTTATTCCGAACCGGCACAATCCCGCTCACAACAGGTGCGAACCATGTGCGTGAGAATGTGCGACGGCTATTATTTTCCGCTCTCAAACGAGACCAGCATACGTAATTTGTCGGCAGAATCGGCACGCTGCAAAGCCTCGTGCAATAGCGACGCCAGGCTTTACTACACGACAAGCAAAGATCCTGAGCCGGGGGCAATGGTAGATCTCACCGGACGCCGCTACGATGCCATGGAGACAGCTTTTTCCTACCGCAAGACCTTGGTGCCAGGGTGCACATGCAAGCTGCCGCCATGGTCGGCATCCGAACGCCAGCGCCACACAAACTACGCGCTTGAAAAAGTGCAAAAGCAAACGCTCGCGGCCTCTGATGTTGACACTCCGTTGCCGCAGGCAAAGCCCGAAACACAGGTAAGTGACCAAATTTCTGCTGTTGCAACGACGCAAGAACCTAAAAGTGCGCGCGCTGCTTCGCTGCCCAGGCCCAAGAAACATAACGTCCAACCTCAATATCGCACGCGCAAGGAAATCAAGCAGCGTGATGTGGTTGCGTCCAGGCGGGAGCGTAAGCGATACACGCGCGCCGAACCGAAAACGGGGTTTGGAAATTTCTTTGGGTTGGGTGGCAATACCCAGGTCTGGCCCGGTGACGCACGCTAAGCATGTTTAGCCGAAGTGTGAAGCGGTTCGGCGTGAAGAACATGCTCCCTATCAAAGAGCATGTTTAGCCGAAGTGTGAAGCGGTTCGGTGTGAGAAACCTGCTCAAATCAAAAATCTGGAACCCACCAGTGAAAACTCTCAAGCTTCACCACACGCTGCCACCTTCGCTCTCGCTATGGTCGTATAGATCCCATGCCGCGCCAGAAAGCGGATAGGCTTCCTCGACAACATACGGTCCGCCGCCGACCATTGGCCGCGCTGAATAAAGAACAAACCGACTGACCATGAACGGCGCGCTGCCAAACCGCCCGTGTCGTGTGAGAAAACGTGTCAACGCATCTATACGTGGTTTGTGGAACCTGGCGATCGTCACATGCGGTTTAAATGCGCGTCCCTCGGGCTTGAATCCAGCCCATCTTGCCGCGCGCTCGCAGGCTCGCGCCAGACTGGAAAGCGGCTCGCTGGCCTCCACGCCGGCCCAAAGCGTGCGCGGGTCGTTGCCGCCGAACGTGCCAAGCCCATTGAGCCGCATTTCGAATGCAGGAACGTCAATTCCGCCAAGGAAGCCGGACAACTCGCGCGCCTGCCCATTGTCGATATCGCCAAAGAAGCGAAGCGTTAGGTGCAGGTTGTCATTGTCGATCCAACGCACCCCAGGCAGCGGCATCTCAAGATCGGAGATGAGATCGCGGATGTCTTCTGGAAGCTCGATACCGGCAAATAAACGGGGCATTTCGAAATGACCTCCTTTGCGAGGTCGCATGAGGTGTCAACGCGGTGACACACGATGTTTCGTGTCAAAACATAGAACCTTTTCAGGTCGCAGAAAGTTTATTTTTGATCACCCCTTCCACGATTGGACGCCTGTTCCGCCCTTTTGGCTTTAACCCGTTCAATCAGGTCTTCAACCTTCGGCAGAATTCGCTCAACGATGGCGGCAACACCGCGCGGATTGGGATGCAGGCCATCGGCAAGGTTGTATTTCGGATCGGTCGCTATGCCTTCAAGAAAGAACGGATAAAGAATGGCGTCGTGCTTCCTCGCAAGCTCACTGAAGACCCCATCGAACTGGTCACGATAATCCGCGCCCCAGTTTTCCGGCGCACGCATGCCAGCCAGCAGCACCGGCAATCCCTTCTCGCCAAGATCGGTCAGAATTTTATCAAGATTGGACTGCGCTTGCTCCGGCGGTTGTCCACGCAGCGCATCGTTGGCGCCAAGTTCAACAATTACGGCGTCAGCATCCTTGCCCACTGCCCAGTCCAAACGAGCAAGCCCGGCCGCCGTTGTGTCTCCCGAAACGCCTGCATTAATCAATTCGACACGATGACCGCGCGAAGTTAGCGCCATTTGTAGGACGTCGGGAAACGCTTGTCCGGGCTTGAGGCCATAACCGGCAGTCAAACTGTCCCCAAAAGCGATGATCCGGATTGGAGCCCCGACATCTGCTGCCTTGCTCGCAAATGCGGCGCCCGGGTGATGGAGCATCGTCACGAATACGGCTAGGTTGATCATCGCGCCAAGCATCACCATGTGCCAGGTCACGCCGCGAGCTTCGGCTGTGCCACTCACGTTTGAAGTCTTCATGTTTCGGCCTCACCCGCAGTATTGTGTGTGTCAGCAAAGCGCTGAACGTTCAGGTAGCTTGAAGCTCAGCAGTTAGGAGCATGGGCAGAACACCACAAGCCTTAAAAATGAACATTTGATGATCTGAGCCCTCAATCGGGCCTCGACGATGGCAATGAAGCGAGCCTTATCTTGGAAGCAACAAACGTTCACCTTGAAACCAAAGCGACAGCAGAGCCCACTGCTCCAATCATCGATGTCCGCGACGTAGAGCTGACGTTGACCAGCCGGGCAGGCGCTGTCGAAATCCTGCGCGACGTCACACTTGAAGTTTTTCCGGGGCAATCCGTCGCGATAATAGGGCCATCCGGTTCGGGCAAGACCTCCCTTCTCATGGTGCTCGCTGGACTTGAGCGAGCAACCAGGGGACAGGTCAATATTGTCGGCGAGGATTTCGCCGCCAAGAGCGAAGACGAACTGGCTCTCGCACGTAGCCGTGACATCGGCATTGTCTTCCAATCCTTCCATCTCGTTCCCACGATGACGGCGCTGGAGAACGTTGCCCTGCCGCTTGAATTCGCCGGAAATCGGGATGCATTTTCAATAGCGCGCGATCTCATCCGCGAAGTTGGACTGGCCGAACGCACCGAGCACTTTCCAGCAGAACTTTCCGGCGGCGAACAACAGCGCGTCGCTTTGGCGCGCGCCATGGCCGGTCGCCCGCGCTTGCTCCTTGCAGATGAACCCACTGGCAATCTTGACCGACGCACAGGTAGCCATGTCATAGAGCTGCTGTTCGACCTGCACAAACGTCACGGCGCGACGCTGGTGCTGATCACTCATGATGACAGCCTTGCTGCCAAGTGCGAGCGTATCATCCGCATGTCCGACGGACGCATCGTTGCCGATGAACGGGTGGCGTCGGACACCCGCAATAACCAAACTATGGTGGCGCGATGACCGACGTTTCCGGCGCCGCCAACATCGGCATTGATCGATTGAGCAGACCAAGCGGCGGCGGTGTCGGACCACATCGCCTTTTCTCGATGGCCATGCGCGAGATGCGCGGCGGGCTATCCGGCTTTTATGTATTCATCGCCTGTTTGGCGCTGGGCGTGATGGTCATAACTGCGGTCGGCGCACTGTCAGATGCCTTGACCGCGGGCTTGGCGCGCCAGGGCCGGATAATACTTGGCGGCGACGCCACCATCTCTCGAACCCATATGCGTGCCAACGAAACCGAACGCGCATGGCTTGAGGCGCGCGGACGCATCAGCGAAACCGCAACATTGCGAACCATGGCCCGCAGCAACAACGGCGACGAGCAGGCGCTGGTCGAGTTGAAGGGCGTTGACGACGCCTACCCGCTTGTCGGTCACGTGCGGTTGCAAAACGGCCAAACACTTGCCCAAGTGCTCAGCAGTGATGGAGATGGTCCGCCACCCGCTGTGGTTGGCCCAATCCTGCTTGAGCGTCTCGGCGTCAAGATTGGAGACACATTCCGCCTTGGTGATATCGAAGTGACCGCGACCGACGCGGTACTGTCGGAGCCCGACAGCCTGTCTGATCGACTAACATTCGGCCCGCGCATTTTCCTCGCCATGAATACGTTGGAAAAGACCGGTCTCGTCAAGCCCGGCGCACTTGTGCGCTGGCGCTATGCGTTGCTGCTCGGCCAAGCTGAAGCCAACGGTGGCAAACAAAGCTCTGGCACAACAACTACCGGAACAGTCGCAGCACTCACGGGCTTCACCGAGGCTGTCAAACGCGACATGCCTGAAGCCGGGTTTACGGTGCGCGATCATCGCGATCCGCGACCACGTGTTCGCCGCACACTGGAACGTCTGCAACAGTTTTTGACACTCATCGGGCTAACCGCGCTGCTGATCGGAGGCGTTGGTGTTGCCAACGCGGTGCAGTCCTTCGTCGATCGCCGCCGCAAGGTCATCGCGACGATGAAGAGCCTCGGTGCACCGCAACGGCTCATTTTCAGGTTGTTCCTGTTGCAGATTGCGCTGGTCGCTTTCGTCGGAATAGCTATAGGCCTTGCACTGGGCCTCCTCGTCCCGCTCTCATTGCATGCACTTTATGCGGATGTTCTTCCCTTCGAAACGAACCTGACGATCACCTGGACCAGCATCACTGCGTCCGCCGTTTATGGATTTCTGATTGCGCTGTTGTTTGCGTTGTGGCCACTTGGCCAGGCCGAACTGGTGCCCCCTGCCGTGCTCTTTCGCGATGCGGTTGCAGAGCGCCGCACATGGCCCCGTCCGCGATTGATGGCGTTGATGGCAGGCATCGCTGCCGCTCTCGTGGTGTTTGTCGTCCTGACTTCGGATTCACAACGCATCGCACTTTATTTTATTGGTGGTCTTACGCTTGTGTTTGCAGCCTTCTGGATTCTGGGAGGCGCCGTCACATGGATTGCGCGCCGCATCCCGCGTCCCGCAATGCCCGAACTGGCGGTGGCGCTTGCCAACCTCGGCGCACCGGGAGGGTTAACCAGATCAGTGGTGTTGTCGCTTGGTGCCGGCCTTTCGTTGCTGGTGGCCGTTAGCCTCGCCGATGCCGCACTGGTCAAGGAAATCTCAGACCGTCTGCCGGACAATTCGCCAAATTATTTCCTGCTCGATATTCAAAAGGACGATTACGATACCGTTGCGGGATTAGTGAAGAAGGCCGCGCCAGAAGCCAAACTTGCCAAGGCACCGATGTTGCGCGGTCGCATCGTCTCACTCGCTGGTCGCCCGGTAGAAAAGATCAACGCGCCGCCCGAAGCGGAGTGGGTGCTGAGAGGTGATCGCGGCCTGACCTATGCCGATGAGGTCCCTGAAGGCTCCACAGTTGTCTCAGGCAAATGGTGGGGCAAGGATTACACCGGCGAGCCGTTGGTTTCCTTTGAAGCTGAATTGGCAGGGCAACTGGGCGTAGACATCGGCGACATGGTGACGGTCAACGTGCTCGGCCGCAACGTGTCTGCCCGGGTTGCAAACCTGCGTCAGGTCGATTGGGAAAGCCTGGCCATAAATTTCGTCATGGTTTTTTCTCCCAACACCTTGGCCGGCGCGCCACACAATTTGCTCGCAACTGTCACGCTGCCAAAAAGCACCACGCTGGCAAAAGAGGCTGCGGTTGCCCGTGCCGTTACCCGTGATTATCCGACCATCACCGCAATTCGCGTGAAGGACGCGATAAACGCTTTTGGCGAGGTTTTCGGAAAAGTCATGGCCGCCGTTAGGGTGGCGGGATCAGTCACGCTGATCGCTGGCGCATTGGTCTTGGCCGGAGCACTCGCCACCGCCCAACGCCGGCGGATCCTCGAAGCGGTGATTCTCAAGGCTTTGGGGGCAACCAGGCGGCGCATTCTCACTGCGCACATCCTGGAATACATGCTCATTGCTCTGGCAACCGCTGGCTTCGCCATAGGTTTTGGCACTCTTGCCGCTCTCGTCGCCCTGGAACAGGTGATGGACGTCCGCTTCACGTTTTCGTGGGGAGCGGTGGCACTGGCACTTGGCCTTGCTAGTGGCCTCGTCGTGCTTTTCGGTGGATTGGGAACCTGGCAGGTGCTGCGCGCCCGCCCCGTGCCATATCTGCGCAACGAATAACCAAACTGTGGTGCCAACGCATCACCGATGTCAGGGTTTTGAACCCTCACAACTCGATCACACATCGGTCACCGAGGGATGAACGGCAATTTGCTCGAAACCAAACCATCCGCTACCGCGCAGTTTTTCCCCGAAATATCTTGAATAGCACTGGAACCATGCTCATATTCTCGGTGTAATTCCGGAGAAATGAAACCGGCTGAAAAGGGAAAAACCAATATGGCTCAACTGGATAGACGGTACGCTGGCAACGCCACACGCGAAGTGGGGCGAATGGACGAGGGGCTGCGCTCGTTCATGCTTGGCGTCTACAACTATATGGCGGTGGCCGTCGCCCTGTCGGGCGTCGTTGCCTACATGCTCTATACGCAACTTGTTACGACAGACCCCGGAATGGCAGCGACATCTGCCTCCGGTGCCGCGTTGGCGTTGAAGTCCGGCATGTTCGTGACGCCGCTCGGCAAGATGGTACTGCTTTCGCCCTTGAAATGGGTGCTGGCACTTATGCCGCTCGCCTTCGTACTGTTCCTGTCGTTTGCCCGCACAAGTGCCGCAACGGCGCAGATGGTGTTCTGGGCGTTCGCAGTTGCTATGGGCGTGTCGCTCTCGTCGATCTTCGTGATCTTCAAGCTCGGCTCCATTTATCAGATGTTCTTCATCACCGCGGCTGCCTTCGCTGGTCTTAGCCTCTATGGCTATACGACCAAGAAGGACCTGTCGGGCTGGGGTTCGTTCCTGATTATGGGCGTTGTCGGCATCATCATCGCGATGATCGTCAACATCTTCTTGCAGTCGAGTGCGCTGCACTTTGCCATCTCGGTCATCGGCCTGCTCGCATTTGCTGGATTGACGGCGTATGACACGCAGCGCCTGAAGGACGAATATTTCACGGTTGCTGGTGATGGCGAGGCGATGAAAAAGGCGTCCATCTTCGGCGCTCTCAGCCTCTACCTCGACTTCGTGAACATGTTCCAGTTCATGCTGTCGCTGTTCGGTTCGCAGGAGTAATACGCGCCAGCGAACCAGCCTCGCGTGAGCTGTATTGAACATTCACAAGGGCCCTGCTGTGCGGGGCCCTTGTTGTTTGAGGGTTCTGTTTGCTTGGGAGCACACGCTGTGTCTGGAAGAAAGCCTCAACACGACCAAGGGCCGTGCACGATCCGCTCAGTCCGCGCCGACGATTTCGAAGCGATTTCGGAGATTTATGCGCCTTATGTGCGTGACACAGCGATCACCTTCGAAGTTGACCCGCCGTCGGCACGAACCATGTGCGACCGCTGGCAGTCGAGTAGTGCCACCGGTGCACCCTACCTGGTCGCAGAACGAGATGGGCAACTCATAGGTTATGCGGGCAGTCGCCCATTTGGCGAAAAGGTCGGTTTCGCCTGGACACTCGAAAATGCGATCTACCTGGATGCCGGATATCAACGCCGCGGTATTGGTCTCGCCCTGCTGGAAGCCCTGGTCAATGAGGCTGCAACGGCAGGGTTCCGGCAGATGGTCGCTTTGATCACAGCCCTGGAAACCGAAACGAACAAGGACACAGCATCCGTTTATCTGCATCGCCGCGCCGGTTTCACCGTCTCTGGCCGCCTCGCCAACGTCGGTTTCAAGTTAGGACGCTGGCACAATCTGATTTATATGCAACGCGCCTTGGGCGAAGGCGCTGCCTCATCGCCCATTCCAGTCACCCGCGCGTCACCCACCCTCGCGTGAAAAAACCGCACACAAAGTGGGTGCAAATTCAAATTCCGGCGGCGCGCGAAATGAGTCTTCGAGCTTCAGCCGCTTACCAGGCGTGGCGACTTGTCCAGAACGGCTAGCACCCGGCGAAGATCGGGCCCGCGCTTGAGAATTACGCCGCTTGCCGCAATCACTGAATACATGCCCTGGCGACGGGCAAGTTTTGGTGATTTGGTAATCCGGTAGATCGGACACTCACTCGAACGCCGGAAAATAGAGAACACCGCCGTTTCCCGCCCCATGTCGATCGCATAATCGCGCCATTCTCCGCTGGCGACATACCGTCCGTAAACGCGCAGAATTTCGCGAATCTCAAGACGGTTGAATGTCGTCGGCGCCGTTTCACGATGGCTGCCCGGTGAAGCTGGTTGGCCCCCTGCCGGGTTAGCCTGAAGCCTAGCAGCGTCGTTTTGCGCTGCACGACCCGCCAAAACCCGGCGAAAATCAACTATCGGTTCGGATTCGCTCAATCGCGCCTCCCTCTTGGTGCCAGAGCAAGTTTAGCTGAAGTGTGCAGCGGTAGAACCGTCAAAAACTTGTCGACAAACAGAAAGTTAGATCGTGTTCATGTGTCTAGGCAACCTGAACACGAACCAGGAAAATAATCGCTCGAAAATTGCGTTCAATCAAGGAGATCCGATGTGCAACGACGCCGGCGATCTCTCGAAGGCGGAATTGATCCGAACAGGCATCGCGGCAGTCTTCATCTGGAAATGGGCTGAATACAGCTTTGGCCGTGGCGTTGGGCTCACTCGAAACAATAAGTAATAAAAATCACAAACCGGCCACATTAGCCCCCATTCACGGCCTCAAAGATCGCGTTAATAGAGTTTTCATCGGCTCCTGGCCCGGTCCGCTACAGTCTCGGAAATCAGCCCCCTGTTCCCTCCGAGGACATCTTCTGGACCGGGCTTTTTTGCCGTGCTTACACCCGTTCAGTAGCGAGCAACAAACATCAAATTTTCGCCCCAACATCAACCGAACAACGTCAATATCAGGCCGGGCGATGGCCATAATGCCGTGCGAGATTAAGGTCATTGCAGCAGCGGCGAACCGGGTGGCTCTGGACGATCAGCCCCCAACCCCCCGGGGTCAGTTTCACCGGTTGGACGCTCAGCAATCCTCTTCTTGAGGCATGGTGCTTCTCCTAAGTGCCCACGAGGGCCGGTTCCCCCCAACCGGCCCTCGTCGCTTTTTGCGCGTTGCCTCATACGCCAGATGCAACCATATGTTTGGCCCAACGCAATGATGGGCTCGGGAGTTGCACGCAATGACAACAGGAAAGAAAGCCGCCACATCGAAAAGCGGTTCACCCCGCTCGCGCTCGGTAAAGGCCGGTTTGGTCCCAAGCGCTGCCAAAGGCCACAAGGCAACGCGCGCCGTCAAAACCACACGCGCAGGTAAAACCAACACGTCCAACCCGCTGCTTGCATCCTGGCGCACGCCGTTCGCCATCCCGCCTTTCCAGAAAATTGCACCTGAGCACTTCGAACCGGCATTGAACAAGGCCTTCGCTGAGCACCGCGCCGAGATCCGTTCGATCGCCAGCAGCAAGGCACGGCCAACCTTTCAAAACACGCTGCTGGCAATGGAGAAGTCCGGCGCACTGCTCGAACGCGTCGCGCGTGTATTTTCAAATCTGGAGGCTGCCGATTCCAACGACGAACTCGCCGGGATAGCACGCAAGGTTTCACCCCGCTTTGCCGGGCACGAAAGCGCAATCCTGCTTGATGCCAGGCTTTTTAAACGCATCGACGTTCTCTATCAGCGCCGTGACACCTTGAAACTTGATGCCGAAGCCAGACGCCTTCTTGAACGCACCTACGTGTCGTTTGTGCGCGCTGGCGCCAAGCTCAAACCGGCCGAAAGAAAGCGAGTGGCCGCCATCAAGGAAAGATTGGCGACGCTCGTCACAGAATTTATGCAGAACGTGCTGAAAGACGAGCAGTCATGGCAATTGGTGCTTGATGGCGAAACCGATCTCGAAGGCTTGCCCGATGGCTTCCGGGCATCGGCAGCGCGTGCCGCTGATGAGCGCGGCTTGCCCGGCAAGCATGTCATTACGCTGGCGCGGTCGAGCGTGGAAGGGTTTTTGACATTTTCGGCGCGGCGCGATCTGCGCGAGATAGCATTCGAGGCGTGGACGAGGCGAGGTGCCAACGGCGGTGCGTCTGACAATCGCGCGAAACTAACGGAAATTGCCGGGCTGAGACAAGAACTGGCCCACCTGCTGGGTTATGAATCATTCGCCCAGTTCGCTCTCGACGACACCATGGCAAAAACACCCGCGGCGGTGGACGATCTGCTTTCTCAGGTCTGGAGCCATGCCGTTGCAAAGGCGGGCGATGAACGCGACGCACTGGCCGCTGCTGCGCGCGGCGAGGGTATGAACCATCCGATTGCCGCATCCGATTGGCGTTACTATGCCGAGAAGGTGCGCAAGGAGCGCTATGACCTGGATGAAGCCGAGTTGCGCCCCTACCTGCAACTCGATCAGATCATCGCTGCCGCGTTCGATTGCGCCCAACGCCTCTTTGGACTGAAATTCTCGCCCTTGGACGACGTCCCCCGCTACCATCCCGACGTGCGGGTATGGGAAGTGCAAAACCGCAAGGGCGCACACGTCGGCCTGTTCATGGGCGATTATTTCGCGCGTTCTTCGAAGCGGTCGGGTGCATGGATGTCGAGTTTCCGTTCGCAACATAAGCTCGGCAAGGGCTCGACCCCGATCATCATCAACGTCATGAATTTCGCCAAGGGGGCCGAAGGCGAACCAACGCTGTTGTCGTTCGACGATGCACGCACCTTGTTCCACGAGTTCGGCCACGGTCTGCACGGCCTGTTGTCGGATGTCACATATCCCACGTTATGGGGAACGTCGGTCAGTCGCGATTTCGTCGAGTTGCCATCTCAGCTTTATGAGCACTGGTTGATGCAGCCTCAGGTGCTGACAAAATTCGCGCTGCACCACAAGACCGGCAAACCGATGCCCCAGCGGCTTTTGAAGAAACTGAAAGCAGCGCGCAATTTCAATCAGGGCTTTGCGACGGTCGAGTTCACGGCTTCCGCCCTTGTCGACATGAAACTTTACGAATTGAGCAATCCACCGCAAGACATGGAAAAATTCGAAGCCGAAGTGCTTGGCGAAATCAACATGCCAGAAGAAATCGTCATGCGTCATCGCCTGCCGCACTTCATGCATATCGTCTCAGGTTACGCGGCGGGCTATTATAGCTACATGTGGTCGGAGGTGATGGACGCCGATGCCTTCGCTGCATTTGAAGAGACCGGCGATATCTTCGACCGAAAAACAGCAAACCGCCTGAAGCGCTATGTTTATTCCGCTGGCAACATGCGTGATCCGCAGGAGGCCTATGTGAAATTCCGAGGCCGCCCGCCGGAAGTTGTCGGCCTGTTGAAAAACCGCGGCTTTGCTTGAAGACTGCAACGCGATGGACCGCAACCAATCAGCAGACGATTAGAGCATTTTCCGACGAAGTGGACGCCGGTTCGTCGCAGAAAATGCGACCAAACAAGAAGCTAGAGCGCCAATCCGATTTCATCGGATCGGAATGCGCTCTAGGTGCCTTGGCCGAAGGTGCAACAGATGACAAGCGTCAAGATTAGCCAAGTAAAGGCGTTGATGGGCGACACACCAAGCACCATGATGCTGTTGGCGCTCATCGACGGCAGGGCATTGACCGCTAACGAGCTGTCGAGCGCGGCTGGTGTGACGCCGCAAACGGCAGGCAGGCATCTCGCACAATTACTTCGTGCAGGTGTGCTGGGCGTAGCCGCGCAGGGACGCCACCGCTACTACCGGCTGGCCGGGCCTGATGTTGCACACATGATCAAAACCATCCTTCAGGCTTCAGCGATTTCACCAAGTGACGTCGTTCGCCAGAAAACAGGTCCCCGTGATGATGCAGTGCGGTTTGCGCGAACCTGTTACGACCACCTCGGCGGTTATCTCGGTGTAGCAATGACCAGCGCGCTGTTGGAGCGTGGCCACCTTGTTTCGACTGCCGATGCAACGCAACTCACGCAGTCCGGGCATATATTCCTTGAGAGCCTGGGCGTTGTTATTCGCCAGGCGCATGTAAGCGAAGACGGGCACCAAGGCGTTGGCACTGCCCATCATCAATGCAGGTTATGCCTCGATTGGAGCGAACGGCGGTATCATTTGGCAGGAAAAGTGGGAACAGCCATGTTGGCGCGGTTTCTTGATCTGGCCTGGGTTCGCCGCCGCAGTGGCAGCCGCGCTGTCGACGTAACCCACAAGGGGCGTCGCATGCTTCGGGAAAAGTTCGCCATCTCGTGGGATTGAATGATCCTGATATAACGCACGACGCTCTAACAACGCCCGACCGCGCCCGATGATCGAGGCTCGAAAATTCACCAACCCATCCAGGCCGCACCGAGAATGGCGCCCGTAGTCCCCTCCTGCATCAAAACCGCATAACGGGTGTTACCGGGTCTGAGAAACGGCCTTGCCGCCAACTGAATGCGCATCGCCTGTCCGGTCCACACTCCAATCGGCATCAGTTCGTGCACGACGTTGCAATACTTCAAAGATTTACCGTGGTTCTCGCCGTGCTCAATTTCAACTTCTACTTCCTCGCGAACCGGCGCCAACCAAATCGTTGCCTCCTTCACCTGCAAACCGGCAGGTGCCGAAGCGGTTTCCACAATGATCATGTTTGATGTCCGCCAGAAGCGTATCGGTACGCGCTTGGCAGCGAATTTCAATGCCGTCTTTGCAATCTGCTTTTCGATCTCTGAGCGATCCGAGCCCACCGCATGAGCGACGCCATTGATCACAGCTTGCGGCGTATAAACCGACCCATCGCCCCGCGTCTTGGCGTATCCGCGCTGGCGTTCGGAATTTTTCTCCGAAGCCAGTGTGTCCTTCCAGCCCAGATAATCCCAGTAGTCGACTGGGTACGATAACGCCATCACGTCCTGACGCTTGGCATAACTCTGAAGCAGTCGGTCCGCCGGCGGGCATGATGAACAACCCTGGCTGGTGAACAGTTCGATGACGGCCGATACGGTCACCGGCTCATTAGCTATGCCCACTGCAGTTGTCTGGCTATTTGCAACGGGTTCGGCAGCATTTGCGCTGCTCGGGCGGACCAAAGCCGTGACGGCCGCGATCACGATGGTAGCCGCAATTGCAACCCGATATCGGCGGGTGTTTCGTAAACTATTGAGCTTTGTAGCCGTCATTGCCATGTGCAAAGGATCGAGTCTCGCTGGCTGTTTTCGAATTTACGAATTCATGACGTCGATCATTACATGACTGACGATACAGTCAAATACGAGTCACGAATGGGTTACGCTTAAGCATTTTCCGAGTAAGTGGATACTGGTTCGTCACAGAAAATGCGCTCTAGCTGCAAACATTAACGGCCGCCCGAAGGCGGCCGTAGGTATGTCAGTGCCGGCTGAATGCGCCGATCTTCAGGCGGCGGTGGCAAGGTTGCGCAGCACATACTGTAAAATGCCGCCGTTCTTGTAGTACTCCAGCTCATCAAGCGTATCGATACGGCACAGAAGTGGAACGTTCTTCTTGGTGCCATCGGCGAATGTGATCTCAGCGGTCATCTTCTGGCGCGGCTTGACGTTCGCGAGCCCTTTTATCGAAACCGTTTCATCGCCGGTGAGACCAAGCGACTGCCACGACGTTCCCTCTTCAAACACGAACGGTACAATCCCCATCCCAACCAGGTTGGAACGATGAATGCGTTCGAACGATTGCGCGATCACAGCCTTGACGCCAAGCAGATTGGTACCTTTGGCAGCCCAGTCGCGCGACGAACCATTGCCGTATTCAACGCCCGCGAACACGACCAATGGCACGTTTTCGCTGCGATAGCGCATCGCTGCATCGTAGATCGGCAAGTTCTCGCCGCTCGGGTAGTGAACGGTGTTGCCACCCTCTTGAACAGCGCCAGACGCATCCTTGTTCATGAAGTTCTTGATGCGAATGTTGGCAAACGTGCCTCGCATCATCACCTCATGGTTGCCGCGCCGCGTACCGTACTGGTTGAAGTCGACGGGTTGCACATTGTGGTCCAAGAGGTATCGCCCGGCCGGGCTTGCGGCCTTGATTGATCCGGCCGGTGAAATATGGTCCGTGGTGATTTTGTCGCCAAGCAAACCAAGAATGCGTGCATTTATTATATCGCCCGTAGCTCCTGGCGCTTTCGGCATGCCGGCAAAATATGGCGGGTTCTGCACGTAGGTCGATCCATCGTCCCAGGCATAGGTTTCACCGTCAGGCACCTGCACGGCCTGCCAGTTCGCATCGCCCTTGAACACATCGGCATACTTGGTCTGGTAGAGGTCTCTGGTAACGTATTTTGAAATGAAGTCTTGGATCTCCGCGGAAGTCGGCCAGACATCCTTGAGATAAACGTCCTTGCCGTACTTCCCTTGTCCGAGCGGCTCTTTCGTCAGGTCCTTGGTCACGGTGCCGGCCAAGGCGTAGGCCACGACCAGCGGCGGCGAGGCTAGGTAATTAGCCTGCACGTCTGGCGAGATGCGGCCCTCGAAGTTGCGGTTGCCGGAAAGTACGCCCGCGGCAATAAGGCCTTTATCGTTTATGGTCTTGGAGATCGGTGCAGGCAGAGGGCCAGAGTTACCAATGCACGTCGTGCACCCGAAGCCGACCAGATTGAAACCGATCTGGTCGAGTTCTTTTTGCAGCCCCGACTTGTCGAGATATTCAGCAACAACCTGCGAGCCAGGTGCCAATGAGGTCTTTACCCACGGCTTTTGCTTGAGGCCGAGCTGGTTGGCCTTGCGCGCGACGAGCCCTGCGGCGATCAGCACTGAGGGATTGGAGGTGTTGGTGCAGGACGTGATCGCAGCGATTGCGACGTCGCCGTGACCAAGGTCGTAATCAGCACCGCCCACCGGGAATCGCGTGCCCGCCGTGCCTGCGTCCTTGTTGTATTCGCTGACCAGCGCGTCTTTGAAACCAGATGCGATGCCGGTAAGCGGAATACGCCCTTCGGGCCGCTTTGGTCCCGCCATTGAAGGCACCACGTCTTCCAGCGCGAGTTCCAGCGTGTCGGTGAACACCGGATGCTCAGAGCCGGTCTGGCGGAACATGCCCTGCGCCTTGCAATAGGCTTCGACAAGCGCGATGCGGTCCGCATCGCGGCCAGTGATGTTGAGGTAGTTGAGCGTTTCATCGTCGACCGGGAAGAAGCCGCAGGTGGCACCGTATTCAGGGCCCATGTTGCCGATCGTGGCCCGGTCGGAAAGCGTAAGGTGGCCGAGACCTTCGCCATAGAATTCGACAAACTTGCCGACGACACCCTTCTTACGCAACATCTGCACAACGGTCAGCACCAGGTCGGTGGCCGTTACACCCTCGGCGAGCTTGCCAGTCAGCTTGAATCCGATCACTTCAGGCAACAGCATGGATACGGGCTGGCCGAGCATGGCGGCCTCGGCTTCGATGCCTCCAACGCCCCAGCCAAGCACGCCAAGCCCGTTTATCATCGTGGTGTGCGAGTCCGTGCCGACACACGTGTCAGGATAGGCAATCGTTTCACCGCCCTCCTGTTTGGTCCAGACCGTCTGACCGAGATATTCAGTGTTGACCTGGTGGCAGATGCCGGTGCCTGGCGGTACGACCCGGAAATTCTCGAACGCCTGCTGGCCCCATTTCAAGAACCGGTAGCGCTCACCGTTGCGCTGGTATTCCAGCTCCACGTTGCGCGCGAATGCACTCGGGTTGCCAAATTCATCGACGATCACCGAATGATCGATAACCAGGTCGACGGGCACCAGCGGATTGATCTTTTGCGGATCTCCGCCCAATGATTTGATACCGTCACGCATGGCCGCAAGGTCGACGACCGCCGGCACGCCGGTGAAGTCCTGCATCAAAACCCGGGCCGGTCGATAGGCGATCTCGTGGCCTGCTGATCCTTTGTCATTAAGCCACGCTGCAACCGCCTCGATGTCTGATTTTTTGACCGAGCGCCCGTCCTCGTTCCGCAACAGGTTTTCAAGCAGAACCTTCATGGAGTAAGGCAACTTTGAAACACCCGAAAGGCCGTTTTTCTCTGCCTCCTTCAAATCATAATAGACGTAATCCTTGCCAGCGGCAGTGAGGGTTCGGCGGCAATTGAAGCTGTCGAGGGATGTTGGGGAGTTGGCGCTCAAGGTTGGACCTCCAGAACACGATCAGGCTTGAAGATAGGCATCAAGGCGGGGCGTGCGAAATCTGCACACTGGACGCCTCCGGGGACAACAAGAATGTCCGCTGTGACGCCCTAACGCCCCTTTGCCTCGCCGCGCCGTCGGTGTGCCGACGGATGGGGGTCTTATCCGTTTGGATTGCTTAGCCGGTCACCGACCAGCCGTTCAAACCGAAACTGCCCCGCGTTTTTGCGCTAGCGTGAGTGGGAACGGGACCTTTATATAACCAGCAAGCCCGCCCGGCCACTAAACTTCCGGATTGGGGGCACCGGCATGGAAGCTCCCCACCCGCCAGCATAACAGCCGCAAACGCCGCCAAGTGGCAACCCGCACCTTTATACGCGAGCAGATTGGTCTCCCTTGCAGCTTTCAGTCAAAGATCTGGCCGTTGAACGCGCCGGCCGCCGCATCATCAATAACCTCTCCTTTGAGGTGTCTTCCTGCGAGGCACTGCTCCTGACCGGCCGCAACGGGGCAGGAAAAACGACGCTCATTCGCACCTTGGCTGGCTATTTGACGCCAACGGACGGCAGTGTCGCGCTTAAAGGGTATGGCGAGGATCGCGAAAGACGTGAGGCTTGCCACTATGTGGGCCACCTCAATGCAGACAAGGCAAGCCTCACGGTCATCGAAAATTTGCGCTTCTGGGCGCGTTATCTAGGCGGTGGATCGAACGCTGCCAGCGCTAACGGCGCACAAGACAGGCTTTGGACAGCGTTGGAGCGCTTTGCCATTGATCCACTGGCAGACATCCCGGCTGGCTATCTTTCAGCCGGCCAGAAACGCCGCCTCGGCCTCGCCCGCTTGCTGGTGGCTGACCGGCCGCTCTGGCTGCTTGATGAGCCAACCGTCTCACTCGACGTCCAGTCCACCGCCTTGCTGGCCGGAGTCATCGAGGATCATTTGGCAAACGGCGGTCTTGTGGTGGCAGCAACTCATCTGCCGCTAGGGCTGGCAAATTCGCGTGAACTGAAACTGGGCGGTCAGATGTCAACAGCGCCAGCCAAAGGGGGGGCGCTGCAATGAGCGGTTTCATCACCCTGCTCAAGCGCGACCTGCTGCTGGCAGTCCGCGAAGGTGGCGCGCTTGGCACTGCGCTTGGCTTTTATTTGATCGTCGTCACGCTCATGCCGCTGGGCCTTGGACCAGATCTCAATCTTTTGACCCGCATTGCGCCTGGCGTGCTCTGGGTGGCGCTTCTGCTCGCTGCACTACTTTCGCTGCCGCGCCTTTTTGAGGCTGACCACGACGACGGCTCACTGGACGTTCTGGCCCTCGGCAGCTTGCCTCTGGAACTCGTGGCCGCATCGAAATCGCTGGCCCACTGGATCTCGACTGGCATACCACTGGCGTTGATGGCACCCGTCCTAGGCATCCTGCTGAACCTGGAAGCGCGTGCTTATCCGCTCGTGATCGGTACCATGCTGGCAGGCACGCCAGCAATCAGCTTCCTGGGCTCGATTGGCGCCGCCCTCACCCTCAAGACCCGCCGTGGCGGGCTGCTACTGGCCCTTTTGGTGCTTCCGTTTTACGTTCCCACACTGATTTTCGGCATCTCGGCCATTAGCGCCGCACTCACATCACCGCAGGGTTTTCAGGCCTCGTTCTTGATCCTGATGGCCATTTCGCTGGTTTCGATGGTGCTGGGCCCCGTGGCCGCCGCCGCTGCCCTGCGTCAGCACATGCAATAGTTTCTGCTTCGACCCGCATACCTGGAGCATTTTCCGACGAGGTGGACACCGGTTCGCCGTTGAAAATGCGACCGAACAAGAAGCTAGAGCGCTGATCCGATTCCATCGGATCGGAATGCGCTTTAAGTTTTCGTTTGTGTCCCGTTTCTTTGTGACTTGCCATCCCGGCGCTGAATGCCCACCTATTCCTAATCGGCTATTGCAACTCGCACTTCGAGGGACTGCGGTCTGCTTTGTGCACCGTGGTGGTGAGGGACCTTTTCGGGGGAAAAGACGGGCATGCCGCTCAAGGACACGACTGCCGGTTATGGCGCGATCACGCGTTGGTTGCATTGGTTGATGGCGCTAGCAATGGTTGCATTGTTCGCCCTGGGGCTTTGGATGGTCGAACTGACCTACTACGACCCCTGGTACAACCGGGCGCCAGACCTTCACAAGAGCATCGGCATGGTATTCTTCGCAGCATTGCTCGCGCGCGTCATGTGGCGGGCAATCAACCAGAAACCAGAACCAGAATCCCATTCAGCATTCGAACGCCGCACTGCGACACTGGTCCACTGGAGCCTGTATGCACTGTTGTTTGGGCTGTGCATCACGGGATATCTGATCGCCACGGCTAAAGGCCAGCCAATCGTCGTTTTCAGCGGATTGGAAGTTCCTGCAGTTTGGAAACAGGACGGTCTCGAAACGCCTGCGGGCGTGGTTCATGACTGGTTGGCCTGGATCACCATCGCGCTCGCCAGCCTTCATGCAGGCGCCGCATTCAAGCATCATTTCTGGGATCGCTCTCGTACCTTGGTGCGCATGTGGCGCGGCTAATCGAATGCCACCTGGAATTGTTGACGGGTCAAAAAATAGAAAGACTAACCCCCAGACAGGAGATGAAATCATGAGAATTTCGACGTTGAAGATTGTCCTCGGTGTTCCAGCAATCTCCACCGCGTTGTTGTTTTCCGCAGCACTCACGCCCGCATCAGCCGAGGATTACGTGATCGACGAGAAGGGCGCTCACGCCTCGATCAATTTTCGCATAAAGCATTTGGGTTTCAGTTGGCTGACCGGCCGCTTCGACAAGTTTGGCGGTAAGTTCAGCTATGACGAGGCTAAGCCGGAAGACTCAAAAATCCGCGTTGAGATTGATGTTGCGAGCCTGAATTCCAACCATGCCGAGCGCGATAAGCACCTCAGGGCGAACGATTTTCTCGATGTGTCTACCTATCCGACCGCCGTCTTCGAATCGACCTCAGTGACACCGGATGGCAGCGGCAAGGCTAAGATAGCCGGCAAGCTGACCCTACGCGGCGTTACCAAGGATATCGTTATCGACGCTGAACACATTGGCGGCGGCAAGGATCCCTGGGGTGGCTATCGAAATGGGTTCGCTGGAAAGGTGAGCCTGCCGTTGAAGGATTTCGGCATTCCTCATGACTTGGGCCCAGCGTCCCAGGAGGTCGAATTGGACCTGAATATTGAGGGAATTCGCCAATAGCGGGGCGCATTGCCACGCTTGGTCGCATCGCTGCGGGCTGATGTCGAATTGCGCTTTTTCCGCACAGGGTTTAGTCCATTGACATGAAGACGAAAGACGCAACATCGCAGAGCTGGACACAGCGCCTTGCAAACCCCACGCGATTCATGAGGCTGTCGGGCATAGTTCTGCCTTGGCTTACAGCCGTCGCCGTCGCGGTCATTGGGTACGGTCTCTATCTGACGTTTTTCGTCGCCCCGCCCGATTACCAGCAGGGCGAGACGGTCAAGATCATGTTCATCCATGTTCCCGCTGCCTGGCTGGCCATGATGGGTTATCTCATCATCGCCATTTCCAGCTTCGGCTTGCTCGTCTTCCGCCATCCCCTCGCCGATGTATCCGCCAAGGCGGCTGCCCCCATTGGGGCCGCGTTCACGCTGCTGGCGCTCATCACCGGTTCGCTTTGGGGCAAACCGATGTGGGGCACCTATTGGGTCTGGGACGCGCGGCTGACGTCCGTTCTGATCCTGTTTTTTCTGTACCTGGGTTTGATGGCTTTGCGTTCGTCGCTTGATGATGAAGCACTGGCCGCCAAACAAACCGCCGTTCTCGGGCTTGCCGGCGTCGTTATCCTGCCCATTATCAAGTTTTCGGTCGATTGGTGGAACACGCTGCACCAGCCTGCAAGCGTCGTGAAGCTGGACGGTCCCGCCATTCATTCCTCAATTCTAGTGCCCTTGATGGTCAACGCAGTCGGCTTTTCTTTGTTGTTCTTCGCATTGCATCTGAAGGCCATGCGCAACGAGGTGTTACGCCGCCGGGTCAAGGCCATGCGAATGGCAGAGGTGAACGAGGCCGCGCATAATCAAGACGCCGCCGCAGCAACCGCCGTTTAAGGGACACGGATGATGGATCTTGGACCGCACGCCGCATTCATCTGGGCATCCTACGCCGCCGTGGCGCTTGTCCTCACCGTTCTTATTGTATGGCTCCTGTGGGATGGTCGCCGCCAGCGTCGCATGCTGGAAGACCTACAATCGCGCGGCGTGCGCCGCCGCTCGCGTCACTGATTACGCAGGTTTATTGGTCGGCCAATGAATCGACCTGGATAAAAAATAACAACAAGCAGCAGGAACATAATTTCCCATGAGCCTAGACCAGGAACACGCTGAAACATCAGCAACTGGCCATGAACCCCGTGACAACGCGGCGGCCGGCCAGATGCGCAAGCGTCGCTCCGGCTGGGTTGTGTTGCCCGTGGCGATGTTCATCGGGCTTGCCATTATGTTCGCGTTCGCGCTGTTCTCGGGTGATCCATCCAAATTGCCATCAGCATTGATTGGTCGGCCTGCGCCCCAGGTCGATTTCGCGCCACTGGAGGGTTTGCAGCGCAGTGGCCAACCCGTCCCCGGTTTCACCGCGAAAGAATTGGCCAGTGGCGAGGTTCACCTCGTCAACTTTTGGGCGTCCTGGTGTATACCCTGCGTGCAGGAACACCCTGTGCTGATTGAATTGGCTAAAAAGACCGGCATTCCAATCATGGGCGTTAACTATAAGGATTCCACCGGTGACGCCCGCCGTTTCATTGGTCGCTATGGCAATCCCTTCAAGGCTGTCGGCGTTGACCCGCAAGGCCGCGGTGCTATCGAATGGGGTGTTTACGGGATGCCGGAGAGCTTCCTGGTGAGCGGTGACGGGCGCATCCTTTACAAGCACGTTGGCCCCATCACGTTAGCCTCAATGGCTGAGAATATTATTCCCAGGATTGAGAAGGCACGCGGGAAAGAACCGGCGAAATAAAACCGAACCTGAAACGTGCAAAGACCTTTGAATGGACGTGAAACCTTGCGGTTGCTCACGTTTACGCCGTTAATCGCGAGTTCATAAATAAAAACGTAGCCTCATTTCGTTCTTTAAAAACAATCCATGTCTTTAGAAATATACAAAGGCCAGCCCGCCTTTCTCACGATGGTATGGCCGGCACGGAGGTGAAAATGATGACAGGCCAGGAGAGCCGTGAAGTTCGATGTGGTACATCGGGCAAGCGGCACGACGCAGACTGTCATCATTTTCACCCCGCCCTGCGGGTCGCGCTGGCGCGGTCGACCGCTGCGTCGGGCAGCTCAACCGTAGACCACCGCTACGCTTTTCGCCTCCCTCCTTGCGGATCGATCTCGCGCCAGCGCGATGACGGCCGTGCCCTCGTGAGAAAGGCGGGCTAGCACCGATGCACCATTTCAAATCTCTCTATTCGTTTGCCGGACCTGCGATTGCCATTTGCGCGGTTTTAACCTCATTTGCCGCGTCTAGCCCCGCCAGAGCCAGTGATTGCTCAATGGACAGGTACAATCACAATGGCTCGGTGATGGAAGTCAGGTTCTGTGACTTCACCATGCACATTTCGTACGAATCGCCCCGTCCGGGCCTTGCGCGAAATGGCGTAACGCCTGGCACATTGCTGATTGATGCCAAAACATCGGGAAATGGAAACGTCGAGGGTAATGCCCGCGTCTTCAAGCGCGGCTGCGAACCACTCAAATACAAGGTGCACGGCCGCATTGATAGCGACCGCATCGAACTAACCGGCAAAGCACCCGTCCGCGACGATGATTGCTCGATCGTGCGCTTCCACACTGACGCGCTTCATTTTGATATGATCAAATATTGATTTGAGCAGGTCGGCAGGCCGGCCCAACCCCGGCCAACTGCAAGGCTACTTAAAGCTCGAAATACGAGCCCTTCAATTGGTTGAGCACGTGTAGCGAACCGCTTGCGATATCGAAGTAGGCTCCGTGCAGTGCGAGACGGCCATTGGATTCGAGCTCTTCAACGAATGGGAACGTCCGCAAATTTTTGAGCGAGGTTTTTACGCCTTCAAGCTCAAGTGCTCTTAGACGCTCTGTTGCCGGCAAACCTTGATGCCTGGCCAACACGTTGAGCCTGGCATCGTCGAGCATCGACATCCACTTGGAAATGAACAAAGCCTCAGTCTGTTTCGCTGCCGCTTGCTCCAGCGCCGCCTTGACGCCTCCGCAGCCCGCATGTCCAAGCACGACGATGTGTTTCACCCTCAAATTGAGCAATGCAAATTCCAGCGCCGCCGACACGCCGTGGAAATTGCCACCTGTCTCATAGGGCGGCACCAGGTTGGCCACGTTGCGCATAACGAAAAGTTCGCCGGGCATGGCCGAAAAAATCGTCTCTGGGTCCACCCGGCTGTCGCAGCACGAGACGATCATCACGTCGGGGCTCTGACCATACGCGGCCAGTTCCTCGTACCGGTCGGAATTAGGCGTAAAATGCCTGAATTTGAAGCGGTGGTACCGGTCGGTCAGGTGCTCGGGAAATTGCGACATGGGTTTGATTGGCCTCTTCGTTTTGGTCGCCTCAAGGCACAAGAGCATGTTTAGCCGAAGTGTGTAACGGTTCGGCGTGAAAAACATGCCCCAGTCGAAAGTGAGAGCATGTTTAGCTGAAGTGTCATGTGGGTCTTGGTGAAAAACATGCAGGAAGGCACCGCATGGTTAGCTGAGCCTGTCTCGCGTGTCGAGACAAGATCAAACTATACATAAACAGCAGTCGTGAAGGACTTGGCCGAACGCAGGCAACCCATGCCGCCAGGCGAGCCACCCAGCCAACATCGAGTAAAACCTACTCCGCTCCCACCTCTTCACCAGGCATTCCCTGCACTTCAACTGTGCGTGAAAGTCCAGCCACCAATTCCAGTTCGTGGGCACCAATGCTGTCCGCAATCACCATCTGCACGCCGGCGGAAGCCCTCGCTGTTGCCTCGGTAAGTTCACATCCCGAAAGTACGTGGCCAAGCAACAAGGCCGCCAGGACATCACCGGTCCCATGCGGGACCGCAGGCAGTCGCGGTGTCGTAAACGTAAAAGCGTTATCGCTATCGCTGGAAACATTTGCGATCTGCCCGTCTACTGCCGGAACCGAAGTCACAACAGCCAGTTCCACGCCAAGACTGTCGGCAGCGATGTCCGCGTCGTTGGCATTATGCACGCCCGCACCGGTCAACCAGGCAAGTTCGAAACGATTGGGGCACACAATGTCTGCAAGCGGCAACAGTCTGTCGCGGATTGTGCATGCCACGTCGTCCAAGACATATAGCCCGTCGGGATCATCGCCCAAAACCGGATCGCACAAATAAACCAAATCTGGCAGCGCTTCGGCAAGACGCTCAAGCTCGGCAGCGACCAACTCGGTGACTTCGGCGCTCGGCATGTAGCCTGTGATGACCGCGTCTAGCGCTTCAAGCGTTCCGTTGGCGCGCAAAGCAGATAACATGCCCGCAATGTCTCCCGCTTCCAGCGTAACGCCTCGCACGTGCTCTCGGCCGTTGTGGCACGATAGAACGACAGTCGGTACAGAGATCACTTCGTGCCCGAAAGCTTGCAGCACGGGAACAATGCCGCAGAGCCCGACATGGCCGGACGCGACATAGGAGGAAATGGCAAGGATGCGGGCCATGTCATTTGCCTTTCTTGCTGGCTTTTTTCCGCGCGATCCGCCTTGTCGTAACGCGATTACACGGCTTGGAGTATAACGCGACCTTGGTGGACTTGTAATTCAAGGTCGCCAGATTAGTGTGCGCTGCAAAACATCATATCCGCTGGCCCGACCAGGATAGGTCTCAGTCCGGCCAGCCGCCGCACCTGCAAAAATAAAAGCAAACAGATAAAGACGAACAATTAAGGGGTAATGAAAAATGACCGTGCGCCCGCGTCGCAGTGTGCTCTACATGCCAGGCTCCAACACACGCGCCCTTGAAAAAGCAAAGACAATCCCCGCCGACGCCCTGATCCTCGATCTGGAGGACGCTGTCGCGCCGGATGCCAAAATCGAAGCTCGCGACAAGGTCTGTGAAGCCGTCGCCAGCGGTGGCTATGGCAAGCGCGAACTGATCATTCGCGTTAACGGACTGGAAACCCCGTGGGGTGCCGACGACCTTTTTGCAGCAGCCAAGGCTGGACCCGACGCCATCCTGGTCCCCAAAGTAGGCAGGCCCGGCGACATCATTTCGGCGGCAAAGGTGCTGACGGCCGCACATGCGCTGGAAAAAACCAAGTTATGGGCCATGATGGAAACGCCCATGTCGATCCTTAACGTGCGCGAAATCGCCATGGCTGGGATAGAACGTGAGCACCGTCTCACCTGCATGGTGATGGGCACCAACGATTTGCTGAAGGAAAGCCACGCCCGCGCCTATAAGGATCGCTTCGCTGTCGTGCCATGGCTGTCTATGACGATTGTTGCTGCTCGTGCTTATGGTCTGGACGTGTTGGATGGTGTCTACAACGATTTCAAGGACGAGGCAGGGTTCCGTGCCGAAGCCGAGCATGGCCGCACACTCGGTATGGACGGCAAGACGCTGATTCACCCAAGTCAGGTCCAGGCGGCGAATGAAACCTTTTCACCATCTGAGGCGGAAGTCGAATGGTCGCGCAAGATCATTGCCGAATTCCAGAAACCGGAAAATGAAAAACTCGGCGTCATCACCGTTGAGGGAAAAATGGTGGAGCGCCTGCACATGGTGATGGCCGAACGTACCGTCTCCATCGCGGAGGCAATCGCCGAATTGGAGGCAACAGGCTGAGCCCCAGTGCAAAACGCCAAACCAAGCCGTTTGAACAACAGATCCTGTATAAAGATTGAAGAAATGAAGGCATCCAAAACCAATCCCGGCAACTATTTTGAGGATTTCAAGTTCGGCCAGGTCCTCACCCACGCCACACCACGCACGCTGACCGAGGGTGATGTAGCCCTTTACTTGAGCCTGTATGGCCCTCGCTTTGCGGTGCAGTCGTCCAATGCATTTGCTGGGGCGATCGGCTATCAGCAAGCACCAGTTGACGATCTGCTGGCCTTCCACATCGTCTTCGGCAAGACCGTGCCTGACATTTCCCTCAATGCGATAGCAAACCTAGGATACGCTGACGGTCGCTTCATCAAGCCGGTATTTCCCGGAGATACGCTGTCCACGACGTCCGAAGTGATCGGCTTGAAGGAAAACTCAAACGGCGAAACCGGAACGGTCTACGTGCGCTCCACCGGTCGCAACCAGTCCGGCGAAGTCGTGCTCGAATACACACGCTGGGTCATGGTCAGAAAACGCGACAAGGGCGCGCCAGCACCCCAAGCGATCGTGCCGGACCTGCCCGCTACTGTCACGCCCGAGAACCTCGGAAAAGCGGTGCCAAAGATAGATCCCAAGGCATATGACAACGCACTCGCCGGCTCTCCCTTTCGCTGGCAGGATTACGAAATCGGCGAACGCATCGACCACGTCGATGGCATGACGCTGGAAGAAGCCGAACACCAGATGGCGACCCGGCTTTATCAGAATACCGCAAAGGTGCATTTCAACCAGCACACCGAATCCAAGGGCCGCTTTGGCAAGCGCATTATTTATGGTGGCGTCATTATCTCCTTGGCCCGCGCCTTGTCGTTCAATGGCTTGGCCAATGCGTTCCACATCGCCGCCATCAACGCTGGACGTCACGTCGCACCGTGCTTTGCAGGAGACACCGTCTATGCCTGGTCGGAAATCCTGGACAAGGCCGAAATCCCCGGTCGCCAGGATATTGGCGCTTTGCGCACCCGCCTGGTCGCTGTCAAGAACCAGGACTGCGAAGCGCTGCCCTATAAGTCTGAAGATGGAAAATACGCTGACGGTGTTATTCTCGACCTCGATTTGTGGCTGGTGCTGCCGCGTTGAATTCAAGGGTTCGTGAAAAATCCGATAGTGCTGGCCACAAGCCTCTGGGCCAGACGACCTTGGCATCTCCCTGTCCAATTGTACCCAGCGCCTATGTCATTCGACGAATTGCCGCGCTGCAGCAGCCGCGCTAAAACCGCTACGAAACACATTGAGGATACGTCATGGCTGATGCCAAATCCCTGCGCCGGACAAGGCGCGAGCGCCCGTTGTCGCCGCACCTCCAGGTCTACAGCCCTTTGATCAACATGGTTGCGTCGATTATGCACCGTGTATCAGGGGCGGGTTTGTATTTCGGAGCGCTGCTGTTTGCATGGTGGCTCATGGCGGCGGCGATCGGCCCGGATTATTTCAATTTTGTCAATGGACTGTTTGGCACCTGGCTTGGCCGCATCGTCTTGCTCGGCTTCACATGGCTGCTGATCCTGCACGCGCTGGGCGGCATTCGTCACTACATCTGGGACCTGGGACGCGGTTTCGATCTCCATACGATAGACAAGCTGTCGTGGGGATCGCTGATCCTCTCCGTCGTGCTGACCGGACTCATCTGGCTCGTTGCCGGTCTTGTCGGCCCGCTTGCCACACCGATTGCAGGATAGTCCCAATGAACATGCGAACCCCGCTCAAGAACGCCCGCCGCCTCGGCTCGGCACACGAAGGCACCGATCACTTCTGGCAGATCCGCGTTACCTCTATTGCGTTGCTGGTGTTGTCGCTGGTGTTCGCCTGGGTGGTGGCCTCTACCGCTGGAGCCGATTACGCGAGCGTGAAAGCGACACTCGGCCATCCGTTTGTCGCGCTGTGTCTCGGCCTGCTGTCGATTGCGATGGCCGTACATATGAAGCTCGGCATGCAGGTCATTATTGAAGATTATGTGCATGGAGAATTCGCAAAAATCGTCCTTCTCATGTTGAATACCTTCTTTTCATATCTTATCGGCGCTGCCTGCGTGCTGGCGTTGGTGAAGTTGAGCTTGGGAGCTTGATCGAAATGGCAAAGACCCGGGCACCAGCAGTCAACGGCAAGGCCTACCCCGTCACCCATCACAACTACGACGTCGTCGTGGTCGGCGCAGGTGGCGCAGGCTTGCGCGCAACCCTCGGCGCCGCCGAAGCCGGCCTCAAGACCGCATGTGTCACCAAGGTGTTCCCGACCCGCTCGCACACGGTTGCCGCACAAGGCGGCGTGGCTGCGTCGCTCGGCAACATGGGCCCCGACAATTGGCGCTGGCATATGTATGACACCGTCAAGGGGTCAGACTGGCTGGGTGATCAGGATTCGATTGAATACCTGTGCCGCCATGCCCCCGATGCGGTTTACGAACTTGAACATTACGGCGTGCCGTTTTCGCGCACCGAAGACGGTAAGATCTACCAGCGCCCCTTCGGCGGCATGACGACGGAGTTTGGCGAAGGTCCGCCAGCACAGCGCACCTGCGCCGCTGCCGACAGAACCGGCCACGCCATGCTGCACACGCTTTATGGCCAGTCGCTGCGCCATTCGGCGGAGTTTTTCATTGAGTATTTTGCCATCGACCTCATGATGGATTCCGATGGCGCTTGCCGCGGCGTCGTAGCACTGAATCTTGAAGACGGGTCGGTCCACGCCTTCAAGGCAAAGCGCACGATTCTCGCCACAGGCGGCTACGGCCGGGCTTATTTTTCATGTACGTCGGCCCACACATGCACGGGCGATGGTAACGCCATGGTGTTGCGCGCCGGGTTGCCGTTGCAGGACATGGAGTTTGTTCAGTTTCACCCCACCGGCATCTACGGCGCCGGCGTGCTGATTACAGAGGGCGCGCGCGGCGAGGGTGGATACCTCACAAATTCACAAGGCGAGCGCTTCATGGAACGCTACGCACCGCACGCCAAGGATCTCGCCTCGCGCGATGTTGTCTCTCGCTCCATGACCGTCGAAATCCGCGAGGGGCGCGGCGTTGGACCCGAAGGCGATCACATTCATCTGCATCTCGATCATCTCGACCCAAAAATTCTTGCCGAGCGTTTGCCGGGTATTACCGAAAGCGCCAAGATTTTTGCCGGTGTTGATCTGCGCCGTCAGCCCATACCGGTGATCCCGACGGTTCACTACAACATGGGCGGCATCCCTACGAATTATCACGGCGAAGTGCTGACCAAGAAAGACGGCAACCCAGACCATATAGTTCCAGGATTGATGGCCATTGGTGAGGCCGCCTGCGTCTCGGTACATGGCGCCAATCGCCTGGGGTCCAACTCGCTCATCGATCTTGTTGTATTTGGTCGTGCCGCCGGCCTTCGCTGCGCAGAAATGCTGGACGCAAAGGAACGCCAGCCCGAGCTGCCGGGTGATGCAACAGATCTCGCACTCTCCCGCCTTGATCGGTTCCGTTATGCCAAAGGCGAAACCCCGACCGCAGCGCTGCGCCTGCGCATGCAAAAGACGATGCAGGCCAACTGCGCCGTGTTCCGTGACGGCCCGGTGATGCAGGAAGGGATAAATAAGATCAACACAATCTGGAGAGATTCAGACGACATCAAGGTCACGGACCGTTCTTTGATCTGGAACTCCGATCTGGTCGAGACGCTTGAATTCGACAATTTGATTGCTCAAGCCGCCGTGACGGTCACCGGAGCTGAGAACCGCAAGGAAAGCCGTGGCGCGCATGCTCGTGAAGATTTCTCCAGCCGCGACGATGCCAACTGGATGAAGCATACGCTTGCTTTTGCAGATTACGACACCAAGACGGTTCGTCTGGATGACCGGCCGGTCCACACCTACACGCTCACGAATGAAATGCACTACATCGAGCCTAAAGCCCGCGTGTACTGAATAAAAAACCACCCTTTCGTGACCACATCCTAAACCCGTTGCGCTAACCCGCCGCGACGGGTTTATCGCGGCGTCGGCGTTTGAAATCACCGATTTGAACACAAAAGCCGTTTCAATAAACGGTCGACCTCTTGGCGTGCCCCATACTGCCGCGCAGATAGCCCAATACCCCCCGACACCGTGCACAACCTGCCACAGAGGCTCCATGGCCACTTGCGCCCGGGCAGGCCGATGTAGCAGCATCCACCTGCCCTTTGCTGGCATTCGGTTCGCGAGCGACGGGTTATGCTATCAAGCGTCCCTGTCCCAGCTCTTTATTGGAGTGCGCTCGTCTGTGGTCTTCAAGCCGAAAACCAGACCGAGAATGAAACCCAAAGTCATCGAGTTCGATGTAACCGGTGACAGCCGCATCGCGCCAGACCCTTTTGCAGCCGTCCTGCCTGCAATCGCTGCACTGGGAGCAATTGCGTCGATTGCGAGTATCAACTGGGTTGCCGAAGAGCGCACCGATGAACGCACCAAGCCAAAGCGCAAGCCAGGAACCGCCCTTCGCGACCTTGAAAGTTGCTGCCTGGGTCTGATTGAAATTTTCCGCCGCTTCAAGCGCAATCCCAAGGTCTATGCCGGCGAAGGCGCACAAGGATCCTCGCCGCTGAAGTTCGGTGTGCACGGCCCGCGCGTGGAAGCTGAAACCTGCCGTATTTATCACCAGCTCATGAACGATATCGCATCGATGCTGGTACTCGCCTCGCAAAATGCCTTCGATGTGATGTGTGCCATTGAAGACGGCGCGATCAACCCGCCCGAGGAAATATTCTTCGGCTTCGGCGATCAGCAGGAACACTTGAACCGCCTCATTCAAAACCGCGCAACACTGAAGGATACAGTCGATACAGGCTTCGAAGTGGCCGTTAAGCTCAATCAACTTGTCGCTGAACTGAAGACCCACAAGGTTGAATAATGCACGACACTCTTGTCTGCACAGAATTTTCACCGCGTGCTTTGAATGTAGCAATAGAGCCGTGAAAAAGATGCCCAAATCAAAAGCGTAAAGTCCGTTAGAGTTTCAATGAAACGTGAATACGCTCTTGCACAGTTCAGCCGGAAAAAGAGCAATGGGCCGTATCGCGGTCACGATTTTTCGCATTGGTCTGGAAGCGTAAAACCCGTATTCGCATATGAAGGCTGCGTTTGGCGGAGAGAAAGGCCAAGGAGGACTAATCGAGCCTATGAGATCTGCTTGCACGTCTATGATGGGACTGTTGCAAAGAGCATCAGCGGCATGTTTTGCCGCAGTTATGTTGTCGGCATCGGCCTTCGCGCAGCAGACAAACATGCCGCAAGTATCAGAGCCGCCGGTGCAGGCCCCAGCAGCCGAACCCGTTCTGAGATTTAAAATCCTCAATGTCGGCTCTGCCATCAGGCAGCTTCTCAACGAAGACCAAGCCGCATTGCCCCACGCCGTCCGCCAGCGTCGCGATGCCTTGAAAAGCTATTACGATGATCCCGGTGCAACGTTGCTATGGCAGGACCGTGGCCGCGTTACCGGTTTGATTGATCGCATGCGCAATGCCAGTATCGATGCGCTTGATCCTGGCGACTATCCCGTCGAACAGATGTTGCAGATCAGGCAGCCAAACCGTCTCGCGCTTTCTCATACCGCGCGCATGCTCAAAACGGCCAAGGCGGAACTTTATTGGTCAGCCTTCTTTCTCAAATACGCTTCCGATTTGAAGGTTGGACGGTTTCTTCCCACCAAGATCGAGCCAAAACTATATTGGCAGCGCAAAACGATCGACATGGTTGCAGCGCTTCGGCTGGTTGCCGCGCTAGGTGAGATGGACAAGTTCTTTGACGCCTGGCAGCCGCAGATTCCCGACTATCTGCGCTTGAAACAGGCATTGAGTGAATACCGCGCGACGGAGCAGGCCGGCGGCTGGCCCCTGGTTCCAATCGGTGATTTGCTCAAACCCGGCATGCAGGACGAAAACGTCCCATTGTTGCGGCGCAGGCTTGCAGTGACCGAAGGTGCTCCCGCTGAACCACCCTCAGGCCAGGAAAAAATCTACACTGATGATCTCATCACCGCCGTCAAGCGTTTCCAGACCCGGCATGGTTTGGATGCCGATGGCCTTGTCGGCAAGCGCACCTATTTCCAAATGAACATTCCCGTCGCCGAACGCATCCGGCAAATCATCATGACGATGGAGCGCTGGCGCTGGATGCCCGAAGACCTCGGCAAGGATTACATCAAGGTCAATATTGCCGGTTTCGAATTGCGACGCGTTACGAATGGCCAGCGCGTCGATCAAATGCGTGTCGTCGTCGGCACGCCCTACCACCAGACACCCGTTTTCTCTGACAAGATGGATTACGTGGAGATGAACCCCTATTGGAACGTTCCCCATTCCATCGCCATCAAGGAAATGCTTCCCAAGCTTCGCGCGCGGCCGCAATCGCTTGTCAGCCAGGGTTATGAGGCCGTCTTTAACGACAAGCCGGTACCTTTGACGGCGATCGACTGGAATCGCTACTCCGCGGACAATTTCCCAGTTCGCCTGCGCCAGAAACCGGGCCCGGACAACGCATTGGGCCGCGTCAAATTCATGTTCCCCAACCGCTTCAATGTCTACATGCACGACACGCCCTCTCGTTCGCTGTTCGGAGAAAGTGAACGTGCGTTCTCCCATGGCTGCGTGCGGCTTGCCCGGCCTATCGACATGGCCGTGGAAGTCCTTAACCAGCTTGACGGCTGGAACCGGGCACGCATCGAACGCGTGTTGGCGGGAGGCGAGAGAACGGTGGTGTCATTGAAGCGGCCAATCCCCGTCCACATTACCTACGCGACAGCCTGGCGAGATGCGCAAGGCGACGTCCAGTTCCGTCCCGACATCTATCGCCGCGACGAACGCCTCTACGCTGCCCTCTTCGGCCGCAAGTACCCGTACTGAGGTGGCAGTGCCGGGCCCCCAAGGCATCGGCATCAGACCTACGGTCCGCTATGAGGTTGGCGGTAGCGTGTTGCATCCAATGGCATTCAACACGAAGGCCGCAACTGCCGCCGTGAGACCAAAACTAGAGTTTCCGACGAAGTGGACACCGGTTCGTCGAAGAAAATGCGACAAAACAAAAAAAGCTAGAGCGCCGATCCGATTCCATCGGATCGGCGCTCTAAGCGCGGCTTGACTTTTTTGGCCCCCTCCGCCATTTTCCGGCCAAATCCAATGGCCCGTAGAATACGAGCCGCCGCTCTGCACATGGATCGCCAATAGGCAAGCATCTGATATAGATGCAAAATCCGGGAGGCAGGGGGGTCAACATCCGCCAGCGAGTTTCGCCCGCGGATGCAATTTTGCTTTGCCGGTTCGATAGGCCAAAGTCCCAATCTTGGGCCCAAGGTCTTGAGAGCCATGAGGAGATTAAGCCTTGTTTCAGTCCCTGAGCGACCGGCTCTCCGGCGTCCTCGACAAGCTGACCCGCCGCGGTGCCCTGACCGAGAGCGATGTCTCCGAGGCGATGCGTGAAGTCCGCCGGGCTTTGCTCGAAGCCGACGTGGCGCTGGACGTGGTCAAGGGCTTTGTCGATCGGGTCAAGGCCAAGGCCGTCGGCCAGGAGGTGCTGAAGTCCGTCACCCCTGGCCAGATGGTCGTCAAGATCGTCCATGATGAACTGGTCGCTGTGCTGGGCTCGGATGCCGAAACGCTCAGCCTCGCCGCAATCCCACCGATCGCCATTTTGATGGTCGGTCTGCAGGGCTCCGGTAAAACCACATCGACAGCCAAGATCGCCTACCGCCTCACCAACCGCGACAAGAAAAAGGTCTTGATGGCCTCGCTCGATACGCGGCGCCCGGCAGCCATGGAGCAGTTGCGCGTGCTGGGCGAGCAGACCGGCGTAACGACACTGCCAATCGTTGCTGGACAAACACCGGTCCAGATTGCGCGGCGCGCGCATGATGCGGCCAAGCTCGGCGGCTATGACGTTGTGCTGCTCGATACGGCCGGTCGCGTCACCGTCGATGATGAACTGATGCGCGAAGTCGCCGAGGTTAAGCGCACCACCAGCCCGCATGAAGTGCTGCTCGTTGCTGACAGTCTCACCGGCCAGGACGCAGTCAACACCGCCACCGCGTTCGATAGCCAGGTTGGCATCACCGGCATTGTCCTGACGCGTGCTGACGGCGATGGCCGTGGCGGTGCGGCACTGTCGATGCGCGCTGTTACCGGTAAGCCGATCAAGCTCATCGGTACCGGTGAGAAGTGGGATGCACTGGAGGACTTCGACCCCAGCCGCATCGCCGGTCGCATTCTTGGTATGGGCGATATCGTCGGGCTTGTCGAGAAAGCCGCGCAGACGATTGACGCGCAAAAGGCCCAGGCCATCGCCGAGCGCATGCGCAAGGGCGCGTTCGATCTGGAAGACCTCGCCGAACAGCTCAAGCAGATGGAAAAGCTCGGCGGAATGGGCGGCCTGATGGGCCTGATGCCCGGCATGGGCAAAATCAAGCAGCAGATGGCCGATGCCAATCTCGACGACAAGATTTTGAGACGTCAGCTCGCCATCATCCAGTCGATGACACCGCATGAGCGCCGCAACCCAAAGGTTCTCAACGCCAAGCGTAAAAAGCGCGTCGCGGGAGGCTCCGGCACCAGCCCCGCCGACATCAACAAGCTCTTGAAGATGCATCAGCAGATGGCCGCCATGATGAAGAAGCTCGGCGGTCGCGGCGGCATGCTCGGCAAAATGGGTGGCATGTTCGGCATGGGCGGCGGCGGCGCTGCAGGTGCCCAGCCCAGCGCCGAGGAAATGGCCAAGATGCAGGAAGAGTTGGCTGCACTCGATCCCAAGGCACTGGAACAGCTTCCGCCTGAACTGAGGGAAGCCGTGTTGCAAGGCGGCGCCGCCGGTCCGGCCGCGGGAAACCCCGCAGGTGCCGGCGCTCCAAGCCTCCCCGCCGGTTTGCCCGGCGGCCTTCCGGGTTTGGGTGCCGGTATGCCGGGTATGCCTGGAATGCCGGGCTTGGGCGGTCTGGGTGGTGGTTTTCCCGGCATGGGTGGCGGCCGCAACCTGGCACGCATGCCTTCCCAGAAAGCCGGCAAACGCAAAAAGAAGAAGCGATGAAATCCCTTTCCTTTGCCGCTTGGCGAAAGGAATGAACTCTCCCCGTCTCGTTGACGGACCAACGCAACGACCCGCGGCAACGCCGCTTAATGAACAAGGAAACAAGCAATGTCAGTGAAACTCCGGCTCGCCCGTGGCGGCGCCAAGAAGCGGCCCTACTATTACATCGTCGCTGCCCATTCGACCTCGCCGCGCGATGGCCGCTACATCGAACAGGTCGGCACCTACGACCCGATGTTGCAGAAGGACAACCCGACTCGCGTTCGCCTCAATGAAGACCGTTGTAAATATTGGCTGTCGGTGGGCGCCCAGCCGACTGATCGTGTCGCCCGCTTCCTCGACGCAGCCGGGCTTGCCAAGCGCGATGCGCGCAACAACCCTGAAAAGTCCAAGCCCAAGAAAAAGGCGCAGGAGCGTATGAAGGCCGCTGAAGAAGCCGCTGCCGCTGCCAAGGAAGCCGCAGAAAAGCCGGCTGAAGAAGCCGCCGCCAGCGAGTAAAAGCAAACCGCTTTGTCATCAGCTTCGCGGCAGAACACAGCCTGCAACAATTCACGCCCGCCGGAAAACTGGCGGGCGTTTTTTATGCGAGAGAATATGGGATATCGATCAGAGTAGGCGCGCTGAAAAACCTGACATAAACGCGCCTTGTGCGTGGGATCAGAAAATGCTCTGACCGCCTGCATAGACAAGTTTGGTGCACGTCCTGCGTCATCAACCTTAACCGCGAAAAAAGAATTAGCGGGGCGTGAAAATATTGCGTCTAACGCAGTTTCTTCTACTCTTCCCCTATGTCAAACATAGGCCTCAAGGAAACCCTCAACCGCCTGGGTCTTAACCAGTCGGAGTTCGCGCGCTTGATCGACATGAGCACGCGCTCAGTCAGCTTGTGGGCGACGGGTGAAACCCCGCTGCCAGGCCCGGTCGCGGCCTATCTGCGAGCCCTGCAGCTTTTACCCGCCGAACAGCGCGCCGAGGAGATCAGGCGCGTTCAGGACCGATCCAAAATGATCGATGAAGGCCTCTACAACATTGAGTGCTGCGCCAAGGTCGCCAACCCGACAGGTGGCGAGATCGGCAGCGCGCTAGCGGTCCTGCGCAATGGCAAGATCCTGGGCTCGGACCGCTGGGGCGCGGTTTTCTCAGGCTCTTATGAGTTTGATCGCGCGTGCAGGAAGAACACGGTCCACCTCCGCCTACAGGTGCCGCCTGACGCAGAGTTGGTCACCGGATTTGCAGCCGGACCCGAGGGCGCAATTCTCGAAGTGTTTGGCAAGTTCGATCGCGCCGCACCGCTTTCCCGCGCAATAGCAGACGTCGCCGGACAGCCGCTTGAAGTCACCATGACCTTTCTCGGCGCATTGCCCAATTGAGCCGCTGCGCCGTTGGCTGTAGGGATGGCTCCTTGATGAGGCAGAGCAAAGCGACATCGGGCATGTCCGGCGAAAAGATGCGGCGCATTTTATTGGGTGAGATCACCGGGGCACATGGCGTGCGTGGTGATGTCGTCGTGCGTTCCTACACTGCGACGCCAGAGGCCATCGGTACCTACGGACCTTTGACAGACGCAAACGGCGCAGCAGCGCTTTCACTGAGGGTCGTTCGCGTAACGCCCAAGGGGGCGGTCATTGCAAGGGTGAAAGGCGTAACAGACCGCAATGGCGCTGAGGCCTTGAAGGGTCGCAAGCTCCATGTCGCGCGCGAAGCCATGCCCGATCCGGACGATGATGATGATTTCTATGTCGAGGATCTGATCGGTCTAATTGCCGTTAACACGGAAGGCAAAACGTTGGGCGAGGTCATCGCCGTTGAAAATTTCGGCGCTGGGGATCTGCTTGAGGTTCGCTTGACCGACACGCGCAAGAGCGAACTCCTCCCATTCACCAAGGCCGTTGTTCCAGACGTCGATCTTCAATCCGGGCGTGTCACTGTGGTGATGCCCGACACGATAGACGGTGAACCACGCGATACGACCAAACGCGAAACTGATTCTTGAATCACGACGACATCGCCAGTCTCGTTCAAACGCGGCAGATAAACTTTAGATAAAAAGTTAGCGCCTCAAGCGCGAAATGGCTTCAGCCAATAAGCTGGTTAGCGAACGCGTGCGCATCCCAGCGCTGTAGGCGACAACTTATATGTGGGTAGCAATGCAACAAGCCCTGCATTGACCGGCCGCGAATGCCCTTGCCGCTGGCACCCGGAAAATTACAAATCGAGCACGGCCTGAAAGCATCCCAGGCAAGTTCTTTCAACACTCTCTCCTTACGAGCTAACGGCCCGCTCCAACCGATCTCGCCCGAGGTCGGCATTCGACCTGTGTCTTTTGGAGCACCCAATACAGAAAGTCGGTTCAAATATAAACTTTATAGTTGCAGAATATGATTCCAACACAACCAAAAGTAGTGCATTGTTCTGATCACATACGGGGGACCTCTGGTTTTGTTGCGTTGCGTACGGAGGCCGCAATCACTTCACTGGAGGGAGTTCCATGGCTCACATGGTGCGAAACGAGGGCGCACGCCCGCACGCATGCATATCGACAAGTTCAAGAAATGGTTCACTGCGGTTGCGCACTTTAAGCGCCGCGCTGGCGCTGGGCTGCGCCACAAGTGCATTGGCGCTGTTTGCGCCTTCCGCAGCCTTGGCGGCCTGTACCACCCCAAATAGCGGTGTCTGCGACGTGGACGCACCTGCGACGCACGGGAATTTCGTGAACGGCGAAACCGCCAGCGGCACGGTCAATATCCTGACCGGTTACTCATGGACCGCCGACCCAAACGTCATCTTCACCAATGGGTTTTACAATGTGGGCTTGCTGGCGGGTTTCACCGGCACCCTCAACATCAATTCCGGCGCCTATTACAATAGCGGGACCAACAGCCAGTTTGTTAATGGTGATGGTGCTGGTGGCCCCGGCATAGTGAATATCAACGGCACATTCAATAATTTGACCACTGGTCTTTTCGTCAATGGGTCTATCGACACAGGGAACGTTAATATTCTGAGTGGTGGTGTTTTTAACAACAACACCGGCGCCACCTTCCTAAACGCCGACAATGGTGACGGCACGGTCACAGTTGGCGGTCTGTTCGTCAATGCTGGCACCTTCGATAGTGAAATTGGTGAGGGAACAGGCCAACTTGTCATCCAAAGCGGTGGCGAGTTCAGAAACGAAAGCACCGCGTCCTTCGATGGCGCCACTGTCACCATTGATTCCGGCGGCGTCTTCAATCACTACGCAGGCTTGGACGCTGGGGGCGACTTCACCAACAACGGCACGTTCAACATCGACTATGGCAATCCAAACGTTGCGGAGACTGAGCTCTGGGGTAACTACACGCAGTCATCGACCGGTACGCTTTCAATCCGCGCCGACTTCTCAAATGAAACTTCTGATCAGCTCTACGTAATCGATGACGCAAACGTGGCAGGAACCCTTGTAGTCACACCGCTCAACTTCACGTCGCCTGGTTCCCTCACCTTGCTTTTCCAGGACGTCATCCACGTCGACGTGGGAGTGCTTACCAACAATGGTCTCACGGTAGCTGACACCGCGCTCATCGACTACGAGCTTATCACTGGGCCCTACGGCATCGACCTGCAGGCCACCATTGACTTCCAGGGTGTCGCTGGTGGGATGACCCCAAACCAGAACAGTGTGGCTGGTGGGCTCAACAATGCCTTCGCCAGCGGCGCAAATCTTGGCTTCATGCCCACGCTGTTTGAGCTGGGAACAATGGGCGAGGTCGCCAATGCGATGGACCAGCTCGCGCCATCGGGCGTAGGGGCCAACAGCAATTCAATGATGCAGTCTGGCACGACATTCGCCGAGCAGCTCCTGTCTTGCCGCGTTACCGGCGAGGGCGATGCAAACGCTATCATCCGCGAAGGCCAGTGCATGTGGGCACGCGGCACCATCAGCCACACCACGATCGATAACAATGGCCTGAGTTATGGAGCAACCGAGACCGCACCGTTCTATTCAGCCGGCGCTCAGGTCAATCTCGGTGGAGCTTGGCGTCTAGGCGGTGGCATCGGCTACGAGACAGCGCAACTTGACACCAATACGGGCACCCGCACCGAATCCGACCGCCTGCATCTCGGCGGCGTATTGAAATATAATCCCGGCCCGCTATTGCTCGCAGCCACCGTCACAGGCGCCTTCGGCTCCTCTGACAGCGTGCGTAACGTCAACATCGGCGCGTTCTCCGACACCGCTCGTGGAAGTTACGACACAGACTTCTTTTCTGGCCGCTTGACCGCAGCGTACTTGATGCCAATGCATAGCTTCTATTTGAAGCCGCAAGTTGACGTTGCATATAATTACGTGTCGCGTGATGGCTACCAGGAGACTGACACCGGCGGCGGCATTGCATTGAATGTTGCTGGCAGCGATGATGGCGTGTGGTCTGTCACACCGATGCTGGAGATTGGCACCCAGGTTCGCCTTTCTGGTGGTGGCGTTGCCCGTCCCTTCCTCAAGGGTGGCATCACCTGGCGCGATAGCGATAGCTTCGTGACCAGCGCAACGTTCCTCGGTGCACCCGACGCTGCCCCCTTCGCCGTGACCAGCAGCATTGACGAGGTTACGGCTGACATCGCAGCAGGCTTGGACCTCATCACGCCGTCTGACACGACTTTCCGTTTGCAATACGACGGACAGTTCGGCGATACGATCCAACAGCACATCGGCTCAGCCAAACTCAGCGTTCGCTACTAACAACTATTGCGCGTTAGCGCGAAATGTTTCGGCAATAAACACGCATTGAAGCACGAAATCATTTTTTGTTCCGGCGAAGTAGCTGCGTAACGACTTGGAGTTTGCGGGGCGGGCCTTGGTCCCCCCTGGCTGGTCCCGCAACTCTAGTCTTAAATCGCTGGTCATCTGGACCGATCCCCTTAAGGCCTGCCCCATGCCCACCCTTCCATAAGAAGGGGGGTAGGACCCAAGTGTGGTCGGTCCAGACCCTTTTCATCAGACCATGAACCAAAGCGCATAACGGGCTTCTACCAAGTCAACTTCTTTCCCCCAACAGCCTGACCTGTCCAAGCTATAGCGCTTCGCCCTTCAACAACCGCGGCAGATCACCGGTAACGCCCGCAGCCTCAGACACCAGCATTCGCTTGACCAACGGCAGCCGGTCGACGATGCCAAGTCCTACGTCCCGCGCCGCGCGCACAACCGCCCAGTCATTCGAAAACAAGCGGTTCAGTCCATCGAATGCAAACGTCGATAGGGTTGAATCAAAGCGCCTCCAGCGTTCGTATTGACGCAATGTTTCATCGTTGCCGGGTTCGAGCCCGACACGCATGGCTTCCGCGACAACTTCCGCCAACGCAGCCACATCCCGTAGGCCCAGGTTGAGACCTTGACCGGCAATTGGATGCACGCCATGCGCGGTATCTCCGATCAAGGCCAGACGCGGCGCAATGAAACTGCGGGCGAGATGCATTGAGAGCGGCCAGGACGCGCGCCGCCCCGTCAGCGCAACACGACCAAGCTTTCCGCCAAAGCGCTTGCCGACTTCTCCAAGGAACGACTGATCGTCGAGCGCTAGAATGCGGCGCGCCTCATGTGATTTTTCCGACCATGTGATGCACGAGCGGTTTCCCGTCAAAGGCAGGATTGCAAATGGCCCCGACGGTAGAAAGTGCTGTACAGCACGGCCTCCGTGCGCACGTTCATGCGATACGGTGACGACGATACCTGTCTGTTCATAGTCCCAGGCAACGAGCTTGATGCCGGCTGCTTCCCGCAGAGTGGACCGACGCCCTTCAGCGGCGACCACCAGCGATGCTTCCAGTCGGCCGCCGCCGGCAAGCGCTACGGCTGCGCCATGATCGTCCGTAACGTAACCGGTGGCTCTATCTGTTGCGAATATGAAACCGTCTGTTGCCCGCGCTGCCGCGTCGAGCGCACCAAGAAGCGGTCCTCCCGGAACGATGAAAGAGGCAGCATCGCCGTCATCGGTCATATTCGTGTAGGTGAGCAGCGTTGGCCGTATGCCCGCGTCAAGTTCCGAATCGGTGATCTCGATTTCGCTTACCGGCTGGGCGATTTCAGCAACCGCAGGCCAGATGCCGATAGCTTCGAGCAGGCGTTGCGACGAAGCCGATAATGCAAATGCACGCGGATCATCAGGTAGTGCTTGCCCGCTACCGCCAGGCTTCGGGTCGATTACGGTGATCGCAACGCCTTCGAGGGCCTGCGTCAAGGCGAGCGCCAGTGCAAGCCCGGCATAGCTCCCGCCCGAAATGATGATGTCTGCGCGTTTGCTCGCGTTCACGCTTGTTGCCTCTCTCGCCAGTCCCGTGTTGCCGGCCGACCGGCCGTGACAAATATATAAAGCTGCGTCTCGGAGGTCACGCAATTAGCCCGCCAAATTGGCCGGTGCTCGGAATTGGCCATCCCGGTTAGCCCATCGTATCACGCGTAACGTTGGCGGCCGCGCCTTGACATCAAAGGCCAAACAAAGTCCCTACTGGTGCTTGCCGTAACCGTAAAGGGGCGTATCCGCCTCCGTTCCCGCGCCAGGAGGCCCCGTTGAGCGCTTTAAAATCCGTACTCCAAATACTCGATATCGAACAGCTCGACGATAGCTTGTTCCGGGGAACGAGTCCGCAGGATGGCTGGCAGCGCGTTTACGGTGGTCAAGTGCTCGGCCAGGCCCTTATGGCCGCCATTCGCATGGTGCCTCCCACCCGCATAGCCCACTCGCTGCATGGCTATTTTCTCATCGGTGGAGACCCTCGCCATCCCATTCTTTATGAGGTTGAGCGCACCAGGGACGGCGGCAGCTTTTCCACCCGGCGCGTCAAGGCCATTCAGCATGGGCGCATGATTTTTGTAATGGGCGTTTCATTCCACGATCCCGAGCCGGGCCTTGAACACTCAGCCCAGATGCCTGATGTACCCGCTCCCGAAGATCTCAGGTCTGCCAATGAAGTGTTCGCTGCATTGCTCGACAAATTGCCTGAAAATATGCGGGCCTATTGGAGTCGCGAACGCCCCATTGACATGCGCCCAGTCGACCTCACGCGTTATATGAAGCGCGAGGCGCGCGAGCCTGCGCAATATATCTGGCTGAAGCCAAACGGAACGCTGCCTGACGCCCCCGCAGTACACCAATCCATGCTGGCCTACGCGTCCGATTTTACGCTTCTGGATACCGCGCTTATTGCGCACGGGAAGGTTCTTTTCGATCCTGACATGCAGTTGGCAAGCCTCGATCATGCGCTGTGGATCCACCGTCCATTCCGTTGGGACGATTGGATCTTATATGCTCAAGACAGCCCGAGCGGGTCGGGTTCGCGGGGTTTCTGCCGTGGCGCGCTTTACAGTCGCGATGGGAAATTGATTGCGTCGACGGCGCAGGAAGGCCTGATGCGGCAACGAATGACGTCCGATCTGGTCAAATAATCAGCAACGCTGCATCAATGCACAAATTTAAGGCAAAAAACTGAGTATCAAGCGCTCCATACACTTATGCTCGGTTGCGAAAACAAAACATTTCCAAAACGTTAGTTAGTTAATTCTCGGCTGGCACAGGTTTTGACTCTCCCTCTGCCGTCGACGTTCGCGCGGTCCTCGCCAAAGGCCTTTTCAAGGCCAGGGGCAAGCCGGGGGCGCTGACGCAACGCGTCTAAGCAACAACGAGGGTCATCGAATGAAACTCATTACCGCGATCATAAAGCCTTTCAAGCTGGAGGAGGTGCGCACGGCGCTCACCGACCTCGGCATACAGGGCATGACGGTGACAGAGGTAAAAGGCTACGGCCGGCAAAAGGGTCATACCGAAATCTACCGTGGCGCCGAATACGCCGTCAGTTTTCTTCCCAAGGTCAAGATCGAGGTTGTCGTGTCAGGCGACAGCGTCAACAAAGCGCTTTCTGCAATTCAAGACGCGGCCAAGACAGGCCAGATCGGCGACGGCAAAATTTTCGTGTCCCCGATCGAAAACACGATCCGCATCCGCACAGGCGAAGCGGACGAAGCGGCTTTGTGACGCCGCTCTGCCCTTCTCCTGAAACCAACGGACTTCGCGTATCAATCGGGATATTTCACAAATGAAAACACCTCAAACTTCGCGCTGGTTGGTCGCCTCTTACGCGGTGGCAGCGCTTACGATCTTTACCTCCGGCGCTGCCCTGGCACAGGACGCTGCAGCCGCTGCTGCTGAGGCGCCCGCCGCCGCATCTGCCAGCACCCAGTACGTTTTCAATACGATGCTGTTTCTCATTGGCGGTTTCCTCGTCATGTTCATGGCCGCCGGTTTTGCAATGCTCGAAGCGGGTCTGGTGCGAACCAAGAACGTTTCCATGCAGTGCACCAAGAACATTGCGCTTTATGCCATAGGCGGCATCATGTTCTGGTTGGTTGGCTACAATCTGATGTATGACGCCGTCAACGGCGGCTTCATCGGCACATTTGCACCCAAGGTCATTCCACCCACAGATGCCGATCCGGGTAGTTACGCCGCGGCATCTGACTGGTTCTTCCAGATGGTGTTCTGCGCCACCACGGCCTCGATCGTTTCGGGTACGCTGGCCGAGCGCATCAAGCTGTGGCCATTCCTGCTCTTCATCGTGGTTTTGACAGGTTTCATTTACCCAATACAGGGCGCTTGGAAATGGGGTGCGGGCTGGTTGGCGCCAGGTACTGACACCAGTTGGATCAAGGATGTGACCGGTGGCGAATTCCAGGACTTCGCCGGTTCGACGCTCGTTCACTCCGTTGGTGGCTGGGCAGCGCTCGTCGGTGCCATCTTCCTTGGCGCGCGCCACGGCAAGTACGAAGGCGGCCGTGTCAACCCGATGCCCGGATCCTCCATCCCGCTGGCAACACTCGGCCTATTTATCCTTTGGCTCGGCTGGTTCGGCTTCAACGGCGGTTCGCAACTCGCCATTGGAACGATCTCCGACGCCTCCTCGGTTGCGCGCATTTTCGTCAACACCAATCTGGCCGCTGCAGGCGGCGTCGTATCGGCATTGATTCTGACGCAGCTCATTTACGGCAAGGTTGACGTCACCATGGTCATGAACGGTGCCCTCGCAGGTCTCGTCTCGATCACGGCTGAACCGTTGACGCCAACACCGATCTGGGCGATCGGCATTGGTGCGGTTGGCGGCCTCATCGTGGTGTTTGCAGTACCGCTACTGGACAAGATCCGTATCGACGATGTGGTTGGTGCCATCCCGGTTCACCTCATGGCCGGCATTTGGGGCACAATGGCTGTGCCGCTTACCAACTCGGATGCCAACTTCATGGCACAGGCAATAGGTGTTGGCTCGATTGCCGCATTCGTTATTCTTGCCAGTGTAGTCGTGTGGGGCATCCTGCGCGTGACGATTGGTCTTCGCCCGACACTGGAAGACGAACTCGCCGGACTCGACAAGGCTGAAATTGGTCTCGAAGCCTACCCAGAGTTTGGTTCAGGCAGTCAGCGCGTCGGGCTTTAAGTTCGGCACGCTAGCGCATGTTTAGCTGAAGTGCGCAGCGGTTCAGCGTGAAAAACATGCCTCAATTCGACGGCGCATGTTTAGCTGAAGTGCGTAGCGGTTCAGCTAAACATCACTCTTCGAAAAATTAGAGCCGTGTTGCAATTTCGCAGAATGGCTCTTGCTAGAGCGCATTCCGATGGAAACGGATCGGCATTCTAGCTTCTTGTTTGGTCGCATTTTCTTCGACGAACCGGTATCCACTTCCTCGGAAAATGCTCAAGCTCCCACGGCGCGGGCTCCACCTCTCCCCCGGAGACCAGCGTCTACTCGGTCCGGAACACCAGTTCCGGACCATTTTCATTAAAGGTCCTGAGGCCCAACACCCCTGACGTTCAATCAGGCGGGATGCGTTACAAAGAAAGCGATAAAAAAATGATCGGCGAAGCGGCATGAAGTTGCGAAGCTGCGTGCGTGTCCGCAACCCGGAAGCGCGTGCCACGCCGCCTCGCCGATCGTAAAAAATTGGCAACAATCGCAAAAATAAAAGCCCGTTATCGTTCCCATGAAAGGTGAACGTTCCTCCCATGCTCGCGCTGCACGTTTGAAGTTGGGCTTATTCCAGCAACAGAACGTTCAACCACATCGGCGTCTTGCGCCCTTTGAACTTCACAAAGCGCAGATCGCCCGAGACCTTCAAGATTTGGCCTTGCGCGAATTTCGAATGTGGAGAAATGGAGAGAAACTTCTGTTTGATCGAAACTTCCCTGCCAACGTCGGCGTGATGGTGTTCGCAGATATTCAAAAGCATGCCCCTCCGTTTTGGGTGGTTTCCTCCGACTGCCAGATTTTTTCTGGTCATTGTCATTAGTTGAGTTGTTGGCGCCTAAAGTCTTGTTTTAGAGCAGCCCGAAATGTTCATTTTCGCAGCCAACCTGCGGCATCCTGCATGCGGTGGGCCGCAACGGCGTTCCGCATAAGCATGGCAACAGTCACAGGACCGACACCACCTGGCACCGGTGTGACCCAGCTCGCGACGTCGAGCAGAGCCTCTGTATCGGCATCACCGACAATGGTCGGTCCGTCGGGCCCGTTGATTTGGTTGATACCAATGTCAATGACAGCGGCGCCCGGCTTGACCATGTCTGCGGTTAAAAACTTAGGTATGCCCACCGCCACGAGCACCGCGTCGGCCCGCCGTGAATGGGCCGCAACCGAGCGGGTCAGATGATGGCAAACGGTCACTGTGGCGCCCGCTGACATCAACATGAAAGCGGCCGGCTTACCGACAATTTCGGAATGGCCGATCATCACGACTTCCAGCCCGTTGATCTTAAGCCCGGTTTCGTTGATCAATGCCACTGAGGCTGCGGCTGTGCATGGCGCCAGAGCCAGATCGTTGTAGACAATGTTGCCGATCGACGCCGGGTTCATGCCCTCGATATCTTTCAGCGGATGGATTGCTGATTGCAAAGAGCGGACGTTGATTTGTTTTGGTACCGGCCGCTGAAGAATAATCCCCAGCACATCAGGGGCTTCATTCAATTCGGAAATGCGCCGCTTGCACTCGTCCTGCGAAATGTCTTCTGGCCAGACCAGCTCCTCAAACGGTAGGCCCGCCGATTTCGCTGCCCGCGCCTGGTTTCGAATATAGACCGCAACAGGTTCGCTCTCGCCAATGGCGATTGAAACAATCCTGCCGGACTGTTTTCCAGAGCGTTGCAGGTCGCTGACAAACGCCGCCACCTCCCCCAGAATTCGCTCGCGCAAAGGTTTTCCCGTGAGCAGCCTTCTGTCCATTTAGCCCGTCCTGCCTTCCTTGGTGGTTCAAAAGCGAAAACTTGATCTCCCAGATCGGATTCCGCGCAAGATGATCGAGCCGGACCGGAGCTGTCTAATTGAAGATGGCAATAAGTGGTGATGGCTTTCAAAAGGACACATCGATTGGTTTTACCTATTAGATGATCGACAACGGTTCAGACGTCAGCGGGCTAAACGCGTTGCATCGGTGATCTGTCGTGTCCGTTCCACACCGACGCCTTTGCGTTGCCCGAGCCGTTTGCTAAAGACGCTCGCGGACCAAAATCTGAAAGTCGGACATGACCAAAGGAATAGTGGCGGCCGGCCACGAAGCGACCGCTGGCGCAGCCGCCGAGATACTCGGCTCCGGAGGCAACGCCTTTGATGCCGCAATCGCTGGCCTATTCGCAGCCTGCATTGCCGAACCCGTATTGGCCTCTCCGGGTGGCGGAGGTTTCCTGATGGGGCATGATCCCGATGCTGACGGGGACGTGCTTTACGACTTTTTCGTCGATACACCGCGCCGAAAACGTCAACCGCAAGATGTCCAGTTTTTTGGTGTTGAAGTTGACTTCGGCCCGGCCAAACAGGAATTCCACGTAGGTTTGGGCGCCGCCGCCACACCCGGATTTATACCAGGACTTTTTGCCATTCATCGTGCACATGGCAGCTTGGCGATGTCTGATCTTGTCGGTCCAGCCATCAGGGCAGCTCGCGATGGTGTTATCGTCAACGCATTCCAGGGTTATTTGTTTTCCATTACGGCGCCGATCTATGCACTCCGCCCCGACAGCGCTGCTGTTTTTGCTCCCGGCGGCATACCGTTGCGCGAGGGCGACGAACTGCGCAATCCTTTACTTGCTGAAACGCTCAGTCTGCTCGCAACACAAGGCGAGCTGCTCTTTCGTGATGGCGAGGTGGGTCGAGAGATCATCCGTCAATCTGCAAACAGCGGTGGCCACATTGATGCGGCAGACCTCGCCGGTTATCAGGTCGAACGACGTGCGCCACTTGTCACCCGGCACAACGGAGCCGACGTGGTACTCAATCCGGCGCCAGCGGCAAGCGGACCGTTGATCGCTTTTTCGCTGCGCTTATTGGAAAGTCTGGCAGGAAATCGCCCGCCTACGATTACCCAGCTTGCCGATGTCATGGAGCAAACCAACGAAGCCCGCCGAACACATGGCACTACACCGGAGCGCTTGAAGGATGCCGACATCTTGGCAGCGCATCTGGCTGAAATTTCCGGCCGGGCTCAGGCCTACCGCGGCACGACCCATATTTCTGTAATAGACTCAGATGGACGGGCGGCTGCGGCCACGGTTTCCAATGGAGAGGGCAATGGATTTTTCGTTGGGCCTTACGGGTTCATGCTCAACAACATGCTGGGCGAGGAAGACTTGAACCCGGATGGCTTCGGTCTCTGGAACCCGGGTGAGCGCATGTCGAGCATGATGGCGCCGACGATCATTCGCACCGTAGATGGACGACTGATTGCGTTGGGTTCGGGAGGGTCCAACCGTATCCGCACGGCAATCCTTCAGGTTGCAATCAACATGATCGATCGCGGCATGCGCCTTGCCGACGCGGTAAAAGCCCCGCGCCTGCACGTCGAAAAGTGCGGTACGGCAAGCTACGAAGAACAATTCGGCACCGAAGCGATAAGCGCTTTGCGCACCGCGTTTCCCGACGCCAGGGCCTGGCCGGAACCCAATATGTTTTTTGGCGGTGTGCATGCAGTGGCTTTGGCGCGCAACGGCATAATGGCTGGCGCTGGTGACCCGCGTCGCGCCGGCGTTGTTGTCGCGGTTGAATAAGGCAGAACACGTCGGCCCAACAGCGCCGCAGGATTTCATCACCCGCAGTATCGCCCTACGTGGGAACGATGATTCTCGGCAGCGGCGTTAGAGCATGTTCAGCCGAAGTGTACGCGGTTCGGCGTGAAGAACATGCTCAAAATAAAAGAAAATAGATCGCGTTCGCGATTCCGTGAAAAGTGAACGCGATCTAGCAAAGCCAGCACCTGCCTGAGATCGCGCGACTGCAGGGCGATACAACCCTCTGTGGGTGCAAAACCAGGCCTCGACAAATGCATGAATATCGCACTGCCTCTGCTCTGCACCCAGTGTTTCTGGTTGTGGTCCAACACCACCCGGCCGATTCTAGTTGCGATCTCCTGTCGCATCGCGCCAACCATCATCAGATGCGATTGGCCGAACCGGAAGGTTCGTGTTGGGTCTTTTGCAACGGTCTGGCCTATGAAGGACGCAAAGCGGCCGCTTCGCCCCAGCGCCGCGGGCCATGACCGGTGGCCAGCACCGAGCCAGCCCAATTTCGCAGTTGCTGAGAGCGCCATCACGCGCATGTTATGGGGTTTGAAGGGCGTGAGAGTGTGAATTCCGATAGGGGCAGCCCTGGCATTTTGCCATTTGCTATACTACCTCAGCACCAATCCCGGTGTTATTGTCACCTTACCTTGAAGTACCCACCCGAACCGACCCGCCACAAGGAGCCCACCAGAAATGAGCACGGCCCGGAAGATCCTGATCGTGGATGATGATGAGGATCTGCGTTCTTCGCTCCATGATCAGCTTGCACTACACGACGAATTCGAAGTGTCGATTGCCGCAACAGCGACCAAGGGCGTAGAAGCTGCAAAGAATGATCATTTCGATCTGGTCTTGTTTGATGTGGGCCTGCCCGACATGGACGGCAGGGAGGCGGTCAAGCTGCTGCGCAAGGCCGGTTTCAAAGGTCCGATTATAATGCTGACGGCCAACGACAGCGATGCCGATCAAATTCTTGGTCTGGACGCCGGCGCCAACGATTACGTCACCAAACCGTTCAAGTTTGCAGTTCTTCTGGCCCGCATCCGCGCGCAATTGCGCCAGCATGAACAATCCGAGGATGCCGTTTTCGCCATCGGACCCTACACGTTCAAACCAGCATCAAAACTTCTCGTCGACGAAAAGGAAAGCAAGATCCGCCTGACGGAGAAGGAAACTTCAATTCTGAAATATCTCTATCGCGCTGGAGAGAAGGTGGTGACGCGCGACGTGCTCCTCCACGAGGTGTGGGGGTACAATGCCGGTGTAACGACACACACGCTGGAGACGCATATCTACCGGCTTCGCCAGAAGATCGAGAAAGATCCTTCCAACGCTGAACTCCTCGTGACGGAGACCGGGGGATATAAGCTCATCCCTTGAAGCACTTTCCAAATTAGCAAAATTGAACCCGGATTTGAGGTCCCTAACCCAGACGCTGGACGGTATCTGCAGCCGCCGTTTTGTCACCCACCGTTGAGATCGACTGTCTTCTTGTCGGTCGTTGATTCAGCTTCCTCCTCCAGCACCTTTTTGCCCTTCTCCAGGTGGGCTGTGCAGATGTTCAGCTTGCGCTCCAGCTTTTTCTTCTCTTTATCTGTTTCAGCATGCGCCAGCTTTCGCTCGATCTTTTCTCGTTTTTTTTCCACTTTGCCGAGCAGCTTAGTCAATTCCTTCCTACGTTTTTTTTCTTCGCTGACTTTGTGTCGACAAGATCACTAATTTTTTCAACAATAGATTTTAAACCCATGAAATTCATACTCCCCTGGGAACTTGGACACTATACGTGCACCTATGGCGCCGTCCCTTCCAACTCTTCGGGATCAAGCTCCAAAAGTTCCGACGCCTCCCTCTCACCTGGATCTTTGCTGGAGAACAGAATGCTACCTGTCTGTGACAGGTACATGACAATGTCTCTTGTGTAGGCAAAGTCGTTCATGAGAGAGGTGGCTTGCGTTGCAGTTATCTTGTGGTCTCGGATGAGCTTGTCGAGGGTACCATTGGCAATGCTGTTTTCAGTGTCTATTTCGGCCTTGAACACATCGAAGTCGAGAACGTCCGCGTCTTCATCCTCTTTTCGAAGCTTGTTGATATGACGCAGAACGCTGGCAATTTTTACGCGAAGATCATTGTATTCGCGGCGTATGGCTTCGTTTTCTGAGATCACGTATTTCGAAACATTTTTGCGCAAATGCTTAATGTCTTTGACGCTTTGCACGATGTCTCGGCTCGCGGTCCGGTAGGCGTACACCCGGTCAGCATAGTCCGGAGAGATCGAGGGTTGCGCACGGCTAATGAAATCAACGATCGCCGCATAGAGGCTCTTCACACGGGTTTCGTATTTTGAATCAAGGTCGAACTCCATCACCGCGCGACTCTTGTTGACGATGTCTTCCAAGGGAACGTCGGAATTGATGTCGTGACGATGCAGGCTGATGCCGTGCGCAATGACCTCAAAGGCGTTGTCGTAGAGATGCAGGATTTCGTTGCGGAGGGCCTCCATGAAGGTTTCTGGAAATTCGGTGACAGAGTCATTGAGATATTTTGGTTCAACGACGCTTACCTCCGGTGTGGGAATAACCTTCTCCACGAACCGGACTAGAACATTGATCAGGGGCGTCATGACAGCGACGCCAATAAGATTGAATAGGGTGTGGAACACCGCCAGCTTCAAGGTGTAGTCGCTCGCCGCTATGCCCACAAACTCGCTGATCCCATCGACCGCCCATCGAATTTGCGAGATGAATACGATGGCAATAATACCGGTGACCAGATTGAAGACCAGATGCGCAGCGGCCAGTCGTTTGCCCATGTAGTTGGCGCTCAACGAACCGATGATGGCCGTGATCGTTGTTCCGATGTTGGCGCCAATAGCAAGTGCTAGCCCGTTCTCATAGGTAACCTGCCCAACCGACATGGCGGTGATGATCAAGACCAGCGTGGCGTGGCTGGACTGCATGACGACGGTAGCGAAGATGCCAATCAGCGTGAAAACGATAAGTCCCAAAAAGCCGGTAAGTGCAAATTTGCTGAGGTCGATATTCTCACGGAACGCTTCAAAGCCTTCCTTCATGTAGTGGATGCCGAGAAACAAAAGACCCAATCCGGCAAGGATGTAGCCAATACCCTTCAGGCTTTTTGATTTCTGGAAAACCAGTATGACGCCGAACGCCAGCATCGGCATGGCATAGGCGGAAATGTTGACTTTCAATCCAAAGCCGGCGATCAGCCAGGCGCCGGTGGTTGTTCCTAGGTTTGCACCAAAAATAATGCCGATGCCCGCGGCAAGACCAACCAGCCCCGCGCTCAGAAACGATATTGTTATAACGGACACCAAAGAGCTCGATTGCATGATCGTCGTCGTGATGACGCCGAACGAGATGCTCTTCCAAAGCGAATCTGTCGTTTTGGCCAGTATCTTTTCCAGCGCCCCACCAGTGAACGCGCGAAAACCATCTTCCAAAAACAGCATTCCGAAAAGAAAGATTGCGACGCCTGCTGCAATCTCCTTGAAGTTTGGGCTGATCCAGAACCCGAACGCCAGAATGCCGAGAATTGTTGGAAGAACGATCTTCTTGATCATGTTTCTGTAACGCCTGACTGCTTTGCTTCAAGGTCCGGTTTGTCCGCGACAATCTGAAAACGAGCAACGCCCGCCATAGGGTCTTGTGACAGGTGAGCGCCGCGTAGCCGCATGGTGTCCGCCACACGAGAGCTTCGCGGACGCACAGTCAATCGAAGTCGGTTTGCAACCAGGAGAAGTTGAAGAACGTCGTGCCCAATTTCCATGTCGGTAGCCGTCGAAGTGCGGTGGCGCACATTTGATTTCGGCCTCGCCCGAAGTTTGAAGCCGGACAGGTTGTTCACGGGATGAGAATTCCTCGGATCATAAAAAAGATCATGGCTGCCAGAACTCCCGCCAGCGGCACAGTGACGACCCATGCCGCGGCGATCATGAACAGCATTGAGCGTTTAACCAGCTCCAGACGGTGAATACGGCCGAGTCCCTTGCGCTCCGCCTTGTGCAAAATCTGCGAGCCGTTCTTCTTTTTGAGCTCCTCCAGCAGCACGCCTCGTTTGGTCACGTTGGCTTTTTCAAAGCGCGCGATGAATTCCTCGACAGCTTCCGGACTGGTCCCCTCCACCTGATGATGATAGCGAATATCTTCCAGCATTCGCGCATAGCTGACTTTCAGAAATTCACGCAAAAACCCAACGCCAAATACGCCGCCGACAGCAATATGCGTGGAGCTGACTGGCAGGCCGAGTTGGGATGCTAAGATGACGGTAAGGGCCGCCGCCATCGCGATGCAGAACGCACGAATTTTGTCCAGTTCGGTGATCTCCGAACCAACAGTGCGAATGAGTTTTGGCCCGTAAAGCGCAAGCCCCAGCGATATGCCGATGGCCCCGACCAGCATCACCCAAAGTGGAATATGTGCCTTCGTTGAAACGCCGCCGGTGGCTATGGCTTCATTGATGCCTGCCAACGGACCAACCGCATTCGCAACGTCATTCGCCCCGTGCGCGAAGCTCAGTAACGCCGCAGCAAAAATCAGCGGTATGGTGAAAAGTTCATTCACGCTGTCTTTATGGTTGGCCATGCTGTCGGCCTTGCGGGCGATGCTCGGACGTACAAGCATGAAAACCAAAGCCGCGAATCCAAGGCCAATCAGTGCAGCCAACGGAAAAGAAACCTTCCAGATATGCTTGACGCCTTTCAGCATGATGTAGGTGGCAAACGCCCATGCCATCAGCGCAATTAGAGTTGGAACGATCCGTCTTGCCGCAGCAGTAACGTCATCTCGATAGGTGATGGTTCGCTTGATGAGATACAGGAAAGCTGCAGCAATAATTCCGCCGAGTACCGGAGAAATGATCCAGCTCGCAGCGATCTGGATAACCGTGCTCCAATTGGCAATGCCCCAGCCGCCCGCGGCCACGCCAGCGCCCAGCACACCCCCGACAATCGAATGTGTTGTCGACACGGGCGCGCCAATCGACGTCGCGATGTTGAGCCAGATCGCGGCGGCGAGTAGAGCAGCAATCATCAGCCAGATGAACGTATCGGAATTACCGATCAGTTCTGGGTTTATGATGCCATTTTTAATTGTGCCGACAACGTCCCCGCCAGCAATCAGCGCACCGCCCGCCTCAAAAAGTGCCGCGATAGCTATGGCGCCAAATAAAGTAATGGCGTGAGAACCGACCGCTGGGCCGACGTTGTTGGCAACGTCGTTGGCACCAATGTTCATCGCCATGTAACCGCCGATCATGGCGGCAACGACCAGCAACACGCCGTGCTCGGAATTATCAACACGAACGGTCGTGAACAACATGATGGCAATAATGAATAAGAGGCTTGTGCTGAACCGCATCAACTCCTTGCGGTTGACATTCATAGCCTTCTCGATTTTCGAGACTCGCATTTGGCTACCTGAAAATTAAGCTGGCCGTAAACACGTGCCCCGGAGGAGAGCAGTCGCTCTGAATTGCGCGTCAGGACCAAAAAAATATTGTCACAAAAGTGTCACATAAACGTGATCGCATGGCTTAATGCAGATTAATTAGCGGCGACAAAGTCAAGCAGCTACGACGAAAGTCGAGGTTTGGGCGAGGCCAATTGAATTCGTCACGCTCAAAATGGCGCGTGAGATTCAGCTAGCTTATTTTCCGACGAAGTGGATACCGGTTCGTCGCAGAAAATGCGCCCAAACCAAAAAGTTGGTGTTCTGGATCGAACGTTTGATTCCCGGGAGAAGGTCGTCAAACGATCGTGAATCCAGAACACAAATAATGAGAATGCTAGAGTTCCGGGCTGACGCGTCGGGGCCCGACAGGGAACCAAGCGTCAGAGTCGGAACACTAGAGCGCTGATCCGATTCCATCGGATCAAAAAGCGCTCTAGCGATTCAAATCGAATATGGAATTCGAGCATGTTTAGCTGAAGTGTGAAGCGGTTCAGCGTGAAAAACCTGCTTCAGGAAAAGAGCATGTTTAGCTGAAGTGTGAAGCGGTTCAGCGTGAAAAACCTGCTCCAAATAAGAGAAAATAGAGCGGGTTGCCTCCGTTGAGGCCGTCAAGGTTGCGTGTCCGCAACCTCGGCACATTTACTGTTTTTCCTAAAAAACAACCATTGCAGGCGCGAGGAGTGAATGCTGCGCAAAGACCTGCCGTGCACTGTTTGCTATCACCAACGATTTTCAATCGTTTTTGAAACGTTAAAAAAAATCATCAGTTTTAATTCAGTCGAGCAATGCTTGTTTTACAACGAATTACAATTAGTTTGCGCATTTATATTTTATCAGTTTTCGCACAACTACTCTCCATATACGCACAAAAGCGCAACCAAAAAAGCAGCTTGGTCGGAGAGTCAAAAATGTTCAGGATTTGTAGCACGACGACACGCAGCCGGGTCTGCGCGTTGATACCGCGAATGCGCTGTAACGAGAAAGGCGCCATAGCCCTCATGACAGGGCTGCTCTTCTCGCTCTTGGTAATGTTCGTAGCTGGCGCGGTGGACATCAGCCGTTGGGTTTCAGCACGCAATACAACAAAATCGGCAGTTGATGCCGCCGTCCTTGCTGGCGCTCGGTCGTTGCAGGTCGACAACAGCAACGTGAGCGCCGCAATTGCAGCTGCGCGCAGGTACTACAAGGAAAACACTGCGAATATCACCGTTGTCGATGACACCGTCGATTTCCATCCGACCAGCGATAACCTGGCAATGGAGGCCAACGGCCAATCTTATGTGAAAACCCCGTTCCTCAACATAACCGGAATCGAACGATTGCCCCTGCTTGAGGAGAGCGAAGCAATCGCCCGCGCCCAGGTCGCCGCTGGTGGCAATGGTGAAGGCGAAGTGGAAATCGCAATGATGCTCGACATCACGGGTTCAATGCGCGGTCAAAAACTGAGCGACCTTCAGGATGCCGCAAAGGACCTGATCGACATCGTATTGCTGACGGAAACGGACAAGACGCGTATATCGCTTGTCCCATTCTCTGAGGCAATCAACATCGAAAAGAACTGGGCAGCAGAGGTCGTTTCTAACGGTCCCCAAAAGGTACGCGTTGATCGCAAGAACTACTATCTTGATCCGCAATGTGCAACTGAGCGCACCGGCTCGGAAGCGTTTACCGATGCACCACCAAACGGACAAAACAAGCTGGGCAAGTTCTACTCACGCGAAGGCGAATGCATGCCCAAGTCCGGTTCGGTGATCCCACTCACCTCGGACAAGTCCATGCTCAAGAACGCAATAGATCAATACCAGGCAAGCGGCAACACGGCAGGTCATCTGGGAACAGCCTGGGCCTGGTACATGCTCTCGCCAAATTGGGCGCAAAGAGTACCGCCAACCAGCCGTGCAGGTGCCTACAACCATAAAGGCCTGCGCAAGATCGCTATTCTGATGACAGACGGCGAATACAACACGCAATACGATGAGGGTTTCCCGGTCGGCACAGGGTCGGCTCCGAACGGATCATCCACTACTCAGGCACGGACGTTGTGCACCAACATGAAAGCCGCCGGCATCACGGTCTATACCGTCGGCTTCAAGTTGCAGTCGAGTGGACAGGCGGTGCAGACTTTGAAGCAATGCGCGACCGACGATTCAATGTTCTTCAATACGAGCAGCGGCGATGCCTTGCGGCAGGCTTTTCGCGACATCGCGCTGAGGATCTCGACACTATACCTCGCGAAATAAGACAGCGGCACTCTTGAGAAGAAAAACGGGGACGGTCCAAATCGGATCGTCCCCGCATTTTTGAACTATTGCCGACGTCTACAAAGCAGACGAAACGTGCACCAACGCCTGCGTTACGCCGCCTTGTTCAGCATTTTGCGCGCGATCATCGTTTCCGCGATCTGGATCGTGTTGAGTGCTGCACCCTTCAACAGGTTGTCGGATACGATCCAAAGCACAAGGCCGTTCTCCACGGTCCCGTCTTCGCGGATTCGTGAGACATACGTATCGAACTCGCCCGCACACTCGACAGGTGTCGCATATCCGCCCGGCTCACGCTTATCCAGAACGGCAATGCCAGGCGCATCGCGCAGGACCTCACGTGCTTCATCAGCCGTAATCGGCTTTTCAAATTCCAGGTTGACGGCTTCGGAATGCCCAACGAACACCGGCACGCGCACGCATGTAGCGGTGAGCTTGATCTTGGGATCCAAGATCTTCTTGGTTTCCACCATCATCTTCCATTCCTCTTTGGTGAAGCCGTCTTCCATGAAGACGTCGATGTGAGGAATGCAGTTGAAGGCGATCTCCTTGGTAAACTTTTTCGGCTCCACCTCGGTGCCCGGTACGTACTTGGCCTTGGTCTGCTGCCAAAGTTCGTCCATCGCGTCTTTGCCTGCACCTGAAACCGATTGATAGGTGGAAACCACAGCGCGCTTGATAGTGGCGGCATCATGCAGCGGCTTAAGCGCTACGACGAGCTGCGCCGTCGAGCAGTTCGGATTTGCGATGATGTTCTTCTTGGTATAGCCGCTGATCGCCTCGGCATTGACTTCGGGCACGATCAACGGCACGTCCTGGTCATACCGCCAGCACGAAGAGTTGTCGATCACGACGCAACCCTGCTTGCCGATCCTGGGAGCCCACTCCTTCGATACACTCGAACCCGCCGACATCAGGCAGAAGTCAACGCCTGAGAAATCGAAATTCTCCAGGTCTTTGCATTTCAGCGTGGCATCGCCATAGGAGACTTCAGTGCCGATTGATCGGCGTGACGCCAAAGCAATGACCTCGTCTGCGGGAAAGTTACGTTCGTGGAGAACGTTCAACATTTCACGGCCAACGTTGCCGGTGGCACCAACGACAGCAACCCTGTAGCCCATGGCAAATTCCTTGCATCTTGCGGCGCGCGGTCCGATCTTGGCCGGCGCTCAATTAAATAGCGAGAGCTCTACAATCGCGATCCCATACGCGTGCTGGCGTCACTATTCAAGGTGATCTCTCCACTCCGCGCCAAGGCATGGGCCTTTGGTCGACGATAACCGAAAAAATTCACGCCCCCGACATCCCAGTTTTTCTCCCCGCCATGCCAATACAGCAACCCATGTATGCAGCGCGACGGGTTCGGACGAAACTTACCGTTATGTGATCGGCATTACGAATTGGTTATACGCAAAAATAGGTACAAACGCATGAAAGATCAAAGCAATAAGTTGAGTTCAATGACCGTGGGCCTGCATTGGCTGCTGGCCCTGGCGATGATTGGTATGCTGGCCTTCGGCTTGATCCTTGAGGACATGGCGAAGGGTGAGACAAAGTCATTTTTGATGTGGTGGCATAAGGGGCTCGGTGTTGCAGTTCTCGCCTTCGCCTTGTGGCGTCTGGGTTGGCGCCTCACCCAGGGCTTTCCCGTCCCCATGTCCAAGGTGCCCGCGTGGCAGGAGATCACAGCAAAAATCACCCATTGGTTCTTGCTGTTGGGCACTTTATTCATGCCGCTCTCCGGCATCGCCATGTCACTTGGCAAAAACCGCCCAATTGACGTGTTCGGGCTGTTTGCAATCCCAGCTTTCGGTGAGAACGAGTTCCTGCATGAAGCAGGTGAGGTCATCCACGGTCTTGGCGGCAATCTGTTGATCGCCGCAATCATCCTCCACGTGGTCGGCGCCGTGAAACACCGCATCGTCGACAACGACGGCACCATGGAACGCATGGCCGGGCGCGAAGTGCCAAATCGCCAAACGGCTTGAGCCCGCCACACAAGTTTGGGGCGCCGGATGCAATACCAACACGCCCGGCCCCAAAGCCCAGTTCACGCCAATTTCGTTTGATAGTGACCAGTCACCATTGCTTCGCTTGCTCTTAACGAGGGAGGGAGCATTTCACGTTTATCACGCAACAATGCTGTGACGGCGTGACTTGAGGGACGCAGAGGTAAAAACGGCGGTTGCAAGGAGGCACTGGTATGTCAGGCGAACGGTCGGTGCCAGATTGGCGTGGTACAACAAGGCGAGTTGCTTCACGGCGCGGCGGCAACGAGCGATCCATTTTGATCGTCAAATTTGTCGCTGTTTCATTGTTTGCAACAGCGGTTTTCTCCCACACTGGCGCCTCGGCCAAAGATGACTCATGGATGAGTAACGAGGAAATTCAAAAGACGTTTTCAGGCGTGACGGTGGAAGGGCGATATGGCAACGGCCGTCCATTTACCGAGAGCTACGAAGAAAGTGGTCGCCTCTCCTACAATGACACCAACCGCACGTCTGAAGGAAACTGGTCCATTCAGACAGGCACGCTATGCACCATCTACGATACCGACCCATCCGGCGGATGTTTCCGTGTTAAAAAAGTCGGCGGCAATTGCTTTGAGTTCTTTTTCGTCGCGCGCACAGTGGATAAAGCCCACAGCGATCCGGTGCGCCCCTCGTGGACGGCGCGTGGATCCGTCGCCGGCCAGCCCGGCAAATGCGCCGACGAACAAACCGTATGAGCCAATAAGCTTAGAGCATTTTCCGACGAAGTGGGTACCGGTTCGTCGCAGAAAATGCGACCAAACCAAAAAGCTAGAGCGCATTCCGATCCGATGGAATCGGATCGGAATGCGCTCTAGATGCGAATAATTGACGCGACGAATTTAATGCCAGTTGTGCCATGCGCCGTGCCTTAAACCTCTCTGGCGTACCCCCCATCAAGGGGTTAATTTGGCTCCTGGCTTCAATCCAGCACACGCGCAAACATCCAAGCCATAGCCTCGATGATTTTTCCCTCTGCGATCTCGCCCGTGACGATGTCGGGATCCGCAACAAGGTCGATCGTCGCTGCCAGCGTCTCCACGCTTAGCCAGTGAAATGCGCGGCCGGTAACCTCGTTCTCTAAAGGCCGGTGTGCGCGCACGATCCCTGTCATCCAGGCAGTGGGTTCAGGCATTGACGACGGGCTCTCACCATTGCCACCCAGTCCCGACGCACCTTCAACCTTGTCTCCGCCTCCACCTTCGCCTTCGCCTTTTTCCTCGTCCTCGTCGCGAAAAAGCCCAATCGGAATAAGGGCGCGATCAGCCAGTCGCTGTCCCTCGCCCATCTCCGGCAAAGTACTGGCATCTTCGTGCACATTGAGATTGCGGCAGAAGCCTGTAATCCGGCAACGCCAGGTGGCTGGCAGCCTGCGGCCGGCATGCGCGGCAAAGTCGATCGCTTCAAAAGCCAGCGGGTAGGCGCCAGCGCCTTGGCCATCCGGCGCCACCCAGCCGTGCAGCAACCCTTCCAGCGGCGTATCGTCCGGCCGCTTCAAGGCAGCCGTCATCATCACGGGAACACTGCTGCGGCCTTCAAAAAACGGCGCCAGACCGAGAATCGTGGCCTGCTCCTCGTCTCCATCCGGTGGAGCGATCTGGAACCAGACTTCCGCACCTGTGCGCGAGCGCCAAATGGCATACTCGCCAGCACCGCACTTGAGCCGTTCGCGAGTTTCTTCCGCGAGCGTAAGCATGCGCACGTGAAAGTCTTCCGCGTCCTTGAAGACGAAGCCGATGCTGGAGAGATTGCTGGCCATCAGGTTTAATCTGCCGCTTTCAGATCAGGCGGATGTTGCCTCCAACTCCTTCAGGATGGCATCGCCCATTTCTTTGGTACCAACCTTTGTCATACCCGCTTGCATAATGTCTCCGGTACGAAGCCCCTGCTCCAGAACCTTGGCAATTGCTCCCTCAACCATGTCGGCTTCGCGGCTAAGGTCAAACGAATACCGCAACGCCATTGCAAACGAGGCAATCATGGCAATCGGGTTGGCCAGCCCTTTTCCTGCAATGTCGGGAGCAGAACCGTGGACGGGTTCATAAAGCGCGCGTCTCTTACCCGTCGTTTCGTCCACGCCACCCAACGAGGCCGAAGGCAGCATGCCGAGCGAACCAGTCATCATTGCGGCTTCGTCTGAAAGTATGTCGCCGAACAAATTGTCGGTCACAACCACGTCGAACTGTTTGGGTTGGCGAATGAGCTGCATGGCGCAGTTGTCTGCCAGGATTTCATGATATTCCACATCGGGCGCATAGCTTTTGTGAACCGCGCCGGTGACGTCGCGCCAAAGAACGCCGGACCGCATCACGTTCCATTTGGCTGCCATGTGCACCTTGTTCTGGCGCTTGCGTGCAAGGTCAAACCCCATACGCACAATTCGGTCGATTTCACCGGTGCTGTAAAGTGTCGTGTCAACGGCACGCTTCTCGCCATTCTCCAGCGTCACGATTTCCTTTGGTTCGCCAAAATAGGTGCCGCCCGTCAGCTCACGCAGAATGAGGATGTCGAGCCCTTCGACAAGCTCGCGCTTGAGTGAGGAAGCATCGGCAAGCGCCGGGTAACAAATGGCTGGGCGAAGGTTGGCAAAAAGGTCCAGATCCTTTCTCAACCGCAACAGGCCCGCCTCCGGGCGATGTTCGTAGGGAACAGAATCCCACTTTGGCCCACCCACTGCGCCAAAAATGATGGCATCGGCCGCCACGGCCTTGGCCATGGCTTCTTCCGTAATCGAAACGCCGTGTGCGTCATAAGCGGCGCCGCCGACAAGATCAGACGTCGTCTCGAACTTCGGTCCGTTAGTGCGGCCGTTGAGAAAGCCAATGATACGTTCGACCTCGGCCATGATTTCGACGCCGATACCGTCACCGGGCAGTAGAAGCAGGGAATGCGTGGACATGCTTGTAAAGGGTCCGTCAATTGTTGGTTGTTTCGTTGTTATATTCCAGGGGCGGATAAAGTGCGAAAAGATCCTTTAGCTGCTTCCGCCGAATGTGCCCCCTGCTAGCCTTTCGCGGCACAACGTGCAACTGCCATAGCCCCTATCACCAGCCTGAAAAAGATTAAATTTCCGCGCCCGAGGCAATTGCCGCAAGAAGTGGGTTGCGCAATGGGCGCGCGGCTGATGAAGTAAAGCTGCTCTTGGCTTTTATGGAGACAAATGAGGGGACTGCGGAAAAATGAGCGCGTGTGCCAATTGCCACCGGTCAACGGTGAAGCTTAGGGTACACGGCCAGTTCGCCATCGCATTTCCTGTACGCCCGGCCTTGGGTCAATACAAAACGCTACGAAAACAATAAAAAATGCGGGGAATACCGCACCCAAACAAAACCAACCGGAGGAAGCCCCTAATGGCAAGATTACTCACGTTGTTTACAGCCGCGCTCGCCATGTTCAGTGTTTTCGTGGCAGACCCCGCGAACGCAAACGACCGCTATGGCAAGCAGAAAGTCGTTTATCACATCAATTATGATGGTGGCGAGGGCGGCAAGAAGTACCAGGCTGCGCTCCGTAACGTACAAAACCATATCGATGCCGTCGGCAAGGACAACATCGAACTGCATATCGTCATGCATGGAGACGGCGTTTATCTGCTGCGCGATGCCGTCAAAGACCTCAAGCTACAGGGCAACATCTCCAACCTTAAAGTACAAGGCGTTGTTTTCAACGTCTGCGCCAATACATTGAAGGGCCGCAAGATTGATCCCGACAAAGACCTGTTTGAGGTTTTCAAGGACGATATCGTACCCTCAGGCGTCGCCGAACTAGCTTATCTGGAGGGCAAGGGCTTCAGTTACATTAAGCCTTGATGTGGCGATGTAATAATAATTGCCGGACTGCATGACGGTTTCTCATGCACGCTGGCCACGCAGGACCTGCCGTTGATCCGCTGTCGCCAGCAATAAGAAGGCGAGGGGCGGCGCGCAATAAAAATCAGGGCAATTGTCGCCGTAGCCGGACGTACACCGGCTACGGCGTTTTGCATTGCTCTACTGCGCCGCCGCAGAGCCCCCCGGTTAGGCCGAACGACAATCGTGCACCGCCCGCAGAACGGCGACATCCGCCCGATACAGCTCAAAATCCCTGAAAGAAGGCCGTTATCGCCCCAACCCGACACAAAAAATCAGGCCTATCGCACCCTTTTCGATCAAAAGAGGGATTGCCCAACGCCTCTGGCTCGGGCAGCTAGAACATGACGTGTAGAGCGGTTCAGCGTGAAAAACCTGCTCATATCAAAGTGTGACAAAAGAAACGATACATTGGCCCCAAGGAGATCCAAATGCGCATCGACGCCATCACCATCGGCACGTATCCCCCCGACGACATCAATGTGATCATTGAGGTGCCGGTCGGCGGCGAGCCGATCAAATATGAGATGGACAAGGAGGCGGGAGCGCTAGTGGTTGACCGGTTTTTGTATACGCCGATGCGCTATCCTGGAAACTACGGTTTCGTGCCACACACCCTCTCGCCGGATGGTGACCCCATTGACGTTCTCGTCTGCAACACCCGAACCATCGTCCCTGGCGGCATAATCAACTGTCGGCCGATCGGAGTAATGATGATGGAGGACGATGGTGGCGGAGACGAAAAGATCATCGCCGTACCCAGCTCCAAGATTTCTGCACGTTATGACCGCATCCGCACCGTCGCGGACCTGCCACCAATCACCAAGGCCCAGATCGAGCACTTCTTCCAGCACTACAAGGATTTGGAACCCAATAAATGGGTCAAGATTGTCAACTGGGGCGATTCTGACGATGCCAAGCGGCTCATTCGCGAGGCCATTGAGCGGGCAGTGGCGCACAAGGCCGAGGCGGCCGTCAACGATGCTGGCGCGTGAGCTCAACCAAAGCATTTTCCGACGAAGTGGACGCCGGTTCGACGCAGAAAATGCGACCAAACAAGAAGCATTTTCCGACGAAGTGGACGCCGGTTCGACGCAGAAAATGCGACCAAACAAGAAGCATTTTCCGACGAAGTGGCCACCGGTTCGTCGCAGAAAATGCGACCAAACAAGAAACTAGAGCGCCGATCCGGTTCCATCGGATCGGAATAAGCTCTAGGCAGTCGTAAAATGAACTGATTTCCGACTGTGGCAGGCGAAAGGTGAGGGCAAACGAGAATGAGCGATATCAAGATCGCCGTCATGGGCGCAGGCGGACGCATGGGCCGGGAACTCATCCGCACCGTGCATGCGCAACATGGATGCATTGTCGCCGGGGGCGTTGAGCAATCCGGCTCGCAATTCCTTGGTCAGGATGTCGGCACGCTGGCAGGAATCGGTGAAGTCGGCGCAAAGGTCACCGACGACGCACTTGCAACCTGCGCCAGCGTTGACGCCATACTGGATTTCACCAAGCCAGCAGCCACGGTGGAATTCGCCGGGCTCGCTGCCAACGCTCGGATTGTCCATGTGATCGGCACAACCGGTCTTAGCGCCGATCAGGAAGCAGCAATAGCGGCAGCCGGGCGCCATGCCACCATAATCAAAGCCGGAAACATGAGCCTTGGCGTAAACCTCCTGGCGGCCGTGACAAGGCGTGTCGCCCAGGCTCTCGACGCCGATTTCGATATCGAAATTGTCGAAATGCATCACCGGCACAAAGTTGACGCGCCCTCAGGCACGGCATTGATGTTAGGCGAGGCCGCCGCTAAGGGCCGCAAAGCGGTGCTGGACGACGTTTCCGTGCGCGCGCGTGACGGGCATACCGGTCCCCGCCGGCGCGGCGACATTGGTTTTCAGTCTTTGCGTGGTGGCAGCGTTGTCGGCGACCACTCTGTCATTTTCGCCGGCGAGGGTGAGCGGGTGGTCCTAAGCCATCTGGCAAGCGATCGCGGGATCTTCGCCCGAGGCGCGGTCAAAGCCGCGATCTGGGGAAAGGGCCGGGGACCTGGCGTGTTTTCCATGGCCGATGTGTTAGGGATTTAACCCTAGATCTCATTGATATTCGCTTCAAAGTGCAGCAGCAGGGCTGCATCGGTTTAAAACGAGTCCTAAGCACGCTAGAGCATGTTCAGCCGAAGTGTACGCGGTTCGGCGTGAAGAACATGCTCAAAATAAAAGAAAATAGAGCGCGTTCGCGATTCCATGAAAAGTGAACGCGATCCAGAGCATTTTCCGACGAAGTGGACACCGGTTCATCGCAGAAAATGCGACCAAACAAGAAACTAGAGCGCCTATCCGATTCCGTCGGATCGGAATGCGCTCTAGAGCATTTTCCGACGAAGTGGATACCGGTTCGTCGCAAAAAATGCGACCAAACAAGAAACTAGAGCACTGATCCGGTTCCATCGGGTCGAAAAGCGCTCTACAATGCTGCGGTGCATCAAACGCATGTGGTGCGACAAGGAAGGATTGATCGACACATGGACAACGTGCTCGTTCTCGTGCGCCACGGTCAGAGCGAATGGAACCTCCAGAATCTTTTCACAGGCTGGCGCGATCCAGACCTCACTGAGAAGGGTGTGGCAGAAGCCAAACAGGCTGGTGAACTCTTGAAATCGGAAGGCTTCCATTTTGACATAGCCTTCACCAGCGTCTTGCACAGGGCCCAACGCACGCTCGACCTGATGCTTGAAAAGCTCGGCCAGACCGGTCTTGAAATAATCAGCGACAAGGCCCTCAACGAGCGCCATTACGGAGACCTCTGCGGCCTGAACAAGGATGATGCACGCAAGAAGTGGGGGGATGAGCAGGTGCACCTTTGGCGCCGGAGCTACGATGTGCCGCCGCCCGGTGGCGAAAGCCTGAAAGACACCGCCGAACGTGTTTTGCCGTACTACAAAGAAAACATCTGGCCCAAAATCAAAGCAGGCCAGAATGTTTTGGTTGCTGCACACGGCAATTCGATACGCGCACTCGTCATGCACCTTGAACAGCTATCGCCCGCAGAGATCGTATCGCGCGAAATCGCAACCGGTGTGCCGATCATCTACAACCTGACCAAAGACGGCGAGTTTGCCAAAAAACGTCTTCTTGCCGCGTAACGTGTTACCGCGAAGTGGACCGGATCTGGTTCAACTGCTCCAGTTCAGCCTGCATATCTGCGCTGCTGCTTGAAGGCGGGTAATAGACTTTGGGCGTCGAAGGTATGCTAGCCGTAACGACCCCCCCAGCCTTTTCTTCATGTGCAAGCCCTGTCGCTGAGTTTGGCGAGCTAAGCGGTGCCAGGTTGAAGGCCATGATCCGCGCATCAACATCGACGTAGTGGCAGCCTTTGCTTTGCAACTGAGCATTGAGCGCTCGCACGCGCGCATCCGACGCCTTGTAGGCAGCAACGCTCTTCAATCCGCCGTTCTCCCCACCGAACATGCGGCCATATACCGATGCCATGGTCGTCGGTGTTGCCGCACGCTCGGCATCAACGCGGGCCTTGCTTGCCCGCATGTCGTTGAGGCCCTGTTCGACTTCTGCGCTCAACCGGCGGCAATCAAGACCCTGTTCAGAAGCAAGTAGAACGTAACCGCCATTTGGCTGGTGGCCCGCATGAGGAACGCCCGCGAAATCAGACATGCTCGCACAGCCTCCCAGCATCCCGGTGGCGAGCACCAGAATGAGCCTGCCGCATGCAATTTTCGGATTTTCCGCCATTCCCCCCGGTACGTCCCCACGAACCGCCAAATCACTTAACAAGATTTAACGGCCAGCCCGACGCTCGATCAAGGTATAAGTCGCAGAAATTGATGTTAGGCGTGCCACACTGTATCGAAAACCAGCGCGATATAACGCATGACGCTCTAATCGACGTCCACCGATTGGGCGCCGCGTGCGAACAAGTCACGCAAGGTAGATGCTGCGGACCTTACGCTGACACAACCACATAGGGCGTTACACAACACGTGTTGTATTGTTTGGCGTAGCTCTGGCCTGGGCGCGGCTGATCGGAACCTCGTTCAACGAACAGCACGCCGTCCGCCATAAAGCTTCACGGCCAACCATAGCCGATCTTGCACATATCGACCGTACCGACCCGATCGGTCACTTTCTTCACCGGACGCCCGCCACGGCGCCAGTAGAAGTCAATCGCGATGTCGTTATCTGCCAGCGCCCAAACAATCAGCCCGTTGAGTTGACGCCTGTCCAGTTCACTGCGGCAGGCTTCAAACATCAGTTCGCCGAATCCAAGTCCCTGGTATTCTGGAGCGAGGTACAACTCATAAATCTCGCCCTCATAGCGCCCGCGGTGTCTCGCAGGTCCGCACGAAGCATACCCGCAAATTTCCCCGCCGACTTCGAGAACCAGAATAAAATCGCCTGATCGGATGGCGCTTGACCACCATCGGCGACCCCGCCTGAGGATCAGCGAATCAAGATGCGCTCGCGGTAGTATGCCAATGTAGGCATGCCGCCAGGAACGCTCGAACACGTCGGCCAAAGCCCTCGCATCGGAGAGCTTGCCACCACGCACACGTACATCAAAACTCGAACCAAGCATGCCTCGACTATAGCGCGAAATTTGCGTTTGTCTCTGCTGATCTTACAAAGAACGTAAGCAAATTTTCGTTGCTGCTGCGACCCGAACGAATATGCTCGTATATGCGCACCCCACCATGTTTACGGCTTTGATCGCCAACATTGCAATGCACCGGAGCGCTGCACGCGAGCTATTCATTCGCGCACCGCACCGCAAGCACCCGCACCCTCAACCGCTAACTGGTCCAACAAAAAACGCCCGGCAGCGTGGAGCTACCGGGCGCAACATTTTTCGCAGTTGCAACGTAAACCGTTGCTCACGCTGCTAACTGTCGAATTACTTTTTAGCCAACCTTTTTCATCTGCTCAAAGCTCTTCGCGGCTGCAGAGTTGACTGTTTCCATGGTCTGCTTTGCAACATGAGCGGAAAGCTCAAACAGCTCCTTGCTCTGCGCACCGGCAACAGCGAACTGCTGCTGGAGATAGTCGGCCTGGAGGCGGACGAGCTCTGGAAGTGTCTTTGCCCGGGCAATCGCCTGGGCTGCATCGAAAGCAGCTTCGGTGTTGACGCTGGTGTTGTGAACGATCTTCTCGCCAATGGCTTTGGCACCAGCCTGAGAGGCAAGCATAACCTCTTCAACGACCTTAGCGCCGTCCTTGGCAGCTTCGTTCAGCTTGTAATAGGCCTCACGGGTCTTTTGCACGCCTTCTTCGGCCATCGCCTGAAGGTTTTCTGGGATGCGGGCATCCTTGGCAGCAGCGAACATGTCCTGGGCCTGGCGGGTGAATTGCTCGTTCATGGTATTGCTCCTGAAATCTCTTTTACTGGCTGAAGCCAGTCGGCATGGGCACTCCAGACTGGCGCCGCGAAAAGCGGTTTGGGCATCTGCATGAGATCGCGTCGCCAGAGTGTGGAAACTGTATAGCCGATCCGATTGTGCATCGCAACATAAAAATTCCGCTATGCGACAAATATGCATTACAAATAATAACAAATCCGCTGAAAAAACCGATTTACAACCGTAAACCGTCGATTTTGCAGCGCACAAAAACACGTAAATGACGAGATTTCATGAGGGATGTCATGGGGTTCGCGGGGTCGATAGCGTGACGTCAGAGCAACCGCGCAAAGACGTCGCGGTAACCCATCGCGCCCGGGTCAAACAATATATCGCTGGGCCTCAGCGGCCGCGCCAGCGCCAGTCCTTCGAGCGACCTGCACCGTGACAGCGCCACGTAGGCTTGGCCGTGCGCGAACGTTCCACGCCCAAGGTCGATATACACCCGGTCGAGGGTCAGCCCCTGCGATTTGTGGATCGTTAAAGCCCACGCCAGCCGTAATGGAAACTGCTTGAAGGTGCCTGCAACAGTCTCCACCACCTTTTCAGCGGTTTGATCGAACGCATAGCGGCGGCTCTCCCACGAAACCGGCTCTACCTCATATTCCCGCCCGGAAATTTCAACAAAGACCTGCTTTTCGTTCAGCCGGGACACGCGTGCGATCGTCCCGTTGACCCAGCGTCGATCCGGATCGTTGCGCAGCAGGATAACCTTGGCTCCGGGTTTGAGGACCAGAATCTGGTCGGTGGGCTGTGACGCGGTATTGAATTCCCCGGTCACGCCAGCTTCATAGGAATGAGCTTGAGACTGCAAGGCGTCCAGGTAGGCCATGTTGATGCGCTGGGCAGCGGCGTTGGTTGGGGTGAGGATCACGTAGGGGTCGCCCTCGCCGAGTGTGCGCACCGGGTTGACCCTATCGTTCAACACCGACAGATCGTTTTCGTCGGCCTCGCCGTCACGGACGCGGTTTAAAACATGCAACAACGTCTCGTCGCTCTGTCGGAATACCTGTTCCAGTTCCAGCAGCGTCGTTCCCGCGCCCTCGGTCAGCGCATCGATTGAAAAGAAGAACGGCCCGCCGTGCACACTTTCAAGGTGCTCGGCCACCTCGTGGTCCGTCACCACAGGTGGCAACTGATGCAGATCGCCAAACATCAAAAGTCTCACACCACCAAAGGGTTCACGCGGGCGCCCTCGGTTGATGCGTAGTGAAAGATCAATGGCGGCCATCAGGTCGGAGCGAACCATCGAGACCTCGTCAAGGATCAACAGCTCCAGTCGCCGCATGACACGACCATTGCGGCTGCGCTTCACGTCCTCTGCACGGATAAGCCGTGGTGGAAGGCCGAAGAACGAGTGTATCGTCTGCCCGCCGACGTTGACGGCGGCGAGACCGGTTGGCGCAACGACAACCGTTTCGGCTTTGATCGTGTCGCGCAGACAACGCAGTAGCGTTGACTTGCCGGTTCCAGCACGGCCGGTCACAAAAAGGTGCCCGGAACCGCTCTGGGCGAAATCCAGAGCAGCCTCGTATTCAGCGGTCGGCGTAACCTCGGCAGGCCAGCCAGTGTTGGCCGAGGGCACCGATGTGTTGTTTGTTCTGGTATTGTCGTCAAGCGCCAAGCGGCATCCCCCAGCACACTTATCCATCGGGCTGTTTCCTCACGTGAGGATACCGCGATTACATTGCAACGTGCATAGGCAGGGGGCGCGCTTAAGTCAAAGCCGCCCCCTTTGAAGACCGTGGATGATGAAAATCGCAAACGAAGCACGTTGGCGGAACTTGCACTATGCTGCCTCGCCTGTTGCATCAGTGGCGCTGCATCAGTCCGCTGACATGAAGAGCAGTTTGAAGTTCTTGTCGAGCTTGATATCGTATTGGCCATCTTTGCATTTGGCGTCATCGATTTCGAAGTAGCCCGAGGCCTCGCTTTCCTTTTCCATTTCCCCGCCCGAGCAGCCGAGCGCAGTCAATGCCTCCGTGATCTTTTTCGCTTCTTCTTCAGAGGGCTTTTCGTCGGCAAACGCATGCGTGGCGGCGAGCGCCGAAAGAGCGAATGCGAGAATGTACTTTTTCATGGTGTTGCCTCCTGTCGGAATGTTGAGCTGAAGGTTCGAGCGGTTCAGCGTGGCCAACATGCTATGCAAACATGCTTTGTTTGCTTCACCAGCACTCTCAATCGAAGCGCCAGGCAGTTGAGCGTGACAGACATCCATTGTGTTGAGAGCAGGTTGAGCCAAAGCTCAACGCGCCTGCGCGCGGCAGACATGCCCACCATCGAGCGCCACGTGACCGTCGCATAACGATATGTTATATCATGACGATTACGCAAGTGTTTTCGGTGTCAGAAGCAACTTTAATTCAGTACCACTGACCCCCGCCCAGAGCATGTTTAGCTGAAGTGTCAAACGGTTCAGCGTGAAAAACATGCTCCCGACCAAAGAGCATGTTTAGCTGAAGTGTGCAGCGGTTCGGCGTGAAAAACTTGGCTCCAGACGAAAGAGCATGTTTAGCTGAAGTGTGAAACGGTTCAGCGGCCACCATTCCCTCTCCCCGCAGGCGGGGAGAGGGCCAGGGTGAGGGGCGGCAAAAGGCACGAGAAACGGGCAGCGCGTACCCCCCACTTGTCATCCCGTGCTTCATGCACGGGATCCATGGACTAACGCGTACCGCGCCTGCTTTTGGGGCAAACGGGCTGCAACGTCAGCCGACACAAACACCGCCGCCCCGCCCACTGCACCATGGTTCCCGCGGACAAGCCGCGGGATGACAGTTGTGCGGTTCAGAAAATGCCTGCGCGCGACCGTCATCCCGACGCTCTAGAGCATGTTCAGCCGAAGTGTACGCGGTTCGGCGTGAAGAACATGCTCAAAATAAAAGAAAATAGAGCGCGTTCGCGATTCCATGAAATGTGAACGCCATCTAATGGTGGCGGACATATCCCGATTTAATGGCTTCGGCTTTCCGCGCCCAAGCCTCACCCGTTTTGTCGTGCTGGCTTTCGATAATGATGCGTAGCGCCTCGATGTCGTTCCAGGTCGTTCCTTTTGGCAGGATAACGCTGCCGCCTTTTCGAAGCTCAAGCACGGGCGTCGTCACTTTTGCTCCTTTTTCGTCGTAGCTCATGGCCATACGGGCTCCGACAAATTGATCGAGCGGAATAGTCCAGCGCGTGTTGGCGGCAAAGCCGCGATAAAGGAGGGTCGCAGCAGAATCGACCTTGTCGAAGCGCACCTCAATGGCCTCACCAGTTGCGATCAGGCTGAAAAACATGAGGCTGGCGGCAGTCAGCATCAATGCCGTCATAATTAATGTCATTAGCGGAATAGCAGACGGGACGAGGACTGCCGTAAAAATAGCAACTGGAATGACCAGTCCGGTCATCACGAGTAAAACTGGCGCGCAGACATGCCAACCCGTGTAGCTGTTCGCGACGTGATTAACGAAGTCATTTCGCTGAATAACGTGAGAGCCTTGGCTTTTGATGAACCGGTTCATGGTAAACCTCGTCTTTACCGAAAAATTTCGTTGAATTTGCGCGTTCGTCGGTCAACGAGGACTTAATAAAACTGGTTAACGTACTGGTTCGGCGATGGTTACAATTCTTTATGGTTTCCAAACATGATTAACGTTGAACGCTCGCCAGGCGTTTTGCACACGCCGTGCCCGGAAGGGTGACAATAATCATGCGTGAACGCATGATACTGATTCAGATCAGAAGAGGCGCTCAAATAATCAAAAATATTTCTGAATATGACTGTCTGTGTTCACTTTTTGCCATAACCGCGTGGGAATTTGTAACGCGACTGTGATTCGCGACGGTGGAATGCACCCAAGTGAAGGCAGCGTCCGGAGCCGGGGGTTGAGGCTCTGAACCGATCGGCGATCGACCTCGATTTGCGCGTTTGCCCGCGCCGATATTGCGAAAACGAAGCTTTTTGGGAGAAACACTCTATGTCCAAAATCGTCAAAATTGCCGGTGCCGTTTTCATCTCTTGCGCCCTTGCCACGAGCGCCATGGCTGCTGACCAGAAAGGCATGTCTGGCATGTCCGGCATGGATGGCATGTCGGGAATGTCTGGCATGGACGGTATGGGTGGCATGTCCGGAATGGATGGCATGGGTGGTATGTCCGGCATGGATGGCATGTCTGGCATGGACGGCATGAGTGGCATGGACGGCATGTCCGGCATGGATGGCATGTCGGGAATGTCCGGCATGGATGGTATGGACGGCATGTCTGGGATGTCAGGCGACAAGAAATAAGATCAAAAAACTGTCTTTCGCCGGCTGCCGCTCAGCCGGTATAAAGATTTGGGCCCGCTCGGTACGCCGATGCGGGCCCATTCATTTTTGTGGTTCGATGCAGCGATCGCTTGAGTGTTACGCCACTTGCGCTTCGCGCTTGCGCTCCTGCTTTTTGCGTTCATTGGGGTCGAGCCAACGCTTTCTCAGCCTTATCGAATCTGGCGTTATCTCCACCAGTTCATCATCGTTGATGTAGGAAAGCGCGCGCTCCAGCGAAAGCCGCATCGGCGGTGTCAGGCTCAATGCCTCGTCCTTGCCGGATGCGCGAACGTTGGTCAGCTTCTTGTTTTCGATGACGTTGACGATCAGATCGTTGTCGCGTGTATGCTGTCCAATGATCATGCCTTCGTAGACGCGGGTCTGCGGAGAAATCATAATCGGCCCGCGCTCTTGCAGATAAAAGATCGAATAGGCCGTCGCCTCACCCACGCCATTGGAAATGAGCACACCCGTGCGCCGGCCCTGGATCTCGCCCTTGAACGGTGCGTATTCGTGAAATAAGCGGTTCATTACGGCGGTGCCGCGGGTGTCTGAAAGAAGTTCGCTCTGATAGCCCAGAAGCCCACGCGTGGGAGCATGAAAAACCAGCCTCTGACGGCCACCGCCCGATGGCCGCATTTCCATCAAATCTGCGCGGCGCTCCGAAAGCTTCTGCACAACGGCACCCGAATGCTCTTCGTCAACGTCGATGATGACCTCTTCGATCGGCTCCATGCGCTGCCCGGTCTCTTCGTCTGTCGTGTAGACAACGCGCGGGCGCGAGACGGTCAGTTCAAAGCCCTCCCTGCGCATATTCTCGATAAGAATGGCGAGTTGCAATTCACCCCGCCCTGCAACGTCGAACGAATCTTTGTCAGGATTTTCCGTGATGCGGATTGCGATGTTGCGTTCTGCTTCCTTGAGTAGCCGCTCGCGTATCACGCGTGACTGAACCTTGTTGCCTTCCTGTCCGGCAAACGGCCCGTCGTTGATGCGGAACGTCATTGAAAGTGTTGGCGGGTCGATGGGATGCGCTGGGATCGGCTCGGTCACCGAGGGGTCGCACAGCGTGTCCGCAACCGTGGCTTCCGCCATGCCCGCAATTGCAACGATATCGCCGGCTTCCGCCAGGTCCACCGCGGTTCGCTCCAGTCCTCGGAACGCCAGAACTTTTTGCACGCGGAAGCTTTCGACGACTTTGCCATCGCGCGACAGCGCCTTGATCTGCTGGTTCGGCTTCACCGTTCCCGACGTGATGCGACCGGTCAAGATGCGCCCCAGGAACGGGTCGGCTTCAAGGGTCGTCGCCAGGATCCGCAACGGCCCCTCCTCCACCTTCGGCGGCGGAACGTGGCTCACGATCAGTTCAAACATTGGCGTCAGGTCACCCTTGGGGCCCTCCGGGTCGAGCGCCATCCATCCATCCCGCCCCGAACCGTAAAGCACCGGAAAGTCGAGCTGCTCGTCATTGGCATCAAGGTTGGCAAACAGATCGAAAATCTCATTGAGCACGTCGAGGTGACGTTCGTCGGGCCGGTCGATCTTGTTGATCGCCACGATCGGCCGCATTCCCAATTTCAACGCTTTGGACACCACAAACTTTGTCTGCGGCAACGGGCCTTCCGAGGCATCCACCAGAACGATGACGCCGTCCACCATGTTGAGGATGCGTTCCACTTCGCCACCAAAGTCGGCGTGGCCGGGCGTATCGACGATGTTGATACGCATATCCTGCCATTCAACCGACGTGCATTTGGCCAGGATCGTGATCCCGCGTTCGCGCTCCAGGTCGTTGGAATCCATGGCACGCTCCGCGACTTTCTGATTCTCGCGGAACGCCCCTGATTGTTTCAATAGCTGGTCGACCAACGTGGTCTTGCCGTGGTCGACGTGGGCAATAATGGCGATGTTGCGAAGCTGCATGGAAAACCTGATCTATGGGTACGCGCCGGTGCGAACTGGCGGTAGACGAAGCCACGGACACTGCCGACTTACAGCAGTCGGGCTTGTGCGGCGCAAAAAGTTGGCTGGGAGGTACCACATCGTCCCTGGTACCGCCAGCGCCGCCGCTGTCACAGGGCGTTGGCAGTTGAAAAATCCCGCAGATCCGTGACAGACGGCGCCCGCCTTTTCAAGGTTTGCACGCTTCTTGCTGAGAAAAACACCAGATCCAATGAGACGTTAATGTCTGTCCCATATCGACACAGCCGATAATGCCCAGGAACCGGAACAATGTTTGAACGCACGCGCATCGACAACATGTCTCAAAGCCGGGCAGTTGCCATTCCCGCCGAGCTGACGCTCGACGACAAGTCTGTCCTGAAAGGTGATTTGATGATGCCGGCCTCGCGTCCCGTCCACGAGGTACTGAACGGCCCTGGAGTATTTATCGAGTTTCGGCCCTACGGGAAGGAACCCCAACTGCTCTCCAAGAGCGCCATACGCGGTATTAGCTTCATCAAGGCACAGCCGGCCGGCAGGTTGTCCCCCGCCGCCAACGAAGCCGAAAACTTCGACCCCTACCGCACACTTGGCCTTCAGCGCGGCGCCAGCCACGTCGAAGTGCATAAAGCCTATGTGGCACTCGCCAAGACCTATCATCCCGACCGGTTTGCCAATGCCGATCTGCCACCGGAAGTGCGAGAATATCTGGCCGCGATGGCGCGTCAGGTGAACTTGGCCTTTCACGCCCTGGAAACGACGAACCGCGATCTTGTCCGCCGTAACCGGCCCGAAAACCGGCCCATTTACACCTCCACGCCAGCCTGAAGCGTTTTCCGACGAAGTGGCCACCGGTTCGTCGAAGAAAACGCGACCAAACAGGAAGCCGGAGCACCAAGCTAATCTGTGCGCATCTGCCCCGGGGCGCCGGGCGTGGCCGCATAAAGGTCAATTGCGGAGTTTCGTTCCAGCTCGGCCAGATCGCTATCCATCTCATCGAACTTGATGAAACGTGAAGCAGCCCGTGTGATCGCGTTTCCAAACGCATTTGGATGCCGGAAATAGACGCAGTTCCGTTCCAACCTGCAGCCGAGCTTGACCTTCGTCGGGTAACTGTATTGCCCAGCAGTAATCTGTTTGATGCCTCGTCCCAGGCTGAATTCAACAAGCCGAAGCCAGTTGATGAAATAAAGCCGGTGCTGTCGACCGGCCGGTTGCCTGAACCCAACGTATTTAGGAACCAGCTCGTAATTGTTGAATAAGCTGAGCGAAAAGCCGGCAAGCTCTCCCTCTACCCGATAGGTCAACAGCAAGGTCCCCTCAGGCTTGTTGGCCATGATCCGGTAGAAAAACGTTGGCGAAAGCCCATCGAAAATTCCAGAATCGACCGCCGCCGCACGTTGCTGCTGGCAATACAGTTCATGCAATTGCCGCGATTGGTCCTCATTAATTGACGAATGCCGCTCGATCGCGACCGATCCAACCCGCCGCTCCGCGTGTCGGAGGTAACGGCGGGTGTTGCCATCAAGGCGTTGAAGGTAGTCCGGCAGCGTCGCGAAATCGACGTCGAACACGGCGCGGGGCAGTGTTGGCACAATTGAAAAGTCAGCCGAGCGTGCAACCGCTTCAAGAACCGCATTCTTCGCGTCTGCGACATCTTTCAGCACAAGAAAATCCAACGGCCTGCGCGCATCCTTCTTGGCACCGATCAGCGCATCCAAGGCACTGTCTCTCGTCGCAGCATCCAGTTCAGGGGCAATTCCGATCGGGCAGTCGTCGCTTAACGGTGAGCCCACCCCGAAGATTCGCGCCGGGATCGTTAACGCCCGCAGCTCAACGGGATAGCGTGCGGTGAACGTCGGCGCGACAGCGACAATGCGCTCTTTTAAATAAACAGCACGAGCCCCGAACTCGAACCCCGGCGGCACCGCTTCGGCGCAGGCGCGAAAGTAGTCGAAGTCTTCGGCGCGATTGGGAAGCAGCCGGTCCCATGTCTCCTGGCCAATCTCCATTAGCTCGGTCTGGCGAGGTTCGATGGCGTTTTTGGTGACCATGTATGAAATACCGCCATCCGGATTGTGGCAGGTTTTGAACTATTCGCCCCTGAGCGAGATGATCTGGCGAGCAAAGCGGATCCGCACGAAAGCCATGCTGAAGGAGAAACCATAGCCCTCGCCGGCGGTGTGATATCCCACGGGCCTACATCCCTAACTCGCCGTGATGCGCGCGGGGCAGCAATCTGTCGGCAGCGTTAACCGGCATTTTTCCAGATTGTATCGGTTTACGTCTGCCCAAACATCAATGTGCGCCTTTGCCGCGGCCATTCCCATTGCCGTTCTCGGCTTTGGCGTCCCGCTGCTCCTCGTCATAACTAAGGTGGGCCAGCAACTTGTCGACGTCGGGCCTGGGCTGTTGTTCACCATCCTGCCGTTTGCGTTGGCGCTCCTGTTCATTCCGGGCTGCTCGCGTGGTGCCCGAGCGCTTGAGCCGGCGGCCGCCGGAGATCAAGAGCGGATGGCGCGGCACTTCCAGATCGAGCTCCTCAAGAAATGTTTCGCGCAGCGCAAAGAATGATTGCAGAATGGCATCCTGTGCCAGTTTCCTTTCTGCCGCCGTCGTATTCGGCTTCTTGCGCGGATCAAGCCATTGCAATGCGCGGCGCATATCATGGAGCGGCGCATAGGGATAAAGGCCCACCAGCGACGACGTCTCACCGGCATTGCAATAAACAATGCGCATGTTGTCGATGGCTTCCGAAATGCTGTTATAGGCCCGCAAGTAGTCGTCCATTGATGGGTAGGGCCTGTCGCAATAGCTGACCAGTGTCGTCTTCGTCTTTACGATGCGCCGCCATTCCTGGCCAAGATGATCTACGAACCGCGAACGCTTTTGAAACACGTTTGCCAGATAGGCAGCGATCACGGTTACCAACACCAACGCCATGTCCTTGAGATAGTCGTAGACGTCTTTCAGGATTTGCTCAGCGCCGCTGCCCGCGAGCCCTGGAATGTGTTCCGACAGACGCGCAACAAAGGCTATAGCAAGTACAAGGCCAAGCAAGATGTAGGATCGACGGAGTGTTTTATTGAGCCTGTAACGCGTCATGGTACCCAGGTGCGGTTCTTTCAAAGGTCGGAGATTACCGTTCAAGCCATCGGCTCGTCACCATCCACGAACCGCTCGCGCGCGAATTTCATTGCCTCTGAGCCTCTTCGGCATCGCTGAACCGTTTTTGTCACGCATGGTTTGAGATGGATGGGGACGAACGGGAAAACCAATGATCGCAGGCGCTAAAAAATGGGCTGATACGGTCAAACGGGATATCCATGCGATTTATCTGGCGGCTCGCGATCCTCGTACCCCTTGGCACGCAAAGGCATTGGCATTTGCTCTGCTCGCCTATGCTTTAAGTCCGATAGATCTGATCCCGGACTTTATTCCCGTAATAGGTTATCTCGATGACCTTGTTATTGTGCCGTTGGGAATTGTGCTGGTCGTAAAACTGGTGCCGCCTGATCTCATGAATGAGTTTCGCACCCTTGCCTCAGATAGACAAAAGTTGCCGCGCAGTTGGATTGGCGCAATGTTCGTGGCAACACTTTGGATTGTCGCCATGAGCGCGCTTGTCTGGTTTCTTTGGGGCTTTGGGAGTCAATGACAACGCATTGACAAAGCAGTGCCCCAATCGTGCCGGGCAGATAACCCTCGCTCTTTCGACTCTGTTCAACCTGCGCCATGGCTCAATCAGAATTTGCGTCCGGTTTATCAAGCGCCCGCACAACGTCTTCATACTTGCGCAATGCCGCCAGCAGGTGGCGAGACGAATTATATTGGCTCAGCACGTACCACAGCGCGAACACCAGAAGCACAACGAACGCGAACGCAATCGCATTAAAATCCTGCTTCCAGTAGCCGTACACCGCGAAAGCAATAGGCGGCACCAGAAACGGTACGAAGTACCACAGGTATCCGCGTAGTCTATCGTGGCTGGCGAGGTAATAGCTGACTGTCAACTTTTCATCTTTCGTCAGCATCGCTCACCCCACCTTCTTGCGGCCTAACGATCCCGCATGCCAAGTGTCCGCAGCCGCAAAGCATTCAGGCGAATGAAGCCTTCAGCGTCCTTCTGGTCGTAAGCGCCGCGGTCATCCTCGAATGTTACGAGTTGGTCGGAATATAGTGACTTTTCGCTCTTTCGGCCTATGACAATGGCATTGCCCTTGTAGAGCTTCAAACGCACCTCGCCCTCGACATTCTCCTGGCTCTTGTCGATCAGTGCTTGCAGCATCTCGCGTTCCGGAGAGAACCAGAAGCCGTTGTAGACGAGTTCGGCATAGCGCGGCATCAGTTCGTCTTTCAGGTGCGCTGCACCCCGGTCAAGGGTAAGAGATTCCATGGCACGGTGCGCAGCCAGCAGGATTGTGCCGCCTGGCGTCTCATAAACGCCCCTCGACTTCATCCCCACGAACCTGTTCTCGACCAGGTCCACACGACCGATGCCGTTGTCGCGGCCCAGGTCATTGAGCGCACTCAACAGTGTTGCCGGGCTCATTGCCATGCCATCGAGCGAGATCGCGTCACCCTTTTTGAAACCCAGCGTGATGATGGTGGCTTTGTCGGGCGCTTCTTCCGGCGCAACCGTGCGCATGTAGACGTAGGGCGGCGGCTCCTCGTTTGGGTCTTCCAGAACCTTGCCTTCGGAGGACGAGTGCAACAGGTTGGCATCGACCGAGAATGGAGCTTCGCCGCGTTTGTCCTTGGCTACCGGAATTTGATGTTTTTCGGCGAAAGCAATTAGGTCTTCGCGGCTTTTGAAATCCCACTCCCGCCAGGGCGCGATGATCTTGATGCCCGGTTCCAGAGCATAATAGCCAAGTTCAAACCGCACCTGGTCGTTGCCCTTGCCCGTCGCGCCGTGACAGACCGCGTCGGCGCCTGTTTCGCGCGCAATTTCAATTTGCCGCTTGGCAATAAGCGGACGGGCGATTGACGTTCCAAGCAGGTAGACGCCTTCGTAAAGTGCGTTCGCCCGCATCATCGGAAACACATAATCACGCACGAATTCCTCGCGCAGGTCCTCGATGAAGATGTGCTCTTTTGCAATCCCCATCATTTCGGCCTTCTTGCGCGCAGGCTCCAGCTCCTCGCCCTGCCCCAGGTCGGCGGTAAAAGTCACCACTTCGCAGCCGTAGGTTTCCTGCAACCACTTGAGAATGATCGACGTATCTAATCCGCCCGAGTAGGCAAGGACGACCTTTTTGACGGTCTTGGGTTCGGACATGGTGCTGGGCCTTCGGAATAGCTGGTTGGAAAGGAATGAGAGCGCCGCGCGCTCAAAACGGCTCGGCACTATAGAGCGCCGTGCGATATATCGGAACCAATTCTGTTTCTCAAGCGGCTTGCTCTTGAACCAAATTCGCCGCGGCAGACCGGCCGCTATCGCAAGGCGGTGCGCCGCTGCTTTTGCAGGTCTCTGCGGGGTTGAAGAAGAGTTCACTTTTCCTCAAGATGCACCATCGCTATAAAGCGCGTCGGCAACAGCATATGGAGGTGATTGCCGTGATTACGAAACTGCGTTTGACGGCCCTGGCAATGATAGCCAGTTTTGCATGTGTAGTTTCATTAGCGCCAACGGCCGAGGCCCAGAAGAAACCTGACGCGCCGGCTGCGACGCCAGCAAAACCCGCAACTCCGGCGAAACCCAAGGCCGCAGCAAAAAAGGCGACGACGTCACCATGCAAAGGTCTGGAAAAGACCGCTTGCGGTAAGATGGGCGACACGTGCTCATGGGTTGACGCCACGACGCGCAAGGATGGCAAAAAAGTAAAAGCCTATTGCCGAAAACGGCCTCCCGCCAAGAAGACGGCAACCGAGAAACCGGCCAAAAAGTCTACCACAAAGGCAAAAGAGCCTCCCGCAAAAGCGCAGTAACTCTGAGCCAAGCGAACAAATAAAAAAGGCCGCTCTGGAAACGGGCGGCCTTTGCTATTTACGTGGCTGCGGCTTGGAATAACTCAAACCGTGCGAGCCACCTGCCCGAACAGGCTGGCCCAATTGGCCATGAAATTTAGTGCAAGAGGCACCATCGCCATCACCCACGCTGACATCGCACTGCCCGAGCCAGCCTCGGAAACGCGGACCAAGGTGCTCGCATGTCCGCCGTTGGAGCGATAGCTGGAAAAGCTGTCTTCCATGACCCTGCTGGCCGTTGCGGCGGCATCCATGGCAGCGGTGTTTGCTTCGGCGAGCGGGTAAGCGACGTTGCGGGGAACCCCCGCACCCATCATCGCCATTGCCATTGGCCAAGCCATCGGATTGCCTTGTGGCGGCCAGGCCGTCATCCACGCAGCAAAAGGTGCGAAAGGATTGAATGCAATGGTCGGCGCTGTAGGCGAAGGTGGCGACGCGAGCATTGCAAAGGGGAATGCGAACGCGCTGGCGGTTGCCGGGCTGGTCCTGGGCTTAGGGCTGGTTCTGGCATTTGGATTGCGATACCAGGATTTCGGAGCTGGCGTTGGTTTCGTGGCCGTTTCAATTGTTTTCGACCAAAAATCAAGAGCTTGTCCGAACAAATTTGCCTGAGCCACGAACGCGGCCGTTGCAAAACCGAATCCCGCCTGCATCGTACATTGGGCGATGCGCTGGCCGGCGTTAATCATGTCAGTCTGACGCATCTTCTTTCCGATGAATTTCGATAATGACAGGTCACAACTTGGCGCGTGTGCCGGCGAGCATGTGCAATTTGAAGTTTATAACACTTATCTTGCGCCGCAGCAATAACTTACTGCAATGCAGCACAAGAGCATGTTTAGCTGAAGTGTGAAGCGGTTCAGCGTGAAAAACATGCTTCAGATCAAAGAGCATGTTTAGCTGAAGTGTGAAGCGGTTCAGCGTGAAAAACATGCTTCAGATCAAAGAGCATGTTTAGCTGAAGTGTGGAGCGGTTCAGCGTGAAAAACATGCTTCAGATCAAAGAGCATGTTTAGCTGAAGTGTGAAGCGGTTCAGCGTGAAAAACATGCTTCAGATCAAAGAGCATGTTTAGCTTAAGTGTGGAGCGGTTCAGCGTTTAAAAAGTTTGTTGAAAATCAAAAGTATAGTTACTTCTATTGAGTCCGGAACCTAAGGCGGGTCATCGTCGGGATCTGGTGTCTCGCAGTCTTCCCGCGATTTTGTCCTCATTTTGAGCTTTATGAGTTTCCACCGCCACTATCAGGGACAGTACGAGCTGCAACATAAATGCGCGATCGTCCGGAACCAGCGTCGGGTACGGAGGATGTAGAGGACGCCTTCGCGTTTGTTCCCCCTTCACTTGTCGCATTGCCGCTTGCCAGGTCTGCTGCCTGACTCACGTCATCGCGGCTCTCATCGACCACGCGTCCAGGCGAAGCAGCCTCCGCACTCCGCTTTAAAGCTTCACCGCTGGTTTGATCAGCCTCGCTGGCCGGGATTTCGCGGGAGTTGGATTTATCTTTCACAGAACGCGTCGCAGGCTTGCACCGCCGACCTGCGTTGCGGCCAGCCACGAACCAGTAGACCCATCCACCCACGGCACCAGCCGTGATGAACGCAACCAGGGCGTAGGTATTGACGATTGTCGGCCAACTTGCCTGCTCGGCCGCGTATTGCGCCAGGAAACCACCGAACGCGATAACCGCTCCTGTGGCGGTATAAAAGAACCAAGATCGCAGATGCAGCCATTCACCGATTACAATAACAATCAGTGCGAAAAGCGCTGAAAAAATTGCCGTATGCGTGGCCGCTTTCAAAGTCAGGACGCCAAGCGCAAGCATTTGGCTTGCAACTGTTTCCCCCTCTTGCTCGGCCCAACCCGTCGGCGGATGTGCGAACACGACCTCGATCGCCGCCGCGGCAAGAATCGCGACAATGAAACCGAGAAACACTCGTAAGACAGTGCGCACGGGTGTCCCTCCCAAACTTGCTAGAGCATTGTCCGACGAACTGGACACCGGTTCGTCGAAGAAAATGCGACCAAACAAGAAGCTAGAGCATGTTTAGCTGAAGTGTGTAGCGGTTCAGCGTGAAAAACATGCTCCAGACGAAAGAGCATGTTTAGCTGAAGTGTGCAGCGGTTCAGCGTGAAAAACGTGCTCCAGACGAAAGAGCATGTTTAGCTGAAGTGTGCAGCGGTTCAGCGTGAAAAACATGCTCCAATCAGAAACTCAGACCGTGTTCATGTTTCCACGAACCATGAACCCGATCGGGAATGACTGTATAGGCCGGTGTCGATTACATACAAGTCGGCCCAGCCGGTTTGCGATTGAATGTGGGAATAGCGCCGCAACGTCAAATCAAGCATTCCGGCCGGCCAACAGCCAATAGACCCAGCCACCGGCGAATCCAGCCGTGGCAAAAACCTGCCACAGCACAGATGGAATCGTTGAAAGATCGCTATAGCGAGCCAGCAGCGGCACGGCCACCAGCGCCAGCCCGCCGCCCGTTACGTAGTAGAATGCTGAACGAATGCGCGCCACTTCACCGATGATAATCACTGCGAGCGCTGGAACCACAGTTAAACCCGTAACAAGAGCCTGCCCCTGAACAAGCAGGTCAAACAGGCCCGATAGCGTATCTGCGTCGTCCCATTTCCCTTGCGTGGCCTGGGTAATTCGCTCCAGTCCGAGCGTAAACAGAACAAACCCGCTCACCAAGGCCGCGACAAGCGCCGCGATCGGAACCCAGATGAAACGCCCCACCGATTGCCAGACCATGCTGTCACGCCCCGCCAACGTCTGGATCGGCGCACTTATCGACAGGGACCAGGCGGGCGTTGTCGGCATCGGCAGGATTGCGCCGTGCCGAAGCGCGCAGCTTCTCACTTTCCGATTTCAGTTGTCCGCAGGCGGCAAGGATATCCCGGCCGCGCGGCGTTCGGATCGGACTGGCATATCCCGCGCGATTTACGACATCGGCAAAAGCTTCAATCGCCTCCCAGTCTGAGCATTCATATTGTGTGCCGGGCCATGGGTTGAACGGGATCAGATTGATCTTTGCTGGAATGCCCTTGAGGAGACGCACCAGTTCTTTCGCATCCCCAGGGCTGTCGTTGACGCCTTTCAGCATCACGTATTCGAACGTGATGCGTCGTGCATTCGAGAGCCCTGGATAGGTGCGGCATGCGTCCAGCAGTTCGGCTATTGGATACCGCTTGTTGATCGGCACGAGAACGTCGCGAAGTTCGTCGCGCACCGCGTGCAACGAGATCGCCAGCATCGTACCAGCCACCGCGCCCCATCTGGCAATCTCAGGCACCACTCCGGAGGTCGATAGCGTAATGCGCCTTTTGGAAAGCGACAGTCCATCGCCGTCCGCCGCCACATCCATCGCCGTCTTGACGTTATCGAAATTGTAAAGCGGTTCACCCATGCCCATCAGCACGACATTGGTGATTTTGCGTTCGGTCGTCGGCAGAAGCCTGCCATCACCCGGCGGTGCTGCGCCCAGCCAGTCACCGATCCGGTCACGCGCCAGCAGGATCTGTCCAACAATCTCTTCGGCTTCAAGGTTGCGCACCAAGCGTTGCGTACCCGTGTGACAGAACGTACAGGTCAGTGTGCAGCCAACCTGGCTCGATATGCAAAGCGTGCCGCGCTCAGCTTCGGGAATATAGACGCATTCGACTTCGGGTGCCTTGGCCTCGTGGCCACGCTTTGGCAAACGCAGCAGCCATTTGCGTGTCCCGTCGACGGAAACCTGCTCGCTGACGATCTCCAGACGGTCGAGCGTGTAGCGGCTTTCAAGTTTCGTCCTCAGGTCTTTGGAGACATCAGTCATTGCATCGAAAGACGTCGCCCCGCGCGCATAAATCCAGCTCCACAGTTGGCTGACCCGCATGCGAAGTTGCCGTTCCGGTACGCCGGCACAAGACAATGCCGCCATCAGATGCGCCCGGTCCATGCCCGCTAAAGACGGCCGCCCATCGGTCGCCAAGTCAAGATTAGCGCTGTCGTTTCCAGTCGAGCCGGCGTTGAGAACGAGAACCATAAGTGCAAAGGCCTTCGCGCAGGTTGTAAACTTTAACATTAACGTCGCCGCACGACGCCCATCACATCCAGCGCGGCTGACCCATATCTAGTGCGTTTCGCGCCACGATGGAACCACTCGGCCAAGCTGTCCTCAAATGCGACAAACCAAAAAGCTAGCCAGTCCCGGCCAGCACGCCACCGTGACAGAGATAAAAGACATGCGGTAGTCTTGGCGGATCCCATCGCACAAGGGCAAGTCCATGTCGAATAGGACACATAATTACAGTATTAGAAGAGCCTTGGCGCCGGTTTCCCTTGGTTGCGTCTTGCTGCTTACGTTGATTGCGCCGTCAAACGCCGCAGATAACAACGATAACGGCAAGTTGCTCGCCGAGCGCCTATGCGCGGTTTGCCATATGAACGCCGGACAGGGCGACAAAACCGGGCCTGGAACTGTTCCCGCCTTTGCGGCAGTTGCCAAGCGCCAGGGACAAACCCTGCAGGGCATAATTGATTGGCTGAAGTCGGTTCCACCGATGATGCCAAACCATCATCTCACGCAGGACGAAATGCAGTCGCTTGCTTTCTTCATCCTTTCCCTTCGCGATGGGTCAACCTCAAATTGACGCACACACGCATCGGCAAACAGGCTGAACGCGTAGAACAGAGGTCAGGCAGATCACCGTTGCTCGCTTGCTGAAACACCATTTCTGGCATTCAATCGCCGTGCATCAAGCCCGAGCCGCTCCTCGGCGGCTGTCAGTATCGATTGCAGCAGCTCGCCATACGTCATGCCCGCAAAGCCCGCCATCAGATTGAGCTTGCCGTCCCAGCACCAGCCGGGATTGGGATTGACCTCAAGCAGTTTGATCTGGCCATTGGCGTCCGCGCGGAAATCGAAGCGCGCATAATCGCGGCAACCCAGCCGCTCAAAAAGCCGCATCGAATATTCGACGAGTTTGGATTGTTCGCGCTCTCCAAGCTGTGTCTCGCCGTAAGCGATGCTTGACCAGTAGGGACTATCAGGCAACCATTTCGATTCATACCCCAGGATCTGCGGCAGGTTCTTATCGAGCTTTGAATAATCGACTTCTAGCAGCGGCAGCGCCTTGAGGCCCATATCAGGGTTTCCGACCAGGCCAACACTGTACTCACCGCCTGGCAGGAATTCCTGCACCAGCACCGGGCGGTTGGGAAAGCTGGCGTGCAATTTGTCGAGATAGTTGATCAGGCCCCGTTCGTCGCTGACGACGGCGTCCTTGGTAATACCCTCAGAGCTGTCGCCGAAGTTCGGTTTCAGCAACGCGGGAAACACTGATGGCAAGGTGGCCCCCTGGTCGCCTTTGCGAATGTAGGTCTCAAGTGGAACGGGGATGTCGAGCTGCAACGCGATAGCCCTGACAAGGCCCTTATCGTAGCACGTCGCCAGGCAGCGCGGCGCTCCACCCGTGTAATTGAGCCCCCACATCTCGAACAGCGCTGGCACATGAAGCTCCATAAACGGGTCGTTGTTGAAGCCCTCATCGCAAAGGTTCAAAACCAGATCCGCTGGTTCCCGCTTGATCTTCTCTTCAAAATGTTCGTGATCATCGACATAGCGGAAACGATAGCCTTTGAGCTCCGCCAACGTATCTTTCAGCGTATTGATCGTTTCGATGTCCTCGGGATTGAACTGCCCATCGCGTTTGATGAGATCGGGGCGGCGTGGGTCGCCCATCGCCACGACAACGTCCAGCGTCTTGCGTTTGCCTCTTGCCTTTCGCGCTCTCGGCGGCGCAGCGGCAGTGATAAGCATGCGCTTTGCCATCATGCCGAGGTCTTGCTCACGGCTCGATATCGAATCCACCATGCCGTGATGAGCGATATCGCGATACCCAAGCCGGCTGAGGATTTCAGTCAGGTCCTCCTTGGTGTAAAGCCGTTCGGCATAGAACTGGTCGGCCAGCACGCCGCTTTCATCGTGCACGATCACTTCGCGCGATATCAGCCGCTCACCGTCCGAAGCCAATGAGCGTTCGCGGCATACGAAGTGGTGCTCGTCGATCCACTCCCAAGAGCGCGGTTCAAACTGCGATTTGATCCATCCGCCGTCAGTCAGATCAAGGAAAACCCGCCCGCCTGGAGCGAGCAGGCGCGCCACCGCGCCCAGCACCTTTTCATCGTCCTGCTTTTTGGCGAAGTAGCCAAATGAGTTGCCAAGTATCAGGACGGCATCGAAGTTGCCCTCCGCCAGCCTTGGCCGTCGTGCGTCTCCTTCGCGGAATGCAACATGCAGTTTTTCGGCCTGGGCTCTCTTCTTGGCCAGCCGAATAAGGTAGCGCGACCGGTCAAGCCCCATGACGTTGGAATAGCCGCGGCGCGCCAGTTCCAGCGCGTGTCGACCCTGTCCACAACACAGGTCGAGGATCCTTGAATTAAGGTCTGGCTGAAGCGCCGATAAAACGAGATCGACATCGCGCCGCGTGTTTTCGGCATTCTCCACCACGTCGCCATCTGTTTTGACGTAGAGCGCATTGAAAAGCTTGCGCCACCAGTCTTCTGGCAAGTGCGATTCCAGATCGGCCACAGGCCCGAGGCTACCCAGAGGGAACGAACCGCGCGCCGTCTTGGCGCGTGCAACAGGATTGCGCATGGGTGTCAAAACACTCCAAAGCCATCGCTGCTGGATGGCTCAGCCACGGCTTGAGGGCCGCCCCCGGTATGGCCGGCATGACGAAATTGTGCTGTTCTCCAAGTCGGTTGGCTCCGGTCTTGGCAAAAGCAAGCAGTCAACGCGTCAATACGATCTCACCGTTTCGTTGAGATATAGCGACCGTAAATTCTGTCAATCCGGTTTTTTTGCCGCGCCCCGAATTTGATTTTGGCCACGGTCTGGCCGGTGATTCTGGTCAGTGCCGCAGGAATGAAATAATTGTCCGCGCGACCTGCGAGGCAAACAGGATCTTGCGATGGCCTAGCCCGTCGAATGTCTTGGGCGTGGCCAGTGGCACGCCATCGACGATTTCCTTGCAGCGCGCGAACGGCACGGCGTCGTCGTGTGTATCGTGAATGACCAGTGCAGGTCGGTTGGTCGTGCCTAACAGGCGTCCGACGCTGAAAAATTCGATTGGCCGCCGTCCAATGCGTTCCAGGCGCTGTTCAAATGCGCGCCGACCCTCATTGGTCATTCCGCGTGCCTTGCAGAAAGCCGTAGTAATGTCGGTCAGCCGGTTCGGGCTCGCCACCAGCACATACTTCAAGGCGTCCATTCCATGCGGCATTGGCGCAAGGCCTTCGGCCGCTACCATCGTGATCATTCCGCCGAACGAGTGCGACAGAACTGCTTCGAACGGTCCGAACACGTCGGCGACGAAGATAACCGCGCGGGCGCAATCGATGAGGTTTGTCGAACGGCCCTCACTCATCCCGTGTGCGGGCAGGTCGAAAAGCACAACGCGGTATCCGGCCCGGCGTACGGCTTCCCCAAGCGCGGTCATGAACGATGCTTCGCCGGTCCAGCCATGCACCATGAGGACTGTACCCAGGGGGTCACCTTCATCAGGTGTAAACACGTAGCATCTCAGTCGGCCCAACGGCGTCGCAATGGTCTGCCACCGTGCAGAACGCAGGTAATACCGCGCCCGCTGGGCCAGCCTATCGTGCTCCTTGGGTCGCCAGTCAGAAAACGACGGCAGGCAGAACAGGCGGAAAGCAACATCCGCCGCCAAGCCGGGCGGCATTCGGCTCATGTCCCGGACAGATTCGAAATTTTTCGGAAGCCAGACCATATACCGCGCCGTTCAGAATATCGTTTCGGGGCATAGTGGCCTGTCGCGCCAAAATTGAAACATAGCCGCAACCGCATACAATTTTGGCGCGACATGAAGGCCACTAGCAAAATCATTGGCTTAGTGTGGCGTTTGTCGTGCCTTAGTTGATACCCAGCGTGCCGCAACATCGATCAACTAGGGCGCGACGCCACAAAAGCCCTGCAGAGCCATTATTGTCGGCTCAAAAAAATTAAAATTCGAATTATTAGAGGCCGTATTCTAAACAGCTCAATCGTCCACCATCACGCTATCCAGCCAGTTTTGCAGTTGAGAGCCCTCCCGGCATAGTTCTGCTTGTGCCCAGCGATACGAAAGTTCCACAAGTTCGCCGTGACGTTGCCAATCAAGAAAGCCCATGTCCTCAGGCACGGGCGGGATAACCAGAACGTCCTCATCCCCCATGCTGCGCGTGAAATCCTGCCGGTTAGCCATGAGGCTTCTCATTAAAACCGTCATAAGTCCTGGCGCCGCAGGCAAAGCATTTCGCCGGAACGGGTTCATGGCTGCTGAAACCAGGGCACGGCGCGAGGGTAATGCATCATAGGCGACATCAAAGCGTTGAAGCTGCGGCACCTCAAAGCTCATGACCACGTTGGGCCCGCTTTTGATGTCGTGCATGGTGCCGATCGGCACGTTGTCGATGAGGCACCCGTCGACCAGCATTTGACCATCGGCGGTGTAGAAGGGTGGAAGCACCACGGGGATCGCAGCAGATGCCCTGACCGCAGTCCAAAGGTCGCCTGCCTCGTGCCGATGCAATGCATTGCAGGAAAGATTGGTGGAGATGGCGAAATACGGGATCCAAAGATCCTCAATATCATAGCCACCGTAAAGCCGCTTGAGCTCCGCATCGAAATGCTTGTGATCGATCAGGCTATAGCGCGGCCAGGTCAGCCGGCGCATGGCGCGGTTTTCAACGAACATTTCATGCGTTGCCGCTTCGACATCTTCAGGCGAGCGGCCAAGCGCGAAAGCAGCCGTATAGGCGCTCCCGCCCGAAGTACCTCCCATAATGTCGAATGTCACGCCCGCCTCGATGAACGCACGATAAAGTCCGATCTGTGCCGTGCACAACGCGCCGCCTCCACAGGCAATGAGACCCACCGCTGTGCCCTTCAGAAAACGCGCCAGTCGCGTGAAATCTTCACGCCTGTCGAGCGCGACGTGATGGTGCATTGCCACGTTGCGCCCGGCAAGCCAACGCTGCGTGCCTGTGATTGCACTGCGTGTTTGATGGTACAGCACCAGACGAATAGAGGCAGGTGGCAAGAGTTCCGCCGCCCGCCGTTCCAGCGCGTTAGGCGAAGGCTCGTTGTCAAATTTGCCGACGGCCAGCACGATATCTGCTTGGCGGATGGCCTTGTCGGACCACGCGGTGAGACTTGGTTCGGCGATATAAAGCGCGAAATCGGACTGCCGTTCCATGTCGTTGAATAAAGTCGTGGCCTCAGCCGAATCGTATGAGACCCCCGCCGGTAGAAGCGCTTCGGCCCGTGCACGATCGACAATCTGCACGCGCCGGCCACGCACTTTTCGCTTCTGCGAAGGTCTGCCGATGGCTTCAGCCAGTTGCAGTACAAATGCATTTGGTATGGGAGCAGATCCAGCGCCAATCAGCGCCAGGGTGCGCGGTCGCGGGTCTGGTGGAATTGGGCGTGCCGCATTCAGGTCGGCAACACGCCGTGCAAGCGCCACTGTGATGAGGCGCCATAGCGCGGGGTTGGTTGCGGTAACCTTGTCGAAGCGCGTCCTGTCGAGGCGTAGTACGAGGCTGTCTCGCAAGGCGGTGACAGTAGCGGTGCGTACACCGCCTGCTAGAAATGCAATTTCACCGATCGGCTGGCCCGGTCCGATTTCGCCGATCGGCGTCGCGCGTCCTTCGAGAAAAACGGCAAACCGTCCAGAGGCCACGATATACATCGCGTCTGCCGCATCCCCCTGCCGTAACAGAACGGTGCCGCGCGCGATTGAAAGCGGCCGCATTTCAACGGCCAGAGCAGCCCGTGAATCTGCATCGAGATCCGATAGGATCTCCAGCGAGTCAAGCAACGTTTCACTGGAATCGGCGGACATTTCGCGCAGCGTGCATTGGTAAATCAATGGTATTGACGCGCCGACGTTATCACAAATTAAGGGCGAACCCGCCGCTTGCGGCAAATACGATGAAGTTCGCACGCCCGGCCGGAGTTTCGTCCACCGCCAGGCTCAAGCATCGTTTCAAGCACCGTTAAAGGATGAACTTGGAAAGATCGGCATTGCGCGCCAGGTCGCCAATCCGCTCCTCGACATAGGCTTTGTCGATTGTCACCGTTTCGCCGTCCTTGTCTGACGCTACAAACGAGATTTCTTCCAGAACCCGCTCGATCACCGTTTGTAGGCGGCGCGCACCGATATTCTCCACTGTCGAATTGACCGACACGGCCATGTCCGCCAGCGCCTCGATCGCATCGTCGGTGAATTCAAGCGTCACGCCTTCGGTTGCCATCAAAGCCACCGACTGCTTGATCAGGTTGGCTTCCGGCTCGGTCAGGATGCGACGGAAATCCTCACGCGTCAGAGCGGTGAGTTCGACCCGGATCGGTAGTCGCCCCTGCAGCTCCGGCAACAGGTCGGCCGGCTTGGCGACATGGAATGCGCCTGAAGCAATGAACAACACGTGGTCCGTTTTCACAGGTCCGTGCTTGGTGGCAACCGTCGTACCCTCTATCAGGGGCAATAGATCGCGCTGTACACCTTCGCGCGAAACATCTGCTCCACCGCGCGAGGTGTCTGAACGTGAACAGATCTTGTCGATTTCATCGAGAAATACGATTCCATCATTCTCGACGATCTTGATCGCCTCGGTGGTGATCTGATCGGCATCAATCAGCTTGTCGCTCTCTTCTTGAATAAGAAGATCGTAGCTGTCCTCAACACTGACGCGCCGCGCCTTCGTTCGCCCGCCAAAAGCTTTGCCCAACATATCCTGTATGTTGATAGCACCCATGGACGCGCCGGGCATGCCCGGTATCTCAAACATCGGCATGCCGCCACCTGTATCGGTGATCTGGATTTCGATTTCCTTGTCGTTGAGTTCACCTGCGCGCAATTTGCGACGGAATGAATCGCGCGTGCCAGGCGATGACGTCGCGCCAACAAGAGCGTCAATCACACGCTCTTCCGCAGCCTTCTCGGCCTTGGTGCGAACTTCCTTGCGCTTTGATTCGCGAACCAGAGCGATCGCCACTTCGACAAGGTCGCGCACGATCTGTTCGACATCGCGCCCGACGTAGCCAACCTCGGTGAACTTTGTCGCCTCCACTTTCAGAAACGGTGCGCTGGCAAGTTTGGCCAGACGCCGTGAAATTTCCGTCTTGCCCACGCCCGTCGGGCCAATCATCAAGATATTCTTGGGCAGCACTTCGTCCTTCAACTCGTCGGAGAGTTGTTGGCGCCGCCAGCGGTTGCGCAAGGCAATGGCAACGGCGCGCTTGGCGTCGCCCTGTCCGACGATGAACCGGTCAAGTTCGGAAACGATTTCGCGAGGTGAGAAATTGGTCATGCGGTTGGAGGTGGTGGCGGAAGTATGCGTTTCAAGGGTCCATCAGGCATAAGCCCTAGCAGCGTTCGCCGCAACCCATGCCAGCCAAGACCCAGAATTAATACCAATATGCCGACAACGAATAGAGAAACTGCCAATGTGCCATGCAGGGTGGTTGCCCCGGTAGAGGTTTTGAGGAGATAACCGATGGCAGAAATCAGGTAGAAAAGTGAAGCCACCAGCATTGCACGGCGGTCGATAGCCAGGGCGATCAGACCGACAACTCCGATCAGCACGAGTACGAACAAGGCTTGCAGGCCGCCGCCTTCTGCTGATCGCAGACTAAACAGTATCGGAGAAACCAACGGGTGCACGAGCAGCGGCGCTGCGGCCATGTGCAGCCAAAATGCGCAATCCGCGCGACGGGTCTTTCGGCCAGGGTCAGAAATATCAAACCGCATACCGGCGAGAAAAACCACAACCCCGACTAGGAATGAAGGCAGCATTGTACTCGGCGCGGTCAGGTTGAGCCTGACAAGCGGGCTCGTCGGCGCCGTTGCGTAAAGTCCCGCAAAGGCCAAGGTTAATCCGCTTCCAAGGCCGACAATCAGCAACGCGAAAGGCAGGCGATAGCGCACATAAAAAACCGCTGCAGCTACCGTTGCCCAACCATACCCTATCGCTTGGTTGATAATGAAAGGCGGGCCGGTCAAAGCGTTGCCAAATCCCGACCAATCCAGAAGCTGGACGCCAAAAGTTGCCCACGCAATGGAGAAGATCGACGCAAGCACGATGCCCGGAAGCACTGTTTTTTTGCGCACCACGAGATATTCACTCAGTCCGACAACTGTCGCAGCAACGATAACCGATGTGACAAGCAGATTGCCCATCGCAAAGATCGCTAAAGCGATCAGCGCAATCCCAATCGACAAAAAGATGTCGTTGAAGCCTTTGAAGAGCTGGAAGCGCTCGTCGTCGCGGTCAGCCGGAAGGTCATCGGCGTCATGACGCCTGTCGCCATCATCGCTTAGCGCCCAAAGATCCCTTATCTGTTCGGCTGACAAAACGCCCGCTTTAACAGCCGCGTCAAGCTGGTCTTCGCTCAAGGTTATCCCGGCCATCTCGGAACTCCGAACACGAACGTAACTCGAAAATTACGGCGCGGCACGCGCCAGCACCCTCCATTCACTAAACGATAGATCTTTATGAAGCGTTGTTCATGGATCTGACGAAAGGGTTTGCAAAAGTCTGTTTACACAATCTTAACTGCAATCGATCTCGACCGCGCGGCTTCAGTCGTGCGTTGTTGTGAACGTCCATTCTATGCGCCTGAGAATCATCGAATGGACAACCTGTTGAAAGCTCACATCTAGCTACTGGAAACGAGTTTCAAGCCGACGATAGATCCGACAAGCACCGTTAGCAGAACAAGGCGGATGGTTGTCGAGGGTTCGTTATAAAAAGCAATGCCCACAAGGGCGGTACCTGCTGCACCAATGCCGGTCCAGACCGCATAGCCGGTGCCGACGGGTATCGAAGCAAGCGCCCGATTGAGAAAATAAAGGCTCGCCAGCCCAATCAGCACAAACGCCACAGAAGGCGCCAATTTCGTCATGCCAGCCGTGTAGCGATAGACGGTCGTCATCAAGACTTCCAGCGCACCTGCCGCAAGCAGGTAGATCCATGCGCTTGTAACGCTTGTCATTTGTCGCAAGCCAATGCTTCAACAACAACGTTGTCGTTCGTGTAAACGCATATTTCCGCTGCAATCGCCATCGAGCGGCGCGCCACCTCTTCGGCAGAAAGCGGCTGGTCAATGAGCGCCTTCGCCGCTGCCAGCGCGAAATTGCCGCCCGAGCCGATACCCATGACGTGGCCTTCAGGCTCCAAGACGTCGCCCGTGCCGGTCAGCACCAGCGTTGTCGTGGCATCTGCAACGATCATCATCGCTTCGAGCCGCCGCAGGTAGCGGTCGGTCCGCCAGTCCTTGGCCAATTCCACCGCCGCTCTCATGAGCTGGCCCGGATATTGCTCCAACTTGGCTTCCAGGCGCTCAAACAGCGTGAAGGCATCGGCGGTCGCGCCGGCGAAACCGCCGATCACATCGCCTTTGCCAAGTCGGCGAACTTTACGCGCTTTGGCCTTGATTATGGTCTGTCCCAGGCTCACCTGACCGTCGCCGGCCACCACCACCTGGCCGTCCTTGCGCACGGTTACGATGGTCGTCCCGTGCCATTGTGGTGCAGTAGGGTTTGATAAATGAGGTTCTGTCATAGGTTTATGGGGTTAGGGCAGCTCGGTAGAATAAAGGTTTCGCAGCGCTCAGTTTCAAGTCGAACGTGGTGAGCAAACGTGACCGGCAGGCTGGCAGGCCGCAACCTGAGCTGATAAACGCTTGAGACGACGAGGGCAAGAAACTGAGCGAGGAACCGCCCGTGAGCCGCAAAGCAAAAATCGAGCGCAAGACCAAGGAAACCGAAATCTCCGCCGAGATCGACCTCGACGGTACGGGCGCCTACGACATTTCAACGGGGATCGGGTTTCTCGACCACATGCTGGAGCAACTGGCCCGCCATGGCCTGATTGACATCAAGCTGAGAGCCAAGGGCGACCTGCACATCGACTATCATCACACCGCCGAAGACACTGGCATTGTGCTGGGTCAGGCCTTTGCAAAAGCGCTCGGCGACAAGGTGGGCATCACCCGCTACGCCGACGTCCACCTGCCCATGGACGAAACCATGACCCGCGTGGCAATCGACGTTTCCGGCCGCCCGTATCTGATCTGGAAGGTGGATTTTTCGCGTCCCAAGGTCGGCGAGATGGATACGGAGCTTTTCCGCGAATGGTTCCAGGCATTTGCCCAGAATGCCGGGATTACCCTGCATGTGCAGAATTTGTATGGCGAGAACAACCACCATATCGCGGAGACCTGCTATAAGGGCTTGGCGCGTGCCTTGCGTCAGGCCGTGAGCCAGGATCCGCGGCAGGCGGGCCGGGTTCCCTCCACGAAAGGTACGCTATCTGGATGATCGTAACAGTTTGGCCATTCCCGACGCAAAGACGCATGACCGTATTTACCGTGCACGAACACCCGTCACCGCCCGTCGATCGCATCGATCGGGCCGAAGCGCTTTTGTTTTTGAAGGATGGCTTCAGTTGGTCCGCGTTCCTGTTCGGTCCGTTTTGGCTTCTCGCCAACCGCCTCTGGCTTGCAACCGCTGTCTATGTGGCAATTTTGGTGGCGGTGTATGGCGTATTGTCGATGTTCGGCCTCGCCGAAGCGTTGTTGGGTACCATGCTGCTGGCGCTCAACGCCATTCTGGGCTTTGAGGCCTACTGGCTGCGAAGCACTAAGCTCGCGGATGCGGGATGGGTTACGCTTGGTTCAGTGTGTGGCCGTGGATTGGATGACTGCGAGCGCCGCTTTTTTGAAGGCTGGCTCTCCGGTGAACCGATGCTGCGCGCCAACAGTATCACGTCTGATTTGTCCGAAACGGCACTGTCGAACACAACCGCCAGGCCCAAACCCGCATTCAGTACGCGAGCACTGGCACGCGCCAAGCACCGCGTCCAATCTCTGTACCGCAAGCGCAAGGGGTAATCAGCCCCGATGGGTGACGTTGCGATTATCGATTACGGGTCGGGAAATCTTCATTCCGCCTTGAAAGCCTTCGAGCGTGCCGCGCGCGAATGCGGTAGCGCGTCAAAGGCCGTTCTGACATCCGATCCAGGCGTCGTTGCCAAGGCGGATCGCATTGTGCTGCCAGGTGTCGGCGCGTTTGGCGACTGCAAGCGTGGCCTCCAATCCGTCCCAGGCATGCGCGAAGCGTTGGACGAGACAGTGCGCGTCAAAGCACGTCCGTTCTTGGGTATTTGCGTCGGCATGCAATTGATGGCAACCCGCGGCCTGGAGCATGGCGTGACGGAAGGTCTTAATTGGATTGCCGGGGAAGTGGTACATATCAAGCCTGCTGATGAGGCACTGAAGATTCCCCACATGGGATGGAATACGCTTGATGTCGTAACGCCGCACAAACTGCTCGACGACATTCCAACCGGACGCGATGGCTTGCACGCATATTTCGTGCACTCCTATCACTTCGTTACGAAGGATGAAGCCAACATCGTTGCCCGCACCGATTACGGCGGGCCGCTCACCGCTTTTGTCGCCAAGGATAATATGGCAGGAACGCAATTTCACCCGGAAAAAAGCCAGACTCTGGGCTTGAAACTGATCGCGAATTTTCTGTCGTGGGCGCCATAGCCTGCCAACATTGCCTTGCCGTAGCGATTCAAAAAATTCAGGCGCCTCACTTGTAACTGGTCGAAACCACCACCCATATCAGGTGTGGCTTTGGAAACCAGAGGACACCGCAATGACGCCTGACGAACGACGTATGATCGAGGATCTGTTCGACCGGCTTTCGGCTCAGCGCCCCGACGCCAAGGACCACCAGGCCCAGGCACTGATTGAAGATTGGGTGCGCAATTCTCCCGATGCCGCCTACATGCTCGTGCAGACGGTTCTCGTCTATGAACACCAGTTGCAGGAAGCTGCCCAACGCATTGAGGAATTGGAAGCTGAGCGCACCACCCGCGCGCCCGCAACCGCTTCGGGAGGCAGCTTCTTGTCAGGCCGTTTGGGACAAGGGCAAACCACGCGCCCCGTCGCAGCACGCAGTTCTCATGAATATCGTGGCCAGGCGTCGGCGCCGTCAGTGCCGCAAGCAGGTGGTTCTGCTGCGTGGGGAGCAGCGGCGGGATCGAAAGACAGCCCATCTGCACCGGCCGCGCGTGATGCCCAACCGCAGCGTTCATCAGGTGGTGGTTTTTTACGCTCAGCGATGTCCACGGCGACAGGCGTTGCCGGCGGTATTCTAGCCGTTGAGAGCCTGCGTAGCTTGTTCGGTGGCGGATCGACTGCCGAAGCCGCAAGTGCGGGCGCAGCACAGCAAACCAATGCCGATCCCGCCACAGCCAGCCAGGATGCCTCGACGCAGGAAGATCTCTCGCACGACACAGCTTCAGCAGATGATGACTTCGATCAGGATCAGGATTGGGTCGGCGACGATTTTGACATCTTCGACATCTAAAACTGCTCCAGTGCTCGAACATTTAACCGCGCCATCCGTTCGCAGCAGTACGCCGTTCGCTTGTTGCTTTGGTGCGGGCGGCCGCGCGCGGCGACGACTGTGCCGTGGCCGGGCGACGGCGCCACGCATTAAAGCGCGAACCGGAGGGCGACTCACAAGCGCTCCACGGCTGCATGGGTAGTTCGATACGGATAACGCACCACGACAACGCAAACGCAATCACCCAGGCTTCGCATTCGCCGGGCCTGTCATATCCGTCTGCGTTGACCGTGCGCATATAGTCCTCGTCAGGCCTGCCGATTTTTCGCCAAGAAGGAGCGGCACGGGGCTCACGGTGCCGCTCCTTCATTGGTTGGGTCCGGGGCTGGCGTGCGTTCGAGGGAGAGAGAGGGGCGCACGCAGCCGCCGGATTCAGGAAAGCATGCGCCCACATTGGGGTGCATGTTGAACGCAAATATGTAGCTGTTCAGCGCGCACACTTAGGTAGCGCCCGGAGGGCGCACACAAGTCTAACGCACCGCAGGATAGATCGTGTTGTAGCGGGCGATCACACCGCGAAAAAATCCGGGTTTCGCGCCGACACGTGCTGCAACGTTACGTGTGGCAGTTTGCCCGACACGACTTGCCAGCCAGGCAATCAATGCCGCAGCGCTAGCAATTCATCGGCATCTAATCGCGCCATGTTCCAAACGCGTGAGGCTTGGTAGTGAACCATCTCAGCGCCCACCTCCATGACGCGAATTTCATCGCGCCGGCCGATGCCAGGGATCACCGCGTTGGCAACGCCATCAGCAGTCGCGGCCGAACGCACCAGCCATATGTTCTTGTCGATCTTGGTATATTCCGACGAAACGAGCCGCAGGCCCTCAGCAACGAGGCCATAGCTCTGTGCGGGGTCTTTCTGCGTGTGGGTGACGATATAGGTCTTGGTTTGGGCGCCGTGCGGCAGGTTAGCGAATGCGGCCATTGGGGGAACTCCGGGGTGCTTGGATCAGGGGGCGTGCCGGCAGGTACGAGCACCGGCTATCGGCGGTGGCTTAACAAACGCAATACAACTGATGGGGATCCCCTGCCGGCTGGTGTTTGGGTTGGGGCAATGCCGGCAGGGGCTGGGGACTGAAACACTGCTTCGGGCTGGACAGCCGCGATGCGCGCGCTGTCTGCATTCTCATGTCAGGCTTGCACGATTGTCGGCTGGTTTTTTCCAGCCGGTCCTTGCCTCGCCTGGCAATCAGCTCGCCTGTGCGAATGGCAGCTCCGGCTCGTCCTCGACAGTGGGTGCCGGCGCCGGGAACGCGACGACGTTGCTTTCGCCAACATCGATTGCGTCGGCCTTTGCCATCGAAACGCGGCGCTGCCGGAACCAACGCAAGGACGTGTTGGTCAGCACCGCCTGATCGTCTACCGACTGGATCAGCAGGCCATCATCCGTATCAAGGAGCGGGCCAATACGGTCAGCAAGCGAAGCCTCGTCTTTGTCCGAAGTCAGATACCAGGTGCTTTCCAGCGGGCGTGCCCAACGCTCACCAGCCGACATGATCGACTGAGCGATGGCGTGCTTGTTCTGAACCGGATTGGCAAGGTCGTAGGAGATGAGGAACGTGCGCATGGGGGGGCTCTCACTGTATTAAGGGCTGAGTGGGAGGAAAACGCGCTACGAACTCCCGGGGGATCACTGTGTTCCAGCTCGGAACGTAAGTAGAACATGCCATGAATCAGCGGGCATGTCTAGCATCAGTTCTAATTTTGTTCTTTTTCGGTTCCCGGTGCGGCAGAACTTGGGGCAAAGCCGAGCAAATGTGCCGGGCGAGGGCCCTACCCACTGAAAAGGTTAACAAAATATTAATCAAAAAAACCCAGTTGCTCGTCACCCGGCCGCGCGCGTGGTATGCGCCGGTAGCCAAAGCTGGTGCGGTCGGCAAGGCTCGGATAGCACGCCTTGAATTGGGCCTCTGCCTTCGCCCGGCTGGCGGGAAACCGTTCCCCCCACCAGACCTCGTAAAGCCGCCGCGCATCGCAGCCGTATCGCTGGATCAGCGCTTTGATCGGCACCCGTAGCCAACGCGCAATCCATATCTCGATGGCGTCGGCTTCCACCAGCCTGCTACTTTCAGGACGGTCTGCCGGCGGCATATTTGAACTGGCCTTGAGGCGGAATGAGGATTGAACGGCGGACGGCATGACAAACTCTTCAAACACGACAGAACTGATGACTTGACGCTGAGGCGCGAATGCCATTTGTCGCTTGCAAAGACAGCATTCTCAAGGCGCTTTTCACACCCGGCATATGTCGTGGCGTGTCAGTGCTATAACCTCAATATCTGGTGGTGCAACTTTGATTCTCTTCCCTGCAATAGATTTGAAAGACGGCCAGTGCGTTCGGCTCAAGCTTGGCGAGATGAGCGAGGCAACTGTTTTCAACGACGATCCTGCCGCCCAGGCACGGTTGTTTGAATCCCAGGGTTTTGAATACCTGCACATCGTTGATTTGAATGGCGCGTTCGAGGGCAGGCCTGTCAATGCTGCAGCGGTTGAAGCAATTCTTGCCGCCATTGAAATGCCAGCCCAGTTGGGTGGTGGCATCCGCGACTTGAAAACAATCGAGATGTGGATTGAAAAGGGCATCCGTCGCGTCATCCTCGGGACCGTTGCCGTACGTGATCCAGATCTCGTTCGCGAAGCTTGTGCACAGTTCCCAGGCCAGATCGCCGTCGGCGTAGATGCCAAAGGCGGCAATGTTGCCGTTGAAGGTTGGGCTGAGACAAGCGAGTTGACGGGCGTTGCGTTGGCGCGGCGCTTCGAGGACGCTGGCGTCGCCGCAATCATTTATACAGATATCGACCGCGATGGCGTGCTGACCGGATTGAACCTCGCGGCAACCGCTGAGCTTGCCCGTGTTGTCGAGATACCCGTCATTGCCTCAGGTGGGCTTGCCTCGATCGACGACATCAAGGCTCTTATGCGACCCGAGTACGCGATGCTGGAAGGCGCCATCAGCGGCCGCGCCTTGTATGATGGCCGCATCGACCCGAAAGAAGCACTCGCCATTCTGCGCGGCGAGTGATGGCGCGCAGAAGAAATGCGTGACAGCGCAGGCAATGTCACGGCGACTTGCAACGATCACCGGCGCAGCTTTTATTGTCACCAGCCGTTTTACGAATGCCCACCGCATCGCCGTCAGCGGCCAGCGCAGTTGCGATCATCGCACCGAGCGCCATGTCATCTATTTGACCAAACTGGTGAGCTATGAGGTTGCCATCTCGCCCGATCAATATCGTTGTTGGCGTGCCGCGCATGCCATGAAGCTGCATTGTGACCGGCAAGGGCGTGTTCACCCCTGCCTCATCAATTCCAATTGGAAACGTTAACCCGTATTCCAGAACGAACGCCTTCAACGCAACCGGTGTCATGGCGTCGTGATGCTCAAATACGGTGTGCAATCCAATCACCTGGAGGTCTGTGCCTCCGAAGGCGCGATGCGCCTTCTGTGTCTGCGGTATCGCATGCGCCACGCAGCCCGGGCAAAGCATCTGGAACGCATGGATCAGAACAGGGCGTCCGGCCAGACCCGAAAGTGACAGTGGCTTTGATGTATTGAGCCATTGCGATACGACAAGCTCGGGAGGCCGCGTTTCCTTAAGCATCAAAAGTCACCCTCTTTGGTGTAGGGGCGCGACCACAATATGGCCTGCAGCAGCACCGCTTTCGTCCATGCCGCATGCATGGCGTCAACTTCGGCTGGGGAATGACCCTTCTTTTCCAGAAACGGCTTCATAGTAACAGAGATCGGAATTGAAAGCGCAAGAACGTGCCGCATGGGAATGTGCGGTACAGCGTTTGATCCGTCCGTCTTGTTCTTGCCGACCCGATGGTGGCGCCGGCCGATCTCATCCTGCCAGGCAAGCCATTCCGCGTCGAAATTTGCCCGGCAAGTGTCGAGTATCCACTGCCCGAACCTTTTGCGCACGGCGCCAAGGTAAGCCGTATCGGGTTCACCGGTCTTGGCATCTGAAAAATACTTGAGCAGGTGAGGTGTGCTGCCAACGAAGCCGTACCAGACATCCAGGATCTGTTCGATCTGGTCGGAAACAATGCTTTCAGCCTTGCGCAGGGCAATGATGTCATCGGGGCCAAGCAGAAGTGATCCCTTCAGGTCTTCAAGGTGGGCAACCGTCAAAGGCGACGCCGGCAAGGCAGGATCGTTGAGGCGGTAGCCGGGAATGGTCGACATAGTTTTCTCCTGGGCTGTAGCAGAGGACGTAACCGCAGATGTAACGAGCAGTGCAAAGTCCGCGGCGGTGGCAAGACGGGGCAACTCTTGGCCTCCTTGAATTGTTGGTAGCTACTCGCTACTATTGAACATGAAGCACACGCAAAACCATAAGTCAATAAATAGTAGCGAGTCGCTATGAAAAAATTGAAGCAAGCCCTGGAGGCGGCGCATCTCATTGATCGCCTGGAGCGTCTCTCGCGCAGTGCAGACGCGCGCACGGGGCTCAATCCCGCGCAATGGGAAGCGTTGCGGTATGTTGCCTGCGCCAACCGGTTTTCTCGTTCACCTGCGGCATTGGCGGACTATTTAAACTCGACGCGCGGCACCGTCTCCCAGACGCTCATTGCGCTTGAGGACAAAGGCTTCATCGCGCGTAAGCCCAATGTGAAGGATCGTCGCTCAGTTGAACTCGTCTTGACGGATGCTGGTCAAATCGCGCTGGCGAAAGATCCGTTAATCGATCTTGCTCATGACATCGCTGCGGACCCCTCGGCGGATGTTGAAACCTTGGTTGTTGCGCTACGTGCTGCACTCAGACAGACGATCAACCGCAATGGCGGCAAATCATTCGGTGCGTGTCACACATGTCGCTTCTTCCAGCGCGGTGCACACAAGAAAGGCGCAACTGCGCCACATCGCTGCGGATTGCTGGATGAGCCGCTGTCTAACGCCGACAGCCTCGCCATCTGCATGGAGCATCAAGAAAGCGTTGAAGCAGGTGGATGAGCGGTGCATTTCCCGCACTGGTGAAAGCAAAGGCACCAGTCGTGACAGCAACGCCAAATGCCCAGCGGGAAATCACCTTGATCCGTGACGGCGGTCAACGAATTTGGCGGGCATTTGCGTTTCGCAAACCAAACCGTTTCATTAAAATATAAAACGATTATGCGATATTGCTGGCATGAAAATCTTGCGAAACCTACCACAAGCTGCTGTTCAACCCGTGACCAGCGCGCGCGGCAATTGGCTGCGTCCGGCAATATCGGCCAGTGAGTAACCATCAAGCGACGCGATGAACGCTTCAGTTGCCGCCGACATGGCGCGTTTCAAAGCGCATCGCGGCAGAAACGGGCACGTCACATCGCCATCACCAAGACACTCGACGACCGCCATGTCGGTTTCAAAAAGCGCTACGATCCGTCCGACAGTAATCGCTTCAGCCGGCATACCCATCGTGACGCCGCCACCGCGTCCACGTTGCGTTTCAACGAAACCCGCCGCACTCAACCGCGCGATGATTTTCATGGCGTTGGAATGGGGCACGTCAAGGCGTGCAGCAAGCGCAACCACTGACATCGGTGCAGGCACTTTTGCGAGCAACATGAGGACGCGCAAGGCGGTGTCCGTGGCACGATTCAAACGCATGGTGTCTCCCGTTGTAGACCCAGGTCCTGGCACGCCGGCAGCACTAAAACGGCAGTATCTCTGCGACAAATGCAACAGTGGCGGTGTTCGCAATCCAACTATATCATTCCAGCAAAATGAATGATATAGTTGTGTGACGCAAATGGAGGTGAGCATGTATCAGGGACGCGATGGCGCGGGAGGTTCGGCAGAGCCACGCGTAAATGTGCTGCGGCAGCCTGTGCACCCTTCGATCACTGAAGAGCAAATTTCATACCTGGTCGATACCTTCTACGACAAGGTCTGGGCCGAAGAACGCCTGGGGCCAATTTTTATAGCACGTATTGCAGACCGCGACGCGCATCTGGCCAAGATGAAGGATTTCTGGTCATCTGTCTTGCTGCGCACAGGGCGTTTTCATGGGCGCCCGATGCCCAAGCATGTGGCGCTGACCGAAGTGGTTGAAAACGATTTCCAGAGGTGGCTCGGCCTCTTTCGGCCTGTAGCCCGGGAATCGTTCACGCCCGAGGCAGCCGAACTTGTCATCGAAGCAGCCGAACGCATCGCCCAAAGCTTCTGGCTCGCCATGTTCGGCAACATCACAACCCCACCCCCGAAGTTCGGTTAAGGCGTCCGTAAGGAGTCCTCAGCTTGCATCGACCCGTAACAACTCGCGAGGTCGCGCAAAACAGTTTGCAAACGCAAATGCAATACGGGCTCGCAATGGATCAGCCGGCCAGCCGGAACGAACCGCCAAACATTAGCTCAACGCCAAGGGTCTCTGATAGCGTTTTGATATTTGCATACGTTGACGAACCTATTCTCAAGGTCCGTCGGAAGAGCGATGCAGTGGCTGTGAAAAAAGACTGATGTAGGGTTCGTAACTAAACAACCGGTATCTTTGCTGGCCGGTGATCTCAAAAAGCATTTGTTGATCAACAAACCGCTGCACCAAATTATTGGCCGCAGCAAATGTGATTTCTAGTTTCTCAGCAACTGTAGCAACATTGATAATTGGCCGTTTGAATAATGATTCGAGTAACGTATGGCCATTTGCAGCAGATCGACCGAAGTTATCAGTGATACGCCCTCGGTGATTTTCGCGAAGGCTAACTATTTTTCGAGCCGTGTCCGTGGCTTCATTACTGACTTCACTAATGCCTCTTAAGAAAAACTTCAGCCACCCTTCCCAATCTCCATCATCTCTAACGTTCTGGAGGCAATTGTAATAATCAATGCGACGTTTTTTGAAGTAGTGGGAAAGGTACAGTACTGGCTTTTGCAATATGTCTGCTTGACAAAGCAGGAACGTAATAAGAAGGCGTCCAACGCGACCGTTTCCATCGAGAAACGGGTGGATAGTTTCGAATTGCGCGTGCACCAGACCAATTTTGATCAGCATGGGTAGTTGATCGTCGCCATGCATAAAGTTTTCAAGTTGGCCCAAAATTTTCGCAACCTCGTGAGGTGGAGGCGGAACAAATGTTGCGTCATGCAATGTGCAACCACCAGGACCAATCCAGTTCTGCGTCGTGCGGAGTTCGCCCGGATTATTGTGATGACCGCGAACGCCGTGCATTAACCTCTCGTGAATCTCTCTTATAAGTCGAATTGAAAGCGGCAGTTCTTGAAGGCGGTCCAAGCCGTGGTTCATTGCTGTCACGTAATTAAGCACTTCGTGGACATCGTTGGGTCGCTGCGGATCAAAAACCTGTGCTTCCACTTTGAGAATGTCATTTATTGATGATTGTGTTCCTTCAATTTGGCTCGATAGAACGGCCTCCTTGCGCACATACATGAACACGAACAGATCGGGATTCGGCAATGTCTGAACAGATCCGTCGAGCCGCCCAAGCGCTCTGTCAGCTTTTGACAGCAATGTTTGGAGTTCCCCATCAAACGCGATGGCGGGGTCTGGAGGTAGCGGTTTTGGCACGAAGGCAGAATATCCAGACAGTTGCTGCTGATACGATCCCGCTCTCGCGATTTTGCCGAATGTCATGGCATGGGGGCTATTCTAATTATACCGTGGCTATAATTATGCCGTATTTGGAACGCTAAGTCAACGCACGCTGACATTACGTTTGTGTTTCGCCACACATTAAATGTTGGGAGAACTTAGGTCGGCTCTAACATTCGGTAAAACCGTTAACCGATTAAATCCAATATCGGTTGTTTCAAGCCCCCGAATAGTCCCTCGCGTCGAAGAATTAGTCATTGGAGCTCTCGGGGGGATAAGACGCCCCGCCTTCGCCGTGGCGGCGTTGGTGGGTGAGCCACAACAATTGCCGGGCAAATCCATCGCACCCCATAACCATCACGGCCTGGGCGACGGCACCATCAATTTGACGGGTTTCGGCCGACAACCTTTTTCCAAAGCGCTGAGCGTTTTGATGATCCGCTCCATTTTTTGCGCACCATCCTTGGCAAGTTTGTCCACCTTTGCCGACGCACTGCACCACTTCACGCCGAGTTCCGGCTTGATGCGCTTGCAATATGGATTTAGCCCATTGCATTCGTCAGGAACGCGTCGCGAAATATCAAACTGCGCAATACGGCAACGCTCATTCCACGCCCGGTATTGCTTGTGATTGGTATTGTAGCGCTCAATGGCCGCAAGACACTCTTGTTTTGGGCTTGCGGCCAACACGCCTGACGCTGGCATTAAAACCGCAACAAGTGCCAAGATTAGTGATTTCCCGCAAACGTCACCTGTCATCTGTCGTTTCAAGCCCCCGGATAGTCGCGCACGTCCACGAAGTGACCTTCCAATGCCGCCGCTGCCGCCATGATGGGTGACACCAGATGCGTGCGGCCCTTGTAGCCCTGCCGGCCTTCGAAGTTGCGATTGGAGGTGGAGGCGCAGCGTTGGCCGGGCTTCAACTGATCCGGGTTCATGCCAAGGCACATCGAGCAGCCCGGCTCACGCCATTCAAAGCCCGCTGCAAGGAAGATCTTGTCGAGACCTTCAGCTTCCGCCTGTTCTTTGACGAGACCCGAACCCGGCACCACCATGGCATAGTCCAGGCGGTCTGAAATCTTCTTGCCCTCGACGATCTTGGCGACCGCGCGCAAGTCCTCGATACGTCCGTTCGTGCACGAGCCGATCCACACAACGTCGAGCGGAATGTCTGTGATTTTGGTGCCGGATGTCAGCCCCATGTAGTCGAGAGCCCGCTTTATCGACGTTCGCTTGTTCTCGTTGTCCACCTGCGCCGGGTCGGGCACCACGCCGGTGATGGCGACGACGTCCTCAGGTGATGTGCCCCATGAAACGGTTGGCGGCAGTTTGGCCGCATCGAGCTTCACGATTTTATCGAAGTGCGCACCATCGTCAGTCTTCAATGTCTCCCAGTATTTGCGCGCCATGTCCCACGCCGCACCCTTCGGTGCCTTGGGCTTGCCCTCGATGAAAGCGTAGGTCTTTTCATCAGGAGCAATCATGCCTGCGCGCGCACCACCCTCGATCGACATATTGCAGACCGTCATGCGGCCTTCCATTGAAAGATCGCGGATCGCTTCGCCCGCATATTCGATGACGTGACCAGTGCCGCCGGCTGTGCCGATTTCGCCGATGATGGCAAGGATGATGTCCTTTGCGCCAACGCCATGCGGTGTCTTGCCGTCCACCTGCACCAGCATGTTCTTGGCTTTTTTCTGGATCAGCGTTTGCGTGGCGAGAACATGCTCGACCTCGGATGTGCCGATGCCATGCGCCAATGCTCCGAATGCGCCGTGCGTTGAGGTGTGGCTGTCGCCGCAGACAATGGTCGTGCCTGGCAGCGTGAAGCCCTGTTCAGGACCGACGACGTGTACGATGCCTTGCCGCTTGTCGAGCTCGTTATAATATTCGATGCCGAAGTCGGCCGCGTTCTTCGCCAGCGTCTCCACCTGGATGCGGCTGTCTTCATCATCAATGCCCTGCGAACGGTCTGTGGTCGGCACATTGTGATCGACGACAGCTAGCGTCTTTTCTGGCGCATGGACTTTGCGTCCCGCCATCCTCAGTCCCTCGAACGCCTGCGGGCTCGTGACTTCGTGCACCAGATGCCGATCGATGTAGAGCACACACGTGCCGTCCTCGGAACGATCGACCACATGGTCTTTGAAAATCTTGTCGTAGAGAGTCGTCGGGGCGGTGTCAGTCATCTTGCTTGCCGTCTTTCGTCAGCAGTTGTTCCGCAATAGCTATGTCTGGCTTTGGCGCACACTCTATCTCAAATCAATCTGGAAATAGCTTTGCGAGCTTTGAAGCACTTGATACCCGCTCGGGTGAAGCAAAGCAATTGCCGCTCAAGGCTCAGACGGAGACACTTGTCCCGCGAGCCAAAAACGCCTTGATTTCGTCTCTGCGCGCCAGCGTATCTTTATAGCCAAGTTCAATCAGGGCCTTGCAATAGCCAGGCGTGAAAAGCAGATAGCTGGGCAATCGCCAGTCGTTACGCCCCCAGAACCCAAACCGACCCAATAACAACTTGATCGTCCAGGGCATCTCATGGGCAAATTCCTCCGCGATTTCTCGCACATCGCGTGAAGGCTGCAGAACCAGCACGTCCACCTGGCGCAAGTTGGTCTGGGAGCGACGGTCCTCTGGAAGCAATGACAAGGTACGGTCGATCCGCCGCGCGCGCTCGATGTCTGCATCCAGATTGTCCATGAACACCATGTCCAGAAGATAGCCACCCAGAGCGGCGAGACTTGGATAGCGTCCACCCTCGTCATTTCCCGTTGGATCGTTGGCATCGCGCACGCCAATCACCAGGATCCGATCAGCGCCGCAATGGATCGGCGGACTGAGTGGTGCGGTCAAGCGAAGGGAACCATCGCCGAAATATTCATTGCCGATACGTTGCGCTTCAAAGATCAACGGCAACGCCGTGGAAGCCAGCACATGCTCCACGCCAAGCTTCACGCGAACACCCTGGCGGCGCGCACGCTTCCATTCGCTCAATCCCTCCGCACCTTGGAAGAAAGTAACAGCGCGCGCTTCGTCATACGAAGACACCGTGACACCAATCGCCGTCAACGCGCCCGCCGCGATACAGTCATCGATCGCGGAAAAATTGATACTCTTGGCAACCAGTTCGCGTAGTGGCGTGCTGTCCAGCAAGGAGCGCGGATGTGCCAGGCCGAGACTGCCCAACGGTGTCATCGCAGCAAGCCATTGCGCGCCGGTTGTCAAAACAGTCGATAGATCGGTGCGAAAAACGCTTTCCGGCGTCACCTTCGACCAGAAGCCGACGAGCTGGTCCGCCCCTTTTTTGATGTCGCCCGCGCTGGCAGCAAGAGCAGCGGCATTGATAGCCCCGACAGAAGCTCCCATGATGACTTGGAATGGGTTGCCACCCGCAGAAGCAATCTCCACCAGCGCCTTAAGTGTTCCGGCCTGGTAGGCGCCACGCGCACCACCGCCAGGAAGGACCAGGCCGGTGGTGCCTGAAACACGGGGTAAAGTTTGATCTGGTGATAACATCTCAGCCCGTCATACGGTATTTCACGACGCGATTGTTACCGCAATCCGAGACAAAAATCGTATCTATCGCCGCCGGCATCAACGCCTTCAGGCGTGAGGAACTTGCCGGGCCTGTTCCCTGGGCTGCCGGTGCCGATCACCAGGTTCAGCCAGCCATCACTTCCTATAAACGTTCCCGCTTCCGATCGGGTCACAGCGTCATCGGGTTGCAATTCGCGCTTTTGCGTTGCAACAAACGCGCAAAGCTGAATGACCGCCGCTCCACGTTGCGCGAAATCTTGAAGAGTTAATGACATGCCCCACCGGCCAACCCGCCACAAATTCCGCCCACCCTGGCGAGCGTCTGTGTTGACCTTGTTTCCTGAAATGTTTCCAGGTCCGCTTGGTCTGTCGCTCGCCGGACAAGCGCTCGACGCAGGTCTATGGGCACTTTCAACACATCAAATCCGAGATCACGGCATCGGGCGTCATCGCGCGGTTGATGACAATCCGGCAGGCGGCGGCGCCGGCATGGTCATGCGCGCTGACGTGATTGCCGCCGCCGTCGATGCGGCGCGTGCCGAGGCGGCAACGGCTGGCGAGGATTTACCCCTCATTTATTTCTCGCCACGTGGCGAACAGTTCACCCAGAAGATGGCGCATGAGCTTGCCTCCGGACCCGGCGTCATGCTTCTGGCCGGACGCTTCGAGGGCATTGATCAGCGCGTCATCGAAGGCCGCGGCATGCGTGAGGTTTCAATTGGCGATTATATCTTATCAGGTGGCGAACTGGCCGCATTGGTACTGCTCGATGCCTGTGTGCGCCTGCTGCCTGGCGTGGTCGGGTCAGCCGAAAGCCTGGCGCATGAAAGCTTCGAAACCGGAATGCTCGAATACCCTCTCTATACCCGGCCACGCGAATGGGAGGGCCGGACGATACCCGACGTCCTGTTGTCGGGCGATCACCAGCGCATCGCAAACTGGCAAACCGAACAAGCCCACAAGATCACAACCCTGCGCCGGCCGGATCTGTTGCAGAAACGGTCGACCACAAAGCGTTGAGCCCAAGTGCGGCATCACGTCTGTGGCCGGTTTTCCCACATCCAGGGTTTGAGCTTTGCACAATACGCATAGCTCTGATATATTGTGCACCGCAGCAATGCGGTACGCAGTGTTCATGTTCAGGGCTCTTCCAGCCAGGCTCTGGGTCTGTAGCGCATTGGGGCGAGAGAAGCATGGGCTGAGGTTCACAATTTTGAGGGCCACCACCAATGGATTGGGACAAGCTCAAGATCTTCCACGCGGCCGCGGAGGCGGGCAGCTTCACGCACGCAGGCGAAACGCTTCACATGAGCCAATCGGCTGTCAGCCGCCAGGTCTCGTCGCTGGAGAAAGATCTCAAGATCTCTCTCTTCCACCGCCATGCGCGCGGATTGGTTCTGACTGAGCAGGGCGAGATGTTGTTTCACACCGTCGCCGAAGTCATGGCCAAATTGCAAACGGCCCAGACGTTGCTGTCCGACACTACCACCCGGCCGTCCGGTGAGTTGAAAGTTACCGCAGCAATCGGCCTTGGTACTGTTTGGATTACGCAGCGGCTGCGGGAATTTCTTGAGCTATATCCCGAAGTCCGCGTCGAACTGAATTTGAACGATGAGCACGTCGACCTGTCAAAGCGTGCAGCAGATGTCGCCTTGTGGACGCGCGAACCCGAACAGGCCGATCTAATCCGCCGGCCGTTGTTCTCAATGAAGGTGCGCGCGTACGCCTCCACCCATTACATCCGGCGTTTCGGCGCGCCAACCAGTCTTCAAGACCTCGATAAGCACCGCATCGTCTCATATTCGGGCGTCCCGCTGCAGCATCTGGCTGCAATCACCTGGATTGAAACGGTCGGGCGCGAGGGAAAGGAACCGCGCGTGCCAGTGTTCCGCGCCAATTCGGTCGTTGCGCTCAAATATGCCGTCCGCTCTGGCATCGGTATTGGCATGATTCCTGATTACATGGTGGAGGAGGAATCCGATCTGGTCACCGTGCTGCGCGAGATCGACCCGCCGACGCTGCCGATCCTGTTTGTTTATCCTGAAGAGTTGAAGACCTCAAAAAAGGTGCAGGTCTTGCGCGACTTCCTCGTCGCCAAGGCCCGCCAGAACAAGATCTGACGCCCGAACCGTCGCAAGGTCCGGAGCCTAACTGCTGCCGATCTGCAACATCATTCCAAGTGCGCGTGGAATGATGGCTTTTTCATCAAAAGAGTTACTGCAATCAGCGTAAAATTGAACGCGAATCACTCTATTTTATACAACTGCCCGTTGCAGGCGGTGCCAAAGTTATATTGACCAACGGGGGAAACGGTATGTCCAGGCTCTTAACGGGAGGCTCGGTTCGTCTTTCGCTCGTGCTCGCCACATCGCTGCTGGCGCTGCCTTTACCGGCCGCCGCCCAGGTCGTCTGTCAGACTGGCATCAATACGGCAGCTTGTGTCAATCCGTCTGGGACGACGCTTCCATATGTCCAGAGCACCCTTCCTGGCGTGACCATCGATAATCGGGGGGCAATAGATTTTGATATTGCTACGACTGGTGCTAATTCCGGCGTGACCAACTCCGGCACCGTTGGGGCGAATATTTATACGCAAGGCTACCGTTCCAACGTGACCAACTCTGGGTATGTCGGGACGAATATTACAACGATTGGCGCCGAATCCAGCATCACCAACTCTGGTTCCGTTGGCGCAAATATTCAAACGTTTGGCGCCGAAACCAGCGTCACCAACTCTGGTTCTGTTGGAGGGTATATTGATACGTCGGGTTATGATACCGACGTCATCAACACCGGTACCGTTGGGGCGTATATTCGAACTTATGGTGCCGATTCCAGCGTCACCAACTCCGGTTCTGTCGGGCAGTACATTCAAACCGGCGGCGCCAACTCCAGCGTCACCAACTCCGGCACAGTCGGGCAGTACATTCAAACCGGCGGCGCCAACTCCAGCGTCACCAACTCCGGCACTGTCGGGACGCTTATTCGAACGAATGGCATCAACTCCGGCGTCACCAACTCCGGTTCTGTCGAGCTGTCGATTGAAACTTATGGTGCCGACTCCGGCGTCACCAACTCCGGCACGGTTGATGCGCAGATTTATACGCAAGGCACCAATTCCAGCATAACCAATTCCGGTTCTGTCGCGACGTTTATTCAAACTCAGGGTGACGGCTCCAGCGTCACCAACTCCGGTTTTGTCGGGACGCTTATTCAAACGAATGGCATCAACTCCGGCGTCACCAACTCCGGTTCTGTCGGGCTGTACATTCAAACCTCTAGCGCCGACTCCGGCGTCACCAACTCCGGTTCTGTCGAGTGGTACATTCAAACCTCTAGCGCCGACTCCGGTGTCACCAACTCCGGTTCTGTCGGGTTGCACATTCAAACGCTTGGTGACGATTCCGGCGTGACCAACTCCGGTTCTGTCGAGCAGTACATTCGAACAGATGGAATTAATTCCGTCGTGACTAACTCGGGCACCGTTGGGACGTACGTTTCAACATCTGGCGCGAATTCTGGTGTCATCAACTTAGGCTCCGTCGGGACGTATGTTCAAACGTTTGGTGCTAATTCCGGCGTGACCAACTCCGGTTCTGTCGGGACGTTTATTCAAACCACTGGTGCCGACTCCGGCGTCACCAACTCCGGTTCCGTCGGGTCGGGCAATTCTGGTGATGGTATTTTTATTGGTGGTGCCAATCCCACCCTGACGCTGCTGCCGGGTTCCCTGATCCAAGGTGGCTTGAATCTATATGGTTCTGGAACGCGCACGCTCAATGTCGGCAACGGCCTCAGTGTTGATCTCACATTCGACACGCCGCCGGATGTCGTCAACACATTCGGCGCGCCTTACGTGCAATCAGGCAACCGCGTCGTCGTCGTCGATGCAACCGTGCTTGGCCAGCACGACGAGATGCTGGCGGATTTGACCGGCGGCATCTTCAATTCCATTCACGCCCGCCTTGGTGGTGCTGGTGGACCCGCTGCCAATGGCTTTGGTGGCGGCATGCAACTGGGCATGGCGCCGATGATGCAGCTCGGCGGCAGCAACATGATGAACCTGGGCTCCGCCGACATCACCCCGTCTGCCCCACGTGACACGGTTCATAGTCTCCGGGGCGGCCTGTGGGCACAGGCCTTCGGCGGCTCGCGCAGCGACGATGCCGATCGTGGGGCCGTCGGCTCCGACACCAAGTATTACGGCGGCATTGCGGGCATTGACGGCCGTCTGCGCCCCGGCGTCATCATCGGCGCCTTCGGTGGCGCCTCGAACGCCAACCTCGACGTTGATTATTCATCCCAGAAGCTCGACGCCGACAGCTACTTCGGCGGCGGTTATCTGAGCTTTCAGCGCGGCAACGCGTTCGCCCGCCTGATGGTGACAGCGGGCCAGTCCGACTACGACAGCCGGCGCCATGTGGCGAACAATATGGCGCCCGGCGGCATCGAGATCGCCAAGGCCTCCTACGACGGCACGTTCGTCTCGCCGGAACTGGCGGTCGGCACGCAATTCAACATCGGCGGTTGGACAGTGGAGCCAAGCGCGCGCGGACGCTATGCCTACCTGTCTCTCGATGGCTATTCCGAGAGGGGCGCAACCGACACCTTCTCCGTTGGCGATCGCGACGTGTCGATGTGGCTCGGCCGCTTGCAACTGGCGTTCCCGGTGGTGAGGGATGGCGCGACATTGGCGCCGCGCATTGGCGTCGAAGCCTGGACTTCCGACAGCGACCGCGTCTCAGCGGTACTGCTGGGAGAGGCGATCTCGTTCAGCCCAGGTGGCGATGACAACGAGGTGACGGGCTTTGCCGGTGTGACGGCAACCGTCAGCCTGGGCCGCGGGGCCGCCGCCTATCTCGACAGCGAAGTGCATTTCGGCGACGACGGCTTTGCCCGCTCCGAAGCCCGCGGCGGCATCAAGATCAACTTTTAGAGCATGTTCAGCCGAAGTGTACGCGGTTTGGCGTGAAGAACATGCTCAAAATAAAAGAAAATAGAGCGCGTTCGCGATTCCATGAAAAGTGAACGCGATTTAAAGTGGCGGCTCGCATCTTTCGCGCTTTTGCGCGCGTCAGCCCCTCCCCACTTACGCAACGCGGCGTTGACTTCTTCGACCACGTCCACCAAATTCTTGCGTGACGCCCGCAGGTCCCAAGGATTTCGGCGATACCGCGTCCTTGGGCACAATCTCGTTAGCGAGGCTCAGCCTGTCGGGCGTCGCCGTCGTATGAACTGAGGGCACGCATGCAAGCGCGCTCCCCACTCACACGCCTTCCACAACCGTGATGTCGATGGAGCCGGCACCCTGGCGCAGCGCCCGGGCCTCGGCGTATTCAGTTGATTTGGCGTAGGCGATGGCATCGTCATAACTGGCGAATTCGATCACCACGTTGCGCTGGGTGCCGTTGCCCTCAACGATCTCGCATTGGCCGCCGCGCACAATCGGCGTGCCGCCATACTTGTCGAGTGCAATTTTCGACTTGGCGACGTACTGCCCCCATTTGTCAGCATCTGTCACAGTGGCGTGGGCAATGACGTATCCCTTGGGCATTTCAACTCTCTTATTGTTTTAACTTCGAAAGGAGCACTGTGCTCAGTTGAGCGTCAGCGCATCGCGAATGTGTTGGCAGAACGCGAGCGCTGCCGCGCGCGGGTCGTCGGCCTCCGTGATCGGCCTCCCAACCACGATATGGTCTGCGCCCGCCCGGATTGCATGCTCCGGCGTCATCACGCGTTCCTGATCATCCATGGCGCTGCCTTCAAGGCGGATGCCCGGTGTAACGATGAGGAAATCCTGCCCGACGGCTTTGCGAATGCGGTGCGCTTCCTGCCCTGAGGCAATCACGCCGTCGAAGCCGGCCTCCTGGGCCAAACGCGCCCGTTGCAGAACAAGGTCGCTGGGTGACAGGGTTGATCCCTGCTGGATGAGATCTTCCGCCGACAGGTTGGTCAACACGGTGACTGCGAGAAGCTTCAGATCGGAATGGCCACGCCCGACAACAGCGGCGCGCAGTGTCTTCAGGTCCTGGCCGTGCACGGTTAGGAAATCGACGCCAAAATCAGCCGCGTTGGCTACCGCGCGTTCCACGGTATTGCCGATGTCAAGAAGCTTCATGTCCAGGAAAACCCGTTTTCCCTGCGCCTTCAGGTGCTGGGCGAAATCAAGCCCGCCGGCAAACAGCAGCTCCAATCCAACCTTGTAGAAATGCACGCCTTCCTGCAATTGCGCCACCAGACGCGCCGCTTCCTCGACAGTGGGCATGTCAAGAGCAAGGATCAGGCGGTCTTTCAGATGGATATCTTTTGTCATGGCTACCGACCGGTTTACTGGATGGCGGTTCAGATGGCGGCATGGAATGGCGACGGTTCATGCGTTGGAATATGCCAATTGGCCACCTGCTCCATTACCCATGCAGCACGTCCGCGGCTCGGGCGAGCTTCTGGATGAGAGCCTTCAACATTTCCTGGGAGTCCTTGTTTTTCAAGTGGCCGTTGTCGTCGAATGCCTCCGCAGCGCGCGGCACTGCAAACTGCTCGGGCAGCACCAGGGCGCCAAGCCCAAGCTCCAGTACCTGGCGCACCGTGTTGAGCCCCCGCAAACCACCCATACCACCAGGCGACGCAGAACCGAGTGCAAAAACGCGTGTCTTGAACACCTCGTTCTTGTCCTCATCGCCCTCCTGCACGCGGCTCACCCAATCCAACGCGTTTTTCAAAAGAGGCGGAATCGAGCTGTTGTATTCCGGCGAAACGATGAATACGCCCGTGTGCAATCCCATCAGATGTTTCAATTTGGAGGCATTTTCCGGAGCGCCCTCTGCGGCTTCCAGATCACCATCGTAGATTGGCATTGGGTAGTCGCCAAGGTCCGCGAACGTAGCCGCGATACCATTGGCTTCAGCAATGGACGCGCCGAGGCGGGCGAGACGTTTGTTGTAGGATGCCTGGCGCTGGGACCCGGCGAAGAACAGCAATCGGACTTGGGATGTCATGGCCTGTATCGAATTGAGCTAGATTTTGTGAAAATCACTCGGCCGATGGTAGCGGGCCGCGTCGCATCGGTCACGCTAAACGTTTGACCTGCAACGCTTGCTCTTGTCCATAAAGATTTTGCTATCCCCAAAACAAAAGACCCAGCCGCACCATGCGGCCGGGTCCAATTCGTGTCGAGCTTGAGGCCTGCCGGCGAACCATCGCCGTACCGCCGGCATGATCACTTCAATGACTTCAGGTAGGTGATCAGGAAGTCCTGCTCGGTTTTATCAGAAATGCTCATGTGCTTCATGCGCGTCCCCGGCATTACACCTGTGTTGTCTGATATCCACCCGCGCAGCGCATCTTCCGTCCACACAATGCCAGACGATTTCATGGCGTCAGAATAAGCAAAGCCCTCAACCGTGCCTGCTTTGCGGCCCACAATACCGACAAGGCTTGGTCCATAGCTCGAGCGCGCAGGATCATCAGCGTGGCAGCTACGGCAACGATGATCGAACATCACTTCGCCAGCCTTATTCATCGCTTCATTGCCAGCCGGTGACATGGCAGAGGCTGCAACGGGCGCGAGGCAGACAAAGGCAACGGCACTCGCGGCAGCTACCAGTTTCACGAAATGATACATGATCGCCTTCCTTTGCAAGATTGCGTTTCAATCGGCGCAGCCGCACCGTGCAGGTGTCTTAGCAAAGAAAAATTGACATGAGAGAAAAGAGATGCCCGCGCGACCGAAAGTCGAATACGTCGCATAAGCTGTTCAGCACGAGGCTCTAGCTTTTTGGCTAGCCCTTGCCTTCGAAGAACTCTTTAACACGGGTAAAGAAACCGGCACTATGCGGTGACGTTTCCTTGTGGCTTTCGTTTTCGAATTCCTCAAGCAGCTCGCGTTGACGCTTGGTCAGGTTCTTGGGTGTCTCCACTTCCACCTGGATATACATATCGCCCGTCACCTTGGAGCGGAGCACCGGCATTCCCTTGCCGCGCAAGCGGAACTGTTTGCCCGTTTCAGTGCCTTCTGGCACCTTCACCCGCGTGATCGAACCATCGACGGTCGGCACGTCGATCTGTCCACCCAGTGCGGCGGTTATCATGGCGATCGGCACCTTGCAGAAGATGTCGGCGCCATCGCGCTGAAAGAATTCGTGCGGATGTATTGAAAGGAATATGTAGAGGTCTCCCGCGGGGCCGCCGCGCAAGCCCGATTCACCTTCGCCTGCCAGCCGGATACGCGTGCCGTCTTCCACGCCTGCAGGAATGTTGACGGCGAGCTTGCGCTCTTTTGTGATCCGCCCGGAGCCAGAGCAATCGCCGCAAGGATCCTGAATCACCTCACCACGGCCCTGGCAGGCTGGGCAGGTCCGCTCAATTGTGAAGAAACCCTGAGAGGCGCGTACTTTGCCGTGGCCGGCACACGTCGGACACGTCATCGGTTTCGTGCCCGGTTTGGACCCCGTTCCAGAACACGTTTCACAGGCTACCGAAGTCGGCACAACAATCTCGGCGTTCTTTCCCGTGTAGGCATCCGCTAGCGAGATTTCCATGTTGTAGCGAAGGTCGGCACCGCGTTCGCGGGTGGAGCGCCCTCGTGGACTGCCGCGTCGCCCACCCATGAATTCGCCAAAAAGATCGTCAAAGATGTCCGACATGGACGAAGCGAAATCAGGACCGAACCCGCCTGGTCCGCCAGGCCCGCGCCCACCTTCGAAAGCAGCGTGGCCGAACTGGTCGTAAGCGGCGCGTTTCTGAGGATCCTTCAAGGTCTCATAGGCCTCGTTGATCTCTTTGAAACGCTGTTCTGCGCTCTTGTCTTCGGGGTTGTGGTCAGGGTGACAGTCCTTGGCGAGCTTTCTAAAGGCACCCTTCAGGTCCGCGTCGCTGGCGTTCCGCTTCAATCCCAGGACTTCGTAATAATCGCGCTTGGCCATTCGCATTCACGTCGTTGACGGGCTCTGGCCCGTGCATCGTTGTCGTCTTAGGAATGCGTTTGCAAACCGAATTGGCTAACCTGCTTCAAGCCTCAGCATGTTGCTTGCTCGTTGGCTTGTAACGCGTCAGCCAAGCCGACCGTCAAAGTCCATAAGGTTCGCAGCCAGTCGCGGTTTGTAAAACAACATCTTAACTAAGGTGAGGAAGGGGCCCGGACCGAGCCGGACCCCTGATTGAATTCGGCGTCAGGCCGACTTCTTATCGTCGTCTTTTACTTCTTCAAAGTCAGCGTCAACTACATTGTCATCGCCGCTTTGTTCGTCGCTACCAGAAGCCGTGGCATCATCACCCGCCCCGGCACCACCATCGGACTGGCCGGCATAAACCGCTTCACCGATCTTCATGGCAGCTTGCGACAGCTTCTCAGTCGCCGCCTTGATTGCGTCCGCATCGCCCGACTCGATCGCTTCCTTGGTGGCAGCAATTTCTTTTTCCACCTCGTCCTTGACCGCGCCAACCTTGGCGTTGTCCTTCAGATCGGCAAGCTGCTTTTCGAGCTGATGCACCATGCTTTCGGCGTGGTTCTTGACCTCGACCTGTTCGCGCCGCTTCTTGTCTTCGCCGGCGTGGGCCTCTGCATCCTTGACCATCCGGTCGATCTCGTCGTCCGAAAGGCCGCCGGATGCACGGATCTGGATCGACTGCTCCTTGCCGGTAGCCTTGTCCTTTGCCGAGACGTGAACGATGCCGTTGGCGTCGATGTCGAAGGTAACCTCGATTTGCGGCATTCCACGCGGCGCTGGCGGAATGCCCACCAGGTCGAACGTTCCTAGCTGCTTGTTGTCAGCCGCCATTTCGCGCTCGCCTTGGCTGACGCGAATGGTCACCGCAGTCTGACCGTCTTCAGCCGTGGAGAACGTCTGGCTCTTCTTGGTCGGGATCGTCGTGTTGCGATCGATAAGACGCGTGAACACACCGCCCAGCGTTTCGATGCCGAGTGAAAGCGGTGTCACGTCGAGCAACAAAACGTCCTTGACCTCGCCCTTCAGCACGCCACCCTGGATCGCCGCGCCGATGGCAACGACCTCGTCAGGGTTGACGCCCTTGTGCGGCTCCTTGCCAAACAGCTCTTTGACGACTTCTTGCACCTTGGGCATGCGCGTCATGCCACCAACAAGTACAACCTCGTCAATGTCGGCAGCCTGTAGACCGGCGTCTTTAATGGCCTTCGTGCATGGCCCCTTGGTCCGTTCGATCAAGCTGTCGACCAGGCTCTCCAATTTGGCCCGCGTGAGTTTCATGGTCAGGTGCTTGGGCCCACCAGAATCAGCGGTGATGTACGGCAGGTTGATTTCCGTCTGTGTCGACGAAGACAGTTCCTTCTTGGCGCGTTCAGCCGCCTCCTTGAGGCGCTGCAACGCGAGCTTGTCGTTGCGCAGGTCGATGCCTTGCTCTTTCTTGAACTCATCGGCCAGGTACGACACGATCTTCATGTCGAAGTCTTCGCCGCCGAGGAACGTATCGCCGTTCGTCGACTTCACTTCGAACACACCGTCGCCGATCTCAAGCACCGATATGTCGAACGTACCACCACCCAGGTCATAGACGGCAATCGTCTTGGCACCGTCTTTCTTGTCGAGGCCATAGGCAAGCGCGGCCGCCGTCGGCTCGTTGATGATGCGCAAAACCTCAAGCCCGGCGATCTTGCCAGCATCCTTGGTGGCCTGGCGCTGTGCGTCATTAAAGTAGGCCGGAACGGTAATGACAGCCTGTGTCACCGCCTCGCCGAGTTTGGCCTCGGCCGTCTCTTTCATCTTCTGCAGAATAAAGGCCGAGACTTCCTGCGGCGAATACTGCTTACCGTTCGCTTCCACCCAGGCATCGCCATTTGGGCCCTCAACGATATTGTAGGGAACAAGCGCCTGGTCCTTCTTGACCGTGTCGTCTCCGAACCGTCGGCCTATCAAGCGCTTGATGGCAAACAACGTGTTCAGCGGATTGGTGACGGCTTGGTTTTTCGCCGTCTGCCCAACAAGGCGCTCACCGTCATCGGTGAAGGCAACGATCGATGGCGTGGTGTTGGCGCCTTCGGAATTCTCCAGCACTTTCGGTTTGCCGCCGTCCATGACGGCAACGCACGAGTTGGTTGTTCCAAGGTCAATGCCGATAACTTTTGCCATGGTGTAAAATTTCCTCTTCTTGCGGCAGGCCGGTCGGACCCGCAAAGGCGTCCGAATGATCCCCTGTCTGACGGCTCGACGTCCAAATCAGGCTGGAGGGTGCGGCCCCCTGGAGTTGCGGTCTTTGATGCGGCTTATATAAGGTGCCTGTAGAGCCATGCAACGGCGGCAGATAACCGCGACGCAATGTTTTTTCAAACGTCGCACGTCATCGGCTGCCGGTCCAGCAGCCGTTGGCCGCTCACAGGTATCTCATGTGGGTTATGCACCCAGCCCACCTATGGGCCAACTCGCCTGATAGAGATCTGGTATTTTGAAGGCGAAATAAAACCCTTAACTGAGCCTGTTCCTGCCGCGGTCGACCGGTTCGGCGTCATGGTGGGCCTTGAACAGGCGTTCGCCAGGAGCTTGAGCAAACCAACGTTCCACGAAAGAACAGCCGTCACGTCGTCAAAAATAAACATTGTTCAAAAATTTGAAATCACGAGTTGCAATCGGAAGTAGTCAAGATCTTAACCAGCGCCAACCCTTTCTTGAGACCATGTTGTCGGTTAGGGTCCCCCTCCAAGGGCATGACATTTGGCAAACATCCTCAGACGCCACACTAGCCCGACTGAGCGATTAAGGACCTGATCCATGAAGGACATGATTTGGAGCGTGGTTGTCGCGCTGCTTCTAGCGTTCGCCTTTCAAACGGCAGCTTATGCAACTTATCATATCCCCTCCGAAAGCATGGTGCCGACGCTTGAGGTGGGTGACCGGTTGACGGTCAACAAATACGCCTACGGCTATTCCCGCCACTCGCTTCCTCTGGATATGTCGCTACCCGAAAGCGTAATGCAGGGCCGCATCCTCGCTCGCGAACCCAAACGTGGCGACATTGTCGTCTTCGTCCATCCGCACCGCTCCGATCGCATGATTAAAAGGCTCATCGGCCTGCCCGGTGATCGCATCGCGGTGGACAACGGGCAGGTCATCCTGAACGGTAAGCCGCTTCAACGAAAATTGGTCGATACCTACCGATTTCGTGAATTTGAGGGGCCGACCGTGGCAGTGAATCGCTACACTGAATCGTTGCCCAGCGGCCGAAGCTATCCGACGCTCGAATATGCCAATCGAATGCGCCATGCCTCGATGCACGAGATTCAAATCCCGCCCAAGCACTATTTCATGATGGGCGACAATCGCGACAACTCCAACGACAGCCGGTTTGGCGACATGGGGCTGGTACCGGCAGAAAATCTCGTCGGACGTGCCGACGCCGTGCTCTATTCGTTCTACGAATGCACACCCGAACCAGGCATCCACTGCGCCAAACGCCGCTTCGCCACGAAGCTTAAATAGGTCTCGGCTGCCGAGACGCCCGCCGGGCCGATGATTGCTCACTGCGACGGGTTGTCGTTGTCTGAACCCATTGTTTTGTCGTTTGCATCGGTGCCGTCGCCCGAAGAGGCAGCAGTGCCGCTTTCCCGCTTTGCAGCCTTTTCCCCATCGTCGCCACCTGCCCCGCTTGATGACCCGGCCGCAGCAGCCTTGGCGCCACCGCGCGCAACCACCACCATCGCCGGCCTCAGGCACCGGTCTTCGATCACATAACCGGGTTGGAAAACCTCAACCACGGTACCGTTTGCAACACTTGGTTCCTGCCGCTCCATGACCGCTTGATGCAGCCGCGGATCGAACGGCTCACCCTTGGGCGAAACCCGCTTTACGCCATGGCGATCCAGAACGTTCAAAAATTCACGCTCTGTCATCGTTACCCCATCAAGCAGCGCCTTCAAGTGCGGGTCCTGCTCGACGGCTTCGGGAGTGACGGCCTGCACGGCACGTTCAAAATTGTCGACCAGGGCAACGGTGTCCTTGGCAAAGTTCGAGATCGCATACTGTGCGGTCTCCTGCTTTTCCCGCTCCGCACGCTTGCGCAGATTGTCGAGGTCGGCATGAGCACGCAGCAACCTGTCTGTGAGGTCAGACACCTGCATCTGCAATGTTTCCACTTCCGCAGCGAGTACGGCCGCCGTATCGGCGCTGACATCTGCTGCAGTGGCCGCTGCGTCATCGCCAGCATCATCGTCCAAGCGGCCGGTTTTCGACGTATCGCTCGCCTGCCGCATTTTGGATGGGTCGCTTGCCGCACCGCTCGCCGGATCGGACTTTGGGGGCGTGTTCGGGTCGGACATCATCTCTCCGTTGTTTACTGGTCGTCACGGCGCCGAGGCGTCGAGGCGATTGACATTTGTACTCGCTATCCGCTGTGGCCCACGAGGTCCCGCACTAGTGGCCTGTCGCGTCAAAATCGAAACATAGCCGCAACCGCATACGATTTTGGCGCGACATGAAGGCCACTAGCAAAATCATTAGCTTAGTGTGGCGTTCAACGCGCCTTAGTTGACTCCGCGCAGGTCCCAACGTCGGTCAACTAAGGCGCGACGCCACACTAGGTTCCCAATGAATTGCGGTTGGTAGGGAACCAAGGCCCCGATTAAAGCCCGCATATCGGCCGCATTGGCTTAAAAATCAAGTCGCCCTCGCTGCGGCGCGTCATCTCGACAACAGTCGCCCGACGATCTTGGCGGTGTAGTCAACCATTGGAATGATGCGCGCATAATTAATCCTTGTCGGCCCGATAACGCCCAAAATACCAACCACTTGGCTGGACTTGTCATGAAACGGGGCAACAACCAGCGAAGACCCCGATAGCGAAAAAAGCTTGTTTTCCGAACCTATGAAGATTTTCACGCCGTCGGCATCTTCTGCGAGCTGCAGCAACTGCACCATCTCGCGTTTCGATTCAAGGTCATTGAACAGTTGCCGGATGCGCTCCAGATCCTCCGTCGCGTTGAGGTCCTTGAGCAGGTTCGATTGGCCGCGCACGATCAGGCTTTTCCGGTCGTCAAGCGCACCTGACCACTCCGCCAAGCCCGACTGGATCACTTTTTGCGTCAGGGCGTCGAGTTCCGCGGCAGCCTTTTTGAGTTGCGCTTCAATGCGCTCACGCGCTTCTGACATGGTAAGTCCGCGAATGTGCGCGTTGAGAAAGTTCGCCGCCTCCGAAAGCGCGGAAGGTGGCAGCCCTTCCGGCACAGTCAAAATCCGGTTCTCGATATCCTGGTCTTCTGAAACCAGAACGACCAAAGCCTTCGTCGGCTCCAAAGAAACGAAATCGATGTGCTTCAGCCGGTGCACTTGTTTGTCGGCGAGCACGACGCCGGCGCAATGCGACAACCCCGAAATCATGTTGGAGGCTTCCGACAAGACGTCACTGAATGAAGTTTGCGGCGAGCCGGCGATCTGTTGGTCGATCTTCTTGCGCTCTTCGTTGGAAAGATCACCGATTTCCAAAAGCCCATCCACAAACATGCGCAATCCGGATTGGGTCGGCATGCGGCCTGCTGAGGTGTGGGGCGCAAAGATCAGTCCCAGATGCTCCAGGTCCGACATGACATTGCGGATGGAGGCCGGAGAGAGCGTCATGGGCAACACGCGCGACAGGTTGCGCGACCCCACCGGTTCGCCCGTTGCAAGGTAGGTTTCAACGATCTGGCGCAGAATGGTGCGCGATCGATCGTTCAGGGTCGCCAGCGTTTTGAAGCCGTCTGCTGCCATCGCGCGAAGGTTGGTCTCCCGTGGCTTTTCAAAGCATTGTGCACCGCGTCGTTGAGCGGCGGAACGGTAATTTGAGCGCCACGGCCGCCAGTTTCAAGCACTCAGTCGGCCGCAGTCACCGTTTTCGAGTTGAATGCGCAGCCACGCTCTTCTAGCTTGCGCCGCAATCAGCCGCGCGTTTCTCGTGTGGCTATCCTTTCAATCCGATATTCATGCGGTGAGCAATGCGCCCTTCCAAACGCCAGCCAGACGAATTACGCCGTGTCTCCATCGAACGTGCCGTGTCCATGCATGCCGAAGGCTCATGCCTGATAAAGTTCGGCAATACCCATGTCCTGTGTACCGCCAGCCTCGAAGAGCGCGTCCCGCCCTGGCTCAAGGGCCAGCAGCGCGGCTGGGTAACGGCTGAATATGCCATGCTTCCGCGTGCAACAAGTGAGCGCACGCGCCGTGAAGTAACGCGTGGCTCGCCGTCCGGTCGCACCCAGGAGATCCAGCGCCTGATTGGTCGCGCGCTGCGCGCCGTCGTTAATCTGGAGAAGCTGGGTGAACGCCAGATCACGGTCGATTGCGACGTGATCCAGGCCGATGGCGGCACGCGCACGGCGTCGATCACCGGCGCATGGGTTGCCTTGTACGATTGCATCCAATGGATGAAACTGCGCGACATGGTCAAGGATGACGTGCTTCGCGATCAGGTCGCAGCCATCTCATGCGGCCTATACGGCGGAAAGGCAGTCCTCGATCTCGACTATGCCGAGGATTCCAACGCCGATGCCGATGCAAATTTCGTCATGACCGGTTCGGGCGGCATTGTTGAAGTGCAAGGCACCGCAGAAACCGTACCTTTCAGCCAGGACAGCTTCGACAATCTCATGGCACTGGCAAAGAAGGGCATCGGCGAATTGGTCGAATTGCAAAAACTTACGGTGCTGTGATGGCCGGTGACGGGGCACCAGAACCGCTTCATGCGGCCAAGGTGCTCGAAACCATTCTCTATGCAAATGACATCGACGCCGCCGAGCGCTTTTATAGCAATATTCTGGGGCTTGAGGTCTATGCACGCGCGCCCACGCGTCAGGTCTTTTTCAAACTTGATGACCAGATGCTCTTGATATTCAACCCATCCGAAACGGTCATTCCTCCAAAACCAGACGCAAAACTCCCTGTCCCGCCTCATGGTGCCGTTGGCCATGGCCATGTTTGTTTCACGGCATCGGCTGACGAAATTGACCGTTGGAAGGAACACCTCCAGTCTCATGACGTCACGATCGAGGCCGATTTTCTATGGCCGTCGGGCGGACGCTCGATCTATTTCCGTGACCCCGCTGGCAATTGTCTGGAATTTGCCGAGCCCAACATTTGGGGGTTCAAAAGCTGATGCCTCATCATCTCGAAGTCGGCTCGCGGCTCGTCGTTGCCAGTCATAATCCCGGCAAGGCCTGGGAGATCCAGCAGCTCATCGCGCCATATGGCCTGGAAGCTATTTCGGCGGCCACATTGAAGCTCGCCGAACCTGAAGAAACAGAGACGACCTTTGCAGGCAACGCCCGGCTCAAAGCTGTAGCGGCAGCCAGGGCATCGGGCATGCCCGCATTGGCAGACGATTCAGGCTTGCAGGTGGAGGTGCTGAGCGGCGCACCTGGCATCTATTCGGCGCGCTGGGCCGGGCCCAGGAAAGATTTCTCGGTTGCCATGCAGAGGGTGGCCGATGAGGTTTCCATGCGTGGGGGCTGGGAACGCGCCGGCCCGCGTGCAAATTTCATTTCCGTGCTTTGCCTCGCCTGGCCGGACGGCGACAACGAAGTCTTCGAAGGAAAGGTCTTTGGGCACCTTGTTTGGCCACCGCGCGGCGGCAACGGCTTTGGTTATGATCCCATGTTCCGGCCTGATGATGCTGAACAAACGTTCGGTGAAATGCAGCCCGAAGACAAATATGCCGTCTCGCATCGCACACGAGCCTTCGCTGCCTTCAAGGCAAAGTGCCTGGCGGGTCTCTCGCGACGAAAGACGCAACCGTCCCGCGATGAAGCCCTTGCAGGCCTCCAGGCCGCCGCCGCCAACCTCTCAACCCAATCTGAACTTGCTGTTTTCGTTGCAAAGCTGGCCGCCGATGCGGCCGCCCACCCTGACGCTGATGAAAGCGTTGCCCCCATGCTGAGACGTATTGTCGCATGGTTGAATTCTAACGAGCTCGACGGCGAAACAAGCTGGCGGTTGGTTGCAAAGGCACTGCTGGAAGCAACCAAGCGATCTTGAAGCGAGTGCGCAAAAAGACCGATAACTTCGCATTTTTGCGAGTTCCGAGAGCAAATGTCGTCTCCGGAATAGTTAACGCAACGTTAATTCGAATAATAAAAGTTGCTCCGTATTTCTCGCAAATTGGGACGGGTACATCAGAAATTTTCTAATTTATTTCAGCCTAATGTCCAAATTGGATAAAAACTTTGGTTGGGACTCGAGTCACATGCATCACGCATCATCAAACGCCGTCAAACGCTTCGTTGGCGACCAGCGAGGCTCAATTCTCTTCATGTTCGCATTGTCAGTTGTGCCAATGCTGCTCCTGGTTGGCATCGCAGTGGACTACAGCCGCGCCATTACCGCACGGCGGGACCTGCAGCAGGCCGTAGATTCGGCTGCCATTGCAGCCGCAGTCTATAAGATGGAACACAAGCAGGACACCTTGAACACCTTGAAAGACCTGATCACTCAGAGTGGTCAAAAATCGCCAGAACAGGTTGCAATTGACTATGTCATGGCCAATGCGAGCAACGCATATCTCAAGAACATTAGGCCGGAAGCCACAGAAAGCGACGACAGCAATATTTTGACTGTTAAAGCGAATGCCAACGTCGACACGACGTTTGCCCGGCTTGTGATGAACAAATTCAACCTTGAAGTCGAGGCAAAGACACGCATGGCGGGTCAGCCCATGCCGCTGTGCCTGTTGGGCTTGAACAAATCAGCGCCGCAAGTGGTGAAAGCCTGGGGCTCGGGCGAAGTCATCGCTACGGATTGCGCCGTCCTGTCGAACTCCAAGAACGAAAATGGTCTGGTGACAGGCGGTAGCGCAACGATGAAGTCCTCTGCTTTCTGTTCTGCCGGCGGTGTGTCCGGCACTGGCTTCACGCCCAGGCCGCACGAGAAATGCGATCAGCAGAAAGACCCCTACGAAGGCAAGTTCACCAGGCAAGGCTTTGCGGCGCAGGGTATCAACGTGGCTGGCGCTTGCAATGAAACTGGTTTCATTGCCAAAAAAGATGCTGAATTCAACGCGGGCAGCGGCGTCTTTACATTCTGCAACGGCCTTGAGGTCCGCTCCAAGAAAACGGTGACTCTGGGCCCTGGCATCTACGTCATCTACGGCGAACTACACCTCAACGCCAAAGCGACGCTTGATGCGAGAAACGGAACGACGTTGGTGTTGGCAGATGCCCGCTGGATGCCAGGTCAGGAGGATGGTCACATCGCAATACAGGGTCAGGGAAACATTCTCGTAACGGCACCCACGTCAGGCCCTACGGCATCGATGGCTGTCATCCAGGCGACCGTTTCCAATTACACGGGCGGAACGGATTATGCGAACCAGCATGTTTTGAGGGGCGGTGGAACGATCGAGTTCGTCGGCAACTGGTACACGCCGCAGTCCAAGACGCTCATCACCGGCAACGGCGAAATGAACGCAGCATCGGCTTATTTCTCGTTGATTTCGGATTTCGTCGAAGTTGAAGGAAACGGCACGCTTCGCATTCGAGCCGGCGGTGATCCCGACGCAGTCGCGATGACCGCGGTACCAGGCCGAATGACGTCAGGTCGCTTCATCACCCTGATCCAATAAAAAGCCCATATTCAGTGGCAGGCGGGACGGCATCGCATTCGTGCGGTGCCGTTTTCCGTTCGCATAGGCCAACCACTTGCATCGCTAGAGCACCGTGCGATATATCGCACGGCGCTCCAAGGGTTAAGGCACATGCTCACCCGGCAACGCCCCGGACCCTACCCCAGGAGCAAATTGGTGCCCAATTCAGAGCCAGGCTTCGGCATCTACATTCATTGGCCGTTTTGCGCGCAAAAGTGTCCCTACTGCGACTTCAACAGCCACGTGCGCATCAAGGCGCCCGACATTCAGCGCTACCTCAGCGCCTACAGGCGCGAGTTGGACTATTCGGCCTCCATCACCGGGCAGCAAGATGCAGGATCAGTCACCAGCATCTTCTTTGGTGGCGGCACCCCTTCTCTCATGCCCCCCGAATTGGTGGCCGGCATTCTCGATCACATCGCCGCATTGTGGTCCGTTGCAGGTAACGCTGAGATTACGCTCGAAGCCAATCCGGGCAGCGTCGAAGCTGGACGTTTCAAAGGCTATCGCACAGCAGGCGTCAATCGCGTTTCGCTGGGCGTTCAGTCGCTGGATGATGCGGGGTTAAAGCGCCTTGGCCGCGTCCACACCGTTGCAGAGGCCAGGGCCGCGCTGAAGATTGCGCAACAAACGTTCGAACGGTTCAGCTTCGATCTGATCTACGCCCGGCCAGGCCAAACCCAACAGGACTGGCAACACGAACTGACCGAAGCCCTCGCCATGGCGTCAGACCACATCTCGCTGTACCAGCTCACCATCGAACCCGACACGCCCTACGCCGCACTGCACGCCGCAGGCCGCTTGAAGACACCGAAGCCAGAGGCGGCACGTGCACTCTATGAGCTCACGCAGGATGTTTGCGGGCGCGCGGGCTTGCCTGCCTATGAAGTTTCCAATCACGCGCGACCCGGTCATGAAAGCAGGCACAACATGACGTATTGGCGTTACGGCGCGTATGTGGGAGCAGGTGCCGGTGCACACGGCCGTCTTGTGCGGGCTGAGAACGGAGCGCGGATTGCGACCACCACCCAACGCGTCCCCGAACAATGGCTGGCCGCCGTCGAGGAACTTGGACATGGCTACCTGGAACAGCAGGTCCTGCGCCCAGAAGAGAAGGCGGACGAAATGCTGTTGATGGGTTTGCGCCTGTTGGAGGGGGTCGACCTACGGCGGCTCAAGGCAATGACAGGTCTTGCACCGTCATCGCGCGCCATTGCGGGATTGCTCGAACAAGGGTTGCTTGAGCCAGACGCGCCGGCCGGACGTATCGTTGCCTCACCGGGTGGACGCATGGTTCTTGATTGGGTTGTCACGCGGCTGTCCCAGAGTATGCAGGCCGTCCAGCATGAAAGGCCCAGGCACACACAGCCAACATCGGCAGCTTGAAAAGTTCAATCGCGCAAAAAGCGCGTCAATGACATCCTAGAGCATTTTCCGACGAAGTGGACACCGGTTCGTCGAAGAAAATGCGACCAAACAATAAGCTAGAGCGCCGATCCGATTCCATCGGATCGGAATGCGCTCTAGGTGTCGAGTTTACCGCCGCGTCCCTGCCGGTCTTCCAGAACAGGAACCAGCCATCCATGTTTCGACGATTCTACGATTGGACCATGCGTCTGGCCGAGCACCGGCACGCAGGCACGTCGCTATTTGCCGTATCTTTCGTTGAAAGCTCGTTCTTTCCCATCCCCCCCGATGTGCTTCTCATTCCCTTGATACTGGCACAACGGGCCAAGGCATGGATCTATGCCGCGATTGCGACAGCAGGCTCTGTCATCGGAGGCTTTTTCGGTTATGCCATCGGCTTTTTCCTTTTCGAACAGGTGGCAAAACCGCTGCTCTCCTTTTACGGATACCTCGACAAGTTTTCGAGTTTCGCATCGCAGTATAATGATTACGGGGCTTGGATCGTTCTGTTCGCCGGCCTGACACCTTTTCCCTATAAGGTGATTACCATCGCCAGCGGAGCGACGGCGTTGAGCCTGCCCGTATTCGCAATCGCCAGCATCGCAGCGCGCGGCTTGCGCTTTTACGTTGTCGCCGCATTGCTATATTGGTTTGGTCCGCCGATCCGCGCCTTCATTGAAAAGCGCCTGGCTCTCGTGATGACGGTGTTTCTCGTCTTGTTGTTTGGCGGGTTCGTGGCCATCAAGTGGCTTGTGTAGGCGACCGGTGCAAAGCGCACGCTCATGCGACCGGCGTGTTGTCTTGCCCCGACGGACGTCAGATGAAGCTTTCATTTGGACATTTGCAGCGGCAACCCGAAGAGAAACGGACGTGATGAAATGTCAAAGCCTCCCAAGCGTATCACCGATACGGAAGCCTATCGAATGGGCGGCGGCGTTCTGATTGCCGCCATCGCCGTCATAATGGTGGCGCTGGGTTTTGAGCACATCGTCGGCTTCAAGCCGTGCGAGCTGTGTTACATGCAGCGGTGGGGTTATTATTTCTCCATACCGGTTGCCTTCGCAGCCTTGTCGCTCGTCAGCGCCGAAAAGGCTCAGGCATCGGCGTTACTGTTTTTCGGCATCGCGCTCGCCTTCCTGGCCACAACCGGGCTGGCCGTCTATCAAGCTGGCGCGGAGTGGCAGTTCTGGCCAGGCCCTGCGTCCTGCAGCGGCGCTAGCACTCTTGCGACAGATGCAGGCAACTTGCTCGAAGCGGTGAAGCAAACAACCATTGTGCGTTGCGATAAGCCTCAGATCCGCATCCTCGGCCTCTCCTTCGCAGGGTGGAACGCAATGATTTCGCTGGCTCTGTTTGCTGCCGCGCTGAAAGCGGCGTTTGCAGCAGCAGAACGGCGTTAAAGCATGTTTAGCTGAAGTGTGGAGCGGTTCAGCGTGAAGAACATGCTCCAAACCAAAGAGCATGTTTAGCTGAAGTGTGAAGCGGTTCAGCGTGAATAACATGCGTCATACAAGAGAGCATGTTTAGCTGAAGTGAGAAGCGGTAGAGCCGTGAAAATCTCGGCGACGATCAAAGCATCGATCCGGTTCATGTCTGAAAGAGCCGCATGCATGCTGCAGGCCGCAATCCTGGCACCGCCGCAGAAGTTTTCAGAGCCAAATTCAACCCCTCGCATGCATGCGCCAACGCTTCCGCAAAGGGAAGAATTTTATCCACAACTACAGCGGAATTTTTTTAAGCCCACCACTAGAGCCTAACGCACTGTATCACGGGCAATATTTTAGTCCCCATTCGCGGTATTCATCTGGCGTCAAGCAAAATTCCACTCTTGAGACAATGTTCAGCCCCAGCGTCGCCCAAATATCACGGTTTATTCTCCCTCGTTCGCGGAACACGAAAGCAAGCCGCCAGCGCCGGAGTTTAAAGCGTTTGCAAGTAAGTGGCGCAGTGGTTGCTGATGGAACCGGATGGACTGTCTCAGCGTTCTTTCTGGCAGTTCGGTTCTCAAAGTCCGGATGCGTATCACCGGTGATGCCGAACCAAGGCCACGTGTTTCGTCGCCAAGTTTTGAGTAGTGCGTTTGTATCAGTTGCGTTTGTTGCGTCTGCGTAGGGAATGACTCCCAACCAAAAAAGAGGTCGCTAGACTTCTTTTTCACGATCCAGGCGAGCGGCTCGTTTTTGTATCGCGTTTTTCGAGCGGCTCGCCGAACTCCAGAATGTGTTGTGTAGCGTGTTTGCGATCTGGTTCGGTCCGCGTGATCGGTGTTTTGCGTCAGGTTTTTTAGTCGCGCGTTGCGTATCTGCGTCTCAAGTATCCGCGTAAGTCCCCTAACTGCGTTTTGTTGCGTTTGAGGTTCGTGCGCTTTTTGAGCGTGCGCTTGTTGAAATGCGTTCTCGTAAAATTGAGGTGTCGTGTGGAGAGTAACTCCGAGTGGGCGAGTCTGGATGAAATTGTCAGCGCCCTTTTGCAGTCCGTCCGTCCAGAGCACTATGAAAAATCCACTACGGTCTTGCCAGCGACCGGTGAATCGAAGTGGCCGCGAGTAGGAGATTGGCAGTCAATGTAACGTGCCGCTCATCGTGGACGAACCTGCAATGCAGCAGGAACTGGCAGAATGATAGAGAGCGATTGCGGTCCCATTCAACGCAAACGGTCTCCAACGAGACGGCAAGCATGTTCAGCGTCGGAGCTGAACTCCAAAAAGGTGGTACATTGCAGGGTTCCGCGTAGTGCCCCCAGGATGCTGAGTATGCTTGCCCCCTTTGGTTTTCAAATGTGTTGCGTAACCCGGCGGCGGGCCCAATCGCCGTCACATCGTGGATCGCCCTCCCCCGGGGCCGTCCACAAAGCCAGGAGGCTAACGTCATGATTCCCGAGTACATCAATCCCCTTCAGTGGCATGAAGCGTTGGGTGTCGCCCGCCAGTCCTGCGCGAGGGTGTTTCGAGATGGTGGCGCGCCGAGCGATGCGCTTGAGGCATTCGGAATCCAGAAGCGCAACAAGGCTGACGATGAACTGTCTTGGGACAGGGCAGTAACAATGGTCGCGCAGGCCATTTGCGCTACACCTATGCATCGCGCTGCGTGATACCGCAGCGTCTTCACCAGCCCTTTTTCCGGCACACAATCGATAGAGCGCCGTGCGTTATATCGTTGAATCTTCGGGTGCGGTCTGTCGCGTTATTGACAGTTCAAGCGGCGACACGACCCGTTCCGGTTAGCGATCGCGTTCCGTATTTAACTCTGCTGTAGGGAAACGCTGTAACCTCGGCTGAAGCCGGCTTTAATGCCATCACGCCTTCCAGCTCAGCCATCAGCTTTTCGAAGGCATAGTTGGCAGCATCGAGCTTTTCGCTGGCGGTGTTATGGGCCGACCGCATGATCTGGGCGCTACACACGGCATCTGACACCACCGCCACCGTGCGCTCGATCTGCGCTTCAATTGAAATGCGTGGTGTAACGATGGCTGCGTTTTGAGCCACCGTTTTCTGGAGGCGCCGCTGTGAGACATCAAGCGCACGCCTGGCAGAAGACTGCTCGCTGCCGATGGCGGCTTGCACGAAATTCAATCCACGAACCAAATATGCAGCGATCAAATTCTTGAGCCGTGCAGGCACCGCGAGCAGTTTCGACGCCGTCGCACCGAGTGTCAAAGTTCCAAAGTAGGATTTTGCATTTGGTTTGCGCGAGCGGACATTTTTATCGCTCTTTCGGCTTGATTGCTCCCGCGTCGGAGCGAACGCGTTCAACGCCATCGAAAGTTTGCGAGCCAGCCAGCCACCGGCGAGAGCCGTAGACATGGCCACGGCAAGCAAAATTGAAATCTCCAGTCCAGATGGCAGTGCCGCGTTCATGCTAAGGTCAATCGTGTTTTATTCAATCCACAATAAAAATGAGCTGATTTCCAACGATTGACAAACAAAAAAACAGAAAAAAGAAATTGAGCATTACTTTGGTTTACGTATTCACTGGTCGATGCAGAAACAACGCGTAAACAAGAATAGTTAAATGGTTAATAATTCCAAGCGGATTAAGTTCAGAATTCCAGTCAAGGGGGTTTATAATTTTGAATATAAAATCAACGCGTTAAGAGATATGACAGAGGAGGTTATTTCTCGAGGATCGCCGTTTTTGAATCAGGTGAAAAGCGATAATGGCCGGTAATTTTCTCGCTAAATAGCCAATCTTCCTCGCTGACGCCCCAGCCGCGATTATGAATGATTAATGGCGTGCCCGAGCCATTCTTCCGGTCCGAAACAATAGCTATATGCGTTTTCGAATAGCGCCCGTCTGGCAGATGGTAGGTTACGATATCGCCGGGTGCATATGCATCAGGTTGCTGCGACGTTGGCAAGGAGCGCGCGAAGCGTTGGAAGTAGCGCCGAAGCACCGGAACACGCCGGTGATCGATATTGGTATCGCCACTGCCGACACGGGCCTTGTGCACAAGGACCTGAAGATCGATGCCAAGGGTACGGTAGGCACGCACCACGACGTCTGTGCACACACCGAGATACCAGGGAACGTCGCCGCCCGGATAATCGATCTTGCGGTAGGCGGGATCATAAATGACAGGCACCCAGGTCTGGTTTCGGGCCGCTGCCGCAAGTCGTTCGCCAAATCCCGGTTCAGTAGCCGAAGTGGCCAACGAACTTGAACTGGCCGCGAGCGGGACGAGAACGGCCAGCACTACGGTTGCGGCCAGGCGCGAAAGGAATGTTATTGCCGCACCACGGCGCTGCCCAAAGGTGAAGAGCGCAAAAAAATTGTTCTTCATGGCACAACACCTCCTCCTAGTGGCCTGTCGCGCCAAAATTGAGCCATAGCCGCAACCGCATACAATTTTGGCGCGACATGAAGGCCACTAGCAAAATCATTGGCTTAGTGTGGCGTTTGTCGCGCCCTAGTTGATATCCAGCGTGCCGCAATATCCATCAACTAAGGCGCGACGCCACACTAGTCGAAAACCGGCGACAATAAAAAACTGCACAAACCGACAGCAGCGAATCGCTGTTCACCATTTGAACGGCAAAGCGTGCCTAAAGCGTGAAGCTGTTGTGGCAGGATTTGGTGCGCGTGGGGCGTTGCTACAACTCTTGCGAACAACTCATTTCAGTTGGCCGATGACCCGACTTGCACGCTGCGCGCATGCCTCTTTGCATCAGACCGAAGGTGCGCGCGCCGCCGCGACCTGGGAAGCAAGGTTACGCGCGCACGCGTAAACGTTGCGGCAGTCTCGCCCTTTTGCCTCTTCTTTAGAAGCCGCGGTTCCAGTGGCCGGATGTTGTCCGCGCTTTCAAGTGAGATCTCGCCGTAATACCGGTAGTGCCCGGTGATCTCGTCGACGAACAGCGCATCCTCAAGTTGAGGCCCCCAGCCGCGGTTATGGATAATCAACGGCCGGCCAGAAGGTGCCATGAGGTCGGTTACCATGGCGATGTGAGATCGCGAAGCCGACCCAAGGTTTTGCGGGCGCGCATAGGTGACGATATCACCTGGCAGATAATCCTCGGAAAAACTGGAGACGGGAAGACGTTCACCAGACAAACTGAAGAAGCGCCGTAGTGTTTCTGTGCGGCGGTGGTCGATGTTGGTATCGCCCGATCCGACGCGCGCTTTATGGACAGCGACCTGCAAATCAATCCCCATGTCGCGATACGCGCGAATGATCACGTCGCTGCACACTCCATAGAACTTCGGCACATCCCCGCGCGGATAGGCGATACGCTGGTAGGAAGCGTCGTAAATGACAAGATCATTGACTTGACGGCGCGCAACCTTGGCCAGCCGCTCGCCAAACGTCAGGGTCGACGTTCCGCCAAACCATGTCGCGTTGGCTGTCGGCGGAGTTGGCCGGGATGTGGCGCCGCTTGTCATGCCTGGCAAAGCGCAGCGCTCAAAAAGTCCGCGGGTGGCGTCTGCCATTGAAAGATTTTCAGAATGCGCCGTTAGCGTGCGAAAATCGTTAGCCGAGACGGGTGCTAGCGGCGTTGCGGAAACCACGGCGAAGTTGGCCTTCGCATTTGACGATGGCAATGCCGCATCTGCATTTACGCGCCCGGTTACGCCAACCTGTGCGATGCTGTTCGGCTTCGTCACATTGAGCGGCACTTGATTGACAAGCGGCGAAGCAGGGTCATCAACGCCCGCAGCCGGTTGCATCGCAACAAGCGCTCGCCACCTAGAGCGCTTTTCGATCGGATGCAACCCGATCAGCGCTCTAGCTTTTTGGTTTGGTCGCATTTTCTGCGACGAACCGGTATCCACTTCGTCGGAAAATGCTTTAGCGGTCACAACGCGAGCAGAGCTAAGCGGTGCGCGCGCCAAGGAAACGACATCGACCTGCCGGTTATCGGTCCGAGAGTAAATCGCGTTCCCCGGATGCTCTGCCGGTATGGCATCCAACGTTGGCCCGGCAGAGATTGTGACGATCGACGGTACCAGGTCATTTATGGAAACCGCGCGAAGCCCTGGTAGGTTGGTGGCCACGAGCGTCCGGGTCTCCTGGACGCTTGTGGCACTCGGAGGCACCGGTATCGCGGTTCGGACATCGCCTTTTCGTGCCATCTGCGCACCATGGTTGCCAGCAACAAGAACGGCGAGGAAGAAAAAGGGAGCGAGCAGAAGCGCTGCAATCTCACGATCTTCAGGTGCAATAGCCAATGTGCGGGCAACCGATGCCGGCACGTGTGCGAAACGATTTAGACCGGCCCTTGCACCCGCTGAAAGGTGCAGAACAACACTCTGAAGCAGACCAGTTGCAAATCCGCTGAGGCCCGGTCTCTGTGCCCGCCTTTTGCGACGAAGCTGCTTTCCATTGATGTGTGCTGAAGTCGCGCGCGTATGCTGCGCGCCATGCCGGCGCCGGGATCTCTCCCTGCGCTTCCTATTTGCGGCCTTCCTCATCTGGTCGGCTAGGCTCCCTCGCACAGCACCGCCAATTTCGGCCGGCGCTGGCCCTTGTACCCGCCCGTCACGGGTTCACCTCTCACACAGTTTTAATCATACGGCGCAATCGCTTACCATTTAAACAGGAAAATGAATTTTCACGCGAACCCCGAAATCCTGACCATCCTGGGCAAAGGTCGTCAAACGGCAGTGGATCCAGAACACAAATCAAAGATATCTCGAGTATTTTCCGACGAAGTGGACGCCGGTTCGGCGCAGAAAATGCGATAAAACCAAAAGCTAGAGCGCTGATCCGATTCCATCGGATCGCAATGCGCTTTAGCGTGGCCGCAAGCCCAATTGGCGTCGGATATCGTCAGCCGTCACCCCCTGCGCACGAAGGTCCTTCAAACGTGGTGCGCCCGTGCTTTTGGCAAGTTTTCGACCGTCGGCACCGCGCAACAGGCGATGATGGTGATAAAGCGGCTCGGGAACATCCAAAAGAACCTGCAATAGGCGGTGCAGGTCGGTCGCGGCATACAAATCAGCACCGCGGGTCACATGCGTTATGCCTTGCCTGGCATCGTCCACCACCACCGAAAGATGGTAACTGGCCGGCGTGTCCTTGCGCATCAAAACAGCATCCCCCCAACGGGCCGGATCGGCACAAACGATGCGCTCGCTGTCATCGGAAGCGATTTCGCGGAACGTCAATGGCCTTCCCGCGAGGCGCGCTTTTGCAATGCCAAGTGCTTTCACCATATCAAGACGCAAAGCTGCACGCTCCCCGCCAGCCTGGCGAGCCGTTATCTCTGCCTTGTCGAGCCCGCGATGAAGCCCGGGATAAATCGGCGCACCGTCAGGATCGCGCTCTTCACGACCGCCAGCGGCCACCGCTGCGCCCACGCTCGCAGCAATCTGCCCGCGGGTGGCAAAGCAGGGATAGAGAACCCCAAGGTCGGTTAGTTTGGCAGCAGCGTCCCGATAGACACCGAAATGTTGTGACTGATGAAGCTCCGGCTTTTCCCAGCTTAGGCCCAGCCAAGCCAGGTCGTCGAGAATAGAGCGCAAATGTTCATCGCGGCTGCGATCGACGTCGATGTCCTCAATGCGAACCAGAAATCGGCCACCCAGACGCTTTGCCCAATCGTGTCCGATCATGGCCGAAAGCGCATGCCCCAGATGCAGTTCTCCGTTGGGGCTCGGCGCGAAACGAAAAACGGCGGGTTTCGGGTGGGGCATGTCAACGATGTCCGGTGCTGGCAAGTGGCAGTATTCATGGCATGACTTTGCACGCTCTGCCGCAATGCCAGCTACAGTTCATCTAAAAAATTTGAGACGTGTTGCAGCACGCCTGCTCGATCGGTTCACTGCTTGAGAAATACAATTGGTTCCGATTTATCGCACGGCGCTCTAAGCGCTGGGCTGCGTCTGCCTACGGAACTGCAAATTGCAGTTTTTGTGAATAGAGACCTTTTCAATAGTTTCAAACTCGCCCTTAAGTCGCGCCAATTCTGTGGCCGTTGGGCCGTCTCCTTTTATGAAGAAAGCTGCCGGCCAGAACAGAACTATGGCAACACCGGTTGCTACAGCGTCATTGGTTGACTTCTGGTCCTGAACTCCAGACACCTGTGCTGCCCGCGCTGACACGCGCTCAGCCTCAGCGCCAAGCTGGGAGCAGGTCAAATTATCGTACTGCAAGGGCGACACATACGCCGCCTGAATATCAGACGAAGATGATGCGCAACCGCTGACGATCGCCATCGTCACCGCCAACCCGAAAATTCGAAACATGTTTCCCCCACCCCCAGAATCTCAGCGAGAATATCAGTGGGCTGGAGAAAGCAGAAAGAATAATCCGATGTCGGCCCACAAAAGGAGTGGACAAGCATCAGCCGCGTGATCGAAATTCAACACACGCGAGATGGCCTGAAGGTGCGCGCGATCTGCTCAAGCACTCGATTGTAGTAGTTTCGCTGAGCATAGGGGTAGAGCATGGCCCAACTCGTTATACGGCTGTTTGAACACGTGAATGAAACGCGCTCGTAGAATTCTGTGCCCTCACGCGTTCCCGAAAGAACAAACCAGCTTCGCCGCACAGGTGCATAGTCGATGTCGGAACCGGCATAACTCGACTGCAGGACATGCTTTCGGTAATCCCTGAGCGATGAGTCCAGATCATTGTCGAACGCGGCGATCATCAGCCGCGCCTGCCCGTCGTCGGACAAAAGCACGTGTCCGCTAACCGCGTCATCGCGCTCGACACGATGAAATATGTTGCCCGGATAGTCGATCTTGAAACCCAAGGCGTCGTCCGAAATTGTCCGCCAATCACCTGCAGGCGGAAATTCAGAATGTTCGGCCGCAGCGTATGCCGTCGACGTTGCCAACTCCAAACCTGAAAAAACACCCGCAGGATAAATTTGCAATGCGGCGGCAACCGTTGCCGCAACAGCCAGGGGAAGGAATTTTGCATGTTTACGCGTCATCGTGCGAGTCTCCCTGGAATTTGGAAAAGCGGCAGGAATTTTGCGGTCGCTCAGAGCCTGCACGGCCCCACGTTTCTCACGCCGCTGAGGTCGTGTAGGATTAGCGCATGATAGCGCGAACAACGGGCTCAACACACATGAACGCGCAAAAACTCATTCGCGAAAAATGCGATATTCGCGAGGGCGTTCGCGTGTTGCGCCGCCGCTGCCCGGTATTGAAAGCAATGCACGACCGCGCCGGAGAGCCACCATTGCGTCGCTATCCGGCCGACTTTTCCGGGTTAGCGCGCATCATAGTTGGGCAGCAGCTTTCCATCGCCAGTGCGGCGGCCATCTGGGCGCGCCTGCAAAAGGCACTCGGTCGCGTCACCGCACGCAGTCTTACCGAGGCAGATGACGCAACTCTTGTGGACGCGGGCTTGTCTGGCGCAAAAGTCCGTACATTGCGAGCATTGGCCAACGCCGTCCTCAAACAGCCGCCTGTCAATGCCCAACAAAACGGATCAAGCAGCAGCAAGTTGAAACCGGCATCCCTTGCCATTGCCAAGTTGATAAACGCCACCGACGATGAAGTTCGCGATGCATTGACGGCAGTACACGGGATCGGCCCTTGGACGGCCGACATTTTCATTATGTTCTGCCTTGGCCGTGCCGATGCGTGGGCCGCTGGTGACCTCGCCCTGCAAGTCGGCGTCGCGCGTGCGTTCGCGTTGGGAGACCGTGTGAGCGCCAATGAAACTCTGGCCATTGCCGAACGCTGGCGGCCATGGCGTGGCGTGGCCGCCCGCCTGATCTGGGCCGACTATAAAAACCTGAGAGACATAAAACCCGAAGCTGCCGCAAAGAGCCCGAATGTGACATCAAAAGCAAAGCACGTCGATTCGAGCAAGAAGAGTGGACGGCAAAAAACAAACAACGCCACGACAGAGGTGATCGACGAATGACGGCTAAACTCGACGGCCCGCGCATTGCGCCCAAGAATGGCAAGGCGGAAGCCCTGGTCGTTCTGGTTCATGGATACGGCGCCAGTGGTGATGATCTGATTGGCTTGGCACAAGCCTGGCGCGACATCCTGCCCGAAGCCGCATTTGTTGCACCCAATGCCCCCGAGCGCCTCCCGTTCGAGGCAATGGCCGGGTACCAATGGTTCGATTTGACCCTCCGCGACCCGGAAGAATATTGGCAGGGGTGCTTACGCGCTGGCCCCTCGCTCGACCAGTTCATCGATAAGGAATTATCAAGACACGCCCTTGATGGGCGCCGGCTGGCGCTCGTAGGTTTTAGCCAGGGCACCATGATGTCGCTGCATGTCGGTTTGAGGCGCGCGGTCACGCCTGCCGCGATACTTGGGTATTCTGGGATCATCGCCGGGCCGGAGCATCTGGCGACAGATCGCGAGGCTCGGTCTGCTTCCGATCAGCCACCTATTCTGTTGGTGCACGGTGAAGCCGACGAAGTCATCCCATCCGACGCGCTGCCCTTTACTGCCAATGCACTCTCTGCAGCGGGATTGGCTTCCCAATGGCATCTGACACCAGGGCTCGGACACGGCATTGATATGGAAGGTCTGGCAATCGGCGGACGGTTCCTGCAGCGCGCGTTGACGTGCTGAGCGTGAGCCTTCAGCGCAACGCTCCTCCAGATATCGTCTGCGCTGAACATCGTGCAACCACGCAATTGCGCAGACTTTTTACCGAAAGTGACCGGTTTCTACAGGTACCTTACGGTCTAGCTTCACAGAACTGACACGCGCGGCTAGTATCCCGTCCGCGTAAACCAAGAGTATGGTTTGTGATTCTCTGTTTAGGACCCGATCAGGACAACGCGCCGTGCTGGCCCATGCGACAGCGCCGGAAGCTTTTCCGGCCTTGGTTCTGAATGCCGACTTCCGGCCATTGAGCTACTATCCATTGTCGCTCTGGAGCTGGCAGGATGCGGTCAAGGCTGTGTTCCTTGATCGCGTCAATATCGTTTCTGAATACGACCGGTTTGTGCGCAGTCCGACGTCTCAAATGCGCCTGCCAAGCGTCGTGTCGCTGAAGACATACGTCAAGCCGGCGCTGTTCCCTGCGTTCACCCGCTTCAACGTTTTCTTGCGCGACCGTTTCAGTTGCCAATATTGCGGCGCTCGCGAGGATCTTACATTCGATCATGTCATCCCGCGGTCGCGGGGTGGTCTGACGCGTTGGGACAACGTGGTTACAGCCTGCGCTCCATGCAATCTGGCCAAGGGTAACGCCTTGCCGAGTGACGCAGGCATGCACCCGACTATTGCGCCGGTTCGACCGACGGTGTTCGACCTGCACCGCAACGGGCGTCAATTCCCGCCAAACTATCTGCACGAAAGCTGGCTCGATTATCTTTATTGGGACACCGAGCTGGAGCCTTGACGCACACTCACGGGTTACGCCGCCAAGCCGTCTGGCGTCTTGCAAATAGGCGATTGTGACGGGCCTCAACCTGCGTGCAAATAAACAACAAGCAGCGATGCTGTGACGGCAGCCAGAAGCGTGCCAAGCGCAACCGCGCCCGAGGTCGAGTTGACGGCCCTGTCAAGCCGTACTGCAAACAGAAAGGCGTTGGCGCCGGTCGGCATCGCAGCGATGATGACGATGATGCCGCGCGTCGTCGCATCGAGCTGAAAAACGTAAGTTGCAATTGCCCATGCCAAAGCCGGCATCAATGCAAGCTTCAACAAAAGCATGCTGGAAAGCGTTGGCCACTGTCCCCTGATCTCGAAATTCACCAAGGACAAACCAAGCGCAACAAGCGCGGTTGGTACACTTGCCTGCGCCATGAGCTCAAGCAACCGGTCAATCGTTGCCGGCAAGGGCAAGCCGGTCATGCGCCATAACACGCCAGCAGCGATGCCGAGTATGATGGGGTTACGGGTAAGATCACTGATCGTGGACTTGACGATTGAAAAGCGACTCTGTCCCGTGAAATCACCCGTTACCGACGAGTGCAGCATACCCAGAACCCACCAGATCGGTGCATGTACGGCAAGGATGAGTGCAACAACAGGCGTGGCCAGGTTGCCGTAAACGCCGATCGCCAACGGCAGGCCGAGCATAAGTGAATTGCCGAAAGCCGATGTCATGGCAATGGCAGGCGCGTCGGCTGCCGGTCGTTTCAGGAACAAGTGGGTGATGCTCGTCGCCGCAATCCAGGTAACAAAACCAGCACCGTAGAAACTGGCAAGAATGCCAAGCGGCGCAAGATCACCGAGTTCCGCATTCGCAACCGTCCGGCACAGCAGCGCCGGGATCGCCAGCGTGAACGCAAAATCAGAGATGCCTTTGGCAGCGGCTTCCGAAACCAGATGCCAGCGCCCGGAAAAATATCCGATCGCGATCAAGCCGAACACCGGTGCAACAATGAAAAGGACAGAAGACATTCGGTTTTGGTCAGAATTCGTTGTTGGTTGATCGTCAGTTGAAGACTGAGGCCGCTTTAGAGCATGTTCAGCCGAAGTGTACGCGGTTCGGCGTGAAGAACATGCTCAAAATAAAAGAAAATAGAGCGCGTTCGCGATTCCATGAAAAGTGAACGCGATCTAGAATTTGGTTGGCCAAGTGCCCGGCCCAAGCCTGTAGGGATCAAAGCCAAGACCCACAAGTGAAACCAGACATATATGCGAACGGCTATGGATGTCTGTTTTAATATCTCGGAGGGATAGGGGCAGGAATGTAGACCGATCCGGTGACGGGCGCCTGTGCCGCGGGGCCGCCATACGCAACCGGCCTCGTGGTCATGGGGGCTACCGTGTGCTGAGCAGTGAATTGCGGGGGTGCATCGATCACGTTGTTCCCATATTGCTGGATTTCGATCACGGCGAGCTGCCGCTGCGATAGTCCAGAGGGTGTGAATGTGACGTTGCCGTCGACACCATTGAACCCGCGCGGATTGGTCAACGCCGCCGAGCTGAAGGCGCTTTGCGGATCAACCGATGCAAGCGAAACAGCGATGTTAACCGCATCGTACGCTAAACTCGCCAGCCGCGGCGGGGCCGAGCCGAACGTTTTTGCGAAGCGACCTGAAAAATCCTGCCAACCGCGCGGATCGGGGCTTGGGTACCAACCACCCACCAACGTTTGTTCCCGCCCGACATTGGGATAGTCCCACGCACCCGAGCCAAGCAACTGCACACGCTTTGGATCAATACCGTTGTAGGCCAGCAGCGGCGCTATCTGCGGTAGCGTTTCCTGGCCGCCGGGCAGGAACAGGGCGTCGACCGGCGCGCCAGCGGCCTGAGCAGTGTTGATCGCTTCGGCGGTGCGTTTCACAGGCTCAAGCATCGCGTTCGCGCGGGTGGGATAGCGTTCGATGTGGATGAGCGTGCCGCCGTTGCGCTGTACTGCGGCGCGAAACGCTGGCTCGACTGTATCGCCATACGCGTCGGCGGGAATGAGTGCCGCGAAGCGGCGCTTGCCACGAGAAGTCGCAAAAGACACGATACGTTCGATTTCCGGCGTGGCCAGGAAACTCATCAGGTAGACCCCGTTGCCAGCCACACGATTGTCATTCGAAAAAGCCAGCACAGGTATGTTTGCCTGCCTGGCGATTGGCGCAGCAGCGCTCACCGAGTTGGCGAACAGTGGACCCAGAATGATGTTCGCACCGTCGCGCACAGCTTCACCGGCGGCGACACGGGCCCCTTCTGCGTTACCACCGGAATCTTTTACCAACAGTCGGATGTTTGGATCGTCACGCTCAAACAACGCCATCTCACCTGCCTGCTTCATGCTTTTGGCAACCGCAGCCGAGGCCCCGAACCCGGCCGTTGGAAGTATGAGGGCGATCTTGGTTTCGCGGCTTGTAGCTTTTGCTACGTTGTGCGCCTCTCCCGTTGTCGGTCCGATGTTCGCCTGCGGTCCTTCCCCATTTCCAAGGTTAGCGGAACATGCGCTGACAAGCCCGGCAAGCAGGATAGCGGCATGTGAGAACATGATGCCAAAAGACCTGCCGTATTGAGCCTTCCTGCCGTCGTTCCGCATCAGGTTGTCCTTGTTTGTGAAAGCCATCGACGCAGGCATGAACACGTGCAGTTAACGGATGCCACCAAACACAATTGGCGCGTACCCAGGCCGATTTTGGTTTTTTTGCCCGCAAAACAAGACCTGGAACTGGAAGATAAACCGATAGTGCACCGTAACAACGGCATTTTCCGTCGGTACTGTTTGGTTTTCCATGCCCTATGTTTAAGCGATTTCCACACTGACCGAGAAGAGTTTCCATGACACAATGAACTGAATCGCGGCGCATTTTTCTCGCGGCAGGCAAAAAACACCTGTTCCTGCTCCCACGCTAGCGCGCTGCGGATCGTCTTGCGGAACCAAAAAACTATAGAAATATAAATGGATTGAGTTGTTGGGTTCACGTGACTCAAGGCGCCCAGGACGAATGCAGGCGCCAAAACACGTTTAGCGAATTTAAATGAGGAGCCCTGTGGAGAACGACAAAAATGGCCCCGAATGCAACGTTCCGGCTTCGTCTGCCAGTCCCGCAAGCAGCCTCTCACTAGGCGGTTCGCCACTGACCACGGCACCGGTGGCGCGCGTTCCAGCCGCTGCCGCACGTGAAGTCGAACGACAACTCGGGCAGCCGCTGAAGTCTGGCCTCTACCTCGTCGCCACGCCGATCGGCAATCTGGGCGATATGACCTTGCGGGCGCTGGCTGTGTTGGCACAAGCCGACGTTGTCTACTGCGAGGACACGCGCCGCTCAGGAATCCTGATGCAGCACTTTTCCTTAAGCGCACCACTGCGCCCCTATCACGAGCACAATGCCGCCGCCCAACGCCCGCGCTTGCTCGCAGATCTCGCCGAAGGTAAACGCGTCGCGCTTATCTCAGACGCGGGAACGCCGCTGCTTTCTGATCCGGGCTATAAGCTCGTTCGAGAGGTTTTGGATGCAGACCATCTGGTGGTGAGCATCCCTGGAGCATCGGCTGCGCTGACGGCGCTCATTAGCACGGGGCTGCCAACGGATGAATTTTATTTCATCGGCTTCCTGCCAGCAAAGGCGGGTGCACGCGCGGCTCGCATCAAGGAATTGCAGAATGTTGACGCCACCCTCGTTTTCTACGAGGCGCCCTCGCGCGTGGCAGCAACTCTTGCCGATCTCAATGATGTTCTAGGATCGCGGCACGCCGCAGTTGCGCGAGAGCTTACCAAACTCCATGAAACGGTTTCTCGCGGCACGCTGCCCGAATTGGCCGAACGGTTTGCCTGCGCGGAGGAGCGCGGCGAGTTTGTCATCGTTATCGGCCCGCCGGCGGTTACCGAAATCAGCGATGCGGCGATTGCGGCAGCCCTCACAGAGGCCATGGAAGAAATGCGATTGAAGGACGCTGCCAAGGCCGTCGCCAGCGCCCTCGGCGTCGCCCGCAACCGCGTTTATAACATCGGCTTGAAACTCAAGGGGGAGCGTGGGGTATGAACCGGATAAATCCCTGACAGAATACACAAGGGGCATTGCCCACAATCATATCGCAAACCATGAAATTTCCGTGCGCGAAAGCGCAGGAGTGCCCAAAGATGCCGCCCCGGCCAAGCAGAGTCGAAGAGCGCCAGCGTCGTTACCGCCAGGGCCATCGGGGTGAGTGGCTGGCGGCAGCCTATCTCAAGGCCAAGGGCTACCGTATCCTTGGACGGCGCGTAGCTACCGGTGCCGGTGAGATCGACATCATTGCCCTCAGGCGTGGACGGGTTGCTTTTGTGGAGGTGAAGCGGCGCTCAGATCTTGCAGCCGCTGAGGCCTCAGTCTCTAGCCGTCAACGACAGCGCATCCACCGCGCTGCCGATCTTTGGCTGGCGCACCATGCCTCGTATCAGACATGCCAGATGGGATTTGATTTGATATTCGTTTTGCCGTGGCGTCTGCCCAAGCACCTGCCGGACGCGCTTTAATGTTTAATCAGCGATATCGTCTATCGCGGCTCAATTCCACGTCAATGGCGGTGATCTGCCGCGTCAGCTCACCCATCGAATTGACGAGCGTGTCGCCCAACTTTTCCTGGGTTGCAGCGAGCCCCTCGAATGAGGCCGCCAGTCGCGCCAGGGCCTTGGTCAGATCGTCATCCAGAATGCCATCGTTATGCATTGTGCTCCGCCCCGCTCTTTAGGACAAAGCTCAACTGATCCGGTTAATGTATGTTTAACGAGGTTGCCGATGGCACGCGTGGCCGCGGACTGAACGATTGGGTGGCTCTGCAACCCGGAAGGCTGTTTCGATTTTTACGGGCGCAGAAAAATCCAGTGCTAAAAGGCAGGATTTGACTTACCCGCATAGCCGGGGTTGCTTGCCAAACGTGCCGCCTCGCGACCCAATGCACCTCATCTTCGTCAGGAAACCCAACGCCCATGCCTTCACCGTCAAATCGTCCCTTGCGTGTCGCCTGCCAGATGGATCCGATCGATCGAATCGATATTGCTGGTGATTCCACCTTCGCCATGCTGCTCGCAGCTCAGGGTCGTGGACATGAGATTTTTTATTACCTGCCGCAGGCGCTGACGCTCGACGGCGCAACACTCAAAGCAGAAGGTCAAACACTTCGCGTCAAGGATGAACCAGGCGATCACTTCAGCGTTGCTGACAAGCGCACCGAAGATCTTTCGACGTTTGACGTCGTGCTGCTGCGGCAGGATCCGCCCTTCGATATGGCCTATATCACGTCAACGCATCTGCTTGAGCGCATCCATCCAAAGACGCTCGTTGTCAATGACCCGCGCGAGGTGCGCAACGCCCCTGAAAAGCTGTGGGTGCTTGATTTCCTAGACCTGATGCCGGCAACCATGGTGACCCGCTCGTTGGCAGACGTGATGGCTTTTCGCGACCGTCACAAGGACATCATCATAAAGCCGCTCTATGGCAACGGTGGTGCGGCGGTGTTCCGCATTCCTCAGGGCGACGGCAACCTCGGCGCGCTGGTGGAACTGTTCCAGACCATGTCGCGCGAACCCTTCATGGTGCAGGAATACCGCCCCGAAGTGCGCGAGGGCGACAAGCGCATCATTCTGGTAGATGGCGAATTGGCAGGCGTCATCAATCGCATTCCAGCCGAAGGTGAAACCCGCTCCAATTTGCACGTCGGCGGAAAAGCTGCCGCGATCGCGTTGAGTGACCGGGATCGCGAAATCTGTGAGCGATTAGGGCCGGAACTCAAGCGGCGTGGCCTCATCTTCACCGGCATCGACGTAATTGGCCCCTACCTCACGGAAATCAACGTCACCTCGCCAACCGGTATCCGCCACATCAAGCAACATGGCGGCCCCGACATTGCAGAGATGATTTGGGACGCAATAGAAGCGCGCGTGGCCAGAACCTGATGAGCATTTGACCAATGCCCCATTGTTCTGCAGCTCTACCAGAGCATTTTCCGACGAAGTGGCCACCGGTTCGTCGCAGAAAATGCGACCAAACAAGAAGCATTTTCCGACGAAGTGGCCACCGGTTCGTCGCAGAAAATGCGACCAAACAAAAAGCTAGAGCGCTGATCCGATTCTATCGGATCGGGATGCGCTCTGGAGCATTTTCCGACGAAGTGGCCACCGGTTCGTCGAAGGAAATGCGACCAAACAAAAAGCTAGAGCGCTGATCCGATTCTATCGGATCGGGATGCGCTCTGGAGCATTTTCCGACGAAGTGGCCACCGGTTCGTCGAAGGAAATGCGACCAAACAAGAAGCTAGAGCGCTGATCCGATTCCATCGGATCGGAATGCGCTCTAGGCACGCAGTGATCGCTCGCCACGTATCCCGCGCACCGACGAATCCCGCTCGCCTAAGCTACGTAGGAGTTCCTATTTTGTTCTTGCCTTGGGCAAGCATGCGGTTTAGGCTCCTACAACTTGGTTCGGCGTGTGGCCGTTACAGGAAGCAGGGCGGGGCGGTTGCGGCATGTATGGGCAGATCTCGACACTGGCGTTTGTTGGCATCGAGGCTAGGCAAGTCGAGGTGCAGGTCAGGATCACCCCTGGTCAGCCCATGTTTGCAATCGTCGGCCTGCCCGATAAGGCGGTGGCCGAGAGCCGTGAGCGGGTGAGGAATGCGCTGCACGCCGTTGGGCTCGGGCTTCCTTATAAGCACCTCACAGTCAATCTCGCCCCGGCTGACTTGCCCAAGGAAGGCAGTCATTTTGATTTGCCCATAGCGCTTGCCTTGATGTGCGCGATGGGGGCCATCGCGCCGGATGCGATCCAGGGGTTTGCCGCAATTGGCGAACTGGCGCTGGATGGCTCTATTCGCGGCGTGCCTGGCGCTCTTCCCGCCGCGATCGGCGCTAACGCCATGAAAAAAGGGCTGATCTGCCCTGCCGACGTCGGCTCCGAAGCGGCCTGGGCGGGCGAAGACATGGATGTCCTGGCCGCCCCGCATCTCCTGTCGCTCGTCAATCACTTCAAGGGCCTGCAAACGCTATCGCGGCCGCAGCCCAATGTTGAAGAACCCGCAGGTCATTTGCCGGACCTCAAAGACATCAAAGGCCAGGAGAGTGCCAAGCGTGCGCTTGAGATCGCCGCGGCAGGTGGCCATAACCTGTTGATGATCGGTCCGCCTGGTTCTGGCAAGTCGATGCTGGCCGCCCGCCTGCCATCCATCCTTCCGCCGCTTTCGCCTGAGGAAATGCTTGATGTCTCCATGGTGCATTCGCTGGCTGGTGAGCTGTCCGGCGGAAAACTCATAAGCGCGCGTCCGTTCCGTGCGCCGCATCATTCAGCCAGCATGGCGGCGCTGGTTGGTGGCGGATCTCGGCCACGGCCGGGCGAGGTATCACTGGCGCATCTCGGCGTTTTGTTTCTCGACGAACTGCCCGAGTTTTCACCGCAGGTCCTCGATGGATTGCGTCAGCCGCTTGAGGCCGGCGAGACGGTCATTGCGCGCGCCAACCACCGCATCACCTATCCCTCGCGCATCCAGTTGATTGCGGCCATGAACCCCTGCCGCTGCGGCGGTGGCAAGCCGGGGCAGTCTTGCAAGCGTGGACCCAGGTGCGCGGAGGATTATCAGGCTCGCGTCTCAGGTCCGCTGCTCGACCGTATAGATCTGCAGATCGAGGTGCCAGCCGTCTCTGCCGCTGATCTGGTATTGCCGCCCCCGCGCGAAGGGAGTGCCGAGGTACGTGCACGGGTGACAGCCGCGCGCCAGCGCCAGCGTGAGCGTTTTGAGGCACTCGGCGTTGCCAGCAATAAAGTTCGCACCAATGCAGATTGCTCCGGCAGGCTGCTCGAAGAAATCGCGATGCCAGATGAAGAAGGCGTGGCACTGTTGCGCCAGGCGGCAGAGGCGCTGGGACTTTCTGCGCGTGGTTTCCACCGCACGTTGAAAGTCGCACGCACTCTGGCTGATCTGGATGGCGCCGACGGTGTCGGCCGCATCCAGATCGCCGAAGCGCTGAGCTATCGCGGCGAAACGTTGCGACAACGGCAGGCGGCATAATCGCCATCAAAGAAATAAGGGCCGGACACCCAATCGCTTGAGAAAGGTATCCGACCCCGATTTTACCGATTAATTGAACGCGCTTTACAGCATGTTCAGCCGAAGTGTACGCGGTTCGGCGTGAAGAACATGCTCAAAATAAAAGAAAATAGATCGCGTTCACTCTTCGCGGACTCGTGTACGCAATCCAGGCTTTTGTTTTGGATCCAAGCTTTTCAAACTCAACCGCTGTTACTTCGGCTGAACCTGTTTTAGCTAAGCGCCGGCAAACCTTTTTGTATCAACGCAGCCTCGACCGTGTTCTTCAGCAAACAAGCGATCGTCATCGGCCCAACGCCCCCCGGCACCGGCGTAATCGCACCTGCAACTGCCGAGCAACTCGCAAATTCGCAGTCACCCACCAGCTTCGTCTTGCCATCATCTTTCGGCACACGGTTGATGCCAACGTCAATCACCGTGGCGCCCGGTTTAATCCAGTCGCCTTTGACAAATTCGGGAATTCCGACAGCCGCAACAACAAGGTCGGCTTTACGTACGACCCCTGGCAAATCCTTGGTGCGGGAATGGCAGATTGTAACCGTGCAGCTTTGTGCAAGCAGCAGCGAGGCCATCGGTTTACCCACGATATTCGACCGTCCGATAACCACCGCATCGAGGCCCGATAAATTCTCGTGCACGGTCTTGGCGAGGATCAGCGAACCCGTAGGTGTGCATGGTACGAGTGAGCGTGCGCCAATCCACAGCCGGCCAACGTTGACAGGGTGGAAGCCATCCACGTCCTTGTCCGGGTCGATCGTATTGAGGACCCTCTCGGAATTGATGTGTTTGGGCAGCGGTAACTGCACCAGAATGCCGTGCACAGCAGGATCTTTGTTGAGCTTGTCCACCAGTGCCAGCAGGTCGGCTTCGCTCGTTTCCGCGGACAACTTGTGTTCAAACGACTCCATGCCCGTTTCGACCGTCTGCGCAGCCTTGTTTTTCACATAAACCTTTGAGGCCGGGTCTTCACCAACGAGCACAACGGCCAAGCCTGGCGTAAAACCGTGCTCGGCCTTGAGGCGGGCAACGTCGCGCGCCACCTCTTGGCGAACATTGGCGGCAATCGCCTTTCCATCAATCAGCTTGGCATCCGACATGGGTCCTGTTCCTCCTGAACGTTTCTTCTGGTTGGGTTGCAGTCGTTCCTGTGGCTTTGCGTGTGCCCGCCGTGTTTTCGACCGGCTCGCTCAACTCATTGCGGTTTTGTGCAGGGCCGGTTCTGCCCGCGCCGGTTCGTGTTTGGTGTCTTTTATCAATGTTTTTGGGTCTCGACCCTGAGCTTTGCAGCGACCTCGCGCGCCAGGTTTTCGGGTTCACCGCGAATGGCAAGCGATTTAATTCGAGATTTGCCGCCGGCGACTAGAGCAACGCTGGACTTCGGTACGCCAAGCCATTTGGCGACGAGCGCCGACACCGCCGCGTTCGCCGCGCCATCAGCGGGTATAGCGCGCACACGTGCCTTGATCGCCGCACCCTCCGCAGTCGTCTCGATACCCTCGATGCTGTCGCGCGATGCTTTCGGTGTGAGCCTCACGCGTACCAGAAGGCCATCGGCTACGGGTTTCCATGGCACGTCTTCAGCCACGATCATGCCGTCCCCATCAGATGAACGCTTTCATCAGGTTGACGAGTACTACGCCTTTTATGAACTCCAGCGCGATCAGCAGGATGATCGGTGAAATATCTATCCCACCCAGGTCAGGCAGCATGGCTCGAATGGGCCGCAATGCCGGTTCCGTGACGGTCTGCAGGAAATTCCAGATCGCGCGGGCGAACTGGTTATAGGGGTTGACGATGCCGAAAGCGAAAAGCCAACTAATGACAACGCTGGCGAGGATCAGAAACTCATACATGCTGATGAGCTGGCTGATGAAGAGAATAAGTTCGATCATGGGTCCTCTGGTGCGAGCGGTGGCCGCACACGTGTTACCCATTCATGCGCCCCGCGGCAAGGGCTGGCGCATCGCGATAGCCCGAATTCCGGTCAGATTTAGATTGAATTCGATATCTGAGGAATGCTGGCCCTGGACATTGTCAGCATCAACCGCCCTGGCGCAGCCTCCCCAAAACCGCAAGGCCCGCATACCCGTCCGCAGGCTTCAGCCCGACCGACTTTTGGAAAGCCGCCACCGCACGCATGGTATCGCGGCCAACCCGCCCGTCAGTGCCGCCAGTATCGAAGCCGCGTGCTGTGAGCAGCCGCTGAACTTCCTGTATTTCCGGCAGCGTCAAGGCGCGCTCGCCACCGCGAAACTGTTGAATGAACGGGCCCTTTCCGGCAATGCGGTCTCCCAGGTGGACAATCGCCAGGGCATAGGAACTTGCAGGGTTGTAGGACCGGACAGCATAGAAATTCTGGGTAAGCAGAAATGCGGGGCCTCCCGCATCTGGCTGCCAAAGCCGTGCCGTGGCGTCCCGTCGCGGGAAAGAGCGGCCGTCCGCGCGCTTCACGCCCCTGTCAGCCCAGGATGCAATCGACAGTTTTCCTTTCGCCGCCGCGCCAGGCGGCACGCGGACTTCATAGCCCCACGGCAGGCCCCTTACGTAACGGCCACGCCGCTGAATGAAACGTGCCGTTCCCGCCAGCGCGTCATCGGGCGGGCCGAACGGCGAAATACGACGGTCCTTGTTGTAATCGACGCCCATGTTCAGCCACACCTCAGGCATCCACTGCGTGTGCCCCATGGCGCCAGCCCATGATCCAATCATCTCGTCAGGCTTGGCCCAGCCTCGCTGAATGATGACAAGTGCGTTGAGAAGTTCCTTCTCCCAATATGTCCTGCGCCGGGGCTCGCCCCACGCGAGCGCTGCCAGCGCCGGGATGACCGGGCGCATGTGTTTGGGATTGAGGACCACCTCGCCAAAGGCCGATTCCATGCCCCACAGGCCCAGCATCGTATGATCGTCAACGCCGTAATCGCGTTCAATTCGGCGCAGCAAGTCGCCGTATTCGCGCGCTCTCTCCTTCCCAATCCCAATGCGCCAGTCAGACACGCGCCGATTGAGATACTGCCACAGCTTTTCGCGGAACTCGGGCTGATAGTTGTTGCGCGCATAAACCGATGTATCGGGTTTGAGATGTCCCAGAACGCGATCGTAGGTGGCGTCAGAGATGCCGCGCGCCTTCGCCTGGCGCCGGAAGCGTGCGACCCACTGCGCAAATTCCTCGCGCGATGATCTGGCGCTGACGGGAATTACGGGTGTTGTCGCAACGGCCAAAAGCAGCGCGGATGTGGAAAGAAGTTGGCGTCGCGAGATTTTAAACGTCATGAGTGCTGTAGTCCGGGCTGCTTTTCATGAGGAAATTTATTACAATCCAGACACTGTTTTGCAAACTCTGGCAAATTCGTGACTTTACGGCGCCGCACCCAAGCCAAAGCCGCCTCAATATTCCCACTCGAACCCAACGCCGAGTTTGCTTTCGCCATCGCTGCCAACTTCGCCACGGGCTTTCAAATGTTTGGTCAATTTATGATCGATCACAATGCGGCTTTGGCCAAGGCTCAGTCCCTGCTTCACACCCACATAGGTTTTTTCATCGATGTAGGTTCCAGCCGTCGCCTGCGCGTTACCCTTCTCGTCGGTCGTCACATCGAGCACATCGATGCCCAACGCGCTTTTCATTTTGTCCAATGTACCGGGCCCACTGGACAAGCCGCCGATTTTATCGATCTCACCGGCCAGTTGCACGAGCTGCGTAGGCGATAGCTGCGCCAACTTCTTGTTGAAGAGCAGCAGTGAGACGACCTCGTCTTCGGGTAGTTCAGGCGAGGACGAGAAATGGAACTTTGGCTTTGAAGCTGGTCCGGTCACTGTAACGATAACCGTCGTACCATCCGCATCGCCTTTGGCCTCCATGTCGAGCGTCGGCTCCATCGTTCCTGAAAATATGATGTTTCCGCGGCTGAAATCGAGCTGCCGGCCGATGATCGTAAGCCGTCCGCGCGACATGCTGAACTGGCCCTCGGTGTATGGGGAATTCGCCGTACCGCGAATTTTCACAGATCCACCAAGTTGCGCATCAAGGCCGCGCCCACGCACAAAGATCCGATCGTAAGCGCGCACATCGAGCGCCAGCGTTAAACCCCGACCCGCAGTATCGCTGTTGCCGTCCGAATCTGGCGTCGGCTCGTTGGAAGTGAAGCGCTTAGGTGCGTTTACATGCTTGATATCGAGCGCTTGCACCGATTTCGGCATCTGGTTTGGAACCGTGATGTCCATCCGTTTGATTTGCAGGTCGCCGCGCGCCACCAGTGCTGGAACCGGACCGGCAATCGTCAACTGTCCTTCGATTTCGCCCGCTACCGGATCTTGATTCCCGAACTTGAAAGCAGCAAGTTTCACCTCGACGCTCATCGACGGATCGCCAACGGGCGGCAACTGCACCTTGCCATCAGCCCTAAGACTGCCTCCCTTGGAGCTGACCGCAGATAAATTACGCAACGTCACAACGTCCCGTGAAAACCCGATGTCGGCGTCGATGTTTTTCAGCTCCAGCCCCACTTCTGAATCGCGTGCCGTCGCGCCACTGACTTTGAGCGTCCCATCAATGATCGGTTCACTTGTTGGTCCGGATATTTGCACGGCTAGCTTTGCGACACCCTCAACCCGCGCATCGCGGTCGGCCAGGAAAACATTGACATAACCTAATGGAGCGTTGCCCTGTCCCGAAAGCGCCAGCCGGCCGCCTTTCTTCAAACCGGCACTGCCCTTCAGCGTCAGGTCCAGCCCGCCACGCGCCGTGGTTCGAACGTTGACCTGCGCAGTGCCATCTTTGACGCTAATGTCGGTGGAGATGTCAGCGGCTGGCAGTTGTTGCGAACGCGTTTCGTGGATTGAAACATTCGAAGCGGTGAGTTTGGCGTTTATTTCAGGGTCGGAAGGCGAACCTTTTATTGTGCCGGTGCCATCAATGCGCCCAGCCACTCCCAGATCCGGCGCGACCAGATCAGCCACCTCGGCTGGCACATTTTTAATTTCCGTCCGTACATCGATCGCATTCGCGCCAGCAGACCCGTCAATGCGAAGTGTTCCCGAGCCGATGGCGACGGCAAGAGCGCGCGTCGTTACCACGCCGTTGTGCACCGAGATGCGCGATGGCGTGGCAAGCCTTATCGCAGGAGCGCTCTTTCTGCCTGCATAAGTCGCAGTCGTCAGGTCGATCTCATGCACCCCCTCATGCGTAAGCGCCGAGCCGGCAAGTGAGAACGCGCCGCCATCAATGCGTCCGTTCGACTTGAACGTCGCTATGCCATTATCAAAGCGCGCATGGAATCCAGCTTCACCGACCGGCTTGCCCGCCTTGATGATCTGGGAAACGTCTGCATCAAGGCTGCCGACGGGAACCGTCATGTAATTTGCGACATCAGCGGTGGCGCGCACCCGTTTGATCCCCAGGTCGTCAATGCCGAGGTCCGCAGCCGAAAGGTTGAGTTTGGCAGAACCCTTGTCGCTCTGGTCACCAAGAGCAAGATCAGCAGTAATCCTGCCTTTGAGTTTCACACCTATCGCACGGCCGACGCGGCCAAGGTCCCGTGCGTCGAGTTTGATTTTGCCAGAAGGCAGCGCGGCAGAAGAAAACGCCACGCCACCAACGAGCTTCGCACCGGCAATTTCAAGCTGAAGGTCATCGATGTTGCCCACACCGCTTTCCGATACAATTATGGCGGCTGCACCTTTGACCGGCTCGCCAGAAATCGTGCCCGTCATCGCGAATTTGCCCGCATGCCGCGAAACCGGCCCGCGTCCGTCGAAGTTTATCAGAGGCTTCAACACCTGCTTGCCATTGACCGTAATGTCGTCGCCCGACAGCGTCAGTTTTGAGGTGAGGTCTGTGTCTGGCCCGGTCAACCCGAAAACAAGCTTCGCCTGGCCACTCAGTGATGGGTCGACGGCGGCGAGCGCAGCAAGTGACACATTGCCATGAAAGTTGGTGGCGTCTTTAGCCCGGCTGCCCGTGAGGCTGGCTTGCAGCATTGAATTGGAAACAGCAGCGTCATCTACTTTGAGCGCACCGTCGGCCGTGTGTGCGATATGGGCGCGGTAAATCGTTTCGGGCGCCAACAGCCGGTCGACCGCATCGCTTCCAACTGCAACGCCTGCACTATTGCCCGAAATTGTGACGTCGAAGACATGCCTTTCAAGATCACCAGACAGCTCAGTGTCAAACGCGACCTGTCCTTTAAGGTGTCGTTCGGAAATCTGCGAATAGCGCGCAAGGTTTGCCAGCCGAACCTGCGCCGTTGCAGCAACCTTCCCGTTCTTGAACGAGCCCTTCACAACAGCAGAAGCGTCCGCGCCATTGATCTCAAATTTTGTAACGGTCAGCCGTTCACCGTCATAACGCCCCAAACCATTCGCGCGTAGTTCTTGACCCACAGCACTGCCAACGGCGGATGCATCGTCGATGCCGGATGCTGTCACGGCAACCTTTATGCCGTCGAACATACCAGCATTGTTCCCGGTCGCCTGCGGCTGCAATGCTTGCGCCGTGAGTGTTAGCTTGTCGGCGGAAATATGTTCGTGACTAAACGCGTTGATTTCAGCCGAGGCGGTAAGCTGGCGCGCAGAGCGTTGCTCTGGCAGATCGACTTGGAATGACACACCACCCACCGAAACTGCGGCACTGTCCGTCGAGGCAAATCGAAGTGGTTGTCTATCGTTACGTCGTATGTGTCCGCTGACCTTGCCAAAAATGAAAGACTCAGCCAGTTCGGCGGCGCCCGTAGCGGCGATGCGCATCTGGTCGCCTGACACGCCAACGTTGATATTGCGGATGGACGTTGGAGAGCCCGCCGCCAGATCAAGAATATCGGCCGCAACATCAACTTGCGTCTTTCCCGCAAAAAGATTTGCTGCTGAACGCGGAACAAGCTTCTCGAAATACCCTGCAATCGTCCCCGTCAGCCGATGTGTGCCATGTCCAATCGAGTTTAGATTTACACCGCCGGCAACGAAAGGCGCGCCACCCGCTGATAGCTTCAGGTCAGCGCGCCAGGACTCCAGCGTACCTTTTCCGATGATGTTGATCCCCATCGCTGGTCGCGATGGCAGGTCAAGCAGCCGCGAAACGATCCCACCTTCAGGTTCGCTTCCATCGAGCTCAATTTCCAACGAACGCTGTGTCGGAATAAATGCCACGTGTGCACGAAGATCGCCCCGCGGTCCATCAAGGCGCACCACCTGTAGCCGTGCGGTGCTCGAATGCGCAGAATCGACAACGTCGGCGACACCGGTAACCCGCAGGGTTGCGGCTTCCCCCGCTACTTTGTCGGTCAGCGCGATCTCGTTGAGATCCAGTTCACCCAGTGCGATTTTTATCGGCAGCTCGAAGCCTGAACCTTGAGACGGCTTGTCCTCTCCGGAATGGTCCGCGGGAAGCCGCAGCACGTCGATCCTTTTCACACGCAGGTAGCCAACATCCAATCGGCCTGAGAGCAGTTCCCAAGGTGACCACGAATATGAGAGGCCGCGTGCTGTCAGCCAGCGGCCATCCTTGTCGGACAGGGAAATTTCATCGATCGACCCGTCCCCGAACAGCGAACCGTCCAGATCACCGATGGAAACCGAGCCTTCTGTGTTGCTGGAAAGTGCTGAAGCCAGTCGCAATAGGCTGGATTGTCCTGTGTGCGTCGCGAGCCCCACGGTCAGCCCCGCGCACAAGACCATCAAACCCAGCAACAGGACCTTTGCAACTTTACGCATCGAAGCCCGCATTGGTTAGAGCATTTCCCGACGAAGTGGACGCCGGTTTGTCGAAGAAAATGCGACCAAACAAGAAAGCTAGAGCGCCGATCCGATTCCATCGGATCGGCGCTCTAGAATGACTGCCCAAGCCCAACATAGACGGCAACGGTGGGGTTATTGTCACACTCGGTAAGTGGTGTGGCGACGTCGATCCGCAGCGGACCAAGCGCAGTGTAGTAACGCAGGCCCAGGCCCGCACCCACGTAATAATCACCATCCAAACTCGGCCAGGCCTTGTCCGTCACCGATGCAAAGTCGATGAACGGAACCAAGCCAAAGGAATCGCTGACCCGCAGGCGAAGCTCTGCCGTGGCGCCGACATAACCCAGTCCGCCAATCACCTCACCGTCAATCGTTGGTCCCAGGCTGCGATACTCATAACCGCGCACTGACCCGCCGCCGCCCGCAAAAAAACGCGTCGAGGCTGGCACATCGGCAAGCGATGCCCCGGCCACCGAACCCGCACTGACACGCCCGGCGAGAACCGCCCGGCCATCGCCATCAAGCGAACGATACGCGGCGGCATGAAACTCCGATTTGACGAACGTCGCGCCGCTGATCGTATCGGCAGTGGGAATAAGCGCACCAGAGATGGAAACCCCTCTCGTCGCGTCCACTCGATTGTCGCGCGTATCATAAGCAGCTTCCACAGGCAGGCTTACCAATAGATAATCTGACGTGCCGAAGGCATCATCCACGCGGGAAAACTTGGCGGCCAATGCAATGGAACCCGACAGGTTTGGATTGAAGACGCGTGCCAGGCCAACCTTCACCCCGCCATCCATGCTTTCGTAGGCATCAGGGTGTTCACGGGTCACGCGAAACTCGCTGAACAAATCCGTGTCTACGTCCAGGATGCCCGGCTTGGTGTAGATTGCGGCAGCATCGAACTCGAGCTGCGAAATATCCTCGCTGCCGATCCGAGAGACGGTTCCCTCTACGCGAAGATGTTCACCCTGGCCGAAAAAGTTTCGGTGTCCCCAGTGCGCTTCGACCTCTGCGCCGTCGGTCGTTGAAACGGACGCCGTCGCACCGAAGTAGCGCGGCTTGCGCTCGATCACTTCCAGATTGACTGGAAGACCACCGCCTGCATCAACGCTACGGCCCTCTACAATTCTCACACTCTCCACGCTTGGCATTTTGACAAGACGGTCGCGTGCTCGTTTCAAATCGCTGGGGCGGAAACGCCGCCCCGGTGTCAATTTGCTTTGCTCAAGCACGGTTTGGTGATCGAGCGTTGGAGCTCCCGACACGCCGACCCAGCCGTAGACCGCTGGCGGTCCCGGATCGACCTTGAAGTGCACATCCACAGCCTTGCGCGCATGATCGGCAGCAATGTTCTGATCCGCGATGCGTGCAAGCGGGAACCCGGATGTACGCCAAGCCTCCACCAGCTTTTCCGATGCGACGATGATCTCACCGGACTTGGCGGGCTTGCCTGTTGCGAGCCCGAGATCGGCACCTGTCAGATTTGGTGCATCGCTGGAACGAGGCGCATCCGCATCGCTGGAACGGGAGGTTTGGCTCAGTGAAACATCGCCAAAAACAAAACGATCTCCCGCGGTAACATCAATCACCACCTCGACGCTTGTTCCAGAATCGAACTTCAGCGTTGAAGGGTCCAGTCCTTCAATCTTCTGGCCGGCAATGCTTATGCCGATGTCACCGGCGTAATAGCCTTCGCTGTAAAGTGCGGCCTGGATTTGCGCAACATCTCCGCGGGCGCGCGCAACCAGCGTAAAGGCATCGCCGGCGCCATGCTTTTTTTGCGTGTTCAGCCGCGAGACATCGGAGATGAGCGCTTTAAGGTCGCCATCCCCGTCTTCAGCAACATTGATCGCAACGTTGTAAGCGAGTGCGCCCTCGGGCACGGCGGAGCTGTCGCCAAACAAAGGCATTCCGAACGCATCGACGGCAACGGCCGGATGCGCATCGGCGAATAGGGTAAAAGCAATCGCCAGGACAGCTAATGACCGAGCCGTGCGCAATCCTATGTCTCTCCACAGTCGATTAAACCAGCCAGAACAGTAGCGCGGTGTCTGGATTTTTCCCAAAGTGGGGTTCTGAAACTTCGCCACTGGCTGCCGAGCCCACTGGGGCAGCGTCAACGTCGCCCATTTTGACCTGCGCACTCGTAGGCCCGCTGGTCTGCGTTGAACGAGAGCCTTCAACCTCAGCGGGTATCGTCAACCGGAGCGAATCACCCTGACCAAACAAGCTTAGATCAGGGCTCGCCGAGCGACAATCCGCGCATGTGCAGCAATGCCCGCAATACGCTGGACATCTTTGCAATTTTGCGCAGGCTTACAATTCCGCAACGGCTAATGTGCGGTTCTGAGCATAAGGTGGGGCGAACGAAAAACTAACGCTCAGAGCACGTCGTCATCACAAAACACGCTCCTCGATACGGCTGCCGCGCCGGGAGGATTTCACCCAGAAACCGTTTGGCACCGTCTGCTGCACGAGTGGCACGTGCGAGATGAGGCCGACGGCGCGCCTTTTTCCCACCAGTTCTGTTAAAGACTGAAGCACCTGGTCGAGCGTACCTGCATCGTCTGCAGAATCGAGGCTGCCAAACCCCTCGTCGATAAAAATTGCGTCGAGCCGCACGTTTCCACGCGTGCTTTCCACGATGTCCGAAAGCCCGAGCGCCAACGCCAGCGCGGCGATAAAAGTCTCTCCACCAGACAATGTCGATGTTTGTCGCGCACGCCCGGTAAAGCTGTCCTCGACCAGTATATCGAGCCCACGACGCGCCCGGCCCTGTCCTTCGCTACCGCGGATGAACCGGAATCGGCCGCGCGACATCGGCTCAAGGCGCAAATTGGCCGCTTCCAGTACATGCTCGAACATCGTCGTGATCGCGAAAACTTCGAGCGTCGTGCGAGCGGCATTATCGCCGGAAAAGGCCATTGCTAGGTCGCGCAGCGGCACGGTTTCGGCTTCCAGTCGGTCAAGAGCTGCGCTCTCCTCGTGAAGTTCCTTATGCAACTTCTGCAGGTGTTCAAGCCGCTGCGCCGCCCGTGCCGTCTCCTCCAAGATTTCTTCCCGCTGGACCTCGGCCAGGTCGCGCGCGGTCTTCAGTGCGTCAATGTCAGGCCGATTGACGCCTTTAGTCGCATCGAACGCTCGCTTCAGTCGGTCTTGCGCCGACACCAAACGCTCACCGAAGGATTTTATGCGATTTTCAAACGCCTCGATCCGGTCAATGTCGCAGCGCGCCGCTTCGAATGCAGCTTGCGTGAGGCCGTGGTTCACAAGTCCGGCTTCAAAACCTGCCTTGGCCGCCTGAATTTCCACGAACGCGCGCTCAACACCGCGTTTGGCAAGGTCAGCTTCGGTCTTGGCTGATGCAAAGCCGCCATCAGCCTTCTGCCGCGCTGTGACGGCATTGGCTCGATCCAGATCGTAGGCAGCAATCTGATCGGCAACTGAACCGATCGCAGCGTCGAGGCGTTGTGCGTCTCGCAAGTCTGCTGGAATGGTCGCCAGCGCGCTATTCAACCTCGTCTTAGCTTTGACGCTGTCTTGCAGGGCGTTATCACGTTTGTCGCGCGCATTTTTTAGTGCGGCTTCGGCATCTTCGAAATCCTGTTCGGCCTGTTCCAGCATTGCGTCAACTTCTGCGATGTCTTTTTCAGGACCGAGCGTTTCAATTTTGCGACGGATTTCTTCAATTTTTTTCTTGAGCTGTTTGGCGTCTTCTTCTGGTTCGTCTAGCTCGGCAAGCCTGTCTGCGTTCTGCCTGACGACCGCCTCGCTTTGTGCCAATTTGTTAGACGAGTGACGGGCAGTACGTTCGGCCGCTTCCAGCTCTGATCTCGCTTTACGGTAGCGCGCAGCAAGGTCGGCCTCGCCAGCCGTTCCAGAGGCAGGCTTGGGGTGCTCAGGCGAACCGCAAACGGGACAAGGCGTCCCTGCTTCAAGACGCGCCGCCAAATTCAGTGCGTGACTATCTAAAAGCGCCGTCTCAATCGCATTGAACGCTGCATGGCAATCGTCGCGCACCTGCAAAGCGTTATCATATTCGCCGCTTGCTGAGGCCAGTTTCTCACGGCTTTCAGACAAGGTGCGCTGGGTATTTTCGAATGCGGTGGCAGCTTTAAGCTGCGTATCGATTTGCTGAATTCCGAGGTTCAGTTCGCCACGCATCAAACGCGCAGTGCGTGTGTCCTCGCGCTCATTTTCAAGCCGCTTTTTCTTGTCGCGGCAATCAATGAGATTTGTTTCGGCCAATGCAAAAGCCTCTTGCTCCTGATCCGCCAATTTTTTCTTCGCCAGATCTTCAGCACATAGGGCTTCGCTGTCGGAAAGGACGCCGACGAAGCCTTCCAGTTGGCGGCGCTTGTCCTTCTTCGCCTCAATCGTGCCGGCCTGAGCGTCAATTGCCGTCAATCGGTCCGCGCAAGCCTTGGCGGCAATTTCCGATTGCTCTAGCCGCTTGTCAGCTTCATGAGAGGCATTTTGTGCGTCCAACAACGACTGTGTGGCCTCGGCAAGCACATTTGCGTGCGGCGCGAGGGCGACCGCAGCACGCGCCGCCTTCAGGCAGGCCATATCTGCCTCATTGGCCTCTGCCTGGGATTGTAGTTCTTTAAGGCTGAATTCCGCCGCGGCATGCTCCGCCAAATAACGATCAGTCTGAACGGCGTTACGAAACACTTCGTCTTTCTGCTTGAGCGCGACCTCGACCTCGGACTTTTTCACTTCGAGTTCATTGTACTGAAGCTGCGCTTTCTCGATGCCTTCGGCAAGCTTGTCGAGGCTTTCAAAGCTTTCAGATGAAAGCCGCCCCGCAAACACATCGCGTCGCTTGGCGATGGCGTGATGAACCTCTTTTGCCCTGTTCTTCAACCGGTCCGTCAAAGTATCGTAGACGGAGACGTCGAAAAGTTCTCGCAGGATGTCCACCCGATCGCTGGTTTTGGCTTTAAGGAACGTTTCGAACTGTCCCTGCGGCAGCAAAACGATCTGCCGGAATTGCGCCGCAGTATAACCAAGCCTTTCCGTAATGGCCGCGTTAACGGTGCCGACCTTGGTCTCGGCAAGCGGTTTGCCGGGGCTGTCTTCGCCCAGTTGATCGAGATCCAGATCCGTCACCTCGAACAGCCACGCTTTGTGCTCTTCTTTCGTTTCGCCGCCTCCGCGTTTGGCTGGGCGCATCTGGTCGGGTCGGCGCACCACCCGGTAGCAGCGCTCACCGATGCCGAAGATCAATTCGACCTCCGTCAAAACATCAGGTTCTGCATGATCGGATCTTAGCGTTCGCGGCTGCTGTTCACCGTCCGCCGCCTCGCCGAACAACGCAAATGTGATGGCGCTGAAAATGGACGATTTGCCTGCGCCTGTAGCGCCGTAAATGCCGAATAGACCACTGGCAAGTGCACGCCTGAAATCAACCGTGGCAAGTCCTGCATATGGCCCGAACGCTTGCATTTTTAGAATGAGGGGCCTCATGCGGCATCCTCATTGATAGTGGTGGCCTGGCCTAGTTCCTCCGCAATAAGACGCGCCTCTTCATCACTCGGGGACCGACCGCGCACGTAGTCAAGAAAGGCTCCCACAAGTTCGCTCGGCCTTTCCAGGCGATCCGGTGTGACTGTAAAAGAGCCGTCCGCCGATTTCGTTTCAAGCCCCGCGTAGCGGACGTCGCATACATTTGGAAACCGCTCCCACAACCGCTTTATGGGATCAATCCGTCGATGTTCATCTGTCAAGACAACCTGGATGAAGTCCTCCGTTCCAGCAACATCGCTGCCTAGAAGATCGTCGAGATGGCCCGTAAGGGTGCGCACATTTCGCAGCGGATGAAATGGAATCACCTCAAGCTCCACGCGTCCGTCCGGCCTCAGGTCGACAAGCGTCATGGACTTCTCCTGGCCCGCTTCATCAAAGCCGAAAGCCAGTGGTGCCCCGGCGTAGCGAACATGTGCTCGTCCAACTGACTGGGGCCGATGCAGGTGCCCGAGTGCTACGTAATGTGCGCCATCGAAGACTTGCCAGGGAACGGTCTCTATGCCACCGATGGCGCGTGTCAATGGCCTCTCGCTATCGCTCGCATCACCACCGTCGACGAAGGTGTGCGCCACGACAACCCATCGCGCTCCCTTCGGAACGCGGGATCTGGCGGCCGTAATCTGCGCGCGCACAACGTCTGCCGGTGCTTTTATCTGCTTATCACCAAAGCAATCGCGCGCTGCGTATTCATAGGCAAACGGCAGTCCCGAGATGGCAACGGGGCCAGCCTCGTCGCGCAGCAGCAGGGCTGGTTCTTCCGCCTTCAACACACCGCGCACAAGGGTGCGCTCCGCATTGGCAAGCATGGACATAGCTTCGATGCGTTCGCCTGAATCGTGATTGCCGGCGATCAGCACAATGGCGGTTCGCTCACACGCGGAAAGTTCGTTCAAAAAATCGTTGAACTGCCCGACTGCCGTCTCTGGCGCAGCAGCCCGGTCAAAAATATCGCCTGCTATGATAACGGCGTCTGGCTGGTGGACATCGACCGCCTTCAGGATCTGTGCGAGCACTGCGGCATGGTCGTTTGCGAGGCTGTTGCCTAGAAAGTGCCGGCCAAGATGCAGGTCCGCAGTATGAAGTAGCTTCACGCGCTCGCCCCCCAGCGATTCGATGTCTCGGGTTCAGAATACATCTACAGCATGTTTAGCTGAAATGTGACGCGCAAGATGTGGTGCCTCAAGAGGCAACAGGGAAGGGTTTCCCGAGTGCTCGCAGAGGGACTTCTTGCCTACTTTGGCTACCCCCATGCCCGCGAGGACGATGGCCGCCAAGCTGTCGCAGCGACCGATAAGCTTTTCACGCAGATGCATGAGTTGTCGAGAAAAAGCCCATCCCGGCAAAAGTGTCTCGACGTATTGACAGAAACTCGTCGAGCGCTAGTGGCCTGTCGCGCCAAAATTGAAACATAGCCGCCGCCGCTGCGATTTTGGCGCCATTCTCAACGAGCCCCTTGAGGTCCTCAAGAACGGCACGGCGGGCAAGATGTCGGCGCTCGAGGTCGCGATCCGCAAACAGGTAAAGAAGGCACTGACGGAAAAGAGCCTGCCGGCAGTGATGGCCGTCATAAAAGTCGCGATCGACAACGACCTGGTTGCGCCCCCGCCAACACCACCCGGCGGCGGTGTTTTCGTCATCCCCAAGTTCGTCTCCGAAGAGGACCAGCGCCGCATCTTTGCCTATCGCGAAGACAACAGCATGAAGTATATCTTCGACATCCTGAGGCCGTACTATGAGCAGTAATAGCGCTGACAACCCAGCTCGCGCAAAAGGCGACGTCGGTTACGGCAAGCCGCCCGTCGAGCATCGCTTCCCGCCCGGCAGGTCGGGCAATCCGGGCGGACGGCCGAAGGGCGCCAAAGGTCGCCGGGCAACTGCCAAGCGCGTCCTTATGGAGAAGCATCGCGCCGACCCGGCCGGGACGGGCAAGCCGAAGCAATACACCGCGATCGAACTTATCCTCATCCTCTTGAAGCAGCTTGCTGCCAGCGGCGACCAGCGCGCGTTCAAGGCCTTCACCGATCTCGAGAGGCGGTTCGGACCCGTCGATACGGATGGCCGAAAGATCGGCTACCTGGTCGTGCCGGAGGAGCTGACGCGGGAAGAGTGGGAGGCGAAGTACTCGCCGAAGGACGGACCGTTTCACGACGAGGATGACATTGAATGAGCATGCGCGATCCTCGACAAGATCCGAGGCGCGAAGGAACTAGCTAGATGACGTCGGCCGCCGCTCGAACATCTACGGTCACGTCACGCACCCCGGGGACGGTCCAGACGTCTTCGCGCAGATGAAAGACGTGGCTGTTTGTATGAGCCGAGCGGCGCGCACGAGCCCTGATGACCGAAATCGGGATCAAGGCCGCGCGGTGCACACTGAAATCCGGTTCGAACAGAACAGCGGCCAGCTTCCTCGACAGGATCGCCAAGGCCTTGAAGGTGCCGCCCGGGCAGTTGCTGGAAGAGGCCAAGGGCAGCGCGCGGAAGACCTGAGTAAGGCAGCATCCGGGTGCCGAGTTCCGCTCCGCCGATTGGATTGGACGCCTCGGAACATCCCAGCCACTTCCGATCTGGGCGAGATTGCACCGAATTCCCTTCTTGTGATCCTGAGCCGTTCGACATCTCACGAAGTTCATGATATGTTCCCGCATGGTATCAAGCCCGATTCGCGAGGGGTCGTAACGGGTAGAGGGAGCAATGGATTACCGGCAGCTTCAGTCTTTGCGAGAGACGCATCCTGCCTGGCGGCTTATGACGGCCGGTAACGCGGCGATGATCGCGAGCTTCCTGCAGCGCGAATTCGTCACCCCGAACGTGCGCACCATGAACGAATCGGTGCTCGCGGCGAAACTCGAGGATTTCCTGTTCCACTTGCGCCGCTCCGAAGGCGAGGACGCCTTCCCGCGCGATGCGACAACCTATTTGGAAGCCTGGGCTTCCGATCGTCACGGCTGGCTGCGCCGATACTATGCGAGCGGGACGGATGAGCCGCTCTATGATCTCACACCGGCGACAGAACTTGCGCTCGGGTGGCTGCAGAGCCTTGGGCCACGCGGCTTCATCGGTACCGAGTCGCGCCTGATCACGATCTTTGAGCTCCTGCGCCAACTCGTCGAGGGTACCGAGACCGATGCCGGGTCGCGTATCGAGACGCTGCTACGCCAGCGGGCCGACATCGATGCCGAGATCGCCCGGCTGCGCGAGGGACATGTCGACCTCCTGTCGCCGGCAAGTGTGCGCGACCGTTTCGCCGAAGTGGTCGCAACCGCCAGGAGCCTGCTTTCGGATTTCCGAGCCGTCGAGCACAATTTTCGCACCCTCGACCGGGAGGTTCGCGAGAAGATAGCTGTCGCCGAGGGCAGTAAGGGCGAGTTGCTTGGCGGTATATTCGAGGCCCGCGACGCTATCGCCGAGAGCGATCAGGGCCGTAGTTTCACAGCGTTCTGGAACTTGCTGATGTCGGAGACGCGGCAGCAAGAGCTGGAGGCGCTGCTCGCCAGGGTCATCTCGTTGGAGGACGTGCAGAAGCTCGAGCCCGACAAACGTATTCTCAAGATCCATTACGACTGGATTGCAGCCGGCGAGGTAACGCAGCGCACGGTAGCAGAACTTTCAGGCGAGTTGAGGCGCTACATCGACGATAAAGTCTGGCTGGAGAACAAGCGGATCATGGAGATCCTGCGCGGCATCGAGCAGTCGGCCATCGCCGTGCGGATGAACCCGCCTCAGGAGAGCCTCGCCGCGGTCGACGACCTAAAGCCCGGCATTGCGCTCACTCTCGACCGGCCCCTATTCACCCCGCCGCTCAAGCCCGAGATCGATGGCGAGGTGTCGGTGGCCGACGGCTCAGATATTGACGCCGATAGCCTGTTCGACCGGGTCTATGTCGACAAAGCGAGGCTCCGGGGAGCGATCCGGCGCGCACTGCAGCGTAGCGACGAGGTCGCGCTGTACGAGATCGTGGCGGCCAATCCGCTGGAGCAGGGGTTGGCCGAACTCGTCGCCTACCTGTCCATCGCCACGGAGGAGGACGGCGCCCTTATCGACGATGCGGTCAAGGAGACAATCTGCTGGACGGACGCGGAAGGCCTTACCCGCGAGGCGACCATGCCGCGCGTGATCTTCGCACGTAGCCGGCCTCGCGCAGATGTCGTGAGCACGGGGTAAACGAATGCAAGAGAGCAAGACGCAGACGACCGACGACCTCTCGATAGTGCTCGTACACCTGATGAAGGGAATCATCGAGCGCGACAGCGCTCCGCAGGTTTGGCAGGCGCTGAGTGAGCGGCAATCAGGCGTGCGCGACTACGTCGCCGTCATCGGCCTCGATCTTGAGGTCGACGAGGCGGAGGGCTACGCGTTCCTGCGCCAGAGGGCATCGCAGGAGGGTGAACTGGAGCTGCCGCGGCTCGTTGCCCGCCGCCAGCTCAGCTATCCGGTCAGCCTGATGCTGGCGCTCCTCAGGAAGCGGCTTGCCGAGCATGATGCGGCAAGCGGGGATGCACGTCTGGTGCTGACCACTTCGGAGATTGTCGATCTCATCCGGCTGTTCCAGCCCGACACTGCGAACGAGGCGCGGCTCGAGGACCGGGTCGGGCGCGACATCGCCAAGGTCGTCGACCTAGGCTTCCTGAAGCCGCTCAAGGGGCGGGAGGGAACCTACGAGGTGCGGCGCATCCTGCGCTCGTTCGTCGATGCGCAATGGCTTAGCGCCTTCAGCGAGCGCCTTGTTGAGTATGCCGCCTACGGCCATCGCGACGTGGAAGACGACACGTCCAGCAACGTCAGCCACGAGGGTAGCCGATGAACGAATTGCCCCGGCTCGTCGAACCGACCTCTCAAATACCGCCAGCGCGGCTCCCCGGCATGCGGCTGATGGCGGTCGAGGTGCTCAACTGGGGAACGTTCGACTCCCACGTCTGGCGGCTCGATCTCGACGGCGCCAACGCATTGCTCACCGGCGAAATCGGCTCGGGCAAGTCGACACTCGTTGATGCCATCACGACGCTGATCGTGCCGGCCCACAAGATTGCCTACAACAAAGCCGCCGGCGCCGAAATGCGCGAGCGCGATCTGAGATCTTACGTGCTTGGCTACTTCAAGGCTGAGCGAGGCGAGGCGGGGCTGTCGGCCAAGGCGATCGGATTGCGGAAGGCGGGCAAGACCTTTTCCGTGATCCTCGGCCGGTTCCGCAACGCCGACTTCGAAGAGGACGTGACGCTGGCACAGGTCTTTTGGTTCCGGCAATCGACTGGGCAACCGGAACGGTTCTTCGTCGTGGCGCCCACCTCCCTCTCGATCAAGGCGCACTTTTCAGGTTTCGGCAGTGATCCGGCAGCATTGCGCAAGCGGCTGCGCAAGTTAAAGGGCGTCCAGATCTTCGACAGCTTTCCAGGCTACGGCGCGGCTTTCCGACGGTTGTTCGGGATTTCGGGCGAGCAGGCACTCGACCTCTTCCTGCAGACCGTCTCGATGAAGCAGGTCGGCGACCTCACCGAGTTCGTGCGCAGCCACATGCTGGAGCCGTTTCCCGTCGAGGAGCGGATCACGCAGATGCTCGCCCATTTTGCAGACCTGACTGCGGCGCACGAAGCGGTGCTCAAGGCGCGAGACCAGATCAGCCGGCTGACGCCCATCGTCGCGGACTGCGACCGGCTGGCCGAGCTCAACACCGAGGTCAAGCGGCTCCGGTCCTGCCGGACGGCGCTCGGGCCCTATTTTGGCGGGTTGAAATGCGATCTCCTGACAAAGCGGCTTGCCGACATTGAGACCAACCTGGATCGGCTTGGCGAGCGCATCGCCAAGCTGAGGGTCGATGTGGGCGAGGAGGAGCAGGCTCGCGACGCCATCCGGCAGGCGATCTTTGAGAACGGAGGCAATCGCATTGCCAGCCTCGACCAGGAGATCGGGGGCAAGCGTTTGGCGAAGGGCGAGCGGCGGCGTCGCGCCGAGGCCTACGCCCAGCCGGCACGTGAACTCGGACTTGAGGCACCACAGGATGGCGACGCGTTCCTTGCCAACCTGTCGGCTGTTGATCGGCTGACCGAGGAGTTGACGGCCAGCGAGGCGGACATTCAGAACCGCGAGGTGGAGGTTCTCGTTCCCTTCAGGCAGATGAAGGAGACTATGGCGCAACTCGAAGCTGAGATCGGGTCGCTAAAGTGCCGGCGTTCCAGCATCCCCTCGTACATACTGGAGTTGCGCCACCGGCTATGCCAGTCCGTTGGCGTCGATGAAGCGACCCTCCCCTTTGCTGGCGAGTTGATCGAGGTGCGCCAGGAAGAGGCCGAGTGGGAGGGGGCCGCCGAGCGCGTGCTCAGGCCCTTCGCGCTGTCGCTGCTGGTACCCGAGGCGCATTATGGTGCTGTCGCCCAGTGGGTGGAGGACACGCATCTCGCCGGGCGGCTCGTCTACTTCAAGGTGCCCCAGTCGGCGTCCCAGAATCGCGACCGCCGCCGCCGCGACGCGCTCTCCGAGAAGCTGCGCATCCGCGACGACAGCCCGCTCTACGCCTGGCTTGCACGCGAGATCGACGAGCGGTTCGATCACGTCTGCTGCGACAGTCTCGAACGGTTCCGCCGGGAACCGAAGGCCATCACGCGCGCCGGCCAGATCAGGAGCGGCAAGGGAGGCGAGCGACACGAGAAGGACGACCGTTCGCACATCGACGACCGCACGCGCTATGTGCTCGGCTGGTCCAATAAGGGCAAGATCGCCGCGCTCGAGGCCGAGGCCGGCCGCCTTGCCGCCGAGGGACAGTCACTGGCGGTAAGGATCGAGGCTTTGCGGCAGGAGCGACGTGACGCCGGTTACCGTCTCGGTCTCGCCCGTCAGGTCGCCGCCTTTCGCAGCTTTAGCGATCTCGACTGGTCCTCGATCGCGCGCGACATTGAGCGCCTTGAGGAGGAGCGGCGGCAGCTTGCCGAGGGCTCGGACGTGCTGAAGACGCTTCGCGGCCAACTCGCCGAGGCGGAGGAGCGCCTCGGCCTGCGCCGACGCAAACTGGAGGACTCACAACGCGAGGAGGCGAGACAGCGCGAGCGCCACGATCGCGATACGGAAAGCCGGACCGCGGCGGCTGCCACGCTGGACTCCCTATCGCAGGCCGAGCGCGAAGCTGTGTTCCCTCAGGTCGAAACGCTGCGTAGTGAACTCCTCGGCGAGGCGCGCCTGACCATTGAGGGGGCGGACGCGCGCGAGCGCGAAGTGCGCGAGGCCCTGACCAATAGGATCGATGGCGAGGACAGGCGTATCCGCAGTTTGCGCGACAGAATCACGGGAGCGATGAGCGACTACGCCAACGCCTATCCCATCGAAACCCGCGAGGTCGACACCGCTCCGGAGGCTGCCGGCGAGTACCGGCAGATGCTCGACGCGCTCACCTCCGACGACCTGCCGCGTTTCGAGGCACGGTTCAAATCGCTCCTCAACGAGAACACCATCCGCGAGATCGCAGGCTTCACCGCCGGGCTGCGCCGCGAGGAACACGAGATCCGCGATCGCATCGATACGATCAACAGCTCGCTGTACGACATCGACTACAATCCGGGTCGCTATATCGAGCTTGAGGTCGAGCGGACGGCCGACCGGGAAATCCTCGATTTCCAGCAGGATTTGCGCAAATGCACCGAAGGCTCGCTGTCGGGTTCCGACGACACGGCCTACTCGGAGGCGAAGTTCATCGAGGTCAAGCGCATTATGGAGCGCTTTCGCGGACGCAAGGACCTAACCGAAACCGATCGACGCTGGACGCGAAAAGTCACTGACGTGCGCAACTGGTTCCAATTCTCGGCGTCCGAGCGCTACCGGGCCGACGACGCTGAGCACGAGCACTATTCGGATTCGGGCGGCAAGTCGGGTGGCCAGAAGGAGAAACTCGCTTACACAGTGCTCGCCGCTAGCCTCGCCTACCAGCTTGGTCTCGACCCCAAGGCCGAGCGGTCGCGCGCCTTTCATTTCGTGATGATCGACGAAGCGTTCGGAAAGGGCTCTGACCAGTCAGCCGACTATGCGTTGAAGCTCTTCCAGAGCATGGGTTTGCAGCTGCTGATCGCCACACCACTCGCAAAAATCCACGTGATCGAGCCCTACGTTGCGGCCGTCGGCTTCGTCCACAACGAGGACGGCCGACGCTCGATGCTGCGCAACCTTACAATCGAGGAGTATCGGGCCGAGCAGCAGCGGCGCGCCGGAGCTGGCGGATGAACTGGACCTCGCCGGCGGATCTCCAAGCCCAGGTTCAGAAGCTGTGGGACAGTGGCCGCCTGCTCCGTGATGTCGCGGAAAGCCCTTACGGTGTAGCAGGGTTCGAGGCAGAGCGGATTGCGTTTCCGCTGAAGCTTCGATTGCGTGGTCCAGCCCCGCGTGAGCTTGCCACACGCCACGACGAGGCGCGGACCTGGATCCTGGCGCTCGAGGATGGCTCACGCACATCGCTCGGTTACGGCTATGACATCGTCTGGAGCGAGACGACGAACCGCCTGATCGGCCGCAATCGGACCCCCAGATTCATTGAGGTTCCAACGCGAGCCGATGCCTTGGCCCTGATCGGAAAGGTCGAGGAGGCAGCGCGCTTTGACAGCGTGGCACAGGGCATCCTCGACATGTTCCCGGAGTTGGAGCCATGGATCGCGCGCAAGCCACTGGCCGTGCTGGATGAAACCGCCGCGTGGCCACAAATCCTTGGCGTTCTCGCGTGGCTACGTGCCAATCCGCGCTCGGGTCGCTACCTTCGTGAGATCGATGCACCCGGCGTCGACACGAAATTCGTCGAGGCCCGCAAGACGTTGCTGGCCGAACTGCTTGATCTTGTATTGCCAGACGATGCCGTCGATCGATCGAGAAGTGGAGCTGCCGAGTTTGAGGCCCGCTATGGCCTCGCAACGAAGCCTGCCCTGGTACGCTTTCGCATCCTTGATCCTGACCTAGCAATTCAAGGTCTCACCGACCTGACGGTGCGCGTCGATGAGCTCGCGCGTTTGGATCTGGGGGCAGAGCGCGTACTCATTGTTGAAAACGAGATCACAGGCTTGGCGATGCCCGCGATATCACGCACTTCCGTGATCTTTGGTCTCGGGTACGCAGTTCACCTCCTTGCAAACGTTCCGTGGCTTCGAAGCCAGGACGTCGTCTACTGGGGCGATATTGACACGCACGGGTTCCGCATTCTCGACCGGCTCCGCTCCATCCTGCCGCATGCCCGATCCGTCCTCATGGACCCTGAGACGCTTCATTCGCATCAGGCAGATTGGACGACCGAGCCCGCGCCCACCATCGCCCCCCTGGATCATCTCACGCCGACAGAGGCGAGCCTTTATGACGACCTCCGCTATGACCGTCTTGGCCGCGCAGTCCGGCTGGAACAGGAGCGCATTCCACTGCGCGAAGCTTTGGCAGTTCTGGCGCGGCCTTATTCGTAACTTGAGGTTCTCAATCAATTTCCCGGCGGGAAACGATCTCATCCCTGGTCCATGATAATGTTCAGGGGCCTCGCTAAATGTTGCGAAAATTCTGACTGAGGCGCAGCAAGCGAGCGCAATCAAATTGACCACGAACAGAGCACCTGCTCGTTCTGGAACACGGTTGGCGTGAGGCAGAGATGAGTTTCTCCAAGACACTCTACGACAAGATCATTGATGCTCACACGGTCCGAACCCTCGATGATGAGGGTTTGATCCTTCTGTACGTGGATCGAACGGTTTTAAACGAATACACGAGTCCGCAGGCCTTTACCGGATTGCGGGAGGCAGGCCGGTCTGTATGGAACCGGAAGGCCGCCCTCATGGTTGTCGACCACGTAAATTCGACGGCAGCTCATCGAATCGCCCGCATGCCCGACGACGGCGGCCAACGCCAGGTCGAGTATTTCGCAGAGAATGCTCGCGACTTCGGCATTGAATTGATCGACATCTTGGACAATAGGCAGGGCATTGAGCACGTAGTGGCACCCGAGCAAGGACTGGTGATGCCGGGCATGGTGATCGGTGCTGGTGACAGCCATACAACCTCGTATGGCGCTTTGGGTGCGCTCGGTTTCGGTATCGGCACGAAAGATATCGAGCATTACTTGGCTACACAAACGCTGGTCTATCGCCGGCTCAAGCCCATGCGCGTCACTGTCACCGGCACGCCCGCAATCGGCATCACGAGCAAGGACATCGTGATGGAGGTCATCCGACGCATTGGTGCAGATGGAGCCACAGGCTATGCGGTCGAATTCGCGGGTGACACGCTCTATGACATGAGTGTCGAAGCCCGCATGACAGTCTGCAACATGATCGTCGAGGCGGGTGCCCGAGGTGCCGTCATGGCGCCGGACCAAAAGGTATTCGATTACATCAAGGGCCGCCCGCGCGCGCCGAAGGATTCGGTATGGGATGCTGCGATCACATGCTGGTCAGCGTTGAAGAGCGATCCTGACGCCCACTTTGACCGCGAGGTGCGGATTAATGCATCAGATGTGGCGCCCATGGTCACATGGGGGACAAGCCCGGATCAAGGCACAACCGTTACGGATGTTGTCCCGGATCCGAAAGCACAGACCGATGCGACTAAGCGCGAAGCGGATTTGCGTGCTCTCCACTACATGGGATTGCGGCCGGGCACACAGATAACCTCCATAGCCATCAATCACGCGTTTATAGGCTCATGTACCAACGCGCGAATTGAGGATTTGCGGGACGCCGCCAGCATTCTCGACGGGCGCAATGTAGCAGAGGGAGTGCGCGCAATCGTCGTGCCCGGTTCGACGCAGGTCAAACTCCAAGCCGAGACAGAAGGTATCGCACAACGATTTATTGATGCTGGTTTTGAATGGCGGCAGTCGGGATGCTCGATGTGTCTCGCGATGAACGATGATGTGTTGAAGCCAGGGGACCGTTGTGCCTCTTCAACGAACCGAAACTTTGAGGGGCGTCAAGGCGCGGGTGCCAGAACCCATTTGATGAGCCCGGCCATGGTGGCGGCCGCTGCCGTAGAGGGACACATTACGGATGTTAGAAAATTCTCCAGAGGAGCGTAGAGCATGGAACAGTTTCGCTCTGTAACGGGATCGGCCGCGCCGCTGGTCGCACCCAATATCGACACTGACATCATTATGCCCAAGACCTTTTTGAAGGGAGTTGATCGGAAGGGACTGGATATCGGAGTGTTCAATTCGCTCCGCTTCACGGATGGGAAGCCAAATACGGAGTTTGTTCTCAACAAGCCCGGTTATGAGGACTGCAAGTTTCTCATTACCGGAGCAAACTTCGGTTGCGGCTCAAGTCGTGAACATGCCGTTTGGGGGTTGTATCAGTTGGGTATCCGGGCACTCATTGGCTCGACCTTTGCGGGCATCTTCAATGACAACTGCCGCAACAACGGCATTCTGACGATCAATCTGCCGCACGAGACGATTTCCGATCTTGCCGAGTGTGTCACGCATCCTGAACACAACGAACTCACCGTCGACTTGGAGAACCAGACTATTCGTATCAATGCAACGGGCGACGAGATCCCCTTCGAGATAGAGCCAGCACGCAAGCAAGCTCTTCTGCAAGGTCTCGATCCCGTGGGGGCTACTCTTCAACACGTGGCTGAGATCAGGGCATTCGAACAGGACTATCGCATTCGGAACCCCTGGTACTTCTGATCGTACATCGAAGCAGCGCTATTGACGAGGAGACCGTGCTCTTGGTGAAAGCTTGTTCGGGGGTTTGATCGCCGAACATCATCACGCCGAAGCACAGTCGTGAAACGTTCAAACCGCTTTGTCCGATTTGCTCCTAGCGCATGACCTAGCCTTTCAATGTCGGCTGACATGCAGGACGCGCCAAATCTCGATGGCCGCAGAAGCTCAGGCGATCGCTTAAATGCAGGCTACTCATTGCTCGGGCACCCTGGCGATACGCAGCAGATTGGTCTTACCCGGCTCGCCAAATGGCATTCCCGCCGTCACGATGAGATGATCCCTGGGATTGGCGAAACCCTCGACGACTTCCACCTTGCAGGTATTCTCGACCATTTGCGCGACCGAGTGCGCGTTCTCAGCCCAAACACAATGCAAACCCCAGACAAGGACCATCCGACGAGCCCTCTAGGGAATTGGCGACAGTCCCAGGATAGGTACCGTCGGGCGTACTCGTGCGACTCCAAGCGCGGTCGATCCTGAGCTGGTGTACGTTGCAATCGCAGTCGCAGTTGACAGCGATTCTGCGGCCAAGGCTGCGCAGGCTGCAATCACGTCGGAGCTTGGGTCCCTGGAGATCTGCGAGTATGGCAATTGGACGGTCGCACTTGCGTTCGACGCTTCGGATGATGTCCCTGATCTTGCGTTGGTCATCGTGTGTTCCATGAGAGAAGTTCATGCGAAACACGGCGGCACCTGACAACGAAAATGCCTCGATGATTTCATGTGTTCAGCTTGCCGGCCCGAGCGTCGCAACAATCTTGGTATTTCTGTTTCGCTTCATTGTTCGTCGCTCACAGTTAGGATCGCGCGGCTGTCATCGGCGTTCGTGAGGTGGGTCCGGTGATCATTGTTGGCCAGATGTGGCTGCGCAGCATGGATAGCGCGCCGCGCGCCTTGGAGCAAAATAGTGTGCGAAGAGTTCGGTGACGAGAAACCAGCGCAAAGCGACCTCGCGACCGGCATGGTTTAGGCCGTCCCGCACTGGCTTCTCGTGTTGTTGAATCAGACGTTCGAACCCTGGATCGCTTCGATCACCGCAGCGGTTACGTCTGCGGTTCGCGCCTTACCTCCCAAATCCGGTGTGTGGTAGCGCTCATCTGCAGTCACACGTTCGACAGCATTCATTAGGCGTGAAGCCGCATCCCTTTCGCCGAGGTGATCGAGCATCATCACTGCCGTCCAGAATGTTCCGACGGGATTGGCGACACCCTTTCCCGTGATGTCGAATGCCGAGCCGTGGATTGGCTCGAACATCGAGGGGAAGTCGCGCTCGGGATTGAGGTTGGCCGTTGGGGCAATGCCAAGTGATCCAGCAAGTGCCGCAGCCAGATCGGAAAGAATATCAGCGTGCAGGTTGGTCGCAACGATCGTGTCGAGCGACTCTGGTCGCATCACCATGCGCACCGACATAGCGTCGACCAACATTTTGTCCCACGTGACATCCGGAAATTCGGCTGCGACCTCTTTGGCGATTTCGTCCCACATTACCATGGCGTGACGCTGTGCGTTCGATTTCGTGACGACCGTGAGGAGCTTTCGCGGCCGCGACTGAGCAAGCTTGAATGCAAATCGAATAATTCTTTGAACGCCCGCCCGCGTGAACATGGCGACATCGGTCGCAGCCTCCAAAGACGAGCCCTGGTGCACGCGGCCACCAACGCCTGCGTACTCACCCTCGGAGTTCTCGCGAATGATGACCCAGTCCAGTTCCTTGTTCGTCACTTTGCGCAACGGTGACACGATGCCGGGAAGGATTCGCGTGGGCCTAACGTTCGCGTACTGGTCAAACGGTTGGCAGATGGCAAGCCTGAGGCCCCAGAGCGTGATGTGATCGGGGATTTCAGGATGGCCGGCGGAGCCGAACAGGATCGCATCGTGGTTCCTGATCTGCTCTCTGCCGTTGTCCGGCATCATGCGGCCGTGCTTCTTGTAGTATTCGCCGCCCCAGTCGAAATTATCAACTTCGAACTTGAAGCCGCCGTCGCGCTTTGCCAAGGCATCCAAAACCTCTACTCCGGCAGACACGACTTCGGTTCCGATGCCATCCCCAGGAATGGCTGCGATCTTATAGGTCTTCATTTTTCTCTCCGAGATTTTCAGCTTGAACCGAGTTTCGATCAGAAGAACAGGCCCATTGGCATTCGGATAAGGAGGACGTTTGCCATGAGTAGGTAGAACAGCCCGACGATCACCGCGGCCACCAGGCCGTACATCATTGCCCGCAACAGGGAGGTGTCTTCGTGATTGGCAACGGCTGTCACTGAGATAAAGCCGAGGAAGCTCGCCACGCCCAATCCGAGGATTGGAATTGCGATGATCCAGGCCGCCAGAAGAGCAGCAACGAGGAGGCGTCGCCGATTTGAAGGTGAGGCCACGCCGGACTGCCCAACGGTGTTCACTTTTTGCGCCGCGGGCCGCAACAGGTTGATCAAGATAAGAAGGACACAGAATACGATCATCGCGATCGAGATCGTCGTTGGGAATACCGATCCCAACGGGCTCATGTCGGAAGTTCCTGCGATAGCAAGGCCACCGATGAGAATGAGAACGAGGGCGATTGCGATGGTAGCTGGGTCACGATACTTCGCGGGCTTCTCGGGTCGCGGCTCTTCCTCTGCAGAAGCCGGCAGTTCGACGTCGAGCGCCTTCTTCGGTGTAATGCGAGCTGCGATGAGGGGGTAGAAGAGGGTGAGCGCTGCTGCAACGATGATGAGAAGACTAATTGGCCGGCCGAAGAACATACCCGTTACATTCTGGGTCGCATTCCCAATCAAGTAGGCCTGCACAAAGCCTTGTTCTGCAATCTTGCCAAGAATCAGCCCGAGCACGATTGGCGATGCGGCAAATCCAAATCGTTCTAGGATCCAGGCCAGCGCACCCAGGATCAGCATGACATACGTGTCGTGGACGTCGCTGTGAATCGAGTAGCTGCCGATGATCACCATGAATGCGATCGTCGGGACCAATATTGCCTTGGGCACGTTGATGATCGAGCGATAGGCGTATCTGCCAATCAACAAACCTACCGGGAGCATGATGAGCGTCGCTATTAGCAGCCCGAAGATGAAGGTGTAGACAATGTTGCCTTGACTGTTGAACAGCGTCGGGCCGATCTTGATACCCTGTACGAGCAGAGCACCCAGAATGATTGCGTCCGGGGGAGTGCCGGGAATACCCAGGACAAGCGTCGGAATGAACCCGCCGCCAACAGTTGCGTTGTTCGCGGCTTCGGTCGCGATGATTCCGCCGGGATGTCCTTTGCCGTACTCGTTTGACTCCTTCGAACTTCGGCGTGCTTCTGAATACGATACAAGTCCTGCGATGGATCCACCGGCTCCCGGCAAAATGCCGACCACAGTGCCGATGATGGAGCTTCGCACAAGGTTGAATTTCTCACGAAGTGAAACAGCTACTGCTTCGGTGAGCCGTATTCCCTGATTGCCCTCGGTGATCTTTAGATGCGGATCGCGTGTTGCAACGAGATCAATGATTACCGGGATACAGAACAGACCGATCAATGCTGATGTGACGTCGAAACCACCGAGGAGCGCCTGCATATCCATGGTGTAGCGGACGTCTCCTCCCACCACGGCGACTCCAACGACAGACATCAGCAGACCTATACAGGCACCAATCAATCCTTTGAGGGTGTTGCCGACCGACAGTGCCGAAATCAGGGTCAACCCGAAGATCGCGAGCCAAAAGTACTCTGGGGGACCAAAGTTCAGCGCGACCTTTGCAAGTGGCGGGGCAAGGAGGAGCAAGCTTATTGCGCCGACAAGGCCGCCAACGACCGAGGCAATGGTGGCAATACTCACGGCGAGTCCACCGTCGCCACGCTTCGCCATTGGATAGCCATCGAATGTAGTCGCGATCGAAGATGGTGTTCCTGGCGTATTCACGAGGATTGCGGCGTAGGCACCGCCGTAGATCGCGCCAGTATAGATTGCCCCGAGAGCAATCAGTCCGCTGGCGGGTTCCATTGTGAAAGTGAAGGGGACGAGAACAGCCACCGCCATGGTTGCTGATAGCCCTGGCAATGCTCCGATGATCGTTCCTAGGACGACGCCAACCAACGCGAGCAACAGGTTGATTGGCGTGATTGCATTGACGAAATAGCCCAGCAGTTCCATGGCGGCGACGAGCTCCCTTACTTCTTTTTGATGCCAAGAAGACCAGCAGCGTCTTCGTATTCAGCCTTCTTTTTCTCAACGAACGATTGCATCTTGTCGTAGGGAATGTCGGTCAGCACAAAGCCGCCCGCTTCCATCTTCTTGCGGAAGTCCGGATCGGCGTTGATTTTTGAAATCAGTTCGGAAATGTTCTTCCGAGTTTCTTCGGATGCAGACTTCGGCACCGCGAGACCGCGGTATGCGCCGCCAACAAGGTCGTATCCAAGTTCTTTGAAGGTGGGCACGTCGGGGAATGCCGGCAGGCGCTCTTCTGCGGCAACCGCAAGCATGCGCATCGCGTCTCCCTGATTGAGTCCCGACGGCGCATAGTTGAAACCGGCCATCGTCTGCATTCCGAGAACGGCGGTCACAGAGGGCCCTGTTCCGCTGAACGGAATGTAGGTTGTCTTGATGCCTGCCAACTTGTCGAACTGGGCTTGCGCCAGATGGTTCGCGGAGTTCGAGCCTGATCCGGCAAACGTGACAGCACCGGGATTAGCCTTGGCGAATTCGACCAGGTCCTTGAGCGTCTTGAACTGACTGTCCTTGGCGACGAAAATTGCGTTGGGCGTATAGTGGAAGTAGTTGACCGGCGTCAGATCGTCAGTCTTGTAGCCGACGTCCTTCATCATGGGCTGGAGCACCGTGTGGGGCAGATTGATGCCCATGATGGTGTATCCATCGCCCGCTATCGAGTTCAACTGCGACCAGGCCTGTGCGCCACCAGCACCGGCTTGATACGTGATGACAACAGGCTGACCTGAATACTTCTCCCAGGCTGATTGCTGGAAGCGGGCGGAAATGTCCGACTCGCCGCCGGCATTGAACGGAATGATGTAGGTGATTGGCTTACTAGGGAATTTGTCCGCAAATGCCGACGTGGTGATTGCGGCTCCAAGGGCGAGGCCCGCCGCTAGCTTCACAAGAGTTGTCCTCATCGAGTCCTCCGAGTTCACGGTCTGTGGCGAATGCGGACGCAGGCCGCCATAGCGGCGTGCGTAATCGCGAACGCGCTTTCAAAATGCTCAGCTCGATCATCGGCTTGGAGAAAGTTTCGCTGTTGTTGGCGGCGCTCCGTCAGAGCGTTGCCCACCGTTCCTCCTCAGTCCCGGCCCCGTCTTTTTCTGATTGCAGGTATCCGGGTGACTGCAGCTTCTCTGTCTGCAGTGGAGGCGACTGTATCATCGCTTGGAAGTATGATAATTTCTTTCGGCTCACTTGATTATGTACTTGGAGTTATCAATGCTCTCGGAGAGCGATCTGGCGTTTTTCGTCTTGCTGGCACGAAAGGGGAGTTTTGCGGCGGCCGCCCTGGACCTGGGGGTCACACCGCCGGCGGTCAGCAAGCGGCTTGCCAAGATGGAAGACAAGCTGGGAACCAGACTTCTAAACCGCACCACCCGTCGCGTCAGTTTGACTGGCGAAGGGGAGGCGTACCTGGACAGGGCCGTCCGAATTCTTAGTGATATCGACGATCTCAATGAATCGGTCGCAGCGGCCAAGTCATCACCCAAAGGACTTTTGCGGATAAACGCCACATTCGGTTTTGGACGGGAACACATTGCGAGCGTCGTTTCGGATTTCGTCAAAGACTACCCGCAGGTCGAAGTGCAACTTGTGTTGAGCGATGCACCGATCAATCTCGTCGAAGAAGGATTTGACCTCGGAATTCGGTTTGGAAGTTCTCCGAATTCACGCTTGATAACTCGAAAGCTGCAGTCAAATCGACGTTTCATGTGCGCATCGCCGGATTATCTGGATCGCAGTGGAATTCCCCAGAAGCTATCGGATCTTGAACAACACGATTGCATTGTGTTGCGCCAGGACACAGACGCCTATGACATCTGGAGATTTCAAAGAAACGATCGCAATTGGACGATCAAGGTTCGCGGCTCGCTGAGCAGCAATGACGGCGAGATTGCGCTGCGATGGGTGTTGAACGGTCACGGGATCATGTTGCGATCGGAGTGGGACATCCTGCACCATGTCGAGTCTGGTCGATTGAAGATCGTTCTGCCTAAATATCTGCAGCCGGATGCGGATATTTTTGCGGTTTACCCGGGTAAGCACAACCTATCTGCCAAGGTGCGCCTGTTCATCAATTTCCTGGCTGAAAGTCTGAATTCCAGGTTGCACCACTCCATGGGCACGCTCTGAGGTTGGCAATGGCTTTGCGATGCGTCGATGGGCCGTGCTGACTCGACTGTCGCTAGCGTCACGTTGCCAAATCGTGCATGACCTTGATGAGGTCGGACTTGCCCTCGAAGCCAATTCCAGGCAACTCCGGCATCACGATGTGCCCGCTCTCGACGCGTACACCATCGGGAAAGCCTCCGTAAGGCTGGAAAAGATCCGGGTAGCTTTCGTTTCCGCCGAGGCCAAGACCGGCGGCGATGTTGAGCGACATCTGGTGGCCGCCGTGGGGGATGCACCGGTCAGGTGACCAGCCAAATTGATGCAAGACTTCCAGGGTCCGCAAATACTCGACCAATCCGTAGGAAAGCGCACAATCGAATTGCAGCCAGTCGCGATCCGGGCGCATGCCGCCGTAACGCAGAAGATTACGCGCATCCTGATGTGAAAACAGGTTTTCACCGGTTGCCATCGGTCGGGGATAAAACTCCGACAACGAGGCTTGAAGGGCGTAGTCGAGCGGGTCACCGGCTTCCTCGTACCAGAACAGCGGGTAGTCACGGAGCATCTTTGCGTACGCGATGGCGGTTTCAAGATCAAACCGGCCGTTTGCATCAACAGCAAGTTGCGCCTGAGATCCTATCTCTGCCAGCACTGCTTCAACGCGGCGCCGATCCTCCTCAAGACTCGCGCCGCCGATTTTCATTTTGACGACGGTGTAGCCGCGATCGAGATAGCCGCGCATTTCGGACCTGAGCTGCGTGTCATCCTTGCCTGGATAGTAGTAGCCGCCAGCCGCATAGACGAAAACCTTCGGGTTGGCTTCGCGACCGTATCGATCCGCCAGCAACCGGAAGAGTGGCTTGCCTGCAATTTTCGCGGTCGCATCCCAGACGGCCATGTCCAGCGTTCCAACGGCGACGGAACGCTCACCATGACCACCTGGCTTTTCATTGGCCATCATCGCAGACCAAACCTTATGGGGATCGAGATTGTCTCCGCTCTCATTGAGCAGATTTTCGGGTGGTGCCTCCAGGATCCTGTCGCGGAACCGTTCGCGGATGAGTCCGCCCTGGCCGTAGCGGCCATTCGAATTGAACCCGTATCCGACGACACGCCTGCCGTCGCAGACGACGTCGGTGACGACAGCGACAAGGCTTGCTGTCATCTTGGTAAAGTCTATGTATGCGTTGCGGATCGGCGAAGCGATCGGCTTTGTGACTTCCCGGACATCGACGATGCGCATCTTGTTTCTCCCTGTGAATTTTTGTGAACGCAGGATAGGTTTCAGCTTGGCTTGTTGGCCAATGCCAAGTTGTTTTCGGCTCATGCACGATCGGCATCAACATGGATCTTGATTGGTTGAAGGACTTCCAGGCTCTTGCGGAGACCGGCAATTTCTCCAGGGCTGCCGAGATGCGAAACGTGACGCAACCGGCGTTCAGCCGCCGCATTCGTGCTCTTGAGGATTGGGTCGGAACGGCGTTATTCGAGCGCGGCGCACGGGGCGCGACACTGACGGCAGCAGGTGTATATTTCAGTCCGCAGGTGGGCGAATTGCTGAGCAGTTTGGACCGCGCTCGCAGGGGTGCTCAAGCCGCCGGCGAACGCAACGCAGCTTCTCTAACTATCGCCGCAACCCATGCCCTCTCTTTCACCTTTTTCCCTGGCTGGATACGCCGACTCAACATTTTCGGCTCGGTCGGCACAATCAACCTGATTTCCGACAGCTTTGCTGCCTGTGAGCAGATGATGCTCAGCGGTGAGGTACATTTTCTGCTGTGCCACCAACACGGTAACGTGCCTTCCAGCCTTGACGCCCAGAGGTTTCCCAGTATTCGATTGGGTGGCGACACGCTATTGCCGGTCTGTGCACCTGACGCGGATGGGCGTCCATCTTTGCCCGTCTCCAGCGACGCCAAAGCATCAATCAAAATGCTTGGCTATAGTGAAGACTCCGGATTGGGACGCATCGTCCGTTCCGTGCTGCCTCCGGTCGTAACACCTGCAGGGACAGAGCCTGTCTTTACATCTCATCTCGCGGCAACATTGCTCAACATGGCACTTGAAGGACAAGGCGTGGCTTGGCTGCCGTTGACGCTTGTAGATGAAGCATTGAGTTCTGGTCGCCTTGTCAGGGCCGGTGGAACATCAACTGACATCCCTATCGACCACGTGCTTTTCCGATCGCCGGATTGTCGAAATATCGTCGCCGATCGACTCTGGACGCAACTGGTTGATGCTGCGCCGGACTGAGGCTCATGACCGAGAAAGCCAATCGAAAGAGCTTGGCTCGATCAGCTGATTCAGGGGGACGTCCCCGACCTTGCGGCGATCGCGGCGCGCGAAAATCGAAGCGAGCGATCCGTTCGCATGATCCTGTCGCTCGCCTTCCTGGCTCCCGACATCGTAAAGGCAGCGATCACTGGCACAATTCCTCGCCGCCACGGCCTCTCGACATTGACCGACCTGCCGATGGATTGGACGGAGCAGCGAAAGACATTGGGACTGTCCAGGTCCGAAGCTTAGCTAGCCGCGCTCGATCATCATCTTCGCGCGGTCGTCCTCCCGCTTGCCGTCGAGATCATAGCCCTCGGCGATTCTCTCCAGCATGGCGGCGACGAGCGGGTGCGAATTGTGCAGGGCCGACGCGTGTTTCCGGTAACGCTCAGCGAGTTTGCGCTCCTGCCTTCCTCCCTCGGCGTAGGACTTGGTGACGACGCCGCGGTTGTTGTGCGTGCCAACTTCGAAGCCTTCGCGCATTCTCTCGTGATTCACATGATCCAGCACGTCACGGGCAGGGCCGAACGGCCAAACGCCATCACTGTCGGTCGGCGCATGCGACAGGATTTGCCCCAGGACCGAGTTGCACGAGCCAAGTCTATCGGCCTCCGCACACAATCGCTGAGCATCGATGATGAATGATTTGAACGCCTTTGGGTCGAATGTTCCATCGTGCGCTGTTCCGGGCATCGTCTCGCAATCATTCAGGATCCGCCACGCATGACCGGCCAGCTCACGCTGCCGCTCGCTGATTTCCGGTTCCTCCCTCCGGGACTGCGGCTTGTAGACCATGCAGATGAATTCGGCGAACACTTTTGGATTGTTGGTGACCTCGGAGTAGAGCGACTTGGCATGGCGGCCGCCCTCGAATCCGAGCGCCTCGAACAAGCGGAACTCCAACAGTGCCAGACGGTGCCTATCGACACCGGGTGCGGCCTCGAGATGATCAATCGCCTCGCAAATATCCCAGGAGGTAAGACGGGGTCCATCGGCCTCCGGTTCGCGGGAGAATTGTTCGAGGACATCGAGCAGAAGATGGGCATCCATCTTCTCGATTCCGAAGTGCCCAAGTTGGAGCGCCGTGCTCGGCCGCCCGACGCCGCACAGCTTGCGGGCTACGAACTCGAAGTCAGCTTCGCCTGCGCGGACCCACATGTGCGGATTGCAGCGCCTCCAGTAGTCTGTCTCTACGTCGACGCCAAACTCGGCCGCCAGCTCCCAGGTCGACTGTTGCACAGGAATGGCCACCAGCACCGCCGCGATCCGTTCGATACCATGTCCGCCCCTGTGCAACAGCACACAGGCATCGCGCATGAGCGCGACTGCATCCAGCTGAGGAAGTGCGCGGAGCAGCCCGAACATCAGGTCATGCACGCCGTTGCCGGGGTGCGCGTCCACGACCCTTTCCAACAGCCAAGGCCGTACCTGTGGCAGCTCGATGCGCGACTTGGCGAGCACGTTGCCAACGTAGCCGCATCCGGGCGCCGCGGCGGCCAGCCGCTCAACACCCTGCAGCCCTTCGGCAGCAAGTATCTGCTTCAGTGCCTTAAGTCTCTCTGCCTCTACGACCTCCGTGCGCTCATGCGCGCCGGCATTCCATCGTCGAATCGGCGGCTCCGGCCAACCGTCGCGAAAGAGCCAGCGATGGCGCACAACAAGGTCTGTCGGCGCAATCTCGTCATAGAGCCTGACCATACGTGCATGATACGGGGGCAGCTTTTCGGAACTACGTTCGCGCCGCTGCTGGTGCCAATTGATCCGCTTGCGCAGCACTCCCCACAGGCGCTCCCGATCGGCATCGCCGGCCTTGCGGCCGATCTCGTCGACAGTATCAAGAATGCGGCCGACCCTCGGCTTGTCGAAGGCCTCGAGCTTGTCGATCAGGCGACCGAGACGCTCGACGTTGCCACGAGCCAGCTCGATCTGTTGATCGGCGGCCGCGATTAGCATCGCCAACCTGTCCTTGTGTGGGATGGCGCGACCATGACCTGCGTCGTCGCTGCGCCAGTGCGGTCGCGCCCCGTGGCTACCCACATCGCTTCCCGCATACACGAGCTTGTCCACGATCTCTGTGGCGACCTCGGGCTGGGCGGCTACCAGCCAATTCAAGGCGTCAATCCGCTGATCGATCGGAGCAGCCGTCTGAGGAAGCCACGTGCGGAACAACCCGAGCAAGCTCTCGCTCGGCCGATTGCCGAGGCGGTCCGGCAGCGGCAACTTGGACAGCTCCGCCAAAATGCGGACGACGCGCATCAACCTGCTCGGCGACCAGGCCAACAGCTCCAGCGCCCACAGCAGATCGACGTGGTAGGAGCGGGCGAAATAGCTGTCGCCGTCACCGGCGGTGAAGAGAGCTGCGATTGGCCGGTTGCTCATGGCCAAGCTGCGCTCGACGGCAGACAAGAATTCCTTCGGCGCTGCCTCTGCGAGCGGCTGCAGGAGGCCGGCCAAGGACAACCAGCGCGTCGTGTCGGCATCACGCAGAAGATCGCGCACGAGGCGATCCACCCGGCTCGTCAAATTCAGTCTGGCAAGTCCCGGCATCTCTTCCCCACGCACGACCAACTTGATCAGGCTGTCGGCAAGGGATTCGATGAGCAGACCCGACTGAGCTCGTGTCTTGCCGTAGATTTCGGCTGCACTGCGGTTTTCCGGCTCCAACTCGAGGGCCGGATCCGGTGCGCTCAAGATGACCGACGTTTCCGTCAGATAGCGGTCCAACTCGTCTCCAGTTATGCGTTCGGCGAACAGGTCCAATAGCTCCAGGGAAGCCTTAGCTTTCCAGACGGTTCCGATTCTTACAACTGGTGCGTCGTCGAGGCGCGACAGCGTGATCAGTGCTTTTTCGATGGCGGCGTAAGACTCGCCGGCTATGCGAGCAATGACTTCACGATCGCCCGGTCTGTCCGATTTCCATCCACCAACGAGGCACATGGTCGACAAGACCCAGGCGGCTTCGGAATTGAGCCAACGTGGTACTCGGACGGCTGGATTTTCCGCGCGCCGACGACGATAGATCGACCAGGAACGCCCGACTTGCGCAGCGAGCCGATCGGATTCGGCCTCATCCAATTCAAGTTTCTGCAATGCCTTGGCGAAGTCAGATCGCATCGGCCGTTCGAGAGTGATTTCCGCAGCCCCTGTGTCGCCTGAGGCCCCGCGGTAGTGAGCGACCATGTCACTCGCGCCATAGGGAAGGATCACTGCTAGTCCCTCACGCTTCGGCACGCGCTCAGCCAACTCCGGAGCCGCAGCGATCACAATCTTCAGGCTCTCTTGCTTCTCCACATAGCGCCAGCCCTCCTGCGTGGTCACGACCAGCGACTGAATCGCTAGCTCAGGCTGGCATTGCACTACGCCGCAAGCGAAGGCGGCGGCTTCCTCAGCGGTGTCGGCGTGCACCGAGATCGGCGCCGTCATGCCGCGATCGACGCGCTCCCGAATGGTTCTCGCGAGTCGGTCGACGACCTCGGCACGCCCCTCCGTGCACGCTTCCATCGTGATGGCCGGCGCTGCCGAGCCGGACCATGTCGACCAGAAGCGGCTGGGTGTCTCAACACCAGGACCGACATCGCCCAACTCCTCGGCGAAAGCCAGTGCAACGCCTGGAGCTTCCTCCAGCCATTCCTCGATCGTTGTGGCGTCGTATGCCCGTACAGCCTTCCAGCCGGAGCTGCGGCCATGCTCGGCTGCCCACGCATCCTTGGCGGACCAGCGGCGAGCCGAGACGAACACGAATGTGCTTACCGCTCGGCGAGCGGCACTGGTTTGGCCGGTGCGCTTTTCGAAGTCTCTGGTCGCTTTTCGTGCGACCGTCTTTGTGTTCTCGCACGACCATTCCCAGAAGGCAGCGCCTGCCGGAACCCAGACAGAGCCGGCCTCCGATACTGTGCGTCCATCCCAGCCTGGGAGGTTGACGGCTTCACCGGCCGGCATCGATGCCGATTGCAACACTGTCGTGGCGTGTACGAGTCGGCGGAGGAGGCGAGGTAGTTCGGCCGGCGCGACGCTCTGCCCGGCCCAGCTCTCAATGCGTTTGGCGGTGACGCGCATTCGACCCTCTTGCGTCCAATAGTCTACTGGCCTCCGCTTACAGCGATTCGTGGACAGAATTGGGTCTGCCGGAAGTCCGCTTACCGCGGTAGTTATGCAATGAGCGCTCCTCGTGGGGGCGTGCACGAACTACGGGCTGGCAATGTCGCCTCTATCCGCAAGCGGCCATTGCGTACGGGCCCTCAGAGGGGCTTTCAAACCAGTCTCAGTTTGGCTGCGAACTAGGTCTCTGCGGCGAGGCAACGGACGGCGCCCGGAAAAGGAATTTCGAGGCCAGAGACAGCGGGAGATTTGCCGCGCGAAGACCAAGTATTCGGGGCGCAGAGACCGACCGAAACGCCGATACAACTGCGCTAACCCGCGGTTAGTGCGCGTCAATTTGAATTGCTAAAATAATGAGTAAAATCGAGGTATTATGGTTGGTGGAGCCGAGGGGAATCGAACCCCTGACCTCTGCAGTGCGATTGCAGCGCTCTCCCATCTGAGCTACGGCCCCGCGACGGTGGCGGCATTTACTGCGCCGACTTTGCCATTGTCAAGGCACGGCGGCTACGTACCAGCCTCGCCTTATTATGTCCCCACTGATGTCGCCCGGCCGTCGGCGCGAAGACCATCCAGGTAACGTTTCATCTCGCGCATTGCCAAGTCGAGCACGGCAGGCGATCGCGCACTTTTGGCCAGGCCGACCGTGCCTTCCGTGCCAGCAAGAATGAAGGTCGCCGCAGCCGTCGTTTCCACATCTGCACGAACGATGCCGTGCCGCTTGCCACGTTCGAGCGCCGCAGCAATGTTTGCCACGATATTTTTGAAAACGGTGTCCAGCCGCACGCGGAATGCGTCGTCTATGCCGCTCATTTCCTGCGCGAGATTGTTGATCGGGCAGCCAAGCGTCGTGCAGCGCTCGCCGAGCATGCTGACGGCAAAACTGATCGACGATTCGATGCCCAGCAGCGGGTCGTCGAATTGAGCCAGATGCTGCCCCCAAACCAGCTCCGCCATGCCGGCGAGTACCTCGTCGATGATTGCAAGTCCAAGCGCCTGCTTGCTCTGGAAATGATGATAAAATGCGCCCTTGGTGAGTTTCGCCTTTTCAAGCAGGCTGTCGACTCGCAGCCCCTGATAGCCATGGGCATGAACCTCGGCAAACGCAATGTCGAGCAATCGCGCACGCGTCGCGTCACCATCCCGTGGCTCTGGGCGGAGTGACTTCGTTCGTGTCATTGCGTTGGAAGGCTGTGGCATGGCGTTGGTCAGGTTACAAAACTCAATTTGTCCAGGTGATATCGCGACCATAACCTATTCGGTGGCGTGGTGGCTGCGCGCAATCAGGAACGGCGCACGGCACGCCCCATATGATCAACCCTCGGCCTTGAACGGACGCGACAACAACGCAGCAATTGCATCGTCCACGGCTGCGTGACCTTCGACGATTCCATGAACGGCTTCAGCAATCGGCATTTCAACGCCTTTTGCCCGGGCCAGCTTTGTGACCGCTGCGGCCGTCCACACGCCCTCGGTTACTGATCGGCGCCGGCCAAGAATGTCATCAAGCGTGCGCCCTTCGCCAAGTTCCCTTCCAAGGCTCATGTTGCGGGACTGCGGACTTCCACACGTCAGAATGAGGTCGCCAAGGCCCGACAGCCCCATCATGGTTTGCGGCTGCGCGCCATAGGCAGCAGCGAACCGCCGCAATTCGGCAAACCCGCGCGCAACAAGAGCAGCATGTGCGCTGGCGCCGAGCGCCTTGCCTGCAACGATCCCCGCAGCAATCGCCAGCACGTTCTTGACGGCACCGCCCAGTTCCACCCCGAGCCGGTCGGAAGACCAATAGAGTCGGAAATGACGGTAGCCGAGCGCCTCTGCAAGATCGCGGCCGACGTCTTCACGCTCGCACGCGATCGTGAGCGCAGTCGGCAGGCCTCGAGCCACGTCAGCGGCAAAACTCGGACCTGAAAGTGCAGCAAGCAGGGCGTCAGGAACAGTCTCCGCCAGCACCTCACCCATCACCTTGCCCGTCGTCCGCTCGATGCCTTTGGCGCAATTAATGATCGGCTGCCCATTCTTTAAGTGTGGTCGCAATTCTGCAGCAACCGTGCGGATGTGCTGGGCCGGTGCCACCATCAAGATTGCATCGGCCTGCGCTATGTCGGCGAGGTTGTCGGTTGCACGTAGTCCAGGGTCGAGCGGTATACCGGGCAGGAACTGCGAGTTGACATGGCGTGTGTTGATGTCGTCGACTACTTCAGCTTCGCGCGCCCAGATAACGGCGCTTCTGCCGGCCAGCCGAACGGTCTGTGCCAGCGCCGTTCCCCAGGCGCCGCCGCCGATCACGCCGATACTGTCAAGCCGCATTTGAACATTCCTGCATTACGTACCGGCGCTGCCTGCCAAACCGATTGAATTGTCCTGCGAACGGATAACACGGCACTGCCCCCTAGCAACTGATTGAGTTCAAATAGGATCGCAATTCAATATACGGCCATCGCTACAATTGGCTGTGAACTCATGTCGGTTGTCAAATCAGGCTTTCGCGCCCTTCAAACCTGCGCCGAGCGCAGGCACCGCTGTGTTGTCGAGTGGCCATCGCGGTCGAACCGGCGCATTTAGATCGTCGGTGAGGCCGCGCACAAGCCGTTCCGCACCGGCCCAGGCGATCATAGCGGCATTGTCCCCACAAAGCGCAAGTGGAGGTGCATGAAAGCGGTACCCCTCGCTGGCAGCAAGTGCTGCGAGCGCGGTGCGGATCTGCTGGTTGGCAGCGACACCCCCCGCAACCACCAGGTCTTGAATTTCTACGTCGGTTTGACCATCGCGTTTGATGGGATTGCCTGTGTCCATATCCCGCAAAATCCCAATAGCGCGTCGTGTGCGGTCAACCACGCTTTCGCAAACTGCAGCCTGGAATCCGGCGCACAGGTCGGCCACGTCTTGATCGCTCAACGGCGCGATGGACTGCGCAGCATGGCGAACAGCGGTTTTAAGCCCGGCAAAGGAGAAATGAGGCTCCGCGCGACCGGTCATCGGCCGGGGTAACGAAAAACGATTTGGGTCGCCTGCCAGCGAGGTCTGCTCCACCGACGGTCCGCCGGGCATCGGCAATCCCAAGAGCTTGGCTGTCTTGTCAAAAGCTTCGCCGAGCGCATCATCAATCGTTGAGCCGAGTCGCCGGTAGCGCCCTATGTCATCCACCGCGAGCAGTTGGGTATGGCCACCCGAGACCAGGAGAAGAAGGTATGGCGGCGGCAGGCGATCTGTCAGTCCCACCGTTAGCGCGTGCGCTTCCAGGTGATTAACGGCAATCAGCGGCTTTGCGTGTTCGAGCGACAACATCTTGCCCGTGATGAGGCCAACCATCAGCCCACCAATCAAACCCGGCCCGGCCGTTGCTGCAATGGCGTCCAAATCGCCGAATGTTGTGCCGGCCTGGCTCATGGCTTCCGCGATCAGAGCGTCAAGGCACTCCACATGCGCCCGAGCCGCGATCTCGGGCACGACGCCGCCAAATTGCCGGTGCCGGTCCCACTGGGAACGCACAATATTGGAGCATATCCGCCCATGTCCCTGCGCTGTACGCGCTACAACGGCGGCGGAAGTTTCGTCACAACTCGTTTCAATGCCCAGAACCCGTAGTTCAGAGCCGTCTGTTGCCGCCTGACGCCCGTGCTTCTGACTGGCCAATGTGGAGCAGGTGTTCGACACCTTCACAGCCGGTAAATCCTGATGAAATTGTGCCCGTTGGCAGAGCTTAACGGACGCGCATTGCGTTCAGCGGCGGGAGACGGCATTAATGGCGCCCGTCCAAGAGGCTGCATCGCTGGATGCGCCGTCCCGCCACAATTTCCGTTCGCCCTAGCACCTGGAGCCAGAAGCTTGCAAGCGCCACTCATCCGAATAGGTACGCGCGGCTCGCCGCTGGCGCTCGCCCAGGCCCACGAGGTACGCGATCGCCTGATGGCCGCGCACACCCGCCCTGAAAGCGATTTTGAAATCGTAATCATCAAGACGGCCGGTGATCGAATTTTGGACCGTCCGCTCGCTGAAGTCGGTGGCAAGGGACTATTCACCAAAGAAATCGAGGATGCGCTTTTAGACGGCACCATAGATTTGGCAGTCCATTCCATGAAGGACATGCAAACCAAGTTGCCTGGCTCTCTTGCCATCGGCGCGGTGCTGGAGCGCGAAGACGTGCGCGACGCGTTTATTAGCCTGAAATATTCCTCCCTTGCGGATATGCCTGCCGGCGCCGTAGTCGGTACGTCGTCATTGCGCCGCCAGGCGCAGGTCAAGCGCATCAGGCCAGATCTCAAAGTTGTCGGATTTCGTGGCAATGTTCAAACGCGATTGAAAAAGCTTCAGGACGGCATCGCCGAGGCGACGTTTCTGGCGTGTGCCGGCCTCAACCGGCTGGGCATGGCGCAGCGTATCACCCGCGCTGTGCCAACCGATGAAATGCTGCCGGCCGTCGCACAGGCCGCCATCGGCATTGAAATTCGTAGCGGGGATGAAAAAACTTCAAGTTTGATTGCGCCGCTCGATCACCAGCCGACGCGAACCTGTGTGCAAGCTGAACGAGCCTACCTGGCGCGCCTTGAAGGCTCGTGCAGAACCCCTATCGGCGGATTGGCCACATTTGATGGAAATGGCCATATTTTCTTCCGCGGCGAGATTCTGTCCCCTGACGGGCAGGTGGTTCATGCAACCCATCGCACCGCGGAGGCGGCCGACGCCGAAGAAATGGCAGATGCGCTAGCCCAGGAGCTGCTGGCCAAAGCGGGTCCGGGATTTTTTTCCGTGACGGGCTAGTGTGGCCACAGCAAGGAACCGGCATATTGGCATGCACCTGCTCATCACCAGACCCGAACCCGACGCAACCGCCATGCGCGAAACGCTTCAGGCCGAAGGGCTGAGCGCCGATGTAGCACCGTTACTTGAAATCGCCGTCAACATGCCGGACGCCACGCTGCTGAAGCGCGCATCGGCATTGGTGGTGACAAGTCGGAATGGGCTGAGAGCACTGGAAGGCTTTCCAGGGCTTACCGATCTGCTCGCCCGGCCCCTGCTGGTTGTTGGTCGCGCAACAGGGGCAGCCGCGCGCGACTTGGGCTTTCAGGACGTCACCGTTGGACCGGCAACGGCAAAAGATCTGGTACCGCTGATTATAGCTGCGTGGCGAAATAAAATCCTGCCGGCCAGCCACGCCGCAAAGTTGCCTGAGATCGCGGCGGGAATGCCTGGCCCGGTCGTCCATCTCAGTGGCGATAAAATCTCTTTTGATCTTGCTCCTCCGCTCGCTCAAGCCGGAATTCCGCTTGAGCGAACCACGGTTTATTCCTCCCAACCCGCGCAACAATTGCCCCAAAACGTTGCCGAAACACTGGCGAGATCAGGTTACGATGCTGTCATTCTCATGTCGCCACTGACTGCTGATACGTACATCGATCTGGTTCTGGAACGTGGTCTGACGGCTGGTGCACGTAAAGCCGAGTATTTGTGTCTTTCTAGGGGAATTTCTGAACGGTTGGTTAGACTTGGCGCTGGCAAACTGAAAATCGCCCGCAAACCCAACATCGAAGAAATGGTTGCACTTATTAGGGAAACGGCGGCACAATCGGACTGAATGTCGCCCCCCGAAGAATTCAGCGGCAGCAGGAATTGAAGATACGGCACGCCAAGTCGGAGCAAACGCTTCGCCTCAGCGCGCTGTTGCGTAATGAGTGGAGGGTTCCAGAGCCACATGTCCAACAATCGCGACGATAACAACAAGGATCCACTGCGTAAGGGTGACCCCAAACGCCCGCATGCGACGCTCGACTTGAAGGCCGTTGAAATTAAATCATCCGATAAAAAGGCGGCAGATGCCGTGGGCGGCGCCAAGTCCGCTACCCAATCCGCAAGTGCCTCAGGTTCAAATCCCGTGACTGGCACAAAATCCACTTCGAACGTAAAATCCACCCTCGACGAAAAAAGCGTATCGGACAACAAGACGGCCGCTGCAGCGAAATCTACCGCCGACACCAAGACAACACCCGAAGTGAAGTCTGGTGTTGCCTCAGGTGGCGTGGCTGGCGCGGCTACAACGTTCTCTCCTTCCACTTCGGCGGGCGCCAAACAGCAAACCGGCACGGATAGCAATTCCGGCTCAAGCAACGCTTCTGGCGGCAGCAGTTCAGCCGCCGCCGCCTCTGGCAAATCCGGTACCGGTTCACAGGCAAAACCGCCGCCACCTGCTGCTCGCCAAGGCGGCGGCGGGTTTGGCCGCGTACTTTCACATACGTTTGCAGGCCTTGTCGGCGGTTTCCTGGCCCTTATCGGCGCGGATACCCTGGCGCCACAACTCGCCGAGCTTGGACTGCCAGTCGGACAGACCGCAAACCATGCTACAAAAGAGCTATCGAACCGCCTTGCCGCACTGGAAAAAAGCGTCACCACAACAACAGGAGCGGAAGAGGCGGGGAGCGCCAAACTGACCGCGGCGATCGATGGCATTTCACAGCGGGTCGCCAGTCTTGAGCAATTGCCAGCGCGCGTGAAGCTTCTGGGCGAGACACAACAGCAGCTCAAGGCCGACGCCGATGCGCTGGCAACCAGGGTCGCGAAGGCACCTGCCGCAGATGGCGCCAGCACGCCCGACCCACGCATAGCCAAACTTGAGGAGCGGCTGGCGCTGCTGTCTTCGGCCAGCAACGATGGCAATGCTGCTAGCGCGGTTCCCCAACTGGCTGCTGTTACAGGTAAGATTTCCGATTTGGAAGAAACCATGGGCAATCAGTTGGATGCCTTGCGCAAGAACGTTGGCCAGGAGATTGACGCCAGAATCAGCAAAGCGACCGAAGCCGCGCAAGCCGCACGCTCAGGCACGACGCGCATCGACCGCGAGTTGGCCGACGTAAAAACCGGCACGGTTCGTCTTGGCCAACGTCTTGACGCCTTGAAAGCCGAAAACGACAAGGTGGGTGAAACCGTTCGCGCGGTCCAGGAAAAGACCGGGGGCTTGGCCTCAAGCGTGGAATCTCTGAAAGCTGATCTGACGACAAAGTTCAACGCCACTGCAAAACCGCAAGACGTCGCGCAGGCCATCGAACCAGTGTCTACGCAATTGGCAACGCTTGAAAAGAACCTTGCTGGCGTCATAAACGCGGAAGAAAACCGCAAAGCCAATGCTGGGCGTATTGTGCTGTCGCTGGAGCTTGCCAATTTGAAGCGCGTCATTGATCGTGGTCTTGGTTACGCCGACGAGCTGGCGCAGGTCAAAAAGGCAGCACCCGCCGACGTCGATCTATCCGCCCTGGAGCCTTACAAAAGCGATGGCGTGCCCACGCTCGCAACGCTCAAGGACAACTTCCGTCCTTTGACCCACCGCATGATCGCTGCAGCGGCTGACACCGGAGAAGGCGGCGTATTCGACCGCCTGCTTTCAGAAGCACGGTCTGTCATCAGGGTGCGCAAGGTGGACCATTCCGCCAACGATGAAAGCGTCGAAGCCGTTGTGGCACGTATGGATGCAGCACTCGATCAGGGCCGGTTTGGCGATTTCCAGGCGCTTGCCGATAAACTGCCTGAAAAAGTGCGTGCCCCCGCCGTAAAACTTTTCAGCCAGGTTGCTGCCCGCGGCGCCGTCGACAAGGCCGTGAAACAGATCGAAAGTCAGCTCAAGTCGTCGCTCGGTGGCGCGCAGGCGCCGTCACCCGCACCAGCTATCCAGTAAAGAGGTTCCGCAATGTTGCGATTGATATTCTACTTCGTTGCGGTTGGCGTTGTCGCCACGGGCCTGTCGTGGCTCGCTGACCGGCCTGGCCTCATCGTCTTCAACTGGGAAGGGTACGAAGGCGAGATCAGCGTTTTTCACGCGGTTGTCGGGCTGACCTTCCTGCTTGGCCTGACCATCCTGCTATGGTCACTTCTGCGCGCCATTTGGAACAGCCCCGCCACGGTGGGAGATTATTTTTATCGCCGTCGCCAAAAGCGCGGGCTTGATGCGCTGTCGTCGGGGATAATTGCGATTGGTGCTGGCGATGGCGCCAACGCCATGCGTCACGCCGTGCAGGCGCGCAAGACGCTTCCCAATGAGCCGTTGACGCATCTACTGCGCGCTCAGGCCGCCCAGTTGGCAGGTGATAAGACAACCACCCGCCGGATCTTCGAAGCAATGCTCGCTCAGCCCGATACAGAGCAGTTGGGTCTGCGCGGCCTATTCCTGGAAGCGCAGCGCGAAGGCGAGTCGGAAGCAGCCCGTCAGTTTGCCGAGCGCGCACTGAGACTCAATCCAAAGCTGGGCTGGGCCGTGGACGCACTGTTCGATTTGCATTGCAAGTCGGAAAACTGGCCCGCCGCCATGCAAACGCTGGCCCTTGCCAAGAAGCATGGCCTCGTCGACAAATCCACGGCAGATCGCCGCCGCGCGGTGTTGCTGACGGCCCAAGCGCAAACGGCTGAGGAGAGTGATCCTCAACGCAGCCTTGGCCTGGCGCTCGAAGCGCATAATCTGGCGCCTGGGCTTATTCCCGCCGCAGCTATTGCAGGACGGTTACTCGCCTCCCGTGGCAACACGGCGAAAGCTGCCAAGGTGCTACAGAAGACGTGGCTTAAATCGCCCCACCCCGATCTCGCAATCGCATATGCCTATGCACGCATTGGCGATAGCCCCAAGGATCGTATGGATCGCGTGCGACACCTTGCCAGTATGCAGCAGAACTCCATGGAGGGTCCGATCGCATTAGCCCGGGCCGCGATTGAGGCAAAGGCCTTCGACGAGGCCCGCACACTGCTCGAACCGCTCCTCGAACTACGTATGACGCAGCGCGTTGCAACGTTGATGGCGCGCATCGAGGCAGAAGAAAAGGGCGATGCCGGCCGCGTGCGCGAATGGCTTGCGCGTGCGGTCAATGCCGCGCGCGATCCTGCCTGGACCGCTGATGGCGTGGTGGCGGAGAATTGGGCACCTGTTTCACCCGTTACCGGCCGCCTTGATGCATTCGAATGGCGTGTTCCATCAGAGACGTTGGATACCTTGGACGGCAGTTTGCTGGCCGACAAATTGGCCGAACTCGCTGCCCTTGGCGCACCACTCGAAGCAATCGAGGCCACGCCGCTAGCGGCGGCAGCGGCGGCGGCGCGCGAACCTCAGCCTCCAGCAGCAGCGGTGCAGCCACCTGCGCCTCGCACTGAGGCATCAAATGGGGCTTCAGCGCCAACGCCAACGCCAACGGCCCAGTCTCCGGCCGCCATAGCCCCAACGCCCAGCAAGACGCCAGAAGCTGCAGCCGCAACGGTCGTTGTTGCGCCCGCAGCAGTGAACGCCGGCGTGGTGGCTACCGAGGACGCGCAAACGTCTGCGGCGCCGGCACATGTGGATGCAAAAAAACCAACCGATGGAGGCTCTGGAGCTTCTGCCACCGGTTCCTCCAAGTCCAGCGTCCAATCGGCCTCCGCGAGTGCATCCGATTCAGGCAAACCCGCGACCATCGCGGATCGGGTCCCGGCCTCCGAAAAGCTCGAACCGGCAAAGCCCGCAAAGCCAAAGCCGGCCACGCCAGAACCGGAGACCAAGCCAGTTGCAACGGCTTCCGCCACCTCCTCCCAACCCAAGCCAGCAGAAAGCCCGCTTGGATTACCCACGGCAGGTGAAAAGCCCGCACTGAAAGAACCAACCCAACCGGCAGCGTCAGAAAAACCTGCAAAGCCGTCATCGGCTGTCGCAGTTGTTTCGACCGCCAATCAAACAACGCCTGATAAAAGCGAACCGGCAGTACCTCCAACAGGTCGATCAGGCCCAATCGAAGCGCCAAAACAGCCTGCGAGAGACGCCGAAACCACATCGGCGCAACCCGCAAAACGGGCTGAACCGGAACGATCCTCTTCGTCGAGTGAAGCAGCAAGCAGCGCCAAGCCCGAAGCCAAGCCCGAAGCCAAGATTTTCGTGTCGCCGCGCGCGCCCGATGATCCAGGCCCAGAAACCGGCGATGTCGAGCCAGTCGCCAAGATGCCAAGGTACGGTACGAACCGATAGCAACGGACAACGGGCAGCTTGCGGCGCTTTAACGTCAAAGCCGCCCACGGGTTCACACCAGGTCTGCGTGATGGTTGCCAAACTCACATGCGCAGCACAAAAACCGGTGGCATTGGCACTCGTATTGGCACTGATTTGATTGGACACTGCGCGTTTGCACGGACACAAAACACGGTGCGGCTGAAATCCATCGCCAAGCCCTCTTGCGCTCCAGGCCCAGAGCGGTTAGAGGTTGCGCCTCCATGCCGGTTGCCGCTTCGGTGACCCGCAATGAGGCGTGTGCGCCGGGACGAACCCGTGCCGCTTGCGCCTGGTAAGCACCGGTAGCTCAGCTGGATAGAGCACCAGACTACGAATCTGGGGGTCAGGAGTTCGAATCTTCTCCGGTGCGCCACTATTGTCTCACGCAATGAAATTGCTCCGACGGGGCGGGCTCTCGCCCGGCGACTCTGGACGGACGGGGTTGATGGTTAAGACTATTCCGCCATCGACCCTGTCGGGCTTTACAAAACTGTCGAAGAAGAATTTCATTTTCGACGACCATCACGACCATGGACTGGTTTAAACCGTTAACGTCCGTTGCCGTTTTATTTGCGCATCGACGAACAACCGGCGCTAACTTTGCATGTTGGCGCTGATTTTGCATAATTCGCTGAAATTGCAATTATTAGCCCTGCTTTAATTTTGACGTGGAGTGTTTTGTGTCAAACGGACGTCCAGGCAAGAGATCCGCGCGCGACCTACTTTCCGTCACCCTGCACGCCATGTTCGGTAACTTCGCGCTCGTGGGGCTATTCAGTTTCTTTTGCAATCTCGCGATGCTGGTTGTCCCACTTTACATGCTTCAGGTTTACGACCGGGTACTGACGTCTGGAAGTACGGATACGCTAGTTCTTCTCTCAGCGTTGGCGTTTGGCCTGTTGCTGCTCAATGGCCTGCTCGAAGTGGCACGTTCACGTATTTTAGTGCGAATTGGGGCAAAGCTGGATGCGGCGTTGAGTTCAACTCTATTTGCAGCCACCTTCGGCTCCCGCCTTAATGGAAGCGAAGACTCGCCAAGCGAACCGCTGCGCGATTTTGACAAATATCGCTCATTTCTTACCGGCCCGGGAATCATCGCGTTGTTCGATGCGCCGTGGACACCAATCTACCTTGGCATAATTTTTTTGCTGCACCCACTCCTGGGGACGGTCGCACTGTTTGGAGCGTTTGCAATTACAGGCTTGGCCCTGTTCAGTGAGTTCTACATTCGCGGCGCATTGAGCCATGCGGGCACTGCAGCACGCCACTCTAACCAGTTTACGGATGTGGTTGGGCGCAACGTCGAAGCCGTTCACGCAATGGGCATGCTCGGTTCGCTGACGCAAAGGTGGCTGCGGACGCACGACCATGGCGTCGCCTGGCAGGCCATCGCAAGCGATCGCACGGCGGTGCTGCAAGCCGTGGCTAAATTCCTCAGAATGTCGTTGCAGATCGCCATCCTCGGCCTTGGGGCCTGGCTGGCGCTGGCGCATGAGGTCACGCCAGGCGCGATCGTCGCGGCGTCCATCATCATGGGACGGGCGCTCGCTCCGGTGGAAACCCTGATTGGTCAGTGGCGGTCACTGGTGGACGCTCGCCACGCCCGCAGGCGTCTCAAAGAAGTTCTCGCCAGTTCCAATGCCGGCGATATCGAGCGCACTCAACTGCCGCCGCCGGGCGGGCATGTCGCCGTTGAACGCGCCAGCCTTAGACTTGGGCAAGCACGCGAACCAATTCTCGCAAATATTTCATTCGAGCTTCAGGCTGGTGAGTTGCTTGGAATTATCGGCCCAAGTGGCGCGGGAAAATCGACTCTGGCGCGGTTACTTGTCGGCCTGCGCGAACCAACAGTCGGAAAAATCCGGCTGGATGGAGCCGATGTTTCAACGTGGCCAAAGAAGCACCTTGGAAATTTCGTTGGCTATTTACCCCAGGACGTAGAGCTTTTGAGCGGCACAATCGCCGCCAACATTGCGCGATTTGGTGAGCTCAATTCTGAAAAAATCGTGGAAGCAGCCATACGCGCCAACGCACACAAAATGATCCTGGGGCTTCCGGACGGATATGAGACCCTCATCGGCGAAGGCGGACGACTTCTCTCCGGCGGACAGCGCCAGCGCTTGGCCCTGGCACGTGCCGTATTTGGCGATACCCGTCTGATCGTCCTTGACGAGCCGAACGCCAATCTTGATGGCGATGGTGAAAGCGCGTTGCGTGGAACGCTGCTCCAACTGCGCGAAGAAGGACGCACCGTTGTTGTCATTACGCACAAACCGGCATTGCTCGGCGTCGTAGACAAGATCCTCATGCTTCAAGAAGGAATGGTCGGCTTGTTCGGATCTCGCGAAGACGTTTTTGCAAAGCTCAAACGCATGACCCCGATGCCGCCCTCGGCCAATGTGCCGGTAGCGGCCGCGCAGCGTCCATAGGAGAGCTGGCAGATGCGTGACGAGTTTGATCAATCGCCATTTCTCGAAGCCAAAGGTAAACCAGAAATCGGCGCGCCCAGGTCCGTTCGCGGCTCGGCCGTGCTGGGCTTGTCCGTTGTGGCGCTGGCTATCGGTGGTCTGGGCATCTGGGCCAACACTGCAGAACTCGCAAGTGCGGTGATAGCCTCAGGCCAGGTCACCGTCGCAACCAAGCGAAAAGAGATTCAGCACCTGGAAGGCGGGATCGTAAAAAGTATCGCCGTCAAGGACGGAGACCACGTTGACAAGGGTGAGGTACTCGTTGAGTTGGATCCGCTTGATGCAAGCACGCGCTATCTGGTCGCGCGAACAGGCTATTTCACGAATGCGGCGGCAGAGGTACGCCTGGCTGCCGAGCGAGACGGTTTGGAAGAAATTGCATGGCCTGCCGACATCAAGGCTGAAGCTCTCGCGGTCAAGGATGTAAAGGATGTCATCGACGCACAAGACCAGATATTCAAATCCCGGCGAAGCAGCTTCATCGGGCAAATTGAAATCATGCAGACCAGAGTGAAAAGGCTGAACGATCAGATCGACGGATTGACGGCTGAACGCGAGGCCTCCAAAAAACAGCTCGCATTGGCTCTCGAAGAACTGGAAACACTCCGATCACTTTACGAGCGAAAAATAACCACACGTGTGCGGTTCTTGGCGTCGAAGCGCGAAGTATTCCAACTTGAAGGAATGGTCGGCCGGCTCGGAGCTCAGATTGCCAGCCTTTCCAAGGAAATTGGCGAGACCAAACTTGGCCTTGAGCAATACCGCAACGCATATATGTCGCAAATTCTCGAAGACCTGAAACAGTACCAGACCAAGGTGCTTGAGTTCCGCGAAAAACTGAACGTGACACGAGAGGCGGCGGCGCGAACGTCAATCCGAGCGCCAACCAGCGGCGTTGTATTTAGCTCCCAGGTGCACACGGTAGGCGGTGTGCTTCGCGGCGGCGAAACGCTATTGGAGATCGTACCTGATACCGATCGCCTTATCATTGAGGCGCGCGTGCGCCCCCAAGATGTGGACTATGTTCATATCGGCCAACCCACCGAAGTGAGAATTACGGCATTCAAAAGTCGCTCGACGCCACCATTGAAGGGTTCGGTGGTGTTCCTGTCCGCCGACACCATGACGGACCGCACCACGTCGCAGTCCTACTATCTTGCCAACGTTGAGGTAGAAGCCACAGAACTTCGTTCGCTCGACAGCGAGCATCGCCTTCAGCCCGGGATGACTGCGGAAGTGGTGATTAAAACAGGAAAAAGAACGGCTATGGCCTATCTTCTTCAGCCCTTGTCGGACAGCTTCAATCGGGCTTGGAGAGAACACTGAAGTGGACGAACTGGTTAGCCTGCCGGTCAAAAACCGTTCAACGAAGAGCCCTTTTTTCGCAGCGAAGAGCCGTACCTAAGCCTTTGAAATTCTTGGTGCCGCTTGCGTGACTCGAACACGCGACCCCATCATTACGAATGATGTGCTCTACCAACTGAGCTAAAGCGGCAAGCCCCGTTTGAGGCGAGGCCCGAGGAAATACCCTGCACAGCACACGATTGCAAGATGCTGTGCGTCCCTTGGGACAAGGAGGCTGTGGTGGGCCAAAATGGGGCAATGCCCGCACACTGACCATGTTCTCGGCAATTCGCAGGATGATCCCGATATATCGAATGGTGCTCTGGAAAGACGCACGCGGACGCCGCCTCCCCGTTGACATGAAAGAATGGGTTGGAACCACGACATAGAGCGGGATCTTTTTCAGAGCATTTTCCGACGAAGTGGACACCGGTTCGTCGCAGAAAATGCGACCAAACCAAAAAGGCTAGAGCGCTGATCCGATGGAATCGGATCGAAAAGCGATCCAGAGCATTTTCCGACGAAGTGGACACCGGTTCGTCGTAGAAAATGCGACCAAACCAAAAAGGCTAGAGCGCCGATCCGATGGAATCGGATCGAAAAGCGATCCAGAGCATTTTCCGACGAAGTGGACACCGGTTCGTCGTAGAAAATGCGACCAAACCAAAAAGGCTAGAGCGCCGATCCGATGGAATCGGATCGAAAAGCGATCCAGAGCATTTTCCGACGAAGTGGACACCGGTTCGTCGTAGAAAATGCGACCAAACCAAAAAGGCTAGAGCGCCGATCCGATGGAATCGGATCGAAAAGCGATCTAGTGTACACAGCCAAAATCATCGCCCAAGCCTTTGCTGACCTGCAATCGGAATTGGCACACCCCTCACGCGGAGCCTGCGCCATGCACGTAAACGCCACAGAACCCGTCCGCTATGTCGCGCCGGTCTATCGGCCGCCCAGTGAGGCGAGTTCGTTGATCTTGCCGGTCACGGACGGGTGTTCCTGGAACCGCTGCACCTTTTGTGAAATGTACACAGATCCGCAAAAACGATTTCGGCCGAGGTCGGAAGAAGAAGTCGTGGCAACGATACGGCGTTGCGGTGAAACCTACGGCAATAGCGTGAGGCGGGTTTTTCTGGCTGATGGCGATGCGATGACCTTGTCGACACGCCGCTTGGCCAAGGTGCTCGAAGCGATACGTCACGAAATACCATCCGTGCGTCGCGTATCCAGCTATTGCCTGCCGCGCAACCTGCGAAAGAAGTCGGTTGCGGAACTAAGGGAACTCGCCGAACTGGGCCTATCTCTCGTCTACGTGGGTGCCGAATCGGGGGACGACGAGGTTTTGGCACGGGTCCAGAAGGGCGAGACGTTCCAGTCGTCGCGAGACTCCCTGGAAAAACTGGGCGACGCCGGAATTAAACGCTCGGTTATGATTCTCAACGGCCTGGGCGGAGAGGCATTGTCACGCCAGCATGCCCGCAATTCCGCAGCACTGATGAACGCAACCCAGCCAGAGTATCTCGCCACGCTGGTCGTCAGTTTCCCTAAAGGCGAAGACCGGCTGCTGTCGAATTTTCCAGACTTCAAGCCTCTCGACATCGTCGGTCTCATGCGCGAGATGGAAGTACTAATCTCCGAGCTGGAGCTGAAGCGAACCGTGTTCCGCTCCGATCATGCCTCCAATTGGTTGATCCTGAAAGGTACGCTCGGCGCTGACAAGGCACGCCTGCTCGATACGTTGAAACATGCCATTGAGGCGCCCAACGAAGCAGGGTTGCGTCCGGCTTGGGCGCGCGGTCTTTAATGGCTCGGGGCCACGGTTAATTCATCTGTGTCGAGGGCTGCATGGCTTGTCAACGCGCCCGCCATGACACAGATTGTTGCGCTTACCGATGAAATCCATGCATGAAGACGGAACGGATAATCACGACATGGCTGTGACGACCAAGACCAAACAGAAGCCCTCGAAAAAAAGCCAGCCTAGGAAAACCGATAAAGCCCGTACATCAGCAAAACCCGCGCGCGCCAGCTCACACGCCGCTCCGAAAGAAAACGTCTCCAGGAAGGCCGCTGCAAATAAAGGTCCTGCCCGCAAGGCTCCCGCCCCCATTGTCTCCACAGGTTACTGGCTGTTCAAGTCTGAGCCGGATGCCTTTTCATGGGAGGCGCTGAAGGCAAAAGGAAAGAAAGGCGAGGAGTGGGACGGGGTGCGAAACTATCTGGCACGAAACAACATGCGGGCGATGCAACTCGGTGACCTTGGTTTTTTCTATCACTCCAACGTCGGACTTGAGGTGGTCGGCATTTGCGAAGTCTGCGCGCTGGCCCACCCCGATAGCACCACCGATGATCCACGCTGGGAATGTGTCGACGTTCGCGCGGTCACCGACATGCCAAAACCCGTCAGCTTGCAGGACGTCAAGGCCAATCCCCGGCTTGCGGATATGAGTCTGGTGACGTCAATGCGGCTTTCAGTTCAACCCGTAACGGCCGAAGAGTGGGCTGAGGTCTGTCGAATGGGCGCTCTCGATCCCAAAAAGATCAAGCCGCAAAAGTGAACGCGAGTGATGCAATGAGCAGCCCCTTGGGCGCCTTGCCCCACCAAAGGCCAGACTTCATTCGCGCCAATACGAAAATTTTGTCGCCACCCTTGGTGCCGGAGATCCGCCTTCATCTGGCCGAGGAAAGTCTTCCCATCTGGCAGAAAACCGAAGAAGAACTTGGCCAGATCAACGTGCCGCCCCCCTATTGGGCGTTTGCCTGGGCCGGGGGGCAGGCCCTCGCTCGGTACGTTCTTGACCATCCCGAACTGGTCGCTGGATTGAGCGTTCTCGACCTTGGTTCAGGCTCGGGACTCCAAGCCATTGCCGCGGCGAAAGCCGGGGCGTCTCGTGTGTTGGCCGCCGACATTGACACGTTGGCCCTCGCCGCCTGCCAATTGAATGGCGAAATAAACGGAGTTGGCTTGGAAACCACCAGCCAAGATCTTCTGGCGGATAAAGCACGCCCACACTACGACGTCATACTGGTCGGAGACCTGTTTTACGAACGCCCGCTCGCCAACAGCGTGTTGCGCCTGGTACGCCAATCGGTTTCCGCAAACGCACTGGTTCTGATCGGCGACCCGCAGCGCAACTATTTTCCGAACGGAGAATTCGACTGCATCGCGCGCTATGAAGTTCCCGTGACGCGCGAGCTTGAGGACGCCGAAATTAAAAAGACGGCTGTCTGGTGCGCGAACCCAGGACGACTGCGCGCTGAAACTTGAGGTGGATCATCGCACTGCGGCGTGAGTACCGCGTACACTTCGTGTTAGTCTTTCCGGCCGGGAGGCATGTATCCGCCGCACCTGGCAGAGGTTTTCGTACCGGGAATGGCCAGAGCATTTTCCGACGAAGTGGACGCCGGTTCGTCGCAGAAAATGCGACCAAACAAGAAGCCAGAGCGCCGAGCGATATATCGGATCGGAATGCGCTCCAGGCTGGAGGCTGCAATGCTTGACTTCTCACACGTCAACTTACTGGCCGTTATGCTTGCCGCGGCGGCAAGTTTTATCTTTGGGGGCCTTTGGTACGGTCTGTTTTCCCAGCAGTGGATGCAGGCGGCTGGCATTACTCTCGAACAGATTAAATCGTCCAAAGGCCCCGTTCTGGCCCCCTACATAAAGGCCTATCTTGCCGAACTTGTGATGGCTTTTGTGCTTGCGTCCGTGATTTGGCACTTGGCAGGCTCAGACGTTTCGACGATTGGTACAGGGATGATGACCGGCGCACTGATCTGGGTCGGTTTCGTGATGAGTTCCCTGGTGGTTAACCACGGTTTTCAGGGCGCCAATTCATCGCTGACGTTGATCGACGGCGGTCACTGGCTGGGTGTTCTGCTCACTCAGGGAGCGGTCCTGGGCTGGCTGGGCATGAATTGAGGCGCAGCGACCTGTGCCTGCGGGGGCTGTGATCACCGCCGGTGCCCGGCCGGCATGTTTGCCAAATGCCGCTGGTGGGCAAGTTCGCCCCTTTGCTCAAGCCCGTTCGGGCGCTTGACTGATCTTCGACGAAGGGGAGGGTTGTGGGGGCCGCCGCGCGCCATATAATGCGGCCAAATCTAGAGCGGTTCAGACCTAGATGGAACCATTCTGCCGCGGCGCAACTGCGCCAAGGTCAAGCAGGCCAACGCAGGTCTTAAAGGGACTACGGCCAAGCCGTCCAACGCACTGGGCGGCCTCTGCTTGAGAAACAGAATTGAGTCCAGCTAGGTCTGGAACGCTCTAAAGCTAAACAAAGCCACTTGGGAGGAAATATACAATGTCGGATAAGGTTCATCCGGTGCCGGCTGAATGGAAGTCACGCGCTTGGGTCGACAACGACAAATACCTTGAGATGTATGATCGTTCGATCAAGGATCCAGACGGCTTCTGGGGCGAAATGGGCAGGCAGCTTGACTGGATCAAGCCGTTTACAAAGGTCAAGAACACATCCTTCGATCCAGCCAACGTTTCAATCAAGTGGTATGAAGACGGTGAACTCAACGTTTCCGTAAATTGTATCGACCGTCACCTTGAAAAGCGCGGCGACCAGGTCGCCATCATCTGGGAGGGCGACGACCCAACCCAGGACGAACAGATCACCTATCGCCAACTGTCTGAGCGGGTCAACAAGCTCGCCAACGTCATGAAGGCGCATGGCGTCAAGAAGGGCGACCGCGTCACCCTCTACCTGCCGATGATTCCGGAAGCCGCATATGCGATGCTCGCATGCACACGCATCGGCGCGATCCACTCAATCGTTTTCGGTGGCTTTTCTCCCGATAGTCTTCAGAATCGCATCGATGACGCTGATTCCAAGTTCATCATAACGTCCGATGAAGGTCTTCGCGGCGGCAGAACTGTTCCTCTCAAGAAGAATACCGACGCCGCACTTGCCAAGTGCAAGGGTGGAGAGAAGGTGCTTGTCGTGCGCCGCACGGGCAACCCGGTGCCGTGGACCCCAGGCCGCGATTTCTGGCTTCACGAAGAGATCGTGAAGGTTTCGGCGGACTGCCCGCCCGAACCGATGAACGCAGAAGACCCGCTGTTCATTCTCTACACCTCGGGCTCAACCGGCAAGCCAAAGGGCGTGGTTCACACCACCGCAGGCTATCTCGTATTCTCCGCGCTCACGCACAAATATGTTTTTGATTATCACGATGGCGACATCTACTGGTGCACGGCCGATGTCGGTTGGGTAACCGGACACAGCTACATCGTCTATGGTCCGCTCGCCAACGGTGCCACGACGCTGATGTTCGAAGGCATACCCAACTATCCCACCGCGTCGCGTTTCTGGCACGTTGTTGACAAGTGGAAGGTCAACACCTTCTACACAGCACCAACAGCCATTCGCGCTTTGATGGGCGCGGGCGAGGATCTGGTCAAGCGTACCGACCGGTCTTCACTTCGCTTGCTTGGTTCGGTTGGCGAGCCAATCAACCCCGAGGCCTGGGAATGGTATTACAACGTTGTCGGCGAGGGGCGCTGCCCAATCGTCGACACATGGTGGCAGACCGAAACCGGCGGCATCCTTATTACGCCACTTCCTGGCGCAACGGATCTCAAGCCGGGTTCTGCCACGCGCCCGTTCTTCGGCGTGCAGCCCGCACTGGTTGACGACAAGGGCACCGAGTTGGAAGGCGCAAACCAGGGCAACTTGATTCTCAAGGATAGCTGGCCGGGCCAGATGCGCACGGTCTATCGCGACCATGAACGTTTCGTGCAGACCTACTTTTCGACCTATCCGGGCAACTATTTCTCCGGAGATGGCTGCCGCCGCGATGAGGACGGATACTACTGGATCACCGGTCGTGTTGACGACGTGATCAACGTATCTGGTCACCGCATGGGCACCGCGGAAGTCGAAAGCGCCCTCGTTGCACACCAGGACGTGGCCGAGGCCGCGGTGGTTGGCTATCCCCATGACGTCAAGGGTCAGGGAATTTATTGCTACGTCACCTTGATTACGGGTGTGGAGCCGACTGATGACCTTAAGAAGGAACTGGTCAAACACGTGCGCTCTGAGATTGGACCGATCGCTGCTCCCGATCTCATTCAGTTCTCGCCGGGCCTGCCCAAAACACGTTCTGGTAAGATCATGCGCCGCATCCTGCGTAAGATCGCCGAGGATGATTTCTCCAACCTTGGAGACACCTCAACGCTTGCTGATCCCGGCGTGGTAGATGACCTCATCGGCAACCGCCAGAACAAGAAGGCCTAAGCATGTTTAGCTGAAGTGCCCAGCGGTTCAGCGTGAAAAACATGCGTTTCACAAGAGCGCATGTTTAGCTGAAGTGCCCAGCGGTTCAGCGTGAAAAACATGCGTTTCACAAGAGCGCATGTTTAGCTGAAGTGCCCAGCGGTTCAGCGTGAAAAACCTGCGTTTCACAAGAGCGCATGTTTAGCTGAAGTGTGAAGCGGTTCAGCGACCACCATTCCCTCTCCCCGCAGGCGGGGAGAGGGCCAGGGTGAGGGGCGGGTACTTGCTGAACGTGAGCGGCAAGCGGCAGTTGGAGCCGCTGAAGTAAACAACGCAAACCTAAACCACACCATGTCTTCCCGTGCTTCATGCACCCGATCCATCGGCCAACACATGCCGCGTCTGCCTTTCAGCCCCAACACAGCAACATCATCTGACCCAATCGCCGCTGCCCCGATCGCCGCACGATGGTTCCCGCGGACAAGCCGCAGGATGACAGTTGCTTGAGGTTGAAAATGCCAACGAGTGCGCACCTCCGTCTACCGGTCCTGTTCCCGCGTAAGGAGCGTGTGAGGGGCGGCAACGGACGAGCACGCTTTATTTGCAACGCACGAATGGCCCGCGATCGAAATGAAAATGGTCGTAGTGCGCCGAATTGAAATCCGGACTGAGTGCGATTCGAAAGTAACGACACGCCGAACGATGCGCCGCTCTCAGGAATCGGCTTTCAACGTCATCACGCTTCCAACCACGCGCAAGTCTCACGGTCCGGCCGTTGGATAACCGAAACCCGGAGATGTCTATGGCATTGGCTGTCGCGTGCTGACTGCGAAACCCTTTGAGCACTTTGGAGCCGATGATGTTTCGGCACGCATAGCCGCCCATATGCAAAACCCGCGTGACCTTTGCACCAAACATCTCCTGCGCCAGCGGCTGAATGTCGTGCGCTATCCACATGGCCAATCCAGCCGCCATTTCGCAGGTCAACGCACCAACCGGAAGAGAAGCGCCTCCCGCCGATGACAGGCGCATGGCATTTTGCCAGCCGCAACCGTTTTCAAATGGTTTGTCGTCGATCTGCTTTGCAGAAAGTTCCGGGTCATTGAGAAGGGCTGCGCACTGGTCGGGTTGGTTACGAAGCGCTGCAAGCCGCAGGTCCACGAACCACTGGCCAGGCTTCGAAAGCGACAGCCGTGGCAAAGGATTGAAGCCCTGCGGCACCATACCCAGCCAGAACGCTACGCCAGCGCTGGCCAGCACCAGCAGGGCGAGCAGCAGTTTCGCGGTCGAGCGCCGCCTGCGAGGAGATTTTTCCTCTGACATATGTGCCCCGTCGTGCCCCTCTGCTGCGCGGATGTGCAATTAAGCCTGACCGTGTCATAGACCTCCGCACCGTGGCCGGGCTCGCAACGCGCGCGTAGGCACGATAGTCCAGCAACTTCGTTTATGAAACCACTGACGCCGCATGCATCGTGTTTATATGGCGCGGCGATGTTTGTTCGCCGCAATTCATCTGTTGATTTGTAGGGTCAGCCAAGTGTGCGAAAGCGGCGAACTTGGGAAAAAAATGGCGGCGCCGAAGCACCGCCAGGACGGAGGCATGCAGATCGTCTCACCTGCGTCAGTTTGTCAGGCGAAGGTTGTTGATTTGCTGGGCAATGGAGGTGAATGCCGTACGCAATGCATCATCGTTTTCAGCCTCGAAAAAGTTGCGCTCAGAGCCGGCGCAATCACGCAACGTTTGCGTCGCGCGAGCATCGTTCAGCTTGAAGCCGACGGTATAGACCCTCACCCCTTGCTGTCGCATCGCCTCGCACATTTGCACGGTGAGGTCTTGCGACTGGCGTACGTTCGCCCAGCTATTGCGGCCGCCCACAGTGTTGAATAACCCATCGGTCATCAGGATCATGGCTTTGATCGTTCTGGAATCGTCGTAGGCAACCGGAGCGTTGGGTCCCGTGAAGATTCCCTCCCACTCCGGAGAGATCATGTAGCGCGCCCATTGCGTACCCAGGTGGCCTGCCGTGGAACCGCTGGCACGATAGGACCGCACCTGCGCACGCAATAGATCCTTGTCATCGGTCAACGGCACCACGCGTGCTGTGCTCGGGCAATTCGCGCCCGAAACAACACCAGTTGATCCAACCGACTTGAGATATGTGCCGGTGACGGGAGCTAGCTCAGTTGCCAGGTTCGCACCATCGCGCTCGAACGTGCAATTACCCCAAGGCGATCTTTTTCCCGTTACAACCGGGCCGTAATCACCTGCGTTAACACCTGAGGAATATGGTGCAAGCGCAATGCGAACGCGATTGGGAGTTCCACCGTCAGGCAACAGGATGTCAAACAGATCGTTGCTGGCGGATTTCAATGCATCCAGTTTGCTGCCAGCCATGGATCCTGTCACGTCAAGAGCCATTGATAGCTCGATGTCGTTTTGCTCAAACGAGGTCGCCGCTCTCACCGGGAAAACCATCTCATTGAAACCGGCGATACGCATCAGCGTCATCGGCACGCTAACGCTGGCGTCGAGCGTGACCGAGCTGTTGGCGCGATCGATTGCGACGCTGAAAGAACGGACCGAGCCAAATCGCTCTCCCGCCCCGAGGTTCTGGTTGAAGAAACCGCGCGCTCGGTCCTGCACCTGCGTGTCGGACATTCGCCCATCGATCAGTGCTTTGCCGGCTGCCAATGCTGCCGCGTCCAGTGCCGTTGCCACTTGTGAGCGTTCGTGAAGAACCCTCGTGTAGTCGATCGCCACGCCTGCAAAAAGGCTGATGCCAAGGAACATAAGGCCGAACATAAGCGCGATGACACCGCGCTCATCACGCCTGAAGGTCGCCAGGATTTCGGTCAGCGACTGCATTTTGCTTCTCCTGCTCACGCAAAGTTTTGGTGATGCAGAAGCAAACGCAGTGCCCGTGGCCGGTTGTTGGTTTGTTTACCGTCCGTAATCTCAAGATTATGGTTTACGCAGTGTTGCGCAGTGTATCAGGAAGACCTTCCGGTGGCGCGCGTCCCTATAATACCTAGTGGAGCAAATCATTGAAATTAAAATAAAAAGTCATGAGCAGTGCTTGCCGGCATCAAAAATCAGACGCGATGCCACCCTTTTCCCAGTCGCCATATCGGGCTGGGTCTGGGCCATTGCGCCCGCCCACTTCACGCGGCTTTTGTGCATCATTTTGAGACGCTTGTTGACGCCTTCGTTGCTCTGCCTCGGCCAGCGCGCGCTGGGCCTCCGGCGTTAGGGACCGCACAGGTGCATCCCCATTGCCTGCTCCGCCTTGCCCACGCCCGCTTCCCGTATCTGGCAAACCGCCCGTCTCCGCCTGCAAGGACGGATCGTTGTTTCCATCGCCATCGGACATGGGAAAGCTCCTGAAAGTGTAAACCTGTAGACTTTGAACGTTCGCCTGCCAGCCTACTGGTTGCGGGCGGCGGTATACCCCATATAGCATGCAATCAGCCACGCAGCGCCAGCCGCTGGGGCCAACTTGGTTCCGCGTGTATCAGTGCACTGGCGGTACGTATGGAGTGTCTTCATGCCGATGAATTACACCAAGACGGCAGCATTGCTGTTGGTGCTGACGTTCATCTTCGTTGCCCTGGGCGGCGTGGTGGGCGGACGCACAGGCATGGTGATCGCATTCGTCATCGCACTAGCCATGAATGCGTTCAGTCTGTGGAAGTCGGATAAGATGGTACTGCGCATGTTTGGTGCCCGCGAGGTGGACCAAAATAGCGCGCCGGAACTTGTAGAGATGGTACATGGACTTGCCCGCCGCGCCGAACTGCCGCCGCCGCGTGTCTACGTCATGCAGAACCCGCAACCCAATGCGTTTGCGACAGGCCGAAATCCTGAGAATTCAGCCGTGGCTGTGTCCACTGGGCTTCTCGATGTACTGAACCGTGAAGAGATCGCCGGTGTTGTCGCTCATGAGCTCGCCCACATCAAGAATCGTGACACGCTGACCATGATGGTCGCTGCCACCATTGGCGGCGCCATATCGATGCTCGCCCAGTATCTCCAATTCGGCATGCTGTTTGGCGCTGGTCAGCGCGATGGTCGCGGCGGTGTTGGTTTCATCGGCGCGTTGATCGCCATGATTGCTGCGCCGTTTGCCGCCATGCTGGTGCAGACGGCAATATCTCGTTCGCGCGAGTATCAGGCTGATAGGCTGGGTGGTATGATTGTCGGCAACCCATTGTGGCTTGCCTCCGCGCTGCAAAAAATTGACCGGCGCGCGCGCGGCATCGTCAACGAACAAGCAGAAGCCGTTCCCGCGGCCGCACATTTGTTCATCGTCAATCCGCTCACGGGAAGGGGCGTGGATAATATGTTTTCAACGCATCCCAACACCGAAAATCGGATAAAGGAATTGCTCCAGCAGGCACGCGAAATGGGAATAACGGGCGGATCGGCAATGCCTTCACCGCAGGAAGAAGACTCTGGTCCCTGGTCTGCATCCACCTCCAGAAATGTCACGCCTTCATCTCGTCCGCGAGGGCCCTGGGGGTGAGCAAAGCGGGTTTGGGCGACAAGCGCGCCAGATTGACACTTCCAACCAGAGGTAAACCAATCGTTGCCAGGCGGTCCGATGCTTCCGGCCTCGGCGCGCGCGATCTTGCGCTATCAATGCTCAATGATGTCTTGGATCATCGGCGCGCATTGGATGATGCCGTAGCACGTTCCTTTGCCAGCGCTCAGGGGCTCGCCCTGGAACCGCGCGATCGTGGGTTGGCACGGCTAATCGCCGCGACGGTTTTGCGTCGTAGGGGTGTGATCGAGGCAGTACTTGGCGAATTCATGGAAAAGCCGCTTGCGCCGAAGTTTGAAGACGTCAACCGCATCATGCAGCTTGCCGCAGCCCAAATTCTTTATCTCCAAACGCCTCCCCACGCTGCCGTATCCGTGGCGGTGGCGCAGGCCCGACGGCGGCCGGCGACCCAACATTTCTCCAAACTCGTGAACGCAATAATGCGCCGCACCGCCATGGAGGGGCCAGCGCTGCGTGACCAGTTTGACGACTTTGAATTGAATTTCCCGCCATGGCTTCGTACCGCCATGACTGAAGCTTACGGCGATGCTGAAGCAAAGAGTATTGCCATAGCTTCATTGCGCGAAGCCCCGCTCGATCTGACGATCAAGTGTCGCCAGAACGACGATGGGTCGAATGCGCACGAACATTGGGCCGCGCGCCTTGGTGGGGCGCTTCTTGCAACAGGATCGGTCCGTTTGCCATCGGGTGGCCGCGTCTCCGAACGCGAAGGCTACACACAGGGCGCGTGGTGGGTGCAGGACGCCGCCGCCGCCCTGCCAGTCCATCTGTTGGGGCATGATCTCACCGGCCTCCGAGCCGTTGACCTTTGCGCCGCTCCTGGCGGCAAGACTGCGCAACTGGCAGCTCGTGGTGCTCGCGTCACCGCTGTCGATATATCCAACGTCCGCTTGCAACGGATCGCTGAAAACCTGCAGCGCCTTGGATTGTCGGCCGAGATCATCGAGGCTGATGCAATGCAGTGGCAGCCGGATCATACATTTGATGCTGTCCTGCTCGATGCCCCCTGCTCAGCCACGGGCACCATCCGCCGCCACCCCGACATTCTGCACCTCAAGGACCAAAAAGATCTAGCTGGGCTCATCCGCCTTCAAAAGGGTTTGCTTGATCGCGCCGCCGCCTTGGTGCGTCCAGGCGGCACACTGGTCTATTGCACCTGTTCGCTATTGCCTGCCGAAGGGGAGCACCGCATACAGGGTTTTCTAGCCAAACATCCCGAATTTGCGAGAAATCCCATAATGGCTGCCGATGATGGCATAGAGGCCGAATGGATTACTCCTGAGGGAGATTTGCGCACGCTGCCATGCCTGTCGCCGCCAGGGGACCCGGAAAATCGCGGTATGGATGGCTTTTTCGCAGCCCGGCTTATCCGCAGCGCCTGATTCGCTAGAGCATGTTCAGCCGAAGTGTACGCGGTTCGGCGTGAAGAACATGCTCAAAATAAAAGAAAATAGAGCGCGTTCGCGATTCCATGAAAAGTGAACGCGATCTAAAAACTCGTGCGAGTGATGGATCCGTTGGGTGCGCAGGACAGCCGATGCACAAACACTCAGAAAATTGCAGCAATGTTGCGGGCCCAATACGCGCACCCACATCTAAGCTGCGGCCCGCGCTTGCGCCTCGCCCCGTCGACGGTTAACCCTGGGAAACAACCTCTTTAAATCGTCCCGAGTGTCGCTGGCTGGCCGCAATTGCGTCTCATCAAGGCTGCCGACCAAAATGCAATCTGGGCAAGGCGGGTGCCGATGGCGCGGCTGACATTGCAGGAGCGGCTGGAAATTTCGGCCATCGAGGCAGAGCGCGCCCGTCGTGGCTTTGTTGCGCGCGCCTTGAACTCTCCTACGTTGCGCTGGCGCTATGGTGCGCCCCGCGTCGACCAGCTCCTTATTGTGCCGCACGATTTGCGCACCCCCGATCCCAGCTTTTGGTACGAAGTCTGTCACGGGCAGTTCGGCATGGCGGGCTCATTGGCGCGCCTTAACGGGCATTCTCCCTTCGACATAATACCACCCAGCAGGGATTGGTCGCGGGCGTTGCACGGGTTTGGTTGGCTGCGCCATTGCGCGGCGGCGGCCGAACCCGAAGCAGGAAAAGCCGCGCGTCAGCTCGCCGTGGAATGGGCGATCAGGAATCGTAAGGGCACTGGCGAGCCGTGGCATCCCGAGGTATTGGCGCGGCGGGTCATTTCATGGTTGTCTCACGCTGGTCTGCTGTTGGAAGGGGCTGACGAACGCACTTACAACACGATCGCCGCAAGCCTGGGTCTGCAACTCGTTCGCCTGTCCTCCGCGTGGCGTGAAGCTGCCGCTGGTGAGCCACGCTTGTTAGCGCTCACAGCGCTCGTCCTGGCGGATTTGTGTGTCGCTGGCCGCGACCGCAGGCTGGAAGCAGATTTGCCATTGCTGCTCGATGAACTTGATAGGCAGATACTCCCCGACGGTGGGCACGTCTCGCGCAATCCTGCAACACTGATTGAGCTGCTGCTGGACTTGTTGCCCTTCCGCCAATGCTTCCGTGCTCGTGGACGCACGCAGCCCGCCAGGCTTGATGCAGCGGTCACTGAGATGCTGTCGATGGCGCGGTTTCTACGTATGGGTGACGGGTTGCTCGCGCGATTCAACGGCGTTTCTGTCGGCATGCCTGCGCGCATAGCAACAGTCATGGCTTATGCTGACACCAACGAGCCTCCCTCAATACACGCAAAGAATTCGGGCTATGAGCGCCTCGAACAGGGCGACACGATCCTGATCGCGGATTGCGGCTCACCGCCGCCCGTTATTCTCGCAGGCGAAGCACAGGCAGGTTGTCTGTCTTTTGAAATGAGCTCTGGCGCACAATTAATTCTGTCGAACGGTGGTGCGCCGGGCGCTGCCTATCACGACTGGCTTGCCGCTGCCCGTGCCACCGCCAGCCACAACACGCTTGAGCTTGGCGAAACCTCGTCGTCGCGGTTGATCGGCAACCGTCGGATAGAGGAGATCCTCGGCGGCATGCCCATTCGTGGACCCGCTGTCCCCTACCTTGACGATCTCGGCTCGGACAATGGCGAGGTTGGCTTTGAGGCAAGCCATGATGGTTACCTCAAGCGCTTCGGCATCATTCATAAACGCCGTATAACGATTTCCAATAACGGACGCCGCATCGTTGGCACCGACCATTTGAACCCACCGCGCGGGGTTTTACGATTGAAATCGGACATTCCTTTCGCAATTCATTTCCACCTCCACCCCGGCGTCATCTGTTCCCGCGCCGAAAAAGTCGGAACCGCAACCATCGAGTTGCCCGGCCAGCGCTGGCGAATGGCCTGCGAAGGCGCACGGATGGTAATCGAGGAAAGTGCGTATTTTGCTGACGCTTCAGGGCCTTTGAACCGAATGCAAATTGTTCTTCGCGGCGCGACATTTGGCGAAACTGAAGTGCGATGGGCATTCACCAGGTTGGCCTGAACCGCACGCAGCGGTGAATTTCACATTGAGGATCTGCGCACCTAGAGTTTCCGACGAAGTGGACCACCGGTTCGTCGCAGAAAATGCGACCAAACAAGAAGCTAGCCCGCCTTTCTCACGAGGGCACGGCCGTCATCGCGCTGGCGCGAGATCGACCCGCAAGGAGGGAGGCGAAAAGCGTAGCGTTGGTCTACGGTTGAGCCGCCCGACGCAGCGGTCAGCCGCGCCAGCGCGACCCGCAGGGCGGGGTGAAAATGATGACAGGCTGTGTCGTGCCGCTTGCCCGATGCACCACATCGAACGACACGGCTCTCCTGGCCTGTCATCATTTTCATCTCCGTGCCGGCCATACCATCGTGAGAAAGGCGGGCTAGAGCGCCGATCCGATTCCATCGGATCGGAATGCGCTCTAGAAATGACATCACGCTGAAACGGGGCGTGGATTGCGCGCATGGACGCATTCCGCAGCATGGCTGCATATGCTACCGCGGCTCCAAAGACACCAAGGGGAGAACCAGATGACGTCCGCACCAACTTCTCACAAGATCCGCCGTGCGCTGATTTCCGTGTCTGATAAAAGCGGTCTCGTAGAGTTGGGCAAGGCATTGGCCGATCTGGGCATTGAAATATTGTCCACCGGCGGCACCGCCACAGCGTTGAAAAACGCAGGGCTGCAGGTAAAGGACGTGGCCGAGCACACCGGTTTTCCAGAGATGATGGACGGCCGCCTTAAGACGCTACACCCAAAGGTACATGGCGGCCTGCTCGCCATCCGCGATAATCCAGAGCACGACAAGGCAGCACGTGAGCACGACATCGGCCCGATCGACCTGCTGATTGTGAACCTTTATCCATTCGAGGCCACAGTCGCCAAGGGCGCCGGCTTTGAGGAGTGTGTCGAGAACATTGATATTGGCGGCCCGGCTATGATTCGCGCTGCCGCCAAAAACCACGCCAGCGTGACCGTCATCGTCGATGCGGCTGATTATGACAAACTGCTCGGTGACATGTCTCAACACGAAGGCGCAACCTGCCCCAAGTTCCGCCGCAAGATGGCACAAAAAGCCTACGCGCGGACCGCTGAATACGACGGCGCGATTTCCAACTGGCTCGGTGCCGTGATTGATAGCCCGCAGGACAAGGCTGACGCATTCCCGCGCACTTTCACGGTGCAGTTCACAAAGGCGCAGGGCATGCGCTATGGCGAGAACCCGCACCAGCAGGCTGCATTTTATGTGTCGAATGAAAAGGGCGTCGATGCATCCGTTTCAACGGCCCGCCAGCTCCAGGGCAAGGAACTCTCCTACAACAACATCGCCGATACCGATGCCGCGCTTGAATGCGTGAAGGCGTTCGCAGAAAAGCCCGCTTGCGTTATCGTCAAGCATGCCAACCCCTGCGGTGTCGCCCAAGCCGATACGCTTCAGGCAGCTTACGAGCGAGCGTTCCTAACCGATCCTGAGTCTGCTTTCGGCGGCATCATTGCTTTCAACCGCGAATTGGATGCCGTCACCGCGAACGAAATCCTTGAAAAGCAGTTCGTGGAGGTCATCATCGCTCCTGCTGTGGCAGCCGGTGTGGAAGAAGCCGTGGCCGCCAAAAAGAACGTCCGCCTGCTTGTCTGCGGTGAATGGCCCGCTGACGCAACGCCGCGCTATGACTTCAAGCGCGTGACCGGCGGCCTTCTCGTCCAGGACGCCGACCTGGCGCTGAACGAAAAATTCGAAGTCGTGACCAAGCGTCAACCGACTGACGCGGAACGGGCAGACATGATGTTCGCCTGGAAGGTTGCAAAGTTCGTCAAGTCGAACGCTATTGTTTACGCAAAGGATCTGGCGACCATTGGCGTCGGCGCCGGCCAGATGAGCCGCGTGAACTCGTCACGCATCGCCGTCATCAAGGCTGGCATGGCGGGTCTTGACGTGAACGGCTCCGTTGTCGCCTCCGATGCGTTTTTCCCATTTGCCGATGGTTTGCTTGCTGCGGCAGAGGCTGGTGCAACTGCTGTTATACAACCAGGCGGGTCGATGCGTGATGACGATGTCATCAAGGCTGCCGACGACAAGAACCTCGCCATGGTTTTCACCGGAATGCGCCACTTCAGACACTAGAGCATTTTCCGAGGAAGTGGATACCGGTTCGTCGAAGAAAATGCGACCAAACCAAAAAGTTAGTCTTCTGGATCGAACGTTTGATCTCCGGGCGAAGGTCGTCAAACGATCGTGAATCCAGAACACAAACAATGAGAATGCTAGGGTTCCGGGCTGACGCGTCGGGGCCCGACAGGGAACCAAGCGTCAGAGTCGGAACACTAGAGCGCTGATCCGATTCCATCGGATCGAAAAGCGCTGTAACCCCAGCGTCTGCTGAAGGTGTTCTCGCTGCAAAACCACCTCAATGCAGACAAAATCTCGCAAAACGCTGTATTTTCACGAGCTGCTCAGTGTGCCGGCTTTAATTATTGCCGATTGTAGAGCTTGATTTCCAGAGAACGTCGGCCGACTACTTGCGCTTATGGCATCTACGTCGACACCATCTGGCCCCGCTGTGGCCCTGCGCCCGATCCAGGCCGAGGACTGGCTGCTCATACGCCGTTGGATTACCCGTCCCGATATTCGGCGATGGTGGGGCAGCGCCAGTGCGGCCGAAGCGGAAATGCGCATCGTTGCCGAAACAGAATCAGCAATTGCGCGCATCGTTGAGGTAGACGGTCGCCCTGCCGGTTACGTCCATGCCATCGACGCAGCGCACTGGGGAAGCGACCTGCCCGAAGGCATGCCGCCTGGCACATGGGATGTCGATATTTTCATTGCCGAACCAGAACATCGCGGCAAAGGCGTGGGCGAAACCGCACTCTCGATGCTTGCCGACGAAGTTTTCGTGACGACATTTGCCGCAGCACTATCGGTCTTTGTCGCCATCGCCAACGAGCCTGCAATTCGGGCCTATGAGCGCGCCGGCTTCGCCTGGACGCGGGTATGGGAAGATCCCATCGTCGGGCCATCGTGGATGCTGCTACGGTATCGACCGGATATGTAACGGTAACGCAAAAACGCCGCCAATAAACAAAGCGGCGCCCGTGAATGGCGCCGCTCAAATAAGCCGGCCGGAAGTGCGGCAGGAATGTAACGCGAAATCCTCAATTCCGACGCGGGCGTTTTATCCGCAAATTGGCATCACACACCCGACTTGAGGCATTCCGAGTGAGACCGACTTAGAGCATGTTCAGCCGAAGTGTACGCGGTTCGGCGTGAAGAACACGGCGAGAAATAAAAGAAAATAGAGCGCGTTCGCGATTCCATGAAAAGTGAACGCGATCTAGAGCATGTTCAGCCGAAGTGTACGCGGTTCGGCGTGAAGAACACGGCGAGAAATAAAAGAAAATAGATCGCGTTCGCAATTCCATGAAAAGTGAACGCGATCTAGATGATGTCGATGTCTGCAGGCAGATAGCTGGTGACTTCGAGACCGACTTCCTGCTCGCTAACCTGCGGCTTGGTCCAGACTTTCATGAAGTGTCTCCTTTTTCCAATTGTTATAAATTGCAATCGCCTGCGCGCAGTGACCACGAGGTTCCACTGCACCGGCCATCAGAACGCTACTCGGGTTGCAAGATAAGGGCTAATCGAAAGATATAACCTCGTCGATAAGAATTAATTATTTACCCCGGCGCTGGCTGCCGGTCTTTCACCTTCAACATCAAGAGCATGCCAGCTATCAGGAAAAATGCGATCGCGCTCATGCCGATCCGTTCCGAGCCTGTTGCGGCGGTAACGGTCGCAATCAGGAAGGGTGCGAAGAACGCCGTCACCTTGCCCGAGAAAGCAAACAAACCGAAGAACTGCGTAACTTTGTCAGGCGGCGCCAGCCGCGCGAGAAGCGAACGGCTCGCAGCCTGGACAGGTGCTGCGACAATGCCGATGACCATTGCAAAGGCCAGGAAAACTTTTTCACCCACCGACGAGAAAGGGCCAGAGCCAGGAGCCTTGGCCGGCACCTCCAGGTTGTAGAAAATATGCGTCTTGTCGATCGACAAAATGCCGAAGATACCGGCTAGCAAAATGAGCAGCGCCACGAGTATCACATTCCGCGCACCAACCCGGTCATCCATAACGCCGCCAATGATGGCTCCGAACACGCCAGTGAGCGTCAGCACGATACCAAAGATGCCAAGCTCCATCGCCTGCCATCCAAATACCGCCGCGCCGTAAATTCCGCCGAACGCAAAAATAGCTGTCAGCCCGTCAATGTAGAGCATGCGCGCAATCAGGAAGAACAGCATGTCTGGATGCCGGGGGAGATGCGAAATCGTGTCCCAAAGTTCAGCCAGCGCCGTTCGCTTTTGCGCATCCGGTGGCGGTGGCTTGTGCGTGTCCGGTACGAAAAGGAAAAACGGTATCATGAACACGACGAACCATAGTGCCGCAAACGGACCCACCAGCCGGTCACCCTCACGTGCTGCAGCATCCAACTTGATCAGCGGTTCAAACCCCAGAATTGTCTTACCGGTTGCAGGGTCAGCAACCACGAGGCCCGCCATCAAGGCAAGACTGACAAGGCCTCCCGCATAGCCGACCGCCCATCCCGTACCCGAAAGCCGGCCAAGTTGATCTGCCGGTACCAGCGAGGGCATGATCGCGTTGGTGAAAACTTGCGTGAATTCCGCCGCGATGGTTGCAATCACGAAAGCAGCCAGAATCAGAAAAATCGTCCCCTGGTCAGCCCCGGGTTTCGCAATCCAAAGCGCACAAAGCCCTGCAACGAGAAGCGCCCCGAACAATGCAATCCATGGTTTGCGGCGTCCGCGTCCGTCGGCGAAGGCACCCAGAAAGGGACTGCCGATCGCGATCATCACACCGGCGGCTGCAGCGGCATACCCCCACAGCGTCTGTCCATGCGCGGCGTCACCGACCACGACCGTTGCAAAATATGGCGCGAAGAGAAATGTGAGAACCAGCGTGTAATAAGGCTGTGAGGCCCAGTCATATAGAACCCAAGAAACCAGAGCGTGCAGTGGTGCCGGTCGCACCGCTTCACTGGCCGTGTTGGCCGCTGGTATAGCCATCTAAGTCTCCCTCATCCCCAAGACGCACGTTCGACCGTCAAGCTGTCAAATTAAAGCGTGTTTGCGCGATATGCATCCCGAATGCAAAGGCTGTGCGAATTTGCTCAAGACGGACGCAATTCACGATCGTGTGCTGTGGCGAAAAATCTCCGCAGTCGTGTGCGGTTCTGGCGTTTGAGGTCCAAAGCCTGCCTTCTTGGCGCACAGTGTTGAAAGTCATTGCCGGAACACCGGCAGAACAACGCCGGTTTAACGCCCGACGCTCTAATCGCATGGATCAATTGAGGGTGAACGAGGATTCGACGAATCGGGAGCAGCAAAGTTCGTCAATTTTGCTTACCCTGGCAAATGCTCGATGGTTTTTGTCGGTCGTCCGGCCCTTGATACACCCACTTTGGGTCCCGACTGAGGTTCCAGACCAATGGATAGGGCAGCGTGTTTTAACGTGTTTTATGGATTGCACCTGAACCACCAGGGCCCTGTCCTGGTTCATGCGTCAAACGGGAGTTCACATGACCCGCAACGGCCAATCTCAAGCTAAACCGGAACAAGCCTCCCTTTCTCCAGACCTGGAGGCCGTTCTGGCCGAAAACGCCAGCAAGTTCGATGCAAAGGCCCGGCCAATCTTTCAGAAGTTTGCAGAGCTGTTGTTCGCAAGGCTTGGAGCAGCGCGCGACAATTGGCTTTCTGCGAAATCCCTGGCTGCTATCGGCGTCGACACCTTCCACCTGTTGCAAAACCATTTACCTGGCCGGCCTACTGTTAGCGTGGGGCGAACCGCTTTGCCTGTTTCCCAGACCGGGTCTGCTGAAACGCTGCGCGAAGTCACCGTTCTTGTTATCATCAACAACGATATGCCATTCCTGGTTTCATCAGTCATGGGCGAGGTTCAGGCCCGCGGACTGAAGACCCATCTTGTGCTGCACCCCGTGCATGCAGCACGTCGCGATGGCAATCAAATTATCGAACTCCAGCAGCTAGACGCAATGTCCAGCGACAATGCCACAAGTGAGTGGGGGGCGGAGAGTGTCATTGTTGTCGTGATGGACGCCCTTGATGACAGTGCCAGCCGCGCCCTCGCTGACGCATTGGATGATGTGCTCGCCAAGGTTGCGGTTGCGGTTCGCGATTGGAAGCCTATGAAAGCAAGGCTCGATGCGGCGATAACTGCTCTTGAACAACAGACAAAGACGAGGGAGAACGCAGGCCTCATCGATGAAACTATAGCCTTTTGCCGCTGGATGCGCGCTGGTCAGTTCGTTTTCCTCGGCATGCGAGAGTATCGCCTGGATGGTGAACCCGAAACCGGCTCATTGAGAGTGATTGAAGGCTCCGGCCTTGGCCTTCTTGCAGATCCCAACGTTCACGTACTGCGCCGCGGTCACGAACTTGTATCCCTAAACGATGAAGTACGCCGGTTCTACCTCAAACCCTCACCAATCATCATAACCAAATCGAATGCGCGTTCCGTCGTCCATCGCCGGTCGCACATGGATTACGTCGGCTTGAAAACCTACACCCAGGAAGGTCGTCTCACCGGTGAACTCCGCATTGTCGGCTTGTTCACCGCCGCCGCCTACACTGAGCCAGCATTGGAAATTCCGTTTTTGCGCTTGAAGGTCGAACGCGTTTTCAAGATTGCCGGTGTCAAGCATGCTACGCATGAGGGTCGCATGCTTCATAACATTCTCGATACCTTTCCCCGCGACGAACTTATCCAGATCGGTGTCCACCAGCTCGCAAGCTGGGTGCCAATGCTGCTGCAATTGGAGTTCGATCCGCGCATCCGGGTGTTCGCCCGCCGCGACCGCTTCGACCGATTTGTTTCCGTGCTCGTTTTCGTCCCCCGTGATCGCTTTTCAACCGAAGTGCGAGAAGACATCGGCAACATGCTAGCTGAGGTCTATCGCGGCCGCATGGTTACGCATCAGCCCTATTTTACGGCTGGCCCTCTGGTTCGGGTTCACTTCATCATCGGCCGATATGAAGGCACAACGCCCAACATCGACGATGCGGAACTGGAGCGGCGCGTCGCAGAAATCACGCAGACGTGGGAGGACCGGCTTGAAAACCAGCTTGCAGCGGTACCCGGCGCTGGCGCGCGCTTTTCACGCGCCTTTCCCGCATCGTATGCAGAAAATTTCCCGCCCGAGCGGGCACTGGAAGATATTGAGCGGATAGAGCGCCTCGCCGGCGACGGGCAGGTTGCGATCGATTTTTATCACCCCTCCGGCGAGCATCAAAGCGGCGTGCACGCTGCCATCTACCGGTTTGACGCTCCGATACCCTTGAGCGATCGCGTACCCATTTTAGAAAACCTCGGTTTCTCTGTCATTGACGAGCGCACCTACCGCATTTCACCCAACCAGGACGGAAAGCGGCAGACCGTGTCCTTGCACGATATGGTGTTGGATTTCGCCAACGGTGACGGCGGCAGCGAACTTGAACGCGAAGGTGTGCCGTTGGAGGACGCGTTCACCGCGGTCTACACAGGGCGCGCTGACAACGATCTGTTCAATCGCCTCGTCATGACGGCAAGCATCGACTGGATTGAAGTCGCCATGTTGCGCGCCTATGCGGTATACATGCGTCAGATCGGCCTGCCTTATGACCGCGTTGCGGTTGCCGAGACACTGGTCAAGCACGCACCCCGCGCCGCTGACCTTGTCCGCATTTTCAAAGCACGTCTCGATCCGTCGGTCGAGGCGAGTGAAACCGAGCGCAAACGCGTCGAGCAGGACCTGGCGGCGGCATTTGAAGCCGAACTTGTCGAAGTCCCTTCGCTTGACGAGGATCGTATCCTGCGCACCCTGCTCGGCCTGATTTCAGCAACGCTGCGCACCAACTTCTTCACCCGCGATGCGCACGGTAATCCACCTGTTGTGTTGGCGTTCAAGATTTCAAGTCGTGATGTCGTTGATGCGCCAGAACCGCGCCCCTTCCGCGAAATCTGGGTGAGCGGACCCGAGGTTGACGGTGTACATCTGCGCTTTGCGCCCATTGCACGCGGCGGTCTTCGCTGGTCTGACCGTGCGCATGATTTCCGCACCGAAGTGCTGGGCCTGGCTAAAGCCCAGCAGGTCAAGAACACAGTCATCGTTCCGCAAGGGGCGAAGGGTGGCTTCGTACCCAAGTGGCTGCCGAAAACCGGCGTGCGCGAAGACGTGATGATAGCCGGTATCGCAGGCTACAAAACGTTCATTCGCGCCCTGCTTTCACTCACCGATAATCTTGTTGACGGTCAGGTTGTGCCTCCTTCAGGCATCGTGCGGCGCGATGGCGATGATCCCTATCTCGTTGTCGCCGCCGACAAGGGCACCGCCACGTTTTCTGACTTTGCAAACGAGTTGTCGCAGAATCACAATTTTTGGCTGGGCGACGCTTTCGCCTCGGGTGGCTCGGCAGGTTACGACCACAAGAAGATGGGCATTACCGCGCGCGGCGCCTGGGAGGGCGTAAAGCGCCACTTCCGCGAGACAGATCACGATACGCAAACCGAGCTGTTCACGGTTGCCGGAGTCGGAGATATGTCAGGCGACGTGTTCGGCAACGGCATGCTCTTGTCGCAAACCATTCGCCTTGTCGCCGCATTCGACCACCGAGATATCTTCATCGATCCCGACCCCGACGCCAAAACCACATTTGCAGAACGCAAAAGACTTTTCGATTTGCCGCGCTCAAGCTGGCAGGACTACGACAAGAAATTATTGTCACCCGGTGGCGGGATTTTTTCGCGCTCGGCAAAGTCCATCGCGCTCAGCCAGCAGATGCGTGAGTTGCTTGGGTTGGCCGGTGAAACGGCAACCCCCAATGAAGTCATGCGCGCCATCCTGAAATCCAAGGTTGACTTGTTCTGGTTCGGCGGCATCGGCACATATGTGCGTGGCGACGCTGAAACCGACGCAGATGTCGGAGATCGCGGCAATGATGCCATTAGGATCTCAGCAGGCGAGTTCGGCGCACGTGTCGTAGGCGAAGGTGCAAACCTTGGCCTGACGCAACGCGCGCGAGTGGATTTCGCATCGAATGGTGGACGCATCAACACAGATTTCATCGACAACTCTGCCGGCGTCAACTCCTCTGACCAGGAGGTCAACATAAAGATCGCCCTGGCTCCGGCCCTCGCCTCCCGTCGACTTGATATGTCCGCGCGCAACGCGCTTCTCGTCAGCATGACAGAAGACGTTGCGCACGCCTGCCTCGCCAACAACTACGCGCAAACGCTGGCTCTAAGTCTGGCCGAACGGCGTGGCGCCGGTGGAACCAGCGATGTCGTGCATCTGATGCAGGAACTTGAGCGACGCGGGCTGCTCCATCGAGATTTGGAAGCCCTGCCCGACGATGCCGCTCTTGAAGAGCGCGCTGCAGCCGGCACAGGTTTAACGCGTCCAGAACTCGCCGTGCTTATGAGCTACGCAAAGATCGCACTCTCCTATGATTTAATCGAATCGAGCGTTCCCGACGACACCGCCGTCTCGGACGAACTGGCGGATTATTTCCCACCGGCGCTGCAGAAGGATTTTGCCAGCGACATCGCAGCCCACCCGTTGAGGCGCGAGATCATAACGACTGCCCTTGCCAATCGTATGATCAATCTGGGCGGGTTCGACCTGCCGGTTCGTCTTGCGAGCGATTGGGACCTGGATGCCGTTGGTGTCGCACACGCAATCATCATAGCTGCACAGGTCACTGGAACCGCAGCTTTGTTCGATGCCATTTCATCTGAGGACAACCGCATCGGTGGCGAAGTTCAACTAGCGCTTCACGCCATGGCCCAGCAACAGATGCGTGCATGGTCCGCCTGGCTTGGCGCACAGATGCGTACTATGCCGCCGCTCGCCGAAGCCATTCAACGCCACAAGCACACCTTCAACACGCTTGGTCAGTCTCTGAATTTGTGGCTGAGCGAGGAACGTATCGCTGATTATGAAGGACAAATCGCGGAATTGAAATCAAAAGGCGCCCCTGATGCACTTGCCACCGCGCTGGCGCGAGCCGCAGTTCTGGCAGAAGCAGGCGATATTTGCGTGGTAGCTGATGCAGTGAGTGCTGCCGAAGAAGGCCTGCCCAATGCATCGGACAACTTGTTCGAAACGGCAAGAACATACGTAGCTATCGGTGACACGCTGCGGTTATCCGACTTGAAGCAACGCGAAAGCAGCGTTCCTGCGGCTGATCGTTTTGACAGGTTGGCGATCAACTCCGCTGTCGTAAGCATTGGCAACAGCCATCGCACCATGACCCGAGCAGCGATTGCGTCTGGGTCCGGCAATTCGAGCGCAGGTTCGGCGCTGGCTGCTTGGTCAGATAGTGGTCCGGACGGCCCCCTGCCACGAACGGCCCGGCGCCTGAGCGAGCTGGTTGATAGCGGCCCGCTCACCGTCGCGCGTTTGACCGTCGCGGCTGCCCAGGTTCGCGATCTCGCCGATTCATTGACTTAGAGCATCGGGCGCATCGCACATAACGATGGCCACCGCAGCGCGCTCGATCGGCCGCGGTGGACAGCGATTTCAGTCCAGGACGATGAGGTGATTGGGCAGTTCATTGGGGTCGGACGTGCCGGGTGGAAAATGTTGCGCGAGTTGCTCGCCCGCGGCTGTTATCGCCTCGACAAAACCGTTTGCGGCTTGGCCTTCCGCAATATTCTGCGTCAAAGTATTGACGATTGCATTCCACGTGCCGGGCACGACCTTGTTGTCTATGCCTGTATCGGCCAGCACCTCGGCATAGCGCTCTGCCACCGAAACGAAAATCAACACGCCCGTTCGGCCGGAGGTGGTGTGCAGGTTCTGCACTAGAAACTGTTCAACCGCGCGGCGGTGTGCCCGCATATGCTTGACCGATTGCGGCACCAGACTGAGACGAACCCGCTGCGGCAGGAAGACGAGCAGCAGAACAAGAAACACCAGAAGCTGCGCCAGAAAGATCCATTGCACCGGCAGCCACGTTAAAACAATCAACGGCCAGGGCACCAACAGCGCAATGATGGAAGCCCAAAGGAATGGCGCATAAAGGTAGCTGTCACTCTCCGCGGCAATAACCGCGATAATTTCACCAGAGGTCGAACGCTCCGCGGCAACGATCGCCTCGGCAATGCGCTGCTCTTCTTGTGCGCTGAAGAGCAGGCTGCCACGCCGGTAAAACTGCGTCCGTTCCGCCTCGCTCATCGTTTTTTCCTGCCGTTACCAACGATCGTCATGGTTCTTTTCAATGTTCTTTTCGATTGATGCGGCATCCCGCCGATAGTGCCTGCAGTCGCAAACGCCACATCACAATTGCTTCACCACCCGCCCGACGAGCCCCCGCCCCCAAATCCTCCGCCACCGCCGCCGAAACCACCTCCCCCTCCCGACCAGCCACCTCCCGACCAGCCACCGCTGTTCCCAGGAATTATGATTACGCCATCGTCGGCGCCGCTGCGACGACGGCTGCCCGTGGTTCCCAAGCGGCGGGCCTGCCTGAATTGAAGGTAGATGATGAATGCAAAGATCGTCAGCCAGAGCACCAGGAAAATGAGGTCCTTGTTCTCGATCTCATTGCCCCGCCGCATGCCCTTGGCACGTTGCATCACGGCATCTGCATCGCCGGTCACGACGTCGGTCATGTCGCGCACGCCCGCAAGAATACCCCCCTGGAAATCTCCACGGCGAAATCTTGGCAGAATTGCATTCTGAATGATGAGCGTGCTCATAGCGTCGGTCAGGTGCGGCTCCAAACCGTAACCGACCTCGATCCGCACCTTGCGTTCGTTAGGCGCGACGATCAGCAGGGCACCATTGTCTTTTCCCTTCTGGCCGATGCCCCAGTGCCGGCCGAGTTGATAGCCATAGTCTTCGATGGCGTAACCCTGCAGCGACGGCAGAGTCACCACCACGATCTGGTCACTGGACTTTTCTTCCAGCGCCGCGAGGTCGGCCGAAAGTGAAGCCTCGGCTGTGGGGTCGAGCAAGCCCGCCAGGTCAACCACCCGCCCGGTCAGTTTCGGAAATTCCGGTGCTGCAATGACACTGCCAATATGATGCAGGGCAAGCAGCGCTATGAACAAACCTGCTGCCAGCAGAGCGCTGGATGAATGACCCCAACCGGCCTTGAATCCATAGGCATGAAGTCTGGACCTTATCGGCATAAAACCCCATCCCAGGTGTCTTGGGCCAGATGGACAGGCCTGTTCACATGCGGGTTCCGAAATCTACCTTCGGCGTTTTCACTTCCTCCGGCGGAATGTCGAATGTCGCCATGACTTCCGAACCCGGATACATTAGCGCCTTCCACCAGCGCCCCGGAATCGTCTTCAGTTCGGTATTGTAGACGCGGACCGCATCGATGTAGTCGCGTCGCGCAACTGCAATCCGGTTTTCAGTATTCTCTATCTGATTTTGCAGGGCCAGGAAGTTCTGCCCCGACTTGATGTCGGGATACCGCTCGATAACTGCCAACAAACGCCCGAGCGCGCCGGTAAGTTGGTTCTGCGCATCGTTGAAATTCTTCATTGCGCCCGGGTTGGTGAGAATGTCAGGCGGTATCTGCACCTGTGTTGCCTTCGCCCGCGCTTCAACGACTTCCGTGAGCACCGATTTTTCCTGGTCTGCGAAACCTTTGACCGTCTCCACCAGATTGGGAATAAGGTCGGACCGGCGCTTGTATTGGTTGAGCACCTGCGACCAGGCGGCCTTCGCCGTCTGCTCGTAAGTTGGAATGTTGTTGATCCCGCACCCGGCAAGTGGAAGCGTGGTCGCCAGCATGGCTGCGAGTACCAAGGGCCTCAGACCGGTAGCGGAAAAAAAGCGAGCCATGACGCAAACCTCCTGCGGCGCGGTAATGGGAACACTGTATGACAGGTTTCGGTATAGGCGGTCGCGCAGGTTTGCAAGCGCCTTTGCACGTATCATACCCTCTATAGCGCCCGACGCCCTAACCCAGACCGCAAACCAGTCCGGCCGAAATCCTTCGATAAGCCTCAGGCGATATCGTATTGGGCCCATTGCCAGGATGCGCGAACCCCTAGCCCGCCTTTCTCACGAGGGCACGGCCGTCATCGCGCTGGCGCGAATCGACCCGCAAGGAGGGAGGCGAAAAGCGTAGCGGTGTTCTACGGTTGAGCCGCCCGACGCAGCGGTCGGCCGCGCCAGCACGACCCGCAGGGCGGGGTGAAAATGATGACAGGCTGTGTCGTGCCGTTTGCCCGATGTCCCACATCGAACGACACGGCTCTCCTGGCCTGTCATCATTTTCACCTCCGTGCCGGCCATACCATCGTGAGAAAGGCGGGCTAAGTCGCGCATCTTGCAATTGTAAGGTTTGCATGGGTTCGGGCATTGACGATATGACAGGTAAGCACAGTCCCATTTTAGGGGAGCATATTGCCTTTGGCCTCGCTTTGGCCGGTTTTTTCTGATTGCTCTGCCTGCCACCACGGCGAAACTGCATAGATGGGTACTTGGCCAAACGGACGGGGGCAGACCGGGACCATGCGTAATACCGTGGCGGTAATGAACACGAAGGGCGGCGTCGGTAAATCGACGCTGGTGTTGGCTCTCGCAGAAACGCTCTCGGCGTTCCACGATAAGAATGTTTTGATAATCGACAGCGATGCACAGGCGAGCGTTTCCAGCATGCTCGTTCCGGTTCAGGGTTTGCACAAGCTGCAAACGGAAAATAGCACGTTGGTTGACTACCTCGTTGCCACCGTGCTGCGCGGCACGGAAACGCCCTGGACCGATTATGTCGTGCGCGATGTCTCCGACGTTGAAGAAGCGCGCTCTATTTTCCTTATTCCAAGCGACATGCAACTCACGTTGTTCGAGCGCGAGGTTTCCAAAGAAAGCCAGCACGCCCGCTTGCGTCAGGCGATCCGTCGCCTTCTGGCTGAAGTGTCCACCGTGTTCGATGTGGTGCTGATTGATTGTCCGCCGGGGCTTTCAATTTTGACTGAAAGCTGGTTGCGCGAAGCCAGCTACCACCTCTCGCCCACCAAGCCTGATTACGTTTCACTGTGCGGTCTTGAAGTGTTCCGGCGCTTTCGAGCTCTTAACCCTGAGATGGGCTTTGCCGAGAACCTCGGCGTGATTGTCAATATGCGCGATCCGCATTCTGAGTCAGACCGGGACTATGAGGCATGGCTAAAGCAGCAGTCCGAAAACCGCTGCTTCAATCAGGCGCTGCCCCACCAGCGCATTCTGCAAGATGCCGCGCGCATGCAGCCTGGCCGGTCTTATATGGCAAAGTACCCAGGTGATGCTGGTCGCGCGGTGCGCAATGTGACAGATGAACTGGTTGCTCGGCTGGTTTTGGGAGCTAGCAAACACGAAAGCCGGACAGCAACAGGAAAAAGCGCCTGAAGAATTTAACGGCGCTCTTGGAGAAATGGCGGAAATAACCAGACATTGTAACCCATGTGTCCGGAACGGACCGGGTCGAATTGGAGCGGGCGATGGGATTCGAACCCACGACCCCAACCTTGGCAAGGTTGTGCTCTACCCCTGAGCTACACCCGCAAATCCAACAGGGTATGGCCACTGCGCCTGCGCGCAACGGCCCCGTCTTATGGCGCAACTCGAAAACGAATGCAAGCGTGAACCAGAACACCTTTTTGGGCAGTCACCACAACCATGGACGATGTGGCGCGCCGTAACGGTTAATCCAGGTGCCGGCCGAAGCGGGAGGGAATTTTCCTAGTGTGGCGTCGCGCCTTAGTTGACCGACGTTGCGGCCCACGCGGAGTCAACTAAGGCGCGTTGAACGCCACACTAAGTTCATGATTTTGCTAGTGGCCTTCATGTCGCGCCAAAATTGTATGCGGTTGCGGCTATGTTTCAATTTTGGCACGACAGGCCACTAGCGAATTATCGCAGGCTTCAGAGTCTGTGTTAGAAATCTGATAGTCGGCCTCCAATGCCGGCAACTGACGCTCGGCCGTAGCTGAAGTAGAGCTCAGTGTTCTATCGGCAGCGGGCACCGGCAAATCCTGTAAATTCTCGGAAATTTCAACCAATATGGCTCCGTGCCTCCAGCCAAACCAGCTCCAACCGGGCCATCCAGAACCACCCGCATCCAGTAAAACCATGGTAGATCACAATACCCACACACCAACCTTGGCCGGGCACGAAGGAGGCCAAAACCCACACAAACCCGCAACGCGAGCCGATCTGTTCGCGCGCTTGAACGCTCTTTCCATTGCGACAAAAACGGTGGATCACCCACCTGTCTATACCGTCGCTGAGAGCGAAGCGGTTGAACTGGAAATTCCAGGCGGGCACACGAAAAACCTGTTCTTGAAGGACTCGAAAGGCGCGCTTTTCCTGGTCGTGGCCGAAAGCCACACCCCCGTCGACTTGAAGGCTATGTCCAAGCGCCTGGCGGCTGGACGCTTCAGCTTTGGCAAGCCCGAACTTATGATGCAGGTGCTAGGTGTAACGCCGGGATCGGTCACAGCCTTCGCCGTGATGAATGACACTCTGGGCAGGGTTAAGGTCGTGATCGACGAGTTGCTCATGCGGCATGACGTCATAAATGCCCATCCGCTCGATAATGCGGCGACAACCAGCATTGCACGCGAAGACCTTTTCCAGTTCATATCCGCGTGCGGCCACACCCCGCATATCGCCGCGCTCGTCAGTGAAGAGGCATAAAATGCCGCATGCGATAGAGCCTGAGATGAGCGAGATTATGCCGCTCCCCCTGCTACCGCGCTTGGGTCCCCGGCCAAGGCGCCCTATATCGGTAGAATGACGAGAGGATTTTGACATGGAAATTATATCGGGCGGCGCTGCCGCCTCGGACGCACCCGGGGGAAATGACCTCATCAAGGATTCCTCAACCGAGGGCTTCGCCAAGGATGTTATTGAGGCGTCCAACACGTCGCTGGTTTTGGTGGATTTCTGGGCTTCATGGTGCGGTCCCTGCCGTACCTTGGGTCCTGTCCTGGAAAAGGTCGTCAAGGCTTATGGCGGCAAAGTACGCCTGGTGAAGATCGACACTGATGAACATCAGGCGTTGGCTGGGCAGTTGCGCATCCAGTCATTGCCGACAGTTTATGCATTCAAGAACGGCAAACCACTCGACGGCTTCATGGGCGCGCTTCCCGAAAGCCAGATCCGCTCGTTCATCGACCGGCTTCTGGGCGAAGATGCCGGTGACAGCCTGCAAGAGGCAATGGCGGCAGCCGAACAGGCCATGGCCTCTGGTGATTTGCAGGGCGCAGCCGAAATCTACGCTGCGGTGCTGCAGGAAGATCAATTGAATCCGGATGCCCTGGCAGGGCTTGCCCAGTGCTACTTGAAGAGCGGAGATACCGAGCGCGCCGAGCAGACCATCGGTTTGGTGCCGCCAGACAAGCGCAACGTTTCCGCAGTTGCAGGTGTTATTGCAGCCTTGGAGCTTTCCAAGAAGGCGGGTGATGCTGGCGACGCCGCCGCATTGGAAGCTCAAGTTGCATCCAATCCTGCCGATCATCAGGCGCGCTATGATTTGGCGGTTGCACTCGCCGCCAAGGGGTTCAAGGCGGAAGCAGTGGATCATCTGATTGAGATTGTCCGCCGCCAACGGTCATGGAATGAGGAAGCAGCCCGCAAGCAACTCGTTCAGTTGTTCGAAGCCTGGGGTGTGAAGGATCCTGCCACCCTGGATGGGCGTCGAAAGCTGTCCTCGGTTCTTTTTTCGTGACGGGTGTGCAAAAATTAGAACCGCACGAAGGGCGTTTGTAGCAACGCCATTTGCAAGCTGACGACGAAGGGAGCACGTTTTGGCGAGGACAGACCGATATCACGGGCCTGACGACCTGCCACGCCAAGTCCCTTTGTTTCCTCTCCGCGGTGCCATCCTGTTGCCGCGGGCAACGTTGCCGCTGAACGTCTTCGAACCTCGTTATTTGCAGATGGTCGACGACGTTCTGAGCGGCAAGCGCCTCATCGGCATCATTCAGCCTGATGAACCTGTCGAGCCCGCCAATACGATCATAGAAAGCCCGAAGGGTAACGACAGCCCATTGAAAACAATTGGATGTGCCGGTCGCATCACGGGGTTTCAGGAGCTGGAGGATGGCCGTGTCATGGTGACATTGACCGGGATTGCGCGCTTCCGCCTCGTAAATGAGCAAATTTCCGGACGGCCCTACCGCACGGCTGAAGTCGATTGGAGTGAGTTTTCTGGAGATTTCAGTGCCGGATTGGGAGAAGAAAACGTCGATCGCAAGGCCCTGTTGCGTGTATTGCGTCGCTACCTGGATGCCAAGCGTCTGGAGGCAGAATGGCCCATCATCGAAAAGTCCTCCAGCGAATTCCTTGTTAACGCTTTGGCCGTCATGAGCCCTTACGGCGCAGAAGAAAAACAGGCGTTGCTGGAGGCACCTAGTTTGAAAGCGCGTGCCGAGGTCTTGGTAGCCTTGGCTGAAATGGAAATGGCAGCCGGAAGCACGGGCGGTAGCATGATCCAATAGTCGGCGGCAACGTTGAGCCGGCAACAGCCCAAACGGAAAAATCAGTATGGGTGAAGATACATCCCGAGAAAATAAAAACGAAGGCGTTGTGGAGGTTCCACCACCCGCCTCAGAGCCGGCGCCGCGCGAACTCGACCCCCGCCTATTGGCTATGCTGGCCTGCCCGGTGAGTAAACGCCCCCTCAACTATGACCGCCAACGCCAGGAACTGGTTTCAAAGGCTGCCCGCCTTGCCTTCCCAATCAGGGACGGCGTCCCGCTACTCACGCTCGATAGCGCCAGACACCTCGACGAATGAGGCAACTTCGTTCGAAATTTGCAGCAGTTGACTAAGCAGTCCTGCGCAATAACTGAGCGCGGGGTGACGAGACTTGCAAAAAATCGCAGCCGCCCCCCGAACATGCGCAGCAATTGAAGGTCATGTTTTCCCTAGCCTGATTTATTCACGATGGCGGGGAGAAATGGGTGATGGGTGGCGTTTATCGCGCCTTAGTTGATACTCAGCGTGCCGCAATGTCGATCAACTAAGGCGCGACGCAACACTAGCCTTTCATGGATCGTTGGGCCGGAAGGGGACAGCGATTATGCCAGCATTAACCTTGCTGCTTCAGGCTTTTTCAAAGCCAACTGTGCTTACCTGAGATTGCAAAAACACGAGCATGCTCAACGCCTCGTGGGGCGTTTCCTCAACCAGGGCATGCGCGATCAGGATGGTGAAGCCGGTTTGCGTTTTCTATAGGGGCAAGCAGGCTGCAATGGTGTTCAGGTGCCAGATACATTGGGCGATCCAGAGCAAATCAAGCAGCAATGCACGGCCTCGCCCACCAAGCCCAGGTGGCATCTGACGAGTTCGTCATTGAAGCGCTTGTCCGCAGCACTGAGTGCAACGAGGCGTAGAACAATCAGCAAGCGTTCGGCGCTAGCGCTGTTGCATCTGCGGGCACCGCAGGCGATAGCCGCCATCGGTGGGTTGTTGCTGATTGCCGGGCTCGCTGTTTTGCCCGGTCCTGCGGGATGGGCGCACGGCATGCTTGTACTCGCCGCAGCGTTGTTGCTGGCCGGGGCGCATTGGGCTGCAATCAGGGCATCAAATGCACTACAAACCACAATAGATCCACGCGAACGCTTCGACGCCTTTTGTCAGGCGCTCGAGCAGCGTCTTGAACAGTTGCAGGACGTGCATTGGGAAATTTCCGAAACTGATGTCAGGTATCGCGATCTCCTCGACCAGCAGTCCGACGTAATCCTTCGTCGCGACGAGCAAGGCAGGCTAACTTTTGTGAACACGGCCTTCTCGCGTGTGTTCGCCATTCCAGCCCAAGAGGCGCTGGGAGAAGTGTTTGCACCCACGGAAGTGGCCAGCGAAGAAACGCCCCCACTCGATGTTGGAATACCAGAACGCGGGCGCCGCTACCTCCAGCACGTCGCTACCGCTGCGGGACCGCGGTGGTATGCGTGGAACGAACATATGGTGGCCAAGAGTTGCGGCTCAGGAAACGAAGTCCAGATTGTCGGCCGCGACGTAACCAAGGAATGCGCCAGCGCGGTTGAGTTGTCTGAGGCGCGTGACCAGGCGGAAGCAGCCAACAGGGCCAAGTCACGTTTCCTTGCCGCCATGAGCCATGAAATCCGCACGCCCATGAACGGTATCCTCGGCATGGCGTCACTGCTGCGCGAAACTGAACTGAGCGATGAGCAACGCACTTATGTCGCTGCGGTTGATCAATCTGCGCGAGTTCTTGTTACCTTGATTGACGAGATACTCGATTTCTCCAAGGTCGAGGCCGGCAAGGTCGAATTGACCGAGATCGCGTTCAACCTCGCAGACACGAGCCAAAGCGTCGTTGAGTTGGTTTCGCCACGCGCCCACGACAAGGGCTTGGAACTGGCACTGACGGTCGATTCCGCCGTTGAGCGAACCTTCATCGGCGACGAGGCGCGCATTCGCCAAGTCTTGCTCAACCTACTATCGAACGCCATCAAGTTCACGGACCATGGCGGTATTGCTGTTACGATCAGCGGGCGTGACCATCCCGAAAATCCTGGGCAGATGGCCATAGAAATCCAGGTTGAAGATAGTGGCATCGGCCTATCGCCGAACGATATGCAGCGATTGTTCCACGAATTCGAGCAGGCCGATTCCGCCCAACGCCGCCAACAGGGCGGTACGGGCTTGGGCCTGGCAATTTCCAAGCGTCTTGCCCTGGCAATGGGAGGCGACATACGCGCCACCTCGACACCTGGTAGCGGTTCGGTCTTTACCGCGGAGATCACGCTCAAAAAGGCCGCGTCGAATGACGTTATAGCCAACTCGGCAACTGTCAGACTGGAAGAAAAATTCAACGTGCTGATCGCCATGGATCAGGCATTCGAGCGCCGGTCGATAGCCCACATCCTGCGTTCGGCCAATCAGCACGTCATTGAATCCGAAATGAGCGGCGCCATGGCAGCGATCTCAAACAACGCAAAGAAGGGTAGCCCGGTCCAGCGCGTGATTGTGGATGTGGGGTCGGATGCCCGCACCGCAGGCGAACTTCTGGCATGCGCACGCGCCACCGGCGGTGAACCGGTCATTGGTATTGTAACGGTCAACGTTCTTGCACGTTCTGGATTGGCGGCATTCCGCGAACACGGTTTCGAACGCTATCTCATTCGGCCGGTTCGAACGCGGTCATTGCTCCAGCAACTCGCCAGCAGCCCGGTTGCCCGTGCTCTGGAAGGAAATGTTGCAGCCGTTAGCGAGCAAACGTCCGCCACAGATCCAGGCTCCCGATCAGGTGCAATTTCTGCTGGTGTATCGGCCAATGAGCGCACGATCGAAACCAATCCAGCAAGATCGAAAGTGACATCCATATTGCTCGTTGAGGATAATGAAATCAACGCGCTGCTCGCACGCCGGATACTGGAAAAATGCGGATGTTCGGTGGAGCACTGCGCCAATGGAAGTCGCGCGGTTGACCTCGTTGTCGATGCATTTGACGACCATCGTCCGCAATTCGACCTGATTTTGATGGACATCCATATGCCCGGAATGGATGGAATCGCCGCAACCGAGGCGATCCGTAATGCCCACGAAAAACGCCGCAACGCGGATCACCGGTATTTGCGCCCATGCCCGCCGATCATAACTCTGACTGCAAACGCCTTCCCAGAGGATCGCGAACGCTATCTTAATTCAGGCTTCGATGATTACCTCGCCAAACCCTTTGATACGAATGATTTGAAGGGGTTGCTGGACACTTGGGTGCCTGGTCACCCACACAGCTCGAATTAGAGCACGCTTATTCTAACGTGTGACGCGGTAGAGCCTTAAAAAACGTGGCGACAAACAGAAAGTTGGATCTCACTCCTGTTCGAACGAAACATGATCTCGATCAATTGCTGGCCTAGCCCGCCTTTCTCACGAGAACACGGGCGTCATCGCGCTGGCGCGAGATCGACCCGCAAGGAGGGAGGCGAAAAGCGCTATAGCTGAGCCTTGCCTGAGGCTGGCCGCTTCCCGGCGAACAATCCATCAATTTGTCGTGTCGTAGATCCGACACGCTACCGTGTTAGAGCATTTTCTGACGAAGTGGACACCGGTTCGTCGTAGAAAATGCGATCAAACAAAAAGCTAGCCCGGCTCATTGATTCGCCGACTGTTGCCCGTGCTGCGGATCTCTTGGTACATACGGATTGTTTTGCTTGGTTGATGTTCCGCTGAGATTTATTTCAGTTCAGGGTGAAAACCATTTCGAAATTGAGTTTGGGTCGCATGCCTGTCTACGCAAAACATGCATACGATCTCGGGGGAAATAATCGGGAGGAACCCGAACATGCCGATGGAGCGTGAACGCGTAATGGCAACACGTATTGGTCCGCGTGCTCTGCTGAAGCCGTCGCTGCCGTTTCTGAGAACCGGTCTGGAACGTTTCGTTCGCATGCGTAATCTAACGGAGGCACACGTTCGGCGTTCATGGTTCCTGCATGAGCGTGCGGCACCTGTTTATGGCCGCGTCGGCGATCTTGAGGTCCGCATGGCGCTTGGTGCACGTGACCTGCGCCGCGCGCAACGCCTCCGTTATGATGTGTTTTATAAGGAGATGTCCGCAAAGCCCAGTTTTATGGCGGAGCTGCGCCGGCGTGACGAAGATCCATACGATGCAGTTTGCGATCACCTTCTCGTGGTGGACCATGCAGTCACAGCCGCGACCTTGCCGTGGTCGCCGGTCCGACGGCCGGAAGTTGTTGGAACCTATCGCGTGCTGCGCCAGGACGTTGCAGCGCGGCAAAACGGTTTTTATGCGCAGGGCGAGTACGACATCGCTCCATTATTGCAGGCGCGCGCCCAGACCCACCGGTTCCTCGAACTAGGCCGTTCGTGTGTATTGAAGCCGTATCGTAATCGCCGCACGGTCGAATTGCTTTGGCATGGACTTTGGACATACGTACGCGAACACGGTGTCGACGTCATGATCGGCTGTGCCAGCTTTGCAGGGACTGACCCAAGCCAGCATGCGTGCGCGCTATCCTTTCTGCATCATAACGCCCTGGCACCACGTGAGTGGCGGTGCAAAGCGCATCCGCATATGTACCAACCGATGAATATGTTGGCGAAGGAACAGGTCGATACCAGGGCCGCGCTTAAGGCGCTGCCGCCGTTGATCAAGGGGTATCTGCGGCTTGGCGCATTCGTTGGTGACGGAGCCGTGATCGACCATCAATTCGGAACGACGGATGTCTTGATCATTCTTCCGGTAGAAAACATAGACCCGCGCTACTTTGGTCATTTCGGTGCCCCTCACGAGCGAACAAGCCGAATATCTCAGGGGCGATAATTTGGCATTCGCCCAGTCATCCCGCAGGCTCTTCGCCATCGCCTGCTTGCGCAGCCCATGACGCGGGCGGTGGTGACAGCGCATCTATCTATTCACATCGTATGCCGCCAGCGCAGCGACATTGACGATATCGGTATCCCGCGCGCCCAACGAACAAATCTGGATTGATTTGTCGAGGCCGACCAGCAGTGGCCCGATGATCGTGGCGCCTCCCAGCTCGCGCAGCATTTTTGTTGAAATCGACGCGGCGTGGAACGCCGGCATGATGAGCACGTTCGCAGTGTCGGAAAGCCGGCAGAAAGGATAAAGCTGCATCAGCTTGGCGTTGAGCGCGACGTCTGCCGCCATATCGCCATCATATTCGAAATCGACGCCCTTTTCGTCGAGAATTGAAATCGCCTCGCGCACCTCATCGGAACGTTCGCCGCGCGGCTGCCCAAATGTCGAGTAGGTGAGAAACGCAACCCTGGGCTCCATGCCGAAGTTGCGCGCAGCCCGCGCCGCTTCCTCGGCAATATTAACAAGCTGTTCGGTGGTTGGGATGTTGTGGATTGACGTATCGGCGATGAGCACGGCCCGCCCGCGCACTAGCGCTAGCGTAATGCCGATGACATGCCGGTTCGGCGCAGCGTCGATCACCCGCAGGACATCGCGGTAGACACTGGTGAAGTTGCGGGTCACGCCCGAGACCATCGCATCGGCGTGGCCGTGCGCCACCATAAGGGCGGCATAGATATTTCGTTCATTCTTGACCAGCCTGACGCAATCGCGGTGCAGGTAGCCGCGCCGCTGCAGACGCTTGTAGAGATACTCGGTGAACTCCTCGAAATATTCTGACTGTCGCGTGTCGTGCAGGTCTATCGCTGGGCTCAAGGGAATGCCGAGTTCCTTGAACGACGCACGCACGCGCTTTTCGTTACCCACCAGCAATGGCTGACCAAAACCTTGCGACAGGAAGGCGTGCGCGGCGCGAATAACTGCAGGGTCCTCTCCCTCGGCAAACACCAGCCGCTTGGGATCCTGTTTCACTTTCTCGAATGTTGATTGCAGCCAGCCAACGAGCGGATCAAGCCGCCCTTGCAGCTTGGCGATGTAGTCTTCCATGTCGATGATCGGCCGCCGCGCCACGCCCGAATCCATGGCTGCTTGCGCCACCGCCGGCGCGACATGCCAGATGATGCGCGAATCGAACGGCGCCGGAATGATGTAGTCGCGCCCGAACGTCGGCCGCAGACCATGGAACGACGATGCGACCTGGTCGGACACCGCAGCCCGCGCCAGTTCGGCAAGCGCCCTTGCTGCGGCCACCTTCATCGCCTCGTTGATCGTCGAGGCTTCCACATCCAAAGCACCACGGAAAATGAATGGGAAGCAAAGTACGTTGTTGACCTGGTTGGGATAGTCGGAGCGCCCCGTCGCCATGATTGCATCATCGCGCGCGCTCTGAACTTCCTCCGGCGTGATTTCCGGCTCCGGATTGGCCATCGCGAAGATAACCGGGTTGTCAGCCATGCTCGCCACCATTTCGGCGCTGACGATGCCTCCCGCGGACAGTCCAAGGAATACGTCGGCGCCTTCCATGATTTGCGCCAGCGTGCGCATGCCGGTCGCCTGCGCAAAGGGCTCTTTCCACTGGTCCATCAGCTCTTCACGGCCCTGATAGACAACACCCGCAATATCCGAAACGAAGATGTTCTCGCGCTTCATGCCCAGGCTGACGAGCAGATTGAGGCAGGCGAGTGCTGCCGCCCCCGCACCCGAACAAGCAAGCTTTACGTCTTCGATGGCTTTGCCGGCGACGGCGAGCCCGTTGAGGATGGCCGCTCCCACGACAATCGCGGTGCCATGCTGATCGTCGTGGAATACCGGAATGTTGAGCAGTTCCTTGAGACGCTGTTCGATAATGAAGCAGTCCGGCGCCTTGATGTCTTCCAGGTTGATGCCGCCAAACGACGGCCCCAGGTAGCGCACCGAGTTGATAAATGCGTCCACGTCTTGGGTGTCCACCAACAGGTCCATGGCATCGATGTCGGCAAACCGTTTGAACAGCGCACCCTTGCCTTCCATCACCGGCTTGGCCGCGAGTGCCCCCAGATTGCCAAGGCCTAGGATTGCAGTACCGTTCGAGACGACAGCGACGAGATTGCCCTTATTGGTGTAGTCATATGCTTTTGCGGAATCTTCAGCGATCGCCCGGACGGGAACGGCCACGCCAGGCGAATAGGCTAGTGACAGGTCGCGCTGCGTCGTTAAAGGCTTGGTCGGCGTGATCTCGAGCTTGCCAGGCTTGCCCTGGGCATGGAACTGGAGCGCTTCTTGTTCGGTAAAGCGGGCATCTGCAAACCGTTTGGCCATGTGGCGTCGTTTCGTTATCTGATTGTCTCGCCAATGATTTAATGACGATGGACACGCGAAAAATGGAACTTTGCGTTAAGCGCAAGCTCTGCGGAAAGCTGCAAAAGCGATCGGTGAGCGACCGCCGCGAAAGGAACAGGCGCGCTGGTATACAATACCCGCATTGTTAAAGGAAATGGCGTCAGTGGGGCAGACGATGCCCCCCAGAAATACGTGGCGGGAACGGGACCCTGCCCTCACCGGAACGCATGCTTTTGCCCCCCGAGGCGTCATCCAATCTCTGGCCGCACAGATGGGGTTGCATTGCAGCGGGTCTATATGAAAAACATGCCCAGGGTATTTGCTTGATCGACGGGAGAGTGGCGCGATGGTGCGCGGACGACAAACAGCTCGGCAGTCGGAATCCGCCCCACGCATGCCTGGCGGCACAAACGAGCAGCAGCAAGCTCCCGGCACCCAATCCCAAGCGCAGCCAGATGGCGAAGCCCGACCGCCTGTCGCACCACGGCAAGAAGCTTCAACCTCTTCTACCTCACGCTCAGTAGGCGTCGGACCGCCAGCAACGGTCGATGCCGAAACGCTGCGCAGACGTGCCGCTGCAGAGGCAACGCCTTCCATGGCACAGTATCTGGAGATCAAGGCGGCCAACCCCGATAGCCTGCTCTGGTATCGCATGGGGGATTTTTACGAACTGTTCTTTGAGGACGCCGTCGTTGCCTCCGCCGCGCTGAGCATCGTGCTGACCAAGCGTGGCAAGCACATGGGTGAAGACATCCAGATGTGCGGCGTACCCGTCCACCGTGCCGATGAGTATCTGCAACGTTTAATCCGCCAGGGCTATCGCGTTGCCGTTTGCGAGCAGTTGGAAGATCCCGCCGAAGCGCGCAAGCGTGGCGCGAAGGCCGTGGTCCGCCGCGATGTCGTCCGCCTCGTCACACCTGGCACCTTGACCGAGGAAACGCTGCTCGACGCCAAGGCCCGCAATTACCTGACCGCTGTCTTTCGTGCGCCATCAGGCCGCGGCGGCGCATTGATCGGTTCCGACAATGTTGTGGCGCTGGCATCCCTCGATATTTCGACGGGCGAGTGTGAGGTGGGGGAAACCACAGGCGCGGATCTTCCTGGTGAACTCGTGCGCCTCTCACCTGGCGAAATCATTTGTTCTGAAGCGCTGCTGGCTGAACCCGATTTCCGACAATGGGTGGATATTGCAGGTGCCGCAGCAACACCGGTGCCCAACGCGAATTTTGATAGCCTTTCGGGTGAGCGTGGGTTGAAGCAGCGGCTTGGGGTCAGCGAACTGGCCGGTTTCGGCGCATTTACAAGGGCGGAACTGGCGGCGGCTGGTGCGCTTTTGAAATACGTCGAGCTGACACAGATCGGAAGGCAGCCCGTTCTGCGCCCGCCCCGACGCACCGGTGCGGATAGCGCGCTGGTCATCGATGCTGCGAGCCGGTCGAGCCTGGAACTGGTCCGTTCCTCGACTGGAGAAAAGCACGGCAGTCTTTTGTCGGCGATCGACCGCACGGTCACAGGTCCGGGTGCCCGTGAACTGGCAGCGCGCCTGAGTGCTCCATTGCGCGATCCCTCGCACATCCATGCCCGCCTCGACGCGGTCGGCTACCTCGTGGAGGAAGACAATCTTCGCGACGATCTGCGCGCTGCCCTGAAGGGCACGCCCGATATTGCCCGTGCTGTGTCCCGGCTGGCCTTCGGTCGTGGCGGTCCACGCGATCTGGGCGCTATCCGTGATGCGCTAGCCGCCGCCGAGCAGTCCGCCGTGCTTTTGAAGGCGCGCGCTGGCCCAATGGGATTGCCTTCAGAGCTTTCAGCTATTGCAGACCGGCTAGCCGCTGCTGCTGGCAATTTGTCATCGGCGTTGGCTGCTGCCCTCGTTGACGATCCCCCACACCAAAGGCGCGACGGCGGCTTTGTGCGCCCGGGTTATTCTGAGCAACTGGATGCAGCGGTCGAGTTGCGTGACAAAAGCCGGCAGGTGATGGCGGCGCTGGAACTGCGCTACGGCGAGGAAACCGGCGTCAAGTCGCTGAAGGTCCGCCATAACAACATTCTGGGCTTTTTCATCGAAGTTACACAGGCGAATGCAAAGCCGCTTCTGTCAGAGCCGCTTTCGGCCACCTTCCGCCACCGCCAGACCATGGCCAATGCTGTCCGCTTCACCACCGATGAACTCATTGAGACTGAAGGACGCATCGCCTCTGCCGCCGAGCGCGCCTTGACCGTCGAACAAGAGGTTTTTACCAACCTTGCCGGTGACATAGCCGCCGCCGAACAATCTCTTGGAGACATTGCTGCCGCGATCGCCGGATTGGATGTGACCGCAGCGCTCGCTGATCTCGCGCATCGCGACAACTACGTTCGTCCCGAAATAGATGAAACCACGGCGTTTGAAATCCATGGTGGCCGCCACCCCGTTGTGGAACAGGCGCTTGCCGCAGCCCTCAGCGGCCCATTTATCGAGAATGATTGCTTTCTGGGGCGGGCCCACGCGCGTCAGCCTTCCGGCTTCGACGAGGGCGCCGACGCCCGCATTTGGCTGGTCACTGGACCAAATATGGCGGGCAAATCGACCTTTCTCCGCCAGAACGCGTTGATCGCTGTCCTTGCACAGATGGGATCTTTTGTGCCCGCCCGCTCAGCCCACATTGGCATCATAGACCGGCTATTTTCCCGCGTCGGCGCTTCAGACGACATCGCCCGGGGACGCTCCACATTCATGGTCGAAATGGTCGAGACCGCAGGCATTCTCAACCAGTGAACGACCGGGAAGACTCCTGACACTTTGGACCGGCAGCATTCCTGACACTTTTACTGCTCGTCTATAGCCGGTTTCGGTGCTGAGCGCAGCCGCGCACGCGGCGGAGCGAAGCGGTGAAACCGGCCGGCAAAATCGATCATCCCCAGATCGCGTCCGCAGAAGCGCACGATATAGCCGCCGCGTTCCTGTTCGGCCAGACCAACCGGCTCTCGCACCAGGGCTTCACCAATGAACACATGTTCGCCGCGCCACTTGATCGTTCCGTCGGGACGCACCCGGCGCACCTGATGGTCGGCATCATACCAGGGCTCATCCAGCGTGCGAGGCATCGTGCGCTTTGATGGTGTCCACAGACTTGCCGGCGTGACCTGATCAAGCGCCTCGTGCGGGCGTTCTTCATTGTAGAGCCGGCGGAACACGTTGAACCTGTACTGCTGCTCGTGGCGGAAGCGTGCCGGCGGGCGCGCCGTCTCGTCCTTCATCGTGCGATGCATGCGCTCGTGGCGACCGTTGTCCTGCGGGCTTGCCGGTGGAATGTAGCGCGGCTCGATGCCCAGCTTCAGGAACCAGACCGACAGCCGCGAGAGGCCGCCGGCACCGATAGATCCAAACGGCGCGCCGTTGTCGGAACGGATCGCATCGGGCAGGCCGACCTCGTTGAAAACCCGCTCCATCGCGGCCTTGACGCCATCGTGCGTCGGTGGGGTGATGCGGGCGGCAACGAGATAACGGCTGGCTGTATCCGACACCGTCAGCGGATCGACACGTTCCCCGTCGCGGGTGCGGAACCAGCCCTTGAAGTCGATTGCCCACTCGCCGTTGGGCACGTCCGAACCGGCAACGATCTCGCCCTGAGCGATGGACCGGCGGCGGCGCGGCCTTTTCTCGATCAGGCCTTCGCGCTTGAGGATGTCGCCGATGGTCGAGGCCGCTGGCAAGATCAGACCGGGTTGGTCGAGCGCCAGACGCGCCCGGATCTTCTTCGGCCCGAAGCGTGGAAACCGCTGGCGCAATGCCAGTATCGCAGCGACGGTCTCAGACGGCGTCGCATGCGGGCAGTGACCCGGCGTGCGCGACTTCTCATCGAACCAGCGCGCATCGCCGGCATCACGGCGGCGCTTCCAGACGTAGAACGTCTCCCGGCTGATATCGTAGCGTTCGCAAAGGTCTACGACCGTGAACGCCCCACTCTCGTAAGCATTGAATAACGCGATACGCTCTTCCACAGGACTGCTCTCCCTGAAAGCCATCGCCCGAATCTCCTTAAAATGGAAATCCGAGCCTGGACTGTCAGGAATGCTCCCGGTCTATTCTGTCAGGGATGTCCCCGGTTCGTACCCCAGGCAACCAGCCAATCCCTCGTGATCTTGGATGAAATCGGCCGCGGAACTGCAACCTTCGACGGCTTGTCGATCGCCTGGGCCGCGGTCGAATATCTTCACGAAGTCTCCCGCAGCAGAGCGTTGTTCGCTACGCACTATCACGAGTTGACGGCATTGGAAGGCCGGCTGGACGCCGTTGCCAACGTCACAGTGGACGTCAAGGAATGGCGGGACGAGATCGTCTTCCTGCACAAGGTGAAGCCCGGTGCGGCCGACCGATCCTACGGCATCCAGGTGGCCAAATTGGCGGGCCTGCCACCGCGCGTCGTCGCCCGTGCTGGCGAGGTCTTGCGGCTATTGGAAAAATCCGATGCCAGCCGTGGCGGTGCCGATGCGCTTGACGACCTACCGTTGTTTGCCGCCGCACGACCAACCAACCCTGTGACAGACGTAAGAAGTCCTTCGGCCGTGGAAGCGGCTCTTGAAACAATCAATCTTGATGAAATAACGCCTCGTGCCGCGTTAGAAGAACTTTACCGGCTTAAAGGTATGCTGCCTAAGTCTTGAGCATTTCCCCCGCCAGTGGTTCAGGCGTCCACAACAGCGCGGAGCCTGCCTGGAGCGGATGGCACATTTTCACGTGGGTCACGAGGAATGTCGCTACGCGGCAGGTTCCCTCAGGTCTGGCGAAGCACTAAGTTGGCCACATGGAAAAACCACTAAACACCGCAGCCCCGTATTTCGACCCCCAGGCGCTTCGAAACGAGCTGACATCACTCTTCCAGTCCGCAGGCGATGCCGACAAGGCGCGCAGCGCGCTGCTGGAGCGGCTGAAGGAACTTGTCTCCGACGCACGCGCAGGCGCCGAGGCTGGCCTCAATGCCGATGGCAATGGACGCCGATGCGCCGCCGGCTTGTCCCAATTCGAAGACGAATTGATACGGTTGATCTTCGATTACACAACCACGCACGTCTACCGCGCAACCAACCCCTCCGATGCCGAACGCATGGCGATTGTCGCCACTGGCGGGTATGGGCGCGGCCTCCTTGCGCCAGGTTCCGACATCGACCTGCTGTTTTTGCTCCCCTACAAGCAGACCCCTTGGGGCGAAAGCGTCGTCGAATACATCCTTTACATGCTCTGGGACCTCGGCTTCAAGGTCGGCCATGCGACACGCAACGTCGATCAATGCATCAAGCTTTCCATTGCAGACCTGACAATACGTACAGCCGTTCTCGACAGCCGCTTGATCCTCGGCGACGGGCAATTGTTTGAGGAATTGGAGCAGCGCTTCAGGAGCGACGTGGTGCGTGGCGGCGCCCGCACGTTCATCGACGCCAAGATGCAGGAGCGCGATGATCGCCACAAACGCTCAGGCGAATCTCGTTATCGTGTCGAGCCCAATATCAAGGATGGCAAAGGCGGCCTGCGCGATCTCCACACACTGCATTGGTTGTCCAAGTATCTCTACGGCGAGGGCGTGGGTCAGTCGACAATCGACAATGGAGCATTCACCAAGGAAGAAGTGAACACCTTCGAGAAGTGTGAGGACTTCCTTTGGACGGTCCGTTGCTATCTGCACTTCCTCACCGGCCGCCCGGTCGAGCAATTGTCATTCGATGTGCAGGAAGAAATGGCCTCGCGGCTGGGCTACAAACGTCACGGCGGCCTGCGCGCTGTCGAGCGCTTCATGAAGCATTATTTTTTGGTTGCAAAAGATGTCGGCGACCTGACCACGATCCTGTGCAATGCGCTCGAAATCCAGCAGCTCAAGACCTCACCAGGCCTGAACCGGCTATTGAATCCGCTTTCATGGCGCACGCGCCGCGAAGTGCGGCAGAAAACTGATTTTCGCATCGAAAACGATAGGATCAACGTCAGCGATCACAAGGCATTTGAACGCGATCCGGTCAATATCATACGTTTTTTTGCGAAAGCCGAGCATACCGACACATATCTGCATCCCGACGCCCTGCGCCTCATTCGCCGCGCCTTGCCAAGTGTCAATCACTCACTCCAGGCCGACCCCGAGGCCAATCGCATATTCCTTGAGTTGCTGACCGGCCGTGTCAATCCGCAAGATACGCTGCGGCGCATGAGCGAGGCCGACGTGCTGTCGCGCTTCATTCCCGCCTTCCGCCGTGTTGTCGGTATGATGCAATTCAACATGTACCATCACTACACCGTTGACGAGCACCTGATCCGCACGGTCGGAAAGCTCACCGAGATAGAGCGCGGCGGAGCACATGGCGAATTGCCCTTGTGCAACGAAATAGTATCGAGCATCAAGAACCGCCGCGTTCTTTATGTCGCTGCCTTCTTGCATGACATCGGCAAGGGCCGTGAGGAGGATCATTCGATTGTTGGCGGAAGGATAGCCCGTGATCTGTGCCCACGCCTCGGTCTTACAAAGGTAGAATGCGACACGGTTGTATGGCTGATCGAGCAGCATTTGACCATGTCCAACATTGCCCAGTCCCGCGACATTTCCGATCCCAAGACAATAAGGGATTTCGCCGAACTCGTTCAAACCCAGGAGCGATTGAAGCTTTTGTTGCTGCTTACTGTCGCCGACATACGCGCCGTAGGGCCAGGCACTTGGAACGGTTGGAAGGGCCAGCTCCTGCGCACGCTCTACTATGAGACCGAGGCAGTCTTGTCAGGCGGGTTGGGCAAGCCCGGCCGCACCGAGCAGGTCGCCGAAGCTCAGGAAACACTGAAACTTGCGTTGCCAGATCTCGAAAGCGAATTTGTGGAGCAGCATATCGAGCGCTTCTATCCCGATTATTGGGTGCGGTTTGACACCCGCCAGCACGTCGAGCACGCCCGTCTCATGTTGCGCGCGCACCAGGAGGGTACCAAGCTCGCCACCGATTTCACGTCTGATGCCTTCACCGCAATCACCGAACTCACCGTTTTTGCGCCAAACCATCCCCGTTTGCTGGCATTGTTTGCAGGCGCGTGTTCTGCTGCTGGCGCAAACATCCTGGGCGCGCACATCACAACGACGCGCGACGGCTTCGCGCTCGACACGTTTCTCCTGCAACGCGAACTTGCTGACGACTACGACGAAAATCGACGTGCCAGGCGCATTGGTGAAACCATTGAAAAACTGCTGCGCGGCGAAGTTCGGTTGACGGAACTGCTCAACAAACGCCGGTCAATGGAACACCGACTTGAAGCCTTCTCCGTGGAACCCGAAGTCGTTATCGACAACTCCCTGTCGGATCAGTTCACGGTCTTGGAAGTGGAAGGGCGTGACCGGCCTGGCTTGCTTTACGATCTGACCAGCGCGATATCGGACCTCAACCTGGATATCTCATCGGCTCACATCACCACATTCGGCGAAAAAGTCGTCGATGTGTTCTATGTCACCGACTTGACCTCGAAAAAGATCGTTTCGTCATCGCGCCAGAAATCCATAGAAACGGCGCTTGCCAAAGTTCTGTCCGAACAAGGCAACGCTCACTGAACCGCTCCAGCTTGAGAAAGATAAACCGCCTTATCGCCGAGTTGCGCAAGATCCGGATCCGCTTCAGCAAATGATATGCGCGGAGCCAGCCTCCGAACCAGCGGGCCCAGAATTGCACCATTGTATTTCACATAGACCCACGAGCGTTTCAGTTTGCAGCCAAGACGCACCTTGACCGTGTAGGTGGTCTGTCCCGTCTGCAAAGTGGCAACCCCATTGTCGATGCAGAATTTGACGATCGTCATCCAGTTGAAGAAATAGAGGTTGTGCGCGCGCGCCACCTCGTAGTCCATGCCGACAAACTTGCCGATCACTCTGTCCTTCTCGACGAGGAAGAAATTGAAGCTGACCAGCTTGCCGCCTAGGCGCGCAAGCAGCACGCGCGCCTTGCCGCCCGACTTGGACATCACCTCGCGAAAATAGTCTTCTGGCACCTCATCGAAGCCGTCATAGCTTTTCTTCCGGTTTTCGCGCGTCGCACGGTAGAGCGTGAGGATTTCCTCATAGACGTCATCGACATTGTCTCGCAATTCGATCTCGATGCCGCTCGCCTGTCGCATCTTCTTGCGGATGTCAGTGCGTTGCTTGCCCGGCAGGCTCGCAAGATAGTCTTCAAAGCCTTCATATGGCAGGTCAAGCGTTGCCAGCGGCAGTGACGGCATAGCAGCAAAACCTCCAGCCGAAAGCGACGCTCCCGCCCACTGCGCATCACTGTCGGTCACATCCTTGAATGCCAGTATCTTGATGCCATTGGCTTTTGCATGGGCTTGCAAAGATGCAATCAGCGCGTTGAGCACGGCCTTGCGCCCGCCAGCATCGAGGCTGCGGTCAAATCCAATCGGGCATTCCTCCGTCATTGGCGAGCCAAGACCCAACAGCGGGACCTTCACCAGCCTTGGCGCATATCTGGCGAGCCAATCGCCGAATTTCTGCATCGCGGGCGGTAGTGTCATGTCCAAGCGATAGTCCAGCTTGAACACCGGTGCTGCGGCAATGAGCCTGTCACCGTCATAGGCCGCAACGGCTGAGAATTCGAACTGCGTTGAACCCGATAATTCTATGCCCCTGAAATATCCCCAGTCCTCAGCCGTATCTGGAAACAACCTGTTCCATGCGCGCTCGTTTATCTCTGCGATCGTTGCGTGATGTCGGATGGTGATCCCGAAACCAAGATCCCGCGCCTCGGTGAACGGCATCGCGCTTGTCTTGTGGCTGCGCGGGCCTAGAGCATTTTCCGACGAAGTGGATACCGGTTCGTCGCAGAAAATGCGACCAAACAAAAAGCAAGCATTTTCCGACGAAGTGGATACCGGTTCGTCGCAGAAAATGCGACCAAACAAGAAGCTAGAGCGCCGATCCGAATTCCATCGGATCGGAATGCGCTCTAGCGCTCGTGTCAGGTCGAGTGCGGGTAAAAGGCGTGAGGGCAAATTCTCCGCGCAGTGGGACATCTCTGGCATGGCGACAGGCGCTCCGGCTTGAGTGATGGCTGAGCAAGTTGCGCTTCTGGCAACTTCCAAATGGCATGTTCCGTTGATTATTGGCTTCGCCCGCTCACGCCGCAGTTCCTGAGGGAACAGGCCATGCCAAGACAGGCAGGTGTGGGCATCAACGTGTTCCAGAGTTCCCAGCGGCACAGCGAAGGAGCGGCCCTCGAACTAGCGTGGCAATCACGAACCAAAAACCGCGCATGGGAGCCGAACATGGCCGCTCTAACAACTGACGTGTTTGCCAACTGTTTTGCACGCAGCACACCGCATCGGAACGCCTGCGCGAACCCAGAACTGGGCAAGTCAGTCGAGCGCAGCTATTGGCAGATGATCGGCGGCATGCCGGTCAATCCAGCTCCAACCTCTAACGAACTTCCAGCCCGTGCCACCTATGTCATTGTCGGTGGCGGCTTTGCCGGTCTATCGACCGCGTTGCGCATGAAGGAGATGTCACCCGACGCCGACATCGTTCTGATCGAAGCAAAAACCGTAGGCTATGGCGCATCAGGCCGCAACGGTGGGCTCATGTCGCCGTTGCCCGCACCGGTGTGGCTCACAACCGCGCTTAACAATCCATCGCATGCGCGCGCCCTGGGCATGCTGAACCGCAAGGTGGCGGACGCAGCAAAGTGGGTTGCCAACCTGGCGCCGCAATCCGAAATCGCTGCAACCGAACTGGCTTTGGAAGCAACAGGATGCGTTACCGATGCGGGGTTGGCCCAGGTATCTGCAACGCTGACCACCGCGGGCATAGCGCACAGTTTCGCTACGGGCATGACTGGAAATGGTCCAAGGTCGCTGCGCATCGCCGCAAACACGGTCAACCCTTACAAATTGGTGCTTGGCCTAGCAGCAGCAGCGCGCGCCAGGGGAATTCGCATTGTCGAGTATGCTCCCGTGGCCAACATATCGGACCAAAGCGGAAACAAAACCACGTCCGCCTGCATCACGCTGCAAGACGGTAGAACGATCGTGGCCAATCGGGTCGTGATAACTACCAACGCCTACACGTCCTCGATCGCGCTGAATGAACAACCCCGCGCCAAGGTCGTCCACAACTACATGCTGGCAACCAAACGGCTCACACCCGAAACACTCTCACGCCTGCAAAGAACCGGTCGCGCATCTGGCAGGTTCGTCGTGGAACTCAACGCAGCCTACGTGTTCTATCGTATCCATGACGGCCGTCTGGTCTTTGGCGGTATAGAGAAGTTGAGGCAGGTGGATGGCGGTGACCTTGATGTTCCAACAGCCGTCATGAAGGGCTTGAAGAAACATCTGGCAGACACGCTCGACGGGCTGACGCTGCCGGAGATTGAGCAGGCCTGGGGTGGCCGTTTCCACATGACGTCCACCGACCTGCCTATCATCCGACGCTCTGCAAAATCGCCATCCATAATCTACAACGTCGGCTATGGCGGCACGGGTGTCGCCCTCACACTGTCACTGGCCCCCGTTGCAGCCGCCTTGGCCTTGGGCGAACCGATTGAGGACGCGGAACTTGCCGAGATTTACGCCACGATGTGCAGCACTGGCCTTCCGGTGGTTGGCGCCCTGCGCTTTGCTGCGGGTGTCATCGCCGCGTATGTTTCCCAACGCTGGGCGCGGCGTCCGGGCAACATTGCAAAAACAGTCCGGTTCACCCGCTGAATATCAATGGGTCACAGCCATCTTGCGGGCTTGCCAGCACTGCCTGCCTCGGATAACTGCCTGGGTCCATGAAACTCTATCAAGCCTTCGCCACCGTCGGTGGCCTTACCATGGTGAGCCGGCTCCTCGGTTTCGCGCGCGACATATTGATTGCCGCGGCACTGGGATCGGGCGCGGTAGCGGACGCGTTCTTCGTGGCATTCCGTTTTCCGAATCTGTTTCGAAGGCTGTTTGGTGAAGGCGCCTTCAACTCAGCCTTTGTCCCGCTTTTTGCAAAACGCCTGGAAGGTGATGGCGAAGAAGCTGCAAGGACCTTCGCTCAGGAGGCAATGGCGGGTCTACTGCTTGTCTTGGTCATCGTCTCGGCACTGGCCATGCTTGCTATGCCATGGCTCATGGCGGTGCTCGCGCCGGGCTTCATTTCCAACCCCGAAAAATACGATTTGGCGGTCCGCCTCACCGAAATAACCTTCCCCTACCTGACATGCATGTCGTTAGTCGCGCTGTTGTCAGGCATCTTGAATTCCATGCATCGCTTTTGGGCCGCCGCCGCCGCGCCGATCCTGCTCAACGTTGTTCTCATTGGTGCAATTTCGTTGGCCCTCGCGCTTGGTTACGCTGAAAAGCCTGAGGCCGGATATGTGTTGGCGACCGGCGTGTTCATCGCCGGTTTTGCGCAGTTTGCCATGCTGTGGGTCGCGGTTCGAAAATCGGGCATGCGCTTGCGGTTTGTTCGTCCGCGTTACACTGAGGGCGTCCGCCGCCTCGTTCAACTCGGCATACCCGGCCTTGTTTCAGGCGGCATAACGCAGATCAACATTGTCGTCGGCACGATAATCGCGTCGTTGCAGGCCGGCGCAGTGTCCTACCTTTATTATGCCGACCGCCTTTATCAGTTGCCATTGGGCATCGTCGGCGTGGCCATCGGCGTCGTTTTGTTGCCAGACCTTGCCAGACGTCTGCGTGCTGGCGATCGGGCTGCTGCCATGGACAGCCAGAACAGATCGCTGGAGTTTGCGTTGCTGTTGACGCTGCCCGCTGCCGTTGCGCTGGTTGTCGCAGCCGAGCCGATCATCCGCGTGTTGTTCGAGCGTGGTGCGTTCCTGGCGGAGGACACTCCAAAAACGGCCTATGCGCTGATAGCATTTGCGCTCGGGTTGCCTGCGTTCGTGCTGATAAAGGTGTTCCAGCCAGCATTCTTTGCCCGCGAGGACACACGCACGCCGATGATCTATGCCGGTATCAACATGTTGGTGAACGTCATTGGGTCGATCGCACTTTTCTTTCTATTCAAGCGCCTCGGCTACATGCCGCATGTGGGTATCGCCCTGGCAACGTCGGTCGCCGCCTGGATAAATGCTTACATGCTGTATGCCACCCTCAAGCGGCACCGTGATTTCGAAGGCGATCGCCGCCTTTCGCGTAATCTTCCGCTTATTGTGGTCGCCAGCGTTGTAATGGGCGCGGTTGTTTATGCCGTCGCTGGTTGGCTGAGCCCATCGTTTGATGGGCATGCGCCTCTTGTGGAGAAGTTGGCGGCACTGGCAGCCCTTGTGGCAGCAGGTGGTTTGACATTCGCTGTGTTGATAATGGCGTCAGGCGTGCTGGATCTGCGCCAGCTCAAACGTTTCATGCGCCGTCGCCCAGCCCCGTAGTTCCGAACCGTAGTCAGGTGCTGCTGAATATGCAGGTTGCGCGTCGCCGCGCCACGGGCGATAAACCGCGCCGGTTTGAAGGAAACGAACAATGACGATCAAGGAACGTGTCTTTTCGGGTATGCAGCCCACCGGCAGCCTGCACCTGGGCAATTATCTGGGTGCCATGTTGCAGTGGATTGAGCTGCAAAAAACCCATGAATGCATTTATTGCGTTGTCGATCTACATGCCATCACCGTCTGGCAGGAGCCTGCGGAATTGCGCCGCTCCATACGCCAGGTTACGGCGGCTTATATTGCTGCCGGTCTCGATCCTGAAAAAAGCATTCTGTTCAATCAAAGCCAGGTATCAGCACATGCTGAACTGGCCTGGATCTTCAACTGCGTCGCCCGCCTGGGCTGGCTTGGTCGCATGACGCAATTCAAGGAAAAGGCCGGTAAGGATCGCGAAAAAGCATCCGTAGGACTTTACGCTTACCCCAATTTGATGGCGGCCGACATTCTTGCCTACAAGGCAACGCATGTCCCCGTGGGCGACGACCAAAAGCAGCATTTGGAGCTGTCGCGCGACATCGCGCAGAAATTCAATAACGACTACCGTGAGCAGATTGAAAGCATCGGCTATACGGACGGCATATTCTTTCCGCAGCCCGAACCGGTAATTACCGGCCCCGCCACCCGCGTCATGAGCCTGCGGGACGGCACAAAGAAAATGTCGAAGTCAGATCCCTCAGACCTTTCTCGTATCAATCTCACTGACGACAAGGACACCATCGCCAAAAAGGTGCAGAAGGCCAAGACCGATCCCGAGCCGCTTCCCTCCGAGCCTGACGGGTTGAAGGGGCGGCCCGAGGCAGAGAACCTTGTCGGCATCTACGCCGCCCTGGTGGGAGATCCTGTTACCAAGGTGCTTACAGATGTCGGAGGAGCACAATTCTCTTCATTCAAGAAAACGCTGGCTGAAGCAGCCGTGGAACGCTTGGCTCCCCTCACCTCTGAGGCAGCGCGTATGATGCAGGACCCCGCTGGTATAGATAGAATTCTTGCCGACGGGTCCGAGCGTGCGCGTGAGCTTGCCGCTCCCATCATGGCCGAAGTCAAGGAAATCGTGGGGTTCATTCACTATTGAGATAGAGTATTTTTCGACGCATTTTGCCGCAGGCGTAACTCGCCCGGCATTGAGTAATTCTTATTGTCGCCTCTTGGCGCAAATGGCAGCATGGAAACCATGAAACTACGTCGCAGCTTTGAAGCCGGTCACCGCCGCAAATTTCTCCTCATTGTCGATGACAGTATCGAGGTCGAAAGCGCCCTGTATTTTGCCGCCAGTCGCATTGAGCACACAGGCGGCGTTATCGTCATGTGCTACGTCATCCAGCCACAGGGCTTTCAGCATTGGATGGGCGTCCGCCAGGTCCAGCTTGAAGAAGAATCCAATACGGCTAAGGCGTTATTTCGCCTATTCCGCCGTAAGCTCAATCTTGCAGGCTTCGAAAGCGTCGAAACCGAAGAGGTGATCCGTGAGGGGACCACTGCTGACGAAATCCTTGAATTAATTCAGCAAGACGACGATATCGCTCTGCTCGTTCTGGGCGCATCGGTAGAGGACAAAGGTCCAGGACCGCTTGTTTCCACTCTTGCGGCCGGTTCGCGTGCCGGCACTTTCCCGGTGCCCGTGACCATCGTTCCAGGCAATCTTACGCTGGAAGAAATTCGCTCCCTGGCCTGATTGCGAAAGGGACTTGCCCGCTCAGCATTCGCTTCACAAGACCCTCTCGACCCAGCGGCGTCAAACGGGCATTCTTGTGCATGTTCATTCGGGCTTTCCTCCGAGAAGATCTGAAGCTTGGTAACTCCAGTCTCCCCGGTCAGGCCCGAATGGAAAACCTGTTGAAAGCTCACATCTAGCTCCTTCAATCACAGTCGCGTGAGCGGTTCTTGCGCCAAATTTCCTCATGAAACGCGGTGAAAAAAATTGATTCCGGGGCTCGACTTTTCATAACCGTTCGCCTACATCTTTGGAAACATTCTAAACTTGGTGCTGCGCGCATCTACACATTGCCCAGCCCGGTTGAGGCTTGGCAAAGCTGAATGCGAACCTCCGCAAGCTGGTTCCCTGAATCAACCAACAAGTGCGCGCACCAACCTGGTCAACCGATTAGTCAGGGCAAGGATCCATGTTCATCCAGACCGAAGCGACCCCAAATCCGGCAACCTTGAAGTTTATCCCGGGCAAATCCGTTTTGCCGGCGGGCACGGCGGACTTCCGCTCCCGCGGCGAGGCCGATGCCTCTCCTCTTGCCACACGATTGTTCGATATCGACGGTGTAAAGGGCGTTTTTCTGGGTTCGGACTTCATTTCCGTGACCAAGGACACCACCGAGTGGCAACACATTAAGCCCATGATCCTGGGCGCCATCATGGAGCATTTCCTGTCGGGCGCGCCCACCCTTGCGGGAGATGGCACCAACGACAGTGCAGGCGGCAATTATGCGCCAGAAGACGCCGAAACCGTCAAAACCATCGTGGAACTGCTGGAGACACGTGTCCGCCCGGCAGTGGCCCAGGATGGTGGAGACATCACTTTTTCAGGTTTCCGCGATGGAATCGTGTACCTGCACATGCGCGGCGCTTGCGCGGGCTGCCCGAGTTCGACGGCGACATTGCGTCATGGCATTGAAAACCTGCTCAAGCACTTCTGCCCCGAAGTGCAGGAAGTCCAGTCGGTTTGATCTGCTGGCAGCGCTGCCAGGTCATCAACCTGCATGCCGGCAACAGGCAAACCAATCAACAAGCAGCCGAGAAAATTTGAGGAACCCCGCCGTACGTGCGGGGTTCGGTGTTTCTAATTACAACCACACCCCACCGCACCTTGCCATGCCATCCGCATACGTCCGCCTCCAATGCGGTTCCGATGGTTAAACGCGACAAAAAAGTTTGAAAGGAACCCCAATGGGTCAGCCGCTTGACCAGTCCGCTCTGGACACGCTCTTTCTCGACGCACGCTCCATGAACGCGTGGCAGGACAAGGATGTACCCGACGACCTTCTGCTTAAGCTCGTTGATATTCTCAAGATGGGACCGACGAGCGCCAACTGCTCGCCCGCCCGTCTGATTTTCGTAAAGTCCGAGCAGGCAAAGGAAAAGCTCAAGCCACTGCTATCGCCCGGCAACGCCAAAAAAACAATGGCTGCTCCCGTTTGTGTCATCATTGGCCAGGACATGGATTTCTATGAACATTTGCCGAAGCTCTTTCCCCATGATGATGCCAAGAGTTGGTTTGAAGGCCACCCGGACAAGATCAAGGATACGGCCTTTCGAAATGCTACGCTCCAGGGCGCTTATCTGATCATGGCAGCCCGTGCGCTGGGGTTGGATTGCGGCCCCATGTCGGGCTTTGATCAAGACGGCGTCGACAAGGCGTTCTTCGCAGGAACCAACATTAAATCGAACTTCCTGTGCAATCTCGGCTACGGCGATCCGGCAGGTCTTTTCCCTAGAAGCCCGCGCTTCTCGTTTGATGAAATGGCAAAGATCATCTGACCACGGGGTTGGGCGTCGCGCATACGGCGGCATATGTTCGCTCGTTTTTCGTGTTGCATTGCGGCGACGACCTGTGGCTGTTGACCGCTGCACGTTAAAGTCGTGGTGCAATCCTTGGCGCTGGCGTGTAGCGTGATTGGCAATGAACATCCTAGCATTCGATACGTGTTTTGCGGCCTGCTCTGCTGCGGCTGGCCGCGTGCCAGTCCCTGGCGGCGGTCAAGCTCGCGTTTCTGCCGACAGCGCCGAGTTGAGTGCGCTTTTCGAGCCAATGGACAAGGGCCACGCCGAGCGGCTTCCTGGCATGATCGCGCAGGTGATGCGCGCATCCGGTGTCGGATTTTCCCAACTTGATCGAATTGCTGTCACCAACGGACCGGGCAGTTTCACCGGCACGCGCATTGCGGTTGCCGCTGCGCGGGCACTGGGACTGGGCGGTGAACGAGACATAGTTGCCGTTTCCAGCTTGGCCGTAATGGCAGCAGGTGCTGTGCGCTTGCTGAATGGCGAACATGACCATAACTGCAACGACCATGGTCGCAACGAGGCCGCAAACGTGCTGCGCGGCGGTGGGCTGCTTTCAATCGCGGTTGATGCGCGGCGCGGGGAGGTCTATGTCCAGCAGTTTCAGATTGTCGGTAGCGAGGAGTGCAGATCCCCGCTGCTCGAAACGCTTTCAGAACCGTTGCTGCTGACGGTGGCGGAGGCATCCAGTCTCGGGGGGGATTTGCCGGTGGTACTTGCCGGTTCGGCTGCGGCATCGGTCGCCCATGCAGCGGTTCTTGCAGGCCGTTCTGCGTTGGCCTGTCTGTCCGATCTCCAGCCTGATGCTCAGGACCTGGCAGTCCTGGGTGCCCGAATGGAACCACTTCACACGGCCGTCAGGCCGCTTTACATGCGTCCAGCGGACGCCAAGCCCCAAATGGGCAAGTCGATAGAGAGGGCATCATCATGAGCACGGCGGTTGCACGCCTCGATCCGAAATTCATTAGTCTTGTTTGGGCGGGGCCCGAGCGTGCTGTCGAAGTCGCGGAAATGCATGGCCAGCTTTTCCAGCCCGCATGGAACGAAGCCAGCATGCAGGAGACACTTTCGCACCCCGGCTCAATCGCATTCATGGCCCGCGTTCGCGAAGGCGCAGACGCATTGCCTGAGCCGGCTGGTTTTGTCATCGGGCAGATCGCGGCTGACGAAGCTGAAATATTGTCGATTGGGGTCTTGCCCAAATTCCAACGCCGCGGCGTCGGAACATTGTTGATCGAGGGACTGGCCCGCGCAGCAAAACGCTCAGAGGTGAACAGGCTGTTTCTCGAAGTTGCCGCCGACAACCAATCCGCATTCGAGCTGTATCGTAGCTGCGGATTTACTGCAGTGGGCATGCGTAAGGGCTATTACGAGCGTGCGGGCGCCGAACCGCAGGACGCCCTGGTCCTGGCTCTGCCGCTGGATCGATGAGAGCCGGACGGGTAACTCGGGGCGCGCCCAGGTCAAGCGGTAGATAGAGCCTGGATTATTCTCAGGAACACAGTCATGCGTGCCTTGAGAGCCACCTCGATCCTCGCTGGGTTTGCTGCATTGACCCTGCCGTTGATGCCGCTTCAGGCCATGTTGGTGCGTTTTGCCCCGCATCTTGCCCGTCGTCTGCCGCATTGGTACCACCGTCGCGTCTGCCGTCTGATAGGTCTGCGGCTTGATATCGACGGTGCGGTGGCTCGTGGCCATCCTGTGTTGTTGATATCCAACCACACGTCTTGGCTCGATATTCCAGTGTTGTCGGCACTGGCGCCAGTATCTTTCGTTGCCAAGAAGGAGGTGGGAACATGGCCCGGTGTATCAGCCCTCGCTCGCCTTCAACGCACCGTTTTTGTCGATCGAGAGCGGCGCACGGCTGTTGGGCGCACCACCAACGACATGGCCAATAGGCTTGCTGGTGGCGACAACATAGTTCTGTTTGCTGAAGGGACATCCAGCGACGGCAACCGCGTTTTACCTTTCCGGACGTCACTGTTTGCGGCAGCAAAGCCCAGGTTGGCTGCGCAGCCGGCACATGATCCGATGATAAGGGCAGGTCAACAGGCTGGACATGGTGACGATCCAGGTTCCAGGAACGGCAATTTTGCCAAAACCGTCGTCCAGACCGTCACGATTACCTACACGCGTCTTCATGGGGTGCCGCTGAACCGGGCCGACCGACCGCTGGTTGGCTGGTATGGCGATATGGATTTGCCACCGCACGCCTGGAAACTTTTAAAAGCCGGACCGCTCGACGCTCGGATCGTGATTGGCGCACCTGTGCCACTAGAGGATTTTCACGACCGGAAATCGCTTGCGCGGCATAGCGAGGACGAGATCCGCTCCAATTTGGTGCGCACACTGCGCGGCGGTGATCGTGACCGGGCCCTTCTCATCACGCGCCCGAATTCCCGCCCGCAGCCGGTAAAGCCACCCACTGGCCGCGCTTCCACGGGGCGCATGGTTTAGGGCCCGGCCTCATTGCTATTGGGTATGTGACCTAGGCTCCCGGCCCTGCGGTCTGTATGCGACATATCTTAACATTGCCCTAAGGCCAAACGCACACCGATTGTGTCTATCTCCTGACACATACTAAGAAAAAGCGACTTGGTGCACAGAGTCATTGCAATCCACCGCCACCTGCTGATAGACGCAACGGCCGAATTGCCTCAAACCTGATGAGCGGCCTGTTTGTGTGTCAAAGACTGGGTATGGAGCGGTTCATTGTGTTAAATCCCGGCGCTGGGTGCTGTGACATTGTCGCAATCACGCCCAGCTCTACCGCCATGAAACAAATGTCCAACTTCAGAATTTTGCGAAAGCGGAATTTAAAAGGGGCAATCGAAATATCGGCCGTTAACGGGTTGAGAAACACACGCGCCTAGACTGAACCCACGCCAAGCAAAGCGGCTGAAAACAAGAGCGAGGATCCGGCGATGCCCGGAACCAAAAAAGTACTGATCAAGACGTTTGGTTGCCAGATGAACGTCTACGATTCCGAACGTATGACGGAATCCCTGGCCAACTACGGCTACACCGAAACAACGTCGCCTGAGGACGCCGATCTCCTCATACTGAACACGTGCCATATCCGTGAAAAGGCTGCAGAAAAAGTCTATTCTGAGCTCGGTCGCATCCGCCAGATAAAGGAACAGCGCCGGCTTCGCGGCCGCCAGACGCAGGTCGCGGTAACCGGATGCGTGGCGCAGGCTGAAGGCGCAGAGATCGTTGCCCGTGCGCCAGTCGTGGATCTTGTCGTCGGTCCCCAGAGCTATCATCGGCTGCCGGAACTGCTTTATCGCGCCAAAAGCGAATCGCGTTCGCTCGTGGAGACGGTCTTCCCTGAAGAAGACAAATTCGGGCACCTTCCCCGCCGCGCGGCAAAACACGCTGCAAGCGCCTTCCTCACCGTTCAGGAGGGATGTGACAAGTTTTGCACGTTTTGTGTGGTGCCGTACACGCGGGGCATGGAATTCTCACGGCCAGTCTCTGCAATTGTGGCAGAGGCGCAGGCACTCGCAGATGCCGGCGTGGCTGAAATCACGCTGCTTGGCCAGAACGTCAACGGCTACCACGGAGAGGGTGAGGATGGACGGTCCTCCTCGCTGGCAGCCCTAATTCGCCGTTTGGCGGAAATCAGCGGGATCAGGCGGTTACGCTACACGACCAGCCACCCGCGAGACATGAGCGAAGACCTGCTGGAGGTCCACGCCACCGAACCAAAGCTGATGCCTTATTTGCATTTGCCCTTCCAGGCTGGATCAGACCGTGTTTTAGCTGCCATGAACCGCAAGCACACGGCCGCCGACTACGTCGAACTCGTTGCTCGCATACGCCAAGCGCGGCCCGACATCGCGCTATCGACCGACATCATCGTTGGATTTCCAGGTGAAACCGAGGACGACTTCACCGCTACGCTCGCGTTGGTTGAGGAGATCGGCTTCGCTCAGGCCTATTCATTCAAGTATTCCCCACGGCCCGGGACGCCTGCAGCCAAGATCGACGGGCAAGTCCCGGAAGAGGAAAAAACCGAACGCCTGCATCGCCTACAGCGATTGCTTGATAGCCAGCAATCCCGCTTTAATGCGGCCTGCGTTGGCCGGATATTTCCAGTGCTGTTTGATCGCTCTGGTCGCCAGGACGGCCAACTTGTGGGCCGATCGCCCTATTTGCAGCCCGTTCATGCCTTTGCCAATTCCGACATGCTCGGACGTATCCTGCAGGTTGAGATATTAGGCGCTGGTCCCAACAGCCTGTCAGGCGTGGTGCAGGCCGCGTGAGGGCAAGCAAAAAGGCCGGCGCGGTGATGGCGATTTGAAAATCTGGACACGCTGCTAAAAAACCTGGACAAGCTCGTGACTGAGCGGAATGATCCGTCTCGCGCATGCAAGGTGGAGGTCCCCTTGGTATGTGCATCGAGGCCTCGATGGAGAACGGATTTTGACAGATATTCGCGGGCAAGCCGCTCCGAAACCGGTTCAGGGAACCAGGTCTCAGAACGAAAAGTCGCGCATTGTCGTGCCGTTTGAAGACAACCGCATCCTTGCCAATCTCCTGGGCGAATACGATTCGCACATGGCGCTGCTTGAAGATCGCCTGGGAATTGATGCGCATGCCCATGGCAACGTCATAATTTTGAACGGCTCTGACACCAATTGCCAGATCGCTCGGGAAGTTCTGGAGGCTCTCTACAAGCGCGCCGCAGCCGGCGAGCCGATCGGACCAGGCGACTTTGACGGCGCCATCCGCCACGCACGTCATCAGGCGCCAGAAGGTGAAAGCGCAGGCCCTGCGCAGGTCGCAACGCGCCGGCGCGTCATCAAGGCGCGCACATTGACCCAAAGCACATACATGCGTGCCATCGAGACGACGGACCTCGTATTCGGCATCGGCCCGGCAGGCACCGGCAAAACCTACCTCGCAGTGGCATTTGCCGCCCATTTTCTCGAACGTGGTGTTGTCGAGCGGATCATCCTGTCACGCCCGGCCGTGGAAGCCGGTGAGCGGCTGGGCTTTCTGCCAGGCGACATGCGCGAAAAGGTCGATCCCTACCTGCGCCCGCTGTATGACGCTCTATACGATGTGCTGCCGCCCGAAAAGGTCGAGCGCGATATTGAAACAGGCGTAATTGAAATCGCGCCGCTGGCATTCATGCGCGGCCGCACGCTGGCAAACGCGTTCGTAATTTTAGACGAGGCGCAAAATACCACCAGCATGCAAATGAAAATGTTTCTGACGCGATTGGGTGAGAATGCCAAAATGGTCGTGACCGGCGACCCCAGCCAGGTTGATTTGCCACCCGGTGTTGCGTCCGGTCTGGTGGAGGCCGAGCGCCTGCTAAGTCAAGTCGAAGGCATTGCCTCGGTGCGGTTCCAATCTGGCGACGTGGTCCGCCGCGATCTGGTTGCACGGATCGTCGAGGCCTACGATAAATTGAGCTAGAGCATTTTCCGACGAAGTGGATACCGGTTCGTCGCAGAAAATGCGACCAAACAAGAAGCTAGAGCATGTTTAGCTGAAGTGTGGTGCGGTTCAGCGTGAAAAACATGCTCCAGAGGAAAGAGCATGTTTAGCTGAAGTGTGGTGCGGTTCAGCGTGAAAAACATGCTCCAGAGGAAAGAGCATGTTTAGCTGAAGTGTGGTGCGGTTCAGCGTGAAAAACATGCTCCAGAGGAAAGAGCATGTTTAGCTGAAGTGTGGTGCGGTTCAGCGTGAAAAACATGCTCCAGAGGAAAGAGCATGTTTAGCTGAAGTGTGGTGCGGTTCAGCGTGAAAAACATGCTCCAGAGAAAAGAGCATGTTTAGCTGAAGTCTTAAGCGGTCGAGCCCTCATCAAACTGCGAAACACAATTAGCTTGATTGCGAGCTGAAGCGTTTTGGAAAACGGATTGTCGAACTTTGCCACGTGACGACAAATTGCCTTCCTTTGAAAAGACCGGTGAAATGGCGCGCGCCAAGCCGACAGGCGATCTACATTCAACGCTGCATGCCGAGGTGATCGAAGATGCGGGCGAATGGTCGGTGTTTGCCACCTTCGATGAAATTCAGAAGATCGTGAACCGCTCGATAGTTGCTGTGGTGGGATCGCAGAACGTTTCGGGCCAGCTACCGTCCACTCCTGCCGGTTTGGAATTCGCAGTCGTACTCTCTGACGATGCAGCGATCGCCAGGCTCAATCACCAGTTTCGTGGCAAGGAGGGGCCGACAAACGTGCTATCGTTTCCAGCACCGGGTCAGTTCGCACAGACTGATGCAAATGCGCCCCGCCCGCTCGGCGACGTCGTTTTGGCGCTTGAGACGGTACTGAACGAGGCCGCGCAAATGTCGCGGACGCCACGGGATCATTTCACGCACCTCATAGTTCATGGTCTTTTGCACTTGATAGGATACGATCATATCAATGAGGTAGACGCTGAGGAAATGGAGATGCTCGAAACGGAAATCCTCGCAACGCTGGGTATCTCCGATCCTTACGCGGGCGCCGATTCCCCAGGGTTTGCGCTAGACCAGACACCACGTGAGACATGAGCAGCACCGACCAACCCGAACCAAAATCCGAATCCGCGTCCGGTAATGACCAACGCGGCGGCGGCGGTATATTCAGTTGGTTGACGAGCGTGCGTGCACGGCTTGGACTACAAGGTCCGCCCACGCTTCGTGACACACTCGAATATGCCTTGCGTGAAGATCAGGCCGACGCGGCTGGTGCCTTCTCGCTGGAAGAACGTGGCATGCTATTGCGCCTGCTGCGTTTTGGCGCGAGTCGCGTCGAGGATATCATGGTGCCGCGCGCCGACATTATCGCCATAGACGAAAACGAGCCTTTAAGTGAACTGTTGACCCAGTTCGAGGATGCAGGCGTTTCGAGGATACCGGTTTTTTCAGAAACGCTCGATGATCCCCGAGGCATGGTGCACGTCAAGGATCTTGTGAGCTGGATGGTCGAGCAGGCAAGGGCCTCAGACACAAAAAAGGCCAAGCCAGCACTTGCAGATTCCGGCGGAGAGCTTGCCCAGGCATCGCAAGCACCATCCGAAAGTGCCACGGAACAGAACTTTCATGCATGCGATTTTTCGCGAATTGATCTTTCCGGTTCAATCGCTGCAACAAAGTTGAAACGGGCATTGCTGTTCGTGCCGCCGTCCATGCCGTCCATGAACCTGCTTTTGCGCATGCAGACAACGCGCATACACATGGCTCTGGTTGTTGACGAGTATGGCGGTACCGATGGCCTCATCACGATCGAGGATCTCGTCGAGCAAGTCGTCGGCGAGATCGAGGACGAACATGACGAGGCCGAAGATTCCTACGTTACAAACGATTCCAAACATGGGCTTGTTGTTTCAGCGCGCATACCGATTGATGAACTCGAAGAGCTTCTGGAAGTCTCGCTCGTCACTCCTGAGGAGGCTGAGGAAATTGATACGCTCGGCGGCTTGATGTTTTCCATCCTGGGGCGCGTACCCGGCAGAGGCGAGATCGTTCGACATGCCTCCGGCTTTGAGTTCGATGTGCTTGATGCAGACCCGCGGCGCGTGAAAAAAATCAAGATCCATCGTCCCAAGCCAGCAGCCGAGACCGGCCAGAACGAATAGTCGTAACGGTAGGCGCAACCCTCATGAGAACCTTGCTTGCCTGGCTGATGCTGCATGCAGCAAGGCTAAAAATCCGGGTCTATACCGCCTCGCACTGGAAGCGGACTGCCATCGCCTTCGCGGCCGGCGCCCTGTCGGTTCTCGCAATGGCGCCATTCTTCTTCAGTCCGATACTTTTGGTAACACTGCCCGTATTGGTCTGGCTCATTGATAGCGCCTACGCCGGGCGCCATTTGAGTGCAACGCGTGAACCTCGATCACCCACGAAAGCCGAGAATCACGCAGATGCTGTGGAGCAAAGTGCGTCTCTTTCCACCGATAGGGCCGCGTTGCTGCGCGCTGCAGCCTCGGGATGGTTTTTCGGATTTGGGTATTTCCTGTTTGGAATGTTCTGGATCGGCGAGGCGTTCCTCGTAGAAGCGGAAAAATTTGCCTGGCTGCTGCCAGTCGCCGTTTTGTTGCTGCCCGCCGGGTTAGCCGCATTTTTCGCCATCGCAGCAGTGATCGCAAAGATTGTCTGGCGGCCGGGATTTTCGCGTGTCTTGATATTGGCAACTGCTATTGGCATCACCGAAGGATTGCGCGGGTTTATCTTCACCGGCCTGCCTTGGAACACACTCGGCTACGCGCTGACATTCCCGCTTGTCCTCATGCAAAGTTCAGGTCTTGTCGGGATTTATGGTTTGACCGTTCTGACCGTGATCGTTTTTGCAGGCCCTCTCGTGTGCCTGGCTGGTTGGCAGGCAGGCCAGTCCGCACAAGATCAAACTCCGTCGCAGTCCTGGCGCGCGGTCACGGGAATTGCTGTTTCGTTCACAATCCTGGTGGCACTGGTTGGTTATGGGTCTGCACGTCTGATCGCCGACAACGGCGCAGTTGTGTCGGGTGTCAAGCTGCGCATAGTTCAGCCAAGCGTGCCGCAGCGTGACAAGTGGCAACCCGAAAAGCAGCGCGAAATTTTCGACCTCCACGTCGATCTGACAGGGCGCGGGCCCGACGGAACGCGCGATAACCTGGCTGGCATAACGCACGTCATCTGGCCGGAAGCCGCGATGCCGTTTTTGCCGCTCGAGTCACCACAGGCGCTGAAGGAAATCGGTGATCTGCTGCCGCCTGATGTTTACTTGATTTCTGGGGCGCTCCGCGTTGAAGAGCCGCAAATACAGACATCCGGCGCTGACACCACCGCGCCTGCAACGGCTCCGGGCACCAACGTGTCTGCCAGCCGCCTGCGCAAAGAAACGACAAGAGCCGCAAGTCGCCGCCGAGCCTATAACAGTTTGATGGCATTTGGTCCGAATGGCGAACTGATCGCTGTTTACGACAAAATTCATCTCGTTCCCTTCGGTGAATATCTCCCTTTTCAGAGCTTTCTTGAAAGCATCGGCCTTGAACAACTCACCCGCGTACGCGGCGGATTTGAATCTGGAAGATCACCGCGCCCCATCATAGACGTGCCCGGTTTGCCACCGTTTGTTGCACTTGTCTGTTACGAGGCAATATTCCCAGCCGCGGTTGTGCAGGGGAAGGAACGACCGAAACTGATCATCAATGTCACCAATGATGGCTGGTTCGGGGACACCACGGGGCCTCGCCAACACCTTCATATGGCACGCGTTAGGGCCGTGGAAGAAGGCCTTTCCATCATCCGCGCAGCCAACAACGGGATCTCTGCGGTTATCGACCCTTATGGTCGGTTGCGATCACAACTTAATCTCAATCAACGTGGGGTCGTAGATAGTGTTATTCCTGTTCCAGCACCGCCAACAATTTATGCGTTGTCTGGAAATCTGCTATATATGATATACATCATTGCAAGCGCTTCCTTATTGGTAGGCTTGAGACTTTTCCGTATTTGATGGCTTAGCCGGGTGTCAAATTGTCGCTCGGCCATGTCTGGCTTGCATTTGGTTAAAACATAATAAGAGGCCGGATTTTATGGGTAGGACTGGTATGGAAACACCAACAAGAACGACATATCGGATTGCCTCGGATCAACACGGTGGGAAAATGGAAAGCGCTGACGATACTGGCAAGCGCGACCCGGGGGTAGCTGGGCGCAATGCCCGCAAAGCAAATCCAATTGACGTGCACGTAGGTACGCGCGTTCGCATGCGTCGGATGTTGCTGAGTATGAGCCAAGAGAAGCTTGGCGAGTTGCTGGGGCTGACGTTCCAGCAGGTGCAGAAGTACGAAAAAGGCGTTAATCGCATTGGTGCCAGCAGGCTCTATGAGCTTTCAAAGGTGCTCAGCGTAAATGTAGAGTACTTCTTCGAGGAAATGGATGCCTCACTGGAAGACTGTGCCGCCAGTGCTGGCGCATCGAGCGGTACCGAAATCAACTATGTCTCCGACGTGCTGAGTTCGCGCGATGGTCTTGAAATGGCTAAAGCATTTTCGCGCATTTCGGACCCGCGGCAGAGACGCGCGATTGTCGATTTAATTAAATCGATTGCTGGCGAGGAGTGACGTCAAGCAACTGGGATCGGGGCCGTCAGCGGGGGGTAGTAGTTCAGTCGTCGTATGACCGAAACCTAGAGTTTCAACCGAAGTGGACGTCGCTTCGTCGCAGAAAATGCGACCAAACAATAAGCTAGAGCGCTTTTCGATTCCATCGAATCGAAAAGCGCTCTAGCTGCCTCTCTGCAATAACCAAGCTGCCTCTCTGCAATAACCAAGCTGCCTCTCTGCAATAACCAAGCTGCCTTTCGGCAATATTTATTCATGCATGATGCATGCATGAAGGAAGCCGTATATCTGCGCCCTTCCATCGCATTTTCGGTGGTTTCATGCGTTCCAGCGCTTCCTCACATCACTCTTGCCTGACGCCCGCCTCAAGGAGCGGCGCTTGACCGCGGCTTAATTCCCTGCGAGAACCCGCGCGATTTCCAGCACATGAAACACATGAAAAAAAGAACGCGCGAGGAGTGATCGTGGCACGCTCATCTTATCTATTCACGAGTGAATCCGTCTCAGAGGGCCACCCCGACAAGGTGTGTGACCGCATCTCCGATGAGATCGTCGATTTGTTTTATCGTGAAGGCCCCAACGCAGGCATCGATCCCTGGGTTATTCGCGCAGCTTGCGAAACCATGGCAACGACCAACCTGGTTCTAATCGCTGGTGAAACACGTGGTCCCGAGACGGTCACAAAGGACTGGATCGCGCATGTGGCGCGCATGGCAATCCGCGACATCGGTTATGAGCAGGATGGGTTCCATTGGGAGCACGCCGATATCGAAGTCCTACTGCATCCCCAGTCAGCCGATATCGCACAAGGCGTTGACGGCCGGCAGCCTTCAAACCAGGAAGAAGGCGCCGGTGATCAGGGCATTATGTTCGGTTACGCATGCCGGGAAACGCCCGAACTCATGCCCGCGCCGATCTACTACAGCCACAAGATTCTGCAGGAACTAGCGCGCGCGCGCAAAGCGAAAGAGGGCGCAGCCGCAGTGCTCGGGCCGGACGCAAAGAGCCAGATCACGATCCGCTATGAGAACGGCAAGCCGGTTGCTGTGACACAGATTGTCCTTTCCACACAGCATCTCGATGAAAAACTTACGTCGTCCGACGTGCGAACGATCGTCGATCCATATATCCGCAAGATCCTGCCTGCGGAGTGGGTCAACGATCAGACGGTTTGGCACGTCAATCCTACCGGGAAATTCGTCATCGGCGGCCCCGACGGAGATTGCGGCCTGACCGGGCGTAAAATCATCGTTGATACATATGGTGGCGCAGCGCCCCACGGTGGCGGTGCCTTCTCCGGCAAGGACCCCACAAAGGTTGACCGTTCTGCGGCCTATGCCTCGCGTTATCTTGCCAAGAACGTTGTTGCTGCCGGTCTTGCTGACCGTTGCACAATTCAGCTTTCATACGCCATTGGCGTCGCTGAACCGCTGTCGATTTACGTCGATACGCATGGCACTGGCAACGTCGAAGAATCAAAGATAGAACGCGCACTTCGCGATGTTATGAGCCTGACGCCGCGTGGCATTCGCGAGCATCTCGATCTGAACAAACCCGTTTACGCGCGGACCGCAGCTTACGGGCACTTCGGTCGTGAACCCGACCAGGACGGAGGCTTCTCCTGGGAGGGCACGGGTATCGCCGATAAACTGAAAAGCCACTTGTCCTGAAGCCGGGGCGAACCGGCAGAAATTAAAACAGCGGCCGCGCAGGATAACCTGACGTGGCCGTAGTTTTTTCCAGAGCATGTTTCGCCAAAGTTTATGGGCCAGGCTGGTGGAATGCGCTCTGGAGCATTTTCCGACGAAGTGGACGCTGGTTCGCCGAAGAAGATGCGACCAAACCAAAATGCTAGGTGTTTTGGCGGGACCATAATGACTGACAACGATAATCAGAACCGTGGACATCACGGCCAACCGGGAACACCCCCTCCAGACGTGCGCTCGTTTGGGCGGCGCAGGGGACGCACGCCAAGCGACCATCAGCAGAGTTTGCTCAAAGAGCTTCTTCCGCGCATCGCTGTTGATCCAGCACAAATAAAGCCGGAAACGACATTCAAGCTCTCAGCACAGTTGGGCATGGCTTCTGGTCGATTTGCGCAGACAAATCCTCCGGTCTGGCTCGAAATAGGATTTGGCGGCGGCGAGCATTTAATTTGGCAGGCCCGTCAAAATCCCGGAGTGGTTTTAATCGGGTCAGAGCCCTATCAGGATGGTGTGTTGAAGGTGCTTAATGCGGTCGCCGATGGCGGGCTCGACCACGTGCGCCTTTTGGCCGATGACGTTCGACCTTTCCTTCGCACTTTGCCGCCGGCATCGCTCGACCGTGTGTTCATCTTGTTCCCGGATCCATGGCCAAAGCGGCGCCACAATAAAAGGCGCCTCATTCAGCCCGCACTGGTGTCTGAGCTGGCGCGTGTCATGAAGCCCGGTTCAGAACTGCGTTTTGCAACTGATATCGGTGATTATGCGCGCACGGGATTGCTTGCCCTTTACGCAAACGGCGAATTCGAATGGACTGCACAATCTCCATCCGATTGGCGAGAGCGGCCCGTGGACTTGCCCCCAACCCGTTATGAAACAAAGGCTGGGCGAGAGGGACGACGCTGCTATTTTTTTAGCCTTCGCCGCCAATAAATCGAGCATTCACTATAGAATGCGCTTGCAACATCATTCACATTCTCGTAGTATTCAGTTGCTCATGATCATCTCAACTCTGAGAGTGGATCCCTCGGATCCGCTCTTTTTGTTTTGGTCGCACATGATCAAGCGCAATTACGTCTCTTGAGATTCCGGTTTCTTATGCAAACGGGCATTGAAGGTGCCGAGCACCGTCGGTTTTTGACGGAGCACGGCCTTGAAGCTGAAGTCGCTGGCCTTGTTGAGCCCACGCTCGAAGATCTCGGGTTCCGATTAGTGCGGGTGCAGATCACAGGCGGCGAAGGCCGCACCGTTCAAGTTATGGCTGAGCGGCCGGATGGCACCATAACCATTGAGGACTGTGAAACGATCTCACGCCAGATTTCGCCACTTCTGGACGTTCACGATGTGGTCGATGGCGCATATCGCCTTGAAGTATCCTCGCCCGGTATAGACCGACCGCTGGTCAGACCTTCAGATTTCGAAGCGTGGGCTGGCAGTGAGGCCAAGGTCGAACTGAAGGAGTTGGTCGACGGCCGCAAACGTTATCGCGGCACGCTCGAAGGGTTCGCGGACGGAGAGGTCCGCATGGAGGTCGATCTCGGCGATGCCGGGCCGGCCGTCGTAGGTTTTCCGGTGGGACTGATCGCCAGCGCGAAACTGGTCCTGACCGATCAACTGGTCCGCGAGGCACTGGCCCGCGCGAAACAAAAGGCAAAGCCGGGGTCGGCTGCCCATGATGGGGCCGATCTCGATCCGTTGGAGGACCAATAGCAATGGCGATGCCAGGCATTTCGGCCAACAAGCTTGAACTTTTACAAATCGCCGATGCGGTCGCGCGTGAAAAATCAATTGATCGCATGATCGTTCTGCAGGCGATGGAAGACGCGATCCAGAAGGCTGCCAAATCCAGATACGGCTCGGAGAACGATATCCGTTGCGAAATCGACCCCAAGACCGGCGAGGCAAAGCTCTCTCGGGTTTTATCGGTCGTTGAGGATGTGGAGAACGATTCCACTGAAATTTCGTTGGGCGATGCCCAGGCGCGCAATCCCAACGCGACAATCGGAGATCTGATTGCCGAAACCCTGCCGCCGCTGGAGTTTGGCCGTGTGGCGGCCCAGAACGCCAAGCAGGTAATCGTCCAGAAGGTTCGTGAAGCTGAGCGCGAACGCCAGTACACCGAATACAAGGATCGCGTCGGCGAGATCGCCAATGGTACGGTCAAACGCGCCGAATACGGCAACGTTATCGTCGATCTCGGCCGTGCCGAGGCGATCATCCGCCGTGACGAGATGATCCCGCGCGAGAATGTGCGCTTGGGTGATCGCATCCGCGCTTACATCTACAATGTTGAGCGCACGCAACGCGGACCACAGATCTTCCTCTCACGCGCACGTCCCGAGTTCATGTCCAAGCTCTTCGCCCAGGAAGTGCCCGAGATTTATGATGGCGTGGTCCAGATTATGTCGGTGGCTCGTGATCCCGGTTCCCGCGCTAAAATCGCGGTGATATCGCGCGACAGCTCGATTGATCCTGTCGGCGCCTGCGTCGGCATGCGCGGCGCGCGCGTCCAGGCCGTCGTCAACGAGTTGCAGAACGAAAAAATCGACATCATTCAGTGGAAGGAAGATGCCGCTGAATTCATCGTTAACGCTCTGGCACCTGCCGAGGTCACCAAGGTCGTGCTTGACGAAGATTCCAACCGCATCGAAGTGGTGGTTCCCGAAACGCAACTGTCTCTGGCCATCGGCCGACGCGGTCAGAACGTCCGCCTTGCCTCTCAGCTTACCGGTTGGGACATTGACATCTTGACCGAGGAAGAAGAATCCGAGCGCCGCCACAAGGAATTCACTGAACGCTCGCAAATGTTCATGGATGCCCTTGACGTTGACGAAGTCATCGCCCAGTTGCTCGTTACCGAAGGCTTCGCCACTGTTGAAGAGGTCGCCTACGTCGAGCTCGACGAAATTGCTCAGATTGAGGGTTTCGACGAAGGAACCGCCGAGGAAATCCAGAGCCGCGCCCGCGAAGCACTTGAGAAGCTGGAAGCCGAGCGGGATGCCCGCCGTCGTGAACTTGGCGTCGAAGATGGCGTTTCCGAAATCGCCGGGGTCAGCACGGCAATGCTGGTCGCTTTTGGCGAAGCTGAAATCAAGACCGTTGAAGACGTTGCCGATTGCGCAACGGATGATTTGGTGGGCTGGACTGAGCGCGCCAAGGAGAAAGGCGCAGAACCGGTTCGCCACAAGGGCGTGCTGGAGGCCTTCGACCTGTCGCGCAAGGAGGCCGAAGATATGATTATGTCGGCCCGCGTGCATGCTGGCTGGATCACCGCCGAGGAGCTGGAGGAGATGAAGGCTGCGGAAGCTGCCAAGGCAGCAGAGGCGGAAGCCGCTGGAACTGGAGAAGTCGCGGAAGCTGACGCGGTCGGAGACGGCCAGTCTGCTCCCAAACAAGATGGCGTCGGCGATCCTGCCGCCGCCGCACAGGGTTAAGGCCCTGATGGGCCAGGAGGCAACGAGAGCGTGGTTCGCGAACGATCGACAGGTCGTGACGTCGAAGCGCAACCGGAACACACCCGGTTGTGCGTGGCAACGCGTGCCGAGCGCTCGCCCGCCGACCTGATCCGCTTCGTTGCCGGACCCGACAACGTTATTGTACCCGACTTGGCCCACAGGCTTCCCGGCCGTGGTGTCTGGGTTACTGCCGACCGCCAAAGTATGGCGCGAGCGGTTGCCGGGAAATCCTTCGCCAAAAGCCTGAAACGCAAGATCGACGTTCCAGCCGACCTGCCCGATCAGGTGGAGGCGCTGCTGATGCGCCGGGTTGGCGAGGCTTTGTCCTTGGCCAACAAGGCGGGCGTTCTCATTACCGGTTTCGAGAAGATCTCGCGCACAATCGCCGAGGGCAGGGTTTGTGCACTTGTGCACGGCAGTGACGCGGCTGAGGACGGTCGCAGCAAGCTCGATCGCAAGTTTCTGGCATGTGCTTCCGGCGCCACGCGAAATACGGACGGCGAAGGCCAGCGCTGCCCAAATGGCCGTATCGTCGCGGTTTTGACCGTAGCTCAAATGAGTTTGGCCATTGCACGGCCAAATGTGGTACATGCTGGCCTCAAGAAGGGCGGCATAACTGACCGCTTCCTGGCTGAGGCTGGGCGCTTGCAGCGCTACCGGTCGGGAATTGTGCATCGTGATTCACCCCAGGGTGAAGCCGATGAATCGGTACAGACCGCCAAACTGGACGCTTGAACGGATATCGAATGACGGAAACGAAAGACTCTGGCGATAAGACACTTCGCGGCGGCCGCAAGCCTCTAAGCTTGGCCCGCACGGTCGAATCCGGCCACGTGCGCCAGAACTTCAGCCACGGCCGCTCAAAGTCGGTGGTTGTCGAGAAGCGCAAGACGCGGAAGCTAAACACGCCAGGCGCCGAGGCTGAAAAGCCTGCGGCCCCTGAACACAAGCCGAAACCGGCTGTGGCAAAGGCGAAGCCCAAGGCTCCATCTCCGGCAAAGGCCGCTCCTGGTGAGGCCGCAAAATCGCTTTCCGAAGAGGAAATCGAGACGCGCGCTCGCGCGTTGGCAGCGGCCCGGGCCCGAGCTGAAGAAGAACAGGCGGCCCAACCGCCGCCGGCCCCTGCCGAAGCCAAAGCTCCGCAGGAGACGCCCGCTGCAGAAAGCACACCTCCAGCCGTGGAGAAGTCTGCCGAGCCAGCGCCAGTTCAACCCGAAACGGTGGCAGCCAAACAGGAAACCGCCAATACAGAACCGCAAGCTCCGGCAAAGTCTGTCGAAGATGCCGCTGAGCAGCCAAAGCCAAAGCCGGCCGCTTCGACCAGAGACAACCGTGCCGACACGGACCACAACCGCAGGCCGAGGTCGCGCAATGATGATCGGCGTGGCGGTGGCGATGCTGGTTCGTCCGCGCGCCCAGGCCGTGGTGGACCGCGCCCGCAAAGTCTCAATCCGGCTATGATGCCGCGCGAAGGTGGCAAGCCCAAAGAGATCCTTCTTCCAACGCCGCCGCGTCGCGGTGGTGGCAAGGCCGCACCTCCTGGTGATGCACCCGAAGTCGAATTGCCCAAGCGTCAGCCCCGCCTGGCGACGCCGCAGCCAGCCACCGACGATGACGATCGCGGTTCAAAGCGCGGCGGCAAGCTTTCGCGCCCCACGGCCAAGACAGGTGACGAGCGTCGCGAGCGCGTAAAGCTGACCATTAACAACGCCTTCGACGAAAAACAGCGTGAACGTTCTCTGGCCTCGCTCAAGCGCAAACGTGAGCGCGAGAAACAGAAGGCGATGGGCATTTCCCAGAGCCGCGAGAAGATCACCCGCGAAGTCATTGTTCCCGAGGTCATTACCATTGCCGAGCTGGCAAACCGCATGACTGAGCGCGCCGTCGACGTCATCAAGTACATGATGAAGCAAGGCGCGATGCATAAGATCAACGACGTCATCGACGCCGATACCGCCGAGTTGATCGTTGCCGAGTTTGGCCACGTTGCCAAGCGCGTTTCGGAAGCTGATGTTGAAGTTGGTTTCATCGGCAAGGAGGACGTTACCGAGGATCTGGAAGATCGCGCACCCGTGGTGACGATCATGGGTCACGTCGATCACGGCAAGACCTCATTGCTGGATGCAATCCGTCAGGCCAACGTGGTTTCGGGCGAAGCCGGCGGCATCACGCAGCACATCGGTGCCTACCAGGTTGAAACACCGTCCGGCGACAAGGTGACGTTCGTCGACACACCAGGCCACGAAGCATTCACAGCCATGCGCGCACGCGGTGCCAAGGTGACCGACATCGTCGTGCTCGTTGTTGCCGCAGACGATGGGGTCATGCCCCAGACAATCGAGGCCATAAATCACGCCAAGGCTGCGGAAGTGCCCGTAATTGTCGCCATCAACAAGATTGATAAGCCGCAAGCCGATCCCTCGCGCGTACGCACCGAGCTGTTGAACCACGAGATCGTTGTGGAGAGCATGTCGGGTGAAACGCTCGAAGTCGAGGTTTCGGCGCTGAAGCGGACCAACCTCGACAAGCTTTTGGAGGCAATACATCTTCAGGCCGAAATCCTGGACCTGAAGGCCAATCCAAACCGTTCCGCCGAAGGCATCGTCGTCGAAGCCAAATTGGAGCGTGGTCGCGGACCCGTCGGTACCGTCCTCGTGCAGCGAGGAACGTTGTCAGTGGGTGATATTGTCGTCGCCGGCTCGGCCTGGGGCCGTGTGCGCGCGCTGATCGACGACCAGGGTCAGAACGTCGCCAAGGCCGGTCCATCGGTCCCTGTCGAAATCCTTGGCTTTGATTCCGCACCCGAGGCGGGCGATCAGTTCGCCGTTGTGGAAAACGAGGCACGCGCCCGCGAGATCACCGATTACCGCGTCAGGAAGCGGCGTGAGGCGCTGGGCTCTGCTGCCGCGCCGCGTACGCTTGAACAGATGATGCAGTCCTTGAAGGAGGCGGGCCGCAAGGAATTCCCCCTTCTTGTAAAGGGCGACGTGCAGGGCTCTGTCGAAGCCATCGCTGGTGCGTTGAAGAAGCTCGGCACCGATGAAGTCGAAGCGCGCATTATCCATTCGGGCGTCGGCGGCATCACAGAATCGGATATCTCACTTGCCAACGCCTCAAAGGCTGTCGTCGTTGGGTTCAACGTTCGTGCCAATGCACAAGCCAAGTCGGCGGCGGATCGCGACGGTGTCGAGATACGCTACTACAACATCATTTACGATCTGGTGGATGATGTGAAAGCGGCCATGTCCGGCTTGCTTGCTCCGACCATCCGCGAAATCTTCCTCGGTAACGCAGAGGTTCGCCAGGTCTTCAACATCTCCAAGGTGGGCAAGGTCGCCGGTTGCCTTGTTACTGACGGCAAGGTGGAGCGTGGTGCCAAGGTGCGCTTGATCCGCGACAACGTCGTCATCCACGAGGGCTCACTGTCTATCTTGAAGCGTTTCAAGGACGACGTGAAGGAGGTTCCTGCAGGACAGGAATGCGGCATGAGCTTTGCCAACTATCACGATCTGCGCGAAGGCGACGTCATCGAATGCTTTAACGTCGAGACGGTGAAACGCACGCTTTGACGCGATCACCCCAATGACCGGCAACGCGGCGGTATGTAGATGCCGCCGCGTTCGCTTTTCAACCACACTTCAATTCGCGAACGTGCTGAAACGCCATGGCTGAATTTCTGATAAAGCGCGAAGACGGGCGCTTCCTGGAGCTGCCGCCCGATGTGCTTGCCAAGCTGGTGCCGGAGGGCTGCGAGCGTGTCGAAGGGTGGGGGACGTTGCGCCTCCATCACAAGCCGACCGATGCTATCATTATAATTTCAGATGAAATGCCAGGGCTCCAAATCTGGTTTGAGGGCCCAACCCTTGTCCCTGAGATAGCCAACAAGATCATTGCAGGCATAGCAGAGCGCTTGAAGGAAACCGGACAGGACGTCTACACGGTGCAGATCGGTTGATTGAAGGCTCAAGCCACCGTCGCTGGTCCCACCCCGGCGCGGAAGGAGAACAAATGCCCCGCCATTTCCATGTGATATATCGCTGGACGTACGACGACTATTGCGTCCTGTCGCGTGCCCAGGCCCGCCTGACGTCGCCCCGGCGTTTCGCCGAGGCCATGTACTACGCACTTGTTTCGGTCCTCTTGATATCCGCTGGCGCAGCCGTATGGGAGGGACAAGCAGGCTGGCTGGCATATTTCCTGGTGCTTGCAGCGGTACTGTTGATCTTGCGCTTTGTTGTTGGCCCGTGGCACCGCCGTCGCAGCTTTGCCCATCAACGCCTTGGAGAATTCGATATGGATTTCGAAGCCGGCGAGGAGGGCTTTGCTATCAAATCCGAACTGTCTGAAGGCGTGCAGAAGTGGGAATTGATCCGCCGGGTAGACGATTTTCCCCAACAGGTTCTGCTTTGGCCCAACAATCGAATGGGTTGGATGGTGCCCAAACGCGCTTTTGCCACGCCCGAAGAGGCGGCCGCATTTGTAGCACTCGCCAAGGAGAAGACCGTTGGCCAAACACTCTAGGAACGCGTCCGCGAAAGGCCCCTCCCAGCGGCAACTCCGCGTCGGTGAAAGCGTGCGCCACGCCCTTGCCGGGCTGCTGTCACGCGGCGAGATTCACGATGACATCATTCAAAGTCACGTCATTACGGTTACTGAAGTGCGAATGTCACCCGACCTGAAAATCGCTACCGCCTACATCATGCCGCTTGGCGGCACGGATATGACCTCTGTGCTTTCGGCACTCGAACGGAATCGCAAATACATTCGGGCTGAGGTAGCGCACGCCGTTGATTTGAAATACGCCCCCGATGTGCGCTTTCGCGAAGATGAAACGTTCGAGGAAGCCATGCGTATTGAGCGCCTGCTGCACTCCCCGAAGGTCCGTCAGGACCTTGAGAAATAAGTATGCAATCAGTTTCCGATAGGGCGGCGGCAACGGCCAATCGGCTGCGCAGCCCTACTTGACCTTGGAAACAAATTCGCCGCAGCAGAATGATCCCGATATAACGCACGACGCTCTAGCGCATTTTCCGACGAAGTGGCCGCCGGTCCGTCGAAGAAACTGTGACCAAACAAGAAGCTAGGGCGCCAATCCAATTCCATCGGATTAAAAACGCGCTCTAGCCCCTGCAACCCATAATCAGAAACGCAACATGGCCCGACGCAAAAAAGGTAATCCAGTTCACGGCTGGCTAATTCTCGATAAGGCGCTTGGAGTAACCTCGACGCAGGCGCTCGGCGCGGCAAAACGTGTGTTCGAAGCGCAAAAGGCCGGCCACGCAGGCACGCTCGATCCGCTCGCAACAGGAATTTTGCCGATTGCATTCGGCGAGGCGACGAAGACGGTGTCTTTTGCCATGGACGGCGAGAAGGCCTATCGCTTCACCGTGCGCTGGGGCATGGAGACCGCCACGGACGACGCCGAAGGCGAGGTCGTTAATCGCGCCGACAAGCGACCCGCGCGTGCCGATATAGAATCTCTGCTGCACGAGTTCACCGGGGAGATCAGCCAACGCCCACCTTCTTTCTCTGCCATCAAGGTCGACGGCAATCGTGCCTATGACCTGGCCCGCGAGGGCGAAGTTGTCGAACTCGCGCCGCGTATCGTCGTCATCGAGGAACTGCGCCTTATCGAAACGCCAGATCCACACACCGCCGTGTTCGAAGCCGAATGCGGCAAGGGTACATACGTGCGTGCTTTGGCTCGCGACATGGGCCGGCGGCTTGGGTGTTTCGGCCACGTAACGAAGTTGAGACGCACCCGTGTTGGCCCCTTCTGCGAAGATGACGCGGTGACGCTGGACGAGTTGCGCGAGGCGGCTGATCCGGCCAATGGCGGCGACATCGGTCAGTTTCTGATGCCCGTCGAGGCCGCGCTAACGGATCTGCAGGAACTTCAGGTATCCCAGCAGGACGCAACAAACCTTGCGATGGGCCGCGCCATACTGATTCGCGGCCGCGACGCGCCAGTCGCCTCAGGCCCGGTCTTTGCCACCTTCAAAGGCCGCCTCGTTGCCCTTGGTGAAATTGAGAAAGGCGCCCTCCACCCAACCCGCGTGTTCAATCTGGCAGGATGAAACCGAGAAAATTGAAGACATCGGGAACCTGCTCATCGGCTGGAACGTTACAAACGAGGTTTATGCTGACATCAATTTCGTCGATTGGAACTTAGTGGCGAATGCCTGAAAAAAATAAAGAATTCGAAGACGGCATGCACATTGCCTGGACAAAGGTCGGCGATTGGTTCGATTCGTTTTTTGCATTACTGCCAAACATGATTGTCGGCACTATCGTCGCGGTTTTCTTTCTTCTCCTCGCCTGGGGGCTCAGTTGGCTCTCCAAAATCCAATTCAAGAAACGCAACCGGGCAGATCTCGGCGAGATGGTGTCCGACTTTGTTTTTTGGAGCATTACGTTATTTGGTGTTTTGCTGGCCCTAACCGTTGTTTTGCCATCCGTGAACCCGGGTGACCTGCTTGCAAGCCTGGGCATTGGCTCGATTGCCATCGGCTTTGCATTCAAGGATATTTTGCAGAATTGGCTTGCGGGTCTTCTAATTCTTCTGCGTCAGCCGTTCCGGCGCGGCGATCAGGTGGCGCTCGCAAACATCGAAGGTACGGTTCAAAAAATCACACAACGTGCAACGCTCATCAAAACCTACGATGGCCGCATGGTCGTCGTGCCCAATGCCGAGATCTACACGCAATCGATCATCGTAAACACGGCCTTCAAGTATCGCCGCGTCGATCTCGATGTCACCGTGGGCTACGACAACGATATAAGAACGATCACGTGTTTGATCGAGGCGGCATTGGGTCAAATCGATGAAATTCTCAAGGAGCCTCCACCACAAGTGCTGCCTTGGGATTTGGGGGCGACGTCGCTTGCGCTCAAGGTTCGTTGGTGGATCGAGTCGCGGCGATCGACAGAGGTTGTCACGCGAGCTCGTGCCGTGCAAGCCATAAAGGAAGCGTTCCAGGCCAATGGCATCGATCCCACAGATCCGCAGATCATTTACGAGCATGAAGTTGGCGCAAGCCGAGTGTCTGAGAAATTGGACATCAGCCCGGTGCCTCTTGATCCAGCCGATCTGGTAACCCGCCCACCGCCGGATTTACCAGTCGCCACGGGCGATCCCGAGGGCGAAGTCGCGCAACGTGAGGCCGCCGAAACCCAACTTTAAAATTTAAAGTGGCGGGTGCATGCGGCCGGACGTGCTTCAAATCTCGTCAAAACCGGCCAGTTGTCACGTCGATACAACTTCGGCTCCGATGAACATTGTTTAATAAGGCTTGAAATCTTTCGTGCGGCAATGGTGAAATCAGCCCCCCGTCCATTCAAATCAGCCTTGCCGGTCCCCCTCGACCACCGCGCTTTGCACTCGCCAAGGCTCAAGTTTCGTGTATAAGAACCCCAACTGTGCGGACCCTGGTGGTCCGCACAGCCTGTTTTTGCCGGGTTCATCGGCAATAAGCACCATAAGCGACCCCGCTGGACGACATCCCGGCTGTGGCCGCCATGCCGAGAATGGCCTCGGTGAACAAGAATCCCAATTCTGAAAGGATATGCCCGATGTCGCTGATTTCCCCTGAGCGTAAGGCCGCCAAAGCCGAAGTGATCAAGACCAATGCCACGAAGGCTAACGATACTGGTTCGCCTGAAGTGCAAATCGCGATCCTCACCGAGCGCATCAACCACCTGACCGAGCACTTCAAGACGCACAAGAAGGACAACCACTCCCGTCGCGGCCTTTTGAAGATGGTTTCGCGCCGCCGTCACCTGCTCGACTACGTCAAGGCGAAGGACGCATCGCGCTACCAGACGATCATCGAGAAGCTGGGCATCCGCCGCTAGAGCATGTTGAGCTGTAGTGCAAAGCGGTCCAGCGTGAAGTGTGTCGCACGAATAGATGCTGAAGGCAGGCGAGCCGAAAAGCGCCGAGGCAGCGCTGGCGCGTTGCTATTTGCGGTGCGACCATCATTCATTTTATGCGAGCGTCGGCGTCTGAACGGATGCCGGCGCAATACACGTTAATGCCGGAGCATTTTCCGACGAAGTGGACACCGGTTCGTCGAAGAAAATGCGAACAAACAAGAAGCTAGAGCGCCGATCCAATTCCATCGGATCACAATGCGCTCTAGAACGCCGGCGCAAAACGAAGACTGAAAATTAGAACCGAAGTCCGAAACGAACGAAAGACCGAACATGTTCGACATTCATCGCGTGGAAATTGATTGGGGCGGCCGAAAATTACGCCTCGAGACCGGGCAGGTTGCCCGCCAGGCTGACGCCGCCGTCATTGCCCAGTACGGAGAAACCAGTGTGCTGGCGACTGTCGTTGCCGCCAAGTCGCCCAGACCAGGCATCGACTTTTTCCCGATGACCGTGAACTACGAAGAAAAGACCTATGCCGCTGGCAAGATTCCCGGCGGCTACTTCAAGCGCGAAGGCCGCCCGACCGAAAAGGAAATTCTGACTTCGCGCCTTATTGACCGCCCCATCCGGCCACTGTTCGTCGATGGCTTCAAGAACGAAGTGCAGATCATCGTTACAGTGCTTTCCCACGACATGGAGAATGATCCTGACATTCTCGCACTAGTGGCCTCGTCAGCCGCGCTTACACTTTCAGGACTTCCCTTCCTGGGCCCCATCGGTGCGGCCCGCGTCGGCATCATCAACGATGAGTTCGTCCTCAATCCAATGATCGACGAGATGTCGGATTCCTCTCTCGATCTCGTCATCGCCGGCACGCAGGACGCTGTCATGATGGTGGAATCGGAAGCCAAGGAGTTGCCCGAAAAACAGATGCTCGAAGCTGTCATGTTCGGTCATCGTCACTTCCAGCCGGTCATCGACGCCATCATCAAGCTCGCGGAAAAAGCTGCCAAAGAGCCGTGGGACCTCGAACTGCCCGACAAGGCAAAGTACAAGGACCAGGTCAAGGCGGTTGCCGAAGCCATGCTGGTCGAAGCCTTCTCCACGCCTGAAAAGCAAAAGCGCCAGGATATGGTCGCCGCCGCCAAGGAAAAGGTGTTCTCCGAGATACAGATCCCCGAAGATGACGCTGCCGAAAAGGTTCTGCTGGGTGACAGCTTCAAGTCGGTCGAGATGGACATCATGCGCGGATCCGTGGTCAAGACCGGGCAGCGCATAGACGGACGCGATTTGAAGACCGTCCGCCCGATTGTCTCGCAGGTCCATGTCCTGCCGCGCACGCACGGATCGGCATTGTTCACCCGCGGTGAAACCCAGGCGATGGTCGTTGCAACGCTGGGCACTGGCGATGATGAGCAGTTCATCGATGCGCTGGAAGGCAACCGCCGTGAACGCTTTATGCTCCACTACAACTTCCCGCCCTACTCCGTTGGCGAAACCGGCCGCATGGGGTCGCCCGGCCGCCGCGAAATCGGCCACGGCAAGCTCGCGTGGCGCGCGGTCCACCCGCTGATGCCGGATGCCGAAGAGTTTCCTTACACCGTCCGCGTCGTCTCCGAGATCACCGAGTCCAACGGTTCTTCGTCTATGGCAACAGTGTGCGGCACATCGCTTGCTTTGATGGATGCTGGTGTTCCCTTGAAATCACCAGTTGCCGGCATCGCCATGGGCCTCATCAAGGAGGGTAACGACTATGCCGTTCTCTCCGACATCATCGGCGATGAGGACCACCTGGGCGACATGGACTTCAAGGTCGCCGGCACGCAAAAGGGTGTCACATCGCTGCAGATGGACATCAAGATTACCGGCATCACCGAAGAAATCATGCGCATAGCGCTCGACCAGGCGAACGAAGGCCGCCTGCACATTCTTGGAGAAATGTCCAAGGCGATCACCGGAGCGCGTGATGAACTGGGCGATTATGCTCCACGCATCGAGACCATCAACATCCCAACTGACAAAATCCGCGACGTGATCGGGTCTGGTGGCTCGGTCATCCGTGAACTGGTCGCGCAAACCGGTGCAAAGATCGACATATCGGACGATGGTACCGTCAAGATCGCCTCATCTGACCGTGACGCCATCGAAGATGCAATCAAGCGCATCAAGGCCATCACGTCAGAGCCCGAGGTCGGAGAGATTTACAAGGGCAAGGTCGTCAAGATCATGGACTTCGGCGCCTTCGTGAATTTCTTCGGACCCAAGGACGGCCTCGTCCATATATCTCAACTGACCCAAGGTCGCCCCGAGACGGTCGGCGAAGTTTTGAAAGAAGGCCAGGAAGTCTACGTAAAGCTCTTGGGCTTTGATGATCGCGGCAAGGTCCGCTTGTCGATGAAGATCGTCGATCAGGAGACTGGCCAGGAGATACCGCGCGAAGAAGGCGCTCCTGATCCTGCTGAAGAACTCAGCCGCACACGCCCACCGCGTCGTGACCGTGAAGGCGGGCGCGGCCGAGGCGGCCCGCGCCGCGACCGCGGCTGAGCACCGCCGGCTTAAGTCATACGCCAACAACCAAATGCTGAAAGGTCACCGGACACAATGTTCGGTGGCCTTTTTTATATGCATCTTGAGAAACAGATTTGGTTCCGATTTAACGCACGAAGTTCTAGAGCATTTTCCGACGAAGTGGATGCCGGTTCGTCGAAGAAAATGCGACCAAACAAGAAGCTAGAGCGCCGATCCGATTCCATCGGATCGAAAAGCGCTCTAGCACCCGCACCAGATGTGATGCGCTGCCACATGAAGTTTTGTGCATTCCAAAATGCAATACTGCAAACCAGTTGCTTCGACTTGACGTCATCATGTTCCGCCATACCAAAGACCACGGCGCCGTACTTTTTCTCTAATACGCAATAAACAAGCGCACCGCAGACGTTCCGATGGCTACCAATCCAAACAGCAAAACTATTGTTCCGCCAATCAGGCTTTCCTGGTGTCGCAGGTACCAGCAATTTCAGATCTGACCGGCCACCGGTCGATCAAGGTACGTCATTTCACATAGCCATACGGCCGCCGTTTGGCCGGCCCTATGCCATATTGAGGAAAGCTGTAATGTCAAGAAAACTACTCGCAGAGGTTTTTGGCACCTTCTGGCTCGTTTTCGGAGGATGCGGTAGCGCCATATTCGCTGCCGGATACCCGACATTGGGAGTTGGTTTTGTTGGGGTCGCACTTGCGTTTGGATTGACTGTGCTGACGATGGCTTATGCCGTTGGACACATCTCTGGAGGCCATTTCAACCCGGCCGTTTCAACCGGGCTGGCCGTGGCCGGGCGATTTTCGTTTGCGGAACTTTTGCCCTATATCATTGCCCAACTCATTGGCGCCGTGTCCGCGGCTTTCGTGCTTTTTTTGATCTTCAGCGGTAAAGCTGATTTTTCCGGTGTTGGCGGTTTCGCCTCGAACGGTTTCGGCGACAAGTCGCCGGGCGGTTATTCCATGACGTCAGTCTTTATCGCCGAGGTCGTTCTGACGGCTTTCTTCTTGATCATAATTCTAGGATCGACAGACAGTCGTGCGCCGGCAGGATTTGCGCCGATAGCGATCGGCCTCGCCCTGACCGTGATTCACCTCATCGCTATTCCTGTATCCAATACTTCGGTCAACCCGGCACGCTCGACCAGCCAGGCGTTGTTTGCAGGTGGCGATGCGATCACACAGCTCTGGCTATTCTGGGCCGCACCAATCGTCGGCGGTATTATTGGTGGTCTGCTCTACAAGGCCTTGTTGGCCGGCGACGCAGAATGATCCCGATATAGCGCACGATGCTCTAAAGCATGTTCAGCCGAAGTGTACGCGGTTCGGCGTGAAGAACATGCTCAAAATAAAAGAAAATAGATCGCGTTCGTGATTCCGTGAAAAGTGAACGCGATCTAGAGCGCATTCCGATCCGACCCCATCGGATCGGAATGCTCTAACTGCCATATGAGCGCAACTCGCGCCTGAGGCCGACGATCAGGCTCACGCACATCAAAAGCAATACGATAGCAAAGGGCAGCCCTGTTGAAATTGCCGCTGCCCTGAGCGCTTGCAGACCGCCACCGGCCAACAAAGCAATCGCCACAAGTCCCTCGAATGATGCCCAGAACACACGCTGCGGAACCGGCGCCTCAAGTTTGCCGCCCGCCGTTATCGTGTCCACCACCAGCGAACCTGAATCCGACGAGGTAACAAAGAACACGATCACCAGGACAATGCCGACGAACGAGGCGATATGGCCATACGGGAGCGGCTCCAGCATTTTGTAAAGCGCAAGTTCAGGCGTGTTGTTGGTAACGTTTTCCGCAACCCCCTGATAGCCATCGGCCAGAAGCTGATGAATGGCCGTGCCGCCCATCGCGCTCATCCACAACACCGATACCGCGAGTGGAACCAGGCACGCGGCGATGACGAATTCGCGCACCGTTCGTCCGCGCGAAATCCGCGCGATGAACATGCCCACAAATGGCGACCAAGAAATCCACCAGGCCCAGTAGAAGCTCGTCCAGTCGTGTAGGAATGCGATGTCGGGCCGGTCCCACCACGAGCTCAGCGCAGGCAGATACGCAAGGTAATCGACGCTCGCCTGAGCTGCCGTCGAAAAGATCGTCAAAGTTGGCCCAGCCAGTATAACGTAAATCAGCAGCACAATCGCCAGTATCATGTTGAGCTCACTGAGCCGTTTAACGCCCGTATCCAGCCCTGCTACAACCGAAATGACTGCGATGGAAGTGATGCCAACGATCAGCAGGACCTTGTTGCCGAGCGTCATCGGTACGCCGAACAGATATTCGATGCCCGCACCTGCCTGCGAGGCGCCAAAGCCAAGCGATGTTGCCAGGCCGAACAGCGTTGCAAAAACGGCCAGCGTGTCGATGATGTGTCCAGGCCATCCAAAGATGCGGTTACCTAGAAGCGGATAGAAAACGGACCGTATCGAAAGCGGTAGGTTGTGGTTGTAGGCGAACAGTCCAAGCGCCATGCCCACAAGCGCATATATTGCCCAAGGATGCAGGCCCCAGTGGAAGATGGTCGCCGCCATCGCCACGCGCCGCGCCGCATCCACATCCTGCGGACTGACGCCAAGCGGCGGCGATTGCAAATGATAGATCGGCTCCAGCACGCCAAAGAACATCAGGCCGATGCCCATACCCGCAGCAAACAGCATGGCAAACCAGCCGCTATAGGAGAACTCCGGTTTCGCATCAGCGCCGCCAAGTCGCACTTTGCCCAATGGCGACACCGCGACGAACAAACACGTCGCGATGATGACATTTCCTGTCAGCAGGAATAGCCAGTCGAACTTGGATGTCAGCCACGGACGAAGCGTGACAAAGAATTCCTTCGCTTCGGTTTGGAAGATCAGCGACAGCGCAACGAATGCAATAACGACCAGCGCGGAGATGATGAATACAGGATTGTGGATGTCGAGGCCAAGAACTTCAATGTTGTCCTGCCCCACCACGTAGCCGTGGTCATATTGGGCGTCGCTCTCTGTGCTTTCCACATCACCGCGCCGGCTTTCGCTCGCCATCTATATCTCTCCAGTGGCAGAATTTGACGCGCGACGCAGTTCAGGAAAATACCTTTCCTGAACACGGCGACCCGCTGACGGCTGCTTCGCTGGCCGCTGTACCAGTCGCCGGTTGCTCGCTGCCAAAAGGTGCGTCAGCGCTTGACGAAGTGGAACATGCCCCACATGAGGTGACCGGCCCTGGCGCCGTTTACCCAATTCTTCAACCCGCCCAGCATGCGGTCGACATAGTCACCGCTGGCGTGCATTTGAATTTCCGTTCGTCGGCTTTCCAGCTCCTGGCCAACCCGTGCGTAATGTCGCTCAAGGTGGATCAGCATCGGCTCGAAGGCCTTCTCCTCAAGCCCCAGCTTCTTGAGTTCCTCTCGATAGAATTCGGGTGAACCAAGGCTCGCCAGGTGGATGCGGTCGAGGATCGGTTGCAAAACACCCTCTGGGCAGTCGTCGGCCTGCATCGGGTCTGTGAACACGAACTGGCCGCCCGGCCCAAGCACACGCGTTACTTCAGCCAGAACTTTTGCCCGGTTTGCAGAATGCAAAATGGCATCTTGTGACCACACGACATCGAATACACCCGACTGGAATGGCAGGTCCTCGAAGTTGCCGTGCACCACGCGCACCAATGACGAAAGCCCTTGCTCCTTGTTCTTCTTCTCGTTGGCCGCGTTCTGCACCTCAGACAGATTGAGGCAGGTGACGCGGCAACCAAACGTCTTTGCAAGGTAGCGCGCCGCACCGCCATACCCTGCTCCGATGTCAAGCACACGTGATGTCTCGTTGAGCCCGTCGATCATACCGGCGAGCCGAACGACTGTGTTGTGGCTGGCGGTGCTGATGTCCAGGTCCGGCGGATCGTAAAGGCCGATATGGATGTCTTCTCCACCCCAGATCTCGCGATAAAACGCGTCGGCGTCATCGCTGTCGTAGTAGGCCTCTGCGAGATCAACGGCGTTTTGATTACTCTGCGGCATAGGTTTTCTCCGCAACGTGAATCAGAAAGTCGGGATCATTCTCTTCGTAGGTCTCTTGAAAGTCGCCGTAGGTTTTTATGCGCTGGAAGCCCACTTCCTTCATCAACCGTCGTGCTTCCGATCGACGCAAAGGAAACATGTTGAGATTGAAGGTCGACCCATCCGGAAACGAGTAGCGGAAGCGGGCCAGACCTTTATCGATGTGTTCGGGCTCAGCAACGACGTTGTCGCCGCAGTAATAGTATTTGTGCTTGGAATCAAAACCGACATCGAGGATGGCATCGTAGTTGCGCTGGTCGAGTATCAAAATGCCGTCGTGTTTCAGAGCCGAATAAAACTCGGCCAGTGCCTTGCGGCGATCGCGTTCGTCAAACAGGTGCGTGAACGAATTTCCAAGACAGATAATGGCGTCGAACTTGCCGTGGATGTCCTTGTTGAGCCACCGCCAGTCTGCATGCACAGTCTTGAGAACGAATCCATTTTCACGCGCGTTTTCAAACGCCTTGGATAACATCTCCGCATTGCCGTCCGCGGAGGTGACATCAAATCCAGCTTTCTTGAGTTGCACCGAATGAAAGCCCGTTCCCGTGGCAACGTCGAGCACCTTGTCCTTTCCGCGTGCACGCAGCATGTCGATAAAGAACTGACCCTCGCTTTCAGCGCGGGCATTCCAGTCGATGAGGTTGTCCCACTTCTCGACGAAGGATTGGATGTATTCCTTCTGGTAGTTGTCCGTCTTGCGACGTTCAACTGGGTTAGTACCGAAGTCCTGCTCGTTCGCGGTGCCATCGGGAAGTTTTCGAACTGCCGACATCTAAAGCCTATGAATTCTCTGGTTTTTCAGTGCGACCTTCGGTTGTGAGGGCCATGCGTGCGCCGTCAGACGCGTGATTCCGGATCGTTCAGACAAGATGTCTGCGCGACTAAGGCCGCCGATCTGGTGGAAACGAGCTCGCGACCAATCGCGTCGAGCCCAGCGTGCGGACTGTAATAGTGATGATGAGTTCCTGTCGAGTCCAAATCATCGCACTTTTTTTGACGACAGTTTAATGTAAGGCTAGAGAATAGGCGCAAGAAATAATTAAGTACTCATGTATTTTTCATGTACAAATATAGGATGAATACTTGACGATATTAAGAAAAACCCATTTTTTGGGCGACTGGTCAGTTTTGCGGCAGGCACGAACGCGAGCGCTTATGTCTAGCCAACACGAACATTCAACCAGACCTTGAAATGTCTTCAAATGGCAGTCTCGCCTAATCGCAAGGCATTGCCCATCACGCTGACCGAGGACAGACTCATGGCCGCGGCTGCGACAATGGGGGACAGCAGTACACCGAGCAACGGATAGAGCGCGCCGGCCGCAATCTGCTGCGGCAGGTATTCAAAGGCGTGTGGAGGCTTACCAACGCTCACCACCCAAGTGCATAAATCCCATCTTCGATGATATCGTTGCGTCCACACGCAATACAGCGCGTCACATTTCACGTCTTGGTGTGTTGGAACGTTGGCGCGTCCGGCCAGAAAACCTGAGCCCGCGCGCTGATCTCATTTGCAGAACCCGTTGTCAGCATATGAAGCCCACCCGCTCTCGAACAGTCCGCAAAATGTGGATGCCGCTCAAGGTAATGCTCCAGGCTGTCAGCAACGACTTCAGGCTGCGAAAGAATGCGCACCGAAGATCCCAGGTGTTTCGCGAACAAACGCTCCACGATGGGAAAGTGTGTGCAACCTAGAATAACGCGGTCGGGTTCCACGCCATTGGTCTGCGCGCGCAAACCGCGCACCGCCTCTGCTACCAATCCATCCAGTTCGTCTTCAGGCGCCTCGTCCTCAATTGCGCCTGCCAGGTTCGCGGCAACCTGCTGGAACACGCGCATGCGCGGACAACGCTTGCGAATCTCTTCAGGGTAGACCCCCGATGTCACCGTGCGCGTCGTACCGAATACGGCCAGTAAGTCGGTGGTGTATTTTTGCGGATATTGCGGTGTCGTAACCGCCCATGGCGTTTGCGTCGCTGCCTCCACGGTCGGCGCGACAATGCCCAAAATGTTGTGGCCAGGCCAGTTTGCGCCAGGCAGCCAAACCTGCTGCAGCCGCCTGGCCGCCACAGCCGTTGCCGTGTTGCAGCCAAGCAGGACTAGCTTGGCATCACGCTTGAAAAGCTCCTCCACTCCACGGCGCGTTAACTCGACGATCTCATCAGACGGGCGATTGCCGTATGGGACGTTGGCGTGGTCACCCAGATAGAGGAATTCAGAATCTGGAAAGCGGGCGGCAAGCGCCCTCAAAACCGTTAGTCCCCCAAGGCCTGAATCGAATATTCCAATCATGAACGCGTGTCTGACGCGGTCAGAGCCTGCCCGTCAAGAGCCTTCTCAATAACCACTTCCATTCGACACATGATGGAAGTTTTGAAGCCCGAAAATGAAACGAGGCAGGGAGGGGGCCCTGCCTCGTGAACCGGTCGCGCTGAGGGTGGGGGAGGGGGGGGGACAGCAACGCCGGCTTAAAAAGTTCAATTTACCTTTTCTCGGTTGCTGACCATCAATCGCAGTCGCGGTCGCAAACCCGAAGCGGCCCAATGCCGTAGCAGGTTGTCTCACAACGGCGTCCACGATGACGATAGCCTCTGCCACGATGCTTGCCGTAGCGCGCAATGCGTGCGCACCTGCGGCCTACGTGGCGGTGTGTTCCAGCCCGGCCCCTGCGCCAATTGCGATGGCATCCGTGAACCTGCTGCACAATCGAACTTTGTGCAGCGTTAAGTGTGCTCTGACTGTTATTCAGCGGAGCAGCAATCGCTCCTGAGGGGCTCGTCAGCGCTAAAAGCACGGCGCTCAACGCAATAGCCAGTAACTTATGCATAAATCCGGTCTCCCTGATCGTTTACCCTGCGTCTAGTGCTCGTACAACGTGCCGCCAGCCATTTGGTTCACGCCCTAATCCCAAAAATTCGAATAACGGACCGAAAAAATAAAAAAGCCGTCGCGGATTTCCGCAACGGCATTGATTCTACAGAGAAAATTTCGTTCTTCTTTTTCGCGGTCGTTATTCGGCCGCTGAGCGGCCACCTGGCCCGTCTGCTGCGTCAATCTCTTTCAGCGAATCCAGGTTCGGCATCGAAACCGTATTATAGCCGCAGTCAACGAAGTGAACCTCGCCAGTAACGGCGCCCGAAAGCGGCGACAGCAGATAAAGGGCGGATCCACCAACCTCGTCCAATGTCGGCGTGCGGTGTAAAGGCGCATGCTCTTTCTGGAAGTTGAAGATCACGCGTGCATCGGAAACGCCGGCACCTGAGAGGGTACGCATCGGGCCGGCCGAAAGCGCATTGACGCGAATGTTCTGCGGGCCCAGGTCCGCAGCCAGATACCGAACAGAGGCTTCCAGCGCTGCCTTGGCAACACCCATAACGTTATAAGAAGGCACCGAACGGGTCGCCCCCCCGTAAGACAACGTCAGCATGGATCCGCCGTCCTTCATCAGCGCAGCCGCACGCCGCGCCACCTCGGTGAACGAAAAGCACGAGATCACCATGGTGTTGGTAAAATTGTCACGCGTAGTGTTCACATAACGTCCGACCAGTTCGCGCGGGTCGGAATAAGCCAGCGCATGCACGACGAAGTCGAGCCCACCCCATTCTTTTTCGATGCGCGCAAATACGTTGTCGACGCTTGCTTCATCAAGCACGTTGCAGGGCTCCACAATGTCGGAGCCTACGGATTGGGCAAGCGGCACCGCACGTCGGCCGAATGCGCCATCCTGGTATGTGAACGCCAACTTGGCGCCATGACCAGCCACGGCCCGCGCAATGCCCCATGCAATAGAGCGCTCGTTGGCAACACCCATGATCAGGCCGCGTTTACCGGCCATCAAAGGTCCTGGATTTGCAAAATTAATATCGGACATTGTCGCCCTCGTTCCCGCGCCATCAGCGCGCGTATTGGTCTCGAACCAGCAACCGCCGTTCCGGAAGAAATTCATGTGGTGGCACCTTGATTGAGCCTGAAAGGCTCTCCCTACCGCCGTCACATGACGTTTTCTTAACCATTGTAGCGGCGCAACACGAGAGTTGCATTTGTTCCGCCGAACCCGAAGCTATTCGACATGACACAGTTAAGCGAAGCATTGTCGATGCGTGTTCGAACAATCGGCATGTCTTCAAATAACGGATCGATCTCCTGGATATTGGCGCTTTCGCAGATGAAATCACCCTGCATCATCAGCAAGGAAAAAATCGTCTCTTGAACCCCGATTGCACCCAGAGAATGGCCTGTCAGGGACTTTGTCGCTGAAATGTGGGGCACATCTTTTCCGAACACCTCGCGGATCGCCTCGATTTCCTTGACGTCGCCCACAGGTGTCGCAGTGGCGTGCGGGTTGATGTAGTCGATTTTGCCAACCCCGTTCCCATCCAGCCCCTGCATGGCAATTCTCATGCACCGCACTGCGCCTTCTCCGGACGGTGCCACCATGTCGTGGCCATCCGACGTTGCACCGTACCCAACCACCTCGCCATAGATCTTGGCTCCACGCGCCTTGGCATGCTCCAATTCCTCCAGCACCACAACGCCTGCGCCGCCCGCAATGACGAAGCCATCGCGGTTTTTGTCGTAGGCACGCGAGGCTTTCTCGGGCGTGTCGTTGAACTTGGATGACATCGCGGCCATGCCGTCGAACAAGACAGACAGTGTCCAGTCGAGTTCTTCACACCCACCTGCGAAGATGATGTCTTGTTTGCCCCACTGTATGAGTTCAGCCGCATTGCCAATGCAGTGCGCCGAAGTCGAGCACGCCGACGAAATCGAATAGTTGACGCCCTTAATGCGGAAGTTGGTGGCAAGCGCAGCGCTGGGCCCCGAACACATCGCCTTGGGAACTTCGAACGGACCGACCTTCTTCGGCCCCCTGTTGAGGGCGGTCTCCGCTGCCGAGACAATGGCGCGTGTCGATGGTCCGCCTGCCCCAACAATGATGCCGGTGCGTTCGTTTACGACATCGCTCTCTTCCAGCCCCGCATCCTGGATCGCCTGCTCCATGGCAATGTAATTCCAGCCGACGCCCTCTTCGATGAAGCGCCGCGGCTTGCGCGGGACGTGCTCGGTCCAGTCGATCTGCGGTGCACCATGCACCTGGCACCTGAACCCCAGTTCGGCGTATTTGTCTGCCTTGACGATTCCGGACCTGGCCTCTCTGAGTGACGCCGTCACCTCCTGGCCTGAATTGCCGATCGAGGAAACGATCCCCATACCGGTGACGACGACGCGCCTCATGTCCTTAAATTCCCCTCTGCTCCATTATTCTGATCGCCTTAGACAAATCAGGTAATAATGAGTAGTCCAAATCGCCCCAGACGGCCATGCGAGCCATTCGCTGTGGGTTAGCCAATTATGTTCTACATGCGGTCAGGTTTGACCAAAACAACGCCAGAAATTTAGGGGCTGGGCTCATGCGCCCTCTTCCCGTTCGAATAGGCCGACCCGCATATCGGCAGCCGTGTAGATCGGCTCGCCGTCGGCAATCAACGTCCCATCAGCGATCGCCAGCTTGAGCTTGCGCAAAATGACCCGCTTCATGTCCACAACGTATTCGACCTTTTTCGTCGACTTCAGCACCATGTTGGAAAATTTGACCTCGCCGACACCAAGGGCCCGTCCGCGCCCCGGCGCGCCCAGCCACCCCAGGTAAAACCCCGTGAGTTGCCACAGCGCATCCAGGCCAAGGCAACCGGGCATCACCGGATCGCCTTCGAAATGGCAATCGAAAAACCAATCGAGGCGTTCATTGCCCGCCACCGCAAGTTCCGCCCGTATCTGGCCCTTTCCATGCGCCCCGCCATCCTCCGAGACATGCGAGATCCGGTCGAACATAAGCATGGGTGGTAGCGGTAACTGAGCATTGCCGGGCCCGAACAAACGGCCATGTCCGCATTCCAGCAGGTCCTCGAATTCGAAGCTCGATCGGCGTGATGTCATGGGCGTGGCAGCTCCCCCGGTGAACGGCGCAAATTCCCGCCGGGCTGGCGCCAGGCATCTTTCGGTTACCCTTCAAAAGGTAAAGACGGCCAGCGTCAAGCCGCATCTGGGGCTTGATCGGGACAGACGCACGTCTTGGTGCGCCACCCGCAAGTTGCAGTACGCCGCCCACCACACTATAATAATTGAATCCGAGCCGGTATTTCGTACCGCTAAGGCGCGGGAATTATGTGAAGCTGTCAAGCGCCAACGGGCTGTAATTCGACGTCGGAGCGATTGTCTGCATAACAGTTTGCCGCGTTGAAGCAGTTGTGCCGTTATGTGAGCCCTACAGCGCAAGCTAACGGCCGTCGGACCTTTGTGGAGTACCAGCCCTGGATGCCGCTCTGCGTTTCGTAGAAAGATGACTGATAAAAATAACTCATAAGGAAGTGACGACGTCATGAGCCGGCCGCAAGACCCGCAAGAAACGACAAAGCAAGGGATGGAGCGTGTTTGCCCCGGCGAAAGCCGAATTGACGCACGCCTTCGCGGCGCTGGCCTTAGGCCAACACGGCAGCGCTTGGCATTGGGCGAATTGCTTTTCGGCTCAGGCGACCGCCATATCACTGCCGAAGTGCTTCATGCTGAGGCCCTGGCAGCCGGTGAACAAGTCTCCCTCGCAACAGTTTACAATACGCTGCACCAGTTCAAGCGCGCGGGCCTCCTGCGCGAATTGGCGATCGACGGCACTCGCGCCTACTTCGACACCAACACATCTAATCACAACCACTTTTTCGTCGAGGAAGCCGGCGAGTTGATGGACATTGAAAGTAACTCCATTCGCGTTGATGGTTTGCCTGAGCCGCCAGAGGGCATGAAAATTTCCCACATCGACGTCGTCGTCCGCCTCGTCAAGGCGTGATCGCAACGCGTAGCGCCTAGATCATGTTCAGCCCGCGTGTGCTGGGCTCGGCGTGAAAAACGCGCTCTAGAGCATTTTCCGACGAAGTGGATACCGGTTCGTCGCAGAAAATGCGACCAAACCAAAAAGTTAGAGCGCTGATCCGATTCCATCGGATCGAAAAGCGCTCTAGTTCAACTGCTCGTTGGCGTAGACGCCCCACAATTTTTTCTGTTCCAGATAGCCACGGAAGGATTGGATGGTGACATAGCACCATGCACCATCGCAGCTTTGCACGTCTGCGATTACCCCCGCCTCGATCATGGCGACCGGCTGTGCCCGCTCGCTATCGCTGGTGCGCAATGCTACCTGCGGCCGCGCCGCATCCGATTTCAACTCCCACGGCAGCACCAGAGCCGTGCGGCGCCCCGACAGCAATGCCGATAGGATCCAGCCCGTCGTGCCCTCCGCATCGCGAACTTTGCGCCATGATTCGTATTCTTCGACCACCTCCACCGGTAGGCCTGCGCGGCGATAGACCCAGGCCGTGGGGTATTCCGTGCCAGGCCCTTTGCGCAAATTGACACGATCCGATTTGAGGCTGACGTAGCGCGGCAAAGGCAACCCGCTGGCGCCGACCTTGGCGGGCGCTTGTGCGGCAACCGGGATCGCCCACACTCCTATCGAAACCGTGACCACGGCAACCGCAAAAGCCCAGATTTGCGCGCGCCAAAGGCCGGTATGCCCCGAATTGCACGACACCGCCTCGCGTCCCCGCCTCCTGCCGCAATTGGCTGCACGAATTCCTTCCATGTTGGCCGCTATATCTCCCACATTCGCGCCGCACTTGAGTGCCCCCAACGCCAAACGGCCCCGCCTGACGAAATTCCCAGGCATCAAGGAATTAGAGTCTATTGGGCACTTTGTCATTGCCAAGGCCTTCTGATAGACACGTCCGGAAAACCCACCTATGGGCGTGACGCGCAATGCGGCGAATCACGCCCCAAGACCGGCTTTACGCCTATAACCGGAAGTTGCCATGCCTCAAGCTACCAAGAAGCCTGTCGTCATCGTTACCCGCAAGCTGCCCGACGTAATCGAAACGCGCATGCGCGAGCTGTTCGACGCGCGCCTGAACGAGGACGACCATCCCATGAGCCAGGCCGATCTGGTCGAGGCCGTGAGGGAGGGCGACGTTCTGGTGCCGACAGTGACCGACCGTATCGACCGAGCCGTAATCAGCCAGGCCGGACCTAATCTGCGCCTGATCGCCAATTTCGGAACCGGCGTAGACAACATCGATCTCGACACCGCGCGCAATCGCTCCATCACCGTAACCAATACGCCAGGTGTTTTAACCGAAGATACCGCCGACATGACAATGGCGCTGATACTGGCCGTACCACGCCGTTTGACCGAAGCAACAGCCTATCTCAAGGATCCCAGGAACCAATGGGCGGGTTGGTCTCCCACCTGGATGCTGGGGCAAAGAATTTTCGGCAAACGTCTGGGCATCATCGGCATGGGGCGTATCGGCCAAGCCGTAGCACGCCGCGCCAAGGCGTTCGGTCTGCAAATCCACTATCACAATAGACGACGCGTCGCCGAGGACGTCGAACAGGAACTTGAGGCGACGTATTGGGAAAGCCTCGATCAGATGCTGGCACGTATGGATATTGTTTCTGTCAACTGCCCCCATACACCAGCCACATATCATCTGCTTTCCGCCCGTCGCTTGAAGCTGTTGAAGCCCACCTCATTCATCGTCAACACCGCGCGCGGCGAGGTGATAGACGAGAACGAACTGGCGCGGCTGATAAACTCTGAATCAATCGCCGGCGCCGGTCTCGACGTCTTTGAGCACGAACCGTCTATCAACCCCAAACTTCTCGTCTCCGAACGCGTCGTCGCACTGCCGCACATGGGATCGGCGACGCTCGAAGGCCGCGTTGACATGGGCGAGAAAGTTATCATCAACATCAAGACGTTCTTCGATGGCCATGCGCCGCCAGACCGAGTTCATCCCGCCATGTTTTGATGAAGCCGGCGCACGAAGCGCGCTGGCGGGCTCGCGTGCGTTCACATGTTGATCGACCTGAAACATGACAACGCGTTGAAAACGTTTCGTGAATGCCGCGCATTGCAGGAATTCAGAACGCTGCACAAGTTCGTGATCGTGTTTGCTCAGGCAGGATTTTGAAGGTGAGTTGGCCTAAACTGTCACGCACGCATGGTCGCGATCAGTCGTGATCCGTGTTTATCGACATTCCGCGCAGTCACGGAGCATGCACGCACATGCCGCGATCGCCCCGCAACACAAGTTTCGGAGTGCAGGTCATGTCGAGCGACTTACCCAACGCTTCCTCCAGTAGCATTTCACAAAGCCATGACGTCGATGTCATTGTACCGCTCGACGCTGTCGGAGAGGTGCCAGCGGTTCGCAAAATCGGTCTGGACGATCTCGGCTACGCATTGAAGAACGGGATCGACGATTTCCTGGCCATGCCGACGCACGCCGTTTTTCTCGGCGTGATCTACGCCGTTGTGGGTCTGCTTTTGGCACGCATCGCATTTGGAGGGAATCTGTTCGCGCTGCTATATCCAATTGCCACGGGATTTGCGTTGATCGGGCCGTTCGCCGCCATTGGGCTTTATGAGTTGAGCAGGCGCCGCGAAGCCGGCCTTGATACCCATTGGCTGCATGTTTTCGATGTACGCCACTCTCCCTCTTTCAAATCAATTCTGATTTTGGGCGCAGCGCTGCTTGCCATGTTCGTCCTGTGGATCGCACTGGCGCAAGGCATTTTCATTGAACATTTCGGCCGCGAATACAACGCCACCTTTTCTCAATTCGTGAATGACGCGTTGAACACTAGCCGAGGGCATCAGATGATCGTCGCAGGCAATCTTGTTGGCCTCGCGTTTGCCATCGTAGCCATGGCCGTCAGCGTTGTCGCTTTCCCATTGCTGCTCGACCGCAACGTTGGTGTCGCTGCTGCCGTCGCAACATCGATCAAAGCGGTGCTGCGCAACCCGGTTGCGATGATGGCCTGGGGCCTGATCGTTGCAGGATTGCTGCTGCTCGGCGTTATCCCGCTTCTTATGGGGCTGGCGGTCATCCTCCCGATTCTCGGCCATTCTACATGGCATCTATACCGCCGGTTGGTGGAAGCCGACACGCGTGAGCGGCCCCAATTCAAGCCGCGCTCGCGTCCGCCGCGTTATGCAGCAGATTTCCCTGCGTCGTTATTCGTGCGCTCCTCTGTAGCCCCGCCAGACGCAGAATAGCGGCGATGAAATGCTCAAGTAGCGCGCAACTAAAAATGCTTAAGTGCATAAAATGAAAAAGTAAAATGACATAAGAATTTCATGATTCCGCCGCGTGCCGGTCATCCCTTGGGTGTCTCTTCGCACGTGGCGGTTACAGCGTATTTCTTTGGGGGAGGTGCTTCGTAAGTCCGCGTCAGAAGGCAGGGGGCCGGAAACAAATTCGCATCGCGATTGTGTTCTGCCGGAAAGCTGGAAGACGCATCCAGGGAGCACCATGAAATGAAATTGTCTGTTCGCCTTCACGGCGTACTTTTCGCGTTAGCACTTTCGTCTGTGGCTTATTTTGCAGTATCTGCGCGCGCTGCTGATCTTGGCGGCAAGGTTGCGCCTATCGCTGCTGAACCGATCTACGATGCCGCGCCTTCCATTTGGCAAGGACTGTATTGGGGCGGCAGCCTGGGATACGGATGGGGCACATCCGAACATTATTACAATCGCAATGACAATCACGGGACGGCCAGCACGGACCTGACAGGTGGTCTGGCCAGTTTGACACTCGGCTACAACTACATGGTCACCCCACGCTTTCTTTTGGGCGTGGAAGGCGACATTGGTTTGATGGACCTGAGCGCTGACGACAAGGTCATTTTTGATGGCCACGTGTGGAAGGCTGAGTTCGGGTCACTTTGGGGCACCGTCCGTGCTAGGGCCGGCGTGCTTTTGGGTAATTCGCTCATTTACGGCACGGGTGGTTGGGCCATCTCCGAGGTCAACGAGGTTGGCTACGGCGATGCAGACGGCCAGACCGCGCACAATCAGGACGTGCGCTCGGGCTGGGTCCTGGGCGCCGGAATAGAGCATGCATTCTCACCGGGCATGACCGCAAAGGTGGAATACCTGCACATGGATTTCGGCAGCTATGATGGCTACAGCGAAAATCGTGAACACTACAGCTTCGAAAATCGCATCGACCTTGTTCGCGCTGGTGTGAATTTCAAATTCTAGAGCATTTTCCGACGAAGTGGACACCGGTTCGTCGCAGAAAATGCGACCAAACAAAAGGCTAGAGCGCCGATCCGATTCTATCGGATCGAAAAGCGCTCTAGCCCATGTTTAGCCGAAGTGTAGAGCGGTTCGGCGTGAAAAACATGGGCAAGCAACATCTCATGTTTAGCCGAAGTGTAGAGCGGTTCGGCGTTGCGCCATGAGAGAGTTGAAGCACGAAACTGTTTCAGCGGGGAAGGGGTACGGTGTCAGTCGCTTGCGCAAGCAGCGGCAGGTGCCGTACCTTCGTGGATTGATAGGTCGCGGATCAAAGGGTTTCGGCCCGATAGTGCGTTAGCAGGATCCCAAGCAACGCGTACGGTTTCAAACCGTCCGTCTTTTGCATCATAGATCAACAGACGTCCGGCAAGACTTTCGCCGGCCCCGGTTATCTCTTTAAGCGCCTCGGTCGCCTGCAAGGTGCCAACCACGCCGACAATCGCACCTAGAACCCCGACCTCCGAACAATTCGCAACCGTACCCGGTGGCGGTGCTTCAGGGAAAATACAGCGATAACTGGGATAGGGCTTGCCTTCGGCGTCGCTAAGGTGCGGCTTGAATGTCGTCACATAGCCATCGAATGGCCCCACCGCGGCAAACACAAGCGTGCGCTTGGCGAAATAGCACGCATCCGAAACCAGATAGCGCGTGGCAAAGTTGTCTGAACCATCGCACACGATGTCGTAGCGCGATATGATGTCGAGCGCATTGGCGGCATCAAGCCGCGCGTTGTGGGTTTCCACCGTAACATGCGGGTTGAGCCGCGCAATCATGTCCTTGGCGCTGTCGACCTTCGGCTGTCCGACGTGCGCCGTGTCGTGCACGATTTGCCGCTGCAGGTTGTCGAGCGAGACAACGTCGTCGTCGATGACCCCTAGAGTGCCGACGCCTGCCGCGGCAAGATACATCAGCAACGGCGAGCCAAGCCCTCCCGCGCCGATAATGAGCACGCGCGCGTCTTTGAGCTTTTGCTGCCCCTCGCCACCCACTTCTTTGAGCACAAGATGGCGCTTGTAGCGCTGCACTTCTTCAGGAGAAAGCATAGGATTATTCAAGCCGAAGGTTCAAGAAACAGCTCCGTTGACATGTAGCGGTCGGCTGCAGAAGGCGCGAATGTTACAATGTTTTTGCCTTCCATGTCGTCACGTGCGGCAATCGTCAAAGCTGCGGCGACATTGGCTCCCGTAGATATGCCACCAGGGATACCCTCAAGCCGGGCCAGAAGGCGCGAAACATCAAACGCCATCTCGTTGGGAACGGTGACAATTTCGTCAATCAGTTCGCGTTCAAGGATTGCCGGAACGAACCCTGGACCAATGCCCTGGATTTTATGCGGCCCCTTCTCACCTTTTGACAGTACCGGACTGTCCGTCGGTTCCACCGCGATGACCTTCAAGTCCGGATTGCGTTTCTTTAGAACGCGCCCACAGCCCGTGAGCGTCCCACCTGTGCCGATGCCGACCACAAGCGCATCGACTTTGCCGCCCGTGTCAGCCCAGATTTCTTCAGCCGTTGTTTTCTCGTGGACGAGCGGATTGGCTTCGTTTTCAAATTGGCCGGGAATCACGGCATCATCCGTCTCTTCCGCGAGCTCATCGGCTTTTTTGATCGCACCAGCCATGCCCTCGGAAGCTGGCGTGAGAATCAATTGCGCCCCCAGGTGCGCGAAGATCTTGCGCCGTTCGATTGACATCGATTCCGGCATTACCAAAATCAAATTGTATCCACGCACGGCAGCAACAAAGGCAAGAGAGACGCCGGTGTTGCCCGAGGTTGGTTCAATAAGAGTGGTTTTGCCCGGCGTTATTTTGCCCATCGATTCGAGCGTATCGATCATCGCAACGCCGATGCGATCCTTCACACTGGATAATGGGTTGAAGAATTCCAGCTTCAGCAGCACGTTGGCCTTTGATTTTGCAGCTTCCGCTACTTTGCCGAGTTTGACCATCGGCGTCTGCCCGATCGTTTCGGTGATGTTTTCGTAGACGCGCCCGCGCCCCCACCCCTTGGTTGCAGCAAGTGTCTTGATATCGGGCATCTCATTCATGAAATCACCTGTCGTCGGATCGGACATTTAACGGGTAAGGCGCCCGTTGGCGATGCAGACAGTAAAGACAAAGTTTGTTTTTTGCAGCAATTTCGCGCAACCTCAAGGTGTCGCGAGCAGCACTTTCGTGCTTTTTGGGAGAGTGTTGACGCCAAACCCGTTTCCACGCGGCGCACTTACTGGTGCCAGCGTTTCTTGGAGACGCCTTTGCGTGGGCCCGTGTTGCCTTTTGATAGGCTCATTTCGCGCCTTATGCGCTCTGCCGCCCACGAGCACTTCGTCTACCCTATGCCACTGTTTTCGACTTGGTTCTTTTCGCCTTTGCCTGGGCAGCCTTGGCATTGGAGCCTGCCGTCCTGGGTTTGCGTCCCGGCGGCCTCTTAGACTTGCTGTCGGCTTTAGGCGAGTGCTTTGCGCGCTGGCGTTGGCCTGGCGTTGCCCCGCCCTTGGTTCCCGTGGAGCCAAAGCCGCCTGTCCCACGCGCCGTCGCGCGGGTGATGTCAACTTCTTGGAGACGTACACGCGTAACCGTCGCAATGACAAGCTGTGCAATTCTCTCACCGCGCGCGATCTTGAACGGCTTATCGCCAAGATTGATGAGCAGAACTTTCACCTCTCCGCGATAGTCGCTGTCTATCGTGCCGGGGCTGTTAAGCACGGTAACACCGTGATTGAACGCAAGGCCCGAGCGCGGACGAACCTGCGCCTCCACGCCCTTCGGCAAGTCCAGGACCACGCCGGTCGGCACAAGCGCACGTGCGCCGGGCTTGAGATGCAGCGGTGAATTTTCCGGGACGGCAGCGAGCAGGTCGAGCCCTGCAGCCTCGCTGGTTTGATAGGCCGGCAAGGGCAGGTCGGCACCATGGGCCAGTTTTGCGATTCCGACTTTCAGCGCACGGACAGACGTCATTGCGCGGCATCCTCATGTGCGCCAAGAGTGGCAGCGATGCGCTGAACGAGAGCTTCGGCGACCTCGGCCTTGCCCATTTCCGGCCAGTCTTCAATCCCATCGCGTGAGACCAGATGCACTGTATTAAGCTCACCTCCCATGATGCCCGTGTGAGGTGAGACGTCGTTGGCTACGATCCAATCGGCATTCTTGGACTTGAGCTTGCGTTGGGCAAAAGCTGTTACGTTCTCGGTTTCGGCGGCAAATCCAACGACCAGTCGAGGGCGCTGTGGGCCCTTGGCGGCGATCGTCTTCAAGATATCCGGGTTCTCAGCAAGTTTAAGAACAGGAGTTCTCGCGTCGCTGGCCTTTTTAATCTTTTGATCCTTCGCCGTTTCAACGCGCCAGTCAGCCACCGCAGCGGCAAAAATTGCTATGTCGGCGGGTAGTGCATTGCGCGCTGCTGCAAGCATTTCAGCGGCCGTCTCAACGTGAATCACGTCCACGCCGGGCGGATCTGGCACGACCACCGGGCCGGAGACCAGCGTCACCCGCGCCCCCGCGCGAAAAGCCGCTGCCGCAATGGCGTGGCCCTGCTTGCCCGAGGAGCGGTTGGCGATGTAGCGGACGGGATCTATTGGCTCATGCGTTGGCCCACTCGTAATCAGCACGTGCCGGCCGGCCAGTAGCAATCCGCCATCACGAGATGCAACCGCGCGGCCTGCATCTTTTGGTATACGATCCAAGCGCTGCGGCGAACGTCGTCTTTCAAGTTCTGCAACAATTTCCGCGACAAGATCCTGCACTTCCGGCAGGCGTCCCTGGCCTGCTTCCCCGCTTTCCGCCATCTCACCAACCGCGGGCGAAATGATGCGCACACCATCTTCTTCCAATTGCGCCACGTTGCGTTGCGTCGCGGGATGAAGCCACATGCGCGGGTTCATGGCGGGAGCAACAAGCACTGGCTTGTCCGTTGCCATCAAAACGGTCGAGGCAAGGTCATCGGCATGTCCTCCAGCCATCTTGGCTAAGAGGTCCGCTGTTGCCGGTGCCACCACGATAAGATCGGCCTCCCGCGATAGCCGGATGTGGCCAATCTCGCGTTCGGCATTCAAGTCGAAGAGGTTTGTAAAAACCGGCTCATTGGAAAGCGCACCAACGCTGAGCGGCGTTACAAATTGTTCCGCCGCCCGGGTCAAGACCGCGCGCACGGCCACACCCTTATCCTTGAGGCGCCGGATCAGCTCCAGGCACTTGTAAGCGGCAATGCCGCCGCCGATGATGAGTACGATTTGCTTACGGGTCACGGTCTTTGGATCACGGTCTGGAACAACGGGACAATCTGAAACAACGGGATAAAAGGCGTTCTGCTGCTACCCCGCGTTGCCCGTCAACATAACACATAGTTGCCATCAGAACGTTAGCGCCAGCGGTGCCCGATCCATATCCTGGCCGCTAAACTGCCAGGAAAAACGTATTTGGTGGAACGGATTGCAATGGTTAGGGGCCGGCCCCCCCAAAACCCCTGGAATTGCCAAATTATGGCTGCAGCATCAATCCATGCTAGAGCATTTTCCGACGAAGTGGACACCGGTTCGTCGCAGAAAATGCGACCAAACCAAAAATCTAGAGCGTTTCCCGAGGAAGTGGAGTCCGGTTCGTTAAAGAAAATGCGACCAAACAAGAAGCTGGAGCGCTGATCCGATTCCATCGGATCGAAAAACGCTCAAGTGTCCGGCCTTATACTGACATGAGGCCTCTTTTGAACAGTCCGGCAAGTCGCCTGCGGACAAAAACCGAAAACTGGATGTCAACGGCATGCTGAATCGCTGGCAATTCGCGCCAATTGCAACGATGGCGTTTTTGGTGATGGCGGTATGCGCTCCGCCTTCTGCACGGTTGGCGCTTGCGGATGCAACCCAAGGCAATGCTGCCAGTGACTGCTTCAGCGAGCACAGCGCCCGGCGTATCGCTGGTTGCACGTCTCTGCTGGAGGGTGGAAAAAGCCTTTCGGTGCCAGAAAAAAGTCTTGCTTATGCCATGCGGGCTCTCGCCTATTCATTGCAGCAAGATTACGTGCGCGCCCTTGAGGACTACGACAAGGCCATTGGGCTTAGGCCCAATTTCGATGTCGCCCTCAACAATCGCGCCTGGGCCCTCTACAAGATGCAGCGCTATGAAGAGGGTATGAAGGATGTGCAGAGGTCGTTGAAGATTACGCCATGGAGCGCACACGCCTTTGACACGCGCGCGCATCTTCATCAGGTCGCCGGCCGCCAGCGTGAGGCACTTTCGGATTATCTCCTGGCAATGCGTTTTGGCGGCGAAAAACTCGTGAAGTTGTACCAATGCGGGTTGGAGGCGCACGGGCTGTTTAATGGGCCCATTGACGGTCTTGAGAGCGAAGATCTGCGCCAGGCTCTCGTCAGTTGCGTTCGCGATCAAAGCTGCGATCCGCTCCCCCCCGAAGAGGAATGCCGCCGGCCGATGTCATAGTCCATGTTTAGCCGAAGTGTGCAGCGGTTCGGCGTGAAAAACATGGCACAAGGCAAGCGTCCATGTTTAGCCGAAGTGTGCAGCGGTTCGGCGTGAAAAACATGGCACAAGGCAAGAGTCCATGTTTAGCCGAAGTGCGTAGCGGTTCAGTGTCCAACATACCCTCTCCCCGCGGGCGGGGAGAGGGCCAGGGTGAGGGGCGGCTAGGTGAACGACCGGGAAGACTCCTGACACTTTGGACCGGCAGCATTCCTGACACTTTTACTGCTCGTCTATAGCCGGTTTCGGTGCTGAGCGCAGCCGCGCACGCGGCGGAGCGAAGCGGTGAAACCGGCCGGCAAAATCGATCATCCCCAGATCGCGTCCGCAGAAGCGCACGATATAGCCGCCGCGTTCCTGTTCGGCCAGACCAACCGGCTCTCGCACCAGGGCTTCACCAATGAACACATGTTCGCCGCGCCACTTGATCGTTCCGTCGGGACGCACCCGGCGCACCTGATGGTCGGCATCATACCAGGGCTCATCCAGCGTGCGAGGCATCGTGCGCTTTGATGGTGTCCACAGACTTGCCGGCGTGACCTGATCAAGCGCCTCGTGCGGGCGTTCTTCATTGTAGAGCCGGCGGAACACGTTGAACCTGTACTGCTGCTCGTGGCGGAAGCGTGCCGGCGGGCGCGCCGTCTCGTCCTTCATCGTGCGATGCATGCGCTCGTGGCGACCGTTGTCCTGCGGGCTTGCCGGTGGAATGTAGCGCGGCTCGATGCCCAGCTTCAGGAACCAGACCGACAGCCGCGAGAGGCCGCCGGCACCGATAGATCCAAACGGCGCGCCGTTGTCGGAACGGATCGCATCGGGCAGGCCGACCTCGTTGAAAACCCGCTCCATCGCGGCCTTGACGCCATCGTGCGTCGGTGGGGTGATGCGGGCGGCAACGAGATAACGGCTGGCTGTATCCGACACCGTCAGCGGATCGACACGTTCCCCGTCGCGGGTGCGGAACCAGCCCTTGAAGTCGATTGCCCACTCGCCGTTGGGCACGTCCGAACCGGCAACGATCTCGCCCTGAGCGATGGACCGGCGGCGGCGCGGCCTTTTCTCGATCAGGCCTTCGCGCTTGAGGATGTCGCCGATGGTCGAGGCCGCTGGCAAGATCAGACCGGGTTGGTCGAGCGCCAGACGCGCCCGGATCTTCTTCGGCCCGAAGCGTGGAAACCGCTGGCGCAATGCCAGTATCGCAGCGACGGTCTCAGACGGCGTCGCATGCGGGCAGTGACCCGGCGTGCGCGACTTCTCATCGAACCAGCGCGCATCGCCGGCATCACGGCGGCGCTTCCAGACGTAGAACGTCTCCCGGCTGATATCGTAGCGTTCGCAAAGGTCTACGACCGTGAACGCCCCACTCTCGTAAGCATTGAATAACGCGATACGCTCTTCCACAGGACTGCTCTCCCTGAAAGCCATCGCCCGAATCTCCTTAAAATGGAAATCCGAGCCTGGACTGTCAGGAATGCTCCCGGTCTATTCTGTCAGGGATGTCCCCGGTTCGTACCTAGGGGTACGAACCGAACCGTCGTCACGCAACGAGAACGGGATTATCTCGTGCGTCCACGGCGGTCGGTTGCGGTTCTGACAGGCCGCCGGGCGCGTTGTTCTGCAGCACGTTGTTTGGCGGCAGCGCGCTGCTTGTGAAGAGCAATGAAGCGTCGGCAGCTAGCGCGGGTCGGGTTGCATTTGTACTGAAATGATTTCACCACTGCTCTGGCCAGAGACTTTGGATGACGCCGTTTGGCGGGCGGCAATTTCGCGTTTTCTGCGACGAGACTTGCCAGAGACGTCATGGCCTCTTGATAGATGGCGAATGCGCCCTCCAGATGTGTCGGCACGGCGTTCGCTGCCGTTTTCCACGCCCGTTTTCGCGTCCTGTAGCTGATCTTGCTGAGCACTGGGTGGCTCCGTGCAAGAGCGTAGAATTCGTCCAACGCCTGAACTGCGGCGACCGTTTCGCCGCATGGTTCTAAAGGGCTCTGCAAGCCCACCTCCCCCGGGGCGATGCGGTCGAACTCATATTGTCCTTGGCAAACGCGTACACGCGGGGGGACGTGGGTTTGTTCGAAGGCGTCGTAGCCTTCCTTGAGGTTCTGCCAAAAGCCGTGCCACTCATGCTTGTTATGTTTTTTCAGATTGGCTTCGGTCATACGGAACGGAAATACATGCACGGGCACGTAAGTCTGTCCCTTGTAAATTGCTGCTCGCGCAAGACGGTAGATCTCCTCGATCACCGGCGACGTCATGGCAAAGCAACCGACTGACGAACAACCGCCATGCACCAGAATGTAAGAGCCTGTTCGCGCCAGAGATTGATCGTAGACGTTGGGAAATCCCAGGTTCAAGGATCGCGGCCATCTGCCAATGCGGTGCAACTGCCGCCGCGACACGGTATAAAAGCCTTCAGGCGTCTGCTTGTCGCCTTCCGCCAGTTTCGGACCAAGCGTACCTGACCAGTTACAGACCGGATAGGTGGCGAACAGTTCATATGGGCTTGCAACATCCTTGCGCATCCAAACTTCAAGTTCCGCTTCGGCCTTGAATATCCGGATATGGATGGGATTACCGATCTTCTGCCCGGCTTTCTCCAGGCGCTCTGGGAAAGCTGAGAGGTCTGGTGTTCCCGGAAGGGTCTCTTTGCCTTCAGCGTAGGCGCGCTGGTTCTCCACCCGTGCAGGAGCAGCGGCCTTCAGTTCAATCGAAACCGCGCCAGCAGTGTTCGTTCCAACGATCGGCAATGCCAACACGGCAAGAAGGCACGTGACCACCGGTCTGAAGAAATTGCATCGTTCGACGACGTCCAACATACGCATCCCTTGTACTTTGATGTCTCCAGCCAAAAAACTCTCTAGCTTCAACACGTCTGGCGATATGGCTTTCGCAGCCCTGCTGCATCGGCCGACTTGTCGCGCCCAACGCGTACTCGTTCCAAAATTCGCACGGCCGAAGACAAGCACGTCCATGCCATCAAATTGGAGCTTCCATCAGAAATTCCAATTCTGAGCTGACCTTAGCAGCCGATCCGCCGCCGCTGCCACCCGTTTTCCCCGCTTCCCACGACATGTCCATAGCTGCGTTGCACCGCGATGACGCATTGTGTGCAGAATTGAACCCATCTCAGTGCCACATTTAGCGGAGGCGACCAGAGCATTTTCCGACGAAGTGGACACCGGTTCGTCGCAGAAAATGCGACCAAACAAGAAGCATTTTCCGACGAAGTGGACACCGGTTCGTCGCAGAAAATGCGACCAAACCAAAAAGTTAGAGCGCTGATCCGATTCCATCGGATCGAAAAGCGCTCTAGCTATCACGCCCGGAATCCCGTGCATTTGAGCCACCGCAGGTTGCAATGGCAGGCACCGCGCCAGCATCAATGTTTCGTCCTGGCAAAAACACATATTGCCCCTTGCAGACGCGCACGCGTGGCGGCAGCCCAGTCTGTTCAAACAAGTCCGCCCCCGACTTGAGCGACCGCCAGAATGCATAGAGCGGGTCGCCGCTTTTTGCCGCCAGGTTTTCTTGCGTCATCCGGAACGGAAATGCCTGCACCTGGAAACGCTTCTGGCCATTGCCGATGGCGGCCGTGACAAGCCGCCAGATCTCGTCAATGACGTCGTCAGTCATCGCGTAACAACCAACTGACCCACATCCACCATGCACCATCAGGAACGAGCCGGTGCGCCCGTGCGCGCGGTCGAACAAATTCGGGAATCCAAGATTGAACGACCGGTGCCAACGGCTCGCCGGGTTGAGCTGGCTTTTACCCACGGCGTAGAAGCCTTCGGGTGTCTGCTTGTCGCCTTCCGCCAGCTTCGGACCAAGACGACCCGCCCAACGGCAGATCGGATAGGTTGCGAAATGATGGTAGCGGCCATCGCGAGCCTTCCATACCTCCAGTTCGAATTCGCGCTTGAAGATGCGCATCAGGATTGGTTGCTTGAGGTCAAAACCACCGTCGTCGAGGCGCTTGTCAAGCGCTTGCAAGTCTGGTGTGCCGGGCAGTTGCCTTCCAATCGCCCACAGTCCGCGATGTTTGGCCCGTGTCGCCGCAATACGCCGCTCTTCCAATGTCCCCGTAACCAGATGCCAGTTGGTGGCAAGAAGCGCAGTCGCAACCGCTGCAAAGACCGCCAGCACCACCTTGCCCCGTAACCTGCTGCGCCGTTTGCGTGGCATTGCTGCCGCTTCCTCTGCTGCAACGCCCGGCGCTTGGGTCCGCTGCTGTTTGTCGCTCTTGTCGGCGTCAGGCATTTCGGCTGTCAGGTTCTATTTCTCAGAGTCACAAAGAATGCTGCAAACACGCTGCCTCGCAAAGCAGGCTGAAATTTGGACATGCAATTTTGGACACGCAATGTTGTTGAGCGACTTGTGCATGCGTGGCGCCAACTCGACCGTTGCCGCTCGTCTGCTGTGTCGTTGCCCTGCTCAAAACAGAGTTGATATTCACCGCCTATGCTGCGCCTCAGGTGAGTTTCGCCTCTCAATCCGCTGGTTTGGCAGGCGCTTCGCCCTTTAAGGTCGCTCCTGCATCAGGTTCCTGCTTGCTATCTGTCGCCTTGCGTTTGGCTTTTGTTGCCGCCGCCTTGGCCTTATACACACCGGCCTTTTCGGCCACGCCTCCTACCTCAGAGGCGTCGCGTAAACGGCCCGCAGCATGAACTGGAACATCAAATGATCGGCCGTCATCTGCAGCCCCGTAGGTATAGTGCCACCACTCCTTGCGATAGTTGCTGAAGCCGTGCCGCTCCATGTATCGCTTCAACGTTTGTCTGGCGTTGTGTTGTTCGCTGGTCAAGCCGCCGCGTGCAGTGTGGCTTTTGGGATCGAAACAATCAAATGTCGTTCCCATGTCCAAAGATGCAGGATCGAAGGCGTGATCACTTGTTCGCGTGCAGGCGGTATTGGCATCAACGCTTCTCTGGTCTTTGTCTTTTGGCGACGTTCTCACCACGGTTAGGTCGACAGCAATACCTTTGGAATGAGTGGAGTTCCGGCCGATATAGCCGAGCGACAACAGCTCCGGCCGCGAAAGGTTGGGGTAGTAGTTGCGTGTTCGTCCATCTTCTTCACGGCCGGCCCATGCAACAAAAGCCTTGACCGAGCGACGCGGCCGATAGCAGTCGAGCACCTTCAACTTGAGCCCGGCTTCGTTTTCCACAAGGTCCCGCTGCACGTCTGCCAGCGCGCGCGCCACCGAGGGTCGCAACCAACACTCTCCGGCTTCGTAACCGTGCACACGGTTGCCCGTAAAGTTCCTGGCGCTTGCATACCGCATGTCCTGGCGAATGCTGGGATCAATCGTCGATAAGGCAACGAGATCAGGCCTGCCGGCCCGAGCAAGTCTCGCGGGACCGCTGGATAAGAAAAAGCTGGCTAAGCCAACAACTGCAATCGCCGTTACGGCAATCGTTCCAGCCGTGTGCGTCTGATGGCTGTTGCTACGTGGCTTGTTTGCCGTGTCGCAGAACCTGTGCTTCAAATAGTGGTTAGCAGCAGATCGCATGAAACTGTTCAATGCTCCCGATCAAATTCGCGGCAATTCCCCTACGACGGTATCAAGATGCCATTATGACCGAGCGGTGAGGCTTTCGTCTCGCGGTGTTGTTGCCACACTACCAAGTTTTTAGCACTCCAATGTCAATTCCACCCAGCAAGAGGCTGCTCTAAACTCCAGATAAGCTGTTAAAGTGTTGAGTGTTCCAATATCGAGGCGCGAACCCGTCACGGGGCGGCCTGAAAAATCACGGTAGATCTTTGCACCTGACTGCCGGGAGGGGAGAGAGGATGCAGCGTTCGCAAATCTTTAGGTCGGGGACGTCCTTTGCATTTGGCAGTCTCACGCTGGCCGTGGTCTTCGCTGCCGGCTGGCAAGCGACGGTTGATGCGCGCCCACGCTGCGTTTTCCTGGAATGCGGACCTACCAACACACCAAATCCTGATCCTCCCAAAGCGCCGACAGTCGAGCGTGTCCGACCCGTCGCACAGCCACAAACGGAAGGCTTGCAGCGCACCCGGCTGGAGGGTGAAACGTGTGATTCAGTCAGTGGTTTCCGGTATTGCGTCAGTTCAGTTCTGGAGCCGCAGTATGGCTTCAATTATCTTCCACGTAATCTCGTTGACACAGATCTCAAGACCGCGTGGGTCGAAGGTAAAACCGGCAATGGCGAAGGCGAAAGTCTGGTTGTTGAGCTGGGCGGGATGCGCACTGTTACGGCCATACAGGTCATGAACGGCTACCATAAGAACGAGCGATTGTTCCTGGCCAATAGCCGCGTGCATACTGCCGAGCTTCAGTTTTCCAACGGTAATTCAAGGCGTATTTCGCTTGCCGATGCGCCGGGTTTGCAAACGATAGAAGTCGGCCAGCAGAAAGCGGATTGGGTTCGCTTCACGATCCGATCTGTTTATCCAGGCGAGAAATACAAAGATACCGCCATCACTGAATTTCGCGTCGTCACCGCGAATTGATGTTTCGGTTTATGGGGAGGCACGACATGCACCACTTGTCCAAACCCCTGAATCGCCGCAGTCTGTGCACCATGCTGTGCGGTTGCGCCGCGGCGGCGTGCTTTGCACCGGCGCGCTCTGCGTTAGCGTGGACCACCACAGTTCAAAAAACTGTCGACAAACTTGCCAAGATCAAGGGGTGCTTCGTCGATTCCAACAACGCCAATCTCCTGCTTGGCGCCAATATGGTAGCAGGGTCCAACGCCCATCTGCCAAGCGAGGTCAAGACCATGTTGCGGTCGACCGGCAACGCCGATCTCGATCGTGCATTCGATTCCGCACTTCAGCGCCTGGCCGAGACGTTCGATGTTTGGCCCAAGGTGGGTTTTTACGATGATAGCGATGCCCCCAATGCCATGGCGATGCGCTATGCGGTCGGCGGCACACATGAATTTGCCGTCGTTTTCGGCCGCAATTATTTCAAGACTTTGATGTCATACGACCCATCCGGCATCACGTTGTTGCAAACGGCCGCCCACGAGTTTGCTCATGTCTGGGTTTATCAGCGTGGATTGTTCGAAACCATCCGCGGCGGTCAGCCAACCGTGAAGCGCGTGGAACTCCATGCAGACTTTCTGTCCGGCTATTATCTTGGCGTGCGCAAGCGCGACAATCCCAACGCGTCATTCTGGTCTGCCGGGATGCGCCGTTGGGAAAGTGGTGACAACCAGTTGCGAAATATGCACCACCACGGCACGCCCGACGATAGGCTGGCTGCTGCAGAGGCCGGATTCAAGGCAGGGTTTATCGAAAAACTCTCCGCCCCGCAGGCCTTCGATGCAGCAACACAATATGTCGCCAAGGTTTAACGCCCGTTGCTTTCCACGCCGCACGCCATTTTTTTGAGAGCATGTTTAGCTGAAGTGTGGAGCGGTTCAGCGTGAAGAACATGCTCCAGAATAAAGAGCATGTTTAGCTGAAGTGTGGCGCGGTTCAGCGTGAGAAACATGCTCCAAACCAAAGAGCATGTTTAGCTGAAGTGTAGAGCGGTTCAGCGTGAAGAACATGCTTCAGACGAAAGAACATGTTTAGCTGAAGTGTAGAGCGGTTCAGCGTGAAGAACATGCTCCAAACCAAAGAGCATGTTTAGCTGAAGTGTGGCGCGGTTCAGCGTGAAGAACATGCTCCAGACCAATCTCACGACATGCCAGCCCGTCCCGTAGGACGAACGCCTGCACCCATCGGCACGCCGCTGCCGCCATCAGGTTCTCCACCGCCATGATCATTTTGATTGCTGGCCGACTTCGCCGCCCGTTCGGCTGCAACACGCGCCACCGTGGCCTTGACGAAGTCAAGATCGCGCAAATGCACATCATATTGCGGGAACGGAATTTCAATGCCCGCGTCTTTCAACGCGTTGAAGATTCGTATCCGCAGATCCGAAGCGGCCGACACCGATTTGTTGACGTCGGCAAGGTAGGCGCGCAACGTGAAATCAAGTGAGCTTGCGCCAAAGTTGTCGAACGAAACAAGCGGTGCGGGAAACTTAAGGATCAGCGCGGATTCAGATGCAACCTTTTCAAGCAGGTCCTTGACCTGTTGTGGATCGGAATCGTAACCCACACCTACCGCGATCTCCACGCGACCAAGTGCGTTGCGATGCGTCCGGTTCGTGACGGACCCGGAGATCAACTCAGAGTTCGGGACGATGACGCTTGAACGGTTGAACGTCTCGATTTCGGTGGATCGCACGGAAATTCGCCGCACGTGGCCTTCGTAACCGCCCACGGAAATCCAGTCGCCAACCTTGATTGGACGCTCAACGAGCAGGATCAAACCTGAAACAAAATTGTTCACGATTGACTGCAGGCCAAAGCCGATGCCGACCGAAAGCGCACCGGCAACGATCGCTAGGTTTGTGATGTCAAAACCGCTGTAGGAGACAGCCACCAGTGCCGCGATCGTGTAGCCAATGTATCCCACGCCTGTGTAGATCGAGTTGGCAAGACCGGTATCAATACGCGAAGGATGCAGCCACGTAGCCTGCAGCCATCGTTGCAAAAGGCGGGTTGCAAACAACAGTCCAATGAAAAGGCTGATCGCAATCAGGATCTTCGTTGGTGAGATATGCACCCCGCCGACGTCGAAGCCAAACACCGCGGTCCTTGCAAAACCGATAATTTCAGGTGGCGTGAAGCCCCACGTTGCAAGAAGTATGGGCAGCGCAAGAAGCGCCAGGATGAAATTCAAAGAGTAGTAGACCGCTTGGTCCATCTGGCGACCCTTTTGGCCCTCCAGGCCAAACCGCCGCGATAGGATTCGCGAGCCCGCTCCCACGTCCTCTTCCGCATCGACACCCGTGTCGCGTGCAATCGCCCGTATGGCCAAATGCACCAGAACAATCGCAACAACAACTGTACCAGTCAGTAGAACCTGCGCCGCCGTGAGCCGGGCGAGCGCCACATAACCGCTCAGTGCCACACCAGCGATAAACAGTACCAGCATCGTCAGCGGAATCTTGAGCCAGAAGGGTCGCCATAGAGAGACGGCTTTCTGGTTCGCGTCGGCACCATCTCCTTCTGTGCCACCTTCCAATTCCCGCGATTGAGTCTGGATGGGGGTGCGCGCCAGTGCCAGCATCAGACCGGCAAATATCAGGCTGAATATGAATGCTTGTGCAACCGACACCTGGAACGGCAGGAACAGGAGTTTGATGACGTCCCGCATGACCAAGTCGATGCTGAACACGATCACCACAAGTTTGATCAGCGTATTCAGCCTTTTCGCTGAAACGTCGGAAAGATCCAGCAGCCTCCATTCTGCGCGCGCAGGCTGCAGGATGGCTGTCGACAGGCCGAACACAATGATGGCTATGAGTGCCGCCTGATAGACGGACCTCGCAATGCGTTCAGACTGCAGGTAGAGCAGGTCGTTGCTGCGCAAACCAAAATAGAAAATAAGCAACGCCCCAACAGCGGGTAGAACGAGTGTTGGCGCAACCCAACTCGCGACCACGGCCCGATCGAAAAACCCTGGCATCGGGCTACCATCCGGCCGCTCAAGGCGGGCCGCCAGAACACGGCCGCGCAGCAAACGAAAGCCCAGATAGGTGGCAAATGTAAGCGCGAAGATGCCGCCAAGTTCCAATAGCTTGGAAGACGCTCTGGACCACCAGCGTTGACTGATCGCTGCAATTTCAGTCCACGCCCTTGGAATTTCGCTTGCAACCTCCTTCCAAACCGCTGGCGAGAGCGGCGACAGCTTGGTTGGTGTCAGCACCTGTTGGGTGAAAATCTGCTGCCTCAGGTCCTGCACACGTTCAACCAGTTGCTGTGCTCTGACGGCAAGCAGCTCGGCCCCTTTTATGGCGCTTTCCAGTTGTCCCGCGGTTTTTTGCAGGCGTGTGCGTTCAGCCGTAATAACCGCTGCTTCGCCGCCCTCTTTCGTTTTGGCTTCCGGACCGAGTTTTTCGATTTGCACTTTCAGTGCGGCAAGTTTGGGCTGTATTGCCTCTACCGCCTTGCGTGCCTCGGGCGGCAACTTTTCAATCTCGACACGCGCGCGCGCCAGATCTTCATCCCGGGCCTTCACGCGCTCGACGGTTTTCTCAAGTTCTTCAAGTTGGTTGGCGATGCGGCGAACCGGCTTTACGACCTCTTCGAGTTGTTCGGATAAAACGACGGGTTTATCGTCTGCAGGCGCTGGCTTTTGCTCCTGGTCCGTGGTCGCCTGCTCGCCATTGCCTTGTGCATCGGCAGGTTTTTGTTCCCCGTTGCTGGCAGCAGGCGCGGCATTTCCACCGGCCCCCTCCTGCGGCGGCTGATCGTCCTTTTTTGCCTCCGCCTTGGCTTTGTCACCCAGCAGGCTGTCGACAATTGCTTGCGCTGGAGAACTTGATTGGGCGATCTGAACTGTGCCTTGCGTAGCCGCGCTTACAGACCCCGCGAGTTGGCCCCCGGCGGCTGGTAAAGCCGCGATCAAATAAGCTATGGCGAACGTGAGCGAGCGAAGGGAAAGAGACATGTAACCTCGAGTTCGGTCTTGGTGTGTGTCAGTGCGCAAACCAGCACAAGCAAATGCCGGGTGCGTCAAACCGATGCGCCAAACCAGCCAGTCCGCGGGTTAAGCGATTGGAACCGACAGTTGGGCTGCAAACCGTTGGGCTGAGCGTGTCATTCAGTTGCGCCCGGCGAACCGAACGCGCGTTGCGGACGAGAGAAAACGGGCTGTGGAGCTTCCGTAACTTCGCCAATGGCGCGCCCACGCCGATGCTGAATATTGGTTTCGATCACGACGTCGACGGGGCCGCCCGTCATGATCAGATGTTCCACATCGTCGCGCCGCACCAACACAAGGCGCCGGCGGCCGTCCACGCTTGATTGTTCGACCACGTCAAGGCGCCGTTCTGCCCGATTTTTGAACAAGGTGGAGCCCGCTCCACCGGTTTGCGCAGAATTCCAGAGAAAATAATAAGCCGCGGCTGCTGCCCCTCCCAATAGGCCGATAACGAGGAGATAAAATAGAACGTCCCACATGATTTGCGGCCACGGCCCACTGCCGCGCTCCCCTGTTGCGAATTTTCCGCCATTTTCCGGCGTCAATGGCATGACTCATTCTGGCGCACCGGTTCATCATTCCGCCAGGGAATGCGACGTAAAACCGGCGCATATTCGCGCCGTGCTCTCCGGTTGCCCGGACCTATAGCGCGAAATTCATGGCATTTTAACCCAAATGATCGAAGTGTTGATGGTCGTCTCGGTCGGACATGTCCCAAACCGGAAGTGTTCCACAAGATCAACTTCGTGTTTGTCACATCCCCGCCAGACGGCAGCCTCCCCGGCCTTTAAGGTCCGGATTTTAATCCGTAGCGTCGTTATACCGAGTATCCGTATATGTTTGAGGCTCTAAAAGCCGCCAATCCCGCGAATCAGCTAGCTTCGCTTGCCATGAGCGACGGCACGAAGACCACCGACAAAATAGCCGCAGACGACCCTCTTGCTGCTCTGAGGGGCGGTGGTAGCTATGCGACGATTTTGATCGTCCTGACCCTTGCCGCTGCAATGGTGCTAGCCCTCCTTGCGTCTCCGTTCGGCAGTCCCTTGTATCTGACCGCACTTGCAACTTTTGCGATGCTGGGCGTGTTCTTCGTGCTGGGTATGTTCGCCGGTCACATTCGCATTGGCGAGAGGCTGCCTGAAGCCGACTTGCTCAAGGCGATTGCGGATGGCCAGGACGAGGGCGTCCTCATAGTCAAGCGCAAAGGCGGGCAGCCGGTTTACGCCAACCACGCCATGGCCGCGTTCGTCGGCCGTTCGGACTCTGGCGACCTTGGCATGCTTGAAGCCGCGTTTTCCAGTGTCAACGAAGCAGCAGAAGCAATGTTCCGCTTGAATCGTGCCGCATTGGCCGGGGAAGAGCGCGCCGAGATCCTGCCGGCTCCATCGGCTGCATTTGACGCCGAGCCACGCTACGTCAAGGTTGCCGTCAGGCCCTTCATCAGCGAGGCAATGCACCGCGATCCTGGCACGTTGATCATTTGGACATTGACGGACGTTACCGAGCAGCGCCGCGTTGAAACAGAGGCTCGAGCTTCCATTGATGCACGCCTGGGCCTTTACGACACTATGCCGGTTGGCCTGATGCACATCGACCCTGATGGAATGATCACACACGCCAACGCAACACTGATCGACTGGATTGGATTTGCGCGCGAGGCAATCGAAAAGCGCATGGTCCGTTTGACCGATTTGGTATCAGCGGACGGCGCTGAGGTTTTGATGTCGGCCGCGCGGCGTGGTGACGCGAGCCTTGCAATCGACCTCGACATCCTGGGCGAAGATGGCCGCTCACTACCGATGCACCTTGTTTGCCGCGCCGCAGAAAATGACGCGCCTCAAGCAAATTCTGACGCAAGCGACCTGGACAATCCAGCCAGGTGCGGTCTTGTCATCGGATGCGTCAACCGCGAGGCCGAACTTCTCGATGCAACCGCCGACAGCGCCGCCGAATTGCGCCTCTCCAGGTTCTTCCAATCCGCTCCATTCGGTATCGCCACCGTTGCCTCCAACGGTACCATTACAAACGCCAACCCGGCCTTTGCCCGCATGATACTGGACGGCACAATCGGCTCTGGCGAGCAAGTTCTTGAGATATTGACACCGAAAGCAGATCAGGCCACCCGCCAGCGCGTTGCCGCATCACTTGCCGATGTGCTTGCCGGTCGCGGCAACATCGCACCCGTTGAAATCACGGTTGGCCAGGGTAACGAATTCACGCGTCGGGTCTTCATGAGTCCGCTCGCCGGCGCCAAAGGTGCGCGCGAGGCAGCCGTTCTTTATGTTCTGGATGCAACCGAGCAGAAGCGGCTGGAGTCCCGCTTTGCACAGTCCAACAAGATGGAGGCGGTCGGCACGCTTGCCGGCGGCATCGCCCACGACTTCAACAACGTCCTCACCGGTATCATCGGACATTCCGACTTCCTGCTCGAAAGCCACAAGCCAGGAGATCCGGCACATCGCGATCTGTTGACCATCAAGTCATCGGCAAGTCGCGCTGCTGGTCTGGTGTCGAAGCTGCTTGCATTCTCCCGCCAACAAACGTTGCAGAACGAGGTGTTGCAGCTTGGTGAGGTCGTGAGCGAAATCACGCCGCTCATGAACAAGACGGTTGGGGAGAAAATCTCGCTCAAGGTGCTAACCGAGCGCGAACTATGGCTTGTTAAGACCGATCGCTCGCAGATCGACCGTGTTATCGTCAACCTCGTGGTCAATGCCAAGGACGCCATGCCCGATGGCGGCGACCTCACCATCCGCACGCGCAATATCACCGAACGCGAGTGCCAGAAGATGGATCACTTCGGCTTGCTGCATGGGGAGTATGTCGCGATCGAAGTCTCAGACACCGGCACCGGCATGACGCCCGAGGTGCTGAACAAGATCTTCGAGCCGTTTTTCACCACCAAGGGCGTCGGCAAGGGAACCGGCCTCGGCCTTGCCACGGTATATGGCATCGTCAAGCAATCGGGTGGCTTCATCTATCCCGAAAGTGAAGTCGGAAAAGGTACGACATTCCGCGTCTTTCTTCCGCGCCACGTGCCAGACGAAGAAGAAGTGGCAACCCTGCACCAGAAGCAGGCAAAGAAGAGTAGTCGTCATGGTCCCGACGTCACCGGATCGGGTCGCGTGCTGCTGGTCGAGGACGAGGATGGAGTTAGGTCGTTTGCCGTTCGTGCGCTGCGCAGCCGCGGCTTTGAAGTTCTGGAGGCATCCAACGGAGCCGAAGCACTGGAGTTGATTGAGAGCAACGAAACGCCACTCGACATTGTAGTGTCAGACGTGGTGATGCCGGAAGTCGATGGTCCCACGCTATTGAAGACCCTGCGCAAGACACACCCCGACCTGAAGTTTGTTTTCATGTCGGGCTATCCAAACGACGCTTTCCGCGCAGGCCTGGATGCGGAAGAAAAGTTTGGCTTCCTGCCGAAACCTTTCTCTCTCGCCGAGTTGGTCGGCAAGGTGAAGGAAGAACTCGCCAGCGAGTGAACGACGTAGCGGTAGAGTCGTGAAAAACTTCGCGGCAATCAAAAGCATGAATTGCGGACACGATTCCACAAAGAGTGAACGCGGTCTACCGCACGGCCTGGCGCCCGCCGCCTGTATCTCTAGAGCATTTTCCGGCGAAGTGGACGCCGGTTCGTCGCAGAAAATGCGACGAAACAAGAAACTAGAGCGCATTCCGATCCGATGGAATCGGATCGCAATGCGCTCTAGGTCTGAACCGCTCTAAGGCGAAACTGCAGCAATATTGTTCGTTGTAGAAACGTGTTGAAATTGTCATCCGACATAAGCGTGAGGATGGTCGAACCATCTGCGGCGCGATGAGCTGTCAGCGCTTCCATGTTGTCGATGTCCTGGCCCATGTTGGCCTCCATCAACACTTCGCCGTGCACGACCCTGCCTGACCTGAGTTCACCAGTTGGGACGCGCCGCAAACGCATTTTGACCCCTTCGGTCCAGCGAAAGCGGCGTTCCAGTACAATGAGGTCGCCGTTGGGCAGCCCGACCGCATCGGTTGGATCAAATCCGCCAATATCGCTGTAGCCGAAGCTTGCGGCTTTGCCGCGCGACATTATCCAACCGGTGTGATTGCGATTTTTGTCGGGCAGGCCTTCTGAAATCGCGACGAGAGCGCCTCTGTTTGGACCGGCCTTTATTTCGGCCACCGCCTCAAAACCCTTGCCTATACGCATTCTCCGGGCGGCTGAAGGAATTTTGATGTAGTAGCCGGGTTTGGCAACACCCGCTTTTGAAGTCTTGAACACGCCGAGACGATGGTTGCCCTCAAAAGCAATGACGACGCGCCCGCGGTCGACAGATCCGTCCAGGATTGCAACAGCTTCCGCGTCACGGTCGCGACCACGAACCAACCGCCCACCACTCTTCGCCTTTAGTGGACCGATCCGCGCGTTCACGATTTTCTGCGGCCGCCCTCGCGCGTAATCCAGATCTGCCGTCATCCAACTTCCCGCATCAGACACCGCTATGAAGCGCCTGCCGTCCGGATCTATTGCAATTCCAGACCAGCCGCCGAAGCGGTTGTCGCTTGACGAAAGCACAAGCCCGCCGATCCATTCCAGCTTTCCAAATTCGGTCTTTGAGGCATTCAACCGGTCGAAATTTAATATCGGCCGCGCAACAACTGTGACGTCCTGCGCTTTATCGCGAGACGTATCCGGCTTTTTGGCTTGAGCAAGCACCAGCTCCCCGCTGCCCAGAGCCGTGCACGCAATTGCCAAGATTACAATCACACGAAAAATGTTGATTGACCCTGGAACATACCTGTGTCGACGCTCCGGGCGGTTGTTCATGGTGCGGAAGCCAGGCGTCGCTTGTCTCTTCGCACCCCGGTCCACATCGGAGAATTTCATGAAGTGTATCCCTGGATCGCCGCTAACTCACCCAAGACTGCGCAAACCGGCATGGCGCAACTGAGGCGCGAAAGAAGTGTCCCAGTCTCACCGTCCCCGCCAGGTGATGGCGACATCCGCCTCAATGACGCGTCCGCCTGCCGCCGATGGGGTCACGCGACTTTCTACCACTGGCATCTTCTTCGAATAGCTCAACGAGCTTTTCGGTCATGGCGCCGGCCAGTTCAGAAGGATCCGTTATGGTCACTGCTCGGCGATAGTATCGCGTCACGTCATGCCCAATTCCTATTGCCAGGAGTTCAACAGGTGAACGGGACTCGATCTCGTGTATCACTTGCCGCAGATGGTTTTCCAGATACGTTCCCGAGTTCGCCGATAGCGTGGAATCATCCACCGGTGCACCGTCCGAAATCATCATCAGGATGCGCCGCTGCTCGGGTCGTCCAAGCAGGCGTGTGTGCGCCCATGCAAGGGCTTCACCGTCAATGTTCTCTTTCAGCAACCCCTCGCGCATCATCAGCGCCAGCGATCGGCGTGCCCTGCGCCAGGGTTCATCCGCCTTCTTGTAGATGATATGGCGAAGATCGTTGAGCCGTCCCGGTTGCGTTGGTTTGCCACCCTCGATCCAGCGCTCGCGCGCTTGTCCGCCCTTCCAGGCGCGCGTCGTAAAACCGAGAATCTCGACCTTCACACCGCATCGCTCCAGTGTCCGTGCCAGGATCTCGGCGCAGCACGCCGCCACCATGATCGGCCGGCCGCGCATGGAGCCCGAGTTGTCGAGCAGCAGCGTCACGACCGTATCGCGGAAATCAGTATCGCGTTCGCTTTTGAAGGATAATGGCGCCATCGGGTCTATGATGATGCGCGTGAGGCGCGCAGCATCAAGCGTGCCTTCTTCCAGGTCGAAATCCCAGGCGCGGTTTTGTTGTGCCAGCAGCTTGCGTTGCAACTTGTTGGCCAGGCGTGAGACGACCGTCGCGAGGCTTTTCAACTCCTTGTCGAGGAATGCCCGCAACCTGTCGAGCTCTTCGGGCATCGCAAGTTCATTTGCCGCGATGATCTCGTCAAATTCCCGCGTAAAAACTTTGTAGCCATGCCGTTCCGGATCATCGAGAACGGATTGGTTTGGACGCCAGGGCTCTGGTGTTTCCCCCTCCTCAGGCCCCTCCAGATCGCTGTCATATTCATCGGATTGCGCCTTATCCGCCATCTCCTGCTGCTCGCCGATCTGGTCGCTATCGGGATGCTGCTCTTCGCTTTCACCTTCTTGTGAGTTGCCCTCGCCGTCCTGCTCGTCGCTGTTGTCCTGTCCGCCGTCTGGCTTTTCCTCGTCCTGTTGCTCGGTCTGTTCGCTCGAGCCCTGGTTTGGTTGCTCTTCAAGCTCCAGGGATTGCAGGAGTGACTTCACAAGTTTGCCGAATGCGGCCTGATCGGTGCTCAAAGCCTGCATCTGGTCTAGGACATTCCCACCACGCGCCTCGATGTGCTCCCGCCACACATCGACGATTGCTTGCGCATTCGAAGGTGCTCTCTGGCCGGTCAGGCGTTCGCGCACGATCAGCGCCAGCGCATCCTCAAGCGGTGCCTCTTCGCGTGTCGTCACTGTGGCAAACCGGCCATGCGCATACTGGTCATGGATTTTGGCTGCAAGGTTCTTTGCCATACCGCTCATGCGGTTGGCGCCGACGGCTTCTATGCGCGCCAACTCCATGGCGTCGACTGCCGCACGCGCTTGCCCGCTGCTCGCAAACAGCTTGTTGTGCAAGGTGTCGTCGTGACATGCGGCCGTGAGCGCGAGGCTGTCGGCCCACCCACGCAGAACCGAAATCTCCCGCATGCTCGGCACACGTGAGGGCTCGGGCAACGAAACAGATTTGCCATGCAGCTCGGGCCGCCCTGCCTGGTATGTAACGTGCACATCTTCATCTCCCGAGATGGCACGCACGCAGACTTCCAACGCCCTCTTGAAGGGTTCAGCCGGCGCTTCCTTGCGTTTGGACGGAGTGCTCATAGCCTTCACTGGATTATCTACAACATGAACCCGCCGCAGGCAGCATACCCAGGGGTGGTTTCACATCACCGGATCGAAGCGAACGGTTTGAACCAAGGGTTCTGCCATTCAGCTCAAGGCAACATTGGCCGTGCTTTCAGGCAGTTCCTCGCCAAACGAGCGCTGGTAGAATTCAGCAACCAAGGGCCTCTCCAGCTCATCGCACTTGTTGAGGAAGGTCAGCCGGAACGCGAAACCGACGTCATTGAAGATCTCGGTGTTTTCTGCCCAGGTCAAAACGGTGCGCGGACTCATGACGGTGGAAATGTCGCCGTTGATGAACGCCTGCCGGGTGAGGTCGGCCACGCGCACCATATTGGATACGACCTTGCGTTTTGCGTCCGACTTCGCAAATGACTTGGCCTTCGACAAAACAATGCCAACCTCATCATCATGCGGCAGGTAGTTCAAAGTCACCACGATCGACCAGCGATCCATTTGACCCTGGTTGATTTGTTGCGTGCCGTGGTAGAGGCCGGACGTATCGCCAAGACCGATGGTGTTGGTCGTTGAAAATAGCCTGAATGCCTTGTGCGGTTTTATAACCTTTGATTGGTCGAGCAACGTCAGTTTGCCTGAAACTTCAAGTATGCGCTGGATCACGAACATGACGTCCGGCCGTCCCGCATCGTATTCGTCGAACACCAGGGCCGTGTTGGATTGCAACGCGTATGGCAGGATGCCCTCGCGGAACTCGGTGATCTGTTGTCCGTCCTTCAAGACGATGGCGTCCTTGCCGACCAGGTCGATCCGGCTCACGTGGCTGTCCAGGTTGACACGCACGCACGGCCAGTTGAGCCGCGCTGCCACCTGCTCGATATGCGTCGACTTTCCAGTGCCGTGATAGCCTTGCACCATCACGCGTCGGTTGTGCTTGAAGCCTGCCAGGATCGCCAGCGTCACGTCTCGGTTGAACAGATAGTCCGGATCAAGGTCAGGCACATGTTCATCAGCCTTGGCATATGCCGGCACTTCAAGGTCACTGTCGATGCCAAACACCTGACGAACTGAAACGGTCATGTCGGGAAGGCCGGGTCCATTGCTGCCGGCTTCGGCTTGAGCCTGCTCACGCATTTTGCTTGTTCTTTTCTTGATCGGTTTTTCGATTGCTGCCGCACAGCGTCCCGTTGTCGGAGCGCGTACGCCATCGAGGATCGGCAAGGGCGATTTAAACCAGCCCAACCTGCTTGAGATAATTATAAGCTTGGATGATCTCGCGCAACTTTTCCTCTGACCGGCGGTCACCGCCGTTGGCGTCTGGATGGTGCAGTTTGACCAGTTCCTTGAACCGCGCCTTGATCTGATCCTTTTCAGCGTCGTGCGCAAGGTTGAGGCTCGCAAAGGCCTTTTTTTCCAATGGCCTGAGCTGGCGGCGCTGCTTGCTGCCGCCTCCAGCGGCACCGCGCTTCCGGCCCGATAAAACGCCATGCGGGTCGCGTATCCTGGCTTTCGGGCCAATCCGGTCAGCATACGCTGCCTGATCCACGCCCGGAGCTGATCCGTTTGCCCCCACTTTCCAGGTTGGCCGATGTCCGGTCACCGAATCCTTCAAAAAGGTGGCGACTTCCGTGTCCGACATACCGTCGAAGTAATTGTAGGACGCGTTGTAACGCCGCACGTGGTCAAGGCAGAAATGATAATATTCGCCGTCCTTGCCGCGCCCCTTTGGCGCCTTGTGCTCGGCCTTTTGCGGGCATCCTTTCCACTGGCATTCGGGCAAGCTATTTTTAGCGGACCGTTCACGCTCTTCGCGCTCCCGCCGCGGCGACACCCGAATGCTGTCAAAGTACTTGGAATTGAGCTTCATAGCGCCCAGATTATGGTCTGAAGGTTGCACTTAGACAAGGTCGTATAGAACCGTTCGGCATGATTGTCTCGGCAATGTCGTTGAATGAACCCACGACCTAGCACGAACGTATTGAGAGGATTGTTAATGTCTGCGGAAGAAAGCATGCGCGAAAAATTGATGGTCGGGCTTTCACCTTCCCGCCTTGATATCGTCAACGAATCAGAATTGCACGCAGGACATCGCAGTTCTCCGGGTACAGGCGAAAGCCACTTCCGCATTCTGGTTGTTTCAGAGGCGTTCTCCGGCAAATCGCGCGTCGATCGGCACCGTATCGTCAACGACCTGTTGGCCGATGAGCTTGCCGGGCGCATTCATGCACTGGCCTTGAAAACCTATGCCCCGGGCGAGGCTATAAGCTGATTGCATTTTTGTCGTACACGCTACAATTTCAAACGAGCAGTTGAACACAAGACACCCCGGATCAAGCGATCCGGGGTGCTGTGCTGTTTGGCATCATGCCGATGCTTTACCGCCAGTAGCCACAACGGCGTACCCAGTGACAGTGGCGACGCGTATGGTGCCGCCATCCCGTGCGCACCCGGTGACAGCGGCGCACCATACGGCAGCGATGACGGCGGCTATGATGGCGGTGGCTATGATGACGGCGCCCGACCTTTTCCACCGGCGACACCCGCGAACCTTCAAGGCCGCGCATCATGTCAATTGTGGTTGCAGCCGGTGCGGCGGCAGCAGGTGTCGATGCTACTGGTGCAGCCAGCACGCAGAACACCATTGCGGCCGACATCACCGCAAACTTCTTCAAGCTTTTGAACTTCGTCATATCGATACGATCCTCCTGTTTGACGATAAAATTCCGGCGTTGATCTGTTTGGTGTTGCAATCAAGCGACTGAACCTTGAAGCGGCCACGCACTTGCTGCGCTTTTGTGTGCAGGCATGCATTCAGTGCGCACCATCTGTCGCCAGGGGCAGCATGTGCTGCTCCAAATTGGAATGCATTCATTCGCAAGTAACCCTCCTGCAAACATCCCTGCAAATTGGCAGCGCTCGCTGCCGTTCACATTAAACACACTCCCGATTAATATTTGGCGAGTGAGCCAGCTTAGAAGAGGCTATTGCATATGAACGGTCGATGAACCTCGCATCCGTCGGTTGGATTGGTTTTTTGTTTAAAAAGATCTTGGCGGTTGCCACAATATTGGCCGCCCCATCTGCTGCACAGACATTTTCCCTGAATTGTATGCGTCAACCGCGATCAGGAGTCGGTCTCTCAATCCACAGTGCAGGAGGCCTGCGCAGTTTACGTGGACGCAACAGCATTGTCTTCAGGTACCGGTTTTACTCTGAGCGCAGTAATCTTGTTGCGGCTTTTGCGAAGTATCTCGAACCTGTAGCCATGGAATGTGAAAGCCTGCCCAGGTTCAGGGATCGTCTGCGATTCATGGATGACAAGACCCGCAATTGTTGTCGCTTCCTCATCTGGAAGGTTCCAGTCCATGTGCCGGTTAAGGTCACGGATCGGCACTGTACCGTCAACGTTCACCGTGCCGTCCGCCTGTGGCCTAATCGCTGCTTCAAGCACGTCGTGCTCGTCAACGATCTGCCCGACAATCTCTTCGATGATATCTTCGAGCGTAATAAGCCCCTGCACCTCGCCGTACTCATCGACCACGAGCGCCATCTGCTGTTTCTGTTTAAGAAACTGATTGAGCTGCGCCTTGAGGCTGGTTGCCTCTGGTATGAACCAGGGCTCCGCGATAACACCCAGGATATCCAGGTTGCCGACATCCCAATTGACTTCGCCAAGCGCCATTAGCAGGTTTCTCGCGTGAAGGAAGCCGATGATATTCTCGGGTTCATCACGCCAGATCGGGATTCGGGTATACTGAGACTTCATCACGTCATGGACGATGCGTTGAGGCGGATCGTCGGCGCATATCGTTTCCATCTTCGTTCGATGGATCATGATATCTTCAACCGTCAGATCTTCCAGGTCGAGCACCCCCCCCAGCATATGCGCATCCGTTCGCGCAACGCCGCCGCCCTTCGTTTGCAATTCGATTGTGCCGCGGATTTCGTCGTGCGCGGCAAGCAGGTTTGCAGCATCGTCCTTTCTGGTCGGAGTTAACTTAAGGACGTTGGACACAATTGTTTCGATCACGAATAAAGCTGGCCGCAGCACAGAAATCAAAACGCGCATAATCGGCGCAACCGTCAGCGCGATGCGGTCAGGAAACGCAATCGCATACGTTTTCGGCAAAACCTCCGAGAAGATCACCACGATTATGGTCAAGCCGATTGTCGCGTAAGCGACGCCGACATCGCCGAACAGTCCGATCAACAAACTGGTGGTCAGCGCTGAGGCCAGAATGTTGACCAGGTTGTTGCCGACCAGGATTGTACCAATCAATCGCTCGGGCTCTTCCAGCAACAAATTAACGCGTTGCGCCTGCTCGTTGCCCTCAAGCTCCAGCGCATGTAACCGCGCCCTGGACACCGCGGTGAGCGCGGTCTCCGAACCGGAAAAGAAGGCAGACAGGCCGAGCAGGGCGAGCACGGCGAAGAGCGTCAGAAGAATTTCGACAGACATTTGGCAGGAGCTTTGCAGATTTTGCAGTTGGTTTGGTTTTGCAGGTGGTTCAATTCAAGTGGCCACAGCGGCCGCCCGTCTTTTGGTTATGCTGGTGCGGTAAATAGCGTTCCTGGTTGGTTTCAATTGACAGGGCTTCGTCCAGTGGCTGACCAGTCGGCATGTTGAGCCCTACAAATCACATTTCACCCTAACATGGGGTTGTCGGACGTGACGCCAATCCCCAAAAGTTAAAACGTGCCAGAAAACGCCCTCGTCTGAGCTATTTGGTGTTAATCATGACGTAACCAGTCACGCTAGAGCATTTTCCGACGAAGTGGACACCGGTTCGTCGCAGAAAATGCGACCAAACAAGAAGCTAGAGCATTTTCCGACGAAGTGGACACCGGTTCGTCGCAGAAAATGCGACCAAACAAGAAGCTAGAGCATTTTCCGACGAAGTGGACACCGGTTCGTCGCAGAAAATGCGACCAAACAAGAAGCTAGAGCATTTTCCGACGAAGTGGACGCCGGTTCGTCGCAGAAAATGCGACCAAACAAGAAACTAGAGCGCTGATCCGATTCCATCGGATCGCAATGCGCTACCCTTGTTCCGCTGCAATCTCGCGCGCCAGAAAATCACGCACATCCACCTTATTGACCTCGCGCGTGATGAACGCCTTTCCAATATCGTGCGCGAGAATGAAGGTAAGTTGGCCCTGCCGCACCTTCTTGTCCTGTGCCATCAGCCGCATAAGTTCGTCCGCATCGGCTCTTTCGCCACGGATATCCCCGATCCTGGTCGGCAGGCCGACGTCAGACAGGTGCTTCGAAACGCGCTCCGCGGTTCCAGCCTTGCACAGCCCCTGTGCTTGGGAAAATCGAAAGGCGAGGCACATGCCAATCGCCACGCCCTCCCCGTGCAGCAGGCGGTTTGAATATCCCGTCCAGGCTTCAAGGGCATGTCCGAACGTATGACCCAGGTTCAAAAGCGCCCGATCGCCCGCTTCCTTTTCATCACGCAGAACCACGTCGGCTTTCGCTTCCACGCTCGTCTTGATGGCATGTGTCAGCGCCGATACGTTGTTGCCAAATACGCTGCGCCAGTTGTCTTCGAGCCAGCCAAAAAAGCCAGCGTCCCAGATAAGACCGTACTTCGCAACTTCGGCATACCCCGCGCGCATTTCGCGTGCAGGAAGGGTGGAAAGCACATCTGTATCAGCCAGCACGAGGCTTGGCTGATGAAAAGTACCGATCAGGTTCTTGCCCTGAGGGGTATTGATGCCGGTTTTGCCGCCGACCGAGGAATCAACTTGCGCCAGAAGCGAGGTAGGGATTTGTACGAACCGGACACCGCGGCGCAAAATGGAAGCGGCAAAGCCTGCCAGGTCACCAATCACACCGCCGCCAAACGCAATGACAAGATCTCCGCGTTCAAGCCCCATCTCCAACAGTTGCTCGGTCAACGGCGCAAGCTGCCCGTAACATTTCGTGGCTTCACCAGCGGGCAAAACAACCGTTCCCAACACGCTGCCATGCGTCTGGAGACCAAGTTCGAGCGTTGCCAGATGATATTTCGCGACATTCTCGTCAGTAACAATCCCATAACGCGCCGCACCAAGCCGATCAGGGATGATCTGCCCCGCTCGCTGCAGCAACCCCGGTCCTATCAAAACCTCATAGGCGCGCCCCTCCAAGGGCACCGGTACGGCATGGGGCGGTGCGGTGTCAGCGCCGGAAGGAGGTGTCACTGGTCTTGGCATTCGGTTTGGGCTTTCACAAAATGCATGCGGTAGGAGGTTGAAAGAAGCCATTTTTCGCAGTCAATAGACACTGCGCGGCGACAACTGGAAACTCAAGGATTGCGTGCGCTGCTGCTACTATCAGACCGCAGGCCGCCGATCCAGCCGCTGACGGGACCGCAGCGCTTCAACGATCTCGCCCAAAATAACGTCATGCGGCGCATCGCGGCTGACCACGGTGAGGTCGGCTTGGGCATAAACCGGGTAGCGATCGTTCATCAGCTTGCGCATCACCGCTTCGGGGTCGGAGGTACGCAGCAATGGTCGCGTATTGCGCTTCGACACCCGCCGCATCAGCACCGGCAGGTCCGCCTTGAGCCAGATCGAAATGCCTTTTTTCGCAATTTCCGCGCGCGTTTCAGGGTTCATGAAAGCACCGCCGCCCGTCGCCAGCACCTGTGGTCCCTCCTCCAGCAGGCTGGCAATGATTTTGGCTTCACGGTCGCGGAAATGAGCCTCTCCATATGTTTCGAAGATATCGGCAATCGTCATGCCCGCGCGCGTTTCGATAACTTCGTCCGCGTCTACAAACGGAAGTGATAACCGGTTGGCGAGGCGTCGTCCGATGGCTGACTTGCCACAGCCCATTAGCCCGATCAGGACCACCGACCGCCCGCCGATTGCAGCAGCAACTTCTGCCGCGCGCTTGACGTCCCTCTTTGAAAGCTTGCGCCCGAATGACAGGCGAATCATGGCAAAGCCTTTCTCGTGCGCATCTTAGGTGCGCTACTCGCACAATTCGGTTCGAGCGCCCTTGAACCACCAAACCCGGCACCTGCACCGGGGGTTTTCTCCGTTTTTTGGTATCAGGGCAAGTTCAAGCCATAATGGCGCCACCAACCAAAGAGACATAGCAGCAGGAGTGAGCGAGAAAAAATGCCCAGTCTGATACGCTTCCTCTTCCTCACAGGTTTACTCGCCGCCGGTATTTTCGGTGGTCTTTACGTGCTTGCCGTTTATTTCGAGCCGCCACAGAAGGTCGTTTCCAGTCCGGTTCCTGGCGTTTCAATCCCCCGGCAGTAAGGGCTACTTTTAACATCCCCAAACCGGAGCCCAACGTGCCCAAGCGGCAGAAATTTCCTCATATGCAAGGGGCCCTTCCAATGTTCCCGCGCCCCCCCATACGCTCATGGCACGTATGGTTGGCGGGGGCGGCAACATTTTTTGCAGCAATCGGCCAGATCGGCCCGTCCCCGCTCAACGCTCAGGGCTGGGACCCCTTCTCACAGCTCGAAACTGACGATTGGCAACGCCGCCCAGCCTCGCAGCGCCGCAAAGAGCCGCCACAGCCGCCACGCGAAAGCGAACGTGACGCCGGAGCCTTTGAGCCCACCGCTGCCCAGGCCATTGCCCCGCCCTCCTCCATTGAGATGGAGCCGATGGCGCCAATTCCCGGAGCCGAATCGCCAGGAGAACGGGCAGCACCGCCGGCATATTCCACCGGTAATTCGCCCCAGCGTGCCACGTACCCGCCTGCGACCGGACCCCAAGGTGGTGATTCCGCCAGGTATCCAGCCCCTTCCGGTTCAGGCCCCGGCCACGGTCTTCAAGATGGCCGTTATGCCGTTCGCAGGTTCCCTGATGAACCTTTGCCTAACGGCACATCCTCACCCGCCGGCTCCTCCAATTGGAACGTGCCTGCCGCAGAACCGGTATCGCCATTTCCACCGCCAAGTGACGGCAACGCCGCAGGGTCCATCCCCTACGACCTGTGGCGCGGCGTGGACGCCGCCGATCTGGAAAGTATGATGGCGTCCCCAAGCATACCGCCGCGCTCGCTTGCCTTGCACGATTTGTGGCGCCGGCTCCTTGTCTCCAACGCCCCCCCGGGAACTGGTGGACAAACAAGCGAGCATTTCCAAGCCCTGCGCCTGGAGGCGCTGTACCGGTCAGGCATGCTCTCCGACATGCGCGAGATCCTGGCGCAAGGCCCACGCCGCGGCGGCAATCAAAGCACCCCGCTCATCGCAATGCTTCGCGCGCGAATCGATATCGGGTTAGGCGATCGCGAAGCAGGATGCGCGGCCGTCAAGAACCTGACCAATATTCGCACCGATATCCCTAAGTCTTTGCGCGGCGCCGCCATTCTCGTGTCTGGCTACTGCGCCGCCACCACCGGAAATTCGGCAGCCGCAGGACTGCTTGCTGAACTGGCGCGTGAAGAAGGCGTCAAGCCGAGCCCGGGCCTTGCAGCGCTCGATGCTGTAGCGCTTGGCGTGGCAACCGACGTATCGCTCAAGGACGGCCAGCAACTTTCGCTGATTGACTACCGAATTCTCGCCTTGGCCGAAGCCGCGCCTCCGCCTGATCAACTCGTCAAGGTGGCGACACCAGCTTTGCTGGTGGCCCTGGCCAGCGATAAAGCGACAACCAGCGGGCTGCGGTTGGAGGCTGCGGAGGCCGCAGCGCGCATCAATGCCATTACACCCGACGACTTGGCTGGGATCTATCGCCAGACGGCCACCGCGATGGGCGCTGATGCCCAAGCTGTGGAAGCATCGGCGGGAGGCCAGGAAACCGCAAACCGCCGCGCATTGTTGTTCGCCGCCGCCGACGCCGAACGTACGCCGTTCAAAAAGGTGCGCCAAATCAGGGCTTTTCTCGATAGTGCGCACCGGGCAAACCTGTATTTGCCAGCACTGGCAATCGCTGGAAAACTAACCGCTGAAGTGGGCCTTGTGCCCGAAATTGGCTGGTTTGCCGAAACCGCCATTGAAGCCAACCTCGTGTCCGGCGATTATGAACGCGCCCGCATGTGGACGAAATTCGCAGCGACGCTCGATAACGGAAGCGGCAGCAATCTGGATCACTGGTTGGCGCTCATCGACATTGCCGATCCCCATTTTCCAGGCACACGTGGCGCAAGTCTGGCCGCGCTTGAAAGCATGGCGCTGCGGGGACGCTTTTCAAGCGATTCTCTGCATCGGTTGGCCACCGTACTCGATGCATTGGAATACAATGTCCCGATCCCGCTATGGGAAGCCGCCAGCCGCACGCCGCAGCCATCCTCCGGCCACCTGCCTGAAACGGGTATTTTGTCAGAGCTTCAAGACGCGGCAAAAAAGCGGGAATTCGGACGCACTGTCCTGCTGGCAGTGCGGACACTTGGGCCCGATGGCGCGGACGCCGCCCACATCATAGCTCTCGGCGATTCCATCCGGGCCCTCAAACGCGCCGGCATGGAAACCGACGCCCGACGCCTGGGATTTGAAGCGCTGGTCTCCGGCTGGCCGCGCATGGTCGTTCAATGACCTGGCTGCAACAGACATTTTGGGCAATATGCGATTATAACCGTGGCAACGATTTGAAGGCCCACACGCAAGATTGCAACCGGACACGCCACAATGCGCAAGATGGACAGCGCACACTTGGAGTCGTTCCTTGAAATGATGGCCGTGGAGCGCGGTGCATCAGCCCATACCCTGGAAGCATATCGTCGCGACCTGGGGGATTTCCTCGACCGTCTGGAGCAGGCCAGCGCAGGCAGATTGGCCGATACAACTGGTCTGGATGTCGAAGCCTACATTCAGGCCCTGGCAGTATCAGGCCTTGCCGCCACTACGCGGGCGCGAAAACTGTCCGCGATGCGCCAGTTCTACAAGTTCCTGCTGGCTGAAGGCGTTATCGATGAAGATCCCACAGTAACGATTGCCGGACCAAAGCGCGGTCGTTCGCTCCCTAAAACTCTCTCAGTAGCCGAAGTCGACCATCTTATGAGCACCGCCAAGGCGCGATTAGCCGGCACCTCCGGCCGGGAGCGGCTTCGCGCACTGCGGTTTTATTGCTTGATTGAAGTGCTTTACGCCACCGGTATGCGCGTCAGCGAACTGGTCGGGCTGCCCAGAAGCGTGCTGGCCGGAGACCGCCGCATGCTGGTCATCCGCGGCAAGGGAGGCCGTGAGCGGCTCGTACCGCTGAATCAGCCCGCCCGCGCCGCCCTCGACGATTATCTGGCCCTGAACGAGACCGGAGGCGATGGGCTGACGCGAGCGATCTCGTCCAAGTGGCTGTTTCCTTCAGCAAGTGCCGAAGGGCACCTCACGCGACAAAGATTTGCGCAGGATCTCAAGCAGTTGAGCCAGGAAGCAGGAATTGATCCCAAACGTATCAGCCCGCACGTCCTGCGCCACGCCTTCGCCAGTCACCTGCTTGACCGCGGCGCCGATCTGCGTGCGGTCCAGCAATTGCTGGGGCATGCCGACATTTCGACCACGGAAATCTATACGCATGTATTGGAAGAGCGCTTGAAACGCCTCGTCCATGAGCATCACCCGCTCGCGCAAACTAAGCCGCAACCCGGCGACTGATGCCGGTCACGGGCGTGCGTTCATAACACGCCCAAGGATACCTTGACTTTTGCTGTTCGGCGGAGCGATTGTCCGCCCCGATAGTGAATTTTGCCCTGCCCGACGCTGAATTTGGGATTAGAGCATGTTGAGCTGAAGTGTGCAGCGGTTCCTCGCAGAAAATGCGACCAAACCAAAAAGCTGGCGCGCGAAATGCGCGGCGCCGCACAGCTTGGACGGCCATCAGGGCCCAACGCCGAAGAAAGGCTCGCCTTGGAAAAAAACGTCCCGGTTCGCTTCTATCTCGACTTCGAAAAACCGATCGCCGAACTGGAAGCGAAAATAACCGAATTGAAGCAGATGAGCTCGGAGGAGGGAGGTGTATCCATCTCCACCGAAATCGAAACCCTTGAGGACAAGGTCAACGAGCTGCTGGTCGAGATGTATTCCAAGCTCACGCCTTGGGAAAAGACGCTTGTCGCGCGCCATCCCGAGCGCCCGCATTGCCTTGATTACATTGATGCCCTGATTGACGATTTCACACCGCTCGCCGGTGACCGCTACTTTGGAGAGGATGCCGCAATCGTCGGCGGTATTGGCACATTCCGCGGCCGCTCTGTCATGGTCATCGGCAATGAAAAAGGCTCAGACACGCAAAGCCGCATAAAGCATAACTTCGGCATGGCCAGCCCAGAAGGCTATCGCAAGGCCGTGCGGCTTATGGAGATGGCCGACAAGTTCAATATGCCGATCATAACGCTTGTCGACACCGCCGGCGCCTACCCTGGCGTGGCAGCCGAGGAACGCGGCCAAGCAGAGGCGATTGCCCGCTCAACCGACTGCTGCCTTAAAGTCAGGGTTCCCATTATATCTGTAATAATCGGTGAGGGCGGATCGGGCGGCGCCGTGGCAATTGCGACGGCCAATACGATACTCATGCTGGAACACGCTATTTACTCGGTTATTTCACCAGAAGGTGCTGCCTCGATAATCTGGCGTGACAGCGACAAAAAGACCGAAGCAGCGACGTCCATGAAGATCACGGCGCAGGATTTGATCGGTCTTTCAGTCATTGACGAAATCATCGAAGAGCCGGTTGGCGGCGCGCATCGTGATCGCCGAAGGATCACCCGGGTTACCGGCAACGCCATCGCCAAGGCACTCGACAGTCTTGGCGGTTTGGATCCTGACGAACTGCGACAGCATCGTTACGACAGGTTCTTAAAGATCGGCCGAGAGCTGCCCGCCTGAGCCAGATCGCAATCGTTTGCATGCGTCATGCGCTTGCCGGATTTCGGTGAGCGCGGCAGTTTTGCCCCCAAGTGTGGTTATGCTCTTTTAAATCGATTCATTTGCCGCTCGCCCGCCCTATTTCACGGTGATAAAATGAACCCACAGCGTCAATACGACGCCTGCACCGGGGGCACCGGTAACGTTAACCGTATGTTAACGGCTACGAATCAATGGTGATCGACGTGCGCGAGGGGCACTGCGTATGAGTCGACGTGAAATGAATTTGATGGGTTCCGGTCTGATCCGGGTGGTTGGCACAGTGGTGCTGGCCGCTCTTGTGTTGTCAGGTTGCAGCGGTGCGCCACAAATCGCGCCGGCCGATCAACCCTTGACCAAGCAAACCATGATGCTGCTTGGCAAGAAGGGCATGAGCGCCGAAGCACCCATATTTGTCCGCATCTTCAAGGAAGAATCTGAGCTTGAGGTCTGGAAGCAGCGCAGCGACGGCCGCTTCTACCACTTTAAGACATATCCGATCTGCAACTGGTCGGGCGACTTGGGACCGAAACTAAGGCAGGGCGACAAACAGGCGCCGGAAGGGTTCTACCGGGTTTCAAGCCGCCAGCTTAATCCCAATTCCAGTTTTCACGTCTCATTCAACCTCGGCTACCCCAACGCCTACGACCAATCGCTGGGCCGTACCGGCAACTTCCTGATGGTTCACGGCAAGTGTAAGTCCGCTGGCTGCTACGCCATGACAGACGCACTGATCGAGGAAATATATGGCCTGGCACGCGATGCATTGAAGGCCGGGCAGACATCATTCGAAGTGCACGCCTTCCCGTTCCGCATGACCGACGAAAACATGAAGCGCTATTCCAAATCGAAATGGATCGGCTTCTGGCGCACGTTGAAACGTGGTTACGATGACTTTGAGGCAAACCGGGTGCCCCCACCCATCGAAGTTTGTGAGCGCCGGTATATCGTAAACGTCGCCACGATGGACGGTAGCAAAACCCAGGCTGATGCAGCCTGTCCTGCCTTCTATCAGCCTAAGTTGGAGCCGTTTGTGCCCCACCTGAACGAGCAGAAGCTGGCTGCCGAACGAATTGAAGTTCCCGGGCCTAGAATGCGCACGGCACAGTCGATTCATGCTCCCGAAGGCCAGGAGTGGGCGCCACCTGCTGTGGCCTACGCCGACAGCAATACCGGCGGATCAGCCTTCACACGTATGTTCGGCCTTGGCGCAACAACCTCTTCCAACGCACAGACCGGTTTCGGTTTTCGCTGAAGTTAATTAAATCCCGCTCCAGATATCGCAGTAGTGGCTTGGTCCACCGCAGTCTGCACGCGTGGCGGAATGAATGAGGTCCGATCATAAACGGGCTTGGCTGGAACCTGGAAATATCGTCCTGGCAGGCGTTGGCCTGATTTGTATGATCGGTGCACGTTTTCGCAAAGCATGCTGTAAGCTCCTGCCTCCTAGAGCATTTTCCGACGAAGTGGCCACCGGTTCGTCGCAGAAAATGCGACCAAACAAGAAGCTAGAGCATTTTCCGACGAAGTGGCCACCGGTTCGTCGCAGAAAATGCGACCAAACAAGAAGCCAGAGCATTTTCCGACGAAGTGGCCACCGGTTCGTCGCAGAAAATGCGACCAAACAAGAAGCTAGAGCACCAATCCGATTCCATCGGATCGGAATGCGCTCTGGAGCATTTTCCGACGAAGTGGCCACCGGTTCGTCGCAGAAAATGCGACCAAACAAGAAGCTAGAGCGCCAATCCGATTCCATCGGATCGGAATGCGCTCTGGAGCATTTTCCGACGAAGTGGCCACCGGTTCGTCGCAGAAAATGCGACCAAACAAGAAGCTAGAGCGCCAATCCGATTCCATCGGATCGGAATGCGCTCTGGAGCATTTTCCGACGAAGTGGCCACCGGTTCGTCGCAGAAAATGCGACCAAACAAGAAGCTAGAGCGCCAATCCGATTCCATCGGATCGGAATGCGCTCTGGAGCATTTTCCGACGAAGTGGCCACCGGTTCGTCGCAGAAAATGCGACCAAACAAGAAGCTAGAGCGCCAATCCGATTCCATCGGATCGGAATGCGCTCTAGGGTCCGGACCCTAGTTCGTTTCCATCAAATAGCGGCCCATGCACCTCTCCCCCCGGTCCAATTCAATGTTGCTTGTTAAAACGCCGCCAGCCATGCCCGGCCAGCGCATCGGCTTGATGGGCGGCTCCTTTAATCCGCCCCACGAAGGCCATGTCGCGATTTCCCAGACAGCTTTAAAACGGCTTAACCTGGATCGACTCTGGTGGATTGTTTCGCCTGGTAACCCGCTCAAGGACCACGCTGGCCTGCCGCCGTTGAAGGCCCGCATTGCCACCTCCAAAGCCCTGATAGGCCAAAACCCACGCATTGTTGTTACCGGCTTTGAGGCAGACCTGGGCACGTCCTACACCTGGGCGACAATAGAGTTTCTTAAGCGGCGCTATCCCCTGGTGCATTTTGTCTGGATCATGGGGGCCGATAACCTCGCCCAGTTTCACCAATGGCGGAATTGGCGCCGCGTTGCCCAGTCTTTGCCGATCGCCGTCATCGACCGTCCGGGTTGGCATCTGGGAGCCCTGGCCTCGCCCTCCGCGGTCAGCCTGGCACGGTGGCGCGTCCCCGCAAGCCTAACTGCGAACTTGGCCATCCGCAAAACGCCGGCCTGGACCTTCCTCCCGACACGGCTTTCAGCGGCTTCGTCAACCCAGATCAGAAGATCTGCGGACAAGCACCCAATGCCAACACGCTGATTCGGCAAATTCCTCCGGATATGGCGCGCCATTGGTGCCACGCTTTAACGATTATGGCGCGATGAGCGGTCAAATAGGTTGCCTGTTTAGGGTTGAGCCGCTTATCCTTAGGCGCTGGACCTCATCAGGGGATTGGCGCGGCAACGTATCATCACTATCTACGTTTGCCGACTTATCGTCCGCAACGGCTCCATTTACGGTCTGCGCGGCAAACTGACGAAAGGACGTCCACCAGACGATGCCAAGCACACTTGAGGGTGATGCAATGAGCACCCCTCCCACCGAGTTGCTCGCAAAAAAGAGCGCCTCGAAAGACCTGGTCGAGAAAATCTGCCAATGGCTTGACGATGCCAAAGCTGAAGCCATCGTCACGATTGATCTCGAAGGCAAAACGTCGATCGGCGATTACATGGTCATCGCCACCGGCCGGACAGACCGCCATGTCGGCGCCATAGCCGATCAAATCCAGCGCAAACTAAAAGGAGAGGGCCTTGGACGCACGCGTGTCGAAGGCACTGAAGCTTGTGACTGGGTGCTCATTGATACCGGCGATCTGATCATCCACGTGTTCCGTCCCGAGGTTCGTGAGTTCTACAACCTTGAAAAAATGTGGAGCGTCAATCGTCCACCGGAAGTGACCGCGCATTGATGATGCGTTGATCGGCGCTGGGCGCAATTGTTTGGCAGTGCCCGCGCGGCAGCAGGTGCAAGTAGTGGTGCTTGCGCGACAATCGAACGCGCGAGGTCTTGGATGCGCCTTTTGATTGCCGCCGTCGGCAAATTGAAAGACGGCGGCGAACCCGAGCTATTGGCACGCTTCAAGAAGCGAATTGACCAAAGCGGGCGCGGCATCGCACTCGGCCCGCTCAGCATTGTCGAACTGGCCGAATCGCGAGCGCCAGAAGCCGCGCAGCGCAAAGCTGACGAAGCGGCTCGGCTTCTGGCATCCGCCGAGCGCGCGGAATATCGCGTGATCCTCGACGAAGGCGGCACAACGATTACCAGCCAGGCATTCGCGGATCTGCTATCAAAGCTTCGTGACGATGGTGTCCGCGACCTCTCATTTTTAATCGGCGGTCCTGACGGTCATGGCGATGCAGCCAGGCAAAGCGCAGATGCCACCCTGTCGCTAAGCCGTATGACGCTGCCACACGGCCTTGCGCGCGTTGTGCTCGCCGAACAGATCTATCGCGCGCTTACGATCATTTCTGGGCACCCCTACCACAGAAATTGAAATCGAACCGCTTGTCGCTCACATAGCTGCTCATCCCTCACATGCGCGACAGAAACCTGTCGAGTGTACGCATCGGCATGATGCGCTTTAAGGCGGCCGCCATGTACGTCGGTGTCGTCACATAATACCGAAGGCGCGGACGTGCCGCTTCCACCGCATGCACAAGTTTGTCGACAACCGCTTCCGGCTCAAGTTTGAATCGCTGTTTGCCACCCGCCTCCATCGACGCAAGCCGCCGCGCGTATGTTTCAGCATGTACCGAAGCATTGATGTCGATGGTACGTCGAAAGTTGCTTAGTGCCGTTTCGATAAAGCGCGTGCGAATCGGGCCTGGTTCAATCAGCGCAACGTGAAGGCCACTGCCTGCAAGTTCCAGCCGCATGGCATCGCTTAATGCTTCGAGTGCAAACTTGGATGCGCAGTAGGCGCCGCGATAGGGCCCCGCTACGAACCCCAGCACAGAAGAGCATTGCACGATGCGCCCGGCACGGTTGGCCCGCATGGCGGGAATGAAGCGTCGCGTCAGGTCGTGCGTACCAATGAGGTTCACCTCTATCTGTCGCCGCAAGACATCTGCCGTTAGGTCTTCGACGGCGCCGACCTGTCCATAAGCCCCATTGTTAAAAAGCGCATCAAGCCTGCCGCCGGTTTGCGCCAGCACCAACTGCGCGCATGCGGCTATAGAATTTGGATCAGCCAATTCCAGCGGCACGGCCTCAACCGCGCATTCTGTTTTCAGCATGTCCAGATCGGCGGGTTGGCGTGCGGTCGCAAACACCCGCCAGCCCCGCGCCTTCATGCGCTTGGCCGACGCCAGGCCGATACCTGACGATGCGCCCGTAATAAGTATCGTTTTCATGATTTTAAAAAGTGTTTCCTTATTGGTTCACAACGCCACCACTTTTGGCCAAGCGCGGCAAGCCTAAATCTAAAGACCTAGTGGATTTTCGTCGCGATGCGACCAACGCAGTATTTCAGTGCCGCCCACTTCGATATGCAATAGCTCAGCCAGAGCATGTTTAGCTGAAGTGTGCAGCGGTTCGGCGTGAAGAACATGCTCCAGACGAAAGAGCATGTTTAGCCGAAGTGTTGTGCGGTTCGGCGTGAAGAACATGCTCCAGACGAAAGAGCATGTTTAGCCGAAGTGTTGTGCGGTTCGGCGTGAAAAACATGCTCCAAACCAAAAAGAGCATAGGCCCCATTTATAAGGTCGATGAGCTTGAACGGGATCTAGGAGTTGGCTCCAGAAGTGGTTGGTCCGCGCCAGCCAGGACGGTGATCCAACAAGGTGCGGATGGTTTCAATGTTTTCCAAAGTTTCATCCAGAACGCTGACCACGTTTTTGGAACATTCGTCCATCCCACTGACATTGACGTCACCGGTGTTCGACGACTGCCCGGTCGTTCTTTGCAACGAAGCATTCCTGCGTCTTACAGGCTATGCGCGCGACGAGGTGATCGGCCACAACTGTCGCTTCCTGCAAGGGCGCAACACAGACCCGCAGGCTCGCGCGAGATTGCGTACCGCGATACAAGAAAAGCAGGAAACGCTGGTGCCGATTGTGAACTACCGAAAAGATGGCAGGGAGTTTGAGAACTATGTGTTCATCCTGCCGATCTTCGATGCCAACCAGAACCTGCTTTATATGCTGGGCTCGCAGTGCGACATCACCACATCGCTGCGCACGTTAACTCCGTTGGAACACGCCCAACTTTTGGAAGACGGCATTGAACTCACCAATCCCGAGCTGATGAGCGAAGACCACATACGCATCGTCAAGCGCCGCAAGCTCGCCGAAGCCATGAAGACCGTCCTCACAGGCGAGATGTTTGATTAGCGTCTGCGTGGCGGCGAAGACTTTGGCAGGCCGGGCCGCGCATGGAGCCTGGCTGCGAAATGTGGAGGGAGCCGTTGCAGAGCTGGCGAACAAACGTTCGCACAATCGATATGCCGCGAGTGCAGTACCTTCAGAAGCGGAGAGCTGGCGAAAGTTGGCAAATGGCAGCTATGGGCCAATAGGGTGAGTGAGCGACCCTTCGCCCCGATGGTCCGCTGTCCGCACACTTGCGGACCTCGCTCAAACTAATCCCCGCACCGCCTGAACCGTCGATCATCACTTGCAGATTTTCCAGCGAATGATGTGCCGATGCGCGGTTCCTTTCCATCAACCCAAAATGGTTACGCGTCGCCCCTCATTTCAGAATGTGAAGCGGCATGGGCGCGCATGGTAGTGGCGTTCAAGACGTTCGTCCAAGTCGCGATCAAGGCGGGTTTCAATCCCGGTCAGCCGCGTGTTCCGGCAGGCAATCCCGATGGCGGGCAGTGGACCAGTTCGGGTGGAAGTGCTGGTGGTGGACTGGTTCATCTCGTTTCGGCCGCCTGCAAACGGTTCAGGTTCGTGTCGGCCGTTCCTATCAACCGGCAACGCCTGCACAATCGATGCGGTTGGCCAATGCGCTTGCCTGGGCGCGCAGTGCGCGCGACAGAGTTCGCGAGATCGAACCGGGCTGGAAACCAAGACCCAGCCTGACGGAAACCGTTGAAGGAGAGATCCGTGCACTGGAGGCGGCCGCACGCGAAGCTGATGCACGCTACCATGAACTGACCAGATCCGATCCACGCTTTGGCATTGGCGGCAATCAGGGCCCTGCCCTCAGCGAGCCTCCTGCAAGTCCGAGGAGATCCGAGCCGCCTGGAATTATTGAGGCCTACCGCTATGTCACTGGCATGCCTCAGGTGGAGCAGGGTGGACGCGCGCCGAGTTCTTCAGGCACGGTTGCCTATATTGATCTGGACGGAACGCCTGTCATTGGCGTCAATTCGAATGCTCCTGGTTATACGACAGGCGACGAAGCTTTGGCGCGCGTGTTACGGTCGGAGTTGATTGATAATTTTCCAGATGTGATGTCGACAACGAATCTGGGCCAGTATCCCAACGATGCCGCATTCCACGCGGAAGCCAACGCACTGTTGCGTGCCGCGCAGGTGTATGGAGGCAAGCTCGGTGGCCGTGAGATCGAAATGCGTACCGATCGCCTGCTCTGCGATAGTTGCGGTATCCTGCTTCCCCGCATCGGACTGCAACTTGGCAATCCCACTGTCCGCATTATCGATGGGACGGGGGCACTTTGGATCTTGCGGGATGGCATTTGGATTCGGAGGGGTCTTCCGTGATTAAAGATGCATACTTCGATACCTTCATGGGGCCAGGTTGGCCCACCCTAAAATTTATGGAGCCCTATTTCACGCACCCCGCTACCGATTTTGGTTGGTTCCCCAATTCGAGCAATGACAGCGCAAGTATCAAGTTACTTGGCCTTAATGGAACTGAGCACTTGCCCTTGGGGCGAGGGCAGAATGCAATCATTCTCAATATGAATGGGAATCCCGAGCACGGAGTCTTACTCGGCTATTACCGCATAACAGGTGGTGCTTCGCGCCAGGATTGGTTGTCCAAAGGCGATACCACCAGACTCAAGGAATGGGTAGATTCGCTCCACGGCACGCCATTGCCCGTTGGCTTGTTTATTCCCTTTGCCGAGGCCTGGAAGGCGGTCAAGGAGTTCATGGAAACCGAGGGGCAGCTTCCCACCAGTATCGAATGGATCAAGGGCGAGGACCTGCCCGAAGGAACGTTCCCCGATCCATGAAGGCCAGCGATGTCTGCTTAGCACCCTCACAAGAGACGCGTTTACGTCCGCATCGCTTTGAGTGTTGACAGCCAGTAGGGCTCAAAAGCATCGGCTCTGGCGCTCCACATTCAAATGTCGAGACTGCGTGGGCATTAGAGCATGGACCTGGCTGACGCGTTGCTCGCAGATCCAAGCCAAATCACGCCTGCTGAAATGAATACGAGTGAAACGCGTTAGCCCTCACTCTTTCTGCGGCTCATGAAGGCGAGACGCTCGAACAGGTGCACGTCCTGTTCGTTCTTGATGAGAGCGCCGGCCAGCGGTGGGATGAGTTTTCGTGGATCGCTCTCGCGCAACATCTCTGCATCGATATCTTCGTTCAAAAGCAGCTTGATCCAATCCAGCAGTTCCGACGTCGATGGCTTCTTTTTCACGCCGGGTACATCGCGCAGGTCATAGAAGATGCGCATCGCTTCGTTGACCAGCCGACCCTTCAAATCGGGGAAATGCACCTCGACGATTTCGCGCATGGTGTCGGGGTCTGGAAACTTGATGTAATGGAAAAAGCAGCGCCGCAGGAACGCATCTGGCAATTCCTTTTCGTTGTTTGAGGTAATGATGACGATGGGCCGCTGCCTTGCCTTCACGGTTTCGCCGGTCTCGTAGACAAAGAACTCCATACGGTCGAGCTCCTGCAACAGGTCGTTTGGAAACTCGATGTCGGCCTTGTCGATTTCATCGATCAACAAGACAGGGCGCTTGTCCATCTCGAACGCGTCCCACAGTTTGCCACGGCGGATGTAGTTGGCGATGTCCTTGACCTTCTCATCACCAAGCTGGCTGTCGCGCAGGCGCGAAACCGCGTCATACTCATAAAGCCCCTGCTGCGCCTTGGTGGTTGATTTGATGTGCCACTCCAGGATCGGTGCGCCTATCGCTTCAGCGACTTCCAGTGCCAGCACCGTCTTGCCGGTGCCTGGTTCACCTTTCACCAGCAATGGCCGCTCCAGCGTGATTGCAGCGTTGACGGCAACTTTGAGATCATCGGTCGCAACGTAGGATTTGGTACCGGAAAACTTCATGCCCACCCCAGGGTTGTGTTCGCGCGTCCCAACCGGGACGTCTGCCAACATTAGAGCTTGTTTGGGTCACAGTGAACCGGTGAGTAGACCCACCCCATGTTCGCTTCATGTCACCCAACGAAATCACGACCTTGCACCGGTACGGGGAAGGCAGCTAGAGTTTTCCGACGAAGTGGACGCCGGTTCGTCGAAGAAAATGCGACCAACAAAAAGCTAGAGCGCCGATCCGATTCCATCAGATCGAAAAGCGTTCTAGAAAACGATCCATCTGACCCGCTTGGGCGAACAAGAATGGGAAAACGGGGACTGCGCTCAGGAGCATCAATTCTTAGCAAATTCGTCAGAACGGCGAGAAACGGCGCTGGTACACCAATCACGTTGTTTTGAGGAGCATTGCGCCCAACCCTTACGCCAAAAAACGCGGTGTTCATTCATCGGGTTGTGCTTGACATGGGCAGCCTTCACCGACATAGGAGGCACGAAATTTGCTGTAGCTGCCGCATCGGGCTCTTGATGTCAAATATGATGGAACCTGGCGGCATTGACACCGTGCCCGGACTATAGATCACCAAGAAGTCCGAATCGGGTGAAAAGAAGCGCTGTGTGGAGGCCGCCCATGAGCAGGGCCAAGACCACATCCAAGGCAAAATCAGCAGGCCGGGCCGCAACCACTGCAGGGCCGGTCGTCGCCACAGCGTCTGCGAAGAAACACGGCAATGACGCCCAAGTGGTAGTCAAGAATGCTGGGCAGAAGGCAAAACTTAACGACAATGCCGCGCTGAGAACGGCAGGTGCGAAAAGCGGGAAGAAATCGTCCAACAAGAGTGCCGTGGAAGTAGCCCCACAAGCCAGGGAGAAGTTCTTAAGCATGGGTTCAAAAAAGAAGGGTGGCGAAGTCGAGCTTGACCCTGATTACCGGCCGTCCGACGACGAGCCCTTCATGAACGAACGCCAGCGCGCCTACTTCCGCGTGAAGCTGAAGACCTGGAAGGAAGACATCATCCGCCAGACGCGCGAGACACTGGCCGGCCTGCACGAGGATTCCACACAGCACGCCGACCTGGCCGACCGTGCAACGTCCGAGACGGATCGCGCATTGGAACTCAGAGCGCGCGACAGGCAGCGCAAGCTGATCAACAAGATCGACGCAGCGCTGGCCCGCATCGAGGACGGCAGCTACGGCTATTGTGAGGAGACGGGCGAGCCCATCGGCCTGAAGCGTCTGGACGCACGGCCCATTGCGACCCTTTCGGTGGAAGCGCAAGAGCGCCACGAGCGGCGCGAGCGCGTCTATCGCGAAGACTAGAGTTTCCAACGAAGTAGACGCCGGTTCGTCGCAGAAAATGCGACCAAACAAGAAACTAGAGCACCGATCTGATTCCATCGGATCGGAATGCGGCTCTAGATGCAGGTGACCCATCCCTTCGCCCGATCACAGCATATAGCGCGTCTTTTCCGTCACACTCTGATCGCCAGAATTGTTCAAGCCATTCTTCCCACGCGCTGCTCTGGTGCGCCGAAAACATCGGAATTTGGCCGGTTTGGTGTCGCACTTGTACCTACTATTGGCAAAACCTATGCGTAGCATCAAAACAACGTCTTGGACTTTGCCAAGGCAACAATGAACTCTTCAATCCCAAGATTGACTAGAAAAATTTTCTCTAAGCAATAGCTCGTTAGCATCGCTTGTTTAGCCGGAACCGGTGCTGGGGCCGGCTAACGGTGGTGTCCAGCTTGCGATCGTTGGGAGAGGATCAGCTCGACAGTGGGGGATCACGGTGTCGGGCTGAAGGAAACTTAAATTACCTCTGTTTTCAAGTTGTTACGGAATGCGTCGGTCGCAAAACTCGATTTTGACTGCTGTCAGGGATGGGGGAAGATGGGAATGAACTCTTTTAAGTTCGTGGGCGCAAAGCGCAGCGCTGCTTTGGCAGCGGCGTGCACGTTGAGCCTAATGACCGTTGGAGGCGCTTCGGCTGCCGATCTCGGTGGAGACTGCTGTGCCGATCTTGAAGAGCGGGTTGCCGAGCTGGAAGCTACAACCGCGCGCAAAGGCAATCGCAAAGTGTCGTTGACGATCACCGGCTGGGTCACCGAGCAGGTGATGTGGTGGGATGATGGTGTTGAATCCAACGTCTATGTCACCGGTGCTGGCACAACATTGGCCAGCCATTTCAAAATGACCGGCGCGGCGAAAATTTCGCAGGACTGGAGCGCTGGTTACCTGATCCATGTGGAAACAGATACCTCTGATCCGCTATTGAACAATCAGGACAACGATGACGCGAGCGTAAATATCAATCTCAAGCAGTCGTACTGGTTCTTGAAATCAGAGCGTCTCGGCAAACTCAGCGTTGGCCTTTTGTCACCAGCATCAGACAACACCGCAATCCTAGTCGACGGCTCAGGGTCATTGGTTCCTGCAAACTGGGTAATGTTCGACAATCAAGGTTTCTTCCTCAACAGCAACGGCATCCGTCAAGGTACGCTGACGTGGAGCGATATCAGCCACTGTAATACGCGTGGCGTGACAAATCCCATCGGTGTTGCAGGTGACTGCGGCAATGGTGGTGTTGTTGGAAATTTCGTCCGCTACGATTCCCCAACCTTCGCGGGCTTCTCGGTTTCGGCCGATTGGGGTGAGGACGACGGATGGGATGTTGCGGCGCGCTATGCAGGCGAGTTCAACGGTGTAAAGGTTGCGGTTGCGGCCTCTTACTATGAAAACAATGAATACGCCGCGATCATCGACAAAGTCAGCTATTTCCAGATCGGTGCTTACATCCAGCACGTTCCGACCGGATTGTTTGCTTACGGCGCCTACGGCCACGAGAACACCGATTGGCTGCCGGCTTTTGCTGACAGACCCGATTCCGCCGACAACTGGTACGTCAAATCAGGTATCAGGCGGAAATGGAGTGACCTTGGCCACACGGTGCTGTTTGGCGAGTACGGTGAAAAGCTGGATGGGATGGATCAAGGCGCGTTTGCTGGTACCGCGATTGACAGCAAGTTAAGGCATTGGGGCTTGGGCGTTGTCCAGGAAATCGATAACGCGGCAATGTCATTATGGCTCAGCTATCGCAACTTTGACGGCAACGCCACGATTGAGGATCAGGGTATCGAAAGAATTGACTACGATGACATGCACGTCGTGAAGGCTGGCGCGCTCATCAAATTCTGATCAGAAAATGAAACAACTACAGTACGCCGCCTAGAGCATTTTCCGACGAAGTGGACACCGGTTCGTCGCAGAAAATGCGACTAAACAAAACGCCAGAGCATTTTCCGACGAAGTGGACACCGGTTCGTCGCAGAAAATGCGACCAAACAAGAAACTCTAGAGCGCCGATCCGATTCCCTCGGATCGGCGCTCTGGCCTCCTGGGCGGCGCATTTTTTCGTGGTCATCAATCCATGTCAAACGGTCGAATTTCGAACCGGGCAAATAGTTGATCGCAATAAATGCAATGCCGCGACAAGGTTCAGCCTACTTCGGCCGCACTTGTCCGTTGCCGCGCACGATATATTTGAAACTGGTCAACTGCTCGACGCCCACCGGTCCGCGCGCATGCATCTTGCCGGTAGCAATCCCGATCTCCGCCCCCATGCCGAATTCGCCTCCGTCCGCAAACTGGGTCGAAGCGTTGTGCACAACGATTGCGGAATCGACCCGGGCGAGAAAACGCTCGGCGGTGCCGATGCATTCGGTGATGATGGCGTCGGTATGCTGCGAGCCATAGCGCGCGATGTGGGCGATAGCCTCATCAACACCGTCAACCATTTTCACGGCTATTATGGCGTCGAGAAATTCACGGCCCCAGTCGTTCTCTTCAGCCGCCTTGATGCCAGGAACAAGCTTCTGGATGTTCGCATCGCCGCGAACTTCGCAGCCAGCCTCGCTTAAGGCGGTAACCAGCGGTGTCACCAGGTCTTCATCGGCAGTCTTGTCGATCAGCAGGCATTCGGTTGCGCCACACACTCCCGTGCGCCGCATCTTCGCATTGACGACGATCTCCTTCGCCATGTCGATGTCCGCGCCGCGATCGACGTAGGTGTGACAGATGCCCTCCAGGTGCGCAAACACCGGGACCCTCGCCTCCTTCTGCACGCGTTCGACCAGGCTTTTGCCACCACGGGGAACGATTACGTCTATAGCGCCGCCCAGACCAGCCAGCATATGGCCCACGGCATCCCGGTCGGTGGTGGGAACAAGTTGGATGGCATCGAGCGGAAGCTCGGCGGCGGTCAGGCCATGGCGCAGGCATGTCAGTATAGCAATGCTTGTCGAATGACTGTCCGAGCCGCCGCGCAGGATCGCAGCATTGCCCGCCTTCAGACTGAGCGCGCCTGCGTCGGCCGTGACGTTGGGCCGGCTCTCGTAAATGATCCCGATGACGCCTAGCGGGACGCGCACGCGTTGGATCTTGAGGCCGTTGGGCCGTATCCATTCCGCCAGAACGGTGCCGATCGGATCATCGAGCCCCGCAATCATCTCCAGGCCCTTGGCGATGCCTTCGATACGCCCGGGGTCAAGCATCAGCCGGTCGACGTAGGACGCCGGCCGGCCAGCCTCTTCCGCCGCAGCAATATCACGCGCGTTCGCGTCAAGGATCTCAGCAGTGTGCCGGCGCAACTCTTCGGCGGCTGTCATGAGGGCGATGTCTTTCGCCTCACGCGAAGCCAGCGCCAATTGCGCCGCAGCACCACGTGCGGCACTGCCCATCTCGCGCATGAGGCCCGCGATATCATTTTCGTTGAGTTTTTTCTGAAGGGCAGCAGTCATATTCATGTGTTTCCGTCAAATAGCATGGCCGGTGAGCGCGCACCGTCGTGAATGGCGAGAATGGCGCCGATGTCTCCGGCGTGGCACCAACTACGCAACGCCATGCGCGCGATTAAGCGCCATATCATCGCGATGTATCAGTTCCGGTCGGCCTTCAAATCCGAGAATCTCCGCCGCATCGCGCGACTTCTTGCCAATAATACGCTGTGCATCAGCGCTGGCATAGGCGATTAGGCCACGGCCAACGTCAAGTCCCGCCTGGGTGCGAATGACTACGACGTCGCCCCTGTCGAACGTGCCGGTAATGGCTTTGACGCCAGCGGGAAGCAGGCTCTTGCCGCTAGACAATGCCACTACGGCACCTTCATCGACAATGACCACGCCCTTGGGCTCAAGTTGCCCGGAAATCCAGCGCTTTTTTGCAGTAACCGGATCTGAAGGCGCCAGGAACCAGGTTGCCGCGCAGCCTTGTCCCACAGCCGCCAGCGGATGCTCCAGCTTGCCCGACGCGATGACCATGTTGCAACCAGCAGCACGCGCGATTTTTGCAGCCTCAATCTTCGTCTTCATGCCGCCTTTGGAAAGTTCTGTCCCCGCATCTCCCGCCATCGCTTCGATTTCCGGTGTGATCTCGGTGACCACGTCGAGCCGGCACGCGTCAACGCCGGCATTGGGTGGCGCCGTATAGAGCCCGTCGATATCCGAGAGCAGGACCAGGCAATCAGCCGAGATCATTGATGCCACGCGCGCTGAAAGACGGTCGTTGTCGCCGTAGCGAATTTCGGTGGTGGCGACGGTGTCGTTCTCGTTGACCACCGGCAGCGCCCGCATAACCAGAAGCCGGTCAATCGTATGGCGCGCGTTCAGATATCGCCGGCGCTCTTCCGTATCTCCCAACGTGACCAGGACCTGAGCGGCGATGAGGCCGTGCCCACGCGCGAACTCCTGGTAGGCATGCGCCAGGCTGATTTGGCCAACCGCGGCAGCCGCCTGGCTCTCCTCCAGATCAAGTGGTCCTGCAGGTAGCTTCAGTGTGTGCCGGCCAAGCGCGATTGCTCCCGATGACACCAGCACGATCTGTTTACCCATGCGGGCCAGGACGGCAACGTCCTGCATCAACGAGGCTAACCAGTCCTTTTTCAAAATTCCCGTCGCGCGGTCGACAAGTAACGCCGAACCGATCTTGACAACGATACGCTGTGCCGCGGCCCACTCGGGCCGCCCCGCGTTTTCACCGGGAGAGGTGGTTGTAGTCTGTTCTGACGTCGAAGTTTCGGGCATGAAACACGCTGTTCCGGAATGTTCTTCGGTCCTGGATCATTTGGTCGTTTGCTCTGCGCAGCCCTGATAGCAGATTTCGAGCAGGTTTGGAGCCTGTATAGCTGAAGTGTGCGGCGTTTCAGCTTGAATAGCATGCCTCAAGGAGCGCGCATGTTTAGCTGAGGTGTTCAGCGGTTCAGCGTGAAAAACATGCGTTTCACAAGTGCGCATGTTTAGCTGAAGTGTTCAGCGGTTCAGTGTCCAACATTCCCTCTCCCCGCAGGCGGGGAGAGGGCCAGGGTGAGGGGCGGCAAAGTGAACGACCGGGATGTTTCCTGACACTTCTGACCGGCAGCATCCCTGACACTGCTAGGTTTCCTCTTTAGCCGGTTTCGGCGCTGAGCGCAGCCGCGCCTGCTTTGTGGATCAGCAGGCTGCAACGTCAGATTACAAAATCGCCGCTGTCCCGCGCGTTGCACGATGGTTCCTGCGGACAAGCCGCGGGATGACAGTTGTGCGGTTCGGTAAACGCCTGCAACCACTATCGCCACCTCGACGCAGGTCAGGGCCTACGCAAGTTGCAGCGGGCACGTCATAAGAATATCGCGTGGTGTTCGCAGATATCGGCGTGGACGCCTGCCGTCTCCTGTGCCGTAGAGTACGAATTGGTCAGTTTGGCTGGGCCGCAACCCCATCCTGAAGCGCTAGCACGTGGCCTGCCAGATAAAGCGAGCCACAGATTAAAACACGCTTGTGCCCAGGATAAAGGGTATCGTGCCGCTGCAACGCTTCCTCGATTCCCGACGCCGGTTCCGCTGAAAGTCCTGCCTTGCGGGCAGCCTCCGCCAGAGCTTCAGGCGTGAACGGTTGCTCGTGCGCTCCCGGGATTGGCACCGTTACGACATGCCTGGCAAGGCCACTGAAATATTTGAGAAAGCCTTCAGCATCCTTGAGACCGAGCATGCCTATAATCAGGTGCAGGGGCCGAGGTGAACGTTCCTCCAGGTCGGCCATCGTCTGGGCCAGTGCGGCTGCGGCGGCGGGGTTGTGACCGCCGTCGAGCCACAGTTCAGAGCCCGCGCGCATGAGATCCAGCAGTGGACCGTCGGTCAAGCGCTGTAGTCGGGCCGGCCAACGAACCGCCTGTAGCCCTCGCTCAATAGCGCTTTCGGGAATGTCGAAGCCATCGAGTTCCAGCGCAGCAACAACGGCGGTGCCCGCGTTGCCAATCTGGTGCGGGCCGATGAGACCGGGCAGTGGCAGGTCAAGCAACCGGTCGTTACATTGAACTACAAGCCGGCCCGCTTGCTCGTAGGCATCGAAATCCTGCCCCCATGTAATGAGTTTGGCGCCTGTCCGGTTGGCAACATCTGCAATAACCACCATCGCCTCGTCATCCTGGTGGGAAACGACGGTCTTCATGCCAGGCTTCAGGATGCCAGCCTTTTCCGCAGCAATCAGCGAAAGGCGGTCACCGAGCTTGTCGGCGTGATCTAAAGACACCGGCGTGATGATGCCCAGGCGCGGGTTTGGCACCACGTTGGTGGCATCTAGGCGCCCGCCCAGGCCAACCTCCAAGAGCAGCACATCTGCCGGGCTCTCCGAAAAAGCGAGGAATGCGGCAGCCGTGGTGATTTCGAATTGGGTAATGTCATCGCCGTCGTTCAGCGCCTGCGTTCGCGTCAGCACGTCCACCAGACGGTCTTCCTCGATTGGTTCGGCGACGCCACCGATCCGGGCAATCACAATGCGTTCATGAAACCGGATGAGATGCGGTGAAGTGTAAACGTGGACGCCAAGGCCGGCGGCCTCGAATATCGCCTTCAGGTATGCGGTCACCGAACCTTTGCCATTCGTACCAGCGATGTGGACGATGGGTGGCAGTTTCAGGTGGGGATTTCCAAGCTTATGCAGCAGCCGTTCAACGCGGCCGAGCGAAAGATCGATCAGCTTCGGGTGAAGCAGCTTCATATCGGTGAGGAGCTGGTCACTCGTAGGCATGTGTGTCTCGTGGGGCGCGTGCCGTCGATCGGCTGGCCAGTTCATTCAACGTCCAGAGCATGTTTAGCTGAAGTGCGGCGCGGTTCAGCGTGAAAAACATGCTCCAATCATAACCATAGAGCCCGTTATCGATTCCATGAAACGCGAACGGACTCTATAGGTAGTCAGTCCTGCTACCAATCCATGTCCGGCGACGCTGCATGCGCGCCGAAAATGCATGAAGAAGTGGCTACAGTGGTTTTTGGCACCCGGCAACCCGTCTCTCAGGTCTTGGACGAAGGTTTTTCAGTCTCAGCGCTTGCTATTTTGACAGACTGCTGCTGACCTTTAAGAGCCCCATCGCGCTTCGCTGGGTCGAAACGCTCTGCATCGTCCACCGGCTCGGGCTCAATTACCACCGGGCTTGCAGAGGCCCCCTTGGGTGAATTGACCGGTCGCTCCGAGGTGCCGTTTCCATGGCGTTCTGCACGCGCCATAGCCACTTTCATGTGGTCTTTGGGAGCATCACCGCCATTTGCGCCATAGGCCTTGCCGTTAAGGTTGCGGGCTGGCTTGCCTGAACCTTTTGATGGTTTTCCGAGCGCCTCATTGGCAGGTGCCATCAGCACGCGAACGAGACGTGCCAGAGTCTGGCGCAGTTTGTGCCGGTGAACCACCAAGTCGACCATGCCATGGTCTCTGAGGTATTCAGCACGCTGGAAGCCTTCGGGTAATTGCTCACGGATGGTCTGCTGAATGACGCGCGGACCTGCAAAACAGATCAACGCACCAGGTTCGGCGATCTGTATGTCGCCGAGCATCGCATAAGACGCAGTCACACCGCCTGTAGTTGGATCGGTCAGCACGACGATGTAGGGCAATCGCGCATCGCGCAGCCGCTGGACCGCGATTGTCGTACGCGGCATTTGCATCAACGACATGATGCCTTCCTGCATGCGAGCGCCGCCGGAAGCCGTAAACAGAATGAAGGGTGCGTTTTTCGATAGCGCATGCTCCATGCCGGCGATCACTGCCTCGCCAGCCGCCATTCCCAACGAGCCCGCCATGAACTGGAAGTCCTGCACGGCCGCTACCACGTTGGTGCCGTCAAGATCGCCCTCGGCGATGACCACCGCATCATCGAGTTCGGTCTTCGCCTTGGCCTCTTTCAGGCGGTCTGTGTAGCGCTTGGCGTCGCGGAATTTTAGCGGATCAATTGTAACAGTGGGATTTGGAATGACTGCGAAATTGTTCCCGCCGAACAAATGCTGAAGCCTTTGTGGCGCTGTCATACGCTCGTGGTAGTCGGAACCTGGAAAGACATATTGATTGGCCACAAGGTCCTTGGTGAAGACCATCTGACCAGTCTCCGGACACTTGCGCCACAAATCATCGGGAACGTCCCGTTTGGTCGTCAGGAAGCTCCGGATCTTGGGCCGGACAACGTTGTTGATCCAGTTCACGCGTCAAGGCTCCTTCGCAGCCAGACCGCTCTTTTAGTGCGTTCCGCGCCGCATGGCAGAAAATAATTGCCAGAGCGCCGGCTCCTGCTAGCGGCAAAACATTATCCAAGCCAAGCGGCACGTTTCATGGTGCATTGCACAATCAAGGGCCGTGCGCAACGGCCTGGATCAATCCTGGGCCATTGTAGCGCAGATCTTGCGCTGCGTTCAGCACGCATTCGCCGTTTTGGCGGTCCAGACACACAAATCAAGCCCGGAGTGCTCCAGCAAGCCCCTTTACCAGATCTAGTACGGCCGGCACGGTCTTTCCAGTGGCACGGCCTTCGCTGTCCAGAGAATTCTCGATTGCCGTTACCAGCGCAGAGCCAACAACAACCCCATCGGCACCCGTGGCAATCGCCTTGGCTTGCTCGCCCGTTTTTACACCGAAACCTACGGCCACCGGCAGTGCCGTTTCACCTTTGATACGCTTGACCTCGGCATGCACCTTGCCGACATCGGGAGCAGCCGAACCGGTGATCCCGGTAATGGAAACATAGTAAACAAACCCTGACGTATTAGCGAGCACGGCAGGCAGACGCTTGGCATCGGTTGTGGGCGTGGCCAGACGAATGAAGTTGAGGCCGGCCTTGATGGCGGGAAGACACAGTTCGTCGTCAGCTTCCGGAGGAACATCGACCACGATCAGGCCATCGACCCCGGCAGCCACCGCGTCAGCCAGGAAGCGCTCATTGCCGTAAACGTAGATGGGATTGTAATAGCCCATCAGCACGATTGGCGTATCGTTGTCGGATTTTCTGAAGGCTCGCACCAAATCGAGTGTCTTGGTCATGCGTTGGCCCGCCTTGAGCGCCCGCAACGACGACGCCTGGATTGCAGGTCCATCGGCCATGGGATCCGAAAATGGCATACCCAGCTCGATGACATCGGCCCCGGCACCAGGCAGTCCGGCAAGTATCTTGGCGGACGTCTCAAGGTCGGGGTCACCAGCGGAAATAAACGTGACAAGACCTGCGCGACCCTGCGTTTTGAGGGCGGCGAAGCGGCGATCGATGCGAGTTTCAGTCATGGGCTCGTTAAAATCATTGTGCTGGGTTCATTCAGGAAATGCTTCAAACAGCGTCCGTAAATTTGCCGGCATGTTGCAGATCTTGGAGACATAGGTGTGTTGTTGCAGTGGTGGTGTAGCGCGCTAGATTTCCATGCCCAAATACCCGGCTACGGCAAACACGTCCTTGTCGCCGCGCCCGCACATGTTCATCACCAAAATGTCGTCCCGTGGCAGTGTCGGCGCCAGCTTCATCACATGCGCTAGTGCGTGCGAAGGCTCCAGCGCTGGAATGATCCCCTCCTGCTTGGCGCAGAGCTGAAACGCCTCAAGAGCTTCATTGTCTGTCACCGAAACGTAGGTGACGCGCCCGGTGTCCTTTAGCCATGAATGTTCCGGTCCCACACCTGGATAATCCAAACCGGCAGAAATCGAGTGGCCTTCCAGGATCTGTCCATCGTCGTCTTGCAGAAGATAGGTGCGGTTGCCATGCAGCACGCCCGGAGCACCGCCGTTCATCGACGCGGCATGTCCGTTTTCAACGTCAAGCCCGTGCCCGCCCGCTTCAACACCAAAGATCTTTATATCCTCGTCATCCAGGAAGGGATGGAACAAGCCAATAGCGTTTGAGCCGCCGCCGATACACGCAACCAGCGTATCTGGAAGGCGTCCCTCCGCTGCCATCATCTGCTCGCGCACTTCGTTTCCGATAATCGACTGGAAATCGCGCACCAGTTCGGGATAGGGATGCGGCCCGGCGGCCGTTCCGATGATGTAATAGGTGTCGGAGACATTGGTCACCCAGTCGCGCAGCGCCTCGTTCATTGCGTCTTTCAGCGTACCAGCACCTGAGGTGACCGGGTTCACCTTCGCACCAAGCATGTACATGCGAGCGACGTTAGGCGATTGCCGCTTGACGTCAGTAGCGCCCATGTAGATTTCGCATGGAAGCCCGAACCGCGCGCATACCGTGGCAACAGCAACACCGTGTTGGCCCGCACCAGTCTCCGCAATGATCCGCGTCTTGCCCATGCGCCGCGCCAACAGGATCTGGCCAAGGCAATTATTGATCTTGTGGCTGCCGGTGTGGTTGAGTTCATCGCGCTTGAAGTAGACCTTGGCGCCGCCACCAGTCGTGCTTTGCGACCGGAAGTGTTCTGTCAGCCGTTCGGCGAAATAAAGCGGGCTTGGTCGCCCTGCATAAAACGTATTCAGATTTTCAAGCTCGGCATGAAACGATGCGTCGCCCTTGGCGTCATAGTACGCCTTTTCCAGATCGAGGATCAGCGGCATTAGCGTTTCGGCAACGAAACGGCCGCCAAACAAACCGAAATGGCCGCGTTCGTCCGGGCCGGCGCGATAGCTGTTGAGCTTGGCGTCGCCCTTCATGTCGGTCGGTTTGGACATTGTCTTACCTTTGGTCGTTCGCGCGGTCTGGGATTTTAAGGCGGCCTGGTTTGCCGCATCCACCCTACCGGCAGAGTGAAAATGGTTTCTTGTTCAGCGCTACAGCGTCTCCATAGCGGTCTTTACCGCCTGAAGAAAGTCGCCGATCAGTTTGGTGGACTTTTCGCCTGGCTTCGTCTCCACGCCGGACGACACATCGACTGCCGGAGCCCCGGTCAAACCGATGGCCTCGCGCACGTTTTCAGGGGTGAGGCCGCCCGCCAGCAGGTAGGGTGTATCAACGGGGACGGCGGAAAGAATTTGCCAGTCGAATGCTATGCCGTGGCCACCTGGCACTTTGGCCCCGGAAGGCGGTTTGGCATCGAAAAGAACAAGGTCGGCAACTTGGCCTGGCTTGTAGTATTCAAGACCCGCGCGCACATCATCTTCGCTCGTCACCCCCACAGCCTTGATGATGCGCGTGCCAAAGGCGGCTCGAATGGCAGCAACGCGCTCGGCGCTCTCCTGCCCATGCAGTTGTATGAAGTGAGGGCCAACGGCGCGCACCACATCCGCCAGCCTGTCATCTCCAGGATCGGCCAGAAGCACAACGATGGCGACCTTGCCCCGCGCCTGCTCGGCAAGCGCCGCAGCCGTCTGGAGCGTTAAGTTGCGCGGGCTTTTATCATGCAGAACCAGCCCGATCCACCGTGCGCCGCCCGCAATGGCGGCTTCCAGTGCCTCGCTCGTCTTGATGCCGCATATCTTGGTGTCGGTCATGGCTTGGGCTCGCTCCGTTGTTTGGCCGCCGCCTCAGGCTCAGGCGCGGCGTCGACGGGAACGCGCCCTGGTCTAGCCCTGTAAGCCGGCAGCGACCAGCCATAATAGAGCGCAAGACCGCGGACCGTGAAGCAGGAAGCGAACCCCGCAATGGCCGCGGGCGGATAGTCCACGCCATGGCCACGCATGAGGACAAATGTCAAGGCGCCAATCATGGCCGGAATGACGTAGATTTCCCGGCGCAGGATAACGGGACTCTCGCCGCCCAGAACGTCGCGAATGATACCGCCAAATACCGCAGTTATCACGCCCATCACGATCGCAATGAACGCACCGACGTCGGCGTCAAGCCCACGGTCTGCGCCGATAACTGCAACCAGTGACAAACCGATCGCGTCGAGCCAAAGAAGTAGGCGGTAACGGGATTCCGGAATGTGTGCGGTAAAAAATACCACCGCCGATACCGCCAGTGCGATGGCGGCATAAACCGGCGACTTGATCCAGAAGACCGGCAGATGGCCAAGCAACACGTCCCGCACCGTGCCGCCGCCCACGCCCGTTACCGTGCCAAGCAGCGCAAAGCCGAAGATGTCCATTTCCTTTCGGCTGGCAACAAGCGCTCCGGTGACGGCGAAAACCCCCACTGCGATGGCATCAAGCGCGGCAATGAATGATGTAAAGACCTGTTCAAACGGCATTCAGGCGCTTTCCTAGAGCGCGTTCACTTTTCATGGAATCGCGAACGCGCTCCAATGCACAAACAATCGCGTCGTGTTCAGGCGCACTTTGGCAAAGCACCCTAGCCCGCCTTTCTCACGAGGGCACGGCCGGCATCGCGCTGGCGCGAGATCGATCCGCAAGGAGGGAGGCGAAAAGCGTAGCGGTGGTCTACGGTTGAGCCGCCCGACGCAGCGGTCGGCCGCGCCAGCACGACCCGCAGGGCGGGGTACAAATGATGACAGTCTGTGTCGTGCCGCTTGCCCGATGCACCACATCGAACTACACGGCTCTCCTGGCCTGTCATCATTTTCACCTCCGTGCCGGCCATACCATCGTGAGAAAGGCGGGCTAGGAAGCGCGCGATCTTTATTCGCCTGCAATGGCGAGTTGTTTGCTGCGGCCCACTTCCGCGTCGCGCTCGCGCGTCAGCCGGTCGGCCTCGGCGTGCCAGCGGTGCGCCTCCTGTGTGCGGTTGCGCGCGGTATGCCGCCAGTGCCCCTGGCTTAGCCAAACCGCTGTGCCGCCAGCAACGACGCCAACAAGGAGCGCGCCAAAAATATAAAAGTAGAGCGGCTGCTCCGTGTAGATGACCGGTGCCTGCGGATTGAACGGGTCAAGGATCAGGCGCACGCTGTGTCGGTTGGCAATCGATAGTGCGATCAGCACCAGTGCCAGCGGGAAGGCCGTAAGGAGGAGGATGATACGCTTCAGCACGTTCGTTCGCCTTGTCGCTTTGGATTGCGTCGTTTTGAACGCTTGGGTTGATTACCCTGGCAAGTGCGCGCGCATTCAAACGCACCGGGTAGCACGCGCACAATCATGCTATGAGGTTTAAGGCGACGTGTCATTACCGTTGAGGCGATCACGCAGATCCTTGCCTGTCTTGAAAAACGGTACGAACTTTTCTTCCACTGGCACCGGTTCGCCGGTCCGCGGATTACGCCCTTCACGCGCCGGACGGTGCTTCACCGTAAACGCCCCAAAGCCACGCAGTTCGACCCGGTCGCCACGCGCCAGCGCATCGACGATTTCGTCGAAAATCACATTAACGATGCGTTCGACGTCACGGTGAAACAGGTGCGGGTTCGCCGCCGCAATTTTTTGAATAAGCTCCGACTTGATCACGCTTGTGGCCTCCCGAAAAGTATTTGTTATTTCTCAATTTTCTGAAGGGTGCCAAACCGAAACGAGGCCGTCAAGCCGCAACAGGCGGGAAGCTTCTCCCCCCGTCAGTGCATCGCTTGCACCAGAGACGATTTCACTGGCCATCTCCCGCACCGACGAGCGCGTGAGGCTGAGCGCGCCCAGACGCGACTCAGACTTGGGTTCCTTGTCGACGACATCTAAATCTTTGTTTATTTTATGTTTTTTCTCAAGCCACGCGAGCACCTCATCAAGCCCGCCGATCTCGTCAACCAGCTTATGGCCGAGCGCCTGGCGGCCGGTGAAGACACGCCCCTTCTCCAGCCCAGGAACGCTGGCGGTATCGATGCCACGCCGGTCTTTCACCAAGTCCAGGAACCACTTGAAGCTGTCGTCCACCATATTCTGGGTCTCTTGGCGGCCTTCTTCGCTGAGCGGATGGAACGGTGACGGTATCGCCTTAAGCTCGCCAGAACGGATTTCATTGACCTTGACGCCGACTTTGTCGAGCACGCCGGCAAACTCCGGCCACTGAGCAATAACCCCGACTGATCCCGTGATGGAGTTGCCTCGGGCGACGATGTGATCGCTCCCAAGTCCCGTAATGTAGCCGGCTGAAGCGGCCACCGTTCCGAACTGGGCTACGACGGGTTTCTTTTTTGCGACTTTGCGAAGTGCCTCGTAAAGGGCTTCGCCGCCGGTGGACGTGCCGCCGGGGCTGTTGATGAACACGATCAGCGCCACAGCCTCGTCGTCTTCGGCGATCTCATCGAGAAGTTCGAGTTCCTTGCGTTTTTCTGTAATCGTCCCGGTCACAGAATAACGAGCGATATATTCTTTTCCGGCCAACCCTTCGAAGGCACCGCTCGCGCCCAGCATGGACGCCAGCGCAAGCACGCCGGCAACGATCGCAGCTATGCGCCACAATGAGACATGCCGGCGCATTCTGCGGCGGTCGAGGACTGTTTCAGTTTCGGGCATCATGGCGTGAGCCATCTCCTGTTTTACGGCGTTATTTCGCGGCGCGCGAAACTGGTTAGAGCATTTTCCGACGAAGTGGACGCCGGTTCGTCGCAGAAAATGCGACCAAACAAGAAGCATTTTCCGACGAAGTGGACGCCGGTTCGTCGCAGAAAATGCGACCAAACAAGAAGCATTTTCCGACGAAGTGGATACCGGTTCGTCGCAGAAAATGCGACCAAACAAGAAGCATTTTCCGACGAAGTGGATACCGGTTCGTCGCAGAAAATGCGACCAAACAAAAAGCCAGCCCGCCAATACAATTCCATCGGATCGGTACGCGCTCTAGCGACCGGAGTTCGTTGGTGAATCCATGCTCACACCGTGATCTAAGCAAGCTTCAGGCCGCCACGCAATCCGCACCGGTTTTTGGTGCAGTTGCACGGGAGACGGCGCTGACCTGAAATTCAAAGCGCGCGGCAGTTGCTTGCCGCGCGCTCTTGAGGGTTGAGATGAAACGGGCGGGCATAACGCTTAGTCCGGCCTGTCAAATCCAGTTATCAGTTCTCGTCTGAATCCTCGCCATCACCGTCATCGTCGCGCTTTTTGAACGCAGCGCCCAGGATGTCACCCAGCGACGCGCCCGAGTCTGACGAGCCATATTGCGCAACAGCAGTCTTCTCCTCGGCAATTTCAAGTGCCTTGATTGAGACGCCAACACGCCGTGCGGCCTTGTCGATCGAGGTGATCGCGGCATCCACTTTGTCACCCACGTTGAAGCGTTCAGGCCGCTGTTCGGAACGTTCGCGCGACAGGTCGGAGCGTTTGATGAAGGTGGTGAATTCGCTGTCAGCCAGCTTGACCTCGATACCATTCTCCTGCACCTGGACAACCGTGCAGGTAACAGTGTCACCCTTCCTGAACTTTCCGACAGCTTCGATCGGATCGCTGCCGAGCTGCTTGATGCCAAGCGAAATTCGTTCCTTGGTAGAATCGACATCGAGCACCACGGCGCTGACGTTATCGCCCTTCTTGTAATCCTTGATGGCTTCGTCGCCAGGCCGGTTCCAGTCCAGGTCGGACAAATGGACCATGCCGTCCACGCCACCGTCGAGGCCAATGAACAAACCGAACTCGGTGATGTTCCGGATCGGCCCTTCGACCTCCGAGCCTTTCGGATGGGCAGCCAGGAAGGCATCCCACGGGTTGTCCTGGGTCTGCTTGAGGCCGAGTGAAATGCGCCGCTTCTGCGGATCGACCTCGAGAACCTGCACCTCGACCTGCTGGCTCGTGGATACGATCTTGCCAGGGTGGATGTTCTTCTTTGTCCAGCTCATCTCTGAAACGTGGATCAAGCCCTCGACGCCAGGCTCCAGCTCAACGAACGCGCCGTAGTCAGCAATATTGGTAACGCTGCCGCTGACCTTCATGCCCACGGGGTACTTGGCCTCGATGCCTTCCCATGGGTCCGATTGCAACTGCTTCATGCCAAGTGAGATGCGCTGCGTGTCGGGATTGATGCGAATGATCTGCACCTTGACCGTGTCACCCACATTGAGGATCTCGGAGGGATGATTGACGCGACGCCAAGCCATGTCGGTGACGTGCAGTAGGCCGTCGATCCCGCCCAGGTCGATGAACGCACCATAATCGGTGATGTTCTTGACAAGACCGTCAATGACCTGGCCTTCCCCGAGGCGCGCAACGATATCTGCACGCTGCTCGGCGCGGGTCTCTTCCAGCACCGAGCGGCGCGAGACGACGATGTTGCCGCGGCGGCGGTCCATCTTCAGGATCTGGAACGGCTGCGGCTGATGCATCAGCGGGCCAATGTCGCGCACAGGGCGAATATCGACCTGGCTGCCCGGCAGGAACGCCACTGCGCCATCAAGATCAACGGTAAACCCACCCTTGACCTTGTTGAAGATGACGCCCTGGACCTTTTCGCCAGCTTCGAATTGCTTCTCAAGCCGGTTCCAGCTTTCCTCACGGCGTGCCTTCTCGCGGCTGAGGACGGCTTCGCCAAGCGCGTTCTCGATGCGTTCCAGGTAAACCTCGACCTCATCGCCCGGACCCAGGTCAGCCGGCTTGCCGCCAACACCGAATTCCTTGAGCGGCACGCGGCCTTCCATCTTCAGGCCGACGTCGATGACGGCCAGATCCTTCTCGATGGCGATAACCTTGCCTTTGACGACTTCGCCTTCGGCCAGATCATCCTTGGCCAGGCTTTCGGCCAGCATGGCGGCGAATTCGTCATGGGTTGGGTTGAGGTCTTTGGACACTTCTGCGGACATTTAGGCTCCTTCTTGATGGCCACTCTGGGCCAATACAACTCTTGGATGGGCTGGACATTCAGCGCTACAGCCCTTTGATGAGGTGATTTGCATGGCCTGAACACGTTGAATCCGCACGCGAACTGCGTGCGGGCTACGGTATGCCGGCGGCATGCAAGGATTGAGATTTCGTTCCGGTCCGCTGGATGGGTGTGTTGCCCGCCAACTGATTTTGAATTGCGCTCAAGGCGTCAATCCTGTTGGCCGATCTTCCTCTTGATCAATCCGACAGCGGCGTCGAATGCTGCTTCTATATCCAAATTGGTCGTGTCGAGCAACAGGGCATCGGCTGCAATCGACATCGGAGCGTCGGCACGGCCGGAGTCGCGTGCATCGCGGGCTTTGATCGTCTCAAGCACCCGGTCATATGTGACCGGCTCCCCGCGACCCGAAAGCTCTTCAAAGCGGCGCCGAGCACGCACTTCTACATCAGCGTTAATAAAGAGTTTCACATCGGCATTGGGACACACGACGGTGCCGATGTCGCGCCCATCGAGCACGGCGCCCGGCTCCTGGGCCGCAAAATCGCGCTGAAAAGCCAATAAAGCAGCGCGGACTTGGGGAATTTTGGCGACAACCGAAGCGGCCTCTCCAACACCGGGATGGCGCAAGCCAATGTCGTCCAGCGTTGCCGGATCAAGCGACCTGGCCGCCCATTCTGCCGCCTCCACGTTGTCCAGGGGTTGCTCGGCCGCGCGCAAGTCGCGGGCGACCGCGCGATAAAGCAGCCCCGTATCGAGACATTGATAACCGAAGTGGGCAGCAATGCGCCTGGCGAGCGTGCCCTTTCCCGACGCTGCCGGGCCGTCGATGGCGATAATCATTCCTCAAACCCCCTGCCGCGCCGCTGCGCCAACATTGGCAGTGCCCCAATGGTTTCGCGCGGTCAAGTGGCACCCGCCTCAAGCAAGGTCCCAAGCCGGCGCAAACATTGGCTTCCAGCCAAACCGGATAGGGTGCGCGAACAATTTCCCTCAAATTTTAATAAGTTCTGATCGCAACGACACAATCAACATTCATGTCTTACCGGTAACGTCATCCTGGATAAGGTCGCGGAGACCTATGGCTTTGAGGGCAGAAAAGCCAATTGATCCCGGGGTATGAGGGAATCGGGAATGGGAACGTCGAGGAGTTACTTGGTTGCGATGCTAGTTGCGCTGGTGGCTTTGCCACTCGTGCTGTTTTGGGCGTGGCCGCAATCCAAAGCACTGCAAAACGAATACGACGAGGTGCACGATCGCCATCTTCTCATCGCCCGCAACGTGAGCGCGGCTTTGGAGCGCTACCACAAGGATGTCACGGCAACTTTTAATTTTGTCTCCGATGCGCTGATGAAGGGCGCCAAGGCAGATACAACATCCGGCCTTCTCAAAAACCTTCGATTCGAAAATGTATGCCTTATCGACCTGAAGACAAACCGCGTTGTCGAGGCGGTCGCAGCCAACAGCCCCTGTCCAAACGCTTTTATGGAAGCGCACATCAAGCACTTTTCAGAAATTGCACGCGTCGGTATGACGGTTTTTTCAGGTGTTGAACTGGGAGCAAAGGGCTCGCCTGTTCTCTATGTTGTCGGGCTCGACAAATCCCACATGACCGTCGGTACACTTTCGACAGGGTATTTCATCGCACTGGGCAAGGCGATTGCGTTCGGCATCAAGGGACATGCCGCGATCGTCGACCAATACGGAAAAATTCTCGCGCATCCGCTTGATAATTGGATTGCCCAAATGCGCGATATTTCGAAAGTTTCAGCAGTCAAGCGCATGCTTAACGGCGAACAAGGCGTGGAGTCATTCTATTCCCCGGCTTTGAAGGGCGACATGGTGGCCGGCTTCTCCGCCGTGCCCGGCACGGGTTGGGGCGTGATGGTGCCCCAGCCTGTGGAGGAACTACGCGCCAACGCACGTGAAATCGAACTGTCCTCGCTCGCAGTGTTTGCGCTGGGTTTGATTATGGCTGCTTTGATGGCGTTGCTTCTGGCCGCCATGCTGGAGCGTCCGGTGGCACGGATCACCGCGGCTGCCAGGCAGATGGCCGAGGGTGACGATAACGTTCGTATCAAGGAAGACAGCCGTTTTCTGCCCGCCGAAATCAAGGAGATGACGTCGACGATCAATGCGATGGCGGACCGGCTCATGTCCGCGCGCGCCGTTGCTTTCGAGGCGCGCCACAAGGCCGACGCCGCCAATGCCTCCAAAACCTCTTTTCTACGTACGGTAACGCATGAATTCCGCACGCCATTGAACGCCATCATCGGCTTTGCCGAAATCCTTTCCAGTAGCCAGGCTGATCGTCTTGACGACGAAACCCGAAAGGAATTCGCCAAGGACATCGAAACGGGCGCACGTCATCTGCTATCGCTCGCCAACGATTTGTTGGATCTGGCGCGTATCGAAGCCGGACGCTACGAGATTACTGACGAAATTGTCGGCCTCGACGAGATTACGCAGCGCGTTCTAAGCCTGATCCGTCCGGAAGCAGCTTCGCGCAACGTCAGTGTTACGATGGAGGCCGATGGCGTGATTCCAGAAGTACGCGGCGACGAACGAGCGCTTTTCCAATCGGTTCTGAATTTGACGTCCAACGCAGTTCGCTACGGTTCGGAAGGCGGGAATGTGGTCGTGAGGTTGCGTCATCTAGAAAGCGGCGAGGCGGAAATTGCCGTCACCGATGATGGCGACGGAATCCCGCCCGGCGACATCGAACGTGTACTTCTGCCTTTTGAGCGTATAGCCAAACAGGACGGCCTCACGCTGCAGGGCTCCGGGCTGGGATTGCCGATTGTTGCGCAGTTTGCAACCTTGCACGGTGGCTATTTCCACTTGGAAAGCAGCGAGGGTATAGGAACCCGCGCCATCATCGTTCTGCCGGCTCACCGTGTCATCAAAGCGGGCAAACGCAAGCAGCGCAGGGCCGCCTGACGCCTGCTCCCATCATAGAGCGGTTACATTCACGTCTGAACCGCTCTATGTCGCTTATGTTGCCTCACTTCTCCCGGTAACTTGCGCCAAGCTGACCCATCAGGTCCAGGAATTGGGGAAAGCTCGTTGCGATCATCGCCGTATCATCAACCGTGACTGGAGCTTCGCTGGCCAGCCCCATGGTCAGGAATGCCATGGCAATACGGTGGTCCAGATGCGTTGTGACGATACCCCCACCAGCAACAGGTCCGCCGTTGCCATGCACGATCAGCGTGTCGCCGTCGACTGTCGCCTTCACGCCGTTGGCTTCAAGCCCGGCGGCAGTGGCAGCAAGCCGATCGCTCTCCTTCACTTTCAGCTCCGCCAGGCCGTGCATCCGCGTGTCACCCTCTGCAAATGACGCCACGCACGACAGCACCGGATATTCGTCGATCATGGATGGAGCGCGCTCTGCGGGCACGTTGACACCCTTGAGCCTGGAAAAGCGCGCGCGAATATCCGCAATTGGTTCGCCGCCTTCTTCCCGCGCATTGGTGAAGGTGACGTCGCCGCCCATCTCTTGCAGCGTGACGTAAAGTCCCGTGCGGCTCTCGTTGACCAGCACCCCCTCGATGGTGACGTCGGAGCCTGGCACCAGCAGCGCTGCACACACCAGGAAAGCCGCTGAAGAAGGATCCCCGGGAACCACCACATCCCGGCCTGCAAGTTCAGCGTCTCCCTTCACCGTAATTCGGGTCTTACCGTCCACCCGCTCCGTCTGAACGTCTGCACCGAAATATCTCAGCATGCGCTCGGTGTGGTCGCGCGTCGGCTCGCGTTCGAGCACGGTCGTCTCGCCGGCCGTGTGAAGCCCCGCAAGCAGCACCGCGCTTTTGACCTGCGCAGAAGGAACAGGCAGTTCATAAACGATCGGCACGAGCTGGTCGCTGCCCCTCAAGGTAAGCGGTAGGGTCTCGCGGTCCTCGGCAATTTCGAGCCCCATCTGCTTGAGTGGTGCCAGCACCCGCCGCATCGGCCGCTTCGTGAGCGAGGCGTCTCCAGTCATTTTGACGGTTATGGGGTGACCGGCAATGACACCCATCATCAGTCGCACACCGGTACCCGAGTTGCCGAAATCGATAGGCCCGTCGGGTTGAGAAAGCCCTCCGACCCCACGGCCCGTGACCACCCAGGTGTCGCCTTCCTTTTCGGCTAGCGCGCCAAGCGCCGTTAGGGCTTTCGCCGTGCCGATGACGTCCTCGCCTTCCAGCAACCCGGTGATCCTGGTCTTACCCGTGGACAACGCGCCCAGCATCAAGGCGCGGTGCGAAATAGATTTATCCCCCGGCACCCGCACGCGACCCGAAAGCGCAGCAGTCCTGACGGTCGACAATGGGCGGGGCACGGCATCGGACACAGTGTAAACCTGACATTTTTGAGGGTTGGCAACGGCTGGGTTCGGCATGAACGCTTTAGCGCGACCAAACCGGGCGCATTGAGCCGAGGGGCACCCGGGCTGTCAATGCTGCAGGTGGTCCAGGTTGGGCTCCAAAGCCCGGAAATTGGCGCGCCGCTCATGCACCGGCATGCATTTCGCCACCATGGCGGTCGAATGAAGGCGATTTAGTTTTGACAAGCCCCCTAGGCTGTGGCAGACCGCAGCCTCATTTTCCGGCAACACTGAGGCCAGACCTATGGCGACCAAGCAAGCGCGCGGTACCAAGCGCACCTGCCAGAGCGACGAATGCGGCGCCCGTTTCTACGATCTCAACCGCGACCCCATCGCCTGCCCGATCTGCGGCACGATCTACGTGATCGCTTCCGGTCCGGTGGGCGTTCTCTTCAAGGACGAAGAGAAAGAGAAAAACAAGGTCAAGAAGGAGGCGTCGAAAACCGATGATTCGGCCGATGACGTCGAAGACGAGATCGAGGACATCGAGGATGATGATTCCGTCGATGAGGATGGCGACGATACCTTCCTTGAAGATGAGGAAGAAGACGGCGGCGACGTAACCGGCATTGTCGGCGGGCGCGGCAAGGACGACGAAGAAACCTGAGCGATTACACAGGTTCCGGGGTGTTTTCTTGCTTTGAAACGCGCATGCATGACACCGTGATCGACCTGCAAATCGGTGTTGGACGACAGCAATTTCGCGCTTGCAGTTTGGGGACGAAGGCCCTATGCAACGGACTGCCCTGCGGCATCGAACGCGTGGGTGAATTCCCAACCGGATGGGGCCGTAGCTCAGTTGGGAGAGCGCTACAATGGCATTGTAGAGGTCAGGGGTTCGATTCCCCTCGGCTCCACCAACCATAATGCCTTGATTTTACCTATTATTTTAGCAATTCAAATTGACGCGCACTAACCGCGGGTTAGCGCATTCGTGTCGGCGTTTAGGCCGGTCTCGGCGCCCCGTATAGCCAGTCTTCGCGCGGCAAATCTCCCGCTGTCTCTGGCCTCGAAATTCCTTTTCCGGGCGCCGTCCGTTGCTACTCCGCGGAGACTTGGTTCGCAGCCAGACTGAGACCGGTTTGAAAGAGGCGCGTCACTCCGAATGGCGTTAGGTCGTCGACGACTTTCGCCTCAAGAAGCGGTGCTCGTTTCTGAACTCCAATAGTAAGATCCAGGCAACCCTCGCGATCTGACGAGCGTGTCGGCCGCATACCCCACCCCATCGCGGCCTCTTGGTCGAGAACCGCGCTAAGTAGCGCGCCGACGCACCCGTGGTCTCAGAACCTAGAAATCGATTTCCAGGGGCCTTTTCGGAGGCCCTGTCGCAAAGACGAGGTTGCAGCCTCACTGAGACTTGTTCGAAGGGAAATGACGGATTGGTTCTGGCTTACCAGCCGCCGTGGCAATTCTCGGCATTGTGTCGGGCGCAAACGCGAATGGGTTCACAGGGGCGTTGCTATGCAGAGATTCCGGAAGTCGGCATCCCCTCATGATCAGTTCAAAGGTCAGCGAAAACGCACGGCCGTTGGACTTCAGTAAGCAGACCATAGCTGGGGCGGCCATGGGGTCAGGGCGAGTAGGCTTTCCGTACTCGATCTCCGGACCGATCCGATACCGTCCGTGACCCCCTCAACGTCTTAGGCCAGGAGTGAGCGTCGCCGATGATGCGGGCTGACACTTGCAGTATGGCAGCTGCTCAGTAGGATAGCTGACAGATAACGGGGTCGGTGGAAAATCCCCTATGGCAACTGAATACATCCTCGATGGCACCCGAATTACATCGCTTGAAACGTTCTACGATGAGATCAGCCGTGTAGTAATCCCTGGTCATCAATGGGGACGAAATCTTGACGCGTTAAACGACATACTAAGAGGCGGTTTTGGAACACCGGATGAAGGATTCACGATTCGATGGACCCACTCGGCGGCTTCAAAGGAAAAGCTGAGTTACTCAGAGACGGCAAGGCAGCTTGAAGCCCGACTCGAACGTTGTCATCCCAGCAATCGAGAAAATGTCTTGCAGAAGCTGGCGGATGCTCGTGCACACGTCGGCCCAACTGTGTTCGACTGGCTGGACGAGATCATAAGTGATCATGGTCCCAACGGAATTCAGAGGGTAAGTAATGTTCGGCTGTTGCTCGAATAAACATAGCACTCACTCCACTGGTTACAGTCCTTCCTCATGACGCGATCATCGGAAGCAGACTCTGTGGCGGCTCGTATGGTTAGGCTCCGCCACTTCTCCTCAGGGTCAGAATCAACAGACGGGGGCAGGCTGACGGTCGCAGTGCAGAGTAAGCTGACGTCGATCTTATTGGCAGGGTAAGCCCACTTGAGTGCATCCAAATGTCCGCTTGCCCTTCATCTTCGAACGTCAAACCTGTTATGTGTCCGCGAGAATGCGGCTCCACAGCTCTCGATAAAGCCCACAGGGGCATCGCATGTAGTTCCCTCAGCAGATGAGCCTCGACTATGGCACCTTGGCCCTTCCGAGTTGGACAAACCTACAACCGACGAAAAGACATTCACGATCTATATGGAGGCCAACAGCAGCAGGGGATTGTGACACCGGCTCGATATCCACTAATCATTTGCATCACTGGCTCCGACGGCAGGGCGAGCGGGTATGAGGATGAGTGGCTCATGGACGGCTCGATCGACTACTACGGCGAAGGTGCCGTTGGAGATATGGCGTTCACCCATGGGAATCAAGCGATCGCGGAACACGTCAGCTCTGGAGAGGATATCTTGCTGTTCAGCAAAGTTCAGCGGGATGGCACTTTACGCTTCGAAGGGCAATTTGTTTGTGCCGGTCATCGCATTGTAGATGCGCCAGATATTCACGGCCAGCTTCGGAAAGCCATCGTGTTCCGGTTGGCACCACTTGACGCCGAGGTCAGGCTCTATGAGTCAGTGGCAGATGAGATTTCCCCGGAAGAAATGAGCCTTTCTGAACTGCGGGAGCGTGCCATCGCCGCAGGCGCGGACTAAGGTGTTCCCCCAGGCAAAGCGACTCAGACGGTTCATCGACGCAGTTCAATCGTGCGCCGCTATGTCCTGCAAAGGGCCGCTGGACAGTGCGAGCTGTGTCGAGAAGCGGCACCGTTTCGGGATCATTAAGGCGAACCGTACCTTGAGCCCCATCATATTCGGCGCCTGAGCGATGGTGGCCCGGATGATCCGAGGTTCATGGGAGCGCTTTGTCCAAACTGCCATCGCTGCATCCATCATGGCCAGGATGGTTCGAAATTGAACGCAGCCTTGCAGGATTACATCACACGCATTGAAAGAAACTGATTTCACAACATCCCAAAGGATGCCTCGACGGATCCGATGCAAAGCAGAGATTGCAGACCTCGGCATGTCTCACTGCCAAGGGTTGGGAAGGCTGCGATGCTATGACTGCATCACCTCGGTAAGCGGACACAGGCTAACAAGGTGCGAGATTGATCTGCGATGGTAAGGCCACCCGAACTTTGGCAATAGACCTAAACCTGCCGTCCTCAGGCCGACGCTACGGGCCACAAGGAGACAAAAACGCGTCGCCAAAACGCGTGTGGGGCCATGAGCCCGCGTCAGTCAGATCAAGAGCAGCACCTATGTCTCGCGTCGCCCCCATCGGCGGGGCATGATTGTTATGGCCAGGAAGAGCAGCAATCCGATAGCAGCGATTGCTGTGTAGGCGTGCACTGCTTTACTCGGGTCACATGGAACGTCTCTAGAACCATGCCGCTGATACAATCTTGGTTCGTAAAGTATGGTTGCGTTATCGTACATGGGCCATAACTCGACATGACAAATGCCGTCAGGGAGATGATCAATCGTATCGGAAACCGGAACCGAAGCAGGAGCGGGAAAATAATATACGTCTCGCTTAGACGTGCCGGTTTTTAATTGGCAATAGCATGCCCACTCAGATTGCAGCATTCTGTCTGGACTGCGATAGAGCATCGGAAACGCAATCCACAAAATGGCACAGCTCGTGGTGAAGCTCAGCAACAGCCAACTAAACAAAGAGCCAAACGCCTGCAGTGCAGCAACCATTTTTGCTGTTCGAATCAAACGGCACCTCCGATATACCGCTCGCATTTAGGCTTGCGGTGACGAAGTTGGCCTACCACGAATGTGAACCTTGCGGATCAGCGCACTCTGTTCATATTCTAGTCATGCTGAACGCGCTGCGGTGATCTCCCTAAGCCCGGAACGAAATTTGTCCTCGCCAAAGACAGCTTCGGGTCAAAATCGCCGCCATGCGACGCAGCGATGACTGTTGGGCAGAGAAACCGGAAGTTGGAGGTCGATGCTCGATGGGCACACAAGGCGATCTACTCATCGTCTGGACATCACCCGTAAGCTGACATCCAAACGGAGAGCACGGGTCTGAATTCGCTCGGGGGCTTTGAAGATCTTCCGGGCGATCCGCGTGGTACGATAGTCGTGCGAATCGTCGATCTAGAGGCGAGCGAGATCACGGCCTGGCAGGGACTAGCGCAGGACGGCGCGCAGAGATGGATTTCAACGACAAGCAGATACTACCGCCCAAGAACTGGCAAACCTTCGAGGACCTCTGCCTCGAATTGTTTCGACGGGAGTGGGCCGATCGAACGGCTACGAAGAACGGCCGATCGGGGCAGCCGCAGCACGGCACGGATATCTCTGGTCGTCCTCGCAGCGCCGCTGGCAAATGGCATGGCGTTCAATGCAAAGGGAAGGATGCCGCCTATGGAGCTGAGCTGACCGAGAAGGAGATCATCGAGGAGGCGGAAAAAGCAAAAGCATTCAAGCCTGCACTTGAGCACTGGATCATCGTGACCACAGCGGCCAAGGACGGAAAGCTCGAGGAGTTTGCACGCGTGCTGACCGTCAAGAATGAGGCCGCCGGCTTGTTCAGCGTGCAGGCGCTCGGTTGGGCCGACCTGCAGGGAATGATCGCAAACCATCCTGAGGTCATCGCGCAATTTTATCCGGACCAGGCTCCGCGCATCCAGCAAACGCTGAGAAAACTGGGAGATCATTTTGGTCTGGTTGATCCTGCCGTTGGTCTTGATGAACTGATCAAGCATGGGCGCAAAGCTGCGGCCGATGACCTGCAGAAGTTTCTTCGCACCGCGCGTCTTATCTCTTCAATCCCGCTTGATCTTGAATGCCTTCGTGATGGCAAGCGGGGAGCGGCCGAACGGACGTCGGTCATCGATGAGTTGATAGCCGGCAGCGCGATTATCCTTGAAGCTGAGCCTGGCGCTGGAAAATCGACAACGCTGCTGCAATTATCGGGTGATGTCCTGGCCCAATCAAACGATCGCGTGCCTGTTTGTGTGCGCCTGCCGGAGTTCGTTCTTGGACGCAAATCCGTTCTTGATGAGATTGCTGGCAAGTCGAGCTTTCGCGATGTCTCCTTCTCGAATCTTCAGCAACTGGCGATGGCGGGCAAACTGATCCTGTTCTGCGACGGCTGGAATGAGATAACTGGCGAGAGACGAACCACGGCGCGAACCGAGATTGAGAAGTTTCAGCGTGAGTACCCGGACTGTTCAGTGCTGATCGCCACGCGAATGCTGGCACCTGCTCCCTTTCGTACGCCCGCTACCTACTACCTCCTTCCTCTTACCCGAGCGAAGCAGGAAAAGATTCTTGTCGACCACCTTGGTGCCAAGGGGTCGGATCTGCTGACGAAAGCACGTCGCATCCCTGGGCTGCGAGATGTCCTGCAGGTTCCGATGTATCTTTCCGCGCTCGCAGTGCTAGGCGCATCAGGGATGTTGCCGACAACTAAGGAAGAAGTAATCCGCCGCTTTCTCGAGGCTCATGCGCGAGAGCCACTTCATGACGATGCCCTCGCCAAGGCACTCAAGGGGTGCCACGATACTTATTTGAGGACTCTCGCGGTCAAGCTGATCGAGGCTGGCACCGTGAGCATCAGCGACAAGGAGCTGCGACCGATTTTTGCGGAGGTTGCACGCCGGTTGATGGCAGAGGGACACATCGGCACGCCGCCTGAACCGTCCGATGTCATCGATGTGCTGGTCAGCCATCATGTGCTGGTTGAACGCGATGATGGAGGCGACAGGCTTTACTCATTTCAGCATCAGCAGTTTCAGGAATGGTATGCCTCCTTCTGGGTGGAGAGCATCTTCAAATCTGCGATGGCGGGCATGCAGGAGGAAGCCACGCGCCGCGATCAACTGCTCGATCAGCAGATATGGGAAGAGCCAGTGCTGTTCGCTATCGAGCGCCTCGGGCTGAGTGGGGGCTCGGGCGCAATGGCAGTGGGTCAATCCATCGTGAGGGCTGTTGGCATCGATCCGATGCTCGCAGCTGAGATGATCCAGCGTAGTCCATCAGATGTCTGGTCGGCGATTTCGGCGCCGATTAAGGCGTTTGCTTCGGCTTGGTTTTCAACGGACGAACGCGATCGTGCCGTGACGTTCATGATGGCGACGGGAAAGCCGGATTTTGCAGACCAGGTCTGGAGCGTCATTGAGGACGATCACGCATACAATCAGGTCTTCCATCGCAGGGGATACTTCAGCCCATCGGTCCTGGGGAGTGAGTGGAAGAACAGATTTCAAGGGTTGCCGGATGAGCGCCGGCGCGTGCTGCTATGGGATGTCGCTTCCTCTGGCACTGACGGGATCGAATTCGCCATTGAGGCGCTGGCGCACGAGCACTCGGCGCAGGTGGCGACGTCGGCTCTTGAGATCCTGGAATACCGGGCAACTGATACCGAACTTGCCAACGTACTCGATCCGGCATCGGATGAACTGTGGCAATCGCTTGCGGAGCGGCGGAGGCTTGAGGATTTCCCTGAAAATTTCAGGCCGAAGCTGGCCGAGCAGAAGGCGAAGCTCCTTGCGCGGTTGCCGGTCGGTGTCCAGAGAACGCGATTGCTTGCCGAGCTTGGGCAAGTTGATGACGATGCCATGATTCAGCAAGCCATCGATCTGGTGCTCTCATCCAAGTACGATGACTATCGGGCCGAAGAGCATGCTCTTGAGGAAATTGCCGCGACCGCGCCGGAGAAGCTCTCTGGTACAATCATTGGTCGCTTGATTGGAGGTCAAACCTTAAGCTACGCGGCGGGGCGTTTTGCGCGCGCTTCCGAGGCGAGTGATCAGGATGCAGTTAGAGGAATAGCTTGCGAGCCGGGTGCGCAAAATCACCATCGGAGTGAGGCTGCCGCGCGTCTACTCACCGACCCATCTGTGAAGAAGGTTGTCGAAGAGTTCCTCAGGCTCTGTGGCGAGCTGCACGGTAAAGCCTGGGGAGAAAGCACGCAGCTCAGAGAACGGCGCAACGCATGCGCTGATGCGCTCCACCATGTGCCGTTCGAATTTCTGGTGCGGGCGATACTGGCCCAGCCGGTCACCGCCGCCTATGACATCGCTGCCCTTGCTGAATTGATCTTCAGATGGCGCGACGACGACAGGGATAGAAAAGGTCTGCCACTCAAGGAACCTCTTGCAACAGAGCTTTCGCAGCAAGTGCGCGACTGGATCAGTCGGCTGGTTGCCCTGCCGGACGTGAAGCGTCATGAACTCTGTAATTTGGCTCCCCTCATCAAGGCTCTAGCCCGGCCAGAGCTTCTTCCAAGCCTCAAGGAGTTGTTGGACAAGGATCTAGCATTGTGGCGAGCGCAGCGGAAGGAAGCAGAAATTGCGTGGTCGCAAGGAAAACGCGACCGGACCTCGGAAGCGAGCATGTCTTACGTCGAGATCTATCGCGGGGCATTCGAAGCCTTCGAAGGAACCGAGGCGCGGCAGGTTCTTCTTGGTCTCCTTGATAATCCCGACTTCACGACGCAGGCAGCGTTTGCACTGTTGAAGTACGATAGGGCGGTTCCGCGCTCATCAAACGACAGCTCCGGCAGGGCACAGTACGAAAGGGCGACTGCTGCACGCTTAGCCAGAATAACTCGACCCATGTCCGAAGGAGAGGTTGCCAAAGCCATTCTCGACAAAGTCGATGACCTTCTGGCCAAAAGCGATCCTGCGAGCATCTCGCTCGGTGTCACGCTTGCGACAGCGGCGGCACAGATGCACTTTGGGAAAAGGATCGACAGCCTTCATGCGGCATTGAATGCGCCTGGCAGCATGGGCGGCCGGATAGGGCTCATCAAATGCCTGCTGGAGGCGGGCGAGGACATCGATATCGAGTGGGTGCGCAAGGGGCTTGCCGAGACCATCGAGTACCTGAACAAGAACAGGGATTACAATAGGGATGAATGGTGGCAGGTGAGGCAATGGTTGGAGCTGTTTGCCTTTACGCCGCAGCCCGCAGAAATTCTTGAGCATGTTGCGCGGTTGCCCGAGCACTTCAAGTACGGCTACCGGCTTCGTGATCTGGCATGGGTCGCGCCGTTCGCGGGCGAAAATGCGATAGCGCTACTCGATGGACTTGCCAAACAATCTCCGGAGCTCGTCGAGGCTCATGAATGGCTGACCGCGTTCCAGAGGATTGGGACGGCTGAGGCGGCAGACCACCTGATCAGCGTGATCGCTGACGTGGATAGGACACGCCGTGTGAGCCGTGAGTTCTTCACTGCAAGGAATGTTCTTTCAGATCTCCTCCGCCGGCATCCATCCCGGATTGCGCGCCTCGTGGAAATCGCAGGTGAGCGGGAGGGTGCCGCTCGGGGAACGATCGCTACGCTGATCGGTGAGGCGTTGGATGAAGAAGGGATTATGGCCTTCCTTCAAATCGTCACGGGAATATCCGATCCCTTGGTTTCAGGATTGGTAGAAGCTGTACGAAATCTGTCGCTCGACAAGCGACCATCGGAATTCATCCACGGCGGCTACGATCAGGAGCCGGCCAACTTGGCAAGCCTACGAAAACGGCTGTTCGAGCAGATCGGCAAGAACGGGGACAGTTCAGCGGCGGCGGCTCTACTGCTGGTGACCATTGACCGCCAACGGGATACGTATGGTCAGCCGCCGGAAGCGCCACGCCATCCCGATCTGAAGTCAGGCAATCCGTGGCCACTCGCGGCAGAAGCCGCTTGGAATGCCAAGCTTGCGGATGGATAAGGCTTTCCGTCGGTGCAGCGTTCGGTCACCCAGAGCGTCACACGTTGCGGGTCCGAATGCTGCTCTCTCATGCCGCTATCATTCCTGGCTGCGTGTGACGCACCGCTGACGGAGCTTGAGAGCCAAGTCTTGGTTTGGCGTCAAATGCCGCCAGAGCTGCATCTGTCATTCTATTGCAGCGTGTTGGCGTAGTTCCAGCAATGCGAACACTCTACAATCGAAGGATGATTCGCGCTGACCAAGCCGACTTGATCATCCACGAGGTGGCGGCAGAGCTTCGCTCCTGGGGCGGGGTTGCCGTTGTGGGCGCCGGACTTTCTGTGTTCGCGGGCATGCCGCGCGCAAGCGGACTGACGGCGCTCGTCTGGCACGCTTTGGATGCGGACGCAGAGGCCCGGCAGGCTCTTTCTGCGGCGTTGGATAAAAGCGGTACTTCGTCCAAGGATCTGATTGGTGATCACGCCGGACGGTTGCAGCTTGCCTACAAGATCATCAGTAAACACCCCACTGCCCGATCCCGCTTTCAGAATGGCTTTGCTCAGCGCGACAGAGATCGCAGAGCCCATCCTTCCAAGGCGCACGAAAGTCTTGCAGCTCTATTTCATGATTCACATATCGACAGCGTTGTCTCATTGAACTGGGATTCACTGTTTGAGGCTGCCTACGAGAAATTATACGGGCGCGATATTGCTGCAGATGAGAAGCTCATCTTCAAGCCCCACGGAGACGTTGCCGACCTCATCAGTCCCTGGGTGCTGCCGGGAGAGACTGCGCCTCTTTCGGACGCCTTGCTTCACAAGATGGAGCAGCTAGCGGAAACGCGGCCGCGCCTTCTGCTGATTGCTGGATATTCGGAGGCGGATGAGGAGGTTGTTCGCCAGCTCGTCGCTCCTCTCTCCAAGAAATGGAGAGTTGCCCGCATAGGTCCCGCAGCGCGCGGCGAGTTAGCAGTTCGCTTGAGCGCAGAAGCTGCGCTCCCGAGATTGGTTGACGCTATCAGCTCGCAAGCCGGGCGCTCCCCTTGGATTCCAGTCCATTTCAAGCATCAGCATGATCTGGGGCCTGCACTCAGCGGTGAGGGTCTCGGACCGGCCGATGTTGCAGCCCTACCAGCCTTCGCAGAGACCCAAATAGTGTCTCAGAACCTGAAAACACTGCACCGTGCAATCATCACGGGCGACTCAGGCTGCGGCAAATCTGGCACGGCATACCGAGCTGCCAGTGCATTGCATAGAGAAGGATTCGAAGTCGTAAGATTGGGGGACTTCTCAGCCTCAGATCGCGCAATTTGTGCAGGCCTGGAGGCGCTGCGCTTTCCGACGCTTGCGATAATTGACAATGCCCACCTGCTCGACACACCCTTGCTCGACAAGCTGCTGGAAAAGTCTGATGCGCATCTTCGCATCGTGGCAATTGCGACCACAAATGCCCCGCTGCGGCGCGGCGAGATCCGGATCGAACCAAGACGCGCCGTCTCCGTAATCGCGAATGCCCTGCGACAGAACCGGGACGTTGCACTCGCTCATGTTCGCAAGCTCGACAATCACATTGGAGACGGATACGGGGACCAGTCCTTCGAGCAGCGGTTGAAAATCGCAGAGGATCAGCCAACCCCCTGGCGCTTTGCATTTATGTTGACGGGGGGCTGGAGACGCGTCGACCAGCACGTTAGCGCCGCGCGCTCGCTCGATCGCGCGGACATGTTGCTTTTCACCATTGCAGTGCGTCAGCTCGTAACCGCAGATGGTGTGCCAAGCCATCGTGACCTTGACGACGCTGCAAAGGCGCTTGGCACCTGCGCAGCATGGGTCACCGATTCTCTTCGGATACTGGACCAATTGCGGCTGATCACATCAACTACGCATCCGCAGTGCCTTCACCTTCAACATGCCTCGCAAGTGATCGAAGCATTCTTCCGCGATCCGAAGGACGACAAGCGAGACGCCGCGCTGAATTATATAAACTCCGTTCTTTCGGATACCACTCTGCCACTGAAAGGCGTGGTCTGGCTGGTTGATGCTTTGCGATTTGCAGATGGTTTGAGATGGAGCCGCCACGAGGTGCTCAAGCCTGATACCCAGGCGCTGCTGCTCGATCGCTCGTTCAGCACAAAGACCTCAACAAAACGCGGACTCGCCGGCTATCTCCTGACGCATCTCAGCGATTTTGTCTCGACTTGGGGAGATGTGCTTGCTGCACATGCCGCCGACATTGCAGTGATGGTTTCAGAATGCGATGGCGCCTCGGGAGGTGGGCTAGCATCGCTCCTGAACCACATCGATCACGACCATCATGACTTCGTGACCACTGTTCTGTCGACGGTAAGTCCACAGGCAATTGCCACCAGCCTACATGCGTCGCAACCTGAAAGCCTGTGGGGCTTTTCCGAGTTTCTTGAACGGTTGGCGTATGTCGGCCGTGACGCATTTACTGGCCGACTTCCACAATGCTGGTCTCCAGAAATCTTGAAGACGTTGGCCAACAAGGCCGCGCAATACAATACCTACATCCTGGGCAAATTCATTCGCGCCATCCTCCCATATGATAAGGGTCTTGCTCTAGCTTTGGTGGAAGACAATGTTTCATCGATGGCGCAAGGCTTTTCGAAGGAGCCCTTGCAGACCTTCGAAGATCTGGATGAGCTTATCTGGTACGTGCTGAGCTTTGATCTGGGCCTTGGCATCATGCCATCGCCTGATGAAAGGCAAAGGAAGTTGGCGCGTCGGCTATGCGCGCAAATCGATCCAAGCCTTTGCGCTGAAGCCATAAATCAATCTCGACTTTCTGGTCTGGAACGCTGGGCCCGCTTCTTGTGGTTCCTGCGAAGAGCTGACGGCAACAGGGCAAAACGCGTCATCGACAAAGTGAAGCTTGATGATCTGGATAGGTGGCTTGCCCCCTATTGGGCCGACCCGCCAAGCGAGCTTCTACATTTTACATCGATGCTTGCGCTGCCGAAGGATAGGGAGCCTGCCCGTTCTTGGATAGGGCGGCATCAGGCAGATCTCGTATCCATCCCCATGCGGTTTGTTCTGATCGCACCGCAGACTTGTGTTGGCGCGTTGCAAAAGGGTGCAGCGCTATACTATCCGCAAGCGCTTGGCCTGGAGTGGGATTTGGCGATAGCAGCCCTGGCCACGATTGCAGAAATCGATCAGTCGGTTGCTGCGAGTTCGATCCGAAATCAGGTTGACGTTATTGCTGAAGATTTAGCAACGCATCAGGCGAACCTGTATGAGGGTTCAGATCTCTTCCTCAAGGCGATCGAGAAGATCGCACCTGGGATTGCGGGGGATATCGTCGATCGTATCGACCCGCAGCTGGCACTGAAGCACTGGCCACAACTCCTCAAAGGCGAACAACCTCAACGCAGAGCCCTTGAGCATCTTCTCACCATTGCACGCACTAAAAACGGCCGCCTATGGCAGGTTCTTTCGACGTCATCGCTGGCGAAACGCCGTGGATCGCGCAAGTCTCCCAAGCAAGACTAAACTCAGGGCGGCCGAGGAGTGCCACTCAACGGTATTTTTCGGCAATCAAGCCCTCACCGCAAGCTGACGGCCGCAACACGCGCGCCCATGAAATCGCGTCTCGAGAAGATCGATCGCCCTACGCGATACCTCCCAGAGCAGAACCGGTCGGCGGTGCTGTTTGCGCCGCCGATTGCAGCGCCCTCAATGGCAGCAATTGGGATAGTGCGTTGCTCGGATCATCTAGCCTTCGGCCCTGGACAGTCCCAATGTCGTTAGCTGCTCGGCCCAGCCCATCGGCAGGTCGGTCAATGTCGAGAGGCCGTGGTGGCGAGGAAGTGTGCCAGTGATCGCTGCCTTTACGATGTCGGGAGCCAGGAAGGCGAGCGACAGGATCATGCGAACGGATCGCTCGCTTCGATTTTCACGCGTCGCGATCGCCGCGAGATCGGGGACTTCACCTTGGATCAGTTGATCCAGCCAAGTCCGGCCGGTCGCAATCGCGACGAGGAGGCGCGCGCGAGCCTCGGCGCGGATCACGGATCGGCTCGGCGGAGCCGATGGTTTGTGCTCGCGATTCGGAACTGTCATCGAGCGACACCGCCGATGATTGAGTGGCGTCCAGGCAATCTGGATTGGCTCTGGGGAGTTAGGTGTCGTGTTCGGCTGCCACGCGATCGAGATCGCGGAGGATGAAACAGTGATTCGGTCAACGGTAGCCTGAATGGCCTCGCGCGGGTCCGGCGCGACTTCTTCCAAAATTCCGATTTCTCGCAGCGCGGCCACGACGCGATCCTCGATGTCCTGCGCTGCAACCCGGGTGACCGAGCCGGCTTCCTCCTTATTCCCCTGCACCACCGCGGCCGAGACGTAATAGCGATAGCGGACGCCGTTCTTGATCGCGTAGCTCGGCGTCATGCGGTTCTCGCGGTCGTCAAAGATCTTGCCAATAAGCAGAGCATCTGAATTCCGCCAGTTGTTGCGATGCCCCCGGCGATTGGCATCCAAGATGGCCTGAACATCGTCGAACACATCGTTCGCGATGATTGCGTCGTGTGCACCAGGATAACTCTTGCCGCGGTGATTGATTTCGCCGATGTAGGTACGATTGCGCAGAAGTGAGACGAGCGCGCCAACCATGAACGGAATACCGCCGATCGTGCGGCCGGTAGCAAGTTTCCGCTGGCGTGTGACGATGCCTTGCGCGCGCAAATCGCGCTGGAGGGCCGGTAGGGAGCGCAATTCACGGTAACGTTGGAAGACGAGCCGAACGGTCTCGGCCTCCTCAGGGACGATAAACAGCTTTCGGTCGATGACCTTGTAGCCGAGCGGCACGACGTCGCCCATCCACATACCCTTCTTCTTGGAGGCAGCGATCTTGTCGCGAATTCGTTCGCCGGTGACCTCGCGTTCGAATTGGGCGAAACTGAGGAGCACATTGAGTGTCAAACGCCCCATCGATGACGTGGTGTTGAACGACTGCGTGACGGAGACGAAGGAGACACCGCATGCATCGAACAACTCGACCAGTTTCGCAAAGTCCGCGAGCGAGCGCGTCAGTCGATCGACCTTGTAGACCACGATGATATCAAGCTGACACTCGCGAATTTTGGTGAGCAGGGACTGCAGCGCCGGCCGATCCATGTTTCCGCCGGAGAATCCACCATCATCAAACTGCGTCTTGATCAGACGCCATCCCTCATGGGTTTGGCTCTTGACGTAGGCCTCGCAAGCCTCGCGTTGTGCGTCGAGGGAGTTGAAGTCCTGCTCGAGGCCAGCATCCGTCGAGACGCGTGTGTAGACGGCACAACGCAAGGTCTTGGGCTTCACTGTTGTCATGCCGAGCTCCGTCCTTGATTGCCAGCTTGCACTTTCACCTTGCTCCTGAGGCCAAAGAATCGCGGGCCATTCCATCGCGTTCCAGTGATGGCAAAGGCAACTTCGGATAGGCTGCGGTAGGTGGTTCCGTTCCAGGCAAAGCCGTCGGCAAGCACCATGACGTGATGCATCGTGCCGTCATGTTCGCGACCAATCACGGTTCCCGGAGCAAGTCCCTTGGCGCCGCGAGACGAAATGTTCAGGCTCTCCAGTGTCGGGACGCTAGCGCCAGCCTTGCCCTTCGCGCGCTGTTCGGCGATCTGGCGCAAGAGCCTGACGCTGTGGCTGTCGAGATCGCCGAACGCATCGGCCTGGATGCGATACGCGATCAACCGGCTGAGAAGCTGCTTCGGGAGGTGCTCGGGCGCCGGCCGGCGGGTCAGCTGCCGCCATCGGCGTTGTAATGCACTGAGATCAAGCTCGGCGAGGCCAGCCAATTCCTGGCTAACCTCACCCTCGTTGCGAAGAATGCCCATCATCAACCTCGCGCCGTCCGCTCCAGCGCATAGCGCCGGGTGCCATCGGTGTCGCGTGACGAGCTGAGCGACAGGCCAAGCTTCTTCTTAACAGTGCCGGATAGGAAGCCGCGTACGCTGTGCGGCTGCCACTCCGTTGCGGCGACCAATTCGGCCAAGGTCGCGCCATCGCGGCGGGAGAGGAGGTCCAGGCACCGCTGCTGCTTGCTCACACCGATGACCGTGGCAGCACGCTCGGGGGCACGGGCACGGCGAGTGTTCTTGATCGGTGCCGGCTTCCGGGTTGCCAAGGCACGCTTCGTGGGCGATTTGGCAGGACTGGCTGACTTGCGGGCTTTCGAGGTCATGGTGGGGGCTCCAGATTTTGGGCACCGCGCCTATCGCGATGCCGGCACGACCTGAGGCCCCGCGTACTCAGCGAGGTTGTTGAGCCGGCACTGAAGCGGTACCGGGCATGACACAACGACAGCAACGCTTGCCGGCCCGACGAAGTCCAGTGGTTTTTCCAGCAATGGGCACCGGACGAAGCCGCGTCACTCAATAAATTCGTCCTCGACGGACGGCTTTCGGGCGGGCGGAGGTGGCGCATTCGGGTCCGGTGGCCACGTCTCGCCAGCTGGCGGCCCGAATTGCGCATGGGGATGATCCTGGAGGCGGCGCTGGTAGTCTTCGGTCCAGCGGCCGTATCGCTCGAACTCTTCCATTGTCATTCGCCGCGCCGGCGCAGCGGGATTGTGATCTCCGACACCAAATACTTCGTGCGCCATGATCGCGGTTTCGCGGACTTTTCCAAACCACATGCTTGGAAAGCCCCACTCGTCGTCCGGGCCCGCAAAGCAGCCACCGCGCACCTCCTCGTCGTTCATGTTCCTGAAGGGCGCTTGCTGATACTGCGCGCCGAAATTGTAGGCCCCGATGTCGAGCATGCGCTCGAAGAGCTGACGCCGGCCCTCGATGTCCGGCGCCAAAGCCTGGCCCTTCTCACGCAAGTAGACGCGCCCATCCGAGCGTTCCCACCGCTCATCGGCCATGGCGATCGCCGGCATGTTGAGGTGGACCCAGGGCTGCTCACCGCCAAGCAGGTGCCCACTGAGGTCGTCGACATGGAGCCTCTGCATGACGACGATAACCGCGCCCGTATTCTTATCGTTGAGCCGCTGTATGACTTCGGCGTCAAACCACTTCTTGACCGAGTTGCGGCTCGCGGTGTCGTGCACGCGCGCTGGCGCAATCGGATCATCGATCACGATAAGGTCGGCGCCACGGCCGATCAGCGTGCCGCCAACCGTTGCAGAAATGCGCCGACCGCCGTGAGCCAGACGCAGGTCTCCGGGCCGCCCATCAAGCTCCAGATGCGGAAAGAGTGCACGGCAGCGCGAAGATGCCATTAGAGCCTTGGTGGCCGCCTCAAAGTCGCGCGTAAGCTCCTTGGTCCCGGCGACGGACATGATCTGCCGCGTCGGATCCTTGCCGAGCAGCCAAGTTGGCAATGCGATCGAAGTGGCGAACGACTTGAGGCTACGCGGTGGCATGTTGATGATTAGGCGCGTGATCTCGCCGCGCGCGACACGAGCCAGATAGTCAGTGAGGACGTCGATATGGGGCGTCTCGACGAGCTTTTGGCCCGGATGCAGCTCATGAAACGCGAAGCGCATGAAAGCTGGGAAACGCGTGCGGTAGAGCGCGGCGATCTGTTCAGCGGTTGCCATGGTCGTCCTCCTTGGTTTCGGTGCCGAGGAAAGCTGCGAGAACGGCTACATCGTCAGCGTCCGTAGGTGTGAACGGTTCGACCTCGCGGTTCTTTTCGAGATGCCCAAGCACGAACTGCGTGGCCTTGGGATCGCCCTTGATCGCACGATTGATGAGCTGTTTGATGATGGCTTCGCGCTTGGTGATGCGCTTCTCGCGGCCGGCTTCTTGCACTGGAATTGTCGCGTCGAGTTCGACCTGGATGAGCCGGTTAAGATCCTTGTTCTTCTTTGGCCGGCCGCGTGGGTTCCCGGACTGACCAGGCTTGAACTGCGTGTGCTTTGGCGGCTTGCACCAACCGATATCGTAGTCGCCTTTGGTCTCTTTCCTGTCTTCACTCATCAGGCAGCCTCCTCCGCCTGTGCTTCCGAGCGGCGCAGCTTGGCGACCTCGTCGAACGACAGGCCCGTCGCCACAAGCGTAGCGGCAAGGTTGCAGGCTTTGGCGAGGCGGCGAACAATAACGTCGCAGTAGTGCGGGTCGATCTCGATCGCGGCCCCGCGCCGGCCCGTGCGCTCGGCGGCAACCAGCGTCGTGCCCGAGCCGCCGAAGGCATCGAGCACCAGACCTTTGCGCTTTGAGCAGTCGAGTATGGCGTCGGCCACAAGCGCGACCGGCTTCACTGTAGGGTGCATGGCAAGGTCGTCATCACGCGTGGCGCTGAACGCGTTGGCACCGGCATAGGACCAGACGTTCGTGCGGTAACGGCCGTGCTTGCCAAGCTCGACATTATTGATGTGCGGCGCGCGGCCCGACTTGAACACGAACACGAGCTCATGCTGAGAGCGGTAAAGACTGCCCATGCCACCATTTGTCTTGGCCCAGACGCATAGGTTCTTCAGCTCTGAGTAGGTCCCGCGCGCGGCGGCGAGCACCTCACCTTGATGGCGCCAGTCCATACATACGAAATGAATTGCGCCATCTGCAGCGGCATTTGCGAGGTTCACGAATACCCGGGCCAGGAAGCGTGTGAATTCGTCCTCGGTCATCTCGCCGGAGGCGAAGGCAAACTCGCGATGCTTGGCGGCGCCGAGGCCAGAGACATGGCCGTCGATCTTCACGTTGTAGGGCGGGTCGGTGAAGATCATCTCCGCTTGCTCGCCCGCGAGCAGTTGAGTGTACGTCTCGGGCGCAAGGGCATCGCCGCAAATCAAGCGGTGACGGCCGATTTGCCAGACATCGCCCGACCGCGTTACGGCGGGGCCGTCTGCAACCGTGGGCACGGTGTCAGCCGGATCGGACTTGGCGTCAGGCTTGTCGCCGGCTCCGAGCAGCAGGTCGACCTCGGCCATCTCGAAGCCCGTGACCGTCACATCGAAATCGACGTCGATTTCGGTAAGGTGCTGCAGCTCGATGGCGAGGATCTCGCGATCCCAGCCAGCCTTTTCTGCAAGCCGGTTGTCGGCGAGGATGTAGGCGCGCTTCTGTGCCTCTGAGAGGTGTTCGAGCCGCACGCACGGCACGGTTTCGAGACCAATCTTTTTCGCCGCGGCGACACGGCCATGCCCGGCGATAATCTCGCCGTCGCGGTCGATGAGGACAGGATTGTTGAAGCCGAACTCGCGGATGCTGGCGGCGATCTGCGCGATCTGCTTCGGGCTGTGGGTCCGGGCGTTACGGGCATACGGCCGCAACACGGACAGGGGGAGATTCTCGATCTCGATTTCGGCCATGACAGGCTCCGAATGAAAAGGAGCCAGCACAACGAAAACGGGCGCGACTCCTCGATGAACCTTCGAAGCCTGCGCACATGCGCCAACCTCGAACCCATCGGGCGTCACGCCCTCACTTTGGAACTACCCCACAGGATATCGCATCACGCGGGCCTTCGGCCTCCCACATGGGCGCCAGCCGGTCCCTCCTGCGCCTCATTCCAGGCGGAACAAAGATAGTCCACAACTGATCGAATGTGAAGGGGCCCCCATTGATCACAACCCTTGCCAATGCACGCGTTAACCTTACGATCCGCCGACGGCTGATCTAACCGATTTGCTCGACGGCGTGATGCGCGGAGATCAACGCGGGGCCATGATTCTCAACTCTGAGTCGGTGCATCTAAGCCCTTTGAGATCATTTCACCCCACCAAGAAGTGGTGGGTGTCGCCCTCTTGCGGGACAGATGTCTGACCAACGGAAAGAGGACTTGACGCGGGAGATAAGGGGCAAAATGGAACAAGGCGAACTCCAAAATTTAGTGGCGCTCAAGATCGAGAACCTGCGTCCCAAGCTCCTCGACCTTAGCCGACGTAATCCTCTGATATCGACCAAACTGGGCGGCAGGTCTGGTGCGACCATCCGTGTCGTGGATGAGTTGCCTGACGTGATGTTTTACAAGCTGGGCAACTCGCAGCCCATGCAGCTGGTGCCATTGCCAGATATCGACGCGGATCCGAGAGACGAAGAAGCGAAAGCGTTTAAGGACGCGCTCACCAACGGTCGCCTCACCGACGAGACTTACTTGAAGGCGCTCGACGAGGTTGATCAAGATTCCGAAGATTACCTGGATCGCGTCCGAGCCATTGAACGCTCCCTGAAGGATCGCGTGAGGGCTGCTCTTGGGATGCCTCCGCGTCAGAAGACAGCCGATATCAATCTGGTTCAGCACGCCAAGAACCATCACATCACCCCATCTTATGACTTGCCGATACCCGAACATGAGCACGTTGACGGGAGACATACGGATGAAAAAATCCAGACTTTGCTACTACCGAAGGACTTAGATCGCCTGATCAACGGGATTTCCGCCAAGTGCCGAACTTGGATACAGGAAACCGGCATTAATGTTCTTCATATCGCCTACGGGTTTCTGGAGTGGTCCGAGGCCGGCAAGAAGGAAACTGCTTTTGCGCCCTTGATATTGGCGTCGGCTGAGATTGAAAAACGCAGAACGCGAAACGGGGTAGAATACTGGCTGTCCGCAACGTCTGATGATCCCGAAACCAATACCGTCATGGCCGAGAAGCTGCGGCTAGACTTTAACGTTACGCTCCCCAATTTCGATGGTAGGTCAATTGAGCAGTATCTCGCTTTAGTTGAAGAACTCGCGCCCAAAGGCATCGGTTGGAAGGTGCGCCGCCAAGTCGCTATCGGCGTGTTTCCGTCAGCGCGTATGGCCATGTACCACGATTTGGCAACTACAGACCCACGCGTGACCTCTAGTGATATTGTCCAATCGCTCTTGGCCGGTTCAAACAGTTCGGAATCCTCCCCATTCGCCGACGAATACAATGTCGACGAACCTGAAATTGAGAAAGCGGTCCCGTATACCGTACTGGATGCTGACTCCTCGCAATTCAGTACGCTCGTGGACATTGCTAACGGCAAGAACTTAGCCGTCGAAGGTCCGCCAGGCACCGGAAAATCACAGACGATCGTCAACGCGATCGCCAATGCGCTCGCGGGTGGCAAGAAAGTTCTGTTTGTTGCGGAAAAGCTGGCGGCACTCAATGTCGTCCGTTCGCGATTGGAGGCCGTGGGTCTCAAGGAGTACTTACTGCCCTTACAAGCAGAGCGCTCCGCTCGTGAACAAGTTCTCGCAGCGGTGCGAGAGCGTCTTGAAATGGATACTCCGCCTGTCGTGCGCGGCTTTGAAAACAAACTCGCCCAATACAAGTCCGTCAGGTCAGAAATTGCAGGCTACATAACAATCTTGAAGCGCCCGTTTCGCAACAGCGGCTTTACAGTTCATGAGTTGCTGGGCAAATGCATATCTGTGACTGGAAGCCTAGTCGGCGTCCCTCTCGACGTCCAGCGCCAGTGTAACATTCCAAGCAGCTATTTGACCGCAGACGGGCTTGGCCGCCTGCAGCAGCTGTCCGCTCAAGTTCTTCAAGCGCACGAGAGGTTAAAGGGATCTGCGGACACGTGGAGGGCCACGCAGCTTATCCATCCCAACAGATTCACAATTGATGAAGCTTGCGACCTCGCCCTTAACGCATCACGCGCATACAGTGAGACCGCACGGTTGCGGCAAAACTTACCGAGCTTCGGCATTTCAAGCTCTGAAACGGAAGACGTACTGCAGAGGTTGGAAGTCTGTCTCAACGCATACGCTCCACTCAAGGATAGCGTCAGCCCGAAGTTTGCGACCGAGCTTTTGAAGGCAGACATTGCTGAGCGGGTCACTTCGTTTGTGGAGCGCTGCGCACAGTGCCAAGCTGCATCCTCAGAGATCGAGGGCCTGCTCGCGGTTGAACCTAGCGACCTCGCCGCGAATGCCATCAAACGAATTAAGGAAATCTGTGATGCGCATGACATCCGCACGCTCGACGCAGCGGCGCTGCAGCGTTGGCTCGGCGACTGGCGACTGGGAATAGGAAGCGCCAAAGCCACGATTTCCAAGATAAGCCCCCTCGTCCAAGTTGAGCCATCCGTGACGAGCTGGAAGCTGACCGATCTAAGTGCGGCCCATAGGTTGGTCCGTGGCATAACCCCCGACACACTTTCATTACGCAATCCCGCATTAGCACAGCCTCAGGGCGTTGCGACCCTGAAGAGGCTCTGCCGTGAAGGTCGTGCGCTCGCTCGCGAGAGAGAGGAGCTCGGTGGCAAGGCATCGCTCGACAGCGATGTATCCATCGAGGAACTCAGTGAGTGCCTGACGATCGTCAAAGCGTCAGGCACCTTGAGCTTTATGTCGAGCAAATTCCGGAAAGCGAAGGTCTTGGCGTCGGCCGTGACGGCGTCTGGAAAATACAAAAAGCAGGACGTGCTGCCGACACTCGAAGCTGTGATTGCGTTTAGAAAGCGCGTTTCAGAGTTCGAACGCTATGCGATTGCAAGCCGCGTGTTCGCCAGCGGCTTTCGCGGCCTGGATACAGATTTTCAAGTGTTCGAGCACCTAGCAGAGTTTTACAACACCATCGGCACCGCGTTTGGAGTCCCCGACAAGCGGCCTCTCAGAAATTTTCTCCGAGATGCGGAACTTGAGGATCTCCTGCTCATTCCCGAGCTGACCACCGGGGATGACAGCCTTACGTATCTTGCGCTGCACGAGTTAATCGCGGGCTGGGAGGTGGATTACGCCCGTTTGGCAGAAGCAGCACGGCATCTAAAAACGCTCTTAGCCATTTTCCGAACGCCCGCTGCAGTAGATCCACGTCAGCTCGAGCAGATTGCCAATCAGCTCCACAAAGTACTGACCCTTCGTCGCCAGCTCGACAACGATCAAGAAATGGCAACCTTGCTTGGCGATATGTATGCCGGCTGGAAGTCGGTCACAACGAATATTCTCGCGCTGTGCGACTGGGCGCAACACAGTAAGGCTCTCTCTCAAATCGTCACGGGTATCGTCCTGTCGAGCGCCTCGCAGTCTGCGGTAGCATCCATCCGAGCTGTATTGGCGGCGAACGCTAATGCGCGCAGCATGGCAGATGCGCTGTGCGATATCGCCAAGTTACCCATCGATGTAGTCCAAGCGCCAGGTTCCGACGAGCAAATTGCTGCATTCTTGGCGACGGCAGCTGGAGACCGTGACGGGTTGTTTGCTTACGGGGGCTTTGCCGGTGCGGTTGCAGAGTTTGAACCCGCCGGCGCACTTCCGCTCCTGCACCATCTTATCAGAACAGCAAGTTCATTGGATCAACTGGGCGAGCAGGTTTCGGCTCTTGCTGTTACGCGGCTTGCTCGCTTGGCCTACGAGGAGTACGGCGCCAAGCTGAGCCTCTACTCCGGAGCCAAACTCGACGATCTGCGCAGGGCGCTCGCGCGTCAAGATAGGGAAATCATAGAACTATCGAGATCTCAGCTGAGGGCACAGATCCACGCACACGCGCGGCCACCCCGTGGCAATGGTGCAGGTAAAAAGTCAACATGGACTGAGATGGCCCTACTCGAAAATGAAGCAAGCAAACAGCAACGGTATATTCCCGTGCGGGACCTGACAGCGCGAGCCGGACGTGCACTTCTAGAAATGAAGCCGTGCTGGATGATGTCGCCGTTGGCTGTGGCTCAATTTGTGCCCAAAGGTGTTTTGGAGTTTGATCTTTGTATCATCGACGAAGCATCGCAGATGCCGCCGGAAGCGGCAATCGGCTCGCTGCTGAGATGTAAGAGGACCGTGGTGGTCGGTGATACTAACCAGTTGCCGCCGAGCAGCTTCTTCAAGTCTATGCTTGACGATGAAGAATCCGATGAAGACGATAACATCTTGGACGAGTCTATTCTCGCCATGGCCAATGCGACATTCCGACCGTCGCGCCGGCTGCGTTGGCACTATCGTTCAAGGCACTCAGGGCTGATCAATTTTTCGAACCGGCTCGTCTACGACGATAACCTTGTCGTCTTCCCTTCTGCCACGGAAGGTACGGTGCGGATGGGGGTGAAATATAAGCACGTGCAAGGTCTTTATAAGACCGGTACGAACCCGATCGAGGCACGTGCAATTGTCGATGCTATTCTAGAGTTTATGCATGCCGATCCAGACCGGTCGCTGGGTGTGGTCACATTGAACCAGAAACAGCGGGATCTCATCAGAGAAGAGCTGGACAACGCGCTAACGAACGACGGCCGCGCCGTTGCGTACATCGAATCTTGGAAAGAAAAGAAAGAAGGTCTGGAAGAGTTCTTCATCAAGAACCTGGAGAACGTTCAGGGCGATGAGCGGGATGTAATTTTCATCGGCACAGTCTACGGTCCTGAGATCCCTAGCGCCAAAGTCGCTCAAAGGTTCGGTCCCATTAATCGGCTGGCGGGCAAACGCCGGCTCAACGTTCTGTTCTCGCGTGCAAAGGAAAAGATCGTCACATTCTCGTCGATGACTGCCGCAGACATTCTGGCAGAAGAAGGCGACAATACTGGCGTCTACATGCTCAAGCGTTGGTTAGAGTACAGTGCGACAGGCGTGTTGGAGAGCGGCAAAGTCACGACCAGGCCACCCGACTCGGATTTCGAGGTCTTCGTCGCCGATCAGATCCGAGCCATGGGATACGAGTCTGTCCCCCAGGTTGGCGCGGCTGGCTACTTCATCGATATCGGTGTTCGCCATCCGGGCTGGGAACATGGCTACATCATGGGTGTGGAGTGTGATGGAGCAACCTACCATTCCGCGAAGTCGGCGCGAGATCGCGATCGCCTGCGGCAGGAAGTACTTGAGGGACTAGGCTGGCGTCTACACCGAATTTGGTCGACGGATTGGTTCAACAATCCACATCGCGAGATCGAAAAGCTACGAACTGCTATTGTGATGCGCATGGAAGAATTGAGAGCGCGGGAGCACGAATTTAGTACGCCTCGGCCAAGGTCGGACAATAAGTATGGGGCAACGAACGTCGATAATACAGACCGCGATGAAAACATCATCAGAACGTTACCTGGTACTTCGACGATGCAGAAAGCTCGCGTAGAAAGCGCTGGCGTGCAGATAGGCGATACCGTGCGCGTCAGGTATCTCGATCAAGATAAGAAAATGTTGCAAGTCACGATCACTACTCAAACCAGTAATACGGCTCTTGGCCTGATTCACTTCGAAGCCCCGATCGCTCAAGCATTGTTAGGAGCGGAGGAAGGTGATGAGGTCGAGATCCTTGTGGGGAGCTACGTTCGGGCTGCCGTTGTCGAAAAGATCACAAGACGCGCCAACCTCAGAGGTGAGAACGCGCTGGCCGACTGACCGTCCGGAGGCAAGTTTGAGGTATGTCCCTGACTTTCCATAACGCCGATTCTGCGAGAATTCGCGCCGCTTCGGAATGGTGTCTCCTCCCAATCGGGGTAAGCTGCGCCACTCAGTCGTTAGCCCTACCAGAGCACTCGCCAACAGCGTCAGGGAGCGGAAAGCGCAAATGAAAGCGCCTTACCGTGCTTCGAGCCGCATCGAAGTCTGCTGAAATTCACCCCAAGGCACTTGGTGCTTGCCCGCTGGGCGGTCGGCAACTCCCGTCTCGTATCGATACTAGAAAGTATACATATAAATGTCAGTACCTTCAATATGTTATTGCATTTATTTCAGATTGACGCCCAACTAGTACATCTGTACCATGACATAAACTCAATTGACTCTTAATCTGATTTACTGAGCCCGGTACGGGTCTCCTCACCGCAAGTTTTTTTTGGGGGAGCCATTAGTTTGTTGAGTGACGCGTTCGGCCTTTTCGGCCCCAGCATACCTTGGAGCGTCTTGTCATGACCGCTCCAAGCGAACCAAGACCGGCAGTCCCTCGAAAGGTATCCGGCCAGGTAGTTTCGGCTATTTCGCGTTGCCGCCGTGGTTTCATTGCAGTTGGCCTCTTTAGCGCATTGATGAACGTGCTCCTGCTAACAGGGCCATTGTTCATGCTCCAAATCTATGACCGGGTGCTGATCAGCCGAAGTATGCCGACCCTCATCGCATTGGCCGTTCTGGCCTTGGCACTCTATCTGATCTTCGGCGGATTCGACTGGATCAGATCGCGGCTCCTGGCGCGCCTGGCTCGCGCATTTGATCGCGATTTGGCCACCCCCGCTTTCCTACAGACGGTGAGCGTTTCACCCGGTGACGGTGCAGCTGCCATTCAAGATCTGAAACAGGTCCAAAGCTTCGTTGGCGGTCCGGCCATCGCCACGCTGTTCGATGTACCCTGGTTTCCTTTTTATGTGGCGGTCATCTTTCTTCTGCATCCCACTCTCGGTGTTCTCGCCGCTTGCGGCGCGGCCGCGTTGGTGACCATTGCCCTCTTAAACGAAGTTTTCTCACGCAAGCCGCAACGTCTTGTCGGAGTCGCGGCGGCGGAAGAAGACAAGTTGCTGTTGGCAAGCCGCCAACAAGCCGAATTGCTGGCCGCGATGGGCATGGCAACAAATGTCGAAAAGCAGTGGCGAGCACATCACGACAGGAGGGTTCGGGTTCAGGCGGATGCAATCGACCGTCAATCTATCTTCGCCACTTCGTCCAAAACCCTGCGGTTGATACTCCAATCCGCCATCCTGGGTTATGGCGCGTACCTTGTTATCGGAAACGAACTATCTGCTGGCGCTATGATCGGCGCATCGATTATCTTCGCAAGAGCGTTGGCCCCCGTCGATCAATCGATCGCCCATTGGCGTACCATTGCCGCAGCAAGGGCCGCCTATCGACGGCTCAAAAAGACGCTCGCCGGAACAGCAGACAGCGCAATCGAAACTCAGCTGGCTTTGCCATCCAGTCGGCTCGACGTAACGGATCTCTATGTCGCTAAGCCGGATCGGTCAGGTTCCCTGTTGGAGGGGGCCGCGCTCCGCCTTCAAGCGGGTGATGGCCTGGGCGTCGTCGGCAAGACCGGCGCTGGCAAATCGACTTTACTTCGCGGTCTACTTGGACTCCTGCCCGTCATGCGTGGCGAAGTACGACTAGATGGCGCCACGCTCGATCAATGGTCGGCGGAAGATCGCGGACGCATCATCGGCTACCTGCCGCAAGACATCGACCTCTTGCCGGGCACGATAGGTCAGAACATCGCGAGGTTCTGTCCTGAAGCCGGCTCCGAAAAAATCCTCGAAGCGGCGGCGGTTGCGGGAGTTCATGAGCTGATTGTCGGCAAGCCCGACGGCTATGACACTCTTGTTGGCCCGGGCCAGCATCGTCTTTCGGGCGGCGAACGCCAGCGCATTGCCTTGGCCCGTGCTGTCTATGGCTCCCCATTCCTTGTCCTGCTTGATGAACCCAATTCCAACATGGACGGTGTCGGGGAGGCGGCGCTTTCTGAGGCGATCGCGTCGCTTCGCAAACGCGGTTCCATCGTGATTGTGGTGACCCATCGTCAAGCGGTATTGAGCAAGCTCAACAAACTCATTCAAATCGATGCGGGCCGTCCCGTCGTGTTCGGCGAACGAGACCAAGTGCTCCAGCATTTGAGAGACCAGCAGAAACAGCGAGCAACAGGAAACCTCCGCGTTGTCGAAGAAGCCTGAAATCAATCTTGACCGGTCAATCCGATCGCAGATCGCGATGGGCGTTCTCCTCGCCCTCATTCTGACGGTCGGGCTGGGCGGCTGGTCTGCGGTCACCGAGATCGACGGCGCGGTCATCGCACCGGCAACGGTAGTTGTCGAGTCCTCCAAGAAAGAGGTGCAGCACGACACTGGCGGCATAGTCAATGCCATATTCATTAAAGAAGGTGATCTCGTCCGCCAAGGTGATGTTCTGTTGCGTCTGGATGGCAGCCAACTGGCCGCTGAAATTGCGGCGTTGGAAAAGCGCCAATTCGAATACTTGGTGCGCCGCGCTCGCTTGTCGGCCGAACGAGACGGCAAGACCGATCTAGACCTATCCGCAGAGCTGGGCGCAAGGGCTGAAGGCAATGTCGAACTGGCAGAGATTGTCCGCGTTCAGGCCAACCTGCTGAAAACGCGCGTAGACCTACAGCAAGCCCGCAAGAGCCAGCTCGAAGAACGCATTTTGCAGCTCGATCAGGAAATCACCGGGCTAGAAGAACTCAATAAAGCCCACCACGCGGCTCTCGCCTTATTCGAAGAAGAGCTGGACGGCATTCAGGACTTGCGCGATCGCCAACTGGTTAACTTTACACGCTACAACGCGTTAAAGCGCAGCGTCACCGACAAGCGAGGCGCTTACGGCCAAACCCTCGCCGAGATCGCCCGCACCAAGGGCAAGATCGGAGAAACGCGACTCCAGATCATCGATCTCGCCCAGTCCGCGCACAACGACGCCCTCAAAGAACTTGAGAGTGTCGAAAGTGAACTGGCACAGCTGACCGAGAAACTTAGAGCCGCCCACGATCGACAGAGCAAGCTCAATATCGCAGCGCCCGAGACCGGCTACGTCCACGAGCTCATTGCCCACACGATCGGCGGGGTTATCAAATCCGGCGACAGGATTGCCTTCATTGTCCCGACAAAGAGTGATTTGGTTCTCGATGCTGCCGTACAGACCATCGACCGCGACCAGATTTATCCTGGGATGGAGGCTCGTGTCAGATTCTCAGCCTTCAGCCAGAGATCGACGCCAGAGCTGTACGGCAAGATCGAACGAATTGCATCAGACCGGTCTGGTGGCAGAGATCACAGCGCACCACCCTTCTACGCCGTGCGCATTGCTCTAGAGCCTGGCGAAATCAAACGTCTTGGTGGCTTGGACATCGTCGCGGGCATGCCAGCCGAAGTGATGATGACGGCGCACCGACGAACCGTCCTCAGCTATCTCATGAAACCGGTGATGGATCAGATCAGTCGAGCATTTCGAGATGAGTAAGAGTAGGACCGGTCGCATGTTTCTAAAGCGGCCGACACAAAATATGAATGTCGCCTCGAGGCAAGTGTCACTTTGCAAGTGTGCTACATCGGAGTCCGTCTCATGACCAGGCGTTTTGATAAGAATTCCAAGTATTCTTTAGAGCCTCATGAGAACGACAAAGGTGGGGGCGATCGGAACATCGGCCGAGATGGCGAAGCTTTGCTCGATCATGGTATCGGCAATGATCGATTGAATGGAGATCATGGCCAGGAGCACCACGTGGTTGAACACAACGGTGTTGGGCGTATCCCAGCGGCGACCAAGATCGTCGATCACGACGTGCAATTTTCGGTCGAAACTCGGCACTCGGAAGATGAGAAGCGAGCCGAAGTTCTCATTGGTAACGCATCCGACAACGTTCTCACCGGTACGGACGGCAACGACATCGTGTTTGGCGGTGGAGGAAATGACACCGTCAATGGCGGCGCAGGCAACGATCTGGTGAGCGGGGGTCGCGGCGATGACATCCTTATTTATAATGCCTCGGAAAACATTGGAGTTCGAGATTTCTATCTTGGCGGCCCCGGCACCGACACATTGCGTTTGGAGTTGACGCCAGCTGAGGCGGCCGCAGCAGCAGCTGATATCGAGGCCTTCGAGGCATTATTGCGAGCCAATTCGGAATCTCGATCGTCGCAGGGTCGAACCTTCCATTTCACAGCCTTTGATTTGACCGTGCGCGGCATCGAGCGGCTCGAAGTCGTTATCGCTGGTGGCAATACGCCACCGGTCGTCGCCGCGAACACCGCGACGACCTTTGAAGACAACTCGGCGTTCTCATTCGATCTCTTGACGGGCGCGTCAGATGGCGACGGTCCCGCCGCGCTTGCAATCCAGTCCTTGTCAACCTCAGTCAGTGGTTCGCAAGGGCGCGTGTTGACGCTTGGCACGCACTACTCCTTGTCGGACTCGACCATCACCCTCACAGCCGCTGGATTGTTACTGTTGGACAGTCTAGCGGATGGGCAGAAGGAGGTTTTCGTTTTCGATTATGAAGTTTCGGACGGCAAAGATGCGACGCCCAACACTCTGACGTTGACAATCACGGGTCAGAATGATTCGGCGATCATTTCCGGGGTCGCGACAGGTTCAGTCATTGAGGATGCGGCGCTGTCGACGGTTTCAGGTGACCTGAATGCGACCGATGTCGATAACACGGTGGACACGTTCCAGTCGGTGAGTTCGCCAGTCGCTAGCGAGAATGACTACGGCACCTATACAGTTACCGCCGCTGGCGTGTGGACGTATGCCCTCGATAACGCCAACCCAGCGGTCAATGCACTGGCTGAAGGCGAAACCCTGGCGGATCGCTTCCCGGTGTTGACCGAGGACGGGACGCCGCAGGTGGTCAAGATCACCGTAACCGGCGCCAACGACGCACCAGCCGTGAGCGGTGTTGCAACGGCAAAACTTTCTGAAGTTGCAGATCAATCCGAAAGCGAGATAGCTTTGACTGCCAGCGGTATGCTGTCTTTTGCCGATGCTGATCTCTCCGACACTGGGCACACTTCGACAATTTCGGGCGTGCATGCGACGGGTACGGCGGCGGGCCTGCCGGACGAGTCTGTGCTTCTCAGTTTCTTGACACTGGGGGTGCCAACGAAACCCGTTGGATCATCTGCTGGTAAGGTGGACTGGAGCTTCGCAGCTGCGGATCGTATCTTCGATTATTTGGGCCAGGGCTCCTCGGTTACACTGACCTACAGCGTAATTATAGACGATGGCAAAGGAGGCAGCGGCCAAGGCGACATTGCCATCGTCGTGACCGGTTCCAATGATACTCCCATCATCACGGCGGCGGTAGATGAAGGTACCGTCGATGCCGCTGGCGTCACCACTGCAGTTGGTACGATTGAATTTGCGGACCTCGACTCCTCCGACAGCCACATCACGACGGTGATGCCCGCCGCCGCCGGTTATCTGGGGTCGCTTACAGTGAACTTGACCGACGTGACAGCGGTTAATCGCACCGGCACAATTGCATGGTCATTTATCGCTGATGCGACCGAACTCGACGCATTCGCTGCTGGTGAGACAAGGCAGCAAACTTATACCGTAGCAGTGGCGGATGGGTTCGGCGGTACCGCTACGCGCACCATTACCGTGACGCTCAACGGGCCGGCAGGCGAACTTCTGGCTCCGACGGTCACTGGCGTTTCAGATGATACTGGCGTCCTGGGCGATGGCGTTACCTCTGATTCGACGCTTCTGGTACACGGCACAAGCACGCCATCCGCCGCAGTCGAGGTTCTCCTTGATGGCAACTCGATCGGCACAACGACCGCCGACGACGCGGGTGCGTGGACGTATGATTACACGTCCGTATCACTGAGTGACGGCGCGCATATCTTCACGGCCAAAACGATATCAGGCTCCCAGGCCAGCACGCCCTCGAACCCGCTCGGGATCGAAATAGATTCAGCACCGCCAGCGCTGAGTTCGGTATCGCTCGCACCGTCGTCTGATACGGGTCCCATCGGGGACTTGACGACGGCGATGGGCAGCATCACTTTGATCGGCCAATCCGATGCAGGCTCTGTTGTCCAACTTGTTGGCACACCGCAATCTACTATCGTCGCCAATGACGGCACTTTCTCTCTTGGCGGCATCAAGCTCGCAACGGGCACAAATCCATTGACGCTCAGAGCTGTCGACGTCGCAGGCAACGCTACCGAGCTAACGCTTGTTGTAGAGCGGGACGCCGTCGAACTCCACGATCCTGTCCTTGAATGGAACCAGATTGCTCTTGACGCTATCCGTGCAGATGCTTCGACGCCGACGTTTGCTTCGCGTGGTCTGGCCATGCAGAGCATTGCGATCTTCGATGCCTTGAACGCAATAGATGGAACACCGGCCTACATGGTTGGTCTTCCGGCTCCTGCAGGCGCCGATGCCTTTGCGGCCGTCGTCTCTGCGGCGCATGCTGTCTTGAGCTATCTTTATCCGGCACAGGCCGCCAAATTTGATGCGCGTCTCGCGAGCGATTTGGCAACGATCGCCGATGGCGCCGCTAAAACGGGTGGCGTTGCTCTCGGTCAAGCCATCGCCGATGCTATAATTGAATTGCGCAGCACGGACGGCTGGGACTTCTTCGTCAACGAACCCGGAGGCACCGGAGTGGGCGAATGGCGCCCGACGGGTCCGATGTTCGAACCGGCTGCTTCTCCGCAATGGGCGACTTTGGAGACGTTTGCGTTACAGACGGCCAGTCAATTCAGGCCTGTAGCGCCGCCTAGCCTCGACAGCGCAGAGTATGCGGCTGCAGTCAATGAGCTTTATTTGCTCGGTGGCGCGACAAGTGCCGTGCGAACCGCAGATCAGACCGAGATCGCACGCTTCTGGCAGGATGGTTTGGGCACCTACACACCGGCCGGACACTGGAATGAGATTGCTACGTCACTACTTAGCAGCGCGGATGGAGGGTGGGCTTCAAATGCCCGCGCACTCGCCAGTTTGAACATCGCGTTGGCCGATGCTGGTATAGCTGCCTGGGATGCCAAGTACACATATGATTTGTGGCGACCGATCACCGCCATTTCAAATGCCGATCTTGATGGGAATGCTGCGACCATTGCCGACCCAACTTGGTCACCGTTTCTGATAACGCCTAACCACCCCGACTATGTATCGGGTCATTCGACATACAGTGGCGCGGCCGCAGAAGTTTTGACAGGCCTGTTAGGCTCCGTGTCCTTTACGACGACGAGCTTCGATCTCCCTGGCGTCGAGCGGAGTTATGAAAGCTTTCTGAACGCTGCCGCAGAGGCAGGTCGCAGCCGAATTTACGGCGGCATCCACTACGAGTTCTCAAACCAGGCTGGCCAAGAGACAGGTTTCCAAATTGGTGATTGGGTACTCGATAGTTTCCGCTCCGACGTGGACGTTCGCGCACCCGTCATCCTGGTGACGTCAAAGTACGGTCAGGTCACTGCAGGGCAATTCACACTCACGGGCTTCGCGCTTGATAATCTCGCAGGACTTAGCGCGCTTAGCGTTGCCCTTGATGGGGCTGCCGCGTTTATTGTTTCTGTCGATAATACGGGGCGCTTCCAGGTTCCGGTCGAATTGCCTTCCGACGGCACAGGCGATGGCAGCCACAGCCTCGTGTTCACAGCTCATGATGCTGCGGGCAATCAAGCAATCCCGCTCGTCTATGACTTCATCGTTGATACCAGAGCGCCTACGATTTCTATCTCGTCGCTTGCTGATGGGGCGTCTTTGACGGCGACCTCTCGACTCACCGGCAGTGTTGACGGTACGGGTTCTGCCGTTGTTTCGTTGTCCTATAGTGTTGCGGGAGGTGCTGACCATCCGATCGTGTTCGACATAAGCACCGGCGCTTTTGACACCGCACTCGATCTTAAGACGGCAAAGCTCGGCAGTTTGCCGATTACAGTGAAGGCAACAGACGCCGCCGGATTGGTCGCTGAAACGACAATTGCAACTAGCCTCGATGTTGCGATCCCGTTTGCAATCGAAAGCCTTACGCCTGCCAACGGTGCCGGCGAGATCGGCGTCACGTTCAGGCCCCAGGTCACGTTCACGCGTGCAGTGGACGCGGCGACACTGACCGCCGACAGCTTCTATGTGACCGATGCGTCGGGCGCCAAGTTGGCGGCCAATGTCGTGGTGTCCGGGGATGGTCTCCACGCATGGATGTTGCTGAACGAGGCGATGCCGGGCAGCAGCAAAGTCAAACTGCATCTTGATGGGTCGATTATTAAAGCTGCACAAGATGGTGCGCTTCTCGACGGCGATGGTGATGGCCTCGCTGGTGGCAACAGCCTGTCATCGTTTTCGACGGTCAGCCGGACAGCGTTGCCCAATACCACGATCACAGGTGTGGTCGTCGGGCCTGGTCCTGATCTGAAACCGATGACCAAGGATGATATTCTTTCAGGTCCTGACGGAATTGCGCACACAGCAGATGACGTATTCCTCGAACCGATCGCAAACGCCAAGGTGTTCATTTTGGGTTTTGAGGATCAGGCCGTTTTTACGGACGCCCAAGGACGCTTTACGCTGACGAGCGTGCCTGGCGGCGACGTGAAAGTTGCTGTCGATGGCCGTACTGCAAGCAATGTACCTGATGGCGTGTTCTATCCCGAGATGGTGTTGGATGTTCAAATCCGTCCAGGAGAAGTCAACACCCTGATGGGCACGATGGGGGCATTGCAAGACCAGCTTGCCAATATCGACCGGCAGGAAGTTTATTTGCCGCGTCTTGATCAGGCGATGCTCATCAATATTGATGCGACAGGCACAACGACCGTAACCATGAACGCCGCATCGGCGCCTGATCTCACTGCCGAAGAACGCGCATTGGCGCAACTTGTCATCGAAGGCGGCAGTATTATCGGTGAAGACGGCCAGGTGATCACCAATGCACAAGTCGGTATCTCGACAGTTCCACCCGAACTTGTGCGCGATATGCTTCCTGCGGGCCTGCTTGAGCACACGTTCGACATCACGATCCAGGCACCGGCTGCGGCCGTGTTCACAATACCCGCACAGTTGACGCTGCCGAATACATTTGATGCGGCGCCAGGTACCAAGCTCAATTTCCTCAGCTTCGATCACACGACCGGCCGCCTAGTTATCGAAGGCACTGCGACGGTGTCCGAAGATGGCCTTTCGGTGACAACGGATCCCGGAACCGGAATTACCAAGCCGGGTTGGCATGGGCTGACGCCGCCGGGCACAGTCTTTGACGCGACCAAAGCTATGAGTACACGTGAAAAAGTATATTTTCGCCTTGGTCAACTAGAGAAGGAACTTGGCGGCTTCATCAGTTCAAAAGACAAGTACAAAATAGTATTGGAGGTACTTCAGCAGGAAGCGCGGGACAATTCTCCGCTCAATGATCCCGATTTCGTAAAACCAATCATTGATTATTCAAAAGAGATAAAAGAAGACCCTGGATTCTATCGAATCAGAATCAAAAACGCGGTTGGGGGAGTTAGGGGGGCAGGTGAAGAAGAAATTCCCAATACTGATGATGCAATCGTCTTCTCGGGCCTTTCATGGCAGCGATCCAACAATGCCTTTGCGCCGCAGGTATCTTATAGTTTTGCGACGCTAAGTGATCCGGGCCAATCGACGCCGTTTGTCTCGGAATTTGACGACATCATGAAGAACGCTGCCAGGAATGCGCTGAGTGATTGGTCAAAATCGACTGGCATTGAGTTTTTCGAACTCAGTGACGGACCCAATGTCCAAATTCGTTTTGGCTATGAGGATATAGATGGGGTGGGTGGCAGATATGCACAAACAACGATATCTGGCGATTCCAGCGGCAACCTCACTCAAGTCCGAATAGGTTTTGACATATCCGAGGTGGTACAGATCGTTTCAGCCGAGCCCGAGCTTACAAACGGAACAAAAGTAGCTTCGATTCTACTTCATGAAATTGGGCATGCGATTGGGCTTGATGATACAGCGCGCAACGATTCAATCATGAATCCTTTGATCGTTGTTGATGGGTTGCAGTTGCTCGACAAGTTTGCGGGGGCATCGTTATACCTTGACGGAATTGAGCCAGCTGCTACCGGCTTTTATTACAGGGTCCAAGCCTTTATCGTGCCCGGAGATCCGCTAGCGCAAGATATCATCTCTGTTCAGGATGTTCGTGGTTTCGCACAAAGCATCGACGAATTAAAGATTTTCACTGGCTCTGATTTTCTTATTAGTATCTACGATCCGAATGGCGAAATAATTTGGACTGAAAACAACCTCGGAATAACAGCCCAGCTGTTGCTTTCGCAGCAAGGAGAGCTGGTGAATTACGGGGCACCAGGGGATTCAATAATAAAATTTTCAAGTAATTTCGACGCAGACACTGATGGCGATGGGCTATCCGATGATGCGGAAGAAATTATTGGCACAAAGATTGATTCAGCAGATACAGATGGCGATGGCGTCTCCGACTATGCTGAGATCAAAGCCGGTAGCAATCCGCTAGACGGCTTGCCGGTTGCGACTGGTGTTATGGCTGCTGCAGCGCTGCAGGGCCAGGTCCGGGCTATTGCGGCCGAAAATGACATCGGCGGAACTGGCTCGACAGCCTTTGTAGCGACGGACACCTATGGCCTCGCCGTCGTCGACATCATGTCACCGTTCAAGCCGGTCGTCGAAGCGGAATTGGACCTCCCGGGCACGGCCGTCGATGTCGCCATAGATGTCTCGCTCGGAATTGCGGCAGTCGCGGCATCTACCGGACTTCACCTCATTGACGTGACGAATACAACCGCGCCGCGACTACTCACGACAGTCGACATTGCCGCGACGCAGGTCGAGATCATCGACGGCGTTGCCTATGTAAATAGCGGCGGCAACCTTAAGTCCGTCGACCTAACCACAGGCGAAGAGATCGCCACACTGGATCTGTCGGGTACCGCCACGACTATCGCCGGTCTCACCCATGAGGGCAGTGTTGTCTACGCGCTCGACGGCAGCAATGTTCTTCACGCGATTGAGGTTGTGGACGGTGTCCTCATGTTCGAGCAGGGCTCCCTGAACCTTTCGCAGGTCGGTGTTTCGCTCAGCGGAGACCGCAAATTGTTTGTGGCGGATGGCATGCTCTATGTGCCGGCTTCGAATGGCTTTAGCGCTGGCTATGCGACCATTGAGGTTTCTGATCCGGCCGGTCTATCTCTAATAAGCGGCATTGACGATAATGCGATCGCCGGCACGGATATCGCACTCAACGGCTCCGGCCTCGGCATCTCGGTCGGATCAGTCGGCGGTGTAGCTGGCGTAAACGCCATTGACATTGTCCGCACGGATGATCCAACGAACACCGGGGACTTCGTCACGCGCATCACGCTGCCGACAGCGCCCACTTCCGTTGCTATCGGCAATGGACTCGCCTTCGTCGGGGCCGGTGACCAGTTGCAGGTCGTCAACTATCTTGCCTTCGATACGGCTGGCCAGCCGCCCGTGGTGACGGTGACCAACCCGCCAGCAGACGTCGATCCGGCAACTCCCGGCATACAAGTTCAGGAAGGTCAGATCGTGCCGTTCGGGGTGCGCATCACCGATGACGTACAGGTCCGCGACGTCGAGTTGCTTGTGAATAGTACGGTTCAGCGCGTTGACGGCGCCTATCCGTTCGATCTGCGTGCGGCGCTTCCGACCATCGTCGCCAACGGCGGCGCTACGACGGTCACACTTCAGGTCCGCGCCACCGATACCGGTGGTAATGTCGGGCTATCGGAACTGGTGACAATCGAACTCGTGCCGGATATCGTGCCGCCGGAACTAGTGGACACCAATGTGGTCGATGGGGCAACCGTCGGCGGCTCGTTCCGCACCCTTCGTTTCAGTTTTTCAGAGCCACTCGATCCGGAGACCGTCACCGCGAGCACGTTCCGCCTGATCGGGCCCGACGGCCTCGCTATCACGCCGACTGCCATCCAGGTCAAGAATGGCGGATATTCCGTGCAAGTTACCTATGCGCCACTAGCGCTAGGTCATCACACCGTGGAACTCGACGCGTCTGCGATTACTGACCGGGCCGGCAACGCTTTGGGAGCTACCGTTATCTCGCAGGCCTTCGATGTTGCGGAGTTTAGCATCGAGTGGATCGCAGCTACCGGTGGCAATGCTGGAGATGCGGCCAACTGGAGCGACAATCGCGTTCCAGGTATCGATGATGATGCCTTTATCGGACTGGCCGTTGGTGAACTTATCACTTTCGATACCGCAGACTATTCGATGGCATCGCTCACGACAGTCGGACCGAACCTAGCAATCGACAGCGGCTCACTGACAATTTCGAGCACATTTGATGTTGACGGTTCAGTCAGCCTGTCAGGAGGAAGGTTGGGCCTCGACGGAGCTGGAAAGGTCGGGGAGTTTACTCAATCGTCCTCCACTCTAACAGGCGCTGGTGTGCTGACGGTGACTGGATCAGCAACCTTCATGGGAAGTTCGATCCAGCAATCTGGATCTGGCACAACAGATCTACAAGGTGGTGTAACATTCGGCGCGGGCTCATCGAACACCAACCTGTATCTTGATGCAGGGCGTCTGATTGACTTCGGTGGCAATAGTGTGGCTCAGGGCGGCTCCACCTATTTCAGCCTGAACAGCAGCAGCGCGATTGGATCTGGATCTCTTCACATCGCCGCCGGAGCGACGTTCGACGACCAGACCGCCACAAGCGGACTTACAATTCGTACAGCGAACTTTGGTGCAGGTGATGATGGGAGTGACGCTGTCGTCGTCAACGATGGCACGTTTAGGAAGACTGGCACAGCAGCCACTTCGAGCATAAGCTCGACTTTCAACAGTAACAATGCCGTCGTGGTGGAGAGCGGCACGCTTAGCCTCGAGGGTGGCGGCACCGATAGCGGGACCTTCGATGTCGCACCGGGAGCTGTGTTGCGTTTTGGAGGCGGAACACACACCTTGACCGGTGTTACGGGCGCGGGGGACGGGAGCTACGAAGTTTCTGCGGGCACGGTCAATTTGGAGGGCGGCACTAATTTGGCCGGCACATTAACTCTTACCAATGGTGCAGTATTGGCTATCGCTGACGTGACTACCGTTGGTTCTTTCAATCAAGTCTCCGGAATTCTGAAGGGAGATGGCACTCTGACGGTGACAGGAGCCACGAGCTTTGTGGGGTCATCAATCCAGCAGGTTGGATCTGGCACAATAGATCTACAAGGTGGTGTAACATTCGGCGCGGGCTCATCGAACACCAACCTGTATCTTGATGCAGGGCGTCTGATTGACTTCGGTGGCAATAGTGTGGCTCAGGGCGGCTCCACCTATTTCAGCCTGAACAGCAGCAGCGCGATCGGATCTGGATCTCTTCACATCGCCGCCGGAGCGACGTTCGACGACCAAACAGCCGCGAGCGGACTCTTGATCCGTACTACCAATTTTGGTGTCAGCGACAACGGCAGTGACGCAGTCGTCGTCAACGACGGCACGTTTAGGAAGACTGGCACAGCAGCCACTTCGAGCATCGATGTCGAGGTAGTCAACAACGGTGATATTTCGGTCGAGCAGGGCACTTTGGTACTGGCAAAGGTTAGCGGCTCTGGAACACTAAACGTCAGTGGCGCAGGCCATCTTGTTCTAAACGGAGATTTCAACTCCGTCGCTACCAATGACGTTCTGATCGGTTCCAACGGATTCGATACTCTTAATGGTCTAAGTGGCGATGATCGCCTCATAGGCCTTGGAGGAAACGATTTCCTTTCCGGAGGCGCAGGAACCGACGTGTTTGTTTTCGCGCCAGGTTTCGGAAACGATCGCATAACGGACTTTGCTGTGAGCGGAGTTTCTCATGACATTATTGAGGTTTCGACCGCGATGTTTGCTGACTGGACTGCGCTTGAAAGCGCGATAGTGGATACGGCCGAAGGTGCAATGATAACTTACAACACGGACTCTGTTGTTATTGAAAATGTTTCCATGGCCCAGCTAGTCGCCTATCACGTTGACGATTTTCACTTCATATGAAGCGGGAACTAGGTCGTGGAAATATCGCGGCAATTCACAGTGGGGAGATCTTTCTGGCGCCACACTGCGCTCAGGACTATTCCGCACTCACAGCCATCGATCAGGACCTCCGGCGGTTGGCAAATCTGATCGCAGAATCAGCGATCACATGAGGATGCACAGCGATGCTGGTCCTGGGCCGGGTTGACAGTCATTTGCACGCACGAGGCACCCAAATGCGACGACCGCCGAGCTCGATCGCGACCGAGATGACGACGTTGCATCATTGGTGATGGTCCCGGCCGTCCCCGAATGGCCCCATCAGATTGGCGGCAAGATCGATGCCAGAAGGGTAACAAGTTCGGCCTGTCGCCGTGTTCCTGTCTTGGCAAAAATGTTGGTCAGATGGTTGCGTACGGTATTTCGCGCCAGACCCTGTTTATCTGCAATCTGCTGCAGTTCGCATCCTGAGGCCAGATGGGCAGCAATGAGAGCTTCCTTGGACGTTAGCCCAAATAGGTCTTTGAGAATTTCAGGTGGCACGGTGTCGAATGCTCGAACCCGCGTTACAAGGAGGCCGACGGCTGGGGCTGTCGAGAGAGCGTTCAAAACATCTCCCATTGGCCTTTGAGTTCCGCCGCTAAAATTCCCAAACGGAACGACCCAACATGCATAAGCTTGATCGACCCTCCGGCTCGAAAGCCGAACAGGGTGTGGAGCAGCCGGTGTGACAGCTGGTTCGATAAGTGCACCAATTGCGCGTTGTAGCTTCGTATCTTCAGCCAACACGCGGGCACGCAGCCGGCGCGATCGATCAGTCGATAGCGGACCATCGGCATGCAACAATCGTTCTGCCGCGAGATTGGCTTGAACAACTCGGCCCGATTTGTCGAGACCCAGAACCGCAATCTTTATCCTGTCGAGGATGTTGCTCTCGACTGCTTCGGCGTTACCTTTTTTAGCCAAAGCCGTTTGAATCGAAAGAGCGCGGAGGAGATGCGGAACCAATTTATCGAAAGCGCGGCGATAGCGCGCGACCTCGGCCTCATACGCGCTGCCTCGGGGTGAAAGACCCAAGATACAGACGCGATCTTCGGTGTGCAGTAGCTTAACGGCGAGATGATGCAGGCTAACCTTCTGTGGGCGCATCCAATCATTGTAAAACTCAGATTGAGCGGCATTCTTGGCATCGACAACATCGCTCGCGATCGTGATTTGACCAGTTTTAATTTGCGTGACAGCTGGGGCCGGATAGGGATTGGTCGATGCATAATGGGCGACATAGCTTCCCTGATACTCGGGATGAATTTCGCTCGTTGCGGCAAAGAGAGTTTCGCCGTTGACGGGGTTGAAAATGTAAAAGAGTGACGCGGCGTCATCGAAGCTCTTGCTGATCTCGGCAAGCGCATCGTTCCAAGTGACTTGCTGCAGTGCCGCCTCGTAGATCAAGCCAACGAGCCGATCAAAGGCTCTCTGGGTCAGTAAGTGCATTTGCCAACCAACTGAGTCAGAGTCGAATGAGCCTCAAGCGCTCAAGTAAAAGTGTAAACTTCACTGAGCAAATCAGCAAGTGCAACAATTAATTGTACGGGTCAAAGCTCACCGTCGTCATTTCGAACGCCGTCTGGTTCACCAGAAACCGGACGCCACTCACTGGTCGGATGGTCCCCACTTCAAGAAGAATGTTCCTGCCCGAATACGCCCTCTTGTCCAACACGTTGCCCAAACCGGATCGTCACCGGGGTAGCGTTGGGTCGCGAGCGCGAAGTTAGACAAAACGAACCGGGCTTGATTGCCGGGCTAGCTCCAACCCACTCCTGTCGATCGCCAGCACCATGGCACGACTCCGGGGGCTTCATTTGTGGCACACGGTGGCCAGTAGCCAATTCGCTTAGGTGTTTGCTTCCAGGCTTGCTGGCGGAGCCCACGGGTTGATTTCGGGACTCCGAAGCTACATCGCCGCTAAAGGGCGACCTGCCATCATCGACATGCGCGAAGCCAGTGCCGGTTAGATAGGCTTCATAGGCGGCATACGCCTTGTCCGCAGCGACCTTCTTTGCACGGGTGAGATCGGCAAGGGAGGTGCGAGATGGTCAAACAGCGGCGATCGAGACGGTTGAAACTCGAGGCATTCTGGCGCGCTCCTGAAGGCTTGGCGCGACAGCGATTTGAACCACCGGGAGTACCGCGAGCTGCACGGGCTGCCGCTGAGGTTTGGCAACTGGCGCGCCGACCTCAAGTCCGAGGAGACGATGGTCCCGGAAGGCCTGCTTTATCGGCGCGGCGGTGGAGATCAGCCTAGGCTTAACCCTAGGCGTAGCATTGCGCTATCCGGCGTGAAGGTACACATCGCCTGCGGTGTGACCGACATGCGCAAAGGCATCGACGGCCTGGCGACCCTCGTTCAGGAGAATCCTGCTTCATGCGGATCGCTCCCTGTTCTCAAGCGTGCATTCCCTGAACGCTTACAAAATTTCCCTGCTCCGCTTGCGAAGTTCCCTGTTTACTTCGTAGGGAATTTTCCGCATAACCCACGGAGAACGCGCCAGAAAATGCCGAAGCCATGCGCCGGAAAGGCTCGAAAATTGCGAAAATTCCCTGTTTTTCCAGATTTTGGGGCACCCTGAGGCCCGAGACCACCTCGCTCGCGACTGCGTCCACCACCAACCATAACACATTTATTTTGCTTGTAATTTTGGGTTTTTGGCCCTTCGCTGAACGCGGAGGCAGGGCTCTTCGCTGAATGTTGGGGCAGGGTCTATTTTTCGGCCGTCTGGTGACGTTCGATTATCGGTGTTCCAGTCTGCTTTCGATTGTCCTCCTTATCAAGCGCACAGCGCGCGAACCCGTCGGCGGTAGTTCTCGAAGTTACGGAATCCAAAGGCGCGGCGCTGGATGAGTTTCATCTGCCGGTGGAAGCCTTCTGTTATGCCGTTCGAACGCGAGAAGCGCCACATGCGGCCGATCTCGACCGGCCAAGCCGCGAGCGTACGACCGAGCTTGCGGCAGTCCTCAAACCCACCTTGGTTGAGTTGCCCGATGGCATCAAGCTCGGGACCGATATTGCGGCAGGTCTTCATCAGGTGATGGAGCGCAAGGCGCACGACGTGGAAGCGGTCGGCAATCACGAGAGCTGAGGCAACCCGCGAACTCCGATTCCGACGAAGTGGACGCCGGTTCGTCGATGAAAATGCGACCAACCAAAATGCTAGGGCGCCGATCCGATTCCATCGGATCGCAATGCGCTCTAGCCGCCCAGGATTTCAATTCACGCTACGCCGATTGAGAACGCCCATTGCCAGCGGTGGTTTACCGCCATTGCTGATTTGCCAATTCCATGACACCGCGCGCGCGCATTCAATTTTCTATGTCGTATCAAGCAATTGAGGAGCATGCCGCCGGCTGGCATCAGGTTTGCCAACCTAGATAGCATGCAGTCGACACAACGGCGGTAATGCCAGGTGCGACGGCGGCAAAGCGCAGCTCCACATTGGTTGCGATGGATGAATTCACTGTGAGGATCTAGGACATGAAACGCACACTTATTGCAGCACTCCTCGGCACATCGATGCTTGTTGTTCCCGCCGCGGTTCTTGCAAAGGAAGTGGTTAAGACCGAGCAGGCGGCATCTGCCGAGCAGGCAAACTACGACAAGCTGATGAAGCTCTCCGATGATGGCTTCACGGCACTTCGGGATGTACGCTCGGCGCGTGTTGCCATCTTCAATGGCAATCCCGATCAGGCGTCAAAGAGCGTCGAAGCCGCCACAAAGGATATCGGCAAGGCGAGCGCAGACGCCAAGAACTACGTTGGTCGCACTAACGGAAGCAAGGGTTCGGACGAGTGGATCCCGATCGATGGAAACATCGACATTGCTGACAACTTCGTGCTCGACGCCAAGAAGGGCGAACACGTAACCAAGGCCAACGAGCACTTCAAGAAGGGCGAGAAACAGAAAGCTGTCGAGCAGCTCAAGCTTGCCGAGATCGACGTCAATTATACGCGACTTCTGATGCCGTTGAAGGCGACGACGGACCACGTCGAGACCGCCAAAAAGCTTATCAGTGAAAAGAAATACTACGAGGCGAATCTCGCGCTTAAGGCGGCAGAGGATGGCATCGTTATCGATAGTGTGGCCTTGGTCGACATTCCAAAGCCTGCGGACGCCAAGAGCGCAGATGCTTCCAAGAGCGCAGATGCCAGCAAAAGTGCTCCTGCTTCGTCGGCGAGCGCCAAGCCGGAGACATCGACGACAACCAAGTGATTGATGCAATCTGCGGATCAAACCTCTCGCCAACGTCACTTTCCTCGCCAGGCTTTAGGAAAGCGCTAACGTTGGCGGGAGGTTCGTTGAGCTAAAATGTTCGGCGAGATGTTAGCTCAGCGAAGAACACAAATGCAGTCGCCCGGCCTATCACCTAGAGTATCCGACGAAGTGGATACCGGTTCGTCGCAGAAAATGCGACCAAACAAAAGGCTGGAGCGTCGATCCGATTCCATCGGATCGGTATGCGCTCTAGCAGGGTGCTCAAGTCTCCGGTGTGGCAACGTTCACGCCGTGAACGTAGACGAGGCCGGTTCCATGGAGGGCGACTACAACCGCCAGGAGCGCCGAAAGATCGGCAGGCAACTCCGCCCGCAAACATTGCAGCCCGCGAAAAGAGCGATGTGATCACTCAATGCAAGCGCGCGACGAAGAACAATCGGGACGTGCGCCAACAGTCGGTGCATCATTTCAGGTTTAATAGTAGGCATGGATGTCTCGTCTTGTGTTTGCGTTGCTTGAGTATTCTTCCCTGTCCTCCCCGCAAATGACGGACCACAACTCGATAACCCGGAATCACGTCACGTCTTGCGCGGTGATGTTTGCTCGCCTGTCGCCCAAAAGGGGAAAATCGTGCGGTGGGGTTGGCGCATTTCAACCGGGTCTTTGGAAGGAGGGGGCGTCAGTCAAGTGGGTGAGATCAGATGCTCTTGTCGCGAGCTTTCTCGCGCAGCAGGCCATATTTCTGCACCCGGTAGCGCAAGGTCTCACGCGTCGTGCCCAGTGCCCGTGCTGTCGCCATGACATTGTAGTCGTGACGCTTAAGTGCCGTTTCGATGATGAATCGATCCATGTCGTCGAGTGCCATTGTGCCGTCAAGCGGCAGGTGAACCCAATCGCCTTCCGCGCCAGTGTGCTGGTTTGGTCTCCCACCAGCAGGCCGTTGCAGTTCAATCCATTCCAGTGGCAGAACATCGCTCGCCGACAACAAGACTGCGCGCTCGATGACATTGCGCAGTTCGCGTACATTGCCCGGCCATGTATAGGCTTCGAGGATAGACCAGACCTTTTCTGGCACCTGGCGAACCTTCTTCTTGGCCAGCGCGTTGAACTCTTCGATGAACGCAAAAACAAGCTCGCTGATGTCCTCGGGACGTTGACGCAGTGCCGGCAGCGATATCTCGAATACGGACAGGCGGTGGTAAAGATCCTGCCGGAACCGGCCTTGGCGCATCTCCTCGGCGAGATCGCGATTTGTGGCAGCGATCACCTGAACGTCGATCTTGATTTCACGTTCGCCGCCAAGCCGTCGAATGGTCTTGTCCTCGATCGCCTTGAGCAGCTTGGGTTGAAGCGAGATTTCCATTTCGGCGATCTCGTCGAGGAACAAGGTCCCACCGGATGCCTGCTCCATGAGACCAATGTGTTTGCCCTTGGCTCCGGTGAAGGCGCCGGCCTCATGTCCGAACAATTCCGATTCCAACAGGTCTCTTGGCAGGGCTGCGCAGTTGACTTCGACAAACGGCGCATCCGCGCGCGGCGAGCTGTGATGAAGGATTTTGGCTGTCAGCCCTTTTCCTGTCCCCGTCTCGCCGTTGATGATGAGGCCGGAGAACGGCAAACCCGCGAGCCGCACCAACATCTCGCGCGCTTTTTTTACGGCGTCGCTTTGTCCGATGTAGCTTTCTGGCCGGTAGCGACGACCGTCATGACGCGTCTGATGTCTGATCCGGCGTTGCGCCTTCGCGCTGCGGGTGGCGCCCGCCACGACAAGGTCAAGCCGCCCCATGTCGGCAGGTTTGGTGAGAAAATCGAAGGCTCCGAGCCGCATCGCCCTGACAGCATCGGGTGCTTCGCCATAGCCGGTCAGGAATATCCATTCCGAGGTATTCTGGCCGATTCTGCGAACGCTCTGCAGAAGGTCGAGACCGTTGCCGTCGGGCAGGTTGAGATCGGAGATGACCAGAATCGGATCGCATTCGTCGCTGGTAAGCAGCCGCTCAGCTTCGCCAATGGTGTCAGCCAGCACGACCTCCCAGCCGGCGCGGTGGTAGTGTCTGGCAAGCTCGTTGCCGAGCAGCGTTTCGTCTTCGAGGATCAGTATCTGGTCAAGCATGAGCGATCCTGCATGGCAAGCGAAGTTGTACGATTGCGCCATAGTCGGCGCGGTTGGCGAGTGCCATCTCGCCACCCATCTCGGTGACGAGCCGGCGAACAGTTGTCAGTCCCAGACCGGTGCCGCCCGGCCTTCGTGTCAAGAACGTGCGGGGGCCAAGCTCTAGAATCTCGCTTGGAAAGCCTGGGCCATTGTCGATGATCTGGATGATGAGATGCTCGCCTTCCTTTTCGGCCTTGATTTCGATCGTACCTGTCATTTCGCCAACGGCCTGGACGGCATTGAGCACCAGATTGAAAATAACCTGTCTCAGAGTATCGCGCGGCATCAGGCAATCGAGCCCTTCGCCGACCGATGTCGTGATAGTGATAGCCTCGGGTGTTTGATAGCGGGCCAGCATTGCGGTCTCGTGGACGCATGCGGCAAGATTGATTTTTGCCGGTGGCTCAGGCATGCGTCGCCCCTGTTCGAGCAACGACGTCAACAAGCGGGACATGCGTTGTAACTCGCCGATCATCGGATCGAGACGATCGTGAAGGGATTGGTCGGGACATGCATCCGCGTCCTCGCAATCAATTCGCAAGTTGCGCAACCCCAACTCGATGCCGGCCAACGGGTTTCGCAATTCGTGCGCGATTCGCGCCGAGGTTTCTCCCACCGACGCCAGCCGATCCGCCTCAGCCAGTGCACGCCCTTGTTGCAAGACGGTTCGCGTAGCGGCCCGCACTTGCGCTTCGAGTTCATCGCGACGACGCGTGTTCTCTGCCTCGGCGACCGCAAGTCGGTTCACCAAGGCGTTGTAGCTTTCCAGGACCGGTTGCAGATCGCCATCGGATGTGTTGATGAAGGCAGGTGCGTAGTCTCTGTTGCCCAGACGCTCCAGCAGCTCCGAAAGCCGGTTGAGAGAACTTAGAATTCTGCCCCGGAGAATGATAAATGTGAGCCCGGCCAGCAACGGTAATCCGATGAGCGTGGCAATCGCGATCCGTTGCTCCCATCGCGCATTCTCGTGCATCTGATCTATCAGGTTCGCTTCGGCTGCAGATTCGTTCTTCAGGATCTCCCGGATTTCAGAGAGTGCGGCCACCAACGCTGCGCCTGGCTGGGAACTGAATGCGCCGAGTGCATTGCGAGCATTGGTCAGGCCCGGCCCCGTGCCTGGATCGAGATTGTGATCTTTCTCAATGAGGTCGGCCAGTTTGGCCCGAACGGCTTCAACTTCGGCTTCGGTTGGCGGAGGCTGGCTGGATATATGACGAAAGAGAAGTTCTTGTGCCTGATGCGCTGTCTCGTAGATTTGACCGAGGTAGTGGACATGGTTGCGCACCGGATCGACGAGCAGGAGTGATTTCCAGGAGGTGAATACTAGAACGAGCAGAGCAAAGACCAGCGCCGTACCGACGATGCCGCCGACGATCATGATCGGTCGTGTGAGCGCAGGGCTGATCGTTCGCATGTCCTTTATTCTCCCGGCAAACGGCCGCCAAACTGCCTTCAACCACATTGCGCAGCAGTCATGGGGGTGTCTGCGCAACCACCATGCCGTTAATATTTTAGATTGAATTCAGAAGGTTAAGTTGTTGGCGCCAGTGCTCCAGTGCCGCGATTGGTTGAAATTAACCACCACGCACCCAGAAAATACAAGGTGGCAAAGGGCCAGGGAAAGCATGAGCCCTGCCACGGTCAGCAGACTGGAGAGCGGGCGCCACCCGTGCGATATTGCGATATATCGGATCGGAATGCGCTCAAGCCAGATCTCGTGCGACTTCCGGCTCAAACCGTTACACCTTGGATTTTGAGCATCGGCACGAAGCAACTCAGCCGTCAAGGTTGCGGACAACCAGGGTAAGCGATGGATCATCGCGGCATGTCTGTTGTGAGAAGGCCAACTCCTTCATCAACTGCAGCATGGGTTTGTTGTCGCTCAGCACGACGCCTTCCATCGTTTCCAGTCGATGCCGTCTCGCCGCCCTTATAAGGGCCTCCATCAACTTTGAGCCTATACCGTGGTTGCGAACGCTGTCGCTAACGACGATGGCAAACTCGCAGCTCCTTCCGTCCGGGTTGATGACGTACCGCGCAACACCATGCTGAACATCTGCATTTTGGTCGTGCAGTATTGCAACCAGTGCCATCTCACGGGCGTAATCCACCTGCGTGAAACGCGCGACCATGTCCGGCGTCAACTCCTTTAACGATTCCATGAACCGGAACCGTTTAGCCTCGCGTGAAAGGTTCTTAACGAAAGCCTTTTCACTCTCGGCATCCTCCGGCCTGATCGGCCTGATCGTGATTGGCGTACCATCCGACAGAAAACTTTTTTCGATTAGTTGCCGAGGATACGGCGCAATGGCCAGATGAAGGTCGGTGTCAGGATCAGGCGCTGCCCTTTCAACCTCGATCCGCGCGTCGACGGCAATGATACCCTCCGGCGTGGCAAAGAGCGGATTTATGTCCAAAGATACAAGTTGAGGCAGTTCAATGGCCATGTCGGACACGCGTAGGAGAACTTCAATAATTGCTGACCTGTCTGCCGCCGGCTCATTGCGGAATTTGTCAAGTGCGCGCGAGATCCTTGTTTGGTTGATCATCCCTTCAGCGTGAATGGACGTCAATGGGGGCAGGCCTGTTGCGCTGTCGCTAAGCACTTCAACCATCGTTCCTCCCGCACCGAATACGATTGTCGGGCCAAACACCGGATCTCTCGCCACGCCGACGAGTAGTTCCCGAGCGTAGTTCCGCGATGCCATCTTTTCCACGGTGACACCGTGTATTTCCGCATCGGGTCGCGCCTGTCGTGCACCATCGACAATCTCGTTGAACGCTTGTCTCACATCGCCAACGGACATGATGTTCGTGCGCACACCTCCAACGTCTGATTTGTGGGTGATCTGCGGCGAATCGATTTTCATCGCCACTGGAAACCCTAAAGTCTCCGATGCGACCACGGCCTTTGTGGCTGTATCCGCTTCGATGCCGATGCTTGTATGAATGCCAAAGGCTTTCAAAACCGCCTTCGATTCGGTTTGAGACAGGACGCAGCGGTCGTCGTTCAACGCGCCATCGATGATCATCCGCGCGCCCGTCACATCGTGATTGTCTGCAAACATTGGCGGACCGGGCGTAGCCATTGCAAGTTTGCGATTGAACTCATGTCGGGCGATATATGAAAATGCTTCAACTGCACGCTCGGGGGTCGTGAAATCAGGAATGCCGCTTGAAGACATGAGGCGGCGGGCAGCGGCAACAGATGTCTCACCCATGAAGCAGGCAAGAACAGGCTTCCTCGGCTTTGTCTTCACAATGTCGACGAGTGCCTGCGCGACCTTGTCGGCATCTGTCATGGCTTGCGGCGTGAGCATGACAAGTACCGCGTCGAACGCGCTATCATCAAGGCATGCCGTCAATGCCGCTTTATATTGACGTTCCGATGCATCGCCAAGGATGTCCACGGGGTTGGAACGAGACCAGTATGTCGGCAGAACCGCATCAAGCGCTGCGATCGTGCCCTGGCCTGGCGCATTTAGTTCTATACCCAGTTCTTCGCAGCGATCCGAAGCCAACACCCCGGCACCGCCACCGTTGGTAATGATACACAACCGGTTGCCTCCGGACCTGTGGTGCGCCGAAAGAATTTCGGCAGCCGCGAACAATTGTCCGAAAGACTGCGCTTGCACCGCGCCTGCCCTTGCGATTGCCGCTTCGAAAACGTCATTGGAACCGATGAGAGCGCCAGTATGTGTTTTTGCTGCCGTTGAACTTTTGGCATAACGCCCAGCCTTCAATACGATAACTGGTTTGACGCGGGCTGCTGCGCGCAGTTCGCCGACAAAGGATCTCGAATTCCTAATACCCTCCACATATAACAATATGGCGTCGGTCCTGGCATCCGTGGTCAAAAAACCCAGTGCATCACCAAACCCGATGTCACCTGAATTACCCAGTGAAATGAGCGCAGATAGACCCAGGTCATTGGGACCAGCCCAATCCGCAATGGCCGAACACAAGGCGCCCGATTGCGAAACCAGGGCGATGTTACCCGCAGGCACGTCTTTTTTCAGAAACGATGCGTTGAGGCCCAGCCACGGTCTTGCCAGACCGACACAGTTGGGGCCGATGAAGCGTATGTCATGCCGTTTGGCGATGTCTTGCAATTCGCTTTGCGCTGCGCGTCCCTTCTCGCCGGTTTCAGCAAACCCTGCCGTGATAATCAGGGCATTGCGAATGCCTTTGTTCCCGCAGTCGTTGAGGATGCCTGCCACACTTTGCGCTGGCGAGGCGATAACAGCCAGATCGACAGGTTCTGGCACCTCGAAGATCGAACGATAGCAGGTCTTTCCGCGAACAATGGAGTGCCTGGGATTGATCGCATGAATTACGCCCGCGTACGCCGACCCGAGCAGGTTGTCATAGACCAGACCGCCAACCGAAGTGAGCGATTCACTTGCGCCGAAAACCGCAATTGATTTCGGGTTGAAAAGACCTTGAAGCCGATGTTCGCGCACGACGAATATCCTTCCTGGAATTGCAATCGCCTACATCCTTACTCCCAGAATATTAGCCTCTGTCGAAGATGTTTAAGTGACAGATGTCGTGGTCGATTTAACAGATCGCATGTTTGCTTGCCCAAGCAAGCGAATTTGCGAGGGGAACGAATTTGAATGCGGAGAGTTCGCCCTAACAGGGGAAATGTTACAAAGAGGGAATAAAATAATGCAACTTGCGAATTTCTCACGCGCAGTGGTGAGCGGGTTAAGCGTCACGTTCTTGTCTGGCCTGTGCGCCACTGCCGCACTTGCGGCGAGCACAGGGTGTGTCGTCGGCGTTTCACCGGGCAAGGATCTCAATTTGCGCGCAGGGCCGGGTTTGCGTTTTCAAATAGTTGGTGGCATTCCCGCAGACACCTGCGGCGTGGCCATCAGCACGGATTGCGTGAACGGTTTCTGCAGAGTGTGGGACGACGCTGATTCGGGTTGGGCGAGTGAAGGATTTCTCCGCAGGAACGCCAAGGCAAGCGACGTACCTGACCTTGTGTGGGTTCCCCTGGGTGCCCGCAACGTGAACATGAAGCTGGATCGGGACGTCATCAAGGTTGGCAGGTCGGATGGACGTTTCCGTGCGCTGCAATTGCTCGTTAGCGACAATGACATTTTCATTATTGAAATGCATGTCGTCTACGGCAATGGGCAGTCAGAAACAATTCCCATGCAGGAAGAATTGAAAGCTGGTCGCCGGTCACAGGTGCTAGATCTTGCAGGTCGTGCGCGCAAACTCCAAAGCGTTGAATTGATCTATCGAAGCGACGCCTCACGCGGCCGCCCGGCACGTGTTGAACTGTTCGGCGTACAGTACGATCCCAATGCTGCCGAAAGGACTGAGGCGAAGAGAAAGCCGCGTCAACGGGGAATTTCGGTTGTTGCGGCGCCCGCGTTGAACTGGGAGCTTCTGGGAACACAGTCCGTTCAAGGCAAGCAGGACGTCGATACTGTGAAGATCGGTCGCCGCGATGGAACGTTTCGCGCCATACAGCTTGCAGTGCGTGAGTCGGACATTGATTTTTCCGATCTCAAAATCGTTTACGGAAATGGGCGTATTCAGGACGTCCCGATACGCGAGCTGATACGTGCAGGCGCTACGACACGGGTGATCGATCTTCGCGGCAAGGATCGGTTCTTGAAAGAAGTACAATTCACCTATCGCAAAGCGAGGAAGGGTTATCAGCGTGCAGCAGTTGACGTCTACGGCCTCAGCTCTTCGGGCGGCGTGACAAGGGTGGCGCAAACGCGCGTCGACAGGCCCGAGAGAACCCAAGCCAGTCATTTGGAAGTGGGGATACTTAACTGCGAGGTTTCCGGTGGCATCGGCTTCATCGTCGGTTCGACAAAAAATCTGACCTGTAAGTTCAACCGGCCTGGCCGCGATGAGCGTTACTATGGAACGATCGAGAGGTTCGGACTTGATATTGGCGTTTCGACGAAGGCTGTTATGTCGTGGGCGGTTCTAGCCAACACCAATGACATCCCACCTGGGGCTTTGGTTGGAAATTTCGCAGGCGTATCAGGTGAAGCAACCGTGGGCGTTGGGCTCGGTGCCAAAGCTCTGGTCGGTGGATCGAACAAATCCATCGTTCTCCAACCCGTCAGCGTCCAGGCCCAGCTTGGTCTCAACCTCGCACTTGGTGTCACCGAACTGAAACTGAGGCGCTGACCATGTTTAGCCGAAGTGTGAAGCGGTTCGGCGTGAAAAACATGGTCCAGACGAAAGACCATGTTTAGCCGAAGTGTGAAGCGGTTCGGCGTGAAAAACATGGTCCAGACGAAAGACCATGTTTAGCCGAAGTGTGAAGCGGTTCGGCGGCCACCATTCCCTCTCCCCGCAGGCGGGGAGAGGGCCAGGGTGAGGGGCGGCGGTGGTACGAACCGGGGGTACGAGAAACGGGCAGCGCGTACCCCCCCCCACTTGTCATCCCGTGCTTCATGCACGGGATCCATGGACCAACGCGTGCCTCGTCTGCATTTCGAATGAGCGGGCTGCAACGTCATGGCGACACTGTCGCCGTAGCCACGCCCGCCGCACGATGGTTCCCGCGGGTTGAATTTTGAGCAGGCGTTAGCCCTGCCTATGCTCTTCAAGCCGCGGCATGATCTCCACGAAGTTGCAGGGCCGGTGGCGGTTGTCGAGCTGGAACTTCAAAATGCCATTCCACGCGTCTTTGCACGCACCAGGCGATCCGGGCAGGCAAAAAATGTAGGTCCCTCTGGCGACACCACCACAGGCGCGCGACTGGATCGTCGACGTTTCAATCTTCTGATATGAAAGCATGTGAAAAATTACGGAAAACCCGTCGATCTCTTTTTCAAACAGCGGCTTTATCGCCTCTGGTGTTACGTCCCGTCCGGTAAAGCCCGTCCCGCCCGTACTGATAACCACATCGATCTCAGGGTCGTCGATCCATCCTTTGACGCGCGCACGGATCGTGTCAACGTCGTCCTTTTCGATGGCCCGATCAGCAAGTGTGTGACCGGTCTCCTCGATCATTCCCGCCAACACCGCGCCTGACTTGTCGTCTGCAAGTTCACGCGTGTCCGACACTGTCAGGATGGCGATGCGCACAGGTATGAAAGGGCGAGTGTCATCGATCTTGGCCATTCGTAATCGCACCTTGCTGTAGTTGAAAGTCTTGACGCCGCGACTGTGGCTGGAAATCGATCCAGCGTAAAGACCTCCACCTACGCAGTGGAGCTAGCCCGCCTTTTACACGATGGTATGGCCGTCATCGCGCTGGCGCGAGATCGACCCGCAAGGAGAAAGGCGGGCTATGTCAACGCCAATCCGCTCATCGCGATCCTTGAACGCATTTTACTCACGATCGTCGGCTCGCTCTTTCCCAGTTGCGCTCGCAACGTCGCGTCTGGTGGGCGGACCGGGTTAATTATCGGTGATTGCTACCGGCAGGCACAGATCCGTACGCCTCTTATCAGCAGGGCAGAACATCGGATCATCAAGATAAATTTCGACAAGCGGCCTTCCTGAGGCAAGAACAACATCCTTGTTGTCCGCCCAGCTATTCCTGATTTCGCTGATCACGCCGCCAAGTTCCGTGTGTGCCCCCACATGGCGATAGCGCGCATAGGCCCCGCCAGGCAATTTCTGCGGCAGCATGTGCTCCCAGGCCGAAATTGGCAGGGCCTCTGGAAGGTCGATGCAAGCTTCATAGCGGCATTTTTCTGAAGGCGTGTATCGCGGATCAAAGTGTGAAAGCCCAAACCCGCGCTTTACCGTGCCACGGAGATTCTGCTGATCCAGCCACATGAACATCTGCCCCCAGGCGCGAGGCGCAGATTCGCTATATGGCCCCACTGCCCTGAAGCAGATGAGGTTTGCAGGTCGAAGATATACATAGGTCAGCTTCACGCCGCACCTCTGCTTCAGGGCTTCGAACATGGGAAAAGCCCAGCTTGTACGCCGGCCACATTTTCCCGCACCCTGACAAACTATTGAATTGGGCCTTTTTTCTGAATTAATTTAAATGATAAAATTTTAGACTTCTTGCAGAAATAGATGCAAATTCACCAGAAGTTATGCGTAACAATCTGTTTTATATTAAAAAAATGTTTCTAGCTTTTTGCGACAATTGTTTTTATCGCCAGCAGGTCACGCCACGCCATGCGCTTTGCAGCGGGTGTGCGTAACAGATAGGCCGGGTGCAGTGTAGCCATTGCGCGGATTTTGCTTTCACCCCACGTGAGTTCCCGCCACTTTCCCCTGAGGCGCATGATCCCCTCGCTGGTGTCCAGAACGGTTTTGGCTGCCGCTCCACCAAGCAGCAATACGATTTGCGGTTTTACCAACTCAATCTGACGTTCCAGAAAGGGGCGGCAAATTTGCGTTTCTTGCGGTGTCGGCGTGCGGTTTCCAGGCGGCCGCCAATAGACGACATTGGTAATATGAACCTTCGTTTCGTCGAGTTCGATGGCAGCCAGCATTCGGTCCAGCAGTTGTCCGGCCCGGCCAACAAAAGGCTTGCCGGCCAGATCCTCGTCCCGACCAGGCGCCTCTCCGATGACCATGACGGGCGCACTCTCAGCGCCGCGATAAACACAGGTGGATTTGGCAGTTGCCTTCAATGCGCAACCCTCAAACGAAGCGAGTGCTTGAGCAAGCGCTTGAATGTCTTGGGCGCTCCGGGCCAGGCTCCTGGCCGTAGAGACGGAAGCTTCCGTTGCACCGGTGGCGAACCGTGCTGGTGGTGTGCGAGCTGTTTCGCCAGCGCGCTGCGGGGCGGCGTGGGAGCGAGGTGGCGCCCCGCTCTGTTTTGAGCGTTCCAAATAGGCTGTATTTCGCCCACCTGGTTCCTGCGCGCGCGCAGGTGTTGTGTCGGCTTCTTTTGTCTGAGGCCGGTCGAATCTTCCCGAGACTGCATTAGTTTTTGCGCTTGATTTCCTGGGCCAGTCGAATTCCGCGCCAGGCACTCGACCCGCTTCCTCCAGCCAGGCGATTGGCTCCGCCTCCAGCGCACAATCCACGCCCGCCTCGTGATACCACGCCAGCAGTGCCACAAGATCCCGTTGTGCCGTCGTAATGCTGTTGGACGAGTCGCTCATGGCGCAAATCTAATCTCAACCCGCCCATGAGGAAAGCGTTCGGACTTTCAAACGCGATGTGCCGGTAGCTGCCCAGTCTGTTTGGACCTTGGTATTATTTGGTATTATGGCGCGAGTTCAACACCTGGCCATAAAGTCCAGACACCAAAAAGCGACGTGTTTTTGGGGAAGGTTTCGCACTTATGTCCTGTCATCACTTGGGTTTTGCATCGGGGTTGGGCTAGCCTGCCTTTCTCACGAGGGCACGGCCGTCATCGCGCTGGCGCGAGATCGACCCGCAAGGAGGGAGGCGAAAAGCGTAGCGGTGGTCTACGGTTGAGCCGCCCGACGCAGCGGTCGGTCGCGCCAGCGCGACCCGCAGGGCGGGGTGAAAATGATGGCAGTCTGTGTCGTGCCGCTTGCCCGATGTCCCACATCGAACTACACGGCTCTCCTGGCCTGTCATCATTTTCACCTCCGTGCCGGACTACCATCGTGAGAAAGGCGGGCTAGGTCCGGACGCTGAGGCTTGCCGCAGGAAGCTCCAGTCAAGACGCAAAAACAAGAAGCGAAAGGACCCGACCCAAATGGCATCGCGCCCCGATACACTGCCGCAACGCGAGTCCATGGACTATGACATTGTTATCGTCGGCGCCGGACCTGCCGGTCTTGCCGCAGCAATCCGCTCCAAGCAGAAGGCAAACGAAGCAGGCAAGGAACTCTCTGTCGTTGTCGTCGAGAAGGGTTCCGAGGTCGGAGCACACATTCTTTCAGGTGCCGTGATCGATCCTATTGGCATCTCACGTCTGATCCCGGATTGGCAGGAAAAAGGCGCTCCCATCACGACGCCTGTGAAGCAGGACAGGTTTCTATACCTCGGACCGGCCGGCGAGATGCGGCTGCCGAACTTTCTGATGCCACCGTTGATGAACAATCATGGCAACTACATCGTCAGCCTTGGTGAGCTTTGCCAATGGCTGGGCGAGCAGGCGACCGAGCTGGGTGTCGAGATTTATCCAGGTTTTGCTGCTTCGGAGGTCTTGTATGACGATCAGGGGCGCGTCGTTGGCATTGCCACTGGTGACATGGGCGTCGAACGGGATGGCACACCCGGTCCCAATTTTGCGCGCGGCATGGAACTTCGCGGCAAATACACATTTTTTGCCGAAGGTGCGCGCGGCTCACTTTCAAAGCAGTTGATCGAGAACTTCGAGCTTTCTAAAGGGCGCATCCAGAAATACGGGATCGGCCTTAAGGAGCTATGGGAAATTCCCAACCACAAACACATGCCCGGGCTAGTGCAGCACTCCTTCGGTTGGCCGCTCGACAATAGCACCGGCGGCGGCTCGTTCCTTTATCACTACGGCGAAAACCTCGTCGCGGTCGGCTTTGTCGTGCACCTGAACTATAAAAATCCCTATCTCTCTCCGTATGAGGAATTCCAGCGTTTCAAGACGCACCCTTCCATTGCGGCGATGCTGGAGGGTGGAAAACGCATTGCCTATGGTGCCCGGGCGATCACCGAGGGTGGATGGCAGTCAATCCCCGAACTGGTGTTTCCCGGTGGAGCACTTTTGGGTTGCGCCGCCGGCTTCATGAACGTGCCGCGCATCAAGGGCAGCCACAATGCAATTTTGTCAGGAATTGCCGCTGCCGACGCCGCATTCGACGCCATCGAGAACGGCCGCAGCCATGACGAACTTGAAAACTACTATGCAGACGTGATGACCGGAGACATCGCGCAAGACCTGAAACGCGTGCGAAACGTGAAGCCATTGTGGTCACGTTTCGGCACCTTTTTGGGCATTGCACTTGGCGGTGCCGATATGTGGCTCAACACGATCATCCGGGGTGTGGGCCTCGGCTATACGCTATCGCATGGTAAACCCGATTATGAGACGCTGCGAACTGCCAAATCTACCAAGCCTATAGAATATCCAAAGCCCGACGGCACTTTGACGTTCGACCGCCTGACGAACGTCTCCTTCTCCGCCACCAACCATGAGGAAGACCAGCCGGTTCACCTCAAGCTCGCAGATCCTAACGTTCCGCTCTTGATCAATCTGCCCACCTGGGCAGAACCCGCTCAACGCTATTGTCCGGCCGCGGTCTATGAAATTGTGGACGGCGATGATGGAAAAAAACGCTTCCAGATCAACGCGCAAAACTGCGTTCACTGTAAGACTTGTGACATTAAGGACCCCAGCCAGAACATCACCTGGGTCTGTCCTGAAGGTGGCGGCGGGCCCAACTACGCGGGCATGTAGGCGGGCATGTGGCATGCATTGATGATGTTGGAGTGATCGATCGTCACGCCCTCGTCGCCCGTTCGTAGAAGAAAATGCGACCAAACAGGAAGCTAGAGAGCATTGCGAACCGGCTCCATCGGATCGCATTGCGCTCTAAAGCCGGCTGAACCGCTGCAATTCAAACACGCCTGAAGGCAATTTTGCGGGTATCTACAACCAATCCCTGCCCGCGTCATGCTCGGGTCAAATTTGCATTCACTGGTCGTCTCGGTGGTCGCCAAACACGCCGGTTTGTTGCTACAAAGTGGCAACTGATAGAATCATCCCCCGGCGGCCTTTCAGGCTGCCCGAGACTTGAGAGGATCTCCTGGATGATGTTCCGCCCTGCACGTCACAGATCTCGTTTCACTTTGGGGACAGGCTTGTTTGCCCTTCTTGCCGGTGGCTTGATCGTTTTATCCGTGCCCGCTTCGGCGCGCGATGCCGATGAACTCGATGGCCGGTTTGATTCCACCCACACTCTGATTGGCAGCTATCTGGCCGGGCGCTTTGCCAAAAGCGAGCACGAGATCGAGCAATCGGCTGATTTCTACAATTCTGCTTTGATTCACGACCCCAACAACGCCGTGCTGGTCGAGCAGGCGTTCTTGATGGAGCTTTCCGCCGGAAACTTCAGTCAAGCCTCGGTGTTGGCAGGTAAGCTGGTGAAATTGCAGCCTCAGCACCGTTTGGCGCAACTTTTCCTGGGGCTGGAAGCCTTCAAGAACGGCAAGCCTCAGTCTGCCGAAAAGCATTTCAAGACGGCAGGAAGCGGCCCCATTGGCGAACTGACGGCATCGCTTATGCGTGCATGGGTGACCCGCTCGAACGGCAGTGTCACGCGGGCATTGGCGTTGTTGGACCGGCCCAAGCAGGCGGACTGGGCGCAGTATTATTTGCGCTACCACCGCGCATTGATTGCCGACAGTGCCGGCCGCACCAAGACGGCGCGTAGCGCTTACAAGGACGTGTTCAAGCAAGACAGCCGTACGCTTCGAACGACGCTGGCCTTTGCGCGTCACGCCGCGCATGCCGGCGACCGCAAGTTGGCGTTGAGCGTTTTGCGCGAATATGACCGCAATTTGGGAACAGATTCACACCCGCTTTCCGAGCAGCTCCGGTTGTTGATCGAGAGTGGGAAACCGGTGCCGCTGCTTGTATCGAAACCAACAGCGGGAATGGCCGAAGTGCTCTATGGGCTTGGCGAGGCATTGACGACCGAGGGCGGAGTTTCGATTGGCATCGTATATCTACAGATGTCTCTTTACCTTGCGCCAGGCCAGCCTCTCGCCTTGGCTGCATTGGCACAAGCCTACGAAACCACCAAGAACCATGCAAAAGCCATCGCCACTTACGACCGGATCGAAAAAGACACACCGCTGCAGGACGCTATCGACATTCGTAAGGCATTCAATCTCAACCTTGAGAACCGGACGGACGAAGCAAAGGCGCTTCTGCTTGAGGTGGCGAAACGGTCACCGAAGGACTTGGCGCCACTGGATGCGTTGGGCAACATTCTGCGTGCGCGTAAACGCTATGACGAGGCGATCATCTATTATTCCCGCGCCCTCAAGCTAATCGGCAATCCGCCTCAAAAGCGACACTGGGCATTCTTTTATTCGCGCGGCACCTGTTATGAGCGCACCAAACAATGGGCGAAGGCTGAAAAGGACCTCAAGCAGGCCTTGGCACTCGCGCCCCAGCAACCGCTTGCCCTCAATTACCTTGGCTATTCATGGATTGATCAGGGCCGCAACCTGCGCGAGGGATTGAAGCTGATCAAGAAGGCGGTTTCGCTCAAACCTGATGATGGCTACATCGTCGACAGCTTGGGTTGGGCCTACTATCGCCTGGGCCGTTATGATGATGCCGTAACGCAGCTCGAAAGGGCAGTTGAGTTGCGCCCTGACGACCCGGTGCTGAACGACCATCTCGGCGACGCGCTCTGGCGGGTAGGCCGTGAGCGCGAGGCACGCTTCCAGTGGGATCAGGCATTATCGCTTGAGCCGGAACCCGCTGAGGTTGTCAAGATCAAGAAGAAGCTTGCCGAAGGCTTATCGCCCCCAGCCACAGCCAAGCTGCGCCGCTCACAGGCGGCGAGCACTGAACGGCAGCGGATGAAGAAAGTCGAAGGGGCACCAAATGCCGTACGCTGATCTGGCATGAAGGCCGTTGCTGGCCAAAACTGCCGGCCATGAAAGTGTTGATCGAAACAGCTCGGCCAAAGATCAACCTGACCTTGCGAGTGCTCGGCCGCCGAACTGATGGCTACCACGAACTAGCAAGCCTTGTAGCGTTTGCGGACGGCCCAAGTGACCGCATTACGCTTGATGGCGGTCGGCCGGCCGGCGTCACCGCCGACGGTCCTTTTGCCGGCGCAATTGCCAGTACCAATCTACTTCAAACCGTCCTGGAACTGGCTGCCGAAGCAGCCTTTCGCAACTACGTGGGTGGGTTTGTCCTCGGACACGTTCACCTTGAAAAGAACCTGCCCGTAGCAGCCGGGATCGGCGGCGGTTCAGCCGACGCCGCAGCTCTCATCCGCTTGTTGCAGCGGGCCAATCCCGTGCAGACCGAAACAATCGATTGGCAGGCCATCGCGCTGCGTATCGGTGCCGACGTGCCCGTTTGTCTATCCAATAGAGCCACCTGGATGACGGGCACCGGCGAACGTCTCACCGCACTGGAACACCTGCCGGCATTGTCTGCATTGCTGGTCTACCCCCAGCTAGCCGTTCCTGCCGACAAGACCGCCAGGGTGTTTCGCGCCCTGCAGGCTGGTGCCTACGATGAAATTGAGCCGCGCCATGACATGCCACCGACCATCCCCCATGCCCAGGCTCTGATCGACATGATCGATGGCGGCAATGATCTGGAGGCAGCGGCCACCTCCATCGTGCCTGCAATTAGCGAGGTGCTGTCAGCGCTGCGCGCGTTGCAAGGTTGCCGCGTCGCCGCGATGTCAGGCGCCGGACCGACATGCTTTGCCGTTTTCAATGACGAAGCCGCTGCAAAGGCAGCAGCACATGCATTGCAACGCTACAGGCCCGGTTGGTGGATCTACCCGGCTTTGCTTGGCTAACTACGCGATTTAACGAAACATGAGCGGGCTCCAAGGTTTGTAGACTTCATGAGTGTCCATTATTTCGCATATGGCTCGAACATGCTGGCGGAGCGGCTTTTGCGGCGCTGTACGTCTGCCCGGTTCCACGCACTTGCGGTACTTGCAGGCCACCGCGTAGCGTTCGCCAAACGCGGGCGCGACAAGTCTGGCAAGGCAATGGTATTGCGCGTTACTGAAAACAGCAGTGCCTGCGTTCACGGCGTTGTCTACGAACTCTCACGCCCGGATTTGCTTCGGCTGGATGAGTTGGAAGGTGTCGGCAGCGGCTACCAGAGAATCGAGACTTTTGTCGCCGTCCCCGCTCAGCCAGGTCGATTCCTCGCGGTTGATACCTATGTGGCCGAGCCTGCCTATATCGATCACACGTTGGTTCCGTTTGATTGGTATCTGGACCTGATCATTGCCGGAGCGCGGCGTAATGAATTGCCGCAGGACTATACAAATTGGCTGGCCGGCCATGCTGCCATCCCCGATCATGCACACGATCGTACCACCCGGCGCGAAGCGCTCGACATCCTGGCTCGCCTGGACAAACCGTGCGCGTAATCAATGCGCTCGGTTTACGCAGAACGTGATGACTTCCTGCATGGCTTGACGTTCCGGTCCGGCAGCGAATACGCCAAGCGCATCGCGCGCAATGCCGCCATAGGTACGTGCGCGCTCAAGCGTCGCTTCGATCGCCTTATGTTTTTTCATCAGATCGATTGCGTGCTCAACGTCGCCATCTTCGATCTTTCCCTCCGCAATCGTGCGGTTCCAGAAGGCACGCTCCTCCGCCGTGCCACGGCGATATGAAAGGATGACCGGCAGCGTCACCTTGCCTTCGCGGAAATCATCACCAACAGATTTGCCAAGGTTCTTCGTGTCGCCTGAGTAGTCGAGCGCATCGTCAACGAGTTGGAACGCAATACCCAGGTTTTTCCCGTAGGACCTCAATGCATGGAGTTCCTCGGCCGGCCGGCTGGCAATCGCAGCTCCCGATTCTGCGGCGCCGGAGAACAGTGCCGCCGTCTTGGCATCGATGATTGCGAGATATGCGTCTTCGGTTGTCGAGGTGTTCTTGGCCGCAGCAAGCTGCATGACCTCACCCTCTGCGATCACAGCGGCTGCATTTGAAAGAATGCGAAGAACCGGAAGCGACCCGACTTCCACAAGCATCCGAAATGCCTGTCCAAGCAGGAAGTCGCCAACAAGCACGCTCGCCTGGTTGCCCCAGATCATGCGCGCCGCCTTCTTGCCGCGACGAACGTTGCTTTCGTCGACAACGTCGTCGTGCAGCAGCGTTGCTGTATGCATGAACTCGACGGCCGCAGCCACTCGGATATGTTCGCTACCCTTAAAACCAATGAGTTTGGCAGCAGCGATCGTCATCATCGGACGCAGCCGCTTGCCACCCGATATAATCAGGTGGTGCGCGAGTTCAGGGATCATGTCGACATCGGAAATCGCCTTGTCGAGAATGATCCGGTTAATGCCCTCCATGTCCTCAGTCACGAGGTCCAGAAGTGGTTTCAGGCTTTCTGCCGGATTTCGGGCATCTTCGAGGGGAACTACCAGACCCACAATCAATTCCTTGTTCGCTTGCAAAGTGACCCGGAACGCTTTCCAATGCGTTGGTCGCGGGCACCATAGTGACAGTTTTGCGTCCGTGCATCAGAAACTTGTGGCTAGTGGGCTGAAACGGTGCGAGAGCTGCTCAGAACGAACGATCAGGTGCTGTTGTCTTTTGTGCAAGCATTGTTGCGTGACGCCGGAATAACGGCTCTTTTGGCAGATTCCAACATGTCCATCATGGAAGGATCGATAGGAATGCTGCCGCGGCGACTGTTGGTCGCTGAAGAGCATATCGCTGCGGCGCGTCAAGTTCTGCAAGATGCGGATTTGGGACAATGGGTCAAGGAGGACTAGCGCTGATGCGTCCGGCGGAAGATTCCCGGTCCGAACCACCGTTAACCGGTCAGCAGGCAACACGCATTGGACCGGACAACGACACACTCTCGCGCGATGCGTTTCTGGATGGCGCTGTCTGGGTTTGGCAGCCTAGGAACGGCTATCGCGCCGGTATCGATGCGGTGTTCCTCGCAGCCTCCGCGCAGCCAAAGGCAGGGCAACCGACACTCAAAATCCTTGATGCGGGAGCCGGTGTCGGGACCGTGGGATTGCTTGCCGCCAAGCGACTTGAAAAAATCACCGATGTGCAGGTGACTTTGCTTGAGCGGTCTCGCGAACTAGCCGCATTGGCGCAACGTAACGTCGACGAAAATAAACTAAGCCACTGCGTGCAGGTTGCTCAAGCGGATTTCCTTGGGCCTGGTGCCGCTCTGGAGGCAGTCGGCGTTGCACGTGCCAGTTTTGATCTCGTGCTTGCCAATCCCCCGTTTCACATTGACACGCACGGAACGCTTCCCGGCGATGCAATAAAGGCCGGCGCCAATGCCATGGGTTTGGGCGACCTCGACCGTTGGGCGCGGGCCATGGCACATGTGACAACACCAGGCGGTAAAGTCATCCTCATACACAAAGCCGAAGCGCTGGCACCACTTCTGGCGTCTCTCGCCCCACGATTCGGAGCACTCAGGATATTGCCATTGCATCCGCGCGAAGGTTTACCTGCCAGTCGCATCATCATCACGGGAGTGAAAGGCAGCCGCGCCCCTCTGACACTGCTTGCCGGGCATATTTTACATGGTGACGGCCACGGTTTCACGCCCGCAACACGGATGATCTTGCGCGAGGGCGCAAGCCTGTGTTTGTGAAGGCCGCCCGTCGCGTTACGGGCTCGTTTTCCGGCCCACATTTCGGAGATCTCGCTACATGCAACTTTTAAATCGCGGACCGCGCGTTCCTCTTTTGCGTTTTTCCGGCCCAATCGGAATGGCAACGCCACTGCGGCCGGGTTTGTCTTCAGCAACACTGGCAGGCGCGATCCACAAGGCATTTACGATGTCAAAAACTCCCGCGGTGGCAATTGCGATCAATTCTCCAGGCGGCTCACCGGTGCAATCGAGCCTGATCCTGAAGCAGGTTCGCCAGCACGCAGATCAGCACAAAAAAAAGGTCTATGTCTTCTGTGAGGACGTCGCCGCATCAGGCGGCTATTACCTCGCGGTTGCCGGAGACGAGATCTACGCAGATGCATCTTCCATCGTCGGCTCCATCGGCGTGATTTCAGCAAGCTTCGGTTTCGACAAGGCAATAGAACGGCTGGGCATTGAGCGTCGCGTTTACACCGCCGGCCAGAACAAGAATATTCTCGACATGTTCAAGCCAGAAGATCCAGACGACGTCGCCCGCCTCAAATCCCTGCAACGCGACGTGCACGATGTTTTCATAGGCGTGGTCAAGGACCGTCGTGCAGGCCGGCTTGTAGGCCCCGACAATGAGCTTTTTTCAGGAGCCTTCTGGTCGGGTACCAAGGCGCTGGAATATGGCTTGATCGACGGAATTTCAGACGTGCGAACAAAGATGCGTGAGATTTTTGGCGACAAGGTTCGCCTCGTTCCAGTGCCGCTCGGCCGTGGCGGTCTGCTGTCGCGCTTGCGCAGGCTGCCATCTCTGGCCACCAGGGAATTCGTCACCGATCCGGCAGGCCTGGGCCAAAACGCCGATCGCAGGCCAGGAATTGGCCTTGCCTTGGCCGGGGATTTGGTGTCCGCTCTGGAGGCACGCGCGCTATGGTCACGCTATGGGCTTTAGAGCAGTTTGAGCTGAAGTGTGACGCCTTCAGCGTGAAAAACTTGGCTAGAATCAAAAGTCTAGAGCATTTTCCGACGAAGTGGACACCGGTTCGTCGCAGAAAATGCGACCAAACAAGAGCTAGAGCATTTTCCGGCGAAGTGGACACCGGTTCGTCGAAGAACATGCGACCAAACAAGAAACTAGAGCGCCGATCCGATTCCATCGGATCGGAATGCGCTCTAGCCCGCCTTTCTCACGAGGGCACGGCCGTCATCGCGCTGGCGCGAGATCGATCCGCAAGGAGGAAGGCGGGCTAGATGGTGCGCACGCGACAACAGCGAAATTTATCGAGTGAGGTCCTCCAATGCCCCAGTTCCTTGTTCTTTTGGTTGCGGGCGCAGGTGCGCTCGCGGGTGCGCGTTGGGCCGCCAGGAAGCTTGACAACCTCGCAGTCCAAGCCCGCCGGATGGCCGAAGAGGCTGAAAAAAGAGCGGAAGCCGCGCGCTCAAATGCGGCACGCGATCTTGGTTCACTAGAATATGACGACGTGACCGGGCAGTATCGACCCAAAAACTCATAAGCCATTATTAAATAATAGTATTTTTCCTTTCGAAGCAAAACAAAGCCCGTGACCTACCAGCGCATGCGGAGTGAATCAGGTCACCGGGCATTGACATTGCGCAGCGCAACATGAGACATCAGCCCTGCCCGGATGGCCCACGTGCAGCGGACTGCGCACGCGGTTCCGGCGACGACACCACAAAAAATTCGTGTGAGGAATATCATGGGACGCAGGAAGCCGACCACGAAGACTGAATTCGTTCTGTTCAACGTCACCTATGAAGACGGAACCGTAACGTCCAACCGGCGCGCACCTGGCGAGGTTCTGGAGAGCCTTGAGGGCGAAGCAGCCGTGGAAGCATTTTTCTCGGAGCAGGATCGCGAAATCGCAGAACGTTCAGGCAAACCGCGCGCACCGATCAGGTCCATCGAACAAGTCAAAATCAAAAAGCTCAAAGCACAGGGCAAATCAAACTCCAAAGCCGCCTGACTGTTGTCGGCAGGCTAAGGCAGGAGCAAGCTCACTGGTTTGACATCGCGAGTGAAGTTGGATCTTTTCGCCTGTGGGCTACCGCCATCGGCCAGCGAGAATCAGAATTCCGCTGCAAGCTGCCGGAATGAAATAAGCCGCTTGCCCTCGCTATCCCATAGCTTGAGCTTGATAAGCGCAAAGCTCTTCCAAAGCGTAATGCGCCGCACGTCCCTCAGTTCAGGGTAGTCCCGGATGAGTTCGGGCAACCGGTAATAGGGGACGCGGCTGTAGAGATGATGAATGTGGTGAATGCCGATGTTGGCCGTGATCCACGATAGCGCCTTGGGTAGGTCGAGGTAGGAGCTACCGTACAAGGCGGCATCTTGGTGGCTCCACCCGTCAGCCTCTTCCCAGAACGTATCTTCAAACTGATGCTGCACATAAAATAGGAACACACCGATTGTTGCGGCGAAAGCAACGATGGGCAGGTGCACCATGAGGAACGGCCCAACGCCAATGAGCCACATCATCAGCGCAAACAGAGCTGCAATGCACAGGTTCGTTGCCATTGCGCTCGTCCAGGGACGCCAGCCACCCAGCATCTGGCCGATCGGCAGTCGCTGTTGAAGCATGAAGACGAACGAGGGTCCAATTCCGAACATCACAATGGGGCTTCGGTAAAGGCGGTACATGATGCGCCGCCACCAGGGCTTTGCAAGATATTCAGCAACGGTCCAGGTTTCGATGTCACCTACACCGCGTTGGTCGAGGTTACCAGAGTTCGCATGGTGCGTCGCATGGTTGCGCCGCCAGACCTCATATGGTGTCATCGTCAAGACGCCGATGACGCGTCCCGTCCAGTCATTGGTGCGCCGGGTTTTGAAAAACGAATAGTGCCCGCAGTCATGCTGTATGAGAAACAGCCTGACCAGCATCGCTGCAGCAGGAATGGCAACGAGCAGGGTGAGCCAATAGCTTACCGACAACGAAGCCCACGCGGCGGCCCACAGGATCAAAAACGGCAATCCGGTTATGATGATTTCGAATATCGAGCGGCGGACGCTGGGTTCGCGATAGCGAGCGACGATGGCCATCCAATCGCGTCCCTTGACGGTATCGGCGATTGCGGAAATTTTTGACTGGTCCAAAGTGTCCCCCGACATTAGTCGCCGCCACCGACGATAAAGCCCGCATCACCAAACCGTATTACCGTTTGAGCAATTGGCGTGCAGGCACGTATCAGCATGCGATAAAGCAAACTGCACGATTTGGCCATGGACAAGGTCAATGGAATGCAGTTTTTCCAGTTAAAGTGCGGCGCACCAGTTTCGCGGGACGCAAATGCGCCCACGTTCATAGGCTGTTGAGCGCACATGTTGCGCGGCTGGCAGCAAAGTTGTCTAGCCTTAGGGTGCAGCGCACAACTCGACCACTGCCGACTTTTTGAAAGTCTGACCGTGTCACACGCATGTTTGTCAGGGTCAAGAGCAAGTGCACAGATGCGCTGGAACAAAAAATACGGCAGCCGCAATGCGCGGCCGCCATATCTCACCAATCAATACCTACGCGCCCGCCTAAGACATGCTGCGCGATGGTCGCAAATCAATCCATCACTTCAAAGCTGACCTTCGCCGTGATGCGATAGGTCTGAAGTTTGCCCTTGTCGTCGACCGTTGCAGCGAAATCCTTGATCCAAATCGATTTGATGCCCTTGACGGACTTTGAGGCTTGTTTGACTGCTTTTTCAGCAGCGTCCTCCCAGCTCTTGTCGGATTCTGCCATAAGTTCGATAACTTTATTGACGCTCATTGGGGGCTCCTTCCCTTAATGGTATGCACTGGCATCGCGCTCAGCGATGGCCCGCCGCTACATCTTAGTCCCTCTCGCACCATGTCGCCAAACGCGGCTCGCGACGCCCATTCGTCTCAAACCGTATCCGCCCACGCATCTTGTCCTGGCGCCATACATGGTGAACCAGACATAGTTAAACGGTGGCCGCCAGGAGCAATACACCCGCCAGCATCGAAACATTTAGCAGGCTGGACAGGTTGACATCACCAAACTCTTTGACACGAATTTCCCGGACGACTTCCACTTCGCGGATGGTTTCTCGCTCCGTACCGCCAGCCATCGCCTCAACGCCACGAAGCCAGTTCCAAGCCCATCGCGAGATCAAGCGAATGCCGCGCCACGCCTCCAAAGGTGCGCGCTGCCAGCCGTAGCGGTAGGCGTAGTAGGCCAGCACCAGTACGATGATCTGGAGTGCCGTGGAGACCCAACCGCCGATCAAAAGCCACAGCAGGCTCCACACCGCCGAGATGATCCACCAAAGCACGCTCAACAGCGTTTCCATTGTTGCTCCCGCTTGATCGTTCCAGCCCCAGTTTTGCGCGTTTCTGGTCTACTACAGCGTCGCGCAGCCTAACCTGTCATGCTTTTGTCGGATGACCGAGTGGCGTTTTTGCGTATAGTGCGCCGCCGCAGCACGAACCATTGCCAGAGAATTTCGATATGGTTGCCACCAAGATTGCCGCAATGTCTTCCCCACAGGGCTCTCAACCCCAATTTCCAACGGATCTCAATCCGCGCGAGAGCTTCCAGGACCTGATCCTCACACTGCAGCAGTTCTGGGGCGGCCAGGGCTGCGTCGTCCTGCAACCCTACGACATGGAGGTTGGGGCCGGCACATTTCACCCCGCCACCACATTGCGCTCGCTCGGCCCCAAGTCGTGGAATGCGTGCTACGTGCAACCATCGCGACGTCCCAAGGATGGGCGCTATGGCGAAAACCCGAACAGATTGCAGCACTACTATCAGTTCCAGGTCATCATGAAGCCCTCACCGCCGGATATTCAGGACCTGTACCTGCAAAGCCTGGACGCAATCGGCATCGACACGTCTGTCAATGATATCCGCTTTGTCGAGGACGATTGGGAAAGCCCGACACTTGGGGCATGGGGGCTTGGTTGGGAGGTGTGGTGCAATGGCATGGAAGTATCGCAGTTCACCTACTTCCAGCAGGTCGGAGGTTATGACTGTAGGCCGGTATCAGGCGAGATAACCTATGGGTTGGAGCGCCTGGCCATGTACGTGCAGGGTGTCGACCGTGTCTTTGACCTCAATTTCAATGGCCGCCATGACCAGCGCAAACTGACCTACGGCGATGTCTTCCTGCAGGCTGAGCAGGAGTATTCCCGCTACAACTTCGAGCATGCCGATACGGCTATGCTGCTGACCCATTTCCGCGATGCCGAGAAGGAGTGCCAGGCACTTTTGCAGGCCGGCTCCAAGCAGAACCAGCGCCACGAATTGGCCCTTCCGGCCTACGATCAAGCCATCAAGGCCTCGCACATTTTCAATCTTCTGGATGCCCGCGGCGTGATCTCGGTGACAGAGCGGCAGAGCTATATTCTTCGCGTGCGCGATCTTGCCAAGGCTTGCTGCGGGGCATGGCTGGCAACGGCTGGCGGCGGCGCGGATTGAAAAACTCAGCGCCGTAAAATCTGTGTCCGCCCATGATTGACCTACTCGGCAGCTTCAGCCGTCTCGCGCCGGTTGAGCCTCTGATAGGCGTTCGACACCCGTTCAAACATTTGCGTCATGTAGTTTGCCACTTCCAGCGGCAATTTCACGGCGTTGAACTGGTCAGGATGATAGGTCTTGGCAAGCTTGGCGTAAGCCGAACGGATTTGTTCGTGGCCCGCATTTTCCGCGACACCCAGCACGACGTAGGGGTTTTCGCTTTCCATCACCTTCGAAGGCTTCAGGTTGGGCGCCTTCTTCGCCTTTTGTTCGACCAGTTCCAAAACCGATGATTTGGCGATGTACTTTGGCGTTCCGTCCATGTCCTTGAAATCGATAAACAGGTTGGAGCCGTTGAGCTGCTTGACCAGTTGCGAGCCGTAAGGGACGGTAATTTCGCCCAACAGTTTGCGACCGTCTGACATCAACATTTCCACCGCGATGGACTGGTCATTGGAACCTTCGTTTTGGAACATGTGGTCAGCCCGGAATCCCTGAGATGCGATCGACAAGAGTTCTGTCGTTAGCGACTATTCGCAAAACAACTGAAAAAAGTGTTGAGACTTCGGGGTGTTAAATAGTCAATGTGCACAAATTGATTTAACAAATTTTGTCGCAGCATCAAAACTTAGGCTGTCGAATTTAAGAGATTGTCAGCAATTGGCCCAGGCCAACTAATCGTGGCGGGCCCGCCCCTGCTGGGCTAGAACAACCCCTCAACACGTTGTCTGAGCTGATGGCAACACGACTGAAAAAGGAGCGCCCGCGATGATCTCTGCCACCCTCCTTGGTGCCGTTATGCTTGTGGTGCCGCTGGTTATTCTTGCATGGCTGTTCTTGCGCCGCAGGCGGGCAGTTTATCTTTTTTCCGTGGTGTTGATACTCGTTGGAACGGGTTACCTTATGGCCACCGGAGCAACTGAGGAGATTGGCAAGCTGGTGCTCGGTGGCGATAAAGTTGTGACTGCGCCTGCTGAAACGGCGCCCGCGACGCCCGCGCCCCAAGCGTCGCCAGCCGCACCCGCGACTGAAACGGCGCCCACCGTTCCCGCGACTGAAACGGCGCCCACCGCTCCCGCAACTGAAACGGCGCCTGCCACACCCGCTCCTGCCACAGGAAATTGACCGTCCCTTAACCTTGTCCATTAACCCTGGCGCCTAATATGTCGAATTAGGCATTTTAGTTTCCACGCCCTTTTCCGTGACCGGAATTCGATTGTATGTCCGAACTTCTGCTCGAACTCTTTTCCGAGGAAATACCCGCACGTATGCAGGCGCGTGCAGCCGACGATCTGAAACGGCTGATCGTCGATGGCATGAAGGCGCGTGGCCTTGAGGTGGGAGAGGCGTTGGCGTTTGCGACGCCGCGCCGCCTGACACTAGCAATCTCTGACGTGCCGCAGAAGTCGCCCACCATTTCCGAGGAACGAAAGGGACCGCGCGTTGGTGCGCCCGACAAGGCGGTTGAGGGCTTCTTGAAGTCCGCTGGTCTAAGCTCAATTGACGACGCGGAGATCGTCAGCGATCCCAAAAAAGGCGACTACTACGTCGCCAAGATCGAAAAGCCCGGTCGCGCGGCTGGCGACATAGTCGCTGAAACAGTGCCTGAAGTAATGGGAAAGTTCCCCTGGCCCAAGTCGATGCGCTGGGGCTCATCAAACTTCACATGGGTGCGCCCGCTGCATTCGGTTCTGTGTCTGCTCGGTGGCAAGGTTGTGCCGTTTGAAGTGGCCGGTTTGCACAGTGGCGATACCACACGCGGTCACCGCTTTCACGGCAAGGGCACCATCAAGGCCAACAGCTTTGAGGACTACGGCACCAAGCTTATGGAAGCCAAGGTGCTGCTGCCGGCATCTGAGCGCGAAGCGGCAATTGTCGAGCAGGCGCGCGAACTCGCCAGGACGGCCAAGTTGGAATGGGTCGAGGACTTAGGCCTGGCAGCCGAGAACGCCGGACTGACCGAATGGCCGACCGTCTATATGGGTACATTCGACAAGGCGTTTCTTGATGTACCGGCCGAATGCCTGATGACATCAATGAAGCAGCACCAGAAGTGTTTCTCGCTGAAGGATCCAAAGACCGGCAAGCTCGCCAACAAGTTCCTTCTCGTCTCCAATCTCATTCCCGCGGACGGCGGCAAACAGATTATCTCTGGCAACGAGAAGGTCATCGCGGCACGACTGTCGGACGCCAAGTTCTTCTGGGAGCAGGACCTTAAGACGCCACTCGATGAAATGGAACAGGCGCTCGAAGGCATAACTTTTCACGAAGAGCTTGGCACGCAGAAAGAGCGCGTGGAACGCATTGCAGAATTAGCGCATGAGATCGCCGGTGCCGTCGATGCCGATCCTGACGCGGCATTTCGCGCCGCTCAGTTGTGCAAGGCCGACCTCGTCTCGGGCATGGTGGGAGAATTTCCCGAACTGCAAGGATTGATGGGCCGCTACTATGCCGAGAAGGCCGGGGCCAAGCCGGAAATCGCCCGCGCCATCGAGCTGCATTACAAGCCCAAGGGACCGACCGACACGGTGCCGAAGGAGGAAGAAGGAGATAGCGTCGCCATTGCCGTGGCGCTGGCCGATAAGCTCGACACCCTGGTCGGTTTTTGGGCGATCGACGAAAAGCCGACGGGCTCAGGCGACCCCTATCAGTTGCGCCGCGCCGCGCTGGGCGTGATCCGCATCTGCGTAGAGAACGATCTGCGGTTAGCCCTTGATGTTCACTTGTCAGTCCAATTCAGGCGTTTTGCGACCATGATGTACGGGCGTGCGCTAGATAATCAATTTTCAAAATTTGACGAACTTGCGAATACAGGCGTTGATCTTGATGAGGCGCGATTAAAATACGAGGGGCGGCTTAAGCCGGATGATCCTGAAACAGGTCTGACAACCGCTTACGGTGAGTGGGAAGAAGAAAGACTCTCACTCATCGCCTTCTTCGCTGACCGCCTCAAAGTCTACCTGCGCGACCAGGGCAAGCGGCACGACCTCATTGACGCCGTGTTCGCGCTGCCAGGGCAGGACGACCTCGCGCTGATCGTCAAGCGCGTCGAGGCACTCGATCAGTTCCTGCAAACCGACGACGGCGCCAACCTCCTGGCCGGCGTCAAGCGCGCGTCCAACATCCTTGTCATCGAGGAGAAGAAGGACAAAGCGCGCTACGACGGTGAGGTGTCGGGTCCACTTCTGCAAGAGCCCGCCGAGCGCGATCTGGCAGCGGCAATCGCCAAGGTGAAGTTCGACACCCAGGCGGCAATCAACGTTGAAAATTTCGAAGGGGCGATGCGCGCGCTGTCAGAATTGCGCGCGCCCGTCGACAAATTCTTCGACGATGTCACCGTCAACGCCGATGACAAGGCGCTGCGCGAAAACCGCCTGAAGCTCTTAAACGAGATCCGCGCAGCGACGCTCACCGTCGCGGATTTCTCCAAGATTGCCGGGTGAGTATCAAATGCCGTGCCGCCATTCCCGCTGGCAAGTTTAAATCGTCAGAAGCGCAGTGCGATCAACATCTGCAATGTCCAGTCATGGGCGAGATGAATACCGTTGGCGTTCTCATACACCGGCAAGCCGAATTCCATCGCCAGCCGCCCGTTACCCAAATTTGCTACAGCGCCATGCAGATCGAGCCCTGCAAACACATTCACACGCTCGCCGCCGACGTTAGCTGGGTTGCTTCCAAGTCCGGGGCCAGACAGTTCCATGTCACGTCCGTGAAAGGCCCCCTCGCTTGTTCCTTCGATACGCAACGATCCTGAGAGATCTTGCGTGGCGGCCCACGAGAGCCACGCCGTGGCAACATTCAAACTCCCCCGGCGATAGCCTTCGCTATTTTCATCTTCCAGAGCAAAGCGCCCACGATATGCAACGCCATATCCGAATGCGCCGTTGCTGCCGGTGTAGGCGAGCGTCGGCACTAGATTGAATGTTCCAGTGCCGAGTTGGCCGGCATACCCAACCTTGCTGTCGCTGAGCTGGCCATTGGGCAGCAGCAGTTCCACATGCTTGGTGATCGAGCCGGTGGGAAAGCTCACCGACAAGCCCGCAATGACCTGCTGACCTTGCCCGCTCCATATTTTGGCATTCACACCGGCAAGCGAGTCACCAAAGCCTTCATATGCGAAGTCTGTGGTTCCAAGCCGCGTCGTTCCCGCATCGCCCGCAAAGGTTAGGGTTGTGCCATCGATTTTGAAGTAGGTGCCCGACAAATAGATGGAAAAGCGTTGCGACAATCCATAGGCGACACCAAACGCCTGCATGTCGACGGTAGCTTCGACCGGCATGCGCCGATATTGTTCCGGAGGCTGGTTGATGTTCTTGCCATTGAGCACAACCCATTCCGGGTTGACCTTTCTGGCGCCAGCGATCAGGCCGTCGAGGCGGGTCCATTGTCGGTAGTAGAAAGAAACCGACTTGCCAGCGCCAGGCATTGCAGCACCAGCGACGCCGGCAGGTGGTGGAGTGGATTTTGCGCTTGCCGGTTCTCTCAGATGTGGTGGTTGGCTGGCGGTCACTTGCGCTTCAGCCAGAGCAGAGCCGGCGATACAACACAATGTTGAAAGAGTGCCGCAACTGACGATGAACGAACGTTTCGCCCGGGTGGGCCTTACAGATAGAGCCATCATTGATCGGTCTCTCTCAAGAGCCTAATCACTGGTTTATGAGGTTTTCATCTGCGAGGTGGCTTCGCCGCCGCCAGTTCTTATCGTATCGAATTCAAATATAATCTTATCAATTAAAATCCTATCACGGATAACGTCTGTTTTCCAGTCGTGTCGTGAGCGCACTGAATAATCTGGCACAATAGCGATGCACTGCTGTTCACACTGTCGTCGGTTGAATACGAGTAGAAGCTGGGGCACGGTAGCGGCCAGCAAGCCGTGGCGTCGCGGTAGGATCTGCGAACAACCGCCCGACAGCATATGGAAGTAGGCACCATGAATGAACACGCAAAGACAAAAGAGCTCGTCCGCGAATATTACGGCAAGGTCCTCTCAGGCACCGATGATCTGAAGACCAGCGCCTGCTGTTCACCCGCCGCCATTCCCTCTGGCCTGCGCGAGGCGCTCGCCAATGTGCACGAAGAAGTTCGCGCCAAATACTACGGCTGCGGTTTCGTCGCACCCGAACATCTGCAAGGCGCCCACGTTCTGGATCTCGGCTGCGGAGCTGGACAGGATGTTTATGTGCTGGCGCAAATGGTCGGCTCCAAAGGGCGCGTTGTCGGCGTTGACATGACTGATGAACAACTCGACGTCGCACGACGCCATGTGGATTGGCACAAGAAGAAATTCGGCTTCTGCTGCTCCAACGTCGAGTTCAAGCAAGGCTACATCGAGGAACTGGACAAGCTGGGCCTGGAGCCCGCGTCGTTCGACGTCATCGTGTCAAACTGCGTCATCAATCTTTCACCAGACAAGGCAGCCGTTCTCAACGGAGCACGCTCACTCTTGAAGCCGGGCGGCGAGATGTACTTCTCCGACGTTTATGCCGACCGCCGCCTGCCCGAGAGCGTCAAGCAAGACCCCGTGCTGTTGGGAGAATGCCTTGGCGGCGCGCTCTATTGGGGTGATTTTCTCGATGTTGCGCGAGAAGCAGGCTTCCCTGACGCAAGGCTTGTCACATCACGCCCGCTCACCGTTGATGATCCTGTGCTCGCGGCCAGGTGCGGAGCCGCGCGGTTTTATTCCGCGACGTATCGGCTTTTCAATATCGACGGTCTTGAAGCCCGCTGCGAGGATTACGGTCAGGCCATCGTATACAAAGGTGGCATTGTCGGCCATGAAGACTTGTTCGAGCTAGATGGGACATCAATCTTCGAAAAGGGGCGTGTGGTGCCTGCGTGCGGCAACACCTATCGCATGCTGACACAAAGCCGCTTTGCACCGTATTTCGATGCGATCGGAGACTTCTCGACGCACTACGGTATATTCGCCGGCTGCGGAAGCAACTTGCCATTCGACACGCAGGTCGAACAGCCTACCTCGCTGATAGGAAGTTGCTGCTGAGCAGCACTCGGTTTGCTGTTGGAGAGAACTTATCCCCGAAGCGATGTTGCACCACTACAGTTTGGAGCGGTGTATTCCAAACCAGACGAGTGGTGCGATGAGCAATACGACCAACCTGCAGCTTCCATATCTGGCAGCGGCGCAGGCACAAAAGCATGTAACGCTTAACGAGAGCCTCAGAAACCTCGACGCGATCGTGCAACTGGCCGTCGTCAACAGGACGTTGACAGCACCGCCTGCAAGTCCGTTGGAAGGTGACCGCCATATCGTTGCTGCATCCCCGACCGGAGCATGGGCCGGGCGCGATCTCGAAATTGCCGCATGGCAGGATGGCGCCTGGATGTTCTATCAGCCGCGCACGGGTTGGGTCGCCTGGTGTGCTGCGGAATCCGTCGCGCTCGTTTGGAACGGCAGCGCATGGGACAACCTTGGCCTTGCTGGAAGTGTGGATCAACTCGGCATCAATGCTTCAGCGGACGCGACGAACAAGCTTGCGGTCAAATCCGACGCCACGTTTTTCACGCATGATGACGTGACGCCGGGTTCCGGCAACCACCAGATGAAGATCAACAAATCAGCGCCTGGTAACACGGCCTCGGTTCTATTCCAGACGAACTGGTCAGGCCGCGCTGAGTTTGGACTGGCAGGAGATGATGATTGGCACGTGAAGGTGTCACCCGATGGTGGCGCCTGGCGCGAGGCGCTGGTGGTCGATAGCCAGACTGGCGTGGTGTCGTTTCCTCAGGCCCCCGTCACTGCAAACATGATGTTCAATCTTTTCAAGGATGCGGGACGTTTCGCAGGATCGCCTGAACCAAATTCAATCGCTGCTGCGGCATTCGCCGCGCCGACCTATCTATCAACGAACAATGGTTCGACCTTTGCAGCCGGTGACAGGTTCATCGACGACAACTCGACCTATGGCGGATCGGCAGGCCCTCTGGGGACCGATGTCGATGGCCTCATCCAGAAAATCCGCAACACCGTATCCAATCCGGATTATGGCCGTTACGGTCCTGAATTCTACATCATGGAAATTACCGCCGGTGCAGGCACCGGATCGCCCCAGATCATTGCCGCGACGACATACTACCTCGCGTTGACAAACATGAACGTGCCGACATGGGCCAAGGCGACGTTCGGCTTCAACATCAAGGTAAAATCCGGAAGCGCGGCCATCGCGTTGCATGGCGCTCGCAACACGTATCTGGATGGCACCAGGCAGGCCGCGAGCTTCGCGCTTGCACCGGCCGATGGATGGAAGCAGGTTGTGCACCAATTGGATCACGAGCCACGCGAATTTATTGGCTATGACCAGGACGTCTTCCGAATCTTTGCGACACCTGGTTCGCAGATTGCGTTGGCACTCCCGTTTCACATTCCCGGCTGGGCGCCTGTTTTACCAAACCCGTATGGCCTTATCGGCAGTCTGGAAGCGTGGCGCTAAAGCGCCGTGCCGGCATCGTCGCCGTAACGCAATCCTGGTATCCTTCCCAATTCCGCGCAAATTCTCCCAGTGTTGCTCACACGCCAACCGCAGTGGGGCAATGTGCGTGTTTGTCTCAACAGTGTCCTCCGTGTTAGCCCGTTTCAGGCGCAAAAGCGTGGCTGGCGAAAGCCGCATGAACCGCATAGTGATACGGCCCGGAGGAAGGACACCCAATGGCGAATGAAAACGACGGACGGCCCAAGCAGATCGTGACAATGATCTTTCTGGAACGTCCCGAGATGCCGGATGTGGAGCGCCTGAAAGAACGCTTTGGTGATCTCCTCAACGTAGGTGAAATTGTTCCGCCGGACGGTAATGTGCAGATCGTTTCCTGCGATGGAAGCGTTCTTATTGCCGGATTGGTTGACACGCAGCTTTCAGAAGACCATTGGCGCGGTTGGGTCGACAGCGCATGGTGGTGGCCAGAAGCAGCCGACGTTATGCGCGAAAATCAAGCGCATCTAATCGTCAGCTCGACGTGGGAGCATTCAAGCCGCCTTGATGCGCATGTCAAACACACCCTCGTTGTGCGCGAGTTTGTTGACCAACTGCCCGCCATCTCCGTCTCGTGGGGCAACGTGTTGGTTTCCGCCGACCAGTTTGCTGGCGAGTTCCACAAGTTCCAGACAGACAAGGCACTTCCCGTTCGCCTTTGGGTGCTCATCCAGTTGTCAGGTGACGGCGAAGGAGGAACGGTGGCCTCGACACTTGGCATGGACGCCTTCGGTTTAATGGAGATCGAAGCCAATTCCGCGCCAATGGAGCCGCAGGACGCTTTGTTGTTCGTCAATAATCTCGCTGCTTACCTGATTTCAAACGGCCCGGTCGTAAATGATGGCGATACCGTAGGCGGATCGGAAAAAGAGCGCATCCGCGTCAAGTTCGAACCCTCCTTCAGGGACGGGGTCGGAACAGTCTACCTGCTAGACTTTGAACGCGTAGAAGGACCAGAGCCGCTGAAGCCGGAGAGCAAATTCGCCAAGGATATACACGGCAAGCCGCTTGGGCGTCTCAACTGAAACGCTCTAGCAGGGAGCGCAGCCTGCCGAACCGTTTGGAATTTTGACCGGGCTCTGCGCACCGTTGGGGTTGGTGGAGCAGAGCCCGGTCTATTGTGGTGCGCCTATGGCTCGGGGGAGGGGAGGTAACGGGGCGCACCGGGGGAACTCGAATAATCGGCGCTCTTGCTTCTTGTTTGGTCGCATTTTCTTCGACGAACCGGTATCCACTTCGCCGGAAAATGCTCTAGTAGGCATCTCATTCATGCAAGCTATTCGAAGGCATGACGCTTTTTGTATCGTTCGAGAAACAACATGCGCCTATCCGCCATCAAATGCGAGCCAAACACTTGTGAGTCGCTTGTGAACGGTCTGTGAGCCTGCGTGAACACCAAATTGAGCCTGCATTCTCCCCGCATCAATCAAACCGAGCAGCTTGTGCAAGCAAACGGAATGAGACATTTCCTGAACCGCACTAACGTGCCAAGTCACCGGCGGCGCAGCGGCAGCAGAACCAGCCACGAAATGGCAGTCCCTCCAACCAGCAGCAAAAGCCGTGCGCCAAGAGACTTGTCCATCAAGCCCGACTGAAAAGCGTACCGGCCAAACAGCAGCGCAAATGCGATGCCACCTGCGACCGCCAGAATGAGATGCACAAGATCGCCGATCAGGCTGCGTCCTCCTCTCGCCCGGCCTGACCGGGTTGCACGTTCGGGGGCAGGCCGTACCAGGACGCCGAGGATCAATGCCGTGGCGACACCGCCGACGACGGAAACTAGAATTTCATTCAATATCGGCATAGAGCACCGTTCATGATTATGAGCGGGAATAAAATGGCGGGGAAAGATGGCAAAGCCGCGATGCATTTTCGTATATGGGACACTCATGCCGGCTTCCATTGGCGTGATGGGTTTTGGTCCACGTGCCAGACTGGCCGCTGAAAGCCGTCCCCTCGCACCTGCAACTGTAGTGGGATTGCTTTACGACCTGGGCTCCTACCCCGGTCTGGTGTTGCCGGTCTCTCCAGCAGGCGTGCAAGTGCGGTGCGGCACGAACGCAGATGTTTCAAGGGTCCATGGTGAGGTGCTTGAGCTAAAAGATCCAGTCAGAACCTTCGCTTGGCTGGATCGTTACGAAGGAATTGCTCCTGGTGCCCCGCGATGCGAATACCGGCGAGACGTGCTTCAGGCGGAACTGTCCGGACGCGCTCAAGGTCCCCAGACCATTGATGCGTGGGTCTACGTCTACCAGGGGCCGCTTAACCGTGCGCGCATGGTGAAAAATGGCAGATGGCGAGCCTGAAAGGTCTCGTCCAGCCTGTTTGCGCTACCTGCGTGCTCATTAACAGATTGTTTTTCTTGAAATACATTTTTAGTGAAATTTTCGTCGCTCTATACGCTTCTGGCACCACTTCCAGTCATAAATTTTGCAACTGCTCCAGATGTCTGTGGGAGCGTTTCCATTGCAGTCGTGGGAACTTTTGTCATGCAGGACAAGCGTTGTGTACGGTTCGCCTCCGTTGGTGAAATGACGGAACAGGAATTGGGTCTGGCGATAGATGTATGGCTTGACGATGCATTGAAGGCTCCATGGGCGACCAAGGAATCAATGAAGCTCGCAGGCGTGTTGTGCACGTATATGCGCACTGACAACGCAAATGGCATAAGCCTGAAGTCGATCGAGGACCTCTACCAGCTCAATGCGGACGCCGCACGCAGGTCGTTGGTCGTGTTTCAACTTTACGGCATGATCGAGAGTTCAAGCATTGATGGCAACGAACTGTGCGCCGCGCTGAGGTTATCCAGTCTGCAAGCGCTGCGGGTCATAGAAGCCAGCAAGCAACTCGATGAGATGCAGCCTGCTTCTCAAGCAGGATCGGCATTGCGTAAGCCTAGAGAATGTTGGTCACCTGGACTCAACCAATCAGGGGCAAACGATACTGGCGATCAATGCACCACCCAACGGCTTGCCACGTCGGTTCCGGCCGAAGAGCACAAGCCGTTTCAGGCGGGAGAAACGGCAATTGTCACTGACGCCGCACCTGCGCGTCAGACGTTTGCCCAGGCAGACACGTTACAGGAATTTGCCGGAGCAGACGCCTCCAACCACAACGCGACGACTGCAAGCGGCAAGCCTGCGCATTCGTTAGAAAATGCTTACGTTATAGAATCACAACACGCGCCACATCGGCAAATGCCAGGCGATGGGCAGGGGGCCGTAGCCGATGCATCTGCCGATGCAACCGTCAGCATGAATTTGTCCAGCCAGCAGGTTCTGGCGCAATCGCTGCAGCGTTTGAAGCGTCATGCAACGGCATGACATGCTGCGCATGAAACCTTGAACTGCCCCACGCTCCAGAGCGGTTCAGACCTAGATGGAACCATTCTGCCGAGGCGCACTTGGCTCCAAGGTCAAGCAGGTCGACGCAGGGCGTAGCGGCGCTACGCGCAGGGCGAAATGCGAAGGAATTGGCGCAAGTGCACCCGGCCCTTGCGCTTTCCAAGCAGAAACCGCCCAGTGCGTTGGGCGGCTTGGCCGTAGCCCCGCTACGACCTGCGCCGCCCGCCTGCTGGATCGCGTCGCTGCTTGAGAAACAGAATTGATTCTAGTGTTCTGGATCGAACGTTTGATTCCCGGGCGAAGGTCGTCAAACGATCGTGAATCCAGAACACAAACAAAGAGAACGCTAGGGTTCCGGGCTGACGCGTCGTGGCCCGACAGGGAACCAAGCGTCAGAGTCGGAACACTAGCTGGGTCTGAAACGCTCTAAGTCGGCGGACTTGTCAAAGCATAAGCTGGCACCGCAGTCGAAAAACGATCCAGCCACGCCACAAGTTGCGGCCTGTTGTTGCGCCAGCGCCCGCCGTGTCGCAGGTCCAGGTGGCCAACTGCGGCAGCCAGTGAGATGTCAGCATAATCAGGTGTGGCGTTCTTCCCAGGTGGATCCTGTTCGAAATAGTCCAGACCTGCGTCGACCTTTGATTGCTGCCGCGCAACCCAGTCTGCGTTGCGCTGGCTTTCGTTGCGATAAAGGCCCTCGTAGTAGATGAGTACACCGGCCTCGGCGATACCGTCGGCGAGCGACGCTCTCGTCAGGGTTTTCCAGCGTTCGTCTCCAGCAGTAGGGATGAGCTGGGGGCTGTTATCTGGGCCGAGCCGATCAAGGTATTCACAGATCACGCGGCTATCGAACAAGCGCGTCCCATCGTCTAATATCAGCACTGGAATTTTGCCGAGCGGATTTTGCGTCATCAACTCCGCGTTGCCTGGTGGATTGGTGTCAGCTCTGATCACTTCAATCTGATCGTCGAGGCCCTTCAGGGCGGAAACGAGCCTGACTTTGCGACCAAAGGGCGTCGTGGGCGAGGTATAAAGCTTCATGATCTATCGTTCCGACTGTTACGCTGGTTTCCAAGTGATGTCCCGGCGCGTCAACCCGGGACCGAATTCAATTCGCCGACATGGTTCAAACAACAGTGCCAAGACCCGCTTTCGCATGCAACTCAGTTTTCGAAGGCCGCCTTGGCTTGTTCATACGCTTCACCAGCCTCAAGCCAGGTTTCTTCGGCAGTAGCGAGTTGTTGCGCGAGTTGTCCGCGTTGGACGGCCAACTTCTGCACCCTTTCCGGTTCGGCAATGTAGAGATCGGCATCGGCAAGGATCACGTCGAGCTTGGAGATCTCGTTGGCCAATCGGGTAACGGTCATGTCTGCCGCTTCGAGCGCTTTCTTCAAAGGTGCAATTTCTGCCCTCCGCTCGGCAGCGGCGCGCCGTTGTTCGGCGCGGCTTTGTAATGCAACCTTGTCTTCACCGCCGCCGTTACCGGCAGATGAACTTTCTGAGGCAGCATTCGAGCGTGCTCGCCCGCTGCGCTCAGCCAGCAGTTCAGAACGGTAGCTGTCGATATCGCCATCGTAGGCCTCCACCGAGCCACCTTTGACAAGCCACAGCCGGTCAGCGGTAGCCGCCACCAGATGCCGGTCGTGGCTGATGATGACGACCGCGCCTTCGTAAGCCATCAAGGCGTGAATGAGCGCCTCACGGCTGTCGACATCAAGATGGTTGGTGGGCTCGTCCAGGATCAGCAGATGCGGCTTGTGGAATGCAGTAATCGCCAGGAGCAAGCGGGCTTTTTCGCCACCCGAAAGGTTGGCGCATTTGGTATCGGCTTTGTCCACCCCGAAGCCGAACATGCCCAGACGTGCCCGGCGCTGCGCTTCTGTTGCTTCGGGTAGCAGCTCAACCATGTAATCAAACGGTGACTTTGTGGGGTTGAGTTCGTCCAATTGGTGTTGAGCGAAATACCCGACCTCAATCTTGGCAGCACCGCGCACCGCGCCGTGGGTCGGTGCCAGCTTGCCTGAGATGAGCTTGGCGAACGTCGACTTGCCATTGCCGTTCTGACCCAACAGAGCAATGCGGTCGTCATGATCTATGCGCAGGTCGAGGTTCGTCAGCACCGGCGGACCATTGTCATAACCCACCGCCGCATTTTCCAGCCGTAGAATCGGGCTGGCGATCATTTTTTCCGGGTTCGGCAGCAGAAATGGTGCCACATGCTCGTCGACCTGCTCGGCGATCGGCTGCATCCGGGCCAGTGCTTTCACACGGCTTTGCGCCTGCTTGGCCTTAGACGCCTTGGCCCTGAAACGATCGATGAAAGCCTGTATGCGCCGGCGCTCGTCGTCCTGCTTTTTCTTCAGTTTCAGTTCCAGCCGCTGCCGCTCGCGCCGGGTTTCCTCGAACTGGTCGTAGCCTCCCGTGTAGAGCGTCAAACGCCCCTTTTCGACATGAAGGATCGAGCCGACGACAGTGTTGAGCAGGTCGCGGTCGTGGCTGACGATCAGCACGGTTTCAGGATAGGAACGCAAATAGCTTTCCAACCAGAGCGTGCCTTCCATATCGAGATAGTTGGTAGGCTCGTCGAGCAGGAGCACCTCTGGTTCTAAAAACAGCACCGCGGCTAGCGCCACCCGCATACGCCATCCGCCCGAAAAAGCATGACACGGACGTCGCTGCGCGGTTTCGTCGAAGCCCAGGCCGGCAAGAATCTGCGCGGCCCTCGCTGGAGCGGCGTGGGCGCGAATGTCGGTTAGCCGTATCTGGATTTCGGCTATGCGATGAGGGTCGATAGCCGTTTCAGCCTCCGCGAGAAGCGCGCCACGTTCGCTATCTGCCGATAACACCCAGTCAATGAGGCTGACGTCCGTTCCCGGCGCTTCCTGCGCGACATAGCCGATGCGATGGGTTCGCGGCATTGAGATGCCGCCATCGTCAGGCGACAGTTCGCCATTTATCAGTCGCAAGAGCGTAGTCTTGCCCACACCATTGCGGCCCACGATACCAACTTTATGTCCGGCTGGAACAGCGACCGTTGCACCGTCGAAAATCAGCTTGCCTTCGATGCGGAAGACGAGGTCGTTGATATGCAGCATGGCGGTTTGGCGTGAGGTTTTTCAAGTTGGTGGCGCTTGCCGGTCAGTTTGTCGCTCAAGGCGCACTCAAAGGGCAATGCCAAAACGGTTCAGGATCTCGACCATGATCAAATAGGCCGCCGCCGTCAAACCGGCCGCTGTGGCAAGAGATGGCCAGAATGTCCATCCAGCGCGCAACAGCAGCGGAAGTGCGACAAAGAACACCAGCGAGGGAATAACGAGCCAGAAAATACCGGTTGAAAGACTTGCAATACGCGTTTCGTCGCCCGTTTCGAACCAAATCCATATGATGGCCAGTAGCGAGGTCAGCGGCAGCGACGCGATCAGTGCGCCAAAAACCGTTGAGCGCTTGGACACCTCCGCGATTGCCACGACCAGAATTGCCGTCGCTGCAACTTTGATTGCGTTTTCAATCATGCAGCGCGGGCCCGTTCTGATGAGAAAAAATCTAAAACTGATGCCAGGTACGTTGCAAGCAGGCGAACCTATCCGACGTCAGCGCGGTTTGTGCGACCGGATTGTGCCGGCATTAGAGCGCCGATCCGATTCCATCGGATCGGAATGCGCGCCAGTGTTCTGGATCGAGCGTTTGATTCCCGGGCGAAGGTCGTCAAACGATCGTGAATCCAGTACACAAGCAACGAGAATGCTAGGGTTCTGGGCTGACGCGTTGGGGTCCGACAGGGAACCAAGCGTCAGAGTCGGAACACTAGAAGGCGTCAGCCAGCCACCACCGGCCGCAGCGTCTCAAACAGCAGACGTTCCTGCACTGCGGCGTCCGAAATCGCTACATGAGCCTTGAACCAGTCCAGAACCATCGAGCACACTCGGGCCGGCGGCGCCTTGGCCAGCGCTTTGGGATCGGCGAACAACTGTAAGTCTGCCTGGCTCCAGCCTAGCTTGCCCAATTCCGCCGCGAGGACGTCATAGTCCTCCTTTTTCGGTCTTTCATGCGTGGCTGGGGCGGCTTTGCCTGTATCGATAGCCTCAAAAATGGTCAGAGCCTGCGCTTCGAGCTTGGGGGCGCTTTGCGGATGGTGGAATAGCGCGATCGTCTGCGGGCTTGTTTCCCCCTGGCTGATAAAACCATAGCAGGTGTCGTTATCCTTTTCGGAAAGAGACTGCAGGTTCGCTAGGAATGCCGTAGCGATCGCCTTCAATTTGGATGTATCCGCATGCAGGGCGTGGTCGGCATTACGCCGCCGCAGTGCAACCAGACCGGTAACGAGTGTCTTGGTGGCTTCCTCCGTTGGGGTGCCATTGCTGCGCATGCTGGCGGTTTCGCTCATCTGTGCACCGTACCAGTCAGGGTAGGAGCGCTTGATGAACTGCCACAGATTGCTTTTCTGGTAGTAGGCGTCGATCAGGGCCTTGCCATCGTCAGGTTGTGTAGCCGTCGGCGTCAGGCTCGACATAGTGTTATCTGAGCCTGGTACCCGCTCACCACCTGCTGTTGGGGAGCCAGCCGTGCCGGGCGGCTGCAACATGGCAGTTTCTGGTGGATCGGATCGTGGGGGCGCCAGCGTCGCGGCTGGCTCAGGCGTTGAGTTGTTGAGAGCTTCGCGGGGAGATTGAAGCTCTGACGGTTGGCGTTGGCTGACACTGCCCTGGTCTGGTTCTGGCTGCAACGATGCAACCGAGCCGGTGCTGTCGAGAGTTGAGCGCGCAGGGCTTTGTGCCGATTCAAGCGCCGGGTCAGGTCTGACGGCAGCCACCGGTTCGGCGGTGACCACGGGAACCTCTCCGTTCGAGCTTGCACCAAACATCGACATGATCTGATCTTTTTGCGTGACCAGGTAAATTCCGCTGCCGATAATCATCGCCCCCAGAACAGCGGCCAGGGCGAATGTCTTGCCGCGCCCACTCGAAGCGTTCACAACATCGGCGCCAGAGCGCGTTTCACCGGGTTGAGGCGTCAACGCGCCATATCGCGGCTTTGATGGCTGCGTAGAGTTAGGGCTCGCCGCATGCGCACCCGGCTTGGTGTCGGATGCCGAACCGACAGGGCTCTGACGTGGAGATTGCCCGGCCACCCGACTGGGTTGACTGGGTTGATTGGAATGACGCCCGCCTGCTGCCGCGGTGGTAGCCGCCGTCACCGCGGCTGCTCCTGCCGTGGCAGCCATGCCCGCCGCAGTTGACGAACCTACGGCACCGGACGCGCTGACAGTTGCCGTCTTTTCATGGGCTGGTTCGCGTCTGTCGGCTTTTTTCCCATCGTCAACGTCTGATTTGGATGTCGCGGCGGGTTCGCGTTCCCGGTCACGCTGCTGGGGCGTTTTGAATGCGCCCTGCGTTGTTTCGGTGGTGTTGGCAGTTAAACTTTTTTCCGGTTTCTCGGTTGCCGGGCTATTGGCTTTGGCTGCCTGATTTGAGACGTCCGGCTTCCGCTCTGTGGCGGCCGAATCTGGCTCTGCCTGCGTCGGGCTGTCAGTAGTCTGTGAGGATGTGTCAGTTGGCGTCACCGTCTCGGGTAATGGGAAGACACTGGGCGCTGGTCGCCAGTCCGCAAAACCCGGCCGCCACAACAAATCTGTTGGGCGCAGATGACCATTGTCGACAAACAACCGGATCTCTGTTTCCGAGATCGGTCCGTGCTGCTGGCCGTCGCGGGCAATATACCAATGGTTGTCCGTGTCGCCTGTCATGAAGGCCCGTCCGTCCTCGCTATCAAGTCCCGCTCAATTTTGCGGCCTGGCTGTTGAGCCAGCAATTGCCGTGCTTGCTGCGCTGGGCACCGACCGCGCGTTCCACTGGCAACGGCTGAACGGGTCGGTCGCGTGCTTGGTACTTTGAACTGGCTTTTTGGGCTGAACACTGCGCAGCGTCAATCGGTCCCTGCTAATCGATCCCCTGTATCAATCGGCCAAGCTACACCATCTCAGACGAATTGGGCGGCCTGTACCAACACGTTTTCAACAGGTCCGTCCACCCCTGTTGAGCCCATAAACGGGGCAATTGCGCGGCAAAGCCCCATTTGCGGACGCCCCCAGCCTGATGCACTAGGGGGCTGGCCGAGCCACACTTCGTGCCTTCATGAGGAGATTTGCCCTGCAATAGTGCCGCGTTACAACGGTTCCATCCGGCTCTGAAGCGGTTTATAAGGCGCCGCGATCCAACAATCCTTATTCAACTGAGAGACCGAACTATGGCCATCGAGCGTACATTTTCCATCATCAAGCCAGACGCGACCCGACGTAACCTGACTGGCGCCATAAATGCCGTTATCGAAAAATCCGGCCTCAGGATCGTTGGACAAAAACGTGTGCGCTGGACCCGCGCCCAGGCTGAAAAGTTCTATGAAGAGCATGCCGCGCGCCCATTCTACGGCGAACTGGTGGATTTCATGACATCAGGCCCGATCGTATTGCAGGTCCTGGAAGGTGAAGGCGCCATCGCCAAGTACCGCGAAGTTATGGGCGCAACCGACCCTGCCGAGGCAGCCGAAGGAACGATCCGTAAACAGTTCGCCGAATCAAAGGGCGAAAACTCCACACACGGCTCCGACAGCCCGGCCTCTGCAGAACGCGAGATTGCGTTGAACTTCCGCCTTGACGAAATCGTCGGCTAGGCATGTTTAGCCGAAGTGCACAGCGGTTCGGCGTGCAAAACATGGCTCCAACCAGAGGCATGTTTAGCCGAAGTGCACAGCGGTTCGGCGTGAAAAACATGGCTCCAACCAGAGAGCATGTTTAGCCGAAGTGCGGCGCGGTTCGGCGTGCAAAACATGGCTCCCAACCAGAGAGCATTCCGATCCGGTTCCATCGGATCGGAATGCGCTCTAAAGCCGGGCTCTATCTATGTTGCGAAGGTCAAGTATGGCTGCTCGGCGAGTTGGTTGTTGGTATACCGCGCGTCATGCGACACGTCCTCGCCCACCCAGCCAGGCAGCTCTATCTGCTGCGTAACCGATTGAAGTTCGACCTCAGCTAGAACCAGCCCGGCGTTTTCGCCGTCAAAAACGTCAACATCCCAATCCATGCCTGCGAACGGAACGACGTGGCGGACCTTGCAAACCAATTGGCTTGTGCGCAATTCCAGCAAAGACCGCGCGTCCTCCAAAGGCACTGGATATTCGAACTCTTCGCGACACGTACTCGGGCCTTTGGACTTTATCGTAAGCCGCGCCTTGCTATCGTCGGTCAGGCGAATGCGCACCGACGAAGTGGCGGTGTTGGCAAGGTAAGCCTGTACTATCCTGCGGGGTCTAACCGCCAGCGGACGCCACGCATTGCTTGTGACCAGAAATTTACGTTCAATCTCCAATGCCATGCCGCAATTTCCACGGTTTGAAAAAAGAAAGCAAATTAAAGCGAGACGGCTCTCAAGCCAGACTGCAGAAAATTGCTTAACCGCCGTGCAACCGCCGCGCTGTTGTCACGGACACGGCTTGTTCGTCCATTCACCGCGGTTTTCACCACGAGCGCAACGCCAGCGATGCCAGATCTCGGTGACGTGCCAGCCACCCTCGGTTGGTTCCGAAACGAGAACCGTTTCATCGCCTAGGATCGAATCATCAGGAATGCCCTGGGTATTGACGGCGGACCGGAACTGATTACCCGAATTCCAGATATGAACCTTGATATTTGGACGGCCCTCGGTTGTCTCCATGTAGCGGGCAAGCAGCGCACCAACGAGTTCGCCAGGGTTCGCCGCCTTGTTTGGCTTCCAGCTTTCAGGATCAATGCGCTCCCAACCCGGCGCTGAAGGGTCGGGTCCAATATATCGTCCTGCATCTGAAGCGTATGACGGTGCAAAGGTCGCAAGAAATAGAGCGGTTGCCAGGGGTATTGCGGTTTTCATTTTAACCAATTCCTTGAAGTTTCATCGTGACATACAACAAATTCCAAAGACGCCAACGCGAGGTGCAGTTCTTGTTGAGGCGTTGAACACCATCTTGGGGCGAGAACATCATCACGCCACTTTCTGGCTGAACCCAAGGTGAATGTGCCGCTCAGGAAAAGTCTGAACCAATTTGAAAATACAGTCGTTTCAGGCTGGAGCATTTTCCGACGAAGTGGACACCGGTTCGTCGAACAAAATGCGACAAACAAAAAGCCAGAGCGCTAATCCGATTCCATTGGATCGGAATGCGCTCTAAACGACGCCCAAAAAAACAAAAACGCCGGCATGTGAGCCGGCGTTTTCATGATCGTCTTTTTTAAATTCGCAACTACAATAATCGCGTTCAATCCAGTTCATGCATCTTGAACATCAGCCCACCTTTCGGTGTCAGCGTCACAGTCGCATTGATGCCTGCGGGATTCGGGCCGACGTATTCGGGGCGGAAACGGCGCAAAAGCAGTGCTAGCGCCAGCGTGTTCTCAACCTGGCTCATTGCGCCGCCGATGCACGAACGTTTGCCTGCACCAAATGGAATGTAGGAATATTTGACCTGACGCTTTGACTTGTCCATCCACCGCTCAGGCCGGAATTCCTCTGGCTCGTCCCAGAAACGCGGGTTGTGGTGTGCGGAATAGCCAAACACAACGACGCGATCACCTGCGTTTATTTTGAAACCAGCAATTTCATCGTCGTTCGCAGCCACACGAATGAGGCCCCACACAGGAGGATAAATGCGCATGGTTTCCTGGATGACAGAGCGCGTGTAGACGAGCGATGTGTAGTCAGCCGCGGTTGGATCGCGATCACCAAGCACATCCTCGCTTTCCTTGATGACGCGCTTTGCCGCCTCAGGATGGATCGACAACAGATAAAGCGACCAAGCCAGCGTGAGAGCTGTGGTTTCGGTGCCAGCCCACAAATATTGCTTGATCTCGTCGATCGCCTGTTGCTCGTCAAATTCAGGGATGCTGGGATCGGCGACACAATCCTCGATGAGCTTCAGTAGCGTTTTTTCCCTGTGGTCGCGCGACGTTGCAGCAATCACTGCGGGCGGTACGTCGGCCCAGGCCTGCATCGCCTTTGCTGCATCGAACTCGGTTGCTTCGTAGGCGCTGCCCGACTTCTTCTTCTCGCGGATGCCTTTGTGCTCCTGCACATTGGTGTAGGTTTTTACATACTTGAAGACGACGTGCGGATTGAATGGCATGTCGCGGTCGAACATCGCCTTGCAGATCATGTCCGCGGCAAGCGTCCAGGTCTGCTCCACCATCTCGAAGGATTCGCCAGACTTGGCGTAAGTACGCCACTGGTCCATCTTCTGCTTGATCGCCGCAGTGAAGAAGGGGATGTAGTCCGCGAACGCATCCGGATGGAACGCGGGCTGTTGCGGCATGCGGATCTTCTGCCACAGCGCGCCATCGTTGGTGATCATCGACTTGCCGAAGATCGGCTTCAGACCGTCAAAATATTTAATGTAATTGTCGGCCTTGGAAACCAGAACGTGTTTGAACAGTTCCGGTTCTGACACAAGAACGACGCGTTCGGAGCCCATGTTGACGGGAATAACCGGGCCATAGCGCTCCGCCATCTTCAACAAGATGGCCATTGGATTATCGGTATTGCCTTTGAGCAGGGGCGTAAGCTTAAACCAGATACTTTCTTCCTCGCCAAGCAACCGAGCGTGTGTCTCGATGGCGTTCATTTTTTTATGTGCCTCCAAGCCATGCGCCAGCAGCAACCTGCCAAGACGCAGTTCCGGACCAACTCACCACCTCCTCAGGCCGCCTGGGTCGAGGTGCGCCTCCCTAGGGCTTACGGGCTCGGCAACTTTTTGTTGTCCGCTCTTATCGGCGGACTTGAGTTTTACGAGCAGGGACACTGCGTCCCCAGTAAAAATCACCGAGATTAGCCGCTCCCTACCACCGCAGATCAGTCTGAGTCCATGTAACCGGTCAAGTCGCCGCCACTTTTATCCCTGGATCGGGAAATTGGGTCACGCATTATTCGTTTAAACAGCCGCGGCCCGCCCGACGACATCTATGACGGGGATAGGTTAATCAGACACCGAAAAGCGCCGCTGAAAGCATCAGAGTGATTGATCGACCACACATTTTCGCCTCCCCGTCACGTGGAATTATTTTCCCAGATCGCTGCATAAACGCTGAGTTGGTGACTCGGGTTTTCTGAGATGGCGCAGATGCGGCTCAGTGTCTCAAGCGACCATCGGTCGTGCCTGGACCGCCTGCTGGAAGTGATTCGATCACGGCCGAAGGGGAGGACTGAACAACGCAGCAGGAGTGTCAGTCGGCGGTGCAGTTTCCAAGATGTCGTTTGTGACGCGAACCGCACCGGACGCAACGAGCCGCAAAGCATGTGGATAAAGCCGATGTTCGGCATCGAGCACACGCGCAGCCAACGTTTCGGGCGTGTCCCCGGGCAGCACCGCAACGCCGGCCTGGGCGATGATCGGGCCGGTATCCATTTCCAGCCGAACGAAGTGTACGGTGCAGCCGTGAATGCGAACGCCATCGCGTAGCGCGCGAGCGTGCGTGTCGAGCCCGGGGTAGGCTGGCAGCAGCGACGGGTGAATGTTGAGCTGACGGTTTCGCCACCGGTCGACGAAGCCGCCCGTCAGCATGCGCATGAACCCGGCACTGCAAATCAGCTCCACGCCAGCATCAAGCAACGCCTGGTGCATCTTGGCTTCGAACGCCATCCGGGTAGCAAAATCCTTGTGGTCGATCACGACTGTAGGGATACCCGCATCGCGGGCAATGGCCAGACCACCCGCGGTCGGTCGGTTGGAAATAACGGTGACGATTTCTGCTGGGTAGTCATGCGCGTGCGCGGCTTCGATAAGCGACGCCATGTTGGAGCCGCGGCCAGAAATCAAAATGCCGATTCGTTTCTTGCTGCTCATCCCTAGCCCGCCTTTCTCACGATGGTATGGCCGGCACGGAGGTGAAAATGATGACAGGCCAGGAGAGCCGTGTAGTTCGATGTGGTGCATCGGGCAAGCGGCACGACACAGACTGTCATCATTTTCACCCCGCCCTGCGGGTCGCGCTGGCGCGGCCGACCGCTGCGTCGGGCGGCTCAACCGTAGACCACCGCTACGCTTTTCGCCTCCCTCCTTGCGGGTCGATCTCGCGCCAGCGCGATGACGGCCGTGCCCTCGTGAGAAAGGCGGGCTGGCCCGCCTTTCTCACGATGGTATGGCCGGCACGGAGGTGAAAATGATGACAGGCCAGGAGAGCCGTGTAGTTCGATGTGGGACATCGGGCAAGCGGCACGACACAGACTGTCATCATTTTCACCCCGCCCTGCGGGTCGCTGGCGCGGCCGACCGCTGCGTCGGGCGGCTCAACCGTAGACCACCGCTACGCTTTTCGCCTCCCTCCTTGCGGGTCGATCTCGCGCCAGCGCGATGACGGCCGTGCCCTCGTGAGAAAGGCGGGCTAGCTCAGTACGGCGATTTGTTGCGACATGAAAGGGATTAGCGCCCGGCAACGCCAAAATTGCTGTGCAATGCACAGCCTAACCTGGGGTCATCGCCGGCTGCCGTGCTGAGGACCGGTATTGAACATGTTCCTGGGCCCTTCTGTCGCCATGACGACAAAAAAAGTGGCCAACGCACAAACAAGGAACCCGACCGATAGCGGCAGCAGTGTGCCATCGAACAAGTGTCCGATGAACCAGCCGATCAGTGCCGCCGCACCCGTTTGGTAAAAGCCGATCAACGACGAGCCCGTGCCTGAATCGGTGTTGAGCGGCTCCATTGCCAGTGCGTTGAAATTTGGCTGGATCATGCCGAAACAGAAAAACGCGCTGGCAAGCAATCCGCAGAACGGTATGAATGGCGGCGTTCGCATCAGCGCAATAACTGTCAGCCCCACGGACACGATGCTGAATACGACCAGGGCGATTTGCGACAGGCGTCTCATGCCAAGCCGCATGACAAGACGTGAGTTCGTGATTGATGCGGGAATCATGACGGACGCAACGGCGCCAAAAACAATCGGAAACGCATCGCCGAGTTTGAACACATCGACAAATACCTGTTGAGCGCTTGAGATATACGCCATAAGGCAGCCGAAAAGAAAACCGGCGGCAATTGTGTAACCAACAGTCTGACGGTTCGATAAGACGCTGGCAAAGCTCGACCGCAGGGATTCTGAGCGAGCGTTTTTGCGGTCAGCCTCATGACGCGTTTCCGGCAGCCGAACACTCGCCCAAATCAATATGATGAGCCCGAAAGCCACCAAGGCATAAAATGTCGATTGCCACCCGCCTTGGTGGGCCAAGGCCTGTCCCAGCAGTGGCGCCAGTATGGGAACGATCAGGAACACCATCATCACGAAAGACATGACCCGCGCCATTGGACGGCCACTGAACGTGTCACGTACGATGGCAAGGCTGATGACGCGCGGTGCCGCAGCTCCCAATCCCTGCAGGGCCCGCATCAATAGCAATGTTCCAAAAGAGCCTGATAGCAACGCGCCCGCTGCGCCAGCCAGATATATGCACAGCCCGAACAACAGTACCGGTCGCCGCCCTAGCCGGTCAGAAGCCGGTCCCCACATGATTTGTCCAAGTGCGAAACCACCAAGGTAGCTGGTGATGACCAATTGCGGCTCGTTGGGATCGGCTAGCGCATATGAGCGCGCAATGTTGGGAAGCGTCGGCAACATGATGTCGATGCTGAGTGCGACGAGTGCCATCAGCGCCGCGATCAGCGGTATGAACTCGCTCAATGGCATGTTGATCGAGGCATCTTCGCGCGCGGCGGCGGAATTCTTATTGCTATCAGTTTTCATGGCGTGGCTTTTGAGTTGCGCAACAGGCTGCAATAAGGCGCAGCGGCGCAAGATCAATTGGTTTTGAACTTAGAGCATTTTCCGACGAAGTGGACACCGGTTCGTCGCAGAAAATGCGACCAAACAAGAAGCAAGCATTTTCCGACGAAGTGGACACCGGTTCGTTGCAGAAAATGCGACCAAACCAAAAAGCTAGAGCGCGTTCTCACAGGCACAGCGTTCCCGCGTAGTTGACGGCCCACGCCTCGCCCTTGCCTTTGGCCTCGGATTTCCTGCCGGAGGGTGATACAACCTCGCCAATCGTGACTGGTGCCTCCCCTGCCTGTTCCAGTGCTGCCACCACCTCGCTGACGCGGGCACTGTCGGCAACAATCACCATACCTATGCCGCAGTTGAAGGTTCGCAGTAGTTCATCGCCATCAAGACGCCCGGTTTTTGCCAGCCAGCCAAATACACCGGGGACAGGTATCTGGTTGAGGTCGATGCGCGCGGCAACCTCGCCTGGAAGCACGCGCGGCAGGTTTTCGCTAAGGCCGCCGCCGGTGATGTGGGACAGGGCCTTGATCGCCCCGCCAGGCCCGCCGCCGCCAGTCGCCTTCAAAGCTGCCAACATCGGCTTCACATATATTCGAGTCGGCGCAAGAAGAGCCGTTGCCACGGATTTGTCCGATGCGAAAGGAGCGCTCTCATCCCAGCCCAGTCCCGCTTCCCCAACCAGGCGCCGCACCAGCGAATAACCATTCGAATGCACGCCGCTTGAGGGTAGCCCAAGCAGCACGTCGCCAACGCCGATGTCGGCGCGCGGCAAAAGCTGCCCTCGTTCAGCCGCCCCAACCGCAAATCCCGCAAGGTCGTAATCGCCAGCAGCATACATCCCCGGCATTTCTGCCGTTTCACCGCCAATCAGGGCCGCGCCCGCCAACCGGCAGCCATCGGCGATCCCCTTCACCACAGCTTCCGCAACGGCGAGATCCAGTTTTCCGCAAGCGAAATAATCAAGAAAGAACAACGGCTCTGCGCCTTGGACAACAAGATCGTTCACGCACATGGCCACGAGGTCTATGCCGATTGTATCGTGCTGCCCGGTATCAATGGCAATTTTCAACTTCGTGCCGACGCCGTCATTCGCTGCGACAAGTATTGGATCACTGAAGCCTGCACCTTTGAGATCGAACAATCCGCCAAAGCCGCCAAGATCGGCATCGGCGCCGACGCGGCGTGTGGCCTTGACCAAAGGCTTGATGGCTCGCACCAAGGCGTTACCCGCGTCGATGTCGACGCCAGAATCACGGTATGTGATCGGGGCCGCGGCAGACGATTTTGCATGATCGGACATGGGGCCTCAGTCTAACGGTCATGGGGCGGGTGCAGCATCTCGTCAACACCCCTTGGTCTCTAGAGCATTTTCCGACGAAGTGGACACCGGTTCGTCGAAGAAAATGCGAACAAACAAGAAGACAAGCATTTTCCGACGAAGTGGGCGCCGGTTCGTCGAAGAAAATGCGACGAAACAAGAAGCTAGAGCGCCGATCCGATTCCATCGGATCGGGATACGCTCTAGGTTGGACAGGCCTCAACCGGCCGAACTACGTACGCTTTGTTCCCCCCCCTTGAAAACCCCTTACTTTCGCCGGATTAAAGGGAGATGCGGTGGCCTTGAGCACATTCGGCTGGGGCATGTTTTGGTTCGGCGTGAAAACATGCCTGAATGACGAAGCTGGATCCTGAGCATGTTTCCATGAAACATGACGGCGATCTAGCAGGTCGGGATTAGGCTCGCAAGGTGAGGCTCGCAATACGCGATAGGCGGAGCTGCGGGTTTGATCCTGAGGCGGCTCAGTTGACTTTGCTTGGTATCGCCAGCACCTGCTTCGCAGTGAGGTACGCACGGCGGAAGGATGAACGGAATGGTCAAAATCAATATGCCGACGCGCCGCGCGAAGGACTTTACCGGCTCGCTGGCTTTTAAGGTGTTCCTGGCATCGATAGCGGCAACGGTGACGGCCTCTCTAACCGGTCAGGCCATCGCCAGAAGTGATGCTGACCGCGTTTTCACGGTGTCTAACTACCCCGTGCAGGCCGAAGCTGCCAATGCCGTGAAAGCCAAGGAGGAGGCGATTGCCGATGGCCAGAAGGCGGCGTTTCGATCGCTCTTGAAGCGTCTCGTTCCGGTCTCGGCTTACAGTCGTCTGAATGAAATCAAAAAAGCAGAAACACGGTCACTTGCTGACGGTTTTGTCGTCCGATCAGAGCGAAATTCGACCACCGAATACCTTGCCAGCCTGGACTTCGCATTTCGCCCTGATGCCGTGCGCGACCTTCTGCAGCGCGAAAATGTTCCATTCATCGAAGAACAGGCTCCAGAAGTCGTACTTGTGGCGGCCGTACGCGAAAAAGGCGAACTGGCGCGCTCGGGCAGTGTGGAAAAGGCGTGGCGCGACATCTGGGGTGACCTGGATCTTAAAAATACACTGACCCCGCTGAAGCTGGAGGCCATAAAGCCGGTCATTCACGAAGACACTCTCAACATGCTTCTCACCGGTGATGAAAGTGCCAACCGTGTGATGGCGAGCGAATATGGGGGCGTCAAGGTTATTGCGGCCATAGCAGAGATCGACAAACCCGCAGGCCGCATACATGTCACCCTGGCCGGACAGGACGCGGTAGGCCCGTTTAATCTCAAGCGCAGCTATCGTGTTTATGATGACGACGTCGGCTACGCGATGGAGCTTGCGGCAGTGGTCTCCCTGGGCATCTTGGAGGGGCGCTGGAAAGCCGTTAAGGCACGAAAGTATGGCGGTGTCGCTGCGATGGCGGCCGGCGGCGAACCCGTCCGCATGCAGGTGGAGTTCCAGGGATTGGCGGATTGGAATTCGCTGAGAGCGAAGGTGCTGGACACCCAAGGCATATCGGATGTGCGTATTGACGCGGTCTCCGCGCGGTCCGCTGATATGCAGGTTACCTATCCAGGAGGCGGCAGCGCTCTGGCAAATGTATTCGCCGCACGCGGCCTGACGCTCCAGAACATCGGCGGCAACTGGTATTTGCGATCGAGCTACTAAGCATGTTTAGCTGAAGTGTGAAGCGGTTCAGCGTGAAAAACATGCTTCAGACGAAAGAGCATGTTTAGCTGAAGTGTGAAGCGGTTCAGCGTGAAAAACATGCTTCAGACGAAAGAGCATGTTTAGCTGAAGTGTGAAGCGGTTCAGTGTGGAAAACATGCTTCAGACGAAAGAGCATGTTTAGCTGAAGTGTGAAGCGGTTCAGCGTGAAAAACATGCTTCAGACGAAAGAGCTGTTTAGCTGAAGTGTGAAGCGGTCGAGCCGTGAAAAACATGCTTCAGACGAAAGAGCATGTTTAGCTGAAGTGTGAAGCGGTCGAGCCGTGAAAAACATGCTTCAGACGAAAGAGCATGTTTAGCTGAAGTGTGAAGCGGTCGAGCCGTGAAAAACATGCTTCAGACGAAAGAGCTGTTTAGCTGCCGGCGCCAGCGGCACCGGGCACTTTATTTTTGCAACGCGATGCCCGTTCTAATTTTGGCATGAAAGCATAAGGAATTGATTTATAGTGTATTTTTTAATGCAGCCAACATATTAGGGGGTGTCCCCGCAAGGCTTGCGCGGTCGGGCATCAGCCAGATGAGTTGCACACCAGCCCGGCCGGTATGCTAACGAGGAAAACCAACAATCCAGCACGTACCCTCACGCGTGCTTCACTCTTCCGGGGCTCTGAACGTCGTACCATTCAACAACCTTGCAATCGGGGCTGGTGATCTGGATGAGCCTGTGGCATCTGCAAAGTCGCAAATTTTAGAATTTCGGCGGGCGTTTGTCGCTGCGGTCCACGGCGCGATAATTCCTGCTGTTCCCATTGGGCTTGCGTGAGGCGGTGACATTGGCATTGCGACTGACGGATTGAATTAAGCGTGGCTAACCTACCCAACTTCATAACACTTGGCCGTGTCGTACTTGTACCGATCGTGTTTTGGCTTCTGCTCACAGGAGAGATGCAGGCCGCGTTCGTACTTTTCGTGATCGCAGGTATCTCGGACGGCGTTGATGGCTACCTTGCCAAGCGGTTCGGTTGGACCACCGAGCTTGGTGCATATCTTGATCCTCTCGCGGACAAACTGTTGCTGGTTTGTATCTATATCGCACTGGGCGTTGGTGGTCAGCTTCCACTGTGGCTGGTGATCGCTGTGGTGACTCGCGATGTGCTCATTGTAATCGGTGTTGTCCTGTCGTGGCTCCTGGCGAACCCGGTCATCATACATCCATTGGTCGTATCGAAGTTCAACACAGTCGCACAGATCGTGCTGGCGGCAGCCGTGATGGCGGACGAGAGCTTTGGATTGGGACTGGGGCCGTTGCGCGGCATCATGATCTGGGTGACCGCGCTTTTGATCGTTGCCTCTCTGGCCGCCTACGCAAGGACTTGGCTTCTGCACATGACAGGTTATGAATCAGGACCAAGTTCGCCGTAGCCGCCGCAATGCTGCGCTTTGCCAGGCGCTGAAGATTGCAAATGGAACGGCAAGCACTTGGGGTTTGGCGGTTTCGCCAGACCAAAGGGGGGGCAATGCGGGCAGAGCGACAAGTCGTGTTCTGGATGAGCGTAGCGCTATTGCTCGTGCTGCTCATCGGGCTTTTGAAAGACATTCTTCTGCCGTTCGTTGCCGGGATGGTGATTGCCTATTTTCTCAATCCCTTGGCAAGCACCCTGGAACGGATCGGCTTCTCGCGACTATGGGCGTCAATTCTCATACTCGTTGTTGCGATCGCAGCCTTTGCAACCGTGCTTATTTTTGTCGTGCCGTTGATGGCAGCGCAGGCGCAGCAGTTGGCCGAGGCTCTGCCTGACGAGGCCATGCGACTTCAAGGCGTTGTAGACGCCTGGGCGCGCGAGCACCTCGGATCGCGATACACGAATTTCGAGGCCGGCATGAATGGCCTTGCCAAAAGCATATCGGACAACTGGGGTGGCATCGCCAGTTGGCTTGCAAGTTCGATTTGGGATCAGAGCCGGGCGCTCATAAATCTCGTTTCACTGATCCTGGTGACGCCATTGGTTGTATTCTACATGCTGCTGGACTGGGATCCCATGATCGAAAAGATCAATGGCTGGCTGCCGCGTGCACACGCACCTGCCATCCGCCGTCTTGCCGGAGACGTCAACGACGCGGTGTCCGCTTTCATCCGGGGACAAGGCACAGTGTGCCTTATCCTGGGTACATTTTATGCCGCTGGCCTCACTGCCACAGGTCTTAAATATGGGCTGCTGGTCGGCATAATGACCGGCATATTGACGTTTATCCCCTTCGTCGGCTGGGCGCTGGGTATCATTACCGCAACCACGCTTGCCGTCATTCAGTTCTGGCCAGACATAATGCCAATCGCCATGGTGGTCGGCGTCTTCCTTGCTGGTCAGGCCTTCGACGCGGGCTTCCTCAGCCCCAATATCGTGGGGTCAAAGATCGGGCTGCACCCGGTCTGGTTGATCTTCGCCTTGTTCGTGTTTTCCTACCTGTTCGGTTTCGTCGGCGTTTTGGTTGCCGTGCCAGTCGCTGCAGCCATCGGCGTGTTGGTGCGATTTGCCCTGCGGGTATACCTCAACAGCTCATTGTATTTTGATGGCGCAACAGCGAGCGCGAACGCGCCAGGCAATGAGGCGCGAACGCGACGGGACACACCACCTGCATGAGTAGCCAACCGCGTCAGCTCGTTTTTGATCTGCCCTTGCGCTCAGCACGCGGCATGGAGGATTTTTTTGTCTCGCAGTCCAATGGTGCGGCTGTAGAACTCGTCGATCGTTGGCCGAACTGGCCACACTGGGCCGCAATCGTGGTTGGGCCTGAAGGCTCCGGTAAATCCCATATCGCAAACGTCTGGCAATCCAACTCGGGCGCAGCCGCCGTTCCCGCAAGCGCGCTTGACGAAGGCGCTCTGGATTTGTTGAAGCAACATCACGCACTTCTGGTGGAAGACGTAGACAGCGCAATCGCTGATGAGCGGGTGTTGTTCCATCTTCTTAATCTCGCGCGCGAACATCACCTCACGGTGTTGATGACATCACGGCTTGCTCCAGGCGCCCTTCATGTCGCCTTGCCCGATCTCAGGTCGCGGCTGCGGGCTGTACCCCTCATAACGATAGCGCCGCCCGATGAAGCTTTGATCAAGGCCGTTCTGGTCAAGTTGTTTGCCGACAGGCAACTGCTTGTTGAGCCGCATGTGGTCAATTTCATTGCCCTGCGCATCGAGCGGTCGATGGCCGCTGTCAATACGGTTGTAGAGCGCCTCGATCGCGAAGCCCTAATTAGCAAAAGGCGGGTTACTCGGGCGCTCGCCGCAGAAGTGCTTGGCGCCACCGGCGACAACGGCGAAGCATCCGGCGCTGATCCAGATCAGCATGCCTAACTGTCCGGGCCAATAGCAACAATCGCGAGTGTGGCTAACATAACTCCGTCAAGAAATATGTCGCGCCTATCAAACAATATTCACCAATCGTTTGTTTCGGCAGCGGTCGGGGGTTGCTCTCACCTGACGCGGCCTTATACATCTGCCTCGCAGAACGCCTGCCGTCGGGTCGGCGCCTGAACGCTAGAGCATGTTTGGCTGAAGTGTATTGCGGTTCAGCTTGATAAACATGCTCTAATCAAAAGCATAAAACCCGATAGCGATTCAATGAAGCGTGAACGGGTTGTAGGAGGGCGCTGGTGGCCCTGCGAGAAAATTTGCTGAATGCCGAGCGCGTCGCTCAACTTGAACCGATAGGTATCGTCGATATCGGCTCCAACTCCGTTCGCTTCGTGATCTACGATGGTCTGACGCGGGCACCCACGCCACTTTACAATGAAAAGGTCCTCTGCGGACTAGGCCGGACCGTCGCGTCGACGGGCAAACTGGGCGATGAAAGTGTTTCGTGCGCAATCGCTGCTCTGACACGTTTCCACGCCATCGCCAGAAATCTCGGTGTCAAAACCATCCGCGCAATTGCCACTGCCGCCGTCCGTGAGGCCGCGGATGGACCCGCGTTCATCAGTGTTGGGCAGCAGAAGTTGGGCGCCCGTATCGAAGTGTTGTCGGGTGAAAAAGAAGCAATGCTTGCGGCCAACGGCATCGTAATGGGGTTTGTCGCAGCAAACGGTGTGGCCGGCGATATTGGCGGAGGCAGCCTGGAACTCATTGACATTTCCGGCGACAGCCTCAATGACGCGACCACACTTCCTCTCGGCGGCCTGAGGCTGATCGACACCACCAACGCCAACGTCGAAAAGGCGCTCGATTTCGCCGGCGAGAAACTCGATGGCGTGAAATGGTTGAAGCAGGGTCGCGGGCGTCCGTTCTATGCGGTCGGCGGAACGTGGCGGTCGCTTGCCAAAATGTACATGGAGCAGGCCGACTATCCACTCCGTGTAATGCATGGATTTTCATTGCCTACGGAAACGGCAATCGAGTTTTGCGAAACAATCGTCAAGGCCAAGAAGCTCACCGCGCTGCCAGGCGTTGACGAGGTTTCAAAGGCGCGCCGTGACGTACTCCCCTTCGGAGCAGCGGTACTCATGCAGCTCCTCAAAAGGATGGAGCCATCTGAACTCGTCTTTTCTGTCTTTGGTGTCCGAGAGGGCCTGCTCTACACGATGCTGCCCGAATCAGAACGTCATCGTGATCCGTTGATGTCGTCTTGCGAGTCCTTTGCGCGACTGCGGTCGCGCTCGGTGCAGCATGCCTTTGAGCTTTGCAAGTGGACTGACGCCTTGTTCGCGCCAGGCGGACTGGAAGAGACGCCGCAGGAGCGCCGCTTGCGCCACGCCGCATGTCTTTTATCGGACATCGGTTGGCGGGCGCATCCTGATTACCGCGGCGAGCAAAGTCTCAATATCATCGCGCACGCAAGCCTGGGGGGCGTCGACCACGCTGGTCGGATGTTTCTTGGACTGACAGCATATTTTCGCCACGCCGGCGCCAGCGAGGCCAAGGGCGAGCATCTCTCCGAGCGAATCAAGAGTTTCATTCCCAAACGCAGCATGGACCGGGCACGGCTGATCGGTGCTGCCGTGCGCGCCGCGCATATGCTCTCCATCGGCCTGCCAGGTGTGATCGACATGACACCATTGTCCATCGAAGGTGACACCCTGGTTCTCAAGATCCCGGAAGTTTTTGCCGATCTGGATGGCGAGCGCCTGCGGCGTCGCTTCGGTGTTCTGGCCGGACAACTTGAAAAGAAATCTGAAATTCGCATCAGGGGTTAGCGTATTTTCTGCGACGAACCGGTGTCCACTTCGTCGGGAAAAGCGCTCAAGCGCACGGAGCTCACGACCTTCTGCCTTCGATCGAGCCGTCGGCGCCCACCTTTAACATAAAAGCGGAACATCCCCGGAGAAGTCGCGTGTTGCCATAATTCGGGCACCTGTTCATTGTGTTCATTCCTGGGCTGGCAGGGTGCCGTTTTTGGCAGCAGCCGCGTATAGTGAGCAAGTCAAGTTACAGGTGAATGGGCCTTTCCGGCTGCGGCATCTCCACTTTGGGTGCAGCCGGCAATTCAGTGGCCACTTTGGAACGTCGGCACGATGGTTGGTGATCCATATTCGGTTCTTGGGGTTCAGCGTGGCGCCTCCGACGAGGAAGTACGCAGTGCCTACCGCCGTCTTGCCAAGACGTGCCATCCAGACCTCAACCCGGGGGACAAGGCCGCAGCCGATCGTTTCAAGTCGCTGTCAGCGGCCTACAACATCGTTGGTGATCCAGAGCGCCGCCAGCAATTCGATGCCGGTCTGATCGATGCCAAGGGCGAGCCCGTGCGCAGGCCACAGCCCAGCACGGCGGGGGCCTATTCCGGCGGCGGCACTTTTTCCGACGTTTTTAACGACTTTTTCGGAGACGGCACTTGGCCAGGCTCGCGCCCCAACGGCCGGCCCGGCTTTCACGTGCGCGGACAGGATGTGCGCTACACGCTGGACGTTGAATTCCTCGAAGCCATCGCCGGCACCAAAAAGCGCGTGACGATGCCGGAGGGCGGCGTGCTTGATTTGACCGTACCTGAAGGCGTCAGCGATGGGCAGGTGCTGCGGCTGAAGGGCAAAGGTAAACCCGGATTCGGCGGTGGCGAGGCTGGCGACGCGCTCGTGGAAATCAACATCAAGCCACACGTTGACTATCAGCGCATTGGCGACGATGTGCACATGACGCTTGCAGTTTCGCTCGACGAAGCCGTGCTCGGCGGGAAGATCGAGGTGAACTCGCCCACCGGCAGACTACAATTGACGTTGCCTAAAGGAACCAGTTCAGGCCGCGTGTTCCGATTGAAGGGTAAAGGCGTTAAGTCCAGCAGGGGCGAAGGCGCGTTGCTCGTTACGGTTCGCATCGTCATGCCGCCTGAAATCGACGAAGGCCTAGCCTACTTCATGTCCGAGTGGCGCAAGAAACACCCCTACAATCCACGCGATTGAGCGTGGCGCACGAGATTGGATAGCGATGTGCTTGGCGTCGAGATTCCCAGGAGCTGTCTTTGGCAGGAGCAGTTGGACCGCCCTGCACTGCTAACCTCGGATGTCTGCAATTGGCGCGCGCCAGTCAATCGCCTAGCGTTGAAGTGAGTTTCTTTTTTTCGGAGGGGACAATGCCGATTTTCAAATTCGCGCTAATAGCGGTGGTGATGGCGTGCGCACTTTCGCCGACAGTTCAGGCCGCCGATTGTGCCAGGGTTACAGCCCTTGGTGAGAACTTCACCCACGACGCTGCCGTGCTCTTCTCTACAAACGCTCTTAAAAATACGCTCGCCGGGCGAGGTCTCGTGGGGAAGGGGCCAGTGCGCACGAACTGCAAGCCAGGCTCGGCGATGATTTCGTGTTACTCCTCGCAGATGGCCTGCAAGGGCGGGACCCCCAAAACCTGCTTAGGCCCCTGGCTGTGTTTCTGAACCCTGCATAGACGTCGCCTCGCTTTGAAGCTGACCTCTGGGCGCAGAACCGAACGCATCGCAGAGGAAGCCGTCGTAAGCAACGATGCCGAACAACGTCAGGTTTACTGTACTCGAGATGTCCGCTCACCCTCTGTTCTCGACCATCTGAATTAATGAGGTGACGGGGCGATCTGCGCATGGGCGGAGGAGCCTCGTTTCGATTGAGAAACGGGGTCCGGAGTGCGGCTAGCCCTTCGGGCGGATTTTCGCGAAGACCTTTTTGCCGTAGGCGGCTGCTTCTTTCGCTTCGCGCCTTAGCAAGGCCATTTCGGAGGGTGTCAGCATCTCGGTATCCGAGGATGTAGGTTGCCTCGTCGGCTGTGAGGGCTGCCGATTCGACACCGATTTCCTGTCTGATGATTTCGCCATGGCGGGCCTCGATTTCTCGAATGTGGCTTGCTTTCGCATTGCCTACACCAGTTCGGCTGGCTCGGCATAACGGCTACCGGTGGACACGGGCAACCCCAGCCATTTCGCCAGTGTAACAGACTGTCAAGCGGAAACGCTGCAACTTCCTGCAAGTAACAAAATCGCCACTGTTTTCAGTGACCTGCGGCCGATTCTGCATATTTTATATGTCACTCACGCAATATCCTGCCAAACATAGCTTTAGAGAATATGTATTTGGGGGGATGGGGGCGTGTTCGATACGCGAATCTTTCGTTTGGTGTTGTGGGCAACATGCGGTGTTGCGGCATCCGGGTCAGCATCAGCGCAACAAGCTGTGGCACCACTTGAAGCGGCGGCGGCCCTGCCTCAACCGGAGTTCTCATTACCCGAAGTCGTCGTAAAGGAGCCCAAAAGACAGCCTGCGGCCGGCTCGCCGGCATCCGCATCTCAAAATGGGGGCGGTGGGTCTTCCCAAACGCAGGCGAAGAAAAAAGTGGCGAAGAAAAAGAAGCAACCTTCGCCCGATGCGGTTCCATCTGTGGCTAGCTCATCGAGCAACATGGATGAAGAAGCTCTGCCTCTGCCTGAGCCAGAACTTACCAGCCCCGCCAGCGGCTATGGTCTTGCCAACAGCGCCACGCGTAACGCCGTGGGGCCGGGCAGTGCAGGCCGCTCTGAGATCTCCAGCCGCATCGTTGAGCAAGTAACGACGGTCGACGAGGTTACCGCCGTGCAAATTCAGCAATCGGGCGCCAAGACGCTTGATGAGGCAATCAACCTTCTGCCGGGTCTTTATGTGCGCAATGGCGCCGACGGGGTTCCGCGGATCGACATCCGGGGTTTGCGGACGCGCAATGTGCAGCTTTTGCTCGATGGCGTACCGATGAATTCGACATTCGACGGCCAGTTCGATCCGCGCGCTATTCCCGTCGAGAACATTGCGCGGATTGAGGTGACGCGTGGCGGCAGTTCTGTGCTCTACGGGCCGGGCGGTAACGCGGCGGTCATCAACATTGTCACCAAGAGCGCCGCGCCGGGTTTGCATGGAACAGCCGAAGCTGAGGTTGGCGGGCCGAAACGACACCGTGAATCCGTGACAGCGAGTTACGGCAGCGACAAAGTTAAAATGTTCGGCTCGGCCTCGAACTATGACCAGGACTATTTCAATCTGTCCGACGACTTCAATACGACAACGCTGCAAAGCCGCCGTCGGCGCGTGAACTCGGACCGCGAGGACCGTTCGCTTTACGCCAATATGAGCTACGAGGCTTCGCCCTGGTCGCAGTTCGGCCTTAGCATCGGATATCGCGAGGGTGAATATGGCAAGCCCGTCAGCACCGTCGCACAAAATGAATCGATTTTTGCGCGGCGCACGCGGTTTGAGCGGGTGGACGACTACGACAGCCTGTCAATCCAGGGCACTGCGCTATTCAAGCTCTCACCCAATTTCACAGTTCGTCCATCGCTCTTCTATAACAAGCTCAACGAACTCACCAACGGCTTCGATGACCTGACCTTTTCCACTCAGGACAAGAACGGTGCCCTGCATGAAGATGCTTCGACAGACATCTGGGGTGGCGGCGTTCAACTCGCCTACAAGATGGGCCAAGGAAACCTTTTGACGCTGGCACTCGATGGTCGCAACGAAGGTTGGGATTCGGATGGGTTCAGTGTCTCTGGCAGCAAAAACAAGCGCACGGACTTCGATCAATCTCACGACATTCAAGTCTATTCCACAGCCCTGGAATACGAAATGCGCCTGACCGAGCGGCTCTCTGGCGTTGTCGGCGGCGGTTGGGCATCACAGCATCGCGACCAGTCAAATGACGGCGACTACACATATCTGGCTGGCCTGCGCTATGCGATTACCGATCTCACCGCGCTGCGCGGTTCGGTTGCGCGCAAAATCCGCTTTCCAACGCTTCGCGATCTTTTTGAGGTCGACCGTGGCAATCCCGATTTGAACACCGAACGGACGCAGAACTACGAAATCGCCATCGATCAAGCGCTACCTTCTATCAATGCGCTTTTTACTGTTGCCCTGTTCCGTATCGACGCGAAGGATTTCATCGAGGCAGACGAAAACGGCATCGTCCAGAATTACGACCAATACCGTTTCCAGGGTGTTGAAACCACCTTGCGCTGGACGCCCACAGATCGGCTGCAAGTACTTGCCGGCTACACGTTCATGGACTCCAAGAACCGTTCGGCCGACGCGGGCACCAAAGAATTGCAAAACCGGCCCGAGCATAAGGCGACTTTGTCATTGAACTACGTGCTTGGTCATGGCTTGGCGGTCAATGCCTCCTACCTTTACATCGCCGGAAGCAAGGTGCTTGCGCGCACTGGTGGCAGTGGCGGAGGAGGTGGCGGCGGTGGTGGCGGCGGCAATACTCCCACTTCGACACCAGTGATGCAATTGGGTGATTACCATGTCGTCAATCTCGGCATGAGCTATGACCTACTGCCGGATGGAAAGGCGCAACTGTTTGGTCGCGTCGAGAATATCCTTGACGAAGATTACGAGCATTCCTTCGGTTTCCCCGAACCAGGGCGCTCCGCCTACGTGGGACTGAGAGCCAAGTTCTGAAACCCAGCACGCCAACTGCTTTGGCCGTTACGATAAAGCCCCCGCCAGGTTTGACCTCGCGGGGGCTTCATTCGGTTGGCTAACAATTATATTGAAAGCGCACTACGCTTCGCGCCGTGTTGCGCGATACCAGCCGTACCACATGACAACGGCAATCAACGCACCAATAAATCCAAACGCCAAATGCGTATAGATTGGCCACGCGGCGCCGTGACGAAACGAGCCAAAATGCATGCCCCAGCCCTGCCAAAGGCCAAGGCGGAGCAGTGGCTTTGTCGCATGGGCAACCGCAGCCACGAAAGGCAGCGCGACAAGCACTGCCGTCAGCGACAGGCGTTTCAAAGCCAGCATGCCAACATCCATCACCAAACCTGGAAGGACAATAAGGAATGGCGAAACCCAACCGTGTCCGGCGCCGATGGCGGTTGATGCCGCTGCCGACGATAGCGCGGTGATGCTTGCCGAAAATGGATGCGTGCATGACAAGCGTGCAATGACCAGCAGCGCCATGGCCTCAAGCCCGTGGTGCCCTGGCAATTGCAGCGGCAGGCGCACGGTCTCGTGCATAACGACACTCAAAATGCCTAGAAACACAAGGAAGGCCAGCCGCCCTGCCGTCAGCGGCCCGACGGCCTCAATAGCGCTTCGTGATCTCGCGCGGGACAAGCCGCCAGTCGCAGGTTGCATTTGTTTCCTCCGCTCTTTCAACGAGTAGAACTGCTTGGTGATTTATGAGTACTGGGCGCGGCCACGGATCAACGCTGATGCGCTCATGCGCAACGGGCCCAGTTCCGTCAAACGGTTTGATGGCATCGATGCCTGTTCGCCCAAGCAAGGCCTCGTAGGTGAGCACGCCCGTCAGTTCGCGCACGCCCTCGACCCAGACAAAACGCCCGTCGTTTCCGGTTTTGCGCAGACCAACCGCCGCGAGCGCACCAATGACGCCGCCTTCATCGCCAGTTACGCCGGCCAGCACTGCGCCGGCGCGTTTGGCAAGGTCGCGCGCGATATCCTGATTGAGTACTGTGTCCTTGGCGCTTAGCGCGTAAGCCACCACGTCGTCGCCAACCTCATCATAGGCCATGATCGCGTAGGCGGCGTCAGACCCAGGTGCTGCGTGTTCGGCAAGAAAACCGTGCGTGATCTCAGACAGCCTCTCCAAAGCAGAATTACCGCTCCACTCCAGATCCAGGCAAAGCGAGCTGTTGTGAGAGGTGTATCGAATATCGGGGTGTACAAAGAGCTGATGCCGGCTGATGCCCCGCACCCGCGCGTACCCCTGCTCGAAAAGAAGACGTGCCAGCAACCGCGCACGGTGGCCTGTCCCGCGGCTTTCAAGATTATCCGTATCGTCGATCGCCAACAAAATGCGTTGTGCCATGGCCATATCTTGCGGAAATTGCTGTATTCTCTCCGATACAGTATCACGCATGCGACAGCATGTGTCGAGTCGTAGCGGCTCTGGAATTAGGAATTACGACATATGAATACAAGATTTTGCGCACTCGTGTTCGGTGTTTTGGCTTTCGCGATTGCGATGCTTGCCGCCCCCGTTGCGCAAGCCGATGGCAAGCCCATTCGTCTGGCGATCGTCAACACACCTGCGTTCAGCGGCTTAATCGGCCACTTGGTGTCGGATTTCAAAACCCAAACGGGACTTGAAGTGGACGTCTACTCAGGCTCCGATGTATTTGATCGCGCCCGAGGCGGAGATGCCGATCTGGTTATTGCCCACTACGGCAAACCCGAAGCCGAAGATTTCGTTTTGAGCGGTTACAGTGCTTGGCCACGTATGGTTTTTTCCAATCAGATGGTGATCATTGGCCCACCTGAGGACCCTGCCGGCATTCGTGGCATGTCGAATGCCGCCGCTGCGTTCAAGAAAATTGCAGGGTCCAAGTCGCCCTTCATCGTTAATGCACTGCCTGGGGTCAGCTACCTGACGGATGTGCTTTGGCAGATGGCGGGACGTCCCGACAAGGCCGGGTGGTATCTCGATGAGGGATTGGGAAAAGGGCGTGCAATCCGCGCGGCGACATCCCAACGCGCCTACGTCATTTTCGGCGCATGGCCGTTTCTGCGAATAAAGAAGAAGCAAGGTTCGGACCTGGAAATCCTGGTAGCTTCCGACCCTGTACTGCATCGTGTCATGGCGAGTTTCATCGTGCGGCCCGACAAGGTTGGCGGTGTCAACCAGGATGGTGCGCGCTCATTCGAGAAATTCCTGTTGTCGCCAGGTACGCAAGCGCGCATCGCTGCTTTCCGTTCGCCTGACAGTCCGCTCCAGCTTTGGTGGCCCGCCGGGCGCGAAAATGACAACGGCATTCTGGACGACTGACACATGATCCGCTCGCGCCACGGGCGCAATGTGCCTTAACGTCATTGGCTGCAGCCAATGACGTTATTGATTCTTGAAATGAGAAACAAAAATAGTGCGGATTTGGCGCCCGACGCTTTAACCCGCCTTTTCCACGCTGACCTTGTGCACCGTCACCTCGCCGTTCCTGAGCGAAAGCGCGAGTTCGCCGCGCTTCAGGGCGAGGGCATCGTCACCGAAAAGCTCGCGGCGCCAGCCGTGCATCGCAGACACCTTTGGAGCCTCATCAGAAGCAATGCGTTCCAGATCACTCGTATCGGCCAGCAGCCTGGGCGCCACATCATGGCGGGCTGCGGCGGACTTCAGCAGCACCTTCAACAATTCAACCGTCGCAGTCGCCTCCGCGGTGAGCGGCTGGCCCTGGCGCAATGGCGGCACCTCGGCGAGGTCGCGCTCCAGCCCGCGCTTCACCGCAGCGATAATGTCGCGCGCTTTCGATGAGCGCGAGAAGCCATCCGAAATGCTCCTCAAGCGTGACAGTTGCTCAGGCTCGGTGGGTGACTGGTTGGCGATGTCGTAAAGCGCATCATCCTTCATGACCCGGCCGCGCGGCACATCCTGGCTTTGGGCAAGTTCTTCCCTCCAGGCGGCCAGTTCCATCAGCACCGATAATGCTTTGCGGTTCTTGACGCGCAGTTTGAGGCGCTTCCAGGCATCTTCGGGAAGCGTTTGGTAGGTCGCCGGATTGGTCAGTACGGCCATTTCCTCGTCAAGCCACGACAGGCGGTTGGTTTCGTCGAGCTGCTGTTTCAGGAACTCATAAACCTTGCGCAGGTGTGTGACGTCACCAAGAGCGTAGTTAAGCTGCTTGTCCGACAGCGGCCGCCTGCTCCAATCGGTGAAACGGGATGACTTGTCGATGTCCTTGCCAGCAATCTTTTTGACCAGATTTCCGTAGCTGACCGAGTCGCCAAACCCGCAGACCATGGCCGCAACCTGCGTGTCAAAAATCGGGGACGGAATACGCCCAGCCTCTTTCCAGGCAATTTCCAGATCCTGGCGCGCAGCGTGGAATACCTTGACGGTGGTTTCATCCGCCATCAGCTCCCACAGCGGCGCCAGATCCAGCCCCGACGAGAGTGGATCGACGATCGCCTCGATACCCGGCCCGGCAAGCTGAACCAGGCAGAGCTTTGGCCAGAAGGTCTGTTCACGCAAAAACTCCGTGTCCACCGTCACGTAATCGTGGGCGGCAAGCTCCTGGCAGAGTTTGGCGAGGTCATTGGTTTTTGTGACGACTATCATGCAGGGAGGGGGTATAGCGCACGACGCTGTGCTTGTCGCGTGTTGCAAAGCGCGAATTCGGTCGCAATTAGGCCGTGTCTGGGTATGGCCGGGGCCTGGCCTTGACTTTCCCAAGGTAGCGTGCGCTTTTCCGGCCCTTGAACTAGCAATTTCGATGATTTTGAGGGGCAATGCGCCATGGCCAAGGCGAAGGCGGCGACGGCGGCTGCAGACCAAACCGGTGAAAAAAAGCAACACCGCTACCGTTCGCACACCTGCGGGGAATTGAACGCTGTAAATATAGGTTCGCAAGCGCGGCTTGCTGGCTGGGTGCATCGCGTGCGCGACCATGGCGGCCTGTTGTTTATCGACCTGCGCGACCATTACGGCATCACCCAGGTGGTGGCAGATCCTGACAGCCCCGCGTTCAAGGCCGCCGAGAAAGTCCGCTCCGAGTGGGTGATCCGCGTCGATGGCAAAGTCCGCGCGCGCCCCGTGATCGACGGCAAGCCGACAGTTAATCCCGACATCGCAACCGGTGAAATCGAGGTCGACGCACGCGAGATCGAGGTGCTGTCCGAGGCGCAGGAGCTACCAGTTCCCGTGTTTGGCGAGCCCGATTATCCAGAAGACCTGCGCCTGACCTATCGCTTCTTGGACCTGCGCCGCGAGAGCCTGCACGCGATCATAATGAAGCGGCTGCAAGTCACGCGTCACATGCGCGAAGCGATGCATGAGGCTGGCTTCAACGAGTTCCCAACGCCCATCCTGACGGCTTCGTCGCCCGAAGGCGCGCGCGACTTTCTCGTGCCAAGCCGCATCCATTCGGGAAAATTCTACGCGCTGCCGCAGGCGCCACAGCAGTATAAACAACTCTTGATGGTGTCGGGCTTCGACCGCTATTTCCAGATCGCGCCGTGCTTTCGCGATGAAGACCCGCGCGCCGACCGCTTGCCCGGTGAGTTCTACCAGCTCGACGTGGAAATGAGCTTCGTCACGCAGGACGACATCTTCGAGACCATGGAGCCAATCCTGACGGGCGTGTTCGAAACGTTCGCCGAAGGCAAACCGGTGACGGGCGGGGCCGGGTCAGAAGAGAAGGCCTGGCCGCGCATCCCCTATGACGAGGCTATTGCCAAGTACGGCACCGACAAGCCCGACCTGCGCAACCCGATTGAAATGCAGGATGTGACCGAGCACTTCCGCGATTCAGGCTTCAAAGTGTTCGCAGGCATGATCGCCAAGGACCCGGCCGTGCGCGTATGGGCGGTTCCCGCGCCGACGGGCGGCTCACGCGCATTCTGCGACCGCATGAATTCCTGGGCGCAGGGCCAGGGCCAACCGGGCCTCGGCTATATCTTCTATCGCAAGGCAGACGGCGGTGAGACGCTTGAAGCTGCTGGTCCCATCGGCAAGAACATCGGCCCTGAACGCGCTGAAGCCATTCGCGCGCAACTGGGATTGAAAGACGGTGACGCTGTTTTCTTCGCGGCCGGTACGCCATCAAAGTTCGCCAGGTTCGCCGGTGATGCGCGCGACCGCGTCGGCGAGGAATTGAAGCTGATCGACGAGGATCGTTTCGCGCTCGCCTGGATCGTCGACTTCCCGATGTATGAATGGAACGAAGACGACAAACAGGTCGATTTTTCGCACAACCCCTTCTCGATGCCGCAAGGTGGCGCAGAAGCACTCGACGCCGCAGCGGCCGCGGGCAAGGACGCGATCCTCTCTCTCAAGGCCTATCAGTATGACATTGTCTGCAACGGCTACGAGATCGCATCGGGCTCGGTGCGTAACCATCGTCCCGATACCATGATCAAGGCGTTCGGCATCGCCGGGCTGGGACCCGAGGTGGTCGAGGAACGCTTCGGCGGCATGCTCAAGGCGTTCAAATACGGTGCGCCGCCCCATGGTGGCATGGCGGCTGGTCTGGAGCGCATCGTCATGTTGTTGACCGGTTCGGCGGCAGTGCGCGACGTTGCCTTGTTCCCCATGAACCAGCAGGCGCAGGACTTGCTTATGGGCGCTCCCTCTGAAGCCTCGTCCAAGCAACTCCGCGAACTCTCTATTCGCGTCGTGAAAGATGCGAAGGCGGGTGGCTAACGGCAGTCGTGCAGCGTTTCAGTCAAGATGCTGCACGCACGCAGGAAAGGCTGCCTCGGCGGTGGGCTGGCTGACTTCGCAGTATTGGAGAAGCGACATGGTTTCGCCAGAGCGTCACTCCAGCAATCCATCCTTGATGCGCGCGCTCATTGTGTTCGTGCTTTCATATGTTTTCGCACTGGCGGTTTTGCTCTTGGTGGCGACCTTGGTCGGACTTTCGGGAAGCTCAGCCGCCTCGGTCGGCGCCATGTTGGCTGCGGGCGCGCAGGCCGGTTTGGCAGACGCAATGCGGGCAGGTGCACCGGCTAGTGGCAGGCGCCTGCTTGCGCTGATTTCCGGGTCATTCCTCGTCGCAGCGTTGGTTTCACTTGCTATCTATTTGCTCGTTCCGATGATGAACGGGGCATCGCTGCTGACGCTGGAGTTGATGTTTAAGGATCTGCTGGCGTGGCTGGGATCACTGCCAGCCGGGGCGGTTGCCACCGTGCTGGCAGTATTTATCGTCCCCAACGTTTTCATGCTCTGGTTCGCCTACGGACCCATCACACGCTGGATCTGGCGGCAGCGCTCAAATATCTAGAGCGCATTCCGATCCGATGGAATCGGATCGGCGCTCTGGCTTCTTGTTTGGTCGCATTTTCTACTTCGAACCGGTGTCCACTTCGTCGGAAAATGCTCTAAGTCGGCCGGCTGGTCTGATGAAAAACATGTTTTACCGGATTGGTGCCGCCACGCCGCCCACCAGAGCCCACGCTTTACTGCGCCAGCGTGTTCGAAAGCGTGCCGATTCCCTCGATCGTTACCTCAACAGTGTTCTTTGCGTCTTTCATTGCACCCACGCCGATGGATGTACCGCAGGCGATAACGTCACCTGCATTCAACGTCATGTCCTGCGAAAGCATTGATACAAGGCGTGCGGCCGGAAAGATCATGTCGCTGATGAGATAGTTCTGCCGCTCCTCGCCGTTGAGCACGGTGCGGACGCTGAGTTTGGCAGGGTCGATACCGGTGGCGATCGCAGGCCCGAATATTCCAAAGGTATTGAAGCTCTTGGCGCGCGCCCACTGAGCGAACGTTGGATCCTTGGAGATGATTTCAGCCGCTGTCACATCGTTGATGCAGGTGTAGCCGAAGATCGCATCGGCGGCCTGAGCCTCGCTTGCATTCGAGCACGTCCTGCCGATGACGATGCCGAGTTCGCCTTCATAGACAATTTTCCCGTCGTAGGACGCGGGACGCCGGATCGGCTCTCCAGTGCCCATGAATGCGCTTGGCGCCTTGAGCAGATAAAGTGGCTCGGAAGGCTCCGCGACACCCAGTTTGGCGGCAAGCGCATGGAAATTGTTCCACAGGCAGATCATCTTGCTGGGCCGGCACGGCATGGCAAGCCGAACGGCGCTTAAAGCTTTTTTCTCTCCTGTCGGTTTTGCGCCATTGAACATATCTCCGTTGTGGACTGTAACCGTATCGTCCGCCAACGTGCCGAAACCCTCATTCGCGCCGTCCGTAAACCGCACCCACACTGCCATGCTCAATTCCTCCATCTGTTCTGCGCCATATTGTGTCCAACCAGGCGATCGGCGCTGATCGCAAAGTTTTCCAAAAGGGGCGGCAGCTATGACCGTCCACCAAATTGATCACAGACTTGAAATAGCCAATTGGTATGCCACTGGCCAGCACTTGAGCTGTCAATATGCCCGTTTATGGCCAAGCCTCCTGCCATGGTGACACAGCACCAGGGCTATTCGCCGCCACTTGATGCGGTTTCACCCCGCTCCCAATGTCGCTAAAGCAATTTCCGACGAAGTGGGCGCCGGTTCGTCGCAGAAAATGCGACCAAACCAAAAAGCCAGAGCGCTGATCCGGTTCCATCGGATCGAAAAGCGCTCTAGCGCGGCGCTGACGATCGCCAACTATTGCGCACCGGCCCAACATTGCGCATAAGCGGTCCACCTTGCGGACGTGGTGGAACCGGTAGACACACGGGACTTAAAATCCCGAGGCTTAACCGCCGTGCGGGTTCGAGTCCCGCCGTCCGCACCAATGCGCACGTGCGCTCTAATGTTTGAAGCATGCTTTTCACGGCTCTACCGCGTCGCACGTCACCTGAAAATGCTCTACTTTTTGCGTTTCGCAGGCAACTTGCTCTGCGCATCTGCAAAAAATGTTTTGATATAAGTCAGAAAAAGTTTTGAATTTTGCTGATTTGAATCTGCTTCGTGCTTCCTCCAGCTATCACTTGCTGCCCGAAATTTGTGCGCCGCAAAGCGACGTTGCTTGGATTTTCCGTCCGTGATGATGCATTGCACACTGGTGGTCCCACGCAACTCGCTACCTGAGATTGCTGATTTTGCAACGGAATCCGATCTTTGTGCAGTGCTCCCTATTGCGAATCCGCACTCGACGCGACTCACAATTCGCGTATCTTGATATGAAGTGGTGTTGATTTTCGATGTCGCTAACGGCGCTTTGCGTGCCTAGCGACCGGCTGACAATCGCTTCGGACGGGGGCGCTGCGAGTGAAACAAGCTGTCTACACAGTCATGGCCAACACTGGCTTCATCTGTCTCGGATTTGGTGCTGTTCTGCTGATACCGGCTTTCGCCACGGATGCTTACTTCTGGCTGCCCGCAGCAGTGGCCGCTCAGATCTGGATGTGTTGCGTGCGCCGCGCCGGGCGCTGAGGCCAACAAGCAGTTAGGGCAACAACAGCGCGTATTGAAAAAGCGAGGCCGCTGCAGCAGAAGCTGAAGCGGCCCTTAGTGTTTATTCTGGAGCATTTTCCGACGAAGTGGATACCGGTTCGTCGCAGAAAATGCGACCAAACAAGAAGCTGGAGCATTTTCCGACGAAGTGGATACCGGTTCGTCGTAGAAAATGCGACCACACCAAAAAGCGCCGATCCGATTCCATCGGATCGGAATGCGCTCTAACATGCCTATCTGAAGTTTGACGCGGTAGAGCCGTGAAAAACTTGGCGAAAAGCAAAATCCCCGCAATTATAACAATGCCTCTCGCATCGCTTCCCCGACACGGCTGGCGTCAGGAGCGATAAGCACGCCGGCGCGTTCCAGGGCTTTTATCTTGTCAGCGGCAGATCCCACGCCTTGGGTTGCCAACGCTCCAGCATGACCCATGCGCCGTTCTGGCGGTGCATGGCGGCCCGCAATCAGCGCCACGACGGGTTTGGATGGTTTGCGCTCAGCAATCAGTGCCGCAACATCTTCCTCGTCCGTTCCACCAATCTCGCCGATCACGATAATCCCGTCGGTGTGATCGTCATCGAGAAATAGCGCAACGGTGTCCTTGAGCGTCATGCCGTGCACCGGATCTCCCCCCACGCCGACTGTGGTGGATTGGCCAAGACCAGCACGCGTCGTCTGCAGCACGACTTCGCTGGTCAATGACGCTGAGCGTGAGGCGATGCCAATGCCGCCCTTTCTCGCATCCACCGTCGTCATGACGCCGAGCTGGCCGATGCCAGGCGCCAGAACGCCCTGGCTGTTGGGCCCGATCAGGCGTGTTTGCGATCCCGCCAGGGCTTGATGCACCCGCACCATGTCGAGAACAGGAATTCTCTCGGTGACGCAGACCAGAAGTTCCAGCTCCGCTTCGATGCCCTCTATCATGGCGGCGGCGGCGTTTGCTGGTGGAACAAAAACCAGACTGGCGCTGGCGCCGGTAGCTTCCTTCGCCTCCGCGACTGTCTCATAGACCGGCAGGTCGAGATGTTTAAGCCCACCTTTGCCCGGCACGACACCTGCAACAAGCTTGGTGCCATAAGACAGCATTCGCCCACAGTGAAACGTTGCAGCCCTGCCCGTGAGGCCCTGGCACATGACCTTGGTTTCGTTTGTGACAAGTATAGCCATTTATGCAGCCTCCCGTTGTGCGGCGGATACGGCTGCCGCTGCGCCCTCTGCCATGTCATCGGCGCTTGTAAAGGCCACGCCGTTGTTGTTGAGAACAGTGTGAGCGAATGCAGCGTTGTTGCCTGCCATCCGTATAACGATCGGGACGCGGCGCCCAGAGCGCCTCATGGCGATGCCGATGCCTTCCGCAATGGTGTCGCATCGCTGCATGCCGCCGCCGTGAACATTGACGAAGATGGATTTCACCGCCGGGTTTTTGAGTATCAAACCGAAGCCGTGCGCAATGTCGAGGCTCGATGCTGTAGTTCGAATATCCATGAAGTTGGCCGGCCGCCCGCCTGCGTCGACCACCAGATCGTGTGTGACAAGTGCCAATCCCGCGCCGTTGACAACAAGCCCCACGTTGCCATCAAGCCCCATGTAATTGATCTGGTGGCGTTGCGCTTCAAGCTCGGATGGGTCCGCTGGAGCCTTGCTGCCGGCCTGCAGGGCGGCAAGGTCCGGCCGGCGGAAAACAGAGTTGTCATCGAGTGTCATTTTCGCGTCAATGGCAACAAGCGCACCATCCTTGGTCACCGCCAGCGGATTGATTTCAACTTGCGAGGCATCGAGACCTACGAATGCAGCCGCCATGTTGCGCATTATGGTGACGAGGCCGGAGCGCAACTGCGGATCTTTGACGATGCGTTCAGCTACGCTTTCGAAATCGCCCTGCAGCGTCTTTCCTTCCAACCTGAGCGCAAGTCGCTCGATTTGTCCTGCGCCGTCCTCGGCACGCTTTTCAATGTCTTCGCCGCCTTCATCCGACGCCAGCAAAACGATTTGACCCGCTCGCTTGTCGATTGTGATTGCCAGGTAGAGGTTTTGGGCAACCCGAACCATCTCCTCAATGTGAACCGCCTCGACCGGCACACCGACACCGCCGGTTTGGCTGGTCACCAACGTCGAGCCGATCATCTGCGCTGCGGCTTTTTCAACCTCCGCCGGCGTTGACGCAAATCGTATACCACCGGCCTTTTTGCGGTCGCCGGCCAGGATCTGGGCTTTGACGACAAAGGTTTCGGCGCCTATGCGCCGCGCGGCCTGACCGGCCTTGTCGGCAGTGCGTGCGGTTTCGCCGATCGGCATGGGAATGCCGTAGTCAGTGAGCAGCCTTTTGGCTTGGTGCTCGAAAAGATCCATGGGCCCCTCCCAGGGTCATTTTTGGCTGCCGTTATCCGGCATTGTGATGGCCGGCTGAACGCGGCCTTGTTCATCACCACAGGGTGCACCGAGGCTGAAACGATGTCATCGTCGCAAGCTGCCGCGCCCGTGTTTTTTTTGAGTTTTTTTGCCTCCAAAAATCCAGGAGGAGCAATTTAACGTCATTCGGTCGCTCAAAAGCGCCATTTTTGAAAGAAAGGTCTTCGTCCGCATGGCAGCAACGGCCTTTAAGACATACGTTGCGGCGCAAAGCAGCGTGGCGACGGCACATCGCGATTATTTGCCCGCAATTATGCCGCCGCCCTTCACATAATCATCTCTGGCATACAATATACCACAAGCAATGCGCAGTGTCGAGCCCTGGCAAATTTAGGGCATCGCCGTCTTTCAGGAAGGCACAAAGCCGCAACGGTCGGGCGCGGCAAGGTTGGCAATGCTTGAAACTTATCGCGGCGGGTGATGGCATTCGTCGGCGGGGCGTGGTTCGACAATCCCGCCATGTCCTCGCGCAAGGCCCTGCCGCCATGCCAACCCATAAAACAATCGCGCCAGCGCTCGATTGAGGCGTCATTAATCGTGTTTCGCCAGGGTTCAGCCCAAGCACCCGATACCAAGCGTCAACGTCTGCTAGAGCGCCGATCCAGTTCCAAACCCATCATGCACGTCTTGCAGACTGGCTGGTTGCATCAGGCCATGCCTTCCAATCGATCGGGCTGCGCGGGTCCCTGCGTGAGGGATGCAACATGCCACTGGTAAGTGCGTTGTCGCTTGCCAGCACGCACAGTTCCGCTGAGCGTCGGGCCAGTAGCGGATCGAGCCGAGCAAGTTCATCGCTAGGCACGCCAGGGTGGCACATCACGAGGTGGATCGGCCCGCCACCGGTTGCTGCCGCCTCCAGGTCGCGTGTTACATCTGCTTGGGTTGCGCCAAACGTGGTGACACCCGCAAATGTATCGTTGCAGGCAAAGCCCGCTCGCAGGACGGCTCGGCGGAAACCAGCCGAAAGGCCGGCAAGTAAAAGCGCCTTCGATCTGGCTCTGGCACGTCGCAGTAGGCCGGCCGGATTGTCATGTGGAATGCGAACCAGCGGCAATGGATGCTGGCCCGCAAAGTGTTCGGCGATGGCGCTCACAAAGGCGTCGCGAATGCCGCGTAGCGCGTGGACGTGCTGGTGTCCGTCGATGAAGTCAGGCGGGTAACCTGCGAATTCTTCAAATCGCCTGAGCTGTAGCAGGATCTCTTTATGCACCTCATCGGGTTTAACTCGGCCGGTTGTGGCCTTTGCAATGAGCGTCCCAAGCGTGGGAAATTTGCCGTCTGGTGCAAGTGAGGGTAGTGCCCCAATAGGTTCGCCAACGGTCAGGTTGACGTGCAAGCCAATGGCGATGTCGCAACGTAGGGCCGCAAGCCGCGCACCATCGTGCTTCCATCGGGGAAGGGTCACGATGGCGCTCGTTGCAGAAATCCGGTGAGCGCGGGCCAACTGCTCTATGCCTTCGGTGACACCCTCAGAAATGGCGAAGTCGTCAGCGACAAGCAGGATGTTGGCTGGCGGCTCTTCACCTGACGATTTCATGCGCTGGGTTGCCTTGGAGGCTCACTGCCGGTGCCGCTTGCGCCGCTGGCATTGTCAGGCTCAAATCCCACCGTTTCAGCAACGATGAACAACGGGCGAGCCTTCACTTCCTCGTAGACGCGACCGAGATATTCACCAAGCACGCCAAGTGAAATGAGCTGTATTCCGCCAAAAAACAGAACTGAAACTATGAGCGTGGGGTAGCCGCGCACGGGGTTCCCGTAAAGCATGGTGTCGATGAAAATGTAGGTTGCCGCGATGAGTGCCATGCACGAGATAGCCAGGCCGAGATAAGACCAGATGCGTAGCGGTATCGTCGAGAACGAAAAAAGCCCATCAAGTGCGAAATGCCAAAGCTGTCGCGGCCGCCAGCGCGACGGTGTTTTGTCTGCTCTGTCCGGCATATCGAAGCTGACGCCAATCGATTTGAAACCAATCCACGCAAACAGGCCCTTGTTGAAACGTGCCCGTTCTCCCAGCCGATTGAGTGTATCGACCGCGCGCCGGCTAAGCAGCCTGAAGTCGCCTGCGTCATCGTGCAACCTTGTGCCCGAGAGCGTGCGGAACGTGCGGTAGAATGCCAAGGCCGTCAATCGGCGAAATGTGCTGTCGGCGTGGCGATGTGAACGTTTCCCATAAACGATGTCGTAGCCGTCTCGCCAGCCGGCGATGAGCTTGGGGATCACTTCAGGCGGGTGTTGGAGATCGCTGTCCATGATCACGACAGCTTCACCGGCGGCATGTTTCAAGCCGGCTGCAACCGCGATCTCCTTTCCGAAATTACGAGACAAAGCCACAGCCTTGATGCGCGGGTCTGCCGCATTCCTGGCCCTCACTGTATCCAGCGTCCGGTCGGTCGAGCCGTCATCGATTATAAGGACTTCAAAATCCGGTGTTTCAAACTCCAGCACCGGTAGCAGACGGTCTAGTAGGGGACCGATGCCTGCTTGCTCATTCAAGACGGGCACAACGACAGATAACAGCGGCCTGGGCTCGCCGCGGGCATCTTTTGCTTCGAAGGGATTTGTTTCGATCGTGTTCACGAGGGTCCGGCCGCGTTTTGCGCGGGCTCCTGGCCATTCCAGGGGCAGCCGCCTGCCCCATCCACATCTGCGTTACTCTTTATGCTTGCCAGACGTCCAGGGCATAAATAGGGGTTCGTGAACGCAATCGCTGGTGGTCTGGCCAACTTGCCTTTCGCCAGCTTTTTGGGGCGGCCACAAAGGGCTGCGAACGATCATTGGGTTCTAGTCGTCTTTGTATCAGCGATTTTGGGGGATTGGCGTGAATATTTGCATGATTGGCGCAGGCTACGTTGGCCTTGTATCGGCGGCGTGTTTCTCCGAGTTCGGCTGGAACGTGGTCTGCGTTGACAAGGACGAGAAGAGGCTTGCGTTGCTGGCGGAAGGCCGCTCTCCCATTTACGAACCTGGCCTGGATGATCTTTTGGCCCGAAACATGCGTGCGGGACGTCTGACGTTTACATCCAATCTCAAGGATGCCGTGAAGGCGGCCGACATCGTGTTTCTGGCAGTTGGCACGCCCATGCGCCGTGGCGATGGCTACGCCGATCTCACCTACGTCTACGCCGCCGTCGAGGAAATTGCGCCACATCTTGAAGGCTTCACTGTCATCACGACCAAATCCACAGTTCCTGTCGGCACCAGCCGCGAAATTGAACGCCGACTGAAAGATGTCCGGCCCGACGGCGATTACGCCGTCTGCTCCAACCCCGAGTTCCTCCGCGAAGGATCTGCTATTCAGGACTTCACTCATCCCGATCGCGTACTTGTGGGGACCGATAGCCCTCGCGCTCGCACGGTCATGGAGCGGCTATACAAGCCGTTGTCACTGCGCAATGCACCGGTTGTATTCGTGTCGCGCGAGTCCGCGGAGTTGGCAAAGTATGCGGCAAACGCCTTCCTCGCACTCAAGATCAGCTTCATCAACGAGGTCGCCGACCTGTGCGAAGAGGTTGGTGCTGATGTGCAGGAAGTAGCAAATGCCATTGGTCGGGATCGACGCATAGGCGACAAATTCCTTCACCCCGGTCCTGGTTACGGCGGTTCTTGCTTCCCCAAGGATGTGTCGGCGCTGATCCGTACCGGCCGCGAGACCAAGGCACCGCTGTCGATCATCGAGCAGGTGCATCGGGTCAACGAAGAGCGCAAGATCTCAATGGCTGCCCGCATTGAAAAAGCAACCGGCGGCGCATTGCGTGGCAAGACGGTAACCGTGCTCGGTGTGACCTTTAAGCCCAACACCGATGACATGCGCGATGCACCCAGCCTCGTCATCGTGCCGATGCTTCTGGAGCGCGGTGCAACCGTTCGCGTTGCCGATCCCGAAGGCCGCAAGCAGGCCGAGCCGATGCTGCCAGGCGTTGTGTGGTGCGCGAATGCCATGGAAGCTGCCGAAGGCGCGGACGTTCTGGTTGTCTTGACGGAGTGGAACGAGTTTCGTGCGCTGGACTTATCGGCCATCAGGGCGCGGATGGCTGGTGATGTTCTGGTCGATCTGCGAAATATTTTTCCAGCCAAGGCAGCACAAGAGGCGGGTTTTCGTTACACGGGTGTTGGGCGCGGAGGTGGTGGGTTCAGCGCTCCCTGAACGCCCTGGAAAATTGGTCCTGAACAGGCTTTGTGAGATAAGACAACGCCGTACGGTCTCGCGTCCTGATCTGAACGTCGGCGGGCAGACCGGGAACAAGCCTCTTGCCTTCAAGCTTTTCGAGCTCGCTTTCAGAGATCGCAATTCGCACGGAATAATACGGTTCGCCGGTACGGCCATCCTCTGACAGGTCTGCAGAAATCAGCTTCACGGCTCCGGAAATTTCCGGCGTGGTGCCCTGGTCAAATGCAGCGAAGCGAATTTTCGCATTGGCGCCCTTTGAGATCCGTTCGCGGTCTCGCGGCGCCACGCGGGCTTCAAGCGTCAATGGATTGTCATCGGGTACAATCAGCATGACCGGTTCACCTGCCGCAACTACCCCGCCGACCGTGTGGACGGCGAGTTGATGTACATAGCCGCTGTCAGGTGCCACGATATCAATTCGCTGCAACTGGTCTTTGGCGGCAACATACCTTTCTTGCAGTTCCGCCAGCCGTGCCTCGCTTTCCCGCGTATCGTTCGCCACTTCTTTCTTGAATTCACGCCGACGTTGCAGGATGACGATTTCAACCTCGGCGATACGTCCCTTCGCTTTGGCGATTTCTGCCACAATTTGCGCGTGCTCACCTGTAATGCGGGCGGCCTGACGCCGAAGTGACATCATTTTGGCTGTCGTCACAAGCTTGCGCCGCTCCAACCCTTCCAGGCTGTGAAGCTCCTCACCAATCAGCTTGGTCTCCGTGGCCTTGGCCGATTGTTGCGCGGTGAGACCGGCGATCTCCTGTTCCAATTGCCGGATCCTTTCGCGCATTTGTTCTGTTTCGCCGTGAAGAGATGCCCGCCGGCGTTCAAAGAGCATCCGTTCGCCCGCCAGGATGCGTGAAACGCGCGGGTCGCCTTTGCGCTCCAGCAGGATCTGCGGATTGGTAATCTCATCGGCAAGGTCACGTTCAGCAAAAAGTCGCGCCAGTCGCGCTTCCGTTTCGTCGATCTGATTGGCAATGATCTGCAGGTTGGCGCGCGTCTGTGTGTCATCGAGACGAATGAGAAGCTGACCAGCCTCGACCAGGTCCCCATTTCGCACGAGGATCTTGCCTACAATGCCCCCGGTCGGGTGCTGCACTTTTTTCACGTTGGAATCGACAACGACGGTGGCATGGGCAAGAACCGCTCCCGAAATACTCGTGTATTGAGCCCACACGAATAAACCCAGCAGAACAAGAGCCAGAACCGTAAACCCGCCGAATAGATAGGGCGTTGTAACAATCGCGGGCGTTTTGCTTGCGCCGCGTCCCTCGCCTGCAACGGCGAGGCCAACAGAACCCGGTGCGGGCTTTGCCTCGGGCGCCACTTCAGCCATTGCATTGCTCCCCACTGGCAATACCGTCTTCCTGCCCGCAGGTCGGTGCCGTTTCGGAATTGACCCGTTTTTTCACTGGAGTGCGAGCATCGTCGGATGTGGCATGCGCCAATACCCGCTTCAAAACCTCATCTCTGGGGCCGAACTCCTGCATCTGCCCGTTTGCAGTAACCAGTATCTTGTTGAGACACTTCAGTGCAGCCGGGCGGTGCGCGACGACGATGACGATTCCGCCTCTGCGTCTCACTTCGACAATGGCGTTAATCAAGGCGTTCTCGCCAGCCATGTCGAGGTTGGCATTGGGTTCGTCCAACACCACCAGGAACGGATCGTCATATAGAGCCCGCGCAAGCGCAATGCGCTGTCGCTGCCCACCCGACAAGCCGGCACCGCCGTCGCCAACTTGAGTCTGGTAGCCGCCTGCCAGTGCAACGATCATGTCGTGGCAGCCTGCCGATCTGGCCGCTGTAATGATCTGTTGATCGGTAGCTGCCGGATTGAAGCGCGCGATGTTGGCGGCAATCGACCCGGCGAAGAGCTCGCTATCCTGCGGGAGATATCCAATGTGCTGTCCAAGTGCGTCGTTCGCCCATTGGTCCATGGCCGCGCCATCAAGACGAACAGACGACTTGGGATGACCAGGTTTCCAAACACCGACGATCGTTCGCGCCAGTGACGATTTGCCAGACGCCGTCGGGCCGATCACACCCAGTCCGTCACCGGCGATGAGCGAAAAGTCGATGCCGCGCAAGACCGGATCGCGTGCACCTGGCGGAAGTACGGCTAGGTTGTTGACCGAAAGCGAACGCGCGGGCGCTGGCAGCTCTGTGTGCAATTTGCTTTCGATTCCGGCGCCGTCGTCAAACAGTGCAATCAAACGATAATAGCTTTGACGGGCTGAAACGAACGCGCGCCACTGGGCGATGGCGCTGTCCAGCGGCGCGAGCGCGCGTGAAAGCGTGATGGAACCGGCAATGATCGTACCGGCCGAGACTTCCCCCAGAATGGCGAGGTAGGCACCAAGTCCTAGAATTCCCGATTGCAAGAAAAACCGCACGAACCTGGCAAGCGTTCCAATCGTGCTGGTCGCGTCTGCGGCACGCATTTGGCTGTTCAAAAGGCGCGCGTTCGCTTCCATCCAACGCTTATCGAAGTGAGTGCCCATGCCAAGGGCTCTGATCGCCTCGCTGTTGCGGCGTGTGGCTTCGGCAAGATCGCTTCTTTCAGCATAGCTCACTGCGGCCTCGGCCAGCGGTCGCTTGCAAAGCGTTTCCGCCAACGCGGTGAGAAGCAACAGCGTCAGCGCGCCGCCACTGGCAAACAAACCAAGCATGGGATGCAGCAGATAGATGATCGCAAGAAACAACGGTACCCAGGGCAGGTCAAACAAAGCCGCGGGCCCCCGGCTCGATAGAAAGTTTCGTATCTGGTCTGCATCGCGAAGGGGCGTAAGGGCGGATCCGGCATGCTCAGTTGCAGCGCGTCCGGTATGTTTGTGAATAAACGAGAACACCGGCCTGGAAAGCGCGCGATCGACGCGTAGCCCAATCCGGCTCAGCAAGCGGTCGCGGAAAAAGTCTAAAAGACCATAGGCGATATAAAGGCCAGCCATCAGGATGGTTAGCCCCATAAGCGTTTGCACGCTTCCCGACGGCAGTACGCGGTCGTAGATTTGCAGCATGTAAAACGCGCCGGTCAGCGCAAGCATGTTGAGGACGCCAGAGAACATGCCGGCTGCAACGAACAGCGCAGTCTGTTGGCGTAGCGCGCAAGCCATGGTGTTGCCGCGCTTGGAATGCCTTTTGGCCATGCCGTGTTTTGCTCAGTTGCCCTTGCCGCGCCCCAATGGTGAGAACCTGCCAGACTGGCGATCCAGGCTTGGGCAGTTACAAGGGTTGTGCAGCGCCAGTGGGCGTGCTGCGGCTGACGTGACCGACTTGCGCCCTGCCTTCCTTGTCGCGCACGCGGATTTTGGGGGGCGTTGCAGGGAACCGTGACGAAACCAGTTGTTCCATGAGCGCCGCCAGTGCGCGTTGATCCCCAACGGCCGTTATGATCCAGGGAATGGGGCCTGAGCGCCATTCCTTCGGCTCCAGACGCGGCTTGTCGATTGAAACGTCCGAAAGGCGCTGATCGACGTCGGCTGAAACCATCGCCCACAAAGCCGCGGCGACAGGAGCAACAATGCCAGTCTTGGGATCGCGCGCTTCCACAATGGCAACATGGTTGGCTGCGAGCGCAGGCCCCACCAAAACCTCCAGTTCCGACAGTGTGTGATTCCGGAACTCAGGCGAGCGCATCATTATGGAAACGAGCGCTCCCAAATTGGTCGCAATGCTGCGTGAGCGCGCGGTCGCCGCATCAATTGCAGCTTTGTCGGCCGGCGGTTCGTTGATTGCAGAAGAACGCGGCGACAGGGGGGCATCGGGCGGTGTCATGGCATCTACTTTCTCGCAATTCATGGGCACGACAGTTGTCGGCAGCAGCAAGGAGACGTCGAAGCGTTGCAGGGTTCGAGTGATGGAAGCTCTCGATACGCCGTGAATTGTGAACCCGAACGCTCGCTGAAGTACACCGTTCAATATAGATTAGAATTCGCCATTGGTCAGCCTGCGAATGGCCGGCATGCGACGCTCTGTCAGCTCACCGCTTCAGTCCGGCGGCGTAACCGCCCGGCTGGCTTTGCAGAAACTGGATTGCAGACGTTATCGCCAAGCGGTGGCGACAAAGCCGCAAGTGTCTTTTTGCCCTGCTCGGCATGCCATGCGATGCGTGAAACGCCCAGCAACAACTAAAATTTATAGTTTTCCAGGTCAGTTCATGCGCAACGCTGGTGGTTCACTCACAGGTAATGAACCGCGCTAATTGGCATCCATCTAATTCAGGGCTTTGACATCGATTGGAGTAGGCAAAACTGACACCAGTTCCCGGTCCCAATCACGCCAACCGTCGGTGCCCTCAGGAAACCAGTAAAGTCGTTTGTACCCAAGCTGATCCGCGCGCTTGATTGCATTCCATGACATCCAGCAGTCGGCATGGCAGAACACGATCAGCGGCCTTTCCATGTTTCCATTGGTAATGCGGGCCAGATTGTCTGAAAAAAAACGCGCCACCAAATTGTCAATTGTTCCCCGCCCGACCTCGGGAAGCCAGATCGCGCCAGGTAGGCTTTTGTGGACTTTGCTGCTGCGCCACACACCGGTTTGGGGATCGTAACCCGCGCCTGTGATTGGTGACACATCTAAAAGCAGGGCATGTTCCTCGCCAACCAGCCGGTCGATTTGCGGTATCCAGACGCGGCTTCCCGCCGGTGGCGATTGTGGAACGGCAGCCTGGTAGCGTCGAATGCGATAGCCGGTCTGGAGGTCGAAGTTTTCATCGACCACCTTTTCATCAACCTCTAGGGATTGGGCCGAGGCCGGTTTAACAACCTCGTCGAGGCTTTGACCAAATATAAACAAAAGAGCTGAAATCACGAGAAAAAGAAGCGGGCCTCGGCCACCGTATAATGCGCCTTTCGAAAAACGGGGCTTCATAAATTTCATGATTCCGGTTTTATGGCGACGCCCCACGGATAGCGCCCCACTGTGACCGATTTCACAGCCTTCAGGCGCGGCACGTCTACGAATGTGATGTCATTGGACAAACCGTTCGTCGTTAACAAGAGATTTTCATCCGGCGTCAGCGCCAGATGCCAAACGCGCTGGCCGACAAGAATATATTTCACCACGTCATAGCTTTTTGCATCAACAACCGCGACACGGTTTGCCGGCCCAAGTGCAACGAAGGCATGTTTATCATCGCGGGTCAGTTTGATGCCCACCGGCTGCACGGTCTCAGCACGCACGCCTGGAATTTCGAACTTGATCGTCTTCTTGATCTGGCGTGTTGACATGTCAATGACCGTTACCGTTCCGCCGATCTCCGACGAAATCCACAAATCCTTGCCATCGTGCGTGAACTCGGCATGCCGCGGGCGTTGGTCGACTAGGACGTTGTCTGTGACTTCGAATGTTTCGGTGTCGATGAAGTGCGCCATGTTGGTCGTTTCCGACGTTGTGATGGCGACGCGGTTATCGGGTGACACCGCCATGCCCTCCGGCTCGATTCCCACGTCAACCTGCTGGATCACTTTGCGCGACTGAAGATCGATGATTGTCGTGACGGCGTTGTCTTCGTTGGCAATGTAGAGCCGCTTGTTGTCGGGTGATACGGCGAACTGCTCCGGATCCTCGCCCGATGGCAGATCGTAAAGGTGTTTGTCGGTAGCCGCGTCGAAGACCTGAACGGCATCGCTGTCGCTGGCGCAGACAAAAAACAATTTGTGGTCGCGCGAGAACGTTATCCCGCGCGGCCGTTGGCCAACCTGGAAAGTCCGCACCACCTTTTGCTGGGCAACGTTGACCACCGAGATGGTGTTGTCCTTTTCATTCGACACGTATGCTTCGAGTGCGGATAGGTGCGCGGGCATGAGCACCAGCGCTGTTGTCCACGCGACAATCCTTCTAAGCTCTAGCATAGTTGCCTGCGGTCCTTCGTGGTGAGCCGGTCCATATGTCCGAACTGATGGTCTGATCGGCGCCTGGTTAATGTCGGGCGTAAACCGGTTTTCAAATTCAAAATATCCCAGCACGGACCTTACGGGAGACGAATTCAAGGCCCCAAGTGTACTAAGGTACAAATAAGGTTTGCCCGCGGTCCAGAATCGCAATTTCGCATTTGAATTTGCCGCGAAGCCGTGCTGCTGCAAGCCGGGCGTTCACCGCCGACTTGGTTCATCTGGATCGTGCATTTGCACTATTTGACAATGTTATAATAAACGCAGCCTCGATTATCTTTGCGCTCAACAATAAATAAATGATCCCCTCGTTGGAAACGCGGAGTGCTTGAATGATCTCGATTCGCATTATGGCTGCTGCCCTGGCAGTCAGTGCATGTCTCGCGACGGGTGTAGCCAAGGTCTATGCTCATGGAGACGTGGCGCCACAGCCCATCGACACCACCGGGCTGGAGCCGGTTGGCGAGGAATGGCGAGAAACCAATCCTTACAGCGGCAATGAGTTGGCAGTTAAAATCGGCTCATCCGGATACAATCAGAACTGCGCGCGCTGCCATGGCTTGCAGGCAATTTCCGGCGGCCTTGCCCCCGACCTTCGCTATCTTGAGAAGGGTGCGGAAGGCGACGAATGGTTCATACAACGTATCCGTCATGGTGCGACGATCAACGGCGTTACCAAGATGCCGGCCTTTGAAGGCATTATCAGCCAGGAAGCCATGTGGGCAATTCGCGCCTACATCGAATCCGTCCACGACGACAGTTGAGCAGGGCGGCGCGTGTCAACCATGCGCAAGCAGGGGTCCCCCGGCACGTGTCACTTGCGGGCGAGGTTCCAGCGATGGGGCCTCGCTCCCTACGCGCTCGCGCGCGCGGTCATGGGCAGCCTGGCTCTTTTTGCGTGCTTGATTTCAGCAGCACTGCCAGCCCTCGCCCGTCCACTCGACGATGTCATGCAATCAAAGGTGCTGCGCGTTATCGTCTATGACGATTTCGCGCCGTTTTCCTGGACGGAGGAGTCCGGGACCGTCAAAGGCATCGACGCCGACATCGGTCGCGCCGTCGCTAAAGAGTTGGGCGTGGAAGCCAACATCATCGCGCGCATTGCTGGTGAGGAGGTCGACGACGATCTTCGCTCCAACATATGGCAGGGCCCGCGAACGGGTGGCCCGGTTGGTGACGTCATGCTGCACGTGCCGATGGAACGGGAGTTCATTGCACGCAACAACCTGGTCGGCATCTCCAACTCTTATCACCACGAAAAAGTGGCGGTGGCAGTGCACCGGGAGATGGTTGACCCCGCGCTGGCGCTGAAGGCCTTCGCGAAAGCAAAAATCGCAGTCCAGTTCTCCACCGCTGCACACTATTACATCATGTTCGCTGACGACGAGGCCTATAAGAACCAGGTCCAGCCCTACCGAACGATGCAGAGCGCGGTGGAAAGTTTCATGTCACGCGAGGCAGCAGGCATTATTGGCCCCCGATCGGAATTAGAATATCTGCTTGGCAGTAAGGTCGGTGATGTCGAAATTCTCGAACCGGAATACGATACCGATATCAGAATGTCCTGGACAATCGGTACGGCGGTAAAACAGGACAGTCGCGACACGGGTTATGCAATTGGCCGCGCCCTGAGGACCTTGGAAAATTCCGGCAAACTTGACGAAATCTTCAAAAGCTACGGCGTAACCCGTGTACCTCCACCAACGCCTTGATCAAGCGCGTTCATCCGTCCTGGTAACGTCTCAAATTATAGTGCCAATTGGGACAAACAACAGTTTATGCTAAAGCATTTTCCGACGAAGTGGACACCGGTTCGTCGCAGAAAATGCGACCAAACAAGAAGCTAGAGCATTTTCCGACGAAGTGGACACCGGTTCGTCGCAGAAAATGCGACCAAACAAGAAGCTAGAGCATTTTCCGACGAAGTGGACTCCGGTTCGTCGCAGAAAATGCGATCAAACAAAAAGCAAGAGCGCCGATCCGGTTCCATCGGATCGGAATGCGCTCTAGGATTATAGCCACGTCATAGGAACTGGCCGCATATGCGATTTGAAAAACGCCGGAACATGCAGATGGTCAAAGGCACACCTGAGAACGATCAGTGTCAAGTGCGCTGGATTGCGCGATCGCCGGCTGTCGCGCAGCATTTTCTCTACATTATGATTGCATTCATGGTGTCCGCATTCATCGCCGTACCAACAAGTTTAGCCGAACCAGGCGATGATCCACTTGGCTCCATCATGTGGACTGAGATGAGGGAGCAATTCTTCGGCAAGGATCCCGTCGTATTTGATGACCGGGTGAAAGTGCTGGTTCCGGAGATTGTCGAAAACCAGGCGCAGGTTCCAGTTACAGCCGATGCGCGCGCCCTTGACGACGTCAGGAAGATGGTCGTTTTCGCCGATCTCAATCCGATTCAACATGTAGCCACTCTGGGAGTGATTAAGGCGGCACCTTTCCTTGCACTTCGAATGAAGGTCGAGCAGGCGACACCTGTGCGCGCCGCGGCTTTGACGGGTGATGGCGTCTGGCATGTCGGCAGCGTCTTTCTGGATGCGGCCGGCGGTGGGTGTTCGGCGCCTGCAATGGCCCGTCAAGATGCCGATTGGTCAGAAACCGTTGGTCACGCTCAAGGTAAACTCTATCGAGAGCTGGACGGCATGGTACGCGCGCGATTTCGTGTCCGACATCCCATGGACACCGGGTTGGCGCGCGACAATACCCCGTCATTTTTCATAGAAAATCTGGACTTCCGCACCAAGGGCGGCGTGCAACTGGCAACGCTCGAATTACGCGAACCGGTGAGCGAGGATCCAACACTGACAGTACTGGTACGACTGCCGCTGGGAGATACCGGACTACTCATCGATGGCCGTGACAATCAGGGTGAGATCTATCATTCGGTTATTCCTGCAACGTGGCGGCAAAGTGCCATAACAGGGCCTTCCAACCGGCACCGCACTTCAACAGAAACGCCATGAGTAAGCATCACGCCGATATGAGAACCCGGCAGCGTGAAGACAGCCGCAACTCGCGCACTCATGCGCGAACTGAAACTGAAATAACCCGCCGCAATGCGTTGAACCGGCTCGCGGCCATCGCCTCGTTACCGGTGATTGCTGCGGTTTTTGACACTGCCGCAGCAGCGCCTCTGGCCTACCATCTTAAACCCATCAACATAGCTGACGGCGTATGGGTGCTCTACGGCGTGCCTGAAGCGATAGACCGAAGCAACGGCGGCGCCATCGCAAACGTGACGATTTTTGACAGCCGAGAAGGCGCAGTCATCGTTGATACCGGCCCGTCCAAGCGCTTTGGAGTAGCGCTTGATGCGCTCGCACGTGAACTGACCGGCAAGTCAGTTGCTCGGGTCTACGTCACGCATTTTCATCCCGACCATGTATTTGGCAACCAGGCCTTCAACCGCGCTACGATTGCCGCGCCACAAGGCGTTATAGATGGGCTTGCTTCGCTGGGTGAGGATTTTGCTTCCGCTATGTACCATACCGCCGGAGACTGGATGCGCGGGACAGAGGTAGCGTTGCCTGGCCGTGTGGTGAGCGCGGGCGTTGAAGAAATAGGCGGCCGGCGTTTTCATCTGCGGCCGTTGTCCGGTCACACAAACTCCGACCTGGCCTTGATCGAGGAAAAATCCGCGGTCATGGTTGCGGGCGATCTGGTTTTTCTGGATCGAGCGGCCACGACCCCACATGCTGATCTGGGGAACTGGCGGACAAGCCTCGATGCTCTGAAGGCCATTGACGTCCGCCATATCGTGCCTGGCCATGGTCCAACCGAAGGTGGCCATCGCGGTCTTGAGCAGACACGCAAGTGGTTGGCTATGATCGAGGAAACCATACGCGCTGCATTCGAGCGCGGCCTGTCGATCAATGAAGCCATGGCAGAACCCCTGCCGCAATGGACCGCTACAATAGCCCTCGCGCGCTACGAGTACGAGCGCTCAGTCATGCATTTCTACCCGAAGCTGGAAGCCGGTGAATGGCCCCGTGTCGACAAAAAGACATAGCGCGCAAAGCTGTTGCGGGTGAATGGTTGTCGCAATTGAATTAACCAACGCTCTTGCATCCACGCTTCAATCCCTTTCGCAGATTTGATGCGCCAGGACGTACTGCGCGTATCAATCAAATCAGACATCTCCGCGCAAAACGCGTCGATCCCAATTCAAATTGTAATTGCTTTTGCATTTGCAATTCGCCCTCGCGACAGAAGTTTAATCCTTATAAAACCTCGTTTGTTTCGAGTTTGTACTATTTGGCAATAAGAGTCGTAAGGCCCCTGAGATAACGTCGCACCCGGCCAGACTTCCGTTAAGCCGTCGAGAGCCCGCCTAAGGGGAAGCAGCCAGGATAACAACCAAGGGGAATGCCCAATGAAGACCTGGAAATGGTTCGCTACGGCGAGTGCGCTCGCGCTTTCAATTACGATAGCGCAGCCGGCACTCGCAGACGTGACGATCGATGACATCGTCAAGGATGCAGAGACGACCGGCGATGTCGTCTCTAACGGCCTTGGCCCGCAGGGCCAGCGCTACAGCCCGCTCAACACAATCAACAAAGACAACGTCGCCGATTTGGTTCCCGCCTGGACCATGTCGCTGGGTGGCGAAAAGATGCGCGGGCAGGAAACGCAGCCGCTGGTCAAAGACGGTGTCATGTACATCACCGGTTCCTACAGCCGCGCCTGGGCCATCGATACCAAGACCGGCCGTGAAATATGGCAGTACGACGCCCGCCTCCCCGAAGGGATCCTGCCATGTTGCGACGTTATCAACCGCGGTGGCGCACTGCTCGGTGGCAAGTTCATATTCGGTACGCTCGACGCCAAGCTTGTGGCACTCGATGCCAAGACCGGAAAGGTCGTTTGGAAAAAGACGATTGATGATTTCAAGGCCGGTTATTCATACACGGCAGCTCCACTGATCGTACCCTCTGAGGCACATGGTCCGCTTCTCGTAACGGGCGTGTCCGGTGGTGAATTTGGCGTCGTTGGCCGTATCGAAGCACGCAAGGTCGATACAGGTGATCTGGTCTGGTCGCGTCCCACGATCGAAGGCCACATGGGCATGCTGAATGGCAAAGAATCCACCATGACCGGCGAGAAGGGCAAAACGTGGCCGGGCGACCTTTGGAAGACTGGCGGTGGCGCAACCTGGCTTGGCGGCACCTACGATCCTGAAACCAAACTGATCTTCATGGGCACCGGCAACCCGGCACCATGGAACAGCCACATGCGCCCAGGTGACAACCTCTATGCGTGCTCGCGTCTGGCCATTGATCCTGAAACCGGTGATATCAAGTGGCACTTCCAGACCACGCCGAACGACGGTTGGGATTTCGATGGTGTCAACGAGGTTGTCTCATTCGATCTTAACGGTACCAAGGCTGCTGCCACTGCGGACCGCAACGGCTTCTTCTACGTGCTCAACCGTGAGAACGGAAAGTTCATCAGCGCGCATCCGTTCGTCAGCAAGATCACATGGGCCAAGTCCATCGATAAGAATGGCCGCCCGGTTTACGATCCAGCAAACCGCCCTGGCAATCCAAGCAAAGCCAAGGATGGCAAAAAGGGCAGCTCTGTTTTCGCTATTCCCAGCTTCCTGGGCGGCAAGAACTGGATGCCGATCGCCTATTCGAAAGACACCAAGCTCTTCTACATTCCGTCCAACGAGTGGGGCATGGACATTTGGAACGAGCCTGTCACCTACAAAAAGGGCGCTGCTTACCTCGGCGCGGGCTTCACCATCAAGCCGATCTACGATGATCACATCGGCTCCCTGAAGGCGATGGACCCGGCGACCGGCGAAGTGAAGTGGGAATACAAGAACAACGCTCCGTTGTGGGGCGGCGTGCTGACCACGGCCGGCGGCCTTGTGTTCTTTGGCACGCCGGAAGGCGACCTCAAGGCGATGGATGCCGAAACCGGCAAGGAGCTTTGGGCCTTCAACACGGGTTCCGGCATCGTCGGATCGCCGATCACCTGGGAAGAAAACGGCGAACAGTTCGTAACAGTCGTCTCTGGTTGGGGTGGTGCGGTGCCGCTCTGGGGTGGCGAAGTTGCCAAGACCGTCGCCCACCTGAACCAGGGTGGCATGGTCTGGACCTTCAAGATGCCCAAGAAGACGGCCCAGAAATAGGGCATACGCCGGCTAGAGCATTTTCCGACGAAGTGGATACCGGTTCGTCGAAGAAAATGCGACCAAACAAGAAGCTAGAGCGCCGATCCGATTCCATCGGATCAAAATGCGCTCTAGCGCCGCCAAAGAGCGCTTCCGGTTTCTGGGGGTGGGGCGAGCGGTACTACTGCTCGCCCCCTTTTTTATAGAAATCTATGTTTGAATAGCTATAGCTTTGAGGACAGATCAGCTTCGGCCTTGCCACCGCTCTTGGGGTTTGAAAAAGTGACAGCAAATTTGAGTCATGAACCAGGCTTTCTCGCATGGGAGGCGCAGACCGTGCCGGCCAATTTCCTTGTCGTGGACGATCACCCATTATTTCTAGAGGCATTGCGGCTATCGCTTGGTTCGGCATTCCCAAACACCCGGATTGCAGAAGCCACCTCGATAGCAAAGGCCATAACCATGATCGATGAGAGTGAGGCGTTTGACCTTGTTCTTCTCGACTTGTCTATGCCGGGTACCTCTGGTTTCGACGGCTTGTTGGAGCTCAGGACGCTCTACCCCAAACTGCCCGTTGTTATCTGTTCTGCACTGGAGGATTCCCGCATTATCCAGGAGGCCATTAGACACGGCGCTTCAGGCTTTATTTCGAAGTCGGTGCGGCGTGCGGAACTGGCTGCGGCGATTGAAGAGGTTATGGCGGGTAATGTTTATCTTCCTGCAAGCTACAATCCCGCAGAGAACGCCGAAGTTGATTCAGAGCTTGCGCAAAGGCTTGCTTCGCTCACACCGCAACAACTGCGTGTCTTGAAGATGCTGCGCCAAGGCATGCTCAACAAGCAGATTGCATATGAGTTGAGTGTGGGTGAAACGACGGTGAAAGCCCACGTGTCGGAAATCTTGAGAAAGTTGAACGTGGCTTCAAGAACGCAAGCGGTTATCGAGGTGTCCAAGATAGATTTTGATCGGATACTCTCGGGCGCTGAAAGCGACGGCCGCACTGGCGTTTGACGCGATTGCACGTCAAGCCTGCGGCGATTGGAAAATGACGCGGCCCGCCAGCTCCGGGCTATTGGCAGAGCGTTGCCCGCGTGCCTTGGGAGCATGGCTTCTTGTTTGCGCACCCGTGCGGTTCGGCGTGAAGAACATGCTCCAGGCAAAAACTTTGATCGTGTTCTTGTTCCAGGCAAACATGAACACGATCAAGTGTCAGCGGGCAGGCTCCGCGCTGGCAACCTTTGCATCCCACGAACCACCCGATGTGTCAGGCGTCGTCGTTTGCCTCAGTGCAGGGGCGCTGGCGACTGCACGCGAACCGCCTGCCGAATCGGCATGGTAAGGTTTGGGGTCAAGCCGCACCATCTGCTGCACCAGTGTGGTGTCCGACGCGACAGTGGAAGCGGGAAGCACCTGGTTGCCAATCGCTTTCGCCTCGTCGTATTTGCCTTGCAGTCCCAGCACCAGTGCGAGGTTCTTTTGCACCTTGGGCGAATTTTCTTTTGCCGCCGCCTGTCGCAATAGCCGTTCACCGTCTGCTGCGCGTCCGTCCAGCGCATAGGCCATGGCGAGGTTGTTCATCACGGAAGGCCGCGAGTTGGAAAGAGCCATGGCGCGTTCAAACATCTCGATAGCTTCTTTGTAGCGCTTCTCCTTCGCAAAGACGGTTCCACGTGCCGACACGATGCGCCAATCCGGCTTCGTGGCGTCGTCTGCAAACGCAAGAACTTTTTTGGCGGTTTCGACCTGCCCTAGTTCCAGCGCCAAGCGCCCGTATTCGCCAGCCAGTTCGCGGTTCTGCGCATGGTATTCCGACGCATGCTGTAGCGCGGCCAGAGCTTGACGGTTGCGGCCCATGGCCCTGAGATTGCGAGCATAGTTGAGCGCATACTCCAGCGTCGTCGGCGATTTGGAAAATTTCTTGCCCCAATATTCCGTTGCCTTTTGCAGTTCTGTCTGCGGCGTGGCTGCCAGATCGGTTTCAGCCGCAGGTTCTGGAGAACTGAGCAGTTCAGCAGTCAGATCGTTGTTTGCACCAGCGCAACCGCCAAGCAGCAGCGCAACCAAGCAAGCCGTTCCTATTGCGGCGTGCCGACGAAACGACTTCGATGACCTGACAGTTACGTTCTGCGGCATGGCGCAAATCCCGTTGCATGTGTTTGACGGCGATCGCTGACGCGAATCGCAAGGAGCGTTGACGTCAGTTTCTGAGACAGCTCTCAACAAAGGCTTAAGGTTATGCCAATTGTCAGCAAAGCGACGGCTGCTGCTGCAACCTGGGGCTAGAGCATTTTCCGACGAAGTGGACGCCGGTTCGTCGAAGAAAATGCGTCAAACCAAAAAGCTAGAAGCATTTTCCGACGAAGTGGACGCCGGTTCGTCGAAGAAAATGCGACCAAACAATACGCTCTAGTGGCCTGTCGCGCCAAAATTGAAACATAGCCGCAACCGCATACAATTTTGGCGCGACATGAAGGCCACTAGCAAAATCATTGGCTTAGTGTGGCGTTTATCGCGCCTTAGTTGATACCCAGCTTGCCGCAACATCGATCAACTAGGGCGCGACGCCATACTAGCGAAAAAGTGCCCTGGCGCTTCAATTTGCGGTCGGGTCAGTGCGCATCGGCGCTGCGAATGCTAAGAGCTTTAGTCCGACTGCGCCACGATCACGCCCGGGCAGGCTGACGTCAGCCTCCAAACCGTGTCGTGACCAGATCCGGAGCCAGACCAGATTTAAGTAAAGGAAGGGCCGGCAATGGCAGGTGCACAATTCATGGGGGATCACAATCAGGCAGAGGACGTGTTCGCTGCTACCGGAACGGAGGGGGCGCGCGCGATTCATTTTCTGCGATCTGGCCAAACGACTGCCGACATTCCCATCCTGACACCGGAACAAAGAAGTTGGCTCGACGCGATCGGCTTTGAGGCGCAAGTCCGCAAGCAGGCTGTTGTACCAGGTGCCGACGGAGGCGTTGCTGGAATTTTGCTCGGCATTGGAAACGGTTCTGCCGGTGAGCCTTGCGGACCATCCGAATTGCTGCTTGGTCAACTGGCATCATCCGTGCCAGGCGGTATCTACCAGATTGACGATGAAATCGCTGATCCATCCCTGGCGGCAATAGCGTGGGGTTTGGGTGCTTACCGCTTTCGGCGGTATAAAAGCGCCAATGGCAACGCGGAACAGGCACGCTTGGCGATGCCAAGGGGGGCCGATGGCAAGTCGGTGCTGGATATCGTCGATGCCATTTGGCTTGGCCGCGATCTCATCAACACGCCTGCATCCGACCTAGGTCCGCAAGAACTGGAGCTGGCGGCTCGTGCGATTGCCTCCCGCTACGGCGCACAGGTGGAGGCGATCGTCGGCAACGATCTGCTTGGTGCAAACCTGCCAATGGTTCACGCTGTAGGCCGCGCAAGCCCGCGCTCACCCAGGTTGATTGACATGCGTTGGACAAAGGCCGACGGACGCGCAGATGCGCCTCGTGTGACATTGGTTGGCAAGGGCATCTGCTTTGATACCGGCGGCCTGGACATTAAGCCACCCAGCGGCATGCTGTTGATGAAAAAGGACATGGGCGGTGCTGCAACGGCTCTGGCACTGGCGCAGATGATCATGGCGCACGACCTCGACGTGCGCCTGCGGGTGCTGATCCCCGCAGCGGAAAATTCCATAGACGGCAATGCTTTTCGACCAGGCGACATATTGTTGAGTCGCTCGGGGCTTACCGTTTCGGTTGGAAATACCGATGCCGAAGGACGGCTTGTTTTGGCCGACGCATTGGCATTGGGTGATGAAGAGTCTCCCGACGCAATGTTCTGCTTTGCCACCTTGACGGGCGCCTGCCGCGTTGCACTTGGTCCCGATCTGCCAGGGCTTTTCACCAACGACGACGCACTCGCATCAGAGATCGTTGCAGCAGGTCAGGCCGTTGGCGATCCAGTCTGGAGGCTACCCCTTTGGCCCGGCTACGATCGCAATCTCGATGACGACATTGCCGATCTGTCCAATATTTCCGACGGTCCGTTCGCGGGCGCCATCACCGCGGCGCTTTTCCTCAAGCGGTTCGTAAAGAACGCCGGCAATTTCGCCCATGTCGATCTGTTCGGCTGGCGACCATCGTCAGGGCCGCTTGGTCCCAAAGGCGGGGAACCACAGTCGGCTCGCGCCGTTTTCCGTTTGTTGAATGGTTGGTATGGAGCATAGTTCGATGTCGTCTGCGCGAGATCAGGATAAATCGGCGCGAGATCAGGATAAAAAGGTCAGCAATGAGGACATCGCCGGGTCATCGCGGTTACACGTTGAGCCTGACAATCCTTCTTATGATCGGCGGCGCGTCGCCGTACGCGAGGATCTCGCGGCTGCGATATTGAAGGGTAAGTTTGCCGCGCCGAGCTATGTTGAAGGGGTGGAACACCAAATCGTGCGAGCGGCTGTTCCGTTGCGATCCACGCCCAATGCACGTAACGGCTTTGACACAGAGCTCCTGTTTGGCGAGACGGTGATGGTCTACGATACGCGCGATGGGTGGGCGTGGGTTCAGGCCGTTCGTGACCGCTACGTTGGATATCTACCCATTTCCACGCTGTCCGATACCGTAAGAGCACCAACGCACAAGGTGCGCTCGCTCGGCACGTTTGTTTATCCCGCCGCTGATATCAAGGTGCCTCCACTTTTGCATTTGTCGATCGGTGCGGAGTTGGCCGTGGCGGAGACGAGCGAAACGTTCTGCCGGCTGCAACAGGGCGGTTACGTGATAACCAGGCACATCATCGAGATCGATCGTTATCATCGTGATTTTGTGGAAGTTGCAGAGCGCTTCATTGGCACGCCGTATTTGTGGGGTGGGCGCACGCGCATCGGTATTGATTGTTCCGGACTGGTGCAGATAGCGCTTCAGGCAGCCGGTATGGCAGCGCCACGCGACAGCGACATGCAGCAGGCCGAACTTGGAGAGGATGTTGCCATCCCGCACGATCTGGAGGGCTTGAAACGAGGTGATTTGATTTTTTGGAAGGGGCATGTGGGTATCATGGCGGACGGTTTGATGCTTTTGCATGCAAACGCACACCACATGGCGGTTGCCATAGAGACGCTGCCTGAAACGATCGATCGCATTGCCAAAACCGGTAGCCAGGTCGTCGCCATAAGGCGCTTGCCCCAGGCGGTGTCATGAGGAGAAAACCCCATGTCGCAGAAGGAAACGGAATCTAGATGACGAACTGCGTTATATCGGGATCATTCTGCCGCGGCGAATTTGGTCCAAGATCAAGCGCCATCTAATTCCATCTGACGCTTCAATGCGGGGCGTTCACCCAGGCGGGCAGCATAGGCTTCAAACTCTGGGCGCTTGGGGAGCGTACCAAACATCAAGCCCCAACGTATCTGCGCACCCACGGCTACATCGGCTGCAGTAAACTGCTCGCCCAACAGCCAGGGTTCTGCATTGCCGATAGCGTCTGCCAGCACCTTTACGATCTCATCATAGCTGGCCCAGCCGAGCATCGCGCGTTTGCCTTCGGGCCACTGCATTGTCTTGTGGATGACGGCAGGCTCGATGCAGCCCGGCGCGAAGAAAAGCCACTTCAGATAAGGTCCACGGCGGGGATCATCTATAGAAGGCGCAAGACCAGCTTCCGGAAAGCGATCTGCAAGATAGCAGCAGATTGCCGAAACCTCCGAGACGATCATATCGCCGTGCGTGAGCACCGGCAGCTTGCCCATTGGGTTGACAGCCAGTAGCTCGGCATTGGGGTGCGACTTGGCCGTGATGTCGATTGTCTTGATCGTGTAGGCAACGCCCACCTCTTCAAGCATCCAGCGAGCGATAGCTGCACGCGATTGAGGCCAATGGTAAAGGACGAGCGGAGAAGTTTTTTCCAGCATTGAAAAGAGTTCCAAAAGACTTGAATGTTGCTTTGATCCACCGCGCCATCATCAACGACAAGTCAAGCGACGCGGTCAGACTTCGCCGTTAGGTTTAGCGCGGCAGCCAGCAGTTCCCGCGTATAATCTTGCCTGGGTGCGGCAAAGATTTGTTCCGCCGGACCCTCCTCGACAACGCGGCCCTTGCGCATGACGATCACGTAGTTGGAGAGCGCCCTTACAACTTTCAGGTCGTGGCTGATAAAGAGGTAAGCTAGGTCGTGGCGTTTTTGCAGATCCCGCAGGAGGTCCACGATCTGCGCTTGCACGCTCATGTCGAGTGCGCTGGTTGGCTCATCAAGCATGACAAAACGTGGCTCCAGCACCATGGCGCGGGCAATGGCAATGCGCTGCCGCTGGCCGCCGGAAAATTCATGCGGGTATCGGTCCTGGCTGTCAGCTTCCAGCCCCACCTCGGTGAGCGCCCGGCCCACACGTTCATGCCGCTCGCTTGCAGAAAGCTGCGGCTTCTGGATCAGCAATCCTTCTTCAATGATTTGCCCAATGGAAAGGCGCGGTGACAATGAGCCGTAGGGATCTTGAAAAACGATCTGCATTTCTTTGCGCAGCGGCCGCATCTGCTTTTGCGACAAGCCATCGATGCGTTTGCCAACGTAGGCGATAGGCCCTTTTGAAGAAATAAGCCGCAGCAGGGCGAGGCCGAGCGTGGTTTTGCCCGATCCCGATTCACCCACGACCCCCAGCGTCTGGCCTGCACGCAACTTCAGCGATAAACCGTCGACAGCCTTGACGTGATCGACCGTGCGCTTGAGCAACCCCGCCTTGATCGGAAACCAAACTTTCAGATCTTCCGCCTCAACGACGACGGGACGCGTATCGTCCGCTTTGGGTGGTTCGCCAGAAGGCTCCGCATTGAGCAGGTGACGCGTGTAGGGGTGCTGAGGGTTTTTGAAGACATCGTCCATGTCTCCGGTCTCGACGATCTCGCCATTCTGCATGACGTAGACACGTTCGGCCATTTTGCGGACGATACCCAGGTCATGGGTAATGAGCAGCATTGCCATACCCAGCTCTTTTTGCAGTTCACGCAACAGCTCAAGGATTTGCGCCTGGATCGTCACGTCAAGCGCGGTGGTCGGTTCATCTGCAATCAACAAGTCCGGTTCGTTGGCAAGAGCCATCGCGATCATGACGCGCTGGCGTTGTCCGCCGGACAACTCATGCGGGTAGGCGCCAAGCCGTTTCTCGGGTTCCTGAATGCCGACCTTTTGCAACAATTCAAGCACGCGTGTACGCGCCGCCGCATCATCCATTCCACCGTGGAGTTGCAGCATTTCACCGACCTGGCGTTCAATCGTGTGCAGCGGATTGAGCGAGGTCATAGGTTCCTGAAAGATGATCGATATGCGATCACCGCGAATGTCGCGCATCTGGCGGTCCGGCAGCTTCAGCAGGTCTTTGCCCTCAAAGAAGACCTCGCCGCTGGGGTGAGACGCCTGCGGGTAAGGTAGCAGCCGCAGGATGGACAGTGCTGATACGGTCTTGCCCGAACCAGATTCCCCTACCAGCGCTACAGTCTCGCCGCGGCCGATGCGAAACGATGCATTCTTGACGGCCAGCTTTTTGTCTTCGCCCTTTCCGAATGCCACCGACAGGTTACGGACCTGCACAAGCGTTTCGGATGTCGGAGGTACTTTCATCCATCCCTCCTATTGGAACGTCTTGCGCGGGTCGAGCGCATCGCGCACGGCTTCGCCGATGAATACGAGCAACGACAGCATGATCGCCAATGTAAAAAACCCGGTGAGTCCGAGCCAGGGGGCTTCCGTGTGCTTCTTGCCCTGCAACAGCAATTCGCCCAGCGAAGGTGAGCCTGGCGGCAGGCCAAGTCCAAGAAAGTCGAGCGCGGTCAGAGCGGAGATCGAGCCTGAGAGCAGGAATGGCACGAACGTGAGTGTTGCCACCATTGCGTTTGGTAGAAGATGCTTCCACATGATCTTGGCATCGGACAGCCCGAGAGCGCGCGCCGCTTTGATGTACTCGAAATTGCGACCGCGCAGGAATTCTGCACGAACAACGCCGACCAGTGCCGTCCAGGAGAACAGCATCAGAACGCCAAGCAGCGTCCAGAAGCCAGGCACCAGTACCGATGAGATAATCAACAGAACATAAAGCGAAGGGATTGCCGACCAGATTTCCAGAACGCGTTGGAAGATCAGATCCGTGCGTCCGCCGAAATAGCCCTGCACCGCGCCTGCTGCGATACCAACGATTGACGAAAAGAACGTCAGGATAAGACCGAACAGGACTGAGATCCGAAACCCGTAGATGACACGGGCGACCACGTCGCGGCCCTGGTCATCGGTGCCTAGCCAGTTGGTGTTGCCAAACGCTTCATACCGCGCGAGCTGTTCTGGCGTCGTCTCGCACAATTCTGCTTTCGACACCCACGGCGGTGGAGCAGGAAAGCCCAGGCACAAGCCGCTTGGTGACTTGCGCGTCGGATAATCCTTGTTGACGGTGCCGTCGGAATAGCGGATCGGCGGCCAAAGCATCCACCCGTGCGCCTTGATCTCCTCCGCGATCACGGGGTCCTTGTAATCGGTGGTGGCGAGAAACCCGTCGAATTTAGATTCAGGATAATCGACGAGTGCCGGCATCAACAGTTCGCCCTTGTAGCTGACCAGTATCGGCCGGTCGTTGGCGATGAAGTTGGCAAGCAGTGAAATTACGAAAAGTACGAGGAAGATCCACAGGCTCCAGTAGCCGCGTCGGTTGGCCTTGAAATTTTTCCAGCGGCGCTTGTTGATTGACGAAAGGTGAAACAATGCGCCAATCCGTCCTTTCGCACCCCTCCCCGCACCTGCGCGCGAATCCCGTCCAGCGCTCCTCTGGCTTTCAGCCGTGGCGTCCATGTCGTCAGACCTCCCGGCTTTCGAAATCAATTCGGGGATCAACAATGGTGTAAAGGAAGTCCGACACCAGGTTCACCACGAGCCCGAGCAGCGAGAAGATATACAGCGTGGCAAAGACCACCGGGTAGTCGCGGTTGATGATGGACTCAAACCCCAATAGTCCAAGTCCGTCGAGTGAGAAGACCTGTTCAATCAACAAGCTGCCAGAGAAAAATGCGGAGATGAAAGCACCAGGAAAGCCGGCGATGATCAATAACATGGCATTGCGAAAGACATGCCCGTAGAGCACCTGCCGCTCGCTCAGGCCCTTCGCGCGCGCGGTGATCACGTACTGTTTGCGGATCTCATCAAGAAACGAATTCTTGGTCAGGAACGTCATTGTCGTAAACGATCCAAGCGCAATGGCGATAAGCGGCAGAGTAAGGTGCCAGAAATAATCGACGACCTTGCCGAACGTCGAAAGTTCGGACCAGTTGTCGGACGTCAGCCCGCGTGAGGGAAACCACTGGAAGAATGACGAGCCTGCAAACAGGATCAACAACAGGACGGCGACGAGAAAACCCGGCACCGCGTAGCCGACCACCAAAGCGCCACTGGTCCACGTGTCGAACCGCTCTCCATCCTTGACCGCCTTTCTGATACCCAGCGGGATCGAGATGAAATAGGTGAGTAGCGTCATCCACAGTCCGAGCGAAATCGAGACGGGCAGCTTTTCCTTGATCAACTCCATAACCGAGACGTCGCGAAAATAGCTTTTGCCGAAGTCGAACATGATGAAGTTCTTGAGCATCAGCAGGAATCGCTCGTGCGCGGGTTTGTCGAAACCGAATTGCTTTTCCAGGCTCTTGATGAATTCCGGATCAAGACCCTGCGCGCCGCGATATTTCGAGGTGACGGGATCAGAACTGCTCTGACCCGGCGCACTTTGTCCCGACTGGCTGAGCCCATCGCCTCCACCTCCGGAAAAGCGGTCTGTTGCGTTGACACCAGTTCCTGTCAGTTGCGCAATGACGCGCTCGACCGGGCCACCGGGGGCAAACTGAACTATGACGAAACTGATCGCCATGATTCCAAGCATGGTCGGAATCATCAGAAGAATTCGCTTGAGAAGATAATTGGCCATCGGTGGACGCTCGTTCGTTGGGTGGGCAGACCGCTCACCTCGATTTAAGCTGCTCCGCTTTTTCCGCGTCAAACCACCACGTGTCAATGACGCCGCGCTCGTATTTCGGTTTCGTGTCCGGGCGGGAGAACTTGTTCCAGTAGGCCAGGTGGTGGGCGGCCTTGTACCAGTGCGGCACCCAGTAACAGCCTGCACGCAGCACCCGGTCGGCGGCCCGGGCAGCGGTTTCCAATTCCTCGCGTGTCGCGGCCGCCATGATCCGGTCTATGAGCGAATCGACGATTGCGTCGTCAATGCCAGCAAGATTGTAGCTTCCATCAGTCTTCGCCGAGGCAGACCCCCAAAATGTTTTGAGTTCGACGCCCGGCGTCAGGCGCATGGTATAGCGCTCCGTCGTCAAGTCGAAATCGAATGATTTCACGCGGCGCTCATATTGGGCGGGGTCAACCCTGCGTAACGTGGCGTTGATTCCAATGGCCCGTAGATTGTTGAGGTAGGGCAGAATAATTCGCTCGAAGGACGGCGAAAAGATCAGGATCTCGACGTCGAGTGACTGACCTTTCGCATTCCTACGCATATTGCCCTTCTGCTCCCAACCGGCTTCGCTCAAAAGTCGGGCAGCCTGGCGAAGAAGCTTGCGGTCCGTGCCAGAGCCATCGCTGACCGGCGGCGTAACGGCCTCGCCGAAAACATCGGCAGGTAGTTTGTCTCCAAACGGCTCAAGCAGCGCCAGCTCCTTGGCGTCGGGTTTGCCGGTTGCCTTCATCGGCGAATTTTCAAAGAAGCTCGCGGTGCGTTGGTACAACCCATAGAACAAATTCTTGTTGGTCCATTCAAAATCAAACGCAAGTGCCAGGGCCTTCCTGACACGAATGTCCTTGAATTTCTCGCGCCGCGTATTGATGAAAAAGCCTTGCGCGCCCGATGGCGTAGCGTCGGGCAGGCTTTCCTTTATCATGCGCCCGTCACGCACGGCAGCAATGTCGTAGGCCGTCGCCCAATCTACTGAAGTAAATTCTTCGCGAAAGTCGTAGGCACCAGCCTTCAGGCTGTTGAGTTCAGCCGTGCGATCGCGGAAATACTCGTACTTGATTTCGCCGAAGTTGAAACGACCGCGGTTCACCGCAAGGTCTTTGCCCCAATAATCTTGGCGGCGCCGGTAAAGGACGAACGTGCCTGCTTTGAATTCAGAAATTTGATAAGGGCCGGATCCAACCGGTACGACGAGTGAACTCTCAGCGAACTTGTGAGCAGTATAGAACTTCTTGGAAAGAATAGGCAGCGTCGCAACGTTGATGGGCAGATCGCGTACGAGATCGCCGGTGAACGTGTATCGCACTGTTGCTTGGTCCAGCGCTTCTGCTTTTTCGACATCTCGCAGCATGATGCGGAAGCTCGGATGCCCCTGGTTCTTTAGCGCGTCAAATGAAAAAACCACATCCTCTGCAGTGAGCGCCGATCCATCGGAAAATTTTGCTTCCGGTCGCAATATGAACGTCACGGACTTTCCATCGTCGGCAACTTCGGCTGTCTTGGCGACAAGACCGTAGACCGCGTCAGGTTCGTCAAAAGCACGCACCATCAAGCTGTCGAATAGAGCGTCCAGCCCCTGAGCGGCATCTCCTTTTAAGATGTAGTTGTTGAAACTATCGAAGGTTATTCGGCCTGCCGGGCCGACCATCGAGATCCGTCCGCCCTTTGGAGCGTCGGGATTCACATAGCGAAAATTTTTGAAATCAGCGGAGTATCCAAGCGGTCCGAAAATAGACAGGCCATGCCGCGCTTCTGCCGCGTGCGGCGATGCTAGTGGCCAAAATGTCGTGGCAAGCACGATGGTCGCCACGATAAAATGAACGAGCCTCATCGGCCTTTGCCCTGAGCAACCGATGCAGCTTTCTCAGCGTCATACCACCAGGTGAGAACCGTACCCGGCTGTTGCGATGGCAGTTTTTCCGGACGCCCAAACCGCTGCCAAGACGCGAGGCGATCGTAGGGATAGTACCACTGCGGCACAACGTAGTGGTTCCACAACAATACCCGGTCAAGTGCACGCGTGGCTGCAACCAGGTCTTCCCGGTCCGTGGCCAGGATAATTGCATCAATCAGTTTATCGACGGCGGGATTCGAGATCCCCGCCACGTTGCGGCTGCCGTCGCGCTTTGCCGCATCCGAACCCCAGAAATCGCGTTGCTCATTTCCAGGCGAATGTGATTGGCCGAACGAAGCGATTATGATGTCGAAGTCGAACGAATCCAGGCGGCGCTTATATTGCGAGGTGTCAACGATCCGGGCGCGTGCGTCGACGCCGATTTTCTTGAGGTCTTCTATGTATGGCAGAACGATGCGTTCGAAGTCTGGCTGCACGAGAAGAAACTCGGCTGCCAACACCTGCCCTTTTGCGTTGGTAAGTTTGCCACCCTTGATCGTCCAGCCGGCTTCACCCAGAAGTTTGATCGCTTTGCGCAGGTTGTTGCGGTGATCCATGCCGGTTGCTGCAGTCGGGTTTTTCCATTCCGTGGTGAACACCTCCGGCGGCACTTCATCTTTCAAAGTTTCCAGAATTTCCATTTCCCGCCCTTGCGGCAGGCCGGTGGCGGCAAGCTCTGAGTTGGCAAAGAAGCTCCCCGTTCGAATATACTGGCCGTAGAACAAGGTTTTGTTGAGCGTTTCGAAGTCAAAGGCAAGGTTGAATGCCTGACGCACGCGCGGATCTGCAAACTGCGGGCGGCGCATGTTAAGTGCGAACGCCTGCATGCCAGCGACCCGGCCATTCTTCAATTGCTCCTTCTTGACGAGACCTTTCTTGACGGCTGAAAAGCCATACTGCGTTGCCCAGCGGTTGGCGCTGTTTTCGTTCCACACGTCAACGTCGCCAGCCTTGAACGCTTCAAACGCCGGGGTCATGTCACGGAAATATGTGTAGGAAATCTCGTTGAAATTCCACAGTCCCTTTTGCACCGGCAGGTCCTTCGCCCAATAGTCTGCGACGCGCTCGTAGGTGATCTTGCGGCCTGCATCGAAGGACTTGATCTTGTAGGCACCCGAGCCCAGCGGTATTTCAAGTGATGATTTTGTGATGTCGCGCTTTGCACCTTGAGCGTCTGTTGCCTCCCAGTAGTGCTTGGGAAGGATCGTCAACTGCCCCACGATTTGCGGCAATTCGCGGTTGCCTTTTATGTCGAAACGGAAGGTCACCTCGTTGTCGCCGGTCTTTTCGGCTTTGACGACGTTTTTGTAGTAGAACGCATACTGCGGATGCGCCGCCTTCAACGCGTCGAGCGAGAAGATCACATCATCAACGGTTATCGGTTTGCCGTCATGCCAGCGCGCTTCCGGACGCAGGCCGAATGTCACCGATGAATAATCGTCTGGATAGGAAGCCCATTCAGCAATCAAACCGTATTCCGTGGAAGGTTCATCCGGCGACGAACTCATCAGTGAATCATAGATCAGTCCGACACCATCGGCAGCCTGACCCTTGATCGAAAATGTGTTGAGTGAATCAAACGAGCCCATCACAGACTGGCGCAGTTCGCCCGCTTTCGGCGCATCCGGGTTGGCCCAGTCGAAATTCTTGAAATCCGGCGGCATTTTCGGCTCGCCAACCAGTGAAAGCGCGTGGTGACGCGTTGGCGCATTGGTTGATTGTGTTACGGCTTGCTCGGGCTGAGCGGCACCTTCTTTTGCGCCCGCCTCTTGCGCCTGTACTGCAGGGCCTGAACTGGCCAGGATAGAAACGAGGAACAGGGCGCTATGCAGTCCGGCGCCTAGTGCGCGATCCTTCCAAAATGCCATGTTCCACATGCCCTTTCGCTCTTGCCACCGCACGGCACTCAGTTACAGCAACCCCAGCTAACGGGACGTGCGGTTCAGCATTGAAATCTCGACGAGAAACAAAAACATATAGCCCGTGTCTATCGGCTTGGGAAACTACCGGACCAGCTTGCCCCTCAGCTTACAAGGGGCCTAGCCGAGCTTTGCGGCGAGCTGAAGTTAAGTTTTGGCAAGGTTGGCGATATGTGCATCTGACAGGCCCGCAAAAAACCCCGCCAAGACATTGGCGGGGCTTGGAAATTTCGCAAATACCGCTTGCATGAAAGCATCACGCAACTGGTTTTCGGCCTACTTCAGCGTACCGAGATAGGCGAGCAGATTGGCAAGGTCGGTCTCTTTGCTGATGCCACCGAAGGCCATCTTCGTGCCCGGAATGTCATCCTTGGGTTTGTGAAGGAACAAGGCGAGATCTGCCAGACCCCAGTTTCCACCCTTGTTCTTGACAGCGTCCGAGTATGAAAAACCTTCATGGCTACCCACCGGCCGTCCCACCACGCCAAACAGGTTCGGACCGGTTTTATTGGGGCCACCGCTCTCAGCCGTATGGCAGCTCTTGCACTTCTTGAACACATCGGCACCCGCGCCGGCATCCGCGGTCGCAGCGGCTGTGGCAACTGCTGCTGGGTCAAAGGCGGGCGCAGCTTCCTTTGAAGCGGCTGCAGCTTCGCCAGCGGCGTCTGCCTCCGGCTTGGGAAGCACATATCCTGCGTGCTGTTCCTCATGTCCGTGACCGTGGCCACCCATTTTTATATCAATCGCAGTTTTCAGACCAAAGACGAGTAGCAGCGCACTCAGCACGCCCGCTGCGATTTTGGTCATTTCAAAAGAGTCCATCATGTCTAAGGTCTCGGCAGCTCGATTTTATGGTTAGGGCCGGCACAAATACGCCGACAATTCCGCGCCCGACTATAGGAAATCCACCCTCGCTTGCAACCAGACTTCCGTTCGTTCTACAGACAGCCAGCGAGGCGAATTGTCACTTTTGCGTTGCCAGATCAAGGCTGGCTCAGTCAGTTGCCTCCCAAAAGTCTCGTCTTGGAGTGCTCATGCAGCCCGATTTGTCGCAGGTTTTGATAGTGATTCCGGCCCGAATGCAGGCCTCCCGCCTGCCCGGAAAGCCGATGGCAGACATTGCCGGGCAACCCATGATCGCGCATGTGCTGAAGCGGGCGGAGGAAGCGCGAGCCGGCCGGGTGGTTGTTGCAACTGATGCCGAAGAAATTTTTCAAGCGGTCGTTCGCACTGGTGGCGAAGCGGTGATGACCCGGCCCGATCACGCCAGTGGTTCAGATCGTGTGTTCGAAGCCGTTACCGCGCTGGACCCGGACGGCAGGTTCCAGGTGATCGTAAATTTGCAAGGAGACTTGCCCACGCTTGAACCGCGCCTGATACGGGCATGCCTGGATCCGCTTGAAGATGAAGCCGTCGATATCGCCACGTTGGCAGCACAGATCGTCGAAAACGAAGAAAAAACCAATCCCAATGTGGTTAAGGCGGTGGCAACCCCGCTGGCACAGGCGCACCGCCTTCGTGCGCTCTATTTCACCCGCGCAACCGCACCGCACGGGGAAGGTCCCCTCTATCACCATATTGGAATTTACGCTTATCGCCGTAGCGCTCTGGCGCGGTTCATCGGGTTGCCACCCTCGCCCCTCGAAAAGCGCGAAAAACTCGAACAACTGAGGGCCCTGGAAAACGGCATGCGGATCGACGTGACCGTCGTTGACACGGTTCCGCTCGGTGTCGATACTCCCGCCGATCTTGAACGGGCGCGGGCAGCACTTGGTTTGCCGGCCTCGTAATCCTGCGATTTTTCTATGATCCGACAAGCCACGCAACACCGCTTGGTAAACACATTTGAGCGGCGTCCTCCAAGTCCTCCACATGCTCGATCGGCTCGTTGATCGGCACCAGCGCGACAAACACAATGAACAATAACAACCAAACGTCTGCCATTGGGCAGCGCATTGCCTATCAAGGTGAGCCCGGTGCCAATTCGCATCTGGCTTGCCATGAGGTGTTTGAAGATTCAAAAGCCGTCGCCTACCCCACGTTCGAAGATGCCTTGGCTGCGGTGAAGAACGGTGAAGTGCGTTATGCAATGATCCCGATCGAGAACTCCGTCGCCGGGCGGGTTGCTGACATCCATCATCTTCTTCCAAGCGCTGATCTCTACATCGTCGGCGAGCATTTCCTGCGCGTGAACCATCAGTTGATGGCCCTGCCAGGCGCTACGCTTCAATCGATCAACCGGGTGATGAGCCACACTCAGGCGCTCGGCCAGTGCCGCAAGACACTGAGAGAATGCGGCTACAAAATGTTGCCTGAAGCCGATACGGCTGGGTCTGCGCGCATGGTCAGCGAGAGTGGTGATACAACGTTGGCCGCCATAGCATCTTCGTTGGCAGCCGAAATCTACGGCCTCGACATCCTCAAAAGCGATGTTGAGGACGAGGCGCACAACACCACGCGTTTCGTCATCCTCGCCAACGAGCCCGACGATGCCGATCCAGATGACGCCGACCACATCGTGACCACGTTCCTGTTCCGCGTGCGCAACGTTCCAGCCGCACTCTACAAGGCACTTGGCGGGTTTGCCACCAACGGCGTCAACATGACAAAGCTGGAGAGCTACCAGACCGAGGGTACGTTCAACGCGACAATGTTCTTCGCTGAAATAGACGGTCACCCCGCACAGCGTTCCGTGCAGCTTGCGCTTGAGGAGTTGTCGTTCTTTTCCAGCGAAGTTCGTCTTCTCGGCAGCTACATCGCCAGCCCATATCGCAAAGAAGCAGCCGAGCGCGCCGCCGGCATGATGCCAACGCACAATAGGTGAAGCCCATGCGCCTTGAGGGACAAGTGGCCATCGTAACGGGCGGCGCGTCAGGCTTCGGGCGCGGCATTGCACAGGTGTTTGCCCGGGAAGGCGCGCGCGTCATCGTCGCCGACGTCAATGGTGAGGCGGCCATTTCTGTTGCGCAGGAAATCGGCGGGGGAGCCATTGGCGTTACCGCTGACGTAACCCGAAAGCCCGATGTCGAAGCTATGGTCGCAACCGCGGTCGATACGTGTGGTGGTCTCGACATCCTCGTCAACAACGCTGGCTTTACGCACAAGAACCAGTCGCTTCTCACCGTGAGCGAAGACGACTTTGACCGGATCTATGCGGTCAATGTGAAGGCGATATACCTGACCACGCTGGCAGCGGTGCCGGTCATGGAAAAACGCGGTGGCGGCGTCATAATAAATACAGCGTCAACGGCAGGTTTAAGGCCGCGCCCGGGACTAACCTGGTACAATGGCTCCAAGGGTGCTGCCATCACGCTCACCAGGTCGATGGCCGTCGAGCTTGCGCCCAGGAAAATTCGCGTAAATGCGATCAACCCGGTGATTGGCGAAACCGGCATGCTCGAAGACTTCATGGGCCTAAGCGACACGCCCGAAAACCGCGCGAAGTTCATCGCTGGAATTCCTCTCGGTCGCATGTCAAAGCCAGAAGATATTGCTAACGCAGCGTTGTTCCTGGCCGAACCCTCATCGAATTTCATCACCGGCTTGGCAATCGAAGTCGACGGTGGTCGTTGCATTTGAATGAGGAAATAGCGCCAGTCCGCTGGAACTTTACAATGGCGCCTTGAAGACGAAGAATGCGCCAAGCGCAATGAACGCAAAGCCGAGCGCATGGTTGATGGTGATCGGTTCGTTCAAGAACGCGATGGAAAAAACTGCGAACACGATGAAGGTGATGACCTCCTGCATCGTCTTGAGTTCGGCAGTCGAATAGACCTGATGGCCAATGCGGTTGGCCGGCACCGCGAAACAATATTCAACGAATGCAATCGCCCAGCTTGCGACGATAACGATCGCGAGAGGCTTGGTCGTGAATTTGAGGTGCCCGTACCAGGCAAACGTCATGAAGATGTTGGAAAGAAAAAGCAGAATAACGGGTAGCACATAGGGTGTAAGGGCGGTCGGCATGCGGGTCTCGCGTCTAAAAAACCCTCGCAGCGGGGCGGCGCGTTCATAGCCCCTCCCTTTCGCTTGAACAAATCAATTTAGCAACCGCGCCCGGCCCGCGATAAACATCACCGGCTCAATAAATTTTCCAGTTTCTTCTGGCGCGACTCCTCTGGCTCCTGGAAACTCAACGTCGAGACAAGATTACCGTTTTTGCCCATCAGATAGACAGAAGCGGTATGGTTCATCGTGTAGTCATCACCATCCTTCGAAGGCACCTTTTCGTAGAAAACGCGATATGATTTTGCCACTTTGGACACGTCTTTACCCGAACCTGTCAATCCTATGATGCGCTCGTCAAATGCCGACAGATAGCGCTTCAAGAGCTCGGGCGTGTCGCGCTCCGGATCAATCGTGACGAACACGACGTTGAGGTTTTTTGCCTTGTCGCCGAGTGTCTTTAAGTGGTTGCTCATTTCCAATAGCGTCGTCGGGCAGATGTCGGGACAGTGCGTGAAGCCGAAAAAGATCGCATAGGGTTTGCCCGCCAGCGCATCGCTGGAAAAAGGCGTGCCATCGGTTTTGGTCAATTCGAATGGGCCACCAATGCGCGCTGCGCCCGGCAACGACTGCCCGGCTTGCTGTGCTTTTTGTGCTTCGCCAAGAAGCATTGCAGCCGCGCCGATGGCGAGAACGGCAACCGCCGCCCACGCTACCAGGCGAATTGTCTTCATGGGAGAGTTTTGCGCTTTTGCCATGTCAGGCTTCCGTTTCGTCGTAGAAAATGCGTCAAACCAAAAAGCTAGAGCATTTTCCGACGAAGTGGCTTCCGTTTCGTCGTAGAAAATGCGTCAAACCAAAAAGCTGGAGAGCTGATCCGATTCAATCGGATCAGCGCTCTAGTGGCCTGTCGCGCCAAAATCGAAACATAGCCGCAACCGCATACGATTTTGGCGCGACATGAAGGCCACTAGCAGAAACATGAACTTAGTGTGGCGTTTATCGCGCCTTAGTTGACTCCGCGTGGGCCGCAAGGTCAGTCAACTAAGGCGCGACGCCACACTAGAACGCAAAGCTCTATTTGTGGTCGCCATGCTGCATTTTAGTGTGGTCCATTTTGTCGTGATCCATAGTGCCATGATCCATTTTGTCATGGTTCATCGTGCCGTGGTTCATTTTACTGTGATCCATGCTGCCGGCCGATTTCGCCCCTAGTGGCTCCACATCGTAGGAAATCTCAACCTCGCCGGCCTTCTCGAATTTGAGCATTCCTTTGACAGGCGTGCCTTCAACGAGACCTTTCTTTAGACCCATGAACATAATGTGATAGCTGCCCGGCTTTAGTGTGACGGAAGCACCTGGTCCGATTTCGAGCCCGCCATCAATTTCGTGCATTTTCATGATGCCGTCGGCTATCGTCATCTGATGTATTTCGGTGCGCTCGGCAATGCTTGCCGTGCCACCAATCAGCCTGTCGGCTGTTTCACCGTTGTTGGTCACGGTGAGAAATCCACCGGCGACCTTGGCGCCCGGCGGCGTCACGCGCGTCCACGCCTTCGAGACAACGATGTCGCCGACTTTTGCATCGCCGGCAAATGCAGGTGTTGCAAGTAGAGTGAGTGCAGCGCCGATGGCAGCGAGATTTGCCTTGATCATAACATGCCTTTCTAAAAGGTTCGGGTTGAGATGGTGGCGACACTCCGGCTGATCTGGCGCATCGCCCTGGGTTCGGGAATTCCGAATTGTTTGCCGCTTTCTAGAAGTGAAGACCGGCAGTAAACGCTAGTGACCAGTCGCGTTCGAGCTGCGGTCCGTTGAGGTCCTGGTAAAGCGGAACGCCTGCTTCGACACCTAGTCGCGCCGTGGTTCCATGACCCAGCGGAATATGGCCATTGAGGCCGACAAAGGCTTCGATGCGTTCGCCGCCGTAGAACTCCGGGTAAGTGCCCTGGAACGGTCCACCAATCTTCGGGTCAGCGCCATGGATTTCGCTTTGTGTGCTGGCGGCGAGGCGAGCGGTTCCCGATAGGCCGTCGGTCAATTTGTAGCTGAGCCACGCTGTAGTTTCATAAAGATTGCCCCACCGGTATCCCTCGTCGTTTTCGTCTTCAAGTGCGATGCGCGCCTTGGCCTGCGCGCCCCAACCCAGCCGCCCCGAACTGCCTGTGTAGGTGAGCGTAGGGATGAAGTCGTAAGTGCCGGTACCAAGCTGCATGCCGTAGGCGGATCGCATGTCCATCAAGTTGCCCATAGGGCTGAGCATGCGGCCGCGCTCGGTGATCGACCCCGTCGGCAGTGAAACGCCAAGGCCGGCATGCACAAGCTGGTGCGCGCCAGCTTGTTGCTCCTGCCAAAGCTTGAAGGCGAGCCCTAGCGTCGTATCGCCAAGGCCTTCCGTGCTGCCTTCTGTTATACCAAGCCGTTCGGTTCCAGAAGCACCCTTGAAGGTGACCATTGTCATGCGTTTTTCCACGTAGGACGTCATCACCATGAGGCTGACGGAACTGGTGAGGCCGTACATCGCAGAGAGCATGTGGCGCTCCATGCTCATCTCCTCAGGCGCGATGCGAAGCGTTGGCAAATTGCCGAAACGATTCGGCACCGTCGTCACGATGGTTTCAGGAGATACCCGGCTGGTGCCGATGCGGCTGCCGTCCATTTTCATGAACATGGGCGTATACATGAGCATCATTTTGCCCTTGCCCATCAGGTGTGCGCCCATCACGCCGACCGGCGGCGGGTTCATGTGAGTGTGGGCCATGCCGCCATGACCGGGCATTGCAGCATCAGCCGCCATCGCCGCATGATCGTGCATTGCATCGCTCATGTGCTGAGCGTTGGCCGGGCTGACGATAAGCGACGCTGTCGCCAGCGCTACAGCGCATGCAAGCCGACGCGTGCAGTGTTTCGTATGTTGGTTTTTCATATTTCTATTTCGACCTGTGAAAGAAGACGTAACGTCCGCATTCGTTGGTCGCGAAGGCCGAAGTCGGTTCCCTCGCAACGCACGTTCGCAGTTGTGTGAAAGTGTCTTCAGGTCGAAAGAGGCGGGCCGCGGCTGATCTTTCGTTCCGTCTCGAAGCGGTGGATAATGAGTGTCGGCGCGGTGACTAAGGTGAGTGGCGCGCTGAAAACCGCCGCATAGGCTGGAACGTAAGGCTGTTCTGGAATTATCAGCGCGGGGCTGACTGCACCCGTGCAGACCGGGCAGAACGTCGCCGTCTTTTGCGGCTGAACGTTGTCGATATCTGCGTTGTCGAAAGAACCCGGCGCGGGCTCGAATTGGTCACCTGCCGCAGCAAGGCGCGTTGGGCCGCACAGTATGAACCCAAGGCTTTGGCTGGCGGCGTTGGCCTGCCCGGAAAAGACAAGCGAGGCCATCGCTGCGACGTGGAGGGACACGAACGCGACATGAAGCACGGTCGCGGCGAGCGCAAAGCCTGCCGAAATGCGCCGAAGTCGTTTCTGTCGCAACCATATCATGACGGACACACTACATTGCCCACGAACGGCTGCAAGCCCAATGCGTCAAAGCGCCGAAACGTTGCGGATAGGCGGGCCAGTCTTGACAAGGTGCTCTCACGCCTCATGCACGAAATGTTCGGCCAACTGGCGGGCGATCGCGTGGTGCCCTGGCACCCAAAAACCGTCCGCATGGCAGTCCTTGAGTATTTGCCGGACATCAGAACGCGAAAACCAGACGGCGCTTTCCAATTCGTGAGGATCCACCTGCAATGGCTAGCGTAACGTCATGCCAGTGGCCTGTCGCGCCAAAATTGAAACATAGCCGCAACCGCACGCAATTTTGGCGTGACATGAAGGCCACTAGCAAAATCATTGGCTTAGTGTGGCGTTTGTCGCGCCTTAGTTGATACCCAGCGTGCCGCAACATCGATCAACTAAGGCGCGACGCCACACTAGGTCGCAAGTGCGGTGGCAGTTGCCGCGATTTCCATTTCCGCCGGCGATAGCACGCCCTGCATGGCAAGCGACTACCGATCAGCGCATATTGAACAACTCCTGATGGAAATGGGCTGGCGACAAACCATTCGCTACCAGGTCTGTTCTCAAAGCCTCGCCAAACGACGCCGGACCGCAGAACCATATGCTCGCAGTTTCCCAGCCTGGCACCAAAGCACGCAGGCGCTCACCGTTGAGTCGGCCGTCGCGCGCATCGACGAGAACGTGCAACCGCACACCGGCTCCCGACGCGTCGGAGGCAAGGCGCCGAAAGGGTTCATCATCAAAGGTCGATGTCGTATGAACCAGATCGATGTCCAGATCGTGAGGCGCTTGGGCCAGTTGCTTCATGCGCGCGATAAAGGGCGTTATCCCGATGCCACCACCGATCCAGATTTGTTTCCTGCCGCCATCTCCGAAATTGAACCGACCGTAGGGGCCTTCAACCGTCGCCTTCATGCCGACTTCCACGTGATGGGGCATGCGATCGGTATAATCACCAAGCGCCTTGCTGATGAACGTGATACTGCGTGTCTCCTTGTTCCAGGCTGACGCAATCGTGAAGGGATGTGCCCCTTCAGCCGGATCAATGGTCACAAACGCGAACTGTCCACCCTGATGCCCTTTCCAGCCCTCATCCAGTTCAATGCGGGTTTCAAGAACCTGCAGAGCAGGGAAATACTCCACACCCGTCACGGTGCCCGACGTTCGGCGCCCCCGTCCGATCAAGCCGAACAGTGACATCACGGCCGCAACCACACCAGCAAGCATCAAGACACCTGTCACGATGCCGATCGGCTGAGTCCAATAGTCGAATTTCATCAAAATGACGGAGTGGAAAACCAGCACCAAATAGATGGGTGCAAGCAACCAATGAGTCTTGGCGAAAAGCCTATAGGGGAACGACTTGATCAGAGCCAGAACAATCAGGATCACGGCAAAATAGAATGCCCATTCACCAACGAACTCGGCTGTTCCACGCGTTGAACGAAACGCCTGCTCGATGGGACCCAATATGTCTTCCGGCGGCCGCGGCGCGCGTTGCGGTCGATCCAACCAACCAAAGCCAACAGCATACTTCGTGCCCTTGGCCCAGGCCCAATGGAAAATCGCCATGATCAGGCCCGCAATGCCCAACCATTTATGAAGGCGGTAGAATTTATCGAGCCCATTGAGATGCGGTTCAAGCCATGCCGGACGCGCAGCCAGAACCATGGCGACACTCATGATGCAAATGCCGAGGACACCCGAATATTGGACCATAACCGCACGCACCGGAAAAAAGCCCAGCGGATCGGTGACAAATGAATCCGCCCAGAGCCAGAGTCCGGTCAGGACAGCAAGCGATCCCCAAAACACAATTTTTATTTTGCTCATCACATCATCTTCCCGTGATTTCACGACCGCGCTGCCGGGAGGACCCAAACCCCACCCAAGAGCGACACGCCCCAAATCACCCCAAAGACACGGAGTCGATCGGCGACAGAGTACCCAACAGCACAGCCCACCAACGTGCCGCACACCCCGTTTCCGTCGCTGTTCTGATCTTTCGGATAGCAGGAACCTTCCGAGGCCGCGCCGATCTCGCACAGACACACCGATTCGATCGCATGAGCTGCGACATCTCAGACGGCCTGTCCATGGACACATTCGTTGCGAAATGGCCACAAACGTCAGGCACCCCATGGACCTGCGCAATCATGAGGCGCGTCTCACGTTGTACGAAAAATGTCCCGCGAACGGGTTGCACACAATGCGGACAACGTGTGCAGATGAAAAATGGACCATATTGATGATGATCCGACAGCAACAGGACGGAACACAGATGAATCGGCGAACGACAAGCCTCACCTGCGGCATGGCAATGGCGCTTTTATCGTTCGGATCACCACAGGTATTCGCCGAAGTCCGGTTCGGCAAAAACGTCCGGATCGGCGGCCACGACGTATCTGGACAAACTTTCGACAAGAACAACCGCGGGCGATTTTATCTTTACAACAAGCAACCACCTAAGCCTGGCTGTTATTGGCGCAAGAACAGCGATGGTTCGCGCTCAAAGGTGTGCCATCTGAAACGTAAGTCGCGATGATCTTGCCCGCACACCGCTGCGTGAAATGAACGTGGAACGCACCACAAACCCGGCCTGGCAAGCCGTGCTTTGCGATCCTGAAATCAGTTGCCGTTGCACGACGCGACATTGGTGTATTTGAGGAACGGCGGGATCAATACAGGCAAACGCCCTCAGTATTTTTCGTCAGAAATGCTTCACAGGTGCTGCGGAACACATTTTCACGATCAGTGGCTCGCAGAAAGTTTCTGCGCTTTCAATGCGCACTCTGCCGACATCTAACGACCATGGCCGCGCTGCGAACTTGAGGGCATTATCCACGTTGAACTCGCGACCCTACGAACTGAATAATCTCGTCAGCTGAGATAGCTCCCTGCGCCGGCGTTACTCCTGGCTTGACGGAAATAATGCGGATGTATGTATCCTGACCTGGCCTCACAAAATTATGCACCTGAGCGGGTGTATAATTTGTGTATGCAGTGTTGCCCACGAAGTGGGTTTGAGCGGTGCCGCCAGTTACAATCTGCCCTTGCGAGGACGCGTCCGACGCACTGATAACGAGGAAGTGCGTTGCACCATGCTGTTTGGTGGTCTCGGCTGCCTTGAGCATCGCGTAGTCAGAGACTTGAGTTTGCCCCGTATAGCCGTTACCCCGCGCAACAATGCGAAACGTATTGGCTGTCATCTGCTGAGCAGAGACACCGCCAGTGAAACCCATGTCTTGATACTTCGTTGCGCACCCGGCCAGGAGAAGACAAATCAATAATGAAACAGACCGCATAGCCCCCCCTTATAGGTAAGCGGAGCATGTCTGTGCGGCATTTCTTAAGCAACCGGATTCTGCTCAAAGCCTAACCTTGTCCACAGCAGGCTCTTTGAAACCGAAACTTGCCTGTCTCAAAGGCTCATGCTGTCTGAAGACAAGACTTTCGTTCTCGCGCATCTGGAACGCACCCGCGTTTAGTTGGCGGCGGCGGCTCGGTCACGCGTCAAATGCGCTAACCTCGCGAAACAAGTGGTGGAATTGCGATGGGGGAAATCGGATGTTTTCGCGTAATCATAATTGCCTGAGTTTTGGCGAGCCGAAGCCGACGAAACCGGAAACTACACCTACGTTATAGCCCTTTCCGCGTGATAGCTTTTTGAAGGAAGTAATTACCCTCGGCTTTGCCGGGGGATACTCACTCGGTGCTGGCAACCGTCAATTACGTCATCAGCGATCACCTTTCCGCCTCTGTGGGCTAAATGGTGCTCGACGTCGATTAGGATTCACAACGGTCACGTCTATGATACGTGCCTCAGCAGCCCGGTTCTCGGCATGACATATCGGTTCTGACCGGCGAAGATTTCGCGCAGCGTTCTTATGGATTGGTGTTCAATATGTCTCGATTCTCCCGCAGTCTCGCTGCTCTGACCGCCGCCGCGGCGCTGCTGACCGCTGAGGCGCAGGCCTGCACGCGGGTTGTCTATCTTGGGCCTGAAGGGCGGACTCTCACGGGTCGCAACATGGACTTCAAGGATCCGATGGTCAGCAATTTCTGGGTCTTTCCTCGCGGAATGAAACGCAGCGGAGCCGCCGGTTCGCGTTCGATCGAATGGACATCGAAATACGGCAGCTTAGCCGTCTCCGGTTATGATATCTCGACGGTCGACGGCATGAACGAGGCCGGGCTCAATGCCAGCCTGCTGTGGCTCAACGCGACGCAATTCCCGGAGGACGACGGGACGACGCCCCGCATGTCGCTTTCAATCTGGGCGCAATTCTACCTCGATCAGTTCGCGACGGTTTCGGAAGCGGTTGACTACACGCGCGCTCATCCTGTGCAGGTCGTGAGTGGCGAGGTGCCTGGCCGTCCGGGCAGCCTAGCGCCGCTGCATCTGACACTTTCCGACGCCACCGGTGACAGCGCCGTTGTCGAGTGGATCGACGGAAAACTGAGAATCTACCATGGCCGCGCGTATCAGGTTGTGACCAACGACCCGCCCTATGACACGCAGCTCGCCCTGCAAAAATACTGGAGCGCGGTTGACCCGCTCAAATTCCTTCCCGGCAGCGGCCGGTCTGAGGACCGTTTCGTGCGCGCCGACTTCTATATCAACGCCGTGACCCAGAGCGATGACCCTAGGATCGCCGCTGCCGCCGTGTTCAGCGTGATCCGCAACGCTTCGGCACCCTATGGCGTAAGCCTCCCCGACGCTCCGAACCTGTCCACCACCCGCTGGCGCGTGGTGGCTGATCAGAAGAGCATGCGCTTCTACGGCGAGTCAGCAACCTCGCCTAACATTTTCTGGGTGGATTTGAAGAAGCTCGACTTCTCCGAAGGTGCACCAGTCCGCAAGCTGGATCTCGGGGTGGACATGAATCGCATCCTTGCCGGCGAAGCATTGAATCACTTCATTCCTGCGCAACCGTTCAACTTCATGGAAGCCGAATGAGGAAAACACTCGCTCGCTGGTGGCAACCAATGGTGGGAAATGTGAAATGGCGCACCCGACAGGATTCGAACCTGTGACCTCTGCCTTCGGAGCAATTTAGCCTGTCTATCCTAAATGCACGATAGGGCACGCTACAATGCGATATCTATCTGAAACGCCTAGACAATTCGGATTTTCATGCCGAACTGTCTATCCAGAATTTCGCTCTGATATCCATCCGGTTGCTTCCGTGGTGCTTCCGCGGAAACAGCCCCTCATCAGCGAGGGGAACCCCTCATGGCAAAGCTGACCAAACGAATCGTGGACGCTGCCGATGTTCGCGAGAAGGACTATTTCGTCTGGGACGACGAGCTGCCCGGCTTCGGTCTCCGCGTGTTCGCGTCCGGCAAGCGCAGCTATCTCATTCAATATCGCGCCGCCGGACGCACGCGACGCTATACCATCGGTCTGCATGGCGTATGGACGCCGGAGACAGCCCGGCAGGAGGCGAAGGTCCAGCTGGGGCGCGTCGCGCGCGGCGACAACCCTTCCGAAGAACGCCAGCTCGATCACAAGGCCATCACTGTCAAGGAGCTTTGCGCTCTCTACACCGCTGACCTGAACGCCGGCCTCATCTTGGGCAAAGGCGGGCGGCCGAAAAAGCCGACCACCATCGTCACCGACACTGGTCGCATCGAGCGGCACATCATTCCACTGATCGGTGCGCGCCGGGTCAAGGATCTCACCAAGGCCGACATCAACAAGGTCTTGAAGGACATCATGGCCGGCAAGACACGCGTCGCCGTCAAGACGAAGAAGTTGCGCGGCAAGGCCATCGTGCGCGGCGGCGCGGGCACGGCGACTCGAACGGTCGGTCTGCTTGGCGGCATCCTCACCTATGCCGTGGACGCCGGCATCATCGAGAGCAATCCAGCGCACGGCATCAAGAAGCCCAAGGACAATGTCCGGAATCGCCGGCTGACAGAGGCGGAGTACCGCACCCTAGGCGAGATGCTCGTGAAGGCCGCAGAAAACGAAAAGTATGCAATGACGGTCGAGATTATTCGGCAGATCGCGCTCACCGGCTGCCGCCGCTCGGAAATGATTTCGCTAATGTGGATCGAGGCCGATACCGATGCGAGTTGCATGCGCCTGGTGGACAGCAAGGAAGGCGAGTCCATTCGCCCCATCGGGCTTCCCGTCGTCGATTTCCTGGAGGAGCGCCGCAAGACCGCCACGGGCACCTATGTCTTCCCCGGCCAGGGCGAGGACAATGCCTTCGGCAGCTTCCCAAACCATTGGGAACAGATATTCAAAGACAGCCCGCTCGCCGACGTCACGCCGCACGTCCTGCGTCACAGCTTTGCCAGCATCGCCAACGACCTCGGCTTCACCGAGGTGACGATCGCGGCGCTGGTCGGCCACTCCAAGGGCTCGGTGACGAGCAAATATATTCACACGCTCGACACCGCCCTAATCATGGCCGCCGATACGATCTCCGGCTACATCCAAGGGCTGCTCGAGGGGATCGAATTCAAGCAGACGGCCTACGCACTGGATCGTGACTCTCGCCGAGCTGCGCTCGACCTCTTCCTGACCAAAGCGGTGGGAGAGCCGGCGAACGAAGCCGAAGAGCCGCGGCTTGCCGCCTAATCTACTGATGGTGTTAAGGAGCCAAAGTCCGTCGGGGCTTAGCGTATCGGTGAGCACTTCATTGCCGGACGCGATGCAGTCGAAAAAGCTTTTCGAAGAAATCGGCGATCTTCGGTTCAGCGCCATCGCCGACTAGTTCATTCGCTCCAAACCGGTAGACCTCATATCCGGCAAGGCGCAACTCACGGTCAGCCGACACCATGTCTGCATAGACCTTCAGTGACGGATGGTCGTTCTCCGAGAAGTGGTGCTTTCCATCGACCTCCAGCACGATGCGTTGTCGCCCAGGGAGAAGCAGCAGAAAATCCATGCGCTGACGTGGAAGAGGCAGGCGATGACGTAGGGTTTTCACGACGGCTGGGTCATAGTGAAGATAGACCTGCGGCAGGAGGGCCGGCAGAGCCTCGCCCAAGACGGATCGATAGGTCTTGAAGTATGTGGCGAAGAGCTTGCGTTCGGCGTCCGAGGCCAAGGATTCTTGGAGGCGCGCTCCGAGATTTGCTGCATTGGTTCCTGGTGTGAAATCGCTCCACCAAGCGACAAGTTCGGACCAGAGAAGGCCGTTCGAGCCGATCGGCCGGTCGTAGACCAGGCAGCTCTCTTCGCCTGATAGAATCACGATGTCGTTGTTGATCGCGTCGGCGAAGCCGATCTCCGGCTTCGGTCCTCGCGAGGCAAAGATCAAGTTCTTGGGGCGACCACCGACTCCGCGCACCAGAGGGCGGAAGCCGAAGATCGGGTGACCAGAAAGTTCGCCTTCCTGCGCCAGCTCGTAGCCGTCGCGTGCAAGGATGTTGTTCAGGGCGGCGACCATCTGCGCCTGCTCGTCTCCCGACCTGGAAAGGGGGTGAACGGCTTCTTCGAGCAATGCACCAAACCTGGCTCTGGAGCAGTCGAATGCGCCGATTTCACCAAACAGATATTCCACCGACCAGTCGCCGGGATTGCGATCCATATGCTGAGCGATCTGATCGCGTAGGCTGCGACCGCTGCTTCCGAGGAAGCCTTCAAGCGGCGTGGAGAGAGGGAAATAGCGTCCGACCATCTCCACCGTGCTGCGCTCGCCGGCGAGGTCATCTCCGAAGGCACGCGCGACATCTCGTCGTGTGATGTGGGTCAGAGGCGGGTCGTTTGCCTCGATGACCTTACGGCTCGCTTCGTCGAGGGCGATGTCGCCACGATGAGCGGCGAACTTAAGCGCAAAACGCGCCAGTTCCTCTCGTGTAAGGTTCGCTAGCGTCAGGTCGATGCGCTGCCGCTTTGAGAGACCCTCCGCGTTAGGCACGACCAATCCCGCGATCCGCTGCGGCTCCTCACTCAGCTGGGAGTGGGTCATCGCCTGCAGAAATCCGGCGAGAAGCCCATGAAGGTCATCTGCCACGGCCTGTTTCCTTCTCCGCCGACATGACGGCAGCGAGCAAGTCGTGGCAGGTCACGCACGCTCCCTTCGCGATGGGCGCGCGTTTCTGGTCGCCAATCCAAGCGTGGAGCAAGGCTATGGTCTCCCTTTACGCATCGGCTGTCGGCCAGCGCAGCTTTCCGCGGCCGACACGCAAGGCTTCCACTAGCCTCGTGTCGCCCGGCAAACGGCCTGAAAAGAGGCTGGGCTTGGGATCGACAGCCGGCTTCTTGAACGCGGCGACTCGCTGATAGTCGGGCGTGGCCAGCCAAGTCCGCCCATCGCCCTCGTCAGTGACGATCCGATAAAGGCCAGCACGTGGGGCGGCCGCGCTATCGAGCAGGCGCTTGTAATGTTCGACAGACCACTTCTGGATGCCGCCGCTGAGGGCTTCGGTTCGGAACCGCGCCCATAGCGCGGCCGTGTCGGGCGTCGGCCAGTCGCCGGCGTCCGTGTAGGCTGTGATCTCGTCGGATTCGAGCCAGGCCCGCATCTCGGCGGGTGTGACGAAGACTGGCTCGGCATCCTCGATCGCCGCCATGGCCGCGCGCCGTGACGGAAGGCCCGCGCGGATTAGCATCGACATCATGAATTGCGGGACGCCGGTTTCGACCGCCGCTGCGGCGCCGCCCGCCACCTTCTCCGGCGACCAGCCGAGGGACATGCGGCGGGTACGGATAGCTTCCAACGCCCAGACCAAGCGATAGGTGAAAGCCTCTTCGACCGCCCGCATGTTCTGCGGTCCGATCTTGGCGACATCATCGCCAGACACCCAACTCCGCAGGATGGCCTTCCAATTCGCCGGCAGCGCATTGGCCTTGTCGGGAATGAAGGGCCGCATGAACAGTAGACGCTCACCGAGACCGCCGAGCGCATCGACAAGCACGTCGATGTCGCCGCTCAAAGCCGCTTCGTCTGCCCGGTCGATGAGTTCGGCCAGCTCGTCGGCCATGGCGTCGATGGTGAGGCCAGCTTCAAGCCCGACGCCCATGGCGAAATGTCCGCGTCGTGCCTGCGCCGTGGTGGTCTTCCAGATGAGATCGGCGCGCGCCTCGAACACCTTCCTGTGCAACGGGGCGACGTCCTCGTCCTCGCGGGCGATCTGGCGCGCCCAGAGCGATCCCTTGAGCGCCTCGTCCAAGAGCTTCGGCAGGTCGGCGCGATCGGAATCGAGTGCTTCGATCAGACCGAACACGGTCGCATCGAGTCGTTCGACGATTTGCGAAAGCGGCTCCTCGTCAACGGTCTCCTCTTCGTCATCACCGCCGCCTTCATCGTCGTCGCCATCAGCGTCGTACTCCGCACCGGCCGCCAGGCGCTCGGCGACCGCGGCTTCCTCCTCGGGCGATCGCCAGGCTTCGCGGGCATTGGCGAGATATTCCCAAGCGTCGTCGCGATCCAGGACACCTTCACGGGACAGGCGCTCAAGGATCTCGGCGACAATCTGGATGAGGCCGCTCTTCAGCGTGCGGGCCTTGGCGGAGGCGACCAGCTTTCGCCACTCCTTCTTTCGCCAGTCAATCTTGTCGAACATGACGTGGACGATGAGGCCTTCGACGTCCACGAAGGCGCGCCCGGCGCGGCCGGCGACGTTCGCGAACTCCTCGCCTTTGATCTTCTCGGACGCCCGATACAGCGCTGGCACCAACAGGACCGCGGCGTTGAGGTTGAGGCCCTGCGATAGCGTCGGCGACGCGACGATGACTTTCAGGATACCCTCGGACAACAGGGCTTCCAGCTCGCGCAGAAACGGGCTCGGCAGCCGGCCGTGGTGGATGGCAACGCCCGCCTTCAGGCAGGCAACGGCGGGATGGTCTTCGCCCAGCCATTCCTTTCCAACCTCCAGAGCGCGGGCGATCGACGCCTCATCCTCCAGCAGCGAGTCCAGATAGCCGCGCTTGCAAAGGTCCACGACTTGTTTGCCGTAGCTCTCGACCCAATTCGCCTGGGTGGAAAAGATCAGGGTCCGCTTGCCCTGGCCGGCGAATTCCCATGCCGCGAACATGGCGAGGTGCGAGTTCTTGCGCGGATAGGGCTTCTTCTCTTTCCCACGCGCCGGTTTCTGCACGACGAATTTGTCGAGGAACGGGCCATCGTCGTCGAGGTCGAGCCGAAGCAGCGCGTCCTTGCCCCGCCAGGTGAGTACGCCGAACCGCTGCCGCGTGGGGCGCCAGTCGGAACGCACTGGCTCGCCCGGCTCGTCGGAGCGTATCCATGCGGTGAGATCGTCGAGTTCGTCGCCGCTAGGCAGAATCGCGGAGAGGCAGACAATCCGGCGTTCGCCCGCGTCCGCGCGCCGAAGCAGGCGTTGCACCAGCGTCTCGTACCGGATTTCGCGCTCTGTCGGGCCGATCATGTGGCCTTCGTCGAGGACGATCAGGCCGACATCATCGATCAGTGACGGGTCGCTTCTTAGCGCGAAGTCGAGCTTCTCGGGCGTCGCGATGATGATTTCGCGGGAGCGCAAGGCGTCTTCATCGCCGGCCGAAAGGCCGCTGGCGCCGTAAAGCGAGGAGACGCTGAAGCCGAGGGGCGCGAAGGTCTTTCTGAAAGATCGCTCGGTCTGCGCCGACAAGGCGCGCAGCGGCGTGACGATCAACACCCGGCGCGCCGATGACAGGGTCATCAGTGCGGCGATCTCAGCCACCCGCGTCTTGCCGGCGCTGGTTGGCAAAGCGACGACCAGATCGTCAGTGACATCTGTTGAACGCTGGGCCGCTTCGCGCTGCGATGGCCATAGCTCCACCTCGGAAGTCTTGCGCGCGTAGAGCGACGAGATGAACAGTCGGCGTAGGTCCGGGTATTTTTCCTCCGTCCCCTCTGGCGGCTCGGTCGGCAGATTCTGGTGCAGCGAATGCTGCCAAAGATCGTCGATCAGATGGCGGCAGAGGTTCGATATCCACCACAGCGGAACATTTTCCGCGTTGTCTGCCAGGCTGACCGCGGTGGCGAGTAACGCCCGTGCGCTCTCGATCGGCTCGGGCTCGCCCGTCTCGAGCGCGAAGTCAAAATGCGCCAAGGCACGGCAGATCGTCGTGTTGAGGATGGTCGAAAGCGCCTCGTCAACATCCGGTTCTTCGCCCCGTAGCGCCTCGGCGATCTGCTCATCGCCGTGAGCCTCGTCGTCCAACCACTGGCGAACGAAGCCACGCAATTGGCCGAGATCGCGCAGGATCAGGTGTCGGATCGCCGTCTCGCCCGGCGAGGCATTGAGATCGTCCGCAGTCTCGTTGAAGAGCGAATACGCGACGGCTGAGAAACCGGCGAGGTGATAGGCTGCGGCGGCGATGGTGCGACGGAAACCACGGTCCGGCGACTCCGGGTCGCCGTTGCGCACCAAGGCTTCGAAGGCGTTGGCAGCACGCTCGAACGCTTTGCTGGTCAGATCCGAAGCGCCAGCCTGAGCACGCAAGGCCATCGCGCCGCGAAGCAGGGCGAAGCCGTGTTCGGCGAGATCGGTTTCGATTGTCGCACCGAGGGGCGGCGCATTCGCCGGCAGCACGCCCGCCTCACGCATCAGCGACCACGCTGCACCGCGATAAAGGAGGCGCCCGAGGATGCCGTCGACGGTCGCGGCCGCCAGGAACGCGGTCAGTTCGTCAATCGTCTCCAAGGTCTTCCGCCTCCTGGTACATGGCCGCGATGAAGTCCTGGTGATCTTCCACGTGGATGTTCACGACGTAATGGTCTCGATTGGTTCCCGTGGCGTCGAGGTCCTCTTTCAGCGAAGCGTGCGGGCCATTGCCCGACACGGTGAAGAGCATGTGGTCGATGCGATCGGCGCGGAGGGACTTCACGCCCACCTCGTCACGGAGGCTACGGCCCAGCGCGTTGTCGTCCGGATCGTTGCTCTCCAGCAGCCGGTTGGCAACGAACAGCAGGGAGTCGGGCGTGCAGCGGCCTTTATCGCGGTTGAGCACCTTGCGAGCGCTCGTGACTGTGGCCTTGCCGAGTACCTTGTTGCTCTTGGCTTCGCCTTTCAGAAGCCAGAGCTTCTCGCCGGCCCCATCGTATCCGGCGCCGATGAAGTCGTCGCCGCGCATGGCCATGTTGCGGCCGTCCTTATAGCGGAGGCGGCGCACGGGGACGCGCAGGCCAATCTCTTCCTCGACCAGTTCCGTCGCAAGAATCTCGCCGAGATCGCCGGAGCGGCCTTTGGCGGTTTGCGGCATCGCCTCACTGAGAATCGTAGCCGCGACCTTGTATCCGAGCCGCTCGACGTCTTCGGCGATGCGTTCGAGCCGATCGTAGTGCGAGCGGATAGTCTCGGCGAGGTCTTCGCGAATCTCGTCGCGGCCGCCATCCTTCTCGACATAAGTCCAGTAGCGTTTGCGCTTGTCTTTTTCTTTGGTGGCGTCGCACCACCTCTCATACAATCCCACGCCGTCCCCCCGCTACCATCATTGCGCTGCACAGTTCGATCAGTTGGTGATCTCTGCGCATGCGCTCAATTCCACAGACACGACAGTGGCGCCGCCGCCAGCCGGTCGCCGAACGGCACGACGTCTGCGCTGTCATAAAGGACCACACCGAAGGCAAAGCGATCCCCGCACGCCTCGGCCAGTGCCCGAAGGCCGGCGAAGTCGCCGGCCTTTACCGTGGCGCTCGCCTTCACCTCGATCCCGACGATCATGCCGTCATCGCGCTCAAGCACGATATCCACCTCGCGCATGTCCCGGTCCCGGAAATGATGCGGCGTCAGTCGCAGATCCGAGGCGCTCATCAGCTTCAGCACTTCCGAGAAGACGAAGCTTTCCAAGAGCGCGCCGAATGTGCTGCGATCGGCCTTCACCCTGTCGAAGGTGAGCCCGCGCACGGTCGCCAACAAGCCGGAGTCGAGAAAGTGCAGCTTGGGCGTCTTGACGATGCGCTTCAGCGCGTTGGTGAACCACGGTTGCACTGTCGTGATCAGGAACACCTGTTCGAGCAGTCCGACATAACGCTGCCCCGTCTTGTGGGTGACGTTGATGCCGGCGGCGAACTGCGAATAATTGACCAACTGTCCCGAGTGCTCGGCCAGTAGCCGCACGAATTTCGGAAGCTCGGTCAGTTTCTCCACGTCGGCGATGTCGCGCAGATCGCGCGTCAGGATCGACGTGAGATAGGAGCGTAACCAGTCCTGTCGCCGTCGCTCATTGTCGCGACTGATCGCCTCCGGAAACCCTCCGACCAGGACGAGTTGGACCAGATCGTCACCGACGATCGCGTCCCGCTGGCTTTGGGGCTTTCCCTCGAAAAGGTGCTCGAGGAAAGTCGGCGTCCGGCCTTCGATCTCGGCCCTGGCCAGCGGCAGCATCTGGATGGTCTCCATCCGTCCGGCCAGGCTGTCGGCGATCCGCGGCAGGGTCAGCACGTTTGCCGATCCCGTCAGCAGGAATCGTCCAGGCCGATAGTCCTCGTCGATCGTCTTCTTGATCGCCAGCAGCAGGTCGGGCGCGCGCTGGATCTCGTCGATGATGGCCTGGTCCGTTCCCCTGATGAAGCCGGCCGGATCGGATTGGGCCGCCGCGAGAACCGTCTGATCGTCCAGCGTGATATAGGTTCGGCCGGCGTCGCCCATCTTGCGGACGAGCGTGGTCTTGCCCGCCCGGCGCGGCCCCACGATGAGGACCACCGGGGTATCCGAAAGGGCTTCTTCCGCCCGTCGCTCTACAAACCGTCCGAACATACCAGCTCCGAATCCAGCTAATCGGGATTATTGGGCCCGGCTGTTTGGGAGTCAATGATCCGCTAATTGGGAGTGATTGGACCGCAATCTGGGAGGCTTGAAGGGGAAGGCCTTCCCCTGCGGCCGAGCCCAAGGTCTCGGCCGATCCCTTCAGCGGGGAGACCCCGCAACGCCCCCTGTAGAGTGAGAGTGCGGACGGGTTTTCCGTGACGGGTTGAGGACCGGAAGAGAGTCTTCCGGCGCCCGTCGCGGAGAACCGCGATGTCCAGATATGACCGCACCCCTCGCACCGGCGCTGACCGGGCGAACCTCTATGACGAAATCACCGACAAGATCATTGCCGAGCTGGAAGCCGGCCGCGTGCCGTGGGTCCAGCCCTGGGGCACCTCGGCGGCGAAGGCTCCGCTCGGCTTGCCGCGAAACGCCACGACCTCGCGCAGCTATAGCGGCATCAACGTCCTGATCCTCTGGGGCGCCGTCATCGAACATGGTTTCCCCGGCCAGGGCTGGCTCACCTTTCGCCAAGCGCTGTCGCTCGGCGGCCATGTCCGCAAGGGCGAACGCGGCACCACCGTCGTCTATGCCGACCGCTTCACGCCGGAGGACGAGAAGCGCCGCGCCTTCAACGCCGGCGAGGAAGCGCAGGCGATTCCGTTCCTGAAACGCTTCACGGTCTTCAACACGGCGCAATGCGACGACCTGCCCGAAGACATCGAGGCGGCGGTGCCTCCTCCGCCGCCCGGCATGATCGAGCCCCAGGTCGAGGCGCTCATCAAGGCGACTAGCATCGACTTCCGCATCGGCGGCAACAGGGCGTTCTACGTGCCGTCGCTCGACTATGTGCAGGTGCCGCCGCCGGCCGCCTATTTCGAGCCAATCAACTGGCATCGGACGGCGCTCCATGAACTCGGTCACGCCAGCGGCGCAGCGCACCGGCTGAACCGAAACCTCTCCGGCTCCTTCGGCTCGAAGCTCTATTCGGTCGAGGAAATCACGGCCGAGCTGATCTCGGCCTTTTGCTGCGCCTCGCTCGGAATCGTCCCGACCGTGCGCCATGCTGATTATATCGGCTCCTGGCTGGAGGTGCTGCGCGAGGACAATCGCGCCATCGTCCGCGCCGCCTCGCAGGCCAGCAAGGCGGCGGACTGGCTCCTGTCCTTCCTGCCGGACGCCGACAGCCCTCCCGATACCGACGACATGTGGAGGGCCGCGTGATGCGCTTCGGCCGTTGGCATCGCCCCGAATCCTATCGCGATACGTCACGCAAGCGCGCGGCGTTCCACCGCAAGCAGCGGCTCGAACGCGAGGCCCTGCCGCTCTTTGCCGACGACATCGCCGCCACGCAGCATGGCGCCGACGAGGAAATGGCTCGCCGCACCATCTGGTGGGACGAGTACGAACGCGACCGTCGCGATCAGCGCGCTGCCTGGTGGCGGAAAGGCCGTGCCCGGCTCTTTACGCTGCCCGACGCCCTGCGCGCCCGCGTCCGCGAGATCTGGCGGACCTGCCCATATCCTGCCGATCCGGCGAGCTTCGCCGATTTCCTGCATCAGATCGCCGTCGGCAAGCTCGATCCCGACCGGCCGCCATGGGTCTTCCATCAGGAGCGTTCGGCTCGCATCACCCGCGACCCTTCGAGCTTCCACGACGCCTTCCGCCAGATCGGCAAGCGCAAGGTCGCGGGCGGTCCGAACAGGGCCGAAAGCGACGAGCGGCTGTTCTGCGGCAATCTCGGATCGGGCATTCTGTTTCTCAACGAGCGAGTGCATCCCATTGATCGGAATGCGGGATTCCACGCCGCGTCCGACCATCGCCTGCGCGATTCCCATCTTCGCCACGCCGATCATCGCGTTGAGATCGAGGTGCGCGGCCAATGTTCGGATGCCGATGTGGCGTTGATCGAGCAGCTCGCGCAGGCCGCCGAGACGCGGCCCGTCACCGTCCAGCGGATCATCCCCGTCACTATCGCCGGAGGTGCCCGGCCATGAGCACGCCCGGATCAGGTCACAACGGCGGGCCGCCGCTAGATCCGCCCGTTCGCCACGAACGCGGCCAGTGCAAGAACTGCATCCACTGGCACGCTCCGTCCGACAACGAGCAGCGCGCCTACGAGATGTTCCGGCTCGACCTTTCGCGCAAGCGCGTCAAGCGGCCGTCCGGCACATGCGACCGTGTGCTTCTGGATGGCCGGTCCTCCACCGTCTTCTCGGCGACGACGGCCGAGTTCGGTTGCCGGAATTTCGAGGCGAAACCCCGACCGGCGCGCCCTGTCGGCGGCGGCCTCGTCACGATCTGGCGGAACGGCCGCATCGCCTGGCAGGGGCCGGAGGAGAAAACGCCTTCGCGTTATCTTCAGGAAACGCTCGATCTCGAAGACGGCGAGACGCCGGAAACCGGGGGAGGATGAGGCGCAGCCGTGCGCTCTGCCGGTTGGCGCCCCGCCAGCCGCACCGCCGATAGAGGGAGAGAGGGGACGGGATTTCATGACGGGTTAGGACCGAGAGAGAGGCTCTCGGCGCCCGTCGTGGAGTAAAGACCATGGCTAAAGCCGCCCGCAAGAAGAACCCTGCCGTCGCGATGATCGAGTTTTCCCGCACGCGCGACATTCCGTTCAACCGTATCCGGCTGTCGGACAGCAATGTGCGCGAGATCGACGTCGAAGACGGCCTCGACGAGCTGACCCAGGACATCGATCGCCGCGAAGACCTCGTGATGGGTCTCAATGTCCGTGCCGTCCTCGACGATGCCGGCACCGAGACCGGCGACTTCGAGACCCCGGCAGGCGGCCGGCGCTACCGTGCTATCGCCCGCCTGGTCGTGGCGGGTCGTTTCCCGGCTGACGGTCTCGTTCCCTGCCTCGTCAAGAAGGCCAATGCGAAGACCTCGGCCGTCGACGATTCCTACGCCGAGAACGTCATCCGGCTGGCGCTGCATCCGCTCGACCAGTTCAAGGCGTTCAAGCGCATGGTTGACGGCGGCATGTCGAAGGAGGAAGTCGCCGACGCATATCGCACCACGCCGCGCTATATCGCCCAGCGTCTGCGCCTTGCTCGTGTGGCGCCGTCCCTCATGGACGCCTATGCGCGCAGCGAGATGACGCTGGCGATGCTGGAGGCGTTCACCGTCAACCCCGATCATGCCCGTCAGGAGCAGGTCTGGGAGGCGATCCAGCGTTCTCACAACCGCCAGCCCTGGTATGCTCGTGATCTGCTGACCGAGACGACGGTGCCGACCGATGACAAGCGCGCGCAGTTCATCGGCGTCGAAGCCTACGAACAGGCCGGCGGCGTGATGCTGCGCGATCTCTTCTCCGACGAGGACGAAGGCTGGCTGGAAAATCCCGAGCTGCTCGACCGGCTGGTCTCGGACAAGCTGAAGGGCATCGCCGATGAAGTCGCGGCCGAGGGCTGGAAGTGGATCGAGGTCGATACCGATCTGCCCTACGGCCATGATCGCGGCCTTCGCGTCCTGACTGCCACGTTCCCCGATCTGACCGAGGACGAGCGCGCCACCCGCGAGGCGTTGCGCGAGGAATATGAGCGGCTCGAGGCGGAACACGCCGACTATGACGAGCTGCCCGATGACATCGACGCGCGCCTCGGTGAGATCGAGGCCGCGCTGAGCGCCTTCGAGAAACGTCCGGCGATCTATGACGCTGCCGAGATCGCCCGAGCGGGCGTCTTCATCAGCATCGACCGCGCCGGCGAGCTTGTCGTTGCCCGCGGCTATGTCCGTCCCGAGGATGAAGCGCCCGTCGCCGTCGACGGCGAGGAGGATGCCGGCGATGGCGAGTCCGAAGGCAGCGCGGTCGCGGCCCAGCCCGGCGTCCAGCGGGCCGTCATCACCATCGGCGGCGAGCCGGTGGACGCGGAGGAGGACGAGGACGACAGCATCAAGCCGCTTCCCGAACGGCTGGTGATCGAACTCACCGCCCATCGCACGCTCGCGCTTCATGACGCGCTCGCCAACAATCCGCATGTCGCGATGACGGCGCTCCTGCACCGCCTGGTCATGCAGCGTTATCACTACTCGGCGCCGACCGGCTGCATGGAGATCTCCGTGCGCCAGCAGCGTTTCGGTGTGCAGGGCGGCGACCTCAGCGACACGCCCTCGGCCAAGGCCATCGACGAGCGCTTCGACGCCTGGAAGGCCGATATGCCGACCGACGAAGGCGCGCTCTGGGACTGGATCGCCGCGCTCGACGAGGCGAGCCGGATGGCGCTCTTGGCCCATTGCGTCAGCTATGGCGTCAACGCCCTCTACGAGCGGCCGAACCCCCACAGCGGTTCCGGTGTCTCGCAGTTCGGCCTTGATCGTCGCCTCTCCGGTGCAGACCGTATCGCCCGCGCCACCGGCTTCGACATGGTGGCCGATGGCGGCTGGAGGCCCACGGTCGACAACTATCTCGGCCGCGTCACCAAGCCCCGTATCCTCGAAGCCGTCCGCGAAGGTGCGGGCGAGCGCGCAGCCCAGCTCATCAGCCATCTGAAGAAGGGCGACATGGCGAAGGAAGCCGAGCGCCTGCTGGCGGAGACCGGCTGGCTGCCCGAGCCGCTGCGCCTGGTCGAACTCGACGGTGACGCCGCGGACGCTGGCGATGCCGGTGACGGTGACGGCGAGGCCCTGCCGGACTTCCTGGCAGGCGATGGCGACGAGGACGCAGCCATTGAGGCCGAAGACGAGCACGTCGTTCTCGTGGCGGCCGAGTGATCGAAACATGCGCCCCATCATCCGGTGGGGCGCATTTTTCATGCTCGCCACGGTCGCCTTCCAAGAGTGGAGAGAGGCAGAGGCCGGACGGCCTGGCCGTGACGGGTTACGAGGTAGAGGAGAGTCTTCCGCCGCCCGTCGCGGAGTAGATCCCATGACCCTTTCCGGCCAATCCCGCGTCGTCCCGATCGGCGCCATTCTCGCACATCATGTCCTGCCGGCCCTGCAGCGCGCGCAGAAATTCCCGCTGCGGATCTCCTGCATCGGCACCGCCAGCTACGACGGCATGGATGCCGATGGCTTCGACCATATCGTCACCATCGGCGAATGCCCGTCGCCCGAAGAGGCCATGTCCGTCGCCAGCCGCCGCATCGCAGGCGGCGACGTCCGCGTCGGGACCGACGACATGCTGCGTTTCCGCCCGCGCATCGTGGTCATTCAGGACTGCGATCAGGGCCTGGTTCTCGCCGGAACGATCCGGGCCGGGATCATCCTCTGGCAGCAGCCGGTCGCATCCGACGCCGAAGCCCGCCAGATCGTGACCGAGGCCAGCAAGTTGCGCGGCGCGGCCTTCGCCGCGTCCGGTCGCGGCGAGCACGGCCCGGCTCGCGACTATCGCTACCGCGCCAGCCAGCTTGAGGCGCGGCTGGTCGATGCGCTCTGGCGCGAGACGGCCGCCGAACTTCTGCGATTGCCGCTCGCCGCCTGACTTTCCGCCACGCTCTTTCGTTCATTCGACCCGGCCATGCGCCGGGTTTCGTCGTTTCAGGAGCCAGTCATGGCCGAGTATTTCACCCGCTTTTCCTGCCTGCTCGACGTGGGCACCCCCGACAATGCCGCTCGTGCGCTCGATCTCTACAACACGCTCGCCGCCGAGAACGCCGTCGAAGACCCGCCATCGGAAGGCTTCCTCCTGTCGATCGAACCCGAGCATGGCGGCACCCAGCTCTGGATGCGCGATGACACCACCGGCGATCCCGCGCGTGTCATCCGGTTCGTCCAGCGGTGCGCGACGGCGTTCGGTCTCTCCGGCCGCTGGGGCTTCCAATATGCCAACACCTGTTCGCGGCCGCGCCCCGACGGCTTCGGCGGCGGCGCGCATGTCCTTGATCTCGCCACCGGCGAGACCGTCGCCTGGACCTATACCCACGGCTGGCTTGCCCAGGTTCTCGACGGAGGCGATCCCGATGCCTGAGATTATCGAAACCACGGTCTATCGGCTCGACGAGCTTTCCGACGCCGCCAAGGACAACGCTCGGGCCTGGTATCGTGAAGGCGGCTTCGACTACGAATGGTATGATTCCGTCTTCGAGGACTTCCAGCGCATTGCGGAAATCCTCGGCATCTGCCTCAAAACCCGGCCCGTCCGCCTCATGGGCGGCGGCACCCGTCAGGAGCCGCAGATCGCGTTCACCGGCTTCTGGTCGCAGGGCGACGGCGCCAGCTATCAGGCGTTCTACGCCTTTCGGAAAAACGCCACCCGCGAAATTCGCGCGCACGCGCCGCAGGACACGCGCCTGCACGCGATCGCCGATGATCTGCTCGCGATCCAGCGCCGCAACTTCTATCAGCTCCGCGCCGATGTCAGCCATCGTGGCCGCTACTCTCATGAGTATTGCATGGCGATCTCGGTCGAGCGCGATAGCCCGACCTGGCAGGACATGACAGCGGATGCGGAAGACGCCGTGATCGAGGCGCTGCGCGATCTCGCCCGCTGGCTCTACCGGCAGCTCGAACGCGAATACGAATATCTCAGTTCGGACGAGGCCGTGGACGAGACGATCACCGCCAACCAATACACATTCACCGAAACCGGACGCCGGTTCGGCTGACTTTCACAAGCGCCCGGCCGTACGGCCGGGCGCTTGTTTCATGTCGGCTATGGCCACGGTTTGAGAGGGAGAGAGTGGCCGGGACGGGTTCGAGCCCGTCCGGTCCGAGAGAGAGCGTCGGCGGGCTTGCCTGTTTCCGCTCTCCCGAGGACTTCCACGATGAACGCTCTGCTTCCCCTTGCCGATACGCTGCCGGCGACGCCGCTCGCCGCATCCGGCAATTCCGCCGCCGCCGTCCGCGCGGCTGCCCTGCTCATCCTGCCGCACCTCGAACGCGGTGCGCGTGTTGATGCCGCTGCCCTGCGCGGCGCGATGGAGGCGGCCTTCGGCGGTTCCGACGCCACCGGCCTATGGGACTGGAAAACCGCCTACGAGGCGTGCGAGGTCGCAACCGTCCTCTTCCTGCGCAAATACGGAAAGGCGCTTTTCCGCAAAGCCGGTTCTCCGGTCGCGGCACTCCCGCTGCTCGGCAAGATCGTCGGACTTCTGCCGACGCACACCCGCCGTTCGCAGGAAAGCCAGGCCCTCCAGCAATTTTCGACGCCGATCCCACTCGGCCTGGTCGCCGCGACCGCGGCCGCGATCACGCCCGCCGACCGTGTGCTGGAGCCCTCGGCCGGGACCGGGCTGCTGGCGATCCTCGCCGAGATCGCCGGCGGCTCGCTCGTGCTGAACGAGTTGGCCGACACGCGCGCCGCGCTGCTCTCCTCTCTCTTTCCGGCCATTCTCGTGACCCGCTTCGACGCGGCCCAGATCGACGATCATCTCGACGCCGCCGCCGTGCCCTCCGTCGTGCTGATGAACCCGCCGTTCTCGGCCATGGTTCATGTCGAGGGCCGCGTGGCCGACGCCGCGTTCCGCCATGTCGCCTCGGCGCTCGCGCGCCTGGCGCCCGGCGGGCGTCTCGTCACGATCACCGGCGCGAACTTCGGCCCGGAAGCCCCGGCCTGGACCGCCGCCTTCGCCCGCCTGCAGGAGCGCGGCCGGATCGTGTTCTCCGCCGGGATCGACGGCGCGGTCTATGCCAAGCATGGCACGACCTTCGCCACGCGGCTTACCGTCATCGACAAGCTGCCCGCCGACGATCCCACGGATTTTCCAGCCTCGCCGGGGACCGCGCGGGACGCCGCCACGCTCATAGAGTGGATCGGCGCGTATCTTCCGCCGCGCCTGCCGATCGATCCGTCCGTCATCGTTCCGGCCGCTGGGCCCGCCGCCGCGCGCAGCGTGAGCGGCTATCTCAATCGCGCCGACAGGACCGCGCCCGCAGCACCTATGGCCGAGCCTGAAGGCGTCGCGCTCGACTATGAGATCGTCGACGCGCTGGCCGAGACCGAAGCCGGGGCCGACGATGATAGCCGCATCTCCGACGCCATCTACGAAGAATACGGATTGCAGGCGATCCGTATCTCCGGCTCTCAGGCTCATCCGACCAAGCTCGTGCAGTCGGCGGCGATGGCGAGCGTCGCGCCGCCGAAGCCCAGCTATCGCCCGCAACTCCCCGAAAACATCCGCGAACTTCTGTCGGACGCCCAGCTCGAAACGCTGGTCTATGCGGGCGAAGCCCATTCGAACTATCTCGCTGGCGCATGGACCGTGGACGAGACGTTCGATCTCGTTTCCGCCGCGCGTGACGATGCCGAGAAGGCCGTGCGCTTCCGGCGCGGCTTCTTCATCGGGGATGGCACGGGCGTCGGCAAAGGCCGCCAGTCCGCCGCGATCATCCTCGACAATTGGCTGCAAGGCCGGCGCAAGGCGGTGTGGATTTCCAAATCCGACAAGCTGCTGGAGGATGCGCAACGCGACTGGTCCGCGCTCGGCATGGAACGCCTGCTGGTCACGCCTCTGTCCCGCTTCCCGCAAGGACGGCCGATCACGCTGCCCGAAAGCGTCCTATTTACAACCTACGCCACGCTGCGCTCCGACGACCGCGGCGAGAAGCTATCGCGCGTCAAGCAGATCGTTGAATGGTTGGGCTCCGATTTCGATGGAGCCATCATTTTCGACGAGGCGCACGCGATGCAGAATGCCGCCGGTGGCAAGGGTGAACGGGGTGATGTCGCCGCCTCGCAACAGGGCCGCGCCGGGCTTCGCCTCCAGCACGCGCTCCCGAACGCCCGCATCACCTATGTCTCGGCGACCGGCGCCACCTCCGTCCACAATCTCGCCTATGCCCAGCGGCTCGGCCTCTGGGGCGGCGAGGATTTCCCGTTCTCGACCAGGGCCGAATTTGTCGAGGCGATCGAGGCCGGCGGCGTCGCGGCAATGGAAGTGCTGGCTCGCGACCTGCGCGCGCTCGGCCTCTACACCGCCCGCTCGCTCTCCTTCGACGGTGTGGAATACGAGCTCGTCGAGCACGCGCTGACGCCGGAGCAGACCCGCATCTACGACACCTATGCCGGCGCTTTCGCCATCATTCACAACAATCTCGACGCGGCGATGGAGGCCGCCAACATCACCGGATCGTCCGGCACGCTGAACAAGCAGGCCAAGTCCGCCGCCCGCTCGGCCTTCGAGTCCGCCAAGCAGCGTTTCTTCGGCCATCTGCTCACCAGCATGAAAACGCCGACGCTGATCCGGTCGATCACAGCCGATCTCGAAGACGGCCATTCCGCCGTCATCCAGATCGTCTCGACCGGCGAGGCGCTGACCGAACGGCGTCTGGCGGACATCCCGACCGAGGAATGGAACGATATTCGGGCGGACATCACGCCGCGCGAATATGTCCTGTCCTACCTCGAAACCAGCTTCCCCGTTCAGCTCTACGAGCCCTTCACCGACAGCGACGGCAAGGTCTCGTCCCGCCCGGTCATGCGTGACGGCCAGCCGGTCGAGAGCCGTGAAGCCGTCGCCCGCCGCACCGAGCTGATCGAGAAGCTGGCGAGCCTGCCGGCCGTTCCCGGCGCGCTCGACCAGATCGTCCAGCACTTTGGCACCGACATGGTGGCCGAGGTGACGGGCCGCTCGCGCCGGATCGTCAGGAAAGGCCAGCGGCTCGTGGTCGAGAACCGCGCAACCTCGGCCAATCTCGCTGAGACGCAGGCGTTCATGGACGACGCCAAGCGCGTCCTGATCTTCTCCGACGCTGGCGGGACGGGGCGCTCTTACCATGCCGAACTCTCGGCGCGGAACACGCGCCTGCGCGTTCACTACCTGCTCGAACCCGGTTGGAAAGCCGACGCCGCCATCCAGGGCCTCGGCCGCACGCACAGGACCAACCAGGCGCAGCCGCCGCTATTCCGCCCGATCGCGACGGACGTGAAGGCCGAGAAGCGTTTCCTCTCGACCATCGCCCGTCGCCTCGACACGCTCGGCGCGATCACGCGCGGGCAGCGCCAGACGGGCGGGCAAGGTCTGTTCCGCCCGGAGGACAATCTGGAAAGCCCCTATGCGCGCGATGCGCTGCGCCAGCTCTACATGCTGCTGGTGCGCGGCAAGGTCGAGGGCTGCTCGCTCGACCGCTTCGAGTCCGCCACCGGCCTGAAGCTGATGGATTCGACCGGCATCAAGGACGAGCTGCCGCCGATCACCACCTTTCTCAATCGCCTGCTGGCGCTGACGATCGAGCTTCAGGGCGTCCTCTTCACCGCCTTCGAGCAATTGCTGACGGCGCGCATCGAGGGCGCCATCGCCAGCGGCACCTATGACGCAGGGCTGGAGACGCTGACCGCCGAACGGTTCATCGTCACCGACCGCAAGACAATCTATGTCCATCCGGGCACCGGCGCCGAGACGCGGTTGCTCGCCATCACGCAGCGCGAGCGCAATCGTCCGCTGACGCTCGCCGCCGCTCTCGGCCACCTCGCTGACCGGCGCGCGAAGCTCCTCGTCAACGAGCGTTCGGGCCGCGCCGCCGTGCAGGTACCGACGACGAGCATCATGCTCGACGATGGCGAGATCGAACGGCGGGTGCGTCTCCTGCGACCGATGGAAGCGCACAACATGCCGGTGCGCGCGATGGACGAAACCCACTGGATCGAGGCCGATCACGATGCTTTCGCCGCCGCCTGGACCGCTGAGATCGCGGAGGTGCCGGAGTTTGCCGACAGCACGATCCATGTCGTCACCGGCCTGCTGCTGCCGATCTGGAAGAGCCTGCCGAATGAATCGACGCGGGTGTATCGCCTCCAGACCGATGACGGCGAACGCATCATCGGCCGCAAGGTCTCTCCGGCCTGGGCCGCCAATGCGACCACGACCAGCACGACGACGCTCACGCCTGATGACGCCTTCATGGCGCTGATGGACGGCCGCACGATCCTCGATCTCGCCGAGGGCCTTCAGCTTCGACGCGCTCGTGTCATGGGCGCGAACCGCATCGAACTCTCGGGCTTCACCGACACCATGCGCGAGCGGCTGTCGGCCTATGGCCTGTTCCACGAAATCATCTCGTGGAAGCTCAGGATGTTCGTGCCGGTCGACGCCAATGGGCCAATCGTGCTCGTAAAGCTGCTCGAACGCTGGCCGGTCGAGCGCATCGGCGAACGGGAGGCGGCGTAAATGGCCCGCTTCGACGCTGGCGAACTCGCAATCCGTCTCGGCCGGCAGGCCGAGGCGGTTTGCCGTCATTATCTGTCGTCCGGCCATCGCGCCGGGCGATACTGGCAGGTCGGCGATGTCCGCAACACACCGGGCCGGTCGATGTTCGTTCGGTTGACCGGGCCGGAAACCGGTAAGGGCGCAGCCGGCAAATGGACCGATTCCGCCACCGGCGAACATGGCGATCTTCTCGACGTCATCCGCGAAAGCTGCGGGCTGATCGACTTCAAGGACATTGCAGACGAGGCCCGGTCCTTCCTGGCCTTGCCGCATCCTGAACCCGAACCCGGTGATCGTGACGGACGCCCGGCATCGGTCCCGACAGGATCGCCCGAAGCCTCACGGCGGCTCCTTGCCATGGCGAAGCCCGTCGGGCAGACGCTCGTGGAAACGTATTTGCGGAACCGCGCCATTACGGCTTTGCACGAAACCGCAAGCCTGCGCTTCCACCCCCGCTGCTACTATCGGGCCGACGAGAACGCTCCGACCGAGACATGGCCGGCAATGGTCGCCGCCGTCACCGACCCCGCCGGCACGATTACGGGCGCGCACCGCACCTGGCTCGATCCCGACGGCTTCAGCGAGGCGCATCTTGGCCGTGCGCCGATCGAGACGCCCCGGCGTGCGATGGGTGATCTCCTTGGGAACGCCGTCCGATTCGGCGTGGGCAGCGAGGTGATGACGGCCGGCGAAGGCATCGAAACGGTGCTGTCCGTCCGCTCGGTTCTGCCCATGATGCCGGCACAGGCGGCGCTCTCGGCGGCCCATCTCAGCGCCATCCTGTTCCCGACGACGCTGCGGCGACTCTATATCGCCCGCGACAACGATCCAGCCGGCGACGGCGCGATGGCGACCTTGACAGAGCGTGCGAGCGCGGTCGGGATCGAGGCGGTCGTGCTCACGCCACGGCTCGGCGACTTCAACGAAGATCTCAGGCTGCTCGGCCACGACGCATTGGCGGCACGGCTGCGCGACCAGATCGTCTCGCAGGACATAGCCCGCTTCATGTTGCTGGCGGCCTGATCGGTCACGGTCAGGTGGTAGCGGCAACGCTGTATCGCGGGGCCGGTTCGGCCATAGCGGTCTACCTCCGGCGCGGGGAGGCCACACCCACGGCCTTCTGAGAGGGCGATCGGGGCGTCAGTCGTGCCGGACAGGCAATGCCGGTTGCCAACGATTTTCCGCCGCGTCCTGCGGACGCTTTGCATCGCGAAGCAAAATCGCCGGCCCCCGTCATCCTCCTCTGCGTTCCGGCCTCCCGCTACGCGTCCGGTGCAGGTCCGTCCCGCCCGCCGCCTTTCGTCGCCACGAAGGCCGCGATGGGCGCGGCTTCCAGCCGAAGGCAGACCGCTATGACCGAACACCACGACACCGACTACGAACCGCACCACGCATCTTCCCCGACCGATCACGTCCTTCAGGAACTGGCGCTCTACGGCTACCGTCCCTTTGAGGACGAACCCGACCCGCGGCCGCTCCCCGAGGGCAATGTGGTGGCCGGCAGCATCGCCGACATCTTCGACGCCCTCGTGGTGGCGCTCTCGGACACCCGCCTCGAACCCGACCTCGAAGAACTGCTCTGGGGCACGGTCAACCTCTTTCAGCGCGCCGGCGACCGGATCGCACGCGAGCTGGACGACAACGAAGTCGCGCAGCGCCGCCTCCAGAGGGAACAGGACGGCTCCGAGGTGAAGTCCGTCGAACTGGAGCGCCTGACGGCAGAGGGGCAGACCCTTCTCGAACGGCGCGACGCCTTCGAGCTGATGCGCGACCAGGCCGGCGATCACTTCGAGCGCCACACCCACTCAGTCTGGCGGCCACGCACGGGCTCCATGGTCAACCATCGCAACCTGACCGCCGCGATGATCGACAGCCGCGACTTCCTCGCCGCGAAGAAGCACGCCGAGAACGAGGTGCTCCTGCCGCCCGGCCCGAAAGTGGCCTTCACCGGTGGTCTCGACTACAACGACCATCGCCTGATCTGGGCCAAGCTCGATCAGGTTCACGCTAAGCACCCCGACATGGTGCTGCTGCACGGTGGAAGCCCGAAGGGCGCCGAACTCATCGCCGCGAAATGGGCCAGCAACCGCAAGGTCACGCAAATCCCCTTCAAGCCCGACTGGACCAAGCACGCCAAGGCAGCGCCGTTCAAGCGCAACGACACGATGCTCGACACCATGCCGATCGGGGTCATCCACTTCCCCGGAACCGGGATTCAGGACAATCTCGCGGACAAGGCCCGCAAGCTCGGCATCCCGGTCATGAAGCACGGCGGCGGCGCGTGAGCGCCGCCATTCACCTCACCCTTGCGCAGCGTCGGGATTGTTGGTGATGTTGGGCGTCCGATCATCCGTCGTTCGCCCCGAAATGAAAGTGATCGTCGGAACGTCCACGTCATGTTGCCTGACGCGGATCGACGGACCGTCCGGCAAGCGGCGGGCGACATCGCTGCGGACGACGAGGCCGCTCGGCTCCATGAGGCGACGGAAGACCGCATCCCGATCATCCTTGCCTTCGATGCTGGCCACATCCTGACGATAGAACTCTCTCAGGGATTTCTGCACAAAATCCGGCGGCGGAACGCCTTCGTCATTCCAGCTACCAGGCGGGCACAGGATCGCTTCGATCCCAAAAAAGTGCTTCTGCAGATGACTCAGCCGCTTGTGATTCAGCCTTTTCTTAGGCGCTGAAGCCAGCTTCAGCTCCAGCTCTTCGGCGATGTCACAGGCAAAGGCCAGATTGATCCCCCGGACGGTCGGCGTCGTCCCTGCAAAGGCGGGATCGCGCGTTACGCTGTGGTGGTTGTAGAACATATAGAGCGGTATCCACGGATCGGGCGCGTCTCGCAGAGTCCGGAACTGGTAATCCAGAGCCTTCGGCGGCTTGTGCAGCAGCTCGTTATAGGCGCGGTTCTTGATCTTGACCTGCTTCGTTTTCGCGACATCGCTTTCCGCATTCAGACGCTTGGCCTGAATCCTGACGAACAGGTTGCGGCCACTCGCCGCGTGCCAGAAGCGCAGATCGATGTCGCCACCGGTTTCGACTTCGACCGGATATTGAATCACGAGATTGGAGCCGGCAAACGCGGCCAGAGCGCCCGTGAAAATATCGGTCATCGTCTCCTCTCGAAAGCGCCCGCGCTTGAGATGGCTTTCGCGATCGAGAAGCTGGCCGATCAAAAGCGGCAGCTTGGACGCGAGGTCACACATTGTCGTCGGCATGATTCCCCCTTTTTGAACACTGATAGAATTCCAGCGGGGGTGATGCCAGTTCGGGAGCGCCGTCCCATTGATCGTTACTTGCCTGTTCGCATTTTCCTGACGCGTCTCTACAGCAAATGCGATGCCCCAAGCTGGCTTGACGAACGCCGAAAAGCTGCGTCTTCTCTTTTGCGAAGAACCGGCGAAGCAGAACAGTCGCAGGCGGAGCGTATCTCCCGGCAGCCTGTCGTGATCCTCATGCCTTTATCTGGAGGTTTCCATGACGCTGATCCTTCTCGCCATCTCGCTCACCATCACCTTCTGCGTGATCGCTTGGCATCTCGCCATCTATGCGCTGCCAGTGATGACGGGCATTACCGCGTTCCAATATGTCTATGCGACCGGCTCGGGCTTCTGGCTTTCCGCCCTTGCTGCCATCGGTGCGGCCGTGGGCTCCATCGTGCTCGTCATCGGCGTCCTCGGCTTTGCCAAGAACCCGGCCTTGCGCCTGATCGCACTCGCCATCTTCGCCATTCCGGCCGTCATCGCGGGTTTCGCACTGGTTCATGGCGTGACCAAGCACATGATCGACTCGGCCATCGCCATCAACATCCTCGGCGGGATCGGTGGCATCGTCATCGGCATCGCCGCGGTGCTGAATCTCAATGCGGTCGGAACGGCTGCGCTTTCACGTTGATAGTGTCGTTTCGGTGATGCTGGCGGCATGGACCTGAAAGAAAGGATGCCGCCCTTCGGGCCGCGCTTTCGGCTGCGCCGGAACCACGCCTGCGGCGCGTTTCCGCCATTCGGCTTCAATCGCTGACACGGGGCGCTGACATGGGGCGGCGGCGATCCATCATTCCCATGTCCATCCCGGCAGCTTTCGCCACCAAGCCTCCGGCCATCCAATAAGTACAGAGCGTCATCGCCCTCGCTGGACATGCCGTTGCCGTGTCGGTCGCCCCGTCCGGCCCGGTGCGTCGGCATCGGGCCGGATCTGCGAGCACGGCGATTGATGCCGGGCTGATCCGTCCGTGGGACTGTGCGTAGAGCTGCGCCGCGAACATCTTCATGCCTTGCTGCAATGCCCTGGGTCGAGCCACGTTCCTTGGAACGATGATCCGGCCATCGGCGCGTTGACCCGGTAGGCGTCTCATTCTCGCGGAAGTCCTCGCTTGCCTGCGAAGCCAGAGCGCTGATCGGCAGGCGAACTGGGACGTGGCCGGTGAGCCTCCGGGGCGGTGCGTCTGGCCCTGTCATCATCTGGCGCCAGCAAGGATGCTGTTCTGGCTCCAGTCTCCATCGGGCTTACGGAAGCACCAATCCCTCCGACTGACTGATCCCCTAAGTCCGTTCTGTTTCCTTCCGGCAACCCCCGCGGTTTCCGGCCGTGTTGCCGCGCGGGGCGCGGCTGCCCGCTCCACCCGGACCTTGGGCGTCAAGCCGCCGCCGGAGGCGGCGATGCAGGAGTCTCCAGACGGCCTTGGCCGGGTCTCGTCGGAGGGAATGGTTCCTCCGAGAAGCAACGGAGACCTACAATGCAGAACATCGTCATCCTCGCTGGCAACATCGGCCAGGACCCGGAAACCCGCACCACCCAGGGCGGCACCAGGATCACCCACTTCACCCTCGCGACCTCGCGCCCCCGCTACTCGGAAGGCAAGGTGGTCCGCGACGACAGGGGCTACCGAGTGCAGGACACCGAATGGCACCGGATCACCGCCTTCAACGGCCTCGGCAAGACGATCGAGGAGCATTGCGAGAAGGGCATGAAGGTTCTGGTTCGTGGCCGCATCCACTACACCAAATGGACCGACCAGCAGGGCAACGACCGCTACGGCTGCGAGATCATCGCCGAGACCGTCGATTTCCTGAGCCGGGCGAAGCAGACCGAGAACGGCAGCGGCGACCAGCGCGACATGGATGACGACATCCCGTTCTGACCGGACGGCCGGAGACCCGGCGGCGCAAGCCGCCGGGATTTCTCATGTTCGCGCCAGAACGCCGTGACCGGCGCACGACAGCCCTGGGCGCTGCGCGCCGTTTCACGCGAAGGGATGAAGCAGACTGGCGTGCGCCGGGCGCATATTCGGCGGCGGGCATCATGCAGGCCACGAACGGCGGCGGACGATCGCGATCGTCATGCCGAGAGCCAAGACGGCACCGGCAATGGCAATGCAGGACCAACCGGCCCCGGCATGCGGAAACCACCCCGCTCTTGTGGCTTAACCTTGGTTCTGGTCCCGGCCTTCCAGGGTCAACCCTCATGGGGTCCGCTACGCAAAGCGTGCGGTCGCTTCGTCTTCGCCTGCGCGATGACCCCGGCCGAGCCCAAAACACTTCGGGCGCCCGTCGAGCGGGGAATGGTCCCCGCCAAAATCGGGAGCCGGACAATGACCCTCGCAACTGCCAACGCCTATGCCGCCAGTCTCGCCTCCACCCTGATGGTCGCCATCATCATCTTCCGCGCCGGCGACGGCACCATGAGCGTGATGCCCGCCGCCGAATATGACGGCGACGATGACACCATCGTCTCCGAGATCGATCCCTTCGGATGAAACGGGGCGGATCATCCGCCCCTCCATCTTTTTCAGACGCCGCCCGCCCAATGCGGTCGCCGGCGCGCGGCGGGGCTGGAGCGGCCTCTCAGGCTTCCCGATGCCATCCGGCCCTGCGAATCGCTGCATCGGAAACACGTCATCGCGGGATCCTCGCAGCACCTTCGGGCTGGCAAAAGGAAGAAAGAGCGACTAAAATGGTCGTAGTTCTGGAGTGCGCGTAGGTCTGAATGGGAGGTGATCATGTATGATCACCGCCCGACAATCACGGGCCGCACGCGCGTTGCTGGGTTGGACACAGGAGACGCTCGCTGACAGGGCCCGCATATCGCTGACCGCGCTCAAACGCCTCGAATCCGCAAACGGACTCGATGTGTACGAGACAACGCGCGATGAGGTGCGCAGAGCTTTGGAAGCTGCCGGCATCGTCTTCCTGTCCACCGACAAAGGGCAAGGAGTGTTGCTGGTCGATGATCGCGGAAATAAGCCCAATTCATCCGACGCCGCGCGCTGATCGGCGGGCAGAAGCCGCCGACGCTTGCCTTCGCTCCATTTTGGACCAAACTTGGTTTAGATGCAGCAGCCGCATAGTAATCGAGCCTGCTCCATGATCGAGACATTCGACGATACCGCACCCGCAGGGCAGGAACTCACCGCCTACGACAAGGCGCACGTCAAGCTCTACGCGCGCTTGCTGGACGCGGATGCCGATGGCGCCGATTGGACAGAGGCGGTGCAGATTCTGTTCGGTCTCGATCCGGCACACGACCCCGAACGCTGTCGACGCATCCATGACAGCCATCTCGCTCGCGCCCGCTGGATGACGCACACCGGCTATCGGCACCTTCTGCGCCAGTCCCACCACTGATCTGCCGATGTCCGTGCGATGCCCTTTCGGCATCAGGCAATGTCCTCTCCCGGCCTTCCACCAACTATGAGGAAATAAGAAAACTGGGCGTTCGACTTGTGCGCGTAATTTGCGAGGAGTTGACGCTATGAGGCCAGATACAAGCGACTGGCGGGACGACAGCCGTTACGACTATTTCGATAGCTTGCCGGTCGAAGGTCTCGCCTGGGAATGTCTTCGCCGATTCGTTCCTTATCAGGAACTCTACAGCGGTCTTGCAAACGCCGCCGCTCAAGCCGCACCGCTTCCAAAAGATGCAGAACAACTCTGGGGGCTGCGATTTCGCCGCCAGGCCGGGCCTCTCCGCGCTTGACCAGGATGTCGTGTGGTCGCCCTCATGCGATAGCGCCGTTCTTCTGCTGACGCGCCGACCGGAGTTTCTGCCTCCCGCCTCCGTGCTATCTCCAGACCTGTTCGCCAAAGGGCGTGACGCCCCCGAAGGGGCCTATGCGTCCTTCTCAGAACACGACATCCGCGTTCTTTTCCTTTCCGGCACCGTTCCAGACGACCAGCTCGCGGCGCTGGTTTCGTTCGATGCCGACATCTTCGACCGCATCGACGCCCTGACGCGAATGGCGCGCATCTGGGTCGGCCGCCCGCCGCAGCGCGATACGCGCATGACCACCGAGCAACGGCGGCGTTTCCGGCTCAAGCTGCGCGCCGCCGACGGCCATATGAACGGCGCGACCTATCGCGAGATCGCCATCGCGATCTACGGCGCGGCGCGCGTCGACACCGAGCCCTGGAGGACATCGCCGCTGCGCGATGCCGTCATCGCCTTCGTCGAAGGCGGACTTTTCCTCATTGATGGCGGCTATCTGCAACTCCTTCGCCACCGCCGCCGCCTCTAGTCGTCGCGCCTCCATGGCATCCGGGGTGGAGATTTTAGCCACCTCAAGTTCCCCATCCACCTCGCCGACGGTTCTCCGCCACCGTGGTCGCTGTCAGCCGCTGATCGCCAGCGGCCCCCAGCAACCCCACGGAGGCCCGCCCCATGCGACCCGATACCGCCGCGCTCCCGCTACGCTACCTGCGGACCAAGGAAGCCGCTGAATTTCTCAGCCTGTCCGCCCGCACCCTCGAAAAACACCGGACCTACGGCACCGGCCCGGCCTACCGCAAACTCGGCGGGCGCGTCGTCTATGCCGTCGACGATCTCGAAACCTGGGCCGAACGCGGCGCCGTCACCTCGACCTCCGATCCGCGCGGCTCCGTCCTTCCCGCAAAGCGCCAGACGCTGCCGACCGGCCAGAGCGCCGGCCGATACGCACGCTGATCGTGGCCGGTCCCTTTCATGGTGGTGCGGCGTCGTGACCCTTCGGAGCGTGGGCAGCTCGATCTGTTTCGCGCGCTCCCCGGCGACTTCGCGCCACGAGATGCGCAGGATCTCATGGCCTATCCTTTCTTCTCCCTCTCCAAATCCCATCGCGTCGCCCCGATAGATTTTGCGGCCGGCGACATCACGATCCGCGTCGAGGCCGTTCCCGATCATGGCATGGCCACGATCTGGGACGCCGACATCCTGATCTGGGCCGCCAGCCAGATCGTCGAAGCCCGCGACAACGGCCTTCGCACATCCAGGCTGATGGCCGCGACGCCCTATGAAATCCTCACCTATGTCGGACGCGGCACGTCGCAGCGTGACTACCAGCGCCTCAAAGCGGCGCTGGACCGGCTGCAATCGACCACCATCTCGACGTCGATCCGTCAGCCAGCCGAAGGCCGCCGCCACCGTTTCTCATGGATCAACGAATGGCAGGAACGCACCGATCGGCATGGGCGCCCGGACGGCATCGAACTGATCGTCCCCGACTGGTTCTACAAAGCCGTCCTTGATGACGCGCTCATCCTCACCATCGACCCGGCCTATTTCCATCTCACCGGGGGCCTCGACCGCTGGCTCTACCGCATCGTGCGCAAGCATGGCGGCCGCCAGCGCGACGGCTGGCGTTTCGATCTGCGCCACCTCCACATCAAGTCCGGCAGTCTGTCGCCGTTCAAACGCTTTGCGTTCGAGCTGCGCGACATCGTGCGGCGCCAGTCGCTGCCCGGCTACCTCCTGTCGCTGGAGGTGGAGATCGGCGGGCGCACGCTTCTCGCTTTCGAGCCGCTCCCGGCCTATGGAAAACCTGTGGACGGCCTCGTGCTATCGGGAACCCGGACTATCGTGCCATCGGGAACCCGAGGCTCGTGCTATCAGGAACCCAAACCGGCCTTAACGTCCGGGAATCGCAAGCGGATTCGCGCCCTTAACTTAGAGTCTAACCAAGAGTCTAACCTTGAAGAGCGCGCGCGCGATGTGGAAAACCTCATCCGCGACGCCGCCAGAAGCCTCAGCGTAGCGGCGAGAAAGAGCGCCCCGACCGCACAGGCCGGCCCCCGAAGGGCTTCCGGCCACATCCTCTCGTCCCAGGTCGACGATCCCGAACCGCCCCGGCTTCCCCTCGATCCACCGGGGGAACGCCGATGATCGTCGCGCTCCTCAATCAGAAAGGCGGGGTCGGGAAGACGACGCTCGCGCTCCATCTCGCCGGTGAACTCGCCGGGCGCGGCAGCCGTGTCACGCTGATCGATGCGGACCCGCAGGGCTCGGCGCTCGACTGGTCCGAGCAGCGCGGTCGTGAGGGCTTGCCGCGCGCGTTCGGCGTCGTCGGCCTGGCGCGCGATACGCTCCACCGCGAAGCGCCCGAACTGGCGCGTGATGTCGATCACATTGTCATCGACGGCCCGCCGCGCGTCGCCGGCCTCATGCGGTCGGCCTTGCTCGCCGCCGACCTCGTGCTGATCCCGGTGCAGCCATCGCCGCTCGACGGCTGGGCCTCGGCCGAGATGCTTTCGCTCCTGTCGGAAGCGCGCATCTACCGGCCGCAGCTCGTCGCCCGCTTCGTTCTCAATCGCTGCGCCGCACGCACCGTCATCGCTCGCGAGACGGCCGAGACGCTGGCCGATCACGATCCGCCGGTGCTCGCCGCGACCATCGGCCAGCGCATCGTCTTCGCCGACGCCGCGCAATCCGGGCGGCTGGCCTCGGAAATCGACAGTAGCTCCCCCGCAGCTCGCGAAATCGCTGCGGTCGCATCCGAGATCAGGCGGCTGCGCATCGGGAGGGACGGTTCATGATCGTCCTTGCCGGCGACTGTCGCGAACTCATGCCGCCGCGCGGCCCGTTCGACATGATCCTCGCCGATCCGCCCTATGGCGACACCTCGCTCGCCTGGGATCGGCGCGTCGAGGGCTGGCTGGCGCTGGCGCGCGCCGCCCTCAAGCCCACCGGCTCGATCTGGGTCTTCGGCTCGCTGCGCAGCTTCATGGCGACCGCCGACCGTTTCGCGGCCGCGCGCTTGCGGATCGCCCAGGAGATCGTCTGGGAAAAGCAGAACGGCTCCAGCTTTCATGCCGATCGCTTCAAGCGCGTGCATGAGCTGGCCGTCCAGTTCTACCCGGCCGACACGGCTTGGCGCGACATCTACAACGACGTCCAGACCACGCCCGATGCGACGGCGCGGACAGTCCGCCGCAAGCAGCGTCCTCCCCATACCGGCCAGATCGACGCCGGCCACTACGTCAGCCAGGACGGCGGGCCGCGCATCATGCGTTCGGTCATCACCCTGCGCAATTGCCACGGCCGCGCGATCCATCCGACCGAAAAGCCATCCGCGCTGCTCGAAATCCTGATCCGCACGAGCTGCCCGGAAGGCGGGTTGCTCGGCGACTGGTTCGCAGGGTCCGGCGCGGCCGGCGAAGCCTGCCGGCTGTCCGGCCGCCGCTATATCGGCTGCGAGATCGATTCCGATATGGCCGAGCGCGCCCGTTCACGGCTCGCCTCGCTTTTGCCCTTCGACGACGGAGGCGCATCATGACGGCCCGCGTCGAAAAGCGCGGTTTCGCCAAGCGCCCCGCCGATCCCGAGCAATGGATCAAGGCGGCCGAGAGCCCGCCGCGCGCAACCGAGGCGACCGCTTACCCGGCGCGGCTCACCATCGACGTGACGGCCGAGCTGCGCGGCCGGATCAAGATCGCGGCCTTCCGGCGCGGCGTCACCGTCGCCGACATGCTGCGCGAGCTGCTCGCCCGCGAATTTCCCCCGACACCAGGAAACCCCACATGACCGGCACCGCGGCCCCCGGCGCGCGCGGCGGCCCGATGCCGTCCGCGCTTTCCCATGATCGCATGACCCGCGTCGAACTGACGTGGATCGAGAAGAAGATCGAATACTGGATCAGGTTCGGCCAGCCGGCGAACGAACAGATCATCGACCGCCGACAGCGCATTCTCTCTTTCCGGCCGAACACCGTCTTCGCCTTCGTGCGATGGGCGGCGAACGACTTCGGCACGATCATCTCGCGCATCGACATCGTGCGCGCGGTCGAACTGGGCGAGCCATACCAGACGCTGCCCTTCGTGCGGCCGGGCGGCGAAATCCTCCTGAAGTTCGAGGGCTGGCCGAAGGTCGAGGACGTGCTGCGCCACGTCGATGCGATCGAGGCGATCGGCATCGATGCGGACGCGGTTTCGCCAGACCACTGGCGGCACGTCCACAACCGGATGGCGGCCGCTCATCAGCCGCGCGCCTATACACTCGAACAGCATCGCGCCTTCCTCCTGCGCAGGAAGGTCCAGCCATGACGCGCGCCGGCCTCGTCCTCGTCATGGCGCTCGCCACGATGGGCGTCGGCTATCCGGCGCTCACGCCGATGCCGATCAAGCTCATGTGGAACGCCTCTGCGAGCGCGCCCGTCGGCCTCTACACGATCGACTTCGACGGGCCGTTCGACGTCACCGATCTTGTCGCGGTCGACGCACCCGAACCGCTCGCCGCTTTCATGGCCGAGCGCGGCTATCTGCCCAGGGGCGTGCCGCTGCTCAAGCGCGTTCTCGGCGTTTCCGGGCAGACCGTCTGCCGCACCGGCCGCACGATCACCGTGGACGGGATCGAGATGGGCGCGGCGCTGGAGCGCGACCGCATCGGACGCGATCTGCCGATCTGGCGGGGCTGCCGCCGCATCCAGACCGGCGAAGTCTTCCTCATGAACTGGCAGGTCCGCGACAGCCTCGACGGTCGCTACTTCGGCCTGACCTCCACCGACCGGATCATCGGCCACGCGGTCCCGCTGTGGACCGACGAAGACGGCACCGGCCGCTTTGAATGGCGTGCTCCGACCCGGTGAACGCCCGGCCATCGGCGGGAGCGGTGCCCGCCGACGGCTTTCCCAACGCCACCGCAAAGGAAGCAATCATGCCTCAGATTGGTACATTCACACGCGAAGAGACCGGCTTCATCGGCAATCTTCTGACGCTGCTGCTCGTTCAGGACATCATCATCGTCCCGGCCGAGCCGTCAGACGCCGAAAACGCGCCCGATTATCGCGTTCACGTCTTCGATGCCATGAGCAACGAGACCACCGCCGAGATCGGCGCGGGGTGGAAGCGCACCGGCGAGAAGGCCGGCGAATATGTCGCCCTGTTGATCGACGATCCCACATTCCCGCAGCCGATCCGCGCCAACCTGTTCCGCGACGACGATGCCGGAAAAGACTGGTCGCTGCAGTGGTCGCGTCCGCGCGACCGCGCCGAGAAGGACTGACCGATGCCCGCTCGCCGTCCATCGACGAGCCATCGGAGTGCGCACGGGCGGCATCACGCCGCCCGGCGCATGGCTCTCTTTCTCCTTTCCGGCCTGATCCTCGCAGCGAGCGCGACCGGCGCCGCTCATGCGCAATCCGCCCCCATCGCCCGTCCGGCCGCCGTCGATCCCTATGCCACCCACATCACCGCGGCGGCGCAGCGGTTCGGCATCCCCGAACACTGGATTCGTGCGGTGCTGCGCGCCGAGAGCGCGGGCGACGTGCGCGCCATCTCGTCGGCGGGCGCATTGGGACTGATGCAGGTCATGCCTGACACATGGGCCGGCTTGCGCGTCCGCTACCGTCTCGGCCGCGACCCTTATGATCCGCGCGCCAACATCATGGCGGGCGCGGCCTATCTGCGCGAAATGTGGGATCGCTATGGCGATGTCGGTGCGATGCTCGCGGCCTACAACGCCGGTCCCGGCCGCTATGACGACCATCGCTCGACCGGCCGCGCGTTGCCGCCCGAAACACGGGCCTATGTCGCCGCGCTCGTGCCGGTTCTCGGCGGCGCGGCGGCGCCCGAAACGTCAGTCCGGCGAGCCGATCCGCCGCCCGACTGGCGCGAGGCGGCGATCTTCGTCGCGCGTTCCGCCGACGCTCGCTCCGCAGCGCCGCAGTCAGGCAGCGAGCGTTCGGGTGACGGCCGATCCTCCGTCACGGCGAGCCCATCCGATCCCGCCGCGACATCGCGCTCCCCCCTTGTCGTCGCACGTTCCGCCCCAGGAGATCGCCCATGAGCGCGCGGGCCGCCATTCGCGCGCTATCGTGCCCCGGCGTGTCATCGAGGGGGCAAGGGGCAGAGGCAGACACAACAACCGGACGATGGCGAGATAAAAAGGCGCACGGTGCGCTTCGGTCGGTCGGTTGTTTTTGCTTGGGTTTTCGGCGCGTTCCGCACCGTGTCGCGCTTTCGCGCACCGTGCGCTTATCGCCCACGTTCCTGATTTTCCTGCGCCTTTTGCACCGTGCGGGGCTCCGCCATGGCCGATGACAGCGACATTCGCGTCCGGCCTGGGCGCATCCGCTCGACTCGCGCACAGCAGGCTCGGCCTTTCATTGCGCAGGCGCTCGCCGCCGCGCAGAAGGCCGGGGGCCGCGTCTCGCGTTCCGGCAAGATCACAACAGGCAACCGCTCGCGCTTCGGGCGCGGCCAGCGCGCCAGCATCCAGGCCAATCGCTTGCTGACCGGCCGCTCGCGCATCGTCGTCATCAAGACCCGTGTGGTGCGCCATAGTGCGCGCGCAGCGCCGCTGGCTGCGCATCTGACCTATCTGCGCCGCGACGGCGTGACCCGAGACGGGGAGAAGGCGCGGCTGTTCGGCCCCGAAACCGACAACGTGGATGCCCGCGACTTCGCGGCGCGCTGCGAGGGCGACAGGCATCATTTTCGCTTCATCGTCTCGCCCGAGGACGCCGTGGATATGGCCGACCTCAAGGACCACGCCCGCGAGCTGATGGGGCAGATGGAAAAGGATCTCGGCACGAAGCTCGATTGGGTCGGCGTCGATCACTGGAACACCGACAACCCCCACATCCATATCATCCTGCGCGGACGCACCGACGACGGCCAGGACCTCGTGATCTCCCGCGACTACATCAAGGAGGGAATGCGCGCCCGCGCCCAGGATCTCGTCACCCAGGAGCTTGGCCAGCGCACCGATCTGGAGATCAACCGCAATCTGGAGCGGCAGGTCGAGGCCGAACGCTGGACGCAGCTCGACAGGCAGCTTGTCCGCGACGCGGGCAAGACAGGCATCATCGACCTCGCGCCGCAACCTGGCCAGCAGCCGGACGAATTTCACGCGCTGAAGGTCGGCAGGCTGCGCACCCTCGAAATCCGGGGGCTGGCCGGACAGGTCGGACACCAGCAATGGTTCATCAAGGCGGAGGCCGAATCCACGCTTCGCGAACTCGGCGAGCGCGGCGACATCATCAAGCGGATGCACCGCGCGCTGACCGAGCGCGGCATCGAACGCGGCTCGGCAAGCTATGTCCTCGCCGGCGAGAGCCTCGACGTTTCCGTCATCGGCCGCCTGGTCGAGCGCGGCCTTGACGACGAACTGAAGGGAACGGCCTACGCCGTGGTCGACGGCGTGGACGGCCGCACCCATCACATCAGGCTGCCGCATCTCGACGCCACCGGCGACAGCCCGCCGGGATCGATCGTCGAGCTGCGCGCCTACGAGGACGCGAAAGGCGATCGCCGTGTCGCGCTCGCCGTCCGCTCCGACCTCGATCTCCAGCATCAGGTGAGCGCCACCGGCGCGACCTGGCTCGACCGGCAATCCATCGCCCGCGAACCCGTCGCCATGTCGGACGGCGGTTTCGGCGCCGAAGTGCGGGACGCGATGCGGCAACGCGCGGAGCATCTGGTTGGCGAAGGTCTCGCCGAACAGCAGGGCCGCCGCGTCATCTTCAACCGCAACCTGATCGACACGCTCCGCCGCCGCGAAGTCGATGCCGTGGCGGGCCAGCTCGCGAAGGAGACCGGCCAGCCGTTCAAACCGGCCGAGAGCGGGGAATATGTCGCCGGCACCTATCGCCAGCGTCTGACGCTCGCCTCCGGCCGCTTCGCCATGATCGACGACGGCCTCGGCTTCCAGCTCGTGCCCTGGTCGCCATCCCTCGACAAGCAGCTCGGCCGCCACGTCTCCGGTGTCGCCCGCGACGGCGGCGGCGTCGATTGGGATTTCGGCCGCAAGCGCGGGCTCGGCCTCTAACCTCAACAGACAAGGAACATAGCTATGTCCGCGACCAAAATCCTTTGGGGACAGATCCTGATCGTCTTCCTCATCGTCCTCTCCACAACCTGGGGCGCGACCGAATATGTCGCCTGGAGCCTCGGCTTTCAGGCGCAGCTTGGGCCGCCCTGGTTCATCCTGTTCGGCTGGCCGATCTACCATCCACCCGCCTTCTTCTGGTGGTGGTTTTCCTACGACGCCTATGCGCCCGAGATGTTCACCGAGGGCGCGTTCATCGCCGCATCCGGCGGCTTCATCGCCATCGCCGTCGCCATCGGCATGTCGGTCTGGCGGGCGCGCGAAGCCAAGGACGCTGCGACCTATGGCTCGGCACGCTGGGCCGGGAAGGACGAGGTGAAGGCCGCGGGGCTGCTCGATCCCGATGGCGTCGTGCTCGGCCGCTACGAGCGCGAATATCTGCGCCATGACGGGCCGGAGCATGTGCTGTGCTTCGCCCCGACGCGATCGGGCAAAGGCGTCGGCCTTGTGGTGCCCTCGCTCCTGACCTGGCCGGGCTCGGCCATCGTCCACGACATCAAGGGCGAGAACTGGACGCTGACATCCGGTTTCCGCTCGCACCACGGCCGCGTGCTCCTCTTCGATCCGACCAATCCGAAATCATCGGCCTACAATCCCTTGCTCGAGGTGCGGCGCGGCGAGTGGGAAGTGCGCGACGTGCAGAACATCGCCGATATTCTGGTCGATCCCGAAGGCAGCCTGGACAAGCGGAACCATTGGGAAAAAACCAGCCATTCGCTTCTGGTCGGCGCGATCCTCCATGTCCTCTACGCCGAGCCGGAAAAGACGCTCGCCGGTGTCGCCAACTTCCTCTCCGATCCGAAGCGCCCGGTCGAATCCACGCTGCGCGCCATGATGAAGACCGCCCATCTCGGCGAGGACGGGCCGCATCCCGTCGTCGCCAGCGCGGCGCGCGAGCTGCTGAACAAATCCGACAATGAGCGTTCCGGCGTCCTGTCCACGGCCATGTCGTTCCTCGGCCTCTACCGCGATCCCGTCGTCGCCGAGGTGACGCGGCGCTGCGACTGGCGCATCAGCGACGTCGTGGGCGGCGAGCGGCCGACGACGCTCTACCTCGTCGTGCCGCCGTCCGACATCAATCGCACCAAGCCGCTGATCCGGTTGCTGCTGAACCAGATAGGCCGCCGTCTGACCGAGGATCTACAGGCGAAGGGCGACCGTCACCGGCTGCTCTTGATGCTCGACGAGTTTCCGGCGCTGGGGCGGCTCGACTTCTTCGAGAGCGCGCTTGCCTTCATGGCGGGTTACGGCCTCAAAGCCTTCCTGATCGCGCAGTCGCTCAACCAGATCGAAAAGGCATACGGCCCGAACAACTCGATCCTCGACAACTGCCATGTGCGCGTGAGCTTCGCGACCAACGACGAGCGCACCGCCAAGCGCGTGTCCGATGCGCTCGGCACGGCGACCGAGATGAAGGCGATGAAGAACTATGCCGGGCATCGGCTCTCGCCCTGGCTCGGCCATCTGATGGTCTCGCGCTCCGAGACCGCCCGCCAGTTGCTGACGCCAGGCGAGATCATGCAGCTCCCGCCGAGCGACGAGATCGTCATGGTCGCCGGCACCCCCCCGATCCGGGCGAAGAAGGCGCGCTACTATGAGGATGCCCGTTTCCGCGAGCGTCTGCTGTCGCCGCCCGAACTGAAACGTCTCGACAAGCCTCGCCCCGACGACTGGAGCAGCCTGCCGATCCCGGCGAGGCCGGAGGCGCTGAACGCGCAGTCTGCCGACCTGTCCGACGACGAAGACACCACCGATTCCGAACGTCGGCTGCAACCGGAACTCAGCCGCGCCAAGCCGGTGGAGAAGAAAGAACCCATCGCCAACGAGTTCGAGATCGAGCTTCCCGACGACGCCGAGGAGGACGCCGTGCGCAACCGGCGTATGCTTCGCCAGATGCAGGGGGTGGCGCGTCAGGTCTCGCTCGACCCGAATGACGGCATGGAGTTGTGAGCGCGCCATGACCAGCCATCGGAAAAAGTCGAAGTTCACGGTCTATCTGGACCCCGACGTGACGCAGGCGCTGGCGGATTTTGCCGCGCGCCGGGATCAATCGCAGTCCATGATCGCCGAGGCAGCGATCGCATCGTTCCTGTCGCCGGACGATGCCGAGCGGCGCGAGGCCGTCGTCGCCAAGCGCCTCGATCAGATCGACCGCCGCATGACCCGCCTGGAGCGGGATGTCGGCATCGCCGTTGAAACGTTGGCGGTGTTCATCCGCTTCTGGATCACGACCACGCCGGCCTTGCCGGAGCCTGCCGCGCAGGCGGCACGCGCCAAGTCAGCCGAGCGGTATGAGGCTTTCATCACCGCGCTCGGCCGGCGCCTCGTCAAAGGGCCGAAGCTGCGACAGGAGATCCCCGAGGATGTCTCCGAGTCGGAGCCGTGACGATCTCGCGCGTCATCTGGTGAGCCCGGCGACGACATCAAGATCAGGGCTCTTCCGCCGTTCTCCTGTATTTGCACGCCACACTACTACTACGACCGATACTTGTTGAACCGACCCGATTTCGGGCTCTTTTAATCGACCCCATTCCGGGGACTGTCTGTTGCGCCTCGTGAGGAAACGGGGCCGACATGACCACTTCACACCAGAAGCCGGAGGCGATCCAGCGCGGCGCGCGGATGCTGCGCACCGCGCTTGGGGCCGCCATCGCGCGATTTCTGGAAGACCCCGCCGTCGTCGAGGTGATGCTGAATCCCGATGGCCGCATCTGGATTGATCGCCTGTCCGAAGGGCTGGCCGATACGGGCGAGAGGCTGTCGGCCGCCGATGGCGAGCGCATCGTGCGCCTGGTCGCCCATCATGTCGGCGCGGAGGTTCATGCCCGAAGCCCGCGCGTCTCGGCCGAACTGCCCGAGACGGGGGAACGGTTCGAGGGCCTGTTGCCGCCGGTTGTTGCCGCGCCGGCCTTCGCCATCCGCAAGCCCGCCGTCGCCGTCTTCACGCTCGACGATTACGTCGCTGCGGGGATCATGGTCGCCGACCAGGCCGTGACGTTACGCGCGGCCGTCGCGGCGCGCGCCAACATCCTCGTCGCCGGCGGCACCTCGACCGGCAAGACCACGCTGACCAATGCGCTGCTGGCCGAAGTCGCCAAGAGCGCCGATCGCGTCGTCATCATCGAGGACACGCGCGAACTCCAGTGCGCCGCGCCGAACCTCGTTTCCATGCGGACCAAGGAAGGCGTCGCCACGCTTTCCGATCTCGTGCGGTCCTCGCTGCGCCTGCGCCCCGATCGCATCCCCATCGGCGAGGTGCGCGGCGCCGAGGCGCTCGACCTCCTCAAAGCCTGGGGCACCGGCCATCCCGGCGGCGTCGGCACGATCCACGCCGGCACCGGCATCGGCGCGCTACGCCGTCTCGAACAGCTCATTCAAGAGGCCGTCGTCACGGTCCCGCGCGCTCTGATCGCCGAGACGATCGACCTCGTGGCCGTCCTCGCCGGCCGCGGCTCCGCGCGCCGGCTCGCCGAACTCGCCCGCGTCGAAGGGCTCGGCCCGGACGGCGATTACCGCATCACCCCAGCCCACCCGACCACAGGAGAACCCGAATGATCCGCACGCTTCAACGCGGCCGCCGCATCGTGGCGACCGCCATAACCGCCGTCACTGTCAGCATGATGCTGGCGCCGGCCGCCCATGCCTCCGGCTCGTCCATGCCGTGGGAAGCGCCCCTTCAGAAAATCCTCCAATCGATCGAAGGCCCGGTGGCCAAGATCGTCGCGGTCATCATCATCATTGCCACGGGCCTGGCGCTCGCCTTCGGCGACACGTCCGGCGGCTTCCGCAAGCTGATCCAGATCGTGTTCGGCCTGTCGATCGCCTTCGCGGCCAGCTCGTTCTTCCTCAGCTTCTTCAGCTTTGGCGGCGGGGCGCTCGTCTGATGGCGGTCGCCTTCGAGCAATTGGATGTGCCGGGATTCACCGTCCCGGTTCACCGCGCACTGACCGAGCACATCCTGCTCGGCGGTGCGCCGCGCTCTATCGCGATCCTCAACGGGACGCTGGCCGGGGCCGTGGGCCTCGGCCTGCGCCTCTGGCTGGTCGGCATCGCCATCTGGGCCATCGGTCATGTCGCGGCGGTCTGGGCCGCCAGGCGCGATCCCCAATTCGTCGAGGTCGGCCGACGCCATCTGCGCGTCCCGGCTTTTCTCGCGGTCTGAGGGGGCGTCGCCATGATGAATCTCTCCGAATATCGCCGCACCGCTGCCCGCCTTGCCGACTATCTGCCCTGGGCCGCGCTGGTCGGCCCCGGCGTCATCGTGAACAAGGACGGATCGTTCCAGCGCACCGCGCGCTTCCGCGGTCCCGATCTCGATAGCGCCGTCGCGGCCGAGCTGGTCGCCGTCGCCGGTCGCATCAACAACGCCTTCCGCCGTCTCGGCTCGGGTTGGAGCATCTTTGTCGAGGCGCAGCGCAGCGAAGCCGCGACCTATCCCGACAGCACGTTTCCCGATCCGGCCTCCGGCCTGGTGGAAGAGGAACGCAAGGCCGACTTCGAGGAAGCCGGCATCCATTTCGTGTCGGACTATTTCCTGACCATCCTCTATCTGCCGCCGGCCGAGGACGCCGCCCGGGCCGAAACCTGGCTCTACGAGGGCCGCGAGCAATCCGGCGTCGATCCCCATGAGGTGATGCGCGGGTTCATCGACCGCACCGATCGCGTGCTCGCGCTGCTCGACGGCTTCATGCCCGAATGCGGCTGGCTCGATGACACGGAGACGCTGACCTATCTCCATTCGGCGGTTTCAACCAAGCGGCATCGCGTCCGCGTTCCCGAAACGCCGATCTATCTCGATGCGCTGCTCGCCGACCAGCCGCTGACCGGCGGCCTCGAACCGCGCCTTGGCGACCAGCATCTTCGCGTCCTCACCGTCATCGGCTTTCCGACCGCGACGACGCCCGGCCTGCTCGACGATCTCAACCGGCTGGCCTTTCCCTATCGCTGGTCGACCCGCGCGATCCTGCTCGACAAGACCGACGCGACCAAACTGCTGACCAAGATCCGGCGGCAATGGTTCGCCAAGCGCAAGTCGATCGCCGCCATCCTCAAGGAAGTTCTGACCAACGAAGCCTCGGCGCTGGTGGACACCGATGCGTCCAACAAGGCGGCCGACGCCGACATGGCCTTGCAGGAACTGGGTCAGGACGTGGCGGGCATGGCCTATGTCACCGCGACGATCGTGGTGTGGGACGCCGATCCGCGCCTTGCCGACGAGAAGCTGCGCCTCGTCGAGAAGGTCATCCAGGGCCGCGACTTCACGGCCATGGTCGAGACGGTCAACGCGGTGGACGCATGGCTCGGCAGTCTGCCCGGCCACGCCTACGCCAACGTCCGCCAGCCCCCCATCAGCACTTTGAATCTCGCCCACATGATACCGCTGTCGGCGGTGTGGGCGGGGCCGGAACGGGACGAGCATTTCGGTGCGCCCCCCTTGCTTTACGGCAAGACCGAAGGCTCGACCCCGTTCCGGTTATCCCTCCACGTCGGCGATGTCGGCCACACCCTCGTCGTCGGCCCGACTGGCGCGGGCAAGAGCGTGTTGCTCGCGCTGATGGCGCTCCAGTTCCGGCGCTATGATCGCAGCCAGGTGTTCGCCTTCGACTTCGGCGGCTCGATCCGCGCCGCAGCCCTCGCCATGGGCGGCGACTGGCACGATCTCGGCGGCGGGCTGACAGAGGGCGACGACTTCTCCGTCTCGCTTCAGCCGCTCGCGCGCATCCACGATACCTATGAGCGTGCCTGGGCCGCCGACTGGATCGTCGCGATCCTGACCCGTGAAGCAATCCAGATCACGCCGGAAGTGAAGGAGCACATTTGGACCGCGCTGACGTCGCTGGCCTCGGCGCCGGTCGAGGAACGCACGATCACCGGCCTGTCGGTGCTGCTCCAGTCCAACGACATCAAGCAGGCGCTCCGGCCTTATTGCGTCGGCGGGGCCTATGGTCGGCTGCTCGACGCGGAGGTCGAGCAACTCGGCTCGTCCGCCGTGCAGGCGTTCGAGATCGAGGGGCTGGTCGGCACAGGTGCGGCGCCCGCCGTGCTTTCCTATCTCTTCCATCGGATCGGCGACCGGCTCGATGGACGGCCGACGTTGCTTATCATCGACGAGGGCTGGCTGGCGCTGGACGATGAAGGCTTTGCCGGCCAGCTCCGCGAATGGCTGAAGACGCTGCGCAAGAAGAACGCATCGGTGATCTTCGCCACGCAGTCGCTATCCGACATCGACAATTCGAGCATCGCGCCGGCCATCATCGAAAGCTGCCCGACGCGCCTCCTGTTGCCGAACGAGCGCGCGATCGAGCCGCAGATCACGGCCATCTATCGCCGCTTCGGTCTCAATGACAGGCAGATCGAAATCCTCGCGCGGGCCACGCCCAAGCGGGATTATTACTGCCAGTCACGGCGCGGCAACCGCCTCTTCGAGCTGGGCCTGAGCGAAGTGGGCCTCGCGCTCTGCGCCGCATCCGCCAAATCCGACCAGACCCTGATCGCCAATCTCGTCGCCGAGCACGGCCGCGACGGCTTCCTCGCCGCGTGGCTGCGCGCCCGCGACGTGGGCTGGGCTGTCGACCTCATCCCAACTTTTCCCACCGCAGCAAAGGAGTCCTGACTATGATTACCCTTCGTTTCCGCTCGCGCGCCATGGCGCTCGCCGCGTCCATGCTGGCGGCCGCGCCGCTCGCACTCTCGCCGATGGTGGCGACGCCCGCTCACGCCATCATCGTCTTCGATCCCTCCAACTATGCGCAAAACGTCCTGACCGCCGCGCGCACGCTGGAGCAGATCACCAACCAGATCACCTCGCTCCAGAACGAAGCTCAGATGCTCATCAACCAGGCGAAGAACCTGGCGAGCCTGCCTTACTCGGCGCTTCAGACCTTGCAGCAGAACGTGCAGCGCACGCAGCAGCTTCTCCAGCAGGCCCAGGGCATTGCCTTCAATGTCCAGCAGATTGACCAGATGTTCAGCCAGAAATACGGCAACGTCTCCATGTCGACGAGCGACAAGCAGATGGTCGCCGACGCCCGCTCGCGCTGGCAGAACACCGTCGGCGGCTTGCAGGACGCCATGCGCGTGCAGGCCGGTGTCGTCTCGAACATCGACAGCAACCGGACGCAGATGTCGGCGCTGGTCAGCCAGAGCCAGGGCGCGACCGGCGCGCTTCAGGCGACGCAAGCCGGCAATCAGATCCTCGCCCTGCAATCGCAGCAGCTTTCGGATCTCGTGGCGCTGCTCGCCTCCAACGGCCGCGCCAGCGCGCTCACCGAGGCCGAACGCACCGCGGCCGCCGAACAGGGCCGCGAACAGCGCCGCCGCTTCCTGACGCCGGGCTCGGGCTACCAGCCCGGCAACGCCCAGATGTTCAACAGCGGCAAGTAACCGCCGGAAAGGAGCAGGCTCATGGACGGCAAGTTGCTGGCCCGGCTGGGCGCTATCGTGTTCGTCGCCATCGCCATCACGGCGACGGTGATCGAGCTCAACCGCAAGCAGGACGCGCCGGCCTCGCCGTCGACCCGTCAGCTTCAGGCCGAAGGCGATCCGCTGCGCGAAAGCCAGCGCCGGTGCCAGCAACTCGGCCAGCAGGCCGCGAACGATGCGGAATGTCTGCGCGTCTGGGCAGAAACCCGCGACCGCTTTCTCGGCCACGCGCCCGCGCGCGTCGCACCGGCGGCGCCCGCCACAGCGGAAGGGCGATGAGCCATGGGCGGCGCAGGCGTCATCGACAATTTCCTCGGCGTATTCACCAAATACATCGACTCGGGCTTTGGCCTTCTTTCCGGCGAAGTCGCGTTCATTGCGACCACATTGATCGTGATCGACGTGACGCTCGCCGCCCTGTTCTGGTCATGGGCCGGCGATGACGGCATCATCGCGCGCCTCGTCAAGAAGACGCTGTTCGTCGGCGTCTTCGCCTATCTCATCGGCAACTGGAACAACCTTGCGAAGATCGTCTTCGACAGCTTCGCCGGGCTTGGCCTGAAGGCGAGCGGCACGGGCTTTTCGGCCGCCGACTTGATGCGCCCCGGCAAGGTCGCGCAGACCGGCCTAGATGCCGCGCGGCCGCTGCTCGAAGCAATCTCGCCGCTGATGGGCTGGATCTCGGTGTTCGAGAACCTGATCCAGATCGTGTGCCTGCTGTTTGCCTGGGCGCTCGTGATCCTTGCCTTCTTCATCCTTGCGATCCAGCTCTTCGTCACCCTGATCGAGTTCAAGCTGGCGACGCTCGCCGGATTCGTCCTCATTCCGTTCGGCCTCTTCGGCAAGACCGCCTTCATGGCCGAGCGTGTGCTTGGCAACGTCATTTCCAGCGGCATCAAGGTTCTGGTCCTGGCCGTCATCATCGGCATCGGCTCGACGCTCTTCGGCGAGTTCACCAAGGGTTTCGGCGGCACGACGCCGACCGTCGATGACGCCATGGCGATCGTGCTCGCCGCTCTCTCGTTGCTCGGTCTCGGCATCTTCGGTCCCGGCATCGCCAACGGACTCGTCTCGGGCGGCCCGCAGCTCGGTGCTGGCGCTGCCGTGGGGACCGGCCTTGCCGTCGGCGGCGCAGCCCTTGCGGCAGGCGGTGCGGCGGGTCTCGCCATCAAGGGCGGATCGGCGGCGCTCTCCGGTGGCGCTGCCGTTGCCCGCGGCGGCGCGACGGCGGCAGGCTCGGCATCGGCGGCCTATTCGCTCGGCTCCGTGGGGCAGTCGGGTGCGGCAGGCGTCGTCTCCGGCATGGGCGGCGTTGCCCGCGCCGCAGGCTCGGCCGCCGTCTCACCGCTGAAGCGCGCGGTGGCGCGCGCCTCGGAAAGCATGAAATCCAGCTTCTCCGATGGCGCCAAGGCCGGCTTCGGTGCGACCGGCGGCTCCTCGACCATGGGAACGGTCGGCGGTGGTCCGCAGGACGCCGAAGCCGCGTCCACGCCGGCAGCCACGGCAGGAGGCACCCCGGAATGGGCCAAGCGCATGAAGCGCGGCCAGCATCTTTCTCACGGCGTCAGCGCCGCCGCCCATGCCGTCCGTTCCGGCGACAGCCACGGCTCCGGTTCTTCCGTCAACCTCTCTGAAAGCGACCGCTCATGAACATCTTCAAAAGGCCCGCCGTGCATTACGGCAAGACGCCCGAACCCGAGACGCCTTACCAGAAGGCCGCGCAGGTCTGGGACGACCGCATCGGCTCGGCCCGCGTGCAGGCCAAGAACTGGCGATACATGGCCTTCGGCTCGCTGATCCTCTCGGCCGGTTTCGCCGGGGCGCTCGTCATCCAGTCGGCGCGCGGAACCGTCGTGCCCTGGGTGGTGCAAGTCGACAAGCTCGGCCAGGCGCAGAGCATCGCGCCGGCCACCGCCGACTATCGCCCGACCGATCCGCAGATCGCCTGGCATCTGGCCCGCTTCATTGAGCAGGTCCGCTCGATCCCGGCCGATCCGATCATCGTTCGCCAGAACTGGCTTCGCGCCTATGAGTGGACGACCGACCGCGGCGCGGGCGCGCTCAACGACTATGCCCGCACCAACGATCCCTTCACCAAGGTCGGGAAGCAGCAGATCGCCGTCGACGTCTCCAGCGTCATCCGCGCCTCGCCGGATTCCTTCCGCGTTGCCTGGACGGAGCGGCAGTTCGAGAACGGCGTGCTTGCGAGAACGGAGCGGTGGACGGCGATCTTGACCATCACCCTCCAGCCGCCCCGAGACGCCGAGCGGCTGAAAGCCAATCCGCTCGGCATCTACGTCAATGCGATTAACTGGTCGCGGGAGCTGAGCCAATGAGCCCGTCCGTCCGCACCTTCGCCGTTCCGGCCCTGTTGCTCTCCGCAACCATGCTCGCCGGATGCGCCAGCATGACCAAGCCTCCGGCGATCAGCTACGACGCCAGCGTGCCGCCTTTGCCGGCGATCCCGGCCGCCGTCACCGATGACCGGCCGAAGCCGGTGCTGATCCCGCCGGCCTGGACGGTCGCACGCGGCGGCGAGACCGCCGGCACCCCGACCGGCCGCGTCGAGAACGCCAATGCGGCGGCTCGCGTGCAGCCGCGCCGCGAGGGCTATTACAACGCCATCCAGATCTACCCATGGTCGGAAGGCGCGCTCTATCAGGTCTATGCCGTTCCCGGCCAGATCACCGACATCGCGCTGGAGCCGGGCGAAAGCCTGACCGGCGCGGGACCGATCGCCGCCGGCGATACGGCGCGCTGGATCATCGGCGATACCGAGAGCGGTTCCGGCGTCACGCGCCGCGTCCATATCCTCGTCAAGCCGAGCCGGCCCGACATCACCACCAACCTCATCGTGACCACCGACCGGCGCACCTACATGCTGGAGTTGCGCTCCGGCGAGAAGCCCTACATGCCGTCTGTCGCTTGGGCCTATCCGCAGCCGCCGGCCAGCCAGCGCCAAAGCGTGCCAGTCACGCCGGTCATTCCGGCCGTGGCCGCCCGCAATTATCGCTACAGCCTGACCGCCACTGGCAATCCGCCGTGGAAGCCGATCGCCGTCTATGACGATGGCCGGCATGTCTATGTCGAGTTCCCGGCCGGCATCGTGCAGGGCGAGATGCCGCCGCTCTTCGTCATCGGCCCCGAAGGCGAAACCCAGATCGCCAACAGCCGCATCTATCAACACATCCTGATTGTCGATCGCCTGTTTGGCGCGGCCGAACTGCGCCTTGGCGCGGGCGACAAGCAGCAGACCGTCAGGATTACCCGCACCGACGGGAGGCCGTCATAATGACCGATACCGCAGGCAATACCGCAACCAGCACCCCCGTCGCGCCGATGCGGCTTCGCGCCGAAGCGCCGCGCGTCACACGCCTCTCGCGCAAGATGCTCGCGAGCGTCGCCGCCGTCGCCCTGGTCGGCATCGGCGGATCGCTGATCTACGCGCTCCAGACACGCGGGCCGGACGATGGCGGCGCTGAGCTTTATTCCACCAACAACCGCCAGACCGCCGACGGTCTCGCCGGATTGCCGAAGGACTATTCCGGCCCGATCCTTGGCCCGGCGCTTCCCGGCGATCTCGGCCGCCCGATCGTCGACGCGCAGAACAACGGCCAGCCCGTTGTAACGCCCGCGGTTCCGACGCCCGGCGTCAGCGAGGCCGAGCAGCGTCGCCGCGCCGAGGAAGAGGCCGCGCGCCTCAGCACCGTCTTCTTCCAGTCGCGGCAGGGATCGACGGCCGCCAGCACGGCGGGCGCAATGCCCGGTCTTGCCGGCCTCGATCTCTCCGGCGCGGGCGGACAGGCCGCCACCGGCCAGGACAAGCAGCTCGCCTTCCTCAACGCGGCGGCCGACCGGCGCACCGTCACGCCCGATCGCGTGACGCCGCCGGCGTCGCCCTTCGTGCTCCAGGCCGGGGCGGTCATTTCGGCCGCACTCATCACCGGCATCCGCTCCGATCTGCCCGGCCAGATCATCGCCCAGGTCACGGAGCCGATCTATGACAGCCCGACCGGGCGCATCCTGCTCGTACCCCAGGGGACGCGGATCATCGGCCAGTACGACAACAACGTGCAGTTCGGCCAGCGCCGCGTCCTGCTCGTCTGGAACCGGCTCATCATGCCGAACGGCCGCTCGATCGTTCTCGAGCGCCAGCCTGGAACCGACACGCAGGGCTATGCCGGCCTTGAGGATGGCGTCGATTATCACTGGTGGGATCTCGCCAAGGCGGCCGGGCTCTCGACCCTGCTTTCGGTTGGAGCCGAGCTTGCCGTCGACGATCAGGACCGGCTCCTGCGCGCCATCCGCAACGGCGGCCAGGACACGATCAACGACGCCGGACAGCAGATCGTTCGCCGCCAGCTCAACGTCGCGCCGACGCTGACCATCCGGCCGGGCTTCCTGGTCAGGATTGTAGTGACGCGCGATCTTGTCCTCGAACCCTTCAGGAACTGACCATGACCAAGCTGAAACTCGGCCCCATCGCCGACGATAAACCCGTCAAGGTCGCGCTGGAGCTGCCTGCCGCGCTCCATCGCGACCTGATGGCCTATGCCGAGATCCTCGGCCGCGAGTCGGGACAGGCATCGGCCGATCCGGTCCGTCTCATTGTTCCTATGCTGGAGCGATTCATAGCCACGGATCGGGGATTTGTGAAAGCGAGGAAGTCAAAAGCATCGCAGTAATGATTGTTGCTCTTGTTGATCGGGATAATGTACGCGCGAGACTGAGCAATCGACGGCAGGCCGGATTATCGTTCCGGGGCGACCACACTGCGCTGAAGGGCAGAACTTCGTTCGCGATCGGTCGATATGTGATTCCTGGGAACTGTGCGACCGTAGTTGCTTCGCTCGTCAGCGTTAGACCTCGACCGACCGCTACAAGCGAGAGAAGATTGTCTCGACCGACATATTGTGTATCAACTTCTGGATGCCGTCCAAGATCAGCGAGGCGCTGCACCAAGTAGTCGTGAATCTCCGGCCCCGGCGCCCCGTCGCTTACAATGAACCGCTCGCCGACGAGGTCGCGCCAGTTGAGTTCCGCCTTGCCGCAGAGCGAGTGGTTAGCGGGAAGGACAACAAATACCCGCTCCCACCAAAGCTGATCGACTTCGCAATCGGGCCACTGCGACGTACCGGTGATGAACGCAACATCAAGTCGCAACTGACGAATCGCCGAAACATGATCCGCCGGATCGCCGTCTATCAGCTCGATTCGGACCTGCGCGTGACCCTTATCATAAGCGCGCAGCAACTCCGACAGGAAGCCCGAGGCGAGCGAAGAGAATATCCCGATCTTGATCCGACCGTCTTCGGAGCGTCCGATCGTGGCGACGTCCTTTGCACCATACTCGATCTGCCTAAGTGCCTTTCGCGCGTGCCGCACGAAGCGCTGCCCGGCCAGCGTTAGAATGACACCGCCATTGTGCCGCTGAAAGAGCGAGGCGCCCAAGTGATCCTCAAGATCGCGGATTCGACGGCTGACCGCTGACTCTCGGATGCCAAGCGCCGACGCAGCCTTGCGAAGGCTGCCATGTTCCGCTGCGGCAACGAAGTATCGGAGGTGGCGTAGTTCCACTTATATTCCGCTGGGTTCATGACGTATCGGGCTCCTCCCATGGAGGGAGGACAGGCGCTCACCGTTCCATTCGCGTGGGATCGACCGGCGTTGGTCGACCGGGATAACGGCCTTGCTGTCGATGACGATTACCCCCGTGGTTTCCTCTTGCGGTGAGCAACTATAATGGATAGATAGTAATAGATTACTTTCTTGTGTGAGTGCAAGCCATGAATGGGCATCCCAAGCATCTTCCCGCTGACGAGCGACGAGCGGCGACCGTGGAGGCGATGGTCGATCTGGCCGCGGAACAAAATCCGAGCGACATCACAACGACGGCCATCGCGCAGCGAATGGGGCTGACCCAGGGGGCGCTGTTCCGTCATTTCCCGAGCAAGGATGCGATCTTAGAGGCCGTCATATCTTGGGTGGCCGAACGCTTGCTCGCCCGCGTGGATAAGGCAGCAGAAGGAGCCACGTCTCCGATCGCAGCCCTTGAGGCGGTCTTCGTGACACATATCGAATTCGTCTCTGAACACCCGGGGGTGCCAAGAATGCTGTTCGGGGAGTTGCAGCGTCCGGGCGAGACCCTTCCAAAGCGGATGGCCCAGACGCTGATCCGCCACAACGGCGAGCGGATTCGTGGGTTGCTCGAAGCAGGGAAGACACGGAACGAGCTGCATGCGGATCTCGATCCAGATGCCGCAGCCACGCTGTTCATCGGCACGGTCCAGGGACTCGTCGTGCGATCCTTGCTGGCGGGCGATGTAACCCGCATTCGCAGCGATGCGGGCGGCGTTTTCGCCATTTATCTGCGCGGTATCGGAACAGTGCAATGAAGAGTATTCATCTATCCAGCGTCACAAAGCGGCTCCTGATTGTTGCCGCCGTCATCGCGATAATTGGTGCTGGATGGCTGTGGGTGCAGCGCGGCGACCGCAACGACAATACTCTGCGCCTATACGGCAATGTCGACATTCGGGAGGTGCAATTGGCCTTCCGTCAGTCCGGCCGTGTAGCGCAGATGCACTTCGATGAAGGAGATCACGTCGAAAAGGGCGCGCGCATTGCTGTCCTCGACGCGCAGCCGTTCGAGGAAGCGCTCGCGGCGGCGGATGCGTCTGTGGATGTTTCTCGGGCAGAGCTCGACAAATTGCACCGCGGCCTGCGTCCACAAGAGATTGCACAGACGCAGGAGGCCCTTAATCAGGCATTGGCCGTCGCTAGGGAGGCAGAGCGCAATTTCGATCGTCAGAACCAGTTGCTCACGTCGGGGGCTACCAGTCAAAAGGCGGCCGATGCGGCGCGCGCCTCGCGCGATCAGGCCGTCGCCACTGTCAATGCGGCCCGGGCCGCCCATTCACAAGCCATGGAAGGCTTCCGCAAGGAAGATATCGCAGCGGGGCAAGCCCGCCTGGCAGCCGCACAAGCAGCACGAGCACAAGCTGCGACTGCTCTTGCAGACACAGTGCTGCTGGCACCGAGCACCGGCACTGTGATTGCACGGGTTCGCGAACCCGGCAGCATGGTCGTTAGTCAGAGTCCGATCTATAGCCTCAGCCTTGATGCTCCGGTTTATGTACGTGCCTATGTTAGGGAACCGGATCTGGGCCGCATCGCGCCCGGAATGCAGGTGCAGGTTCGCAGCGACTCGTCCGACAAGGTCTATCGAGGTCAGATCGGGTTCATTTCACCGCGCGCCGAGTTCACGCCAAAAACGGTAGAGACCACGGATCTACGCACAGATCTAGTCTATCGCCTGCGGATCGTGGTCACCAATGCAGATGCCGCATTGCGCCAGGGCATGCCGGTGACCATCGACGTCGATGCCGGGCAAGCCTCCAGCGCGCACGTCAAAGGCCGTTGACGTGGCGTCCGGTAGCACAACATCCGACCCGCTACGTGACACGGATAGTGAGGTAGCAGTCGTCATCGACGGGGTAAGCAAGCATTTTGGCAGCGTGCATGCTTTGCAGAGCTTGAATGCGCATATCCGGTACGGCTGTCTTACCGGGCTGGTTGGACCGGACGGCGCGGGCAAGACAACCTTGATGCGCATTCTGACAGGTCTGCTGGCGCCGAACAGCGGCCAGGCCACGGTGGCGGGCTTTGATGTGGTGGACGACAATGACGCCATCCATGTCGCGACCGGCTACATGCCGCAGCGCTTTGGCCTCTACGAAGACTTATCGGTCATGGAGAATATGCGCCTCTATGCGCAGTTGCGCGGCATGGATGCCGACAGGAACGCTGACCTTTTTGCGGAATTGCTCGACTTCACGCGTCTTGCCCCCTTTACCGAACGCTTGGCAGGGAAGCTCTCCGGCGGCATGAAGCAGAAGCTCGGTCTGGCCTGCGCGTTGATGGCCCGGCCTGCCGTCCTGTTGCTCGATGAACCGGGCGTCGGCGTCGATCCGGTCAGCCGTCAGGATCTGTGGCGCATGGTGCAGGCGCTGACCGACGAAGGGATGGCCGTGGTCTGGTCGACCGCTTACCTCGACGAGGCTGAGCGCTGCGACAGCGTGCTGTTGCTCAACGAAGGGCAGCTTGCTTATGACGGGCCGCCCGGAGAGCTGACCGCACGCCTTACAAACCGAAGCTTCCGTCTGGAACAGGTTGGCGATCAGCGACGTGCCGTGCTTGCCGAGGCATTGGATCTGGAAAGCGTCAGCGATGGGGTGATCCAGGGTGCCGGCGTACGCATGGTGCTGCGCGCCGATACGGGAAGCGAGCAGATAACCGCGCTCGCCGGGCGGGTCGATGCGCAGCTCAGGGCGGTGCCCGCCCGTTTCGAAGACGCCTTCATCGATCTTCTTGGTGGTGGTCCGGGCGGCACATCGGCGCTCGCTGAAGGGTTGTCGCCGGTCGAACTTGCCTCAGACGTCGCCGTTTCCTGCCGGGATCTGACCAAGCGCTTTGGCGATTTCACAGCCACCGACAATGTGAGCTTCGAGGTCCGCAAAGGCGAGATCTTCGGCCTGCTAGGGCCAAATGGCGCTGGCAAATCGACCACCTTCAAAATGCTGTGCGGCCTCCTCAAACCCACCAGCGGCGAGGCGCAGGTGGTGGGGCTGGACCTGCGCCGGGCGACCGGCGCGGCCAAAGGCCAGCTTGGCTACATGGCGCAGAAATTCTCGCTCTATGGTTTGTTATCCGTGCGGCAGAACCTGGAGTTTTCCGCCGGCGTATATGGCCTGAAAGGCGCCGCGCGGCAGGCCCGGATCGAGGAGATGATCGACATCTTCGGTCTGCAACCCTGGCTCTCGGCGGCGCCGGACTCATTGCCGCTTGGATATAAGCAACGCCTGGCGCTGGCGTGCGCGGTGATGCATCGCCCGCCTGTGCTGTTCCTGGATGAGCCGACTTCGGGCGTCGACCCCATCACAAGGCGCGAATTCTGGACCCATATCAACGGGCTTGCCCGCAAGGGTGTGACCGTGATGGTCACCACCCATTTTATGGACGAGGCGGAATATTGCGATCGGGTGGCGATGCTCTATCGCGCCCGGCTGATCGCGCTAGACACGCCGGACGCTCTCAAGCGCGGCGCGGTCAGTGATCACCAGCCGGACCCGACCATGGAGGACGCGTTCATTCATCTGGTCGAAGCAGAAGATCTCGCTGACGAGGCACGCAGCGGGGCGACAGTATGAACGGCTCGAACGGACCGCGCCCGGAACAACGAGTGCCTCTTGAGGCCATGCGCCGCTTCGATCCAAAGCGTCTTTGGGCTCTGGTGCTTAAGGAAAGCCTGCAGGCAATGCGTGATCCGTCCACGCTGTTGATCGCTTTCGTCCTTCCGGTCGTGCTGTTGTTTCTGTTTGCCTATGCGGTGTCGCTGGACGTGCGCGCGGTGCGGATCGGCGTCGTGCAGGAATCGCAATCCGCGTCAGCACACTCACTGGCCGCCGCATTCGCCGGCACCCGTTATCTGAATGTCACTTTCGTCCATGACCGGCGGGAGGTCGCGGACCGGGTTGTCTCCGGCAGCTTGCGCGGCTTTGTGGTGATTCCGCAGGATTTCGAGCAGCGCCTGGCCAACCGTGGGGTCCAGCCTCTCGTGCAGATCATAACCGACGGCTCGCAGCCCAATACCGCCAACTATGTAACTAACTATGCGCAGGGCGTCGTGCAGACCTGGCGGGGCGGCCTCGGTGTCGAGGCGCCCCAGGCAGGCGTAACACTGGAGCCACGCTACTGGTTCAACGCCGAACTGGAAAGCCGCCGTTCGCTCGTACCTGGCGCCATCGCCATCGTCATGACCATCATTGGCACCATGCTGACCGCGCTCGTGGTCGCGCGCGAATGGGAACGCGGCACGATGGAAGCGGTTCTCTCCACGCCCGCATCGGTCGTGGAAATCCTGATCGGCAAGCTCTTGCCCTATTTTGCGCTCGGCATGCTATCCACGCTTGGCGCAACCGCACTGGCGGTCTTTGTGTTCGACGTGCCGTTGCGTGGATCGCTGGCCGCGCTCCTGTTGCTTTCAGCCACCTTCATGGTGCCTGCACTGGGTCAGGGACTGCTGATTTCCTCTGTCACCCGCAATCAGTTTCTGGCCGCGCAGATTGCATTATTCTCCGGCTTTCTTCCGGCATTCATGCTGTCGGGCTTTCTCTATGAGATCGACGCCATGCCAGCGCCGATACGGGCCATCACCTGGCTGATCCCGGCACGTTATTTCGTGTCTTCGCTGAAGACCATCTTTCTGGCCGGAGACATCTGGGCGGTCTTTGTGCCGAACCTGCTGGCGATGGCCGGAATCGGAATCCTGTTTTTCCTCCTAGCGAAACGCGCCACGCGCAAGAATCTGGAGTGAGCGGCCGTGGCGCAACACAATAGCTATTTCGCTTTCACCCGGCTGCGGGCGCAGTTCATCAAGGAAGTCCTGAGCATCCTGCGCGACCCGCGCAGCCGTATGGTGGTGTTCGCGCCGCCGCTGTTGCAACTGCTGGTGTTTGCCTTCGCTGCTACGTTAGAAGTGCGCAATGTCGATATCGCCGTTCACAATCAGGATACCGGGCGCTGGTCCTATGAACTGATCACGCGACTGGACCGGGCCGACTTCATTACCCGGGTCTATCGCGTGACCGACAGCCAGGAGCTTCGCGATCTTATCGACCAGGGCAAGGTGATCGCGGCGCTCGATATCCAGCCGGACTTTTCGCGTGCAATCGCCGCCGGCGACAATGGTCGCATCCAGGTTCTGATCGATGGTCGACGCAGCAATTCAGGGCAGATCACCGCCAGTTATCTTTCCACCATCGCTGCCGAGGTTGGTGCGGAGGCCAACGCCGGCACCGGGCCCACGACGCCGGCAGCGGTGCGCAACTGGTTCAATCCCAATCTGACGTACCGCTGGTTTATCGTGCCCGGCCTCTCCGGCATATTGGCCTTCTTCAGCGCGCTGCTCATCACGTCGCTGTCGATCGCCCGTGAACGCGAACTGGGAACGTTCGACCAGTTGCTGGTGTCGCCAACCTCCACGCCGGAAATCATCGTGTCCAAGTCGCTGCCGGCGCTGGTCATCGGCACCATGCTCGGACTTCTGATGATGGCGGCAGCCGCAGGACCGTTCCAGATCCCGTTCAACGGATCGTTTGGGCTCCTATTTGTCAGCCTGGTCCTGTTCATCCTGTCGGTGGTGGGCATCGGCCTGATGATTTCGGCGATCAGCGCGACCCAGCAGCAGGCCATCCTTGGCGCCTTCGCCATCGGCGTACCCGCCGTTCTGATGTCGGGCTTCGCCACGCCAGTCGAGAACATGCCCACAATGCTGCAATGGCTGGCTCAGGCGATACCACTCACCCATTTCCTCATCATCGTGGAAGGCAGCTTTCTGAAAGCAATGTCGCCCGGCGATATTCTTGCCAGCCTTTGGCCATTGGCTCTCATCGCCCTGGTGTCGCTCACCATGGCCACCATCTTCGTTCGAGGACGTCTGCAATGAGATTGATCTGCTATCGCGAACCGGCATCCTTGACGGATCGGGGCGTGCGTCCTCTCCGATGGTGGCGCGCCGCACTGGTGACAGTCGGCTCTACCTCGTTGACCGCCTGTGTCGTCGGCCCTGACTATCACGGGCCACCTTCCGTTTACACGGGGAGCGGCTGGACCCTGACGGCGGCAGGAGCGTCCGCGCCCGCCGACCTTACCCGCTGGTGGTCAACGCTGGGCGACCCAGAACTGGAGAGACTGGTCGACACTGCACTGGCGCAGAATCTGGATATCCGTCAGGCCTCCGCGAGGATCGACGAAGCGCGGGCACTGCGCGACCGGGCTGCTGGTCAACAACTGCCCTCTGTTTCCGCAGGCGCCAGCGTGAACCGCCGCCGGCAAAGCGAAAATGGCCCGCTGCCCGTTGGTTCCATTCCGGGGCTCGATGCGTCGCAGACAATCTATGATGCCGGCTTCGATGCTGCCTGGGAGCTTGACCTGTTTGGCGCCAATCACCGGACGCTGGAAGGCGCGAGCGCGCGGTTGCAGGAGGCCGAAGCCGAGGCACAGGGCGTACGTATGCGGATCGCGGCGGAGGTCGCTCGCACATGGTTCGAGGCGACTGGCGCCAGGGAAGAATTGCTTACGCAGCAGGCGACGGTCGCGACGTTGCAACAGACGCTGGACCTCATGCGCAGCCGTGCCGCTCTCGGCGATGTTTCCCGCGCCGATGTGGATGCAGCCCATGAGCGGTGGGCTGCGGCTAATGCCATGCTACCGGGCATTGAGGCGCGTCAGCGCGGAGCAGTACTCGGTCTTGGTGTCCTGCTCGGCGCACCCCCGGAACGGGAACTGAAGCTGCTCAACACCGCCGCGCCTGCGCGCGTCCTGCCAGCACTGCCCGTAGGGGAACGCGCCGACATCTTGCGTCGCCGCCCCGATGTTCTGGCCGCTGAACGGCGACTCGCTGCCAGCACCGCCGATATCGGCGTTGCTACCGCAGAGCTGTTTCCCAAGCTGTCCATTGGTGCCGGTGGCGGATTCCAGGCGCTCAATCCGGGCGACTGGTTCGATTCGTCCAGCACGCGCCTCTCCATTGTGCCGCTCATCTCGTGGCGATTGTTCGACGGCGGCCGTGTGCGCGCAGAGATACGTGCCCGGGAAGCTTCTCAACGGCAGACCGCGCTGGGTTATGAACAGGCTGTGCTGGCGGCACTGGGAGATGCAGAGCGTGCCTTGGGCGATTACAATGCAGCTCTTGATACATTGACACGTCGTCAAGCGGCACTGGATTCCTCGCGCCGTAGCTTTGGTCATGCTCAAGCGCGCTTTGCCGCCGGCGATATCATGCGAATTGAGTTGCTTGCGGCCCAGCGCCTTCTGCACGAGGCCGAAACTGTAAATCTGCGCGCGCAGACGGCAGCTGCTGTGCAACTGGTAGCGCTGTACAAAGCGATCGGAGGTGGCTGGGGGGCGTCCGAAGCAACCTCATCCACTCCCATTTCATGACAGGATCGGCGATCGATTTTTGAACAGCGCTGTTTTCTTCGCGATCATTCTACGGTCTTATTTGTCGTTGCTTTTGGTGTGGCATCTCCTTCCCGGCATAATCGGAATTATTTGATCTCAAATCAGTTTCTACAACTGACGAAGTTGAACAAGCATTGCGCGCAACCAATGCGGCAATGCTCACGATGCACCAAAATGCGGTCCGCACGCTCATAGCAATGAGAGTTCGCATTTCGTATGCGCCGCCTCGGAATATCCACACACCAAAGCCAGCAAAGACAATGACTGTGGCAACAGCAACAGCGACCGCGAATGCAGGCGCCCATCTGCTTCGCAAAATCAAACCGATCCCGGTGATGATGTATGCAAATCCAGCAAGAAAATTAAAATACAAGACGAATGGTACAATTTTCTCCCGAGATTCGGGTATCCCGTGAAGACCGAGAATAGCGTTTCCACCGGAAACGACCGTGGCTATTCCAAATAGAATTGCCGCTACACCGCAGGCTTTTATAGTCACATTTAGTCTATATTCAGACATCGACCTCGTCCCATTCGCTCTTGTGAAGCGTAGCCTATCGTTCCAATTTGAATATCCGCTCGCCAGATCTCGTGCCGATATATCCATTATTGGATCGCACCAATTCCACGCACCGCTCGGGGAGCAGGAGGCCGGGTTTGAGGCATAGGCCATCTGGCGTCGGTCTCCATGTCGGAGACAATTCCATGGGCCCGCCGGTCATCTTGCCTTTGCCGTTTTCAAAAAGGACAAGAGTGGTAACGCGGCCATCTTCCGTGGTCATCTTCCAGGGACGCCCGTCTGCAACATAGTGGGCAATTGCCGTCTGCTCTGCCCTTACAGGGGAAATCGAATGCCCCATCGCAAATATTACGAACACTGAGAATGGTAATACAAAGTGCTTTGCCGGACTGCTTTTGCGATCATTATTCAGGAGATTTTTCATTTATATCCACCCCGAATCTGCGGAGATCCATCGTCAACATGGCGCCACTTACACTCACACCGACCCAAGATTCCTCGGGAGATTGATCAACGTTTCTTTGGGTAACTCCCGGCCGGTTGGCGACAGCCTCGGTCGTGAGGTCCGCGGAAACTTGTGTCGCGGCAAGGTCAACGACGGTTTGGACCGTCGCTTTACGTCGGCCATCCGGGCAAGGTGAGCTTGCCAAACAAACCACATGCACCTTCATTAGCAAGTAACTTATTACTATCTAATGGCGCCGTGATTTGTCAAGTGCGCCCCAGTCCGGAGCGGGAAAGTTCTCGTGGCCTGGCCTTCTATGGCAGTAGCAAAGAGAGGATCAGCGGCAGCCCGAGGCCGGAGGCAAGAGGTGTTGCCGAGTGAAGGTTGGCGCTGGCACGCCCTAACCATGGAAGCGAAGAGCTTTCATCGCGCAGTTTCAATGCCACGGCGATAGATGGCATACACGGCCGGGGCATCATGGCGAATCCGACTTACCTTGCCGGCCAACAGTGACTGCATGACCAATCCCTGAATCGTGCCGATGAACAACACGGCCGCGGCATCCACGTTCAGTCCCGCACTCAACTCGCCTTGCGCCTTACCCACTTCCATCAGGCGGCGCAGCCGCTGTTCGTACTGACGGATCAAGGTCTGGACCATTCGCTTCGGAAGAGTCTCGCCCGGTCGTTGCAGCTCTCCGAACAGCATTCTTGGCACGCCCGGGTGTCTTGCCACGAAGTCGATATGCGCCATGAACATGGCTTCGAGGGCCGCCGCAGGGGCCGCCGCGCCTTCGGCCGCCTTGTCCACGCGGGCCAGTAGGCGTTCACTGACCCAGGACAGGGTTGCTTCCAGGATCGCGTCCTTGGTGGGGAAGTGGCGAAACAGGGCACCCTGCGTCAAGCCCATTCGATCCGCAATTGCGGTGGTCGTGATCTCGGCCGGGTTTTGCTCTGCTGCCAGATCCACAACGGCCTGTACGGTGGCGGCTCGCCGTTCTTCGGCACGTAGGTATTGAGGGCGTTCGTTCACTGTTCGGATCTCCACGTAGTGAGTGATGTATTACTTTTATAGTCGTCAAACCTCTTCCCCGAAAGAGGGTCAATCTGACGATTCGGGACAGAATGAGCGTGATCGTAACCGCAGTTAACGGTGGTCTGGTTCAGCTTGGCTTGGTGCGTTGCGACGCCAATTTGTGTGGGGTCGCTGAGAGCGACTCGGCGGCGTCAGCCAGAAACCCGCGCGGGCCGATGCCCCAGAAGAACTGTCGTCGGCGACGTGAGTTGCATATTCGCTTAAAGAGGGTTAGATAGTAATATGTCACTCACTAAAATGAGGCTGACAATGACTACTGTTGCCATGATTGACAAGCCCGCGCCGGCATCATCTGAAAACACGCCGCCCGATGCCTTGGATGCGGTTGCGAACGCCTGGCGGGCGCGCAGCACTGGCGGGTTGTCGCCGGCGGCGGGCTTGTTGGCGTGGTACGATTGGGCCCTGCACCTGAGTCTTTCACCGGGCAAGCAGCGCAACCTTCTGGAAAAGGGGCTGCACAAGCAGCAGCGACTCGCGCGTTATGCAGTACGAGCGGCAAGCGCACGCAACTGCCCGACTTGCATTGAGCCGCTGGAGCAGGATCGGCGGTTCGCCGATCCTGCTTGGCAGCGATGGCCCTTCAACGTCATTCACCAGAGCTTCTTGCTGCAGCAGCAGTGGTGGCATAATGCCACCACTGGCGTGCGCGGCGTGTCCCGCCATCACGAGAGATTGGTCACTTTCGCCGGGCGGCAGTGGCTGGACATGTGGTCGCCTGCGAATTTCATCTGGACCAACCCTGAGGTACTGCGCGCCATTACGGACAGCGGTGGCGCCAATCTGTGGCGCGGTGCAATGAACTTCCTCGACGATGCGCGGCGTCTTGCGCTGAATGGTGCGCCAGCAGGGGTCGAAGGGTTCGAGGTTGGCAAGGACGTGGCGGTCACGCCAGGAAAGGTGGTGTACCGCAACCACCTGATCGAGTTGATTCAATACACACCCACGACGCCCGATGTGCATGCCGAGCCGATCCTGATCGTGCCGTCCTGGATCATGAAGTACTACATCCTCGACCTGTCGCCGCACAACTCGATGGTGAAGTATCTGGTCGGCCAAGGACATACGGTTTTCATTATTTCATGGAGGAACCCGACCGCAGCTGATCGTGACCTCAGCCTGGACGACTATCGGCGATTGGGGGTCATGGACGCATTGGATGCGGTTACGGCCATTGTCCCCGAGCGTAAGGTGCAAGCGGTCGGCTATTGCCTGGGCGGTACCTTGTTGGCGATCGCTGCTGCTACGATGGCGCGCGATGGTGACGAACGTCTGCAAAGTTTGACGCTGCTGGCGTCTGAGACCGACTTTCGTGAATCTGGCGAGATCGCGCTTTTCATCGACGAGAGCCAACTGGCGTGGCTCGAGGCCGGCATGTGGGACAAGGGCTATCTTGACGGCAGGCAGATGGCTGGCGCGTTCCAGATGCTCAATTCGCGTGACCTGATCTGGTCGCGACAGGTTCGCGAATACCTGTTGGGTGAGCGGCAAGTCTTCAACGATCTGATGGCCTGGAATGCCGACGTGACCCGCATGCCGTATCGCATGCACAGCGAGTACCTGCGGCAACTGTATCTGTGCAATGATCTGGCAGAGGGACGCTATCAGGTCGGCGGGAGGCCGGTGGCGCTCGCCGACATCGACGTGCCCATGTTCATCGTCGGCACAGTGCGTGATCACGTCGCGCCTTGGCCCTCTGTGTACAAGATGCACCTGCTCAGTGATGCGGAGTTGACCTTCGTGCTCACCAGCGGTGGGCACAACGCCGGCGTGGTCAGCGAGCCGGGGCATCCCCGGCGCAGCTTCCAGATTGCCACCCGTGCCGCCGGCAAGCGCTACGTCGATCCGCAGATGTGGCGCGCCGAGACGCCTTTGCAGGAGGGTTCCTGGTGGTCGGCCTGGCAGCAGTGGTTGGCGCAACGCTCGGCCGGGCGCGTAGCGCCGCCTGCCATGGGCGGCAGCACGTACACACCACTTGGCGACGCGCCCGGGGCATACGTGGCAATGACGTGACATGACCACCAGCGGCGGAGACAGAACTGCCGCGGTTTGATCGGGCCACCTCGCAAGGAAAGGCCCACACCTGCCCCCATGGGGCACAACGTGACCGTGGAGCACTGCAATGAACAACGAACTGCCCATCCAACTCTACAAGGCCAATGCCGAGCTACAGCTACAGATCACCCGTTTGCTGCAAGAGAGCGGACATCGCTGGCTAGAAGCCATGCAACAGCTCAGCGCTGGTAGCGTAGAGGAGACCACCGCGCGCATCCAGAGTCTCCAGCAGGCGGCAGACTGGCAGACGCTCGCGACCCTGCCGTCCGAGGTGTTCCGGCGGCTGTATCAGGGCCGCGTTGGCGATGCCCAAGCACTTGCTGAAACCGCGGCCAAGAGCCAGTCCGCCTTTGTCGATGGCCTGCGCCAGGCGCTCACGATCTGGCAGGCGTCTGTCTCCGAGACAGTCGGTGCTAGTGGAGACGCTGCTTCCTTTGCGCATCTTTTTCAGCCATGGACACAGCCTTGGTCTGCACCAGCCGCCACGCCCCAGCGCAAGGCCGAAAAGTGAGGAGGTCGCTATGAGTACCTCTCAGCGAACGGCCCTGGTGACCGGAGGCAACCGGGGATTGGGCGCCGCTATCGCCCGTGCTCTGCACGATGCCGGCCACCGCGTGATCGTCACGCATACGCCGGGCAACACCACGATTGACCAGTGGCAGCAAGCGCAAGCAGCACAGAATTACACATTCGCCGCCTATGGGGTGGATGTGTCCGAATACGAATCGACGCAGGAACTGGCGCGGCGCATCCACGCCGATGGTCATCGGGTCGACATTCTGGTGAACAACGCCGGCATCACCCGCGATGCCTCGCTGCGCAAGCTCGACAAGGCCGGCTGGGATGCCGTGCTGCGCACTAATCTAGACTCCCTGTTCAATGTCACCAAGCTGTTCATTGACTCGATGGTGGAACGAGGTTGGGGACGCATCGTGAACATTTCTTCGATCAATGGCAGCAAGGGCCAGTTTGGCCAGACCAATTACTCGGCGGCCAAAGCGGGCGCGCATGGATTCACCAAGGCGCTGGCGCAAGAGGTGGCGCGCAAGGGCGTGACGGTCAACACCGTCTCGCCTGGCTACCTGGTCACCGAGATGGTGATGGCTGTGCACGAGGACGTGCGCCAGAAGATCATCGATGCGATTCCAGTTGGCCGCCTTGGTCAGCCGGATGAGATCGCGGCGCTGGTGGCATTTATCGCGAGTGATGCCGCTGCCTTCATGACCGGCAGCAACGTCGCCATGAACGGCGGTCAGCATATGTACTAATGCGCGGGGGAGTAACGCTTTAACCGTAGAGCTGGCGCACCGGGAGCCTATGTTCATCAACGCTGAGGTAGACTTGGATCAATCTCTACTTAGGAATCGCACCTTCGACGACCTCGCGATCGGCGAGAGCGCTTCCCTCGTGCGTGTTGTTGGCCCCGACGACATCGATCTTTTCGCCACCGTGTCCGGCGACCTAAATCCCGTTCATCTCGATCCCGTCTTCGCGTCGACCGATTTCTTCGGACATGTCGTCGCACACGGCATGTGGACTGGCGCGCTGGTCTCGGCCGTACTCGGCACGAAACTGCCAGGCCCCGGCACGATTTATCTCGAGCAAGACCTGCACTTCCGCAAACCGGTCTCCCCCGGCGACACGATCACCATCACCGTCACCGTCCGGGAGAAGCGGCCGGAAAAGCGCATCGTCGTACTCGATACCCGCGGCGCAAACCAGCACGGCGAGGAGGTGTTGAACGGCTCGGCGACCGTGATCGCTCCTGACCGCGCCATCGAATGGCCGCGCACGCAGCTTCCCGACGTTGCACTGGTACGGCGTGACCGATACGAGCATTTCGTCAACGAGGCTCGCACCCTGCCGGTGCTCAAGGCAGCGATTGTCCATCCTTGCTCGCCTGATGCCATACTTGCCGCGGTGGAGCTCCGCAACGAGGGTCTGCTCGAGCCGCTTCTCGTCGGGCCCGAGACCAAAATCAGAGCCGCTGCTGAGGAGGCCGGCGTCTCGCTTGATGGAATCCCGATCGAAGCCGTCGAGCACAGCCATGCGGCGGCCGCACGCGCCGTCGAGCTTGCCGCCGGCGGTCGCGTCGCCACGCTCATGAAGGGGAGTCTGCACACCGACGAACTGCTCGGAGCGGTTGTCGCCGAGAATTCCGGGCTGCGGACAGATCGTCGCGTCAGCCATGTCTATGCGATGAGCGTGCCCGCCTACTCGAAGCCGCTTGTCGTCACCGATGCGGCGATCAACATTCAGCCGACTCTCGATCACAAGCGCGACATCTGCCAGAATGCAGTCGACCTTCTGCACACGCTCGGCGTCGTCGAACCGCTCGTTGCCGTCCTTACTGCCGTCGAGACCGTCAATCCCCGTATGCCATCGACGCTCGACGCCGCCGCGCTCACTGTCATGGCGGCTCGTGGCCAGATCACGGGCGCACGTGTCGACGGGCCGCTCGCCTTCGACAACGCCATCAACTCCGACGCAGCGCGAACCAAGGGCATAATCTCGCCTGTCGCCGGTCAGGCGGATATTCTGCTCGTACCGGATCTTGAGGCCGGAAACATGCTGGCGAAACAACTGATCTATTTCGGCGGCGCGGACGCAGCCGGGCTCGTGCTCGGCGCCCGCGCGCCGATCATCCTGACGAGCCGGGCCGATTCCCTGCGCACCCGCATCGCCTCTGCTGCGCTCGCCAAGCTCGTCGCATTCCGCTGGTCGCGGGGAGCCAAACCCGCATGAGCCAGCGCATGCTTGTCACGTTCAATGCGGGATCGTCCACGGTGAAGCTCGGGCTGTTCGCCCTCGAAGGGGATGAAGCGCGGCGCATCGGGAAGGGGATGATCGACTTCCACAAGCCGCCCCTTCGGTTCCATCTTCTCGAAGGTCCGGACACGTTCGATGTGGCGCTTGAGTCCGACCCTGCCACCGAACTGCATGAAGTGCTCGGCGAGGCCTTCCGCCGGCTGTCCTGGCACTACGATATGGATCAACTCGCCGCTGCCGGCCATCGCATCGTCCACGGCGGCGACAGCTTCGCCGGGCCAATCCTGCTTGACGACGCCGCACTCGAAACCTTGCAGGCTCTGACGTCGCTCGCGCCGCTGCATCAGCCGCAGGGGTTGCGGCTCGTTCGCGCGATCAACCGCTTGCGACCCGGGCTGCCGCAAACTGCCTCTTTCGACACGGCTTTCCATCGCACCCAGCCGGACCTCGTCCGTCGCTTCGCGATCCCGAGCGCCCTGCATGACGAGGGCGTGAAACGCTACGGTTTCCATGGACTTTCCTACAAATTTATCGCTAGCGAAATTGCGAAAAGCGAGCCCGAACTCGCCGGCGCGCGCGTCGTGGTCGCCCATCTTGGCAGTGGCGCTAGCTTGTGCGGATTGGCGGGCGGTCGCAGCTGCGACACTAGTATGGGCTTCTCCGCCCTGGATGGGGTTCCGATGGCGACCCGCTGCGGCGCGCTGGATCCTGGCGCCGTCCTGCATTTCATTATGCAGAAAGGCATGAGCCCGGTCGATGTCGAGGATCTGCTCTATCGTCGCTCCGGGCTCCTCGGCATCTCCGGGATCAGCGCCGACAGTCGCGAATTGATCGAAAGCGCTGCTCCTGAAGCCGCCGAGGCGCTTGAACTCTTCTGCTTTCGCATCGCCGGCGAAATCGCCCGGCTCGCGGCCACGCTCGGCGGGCTCGACGCTGTCGTCTTCACGGCGGGCGTGGGCGAAAATCAGCCGCCGGTGCGCGCCGCGGTCGCGCGTCGTCTCAACTGGCTCGGGCTCAAGCTGGAGGATGCCGCAAACGTCGTCAATGCCCGGTCGATTGGCGCCGCTGGCGCGCGCGTCAAAATACTGGTTATCGCGACGGACGAAGAGAGCGTCATCGCCGACGAGGCGCTATCGGTTCTGCAACCTGACAGCCTCGCTGCGAGACGCTCGTGATCTTTCCTGTCGTTGATCTCTCAGGCAAACACGGGCTTGTCGGCGGCGTCGCCAATGCGCAGAGCATCGCCGCCGGCTGCGCTCATGCCTTTCGGCGGCGGGGGCGGAACTTGCAATCACCTATCGCAATGACAAGGCGCTGCCTCATGTGGAGCGGTCGCGCGCGCAACGGACGCGACGACCTTCGCGCCCTGCGACGTGCGCAGTCCTGGACACCAACTTGATGCTCCGGGCAATTAGGAGTGGGAATGAGCAATATTTTCCGTGCGCTCGGCCGTCTATCGTTCGTCGTCATCGCCATGACGATTCTTGCCGCCTGCAGTTCTCTTCCGCGGACACCGTACACCGCCAATGACGCGCTATCCTCGCGTGTGCTCGACCTCAACGATCTGCGGAGATATGCGGACGAGCCAGTATCGACGTTCTCCAATGAAGCGCGCGTGCCCCTTCGTGCTGGCTCGCATAGCTATCTTGCGCTATCCGGAGGCGGTGCCTGTCTGCCGTCAGCGCTCTTGAGACAGTTTAGGGGTTTTCGGGAAGGGAGGATTTCTGGATCATCGCAGCCATCATGGAGCGCAGATGAGACAGAAATCGGGTCCGGAGAAAGCACCGGCAGAGCAGGTCGTGAAGGACATCCGCCGAGCGACGCGCCGGCAGTTCTCGGCCGAAGAGAAGATCCGCATCGTGCTGGAAGGCGTGCGCGGCGAGGAGAGCATTGCCGAGCTGTGCCGGCGCGAGGGGATCGCCTCGTCGATGTATTACGGCTGGTCGAAGGAGTTCCTCGACGCCGGCAAGCGCCGTCTCGCCGGTGACACGGCCCGCGCCGCGACGTCGGACGAGGTGAAGGAACTGCGTCGCGAGGCGCAGGCCCTGAAGGAGGCCGTGGCCGATCTGACCCTGGAAAACCGCCTGCTCAAAAAAAGCATGCTGGCGGATGGGGAGGACGACACATGAGGTATCCCGCCTCCGAGAAGGCCGAGATCATCCGGCTGGTCGAGGGATCGCATCTACCGGCGCGGCGCACCCTGGACAAACTGGGCATCCCGCGCGCCACGTTCTATCGCTGGTACGATCGCTATCTCACCGGCGGAGTTGAGGCGCTCGCCGATCATCGCTCGCGGCCGGATCGAGTCTGGAACCGCATCCCCGACCCGATCCGGGCCGAGATCATCGACCTGGCGCTGCGCGAAACGGAGCTGAGTCCACGCGAGCTTGCGGTGCGCTTCACCGACGAGAAACGCTACTTCGTCTCGGAAGCGTCGGTGTATCGGTTGCTGAAGGCGCATGACCTGATCACCAGCCCGGCCTACATCGTCATCAAGGCGGCGTCCGAGTTCAAAGACAAGACGACGGCGCCCAACCAGCTCTGGCAGACCGACTTCACCTACCTGAAGATCACCGGATGGGGCTGGTATTATCTCTCGACCGTGCTCGACGACTTCTCACGCTTCATCGTCGCCTGGAAGCTCTGCGCCACGATGCGCACTGACGACGTCACCGCCACGCTCGATCTGGCGCTGGCGGCATCGGGGCTCGACCAGATCACGGTCGCACATCGGCCGAGACTGTTGAGCGATAACGGCGCCTCATACATCTCGGCCGACCTCGCTACCTGGCTCGACGGCAAAGGCATGAAACACGTTCGCGGCGCGCCCTATCATCCCCAGACGCAGGGCAAGATCGAGCGCTGGCACCAGACCCTGAAGAACCGCATCCTGCTGGAAAACTACTATCTGCCCGGTGACCTTGAACGGCAGGTCGCGGCCTTCGTTGAGCATTACAACCATGCCCGGTCTCACGAGAGCCTCGGCAACCTGACGCCCGCCGATGTCTACTTCAACCGCGGGCAGGCCATCCTCACCGAACGCGAAAGGATCAAGCGCCAGACAATCCAGCACAGACGCTTGCAGCACCAGCTGCAGGCCGCATAACCTCAAACCCAGATGAGCCAGAACCTCCGTTCCTGAGACGCCGAAACAGTCTCAAATCATCTGACGACGGACAGCATCTGGCCAGAATCGCCCGGCCTCGTACTGTCGATCGATTTCGGTATGCAGGTCTTCAGACCGAATGGTGCTGAAAGAGCGTGAGAAGCGAGCGTACGAATCGACGAGACGATGACCGAATTCGAACGCCTTCATTCCCATTTCCCCCACAGCTTCGAGCGTGCCGTGCCTCTATGCAGCTCTCCCGCTTATTCGGTTCTTCGCACGTACAAGAGAACCTTATGGAAAAAGTACGAGCTTTGACAGAGCATGCTCATCGACATACTACGCAAAACTTGTAGCGTAGTCCCTTGTTGTGCCTTCGCCAGCACTTTCTCGGGGGGCAAAGTCAGACGCCATCAAAGGAGATGGCGCACCCGACACGATTCGAACGTGTGGCCTCCACCTTCGGAGGGTGGCGCTCTATCCAGCTGAGCTACGGGTGCATCAATGTTCAGATAGTGTCCGAGATCGAGCAGGGTCAATCCCGAATCAGGTAATCGCATCGGCGCAAACGGAGCGGGTTTAGCCCTGCCGATTGTCGCCGTTTGTCCTCCAGAACCTCCTTTCAGCTTGCTTCCGCGGTGCTTCCGCGACCTCAGAACCGATCTTGTTGCGTCCTCCGAGTTTCACCAATCGCTTGGTTTCCCTCGATTTTTTCGACACCCTCGATCAGCAGGCTTGACTTAGCCCTGCCTTCGGAGGGCAGCACTCTATCCAGCTGAGCTACGGGTGCCCGGGTCGGGGCTGCACCCCTGACCAGCAGCGCTGTGATAGCTTATTCCCGTGGTCGCCGCAAACAACGAATGGGCTGCAACTAGAGCATTTTCCGAGGAAGTGGTCGCCGGTTCGTCCCAGAAAATGCGACCAAATCGAAAAGCGCTCTAGGCACAGGCATGTCGTAGCTTCCAGTTCAAAAGCCAAACCGTGAACAACCGTTGGATGGAAAAACATGCCGGAATTCAAGCCGCCGCGCCCAGGCGAGGTCTCAATCATGCTGTCGCAAGCAACCGATGCCGGGCTGGTTTTCATCGGCCGGATCAGGTCGGCATATCCCACGCCCGCCGATTGCCCCAAAAACACCTTGGAAAGGCGCGAACCGGCGATCATCGAAGTTGATCCGCCGTTTGACGCCGGATTGGCCGGAATAGACGGATTTTCCCACCTGATTGCGCTTTACTGGCTCGACCGCTCGCGCCGCGATCTGATCGTCCAGCGCCCTTCCCACCGTCCCGAACCGACCGGCGTTTTTGCTCTCAGGTCGCCCGTCAGGCCAAACCCCATCGGCTTTTCTGTGGTGGAGGTGATTTCACGCCAGAAAGGGCGAATTGAAATCCGGACGATCGACTGCGCCGACGGAACACCGCTCATCGACCTGAAACCCTATCTGGCATCCTCCGATGCCGTTCCAGGCGCTTTGCGCCCCTGATTGCCGCTCCGCAGCACCCACTTATCAAGACAGCTATCAACAGGCTCTCAACAGGTTGCCAAGCGGGGGCTTGCCTGCCACCCAATAGCCATGAAAAACAATTGCCTAGTGTTTTGTGCTGAGGCGCCAGGGCCCGTCAGGGACGCAACCGTCATTGCCAATGCACGGGGCCATTCGCGGGGGTGGCCGGTAGATCTGTTCAGAGCATAGAGGGTTGTGATGAACGAAATAAACCGGAACTACGATTTTAATCCAAACGAAGTTGAAGCGTTGCAGGCGTTGCTCGACCGCCAGGGATCGCGGATGTCGGAAATGCGCTGGGCACTGGAGCGTATTCTGGAAGCCGCCGAGGGCAGTTCGGGCCTCTCGTGGTCTGGCGTTGCAGATGTAGCGCGCCGGGCTTTGGCGCGCACGACGGCCGCAAACGTCTGAAGCCGCTTTTAGAGCATGTTCAGCCGAAGTGTACGCGGTTCGGCGTGAAGAACATGCTCAAAATAAAAGAAAATAGAGCGCTGATCCGATTCCATCGGATCGAAAAGCGCTCTAGCGGGGCGAAACGCGCAAAAGCACCGGGAAGTTCGCTCCTCCGTCCGGGCGCGGGTACTCGGCGGGCGGGTCATGCACGCAGCAGGCATCCACCGCACGGTTGCCTGCTGACCGGACGCCTGCAAATGCCTATAGTCCGGCCTCATGAGCAAGACAAAAGCACCCAAGTCCCAAGCGAAAAGCTCAACCGTTGCGCCCGCGGCGGACGAGCGCGATCCAAATGCCGAAAGCCGCCCGGAACAGTGTTTCGTACCTGAAGGCGAAGCCGTACCCGTCATCAAGGGCAGCCATGTCTATCTGGTCGACGGTTCCGGCTATATCTTTCGAGCGTTTCACGCGCTTCCGCCGCTGACCCGTCCTTCGGACAGCCTTCCGGTTGGGGCCGTGCATGGCTTCTGCCAGATGTTGTGGAAGTTGCTGGGCGATAGCAAGCTGGCCGACAAACCCACCCATATCGCCGTCATCTTCGACCACTCCGCCAAAACCTTCCGCAACGACATCTACGATCAATACAAGGCAAACCGCCCACCGCCGCCGGAAGAACTGGTGCCGCAGTTCCCTCTCATTCGTGAGGCGGTGAAAGCGTTCAACGTCGCCTGCATCGAACAGAAGGGTTTCGAAGCCGACGATCTCATCGCCACTTACGCACGCCAGGCGAATGAGGCCGGCGGTGACGTGACGATCATCTCCTCCGACAAGGATTTGATGCAGCTCATTCAGCCCGGCGTCGTCATGTTCGACGGGATGAAGAACAAGAAGATCGGCCCCGACGAGGTGAAGGAAAAGTTCGGCGTCGCACCTGAAAAGGTCGTGGACGTGCAGGCGCTGGCAGGCGATTCCACCGATAACGTGCCCGGCGTTCCAGGCATCGGCATCAAGACCGCCGCCGAACTGATCAACACCTATGAGGATCTCGACACGCTGCTGGAGCGTGCCGGCGAGATCAAGCAGCCAAAGCGCCGCGAGCGCCTCATCGAATTTGCCGAACAGGCCCGCGTCAGTCGCGACCTCGTCCGCCTGGCGCAGGATGTCGATGTCGCCACGCCACTAGACGAGTTAGGCGTGCACGATCCCAACGCGGGACCCTTGCTGGAATTCCTGCGCTCGATGGAATTCTCCACGTTGACCCGCCGCATTGCCGAAGCATTGGACGCAGACGTCCCAGACTTGCCCGAAGTTTCCGTTGGCGCGACGGTGAAGGGCGGAGCAGGGTCTGGCAACAAGAAAAACGCTTCACAGACAAGCAAAAGACATGGGGCGATCAATGCCGATGGTAACGCCCCCGCTTCGGCAGGGACGCCTGCAGGCGGTGCCGCGGCAATGGCCGAAATGGCGCAGTCGGAACCGGTCAATCGCAGTGCCTACGAAACGGTTCGTGATACCGAAACATTAAGGGCGTGGGTAGTAAAATGCCGAAATGCAGGGCGGTTCGCATTCGATACGGAAACCACCAGCCTCGATGCCATGCAGGCAGATCTCGTTGGTGTTTCAATCGCGACGGAACCGGGTCAAGCCTGCTATGTGCCGCTTGGCCACATCGAGGGAGAGGGCGATTTGTTCGGCGGCGGCGGTGGGTTGGTCCCCGGCCAGATACCATTGAACGATGCCCTCGAAATTCTCAAACCGCTCCTCGCCGATCCTTCGGTCATTAAAATTGGTCAAAATCTCAAGTACGACGTTTTGCTGTTGAAGCAGTATGGCGTCGAACTCACGCCGCTTGATGACACGATGCTTATCTCCTACGCGCTTGATGGAGGGCGCGGCGGCCATGGCATGGACGACCTGGCCGAACGGCATTTGCATCACACCTGCATACCGTTTTCCAAAGTTATCACTCACGCGCCCGGTGCGAAAAAGTCTGAAAAGACCTTTGCAGGCGTGCCAATCGACAAAGCCACGGAATATGCAGCAGAAGACGCCGACGTAACGTTGCGCTTGTGGATGGTTTTAAAGCCGCGGCTTGTGGCTGAAAACATGACGACCGTCTATGAGACGCTGGAACGGCCGTTGCTGCCGGTGATCGTTGCAATGGAGCATGCCGGTATCAAGGTGGATCGGCAGATCCTATCGCGCTTGTCGGGCACCTTTGCGCAGCGGATCGGAGCGCTCGAAGAGGAAGTCTACGAGTTGGTTGGAGGCGAGCGTTTCAATCTCGCCTCTCCAAAGCAACTCGGCGAACTTCTGTTTGACCGCCTGAAATTGCCCGGAGGCAAGAAGACCAAGACCGGACAGTGGGAAACGCGCGCTGGTCTACTCGATGATCTGGCCGGCAATGAGGAGTTGCCTGAAGATGCGCGTTTGCTCATCAACAAGATGCTGGAATGGCGCCAGCTATCAAAGCTCCGTTCCACGTATACCGATGCACTGCCGAATTTCATCCATCCCGAAACAAAGCGTATCCACACAAGCTATGCGCTGGCTTCGACGACGACGGGACGGCTGGCGTCCTCAGATCCCAATCTCCAGAACATTCCGGTACGCACTACGGAAGGTCGTGAAATCCGCACGGCATTCATTGCTGAAAAGGGCTGCAAACTCATCTCGGCCGACTATTCGCAGATTGAACTGCGCGTATTGGCGCACATAGCCGACATCCCCCAACTCCGGCAGGCATTTGCTGACGGGCTCGACATTCACGCTATGACAGCAAGTGAAATGTTCAATGTGCCGGTGAAGGACATGCCAGGTGAGGTGCGTCGACGTGCCAAGGCAATCAACTTCGGTATCATCTACGGCATCTCGGCATTCGGACTTGCCAACCAACTTGGAATTTCGCGCGAAGAGGCGGGCGATTACATAAAGACCTATTTCAAACGTTTTCCAGGCATCAAGGACTATATGGATGCGACCAAGGCATTCGCGCGTGACCACGGCTACGTCGAGACGGTATTCGGCCGGCGCGTGCATTATCCCGAAATCAACACGCGCAATCCATCCATGCGTGGTTTTCTGGAGCGTGCGGCCATCAACGCGCCCATTCAAGGCTCGGCAGCCGACATCATCCGTCGCGCCATGATACGCATGCCCAAGGCGCTTGATGACGCAAAACTCCAAAGCACCCGCATGCTTTTGCAGGTGCACGATGAATTGATCTTTGAGGCGCGCGAGAATGAAGTGGACAAGACCTTGAAGGTGGCGCGCGAGGTGATGGAAGGTGCCGCCCTGCCAGTGGTCGCGTTCTCCGTTCCAATCAAGGTTGATGCCAAAGCCGCCGAGAATTGGGAAGCGGCGCATTGACGTTCGCTTGCGCGTGACAAATTCCGATTGCTGGAAGGGCTTTGTAGAGGATGGAGGTGGTCGATTGGCTGGTGATCTCCGTCTATGCCGGCACTGTGCTGTTGCTCGGATATTTTGCAGCCGGACGCTCCAACAGCGAAACTGAATATTTCCTCGCTGGCCGCCGCGAGGGTTGGGCACCTGTCGCCGCCTCGACCTGGGCGACAAAGCTCTCCGCGCTAACGTTCATCGGTGTTCCAGGCGCTGCAATTTCCGGCAACTTCGCCTACATGCAACTCTGGTTTGGGTCGTTTCTGGCTGCCTATGTGATCGGCGCTTTTCTCTTGCCTGAATTTTATCGCCTGCGAGTCTCGACGGTTTACGAATATCTTGAGCATCGCATTGGCCTGGGATCGCGCCTCGCAGGCACGTTGGTGTTTATCATCAGCCGGTGTCTGGCCAGCGCAGTTCGGCTGGCGGGATGCGCCATAGCGGTTTCGGTTTTCTTCGATCTGTCGCTGGTTACATCAATCGTAGCGATGGCATCCATCGCCGCGGCCTACGTTATGACCGGTGGGCTTCGGGCCGTGATATGGACCGACGTCTTGCAACTCTTCCTGTTTCTGGCAGGTGCAGTGGCCGCGATCGTTTTTGTCGGGTTAACTTTGTCAGGCGGTTTTGGCGAGGCTGTCGAAGCCGCAGCCCTGGCAGGGAAATTCCAGGTTTTCGACTTCAGCTTCAACGTCGACGATCCAACGACGTTCTGGACCGGAAACTTGTTTGCGTTCGTGCTTGGTATTGCCACAGGCGGTGCGGACCAGGACATTGCGCAGCGCGCTCTGGCATGTCCCGATGCACGCACTGCACGTGTCGCCGTTATCACAGCAGGCGCAGCCGATCTCATCTCTACATTTCTTTTCCTGAGCGCAGGTGCTGCCGTATTTGCTTACTATACGGCGTTTCCGCACGAAGCAGTGACGACGCTGATGGCGGAAAACCGCCACGACTACGTCTTTCCCCATTTCATCCGCCACGAATTACCTGCAGGATTGCGTGGGCTTTTAGTCGCGGCACTGTTTGCGGCTGCGATGTCTTCGCTGGATTCCGCATTGAGCGGCCTTGCTTCGTCGGCGTATTTCGACCTGGGATTGGGGCGTGTGAATGGTGGCGAAGAAAACCCGATAACGCCGGTACGCAATACCGCAGATCGCATGCGCGCGTTAATAGGTCCGCGTGCGTTGGTTGTCTTCTTTGCAGCGGTCCTCGCCGTTATTGCCATTTGGTTTGGCGCCCAGCCATCAATCCTGTGGTTCGGTTTCAAGGTCATGGGCTACACATATGGTGGGCTTCTCGGCTTGTTCTTGTTGGCGCTATTGGTTCCCAAGCGGGCCAAGGATTTCGCAAGCGTTGTGGCTGTCTTTTCCAGTATTCCAGTCGTCTTTATGGTTACGCAGTGGGGGATTGGTTTTGGAATTGCACCCGTGCCTTGGCCTTGGGCTGTGATTGTCGGCACCGCATGGACATTTTTGTCCGCGCTTGCGCTCGCCCGGTTCCGGTAGATCGCCCCTGCGGTGGAAGTGCGTTGAAATGGCATTGCTGTCATGCCGCAACACCGTCAACATGAGCATTATTATGAGTGGCCTGCGTCTCGCGGGCGGCATCGGATAGACGGTTACGGGAAACATGACTTTGCGAAATAGACGGGTGATAACATCGCTGCTGCTTGCCGCCATTGTGATCCTCCCACACTCACGAACTTGGGCGGGTGATGCGCGCGCACCTCAGTTGGTGGCGCCGCCGCGACTTGCGGCAGAGCGGCCAAAGGAGCCGGCAATGATGAAGCCAGCGATTGAGATTGCACCTGAGGTTGCTACGCTTGTCGGTCGCCAGGTGTTCTTGAACGAGACAGGCGGCGACCGCGACATGATTACCGCCTGGAATGCCGCAGAAGACTTCATGTCTCTGGGCATCGGCCACTTCATCTGGTTTCCAGCCGGCTTGAAGGTGCGGTTCAAGGAGAGCTTTCCCGCGATGCTTGCCTACCTGCGATCGCATGGTGCCAAACCGCCGTCCTGGCTGGACCGCGGTCCCGCACCACCGTGCCCGTGGGCCAACCGCACCGAGTTCGGCCGCGCGTTTCGCAGCCGGCAGATGAGCGAACTGCGCGAGTTCCTGCACGGCACTGTTGGATTGCAGGTCTCATATCTGGTTGAGCGCATGAAGGCGGCGTTGCCCAAAATACTAAAGAGCCTGGAGACGGACGCCGAGCGCAACCACGTCAAGCGTCAGTTCTATCGCGTGGTGGGCGCCTCGCCGGATCTCTATCCGTTGATCGATTACATCAACTTCAAGGGCGAGGGCATCGTCGCCTCGGAAAGCTATCCCAATATCGAAACCGGTGTGCGCGAAGGTTGGGGATTGAAGCATGTGCTGCTGGAGATGACGGGTCAGTCGACGTCTCGCGATGATGTTCTAGGAGAGTTTTCTGATGCCGCGGGCTACGTTCTCAAACGCCGCATCCGCAACAATCCTCCAAACAGGCGTTGGCAGGCGGGCTGGCTGAAGCGGACCGAAACCTATCGCCGACCGTTGCTATAATGCCGGAAAAAGGTACGCCACCGGGACCCGGAGCGAACCAATCAGGGCTTTTTCGCGCTCCGCACTTCGTCTGGTGAGCTGCCCATCGAATCCGTTTCTTGCGGTGAGACTTTAACTATATCGTCGCTTTTGCAAACGCGCTGAAGTTCGCGAATAGCTTGTCGCCCACGGTGTCCACCCGCGATACAATAAATAACTTTTTGTCCTGTTTTTGTTTTTGCTTCAAATATCTGAGACATGAGCAAATCCATTTTTAAAAGTTAAGACGAGCATAAGACGCGAAATAGCGCACGTTTTAATCCGTCGCTTGTAGCGTTTTCCTACAGCACCGGGATTTTTATTTTGAATGAGCAAAGTTCGTGCCACCGCCACCGCCAATTTGGCCGAATGGCCTGCTGTGGATATCAGCGCTTCTTATGGCACGGCAGAATGTAGGTAAACCCCGTGCAGGTATCGTCTGGCTCGCACTGGGCGTGAGGCACGATTTCAACCTCTTTGCCACCGGATTCACCGCTTGCCAACTGCAACATGACCAAAGGATCTACGAGCTTTGCCTTGCGGTTGAACCAGGTTGGCCCGCCGTGTTCGTTGACCGTCCATTCTAGCTCGTCGGAGGTCGTCTGCCACACTTCCCAGTGCACTTCCGGGAGATACACGCGCTTGCCTCCGGGTCGGTAGACTCGTGCCAGGCGTTGTCCCCGTTCAATCTCCTCACCGACCTCGAAATCACTGATTTCATTGTAGTTTAGGTGATCGAAGACGGAATAGTATAGTGGCGCCCCCGTGTTGAGGCCCACGTCTTCACGTGTATGCGAGATGATTAGAGAGCCTTCCCAGCCCCAACCCCAGTTTGATTTCCATACCGCGCGGACTTTGCCGTCTGCGGGCGCGACGATCCAATCACGTATATGACCGCCATCAACGCCTGTGTGTTGTTCGCTGCGTGCGGTCCCGTCGATGTCGATCCAGCTTGCATACAGGGAAGTCAACGGCGAACACACATAGCCCTCAGGGTAGATTGGCACCAGACCGGTCGGCTTAACAGTGTCCCCAGCGTCGTCGGAATGGCTCCAATCCGCGTGAACGGGAGCGGCTGCAAGTCCAATAGCCAGGATGGCGCCGCATAAGAGCCACCCGCGAACCGCCGACATCATCGTTTTTCACCCTCTTTTTTCCAACCAGGAAGCCCATCCCGGCTGAGTAAAAACATTTCTCAGGCCGAATATGGGTAGCAAAACGACTTTCTCCAAGGCCGTGAAATTAACGTTAAATATTCGTTGCTTCTAACGCTTCATTTCGAACTTATATAAAGTCCGACTGCAAATGTTATTTGTTTTTTAACATAGGCAGTAAAAAACGTGAATTGGTTTGATGCAAAAATTCATCCATCGGTAATAAAGGGCGCCATTTTTGCGCGTAAAACGAAAAGGCTTGAGCCTGACCGTATCGCAAGCGAAGCGTGCCAAGGCGTCGATGGAGCGCCAAAGGTTGAGCGCAACGCGATTTCCGACGACGTGGCCGTTTACTATGTGCCGCACACTTTGGAAAAATGTGGCGCGTCCGAACTTTCAGCCCTGACACTTGCGGATTACCGCGAGTTTGCTGCCATCAAACATCCCGGCTCACGCAATCGCAGCATGCTAGCGCGTGCGGTATTGAGGCATGCCCTGAGTGAGATCACAAATGGCAGCCTTTCGCCATCGGAGTGGGTTTTCACCCGCGATGAGTTCGGCAAGCCGCAGGTGGACGCATCTTGCCCCCAGGTTTTCTTCAGTTGTTCGCACTCGGAAGGCTGCTCGATGGTGGCGGTGTCGACCAAGGGCGTAATCGGCATCGACCTCGCATGCCATCAGGCAAATTTCGATTTAACGATTGCCGAGCTCTTTCTGTCCCAGCGTGAAACAAGCACCCTTGGCGAAGGATCTTCGTCGAATTCGTTAAAGCGGCAAGCATTTTGCAGGTTGTGGGCACTGAAGGAAGCGTATCTCAAAATGAACGGCGAGGCGCTTTCAGAACGTATCCGAGATGTGGAGTTCGATCACGCAACTGATCGGCTGACACAAACAGCAACCGGCGAGGAGGGAGCCGCCCAGCCCGAGTTTCGAACGTGGCAGCTAGCTGCAGGAGGCCGCAGTTATTCCGCGGCCTTAGCTTTCACACTGAATTGATGGGCGGTGCACCTTTGCGTTTAAAATTTGAGCCAGGGCAATGTATTGCGTACCTGACACGTATGAAGTCGAGCTTGCACTTTATTCGCATGAAGCGCCGGCCTTACTTCATCAATATTTCGAGCGCCAGGTTCTCTGTCGGCCCAATGCAACCGCTGTGGAATTTTCAGGCGCTGCACTGAGCTATCTGGAATTGGATCGCTACGCCAACCGCATTGCCAATCTGTTGGCATCGCGTAAGGTCAAAAGCGGCGATCTTGTCGGAATTTATCTCAGGAAATCTGAGCGGCTTTACGCTGTCATTCTCGGTATCCTTAAGGCCGGTGCCGGCTACGTACCAATTGATCCCAAGTTCCCGCTGGACCGTGTCCAGGCGATTGCTGATGACGCTCAGCTCAAGTTCATCATCTCCGAAAATGACCTCGCGACCGCAATAGACGAGAATGTAAACGTCAATCTTCTGCGCCTCGAAGCGGAGAAAGCCGCTATTGACGCGGCCTCGGAGATGCCGCTTGTTTCAGCCGAAATCACCGCCAGCCAACTGTGCTACGTTATTTTCACATCTGGTTCCACAGGTCGGCCTAAAGGCGTCATGATCGAGCATCGCAACGCGGTTGCGTTCGTAAGCACGATCGCGCCTGTCTATCAGGTCAATGAGACAGACCGCGTCTACCAGGGCTTTTCCATTGCCTTCGATGCTTCAGTTGAAGAACTCTGGGCTGCATTGGCCCATGGTGGCACATTGGTTGTGCCAACCGAAGACGTGGAACGTTCACCCTTGGACGTCTCAACCTTCATCAATGAAAATCGCATCACCTACTATTCAACTGTGCCGACCATGCTTTCGATGGTCGACCGGGAATTGCCGACTGTCCGCACGCTGGTGCTGGGCGGCGAGGCATGTTCGGACGAGCTCGTTTCCAGATGGTCACAGCCTGGCCGCAGGATGTTGAATACCTACGGGCCAACCGAAGCAACGGTCGTTGCAACCTGGTCTGAGTGCCAGGCTGGCGTGCCTGTCACTATTGGCCGGGCTTTGCCTGGCTATACCGCCTATGTTCTCGATCAATCCGGCGAACTGGTCGAAAGCGGCGAGGCTGGCGAGCTTTACATTGGCGGGGCAGGTGTCGGCCGTGGCTACATGAACCTGCCGGAGATGACTTCGGACCGCTTCGTTCCCGATCGCTTCGGTGATGATCCCCAAGGCCGGCTCTACCGCTCATTCGACAACGTAAGGCTTGGCGAGAACGGCGAGCTGCATTTTCTTGGCCGGCTTGATGATCAGGTCAAGATCAGGGGTTTTCGCATCGAGTTGTCCGAGATCGAAGCGGTGCTTGTCAGCCAACCAGAGATCAAGGCCGCCGCGGTGGGCGTTACAGAAGTATCGCAGCTCAAGGAACTTGCGGCCTTCGTCATTCTGAGCGATGGCGTCGATACGCTGGATCGCGCGGTTCTTTCGGCCAACCTTCGGCAGAAGATGCCGCCATACATGATCCCCAAGTATCTCGACTTCGTCGACGATCTGCCCACGATGCCCAGCGGCAAGATCGACCGCAAGCGACTGCCTGCACCGCAGAATATGTTCAAGGGATCAGGCGAGATTATCGCACCTGCTGACCCGTTAGAAGAGATCGTCGCAAATGCCTGGCAGGACTGTTTCAATTTGCCGGCGCTCTCAGTCGAATCGGATTTCTTCAACGACTTGGGCGGCCATTCGCTGCTCGCGGCACAGTGCGTCAACAAGCTCCGCAAGAGTGTGTCTGGCGTGGCGCTATCGGTCAGGGACATTTACGAACAGCGAACAGTCCGCGCACTTTCCGCTGAGTTGCGCCAGCGTGGATTTGATGAAAGCCGATTACTCACAAATCAAGACCAGCAAGCGGCACCTTCGCAAGATGCATCCGCGCAGCCGGCAATGAGCGTGCCTGCTCATTTTCGCTGGTTCACAGTATCGGTGCAAGCCTTCGTCGCCGTGCTTTACTATGGCATAGCTTCGGCACCACTGGCCTTTGCAGCCTTGATGTATGCCGGTGTGCAAAGCGGCGACATTTCGATCGAAATTGCATTGCAGACATCCTTCATCGTCGGCTTCGCGGCTTGGCCTGGCATGTTGGGGCTTAGCATTCTGGTGAAGTGGGTTGTTATCGGCAGGTATAAACCTGGCCGCTATCCCGTTTGGGGCGGCTATTTCTTGCGCTGGTGGATTGCAACGCGCTTTCAGGCTCTGAGCTTTTCCTACATCTTCGTAGGCACGCCGCTCATGAACCTTTATTACCGCGCGATGGGCGCGAAGGTGGGCACGAACGTCAGCCTCAGCACACCCTATTGCACCGCATTCGATGTTGTAAGTATTGGTGACAACACAAGCATTGGACTTGAAAGTCAGCTTCTTGGATACCGGGTTGAAGACGGCTTCCTTGTCATTGCACCAGTTGAGATCGGCAGCGACTGCTTTGTTGGCATGCACTGCGCGGTCGGGCTGGACACGGCCATGGAGGATGGCGCGCGTCTCGATGACATGTCGCTTCTGCCCGACAATTCGGTCGTTCCAACAGGCGAGGGCTGGAAAGGCGCGCCGGCCAGGAAAGCCGCAGTCACGGTACCTGAGCCGCAGAAGAAACAGGCCAGCGGACTGCGCCGGTTCACCTTTGCAGTTCTGCACCTGCTTTCGATCTATGCGATGGGCTACTTCCTGATCGCCGCGGTCCTGCCTGCGATTGTGATCTTGGCTCTGGCCTACCAGACATGGGGGCTTGCCGGTGCTCTGCCGTCAGTCTTGATAGCGATACCGGTATCCATGGCGGTCTACACGCTGGGTGTTGTCATCATCACGCGCCTATTGAGAGAGCGCGGTGAAGAAAACATCCCGCTGCATTCAGGGCGTTATCTCCGTCACTGGTTCCTGGCTTACATGCTGGAGAACACCAAGACGATTCTGAATTCAGCCTATGCAACAATCTATTTCCCAACTCTCATGCGTGCGCTTGGAGCCAAGGTCGGCAAGGGATCAGAGGTATCTACTGTTTCACACATGACGCCTCACCTGCTCGAGGTTGGCGCGGGATGCTTCCTCGCGGATGCTTGCATCGTCGGCGGACATCGTATCCATGGCGGTACGATGGAGATCGGCAAGGTTCGCATCGGTGACAAGACGTTCATCGGCAACAGCGCGCTTGTGCCAGGTAGTGTCAACATTGGTAGCAACACGCTGATTGGCGTGTGCTCCACACCGCCCACTGGCGTGACCAACGTGCCTGATGACACACGTTGGCTCGGTTCTCCCAGCTTCGAGCTGCCCCGCACGCAGCAAGGCTATTGCTTTGCCGAGGACACGCTCTATGCGCCAACACGTGCTGCCATCGCCGAGCGTGCCTTCACGGATGCCATGAGGGTGCTGCTTCCCGGATATATCCTGGGCGCAATTGCCGTAGCATACTTCGGCAGCATTGCGGGCACATACAACCTATTGCCGCTATGGGCGATTATTCTGGCGGCACCGCTTCTGGCAGCGGTCGGCGCTTTTCTCTCGGTGGCGGCAGCAGCAACCATAAAGTACGCTCTTCAAGGTCGGATGGAGCCGCTGGTAAAACCGCTTTGGTGCCGCTTCGTGTGGCGTAATGAACTGGTGAATGGTGTCTATGAGGGCGTTGCTGCTTCAACCATGGCGCCGCTGCTCGGTACGCCAATGGTATCGGCATGCCTGCGCATGATGGGCTGCAAGGTTGGCCGCTGGTGCTTTATTGAAACAACACTCTTTTCCGAGTTCGACCTCGTTCATATCGGTGATCGGACTGCAATCAACATGGGTGGAACCATTCAGACCCACCTTTTTGAGGACCGTGTTTTCAAGGCTGGGAACCTCAACATCGGAGACGATTGCTCAGTCGGCAACATGGCATTCATTCTTTATGACACCACCATGGATAAGGGCTCCAAGCTTGGGCCTCTATCCGTTCTCATGAAGGGTGAATCACTTCCCGCGTCAACCACATGGGCCGGCGTTCCCTGCGAACTGGCGGCAACTGTTCCTTCCCGCCGCGATGCCTCCCATCGTCCCGAAGAGATGGGTTTTATTGACGGAAACAAATACCGCTTCGTGCCGGTAACCCGTGACAAAGCTAATAAATCAACTGAGTGCCAACTCGTAACCAGGGTGGTGCATGGTCTCGGGCCGAAGCCGGATGCGGCGGAGTAATCACGCGCGCCGTGTAAAGTACGATCGTGCAAGAAAGTGGCGCTGCGGTCCGCCCGCGTGCAGGCGGCAGTAGCATGCGATTACAACGATAAGTTGCGTGCGCACCCTCTCGAAACGGAACACCAATTAACGTTTGCGAAATGCTTTCGCTGCATAAGCTGTAATCCGTGTGGGCACAGAGCAACACACGGAAGAATTGGCTGGAATGTGCAGTCCAGCGTCTGGTCTCAGGGCGCGAATCATAAGCAATGTAGCAGGATGCTATGAGATGCCCGCTCCTTGATCGTGAGCGTGAGCTGTCATTTTTGGGGGAATTACTCAATGGCTCGAATTTGGAAATTTGCCTACGGCGGTGCCGTCGTTGCATGCCTCGCGCTTAATCCAGCCGCAAATGCCGCAGATCTCGGTGGCTACGAAGGCTCCTTGAAAGATGCCCCCATTGTTGAACCAGCACCCGCTTGGTCTGGGTTTTACTTCGGTGGCGGCGGCGGTTATGGCCACAACTGGTCGAAGAACAACTACTCTGATAGCGACGGTGATACGTCTTCGATCTCAGAATCCGCTGAAGGCGGATTTGTCTCGACAATGTTCGGCTATGATCGCCAGATCGGTAGCCGGTTTGTCATCGGCGCCTTCGCAGACTTTGATTGGTCTGATTTCGATCGCGGCAACGATGCTATTGCCAATGGTCTGACGATTACGCGTGCCTGGTCGGTCGGTGGTCGCGTGGGTGTCCTCGTCAATCCGCGCACCTTGCTGTTTGCGACGGCGGGCTACACGCAGGCGCACTTCCGCAATGACGGCTGGTGGGATATCGATCCCGGTGGCGGCAATCCAATTCTTCCCGGACGTAAGTCGCAGAATTTTGGCGGCTATTTCGTTGGTGGCGGTCTGGAAGTCATGTTGCGCTCTAATTTCTTCCTGCGCGGCGAAGTGCGCTATGCCGATTATGGTGAAGAGATTTCCAATTCCGGTAGTTTCAACGGTGTGGATTATATCGACCGTGAAGATGCCGAAATCGTCACCGCACGCCTCGGCATCGTCTACAAGATGGGGCGCGATGAACATCCGCTGGCACCTGCCGGCCTCAAGGATGGCGGCGACGATAGTGAGCACACCTATAAAGTGGTCACCATCAATGGTGTCGATGTGAGCAATGATGCCTGGTCAATCTACTCGTTCAGTGCTTTCGCGCTGAATGGCGACTTCAATCGCGATGGTCTGATCTTCCGCACCTTTGGTGTGTGGGGTGAATATTCGTACCGAACTTCTAGCGTTGCTGGCACGCAGAAAGTTGACGTAGATGATGGTTTGGCCGACGTGATGCTTGGCTACCAGAAGGTGTTCAGCCGCTTTACAGCCGCCGCCTATATCGGCATGGAAGTTCGTGACATCGACGACTCACCGTTCGATCCGACCAACTCTCTGCGCGGCACCGAAACCGGCTTCAAGGTTGCCGCCGATCTGGAAAGCAACGACGACGAGCGGATTTATTATGCCATCGACGGCAGCTATTCGACGGCCTTTGACTCCTTCTCTGGCCATGCACGTGTCGGCTTGAACACCGGTCGCTTTGTGATCGGCCCGGAAGGTTGGGTCTTCAGCGACGACGGAGACACGTCATGGCGCGTTGGTGGTTTTGCTAAAATGCCGTTTATGCTTGGCCCGACGCGTGCTGCTGAGATTAGCGTCTACGGCGGCTACCAGTTCGTCGAAGATGATGACAATGGCGTAGGTTTCTCCTCGCACGGCGGCGAAGGTGCCTACGGTGGTGCGGCCTTGCAGATCGCTTTCTGATCTAAAGGCAATGCCTGATCCTAAAAATTAAAGCCCCTCACCGGAAACCGGTGAGGGGCTTTTTCTGTTTTGCTTCACTGCTTCACTGATTCGGGGTGACCAGCGAAGCTTCTTTGTTGGCTTCGTTCTGCTTCATATAGAGGTCATAGGGAGGCGAGGACCAGTTCGCAAAATCCCCCTCAGCTTGGATGTCGTGAAGATAGTCCTCCCAAGCAACGTCCAAATTGTCGCCGTCGACAGCATCCGAGTTCTCAGGCGCCGCATTAGCAGTATCAATTTCGTCGGCAAGCGCCTCCAGATCTACGCCTTTGCTCTTGAGATGGCGTAGGACCGCAGCAACTTCCCCAATTGCGATGGCGCGCCGGGCGGCACGTTCATTCGCGTAGTAGCTGAAATTGGCTGCCATGTGGTCTGCGTTCTTCTGCACGAGGGCTAACGTGTCCGCCTTCGAACCGGAATCCAGCGCTGCAAGGTCAGGCAGATAGCCGCCGTCTTCGGCAGGTTCGCTCAAGACTGGAACGACAAACAGGTTTACGTTCGCCTTTGTCAGACTGACTTCTCCACCTTCCGCGGTGAAGGCAAAATCGTGCAGGCTGTAAAACGCAACGATGTCATCGTCGGTATCGATGGTTGCAGGCGTATAGCTGTCTGCCAGGCGATAGCCCTCCGTCCATTCACGCGGAGGCACGACGAAGTCCACCAGGAATATGTCGGCAACGGCAAGGCTGCGCGCCAGCCTGGTCTCTTCGGGGATGGCGCCAAAGGCAATCACATCTTCGTCAGTAATGGAGACACCAATTCGGTCATCCTCAGCCAAGGCACGCGCCAGGCTGGCAATCTCTTGCATTGTGGCCTCGGGCCTGAAGGCGAGGTCATTTCCCAAAATCAAAGTATTCGTTTTGGCATCGTATCGAACGGTGGCAACCGCGTCCAAGCCCGTCGCCGTACCTTCCATGACGATGCCGCCAGGCAAGCTGCCGTAACGCTCGACCACGCCAGAGATTTCAGTGGCATTGGGTGTGGCTGTCCGCGATACGATATTGTGGGAACTCCGCGGTCGCCCAATCACACTCTCTGGCGACTGGTCGGAACGATTTGGCGTGGCCGTATTGGCAGCCCCTGGCATGCTTCCGTATCTTTGCGAGAACTCGTTGACCTGCTCACGCGTTGCAGCATGGCTGTCGGCGGCTACGTCCGCACTCATGGCCGGGCCCGCAAAGGTGGACAGGAAAATGGAGGCGACGCCAATAAACAAATTTGCACGCATCGAATTTACCCCGTGGAAAATAGAGAATTAACGCGCAAATTAAACTTCTATCCAACAACGAAAGCAAATTGAGCCTGAAACTATGTTTAATCAGAATTAACGAATATCGCTTTTGCATAAAAATGCAAAAACGGAAAAAAAGCGAAGAGAAAAGGCTTCTGATGAATTTATCTGGAAGCGTAATGCGTCCTTGAGGCGGTGCGTCAGAACTCACAATGTCTGTTGGAGTGGGGGCGGGCTAGCCTGGCGTCAAGTGATCCAATCTGGGCACGCGCAAGATGCGCGGAATAATCCACGATCTGTTGCAACGTGAACGGGCACTTGAAGGGAGTTCCCATAGCTTCACGCCCGATCACGTACCAAAGCGTTTCTAAAAAACGCCAATCGCCTCCGCGGTCACAACGGTTGCTGTGGACGCATGTCGGCCGCATCGATGCCCGCTACCGAGACGGGCTTTTTCATCGCATCACGCCGGAACGGCTCGCCAAGCTCCTGGTTAAGCAGGACCTCGATGAAGGTCGTTTGCTTGTCCTTCATCTGCGCCTCGATCGCTTCGTCCAGCTTTGCGCGCAGTTCATCCATCGACTTGACCTGCACGCCTTTGACGCCACAGGCCTCCGCGATTTTGGCGTAGTTCACATCGAGATCGAGTTCGGTGCCGACAAAGTTGTCGTCAAACCACAGCGTTGTGTTTCGCTTTTCAGCGCCCCACTGGTAGTTGCGGAAAATGAGCATGGTAATCGCCGGCCAGTCATCGCGGCCGCACGCTGTCATCTCGTTCATCGAAATGCCGAACGCACCATCTCCTGCAAACCCAACGACGGGCATATCAGGATTGCCGATTTTGGCACCGATAATGGCGGGAAACCCATAGCCGCAAGGCCCGAACAGACCGGGCGACAGATATTTTCGGCCTTCCTCGAACATTGGGTAGGCATTGCCGATCGCGCAATTGTTGCCAATGTCGGAAGATATGATCGCATCCTTTGGCAATGCGGATTGGATCGCGCGCCATGCCATGCGCGGCGACATCTTTTCAGGCTCTCTATCCCGCGCGCGCTCATTCCATGTCGTGCCGGGGTCGTCGTCTTCGTGATCCATCGACGCCAACTGTTGTAGCCACGCAGACTTCGTCTTGTGGATCAACGCAGCCCGTTCATCGCGCCCCGATGCGGCAGCGTCTTCGGGAAGCTTAGCCAGGATCTGTTCGGCAACCGCTTTGGCATCGCCTTGAATTCCAACCGCCACCTTCTTGGTGAGCCCAATGCGGTCGCCGTTGATGTCGACCTGTATAAGCTTGGCGTCCTTCGGCCAATAGTCGATGCCATACCCAGGCAATGTCGAGAACGGATTGAGGCGCGTGCCAAGCGCGAGCACGACGTCCGCCTTGGAGATAAGCTCCATCGCCGCTTTTGAGCCGTTGTATCCAAGTGGCCCGACCGACAAGGGATGTGATCCGGGAAATGCATCGTTGTGCTGGTAGTTGCAGCAAACTGGTGCCGTGAGCTTTTCGGCAAGCGCGGCCGAAGCAGCGATCGCACCAGACAACACAACTCCCGCACCGTTTAGAATGACGGGGAATTTCGCCTCAGCCAGCAGGCGTGCGGCTTCCTCTATTGCCTGCTGGCCGCCGGGAGACCGCTCAAGTCGAACGATCTGCGGCAGTTCTATGTCAATCACTTGTGTCCAGAAATCGCGCGGCACGTTGATTTGTGCAGGCGCCGATCCCCGCCAGGCTTTCTCGATGACGCGATTGAGTACCTCCGCGATACGCGAGGGATCGCGCACTTCCTCCTGGTAGCAGACCATGTCTGCGAACAAGCGCATCTGTTCTATTTCCTGAAATCCACCCTGGCCGATGGTCTTGTTGGCGGCTTGCGGCGTCACCAGCAGTAGCGGCGTGTGGTTCCAGAAGGCGGTCTTGACCGGTGTCACGAAGTTGGTAATGCCAGGGCCATTCTGTGCGATCATCATCGACATCTTGCCCGTCGATCGCGTGTAGCCGTCTGACATCATGCCGGCGTTGCATTCGTGCGCACAGTCCCAGAACGTAATTCCTGCCTTCGGGAACAGATCCGAAATTGGCATCATCGCCGAGCCAATAATGCCGAATGCGTGCTCGATCCCGTGCATCTGAAGAACCTTCACGAAGGCTTCCTCGGTGGTCATGCGCATGTGGTGTTTCCTTTATGGGATTAACTCAAAATGGCGCTGGTCACGCGCATTGCTGATCACGCAGCGATGGATAGACGCTTGAGCATCTGTGGAACCTGGCTTGGAACATCCGCGACACCCACACCGGCCGCTTCGAGCGCCTTGCGTTTGGAATTATAGTCACCGCTGCCACCCGACACGATCGCACCGGCATGTCCCATTTTTTTGCCCGGTGGCGATTGACGCCCGGCGATGAACGCAACGACCGGCTTGGTCATGGTGCGCGCGTAGTCCGCCGCCTCTTCTTCGGCACTGCCGCCGATTTCACCGCAGATCACTATCGCTTCTGTCCCTGCGTCTCCATCAAGCAAACGTAGCGCGTCAGCCGTTGTCGTGCCGATCATCGGGTCGCCGCCAATGCCGTAGAATACAGACTGCCCCATGCCTGCCTGCGCAAGGTTCAAGCAAAGCAGCGTACCCAGGCTGCCCGACCTGGAGATCACGCCAACCTTTCCTTTTTTAAACACCTTTTTGTTGAAGGCAGGCATGATGCCAACAAAGCATTCGTCCACCGTCACCAGTCCAGCGGTGTTGGGCCCAACGATGCGCGTTCCGTTCTGGCGTGCGGCCACGTGCATTTCCATAACGTCGTGGGAGGGAATGTGCTCGGTCAGGCAGACGAGCAGCTTGGCACCGGCTTCGCAAGCATCTATGGCCGCATCCTTCGCCATCATTGGCGGTATGAACATGCACGAGATGTCGAACGGTTGTGCCTTGGCAGCTTCACGTGCAGTCGCAAACACCGGAACGCCCAAATGCTCTGTGCCGGCCTTCTTCGGGTTGACACCGCCGACCACATTTGAGCCATAGGCGATCATCGCCTCGGTCCAGAAGGTACCCTGTTTTCCGGTAATGCCCTGGATAAGCAGGCGATCGTTCTTGCGTGGGATCATGCCGCAGCCCTCCCTGTCGCAGCCGCCACGGCCGCCTTCACGGCATCGTCCATGAGGTCATAAGGCTCAATCCCGAGCCGATCCCTGACCAGCGCGACGGCATCTTCCGCGCCTGTTCCGTGTATGGTGAAAAATATCGGAATGTCAGGTTTCAAGTCCTGCCACGCATTGATGACGCCTTCCGCCATCACATCGGTCCGCGCAAACGCGCCACAAAAATTCACGAGCAACGCCTTGATGTTTGGATTTTCCAAAAGGATGGAAAGCGCAGTTTTGGCCTTGGTGTAAGCCTCGCCACCAATCTCCAGAAAGTTCGAAGCACTACCGCCGTAATGGGCAATCACGTCCATTGTCGTCATGGTAAGTCCGGCACCATTGGCCAAAACGCCGACCGACCCATCGAGCTCGATATATTTTAGCCCCGCATCGGCAGCCTTGGCTTCAAGCACCGTTTGCTTTTCAGGCGCAGCGTTGGCGGCGATATCCTTTTGGCGCGCGGCCGAACTGTCATCAAGCGTAAACTTGCAATCCAGCGCAACCACGCGGCCATCCTTGGTAATGACCAGCGGGTTGATCTCGATAAGTTCCGCATCGAGTTCACGCCACGCCCGATAGAGGTTCATGAAAACGTCAACGAGAGCGGTGGCATGTTTCGCAATGTCGTCGATGCCTTCAATAGCGCTGCGCGCAGCATCTTCAGAAAGGCCTTGATCAATAGGTATGGCAATGCGGCGCATCGCGTTTGGGTCGCTCTCGGCGGCTTCTTCCACATCCATGCCGCCTAGACCCGAGAACAAAAGCATGGGCCCCTTGGTCCCGCGATCGTCAAGAATAGCGACATAAAGCTCGCGCGCGATGGGCGTTTGCGCCTCGATCAACACCTTGCCGACAGTCCACCCGCTGATGTCCATGCCGAGAATGTTTTCAGCATGTTGCCTTGCCTCCTGCGGCGTTGCAGCGAGCTTGATACCTCCCGCCTTGCCCCGCTTGCCTGTTGGAACCTGCGCTTTCACAACGCACGGGCCTATCGTAGCGGCGGCGGCTTCAGCCTCTTGCGGGTTTGACGCCAGCCGGCTTTCAGGAACGGCGATGCCGTATTTGGCCAGCAAAGGTTTGGCGGCATGTTCTTCGAAGTTCATTGTTGGAGAGGTCCTGTAATCACTTGCCGTATCGTTGCCAGTAGGCACCGAACAGCGCCTCTTCGGAGGGCTTGTCCTCGGGAATGGTGGTGACGAGATGGGTGATGTTGATGAAGCAGTTGTAATTGAGATTGTCGCTGAGCGTATTGCCGGCCCACGTGCCGCCCGCCATCGACAATGTGAACGGCAGGGCGTTGTTGAAGCCACCTCCGTTGCCGAACGTATGCGCCTGGTTGACGAGCACGCGAACGACGTCTGTTGCCTGCGCCAGCTCCCGCGCTCGTGCATCGTCCTTGGTGTGAATGCCAACGGAGTGGCCCTTGCCGGTAACGTTCAGGATTGCAGCAACAGTCTTTTTGGCTTCGTCAAAATCCTTGGCGCGATATATCGTCAGAACCAGCGATAGTTTTTCGTCAGCCAGTGTGTGTTTGCCGCCGACGGTATCCTGCTCGACCATGAAGAATTTGGCGCCCTTTGCACCTTCGCGGAGATTCATTGCCTCCGCCAGGATGGCCGCATCCTTGGCGATGATCGAACGGTTGAGCTTGCCGCCGGTCCACAAGGTGGTGATGACGTTTTCGCATTCCGTCCTGTCGCACCGCCACCCGCCGGCACGCTCCAATGCGGCAATCGCATTCTCATAAACGTCATCGAGAATGACAAGGGCGTTTTCCGAAGAACATGAGGTGGAGTTATCGAATATTTTCGAAGCGCAGATTTTTTCGGCCGCATCGTCCAGATCGGCAGTGCTGTCAATGATGACTGGCACGTTGCCTGCACCGACGCCGACTGTCACGGTGCCCGACTGCATGGCGCGGCGCACATTGTCCTGTGATCCAGTCACCACAGCCAGATCGACCTGGCGGATCATTTCCTCGGTCATGACCTTGGAGACGGGAGGCGGAAGCACCTGCACCAGATCCTCTGGATGTCCCGCCTTTTTCAATTCCGCGCGCATCAACTCGACTGTTTTGCGGGTCGTCTCCGCACCTGCTGGCGAGGGAGCGATGATGACCGCATTGCCACCCTTCAGCGCCATCATAGCTTTGTTGACAGGCGTCGCAGCCGGGTTCGTCGAAGGGCAAACAGCCCCCACCACGCCAACCGGCTTGCCATACTTGACGAGACCGCGCTTGGGATCTTCTGAAATCACCCCGACTGTTTTGGCGCGAAGAAGGTCACGCAACGTACCAAACGTTTTGCGGGTGTTTTTGATGATCTTGGATTCGACATCACCCAGTCCGGTATCCGCCACTGCGAGTTCGGCAAGCATCCGTGCATGTTCAGGCTTGTAGATCGACCAGGCCAGAGCGCGCACGGCGTCATCCACGCGCTCTTGATCGTGGTTCTCATAAGCCGCCATTGCTGCCTTTGCCCGTGCCACCGTTTCAGCGACGAGCGCTTGAGGATTATTGCCAAGTGCCTCCTGGCTTTCACGGTTCGATGTCGTCGTCGTCATGTCCAATCACCTCCAATACCCGGGCACGAGCTGTGCGCCCGGGTCAAAATTCTGGTTCATTTTTTTATTGCGGTTTACGGTAGATCGCCGCCGGAACACTAGCTACTTGCCATCGTCCTTCAGGTCCTTGAGAAGCTCAGTCAGATACGTTTGCCGCTTCTGCCACATCGCATTGACCTCTTCGCGGTTCATAACCTTCATGGGCGAGCCGCCAGCCTTCATTTGCTTGACGACTTTTGGATCGTTGAACATTTCCGGCACCGCTTTGGCCAGCTTGTCGATGACCTCTTTAGGCGTACCCTTGCGGACCATGATGCCGCGGAAATTCACCGACGAATCATCAACGTCAAAGCCCGCTTCCTTGAAGGTTGGAACATCAGGCAAGAACTCCTTATTGCGCTCAAGGTCGGCAATACCGAGAATTTTCAGTTGGTCCTTGCTACGGAACGCATCCGACAAGTTGTTTACTCCGGCCATCACCTGGCCGCCGATTACGGATTTCAGCGCCGGTGCACCGCCCTTATGGGGAACGTAGGAAAGCTTGACGCCGGTCGCCTTCTCGATTTGCAGGAAGGCGATGTGGTGACCAACGAATAGTCCCGCGCCCGAGACAGTGATCTTGCCGGGGTTGTCTTTTGCAAACTTGACGACGTCCGCAATAGAGTTGAACGGGCTGTCCTTGCCGACAACGAAAACGGCTGGGTCCGCGCCCCAGTTGGCGATCGGCTCCAGATTGTCGATGGTGTATTTGGTTTCGAACTTGATCGACTGTGCAATGAAGTGCGGAACGTTATAGGCCGCAAGGTCATAGCCATCGGTGCTTGCGCTGGAGGCAAAGCTGTTCCAGCCGACTTTGCCACCCGCGCCCGGCTTGTTTACGATTACGATGGGCTGGCCGAGATACTTCTCGTCCGCCGACATCATACTTACGATCCTCGCCTGGAAGTCTGTCGCGCCACCAGGGCTGTAGGACACCATGAGACTGATCGGCCGATCAGGATAGTCTGCAGCTACCGCCAGTCCAGGCACGGCAAGGCAAGCAAGAGCTATGCCCCAGGTCAACAGTCGTTTCATCATCTTATTCCTCCTTATGATCGGTTATCGTGGGGCGTTGCCCTTGTTTCGGGATCTTGCGTCCCGCTCAGATGAATAGCGCTCGCGGTGTCTGGACCTTCAGACCCAGAGCGAACACGACATAGATCACGGCAATAAAACCCACCGTGATGGTGAGCCGTTTGAGCCATACCGCTGCAGATAGATGCGACTGCGGGTCATAGACGGTGTAGACCGCAAGAAACGAAACCGCAGCAGCGGTGTAGAAACCCAGCAGCGGTATGAGGACGAACACGTATAGCAGCATCAGCGCTAGAACTGGTACGATCCGCGCGAACTGACGCCCACCCATCACGGTGCCGGTGCGGTTCGCGCCGCGTAGGGCGCGCACCAATGCAACTGCGGCCAGAACGACCATGACGACGGAAAATAAGCGTGGAAACAGGTAGGGCTGCGGATCATCAACGTCGAAACTGACGTAGGCGACCCAGATTGAGAGCGCCAAAATCACGCCCGCTGCAACGGTCTGCTGCGTCCTTCCTGCAGTGCTGTCGTCGATGTTGCTCATGCCGTTTTCTCCGGCTCGCTTGCCCGTTGGCGTGTGCGGAACTCGCTTGCGAATGAATAGCCGACCGAGGCAATGACCAGCGCGATCAGAATGAGGTTCATCGTTCCCGTGCAGAAATATGTAAACATGCCGTCGCCCGCACTTGCGATGATGCGACCCTGCACGTAGTTCGATTCCGCAATGGGCCCAAGGATCACCCCCAGCACCAGTGGCGCGGCGCTGTAGCCATATTGTTGAAGGAAATACATGCCAATGCCGAGCACCAGCATGACTACTACGTCCGACATTGAGTTCTGCACCGAGTAGGCACCGAATACGGCGAGCACGAGAATGGCGCTGGCAAGTATCGCCGGCGGAACACGCACGACGTGCGCTGCAAGGCCTGCGATGTAAAGCCCGAACAGCATCATCAGCAACTGCCCGATCAGCAGCGAATTGATGAACGCCCACGCCACGTCGGCATGTTTTTCAAAAAGGTTCGGACCTGGAAAAATTCCATGGATCAGCAGTCCGCCAAGCAGCACCGCCGCAGTGGGGCTTCCAGGCACCGAAAGTGTAAGCAACGGCACCAGGGAAGGCCCCACCATGGCATTGTTGGCTGTTTCTGCCGCGATCACGCCTTCGGGTTCGCCGGTGCCGAATAGCTTCCGTTTGGGCGAAAAGCGTTTTGACTGGTCATAGGCAACGAGCCCTGCAATCTGGCCGCCTGCGCCAGGTATAAGGCCGATGATGATGCCGACGATGGAGCCGATGGAAACGGTGCGTGGATGCGCCAGCGTCGTTCGCACCGAATCCCATACGTTGTGCGGCTTCACTTTTATCATGTCATAGGTGCGCAGGTTCCGGCCGCCTTCCAGCATCTCGATAACCTGAGGGATTGCGAACAATCCGATCAGGGCGGCAATGATGTGCACGCCGCCTTCAAGGTGTTCCGAGAAGATGAAGCGTTCCACGCCCTGCACCGAGTCATAGCCGATCATGGCGATCCATAGGCCGATGCAACCCGCAAGCAGGCCTTTGATCACGGATTTGGAATCGAGCGAACCGATGATCGTCACACCCAATATGGCAATCCAGAAAAGGTGTGACGGGCCAAAGCTCAGTGCCCATTGCGCCAGCAATGGCGTCAGGAAGATCAATACCAGGACACCTAGGACACCGCCGATAAACGAAGAGATGAAGCACAGTTGCAGTGCCTTGGCGCCCTCGCCCTTTCGCGCCATCTCATATCCGTCGAGCGCCGTTGCAATATTTGCCGGCGCTCCTGGGATTTTCAGCAGGATCGCGCTCACTGCGCCGCCCGCAACGGTGGCCGTATAGGCAGCCCCCAGCAGCATAAGCCCCTGCGCAGGGTCCATATGAAACGTGAAGGGAATGAGCAACGCCACCGCCATGGTCGGCGACAGCCCCGGTGTTGCTCCCAACAAAAGGCCGCCAAAAGTCCCCGCACACAAAATCGCCAACGACGAAAGCGTGAAAACAGGGCCGAAATGATAAATAAACTCCATCGTCGGCGCGTCCTCGGGCGTACTGCTACCAGCGCGGCTGATCTTGAAAATATGGTCTCCGCCAATGTCAGCCTGGACAACAGGCGTAACAAATGAAAATGTTTCTGCAAACGTTTTCATAAGGCAGTTGCGTATTTTTTTCTTTCGCACTGCAACGTGGAGCAGAAGCGATGAGCCGCAAACTCTTGCGCAAATCCATCCCCGGAATTGTTGATGTCGCACGGCGCGCGAATGTATCGCCAGCCACGGTCTCACGCTTTTTCAACCAGCCCGATATCGTCAGCTACGCTGCAAAAAAACGTATCGAAACCGCTGTGCAGACCCTGGGCTACGTGCCCAATGCGGCCGCGCGCAGTCTCAACCGCGGCGCCACGGGAACCATAGGTCTCATCGTCCCGACCTTGGACAATGCAATTTTTGCTGAACTGACCCAGGCATTCTCGATGGCGCTTTCGCGCAATTCCAGAACCATGCTGATTGCCTCCCACAACTATGACCTGGCAAGAGAAGCAGTGCTTGTGGAATCGCTATTGGAACATCGCGTCGACGCCCTGGCTCTGGTCGGTCTCAAGCACGAAGACGCCACCTTTGATCTTCTGCAACGCCGCGGCGTGCCGGCAATCCTCGTTTGGAATTACCGCCAGCGACAGCCGCTGCCGTGTGTGGGTGTCGACAACCGCGAGGTTGGCCGGCGCGCGACCCAGCATCTCATAGATCTCGGCCATAGCGACATTCTCTTCCTGTTTGCCGAAGCCAGAATGAACGATCGCGCTGCCGATAGGCGGACCGGCGCTCTGGCGGCCATGTCGGAGCAAGGCTATAGGGTTCCCCCAGCACGGCGCATCGTCTGTCCCTACGACGTCGATGCAGCCAAGGCGATTGCGGTGGAAGCACTCAAGTCCCCAAGTCGCCCTGCCGCCATCTTTTCCGGCAACGATGTCATCGCCCAGGGTGTTCTATTCGCCGCAATGTCACTGCAGATCCGCATTCCGGAGGATTTGTCGATCATCGGCATTGGTGATTTTCGCGGTTCCGCCGCCGTTGAGCCCGGGCTGACAACCGTTCGCATTCCCTCTCGTCGTATTGGCCAACGCGCCGCTGAGTTGCTTGTCGAGATGATTGAATGGTCGACACCAGCGGCGCAATACGACGAGCGTTTCGACGTCGAATTGGTTGAACGAGGTTCAACTGCACGGATTTAAGAGTTCAAAGCAAGCAACGCGAAGAGCCGGCTACCCATGTCTCCGGGCTGGACAAAACAAAAAATGGCGATCCCGGCAGGATTCGAACCTGCGACCCTCTGCTTAGAAGGCAGATGCTCTATCCAACTGAGCTACGGGACCATACCTTTCGTCCGCTCGGAATAAGCCGCACCACCCGAGCCACCACCGCTTTCGATAAGGCACAGCCACGACAATGGCAAGGAACCGCACGGCGCTCCTGACTTCACATTGAATTTGCGGGCAGTTTTGTCCACGGCTTGCAACCTGGGAAAGGAACAGGCATATAGCGGGTGGGCTGGCGGCGGGCGCATCCCTCGCCAACCGGGTCAGGTCGGGAACGAAGCAGCCCTAACGATTAGGACGCGGGTCGTCCGCCAGCCTCTATCGCCTCATTCCAACAGGTGTATTTCCAAACATAACCGACTTTCCAGCCGTACCGGTTTTTGTCGCACTTGGCCACGCCTGGCCATCGATCGCAACCATACCGTGGATTGCAAGGCGCGTTCCCACTTGTGTATCGACTCTGCCGCCCAGGCATCGTAACTGGCATTATGGCCTCAAAAGACACGACGAAAAAGAGCAGTGGAACGGGCGGCGAAGGCGGAAAGCCGGATCCGGCAGCACCCTATGTCGTGCTGGCGCGCAAATACCGGCCAGCCTCTTTCGAGGACCTGATTGGTCAATCTGCCATGGTCACGACGCTGAAGAACGCGTTTGCGTCAGGCCGCATTGCACAAGGCTACATGTTGACCGGCGTCAGGGGCGTCGGCAAGACGACCACGGCACGAATTCTCGCGCGCGGGCTTAACTATGAGCCGGACGGCCCCACGACCGAACTGCCTGCACTTGGCCCCCACTGCGCGCAAATCATGGAAAGCCGTCACCCCGACGTGATCGAGATGGACGCCGCCTCCAACACTGGCGTCGATAACATCCGCGAAATCATCGAAAGTGCGCGCTACAAGCCGATGGTGGCGCGCTACAAGGTGTTTATCATCGACGAGGTCCACATGCTGTCCAAGGGCGCCTTCAACGCGCTTTTGAAGACGCTGGAAGAGCCGCCGGAGCATGTGAAATTCATTTTCGCAACCACTGAAATCCGCAAAGTGCCGGTCACGGTTCTGTCGCGCTGCCAGCGGTTTGACTTGCGACGCGTCGACGTGCCCGAACTCACGGCCCATTTTCAAGGGATCGTCGAAAAAGAAGCTGCAACCGCCGCCGATGACGCGCTGGCGCTCATTGCGCGGGCGGCGGGCGGCTCTGTACGTGACGGGCTTTCGATCCTCGACCAGGCCATCGCCATGGGTCAGGGCCGCGTCACCGAAGACGCCGTGCGTGAAATGCTCGGCCTTGCGGACCGCGGCAGGTTGTTTGACCTTTTGGAACTGGTCTTCGGGGGTAAATCCGGCCCAGCTCTTGAAAGTTTTGCGACACTGATGCGCGATGGCGCCGATCCCGCCCAGCTTATGGCGGACTTGGCCGAAGCCGTCCACCTCGCCACCCGTATAAGGGCGGTCGGCGGCGAAGCGGGTATGGAAGGTTTGTCCGCCGAAGAACGCCGTCGGGCCGGCCATCTTGCACAAAGCCTGTCAGTGCCGCTCCTGTCACGAGCATGGCAAATGCTTCTAAAGGGTATTGAAGAGGTTACACGAGCGCCAAATCCCGCAGCCGCGGCGGAAATGCTATTGATCCGCATGTGCTACACCGCCGACCTGCCATCGCCTGATGAGATTATCCGCACATTTGGCGGCGCGAATGTCCCGGTGCGCCGTGGTGGCTCTGCTGGCGACGATGCGTCCGACAAGTCTCAAAATCAGGAATCGCAAGCTTCGATAGTGAGCCGCCAGGCCGGTTCTTTCCCAAAGCCCGAGCCAACGCAAGCAAACCCGCGCGAGCAACAACCACCACGAACGTCGCAACACGCATTAGAACCCGATGAATTTGAAGGCGACGATGGCTTTCCCGAGCGCTTCGACGAGGAAGGGGCATCAAGCGGTGAAAACTATGATGTCGACGAGGAGGGCGTGCAGTCGCGTCCTCATTTGCAAGGTCTCGCCGATCCACAAAGCTTCACAGGCATCGTCGCGCTCGCCAAACAGCACAGGGAAGCACGCCTGACGATGCATTTGGAAGATAACGTCAGTCTGGTCAAATTTGATCGCGTCGCCGGTTCTATTGATTTGTTTCTGTTGCCGGGCGCGCCAAAGGAAATCGCCAACGAATTGCGCGAAAAGCTGAACCGCTGGACAGGCAGGCGCTGGGTGGTCGTCGTTTCGCCCAAAATGGGCGAGCGCACATTGGGAGAGGTCAAGCGTGAACAGCATGACGCCGAGATCAAGGCGTTGAAGACCCATCCAGCGGTCAAGGCCGTTCTGGATGCATTTCCCGATGCCTCCATAGAAGAGGTGCGACGCATTGCGCGCGAGGATGGAGACGATAGCGCAACTGGATCATAGCGCAATTGGCAGCTCTGGTTGCATTTGAACGAAACTCCGCAAGAACGTTGCGATGCTTTGAGTTTTCACAACAAGAAAATCAAGAAGGTTCGAGATATGAAAGATCTGATGGGCATGATGAAGCAGGTGCGCGAAATGCAAACGCGCATGCAGGAAATGCAAACCGAACTCGAAGCGCTTGAAGTGGGCGGCCAGTCCGGCGGCGGGTTGGTGGAGGTAACGCTCAATGGCAAGGGCGATATGAAGAAGGTGCGCATAGATCCATCGTTGATGAAGCCCGACGAGACAGAAATTCTCGAAGATCTCATCATCGCCGCCACGCAGGATGCAAAATCAAAAGTCGAGGTCGCCATGCAGGAAAAGATGCAGGCGGTCACTGGTGGCCTGCCCATCCCGCCCGGAATGAAGCTGTTTTAACCCAAGATGACTGGTTTTCATGCCGCCTGCATTCATACCCCCGTCTGTTTGCTTCGCGGCACCCAATTTAATCGAAATTGCATTGCTGTCTTGCCTGGCGTTTTGTCCATGCATGGGCAACCATAATGGTAGCTGTGCGTATGGGATCTTTCCTGCATGAAGGCAACATCTGAAAACCGTAACGGCAACGATGATGCAAACACCCTCTGGATTTTTCTGGTCGGGGTAGTTCTCCTGGTTCAGGGCGTTGCCCTATTGCTCATGGGGCGGCTGGCTATCTGCAAGTGCGGCTACGTCAAATTCTGGCACGGCATCGTTCAAAGTTCCGAAAATTCCCAGCATTTGACAGACTGGTACACGTTTTCACACGTCCTCCACGGGCTCTTGTTTTACGCCGCGCTGACCTATCTCATGCCGCGTGCGTCCTGGGCAGCGCGGCTGCTGGTCGCCGTATGTATCGAGGCGGGTTGGGAAATCGTTGAGAACACCGAGATGGTCATAAACCGCTATCGCACCGCGACCATTTCCATGGACTACTTCGGCGATACGGTCGTCAATTCGCTCATGGATAACGTCGCGATGATCGTCGGTTTTGCGGCAGCAGCGTTGCTTCCAGTTCGCGCGAGCATTGGTCTGGGCGTCGCATCAGAACTTTTCATGGCTTGGATGATACGCGACAACCTGACGCTCAACGTTATCATGCTGCTATGGCCGGTCGAAGCCATCGCCCGCTGGCAGGGTGGCGGATAGCGGCCGCGAGAAACTCATGTCGAAAAAGATCGCAGGACCGGAGATCGAACGCATGGTGCAGTTGCTTGCGCGGCTGCCGGGGCTTGGGCCCCGATCGGCGCGCAAGGCGGCGCTGGCGCTGATCAAGCGGCGCGAGGAACTTTTGGTGCCGCTGGCATCCGCCCTCACCGAGGCAATCAACAAAATCGTTGTTTGCCAGGAATGTGGTAACGTCGATACAACCTCGCCCTGTAGCATCTGCAGCAATCCCAAGCGCGACCGTTCCATGATTGTCGTCGTTGAGGAAGTCGGAGACCTGTGGGCGTTGGAAAGGGCTGGCGTCGTCACCGCGCTCTATCACGTGCTCGGCGGCCACTTGTCTCCGCTCGACGGGATAGGACCGGATCGCTTGAATATTAAAGCACTGGTGGAGCGTGCGGGCTCCGGGGATGTCAATGAAGTTCTGCTTGCCCTCAACGCCACGGTTGAAGGCCAATCCACGGCTCACTACCTGACCGAGCAGTTGAGCGGGGCGGGGGTGGAGGTTTCACGTCTCGCCCAGGGTGTGCCAATTGGCGGTGAACTCGACTATCTTGACGAAGGGACGCTGGCAGCGGCCATTCGGTCTAGAAAGCGGCTCTGAAACCACCCTGCTCGTTCCTACTCTTAACCCGTAGACGGCGCAGTTCAGACGGCAGTTGCGCCGCTATGACTGGACACAATTTAAAGCCGAGCGTTTTGATCGAGGCGGATGACAGTGATGGAACAGTCCGCCCGGCGGTTGCGGCCAAACAGACAGACGCGACATAAGCCCATCTTCGTCGAAGGGTCGTTGCTCAAGCACATCCTGGTGATGACCGGCACCGGTGCTGTCGGTTTGATGGCTATATTCCTTGGTGATCTCGCCAACATCTTTTTCCTTGGAAGGCTCGGTGACGAAGCCATCGTCGCCGCTGTCGGTTATGCCAGCTCAATTCAGTTCCTGACGATTTCCATTGGCATCGGTCTGGCAATCGCTGCCACATCCTTGGTTTCGCCGGCTCTGGGCGCAGGACAGCGCTCACGTGCCCGGCGTCTGTCCGTGAATGCGCATGTGTGGACCTTCATCGTGTCGTCAGTCCTCGCAGGCATGGTATGGCTGGCAATTGATCCGTTGCTGGCGATTTTGGGCGCTAGCGGCCGCACGCACGCGCTAGGTGCCTCCTATCTCACCATTATCGTTCCAGCACTTCCGTTTTTGTCGCTCGGCATGACGTCGGCTGGTGTCTTGCGCTCTGCTGGCGATGCGCGTCGCGCAATGTACATCACGCTATCAGGAGCGATCGTCAACACCGCGCTCGATCCCATCTTCATCTTCGTCTTGGGACTTGGAATTGAAGGTGCGGCCATCGCATCTGCGTTGTCGCGCTTTGCCGTCGTGGGAATAGGATTGTACGGCGTTATCGTTGTTCACCGGCTGATCGCGCGGGTGCGGCTCGCGCCGCTCCTGGCGGATGCGTTGCCATTGGCCTCCATTGCCGTGCCCGCCGTTTTGACGAACGTGGCAACACCCTTCGCCAATGCTTACGTGACCCGCGCCATGGCAGACTTTGGCGACAGTGCGGTGGCAGGCTGGGCAATCCTTGGGCGCATTATGCCGGTAGCGTTTGGCGCGATCTTCACGCTGTCAGGTTCCATCGGGCCGATCGTCGGCCAGAACTACGGCGCTGGACAACACGAGCGAATGAAGCAGGCCTACACCCTATCGTTATGGGTAACCGTAGCCTTCACCGCCATAGCCTGGGCTCTACTGGCCCTCCTCTCGCAGACGCTCGCCGACATATTCCTGGCAACGGGCGATGCTGAGCGGCTCATACTTTTTTTCTGCCGTTGGCTGGCTCCATTGTTTGCATTCCTGGGCGCGCTTTTCGTCTCCAATGCGGTGTTCAACACGTTGCGCCGGGCGCATATCTCCACGGTTTTGAACTGGGGCCGCGCGACAATCGGAACCATTCCGTTCGTGATGCTTGGCGCCACGTATGGCGGTGCGGATGGCGTGCTTGCCGCCAATATGGTTGGCGGCATTCTGTTTGGCACCTTGGGTGTCGTGCTGTGTTACCGGTTGATGCATCGCCTTGCGTCCTAGAGCATGTTTAGCCGAAGTGTGAAGCGGTTCGGCGTGAGAAAAATGCTCCAGACCAACGAGCATGTTTAGCCGAAGTGTGAAGCGGTTCGGCGTGAGAAAAATGCTCCAGACCAACGAGCATGTTTAGCCGAAGTGTGAAGCGGTTCGGCGTGAAAAACTCAGGCATAAACAAAAGCCCGGATTGCGAACACTCTTCAACGAAGTGCGAACGCGGTCGAATGAGCACAACCAACGCATTTGCGCCCTCGGCTGCTGTTTATGCACAGGTTCAGCCGCTGTCTTTGCGGACAATACGCCGAATCTGCGAATGAATCGCTGGCAATGGCCACAAACGGGGAGCGTGAATGCGATGGTGAGCCGAGCTGCATCGCCAACGGATGATTTGCCGCCGCAACGCGTGGCGCTGGTGGCGGGTACGCCGCGCACGCTACTGGGTGCGAGGGCCCCGTTGATACGGGCATTGATTGCCCGTGGGATTGAGGTGCTATGCGTCGCGCCACATTTCTCAAGCGAACAGCAATCGCAACTGCTGGTGCTCGGCGCAGAGCACGCCACGTTCAATCTCGCACCCAAAGGCCCAGCGATTCTTGCCGATTGGGCCATTAAGCGCGAATTGGTCGAGACGTTGCGAAAATGGGCGCCCGACACCGTCATCGCCATGTCGGAGCGTGTCATGGCGCTTGCTGTGCTCGCTGCACGGCGTGCACGCGTCCCTGGGCGAATTGCTTTGTTCAACGGTTTTGTCGCGCGCGGCGGTGTCGGCATGGAGGCAGACGTGGACCCGCTAAGGGCGTCGCCTCGCTTGCTTTCGCGCGCCCTCAAGGCATCGAACCGGGCGATATTTCACAACCGTGACGACCTCAGGCAAGTCAAACGGGATGTTGGCTTGCCCTCCAGTCTCGAAGCGATGATTATTTCCGGGTCAGGTGTCGACCTTGACGTCTTTTCGGCTACACCGTTGCCGCCGCTGGTGGATGGCGCAGTATTCCTAATGGTCTCATCGTTGGACCAAACCAAAGGCGTGCTGGAATATTGCGAGGCGGCACGTCGCGTGAAGGCTCGTGCACCCCGCGCCGAATTCTTGCATGCCGGACCGGCTGGTGAGGGTGCTTCGGCCATCGGTGCAGACCTGCTGCGTCCTTATTCCGATACCGTAACCTTTCTTGGTCCATTGAGCGATGTCCGCCCAGCATTGTCGCGCTGCCACGCCTTCGTCTACCCCTCCCATCGAGAGGGCATGCCCAAAGCGGTGCTGGAAGCTCTGGCAGTCGGTCGCCCCATCATCACGACGGCGGTCGCAGGCTGCCGCGATACGGCTGATGATTGTGTCAACGGCATGCTTGTGCGCCCGCAGAATGTTGATGCCTTGGAGGACGCGATGGCCCGGCTCCTGGTGCGCCCTGATTTGATGGCGTCGATGGCGCGTGCCAGCCGGGCCAAGGCGGAACGGCATTTTGATGAACGGCAGGTTATGGCGGCATGGCTGAGCCTGCTGGCCCTGCCTGCTAAGGAACCCAAGGCTTCTCAAGACATAGCCGCCTGACTGAGGCAACTGCAATGACAGAAGCTGCCAGACTCGCTCCCGGCAACGGCCGCGTCGGTGCGCCACGATTGACCCGGGATCACGCTGCGCTTATGTCAAACGCATGGCCAAGCTAGAGATCATAACCCTCCCCGATCCGTTGTTGCGGACGCACTCCTCAGCCATTGAGCAGGTGGACGATGAGCTGCGCAAGCTGATCGATGATATGCTGGAGACGATGTATGACGCTCCAGGCATCGGACTGGCTGCGGTTCAGGTGGCGGTTCCAAAGCGGCTTCTTGTGGTTGATGTGGCAGGTGCCGAGGATGAACCCGCACCAATCGCCATGATTAACCCGGAGATCATAAAACTTGGTGATGAAATGCGCGTCTATGAAGAGGGCTGCCTGTCGCTGCCAGACGTGCTCGTGGATGTGGAACGGCCCAAAACCGTCTCGGTGCGTTACGTTGACCGAGAGGGCAAGCAGCAGCAGGTCGAAGCCGACGGGCTTTTGGCAACGGCGATCCAACATGAGATGGATCATCTCGACGGCAAACTGATTATCGACTTCCTGTCGCGGCTCAAGCGCGACATGGTGGTGCGCCGTTTCAAGAAGCAGGCGCGAGGCCTTTGAGCCGCACTGGCGCATCATGAGCTGGAGGCGGCCGGCATGAGTCTCAACATAGTCTTTATGGGTACGCCGGATTTCTCGGTGCCCACACTTCAAGCCATTATCAGCGCCGGACACGCGGTCAAAGCCGTCTACACCCAGCCACCGCGTCCTGCAGGGCGACGCGGGCTTAATCCTACCCCCTCGCCTGTGCATCGTTTCGCCCAGCAGCGCGGCATTGAGGTCAGGCATCCTGTTAGCCTGAAATCGCCAGAGGAGCAGGACCTGTTCCGCGGGCTCGGCGCGGACGTTGCGGTCGTCATCGCCTACGGTCTTTTGTTGCCCGAACCGGTGCTGGCGGCACCACGACTGGGCTGCATCAACGTGCATGCCTCACTCTTGCCGCGTTGGCGCGGCGCAGCACCCATACATCGCGCAGTCATGGCCGGCGATGCAGAGACAGGCGTGATGACAATGCGCATGGAAAAAGGGCTCGACACGGGACCCGTTTTAATGACGGCGCGAACCCCGATCGCGGAAGACGATACGACTGGCGCCGTGCATGACCGTCTGGCAACGATGGGTGCCCAAGTGCTGGTTGAGACGCTGGCTGCCCTTGAAGCTGGCACCGCAGTAGCAACACCGCAGGCTCAATTCGGTGCAACCTACGCAAGCAAGATTGACAAGGCGGAAGCACGGATCGATTTCACGCAATCAGCAGTGGACGTTGTTCATCAGATCAACGGGCTCTCGCCCGTGCCAGGCGCGTGGTTCGAAACAGACGTTCTGGGCAGGAAAGAACGTATAAAAGTGTTGAATTCGGAGCAGATCCCAGGCGCGGGCCGCGCCGGAACCGTGCTTGATGATCGGTTGGGCATTGCCTGCGGTAAAGGTGCCATACGCCCCTTGGTGCTGCAGCGTGCGGGGCGATCGGCCGTCACACTGGAAGAGTTTTGCCGCGGATTTACCATTCCCGTCGGCGCCGTTCTTGGTGCCCGGTTGCCTGCCGCCTGATCATCCGGCAACCAACCTATTAATCATTGTTTACAAACTCTAAATTTCAATGCTCAAGAACCGCTAAACTTGTCTCCATGTACCTGCGGGCAGCGCTGCTGCCCAGACCAGTTGAGGAGGCCTTGTTCCATGCGTATCGTTGCAATTCTCTCATTGTCGGCCGGTTTGCTCGGCGTTGCCGGACTATCGGCGACCGCATTTGCTGGCGGAACCACACGGATCGAGACGCGGCCATTCTATGGCGCCGTCGTCACCGAAGAAGAAGGCGTGAGGGTGTTTCGCCCGTTGCCGCCTACCGAGCGCGTCATCATCAATCCAGAAGGACGTACGCCACTGAGCCTCGGCTTCAATGAGACGTATGTGAACGAGCGCAACTACAACTATAATTACAACGAAACCACGAGCGAAGGCAGCCGAGGCGGCGACGTGATCGGCGGCTTTTACGGCGGTTATGGCTACGGCTACGGTCGCGGTCGTGGGCACGGCCATAATGGCCACGGCCACCGGCCCGGTGGCGTCCATGGTGGTCATGGTGGAAGGCGCTAAGCATGTTTAGCCGAAGTGCGCAGCGGTTCGGCGTGAAAAACATGGTCACAAAGAGAGCATGTTTAGCCGAAGTGCGCAGCGGTTCGGCGTGAAAAACATGGTCACAAAGAGAGCATGTTTAGCCGAAGTGCGCAGCGGTTCGGCGGCCACCATTCCCTCTCCCCGCAGGCGGGGAGAGGGCTAGGGTGAGGGGCGGCGGCGGGTACGAACCGGGGACATCCCTGACAGAATAGACCGGGAGCATTCCTGACAGTCCAGGCTCGGATTTCCATTTTAAGGAGATTCGGGCGATGGCTTTCAGGGAGAGCAGTCCTGTGGAAGAGCGTATCGCGTTATTCAATGCTTACGAGAGTGGGGCGTTCACGGTCGTAGACCTTTGCGAACGCTACGATATCAGCCGGGAGACGTTCTACGTCTGGAAGCGCCGCCGTGATGCCGGCGATGCGCGCTGGTTCGATGAGAAGTCGCGCACGCCGGGTCACTGCCCGCATGCGACGCCGTCTGAGACCGTCGCTGCGATACTGGCATTGCGCCAGCGGTTTCCACGCTTCGGGCCGAAGAAGATCCGGGCGCGTCTGGCGCTCGACCAACCCGGTCTGATCTTGCCAGCGGCCTCGACCATCGGCGACATCCTCAAGCGCGAAGGCCTGATCGAGAAAAGGCGCGCCGCCGCCGGTCCATCGCTCAGGGCGAGATCGTTGCCGGTTCGGACGTGCCCAACGGCGAGTGGGCAATCGACTTCAAGGGCTGGTTCCGCACCCGCGACGGGGAACGTGTCGATCCGCTGACGGTGTCGGATACAGCCAGCCGTTATCTCGTTGCCGCCGCATCACCCCACCGACGCACGATGGCGTCAAGGCCGCGATGGAGCGGGTTTTCAACGAGGTCGGCCTGCCCGATGCGATCCGTTCCGACAACGGCGCGCCGTTTGGATCTATCGGTGCCGGCGGCCTCGCGGCTGTCGGTCTGGTTCCTGAAGCTGGGCATCGAGCCGCGCTACATTCCACCGGCAAGCCCGCAGGACAACGGTCGCCACGAGCGCATGCATCGCACGATGAAGGACGAGACGGCGCGCCCGCCGGCACGCTTCCGCCACGAGCAGCAGTACAGGTTCAACGTGTTCCGCCGGCTCTACAATGAAGAACGCCCGCACGAGGCGCTTGATCAGGTCACGCCGGCAAGTCTGTGGACACCATCAAAGCGCACGATGCCTCGCACGCTGGATGAGCCCTGGTATGATGCCGACCATCAGGTGCGCCGGGTGCGTCCCGACGGAACGATCAAGTGGCGCGGCGAACATGTGTTCATTGGTGAAGCCCTGGTGCGAGAGCCGGTTGGTCTGGCCGAACAGGAACGCGGCGGCTATATCGTGCGCTTCTGCGGACGCGATCTGGGGATGATCGATTTTGCCGGCCGGTTTCACCGCTTCGCTCCGCCGCGTGCGCGGCTGCGCTCAGCACCGAAACCGGCTATAGACGAGCAGTAAAAGTGTCAGGAATGCTGCCGGTCCAAAGTGTCAGGAGTCTTCCCGGTCGTTCAGGCGCGAGAAACGGGCAGCGCGTACCCATCAACGTGTCATCCCGTGCTTCATGCACGGGATCCATGGACCAATGCGTGCCACGCCTGCATTTCGGATGAGCGGGTTGCAACATCAGCCGACACAAACACCACCACCCAGCCCGCGGCAACATGGTTCCCAATGATTTGGCTTGAGCTTCTTCGTCGCAGAAAATGCGACCAAACCAAAAAGCTAGAGCGCTGATCCGATTCCATCGGATCGAAAAGCGATATAGGAAGCGAAGCGCTCGCCGTAGCCTGCGTGCGTTGCAATTGAAGCAAGCCGATCCGGATTGAAACCCAGTGCCCCGCTACAAGATCACCATAGAATACGACGGCACGCCCTTCGTCGGCTGGCAGCGCCAGGCGACAGGCCAATCCGTCCAGGGCGCGCTAGAAACCGCAATCCTTGCCTTCTGCGGCGGCCAGGTCAGCATCAGGGCGGCCGGTCGCACCGATTCAGGTGTGCATGCTCTTGGTCAGGTCGCCCATTTTGATCTCACGACAGCGCGCGATCCATTCAAAATACGCGAGGCGCTGAATTACCATTTGAAACCTCTGCCGGTGTCGGTTCTCCACTGTACTGAGGTGCCCCCGGATTTCGATGCCCGCTTCTCTGCAATCAAGCGGCATTATTGCTATCGCATTCTCAACCGCCGTTCGCGTCCAGCTCTCGATAAGAATCGGGTTTGGTGGGTAAGCGTGCCACTCGACGCAGAGATAATGCAGGACGCCGCCCGACACCTCATCGGCAAGCACGATTTCACCACGTTCCGCGCAGCGCAGTGTCAGGCGGCATCACCCGTGAAGACGTTGGATCAGCTCGACGTCGTGCGTATCGGTGAGGAAATTGAAATACGTGCTTCAGCGCGCTCGTTCCTGCATCATCAGGTGCGTTCTCTGGTTGGCACACTTAAGCACGTTGGCGATGGCCACTGGCAGGTGGAAGACGTGCGCCGGGCACTTGAAGCCTGCGACCGCAAGGCGTGTGGTGTGGTTGCACCGGCATCAGGACTTTATCTGGTTGGCGTGGATTACACCGAAGTTGCCACGAGTTGACCCGGCAATCCCACCTGCACGGCATGAAAATGCCCCGCATTCCACTCAAATCCAATTTTTTCGTTGTATCGCCATTCTTTCGCCGCGAGTTGATGGCGCAGATGCTGTCCTGGGGTGGGTGGTACGTCGCAACGAGCATGGGGGGAGCCATGACGAGCAGACTGCCAGCCGGGCGAAGCAACGGATCGGATCGATTTTACGACGATGAAATCGGCGAAGCGTTCACTTGGGTCCACGGTGATGATGTCGCCACCAGGGACGACTTTGGTGCGCTCTATCCCGGCGAGCCAATTTCTGCGCCACCGCGCCGACGTGGCAGCACAATGCGTGGCGCAGCGCTCGTCCTCCTGATCTTGTCCGGCATCGCCTGGGGGCTCTGGAAAACGGAAGCTGTTTGGCGTCCGATCGCCTCAACACTGACCACGGAAGTAATGGCGGCATGGGAGCGAAACTCCGCGCAATCAACGGCCATGACATCACAACGGCATCCCTCCGATCCGTTGACGCGTGACGCTGCCCCCTCCGAACCGCTCCCTGTGATACCATCTACTGGCAAGGACGTGGCGACGGCCCAAGGCGCTGCCGCCGGCACCGCGGTTGAAGCTCAAGGTGATGCCGAAGGTGCCGCCGCGGGGCTCATGCCGGCAGATGAGGCCGATGAATCAACAACCGCCGGCATGGATCGCACCGCCGATCAGGGTGAGGCGTCGTCACCAAAAGTCGAGACACCAGCGCAATCAGATACTCTGAACAACGCTGAAAAGCCCAATGCCTCAGCAAGGGTAGCCGAGGTGATACCATTACCCCCGCTGCAGGTTGATCCCGCCGATCCCTACCAGAAGCGCGCTTTGGCAGCGGGGCTACATCCTGATTTATCCCGCGTGCTGCTCAAGGGCATGTCTTCGACGGATTATCGCAATGCGCGCGAAGCCGTCCGCAAGGCGCTCAATGATGCATCCGACGATGCCACGTTCGTATGGCCACGCCAACGTGTACCCAAACAGGCGCTGTTCAAGGTGCATTTCGTAGCCGGTGCCCCCAGTGACTGTCGACGTTATGTCGTAACCATTACAAAAGATGGTTGGACAACGACGGCGCAACCGATGGAGCAGTGCGGCTTCAAAAAGACAGCCGCACACAGTTCCTCCTAGGGCATGTTCAGCCGAAGTGTACGCGGTTCGGCGTGAAGAACATGCTCAAAATAAAAGAAAATAGAGCGCGTTCGCGATTCCAAGGAAAGTGAACGCGATCTAGAGCGCAATCCGATCCGATGGAATGGGATCAGCGCTCTAGCTTTTTGTTTGGTCGCATTTTCATCGACGAACCGGTGTCCACTTCGTCGGAAAATGCTGTAGAGCACTGTGTGAGCGATACGGGCAGATCATTCAGAAGAAGTGTGCAGCAGTCCAGCGTTCAAAAATGCATACGGTCTTCTTCGTCCAGCGTTGGACGGCGAGGACGTGGCCCCTGATTTTTCCGCAAGAACAGTAGTGCCAGCAATGATGGTGGGAAAATGAAACCCCAGGCCGCCCAGTGAGACACGTCGCGGTTCTTGATATACGCCAGATAGCCAGCAATGACGCCGCAGACGAACATGGTGAGTGTCACCAGGACGATCACATTTAGCGCGTTCACGGTAGGTCTCCTCGCAACGATGGCGATTTACATCTCGAAGTCACACAGCACATTTAGCTGAAGTGCAAGTGCGGTTCAGCGTGAAAAACGTGCTCCGAACGAAAAAGCACGTTTAGCTGAAGTGCAAGTGCGGTTCAGCGTGAAAAACGTGCTCCGAACGAAAAAGCACGTTTAGCTGAAGTGTAACGCGGTGGATCTGCGGAAAATATGCTCCTGACCATAGCGAAAAGTTATATTGAAATTCCAATCCTTACTTCCTTCCTGTCTCGTGCCAAATCGCCCGAAACTGTGGCGGAAAAAGGCCACTCGACTGCGGGCCATGGAGGTACGACAGACTTGAGGCTCAGTTTTCGATGAAATCAAGACCTAGGTCCAGTACCGGCGCAGAGTGTGTCAGCGCACCCACCGAAATGAGATCCACGCCGGTTTCCGCGATCGCGCGGACAGTTGCAAGGTTAACGCCACCGGAAGCTTCGGTAAGCACCCGCCCATCGACCATCACAACTGCTCTCTTCAACGTTTCGGGTGGCATGTTGTCGAGCAGCACGGCGTCAACTTCATATTTCAGCACCGCCTCCAGTTGCTCAAGCGTGTCGACTTCCACTTCTATATTCACCATGTGGCCCGCATGGGATCTAGCAGCCAACACTGCGTTCTGGACGCTGCCAGCCGCAACGATGTGGTTGTCCTTTATGAGGACTGCATCGAACAATCCAACACGATGGTTCCTGCCACCGCCACAACGCACGGCAAACTTTTCAAAGGCACGCAAAAGCGGCGTCGTCTTGCGCGTGTCGACGATTGCAGCTTTGGTTCCTGCAACCGCATTTACGTAATGGCGCGTGAGTGTCGCAATACCCGACATGCGACCCATGAAGTTCAGCGCAACACGTTCACCAGTTAGGATGGCGCGGGCATTTCCCGTGATTTCAGCAATCGTTTCTCCCGCTTCGGCTGCGTGACCCTCGCCAACACGAGCGTTGAACACGATTGACTGGTCCAATGCCTTGAATGCCGCTTCACCCACCGCGATCCCAGCAACGACACCAGCCGTCCGCACCTTGAGCAGCGCGCGCGCCGTTGCCGCCGCCGGAATGGTGGCATTTGTCGTGACATCGCCGACAAGGCCGAGGTCTTCTAAAAGCGCTTCATCAACGGCCTTGGCAACGAGCGGGCCAGGAAGCGGCGCCACCTGAATTTGGCCTCGCAGCAAGGCGTTCATGGGGCGCACGCGACCTCCGCATCTAACCCAAGCCACGTCTCTGCCGCCTTTGCCATGGTCGCAGCACAGATGCGGTCTTCAATGTCCTCAAGTTCATCCAGCGTTATAAAACTGCGTTGCGCCAATGCGGGATCGCGTTCAGGAAAATCCCGGCGATAATGGCCTCCTCGGCTTTCGGTGCGCTTCAATGCGCTGGCTGTGACAAGGCGCGCAGTAAGCGCCATGTTCGCCAGTTGCGTGTCACCTTCCGCAGTGGTGTCGGCAATCTCGCGAAGCCGCAATAGTGCACGGGTGAGCCCACGACGGTTACGGACAACACCAACGTCTGCGCTCATGGTGTCGCGGATTATAGCAATTGCCTGTTCGCGTGCGGCGGCATTCACCTGCGCGCTTCCTGCAACTGGATGCAGACCAGCCATAGTCACACCGGCTCCATCCGCAACGACATCTTTTATGTCGTCAGCAGCACGTGAGGCGAACACAACAGCTTCCAGCAATGAGTTGGAGGCGAGCCGGTTGGCGCCATGCAGGCCGGTCGCAGTCACTTCACCAACCGCCCACAGCCCCGCCAAAGAGGTGCGACCACGATCGTCCGTTGCGATCCCACCCATGTGGTAATGCTCTGCCGGTGCCACTGGAATGAGTTCCTTTACAGGATCGATACCGGCAGCTTTGCAATGCGCATAGACAGTCGGGAACGCTTCGGGGAAATGGTCGCCGATCGCCTCCCGGCAGTCGAGGAACACGCGGCGGCCAGCCTCGATCTCGGCAAAAACGGCCCGCGCAACAACGTCGCGAGGAGCAAGCTCGGCCTCCGGCGCGATGTCTTTCATGAAGTGGTGTCCGTCGGAATTTACCAGCACTGCGCCTTCACCCCGCAATGCTTCCGAAGCGAGAGGCGCTGGCTCAAGCCCGACATCGAGGGCAGTGGGATGGAACTGCACGAACTCCGCATCGGCAATGACGGCGCCTGCACGTGCAGCGAATGCAATCGCTTCGCCACGAGCGTAAGACGGATTAGTCGTAACGCGGAACAGGGCGCCGATACCACCGGTCGCAATGACCACGGCACACGCTGGCAGCAGCTCGTAATTGCCGTTTCCGCGCGACGTACCGCGAATTAGACGGACACCGGTGATTGCGCCGTTTTCAGAAATGAGATCCTCGGCTTCGTAGCCTTCCAGTAGTCGGATCGACGGCGTTCTGCGTACCTCGGCAATGAGCGCCTGCATGATTGCGGCACCCGCACGATCTCCAGCAACGCGCACGACACGATGCCTGGAATGCGCCGCCTCACGCGACAGCACATAGTGGCCGTGAAGGTCGCGGTCGAATGGAACACCGTAGCGCAACAGGTCTGCGATCCGTGCCGAACCTTCGCTGGCAACAAGATGCGCTATGTCGGGATCTACAATGCCAGCACCCGCTCGGATCGTATCGGCGGCATGTTGTTGCGGTGTATCGCCTTCGCCAACCGCAGCAGCGATGCCGCCTTGCGCCCACACGCTCGAAGCGCCCTCGCCGAGCGGCGCAGCGGCAACAACCGTTACAGGTAGAGGAGCAAGGCGAAGCGCTGTGAAAAGCCCAGCAAGGCCGGCGCCGATTATGACGATATCACCGGCGTTATGCGAGGCCGCGGCAGGAACGAAGGCCGTATGCGCGCCGGGCACAATTTGGTTCGCCATCTGCATCTTCCCCTTCTGCGTACTCATTCCCTGACCGTGCCGGCTTCGTTGCGGTATACTTTTGCCCAGCCGCGCAATCCATCCGCAGTTTGAAAAAACCAAATATGCGGATTGAAAGCGCGGCCGGTGCTTGCCTCAATTGTTGAGGTTCACCATGCGCTCAACGGCGCGGCGGGCCCGCTCTGCGACCTCGGGATCGACTGTAACTTCATATTTCATGTCGCGCAGGCTTTCGTAGATCCGCTCCAGCGAAATGCGTTTCATGTGCGGGCACAAGTTGCAAGGCCGCACGAATTCCACGTCCGTCGTTTCAGCGGCAACGTTGGAAGCCATCGAACACTCCGTAACGAGCACTGCCTTTTTCGGGCGGTTCTTTTTTACGTAATCGATCATACCCGATGTTGAGCCCGTGAAGTCCGCGGTAGCGATGACGTCAGGCGGGCATTCCGGATGGGCGATGATCTTGGTGTCTGGATCTTCCTCGCGATAAGCCTCCAGCTCTTCAGCAGTGAAACGCTCGTGCACCTCGCAGTGCCCTTTCCAGGTGATGATCTCGACGTCCGTCTGGGTCTGTACGTATTGTGCGAGATATTCGTCCGGAACCAGTAGGACGCGCGGGGAACCAAGGCTCTCGACAACCTTGACGGCGTTGGCCGATGTGCAGGTGATGTCGCATTCAGCCTTCACGGCAGCAGACGTGTTGACGTAGGTCACGATCGGCACGCCGGGATAGGTCTCACGCAGCTTGCGCACGTCCTCCGCCGTGATTGATTCAGCAAGCGAGCAGCCGGCCTTGAGGTCAGGGATTAGAACAGTCTTCTCCGGCGATAGGATTTTCGATGTCTCGGCCATGAAGTGCACACCGGCCTGTACGATAACATCGGCCTTCGTGCTGGCGGCTTCCTTGGCAAGCTGCAGGCTATCGCCGCGAAAATCGCCCACGCAGTGGAAGATCTCCGGCGTCATATAGTTGTGCGCAAGAATGACGGCGTTGCGCTCTTTCTTCAGCGTATTGATCGCCTTGATGAGCGGTGCGTAATGCGGCCACTCCATTGGCGTTACAACGTGCTTCACCCGCTCGTAAAGGGGCGCCATTTCGGCGGCGAGTTCGTCCGTCCATTCAGGCAACTCCGCGTCGATATGTGCAGCAAACGCCGGCTGCACGTTTTTGCTGTTTGCATCGATCGTTGTGGTGTTGAGAACAACGGTCATGAACCGATCCTTTCTCCGCTCTTTATAATACTCAAAACGAGCATTAGTAGTGCGCGATAATCACCGGCTTTGCCGGTATGCCCTGATATGCTCCTTATGAGCATTCAATCTGCCCTATAAGATAGGGGCAAATAGCGACGATTTCCAGTCTAGTGGCCTGCACCGCCAAAATTGAAACATAGCCGCAACCGCATACAATGTTGGCGCGACATGAAGGCCACTAGCAAAATCATTGGCTTAGTGTGGCGTTTATCGCGCCTTAGTTGATACCCAGTGTGCCGCAACATCGATCAACTAGGGCGCGACGCCACACTAGGCTACGGACAATTCGCTCGACGCACTGGGCGGCCGTCGCTTGGAAACCCGAAGGGCCGGGCGAATTGGTTTCAATATATCGCACGACCCTCTAGCTTCATGCTTTGGTGACGTATCTGCTTTGAAACTGCGACGCGTCCTGGCTTGGCAATTCGGTTCCAAGATTTGAATTGCAACATAAACATTTTACGCCGTGCGATTATCTCGCCCATTTGCACACGCAAAAACAGAGACGGGCACGCGACCAATGTCCGCATGCCCGTCGAAAAGTGACCGGAGATTTGCATCGACCGGAAATTATAATTGTCGGCCTGGCTTGACCCGCACACCCGGTGCAGGCCGTTCAAGCACCACTTCGCGCCGGAAGCGGAATAGCTTCGCCGGCCGCCCTCCGGTTCGTGTCTTGACCTGGCCGGTAGGTTCGACAAGGCCAGCACTCTCGACGAGACGCCTGAAGTTTTGCTTGTGCAGATGCGGACCGAGAATTGCCTCGACCGTTTTCTGCAGTTCGTAAAGCGTAAACTCCTGCGGCATCAGTTCAAAGATCACTGGACGATACTTGATCTTCGCACGGACGCGACTAATCGCAGTGGCAAGAATTCGCCGATGGTCAAAAATCATCGGCGTGCCGAACTGCGGACCACCGGAATTGGCGACGGCAAACTCCGGCCTGTCACGCTGCGCCTCATCCACGAGACCTGCCTCGTATAAGAGTTCGTAGCGATCGAGGACCTTTTCCTCATCCCAGGCTCCGCCTTCGGCGCCAAAGCACATCCGCACCCGTTCGCTTCTGTCGATCGGTCTGCTTGGTGCTTCGTGCATTTGAGGCATCTGAGCCCAGGCCTTCAGCCGTGGCAGTACGGTTGTTTCCAGGATCGATGGACGCCCACGGCGCCAGTCTTCCCATGGAAAATACTCATACCAGCTATGCCAGCTCCCACGTTGCAGGTCGTCTGCGCTGTCGGTGTGGGTCAGGGCAAGATAACCGATCGACACCACATGAGGATCACGATCCTCAGCTCGTGCATGCCTCCCCCGGTCGCCGAACGTGTACAACTGTTCAACGTAACCGAAGTCGAGCCCGGTTTGTTCGCGCACCCAGGATCGAAGACCGATTTCAAGCGTTCGATGCTGACGTGGCGAAAATGGACCCGACGGCAAACTGTCGGACGCACCTACACTGTCGGCGGTCTCTTTTACGATCAAGACCACCGGTTCGTCGTTGTGCACAGAGGCAATGGCCGCATTTAGGCCGATTTCGACCGACGGCACGTCCTTCCGTGAGAGTGGCTCGCGCCGCACAGCTGGAGCCTTGGTAACTTCTAGAGCGTGTTTCAATCATATCCCCCAAACGTTCGAATCACGCCTCCCCTGGACAATCTGGGTAAGGCTCGATCATGGCGTTTTTCGGAACAACACATTTGCTCTTTAACGCACGAAGCGATTTTTTGTTTTGCGACTTATTCTAAATAATTAGAAGCAGTTGGGTGTGTTGATTAAACAAAACAACTAGGGGTTGTTAAATGTCGTTGACAACACGAACGGACGCCCCTCCGCCGCTGGTTGGCCTGGGCCGATAAGCTCCATGGCAGCCGACAAATTTCCATCTCGGCCTAGCTGCAGATCAGCCAGCCCCACCATCGTGCGATTAGGAGCTGCCGTGTCAGATGCCGCACGCAGCCGGTATGCAATCAGAACTTCTGAAATATAAGGGTTCAACACGGCAAGCGCGATATATGCAGCCGCAGGCGATCTATTGAGCCCTGAAAAGCAGTGAATGAGCAGCGGTGCGTCCTGGGGCCAGTCTCTGACAAACTGGATCAACTCTTCGATTTGCGGTCGCGCCGGGTGCGGTTGGCCAGGCTCTGCCCGGGCATCGCTGATTGCAAGCCGCAGGTGATGCGCTGGTTCGATTGCCGGCGGGGTCGGCGGCATCAGGTGTGCGTTGACGACACTGATTATCCGAGTTGCCCCGGTCGCTTCACGCCAAGTCTCCATGTGGCGCATTGCGCAAATAGCTATGGTGTTGGCAGGTGTGGTGTTCAGCATTTCAGTTGAATTGGCGCCTAAGTCCGGATGGTGGATGTCACTACCCAAGTGCGGCATATGGTTCATCTCACCCAGACAGCGCAATGCCGACCAAAGCCCACCAGAGCATTTTCCGACGAAGTGGATACCGGTTCGTCGCAGAAAATGCGACCAAACCAAAAAGTTAGAGCGCTGATCCGATTCCATCGGATCGAAAAGCGATCTAATATCAATCTCGTATTAAGAAAGAGCCGAGAAACGTGCCAAAAACGCGTTTTGTGCGGCAGCGGTTGGAACAGGTTTCAGCCCTGAAAGCCGATGCACCAGTGGAGCTGAGATCCCGTCCGGCCGCCCGAAATAGGTCAGAGCCTCCTCGACGTCAAAACCGGCCAGCACGGTTGCTTCGAAATAGGCCGCAATGTGGTCGGCAGCCTTGATCTCGGCCGAAACGTGCTCAGGCAGTTGTGGGGGCAGGCCGAAACGCCGATGCACAGCCTCAAGCAGGCGGTTTTCAAACGCCTTGTAGTCAAACCCGATAGCCGTCTTGAACGGGCTGATAAGATCGCCCACGACATATTCGGGCGCATCGTGCAAAAGGGCGGCAAGACGCCAACCTGCCTGCCAGTCCGGATTGCGGTCAGCCGAGATTTCCTCCACCACAAGTACATGCTGGGCAACGGAAAAAGCATACGCGCCTGTGGTTTGGCCATTCCACCGCGCAACACGGGCGAGCCCGTGGGCGATATCCTCAATGGCAATATCGGCTGGATCGGGGTCGAGCAGGTCAAGGCGCCGGCCAGATAGCATCCGTTGCCACGCGCGACTTGGCGCCGCTGCAACCTTTTCGTGGCGAATAGCCGACGCCGGTTGAGCGTTGGCTGCACTTTTTTGGGGTTTCAAGTTCGCACCGGACATCGCATCGCTCACGCATTAGGCTCTATTATAAGTAGGCGGGCTAGGCACCCTCCAAATCCAACGACTTGCACCTAACCAAGCCTTCACTTTCAAACAAGGCGCACGCCTAAACAGGTGGTGAAAACCCCTTGCGCAAGGCCGCACAGGCAGCTCGGCGATGGCAATTGGCCAGGTGGTCGTTGACCATGCCGGTCGATTGCATCATGGCGTAAACGGTCGTCGGACCTACAAAACGAAAGCCTTTGCGTTTTAGTAGATTAGACATCTTGCGCGATGCCGCCGTGGCACCGGGCACGTCGCTCGCATGCTGTGGCGCGCGTTGTTGATTTGATGCTTCCTGTTGCGCCACGCCCCACAACAGCGCGCCAAGGCTGTCGTGCTGCTGCAAGTCGATGAATGCGCGCGCGTTGCCGATGGCTGCTTCAATTTTTAACCTGTTCCGGACGATGCCAGCGTCGTCCATCAACCGGGCAACGTCCCTGGCGCTGTAGCGGGCCATCCGATCAGCATCGAACCCATGGAAGGCCCGCCGAAAGTTCTCGCGCTTTTTAAGAATAGTCAGCCAGGATAGGCCTGCCTGGAAACCTTCCAGGATCAGTTTTTCAAAAAGCGCTCGATCATCTCCGACAGGCACGCCCCATTCCTCGTCATGGTAACGCGCATAGAGTGGATCGCCGATGCCCGGCCAGGCACAGCGTTCCAGCCCGGATTTTGCAGGTGGCACTGTCACGGAACGGTTTTTTGCATTGCTTTGGGCGCTTTTTGACGTCGTCATGGCGACGTTACAGTGTTGCCAGGCGGGACGAGCGGAAAACTCACCCAATCGGGAAGCGAGATCTCCACCGCCACGCCCCCGACCGTAAGCGCGTGTCCCTTGGCCGTTAATTCGGCAGCGCGGTCCAGGCGGATCAAGGCCAGCCCCCGTTTCCCCGCCACCGAGCCAAGCGAACCAATGGCGATCTCGCCGGCGAGTACGTCAGGCGAATCTGTTGGCAGGTCCACGTTGCCTACCAACGGAACGATCCGTTTGCGTGCGGTTGAGCGGTGTTGCATGCGGCTGACCACTTCCTGTCCAACATAACAGCCCTTCTCGAAGGAAACAGAATGGGTCTGGTCGTAAAGTGCCTCATGCGGAAACGTGTCGCCCAGTTTGAAATCGCGAATCGCCTCGGGCACACCAATTGCTATGCGGTGCGCATGGTAGGCATCCACAGGTGCCGGCGTTGCGCCTTCGGAATCGCAATGCCATTCACTTTCAAGCGAGGCCAGATGGCGGGTTCCCAGTTCGGGGTGCCTGGGATCGGAAAATCCAATCGTGGGTGAATTTTCGCGGCGTGGGGCATGTGGTCCACCCCAGCACGCAGCAACAGTATACTTCTCCGTCACATCGGCAATTTCGACGTTGGCACGAAGCTTATACATATCGAGCCGCTGCTTCAGGCTGGCCACCGAAGACTTAGCCGTTTCGATCAACAGGCCTTCTTCGCCTTTCGTCACAAAAAAATCGAACAGGATTTTGCCTTGAGGGGAGAGAAGCCCAGCATGCAAGGCCCCCTGCGTTTCCAGCAGCCCCATCTCGTTGGTAATGACCCCCTGCAGGAGCTTTACGGCATCTTCACCCTTGAGTGACAGAACGCCGCGGTCAGTCAGCAGGGCCATGCTGGTGTTAGTCATCGTTTGTTTGCTCCCGGCATAGCCAGCCCGCACACGCACCAGCTATTGGTTTCTATTGTTAAGGAGTCTAGCCCGCTTTTCTCACGAGAGCACGGCCGTCATCGCGCTGGCGCGAGATCGACCCGCAAGGAGGGAGGCGAAAAGCGTAGCGGTGTTCTACGGTTGAGCCGCCCGACGCAGCGGTCGGCCGCGCCAGCGCGACCCGCAGGGCGGGGTGAAAATGATGACAGTCTGTGTCGTGCCGCTTGCCCGATGTCCCACATCGAACTACACGGCACTCCTGGCCTGTCATCATTTTCACCTCCGTGCCGGCCATACCATCGTGAGAAAGGCGGGCTAGCCCGCTTTTCTCACGAGAGCACGGCCGTCATCGCGCTGGCGCGAGATCGACCCGCAAGGAGGGAGGCGAAAAGCGTAGCGGTGTTCTACGGTTGAGCCGCCCGACGCAGCGGTCGGCCGCGCCAGCGCGAAAGGTAGGCGGTGAAAATGATGACAGTCTGTGTCGTGCCGCTTGCCCGATGTCCCACATCGAACTACACGGCACTCCTGGCCTGTCATCATTTTCACCTCCGTGCCGGCCATACCATCGTGAGAAAGGCGGGCTAGCCCGCTTTTCTCACGAGAGCACGGCCGTCATCGCGCTGGCGCGAGATCGACCCGCAAGGAGGGAGGCGAAAAGCGTAGCGGTGTTCTACGGTTGAGCCGCCCGACGCAGCGGTCGGCCGCGCCAGCGCGACCCGCAGGGCGGGGTGAAAATGATGACAGTCTGTGTCGTGCCGCTTGCCCGATGTCCCACATCGAACTACACGGCACTCCTGGCCTGTCATCATTTTCACCTCCGTGCCGGCCATACCATCGTGAGAAAGGCGGGCTAGGTATGCGCCGATGACCGTGCAAGCTGAGAGAATTCAAATCGGTGCGCACGATAATGCATTTTGGGAACCGGGAGCGTTGGATGGCTGAGAGCTTCGACCTCGTCCTCAAGGGCGGAACCGTGGTCAACCAGGATGGAACCGGGCTGGCCGACGTTGGCGTGCGCGATGGACGAATTTGCGCTCTAGGCGACCTCAACCCGTCTCATGCCGCAAAGGTCGTAGACGCCAAGGGCTTGACCATACTGCCAGGCGTTATCGACAGTCAGGTTCATTTCCGTGAGCCGGGCCTTGAACACAAAGAAGACCTGGAGACGGGCAGCCGGGCTGCCGTGATGGGCGGCGTCACGGCGGTTTTTGAGATGCCCAACACCATACCGCTGACCACGACGGCGGATCTGCTCGCAGACAAGGTCACTCGTGCCCGCGACCGAATGTTCTGCGATTTTGCATTCTATGTAGGCGGAACCCGCGAAAATGTGGATGAGATTCCCGCGCTCGAGCGGCTCGAAGCATCTGCTGGAATAAAAGTATTCATGGGGTCGTCGACGGGTGATCTTCTCGTTGATGATGCGGCCAGCCTCGACCGTATTATCGGCAGGATCTCGCGCCGCGCTGCGTTCCACGCCGAAGATGAGGCACGACTCATTTCGCGCATGGGCGAGCGGGTGGAAAACGACCCTGCATCCCATCCCGTCTGGCGCGATGAAACTGCCGCCCTGATGGCGACAACGCAATTGGCCGAACTTGCCGAAAAGCATCGCCGGCGTGTCCATGTGCTGCACATTTCCAGCGCGGCTGAGATGGCCTACCTTGCCGATCATAAGCGCTGGGTATCGGTGGAGGTGACGCCGCATCACCTCACGTTGGCGGCACCTGAATGCTACGCAGAGCTTGGCACATATTGCCAGATGAACCCGCCGGTTCGCGACGCGCACCATCGTGACGCCATTTGGGCCGGGCTTCGTTCCGGCGTGGTTGATGTTTTGGGCTCTGACCATGCACCGCACACGCGCGAGGAAAAAGACCATCCCTATCCCAAGTCCCATTCAGGCATGACAGGCGTGCAAACGCTCGTGCCTGTCATGCTGGATCACGTCAATGCCGGCCGGCTGTCGCTTGAACGTTTCGTTGATCTCACAAGTCACGGGCCGCAGCGATTGTTCGGCATTGCTGGCAAGGGTCGAATTGCGGTGGGTTACGATGCTGATTTCACCGTCGTCGATTTGAAGCGTCGCGAAACGATCACCAGCGCCTGGATAGAGAGCCGCTGCGGCTGGACGCCATACGACGGCAAGACGGTTACCGGGTGGCCTGTTGGCACCTTCGTGCGCGGAAAGTGTGTGATGTGGCAGGGCGAGATCGCCAATAGCGCGCATGGCGCCCCCGTTCGCTTCCTGGAGGCGGGCCTTTAAAGCTGTATCGCACGGTGCTCTGACATCAGCGGCAGCCAACGCAGAAAACCAAAAGGGGCCGATGCTCTCGGCCCCTCTTAATCGCATTTTCATGGGCCCTCTACTCAGCCCCGGTTGCCGTCAGTTCGCAGCAACAACCGATTTTGGAAGGCGCTTGAGCACGCGTACTTCGGTGCCCACACCAACGCGGGACGCCAGATGCATGACGTGCGCATTCATCATACGGAAGCATCCCGACGAGGCCGCGCGACCAATTGAATTCGGATTGTTCGTGCCATGAATGCGATACAGCGTGTTGCCCAGGTAAATCGCCTTTGCACCTAGCGGATTGTTTACACCACCCGTCATCTTGACCGGCAGTTTGGGGTCGCGCTCGCGCATCTCCTTGGGCGGATGCCAATCCGGCCAGGCCGCGATGCGCGAAACTTTCTCCTTGCCGGTCCATGAGAAGCCCTCGCGCCCGACAGAGATGGGATACCTGTAGGCTGACCGGCTGGACAGGATCAAATACAACTTGCGCGACGATTGATCGATGATGATTGAACCTGGTTTGAAGTCGTTGTGCAAGGAGACCCGCGGCGGCGCTTTGGCCCGAATAAATGGTCGCGGACCACCGCTGCGAACCTCTGCATTCTTCGAGCTGCTTGAAGAACTCCCGCGACGTTCATAGCGGTCGTCATCCCAGCGGTCACGGTTCCACCTCTGGCGGCGCCGGCGCTGGCGGTCGTAGTAGGCGTCGTAATCGTCATACCAGCGATCATAGCGGCGGTAGCCCCGGTTGGAGCGGCGACGATAGGTGTCCTCCTCGTACCACTGCGCTGCAGCGGGTGTCGCGGTCGCCGCGGTCAGCACGCCAGCGCTCACGACAAAACCTGCTGCGGGGAGGGCGAATGGCGCAATGCCGGCAAGCAAACCGATGACGGCTATTCCGCCTGCCGATTTGCCTGCAAATCCTTTTGAGGGGAACGAGATTGGCTTGGTTGAGATTCCGAACATCTGTGACTTTACTCTCTGGTTAGCGGGCCCGATGGCGTCCTCGCTTGCGATAGCACTCATGGTTGCTAAAGATCAGGGCGCTGGCGCGGCAGCATCTGAGCCAATTGCCGCAGCACCTTCAAATCTCTGATGTTAATATGAGGCTTACACGGTCTGGCTGAATGCAGGCTGAACGTCCGGAAGGCATTTGCAACTATTCAGACATGCAACTTATGGTTAATCTCCGGTCTCGAATTCATCCAGAGCATGTTTAGCCGAAGTGTGAAGCGGTTCAGCGTGAAAAACATGCTTCGCAAAGAGAGCATGTTTAGCTGAAGTGTGCAGCGGTAGAGCCGTGAAAAACATGCTTCCGACGAAAGAGCATGTTTAGCCGAAGTGTGCAGCGGTTCGGCGTGAAAAACATGCTTCGCAAAGAGAGCATGTTTAGCCGAAGTGTGCAGCGGTTCGGCGTGAAAAACATGCTTCGCAAAGAGAGCATGTTTAGTTGAAGTGCGGTGCGGTAGTGCCGTGAAAAACTTGTCTGCAATCAAAAGCATAGAACCCGGAAACAATTCCAAGAAACATGAACAGACCCTGGGACGGCCATATTTGGCTAAGGCCGCCCCTGGTTACTCAGGGCGTGTGAACGCGTGCCAGGTGCCATCCGCGCCAATAACGACCCGATACCAAGTCCATCGTTTGACCTTTCGCATCTTCTTGATCTCATCGACAGGCACCAGCCGATACAGGTCCACCTCCTCTTGAGGGGTAAGCTGCTCAATCGGCCGCTCGGCGAGGTACGGCCAGACGTAGACGTCGGTGTTCTCAGGATCACGGCCAAGAGGCTGTCGCGCAGGGCCAACCGAAAGCAAATCGGCGAGAACGGCCAGCAGTTGGCGCCCGTTCCCATCGTCTGAATGGGCTTTCAAATAGGCAACCGGATCCTCCACGCTATCTGCAACCGAGAAAGTTGGCCGCATTTCATTCCAATCGATGGCCGTTTGCAGATCCTCTATCGAGCCCGACGCGATTGCGAGCTGGATAGCGTCGAGCATCTCCGCCACTGGATGCGGCAGCTTTGATATGTCGAGACGGCGGTCGTAGTGCACTGCTGATGGCGGTTTGTCCGCTGACTTATTTTTCAGATTTTCAGGCACCGCTGCGCTACTGGTCGTGCTGGTGGCGGGAGAATTTGCCTGAGCTATCGGTAGATGGACAAGGGACATGAGCACAGCTACGAATAAAATCAGGCGAATCATGTGTCCCAAAGCATGTTGAGCTGAAGTGTGCAGCGGTTCGGCGTGAAAAACATCAAAAACGCAGTAAGCTGGATCGTGCGATAGTACACACATGGCTTCAACGCGACGAGGGACACGATTTGGCTTTGGGGGAGCGATTGTTGCAGGCGACCGAATATCGCGGTCCTGAAGAACTGGAACTTTCTTCACCTGTAATTCTTCATTTGGGAATAGCAGCGACTCGAATCGACGGGCTCGGAGTTTCTGAACCTGGAGTTTTCGTGCTGAAACTGCGCAGTCCCGGCTACTGCAAGTGTGCTCACGCTTTGCGGCATTTGTATCCTGGGACGTTCCATCCACCGGTAGTCGGGCTTGTCGAGGGCGCATGGATCTGATCCCTAATCCGCTGATAATCCCAGTCGGGCTTGTCATCGGCGTTCTTGTGGCGGCTCCTGTTGGTCCCGTCAACGTGCTCTGTATACAAAGGGCAATAGAAAGAGGCTTTTGGGGTGGCGTCGCGGCGGGCATGGGTGCGGTGCTGGGCGACGGGCTGATCGCGCTTTTTGCTGCTTTGGGTGTCGGCGCCATTTCCGGAGCGGTGCAGGATTATCGGACGGCCATACAAATCATAGGTGGTCTGGCACTTGCGGGGTTTGGCCTGAAACTCTACCTCGCCGGACCCAAGCTCGAAATGCTGCATCCCAGCCACGCCGAAAAGGCATCGCTCAGGGATTTCGCATGGGACATTCCGCAGACATTCTTTTTGACGATTACTAATCCAGGCGCAGTTCTTGGCCTGTTCGCCATATTTGGCGGCGTCAGTACATTCGTCGAGGTGAATAGCAACATCGACGCGCTCACCATGGTCGCAGCGATTGTCGGCGGCAGCTTTGGTTGGTGGGTGCTGCTGTCCCACCTGATCGGACGCATACGCCACAAGATTGACGGATCGCGCCTGGTTTTCATCAACAAGATTGCAGGCTTACTGCTGATCGTGTTCGGTGGCGTTCTAATCGGCGAAATGGTGCTGAAGAAAATGCTTCACTTCATCTGAGCGCCTGAGGCGCAATCCGGCTATCGAAACAGTTTCAGAGCGCGGTGCGAAATATCGCGATCACTGGCGTGTTTGCATCATGGTGAATTCGCCATGGCGCACACGTTGTTCGAGCCCGCGGGCAAGACTGGCAACCGCATCCTCTCCATAGATGTCGATAAGGTCGCTTAATGCTGTGAACAGTGCTGCGTATGCCATCATCTCCGGTGCAACGCCCGTTTCTTCACCCTCATCCCAGGCGGCAAGAATCAGGCGGAGGGCTTGCAGGCTTTCTTCGCCCTGGTCGTTATGTTCGATCGGTGACGCCACGTTGGTCTCCCCCGGTTAGGGCCCTAATCGATTTGGTCCCATCTTGTCGTGGAACTGGTGCGTTTGGTGCAGCATGCAATGTCTGTCTTGATCGGGTGGCCGAAACCGCAAGGGTCGAGCATGGGCCAGCAGAGCGCGACAGTGCGTTCGTTGTCTATCACGCGCACGCCAGCTTGCGTAGACGGGTCTTCTTAATCGTGAATCAGGCTGCGATTGGCAGCTCCGCCATGGTGCGGAATCGCATCCGCGACCTCTGTTGCATCAGTTTGCAACATCCATTTACATAAGTTCATTTCGCAGTCGCAATGAGACCGTCCGCGATCTCCGCGCCTTCAGCCAGGAAACGCTCGATTGCCGCGCGAGCCGTCGGGGTACACACATTGTACGTCCTCGAATAGCTGCGGTAACCGTTGTTGAAGCTCAGTGTGAGGCGTGATCGGCGCTCGGCGCTGGAGCCCTCCGATTTAATGAGTTCCTGCATAGTGTCCCGCCAGAACTGGCCTTCGTTGGCACCGCAAAGTTCACGCAGGTAATGGACAGAACCCAGGAGTTCGGCCAGACGCAACAGTTTGCTGTCATAGGGGCGGGTGTCGGATGATTGCGCATTTGGCACTTCAAGCCCCGGTGCAGCGGCAGCCAACGTCGGAGCCGATGAAGTGAAAACCAGAGCCGCTGCAACAATGATGGTATTCGATAGCAGTTTCTGACGGGAAGTCTCAAACCGGTTGGAGACGGGTCCACGGTGCGATCTACTGCTCCACGCCCGCACCAGGCGTGTGAAGGAGAGATTGGCACCAATGATCGCAGACTGTGGCACTGTTGCTCCAGATTATCATTCGCCCCGATATGGCGCTGAACACCATGGCGGCGCCATGCCATTGAGTTGAGCAACATGTAACATCGATTCTGGGCCTTGGCACGGTGCACATTGCGGTTGCACAACCCGCGATGTCGGGCCTTAAGGGGCAAGGCGGCATTGTACCGCTTTATTCCACACTTCTATTCCAGACCTCTGGAGACGCGGTCCCAGCAGGCGCTGATGATGCCGACAAGACCGTCTGTAATAGGCAGGTTTCCAACATCGCGAATTGGTATGAATCGAGCTTCAGCGGCGTCCGAAGCCGCCTGCGGGTGGCAGTTGTCAGGCGCAACTCCGGCGAAAACCGCAATTTCGTAGCGCAGTTCCTGCGTTCCACTGGTTGCCGGAATTCTAAGCCAGTGTTGTGTAACGGCGACAAGGTTTCCCGCGACAATGCCGGTTTCTTCAAGAAGTTCCCGCCGTGCGGCATCCTCGTGCGTTTCTTGTCCCTCCAGGTGACCACCCGGAGCACTCCAGGACCCCTTGTAGGCTCCCGTTCCGCGCCTGATCAATAGAACCGAACCGTCCCGAAACAACAAAACGCTTGCCGCCGGTATCGCCTTTATCGCCCCTATCCCGCCGGAGTTGCCGACAGGTTGCGAATTGGAGTTGGAAGTGCTCATTCTACCACGCGATTTCCACTGACTTTTCGCATGCGCGTTAATCCGGTCACGGGGATCAATAGAAGGATCAATAGCGGGATCAATGTCACCGGCCGGGAGTGTCTTTGCAGTAGGTCGTGAAGGCTCACCACCAAAACGTCAGAATATTTTACGGAAACATGCAATGTGCTCGCGCTATTCCTTGACGTCCCCTCCCCAAGCAGTTCGGCAGACGTTTGGAGTATTCAATAAAGAGGAATTCCCCCCGCGCTACAACATTGCACCGACGCAACCGGTACTGATCGTGCGCAATTCGTTACGCCATGAACGTGAACTTGTTCTCGTCAGGTGGGGTTTGATCCCATCGTGGGTGAAAGATCCAAATGACTTCGCCACACTGATCAACGCGCGAGCGGAAACGGCCACCGTGAAACCCTCGTTCCGTGCCGCGATGCGGCACCGGCGGTGTCTTGTTCCAGCTAACGGGTTTTATGAGTGGACCGGGCCCAAGGGCGCCAAACAGCCACATCTGGTCCGGCCGAGAGATGGCGGTGTCATGGCCATGGCTGGAATATTCGAACATTGGTTGGGTGCTGATGGCAGTGAAATTGAAACAATGGCGATCCTGACTGTCGCCGCAAATGAAACGATGCGCCCGATACACGATCGCATGCCCGCAATCTTGCCGCCTGAGGCCTTCGAGCTCTGGCTTGACTGCCAGTCAGGTTCCTCGGTGCCTGTAGAAGGGCTTTTAACACCTGCACCCAATGACTTGCTCGAAGTGATGCCGGTCAGCAAGGCGATCAATAACCCGCGCAATGAAGGCTCAGGCGTTCTGGAAAAAAGCGCAGGCGATCGAGGATAATTCGATCACAGTCTTCAAGCTCGCCCAGTGGTTGCAAATAATTCAATCGTTTTTGTGAACTCTGTTTCCATCTCTTAAACGGACCGTTCGCACCGATTGGCGGTTTATTTCAAAATCTAAATCCACGGCACGCGCATCGCTTCAGTGCTGGTGTGGCACTATTCTGTCACAGGCAAGCCGACAACTTTCTGGCAGGCTAGTCGCGAACCCCTCTTGGCTCGCACGCGTGCCGCGCGCTTCACACCGTTCCCGGGTGGGATGAAAGTGTTGAACGCGGCTGCGGCAGCGAGCACATGAAGCGGGATTTTGGGTTCGCCGTACGGCGGTGGTCGTAGGGCGGGGTTGCGTACAGGTTCCAGGCGAGCGCAATCGTCGACGGACCGTAGGGAGTTGCGTATCATGATTTACAGGGGCCACGATCTCGATCTGCGGACACCGGCATGGCGTGAGGTTGAGCCGGCACGGCAGGAAACGGGCAACGAAGTCGCCGATAGGGAGGACGGTGACGTCCTGTATGGGTATCAGGCAGGCCACGAGATGCCCATATGGGTCGACGAAACGGTTCTCGCCTGCTGCAATCACGCTTTCGACGTCGCGTTGGCGCATCGCTCAGCAGAAGTCCGCGTTGAACATCTCCTCCATGCCCTCACGCGCATTGATGCCTCAGCCACCGTGTTGGAATATAGCGGTATACGTGCAGCATCACTGCGCCGCGAAACTGCGACTGTCATCGCCAATGACATTCCTGTGGCCTATGGCAATGGAGGCTTCTCACCGCGTCGCGCAGACGGATTTGAGCAAACGCTTCGGCTCGCGGCAGCGCATGCCTACCAGCGCAACCAGCCGGTTAACGTTGAGGACCTCCTGCAAGTATTTCTGGTAGTGCGGCCCGCGATCGAGGGAATGGAACTCGTCGCCCGCCATCTTTCCGCGAGACGTGTCCGGCCCGAGCAGCAGCGTGCAACGTTCTATTACCAGCAGCAGCGCCCGTCATATCCGCCCCCGCCCGCTTATACATCCTCGCCTGATGTGCGAGGCTATGAAAATGCTCCTGAGCAGCGTGGATGGAGAACTTCCGACGGCTTCTATGACGCTGGATTTGAACATACGTTCAAGTCTATGCCCCGGCCGACTTCGCCAGCGCCAAAACGGACCCAGCAAGCGCCCGCGCCCTACAACGCCGGACCGCCCGAAAAGTCAGCCTCCCCTCCCTCCGAACCCGCCTCGCCTGCTGCCGCCAGGCAACCGGCTGCGCAGCCCAGCCCGCCTCCACCTCCGCCAGCGTCCCAAGCCGCTCCGCCGCCGCCACCACCGCCAGTTCATGCCCAACAACCAGATCCAACCCAGGCGCCACCGGAACCAAAGGCAGCGATCGATCCCACACAAGCGGTCACGGACCGCATGCAGAATTCCCGCCTGGATGCGTTGGAAAAAATGGTCCGGGATATTTCCGGTCAGATTATCGGTCAACGCGACGACTCGGTTCGTTTATCCGAAGGTCTTTTCAACCGGCTGGCTTCGATCGAAGCTCTTGTTTCAGCACGGCCAGAACCAGTCCACGAGGTTTCAGAGATCGATTTGAGCGGCGTTGAAAAAAGATTGGCCGAATTTGATTTGGGCCGCGTCGAGCAACGGCTTTCAGAAATCGACTTGGGGCGTGTGGAACACCAGCTCACAGCCTTGGATCAGCAATTCTCTGCAAGGCTGAATGAATCCACCTCAACCGTTTCCCAGAAAATTGCCGCACTTGAAGCGGTTTCCAATCTGGGTGAAGTCGTCGCACGTCTGGAGCTTATCGAAGAAGCGCTGGTCGGACGCGATGGCGAGATTTCCGGCGACTTGGACGGGCGCGTCAAGGATGTCGCCGAAGCCGTCTCGTTGCAACAGACCACGCTGGAAGATGTGCGCTCGTCGCTGTCTGAAGATGTGCGCGACGTCAACATGTCGATAACCGAGCAGTCTTCGCGCATCAGCAGTACCGGCGAGAGCTTGAATGAACTTGTGCGAGCCGTTGAAAGCCTGCGGGATGAAGAACGTAACACGGTAACCCAGGTCGGCAGCCTGCTATCGAACTACCGGTCGGATATACACGGCTACGTAGCGCAAACCAACGAAGCACATGAGGTGCACAACGCCGAGCTGAAGGAAGTCCACGACGCGCTCATGAAATTGAACTCAAACCAGCATACCCTTGCGGGGTCGATCGACGAGTGGCGAAGCGATGGAGCAGGCGACTTGGCACTGCTCGCTGCGCGCATTGAAGGATTGGAGCGTGAAGCTGGCCGGCCAATGGCTTTGCTTGAGACCCTGTCGGCAAACATGGAGAATATGCACCGGCTTACGGTCGAGCGCTATCACCGCCGAAATCGCTTCTGGTATTGGTTGTTTGGTACCGATGACTGGGTCGCTGCGAGTTGGCCTTCACAGTCCGCGCGCATCGAAGCGGAGCGTGCAGCGCTGAGTTCGTAACGCATGTTTAGCTGAAGTGTGAAGCGGTTCAGCGTGAAAAACATGCGTTACACAAGAGAGCATGTTTAGCTGAAGTGTGAAGCGGTTCAGCGTGAAAAACATGCGTTACACAAGAGAGCATGTTTAGCTGAAGTGTGAAGCGGTTCAGCGTGAAAAACATGCGTTTCACAAGAGAGCATGTTTAGCTGAAGTGTGAAGCGGTTCAGCGTGAAAAACATGCGTTTCACAAGAGAGCATGTTTAGCTGAAGTGTGAAGCGGTTCAGCGTGAAAAACATGCGTTTCACAAGAGAGCATGTTTAGCTGAAGTGTGAAGCGGTTCAGCGTGAAAAACATGCGTTTCACAAGAGAGCATGTTTAGCTGAAGTGTTGAGCGGTTCAGCGTGAAAAACCTGCGTTTCACAAGAGAGCATGTTTAACTGAAGTGCGCAGCGGTTCAGCGTCCACCATTCCCTCTCCCCGCCCGCGGGGAGAGGGCCAGGGTGAGGGGCGGCGGTTGCACGAGAAACGGGCAGCGCGTGGCCCCCCACTTCTCATCCCGTGCTTCAAGCACGGGATCCATGGTTGGCCACTAGGTGGGTATGCGACAGGGCGGGTCGTTCAGCCCAGGCCCTGGAATGTTACACGACCTTGCCTGGGTTCATGATGCCGTTGGGGTCAAGCGCATGCTTGATGGAGCGCATCATCTCCATCTCGACAGGGCTTTTGTATCGCACAAGGTCGGCGCGTTTCATTCGTCCGATGCCATGTTCAGCGGAGATCGAGCCGCCCATGTCTGCGACCAGGCCGTGCACGGCTGATGCGATTTCTTCCCACTTGTCGAGAAAAGCGGCTTTGTCCATGTCTCTGGGCTGGCTGATGTTGTAGTGCACGTTGCCATCACCAAAATGTCCGAACGGAACTGGACGCGCGCCAGGGCAAAGCTTTTCAACGATGGCGTTCGCGCGGCCAATGAAGTCGGGTATTTGAGCTGGCGCGACAGATATGTCGTGCTTGATCGACCCGCCCTCGAATTTTTGCGCGTCAGACATTTCCTCGCGCACGCGCCAGAAGTCGTTTGCGTGCTGGATTGTATTGGCAATAGCTGCGTCAGCTACAATGCCGCTCTCGATTGCCTTACTCAGGAAACTTTCCATCACAGCTTCAGCCCGTCCGTCTGCCTCCGGTGATGAGATCTCGATCAGAACCGACCACGGTGCAATGTCGTGGAACGGGTTGCGTGCGCCTTCCACGTGCTGAACGGCAATTTCCATACCGGCCCGGCTGATGAATTCAAACGCCGTCAGGTAAGGGCCTGCAGCGACTTCAGCTCGTGCGAAAAATTCCAGCACCTTATCTAGGTTGTCGAGGGCACAGAAAGCTGTTGCCTTTTCTGCTGGCCGCGCGAAGAGCCGCAAAGAGGCGGCAGTGATGACGCCAAGCGTCCCTTCCGAACCAATGAACAGGTCTTTCAGGTCGTAGCCTGTGTTGTCCTTTTTGAGCGTCTTGAGCGATGACCAGATGCGACCCTCGGCGGTTACAACCTCAAGTCCAAGTGTCAGCGCGCGCATGTTGCCGTAAGCAAGCACGTTGACGCCACCGGCATTGGTCGCAAGGTTGCCACCGATCTGGCAGGTGCCTTCCGAGGCAAGGCTCAATGGGAACAGGCGCCCGGCGCCTTCTGCGATGGATTGCAGGTGGGCAAGGGTGATACCTGCCTCGACCGTGATCGATTGTCCTGTCGCGTCCATCTCACGTACACGGCTGAGGCGTGCGACAGACAAAACAATGTCATTGCCGTCTTCATAGGGGATCTGTCCGCCAACCAGACCGGTGTTGCCAGCCTGCGGCACGATGCCGACACGGGTTTCATTCGCCAATGATAGGATCTCTGCGACTTCCCTAACCGTGCCCGGACGCAGAACCAGTGCGGTTTTTCCAACGTAGCGGTCGCGCCATTCGCGCAGATATGCAGCCTGCGCTCCCGATTCGACTAGTGCATTTGTCGGGCCAACGATGTTTGTGAACTGCGCGATCACTTCCGGTGTCGGCGCATTCAACGGTTGAAGGTCGGTCGGTCGGGTCATCGGAGATTTCTCGGTGCAGGTTCCGGAGCAAGATCAGCGTCAAGGCTGTTATGAAGCAGCGCGGGTAAGGCGGTCGTTGATGGCTTCGCCAAGACCCTCACCGGGAATAGGCATCACAGCAATTGCCTCAGCTCCGGTAGCGTCAAGCTCGCGCAATGCAGCAAAGAGGCGGGCTGCCGCTTCGACCAGGTCGCCCGTCTCGCTGAGATTGAGCGTCGGACCATCGTGTAGGGGAACGTTGGCACCAAAAGCAAGCAATGCTTCGCCTGGTTCGGCCAAGGCAACGTTGATGCGCACGCGAGCCCGAGGTGCATAGTGACTGGCAAGCTGCCCAGGCGAGGTTGGCGCGGATGCGGCATCCATGGCGCGGACAACATCAAGGCCAGTTGCCAGCATAATGTCATTGGTGGTGATCGAACCTGGCCGCAATAGGACGATACGTGGCTCGCCATTGGGTGAGTGATCAATGCGGATCACTGTCGATTCCAACCCAAGTTGGGTGTCGCCGCCGTTGAGGATCATGGCAACCCTGTCATTGAGATCGGCTGCGACGTGACCTGCAGACGTCGGGCTGACATGCCCGGAAACATTTGCTGAAGGTGCAGCTATCGGCCGGCCGGCAGCCGCAATAAGGCGCCTCGCCACTGGGTGGCCCGGGCATCGAAGGGCAACGGTATCAAGTCCGGCCGTAACGAGTTCGGATAGGCGGCATGCCGGGCGTCGTGGCAGCACCAGTGTCAACGGCCCGGGCCAGAAGCGCTCGGCCAGGGATTTGGCAAGTGGAGAGAAAATCGCGAAGTCCTCTGCCTGGGCCACGCTTTCAATGTGTACGATCAGCGGATTGAAACGGGGTCGACCCTTGGCTTCATAAATTCGCGCGACAGCTTCACCATTTGTGGCATCGCCACCAAGGCCATAAACCGTTTCAGTAGGGAACGCGACCAGCCTACCCGCACGGATCAACGCGCCAGCGTCCTCCAAGTGCTCAGCATTGGCCGGAACGATCGTCATCGATAGCCTTCTCCATTACGAGCAGATAAGTTGACGAAAACGTCAACCTAGCCCTTCCGCTTCGGCGGTGAAACGCCTAGTGTGGCGTCGCGCCTTAGTTGGCCGACGTTGCGGCCCACGCGGAGTCAACTAAGGCGCGTTGACCGCCACACTAAGTTCATGATTTTGCTAGTGGCCTTCATGTCGCGCCAAAATCGTATGCGGTTGCGGCTATGTTTCAATTTTGGCGCGACAGGCCACTAGTGTCTGAATTAACCAAGAACGGCCGCTGACGAGGAGGCGAGCGCCCATGACGTATCAGGCTCCAGTAGACGACATTCTGCTTGCCCTCAAGACAGCCGTGGATCTTGATGGACGCCTTGCCGCAGGCCTCTACGATGATCTCGACATCGAAACACTGACCGCGGTGATTGAGGAAGCCGGCAAGTTTGGCGCCGAAGTCCTCGATCCGCTCAACAGCGTCGGCGACAAACAAGGCTCCAGGCTCGTCGATGGCAAGGTTGTGACCCCTGACGGATGGAAGGAGGCCTACGCACAGTTCGTCGCGGCCGGCTGGGGCGCGCTGCCGTGCTCACCAGACTACGGCGGACAGGGACTGCCCGAAATAGCGCAAATGGTGGCGGCCGAGATCTGGAATGCCACCAACATGTCGTTCGGGCTCTGCCCGCTGCTCACGCAAGGTGCGATCCACGCCCTCATGATCTCCGGCACCGAGGAACAGAAGGCAACGTATCTGCCCAAGATGGTGTCGGGCGAATGGACCGGCACCATGAACCTCACAGAACCCCAGGCCGGCTCGGACCTTGGCGCCATCAGAACCAAGGCGGTGCCGCAGGGTGACGAAACCTATCGCATCTTTGGCACAAAGATCTTCATCACCTACGGCGATCACGAGTTGTCTGAAAACATCATCCACCTCGTGCTGGCACGGTTGCCCGACGCACCAGCGGGAACGAAAGGGATCTCGCTTTTTCTGGTGCCGAAGTTCCTGGTCGGCCCTAAGGGGGAGATTGGCGCCCGCAACGACGTCGTATGTACCGGCGTTGAACACAAACTTGGCATTCACGCCAGCCCCACCTGCGTCATGCAGTATGGCGACGGCGATGGCGCGATTGGTTATCTCATTGGTCAGGAGAACCGCGGCCTCGCCACCATGTTCCATATGATGAATCAGGCGCGATTGGCTGTTGGCGTGCAAGGCGTGGCAATTTCTGAGCGCGCAAGCCAGCATGCCGATGCCTACGCGCGTGATCGCAAACAAGGTGCAAAAATCGGCGGCCCGCCGGGTGAGATGGTCGCCATCATCAATCACGTCGATATTGCACGCTCGCTTTTGCATATGCAGGCGCTGACGCAGGCTTCACGCATGATCTGCTACGCCACCGCCGGAGAGATTGACGTTTCGCATCTTGCCAATGACCCTGGCAAACGAGAGGCCGCGGCGGCACGTGGTGCGCTGCTGACACCCGTGGCAAAGGCTTTTTCGACGGACGCAAGCCTTGAAGTCGCCTCAACTGGAATTCAAGTGCACGGTGGCATGGGCTTCATCGAGGAAACAGGCGCTGCGCAGTATTTGCGGGACGCGCGCATCCTGCCGATTTACGAGGGCACCAATGGCATCCAGGCGATTGATCTGGTAACGCGCAAGCTGCCGCTCGGCGACGGTGCGGTCGTCAAGGCTTACATCGAAGATCTTTCGCAGATGGTCGGTGAGGTGGTCGCATCAAACGAGCCCGACTTCGTTAGGATGGCCGAAAAGCTGGGCGGTGCCGTGAAAGCTCTGGCTGCGGCAACGCACTGGATGGGTGAGCAACTGCAGTCGCATCCTGAAGCCGCGCTTGCCTCAGCAACACCCTATTTGCGGTTATTTGGTATTGCCGCGGGCGGTGCGTATCTGGGTAAAAGCGCCGTGACTGCAGTGCGTAATGGCGAAGGGTCTGGTCGCGCAGTGATGGTAGCGCGTTATTTTGCCGAAAACGTTTCGACGGAAGCGCCGGGCCTTGCCGATGCGGTGACAGGTGGCGCCGACGCCGTCCTGGCAGCGACCCCCGAGCGGCTGGAAGGATAGAGGACAGGCCGTGGCCAGCATGAGCGATATTGCTGTTCATCGAGACGGCGCAACGCAGATATTGCGTTTCAACCGCCCCGGCAAAATGAATGCGCTGACCGGCGCGATGTACGACGCCCTGTGTGATGCTCTGGAAGCCGGCGAAAAAGACACCGAAGTATCGGTTCACGTTTTTCGTGGCGCAAATGGCGTGTTCACGTCCGGTAACGATATATCTGATTTTTTGGCATCATCGACCGGCGACCAGGCGGTGTTGAAATCAGTATTGCGTTTCATCAGGCTTGTGCCGCAGATCCAAAAGCCCATGCTGGCTGGTGTCGACGGTCCGGCCGTCGGCATAGGCACGACGTTGCTGTTTCATTGCGATCTTGTTTTTGCAACGCCATCTGCGCGTTTTCATACCCCGTTCCTTGACCTGGGCCTGGTGCCGGAGGCTGCTTCCAGCCTCCTGATGCCGCAGCGGATGGGATATACGCGCGCCTATGAGATGCTCGTGCTTGGAAAGCCGATGGACGCAGAAGCAATGCTGCGGGCAGGTCTTCTCAATGCCATTGTTCCACCCGAAGAACTTGAAGAGCGGGTAATCGGCGCAGCCACCTCCTTGGCCAAAAAGCCCCCCGCGGCTTTGGCGCTCGCGCGGCGTTTGTTGCGCGGTGATGCTGAAGATGTGGCACGGCGGGTCGATGAAGAGGCAGCAATCTTCGCCCGCCAACTGCAATCAGCGGAAGCTCGGGAGGCCTTCCAGGCTTTCCTGGAAAAGCGTGCGCCGGATTTTTCGAAGGTAGGCGATGGTTAGGGTTGCGAGCATGGTTTGCGCGCAGTGCATCAACAACGCATCCGCTGCCAGATGTGCCAAGCGCTTGGCTTTTGACGCCATTTCTCTGCTTTTAGTTGTCGTTGTCATTGCGCTCGTCTCCGGTCACGCCCGTCCAGCCGAAGCCAACTGGCTGACTAGACTTGCGCGCGAGGCGGGCGAGGCAGGCGGCGGAGCAGCACGGCGCGCAGGCCATGCTCTCGATGAAATGGGCGGCTTGTCACGGCATTTGAAAGCATTGCCCGAAGACGGTTCCAGCGTCGCATTGGCTGCACACGTCACCCCGGAAGGACATTGGAAATTCGCCAACAAATCCGGCGAAGTGTATACCGCTGCCAACGCCGACGAGATGGCCCGTGTGGTCAGGACACTGGCACCCGATCGCCAGGGCGAAGGGCCAATCAAGCTCTATTTGTCAGAAGATTCGGTCTTCAATCGCACAGTGGCGATTAATGATCTCCCGGCAGGTGCCGAACTTCACCTCATGACGGGCAAGCGCAGCTACAAGCTGAGAGTTGATCCGCAAAGTGCGAAGAGTGATGCATATCTGGCGGACGTCAAACCCAACCTGTCGGTGCGGCTTACTGATCGCGCACTGTTCGATGAAACCATTTGGTTGCTGGAGCGCAGGCTGGCCAAGTCGGATATCCGCGTCGTCTCGCTGCAACCCGATGCAGCACAAACTCTCACGTCGGCGCCACGGATTGATCCAGACACCAAGGCAGCGCTCATCGACAAGGTCGATCCGTGGAAACTTCCAGCCGCCCTGCGCTCTATTCGAGGCCAGACTGTTGTGCTGACCGGCCGCATTGAGGGTGAGTATTTGTACTTCCGGCCATCGAGCGGCGGTGAAAAATCCCTTCTCATTGGCGATTTGAAAGCAGCGGCCAGGGAAGCTGACGTCAATCTGGTGATTTTGCAGGCGCCTGATCCATTGCAGCCGGGTGGACGCAACTGGTTCTGGCAGAAGATTGAGGTGAAGGGACTGAACGAGGCGGTCAAGCGCGCGGACTTCGCCGATTTCCTGGATGCGCTGGGCGCACAAAGAATGCCCTTGGTGGTTGATGCGCGCCCAAGTCTTGAAGGACGCATCGGTCTTGATATCGGCCCCCGACAGTCAGGTGGCGCCGGGTCGGGTTCGGTGCCGTTGACAGATACTATCACCAACACGCTTTCGTTCTGGACCGAGCAGGTATTTCAGCAGGTCGCCGGCAATGTCGCCACGACCGATATCAAGGCCGACCTCGTCGACCAGGATCGCCAAAAGGAACTCGATAGACGTATCATCCCCGGCATCCCGTTCATCTATCAGATTTCCTATCTTGCAGGATTGGTCCTTGGGCTGGTCGGCCTGTCCTACGCGCGCGCCCTGTGGTTGCGATTGTGGCCTGCCGAAATTGCTGGCGAATATGCCGGACGCGCCGGCTATTGGGCGGCCCGCGTGGTCAGAGGTATTCTGTTTGTGCTCGTATTTCTACCTCTGGTCGGCATTCCCGTTGGCCTGTGGGCAATGTTGAAAGGCCTGTTTGATCAATTGGTTTTCTTCGTCCTTTTGCCCTTCCGCCTGCTCGGGTGGCTATGGCGGAAGGTCGCTCCCGTTCGGAATTAGAGCATTTTCCGACGAAGTGGACGCCGGTTCGTCGTAGAAAATGCGACCAAACCAAAAATCTAGAGCGCCGATCCGATCCCATTGGATCGAAAAGCGCTCTGGTCGCAGCTAACGCCCAGTGCTCTAAAGACGATAATCTGACGTTCGACTGATTTGCTAATGGGACTATTGGTTGCTGGATTGAAGCGGAACAATGAGCGCAACGACGCGAAGGGGAATGGGAACATTATGGCAGGGCTTGCAGGAAAGACGCTTTTCATAACCGGTGCGAGCCGGGGCATAGGTCTGGCAATAGGCTTGCGGGCGGCAAGAGACGGTGCCAACGTTGCCATTGCCGCCAAAACAGCCGAGCCGCATCCAAAGCTGGAAGGAACCATCCATACCGCCGCTGCTGAAATCGAGGCAGCCGGAGGCAAGGCGCTGCCACTCATCTGCGATATCAGAGATGAAAAACAAGTCGCAGAGGCGGTTGCCGAAACCGCCAAGACCTTTGGCGGTATCGACATCTGCGTCAATAACGCATCGGCAATCTCTCTGACACCAATCGAACAAACCCAGCCTAGCCGTTTTGATCTGATGTTCGGCGTCAACACCCGTGGCACGTTCGTGACGACGCAGGCGTGCCTACCGCACCTGGAGCGTTCGGATAACCCGCATGTGCTGATGCTCTCGCCACCGCTCGACATGAAGCCGCAATGGTTCGCCGGTCACGTCGCCTATTCGATTGCCAAGTATGGCATGAGCCTCGCCGTATTGGGGCTGGCCGAGGAGTTGAAACCCAAGGGCGTTGCAGTGAATGCCCTTTGGCCGCGGTCCACGATTGCCACCGCTGCAATCAAGAATATCCTTGGAGGCGACAAACTCATGCGCATGAGCCGTTCGCCAGAGATTATTTCCGATGCCGCGCACCTAATCTTCTCACAACCGGCAAGAAACTTTACCGGCAATTTTGTGATCGACGATTCCTTTCTCTACAAGGTCGGAGGCGTAACGGATTTTGAACGTTATCGTATCGATCCATCAATGCCATTGGCTCCCGATTTCTTCGTGCCGGCAGATGATCGCCCACCCCCGGGCGTGACCCTGGCACCACTTTCCATGCTGAGCGGCTGACAATATGCGCTTGAAGCGTGCGGACGCACCGCCAAAACGCATGCAGTTGTCCGCCCTGTGACAGCTGCGCCAACCTCGTTTAACATGGGCTGAAACGCCGCCCCAAACCAAATCCTGTTCCTGCCGAGGATCGACGTCTTTATGCCCACATTGCTTCTCACGCACCCATCATTTCTCGAACACGACACAGGCTATGGGCACCCCGAGCGCCCTGACCGCATGCGTGCGATTGACAAGGTGCTTAGCCACGAGCTGTTTGCCGAGCTGAAACGCGAGGAAGCGCCGCTCAGAGATGATGTTGAGGAACGCATTCTGCTCGCACATCCCAAGTCCTATTTGGAGATGGTGCGGGAAGCGCGGCCGGTGAAAGAAGGCGCGCATGTGCATCTCGATCCCGACACGGTGATGTCGCCGGGATCATGGGAAGCAGCATTGCGTGCGGTTGGTGCCGGCCTTGAGGCCGTCGACCGGGTCATGGATCCAAATTCGGGCACACGCAATGTTTTCTGCCAGGTCCGGCCCTGCGGACATCACGCCGAAGCAGAACGGCCGATGGGATTTTGCTTGTTTTCAAATATCGCCATCGCAGGGCTCTACGCGCGCGAAAAGCACGGGTGCGAGCGTGTCGCCGTTGTGGATTTCGATGTCCACCACGGCAATGGCACGCAGCAGATCTTCGAAACCGACAAGGATCTCTATTTCGGATCGACACACCAGATGCCGCTCTTTCCAGGCACCGGTGCGCTCTCCGAAACGGGCGTTGGCAACATCTTCAATGCGCCACTGAGATCAGGTGACGGAGGCTCAGCCTTTCGTGAAGCCATGGAAAGTCGCGTCCTTCCCGGCTTGAGGAACTTTGCGCCCGACATTGTGCTCATTTCAGCCGGCTTTGATGCCCACCGCGATGATCCGCTAGCGAGCCTGCAGTTGATCGAGAGCGATTTCATGTGGATCACCGAGCAACTACTGCAAATTGCCGACAAGCAGTGCGATGGCCGTGTAGTTTCCATGCTCGAAGGTGGATATGACCTGACAGGCTTGGCCCGATCAGTGGGTGTGCATGTGAAAACGCTGATGTCAGCAGCTAGTTAGAAGGAACATCATGAGCAGCACGGGTAAAGAGCCCAGCAAGGGCAATGCCGATATTGCAGGGATGTCTTTCGAGCGGGCCTTGAAGGAACTTGAGGCGATCGTCGGCCGCCTTGAACGTGGCGACGTGGAACTGGAGGAAAGCATAAACATTTATGAGCGCGGTGAAGCTCTCAAGCGGCACTGCGACCAACTGCTGAAAAAGGCCGAAGCCAAGGTGGAAAAGCTTTCATTTGACGCCGAAGGCGCACCTCGTGGGACTGAGCCGCTCGACCCCGAGCGGTAGGCGATTAAATCTGAATCTAGATCGCTTTTTGGTTTGGTCGCATTTTCTGCGACGAACCGGTGTCCACTTCGTCGGAAAATGCTCCGCTTTCTCTATGAGACGATAGATGGAGCTTATGGCAAGTTTCTGCATTTCCTATGCAATCTAATTGCCATAGTTGTTGCAGGCCGTTGAGCATGCGTCGTGGCTGGGGTAGGGTCCGCGACCAATTGGCTATGATTGCAGCCTAGAGCGTCGTGCGATATATCGCACGACGCTCTAGCATCACAAGCGCGCGCGATGTAGTTTGCAATGCAAAGCAGTCGCAAAACGATTGGGTTACCAGCGGCCCGGGGTGCCGTCCGTTAAGAAACGTCGAAAATTCAGTTGAACGGAGACTTCGGCAATCCCGGCAATAAAGCAGCAATAAGGTGCTCGTTCCAGTGAGTAAGACACCGCTTCTCGATGCCGTTAAAACGCCGGCAGACTTGCGCCAGCTTCCCGAGCAGGACCTGCAACAGCTTGCCGCGGAACTACGCACTGAAATGATTGACGCAGTGTCGGTGACCGGCGGTCATCTTGGTGCCGGGCTTGGCGTGGTTGAATTGACTGTCGCGTTGCACTGGGTGTTCGATACGCCTCGCGACCGTTTGATTTGGGATGTCGGCCACCAGGCTTATCCCCACAAGATCCTCACGGGCAGGCGTGACCGCATACGCACGCTCAGGCAACCTGAAGGATTGTCGGGCTTCACGCGTCGCGCGGAAAGCGAATATGACCCATTCGGTGCTGGACACTCATCAACCTCGATCTCGGCGGGGTTGGGTATGGCCGTTGCGCGCGATCTGAACGGCGCGAACAACAATGTCGTTGCGGTGATAGGCGATGGAGCTATGTCGGCGGGCATGGCCTACGAGGCCATGAACAATGCCGGTGCACGCAACGAACGGCTCATCGTGATCCTGAATGATAACGATATGTCGATTGCGCCACCCACAGGCGCCATGTCGTCTTACCTTGCGCGCATCACGTCCAGCGGCACCTATCTTTACATGCGCGATATCGCCAAACAGCTTGCTAGGAAGCTTCCAAAGAGCTGGGAACGGCGCGCAGCACGCGTGGAAGAATATACCCGCCATCTCTGGCAGGGAGGCGCCTGGTTCGAGGAACTAGGCTTTTATTACATCGGTCCGATCGATGGCCATGATTTGAACCACCTCCTCCCGGTCTTGAAGAACGTGCGCGACGCCAACCAGGGGCCCATTCTGGTTCACGTCGTGACCAAGAAGGGCAAGGGGTATGGCCCGGCCGAAGCATCCGACGACAAATACCACGGCGTTTCCAAGTTCAATGTCATCACTGGCGCCCAGGTCAAGGCGCCCTCCAACGCGCCAAGTTACACCAAGGTTTTTGCAGAAAGCCTCATTGGCGAAGCGCGCAAGGACAAGTCTGTTGTCGCCGTCACAGCGGCGATGCCGTCGGGCACGGGTTTGGATCTGTTTGGCGCAGAATTCCCTGACCGAACGTTCGATGTTGGCATCGCCGAACAACACGCAGTGACCTTTGCGGCCGGTCTAGCCGTCGAGGGTCTGAAGCCTTTCTGTGCGATCTACTCCACGTTCCTGCAACGCGCCTACGATCAGGTCGTGCACGATGTGGCGGTACAGAACCTGCCGGTACGTTTTGCAATAGACAGAGCCGGGCTCGTCGGCGCGGACGGCGCCACACACGCAGGCAGTTTCGATATCGGGTACCTGGGCGCGCTACCCAATTTCGTCATCATGGCACCTGCCGACGAGGCCGAGCTCAAGCACATGGTCGCCACTTCGGCTGCAATCGATGATCGCCCTTCCGCAGTGCGTTATCCCCGCGGAGACGGCGTCGGTGTGGACATGCCGGCCGAGGGCGAAGTTCTGGAAATCGGTAAGGGCCGCATAGTCCGCGAAGGTACTACGGTTGCGCTTTTATCTTTGGGCACTCGGCTGGCTGAGGCCGTCAAGGCGGCGGAGCAACTGGCGGGTTACGGTTTGTCGACGACGGTTGCCGATGCCCGTTTCGCCAAGCCTCTCGATACTGCGCTCATCGAAAAACTCGCCAAGGATCACGAAGTTCTGGTGACGATCGAAGAAGGCGCCGTTGGCGGCTTTGGCTCATTCGTACTGCACCACCTGGCCGGGGCGGGCCTGCTGGACGGCGGCCTCAAGGTGCGAACAATGGTGTTGCCCGACGAGTTCATCGAACACGGCAAGCCCGAAGCTATGTATGCCGATGCGGGGTTGGACGCTTCAGGCATTGTCGAAACGGTGTTTGGGGCATTGGGTCGGGAAAGGCTGGCCGGCGAAGGCGGCGACCGGGCCTGATGCGCACCGTATTCTAAGCCATTTTTTAAATGGCCTATCGTCGTTTGCTCCAAGCTACGATTGCGCCGAACTGCCGGCACGATGCCTGCCCGGTTAACGGCTGTTTCACTCCGATTGTCTCTCAGAAAGACGCGCGTGCAGATGGAAGCGTTGCTGTTATTCGTCGGTGGTATGGCCCTTCTCGGCATTCTGGTGGTGCCACTATCACAGCGACTTGGTGCACCCATGTTGTTGCTCGTGCTTGCAGTTGGAATGCTGCTCGGCGAGGACGGAATAGCTGGCGTGCAGTTCGATGATTTTTCCGCCGCCTACACCGTCGGTAGCATTGCTCTGGCAATAATCTTGTTCGCCGGTGGCTTGGAAACAGACCTGCGCAAGACGCGTGGGGCGCGGTTTCCAGCAGTACTCCTGGCGACAGTTGGTGTTGTGATCACGGCGCTGGTCACGGGTTTTGCAGCCACCCAGATTATCGGAGTTTCGATAGAAGTTGGAATGCTCCTGGGCGCTGTCGTAGCATCCACGGATGCAGCGGCAACCTTCCTTATGATCCAGCATGGTGGCGTACATATTTCGGATCGTCTGAGAGGCACACTTGTCTTGGAATCGGGTCTCAATGACCCGATGGCGATCTTTCTGACCATCTTGATGACGACGCTCGTGGATTCCGGGACAAAGCTCTCTTGGGATTCGCTTCATGGGTCGTTGCCGTTGCTGGCCAGCCAACTCGGATTGGGGGGAATCCTGGGCGTCGTCAGTGGTCGTGCCGCAGGTTACCTGATTGACAGGGTCTGCCTTCCAGAAGGTCTTTATCCTCCTTTTGCACTCGTAACGGGACTGGTTGTGTATTCCGGAACCGCTCTGGCCGGCGGCAGCGGGTTTCTTGCCGTCTATTTATGCGGAATGTTTCTCGCCAACTCGGTGACGCGTCCATTCGAGCGCATACTGCAATTCAATGAGGGCCTTCAGTGGCTAAGTCAGATTTTGCTCTTCCTGATGCTCGGCTTGCTGGTTACACCCAGCGGCCTGCTCGCCAATCTGCCCAAAGCACTTATGGTCGCAGCGGTACTTATGTTTCTGGCGCGTCCCGTTGCGGTTTTACTGTGCGCTGTTCCATTGGGCTTCAGCGTCAAGGAGACTGCGTTTCTGGGATGGGTCGGCCTGCGTGGAGCGGTACCCATTTTCCTCGCGATTTTTCCCGTGATAACACCAGGACCTGTCAACGTTGAGTTTTTCAATATCGTTTTCGTCGTCGTCGTAACCTCGCTCTTGCTGCAAGGCTCGACAATATCGCTGACGGCGCGATGGCTCGGTTTGTCGAAAGCCCAACCGCCTGCCGCTCCGCCTTCAACGACGTAGTCGAGCCACGGCTGAACCGATCTGGCTTCTTGTTTGGTCGCATTTTCTTCGACGAACCGGTGTCCACTCCGTCGGAAAATGCTCTATGTACGCCCTATTTGACGGTGATGGTGATTTTATCGCTCATCACGGCTGGTTTGTGCGGCACGTGATTATGGTCGCCAACCAGCAATTGTAGCGCGTGTTTGCCGGGCGCCAAGGTGAGCGATGTTTCGGTCTGGCCGCCACCGAAGTGTTTGTGATTGTCGTCAGCGGGAAGCGGATTTTCAAGATCTACACTATCAACGTCGATAAGCAGATGATGGTGCCCTGTTTTCGCTTTCTCAACCCCGGCGGGGGCCACACCCATGCCCGAAAGCCCGAACTTGACGGTAACAGGACTGCTGACTTCCGCCCCATCTTTGGGCTCAATGAAATAGACATTGGCGCCGTCCGGTGCCGGCGTTTGTGCAAGCACGGGCGAAATCGCCAACAGGGCGAATACTGGAAGCATTATGACCGCTGAAATACGCATGGGACTGTTCCTGCTGTTAAACGCTATGGGCAGTTTCGAGTGGCAGTGCGTCGGCACAGGGTATACCCGAAGTGGCAAACCGTGAAGTTCGCATTGCGTCTTCGCGTATATGTGACCGGACGCACGATCACCAAACGTGCCGGGTCGAACCTTCAGAGGTGCCGCTATGCGCAAAAGACTGGACCAGGAGATGGTCGCGCGGGGCTTGGTGCAATCGCGTGCACGGGCAGGCGACCTTATTCGCCGCGGTGCCGTCTTGGTTTCGGGAAGGGTTGCCAACAAGGCTGGTCAGCTCGTCGATCCAACTGTAGAACTCATCGTCGATGCGGCAGCAAACGCGCATGTTGCGCGCTCTGGCCTGAAACTCTCCGCTGGCATAGCTCACTTCGGTTTTGACGCCTGCAATCGCACAGCGCTGGATGTCGGATCATCGACAGGAGGCTTTACGCAGGTATTGCTTGAGAACGGTGCGCGCCTTGTTTATGCCGTCGACGTCGGCAAGGACCAACTGCACGCTTCATTGCGTGGCGATCCGCGCGTCGTTTCCATCGAGCGACAGGATGCCAGAACTTTGACACGTGCGCAGGTGCCCGAGCCGGTTGATGCCATCGTGGCTGATGTAAGCTTTATCTCGCTGCGCGATGTCTTGAGCGTACCGTTGCGGTTTGCCGCGGCATCGTGCTGGCTGGTGGCGTTGGTCAAGCCGCAGTTTGAAGCCGGACGCGGCACCCTCGACAAGCGCGGCGTCGTGCGCGATCCCGCCGAGCAGGAGCGAGCGGTTCATGAGGTGTCCCGTTTCCTTGCCGAGTGTGGTTGGCACGTGTGTGGATCTGTTCCTTCACCGCTGCCAGGCAAGGAAGGTAACCAGGAATGGCTGATCGGGGCGATAAATGAACAGCGATGAAACCCAGCCTATCGCCTCACACGAGGATGGTCCCGTGACCACGATGGAGCTTGTGATCGAACGGTTGGGTGCGCAAGGCGATGGCATTGCCACGCGCATGCTGGAACCTGGTGGTCATGCAGAAGCATTACCTGAGACCGTGTATGTGCCCTATACGCTTCCCGGCGAGCGCGTTTGTGTGCAGGTTGACGGAGCGCGTGCGCAACTCCAAAGCATAATTACACCTTCGCCGGAACGGATTGCCCCGGTTTGTCCCCATTTCACCGATTGCGGTGGATGCAGTCTGCAGCACATCGCACCAGACGCCTATGGCGAGTGGAAGCGCGCACTAGTTGTCGAAGCGTTCCGGCAGCGCGCTATCGAAGCCGATGTTGCGCCGCTAACCATGGCCGGCGCTGGTGCAAGGCGTCGGGCGATGCTGTCAGCGCTGGCGACCAAGGCAGGCATTGTGCTTGGGTATCACGCGGCCCGCGACGATCATGTCATCGACCTTTCGGCTTGCCCGGTCCTCGATCAGCGCATCGTTGAAAGCCTAAGCGACGTTCGTCGCCTGCTCGGTGCTCTGCCGCGCTGGGAGGGCGAGGCCCGCGTAGCAATTTTGGCTGCGGAAAATGGGCTGGACGTGGCAATCGATGGTGCGGTTGGAAAGTCAGGCCTTGATCCGAATGCAAGTGCAGAGCTCGGCACTGAGGCATCTCGGGTAAACGGCCTTTTGCGCCTTGTTGTCGATGGCATTCCGATATTCCAAATGGCCAAGCCGGCCTTGGCAATGGGCGGCGCAAGCGTCGTTCCTGCACCAGGGTCGTTTCTGCAAGCATCGGCCGCTGCGGAAAAAGCCATGGCGGACGTTGTCTTGAAAGTACTTCCTAAAAAGGCAAAACGTGCAATTGATCTGTTTTCTGGCGTCGGCGCTTTTTGTTTTCCGCTCGCTTCGCGCGTCGCAGTTGCCGCAGTCGATAGTGATGAGCATGCCCTGTCCGCGCTCGATGCCGCGATGCGCACGGCGCATGGCCTGAAGCCAATCACGACACTGCATCGCGACCTGTTTCGCGAGCCGTTGTCGCGCAAGGAGTTGGAACCGTTCGACCTGGCAGTGTTCGACCCGCCACGCGCAGGCGCCAAGGCGCAAGCCGAGATGCTTGCGAAATCAAAAGTTCCGGTGGTCGTGGCAGTATCGTGCAACCCGGCCACTTTGGCGCGTGATGCGCGCATCCTCATTGACGGCGGCTACCGGCTGGGCAAGGTGACACCAATCGATCAGTTCCACTGGTCGGCGCATGTCGAGGCCGTCGCGGTTTTCAGGCGTCCCAAATGACGTGAAAATACAGTTCTAGTCGGCAAGAAGTTCTTCAACATAAGCAGGTACGACTTGTGAAGCAGGGCCGTGTATTGCCTCAGCAAACATCGTCACGCCTTCAGATGGCTCCAGGTTCAGTTCAACGGTGTGGGCACCGTTGGTCTTGGCCTCGGCAACAAAGCCGGATGCGGGATAGACGTTGCCCGAAGTGCCGATCGAAATAAACAGGTCTGCCCGTGCAAGCGCTCCAACGATCGCTTCCATGTGATATGGGATCTCGCCGAACCACACGATATCAGGGCGCATGCCACCAGCCTTGCCGCACGTGGGACAAGCGATGTCTATTGAAAGTTCATCGGTCCAACTGCATCCCATTCGGCAATTCGTGCAGAAGACTTTCGTGAGCTCTCCGTGCATGTGCAAGAGATTTTGCGAACCCGCTGCTTCATGCAGGTTATCGACGTTCTGGGTGACGACGAGAATTTCGCCAGGGTGCTCCCGTTCAAGGCGCGCCAGCGCTTTGTGGGCGGCATTCGGTGCGACACGTTTAAGGTCGCGGCGTCGCATATTGTAGAATTCATGCACGAGTGCAGGGTTGCGCGCGAAGCCTTCCGGTGTTGCAACTTCGCGGTAATCGTATTTTGCCCATACCCCGCCTTTGTCGCGAAAAGTCGCCAGGCCGGACTCGGCAGAAAGACCCGCGCCGGTTAATATCACGATGCGCCTGTATGGGGACATTCAACATCCTGTTGCTTAAGCAGCCAAGCTGGAATGGCAACGGATAAGCACTATAGCTTTTCATGGCAAGGCTTGTAGCGAGCAGCGTCGAAGGCGCCAGATTGGGATTCGGCCCCTGGATGAGCGTAGGAGTATCACTGGTGACGATATGGGTCAGTTGGAGTTCTGGAAAGGATTGCGCGTGGTCGCTGCACCGGTTGCGCCAGGAAGACAGGAATGCCGAGGCGCTTTTCACCACGCTCAATTCCCAGGCGGACAGAGTGGCAATGCATGGCGTTCGTCGCGAGTTGCTGCACGCCCAGGCCGCATCCCTCCGATTGCCACTTCACTGCATAGATCTACCCTGGCCCTGCAGCGACGAGGACTACCAGCGCATCATGGCGGGATTTCTCAACAACGCTCGTTTGTCCGGCGTTACCGAAATGGCGTTTGGCGATCTGTTTCTTGAGGACATTCGCAACTACCGTGAGAAAAATCTCGCCGGAACGGGTATCGCGCCTGTCTTTCCATTGTGGGGAAGCGATACGAAGTTGCTAGCGCGCGAAATGCTCGCGGCAGGTATGCGCGCACGGCTGGCAACCGTGGATCTCGCCCGGCTCGATGTATCCTTCGCAGGACAGCCTTATGATGAGGACTTGCTCCACGACCTTCCTGCCTCTGTAGACGTCTGTGGCGAGAACGGGGAATTTCACACATTCGTGACCGACGGCCCCATGTTTTCAAGCCCGATTAATGTCGAAACCGGCTCCATATTACAGCGTGATGGTTTTGCGTATGCCGACTTGCTTCAAATAGGCGCTCCTGGCTGACCTGTGTGCGGCCAGCCGCTTGCCAATTTGGCGTGCGAGCAACATGCTTAGAGCGCATTCCGATCCGCTGGAATCGGATCGGCGCTCCAGCTTTTTGTTTGGTCGCATTTTCTTCGACGAACCGGTGTCCACTTCGTCGGAAAATGCTCTAGCCAGTGCAGTTCGTCGCGGTACATGCACATCGGCGCGTTTCGCAGGGTTACGACATGGCAGTTCAGCAGTCCCAGGCAGACAACATCGGAATGGCGCGACAGTACGCCGGCAACATGGTGCGGCTTGGCTGGTATTCGGGGCTGAATTGGCTGGCAGAACGCCGCAACGCCGCCACGGGTGTTCCAGAGCAAAAAGTGCATCGCAAACGCCCGGTCCCCTCCCGCTCCGAACTCATGGCGGACCTGCGCAGCCTATTGCGCCAGGACGCGGAACTCGTTCGCGATGGCATTGCTGTAGCTGACGCCGTGGAGCCCGCTGCCGGCCTCATTGATCACATTGCGCGGTTGAGGGCTATGTTCGCCGACCTTGGCAACGCCGCAGAACGGAGACATTCCCGAACCTCCAATACGGTTTCAGAACTGGCAGCGGTAGCCGACATGCCTGATTATTTCGCACAGGACTTTCACTTCCAAAAGGGAGGGTATTTGAGCGAAGAGTCGGCCCGGCTTTACGATGTGCAGGTAGAAACGCTGTTTTATGGCGCAGCGTCGGCTATGCGGAGAACAGCACTCCGGCCCATTGCAGAGCATTTGGCGGGCAAAGACCAGCGTCAGGTGTCCTTGCTGGATGTGGCTTGCGGAACAGGCAGGCTGCTGCGCGAAATCAGGCTGGCGTTCCCAGCCCTGCGGCTCACTGGGCTCGACTTGTCGTCGTCCTATTTGAGCGAAGCCGCAGCCCACATGAACGGACTAAGGAGCGCACAACTTATCGCCGCCAATGCAGAACAGATCCCGTTGCCCACCTCCAGCCAGGACATCGTTACAACGGTATTTCTGTTCCACGAACTGCCCGGTGACGTGCGCCGGCGCGTTGCTTCAGAAATGGCCCGTGTGCTGAAACCCGGCGGTCGTCTCGTCTTCATCGACAGCCTGCAGATGGGCGACAAGCCAAACTGGGACGGGCTGCTGGAGGCCTTTCCGCAGCGTTATCACGAGCCGTATTACCGGCAGTATGCAATCGATGACCTGGTTGGCATCTTTTCCCAGTCGGGGCTTCGGGTTGAAAGCACCTTGCTGGCCTTTCTGGCAAAGGTCATGGTCTGGCGGAAAAGCTAGTGTTCTGGATCGAACGTTTGATTCCCGGGCGAAGGTCGTCAAACGATCGTGAATCCAGAACACAAACAATGAGAATGCTAGGGTTTCGGGCTGACGCGTTGGGGCCCGACAGGGAACCAAGCGTCAGAGTCGGAACACTAGAGTTTCCGACGAAGTGGGCACCGGTTCGTCGCAGAAAATGCGACCAAACAAAAAGCTAGAGTTCTGGATCGAACGTTTGATTCCCGGGCGAAGGTCGTCAAACGATCGTGAATCCAGAACACAAACAATGAGAATGCTAGGGCTCCGGTCTGACGCGTCGGGGTCCGACAGGGAACCAAGCGTCAGAGTCGGAACACTAAAGCGCCGACCCGATTCCATCAGATCGAAAAGCGCTCTAAACCAGCCGCAAGACCCCTCGGATGACTATTGGGCCGGCCTTCCAAGGAAATTGTCCTAAAACGGATTGTTTGCTGCGAGCCATACAATTCGTGCGCCTTTACCTTGATCACGTTTGCGGCAGCCAATTCACCCCGTCGCCGCCATAGAATTGACGCGCTCTCTCAGCTTTGTAACAGTTGAATGACACTTATCTGACGCCTCGCCACGCTCTGTTCCGGAGCCTGGTCGGAAAATGTGCGCCAGCGCGAATTAACCGTATCAAATTTCCATGCCGCAAAAGCCTGCTTACTATGCCCCCGGCTACGCCGTTAGCGCCGTTAAAGGTTCCGCAGGGTGGTTGGCCCGTTCTGTTGCCACACAGCCCGCATGGTGGGCTGCGGTGGCTTTGGTACTTGGGCTTGGCTTTTATTTCATACGCCACGAGGGCTGGCCATCCAACGTCGTCTTCACCATGGCGGTTACAGCCGTATTGATTGCCATCGGTGCTTTCTTGTCGCGCCGCGTTTTGTTTCCAACAGCATTGGTAACAGCCATTGTCGTAGTGGTGATAATTGCAGCGACCATTAAGTACCGTTACATAGGCATGGTGCTGCATGCCTATGACATTGCATTCTATCTGCTTTCACCGGATACGCTTTGGTATCTGTGGATTGATTTCAGGTGGGAGTTGATTGCGTTAATGGCTGTTTCGGCAGCCATCGGCACGATGAGTGTGCTCTTGTATCGTGCCGACCCCACACGCGTTACCCGTCGTACATCAGCCATCGCGGCTCTGGTTTTTCTGGTTGCGGCGTTTGGCGCAGATCGAGTCCGCGGCGAGAGACCCCACACGCTGTTTTATTGGGACGCTCTATTTGTTTCGTCATTCTATTCATCGTGGGCCGAAACAGCAGTCACGCTCTGGCGAGGCCAGTTGATCGAAGCCGGTCACGCAGCGGCCGGCAAACCACTCGTGCAACCCGCTAGCTGTGAACTGTCAGACCGGCCGCCTCATATCATTTTGATCCATCAGGAAAGCGTCGTTCCACCGGGCATATTCCCGTCGATCTCCTACGACAAGGGCCTAGACCCGTTCTTCCTTTCTGGGGACGGCAAACGCCACCTTCTGCGAACGGAAACTTTCGGCGGGGCATCTTGGTTGACCGAGTTTTCCGTACTCGCGGGCGTTTCGACATACTCGTTCGGCGGCATGCGCACCTTTGTGCAGTCCATGATGCAAGGAAAGGTCCACGATAGTGTGCCCCAAACACTGCAACGTTGCGGCTACGAGAACGTCATGTTCTACCCCGTTCCAAAGCAGTTCGTTTCAAGCGGAAAGTTCTACCGTTCCATCGGTTTTGGTGAAATCAACGACTTCAAGGCGCAGAAGGCCAAACGCTACAACGAGCGCGACAGGTTCTATTATGCCAACATGATGGAGCGCCTGGAACAACACTTGAAAGGCTCAAACACGCCGATGTTCTCATTCATCCTGACCTCGGCGACCCATCTACCCTACACCAAGGCGCACAGTCCCGATGAAAAGGTGCCGGGCGGTGGGCCGGGAACCGACCCGCAAATGAACGAATACCTAAGGCGCCTGTGGCTGGCCCGCACGGACTTCGATTGGTTCCGCACCCAATTGAAAATGCGCTTTCCTGATGAACGGTTTTTGATCGTACAATATGGCGACCATCAGCCGATTGTGACGAGGCCGCTAATCGGGCATGCGGGCGAAAAATCACACGACATTGTCATGTCACCGCAGTCCAAAGGTTTCCTGACCTATTACGCCGCCGAGGGTATCAACTTTCCCCTGAAACCGTTGCCAGATGTCGAGGTTCTGGATGTGCCATATCTTGGGACTTTGATGCTGAAGCTCGCCGGCGTGCCGCTGTCGCAAGCCAATCTCGAGCGTCTGCGCCTTATGGAAATTTGCGAGGGTCGTTATTACACATGCCCTCGTTCCGGCGAAATTCTGGCCTTCCACCGGCGCTTGATTGATTCCGGTCTGCTCGTGGCACGATAGAGCGCACGGCGCTCTAGAACCGGGCTCGTCCCCGCGTGGCTTTGCGGATCATGGCGACGACCACCACGGCCCCCCGGCCGTTGTTTGCCCCACTTGCGCGCAAAAGCTGCTGGGGATAGAAGCCCGCTCATGACAAATTCATCCAAAAGCGCAAGCAGACCTACTGTTGAACGGTCCAGCCGGTCCCAGAACCCACCAAAGGTCGGCATTGTCTCTTTGGGATGCCCGAAGGCCCTTGTCGATAGCGAGCGCATAATCACGCGTCTGAGGTCGGAAGGGTATCAGCTTTCGCCAGACTACGCCGGTGCGGATGTCGTTGTCGTGAATACCTGCGGTTTTCTCGACAGCGCCAAACAGGAAAGTCTCGATGCCATCGGCGAAGCGCTGGCCCAGAACGGACGTGTGATCGTAACGGGATGCTACGGCGTCGAGAAGGATGCGATCCGCACGGCTCACCCCGGCGTCCTTGCGGTCACCGGTCCGCACCAATACGAAGAGGTAGTTACGGCAGTGCACGATGCAGTGCCGCCGCTGCATGATCCGTTTATCGATCTGGTCCCACCCGAGGGCCTGCATCTGACGCCCCGGCACTATGCTTATTTGAAAATCTCAGAAGGCTGCAATAACCGGTGCTCTTTCTGCATCATCCCGTCTCTTCGCGGCGATCTTTCAAGCCGCCCCGCCGGCGACGTCATGCGTGAAGCCGAACGGCTCGTCCAGGCCGGCGTGAAGGAACTCCTCGTCATCAGCCAGGACACCAGCGCATACGGTCTGGATGTCAAATATAAAGAGAGTGAATGGCGCGGCGCACCGCTGAAGGCGAAGTTCTTCGATCTGGCAAAGGCGCTCGGCTCACTTGGAGCGTGGGTGCGCCTCCACTATGTCTATCCCTATCCGCATGTTGATGATGTGATCCCATTGATGGCACAAGGCCACGTTTTGCCTTATCTCGACATACCCTTCCAGCATGCATCTCCACGCGTGCTAAAGGCAATGCGGCGCCCCGGTGCCCAGGACAAGACCTTGCAACGCATTCGCCGCTGGCGTGAGGCTTGTCCAGATCTTGCAATACGCTCCACATTCATCGTCGGCTTTCCCGGCGAGACGGAAGAAGACTTTCAAATGCTGCTCGACTGGCTGAGCGAGGCAAAGCTCAATCGTGTTGGATGCTTCAAGTATGAGCCGGTTGCAGGTGCGGCCGCAAACGAACTGGCTGGCGTGGTGCCAGAGGAAGTGAAGGAAGAGCGCTGGAATAGGTTCATGGCCGCGCAACAAGATGTGAGCCGCAATTTACTGGAAACGCGGGTTGGCCGCGAGATTGACGTTATCATCGATGATGTGGACGAAGAAGGCGCGCTTGGGCGCTCCATCTGGGATGCTCCTGAAATCGACGGCAGTGTATTTCTAAACGGCGACACAGACGTCAAAGCAGGCGACATCGTTCGCGCAAGAGTGGCCCATGCCGACGAATACGATTTGTGGGCAGAGCGGATTATTGGCTGACGATTAAATTCAGGCCTGTTCGCCTGCATCAGTCGGCGCCGGCCCCAGCGGTATAGCCACGGCCGGCTTTGCTTTCTCATCCGGTTCGATGTGGATATTTACATCGACGTCCTTCAAATCCACTTCAATCGCATCCTCGATCCGGTCGCAGATCGCATGCGCTTTAGCCACAGTCATTTCACCAGGCACGACAAGATGGAATTCGATGAACGTCATCGGGCCTGCGCGCCGGGTGCGGATATCGTGAGCCTCCAGCGCGCCGTCGCCGTTGGCTTCGATCGCACGGTGGATACGGTCCTCGATCTCAGGTGAGGCCCGCTCGTCCAGTAGGCCGCTCATGGATTCTCGCGCCAGTTTGTATCCAGTCCAAAGAATGTTGAGCGCAACGGCACACGCAAGCAGCGGATCAAGAATGGACCAGCCCGTAACGGCAGCGAGCATAACGCCCACAAACACACCCACCGAAGTAATGACGTCGGCCAGAACGTGTTTGCCATCCGCAACCAGGGCAAGGGAGTCGTACTGCCGGCCGCGGTTGACAAGCAGTAGCGCCCATCCCGCATTGATCGCGGTGGCGATACCATTGATGGCTAGGCCCAGTGCCGGTTCATTCAAGGCACGTGGCGATTGCAGCGCAGCGAAGGCTTCCCGCAAAATCAAAAGCGCTGCGATGATGATGAGCGCCCCCTCCAGCACCGCAGACAGATATTCAGCCTTGTGGTGCCCGAACGGATGGTTGTCATCAGGCGGGCGCATGCCAACGCGGATGGCCATCAGTGCGGCGATTGCCGTCAGAACGTTGACGATGCTCTCCAGCGCATCGGAATAAAGCGCCACCGATCCCGTCAGTGCGTACGCAAGATACTTGATGGCCATGACGGCGATGGCAACGAAGATCGAGCTAAAAGCCAGAATCTGTATGTTGCGAGTCCCGGTCGAGGAGGTTTCGTTGCTGCTCAAGGTTTTCCATCCCCACATGCTCGTTGACCGGAATTCAGACGCTCTTACACATTTTGTGCGGATTGCAAACTAGAGCATTTTCCGACGAAGTGGACGCCGGTTCGTCGCAGAAAATGCGACCAAACAAGATGCTAGAGCGCTGATCCGATTCCATCGGATCAGCGCTCTAGGTAAACAGCGCGCAAACCAGACCAAAGAGCGCCGTGCGATATATCGGAACCAATTCTGTTTCTCAAGCGGCGTGCTGGTCCAGAAGGAGAGCGATGCAGGCCGTAGTGGTGCTACGGACAAATCGCTCGACGCACTGGTCGGCCGCCGCTTGGAAACCCGAAGGGCCAGGCGAATTTGGCCCAATTCCTTCGCCGTCCGGCTTGATCGTAACACCGCTACGCCCGGCGCCGGCCGGCTAGATCTTGGACCAAATTCGCCGCGGCAGAATGATCCCGATATAACGTACGGCGCTCTGGCTAACCGCTAACCGCTAACCGGTCACACCTCTGCTGAAAAGCGCATAAATGAGCGTTGTCAGTCGGGTGAAGGCATCCCAGTCTTCTTGAGTGAGGTTCCCATGAAGCTGTTTCATACCCGTTGGAATAGGCTGATCTTCCAGCGCGTGAGCCAATTCCTCCATCAAGAGCCCACTGTTGCGGACCATCAAGCCCGCCCGATCGCCAACCCGTCCAAATTCAACATGGCATGCACAACTCAGGTTGTTTGGCGTTTGGGAGCCGAATTCGACCAGCGCGCGCTGTAAGTCCTTCGTTAGTGCATCGCAATCGCAGTCTTCGCCAACGGCAAAATCGGCAAGTATTCGAAGTAGAGTTTCTTTTGTCTGCGGGACGTCTGACACTGTTTTACTCGCGAAATATTATCGGGTTGAGACGCTAAAGTATTTTCCGAAGAAGTGGACACCGGTTCGTCGCAGAAAATGCGACAAAACAAAAAGCTAGAGCGCCGTGTGGGCTGGCGTTTTTCCACCGGGAAGGAGCCGGTCCGCCTCCCCCTGCATAGGCGAATCAGATGGTGTTCTCAAACTGATGCATTGGTCGTTCGCACCGATAATCGCCGTGGTTTGCGTGGTTCGGGCAGGTGGTCATGCATTTGATATACGCAGGGAGACATGACATGGCGAATTTTACCACGCACATCGGCGCCGGTACCGTCCAGGCGGGCATTCTTGCAACGCTGACGTTGGCGGCCGATGTGGTGGCGCCTGAAAATCTCATCGCCGTCACATTGGCCGGAGTTTTGGGTTCGGTTTTGCCCGATATCGACCTAAAGGATTCAAGAGCCAGCAAAATGATGTTTGCCGGGCTAGGTGTGTTCACTTCATTTGTCGTGCTGTTTGCATTTGCTGACAAATTTTCAGTGGCGGAGTTGATGGTCCTGTGGCTGGGGACTTTGGCTTTCGTGCGCTACGGGTTGCACTACCTGTTCCATCGGCTCTCTGTGCATCGCGGCGTTTGGCATTCCGTGCTTGCAGGCGTGTTCTGGGCAGCACTGACCGCGGCGACATTGAAATATGTTCTTAGCCGGCACGAGGGTGTCGCGTGGCTGGGCGCAGGTTTCCTGTTTCTTGGGTATCTGCAACACCTTGTCCTCGACGAGATTTATTCCGTCGATGTCATGAACCGGCGCATCAAGGCGTCATTTGGAACGGCGCTCAAGTTCTATGATGGACGCTACCGTGCAGCATCGGCAGCACTGGCAATCGCAACAATCGCGGCGTTGATGGTAACGCCTTCAACAAAGACGTTTGTTGAAGGGATTACCCAAAAGCAGCTTTGGGCGGAACTGAAGGAAGGTTTCCTGCCGCGCAACAAGTGGTTCGGCGTGATCCCAACGTCACGTTACGTTTCGCGAGAGCGAGGCGCGGTGGATAGCACAAGCCCCATCACGACCGGAACTCTTCCCGACAAGAAAGCAGAGTGACACTGGCCATATTTTCGGGCAAACGCTTGCCGTGACCCAGAGCGCATTCCGATCCGATGGAATCGGATTGGCGCTCTAGCTTTTTTGTTTGGTCGCATTTTCTACGACGAACCGGTGTCCACTTCGTCGGAAAATGCTCTAGCCCGACTTGAGGCCATCAAGGTAGGTCTCCACCAGGTCCTTTACCAGCGGCCATGCTGACTCGGCGGTGATATTCGATAGTTTGTCGGCGGTCGAAAGAGATGTAATTCCATGAACGCCGGCCCATAACACACGCGCCCGCCGCTTCAAATCAGCTTCATCGTCGTCAGTCACCGCGAGCGGCCTCAGCGCATTTTCGATGCGTTCCAGCAGAACGTTGAGCTTGTCGCGGTACTCCACCGGCACGTCCACGCCCGCCGGCAGGTGATGCTCAAAAAGCAAATTCCAAAGTCTTGGGTTTTGATGCGTAAATGACAGGTAGGCCTCCGCCAGCCCTAAAAGGTGCGCACGCGGATCCGAATTGGCCGGGAGAGCTGCAAGCGATGCGTCGAGGTCATCCAGCATCCGTCCCTCGATATTCAAAATCAGATCGTCGAGATTGACGAAGACATTGTAGATCGTGCCGGGTGAATAGCCGATACGCCGCGCAATCTCGCGCGCTGACAGGCCGGAAAGGCCCGAGGTTGCGATAAGTTCTGTAGCTGCCACGACAATATTTTCGCGAAGCTCTTCCGGTGTGTGAACCGACCGGCGTCCCATTAGCAGTCCCGCATTTGTTGTTATTCTTCAGTACAAGTATAGATTTATTTGCTTGTGGTTCAAGCGATATAACGGCGCACTATAATGCGGGAACGCGCCTTTTTGTTTCCAAATTTTTACGAAATCAGCTTTGCAAAATGAGAGGTTTTGGGCTGAGCGCCAGCCTAGCCCTTTCGCGCAAGCGGACAAAAAAATTCTAGTTTGCCGCCAAAAGCGAAAATATTTCGTCAGTGCGCCTAGCTTTCAGGACACGTCTGGCAGTTCGGACTATCGAACGCAACGCAGTTCCAGCGCGGTGAGTGATAGGCTTTCGAGGCCCAACTGCCGGGAAGATCGGTCACGTTATTGCGCTTTTCCTTCAATTTATTGAAGTTGAAATCGCGGTATATGAAGCTGCCAAAAACAGGCTGATAATTATATCCAACCTCGGCCACAACAACACGCGAGCCGTTCTGTTTGAGGTCAGAGTCGATATTGAATTCGGAGCATTGCGTATAAGGTTGCGGAAGCGGATCGGTGCCGTTGCTTTGAACAGCGGTCCGGTTGATCTGGCTGGACCATTCGACCTTGGTTGCACCTTTGTCATCGGTGCGCACTTGTGCGAGCCGCACAACAAGAGAGCCGTCGTCATAAGGCTTCAAGACATGATTGAGCGAGCGGTAAATGTTCTTGAGATCCGCGTCGTCGACCTGCTCTTCTCGGGCGACAAGTTCACTTGCCATGGCGCTGACCGAATTCAATCGGCGGTCGATGCTCACAGCGCGTGACAGCTCGAACGTTGCCATTAGCATGATCAGAAGGATCGGAGCAATATATGCGAACTCGACTGCCGCAACGCCGCGGTCATCCGAACTAAATCGACGTGCAGAACTCTTCATTCCTTCGCCGCGCGGTCTCTTCTTCATGTCGACCATCGGTTCTGCCTCGCTCTTTCACTTTCAACGTTGTTCTGCACCAGCCAGCCAGGTCCGTTTGTCGTTCAGCCGCAGATCGATGCTAAGAACAAAAACAATCATGACCCTTTGCGTCGCCCTTCAAAGTTAGGAAGGCTTCGGCCAGGTTCGGTTCTCACTCGTAGGGTTCGGTTTGAAAGACTGTCGAAGTTTGTAGCAGCAGTCCTCCGTCGGAAAGCTTGGTGCTGGGAGTGCGGCTGTTTTTGTTATCGTCCCAGAACAGGAAGGGGAGGTATTTCGCAACTTCCCAGTCATAGCACGCCGTCACGAGAACCTTCTTGCTGGCACCGCCCACTTCATCGGTAATGGGATCGCTGCCACTGCTGCCCGCAGAAAGGTCGCGCGTGTCTCCATCTATGCATTCTGGCGGCACGACATCCTTCCAACTGTCGTAGCTGGACAGGTGAACCTGAAGTTTTCCGCAATTGATGTGCGGGGCAGCCTGATTGCATACAAGCGACTTGAAATCGTCAGCCGTCATGTTGGCATTTTGCGCCTGGCCGGTGCGAATTTGGCGGCTGGCGTCATGAACCGCCTTCTCCAGCGAATTGGTCGCTAGATAATGCAGACCAATGGTGATGATGCCGAAGGTGAACATTAAAAAGGGCCCGAGCACGATCGCAAATTCGATTGCGGTGGCGCCGTTCTCATTGCGCTTAAAGTGGCGGCTGCTGTCGAACAGCCTTCGCAGCGATAGCCGATGGCGGCCCGCGAACAGCTTCTCGGTCATGACATTGACGTCCTTACGCGACTTCTGGTTTCAAAACGCTAGGACTTGTGCGTAAAAAAAAGATTTAACAAAAATGGTTCAATGTCTCTTGGTTGAGAAACAGTAAATGGTTGACCTGGAACGGTGCCAAAAAGGTAGTTTTGAGCCCTGTTAATGCAGATGCTCGGGAAAAATGGACAAATCCGACTAATTTAAAGATTATTTCGTGGGAAGCGCCGCTAGCCGTATCGACGCTGTAGCGTTGGATGTGTGGTGGCGACCCCGATCCGCGACAACTCCACCCTCGGTTGAGCGGATGCCCGGCCACTCCGGGTCAAGAAAGCGCGAGGTCGACGCTGCCCCTGTCGATCTCGCGCACTTCTATTAGTGTCCGGCCGTTTTGGTTTTTGCCTCTCACTGGCATAAATCAGGTTTACCGGCCGAGTTTTGCAAAGTCTCTTATTTTGCCCTTTTATAGACAGGGCAAGTGCAGCTCGAACTAGAGCATTTTCCGACGAAGTGGCCACCGGTTCGTCGCAGAAAATGCGACCAAACAAGAAACTAGAGCGCCGATCCGGTTCCATCGGATCGGAATGCGCTCTAGCCTCTTCTTACTGGCCGTTGTCCGGTGTCGCCTCAGCGCCCGTTTCAGAGAACTTCGTTTTTGTCGACGAATGCTTCGAGATCAGTTCGAAGTACGTTGGATCATCGCCAATCGTGATCGTCGGCTGGCAGTTGGGCGAGCACGTGTAGGATTGCCGCATCGCCCCCTTATACATATTGACCAACCGCTGCTCGTCGCGCTGCACGATGACCCGCTGGTCCTGAATTACGTTCCGATCCGTATCCAATGCGATAACGTTGGTGACGCCGAACGTCTTGCCGGTAATCACCAGCAGGTCAGGTCCCTGGATGGCAACATCCGCAATTGACGGGTTGCCGATGATAAGTTCCGAAATCGGGCGTGGCAGTCGAAGGATCTGGGATTGGTCGTAGCGAACGATGAGATCGTTTGCTTCGGCGTGGCTGGCCTGGAAGGTCACCGCCGCAAGAACTGTAATCGTTGCGGCGGCGCAAGCGCGCACTACGCCGGAAAATTTTGAAATTCGATCATTGCAGGCAAGCATCTTCCACTCTCCAGGCTGGTCGCTGAAGGGTATTAGCTCAGGAAAAGGTAAACGGAGTGCAAACGCCTGTCCGGAAATGAGGATACAGCGATCAACGCACCACCGTGCACACCAGCCAAATGGCGCTGTCAGCGCAAAAATGCACACAAAGCATCGAATGGTGCGCAAGAAGCTCTCAAAGTGAACACAAGGCTATTGGTGTCAACAAGGTGTTGGCTTGGGCGCTGGTTGAAAAAATATACTTCGAAACTTAAGAACAGTTTCCATAAAAAATCAGAATAACCATTAGTTAATCAAATTTTTCATCAAAATACAAGACACGAACACAAATCTACCGCTAATAATACTTGAATAATAAGTTATAATACTTGATTTTTACTATTTTGACGGTTTGGTTTATTATTTATTACCTTGAGACTATTTCAAAAAATGGAGAAAATATTTGAGTATTCATCGCTTGTTAAGAGGTGGTGCGTAAAGTCGAGACAGTTCAGACACACGGAATGACCCGCTGTCGAACTGGTCAACAGTAGCTAGTTAGCTCTTTGGGAGAGTTGTCATGAAGAATCTTTTCGCTCGCTTCGCCAACGATGAGTCTGGTGCAACCGCAATCGAATATGGCCTGATCGCCGCCCTTCTGTCGGTCGCCATCATCACCACGCTGCAGATCGTCAAGGGTGACCTGATCAACGTCTACACCGCGATCTCCACGGCATTGCAGAGCGCTCTCTAATCTCAATACCACTATTCATGAAGAACGGCGGGGCCTCCAAGCTCCGCCGTTTTTTTATTTCATTCCAACGCTTCAAGGTTGCGGAATTTTCTCGCACATCAAATTCCAGATAAGGCCTGCCGCCGCACATTTCTCTCAAATCTTTAGAGAACAGATACCGCTCACCCTGCATGATGCAGAAACGAAAACATGAGTTATCGAGTGCCTGGCATGATCAACAAGTTTGCGGCGGATGAACAGGGTGGAGCGAATATCGAGTACGGATTGCTCGCGCTCATCATCGGTGTGTCGATTATCGGATTGCTTCGCTCGATTTCCGGTGAGCTCATAAACATCTTCACTCTTTTGAGTGCTGGATTTTAGTGCGGATGCGCGTTTTGGCTTTCACAACCAATTTACGCCATCGTGGGATCATTAAGACCGTTCAACGTTTGTCAGTTCAGAGTAAGTGAAATGATCGATCAGTCGCTCCTTCTTCTGTTTCCAGCAGTGATGGCATTTGCCGCGGCGATGGACATGCTGACGATGACAATACCCAACCGGGTATCCATCCTGCTTGTCGCCGCCTTCTTCGTGGCAGCTTATGCTGCCGGCTTGTCGCAGCAACAAGTCTTGGAGCATCTAGCCACGGGCGCGGCTGTTTTAGCGATATGCTTTGTCCTGTTTGCTCTTGGCGTATTCGGTGGCGGTGATGCCAAGCTACTGGCGGCTTCGTCTCTTTGGATCGGTTTCGATCAACTCCTGCCGTATTTTCTCGGCGTTTCAATCGCGGGTGCTCTGCTGTCAGTTGCTTTCCTCTATATGCGAAACCATTTTCCTGAGGGTTCGGTGCGTGGACCCGCTTGGGTTTTGCGCCTGCAGGCACAGGGAAACGGCATGCCATACGGCCTCGCCATCTCTGCTTCCGCGCTCTGGATCTACCCCCAGACGGCATTCTTTCACGGTCTGGCTTTTTGATCGATTGCTGCACAAGCAACGCATTTCTCCATATATTTCGCACTCCAAGCGGGTTCGTCTCGTTTTGATGCGAAGATTAACCTCACATTGACTTTTGTCGCGCACATTGAACGGGACTTTTGCTTCGAGCCTTCGGGTTTGAGAGGACCGTTTAGCGATGAAAAAATCACAATTGATAGGTATCGGTATCGCCGGCGTCGCCGGACTGGGCGCATTTGTTTTGATGAAGGCGATGATAAGTGCGCCACCGCCGCCACCGCCACAGAACCAGCAAAAAGCGCTCAATACCACAGAGGTGCTTGTTGCCCGGTCTGACATTCCGTTGGGCGAAGTCGTCACCGAAGGGCACTTTCGCTGGCAGACCTGGCCCAAGGATGCCGTAACCAGCAGTTTCATCAGCAAGGATCGCGGTCGCAAGGCCGAGCGTGAGCTGGCAGGGCGCATTGCACGCGCCCCCCTTCCTCGCCGGTGAGCCGATTACCGAACACAAGCTGATTGCATCGGGCAGCGGCGGCGTGCTTGCCGCGATCCTGCCTGCAGGAATGCGCGCGATCTCCACCAAGATCCGCGATGAGGAAAAAGCAGTTGGCCGGCTCATCCTGCCAAATGACCACGTTGACGTTATCCTGATACGCCGTATGCGCGGCAAAGGTGGCCAGGAGAGTTTTGTCAGCGACACGCTCTTCACCAACGTCCGCGTCCTCGCCATTGGTCAGCAAATCGAGACCAAGGAAGGCAAGAAGTCAGCGGAAGGTACAACGGCTACATTGGAACTGACGCCGCGCCAGGCCGAGTTGCTCGCTTTGGGCAACCAGATGGGCGACGTAACACTTTCACTCAGAAGCGTAGCTGACCTCAAGAACGGCGGCGGGCCGTCTGAAGGCAGCAATATCAACGAAGAACGCGGCAATGCCATCCGTATCTTGCGTTACGGCAGCCGTTCGCGTGCGTACGGCGTGAATTAAGCAGATCAAAACGTAGGTCGTCGGAAGGCGGAATATCGATGTTGAATAAAACGAAAAAGGCATTTGGAGCCACGCTGGCAGCTATTGCTGGTCTGTTGGCGTTCGCCGCCGGCATAGTGCCGGGTGCTGAGGCAGTCGCGCAGGACCTGCCGGCACCCCGTGGGACGATCAATGCGCATCAGTCATTGTTGAAGATCGCTGCCGATACCCAATTTCCCATCCGCCGGTCGGCGCGCGTGGGGCTTGGCAAATCGGTCCTGGTCGAGTTTCCGCAGGATGTCAGGGACGTTCTGGTGTCCAACCCGCAGGTCATGGATGCCGTAGTGCTCAGCTCCAATCGCGTATTCTTGCTGGCGCGCCGCATCGGCGAAGCAAATGCATTCTTCTTCGGCGCGGACGGGCAGCAACTCGCAACCTTCGAGCTTTACGTCGAGCGCGAGACGGGCGGCATCGAGGATCTGCTCAACCGCATTATTCCGGGCGCGCGCATCAAGGTGGAAATGATGAACCAGACGGTGATCCTCACCGGTAGCGTTCGCAATCCTGCCGACTCCATGCGCGCTTCCAACATCGCCAAGCAGTTCGTCACCGTTGAATACGATACGAAAACCGCCCAGCAAGCAGAAGGCGCGGCGATCAAGAACTTCTCCAAGGACATGGCTGACGAGGCGGTGATCAACCTTCTCCAGGTCGAAGGTGAAGAGCAGGTCATGTTGCGCGTGACCGTCGCGGAAATCCAGCGCTCGGTCATGAAACAACTCGGCATCAACCTTGGTGCGCAGATCAACGCCGGCAACTTTGCAACGACACTTCTGACAGAAAACGCCCTGCCGCTCACAGCCGCTGCCGGTCTTGGAACGCTGCCGATGCCCGGTATTCCGATTGGCCCTCAGCATCCTTGTTTAGCCGGTGGGTTCAGCAACTGTAATATTGGGCAATTGCCAGACACATTTACTAACAGCGGCAGCAACGGCGAGTGGAGCAATGGGAGCAGAAGATCTCGCATGCGATCCGCGCCTGGGGCGCAACGGCCTGATCCGAACGCTTGCCGAGCCCAACCTCACGGCTATCTCTGGCGAAACAGCAAAGTTCCTGGCCGGTGGTGAATACCCCATTCCCATGGTGGATAGCACGGGTCAGCTCTCTGTGACTTACAAGGAGTTCGGTGTCGGTGTGGCGTTCACCCCGATCGTCATGTCAGAAGGCCGCATCAGCCTGAAGATCGAGACAGAGGTTTCCGAGCTCACGAACAACGGTGCTGTTACGCTGTCCGCAATCTCCATCCCGGCTCTCAAGAAGCGCGCTGCCAAGTCGACGATCGAGCTTCCGTCAGGTGGCTCCCTGGCAATGGCCGGCCTGCTGTCCAATGACGTGCGCCAGAACATCGACGGGTTCCCGGGCCTGAAGGATCTTCCGGTTCTCGGCACGCTGTTCCGCAGCCGCGACTTCATTAAGCAGGAGACAGAGCTGGTCGTGATTGTGACGCCTTACCTGGTGCAGCCGACCGCCCGCAAGAACCTGGCGAAGCCGATCGACGGCCTGGCCAACGCAAGTGACCGGAAAGCCAATCTCCTGGGACACCTCAACGCGATCTACGGACGCAGCTCCGAAGCGCCGGTGGGTGATCTCAAGGGTGATTACGGCTTCATCGTCGAATAACGGACGTGGTGGAGAACTCGAATGAAGGACATGTCCAAAGATGAATAGACACACCGCCTGCTTGAACAGTCGGCCCTGACACTGAAACTGGTAGGTGCCTGCAGTCTGGCGGTCTTGCTGGCAGCCTGCAAGCACGGGGACGACGGTTCGCGCGTTGCAGGATGGTCGCTGGTGGAGCCGTCGCAAAGGCACCCCATCCTGGTCTCGCAGGAGCCCTCGACGCTGACTCATTGCCTGTCTCGCGTGGATCTTCCGGATTGTCCCCGGCACAGCGTGCAGACGTACTCGCTTTCGCCTCGCGCTATCGCGTCAGCGACACGGCAACAGCCGCCTGATCATTTCAGCACCAGTGGCGGGTCCAACGAAGTTGCAGCCATGCAGGCGGTTCATCAAGTTCGCCGGATCTTGGCAGACCTGAGCTTTGGCGATGCAGCCATCTCCGTCGAGCCATACCCGGCAAACGGTTCGCGGTCTCCCGTGCGCGCATCTCGTACATGCAGTACGTCGCCGGAGGCACCTGAATGCGGACTGTGGCCGGATAACCTGGCCAATGATCCAGGCAACGTTCCTTACGCCAATTTCGGCTGCGCCACGCAGCGCAACTTCGCCATGCAGGTTGCAAATCCGGCCGACCTGCTCGGACCGCGCACGATGACCGACCGTCTGAGCGAGCGGCGCGATGCCGTCTACGGAAAGTACATCCGTGGCGAGACCACCGGTTCGCAGAAGTCGGCCGACGAACAGGTCAGAATTTCAAAGGTGGCGGCCAGTAGCCGCCACCGCCTCAAAACCAGGTTTGAACGCATAATATCCGCATTCAGGAGAAGAACAGAATGTCTGGTCAGGAACTCGCCGAGTTTGATTACGCAGACGAGCCTCTGGAGTCGGGTGGTGGGATGCCCGGAATACGATGCACGCCCGATCCGCGGATCTCGATCCAGTGCTTCTGCGAGACGCCGCAGATGGCAGAGACGCTGCAGGTGGCAGCCGAGGACCGGCGCCTGACGAAGGCGCACGTCTCGATCCACATGGGCGGGATTAGTGCGGCAGTCGCCCATTACCAGGAGAGCCCGACACCAAATCTCATCATCGTGGAATCGCGGTTGCCGCGGAACCAGGTGCTGACGGAGCTCGACAGGCTGGCCGAGTGCTGCGATGCAGGTACCAAGGTCATCGTGGCTGGGCACGCCAACGACGTCATCCTCTACCGCGAGCTGCTGAAGCGCGGCGTAAGTGAATACCTTATCGCGCCGACGTCGCCCCTGCAGGTGATGGAAGGAATCTCCAACCTCTATAACGATCCGGACTCAGATCCAGTCGGCCACGTGCTGAGCTTCGTTGGCGCCAAGGGAGGTGTCGGCTCTTCGACGATCTGCCACAACGTTTCCTGGACACTCTCCGAAGCGCTATCCTCCAACGTTATCATCGCAGACCTCGACCTGGCCTTCGGTACGACGGGGCTCGATTTCAACCAGGATCCCGTGCAGGGCATCGCCGAGGCGTTGTCGAGCCCGGAGCGCTTGGACGAAGTCCTCCTCGATCGCCTTCTCACGAAGTGTTCGGAGCATCTTTCGATCTTCGCGGCACCCGTTGTGCTCGACCGGGACTACGATCTGTCGGCTGAATCCTGCGACATGGTCCTCGACGTTGCACGCCAGAACGTACCCTACGTTGTCGTCGACCTGCCTCACGTATGGACGTCGTGGTCGAAACGCATCCTCATGCAGTCCGACGAGGTTGTGATCACCGCCGCACCCGACCTCGCCAACCTGCGCAACGCAAAGAACGTGATCGATCTGCTCAAAGGATCGCGGAAGAACGACTCGCCGCCGCATCTCGTCATCAACATGGTCGGCATGCCGAAGCGGCCGGAAATTTCGGTCCGCGAGTTCGAGCAGGCGCTCGGCATCGAGGCCACTGCGGTCATCGAGTTCGATAGCGAGACCTTCGGTCAGGCAGCCAACAACGGGCAGATGATCGAGGAACTGAATCCCAAAGCGAAATCCGCGCCGTTCTTCCGTGACATCGCGATGGCACTTGCCCATCGCAAGGAGGCACGCGTGGAGAAGAAGTCGGCCCTTGCACCGTTGCTCGAGAAGCTGAAGCTCAAAAGATAGAAATAGGAGTACGTAGCCCATGTTTGGAAGGCGTTCCGGTGACGGCGGTCAACGGCGGTCGCATCTCGCAGCAAACATCGCAGAGCATCGCGCCGTCGCAGCAGGTGCCGAGTGCGGCACCGCCCCGTTCCTCCGGCCAGCTGCGCCCTATGGCACCGCCGCATATGGCAGGCTCAGGTTGCGGATCCGCGAAATCAGGCGCATGTCAAGTGCGGTTCAAGCCACGTCAAGCACCGGCACCCGCCAAACCGCAGGTGCGTGAGCATCCAGACGCCGCAGCGTAGGCACTCCGAAGAGTACTATGACGTCAAGACGACGGTCTTCAACGCGCTGATCGATACGATCGACCTGACCCAGCTCGCCAAGCTCGATGCGGCGGCGGCGCGCGAGGAGATCCGCGACATCGTCAGCGAGATCATCCAGGTCAAGAACGTTGTCATGTCGATTGCCGAGCAGGAAGAGCTGCTCGAAGACATCTGCAACGACGTGCTCGGTTATGGTCCCCTGGAGCCATTGCTGGCGCGCGACGACATCGCTGACATCATGGTCAATGGCGCTGATACGACCTACATCGAGGTCGGCGGCAAGGTGCAGAAGACCAACGTCAGGTTCTCCGACAATACGCAGCTGATGAACATCTGTCAGCGTATCGTCAGCCAGGTCGGCCGCCGTGTCGACGAATCGAGCCCGATCTGCGACGCGCGTCTCCCCGATGGCAGCCGTGTCAACGTGATCGCGCCGCCACTGTCTATTGATGGCCCGGCACTCACCATCCGTAAGTTCAAGAAGGACCGGTTGCGGCTCGAACAGCTCGTCAAGTTCAACTCGATCACGCCGCAAGCCAAGACCATCCTGGAGATCATCGGACGCGTGCGCTGCAACGTTCTGATCTCCGGCGGTACCGGTTCCGGCAAGACGACGTTGCTCAATTGCTTGACCGGTTCGATCGATCACGACGAGCGTGTCATCACGTGCGAGGACTCCGCCGAGCTTCAGCTGCAGCAGCCACACGTGGTTCGCCTTGAAACCCGCCCGCCGAACCTTGAAGGCGAAGGCGAGATCACGATGCGCGATCTCGTCAAGAACTGTCTGCGTATGCGTCCCGAGCGAATCATCGTCGGCGAGGTCCGTGGACCCGAGGCCTTCGATCTCCTGCAGGCAATGAATACGGGCCATGACGGTTCGATGGGCACGCTGCATGCCAACAGCCCGCGTGAAGCCATCAGTCGACTTGAATCCATGATCATGATGGGTGGTTTCGCACTGCCGGTTAAGACCATTCGCGAGATGATCGTCGGCTCGATCGACGTCATCATCCAGGCCTCGCGTCTGCGCGATGGTTCGAGAAAGGTAACCCATGTCACCGAGGTGGTCGGCATGGAAGACGAGGTCGTCACGCTGCAGAACCTGATTGTCTATGACATCATAGGCGAGGACCCCAATGGGAAGCTGGTAGGACGTCATCGTTCGACCGGCATCGCGCGCCCACGGTTCTGGGACCGCGCCCTCTACTACAAGGAAGAAAGCCGTCTGGCCGATGCGCTGGCCGCCTCCGAAGTTCTCGACGCACACGGCAATCCGATGGGAGAAAGCAATGGCTGATTTCGATACAAGCCCAGATTGCAAATGGCGGTGGGGAGCTCTGGCGGTTGGCGCCATTATTTTCCGCGCTCATAGATCCCTATTTCTCTGGCGCAAAGCAGGCCGAGAAACGCCTGAATGCCGTTTCCGTTGGCGCCAAGGTCGCCAGCGAGCGACGTGCCGCGAACGAGCAGGCCTCTGCGCGGCGCAAGGCCGTCGCTGATACGCTGAAGGACATCAGATCACGGCAGAAAACGAGAAAGTTGACATGCGCCTTCGTCTGCAGCGCGCTGGCTCGACATGTTACGATGAAGACCTTTTGGATATCGAGCGTCATCACCGGTATCGTTTGTGCCGCGGTCAGTTTATCATCGCCTTGCCAGGCGCGCCCTGGCAGCCGCCCCCATCCTTGGATTTGTCGGCGCTTTCGGTTTGCCCGCGCTGGTACATCACGGGCGCGAACCAATGCCAGACAGGCGAAGTTTCTTAAGGAGTTCGCAAACGCGATCGACGTTATCGTTCGCGGTATCAAGTCGGGCCTGCCGCTGAACGAATGCCTCGGGATCATTGCGCGCGAAAGCCCCGGTTCCCATTTCTACCGAGATTGCGGAAGTCGTCGAGCAGCAAAGAGTTGGCGTGCCGATGAGTGAATGCCTTGACCGTCTGATGCAGCGCGTGCCCCTGCCCGAAGTGAAAGTTCTTCGCAGTTGTTGTTGCGATCCAGCAGAAGTCAGGCGGCAACCTATCGGAGGCGCATTGGGCAACCTCTCAGGTGTTCTACGCGACCGCATAAGATTGCAGCAGAAGGTCAAGGCATGTCGGCCGAAGCCAAGGCGTCAGGCCGGCGTCCTGGCATCGCTGCCGCCCGTCGTTGGCATCCTCGTCTTCCTGACCTCGCCAGATTACATCTCCTTGCTTTGGACAACGCCCAACGGCCGTATGCTGCTGTTGCTATCCGCCTTCTGGATGTTCTGCGGCGTCATGGTGATGCGCAAGATGATCAACTTCAAATTCTGAAAACACGGTTGCGCGGCGTGGTGGCGCAGCAACCTGTTCGACGATAGTGAACTGAGGAAACTCACATGACGGATATGGCTGAGTTTGTAACGCGTCCCCAATTCATCATGACGATGCTGGCCGCTATCTCAGCCTTTGCAACCGTGCTTACCATTGCGTACCTCTGCTGGAGCGTGATCGCATCGGGCAGCGCATGAAGGTGATGGCGATGAGCGCGATAAAATGCGTGCCTCGCGCCTTGCGGAGATCTCGACCAAAGATGGCAAAGGTTGCTACGAGACAGGCGCCGAAAGGCTACATGCAGCAGGTCGTCGACATGCTCGACCTCAAGTCGCGCTTCGACAATGACGAAGTTCGAAACAAGCTGAAGATGGCTGGCCTTCGAAGCCAGGCGCATCTTGATTGCCTACATGTTCTTCCGTGTCGCATTGCCGCCGGTCTTGTTCGTCGTGACGCTTATCTACATGTTCGGCACCGGCTTTGAATATCCGCCCGCCGTCAAGGTCCTCATAGCGCTTGGCGTAGGATTCACCGGCTTCTATATGCCCAACCTGTTCTTGATAACCGCATGAAAAAAGCGGCAGACAGTCCATCAGGCAGGCATTCCCGGACTCACTCGACATGCTTCTTATTTGCGTGCAATCGGGCATGTCGGTAGAGGCAGCTTTTGCCCGCGTGGCCAAGGAGGCAGGCACTCAGTCGATCGAGCTCGCCGAGGAACTCTCTTTGACGACGGCAGAATTATCATACCTGCCCGACCGCCGCATCGCGTTCGAGAATCTCGGCAAGCGCACAGGTATCCCAGGTGTCAAGGCGGTGGCGACGGCGTTGATCCAGGCAGAGCGCTACGGTACCCCGGTCGGCCAGGCACTGCGCGTGATGGCAAAGGAAAACCGTGACATGCGTTTTTCTGAAGCCGAGAAGAAAGCTGCAGCATTGCCGCCAAAGCTGACCGTTCCAATGATCATATTCTTCCTGCCCGTATTGTTCGTTGTGATCATGGGCCCCGCTGTCATGCAGGTCATGGGCGTTAGGTAAATATGAACACCTTCGGACGCATGCTAGAGCGCATGCGACCAAACAAATAGCTAGAGCCCTGATCCGATTCCATCGGATCGAAATGCACTCTAGAGCACGTTTAGCTGAAGTGTGTAGCGGTTTAGCCCGGTGCGCATGCCTGAATAGAACAGCGATTGCATCGACAGTGCGTCCATGGAAGTGGAACACGGTTCGGAAAAAACCGTCAGTATCATCCTCCCGGCTTCAGGCTCCGAGGCATCGGTGTTGACGATGAAGTAGCCCCGCCTGCACGCAGGTGGGGCTGCCTCATTTATGGCCAAAGTCTACCGCTGCGGTTGAAGCGATGGCCGTGACGCATCAGTTGGCCAGATGCTGGATCAATGCGCGCAATTCAGCCGGTCGCACGGGCTTGTGCAGAATTTCGCAGCCGCGTTCCCGCGCCGCCGCGGTGATCTCATCCGCCCGATCTGCCGTAATAATCACCGCTGGCAGTCGCGCTCCAAGGCACGCGCGCAAACGATCGATCGCAAATGTGCCGTATGTTCCAAAATCGAGATGATAATCGGCCAGAACGATTTGCGGAAGAAACTCTGCTTCCGCGATAAGCGATTCAATGTCTTGCAGTGTTTGGGCGGTGCGCACGTCACAAGACCATCGAAGCAACAATTTCTGCATGGCCTCGACAACATTGGGATCGTTGTCGATTACTAGGACGCGCGTCTCCGCCAGCCCCATGCCTGGCCCGTGTGCTGGCGCGTGTTGCAATTGATTGACGCTGGGTAGGATGGCCGAGGTCTCCGGCGCTTCAATGGCAAAACAGGTCCCTTGACCGATGCGCGAACACATCGTGATCGGGTGTTCAAGCGTTTGTGCCATGCGTGCGACGATGGAAAGCCCCAGTCCGAAACCTCCGCGATGGTTATCAACCGATGTGGATCCGCGCTGGAATTCTTCAAATATACGGTCGCGCTCAATTTCGGGAATGCCTGGCCCCGTATCCCAAACTTCGATGCGGACATGGCCCGAGCGGCGCCGTGCGGCAAGCAGGATACCGCCCTGGCGGGTGTAGTGCAGGGCATTTGCCAGCAGGTTCTGCAATACGCGCCGAAGCATCAACGGGTCGGATTTGACCGCAAGCCCTTTGCAGTGCTGCTTGAGGCGCAGCCCCCGCGTGGCAACCAGCGGCTTCATATCAAGGACGAGAGAATCAAAAAGCGGCTCCAGCGCGATTGCCTGTATCTTTGGCTTTATGACGCCGGCTTCCAGTTTGGATATGTCGAGCATCGTGCGCAGAAGTTCTTCAACGGACGCGAGCGCATGGTCCACCTGCATCGCCAGCCGCTGCTGGTCTGCCGAACTCGTGCTGTCAATCAGAGCAGATAGCGAGAGCTGGGCTGCATGAAGAGGTTGCAGCACATCATGGCTGACCGCGGTGAAGAACCGCGTCTTAACCGAATTTGCGCGGTCGGAGGCATCTCTTGCTGCCGTCAGTTCTCCATTTACGTTTTCCAGGTTTGTCAGCGCTGATTTAAGTTCCTCGGTCCGCACTCTGACCTGACTTTCCAGTCCAATCGCGGTTTGGAACATGGAATATGCATTTGCCTGCTGGTCCAGCGATCGCTCGACGCGGTTCATCAGCGCGGCATTGATCTTCTCCAGTTTCTCAATGCGGCGCAGTAGGTTTTCGGTGTCGTTGTGGTCGGTTGGGTTGCCGGTCATTGTTATGATGCCGGAGCTCTCTGTGGAACGCCGAATGCAATACCAGTAAGGGTTTGGTTCAGATGCATGGCATTGAACTGTTCGCCGTAGGTGTGGAAGCCGATGACGTTGAAGCGTCGGTAGATGTCCGCAAGCTGATGTCGGATCTGGCGGTTCTCCGCATCAAGGCGCCGCAGAATACAGTCAAATCCCAGCACGGTGTCGATGGTGCCAAGTGAAGCCTCGACACGCTGCAGTGTCGTCAGGGTCGATTGCACCATGTCCTGTGGGTTGGCAACCGTGAACACCAAACCCTCGTCAATGGCGCAAAAGAAGGTCAGGCTTCCGTCCGGATTCATGTTGCGGATCGAGCGGCAATAATAGTCGCCACCGACACGAACGACGAGCGGATAGGATGCGAAGCTGAACGGGCCCAGGTCGTCTGGTAATATGCCGATAGCGGCGGCATATTCCTTCGCTGCCGGCTCTGCATTGAGTTCGTGCACCACACGCATTTCAGTATCGGCAGCCGTAACCACGAGTTTGGTGCCGGTGGGCTCGAAATTCTGCGACTTGAAAACCTGGAACGGCTGTTTGCTTTCCACAAGTATGAGCAGTGCGGCGCGTTGGATGATCCGTCCGTTGTGGATCAACGACGTTTCGCGAAAGGCAAGATCGTCGCCCGCAGAACCGCCAATGAGCTGCACGTCATCCATCGCCCAATGGACAGCCGCGATCAGCATCTCTTCGGCGTTCGAGAGACCGTCAACCAGCAAAAGCGCGAATAGCCGGTCACCCATCGGGCCACCACTGCCAAAGCGGTGTTTCATCTTCCGCGCCAGTTCGCTGGCGTGCTCTACACCTGCCTGGTCTACGTCGGCAATGACGTCTGCAACAATCCTGAAACCTTCATTTGGAAATGCCAGGGCCACTATGCCACCCTGCATCATGCCTTGGGGTGCGATTTCGCCCGACGTCGAACACCCGGAAATCTGGGCGCCAGGAAAGGCACGTTGAAAAGATTGCCCGACCAGTTGTGCATCGTGCGCCGGCGAGTACATGACAACAATGTGCTGAAACGGTCCAGAACCGAGCGTGGCGGCAATCTCCTCGACCGCTGCACGCGTACCGGCCTTTTCACTGGCCGCTGAACGAAGACCGCTGTTTTCGGACCTCGGTTCGGCTTGCACGTGTTAATCCTCCCGCAAATTGCACTTTGTGGCCCGGTAACTTGCTGGCCAGGAAAAGGCTGCGCTTTGATCGCAGCGTGCCATAGGAGTCTTTAAGCCGCAATCTGTGGCTTGTCTGAGTGCTTTCCAGGAACTTGCGTTATTGAGACGTCAAACTTTTATTGAATAGCGGTTCAAGAAGGTTGGCGCCTGCTGTTACGGGCCGCGCGCCTAAAATAGGGTATACGATCAGGCTGCTACCCGCCTGCCACAGGCGGCCACACGGCAACTGCATCCCCACCTTTCAAGATGACATTGCCACGTGTCCCGGGGGGCTGGAAAACGCCGTTGAGCAGCACAAGATGGCGGGCCTCACGTGGAACGCCATGGTAATCCAGAAGGCTATCTATCGTCGTGCCCTCCGCCACCGCCACTTCCGCCGCATTGCGGGCGTGACCGTCTGGCAGATGGACGCCCAGGGAGGCATATAGCTTCAACGTTACAGAAACGGTGGCGGCGGTCGTGGTCACGGCCTCTTCTTCCTTATTGCTTCACTGCATCAGCCGGCCTTGGCAATGGGTGTATTCGTATGCGGCGCGGCCGGCCCATAGTTTGGCCGCGATTGAGCGACTGCGAGGTAAGCCTCGCGCAGACGTTCAGGCGTCTCAAGCAGCGTGTCACGCCATTCACCCAGATGAAATCCGGTTTGGATAAGCCCGCGTAGCATGCCCACATGATCCGTCATGCCAACACACTGTGCACCGACCAGCTTGTCACCCTCGAATTCCAGTTTCAGGTATTTGAAATTCTCCTCGTCAATGAGCCGCGCGGTCTTGCCCAGAGGTGCGCCCTGCCACAGCCCAAACGACGATGAGATAAGCCCCATCGTATCGAGCACGTTCATATTGAGGGAGCCCTCGTGTGGGGTGACCTTTCCGGCCATGTTAAGTGCCGCAAGGCGACCGTGTTCCACGGCGACCGGCTGAATGGCCAGCATATCCGGCTTTCCGGTGGAAAGGTCGATGCCTTCGCAGCAGTCGCCGGCCGCATATACGTCAGGTGCTGTCGTCTTGAGGTGGTTGTCGACTTTGATGCCGTGGTTGGTTTCTATACCCGAACCGACCAAAAAACCGGTGTTGGAGCGAACGCCAACCGCAAGTACGACAAGCGCGGCGGGCACGCAGGTGTCGTCCGACAGTTCCACAGTTAGCTTGGCGCCTTCTGCATCACTGCCTTCACGGATCGCTTCCACCTTGGTCGAAACGCGAACGTCGACGCCCTTCTTCTTGCACCAGCGGCCGAGCATGCCGCCCGCAGTCTCGTCCATCATTCGTGCAACCATGCGCGGGGCATATTCGACGATGGTGATCTTGCAGCCGCGCAGGTACAGCGCTTCCAGGATGATTGAACCAATGAAGCCGGCCCCGACGAGTACAACCGGTGCCCCTTCGTCTGCGTGTTTCAGGATCTCGCGTGCATCCTCCAACGTCCAGCAGGTATGGACACCTTCAAGGTTGGAGCCGGGCATATTCGGAATGATGGGGGATGCACCCGTCGCGATCAGAAGCTTGTCGTAGGATATGGCTTCCCCGCCTGTCAGGTGCAATTTGTGCGCCTGCGGGTCGACACCGCCGCAACGGCCCACCCGATAGGCGATGCCCATCTTGTCGTAATGGCCCTCCTGCTGGCGCAGGTAGGTGCCCGTCTCATCGATCTTGCCGTAGATGTAATAGGGGATCGCCATGCGGGAATACGGCTGCGGCTCGTCTTCGCCATTAATAATCGTGATGCTGGCGTTTTTATCCACGCTGCGGAGCGTTTCTGCTGCTGTCACACCGGCGGGTCCTGCGCCAAGCACTACGTAATTCATTGCATATCTCCAGGGGGCCTTCTGGTCGAGGTGTTCACGCGGCGCCCAAGCTGGCGCATTATTGCGAATATGCTCCACATGGTCTCGATGACATCAACCGGCCGAATGACGTGGAAAACACGAGATTAAACGATAGTCAGGTTTTGGCGTTGGTGTCGCAGTGACAATGCGAAGAGTCGGACAAGGCTGACACCAAAGGCACCTTCCAGTCTCAGCCGAATCAAACGTCGTTTCGATCCCACGCGAAAGCCCAAGCTCCCGCAGTTTGCGCGTGACAGGTGTCATGCCAAGCCTAAAGCCCGGAACCAGCTATTTGTGAGGTCCCGGGCTTCAACAGGGCATCAGGCAATGTCGAGGCGTGAAAGCGTCTCGTTGGTTGGCACGCCTTCGGCGGTCCAGCCACGCAGCTCGTAATATTCTGGCAGCATTTTCTCCAGACCGTTCACCAGACCTTTCGCCGGGCCGGATTCAGCAGGCTCGCTCGTAAGGCGTGGTGGTAGGTTGTCGTCTTTCGCCGTAAAGCCGGCCTTGTTGTTGAACACGCGCTCCATGTTCCAGATGCGCTCGCCCATTTCCAAGAGGCGCTCTGGCGTCCACTCGCCCTCGCAAGCGGCATCAATCTGCGGTGCGATGTCATTCAAGGTCCAAGCGAAGGTGGTAAAGACGCAAAGTCCCGACGAATCCACTGCCGCCGTCGCATCCTGGAACGCCTTGACCAGCGCCGGCTTGCCATCGGTAACAAGCGGATCGGTCTTTTCCGGAATGCCCAGGATCTCTGAAGATACCGTGTAGGAACGCAGATGGCAGGCGCCGCGGTTGGAGGTGGCATAGGTCAGTCCCATACCCTGGATGCCGCGTGAGTCGTAGGCCGGGAACTCCTGGCCCTTCACCGACATCGAAAGCTCAGGCCGTCCATACTTCTGGCAAAGGCGCAGCGAACCAAGCCCAAGTTCTTTGCCGAAGCCTTCTGCTTTCCCGGTCAGTTCAACGCATTTCACAAGCGCTTCCGCAGAGCCGAACTTGAGGTCGATGCCGCCCGTGGTCTCCTTGGTGATGAGGCCAAGATCATAAAGCTCCATCGCGGCCGAAACAGTGGCGCCAAACGAGATCGGGTCTAAACCCTGCTCGTTGCACACGAAGTTCACCATCGTCAGCGCTTCCAGGTCGTCGACGCCGGTGTTGCATCCAAGCGCCCACGCCGCTTCATACTCTAGGCCGCCTGATGCGTGCATGTACTGCGGCTTGTTCTGGATTGAGAAATGGTTCTCATCGATCTTGGAAATGCGCCCGCAGGCAATTGTGCAGCCAAAGCATGCCTGGTTCGTCAACAGGTTGGGATGCCCGTCGGTCTTGCGCGGCTCGACCATTGCTTCAGCCGAAATATCGTGCGCACCCTCGAATTGGACTTGCCTGTGGTTGCGGGTCGGCATAGCGCCGGCCTCGTTGATGACATTCATCAAGACCTGCGTTCCAAACGACGGTAGGCCCTGGCCTGTCACCGCGTTCTCCTGCAGCACCTTCTTGCCTGCGGCAGTGGCTTTCAAGAAGCGCATTCCGTCCTTGACCTTGACGCCCTTTGTACCGCGCAGCGCGACCGCTTTCAGGTTCTTGGAACCCATAACGGCACCCACGCCCGAGCGGCCGGCGGCACGGTGTAGGTCGTTTACAATGCAGGAATAAAGAACCTGGTTTTCGCCGGCGACACCAATCGCCGAAATATGCATCATTGGGTCTTGATGGCGCTTCTTGATGTACTCATCAGCGTCCCACACGCTCTTGCCCCAGATGTCGGCGGCGTCGTGCAGTTCGACCTTGTCATCGAAGACGGTCAGGTAGACGGGCTTGGGAGACTTGCCCTCGAAGATAATCATGTCCCAGCCGGCAAACTTCAGCTCCGCTCCGAAGTAGCCGCCCGAGTTGGAGCATGCGATCGCGTTGGTCAGCGCACCTTTGGTAATCACCGAATAGCGTCCGCCCGTTGACGCAGCAGTGCCAGTCAGCGGCCCAGTGGCCATGATCATTTTGTTTTCAGGGCTAAGCGGGTCGACCTTGGGGTTGATTTCCTCAACGAGGTATTTCGTGGCAAGGCCGCGTTGACCAAGGTACTTCTGCGCCCAATCCATGTTGAGCGGTTCAGTCTTGATAGTGCCGTCCGTGAGATTGATCCGTAGGATCTTACCATGCCATCCCATCGGTTTCTCCCTAGTTCGCGAAAGCTCATGGCTTCGCATTGCATTGGTTGAATTGGCAGCGATACCGTGTGTCCAGTCCTACAGACGCACCCACGCTGGCCCTGATAAATCAGTTCAGCCGCACGTGATGTTGCGCGGCGCAGCCACCAGCCTCAGCCCTTGGCCGTCGGCACGTTGGCGCCCTCGTGCGTGGCAGCGTTTGCTGCTTGCGAAGCCCAAACCTTCATCTTGTCGAAGCCGGCTTGTTCTGTGTCCTGGAATGTGATGGCACCCGTCGGGCAGGCTTCCGCGCATGCCGGGCTGCCAAGACACAGGTCGCACTTGATGACCTTGCCCGTGGAGGCATTGTAATTCACCGTGCCGAACGGGCATGCAATGGTGCACACCTTGCAGCCAACGCACAGGTTCTCGTGAACGATTTTGGTGCCGTCCGCATTTGTCGTAATCGCGTTTACGGGGCAGGCCTGCTGGCACCATGCTTCTGCACATTGTGTGCAGGTGTAGGGAACAAATCGCGCTTCAGTATGGAAGTCAAAGACGCGAATGCGAGATTTAGCGACGTTGAACTCGCCTTCCTTGACGTAGGAGCAGGCCATTTCGCACTGTTTGCATCCCGTGCATTTGCCTGCGTCGATCACCAATGCTTTCTGCATGGTTCCTCCCTGTCTTGGCCAGTGTTTTTGATCCGATTTATTGCAGTTCGCGCTTAGATGCGACAAGTGGTCAAGTGTACTTAGGTGCATTTGACCAGAAAGCCGGTCAATTTTTTGCGCGCCACGTCAACTTCAATTCCCATTCGGATATAGCTTGAATTGAAGTTTTTGCTTTCAAGAGCTATTGGCAGTTTTGCGGCTGCTCAGGTGTCATTGGCTCGCACGTCTCTCCAGACGAGAGAGCATGTTTAGCTGAAGTGTGCAGCGGTTCAGCGTGAAAAGCATGCTTTGCAAACAGAGCATGCTGAGGCGAACCGCGTGCACCTCGGCAGCGCGCGTGTCGGATTTTTGGATTGTGGAAATCGCTGTATTGGTGGCGAAGCCAAACCGCGCCAAGGCGCAACAGCAGTGCTTAACCGAAAATCAGAGGATCGGTTAACGAAAGAGGCGTATCAAACGTAACGCCGATTTCACCGTTGCGGCTCCAGGCGACGGTACCTGCGAACGTGCGCCCCGATTTAAGTTCTACCGATATTTTGGAACCTTTATCGAGACGTGGCATGCGCGTCAGCCCCATGCCGCCTGACGAGATATCCTTGGCGAAGGCGTGGAAGACATGACCCTCGCTTACCGCCTTCACCGCCTGCAAAAGCGACTGGCGCTGCATGCGCCTGCGTTCTGAAAGTTGCGGCAGCACGAACGTTCCATCTGTCTGGCAGAATTCGGTAGAACCATTTATGACCCGCGCAAGAACGTCTTTCAGCAAATCGGCAGCGGCTGCATATTCTGGTGGCAGCACATCTTGTGCATCCCGGCGAAGTTCTTGGGTCACGGCCAAAGCCTGCGTTGCCGCCGTCCGCCAGATGCTTGCCAGGTTTAGAATGTGAAGCGGTGCGGCGCGCTCGCTTCCGATTTCCTGTGCATCGACTTCAAAATCGAGCAGGCGGGCGTCGCCTCGGCGAAAGGCCGCGAAGAAATCCGTCACATGCTTGACTGTATCCTTCGTCAATTGCTCCTCAAGAATCCGCTGGGGCCAATGGTCGATGCTGCCCTTGAAACCATGCACGAGATTGCGCGTAGCGATTAAGGGCACTGCGCTGCCAATAGTTTGAGTGAGGTTGATCGCACTGGTGGCACCAACAGCGAGCATCGCCGCAGTGTGAACTTCCTGCACGAATGCCCGGACCACCAAAGCGTCAGCGGAATATTCGATCGCTGAACCAGGCTCGATGGACGCAGAACTTTGCATGGAGAAATTGGCCTCTTGAGGCGGCTGCGACCTGAATGCCATGGTTAAGCAATCCTTTTAAGAAAAGCGATTGGGTTAACTCTATGTGACATCTGCTAAGCAACTGTTACCACCGCAGCGAATGTTGCGCCCTATTCGCGCTTAAGTTGCATTATGGCTTACCCGAGCACACCATAAGAGCGCGTTTCGATCCGATGGAATCGGATCAGCGCTCTAACTTTTTGGTTTGGTCGCATTTTCTGCGCCGAACCGGTATCCACTTCGTCGGAAAATGCTCTAGCTTGAATTGTGGAGCGATCGCGGTCGGTTGGAACGGCGCACCGTTGGTACCACAACACTGGCGATAGGCAAAAGCCCTACCCAGCCTTAACCGTAGCATGCCTCACTGCTGGAGCGCGGCAATAGCAGAAGCTTCAGCAGTCCAAACAATCCCGCGCGGCACGATTTTCACATCCAGATAAGCCCGAGCAACACATACGTGCCCAGCATCACCGTCGTCCAGAAGGCCATTTGCCCTGTCGGCCACGTCCGGCCGAACACTCCCTTTGGCCCATGATACCGCCGCAAGCTGGCATCGAGACTGGAGAAAGTCTCGCTGACACCTCCCGTCAGGCCGTCCCAGAACTTCTCGCTGAATTGGTTGAGTCGAAGCATGATCCATTTGCCTGGACGCCGGTAGAGCCAGTCAAAGTCCAGCGTAATTGTCCGCGTGCGCTTCAGCATTCCCAGCATCACAAAGAAGGCAAGGCCGGAGAATAAAAGCAATTGTAGCTGGAACACGACGTGGCTCGCTGTGTAGGGAACGTAGTCGACCGGATAGGGAAGAATCTCGTACAGCGGGCCGGGGGCAACGCCCAGGCCAATGCAGAACGCAGCCATCAACAGCATGCCAGCGCGCATGTTCCACGGCGGCTCAGGTGGCCGCAGGCCCGAGTCTTTCTGGAAGAAGACGAACCAGGGGAATTTGATGCCGGCGTGCAGGAAAACGCCTGCAGATGCAGCCGCAAGAAGGAACCAGACAATGGCGAGATGCGCGTCCGCAGCGCCTTGCGAAATCATCGATTTGGATATGAAGCCGGACGTTAACGGGAAGGCGGAGATGGCCAAGGCGCCGATAACACCCATCACCATCGTAAACGGCATGGTGCGAAATAGTCCGCCCAAATCAGTACACTTCGAACGTCCAGTCATTAGCAGGACTGAACCTGCCGACATGAGCAGCAGGGCCTTATAGATAATGTGTGTGAAGGCGTGTGCAGCAGCGCCGTTGAGCGCCATCTCGCTGCCGATGCCGATACCCGTGACCATGAAACCGACCTGGTTGACGATCGAATAGGCAAGGATGCGGCGCATATCGTTTTCCAGGATCGCGTAAACGATGCCATAGAAAACCATGTACAACCCGACAAAGATCAGGATTTCTGCTCCAGGGAAACCACGCATCAGCACGTAGACGGCGGTCTTGGTCGTGAAGGCTGAAAGAAAAACCGTACCGCTCCAAGACGCTGCCGGGTAGGCGTCTGGTAGCCAGGCCGACAGCGGCGGTGCACCGGCGTTGATTAGAAAACCAGCCAGTATCAGCCAGCGTGCCGGCGTACTGGTGTCCATCACCTGGAAGGCAGCCGAGCCCGTGCTCAGTATTTCAGCGGTAATGCCTGCCATCAAAAGCACGCCGCCAAGCATATGAATGGCAGCGTAACGCAGGCCTGCACCGTTCGCCGCACGTCCCCCTGACCAGACTACGAACGTGGAGGCAACGGCCATCACCTCCCAGAAAACGAAAACCGAGATCAGGTCGCCAGCAAACGTGACGCCAAGTGCGCCACCTGCATAAACGTAGGCAGCTCCCAGTTCGAGACTGTTTGACTGATTGAGAGAAAAAAGCCCGCCGCCGAACGCCATAATGGCGAACACCGTGGCAAATAGCCGGGCGAGCTTGTCGCCGCGAACAATTTGCAGTTCGTATCCCAACCAACTCGTACTGAGTTGTACGCCGTCTGGGATTTGCCAGATCAACAGCAACGCAATGATAGGCGCGGCAAGCAATAGGGTTGTGCGCAAGGCACCACGAAGGAATGGGATTGCAAGCCCGGCAGCAATTAGAATTACGGCCGGCGGTATGATGAGACTAGTCGTCATAATATGTGTCCGGTCGCTTTAAGAAAAATCCCAGCCCCTTGGCGAAGAGCACCAGCACGGCGCAGGCCACAAAGCCATACCAAGCGCCGAATCCGAACGTGCCATCAATGCCGAAGTGCGGATGGTGTTCTATGAAAAGATCCAGCAGAACGAGAATCGCCAGCGTAATTGAAGATCCGATCCACAACGCCCGGATCGTGGATGCGCGCACCAGCCAATGGTCATCATCGGCGTCAGCTTTCTTTTGCGTCTCCATGGCCATCACCTCTGGATCATCGCGTTGGCAAGGTTCATGGGAACCTCCGGGAAAAAGAACAAGGCGAGAGTCATGAGCGCCGTTGTGCACAGGGCCAGAACGATTGGGAATGGCGCTTCGCCATGATCGTCGTGATGATGATGTTCGCCATCCCTGACAGATGCGGCTCCCACACTGGCGGCAGCCACCGCACCTGCATCAACCGACGTGGTAGCAGTTCCGCGGAAAAAAGCGCGATGCACGATGGGCAGGAAGTAAAGTGCATTCAGGATCGTGCTTATCACGATGACGACGATCGGCAGCCATTGTGCAGAACCCGCCGCACCCTGCAGCATGAACCATTTACCTAGGAACCCAGCGGTTGGCGGTAGTCCTATCATGGCCAGCGCGCCGATTGTGAACGCGCTCATCGTCCAAGGCATTTTATGCCCGATCCCGTCGAGTTCGCTGATCTCGGTTTTGTGCGCGGCGGTGTAGATCGATCCGGCCGCGAAGAAGAGTGTGATTTTTGCGCAGGCATGGGCCGCAATATGCATTGCGGCGCCCACCAAAGATAACGGTGTAAGGATCGCCGCGCCCAGCACCACGTATGAAAGCTGCGATACGGTCGAATACGCCAATCGCTTTTTCAAATTGTCCTGACGCAAGGCAATGAGAGACGCGACAATGATGGTGAAACTTGCAACCCATAAGAACCAGTCCGTGGCACCTGACTGGCGCAATGTATCTATGCCAAAGATATAGACGACAACCTTCACGACGGTGAACACGCCTGCCTTGACGACGGCAACGGCGTGCAAAAGCGCGCTGACGGGCGTTGGCGCGACCATCGCGGCGGGCAACCAGAAGTGCACCGGCATCACCGCGGCCTTGCCGATACCAAAAACAAACAGCGCAAGCAGCCCGCTCAGCAAAACCGGAGTTAACTTGCCGTCCAGAATGCCACCAGGTGTGAAGTCAGTCGTGCCTGCGACCGCAGCCGTGATGATGATCGCGGGCAGTAGCAGCACCATCGACGTGCCAATGAGCAGCATAAGATACGTGCGGCCAGATTTGCGCGCTTCGTCTGTCGCCTTGTGCGTAACGAGCGGGTAGGTCGAAAGCGTCAGTATCTCGTAGGCCAGGAACAGAGTGATAAGATTGGCCGAGAACGCAATGCCGATGGCGCTCGCAATGGCAACAGCAAAACAAACATAAAAGCTCGTTTGTCGCGGCTCGTTGTTGCCGCGCATGTACCCGATCGAATAGATCGAGTTGACGATCCAGAGCGTGGAGGCAACCAGCCCGTAGATCATACCAAGCGGTTCGACCTTCAATGCTATGGAAAGTCCCGGCACGATTTCCGGGCCAACGAGTTCCGGCCGCGCGCCCGCCATGACCGGTCCATAGAGGCTCCAGACCACCGAGGCCAGCAAACCGGCAGTGATCAGCGTCACCGTTTCACGCAGATTGGGATGGCGGTGGAATAGCGGGATAAGCAGCGCGCCAATCAGCGGAATGACCAGCGAAGCAATCAGCAGTGTTTCGGGCGTGGCGTCGTACATTATGGAGCCCCCCCGAGAAGATAGTTGGCGATGCTTTGAGCAGTGCCACCCGTCAGCCGCGTGTCAAAACCCAGATAGATGGTGGCTGCCGCCAGAATGACGAGCGGCGCCAGCATCGACGCGGGCGGTTCGTGTGCGTTTGCAATCTCCGGCGCTGGTTCCCGGAAATAGGCGATCTCAACAAACCGGCCGATATAGATGACAGCAAGCAGGCTCGACAGGACGATCATAAAGACCAGCCACGTCCAACCGTGGTTAATGGCGCCAATGGCCAGGTACCATTTGGAAATGAAGCCGGCGGTGCCCGGAACACCAATGAGGCCAAGCCCTGCCACCACGAACGCCGCTGTCGTAATTGGCATCTTGCGGCCGATCCCCGCCAGGCTGGACATTTGCCCAAGGCCGGTCCGATAGGCCATTGCGCCCAGGGCAAAAAACAATGCCGTCTTCATGATGGCGTGGTTGAACATGTGCACCAGACCGCCGGCGACGCCCATCTTGTTGGCGAGCGCTAGACCCAGCGTGATGTAGCCAATCTGCGCGACGGATGAATAAGCCAGCATGCGTTTGGCATTCTGCTCAAAGATCGCAGTGATTGAGGCAAGGAACATCGCCGCCAATGACAGCGCGATAATCACCTCCGAAACGGGCAGTTCCTTCAATGGCACTACAACCGCAAAGACCGAAAAGTAGATGCGCGCAAGCAGGTAGATAGCGGCCTTCGTCGCCGTTCCCGCCAGGAAGGCCGTCGCAAAGGATGGCGCATAGGCGTAAGCGTTGGGCAGCCACACATGCAGTGGGAAGAGGGCCAGCTTCAACGAAATTCCAACCGTCATGAACGCCATGGCAGCAAGAATTGGCTTGTTATGCGTCGCCATGGCAGGACCCAGCTTGGTTGCAAGGTCGGCGAAGTTCAACGTGCCGGTAACGACGTAAAGAAGCCCGACGCCGATAATGTAGAATGTCGCGCCAATCGTACCCATGATCAGATACTGGTAGGCCGATAGCAGCGCCCGGCGGTTGCGCCCAAGCGCAATCAGCGTGTAGGTGGCAAGCGAGGAGATCTCCAGGAACACGAAGGCGTTGAAAGCGTCACCCGTGATGACAATGCCAAGCAGTCCCGCCAGGCACAAAAGATACATGGTGTAGAACCATGGCTGCTTGTGAGAATCGATTTCTGTGGCAACGCTCTTGCGTGCGTAGGGGATTGAGATCAGCCCAATCAACGAGATGATCAACAGCACGTAGGCATTCAGCACGTCGACGCGATATTCGATGCCCCACGGTGCCGCCCACGACCCCATGACATACGAAATCGGCTGCCCGGTTTCCAAGACGCGTATGAGCAGACCCGCCGAAATAAATGGCGCAATACCGCTGGCGATCGCCGCAATTGCCCAGGCCGTAATGCCGCGTCGTGTGAACGCCGTCAGAATGGCACCGAACAGCGGCACCAGGATCTGCAGGATCGGTAGGTGTTCTTGAAGACCGCTCATTGATCCTCGTCCTGCTCGAAGATCTCATCTTCGTCGATGCTGCCATATTCTTCTGAGATGCGAACGACCAGCGCGAGGCCGACCGCGAGCGTGGCGACACCCACGACGATTGCGGTCAGTATCAACACGTGCGGTAAAGGATTTGAGTAGACTTGATAGGCCTTGTCGTAGATCGGCGCCGTACCACCGATAATCTTTCCCGGCGCCAGATAAAGTAGGTAGACCGAAGTCTGGAACAGGCCCAGTCCGATCAGCTTCTTGATCATATTGCCGCGTGCAATAACGATATAGAGCCCCGACACCATGAGGAAGATCGTTATGTAGTAGTTGTAATGGTAAGCGATCATCTCCCACTCAATCATCGGGTCCCCCGGTCGGCAAATGCATAGAAAATGGCCAGCATGGTGCTGGCGACCGTGGTGATGACGCCAGATTCGACCAGCAGAATTCCCCACTCATGTGCATGCGTGAATTCGTGGCCGTAAACGCCATAGTCCAGGTAGCGCCCCTCCCCGAAGATCATGGCGGGCAGTCCTGCAGAGGCATAAATAAGAACGCCCAGCGGCACGAGCCGTTCAACGATAGCTTGCGGCGCAACGCGCTTTGCCGCATCGAGGCCGAAAATAATGGCGTAGAGAATAAAGCTCGCCGCAATGATTACGCCCGCCTGGAACCCACCGCCGGGACCATAGTCTCCATGAAAGTGGACGTAGAACGCAAAGATCAAGAGGAAGGGCAGGATCAGCTTCGTTCCCACCCTCAAGATGAGGTCGAGTTTCACGCGCTTCTCTCCCTGCTCTTGCTTTTTGCGTCGCTGCCTTTGGATTTCCTGCGCCGGCCTCTCATGATCAGCATGACGCCAATCCCACCGGTGAAAATCACCGTCGTTTCACCAAGCGTGTCATAGCCGCGATAGTCTGCCAGTACGCCCGTCACCATGTTGGGCGGCATTTTGTGTTGCGCGGCATCCTCAATGTATTTCGGCGCGGTGTTCTGGTGTATGGGAGCGTGGGAAACGCCAAACTTCGGCAGTTCGGCAGTCCCCCAAATCAACGCGCCAGCCGTCACCGCGGAAACGAACAAGGGCAACAGCGCAGCGTGCGCTGGGGGGTATTCGCGCGACCCTGTCAGGTGCAACGCGGCAAGCAGCACCACGGTGGAAATGCCGGCACCCACGGAGGCTTCCGTCATCGCCACGTCTACCGCATCCAGCACCATCATGACGCTGGCAATAAGGAAGCTGTAGATACCCGCAAGTATGACGACGCCAAACAGATTGCGCTGTCGCACGATGGCGATCGTGATGGCAGCAAGCAGCGTCAGCAGCACGCCCTGGATGAAGGTAATCATCACGGTTTCTCCGGGCTTTTGCTCTTGCCGCCATCTGGCGTTGAGGCATGCGCGCCATCGTTGCGGCGGTCATCGGCCAGACGCGGCTCGATATTGGCTGATAAAGCTGCCTGAGCGAGCGCGTGCGACACCACCGGGCTCACATAAAAGAATAGCAGCAGGATAAAGAACAGCTTCAGCGCGACAAGTATGGAATCGGACTGCAACATGAGGCCGACAACAAGGAAGCCGAGGCCCGTCGTATCGACAACTGATGCAGCATGCATCCGGGCGAATACGTCTGGCATGCGCACGATGCCTATCGCCCCCACGACGATGAAAAAAGACCCCAGCAGGATCAATAGCCAGCTTGCCGCGTTGACGATGGGCTCCATTATGGCTGCTCCTTTTCGTCGTCATAGGCAAGATCGCCGTAGCGGAAGTATTTGAGAACCGCGAGCGTGCCGATGATATTCAAAAGGCAATATGTCAGCGCGATATCGAGCCATTCCGGCCGGCCGGTAAGGAAACCGAGAACGGCCAGCAACAAAATGGCAAGCGTGCCCACTGAATTGCCGGCCAGAACACGGTCAAACACGCTAGGGCCAAGGATTGCCCGCGAAACTGCAAGCACTAGGGCAATCAGCACTGCAACGGTTGCAACGATGAACATCGCTAAGCGCCCTCCTCGAATTGACGCACACGTCGGTCCATGCCGCCAGCCTCCACGTCGTCGGCGCCCTCCCGCGTCAGCGCATGCACGGTAAACTCATCGCCGCGAACTGAAACGGTAATCGTGCCAGGTGTGAGCGTTATCGAGTTGGCGTATGTCGTAAGTCCGATGTTGCTGCGCTGGCTGGCGCGCACAACGGTCATGGTCGGCGAAATCGGCAGCGACGGGTTGATGATGATTTTGGACACCGACCAGGCGGATTTTACAATTTCGACCAACAACCAGGGGTAATAGGTCAAGGCGGGCCACAAATGCTGGATAGGATGACCTTCCGCATCGACCACCCCCATGCGCAGCGACATCCACACCACGACGATAGCGGCAAGCGCTCCAAGTGACGTCAAAAATAAGGTGTAATGTCCTGAGAGGGCGAGCCAGAAGGCGAACAAGGAGACGGCCAAACTAAATGCGCGCATCATTCCCCCTCTTAAGGCAGCATTTCTTGCACAGCCGTTTGGCCATATCTGATGCTGCTCTTTTGCGACTGGTCAAGCCTAATAGACTTTGATGGCTCTTGAAATCAGCCAAGATAGACATTGCAGCCGACCACCGGCTGAGGTCCACGATATTTGTTCCACCCGGCGCGCTTTGACCAGCGGTTCTACATAGCAACCACTTATTGTTTGCTCATGCAAGATACAAGAGAAGGTCGGTCAAACGCCCGACGTTTCCTCATCGGCTTGCAGGACAATACGCAAGTATTAGGCGACAGAAACGCCAAACGCAAGCCCTGGTATACCAGATGCTGCGAATGAATTGCGCAATCTGAATTCAGAAATTGGACTGAATGAAAGATGCATCCGTTCGCGCAATTCCAGTCGTGTCCAGTGTGCGCCTGAACTGTAGTTGCGTGCGGGTAGTATCCAAGGGAGCGGCCCGTCGTGACTGTCGGCCTTGGGTTCGAATATGCAAAGTGAAATCCGATCCCCCAAGCAATCCCAAGCAGTAACGCTTCGGCGGGGTGCGCTTTGCCCCTCTCCTATCCCGATAGGCCCTGTTGCGCCCAAAAACCGGATTATTGCGCCTCGCCCGACGCTCTAAAAGGCCTGACATGGCAGGCTCTGCGCGCAACGCCATTGGCAATTGCATCTGCATTATCACTTCTGAGGGATTAAACTTTTGATCGCGAAAGCGGATGCGTTTGTCGTGCTGGCGTGCCATTAAGATGGCGAAGCGGATGGTTCTGACCCAATAGAGTGGTGGTTGTAATGCGTTTTATGAAGACGGCGCTTGTTTGCGCCGCAGGGGTAGCTTTTTCATCGGGTTTCGCGGCAGGGCCGGTATTGGCGGAGCGGATTTGGACCGACGATATTCCAGTTGGGCGCGCATACGTAAAGCCCCCCTTGCCAAGTCGCCCGTCTTCGGGCGAGCAGCGCGTCGCCGCGCTTGGCGAAGCACAGGTGCCGTCACTTGCTCCGCTGACGGTCGCACCATTGCGGATTGCGCTACTCCATGAAATCACCAGGTTGAAGTCGCAGGCGAAAAATCCCCGCCAGATCGAATCGCTGGATGCGTTAGGGGCACTTTACGGAGGCGAGATCGCTGGCCCTTTCTGGGTCGACGGCGATCGCTTTAAACCCCAGGTTGCCAAACTGATAGCTGAGATGCGGCGCGCGGATGAATATGCTCTCGATCCCGCCGACTTCCAGATTCCGGACACGGATATCGCAAGCAACACGCAAAGTGCAGCACTTGGCGAGTTGGGAATGTCCTTGGCGGTGATGACCTACGCACGCGACGCCTTCGGTGCGAACTTTGAGCCCAACGACATCTCACTTTGGCTCGATAACAAGCCCGAGGTGCCCGCCGCTGCCGACCTGTTGCCAAGGCTCGCAAATTCAAAAGATCCAGCACAGGTACTCAAATCGCTGCATCCGCAATCTGCACAATTTGAAAAGCTACGGCAGGCGTATCTGGTCGTGACCGGCAGGATGCAACCCAAGCCAGTTGCAATGCCGGCGAAAATTCCCGACGGACCGACACTGAAGGTCGGCGATAGCGACCCGCAGGTTGCCATGGTGCGCAAGCGATTGGACGTTCCCGCAAAGGGTGTCGCAGCGACGTATTTCGATCGCGCGCTGGGCAATGAAATCCGCAATTACCTTCGCCGCAACGGCAAGTCGCGCAAGCGCGAAATCAACGATACGCTTCGCGCTTTGCTAAACGCGCCGCCCAAGCCACCCAAGATGCCCGAACTGGAAACCATAAAGGCGAACATGCTGCGCTGGCGTTGGCTCCCGCACGATCTTGGCAGCACCTACGTTTGGAACAACATTCCAGAATATATGACGCGGGTGTTCAAGAACGGCAAAGTCATCCATGAGGAACGCATCATTGTCGGCAAGCCGTCACAGCAGACCCCCGTCTTCTCCGACACGATGGATCATATCGTGTTCAAGCCACAGTGGGGTGTGCCCAACTCTATCAAGATCACCGACCTTTTACCGCGTCTACGTGGCGGTGACTATTCAGTCCTGTCGCGGCGGAGCATGAAAATCGTAAAAGACGGCCGCACGATCAACCCAGGCAGCATTCGTTGGTCGAAGACCGACATCCGGTATCTCAGCATCGTACAAAGCCCAAGTGCATGGAATCCTTTGGGGCAAATGAAGTTCATGTTCCCCAACAAGCACTCGGTTTATATGCATGACACCAATAACCGCGGATTGTTCAGCTCAAAGCAGCGGGCGTTCAGCCACGGGTGCATTCGTGTCCGCCACCCACACAGACTGGCTGAGGTGCTGTTCCGGGATGTCCAGGGATGGGATCCTGAGGAAATCGACGCGCATCTTGGAAAGCGGGCAGAAGAGAACAATGAAATGGAGTTCACAAAACAGATTCCAGTTCACAATGTCTACTTCACGCTGGTGGCTGACAAGAACGGCCAGATCAACGAACTGCCAGACATTTACGGGCACGATCGCCGCATCGCCAAGGCGATGGCTGGCAAATCATTGCAATGGCTCGCCAGCAACGATCCTGCGCGCATTCATCAAAAGCGCGTGCAAGAATTAGAGCGTTCAACGCGATACATAAAAAGCAGCTCGTCCAGTAGCTCCAGGCGAAGCCGCGCTGAGGATGAATACGCGGATTATTATAGCGGCCTGGGTGCCCCACGCAGGGGTTTGAGTGCGCGTGAAATGCGTAGGCTTGAGCGCCGCAACAGAAGAGCAAGCCGCAGGATCAAGCCCGCCTGGCCACCCGATTTTTTTCCTGACTAGCGCATGTTTAGCCGAAGTGTGTAGCGGTTCGGCGTGAAAAACATGCGTTGAACGAGAGCGCATGTTTAGCCGAAGTGTGTAGCGGTTCGGCGTGAAAAACATGCGTTGAACGAGAGCGCCTGTTTAGCCGAAGTGTGTAGCGGTTCGGCGGCAAGGGGCGCTCAGCCTCTCTGCCGTCATGGATCGCCTTGACTCAAATAAGCAGCCAACCTTGGTTTTCATGGACAATTGCTGGGCAAGGTGCTGTCCTGCGGGAATGGCAGGGAGTACGTGATATGCACGAAACGCGGCTGGCTGGAGTTCTTTACGGTGAAGGGGAAGGTCCCCGCATGGACGACATGCTCGTGGAGGTCGTTACCCGATTAAGATCGAGCGCTAAAAGGCTGGCTGGCGCCATCCAGCATAACACCGACGGTGGCGATCGCTGCCGTTGCGACATGACCTTGGAAGACCTGGCCAGCGGGCGCCTGATCGATATCTCTGAGAAACGAGGTCCTCAATCAAGCGGTTGCCGGCTCGATTCATTTGCCTTGGAGGAAAGTGTCGGGGTGGTGGTGGAATCGCTGAATTCCCAACCGGATCTGCTCATTATCAATCGGTTCGGTAAGCGCGAAGGCGAAGGTCATGGGTTCCGCCAGGCCATCGAACGGGCGTTGGAGCTGAATATACCAGTGCTGGCCGCCGTCGGTGCTGGGCAAAAAGAGGCTTGGCAGAACTTCACGGGTAGCTTTGCAGATCAGCTTCCCGTAGATGCCGATGCCATCATGGCATGGTGCACGGGTGCGGTTGACGAGAACGCTGGGGCGAACACAACGCAGAAAGTCTCGTCAGAGGCCTAAAGCATTTTCCGACGAAGTGGACACCGGTTCGTCGCAGAAAATGCGACCAAACCAAAGCCTAATTTCTAGTTTGTCAGCCGCGTATTGAGGTTCAGGATCCTGTCGGCGATATCCTTGAACACCTCTTTTACGTTCAAAGTATCGGCGTGGTAAGCGAACCCAGTCGTAGCGCACTTTTCCACTTCCGGCAGGTAGCCGTTAAAATCATACGCGACACCGATTATGGTCACACCTTTGCTTTTCATGTAGTCGCACACGCGATCCAAATCCTCCGAAGTTCGATCGTCCGAGCGATAAGCTTGAAATCCTGCATTGAACAGGGCTCTCGATTGTCCGTCCGAAAGAATGATCGCGTATTTTGGATGAAGGCTTGAGTTCCATGGCCTAGCCTCAAGCTCGAAAAAGTCAGCCCATGTTGGCGACAAAACGCGAAGCGCCCATAGCATCCCAATATCGTGGGACGTACCATATCCAATCTTGAAGTTCTCCGAAATGGCGTCAAACTTTGTTTTTGAGCGTATGTTGGCTTCAAGTCGGCTTTCTTCGAGGGGGCATTCCCGCGTACCGGCCCAGGCAGTTGGGGGCATGGGACCCACAATTGCAGGGGGGAGCATGTCCTCGCGTACCAATTCCGGTTCTGCGACCTGAAGACAGCCGGTCCATTCGCGCTCCTGATCAACAGTCGTGACGTAGTGCCATTTCTTTCCGCGCAGTTGGTATTCGCGAACCTCATAGTAGGTCGAGCCGCTCGATCGGTGCCTGGACTCAGTGTGTAGAATGCTTCCCTTATTGGTCGGAAGATTGCGAAGATAGTGGTAGAATTGATAGGGAAATGGCTTTTGCGGATTGACGCCATATTGCCAGTTCATCAAGAAATCCTGCGCCTTTTCATACTTCGAAACGTTCACGCTGCCAGCGTAGGGGACCATCGAAAGCTGCAGCTTGTCGAGGAACAGCGGGCTCATGTTGAAGAAGCTCGTCGAGAATTCCTTAAGCGCCTCCTTCAAGCCCTCCATGCGCCCATTCTGGCTCATCGTCCAGGAAATGTCGGGAACGACGGCAACCGATAACGGGCGCACCGTTACTTTCGCTTGCGACACCACCCTGAGCGGGATCTTGTCTATTGCAAAAAGCCGCATGAATACGGTTGGCCAGTTCTTGGTACCCGACAGCTCCAAGGACAAATGGGCGTCTGTCCCTTTGACGTCGCCGATCTCCCACTTCCAGCCCTCCGAACCGTGCAAATTTTGGTGGATGTAACCTTCTGCTACGGTTTTACTCTGTGAAGCATTGTTGGATTTCGTGAAGTCCGACATCAACGCCAATGCTGCAGCGTCAAGTGCGTTTTGCGCCACCCGCTTATCGCTGTAGGCCCGCGCATAGTCCAGCACACCGCCTCCGATCTGAACCAGGATGATCGCGGTCAGGCCAAACATGAGGGCAACGCCGCCTCTCTTGTCATGGCACAAGGTCCGTGTAGCGCCACGGCATGCACGCACGCTGTTTCGAAAACTGCTTTTCAGAGACATTTTTAATTTCACCCAAAAGTCGCTTGTCTGCGCGGAGCATTCGCTTGGTAGAATTTTCGCAGGAATGAAATTGGCGACTGGGCTTTGTTTTAAATTTTTTCAGTTTTGAAAGTTTGTCGGCGAGAAGTTATGCAGAAACGAAAAGGTGGTTAATGTTCAATCGGAACGGCAGTTAACGGATATTTAATCATGGAGATCAATTGGTTGGATGGATTCGTTGGTTCTGCTCAAAGAAAATCGTTGAAGTGCCGGAATGCGGAAATCGGAGTGTTTTAAAAGGCGTGGGAATTGATGGAAGGCATATCCATTTCATTTTTACCATATAAAATATTGTTGCTTTTTTAAGCGTGTTGCTGGGAATCGGCGGGTTCGGGTCAAAAAAATTGGCGTGGGGGCTTCATCAGCATTTCCCTAAGCGCATTAAAGTTCACCGTCCTAGCCCGCCTTTCTCACGAGGGCACGGCCGTCATCGCGCTGGCGCGAGATCGACCCGCAAGGAGGGAGGCGATAAGCGTAGCGGTGTTCTACGGTTGAGCCGCACGACGCAGCGGTCGGCCGCGCCAGCGCGACGCGCAGGGCGGGGTGCAAATGATGACAGTCTGTGTCGTGCCGTTTGCCCGATGCACCACATCGAACTACACGGCTCTCCTGGCCTGTCATCATTTTCACCTCCGTGCCGGCCATACCATCGTGAGAAGGGCGGGCTAGCCCGCCTTTCTCACGAGGGCACGGCCGTCATCGTGCTGACGCGAGATCGACCCGCAAGGAGGGCGGCGAAAAGCGTAGCGGTGGTCTACGGTTGAGCCGCCCGACGCAGCGGTTGGCCGCGCCAGTGCGACCCGCAGGGCGGGGTGCAAATGATGACAGTCTGTGTCGTGCCGCTTGCCCGATGTCCCACATCGAACGACACGGCTCTCCTGGCCTGTCATCATTTTCACCTCCGTGCCGGCCATACCATCGTGAGAAGGGCGGGCTAGCATGAGCAGTACGCCCATTGCCGCGAGAACCGCGAGTGCTCTGCGGCGAAATACGTCCGGCGAGATCGCACGGCGAATGCGCGTACCCAACGCAACGCCTGCAAGACCGGGAACGACGCCGGCCAGTGAGACCACAAACGTGTGCGTATCAAGAAACCCGATCCGCTGCAGGCCAACCAGCATGATCAGGGATGACAGCGTGAAACCGATATTGGCGAACTGAATGAAGGTGTTGGGCGAAAGGTCGAGTGAGAGGCCGTAAGGAACGATGGGTAGCAACTGGGAACCCGTAAGGCCGTTGATGAATCCGTTGGCAAAGCCCACTGGAAAATTCAAATAGGGTTCGACAGCTTTCGCAATAACCAGTGTCGGCTTCCAAGTGGTGTACACGACATAGCCGACAATAATCGCCCCAAGCACATGTGCAGCGTTGTCTGCCGAAATCCAAGCCAGGGCCGAAAGACCACACACCAAACCCGGCAATAACGCAACATACAGCCATCGAAACCGGTGAAGCGTGCTGCCGAACTCTCCCGCACTGAACATGACAGACAGGTTTGATGATAAAGAGGGCAGCAGGACCAGGGGCATGGCGCGTTCCAAGCCGATCGCAAGCGCGATGATCGGAAGCGCCGATGTCGAATAGCCTATGCCGGTGGCGCCTTTGACAAGCCCGGCAAAAGCCAGGCCAGCAATCGCGATTGATATTTCAGCGGGTGTCATGACGCGGACGCGGGCTCAGTTCATCGGTTTGCAGTCGCATTTTGCTAAGGTGGGAAAGGCACGGAAAAAAGGTATAAACTCTACCGCATGTGGGTCGTAAATGTGCAAAAGGTAAATTCGAATATATCTATGGTTGGGATGCCAGCATGGCCCGCGAGGTCTTCGCGGCACATGGTGCTGCCGCGAGACTATTTGTTGCTTTCGGTGGTGGCCTTGATTTTCTGCGGCTCGTCCATCTCAGCCGCTGCGGCGGGCGATGTAACGGCCGGTCGAAAGATCGCGCATCAGCACTGCGCCCGCTGTCATGTCATTGACGAGAAAAACAAGTTTGGCGGCATAGGCTCCACCCCATCCTTCAAGCTGCTGGTGACGGCATTCAAGGATTGGCGCACGCGTTTCAAGACGTTCTACGCCAGGCGCCCGCATCCCGCCTTAATCACCATAGAAGGACGAGGCCGATTGCGGGAAGACCTTCCTCCCAACGCACATCCGATAGAACTGTCAAGCAAGGCAGTCGATGACATCCTGGCGCTGGCCGAGGACATAAGGCGCAGCGCAACAAAACCCTGAATTCGCGCTCGATGACGCTCAAAAGCTCAGGCCAAGCAAATCTCAACGAATATTCAGCTCCACACTCGGCCGAGCGCTGGTATGCCACCAACAAAGATCATCAGCATCAAGGAGAAACCTCATTCCAATTCATTCACAGTATTGCCGCCAACGGGCGTAAAATGGCGATTTAGTTACTAATCCTACCCCTGGTTGGCCTTGCCTTTGCCAGCAAGTCGCGCCATATAAATCGCCATCGAATACGCTTTGGTCTACTCTACCCGGTCTGCACTGCACTACCGTCACTAGAAGTCCCCAACGCGCGATTTGATTCTTGCGGGTAATTCCGCCCAAGAGAAACGCCACTTGCTTGGAGGCATCTATGGCGAACGGTACTGTGAAGTGGTTTAACGGCCAGAAGGGTTATGGGTTCATTCAGCCGGAAGAAGGCGGCAGCGACGTCTTCGTTCATATTTCGGCTGTCGAGCGCGCCGGTTTGGCAACGCTCAACGAAGGCCAGAAGGTTTCGTTTGAAACCGAGCGTGGCCGGAATGGCAAGATCGCCGCGACAAACCTGCGCGAGATCTGATCGAACGGTCTTGAACCACTATCGTCATCCGTTTGACGGAGACCTGCGGGAGCAGCATTAAGCTGCTCCCGTTGTGCTACCAATAAGGCCGCATCCCAAGATGCGGCAAGGAGTTTGAATGGCAAAGGAAGAGATGCTCGAGTTCGAGGGCGTGGTGGATGAAGTTCTGCCGGACGCCCGCTGTCGTGTGAAGCTGGACAATGGACACGAGGTCATCGCATACACGTCTGGCCGCATGAAGAAGAACCGCATCCGCATCCTCGCCGGCGACCGCGTAACAATCGAGATGACGCCATACGACCTGACCAAGGGGCGCATCAATTTCCGCCACAAAGACCAGCGCGGGCCTATGCCGCCATCGGGCCCAACGGGCAACCGTCGGCGCTAAAGCATGTTTAGCTGAAGTGTGCAGCGGTTCAGCGTGAAAAACATGCTTCAGACGAAAGAGCATGTTTAGCTGAAGTGTGCAGCGGTTCAGCGTGAAAAACATGCTTCAGACGAAAGAGCATGTTTAGCTGAAGTGTGCAGCGGTTCAGCGTGAAAAACATGCTCCACCAAGGACGTGATCATGTTTAGCTGAAGTGCGCAGCGGTTCAGCGTGAAAAACATGCTCCACCAAGGACGCGATCATGTTTAGCTGAAGTGCGCAGCGGTTCGGGCCGACCAGCAGCCTTGGCGCGCCGCCGGCTTGTTGAGTTTTAAGCAAAGATGCGGCTCAAGAAGCGTCGTCACAATTGGGTGCCATCGCCCGTTGCACGCGAATTTTGCGAAATGCAAAAATTCAGCAGTCTGTGCTTGATGTGCTCATTTGCGCTCAATCCGCGCCGGCTTCAAACAGGCCCGAGCGGCGCTGATACGCACGCCTAGTGGCCTGT